>CAVTAC010000001.1:0-182811 GCA_963732645.1 uncultured Actinomycetes bacterium
TGCCGACCGGCCTCGGCCCGCTTCGTCAACTGGTCGGCGCGCTCGCCCGCGCCGCTGCCCGACGCCGCGACAGCGACGGCGGCGGCGCAGACGCCCGCGATGCCGATGTTGTAGACCGGGAGCCAGCGCATCAGCCGCCCCGCTCGATCCGGTCCGACGCGTCCGACACCGCCGTCTTCGACCCGGCCGCGTTCTCGGCCAGCACGGACACCTTGAACGTCGCTCCGATGTCCGCATCGGTCGTGGCGAGAGAGGCCCCGGTGCCGGCCGGCGAGCAGGCATCCTGCCGGCAGCGCAGCCACGTGATGGTGAGCGTCGGATCGGTGCCGGTCCAGGTTCCTGCGCTGGCCGTCAGGACCGATCCCGCCGTGTTGCCACCGCGGACGCGTGGGCGCGCGGTGTTCACCGGCGCGATCGCCGGCGTGCCACCGCCACCGGTCGTGCCACCGCCGCCACCCGTCGTGCCACCGCCGCCGCCAGTCGTGCCGCCGCCGCCGGTCGTACCGCCACCGTCACCACCGGTTCCGCCACCACCGCCGGTGCCGCCGCCACCGCCGGTCGTGCCGCCGTCACCGCCGGGAGGCGGCGGAGGCGGATCGGTCGGGCCGTTCGAACCGTCGTCGGAGCCGGAGCCGGAGCCGGGATCGGCAGGCGTCTTGGGCGGGTCCTTCGGTGCCTTGTCCTTCTTGCCCTGACCCTTCGCGTGGTCGTCGTGCCAGCCGTCTTGCTGCTTCTTCTTGCCGCGGGTCTTCGCCGCGGCGGGACTGGTGGTCTTCGGTTGCTTGCGGTGCACGACGCGAACCACCTTGCGCGGATGCACGACCGCAGGCGCCAGCCGCAGGGTCGCAGGCACGGTCGCCTCGTGCCAGGCCTCGAGGCCGGCGACCGGCAGCCGCGCAGCCGTGGGCGTGCGCGCCGCGGCGGGCGCCGCGGCAGCCACGGCCGGTCCCCGTCGCAGGTGGGCGATCCCGGTCGAGCCGGCCGCGACCGCCGCTCCGACCACGACGGCAGCCATCACCGCCGACATCCGCGCCCTGATTCGATCCCGTTCCATCATCCCCCCTGCCTGTCTTGCCTCAACTGGTGCCGCTGGTCGGCGCGGCGGCTGCCGCGCTCGCGACGGGTGCCGCCGCGGCGAAGGTCGTCCCGACCGTGGTCGAGTAGGTGACCGGGGCCGCCTGATGGCCGGACCGCCTCGCGGCGCGCCGGGCCGCGGCCAGATCGCGGAGCATCGAGCGGTCGGTCTTCGCCGCCTTCCGGACGACGTCGCTGTACTGCTGCCGCAGGTCGGCGAACCGGGCGCTCGTCTCGGCCGCGTGCTGGGCGATCCGGCGCGCGTCGGCCTCGAGTCGGAGCGCCTCGGCGTGGCGCGCGTCGGCACGTTCGCCGGCCGCGCGCTGGTTGATCGCGTAGGCGCCGGCCGCCGTCGTCACGACCACGATCACCGTCGTGTAGGTCCGCTGGATGCGGTTCTGTTGTCGCGTCAGCATCGGCTCCCCCCACGGCTCCGGTCGTCTCTCCAGAGATCGGCAGGCCCCGCCGCGACCTCGTGACACTCTTGTCAGACATTCCAAATGAAATGGAAAACCTGCAGATTTATCCCTTTGCCTCATAGCAAGTCACGCCTCGGACGACCGTTCGGCCGCTCGCTGCGGACGCCGCTTCGGCGGTGCCTCGAGCCACCGCCACCACGCGACGCCCGCCACCAGCGCGGCGCTCGCGCCGTACAGCGCGACGGCGTAGCGCGAGCCGGCGTCCGTCCCGGCCGTCATGCCGTGCGCGAGCGCCAGCACCCACACGGCATAGCCGAAGTAGTGGAACCGCCGCCAGAACCGCTGCGAGATCAGCTTGAACCGCTGCTTCAGCTGGAATGACACCGGCAGCGCGAGTGCCAGCCACATCGAGACCACGCCCGCGCGCACGGCGAGGGACGCGCCGCCACCGCCGACCAGGGTGATCGGGTCGACGTCGGCGTAGCTGTCCACGAGCAACGAGCCGACGTGCACGAGGACCGAGCAGAAGCCGAGCACCGCCACGAAGCGGTGGTAGTCGAACTGGGGCGCGACCGGCGGGCGAAACGAGCGCGCCGTCAGCGAGATTCCCCACGCCACCGAGATCGTGTAGCAGGCGAAGGCCACGAAGGCGCTCGCCCGCGTCACGTCCCACATCGCCGTCGAAAGCACCATCATCGTGTCGCGCTCCTGTTCACGAGGGCATGGTCTTGGGGGTGGCTGCCGACGCCACGACGACGGCGCCGCCGGCGTTCGTCGCGGTCACCTGCACGCGCAGGTAGGTGTCGATGTCCGCCGTGGCGGCGGTGTACGACGCTGCGGCGGCGCCGGCGATCGCGGTGCACGAGCCGAGGCTCGTGGCACTCGTGCAGCGCAACCACTGGAAGGTGAACGAGCCGGGGGCACCCGTCCACGTGCCGGTCGTCGCCGTCAGGGTCTTGCGCGACTGCGCGACGCCGGAGATCACGGGCAGGCCGGTGTTGACCGGCGGCGGTGGCGGCGGTGGCGCGTCGGTCACCGTCCAGGCCGCCGAGGCCGTGGCGTAGCCGCCCGCGTTCGCGACCTTGATCGTGTACAGGTGCGCGCCGACGGCGAGCCCGGTCAGCACGACGGGCGAGGCACACGGCGCGAAGGCACCGCCGTCGAGGGAGCACGTGGTCGCCGACACCGTGCCCGTCGCGACCCAGGCGATGGTGGCCGAGGTGGCGGGGGTCGTCGCCGGCGGAGCGCTCGAGATCGAGACCGTCGGCGCGGTGACCGCGACCGTCCAGCTCACGACGGCGTCCGTCGAGCCGCCCGCGTTCGTCGCCCGGACCGTAACGGAGTGCGGACCGACGCCGAGCCCGCTCCACGATGCGGGCGACGTGCACGGCGCAAGCGGGCCGCCGTCGAGCGAGCAGCCGGTGCTCGTCACCGTGCCGGTGGTGGTCCAGCCGATCGTCACCGCGTTCGACGTCGTCGTGCCGGCGGGCGCGGCAGTGATCGTGATCGCCGGCGCTGCGGGAACGACCGACCAGGCGGCGACGGCGGTGGCGGAGCCACCCGCGTTCGTCGCCACGATCGTGACGGTGTGCGGGCCGAGCGGCAGCGCCGTGTAGACCCTCGGCGAGCTGCAGGCCGCCGCGACGGCGCCGTCGAGCGAGCACGTGGTCGTGACGGCCGTGCCGGTGGCCGCGAACGCCACCGTGGCCGCGGTCGCCGTCGTCGTCCCGGACGGCGCCGCGGAGATGGTCACGGTCGGTGCGCCCGGGGGCGGCGCGACCACGGTCCAGGCCGCGCTCGCCTGCGCCGTGCCGCCGTCGTTCGCCACGCGGACGGTGAGGGAGTGGGCGCCGAGCGTGAGCGCGTTCAGGGCGAGCGGCGACGCACAGGCGGCGAAGGCGCCGGCGTCGACGCTGCAGAGCGTCGAGTTCACGGTGCCCGTCGTCGTCCAGGCGAGCAGGCCCGACGTCGCACTCGTCGACGAGGCCGGCTGCTGCGTCAGCGTCACCGTCGGCGCCGGCGGCAGCGCGAGCACGACGAACCGTCCGCGAGGCGAGGTTCCAGCCGCCCGCATTGCCGGCGGTGACAGCGAACACGTGCGGGCCGACGGACATGCCCGCGACGCCCCGTGGTGAGGTGCATGCAGCCCAGGCTGCGCCGTCGAGCGAGCACAGGACGCTCGCCGCCACGCCGGTGACGGCGAACGGGAACGACGCCGACGTCGCGTAGCCGGTCGGCGGCGCGCCGCCGGTGATCGCCACCACCGGGGCGGCCGGAGGCGGCGGCGCCACCGTGAACCGGACGTCGGTGCGCGGCGCCCAGCCGCGTGCGTTGCGCGCGGCGATCGCGACGACGTGCGCGCCCTTCCCGAGGCCACGGACGACGCGGGGCGAGGTGCAGTTCGCCCAGGGCGCGCCGTCGAGCGAGCAGACCTGGCGGTCGACCGATCCCCGCGCCGCCCACTCGATCACCACGGTGGTCGCCGGCGTCACGGCCGGCGGCGCCGAGCGCACCTCGATCGACGGCGGGACGGCCGGCACGGCGCGGCCCAGGACGATGACGTGCGCGACCGTCGTCGTCGCGGCCGGCGCGGTGTCGGCAAGCACGGTGTCGCCGTTGCGCGCCGACGCCGCAGTCGCCGGTACGGGCAGCGTCAGCAGGAGGTTCGGGCGACCGAGCCGGGCGATCGCGATGCGGGCGCCGTCCACGCTCGCGACCTGACCGATCACCTCGCCGCGCGGGCGCTCCGCGAACGCGTCCCGGCCCGACAGGAGGGCGTAGCGCCGGAGGGTGAGCCGCGCGCCGCGGCGCGTCACATCGACCACGATCGCCTGCCCGGGCTTCAGCCAGGAGACGTCGCGGCCACCCGAGCCGACGGCCGCGTTCGCGCCGCCGGGAAGACGCAGGACCACGACACCGACGCCGAGCGCGCTGACGACGCCGGCGAGCCGGAGCCGGGCGGGCGCGGCGCGCCGGCGCACGGTGTCGGCGACCAGGTCGCCACCGCGGAGGCGCGCGGTGACTACGACGCCGGCGCCGATCGCCGGCGAGCTCGACGTGACGACGCGCGCGACCGCACCACCCGAGGCGACCAGGACGGACGGCCCGTCGATGCCGACGACGGTGCCGGCGATCCGTACCCGACCGGCAGTGCCGGCCGTCCGAACGACGCGGGCGACGAGCGTGCCGACCCTGTCGACCCGACCGCGGACGACGAGCCGGCCGCCGACGGCGGCCGTGGCGCCGCGTGGCAGGCGGACGCGCGCGAGAGTGCCGTCCGCGAGCGCGACGACGGCAACGCTGCGGCCCGGCCGGGTCAGGACCGTCGCCCGGGTGGCCGCGTCGGCGGCCACGGGGAACGCGACGACGAGCAGCGTGACGAGGGTCGCCCGCCGCGCCCAATGTCGCTTCACCATCGCGCTTCCCCCCTGGGTTCGACCGTCGAGGACGAGATCGGCGCAGGACGGGCAGCCAGTGCGTGACAGTGCTGTCAGGAAGATCGGGATTCTCCTGAAAATTCCGCACAGCTACAGGATCGGATCGCGACTCGCCGGCGATCGGCGCGCCACGTGGAGCCCGGCGGCCTACGGTCAGGCGGTGCGGCCGAACAGGCGCCGGCGGGCGACACCGAGCAACGCGACGAGCCCGAGCACCAGGAACTTCGCCTTCGCGACGACCAGGGCGATCAGCCCTGTCTTCGCCGCGGCGTACGTGCCGCCCGCGACCAGCGCCGCGACCGTCCAGTCGGAGTCGCGGTCGCCGTCGCGGTAGTCCGCGTACTGCCTGCCCGGCTCGAACGACGAGGCCTGCAGGACCTCCTGCATGCCGGTCCCACGGTGGCGATCTGATCCATGTCCGCGACCGCCTGGAGCGACAGCGTCGACTCGCGGCCGAGCACGCGCACGTCGTAGTTGAGGACGTCGGTCGTGTCCCCCGCGAAGCGGATCTTCTTCGCCCAGTACAGCTTGTGGCTGGCCGGGTCGTACCGCGGCTGCTCCGCCCAGCCGACCAGGTGCGCCGCCGCATACCCCGCCTGCTGACGCTCCTCGTTCTGCTTGGACTCGTCCTTCTGCAGGGACGAGAGCATCTTCGTGTAGTCGACCTCGGCCGCGTCCTGATCCGACACGTGACCGTCGTTCTCGTGCGTCACGACCACGACGTACGGAGCGCTCAGCACATCCGACTTCGGCGGCACGACCAGGCCGAGCACCTCGTTGTCCGGCGGGTTGCCGTAGATCCGCTCCAGCGTGATGCGGGCATCGACCGCCGACAGGTACCGGTAACCGCGCGGCATCGCGATCTGCGCGTCGCGAACGACCAGCGTCCCCTTCTTGTACGTGAGGGCGCGCTCCATCTTCTCTGCCTCGGCCTGGCTCTGCGCACCGGCCGCGAACGCGGTCGCCGGGAGGACGAAGACGGCGGCGATCGCGGCGGCGATGCCCGTTCGGTGCACGGTTCGCATTGACGGACACTACGAACCGGTCGGCCGATCGGCCTCCCTCGAACGGGGTAACGGAACGTGACCCAGCCCTCAACCGGCGTGGCCGTTCGCGATCGGGCGACCGGCCGGGATGCAGGCAGACCCGGTACAGTCAGCGCCGTGACCCCGACCGGCCCGTACGCGTCGCCCGACCTCACGGATCGCGACGTGGACCGGATGGCCTGGACGCTGGCCGGACTGCGCATCCTGGCCGGCGTCATCTGGCTCGCGAACCTCGCCTGGAAGCTCCCGCCGAACTTCGGCAAGGACGAGCCGGAGGGCCTCCTCTACTCGTTCAACCTGGCGCAGGAGCACGCCGTGATCGGACCGCTGCGCGACCTCATGCGCGACGTCGTGATCCCGCACTTCACGCTGTTCGGATGGCTGGTCTTCGTCGTCGAGCTGGCGGCCGGTCTGCTGCTCACGCTCGGCTTCATGACCCGCCTCGGAGGGCTGCTCGGCACCACGCAGGCGATCATCATCACGGCCCTCATCGTGCAGGCGCCCGACGAGTGGCTGTGGACGTACGTGATGCTCGTGGCCCTGAACGCGGTGCCGCTCTTCGCTCCCGCCAACGCGCGGCTCAGCATCGATCGGCTCCGCCGCCACCGGTGAGGATCTCCGTGGTGATTCCCACGCTGAACGAGGCGGCGACCGTCACCGCTGCGATCACCTCGGCGCGGGAGAGCCTCGATGCCTGCGAGGTGATCGTGGTCGACGCGGGCAGCGTCGACGCCACGCAGGACATCGCCCGCCGCGCCGGCGCCCACGTGGCCGTCGCGCCCGGCTCACGGGCCGTGGCGATGAACGCCGGCGCGCAGCTCGCGCAGGGCGATGCGCTGCTGTTCCTGCACGCCGACACGACCCTGCCCGACGGGGCCGGCGCCGCGGTGCGCGAGGCGCTGGGCAGCGCGGACGGCGGCGCGTTCCGCCGCCGCTACGACGAGCGGCGCCCGGTGCTGCAGGCGTTCGGCGACCTGCTCGCGCGCCTGTTCGAGCCGGTCTACGGCGACCAGGCGATCTTCGTCTCGAGGAAGGCGTTCGACCGCGTCGGCGGGTTCCAGCCGCTGCCGCTGATGGAGGACTGCGACCTCGTCCAGCGCCTGCGCAAGACCGGCCGCTTCACCCTCCTCGACCTCAGCGTGCGCACCGCCGCGCGGCGGCACCGCGCCCAGGGCACGGCCGTCACGGTCGTCAGGGTCTGGGCCATCAAGCTGCTCTACCGGGTCGGCGTGTCGCCGGTGCGGCTGGCGCGCATCTACCCGCCGGCGCGGTGAGGAGACGGCGGCGTGCCGAGGCCCAGCGCCGGTAGCAGCGACGCCGTTCGCGGGGCGAGCTCCGGGTCGACCGCGCTGCGCAGCCAGGCCAGGTCGTCCGGCACGTCGACATCGCGCCACGGCAACCCGAGGTGGACGTCGAGCGACGCCTCACGGCAGCGATCGAGCGTCGCCGCCAGGCACGTCGTCGGTCGACCACGGGATGTCGCGGAACGGCGCCGCGTGCTGCGCGGCCATGGCGATCAGCCAGTATCCGCCGTCCGGCGTCGGGCCGAGGGCGACGTCGGCCCCGGCTGCCAGCGCCGCGGCGGCCGCGGTGATCTCGCCCGGCGGCAGGCCCGGCGTGTCGGACGAGATCACGGCGACGGGGGCGGCCTCGGTCGCCGCCGCGAAGGCGTGGAACAGCGCGTCGGCCAGTCCGGCGCCCTGCTGCAGCACGATCTCGACGCCGCCGGCCAGCTCGTGGAGCACCGGCACGTCCGCGGCCTCGGCCACGAGCAGCGCGACCGATGCCGCCTCGCGCCGCGCCCCGTCGAGCGTGTCGAGCAGCAGCGCCTCGTGGAGGCGCGCTGCGTCCAGCCGGTGACAACGCCGGCAGGAGCCGCGTCTTCGAGCGGCCCGGCCGAGGCGCCTTGGTTGCAATCAGGATGCGCACCGCGTGAGTGAGCGGGAGGGTATTCGCGAAGCGATCGAGGCGGGGACGATCGGCAGCCGGCTCTGGTTCTACACGAACTACCACTGCAACCTCGCGTGCAGCTACTGCCTGACCGGCTCGTCGCCCCGTTCGCCGCGCCGGCTGCTCGAGCCGGACCGGATCCTGCGGATCGCACGCGACGCGCCGGCGCTCGGATTCGACGCCTTCGGCATCACCGGCGGCGAGCCGCTGCTCGTCCCCGGCGTCCCCGAGCTGGTCGCCCGCCTGGCCGAGACCGCGCCCGTCACGCTGCTCACGAACGGCACCCTGTTCACGCCGCGGATGCTCGAGCGGTTCGCGCCGCTCGCCGGCCGCGACGTCGCCGTCCAGATCAGCCTCGACTCGGCCGATGCCGCCGTCAACGACGCGGCCCGCGGCCCGGGGAACCACGCCCGGGTGGTCGCGGCCGTGCCGCGCCTGGTCGCGATGGGCGTGCGCGTCAGGATCGCGACGACGCTCGAGGCCGACGCGGACGACGAGCTGCCCGCGCTCTGCGCGCTGCACCGCTCGCTCGGCGTCGGAGACGCTGACCACGTCGTCCGCCAGATCGTCGCGCGGGGCCGCGCGATCGAGACCGGCCTCGGCGTCGACGCCGGTGAGGCCGAGCTGTTCCCCGAGCTGACGCTCACCTCCGACGGCGCGTTCTGGAGCCCGTTCGCACCGACGACGCTCGCGGGCGGGGACATCGACGCGTCCCTCCGCGTGAGCGAGGAGATCGAACCGCTCGGCGTCGCGGCCGGCGCGTTCGCGGCGCGCGTGGCCCGCCGCGCGACGGGCGCCGACGCGCTGCTCGGTGTCCGCTGAGTGTGATCACGGCACCCGTCGGTCGACGGGGAGGCGACGTCAGAGCAGGTCGAGTCCCGTCGTCGCGCGCCCGAGGAACTCGCGCACGACGTCGCTCGTCGGCGCCATCACGGCCGACGCCCGGGCGTCGCGGAAGCACCGCTCGAGCGACAGCTGCCGCGAGTACGCCGCACCGCCGCAGACCCGCATCGCCTCGTCGGTGACGGCGATCGCCATCTCGGCTCCCGAGGCCTTCAGTCCGAGCACCGCCAGGGTCGCAGTCGGGTCGCCTGCCTCGACCTGGCCGATGGTGGTCGCAAGCAGGCCGCGGGTCTCCATCACGCGCACCCGCGCCACGCCGAGGCGCTGCCGGATCGTCGGCAGGTCGCGGAGGGCCGCGTCGCCGAGGTGCTCGAATCGTGCGGTCGAGACGTGCGCTGCCGCGTGCGCGAGCGCCGACTCGGCGAGGCCGAGGCAGCAGCCGGCACAGGCCGTCGTGAACGCCGGCAGCGTCTGCGAGAGCATCAGCGGCAGGCCGCCCATCGCGTCGCCGATGCGGCGATCGGCCGACACGCGGACGCCCGTGAACCGGATCGCCGACGAGTCGTTGCCGCGCAGGCCGAGACCGTCGAAGGGCGCGCCGACCTCGATGCCGGCCGCGTCGGCCGCGACCAGGTAGAGCTCGGTCTCGAGCGGCGTCGTGCCGCCGACCGCGCCGGTCGCGACGACGTACGAGTCGGCGTGCCGGGCTGCGGTCACCCACGTCTTGTCGGTGTCGATGAGGACGCCGCCGTCGGAAGCGACAGCGCGCGATGCCTGGGCCCAGAAGTGGCTCCGCGTCCCGCGCTCCGAGAACGCGAGCGTGGTGAGGTGCGTACCCGCCGCGATCGCGCGGAGCGCGTCGGCGAGCGGGCCGGGCTCGTCGGCTCGTGCACCCGCGGCGATGGTCGCCGTCGCGCAGACGTGCATGGCGTAGACCATGCCCGTCGAGCAGCAGGCGCCGGCGACCTTCTCGACCACGTCGGCGATCTCGCCGAGCGACGCGCCGCGCCCGCCGAACGCCTCCGGGACGGCGATGCCCAGCAGACCGGCCTCACGCAGCGAGCGCAGGGCGCGGGCCGGGAAGTCACCCGACCGGTCCACGTCCGCCGCGTCCGCGGCGATCTCCTCGACGGGAACCCGCTCGCTGATCAGATCGACCGCCATCGCCGTCTCCTTCGCTGCGTGGAGTCCAGGCCGCGCGTTCGCGCCTCCGTGGCCTGGCCGCGTCCATAGTACCGGCGCGGGCGTGGCCGCCTGTGCTCCGTTACGATCGGCCGATGTCCGACGCCAAGGCGTCGCTGCTCGAGGCGATCGAGCGCGACCGCGACCGGCTGGTGGAGTTCCTCGCCGGCTTCATCCGGGCCAGGAGCCCGAACCCGCCCGGCGACACGCTGGCGGCGACGGCCCACGTCCGCGCGCTGCTCGATGCCGAGGGGATCGCCTACAAGGTGGTCGATCCCGAGCCGACGATGCCGAACATCGTCGCCAGCTTCGAGGGGGCGGCCCCCGGCCCGCACCTCGTCCTGAACGGCCACACCGACGTGTTCCCGGTCGGCGACGAGGCGTGGCGGCACGATCCGTGGAGCGGCGCCGTCGTCGACGGCAGGATCTGGGGCCGCGGCGCGAGCGACATGAAGTGCGGCACCAGCTGCTCGATCTGGACGTACCTCTACCTGCACCGCATCCGCGACCGGCTCAAGGGCCGCCTGACGCTGACCGTCGTCTCGGACGAGGAGACGTTCGGGCCGTGGGGCACGCGGTACCTGATGGAGCACCACGCCGACGAGGTGCTCGGCGACTGCTGCCTGAACGGCGAGCCGTCGGGCCCGGAGACGATCCGCTTCGGCGAGCGCGGCCTGCTGTGGCTCGCGATCACGGTGCGGACGCGCGGCGCGCACGGTGCCTACGTGCATCTGACGGGCAGCGCCAGCCGGATCGCGGCGCAGATCGTGACGGAGCTCGAGACGCTGGAGGCGATCGAGGCGCCGATCTCGCCCGAGCTGACGCCGTTGACGGAGGCCGCGCGGGTCGAGATCGACCGCACGCTGGGCGACGGCGCGGCCGACATCATCGGCCGCGTCACGGTCAACGTCGGGCGGATGGAGGCCGGGCTCAAGGTGAACATGATCCCGAGCGAGTGCCGGCTCGAGGTCGACATCCGGCTGCCGCTGGGCATCGAGCGCGACCGGGTCATGGGCGAGGTGCAGGCGATCGTCGCGGGCCATCCGGAGGCGACCGTCGAGGAGATCAACCACACCCCCGGCTACTGGTGCGACCCGCACGGCACCATGCTCGGGCTGATGCAGGACAACGTCGAGCAGCTGACCGGCGCGCGGCCGAAGCCGATCGTCTCGCTCGGTGGCACCGATGCGCGGCTGTGGCGCCAGGCGGGCGTGCCGGCGTACGTCTACGGCCCGCGCCCGATCGGCATGGGCGGCGCCGACGAGCACGTCGAGATCTCCGACTACCTGCACGTGCTGCGCACGCACCTGCTCTCGAGCTACGACTACCTGACGCGGTAGGACGTCTCCGCGCGGCGCTACGGCTCGCCGATGCCGTTGCGCTGCGCCCACAGCGCGGCCTGCGTGCGGTCGTCGACGCCGATCTCGCGGAAGATCCGGGTCAGGTGGCCCTTCACGGTGCGCTCGGTGATCCACAGCCGGCGGGCGATCTCCTTGTTGGGGCAGCCGGCGGCCACCAGGGAGAGGACGTCGTGCTCGCGCTGTGACAGCAGCGGCTGGACGGCCCCCTTCTGCGCCTCGTGGGCGAGCAGCAGACGGGCGGCCTTCGGGGCGATCGGGAAGTCGCCGTCATATGCGACGCGGACCGCCCGCTCGAGCTGGTCGGGGTCGCCGTCCTTGAGCTTGTAGCCGACCGCGCCGGCGGCGAACGCCGCCTCGATCTTGGCGCGGTCGAGATGCGATGTGAGCACCACGATGCGGATGCCGGGCTCGACCCGTACGATCGCGCGAGTCGCCGCGATGCCGTCGAGGTCGCCGGGCATCTGGAGATCCATGAGGATCACGTCGGGCTTCTGGTCCTGAGCGATGCGCAGGGCCTCGGCACCGTCGGCCGCGGTGGCCACGACCTCGATTCCGTCGAGGCCGTGCAGCGCACGCTCGACGCCGAGCCGCACGACCGGATGGTCATCGACGACGAGGACGCGGATCACGACGCGCGTACCCATAGTCGGACGGTCGTACCGCCGCCCGGCTTCGCGTCGACCTCGAGCGACCCGCCGGCATCGGCGACCAGCTCGGCGAGCAGCCCGAGGCCCACGTGCCCCTCGCCGCGTCGCTGCGCGACGTCCTCGGGCGTGAAGCCGACGCCGTCGTCGGACGCGACGAGCAGCGCTCCGCCGTCGTGGGTCGAGACGACGAGGCTTGCGTGCGTGGCCCGGGAGTGGGAGACGACGTTACGGAGCGCCTCCTGGGCGCCGCGGAACAGCAGGCGCTCGGCTTCCAAACCGACCGACAGGTGCGGATCGACCACGACGCGGATATCGATGGCGGTGTCGGGGACGCCGGCCGCCAGCTCCTCGAGCGCGCCGGCGAGGCCGACCGTCTCGAGGTTCGGTGGATGGATGTTCACGATCATCGAGCGCAACTGCTGGATCGCCTCGCGCACCGCCCCGGCGCTTTCCGTGAGGACGCCCTCGGTCTCGCGCAGGGGCGCGGCGGGCGCGCGCTGCGCCGCCGCCCCGAGCACGTAGGCCGTGCCGGCGAGCTGCGGGATGACGCCGTCGTGGAGGTCGGATGCAATCCGCCGCCGCTCGATGCTGGACGAGTCGACCGCGCGGCGGAGCAGACGCTCGCGCTCCTCGTGCCCCGCCCGCAGCCGCCGGGCGAGCTTCCACGCGAAGGGGATCTGGATCAGCCACACCAGCGCGATCGCGGCGAGCAGCGCGAGGGCCGACCGGCGCCAGAGGCTCAGACCGCTGACGCTGTCCTCGTCGAACCGCTGATAGAGCTCGAACAGCACGGTGCTCCCGGTGGACGCCACCGTGACCGGGAGGTACACCTCGAGCAGACGCCCGTTGCCGCGCTCGAACCGGTTCTCCGGCTTCGACAGATCGCTGATGCCGGCGTCGGTCTCGCCCGTCTGGAGCACCTCGGTGTCGTCCTCGTCGAGCGTGTAGGAGCCGCCGATCAGCTGCGGCTCGTCGGAGTACAGAATCGTCCCGTCGGGACTCCAGATCTTGACGCGCACGATCTCCGGGCCGAGCACGCGCGAGCGGACGACCCGATCCAGCGCGGCCTGTGACGGCCCCGGCCCGGCGAGCGCGACGTCTGTCAGCGACCGGCTCGACGATCCCGTGGGCGATCAGCGATCCGGACGCGCGCGCCGCACGGATGGCCGCCTCCTCGCCGAGTCGCCGCTGGACGTACAGGGTGGCGACGGCCAACACGATGATCGCAGCGAGGCTCGACGCCATGAAGCGGAGGACCGCCCGCTTCACGGACGGCGGTTCCGCGGGTACGGACGCAGGAATCCGCGACCGCTCGGTGGCGGGCGGGTGGACGGGTACTGCGCTGGGGACGGGCTGTGCCATTCGACGCCTCCGGATTCGGCGTCTCGAAGCCACCGTACTGAGGTACGTGGAGATATCGATACCAATGTCCAGATTGCATCAGATACCGGTAGGAAGCAACCCTGGTGCTCACGTCTCGGCTCCCCCGGCTCGAGAGCGCGAGACAGCCAACAACTGGAGAGGCCAGGCTGTGAAATCGCCAGCACGACATTCGCGTCACCGTCCCACGACGGGGGCACCCATCACCCGACGATCCGCGACTCGCCGAAGCCTGCTCGCCGGCATCGTCGCAGGCATCGCGAGTATCGCCGTTGTCAGCAGCATCGTTGCCGCGGCGGCCGTTCCCACATTCCCGGACAACATCGTCGTCTTCCCCGACCGCGACTTCGTGTCGGTCGAGGGGTTCGAGCAGCACGCCGGCGAGACGGCGCTCCTGGAAGTCGTTCGCGGCACGACCGTGATGGGTTCCGCGAAGGCCGTGGTGGAAGGTGGCGGTGTGGCCTTCGAGGTCAACCACCCCGGCGGCGTCTGCTGGGGCGCGGGGACGAACCTGCAGGTGACGCCTGACATCCGGCCGGGCGATGTCGTGTCGATCAAGTTCCTCGACGGCACGGCTGCCTCCGAGGCGAACTCCGTGGCCGAGACCACCGTCAGTGACGCGTTCGTGACGGCCGACTCGAGCCTCGACGGCTCCACGCTCACGGTCGTCGGTCACCTCGGCGCCGACGTGAACCCGGCGTTCATCGAGCAGCGCATCATCAACGCCGACCTCGTGGGCACGCCCGTCGCCAAGCGCGACATCCGGGCACTTCCGGGCCCGCTCACGCCGGCCGCACGCGGCGGCTACTCGTCCGGTATGGAGGTCGACACCGTCGCCCACACGTTCACGGCGACGTACGTCTTCGACGACCCGGCCGTCGCACAGATCGCCGCCAACTCCGACCTCGGCGAGCGCGCCATGGCGTGGCAGGAAGAGGACGCGGACGCCAACCGCCAGGGCCTCACGATCGCCGAGTTCGGCGAGCCCGGCGGCCCCGGCATGGGCGGCTGCCCTGGCGGGCCGAGCCAGGTCGGCACGCCGGTTCCCGGCTCCGCCTTCGCAGTGCGGTCGGCCGAGCCGACGCCGGCCACCACCGACCAGGTGAAGGTCGACTGGGTGCCCGTGCAGTCCGCGCCCGGCGTCGCTGCGGTGACGGGGTACAGCATCGAGGCGATCGCGAACACCGTGAACACCGCCGGCGAGCGTGAGTCGGTCGGCAAGCGCGTCGGGCCGAGCACCACGTCCGCGACCCTCCACGGCCTCGTCGCGGGCGAGACGTACACCGTCGAGGTCCGCTCCTCGTCCACGGCCGGTGACGGCTCCGTCACCCTCAGCGCGGCGTTCCCGCTGCAGGTGCCCGCCTCGGGCGACATCACCGCCCCGTCACTGACGGCGACGCCGGCTCCCGGCACGGCTGCCGCGCCGACGCCGACCAACAGCGGCGTCAGTCTGAAGGCCACCGATCCCGCCGCCCAGAACCCGGCCGCGTCCGATCCGAACGCGCTCATCTACTACACCACCGACGGCTCTGCCGTCATCCAGGACGGCGGGCTGCGGGACGACCCGGCCGTGCACCTCTACACCGGACCGATCCCGGTCACCGACCCGGTCGTCCCGGTGCAGATCACCGCGGTCGCGTTCGACGCCGCCGACAACCACAGCGACATCGTCAGCGGCTACTACACGCAGGCCCCACCCGATCCGGCCCCGAACGCCCCGACCGGGCTGACGGCGACCGCCGGCCAGGCATCGGCGACGTTCGGCTGGAGCATGACGCCGCCCGACCCGACCGTGACGGGCTACGGCGTGCAGCTGTACCACAACGGTGTTCCCGAGGGTGCCCTGCGTGAGACGACCGCCCGGACGATGACCATCACCGGCCTCACCGTCGGCCAGAGCTACGCGTTCACCGTCCAGGCGAAGAACACGGTCGGCTATGGGGTCGCCTCGGCGCTGTCGGCCTCCGTGGTCCCGACCGCGGTCACCGACCGCGTCACCATCACGAGCGCGCGCTGGAAGGTGAACGACTTCCGCGTCGTCGGCACCGGCTCCGTGGTCGGAGCGACGATCACGATCCGCGTCGGCACCCCCGGCTGTACAACGCCCCGGTGCACTCATCGGCAGCGGCGCCGTCGTTACCGGAGGGCTGTACGACATCCGCTTCCGCAACAACGCGGTCGCCGGAACGACGCAGCCCGCAACCATCTGCGCCTTCTCCAACGGGGGCGGCGTGGCCGGCCCCTTCACCACCACTCGCTAGACACCGATCGGGGGCACGATCGGCTCGGCTCCCGGGGCGCCACGGCGTCCCGGGAGCAGCCGCGGGCCCCTCCGCGAACTCGACACCCCCCGGCAGCACGACGAAGGAGGCGGAACCACGCCATGACGTACGTGAAGAACGCGAACCGCTCAGCCGAAGCACCTTCCTGAAGATGAGCGCAGCCGGCGGCGCCGCCCTGGCGCTCGGCAAGACCGCCCAGATCGTCGTTCCCGATCTGCGCAAGCGCGGCCTGCTCTCGTCGAACGGCGTGTTCGACGCGGCCTCGATCGCACTGGCCGACGCGATCTACCTCGAGGCGTTCCCGACCAGCCCGCTGATCATGTCGCCGTTCCGCGATCCGCTGCCGATCCCGAAGGCGCTGTCGCCGGTCCCGAAGAGCCTCTGGTCGTCGTGGGCGAGTCCGCCACGGCCCGGCTGTCAGAACTCGATGGACAACGAGGCCCACCAGATCTGGCCCAGCCGCCTCGGCTACCCGGACCCGCTCGTCTACAAGATCAACCTCCAGGTGAACGCCCACGCGTTCACGACGTCGCAGGTGCGCCCCATCGACGCGAAGGGCAAGCCGACGGTGTCGTTCGACGCGACCGGCAAGACGTACCCGGCCGGCACCCTGCGCAGCCTGCCGCCGAGCACCATCTACGGCTTCAACGGCACCTTCCCGGGCCCGCGCATCAACGCCGAGTACGGCAGGCCGTGCCTGGTGCGGTTCGAGAACCAGCTCGACCAGAATCCGCTGGGCCTCGACCGCCAGGACTTCGGAGCCCCGGACTGGTCGTTCCTGACCCACCTCCACAACGGCCACACGGCGCCGGAGAGCGACGGAAACCCGCACTACACGATGCGGTACGGCCCGAAGGCAACCGGATACGCGCCGACCCAGTGGTGCGACAACCTGTACCTGAACTGGCCCGCCGGCGGCGACGACCGGGAGAAGCAGAGCTTCTTCTGGTTCCACGACCACCGCATGGACCACACCGGCTCGAACGTCTACAAGGGCATGGTCGGCCTGTACCCGATCTACGACCCGAAGAACGGCATGGACATGGGCGACGAGCGCCAGGGCCTGCGCCTGCCCGGCGTCCGCACCGACAACCCGGACGGCTCGTTCGACGTCGAGTACGACATCCCGCTGGCGCTGTACGACTGCCGCCTCGAGGATGGCGTCACCCCGCACAAGGACATCCACGACGGCATGGGCGAGTTTCCCGCCGCCGGCAACCCGCGCACACATCCCGAGTGGTGGGGCAAGACCTTCTTCAAGCACTTCCCCAACCACGGCTTCGTCGGCGACATCTTCACCGTCAACGGGACCGCGTATCCCGTGCTGCACGTGAGGCGACGCAAGTACCGGCTGCGCTTCCTCGACGCCTCGATCGCGCGCATCTACGACCTCAAGCTGATGAGCTCGACGAAGGGACCGAAGGACGCCGTCTCGCTCGGATACAAGGGCGACGACCTGCAGGGGCAGTACCGGATCCCGGACGGCCAGCAGTGCATGCAGTTCACGCAGATCGCCTCGGACGGCGGTCTCCTGCCGGTCGCCATCCAGCGCGACTCGTTCGAGCTGTGGCCCGCCAAGCGCCGCGAGTTCGTCGTCGACTTCAGCCGCTACCAGGACGGCACCCCGACCACCGACGGCGACGTCATCTACCTGACGAACACGATGAAGATGCCCGACGGCCGGATGTGGTCGAACTCCGCGCGCTTCTCGCCCGACCCCAACTACAAGGTGCCGATGATGGCGATCGTCATCGACGGTGACGACATGCCCGAGGACAACAGCATCATGCCGACCGCTCAGACGAAGCTGCGCGACCTGCCGCCGCTGCCGTCCAACTGGAAGTCGCTGATGGACAACCGGCTGATCTTCGAGGTGCAGCGCGGCAGCGCCGGCGGCGAGATCGAGTGGCTCATCAACGGCAGGCCGTTCGACCCGGCCACGGTGGCCAAGAGCCTGAAGAACCCGGCCGGTAAGACGCCACTCGCCCAGCAGAAGGTGAACAGCTTCAACCTGTGGGAGATCCGCAACGGTGGCGGCGGCTGGGTGCACCCGTTCCACCTCCACATGGAGGAGCACCGGACGGTGATGCGCAACGGCAAGGACGTGAGCGCCGCGGCGGACAAGGGCCATCCCGAGGACAAGTCGAGAGAGGACCTGATCGCCCTCGACCCGAGCGAGTCCGTGATCGTGTACCGCGGCTTCCGCGACTTCGTCGGCCCCTATGTGGCGCACTGCCACAACCTGGCCCACGAGGACCACGCGATGATGTTCGGCTGGGAGATCACGCCGTAACCACCGGTCGTTCGGCGCCCGTCCCGCATGCCGCGGGCGGGCGCCCACCCGACGAGATGACCGAAAGGATCACGATGTCCCCCGCTCCCGACACCCTCCACCTCGCTTCCCGCGCCCGCCTGGCCACGTCCTGGTTGACGGTCGGCCTGTTCGCAGGCGTCCTCACGGCCGCCGACGGCTTCTGGGCTACCTCGCTGCGCGGCGCGGTCGGCTACATCGAAGCGACGCAGCAGCCATTCCCCGACTGGATCCGCTATGTCGCGGTGATGCTGCCCTTCTACGCCGCGGCCGTGTTCGCAGCCCTGTGGCTGACGCAGCGACTCGCCGGCCATCGACGGGGTGCCGTTCGGACCGCCGGCGCCGCCCTGCTCTGCGTCGTGCTGACGACGGCGGTGGCCGTCGCCCAGATCGGGCTGACCTCGAGCTACGACTACCGCACCCAGTCGAACCAGCTGGTCCTGATGAACGAGCTGCACGACCACGGCAGCGCGGCCTACCGCGTCGATCCGGGGACCGTCCCGCCGGCGACGACCGGCTGCGTCGGCGTCTGCTCTGCGAAGCAGCAGACGCTCGACGTCCACCTGCGGGCGATCGCGATCATCAGCATCGTGCTGCTCGTGACCAATGCCGTGCTCGTGCTGTGGGCCCTGGCGCTCCGCGGGGGCCAGGTCTGGGTCCGTCGGCGCAGCACCGGACGGGCGCCGGCGGTCGAGCCCGAAGCGCAGGGGGTGGCCGTCGTCTGACGGCCTGCGCCGAGCGTGCCTCGAGACCGACGCCGTGTTCGGTGTGCGGAACGCCGGCTACGTTCGCGCTTCCAGCGGCGCGGAGTGCGGGAGTGCATAGTCGGCGTCGGTGCCGCCGATCAGACGCCGCTCCCGGATGTACGGGAGCGGGATCGACGGGTCGGCGGTGTCGATCTCGCGGGCGAGGCGGTGGGCGTCGAAGATGCTCTGCGCGATCATCCCGGGCGCGTTCGCGTCGCCGATCAGGAACAGCCCGGTGATGCCGGCCGCTTCGGTGCCGACGGGATCGTCGGCCAGCGCGTCGTAGAGCGCAGACCGCGAGCGGCGCTGCGTCACGAGCACCACGCCGTCCGCCGGCCGCTCCTCGGCACCGCGCGTCCAGGCGCCCCGGAGGACCACTCCGCCAGTGCGGATCGCCTCGAGCGACGTCTGCGGGCGGATCTCGACGCCGAGGTCGAGCAGCCGGGCGGCCATCCGGGGTGACTCCAGCGTCAGGTGCATGTACGGCGCCATCGTCTCGAGCGGCGTCACGTAGGTCACCTCGTGCCCGTCGGCCGCGAGCACCTCCGCCACGGAGGCGCCCATGTAGTAGCCGTCCGAGTCGTAGACGACGACGCGCGGCCCGGGCGGCCGCTGCCCGTCGCGGACGATCTGCTCCGGTGTCAGCACGGGCACGTGGCCGTCGACCGCACCGGGGATGGACGCCTGGGTGACGCCGTTGAGGCCGTCGGCAGCCCAGTCCGCCCCGGTCGCGACGATGACGATCTCGGCGCCGTAGTCGCGGACCTCGTCCTCCGTCAGCCGGGTGTTGAGGATCAGTCGACGTTCTTCAGGCGGGCGATCTGGGCCGTGCGGTACGCGACGACCCGGCGCCACTCTCCCAGGCCGGGAAGCTGGCTGACCCAGCGCAGGTGCCCTCCCGGCTCCGGCGCCGCCTCGACGAGGTGGACGCGGCGCATTCCTCGCTTGCCGAGCACCGTGGCGCACTCGAGGCCTGCCGGCCCGGCCCCGACGATGAGCACGTCGTTGGCGGAGTTCCCGGCGCGCGTGAAGCGCTCGGGGTGCCAGCCGCGGCGGTACTCCTCGCCGGCGGTGGGATTCTGCGTGCACCAGATCGGCACGGCGCCGACCTCCCAGCGCGAGATGCAGACGTTGCACCCGATGCACTCGCGGATCTCGTCCACGCGCCCTTCGCCGATCTTCACGGGAAGGAACGGGTCCGCGATCGACGGCCGGGCGGCACCGATGAAGTCGCACTGCCCCGACCGGATGGCCTCTGCCATCACGTCGGGGTCGGTGAACCGCCCGACGCTGACGACCGGCTTGGTCGCCACGGACTTGGCGATCCGCCCGTACTCGGCCTCGTGGTTGGTCGCGAAGAAGCGGGACGGACCGGCATCCTCGCCCCAGTTGATCGTGCCGATGTTGACGTCCCAGTAGTCGACCAGCGGGTCGAGCATCGCGATGATCGCGGTGCCATCCTCGGCCGCCCGGATGCCGCGGTCACCGAGCCCGAACGGCTCGTCCAGCGTGTCGATCGAGAACCGCAGGCCGATCGCGCAGTCGTCGATCGCCTCCCTCGTCTGCTCGAGGATCTCGCGCAGGAAGCGGCAGCGGTTCTCGAGCGACCCGCCGTACTCGTCGGTGCGCTGGTTGTAGAACGGGTAGAGGAAGAATGCGGTCAGCGCTGCGACGCCGCTGTAGTAGCTGATCAGGTCGAACCCGGCAGCGCGGCTGCGGAGCGCCGCCTCGACGTGGTCGCGCTGCATCCGGCGGATCTCGCGCTTCGTCATGCCCCGTGGCGTGACCAGGTGCCGCACGTCGTTCTGCACCTGGGCGAGACCGCGAGCGTGGTAGCGAGACTCCGAATTCTGGGCGAGCCCGCCGCCGTGCTTGAGCTCGATCCCGGCCAGCGCCCCGTGCGCGTGCACGGCGTCGCACGTGTGGGCGAGGTTGCGCACGTCCTGGTCGTCCCAGATCCGCACCGTGACCGCCGGCATCTGGTCGGCGTCCGGCGTGATCGCGCACGACTCGGTGAAGACGACGCCCCAGCCTCCCTCCGCCTTGACCGCGCGATGGGCCGCCTGCATTCCCGGCTTCTCGGAGCCGGCGCCGTTGCACTGCGGGACCTGCCAGAACCGGTTCGGAGCGACCTTCGGCCCGACCCTGACCGGCTCGAACAGGATGTCGTGGCGCGCAGCTCGCATCGCGGTCTCCCAGCCCTCGGTGAACGGTCGCCCGGCGGGCGAACGGCCACGATAGCGTACCTAACGATCGTTCGATAGTGATCTTTGCAACTCACGGGCTCGCCGCTCGTACCGATGCATCCGCGCAAGGTGACGCACGCCCGCCGAGCGGGCGTCCATGATTGCGACCGAGGCGCGCCTTGGCAGATCACCAACCTCCAGCCACTCCCCCCGCCGACGCGCCGGCGATGGACTCGCGCGCCTACCTGCGCCTGGTCCTGCTCGGGGCCCTGGTCGGCGTGCCGGCGGCGCTCATGGCCGCCGGGTTCCTGGCGATGATCCACGTCGTCGAGCGCTGGGTCTGGCACGACCTGCCGGACGCGCTCGGCGAGTCGGCACCGCCGTGGTACCTGGTGATCGGCCTCCCCATCGTGGGTGCGGCGATCGTGCTGCTCGCGCGGCGGACGATGCCGGGCGACGGCGGGCACTCGCCGCTCGAGGGCATCGCCGGCGGGCCGACGCTGCTGCCGTACATACCGGGCATCGCGATCGCGGCGATCGGGTCGCTCGCATTCGGCGCGGTGCTCGGCCCTGAGGCGCCGCTGATCGCTCTCGGCTCGGTGGCCGGCCTCCTCGTGAAGAAGGTCGTCCAGCTCGGCGCACGGGGTGAGAAGGTCATCGACGCGGCCGGATCGTTCGCCGCCATCTCGGCGCTGTTCGGCGGGCCGATCGTCGGCGGCGTCTTGATGGTCGAGGCCTCGGTCGGACTCGGCGCGGCCGCGATCCCGGCATTGATTCCCGGCTTCGTCGCGGCCGCTGTCGGCTACGTCGTCTTCGTCGGGATCGGCGACTGGGGCGGGGTCGCGTCGATGCAGATCGCCGTCCCCGGCCTGCCGGTGTACAACGGTACGCACATTCTCGACCTCCTCCTCGCGATCGTGGTCGGGATCCTCGCGGCCCTGGTCGTGGCCGGCGTGCGCCGCTTCGCGACCGGGATCGACACCGTCGCAGAGCCGCGCCTCGGCCTGCCGGTGGTACTGCTCGGCGGCGGCGCGATCGTGGGTGTCCTGGCGCAGCTCGCCGACGTGCTGGGGGCCGACTCGCAGGACGTCCTGTTCTCCGGCCAGGCGTCGATCCCCAACCTGCTCGCCGAGGACTCGACGCGGATCGTGCTGATCCTGCTGGTCGCGAAGGCGCTCGCGTACGCCGTCTGCCTCGGGTGCGGCTTCCGGGGCGGCCCCGTCTTCCCGGCGATGTTCATCGGTGTGGCGATCGCCACGCTCGGGACGATCTGGTTCGGGGTCTCGCCCACCGTGGCACTCGCGATCGGTGCGGCGGCGGGCATGGCCGCGATGACGCGGCTCGTGCTGACTCCGATCCTGTTCGGGGCGCTGCTTGCCGGCAGCCCAGGGCTCGACGCCGTGCCGGCAGCGGTGCTGGCGTCGGTAGCGGCGTGGCTGACGATCGGGGCGCTCGAACGAAGCAAGCCCTCGCCTCACCCAGCGGTCGAGGCCGTCCCCGGCCAGGCCGTGCGCTGAACCCAACGCGCTGAGTGAGCACGACGAAGCGGCCCGGCCGCTCGAGAGCGACCGGGCCGCCCGGGGGTGGATCAACGGCGGACCTTGACCGAGTGCGACGGGGCCCGCCCCGATCCGTACTCGTTGGTGGCGGTGACGACGCACCGGACGCGCGATCCGGCGTCACGGGAGCGCAGCCGGTAGGTGGCCTTCCGACCCGTGGCCACGACGGTCGAACCGCGCTTCCACTGGTACGCGAACGTGAAGGCCGCCGATCCCTTCCACGCTCCGGCGTGACACCGGAGCACGTGCCCGACCTGCCGCGTACCGGTGATCCAGGGCAGCCGGTACGCCATCGGCGAGTGGAGCCCGTCGAGGTCGGGGTTCGACCGCGGAACCGGCGTCGCGGTCGCCGTCACCGACGTGGCGTCCGGCTGCAGTGGTGCCGCCAGACCGGCCGGGGCCGTTATGGCCAGGAGAGCGAACACCGCGATCATGACGCTCCCTCGGATGCTGCTGTGCGTGATCACTTCTCACCCCTTGGTCGCCGGCGTTACCGGATACGAAGACCGTAGGAGTGGTGCGGGAGGCGGTCGCTCGCGGCCGCGACGCTCGGAGTGTCACCGTCGCGACACTGGCGCCGCCCGGCCCGCGACCAGCACCCCGCGGGACGGGTCGCGGGACGCGGTCGCCCGACCCCGGGGCTATGGATTCTTCAAGTAGATCGCCGTGAGATAGTCCCCCTTCGTCATGGCGTATCGGTAGTTCCCGACCCGGTCGGAGACCAGCGTGACGTGGCGCGCGCTGGCGTACGGCCACCACGGCGCCGACGTTCGCATCGTCTCTGTCGAGAGTTTCGCGAACCGGGCGACACGATCGGGACCGAGTGGGAGCCGGTTGATCGTCGCAACCGCCGCATCAAGTTCGGGGTCACAGAATTTGCCGGCGTTGCCCGGGGCGGGGATGCCGTCGGGGCAGGTCAGCAGCGGGCCGAAAAACGTCATGGCGTCCGGATAGTCCTGCCCCCAGCTCATGAACGCGAGGCCGTAGGTCGGATGTCGTGTCGCTGAGATAGCCGCCATAGACATCGAGGGGAACCACCTTCACGGCGATATCGAAGCCGACCGCGTCGAGACTGGCCTTCACGGCCAGGGCGTCGGTCGGAGTCGACGCACCCTCGGACTGGACGACCATCGTGACCTTGATCGGCGTTGGCAGACCGGTGCTCTCGATGAGTCGCTTCGCACCTTCGACGTCCGGCGTGGCGGGGTACACGTCGAGTGGTTCATCGGCGAGCAGGTTCGACGGCAGGATCTGCGACCACACCGACGTCGCGATCTCGCCGCCGCGGATCTTGACGAGCAGCGAGCGGTCGAGGGCGAGGTTGACGGCCTGACGGAGCCGGACATCGTCGAACGGTGGACGGTCGACGCGGAAGATGCCGTAGTACACGCCCGCCGTGAACGTCGAGAAGTACCGGTCGGCGTACTCCGCATCGTTCGCGATGGCGGGCACGTCGGAGCCCTCGACGACGCTGTTGTTGAGCGTGAGGTCGATCTGGTTGCCCTTGATCTCGAGCAGCTGGGTCTCCGCGCTGACGCCAATCGCGATGTCGATACCGTCGACGTTGTTGTCCGCTGGATCCTCCGGGACACCGGCCGCGACGTTTGCGGCCCAGGTCGGCTCGCGATCCACGGTGGCCGATCTGCCGTCGTGGTGGGACGAGAGCCTGTACGGCCCCACGAACGGCGGCGGCAAGTCGGTGATTGCGTGCCGAGTCGAGGCGGGCCGATGTACGCCCACGCCATCGCGAGGGCGCGCAGGAAGGAGCCGTCGGCTTGAGTCAAACGGAACGTCGTCGTCAGCTCGTCGACTGCAGTGATGCCGCTGATGGTCGACGCGGAGCGCCCGTGCGAGTCGAGCATCGCCTTCGCAAATGCGTCGACGCCGACGATCACGTTGTAGTAGCCGGACGCCGCGGGGCCGCCGGAGGCAGGGGCGAGGTTCGGGTCGAGCATGTACTCGAACGTCGCCTTCACATCAGCCGCCGTGACCGGCTGCCCGTTCGGGAACCGCAAGCCGCTGCGCAGCTTGACGGTGTACGTGAGGCCGTCGCCGGAGATCGTCGGCAGATCTTCGGCGAGTTCGGGGCGAACCGTCGACGTGTCCGGCTCCTCGACCGTGTTCGGGTACCCGTAGAGCCCGCGTGCCATCAGATAGAAGAGCGACCACTGGGTGGGGTAGTACGAGAGCCCGTTCCAGGTATCCGCCTCGACCGTCAGGGCCGCCTTCAGCCGCCCGCCTTTGACCGGCGTCTCGGCGGGGGCGAACCCATCGTGGAGGAAGTCGGCCGCCGGCGCATCGCTCGAACTCGAAACCGCCGTGGAGGCGGACGTGGTCGGAGCGGTCGGCTTCTTCGACTTGCCCGATGTCCCGCAGGCCACAGTCGTGAGAACGATTGCGGTCGTCGCGGCCAGCACGAACGTGCGCATCGATGCCTCCTCGCCGCAGGTATCGGCGATCGCGACGACTGTAGTCCCTTCGCACGACTCTTGTCTACCGTCGTGACGCAACGCCCGTTTCGTCGGGAGTAGGCGTATAACTCCCACATGTCGGCCTCGGTGGGAGAGCGGCGCATCGTGTCGGTCCTGGTCGCCGACGTGGTCGCCTCGACGTCGATCGCCGAGACGCTCGGCCCGGAGCGGTCCAAGTTCCTGTTCGACGACGTCGCGCGCCTGATGCGCCAGGAGGTCGAGCGGTTCGGCGGCACCGTCGCGCAGCTGACCGGCGATGGTGTCCTGGCGCTGTTCGGCGCGCCCCTCGCACACGAGGACGACGCCGATCGTGCTGTCCGGGCCGCGCTGGCGATCCGCGAGGCGCTCGCGCGCTACGTCGCGTCAGGTGGTGCCTCGCCGCCGGGCTCGACCTCCGCGCCCGCGTCGCCGTCAACACCGGCCCGGTGGTCGTGCCGGCCGGCGACGCCCCGCCGCACATTCTCTACAACGCGCTCGGCGACACCGTGAACGTCGCCGCACGCCTGCAGGCGCTCGGCGATGTCGTCGTGGGACCGGTGACGGCGCGATCAGGTCGACGCGGCGTTCGAGCTCGAAGAGCTCGGGGAGCTCGAGCTGAATGGGAGGCGGGAGACGGTCGCCGCCTTCCGTGTGGCGGGTGTCCGCGCGCAGGCTCCTGCGCCCACCGAGGTGACGCTCGTCGGACGCAGCGAGGAGATCGCCGCGCTGAGCGACGTCTTCGACGACCTGGTCGGGGGCACCGGCGCCATCGTCTCGATCACCGGCGAGCCCGGCATCGGCAAGTCACGCCTCGTCGCCGAGGTCGAAGAGCGCTTCGCCGGACGCGTCCGGTTCCTCGCGGGTCACGCCGTCGCCTACGCCGAGACGATGCCCTACTGGCCGGTGCGCGAGCAGCTCCGGCGCTGGCTCGGCCTCGGCGTCGCCGACTCCGAGGCGCGCGCGCGCCTGGAGCTGCGGACGGCGCTCACCCGCACCCTCGCAGGCGAGGCGGAGCAGGCCTACCCGTTCGTCGCCAGCCGTGCTCGGTCGTCGCGCTCGAGGCGGAGGAGCAGCAGTCCGCGCACGATCTCGCGCCCGACGCAGTCCGACAGGAGACGTTCTACTGGCTCTACCAGCTCGTCTGCGCGCTGGCACGCGAGCGGCCGCTCTGCCTCGTGCTCGAAGACCTTCACTGGTCGGATGAGGCCACGCTGTCGCTCCTCGACGAGCTGCTGCCGGCAATCGAGCAGGCCCCGGTCTGCTTCGTGATCGTCCATCGCAGCGACCCCGACCACCCGGCGTGGAGACTCGTCAACCGCGCCTCGAGGCGCTTCAAACGCTTATTCCTGGAACTCGAACTCCGCCCGCTGTCCGAGATCGATACCCGCGATCTCGCAGCGATGGACGCCGGCGGGACACTGTCGGAGCCGTTCGCACGGCTGGTCTCCGAGCGCACCGGCGGCAACCCCTACTTCGTCGGCGAGGCGATCCGCGATCTCCTCGAGCGAGGGGCGCTCTCGCGGGACAACGGCCACGTCGTGGTCGTCGGCGAGACGTCGATCCCAGCAGCACTCCGGGGCGCGCTGCAGGCGCGCCTGGATCGGCTCGATGGCGCAGCGCGCGAGCTGATCACCACGGCCGCCGTGATCGGACGAACGTTCGGCATTCCTCTGCTCGAACGCCTCCTGCCACGTGCGCGGCTCGCCGCGACACTGTCCGAGCTCCAGTGGCTCCAGCTGATCGTCGAAGAGCGGCGAGGAGCCGCGGCGGAGTACCGGTTCCGCCACGGGCTCGTGCGAGAGGCGGCGTACGAGACGCTGGTCGAGTCGCACCGGCGCGAGCTTCACCGGCGGGTGGGCGAGGCACTCCAGGACCTCCATCGCGACGCGCCAGCGGAGGTGTACGGACTGCTCGCCCACCACTTCACCGAGGCGGACGAGCCGGAGCAGGCGGTCGAGTACCTGCTCAAGGCGGGCGACGCGGCCCGGGCGGCGTACGCCGAGGATGATGCGCTCGAGCTCTTCACACGGGCGCTCCGCTTCATGGAGCGCACCGGCGACGATTCGCGCGCCCGGCCCACGCTGCTGCGGATCGCGCTGGCGCACCACATCGGGTTCGACTTCCGGGCCGCGAATGAGGCATTCACAAGGGCATTCGAGCTACCGACGCCCACGCCGCACCGGATGGAGCCGAGCGAGCGGGTCCTCTGGGCGTTACTGGCGGGCTGGCGCGTCGACCGGTTAGCGCCCGCCGTCACCGAACACATGGTCGCCGACGCTGTCGTTGTCAACCTGTTCCGAGGGCTGATTGCCGTCGGGCGCGATGGCGAGATCGAGCCCGATCTGGCTGAACGGCTCACGGTCTCCGACGACGGGCTCCTGTACCGGTTCGCGCTTCGCGCCGACGCTCGTTGGAGCGACGGCGTGCCCGTGACGGCGGGAGACTTCACGTTCACGTTCGCACGGATGCTCGAGGACGGCTGGTACCCGGCGATCTGGCTCGAGGGAGTCACGGCGCGCGCCCTCAACGACCGCACGCTCGAGCTCGAGCTCGACGAGCCGCGAAACCACTTCTTGCACCTCCTCGGTCGGCAGTGGCTCTTCCCGTGGCCACGGCATGTCTGCGAGCAGCGGGGGCGCGACTGGACTCTGGACCTTCCACTCGTGGGCAGCGGGCCGTTCGTCCTCACCAGCCGAGTCGCCTCCGCGGACAACCTTTCGGGACACATGACGATGGACCCCGCGCCGGCCTGGTACGGGGCCCGCGGAAACGTCGGAAGGGTGACGATGGCGGTCGAGGTATCACCCGCGGAGGCCGGCGAACGCTGGCGAGACGGCGAGTACGACGTCATGGACGACTCGCTCGCGGCAGGTGCCGCCATCGCCGCCGACGCGCACGACGATCGAGGAACGGGACACCAGCGCCTTCATGGCCTACCTCGGCCTCGCCGCGAGACGCCCTCCGCTCGACGACGCTCGCATCCGCTGTGCGTTTGCGCACGCGATCGACCGGCACAGCCTGCCTCCGGTCATCGGCGTCACCCCGACCGGTGAGGGCGGTGTGATTCCACCGTCGATCCCGGGCCACTCGCACCGTATCGCTCCACCATTCGACCCGGATCGGGCCCGTGCCCTGCTCAGCGACGCGGGCTACCCCGGAGGACGTGGACTCGCGGAGATCACGCTGGCCCATATGTCCGACGAGGAACCCTGGTCGGCCTGCATCGCCGCGCTCCTCGGAGCCATCGGCGTACGCGTACGACTTGCCTCCTGCCCAACCAACCCGGACTTGCTCGCTGCGGTCGGAGGGTCTGCCCACGCCTACGTACTGGGTTTCTCGTGTGACTTCCTCGATCCCGCAGCAGGGTTTCTCGTACCGTTCTACCGGTCGGCGGAGCCGCTCTACCACGACGCGTCGCTCGACCGATTGCTGGCACGCGCCGTCGCCGCCCGAGATCAGGATGAACGCCTGGACGCGTGCCGGGAGTTCGAGCGAGCGTGGATCGCCGAGCAGGCGGCCGTCGTCCCGCTCGCCTATGGCCACCGCACCTTCTGGCGACGCCCTTGGCTGACGGGAATGTGGGTGACCGCGCTCTCGACGTCGACGTTCGCCGACGCCGTCGTCACCCGGCATTGACGGGCTCGCGCGACGGCTCGGTACGCTCCGGCTCGCTCATGACGACTCCTCCGACCCCGGAAACTCGCCCGTCGCCCCACGAGTACGCCGCGCGCCTGGCGCGCGTACGGGCGCGCCTGCGCGAGGAGGGCGTCGACGTCTGCCTCGTACTGGCGCCCGAGAGCCAGTGCTGGCTGAGCGGCCTCGAGTCGTTCATCAGCGGCGTGCTCGCGCAGGCGCTGGTGGTCACGGCCGACGAGGGCGCCCCCATGGTGCTCGTCGTCTGGGACGCCGACGCTCCGCTCGCCCGTGACACGAGCATCGTGGACGACATCCGGACGTACCGGTTCGGCGTCGACGACCCCGTCGAGACCTTCGCGACCGTGCTGGCCGAGTGCGCGCCGGGTGCCCGCCGGGTCGGCCTGGACAGCTCGTCGCGCGCCGTGCCGCACGCGCTCGGAGCAGCGCTGGCGGAGAAGATCGGGCCCGCGCGGACGATCGACTGCTCGTCCGCGCTGGCGGACGCGCGACTCGTGAAGTCGGCCTTCGAGCTCGACTGCCTGCGCCGCGCCGGGCGCTACGCGGACATCGGCCTGCGCGCCGCCCTCGACAGCGCCCGGCCGGGCATGTCGGAGCGGGAGCTGGCAGCCGAGATCGAGCACGCCATGCGCCGCGCGGGATCGGACTACCCGTCGATCCCGACCGAGCTGACGTCGGGCCCGCGCTCGGTGTTCGGCCACGGCACGCCGTCGCATCGGCGTCTCGAACGCGGTGACCTCGTCCACGTCGAGATCGGCGGCGTCGAGGCCCGGTACAACGCCGTCGGGCTGCAGACCTTCTGCGTCGGCGGCGCCCCGCCGCCGGCAGCCGGCGTCCGGCTCTACGAGGTGGCGCTCGCCTGCCTGCGCGCCGGACTGGACGCGATCCACCCGGACGTCGAGGCCCACGAGGTCGAGGCGCCGGCGCTCGAGATCCTGCGCGGTGCCGGGCTCGGCGACGTCTTCAAGATGCGCTTCGGGTACGGCGTCGGCATCGGGTACCCGCCCACCTGGCTCGACCCGCTGCAGATCACCCGCACCTCGACGCAGCGGCTCGTCGCGGGGACGACCTTCGTGCTGCACGCGTGCCTGCTCGACGAGCCCGCCAGCCTCGGGGTCGTGGTCGGCGGCACCTACGCGATCACGGACGCCGGCGTGGAGACCCTCGCCGGCGCCGGGGCGATCGAGCTCGTGTCGACCTAGCGCGCGCGGAACCGCAGCTTGCGCGTCAGGCGCTCGACCCTCGCGCTGGTCCCCGCGCTCACGATGACCGCCGATCCGGTGACGGAGTAGGTGGCGTCCGTCAGCTTCATGCGGAAGCTGACGCTGCGGACACCGCGAGCCTTCGCGGCCGAGATGGTGCGCGAGCTCGTCGCCACGACCAGTCGCCCGCGCAGCACGTGCGCCGCGACGATGACGCGCGATCCACGCGGAGCCTTCGTGAAGCGGACGCGGACGGTGACGATGCGGCTGTTGCCGGAGGCCGTGCGCGCGGACACCTTGATCGACCGGATGCGCTTCGCGGCGGCCTTGGGGCGCAGCGTGCGCGACACGAGGACGCGGCCGCCGGCGCTGCGCACGGTGACGCGGCCGCCCTGCGTCGCGACGTTGGCCCAGGCGGACGGCACGACACTGAGCGTGCCACCCGCCGGCACCGACACGGTGCCCAGGTCGACGACGCCCGTGACCCCCTTGCTGCTACCACCGCGGAGGCGGATCGAGACGCGCGCCGCGCCACCGCCGTTGCGGTAGGAGGCGGCGCCACCGCCGCCCGCGAGCGTGAAGGCGTGGCTGCCGCGATCGCCGCCGCGCACGGTGAGGTCGGCGCCGTAGGCGTTGCCGTTCGCCGTCCGCGCGAGGGTCGCCTTCAACTCGCCGCCGCGCGCCGCGTCGACCGCGAGGCCGCCGGCGGTGGCGTCGACCTTCACGCGGTTCGTCACGCCGGGGGCGGTGCGCACGCCGCGCACCGTCGCCGAGAAGCCGGGCGCGATGATACCGAGGCCGGTGGTGCCCGACCCGGTGCCCGGCAGCGACGCCGTGTACGAGCCCGTCACCGGCACGACCGAGATCGGGCGGCCCTTCAGCCCCGACAGCGAGGGCAGCACGTCGGCGCCCGGGATACGGGTCGCGAGGTTCTCGTTCGGCTGTCCCTGCGCGTCGAGCAGCGTGTGCCCGGCGGCGTCGACGACCTGCGTGGGAGCGGTTCCGGAAGCGAACGGCACGATCAGCGACACGAGGCCCGAGAGCGTGGACGGGAGGGTCGGCGTGCGCGGCACCGTGCCCCACGGGACGACCACGATGGTGCCGGGGCCACCGCTCCAGGTGCGGCCGTAGGCGCCGACGTGACTCCAGTGGCCATCGGCGCGGACGTGGATGACCGATGCCTCCATGCGTGAGACGTGTGCGTTCGGCGAGGTCGTCTCCTCGGCGGTGAACGGCACGTTCGGGTCGTAGACGTCGATCAGGTAGGCACCCGGGGTCGTGTCGGCCCGGACGTCGTAGGCGACGACCACGTGGCCGTCCGAGACGGTGTCACGGAGGACGATCAGCGGCCGGTGACCGTTCAGCAGTCCGTCCACGATGGTGCCCCGCGTGTTGGCGCCACCGTTGGCGAGGTTCGTCGCGGCCGTCGCCACCCAGTGCTGGATGAACTCCGAGCTGAGCTGCGTCTGGTGCCAGCGCCGGACATCCGTCGCCAGGGCGGACGATGGTGCGGCCGCATCCGCCAACTGCCAGGGGTTCGTCGCACCGGCGGGCGCGAACCGCGAGTACGGCACCCATCCTTCGCGGAGCCGCTGGCTCGTCAGCGAGATGCCGAAGCACGACGCGTTGGAGTCCAGCAGCTGGTTCGAGATCAGCTCGTAGGCGTACGCGAACGGACTCGGGATCGGCGTCACGATATTGCACCCGAACGGCCAGCAGGCGTCGATCGTGATGTTCGTCTGACTGGCGCCGTAGACCGCGCGCAGATCGTCGAGGCTCACTCCCGGATGCGTGTAGTTCCCGAATGCGTAGCCGCCGGTGCCGCGGAACGTGACGACGGTGAACGGCGTCGCCGACGAGACACCACCGTCGGCGTTCTGCACGGAGACCGGCCCGGTCGTGGCGAGCCGCGGGACGCGCACCGTGACGGAGCCACCGCCGGGCGCGACCATCACGGGCGTGACCGTGACCTCGGCGGACGAGTTGCCGAAGCGGATCGCCGCGCCGGCGCAGAAGCCGCCGCCCGTGATCGTCACGGAGTCGCCCAGAGCGAGCGCCTGCGGCGCCTTACCGATGCCGGGCGCAACGGCCGAGATGCGGGCAGCGACGCGCGTCACCTGGCGGTTCGCCGTTGCGGCCGGCGACGTACCGCTGGTCGCGACCACGTTGATCGCCGTGGGCAACAACGAGCCGGTGCCGGTGAAGCTCACCGTCAGCGGCACGGTGGTCGAGCGGCTGCCGTCACCCGGGAGCGGCAGGCTCGTGGCACCCAGGCTGGCGCTGTACCCGGCCGGGAGGGGATCGATCGCGAGGCCGATCGTCGCGGCGAAGCCCTGGGCGCGATCGACGCGAAGCGAGACGGTCGTGGAACCGCAGGAGGGCACGGCGATCGGCCCGGTCGGCAGGGCGACGGTGAACGGGCGGTCGACGACGAGGTTCGCGACGACACTGCGCGGCGCCGGCCCGATCAGCGCGCCGGCGGGCGTCGCCTGTATGGTCAGCGGGAAGGGCAGCGGCGATGTGCCGGCACCGGCCGATGCGGCGAGGTGCATCGTGGTCGCGGTCGTCGTGCCCGGCAGCACGGCCGGCGTGAACGTCGCGGTGACGCCGCCGGGCAGTCCGACGGCGTCCATGGTGACGTCGCCGGAGGAGTCGTTGAAGCGCGACACCGTGACGGGGACGTCGAGCGCGTTACCGGCAAGCAGGCGCAGGTCGGGGTTCGCAACCGAAACGCTGATGTCGGGCGCGGCGGTGCCACCGCCGGTGTAGGTGACGTCATCGATGCCGATCGGCGCGCCGGCGGTGTCCGTCGTCCGCAGGCGGAACTGGAAGATGTCGTCCGTTCCCGGCCCGTCCACCGTCAGTGTCTGACGGAAGTTGGCCGAGTCCAGCGTCGCCGGCGTCGCCTTGATCACGAAGCCGTTGGTGTCGAGCGCCTCCAGGACGACCCCGACCGTCTGCAGGACGGGGGAGTCGATTCCCGCACGAACCGTGAACGTCTCGCGGCTCCGGGTCAGCAAGCCACGAATGGCGTGATGCTGAAACTCGCATCCGAAGCACTGCGACATGGCTACCTTCGTGCCGGACGACGCGCGCGCGCCGACATCCGCGACGAGCGGCGTCGTGATTCCCGCGCTCGTGAAGACGATGCCGTCGGCGGCGAACTGCGTACTGAGGCCTGTGCCTGTCGCGAGCCCGTCGAACGTCAGCGGGATGGCGGCGCCGGCGACGGCCGGCGCGGCGAGGGTCATCGCAGCGAGGAGCGCGACGCGGACCAGGAAGCGGGGAGTGCGCGCGTGCGGTCGGCGCGAGATGGCGGTCACTGCAAATTGAGCACCCACCTCCACTCATGATACGTACGGCACAAGGAACGGGTACGGACGAGGTCGCCCCGGCACGCGCCGGTATAGTCGGAGGCGTGATCGTCGACCAGCACCGCGTCTCCTCGCATGCCGATCTCGTCGAACTGCTCGGCGAGCCTGGCGACCTCGTCCGCTCCAAGATCATCGGCCGCCTCGACCAGCACTGCCGCGACTTCATCGCGCGGTCGCCGTTCGCCCTGCTCGGCACGGTGGGTGCGAGCGGCCGGCTCGACGTGTCGCCGCGCGGCGGCAATGCCGGCTTCGCCGAGATCTCCGACGACGGCGGCACGCTCATCTTCGGCGACGCCAAGGGCAACCGCCTGGCCGACTCGCTGCGCAACATCATCGAGACCGGGCAGGCCGGGATGCTGTTCCTGCTCCCCGGCTTCGGCGAGACGCTGCGCGTCAACGGCCGCGCGCACCTGACGCGCGATCCGGCGGTGCTCGAGCGGCACGTCGGCACCGGCTCGAAACCGCCGAAGGTCGCCGTGGTGATCGAGGTCGAGGAGGCGTTCCTGCACTGCGCCGCGGCCATGCTGCGGTCGTCGCTGTGGAAGCCCGAGACCTGGCCCAGCCTGGACGGCCTCCCGTCGCCGGCGCGCATCTGGAAGGACCACTCGGCCGCTCCCCAGCCCGTCGAGGAGCTCGAGGTCGAGCTGGCGGACGGCTACGCGAACGACCGCGACTGGTGATCAGGCCGCGCGTTTCGCGATCCGTTGGGTCGAGCTAACAGCAGCTTCGCGCCGGAATCCGACGGCTGCGACCCGAGGTCACCCGGTCGGGGCATGCGTCGCGCGGCGGTGCGAGTCGATCCCCAAGCCATGGGACGTGGACGGATCGTCGGGATCGCGGCCGTGATGGCGCTCGCCGGGAGCCTGCTCGCAGGCTGCGGCGGCGACAAGGCGGCCCACGCGGGTGGCACGACGGCCGATCCGCTCGCCGTCCCGGAGGGCATCGACCCGACCGCGCCGGCCGGCGGTTCCACGAACGCCGTGCAGCGGGTCGACGCCGCCGGGGTCATCCGCCGGCTCTGGGAGACACGGCAGGCGACGATGCTGACCGAGGACGCCGATGGCTTCCGAGAGGTCGACGGCGGCACACTGCTGACGCACGACCTGTCGGTGGCCGCCCTCGTCGCCTGCGGCTGCGAGGAGCCGCGGAACCGAGAACCCCGTGCACAGCGTGCGCGTACTGCGCCCGCGTGAGGCGTCGCCGAAGACGATCCTCGCGGAGGTGCATGCAGAGCCGCGCCGGTAAGGCGCCAGTCGACTTCGTCGTCGTCGCCCGGCGATCGGGCGCGAACGTCGGCGACTGGCGTTCGCTGGCCGTGATCGACGACGGCAGCGCCAGCGAAGATCGTCCGCCGATACCGCGAAGCGGCCGCCCGGCGCACCACCGCCGCCGACCGGCGGGCGGGCGTCGCCCTGTTCGACCACTAAGTCGCGCGAGGTGCGTCGCTGGTCCCGGACCGGGCAGCCGCCTCTCGAACGTTCGTGCGCGCCCTCGGCGGCGGTGCGACAGCAAGCGTCCAGCCCGGCCATCCCGCGAGCGAACGGCACCCGGACGAGCTACGGCGCGGACGTCGTCTCCACCATCGTCGACGGCGAAGCGACCCGCGTAGCCGACGTGTGTGCCGCCTCGAACGGCAAGGCGCCATCGTCGTCTGCCGGCGCCGTCGGCGAGCCGAGCGAATACGACGACGATGCCGCACGGCGCGCTACCAGCAGGACGCGCGCCCGGCTGCGCGCTGGACGGGCCATCAGCTCGACGCCCGGCGTCTACCGCATCGATCACGACGACGGGTCCAGGCGGCGTGTTCGACGTGTCATGCGGCTCGACCACGGAGGCGGCTGGCCGCGACGGCGCGCTATCGAGCTGGTCGGCAACTTACTTCGGCGAGCGTCGTCGCGGTCAAGGGGAAGAAGTAGGCCGGCCGCGCCGATCGGACGCCCGCCCGGGTGCTCCAGCTCGCATCGGGTGGCTGAAACCCGCGCGGTGCGCGTAGCATCTCGGCATGCCATCCACCGAGCCTGCCGACGCTCGAGCTGTACCAGGCCGAGTGGTGCCCGTTCTCCCACCGCGTCCGCACGCGCCTGACCGAGCTGGGCGTCGACGTCGTGCTGCGCCAGGTCGCGGCCGACCGCGCCGAGCGAAGCGCGATGGGCGCGGCCACCGGCGGTGTGGTGGGCATTCCCACGCTGGTGACGCCGGACGGCCCCCTCTCGGACGCCGACGAGATCATCGCCTGGCTCGACGCGCACTACGACGAGCGCGCCGACGTCGAACGGCACCGCGCCAAGCGGCGCGCCGACTGGCCGCTGTGGGTCGAGCTGCACGGGCCCGGCGGCCCGCTGTCCTGAACGAGCGACGGAGGTTGGAACGATGAGCGGAGAACTGACGGAACAGCGCTTTCGCACGCCCGACGGCACGGAGCTGGCGTACGTCGACGTCGGGTCCGGCCCGGCGATCGTGCTGGTGCACGGCTGGTCGGGCAGCCTGCGGTGGTTCGAGCGGAACATCGGCCCGCTGGCCGAGAACCACCGCGTGGTGGCGTTCGACTTCCGCGGCCACGGCAGCTCGGAGAAGACCGAGTCCGGCCACACCATGGACCAGTACGCCCAGGATCTCCACGACATCATCGAGGGGCTCGGCGTCGAGCGGCCGCTGATCGCCGGCTGGTCGATGGGCTCGATCGTGCTGTGGAACTACATCCTGCAGTTCGGCCGCGGCCAGGCGGCGGGCATGGTGTTCGTCGGCCAGAGCGCGAGCGACCTGATCACCCCGGAGTACGAGCACGGGATCATGACCCACGACGATCTGCCGGAGTGGATCCACGCGCTGCAGACCGACCGCGAGCCGTTCGTCCGCACCAACATGGCGCTGATGGTCAAGGACCAGCCGACGCCGGCGGAGCACGACTGGATGACGAACGACTACCTCCGCACGCCGGCGCACATCGCCGCCGTCGCGCTCTACGCGCAGACGGTGCACAACTCGATGCCGGCGTTCCCGAAGATCGACTTCCCGACGCAGGTCCACTTCGGCGTCGATCCCAAGATGTACAAGCTCGTGCACGGCGAGTGGCTGGCCGAGCACATCCCGGGCACCGAGCTCGTGGTCTTCTCCGACAGCGGCCACACGCCCATGTGGGAGGAGCCGGCGAAGTTCAACGCCGAGATGGAGCGGTTCGCGCAGCGGCTCGCGGAGGGGTAAGCCCCGCCGCAGAGGCGCTGCTGCTGGCATGCCGTTCGACTACGCCGGGCGGGCGAGTCGCACCAGGCGCGCGTCGCGCTCCTCGCGCTGCACCGCGGGCCAGCCGAGCGCCGCGACGACACCGTCGGCCTGCCCGCTCCACGGGTACGCGACCAGCGCCTCGCCGCCCGGCCGGACGAGCCGGTCGAGCGCGTCCGCCAGCGACGCGGCGGAGCCCTCCGCGTAGAGCACGTCGGCGGCGATCACGAGATCGAACGGCGCCAGCTCGAGCAGCGCGTCGGGCAGGTCGGCGAAGTCGGCGCGCATGGTCGCGAGGCGTCGTCCCAGCACCCGCCGGCCGTTGTCGCGGGCGAAGGCGACGGCGTCGCGGTCGTGGTCGGTCGCCAGCGCGTCGGCACCGGACTGGGCCGCCACGATCGCGCCCAGCCCGAGCCCGCAGCCCAGCTCGAGCACCCGCAGGCCGGTCAGGTCGCGCCCGGCCAGCTCCTCGGCCAGCACGAGCGCCGACGGCCACAGGTCGGCCCAGTACGGCACGGCCGGCAGCTCGGCGTCGTGCAGCTCCTCGATCGACCGCGGGCACCGCAGCCGGAAGCGTGCGGCCGCCGACGGCGACCTCCAGCTCCTTCGTCTCGAAGTTGGCGATCCGCGCCACTCGCGGATTCTCGCGCACCGGAGGGCGTTTGAAGCGGATCTGGGCGGGAAGATCCGGGCTGCCATGAGGTTTCCGCTCGCTCCTCCCCACTTCTGCCAGTTTCCCGGCTGCCGGCGCCTCAGCCGCGCCACGCCGATGGCGCTGCACCTGCGCGACACCGAGGACCACCCGCGCATCGCATGGGTGTGCGCCAAGCACTCGCTGCTGTTCTATGCCGGCGATCCGGCGGTCGTCTCGTGGGTGCACGACACGGCGGAGCCCTCCACCGATGGAGGGCTCCGCCGCCGTGCTCTCCGAGCCGGCCTGACGATCAGGCCTTGGCCTTCACCCCCGACTTCTTCGTAGCCGGCTTGCGCTTGGCGGCACCGTTGGAGGAGGCGACGACACCCGACGGCTCCTTCGGGAGGCCGGCTGCAACGCGCAGCTTGCGGGCGATCTCGGCGATCTCCTCCGGCGCGTAGTCGGGCGCGAACACCGCGGTCTGCGGCGGCAGGTCGTGGGCCGGGACGCCCTTGGGCGCCTCGTCGACGACGATGAGCTCCTCGTCCGGCGACTCCGGATGCGGGCCGTTGAACACGGCGCGCAGCTCGTTGTAGTCGTCGGGCGAGAAGCGGTACAGCTTCAGGTGCTCGCCGCGATCCATGTGCTTCTTCGACTCCGGGATCTTGTCGGTCGGGATCCGCGGCGACGGGAACAGCTTCATCATGTTCGCGCCGGTCAGGTTCTCGAGCGCCCGCGCGTAGGCGACCTGGTGGACGCCGCCGCGGACGAGCAGGAACCCGGTCAGCGCACGCGCCGCCGGGTGGTCGACCATCTCGTACACCTTGAGCTTGTTGTTGCGGGCGCCCGTCTCGAGGAAGAAGTTGTGCGTCAGGTCCTCGACCAGGTCGCCGGACGAGAAGACGTTGTCTGCCGTCCCACGGCTTCGCCATCGAGTCCTGCACGAGCGCGCCGAGGCCGCCGGCGATGAAGTGCTGCAGGTTCTGCGCCTTCGTGGCGCCGCCGAGCGGCAGCTTGGTGATGTCGAAGCGGCCGTCGGGCGAGGCGCCGGTGAGCATCGTGTTGATGGTCGCCGCCACCAGCTCGACGTGCGCGAACTCCTCGGCCGCGATGTTCGCGACGAGGTCGTAGAACGGCCGCGCGCCCTGCCGGTTGCGGAAGTTGAACGACTGGAACGTGTAGTTCATGAAGGTCGACATCTCGCCGAACTTCCCGCCCAGCAGCTCCTGCACGGCGGCGGCGCCGTTGGGGTCGGGCGTGGAGGGCGGGGGAGCTCGGTCAGGAGCCGATCGATACGAAGGATCACGGGAAGGGCCTCTCGGTGGTGTCCTCTGGCCTTCCCCTGCCCCGCAGGGCCAAACGACGACGCGCAGCGCCGCGCCGGCGGGCTGATTCAGGCGGCTTCGCGGAGCGGCGCCGCCGTGCGCACCACCTCGGTCAGCGCCTGCACGCAACGAGCGTCGAACTGTGTCCCGGAGCCGCCGGCGAGCGTGGCGAGCGCGCGTTCGACCGGCCACGCCTCGCGGTACGGGCGCTCCGAGACCAGCGCGTCGAACACGTCGCAGACCGCGAGGATGCGCGCGTCGAGCGACAGCTCGTTGCCCGCCAGGCGCCGCGGATAGCCGCCGCCGTCGGGCCGCTCGTGGTGGTCGAGGACGAGCGATCGCACGTCTGGTCCGAACCCGCCGAGCTGATCGAGCATCGCGGCGCCGAGCGCCGGATGCCGCTCGATCTCCGCGCGCTCGGCGGGATCAAGCGCCCCCGGCTTCTGGAGAATCGCGACCGAGATGCCGAGCTTGCCGATGTCGTGAAGCATGCCGCCGAGGGCGAGACCGCGCAGGCGGCTCCGGCTCAGACCGAGGGCCTCGCCGACCAGCACGGCGTTCAAGGCGACCCGACGCGTGTGCTCGCCGGTCGACCGGTCGGCGTGCTGGAGGTCGAGCAGGAGCGCGCCGACGCGCGCGCCGAGAAACGCCTCGGCATCGCGCACGAGCGCGGTCGCCGGCAGGTCGCCCGCCAGCGGCCGCGACGCCGCCGTGCGGCGCAGGTCGAGGGCGACGGTCGTGCCGACGAGCGCGATTGCGGCGATCTCGAACCCGTGACCGAACCACCACCCGAGCTGGTTGTAGCGAAACAGCGTGGCGCCGATGAGCGCGGCACCAAGCCACGCCACGCCGGCCACGACTGCGAGATCGGCACGGCGGCGCGTGAGCAGCCAGGTGCGCGCTGCCCGGGTCGTGACGAGAATCAGGCAGGCGCCGCCGATGGTAAGCAGCGCGATCGCACCCGTGCTGCGGGCCTTCGGGACGGCCGGCACGAGAGCAGGGTCGACGAGGCCGATGACGCTCGCCGCGAGTACGACACCGCTGACCACCACGCTCGCGCGCAGCAGAAGCGGAATACGTGCCGGCACGGCGAAGCCGGGAATGGTGCCGAGGGCGAGCACGGCTGCGCCGACCGGCACCGTCGCGCCGCCGGTGATCGGGCTCAGGTTCGTGTTCTCGACGAGGATGCCCGGCGTGACGAGACCATGCACGGCGAGGATCGCGCCCATGGAAGCGAACGCGACTCCGACGAGCACCGTCCGGGCGTCGCCACGACGCACGCCGACGGCGACCACCGCGTACGCCGCGAGCGTCGCAAACCCGGCGCCGACGCCGACGCCAACGCAGTGCGCGGTGCCCGAGAGGGTGAACGGCCGGGCACCCACAGCCAGGGTCGCGAGCATCGGGCCGAACGTCGACAGCGCGGCGAGCAGAACGACGGTCCGCGGCTTCACTCAGGAGCTATCGGCACCGGCGCGTGGCGGCACGAGCACACGTGAGCCGGGAACCAAAGATCAACTATCCGTTCAAGAACTGTAAGGAATCAGAAAATTCAGCAAATTGCGGTGTTAGGAATCGGTGAATCTGGTTTTGACGGAGGTGACCTGGGTAGGTTCTAGGCAGCGGGGTGCTTGTGGGCACCCGGCGATGAACCGACTACCGCCCGGTCGCACGCGAATGCGACGGGAGGTGGGAGTCGACAACCTGCTGAATCCGTCGGAGCTTCCCCCTTGCCTGCGCCGTCGCCATTCGAGATCCCCCCAGATCGACCCATCACCATCGAGGTATTCGGCCGCGTCGCCGCCGTCGTCCTCCGCGGCGACCTCGGCCGCTACGACGACGAGTATCTGGCGAACACCGTCGACTACGCCGTGCGCTGCGGCCACCACCATCTGGTGCTCGACCTCACCGCGACGACCTCCATCGACGGCCACGCGTACCACGCGATCGTGCAGGGGCTCTCGGGGCTCACGCGGATCTCCAACGCCGCAGTCGTGATCGCCGGCGCGAGCACGCCGGTCCAGCACATGCTGGCGGGCCTGGAGGCCGACCGGTTGTTCACGCTGCATCCGGCCCGCGGCGCCGCGCTCGGCGCGTTGCGCGATCCGTCGCGTCCGCCCAACGACGGCTGGCGCACGATTCCGCCGCCGCCCCTGGTGCCGCCGCGCGAGCGCGAGGCCGAGCATGCGCCCGCGCCCGCGGCGGCCGAATGGCTGGAGCAGGCTCCGCCGGGCCGGCACGTCCCGGCCCGGTAGCTGCGGTCGGGCACGCCGCCGGTTGTCCGCTGAAGAGCGCGGCATTTGCAGGAGGTTTACCTGCACGCCGGTCGGGGTAGTCAGGCCGTGAGAAACGTGCCGGGAGCGGCGCGGCTCAAAGGGTGGCGGCTCGCCGGTCACGGCGGGCCGCCACCCTTGCGACCGGCTTGCAACGGTCGAGGGCTAGTCGTCGCGGCCGGGCCGGCGGCGCTGCGCCCGGCTCGCCTGCGCGCGCTCGCGGTCCGCTCGGCGGCGGGCCAGCGCAGCCCTCGACGGCCGGGTCGGCGTGCGCTCCGGCGCCGTCACCAGGGCCGCGTCGATCATCGCGATCAGCCGCTGCTCGGCGGTTCGGCGGTTGCGCCACTGCGACCGGTGGTCGGACGACTCGATGCGCAGCTCATCCGACTTCGTGATGCGCGCCGCGAGGCGCTCGCGCAACCGTGCGAGCTGCTCGGGCGACAGCGGCAGGTCGTCGACCGACACGCGCAGCTCGACGGCGGTGTTCGACCGGTTGACGTGCTGGCCGCCCGGGCCGGGCGAGGTGACGGCCGTCATGCGCAGCAGCCGGCGCGGCACGGGCGTGCCGTCCTGGAGCAGCAGGGGCGGTCCGATCTCCTCGCGCATCCCACGACGGTACTCCGTTCGCGGCTTCCGCCTCGGCGGTCGCGGCTAGGCGAGCTCGTCCGCGAGACGTGCGACGGTCGCCTCGCGCCGGTCGTCGATCTCGTCCGAGGCGGACGTGGTCACGCCGAGATCGCGGAGCACGCCGTCCTCCAGCCCGTAGACGACGCCGTGCACGGCGATCGACAGGCCGCGCGCCCAGGCCTCCTGGATGATGGTCGTCCGGCAGACGTTCGTGACCTGCTCCACCACGTTCAGACGGCAGAGCAGATCGGCCCGGTCGGCCTCCGGCGTCGCCGCGATCAGGTCGGAGTGCTCGTGCGCGACGTCCTGGACGTGGCGCAGCCAGTTGTCGATCAGGCCGTGCCGCTCGCGGTCGAGCGCGGCGCGCACGCCGCCGCAGCCCAGGTGGCCGCAGACCACGACCTGCTGCACGCCGAGCACGTCGACGGCGTACTGCAGCGTCGACAGGCAGTTCAGGTCGGTGTGCACGACGAGGTTCGCGACGTTGCGGTGCACGAACACCTCGCCCGGATCGGTGCCGGTGACCTCGTTGGCCGGCACGCGGCTGTCGGAGCAGCCGATCCACATGTACTGCGGCGCCTGCTGGGCGGCCAGGCGCGGGAAGTAGCCCGGATCGCGGCGGACGATCTCTGCCGCCCACTGGCGGTTGCCCCGGAGCAGGTCGTCGAGCGGCACCCCGAGATCGTACTCGCGCGGCATGCTGTACGGCCATGGCACGTCCGACGTTCGTCCTCATCCCCGGCGCCGGCGGCGCCGCCTGGTACTGGCACCGGCTCGTCCCCGAGCTCGAGGCGCGCGGCGTCGACGCGCTGCCGGTCGACCTGCCGGCGGCAGACGAGAGCGCCGGGCTGCCGGAGTACGCCGCCGCGGTGGTGGCCGCCGTCGGCAGGCGCCGGCCGCTCGTGGTCGTCGCCCAGTCGCTCGGCGGGTTCACGGCGCCGCTGGTCTGCGATCAGCTCGACGTCACGCTGCTGGTGCTCGTGAACGCGATGATCCCCGCCCCGGGCGAGACCGCCGGCGAGTGGTGGGAGGCGACCGGGCAGGGTGAGGCGTACGCCGCGCTCGCGGCGCGTGACGGGCGGCCGGTCGTGACGGACGACTTCATGGCCGACTTCTTCCACGACGTGCCGGCCGACGTCGTGGCCGAGGCGCTCGAGATCGGCGGGCCCGACCAGACGGCGACGCCCTTCTCCAGCCCGCCGCCGGTGACGAGCTGGCCACCCGTGCGCACGCGGGTGCTGGTCGGCCGTGACGACCGGTTCTTCCCGGCCGCGTTCCAGCGCCGCGTCGCCGAGGAGCGTCTCGGCATCACGCCCGACGAGATGCCCGGTGGCCACCTGATGGCGCTGAGCCGGCCGCAGGAGCTGGCCGACCGCCTGGTGGCGTACTGGGCCGGGACGCCTACCGCGGACTGAACCGAACCGTAACGCTCCCACGACGCGACCCTGCTTGTGTCGCGCGGGTGAGGTCGCGGAACATGCGGGCATGACCGAGACGGCAATCGACCACGTCTCCGTTGCGACCGGCATCGAGCTGCGCGGCCTCGTGAAGTCGTTCAAGTCGCCGGCCGGCATCGTGCAGGCGGTGCGCGGGGTCGACGTGTCCATCGCCCCGGGCGAGACCCTCGCCCTGCTGGGCCCGAACGGCGCCGGCAAGTCCACCACGATCGACATGCTGCTCGGGCTGACGCGGCCCGACACCGGCAGCGTCTCGCTGTTCGGCCTGCCGCCCGCCGAGGCCGATCCGCGCCGGCCGCGTGGGTGCGATGCTGCAGACCGGCGGCCTGCTGCGCGACCTCTCCGTGCGCGAGCTGATCGACATGATGCGGTCGCTGCACGACGATCCGCTCGAGACGGAGCAGGTGCTCGAGGTCGTCGGCATCAACGCCATCGCCGGGCGCCGCACGCAGAGCCTGTCCGGCGGCGAGACGCAGCGCGTGCGGTTCGCGATCGCGCTGGTCAGCGATCCCGATCTGCTGGTGCTGGACGAGCCGACGGTGGCGATGGACGTCGAGGGCCGAGCGGCCTTCTGGGCGACGATGCGCGGCTACGCGGCCGGCGGCAAGACGGTCGTGTTCGCGACGCACTACCTCGAGGAGGCCGACGCCTACGCCGACCGCGCGGTGCTGATGGCCCGCGGGCGGGTCGTCGCGGACGGCCCGACGACCGAGCTGAAGGCGATGGTCGGCCTGCGCACCATCCGCGCGACGCTGCCCGGCGTCGAGCTGCCGGAGATCGAGCGACTGCCCGGCGTGACTCGCGCCGAGCGTCGCGGCGAGGCCGTGGTGCTGACGTGCTCGGACTCCGACGCGGCCATCCGCGCGCTGCTGACCGGGTTCTCCGGCGCACGCGACATCGAGATCGTCGGCGCCGGGCTGGAAGAGGCGTTCCTCGAGCTCACCCGCGACGACGAGGAGGACGGCGTGAGCACCGCGGTCTACACGCGCTTCGAGGTCGTACGCGCGTTCCGCAACCGCCGCTTCTTCATCTTCTCGGTGGCGTTCCCGCTGCTGATCTACTACGCCATCGCCGCACCCAACCGGGACGAGCTCGACTTCGGCGGCTCCGGCATCGACGCACCGCTGTACTTCATGGTCGGCCTCACGGCGTTCGGCACCATGAACGCGGTGCTCGCAATCGGCGCCCGCATCGCCGCCGAGCGATCGACAGGCTGGAACCGGCAGCTGCGCCTGACGCCGCTCACGGCGCGCGCCTACTTCCGCACCAAGGTGCTGACCGGGTACCTGACGGCACTCGTCACCATCCTGCTGCTGTACGCGGCCGGCGCGTCGCTGGGCGTGCGCATCTCGGCCGGCAGCTGGATCGAGATGACGGTCCTGATCCTGATCGGGCTGATCCCGTTCGCGGGCATCGGCATCATCATCGGCCACCTCGTGAACATCGACTCGATCGGACCCTGATGGGCGGCACGACGGCGGCGCTCGGGCTCCTCGGGGGCGTCTGGTTCCCGATCCCGAGCGACAGCGTGCTGCACGACATCGCGATCGTGCTGCCGTCGTACTGGCTCGTCCAGGCGAGCCAAGTCGCCATCGGCGGGGCGGCCTGGGGCGCGACGGGCTGGTTCGTGGTCGCCCTGTGGAGCGTCGGCGCGGGCCTCGTCGCCGCCTGGGCGTACCGGCGCGACACGCAGCGGTACTAGAAGACGCGCTTGTCGGGCTTCGTGCCCCAGCCGAGGATGCCGAGGACGCGTCCGAGCAGCGACTGCGGCGGCGCCTCGCCCTTCTCGCCCGCCTCGAGCCGTCGCTTGCCGTCGGCCACGATCCCGTTCTTCTCCATGCGCTGAGTGTACGCCTTGCGGCCGACCGGCCGGCCGTCGTACGCTGCTCCCATGCTCGCTGCACAGCCCTGCCCGACGTGCCGGCGCGAGGTGGAGCGGACCTACCGCTACTGCCCGTGGTGCGCGGCGCCGCAGCGGCTGAAGCTGGTCGAGTTCTTCGCGGCGCATCCGGGGCACGAGAGCGGGCAGGAGCTCGCGCTCCGTGTCAGCCGCTACCTCGGCGCCGATCCCGACGATCGCCAGACGCGCATCAGCATCTGGCACCAGGACGGCTCGGCGCTGGCCGCGATCGGGCTGGACGAATACGAGACGGAGCGCCTCGCCCGCTTCCTCGACGTGGAGCCGCCGGCGCCGCCCCCGATCGAGTCGCTGCGCGACCGCCTCGGCCGCCACTGGCGCGCAGCGGCGGACCGCGTCAGGTCGTAACGCCGCGCCGGTCGAGCCCGGCGACGATCCGTGACCGTCCGGCGCGGATTGGCCGATCCGCGCGCCTACCACGCACGGGCCTGCGTCTCCGTGCCAACTCGCGGACCAACCGCGCCATCTCCGCGCCCGGCGCGCGACCTATGCGCGCCCCGTGCGCCTTCCGTTCTGGGGTCAGACCCCAGGAAGGGCGAAATCGGGGTGCAGACCCCGCGCATGGAACGCGCGCGGAAGCGCGCGGGACTCCACGTGGCCGATCGCCCGCACCCGACACCGATAGCCGGCGCACATCTCGTCGCCTGCACGGGCGCTATCGTGAGTGCTGATGCGCCGTGCGCTCACGTTTGCCCTGCTACTGACCCTGTCGGGAGCGTCCGCGGCATCCGCGGCGGCGCCCTGGTCGGCGCCGATCGCCATCGGCCCGTCCACGCAGTGCGCGCCCGCGATCGCGTTCGGCGGTTCGGGCGCCGGGCTCGTCAGCTGGTCGCCGTCGTGCGTCAGCGGCCCGCGCGTGACGCGCCTCGCATCGACGTCGGGCCAGGTCCTCGCGACCGTGCCTCGCGTGCTCGCCCAGCCGCCCGTCGTCTACGGCCGCGACCGCACCGTGCTGCTGCGGCAGCGGCTGCTGACCCGGGCCACCGACTTCAAGCACGACTCGCGCACGCGCCTCGACGTCGCGTTCGGCCGTACCAGCGGGAGCGTCGGCAAGGCGCGGACGCTGGTCACGATCACCAACCTCGAGCATCTCGCGTTCGCCGGCAGCCCGCGGGGCGATCTCGCGGTCGCCTGGATCGAGTACCGCTGCCGCCGCGATGCGAGCGGCACGTGCCTGAGCGAGCGCCGCCGGCTGCGCGTCGCGGTGCGGCCCGCCGGCCAGGCGTTCCGCGCGCCGGTCACGCTCGCCGCCGACGCGCGCAGCGACGGCTCCGAGCTGCACGACACCGACCCGGCGATCGGCTTCGGCCCGCAGGGAGACCTCGTCGTCGCCTACAGCGGTCGCCGCGCTGCGCCGTCGCGGCAGCTCGTCGTGCTCGCGCGCGTGCGCCGCGCCGGTCATGGCTTCGGCGGGCGCCGTCGTGGCCGGGCCACGCCAGGCGTCGACCGACATCGCCGCCGCGGTCACACCGACCGGCGCCGTCTACGTCGCGTGGGGCACGCAGGACGGCGGCGAGCAGGCCGACAAGAAGTACGTCGTCCGCGCCGCCTACCGGCCCGCGACCGCAACGCGCTTCCGCGCCTCGAAGGTGCTCGACCCCGGCGCCGCGATCGCCCGGCCGCCCGGCCGCGTCGCGCTCGGCGTCGCGCCTGACGGCACGGCCACGGTCGCGTGGTCGCAGGCCGTCGGCAAGCCCGTCGCCTATCCGGTGCGCGTCGCGACTGCCGCGTTCGCCAACTCCTTCACGTCCTTCACGCAGCTCGCCCCCTCCGGCGCCGTGCACGACCTCGCCACCGGACCGGGCGGCACGACGCTCGTCGTGTGGGGCCAGATCGCCGACAACCCGGACCAGGCCGAGCAGATCGTCGCGGCGATCCGGCCCGGGCGGCATCGGCACCTTCGGCGCGGCGGAGGCCGTGTCCGGCACCGACGACCCGTCGCTCGCCGTGGCGGCGTTCGACCCGGTCACCGGCACAGCCGTCGATCGTCTGGACGGCCCGCCAGGCCGGCACCGCCCGGCATCCGCCTCGCCACGCGTCCCGGCCGTGGCGCGCCTGGCGACCCGGTCGAGCCACACGCTCTGCCACCGCGACACCTAGCCGTAGCCGGCCGTGCCCGGGCCGTTGCCGAGGCAGGTCGCGTACGCTCACGCCGTCGAGCTGGAGGTCGGGATGCGGATCGGAGTCGTGCTGCCCATCGCGGAGGAGGACGGGGACGACGGCGCGCCGTCGTATCCGGAGATCCGCGAGATCGCGCGTCGGCGCCGAGGAGCTCGGCCTCGACTCGGTGTGGGTGTTCGACCACGTGCTGTTCCGCTTCGACGGCGTCACGACCGGCATCCACGAGTGCTGGACGATCCTCTCGGCGATCGCCGAGGCGACCAGCCGGGTCGAGCTCGGCACGCTCGTGATGTGCACCGGGTTCCGCAACGCCGCGCTGCTCGCGAAGATGGCCGCGACGCTCGACCACGTCAGCGAGGGCCGGCTGATCCTGGGCGTCGGCGCCGGCTGGCACGACCCCGAGTACGAGGCGTTCGGCTGGCCGACCGACCACAAGGTGAGCCGGTTCGAGGAGGCGCTGGCCGTCATCACGGGCCTGATCCGCGAGGGCCGCGCCGACCTCGACGGCACCTACGTGACGGCGCGCGACGCCGTGCTGCGGCCGCCGGCGCGCCCCGACATGCCGATCCTCGTGGCGTCGAAGATGCCCGCGGATGCTGGAGCTGACCGCGCGCCACGCCGACCAGTGGAACCTGGCCTGGTTCGGCCTGCCGGACGAGCGCCTCGCGCGCATCCGCGCGCGAGCTGACCGAGGCGTGCACCCGCGTCGGCCGCGATCCGGCCACGCTCGGCATCACCGTCGGCATCACGGTGCGCTACGAGGGCGCGCCCGGCGAACGCCGAGGGCGAGGCGCTGAGCGGCACGCCGCAGGAGGTGGCGGCCGGCCTCATCGCCCACGCCGAGGCGGGCGCCGACCACGTCATCGCGGTGCTCGAGCCGACCACGCCCGAGACCCTCGCGGCGTTCGCCGAGGCCGCCGCGATGTACCGGGCGTCCGCCTCCGCCTGACGCGTCAGGCGACGAGCAGGTCGAGCGCCGCGCGGCTCAGCTCGGCCTTGTGCAGGAAGCCGCGGGCGCCGCAGCCGGCGACGCGGTCGGCGCCGATGTCGGCCAGCGGCCGGCTCGAGATCAGCACGACCTGCGGCCCGCCGGCGTCGGCGGCCAGCTCGCGGGCGGTCGCGAACCCGTCGATCCCCGGCAGGAACACGTCGACCAGCACGACGTCGGCATCGGTGCCGGACACCTGCGCCAGCGCGTGCTCGCCCGAGACGGCCTCGGCGACGACGAGGCAGTTCTCCGCCTCCAGCAGCCGACGTGCCGCAATGCGGAACGGGCCGTGGTCGTCGACGAGGATGATGCGCATGTCCTGATGATCGTCGGTCGGCGTTGGCGGTCCGTTACGGCTATCTGGCGTCCGTGTGGTGTTGCCGTGCGGTCCACGTTGCGTGCAGCCACACCCGCGCGGTACGGCTCTCCGCACAACGCCGACGGCCCGCCAGATGGCGGGCCGTCGGGTCGAACGTTGGATGCGTCGGGTCGAGTTACGCGCGGGCGCCCTCGAGACCGGAGTGGCGACCCTCGCCGAGCTGGGGCAGCCATCCGAGCACGCTCGGCATGTACCAGTTCCACTTGCCGAGGAGCTTCATCGAGGCCGGCAGCACGATGCCGCGGATGATCGTGGCGTCGATGAGCACGGCGGCGGCCAGGCCGACACCGAACTCCTGCAGGTCGACCAGCGAGAGGGTGGCGAAGATCGAGAACACCGCGACCATGACGGTCGCCGCGGCGGTGACGACGCCGGCGGAGCTGCGGATGCCCTGCTCGACGGCCTTCTCGTTGCCCAGGCCGTTGTCCCAGCCCTCCTTGATGCGGCTGATGATGAACACGTGGTAGTCCATCGACAGGCCGAACAGGATCACGAACAGGAACACGGGGAGCCACGAGACGATGCCGCTCGGTGTGGGGCATGCCGATCGATCTCGCCCCAGCCGTGCTGGAAGACCAGCGTCAGCACACCGAAGGCGGCCGCGACCGAGAGGAGGTTGAGGATGATCGCCTTGATCGGGATCACGATCGACCGGAACGTGACGAGCAGCAGCAGGAACGCCATCGCCAGCACGAACCCGAACACCAGCGGCGCGTGCGCCGAGAGGTTGTCGTTCGCGTCCTTCGTCTCGGCGGCGGCGCCACCGACGTCGACCGTGATGCCGTTGACCGAGCCGAGCGTCGACGGGATGACGTCGTCGCGCAGCTTCTGGATCGCGGCCTGCGACTCGTTGTCCGAGCCGTCGCCGATGATCGGCACCGACAGCTGCAGGACCTTGTTGTCCTGGCTGATCATGGTCTCGAAGGGCTCGAGCGCCTGACCGGACTGCAGCGCCTCGGCCTCGAACGCCTTGATGGCGGACTGCACGGCCGGTGCGTTGACGTCCTTGGCCTGGATGACGATCTCGGCACCGGGGCGCTGGCCGGGGAACGCGGCCTGCAGGTGGTCGAGCGTCTTCATGACCGGGAAGGCATCGCGGGAGATGTCCTCCATGCCGGTGACCTTGGTGTGCATGCCGATCGCCGGGACGGCGAGCGCGGCGAGCACGGCGACGCCGCCGACGAGCGCGACGACGGGGCGGCGCAGCACGTGGCCGAGCACGAAGCCCCAGATGCGGGAGTCGCGCTCCTCGCGCCGCATGCTGCGGAGCACGGGGATGCGGCTCTTGTGGACGCGATCGCCCAGCTTGGCGAGCACGGCCGGGAGCACCGTCAGCGAGCCGAGCACGGCGACGCCGACGACCAGGATCGAGCCGACGGCCATGCTGCCACCCTCGGCGTCGCCCATCAGGAACATGCCGGCGAGGGAGGCCATGACGGTCAGGCCGGAGACGAGCACCGCGTGGCCGCTGGTGGCGGCTGCGGCCTCGAGCGCGGCCAGCTTGCCGGCGCCGCGGGCGCGCTCCTCGCGCTCCCGCTTGAGGTAGAAGAGCGAGTAGTCGACGCCGACGGCCATGCCGATCAGCATCATCAGGATCTGGGTGCTCTCGCCGGTCGGGATGAACTGGCTCGAGATGGTCGTGAGACCGAAGGCCGCGAACACGGACGAGAGGCCGAGCAGCACCGGGATGCCGGCGGCCAGCATCGCGCCGAACGCGACGACCAGGATCAGCAGCGTGATCGGGATCGACAGCATCTCGGCCTTCTTGAAGTCGGACGCGAGCTTGTCGTCGAACGCCTTGCCGGACGTGGCGTCGCCGAAGCCCTCGATCAGCAGCGCCGGGTGGGCGGCGACGATCGACTTCGTGGCGGCCTCGATCGGCGCGACCTTGTCGGACGCGTCGTCGGGGGCGCCCTTGACGGTGAACGGAAGGCGCGCCGCGCGGCCGTTCTCGGCCCGCTCGACGTCCCTGATCTCCGCGACGACGCCGGAGGCCTGGAGCTGCTCGGTCGCGTCGGCGACGACCGGCGCGAGGTCCGCGTCGGACAGCTGGCCGCTGCGGGCTCTGGATGAGGAGAGCCTCCTCGGCCGGCTGGTCGGCGTCGGTGAACGCCTGGTCGAGCACCTTCGTGGCGCGACCGGACTCGCCGACGCCCTTGTCGGCGTCGCCGATCGTCTTTGCGGTCATCGACCCGCCGATCACGAAGCTGACCGCCACGAAGGCGACCCAGCCGATGATCGCGAGCCACGGATGCATGCCGCTCCAGCGACCCATCCGATGAGCGAGATTGCGCTTGCCTTGCATGGTGAAGAGACTCCTTGAGAGGACTGCTTGACTGACTTCTCAAGCGTCGCCTCCAGCGGCCTCGCCAGGGTGGGGGCGAACAGGTGTCTGCGGCGGGTGGGAAACCCCGGCGCGTCGCGGCCCGCACCACCCCGGCACGGGGGTTAGCCCCGGGGGTTAGCCCCCGCCGGGCCCGCTCGCCGATCTTCTTGACACGGGTTCGGGCGGAGAGTATTGTCACGAACGTCGTTCGGTAATGCCGAACCACTACCGACAAAGCCGACGCAGCCTGCGACGGATACTCGAGGGGAGTGTGGATCGAATGGAGGAGAACTCTTTCGCTCAGAAGCTCGGTGCCGAGGTGGTGGGAACCGCGGTGCTGGTGTTCCTCGGGGCCGGCGCGGTGCCCGCGCTGTTCCTTGCCCGCGGCGGCGAGGGCGGCGCGCCGTTCACCGGCGCGGAGCTGTTCGCGATCTCGACGGCCTTCGGCCTCGCGGTCGTCGCGATGGTCTACGCGATCGGCAAGATCTCCGGCTGTCACATCAACCCGGCGGTCACGCTGGCGATGGCGTTCACCAAGCGGATGCCGTGGAACGTGGCGTTCCCGTACATCGGTGCGCAGCTGGTCGGCGCGACCCTCGGCGGCCTGGCGATCTGGGGCGTCTTCGCGCACAAGGTCTCGACCGCGGGCGTCGGGCACATCGCCTACGCCTCCGACACCGCCGTCGGCTCGGCGCTGCTGAACGAGGGCATCGGCACGGCGATCCTGCTGTTCACGATCCTCGGCATCGTCGACAAGCGCGGCGGCGCCGACCTGCTGGCCGGCCTCGTGATCGGCCTGATCGTGATCGGCGTGATCATCACCGTCGCACCGCAGACCGGTGCCGCGATCAACCCCGGCCGCTACACGGGCACGCTGATCACCGCCCAGCTCGCCGGCCTCGGCCCCGACTGGGGACAGGCATGGGTCTACTGGGTCGGCGACGTCGTCGGCGCCCTCGTGGGCGTGCTCGCCTACGACCTGCTGGCCAAGCCGCGCCAGGCTGCCGCCGCCATTCGCGAGCGTGCCGTCCAGGCCGACGTCACCGACAAGATCGCCCAGCCGGTCGCATAGCGGCCGTCTAGAATCACTCGAGGATTGGGGAGAGGCACATGAGCGTCAGCGCTCCAGCCGTGAAGAAGATCGTCAACGACCCGGAGGACGTCGTCCCCGACGCGCTCGGGGGCATGGCCGCCGCCCACCCGGGGCTGGTCCGGATCGACTTCGAGCACCAGCTCATCATCCGCGCCGACGCACCCGTCGCGAACAAGGTCGGCATCATCTCCGGCGGTGGCTCGGGCCACGAGCCGCTGCACGGCGGCTTCGTCGGCGCCGGCATGCTCGACGCCGCCTGCGCGGGCGCCGTGTTCACGTCGCCGGTGCCCGACCAGATGGCCGCCGCCACCCGGGCCGTCAGCGCCGGCGCGGGCGTCGTCCACATCGTCAAGAACTACACCGGCGACGTCCTCAACTTCCGGATGGCCGCCGAGCTGTCGGAGGACGACGGCATCGAGGTCGCCACGGTCCTGATGGACGACGACTGCGCCGTGCAGGACTCGCTCTACACGGCCGGCCGCCGCGGCACCGGCGCGACGGTGCTGGCCGAGAAGATCGCGGGCGCCCGCGCCGAGGCCGGCGGCTCGCTGGCCGAGGTCGCCGCGGTCGCCTCGCGGGTCAACGCCCAGGCGCGCTCGTTCGGCGTCGCCCTGACGTCGTGCGCGACGCCGGGCAAGGGCTCGCCGATCTTCGAGCTCGGCCCCGACGAGATCGAGGTCGGCGTCGGCATCCACGGCGAGCCCGGCCGCCGGCGCGTGCCGCACACCACCGCGGCCGAGATCGCCGACCTGATCCTGACGCCGATCCTCGACGACCTCGCGCCGTCGGCCGGATCGTCGGTGCTGGCGTTCGTGAACGGCCTCGGCGGCACGCCGCTGATCGAGCAGTACATCCTCTTCAACGAGGTTGCGAAGGTGCTCGGCGAGCGCAACATCACGATCGCCCGGTCGCTCGTCGGCTCCTACATCACGAGCCTCGAGATGGCCGGCGCGTCGGTGACCCTGCTCGTGCTCGACGACGAGCTGACGTCGCTGTGGGACGCCCCGGTGAAGACGGCCGCTCTGCGATGGGGCGTGTGACCCCCGACGTGGAGACGACGGTCGACACCGCCACCGTGACGCGCTGGATGAGGAACTGCGCTGCGACCTTCAGCGAGCAGCGCGACTACCTCACCCAGCTCGACGCGGCCATCGGCGATGCCGACCACGGCGCGAACATGACGCGCGGGTTCACCGCCGTCGAGGCCAAGCTGGACGGCCTCGACGGCGGCACCCCGCCCGGCAAGGTCCTCGTGCTCGTCGGCTCCACGCTGGTCTCCACCGTCGGCGGCGCCAGCGGCCCGCTGTGGGGCTCGGCGCTGCGGCGGGCCGGCAAGTCGCTCGGCGACACGGCCACCGTGTCGCCGGCCGACCTCGTCACCGCGCTCGATGCCGCCGTCGCGGCCGTGGTCGAGCTCGGTGCGGCCGAGGCCGGCGACAAGACGATGGTCGACGCCCTGGCGCCGGCCGTCGACGCGTTGCGCCGCGCCGTCGAGGCCGACACGCCGCTGGCCGAGGGTCTCGCCGCCGCGCGAGCGGCCGCCGAGGACGGCATGCGCGCGACCGTGCCGATGCTGGCGCGCAAGGGCCGCGCGTCGTATCTCGGCGAGCGCTCGATCGGCCACCAGGATCCCGGCGCGACGTCGGCCGCGTTCATCATCGCCGCGCTCGAGCAAGCGGTCGCGGCCGCGCCATGAGCATGCACCTCGTCCGCGGCACGCCGGCCTCGCCGGGCGCCGCGATCGGCCCGGCGTGGACCCGCGGCACGCTCGAGGCGCGGCCGACCGGGACGCCGGCCGAGGAGATCGCGCGCGTCATCGACGGGCTCAGCCGGGCCGGCGCCGAGCTGGCCGGGCTGGTCGCCGCGCTCGCCGCCGACGGTCACGCCGCCGACGCCGAGATCGTCGAGACGAACCGCATGATGGCGACCGACCGCACGCTGGTCGACGCCGCGATCCGCGAGGCGCAGGCCGGCCTGCCCGCCGCCGAGGCGATCGCGCGCGCGGTCGAGCCGCACGCGCGGGCGCTCGACTCGCTGGACGACCCGATGCTGGCCGCCCGCGCCGCCGACCTGCGCTCGGTCGGACGTCGCGCCGCCGACCTGTCGCTGGGCGTGGCCGACGAGCCGCCGGCCGGTGCGATCGTCGTCGCCGACGACCTCGGTCCGGGCGAGGTCGCCTCCTGGGCCGGCCGCATCGCCGCGATCGTGCTCGCCGGCGGCGGCACGACCGCCCACGCCGCCATCGTCGCCCGCTCGCTGCACGTGCCGCTGGTCACGGCCGCGGGCGAGCAGGTGCTGGCGATCCCGGTCGGCGAGCCGGTCGGCATCGACGCCGACCGCGGGCTCGTCTGGCGCCGCCCCGACGACGAGGTCCGCGACCGGCTGGCGAGACCGGATCGAGCAGATCCGCCTGCAGGTGGCGGCCGACCAGGCCGAGCGGCATCAGCCCGCGTCGACCACCGACGGCCGCGTCCTGCGCCTGCTGGCGAACGCCGGCACGGAGGCCGAGGTGACCGCGGCGCTCGAGGCCGGCGCCGACGGCATCGGCCTGCTTGCGCAGCGAGCTCGCGTTCCTCGACGCGCAGCGCTGGCCGACGGAGCAGGACCACGTGCAGGCGCTGGAGCCGTTGCTGCGCCCGCTCGCAAACCGCATCGCGACGGTGCGGACGCTCGACTTCGGGGCCGACAAGACGCCGCCGTTCCTGGCCGAGCAGGGCGTCGGCGGGCTGCTCGGCGCCCGCGGCATCCGCCTGGCGCTGGCCGCCGACGACGGCATCGAGCCGCAGCTGCGCGCGCTCCTGCGCGTCGCGGGCGACGCGGTGCTGCGCATCCTCGTGCCGATGGTGACCGAGACGGCCGAGGTCGACGCGGTCCGCGCAGGCTGCGCACCGGGCCCGCGACGTGGTGGCGCCCGGCGCCCCCGATCCGCTGGTCGGCGCGATGATCGAGGTGCCGGCCGCGGCGCTGAACGCGCGCGCGATCGCGAAGGTGTCCGACTTCCTCTCGATCGGGACGAACGACCTCGTGCAGTACACGCTCGCCGCCGACCGCCAGGACCCGGTCGTCGCCGGGCTCGCGGTCGCGCACCACCCGGCCGTGATCCGGCTGATCGCGCGCGTCGTCTCGGCGGCGCACGCAGCGGGCATCCCGGTCGACGTCTGCGGCGAGGCGGGCGGCGACGCGGAACTGCTCCCCCTGCTCGTCGGCCTCGGGGTCGACGAGCTGAGCGTGTCGCCGTCCCGCCTTGCCGCGACCCGGCGCATGATCCGCTCGATCTCGCTGCAGCGCGCCCGCATCGCCGCCACCGCGGCGCTCGACGCGACCACCCCCGAGCAGGTGGCCGCGATCTCGCGGGCCGTCATCGACGAGGTGTCAGGCGAGGTGGCCGAGCAGGTCGGCGATCGCCTCGAGCGCGTCTGACGCGTCGCCGCCCGACGTGGTGACGGTCAGCTCGCTGCCACCCGTGGCGCCGAGCGCCAGCACCTGCAGGATGCTCTTCGCGTCGGCGCTGCGGTTCGCCGACCGACAGCGTCACGCTCGACTCGAACTTCGCGGCGGCGCGAATCAGCGCGCCGGCCGGGCGGGCGTGGAGATCGACGCCGTCGGGCAGCCGGACGATCCTCGTGTGCGTGACCTCAGAGCTTGCGGACATCCCACGCCTCCCGGGCGGACGCCGCCGCCTCCTCGAGATCGCCGCCGATCGATGCCGTGGCCGCCGCGGCGATCGCACCTTCCACGAGCGGCGCATCCGCGAGTATGACGCGGACGCCGTCGAGATCGCCGTCGGCCAGCAGCGCGCGCACCGACAGCACCGCGCTGCCGAGATCGACCAGCACGAGCACGCCCGTGCCGGAGTCGGCCTCGCGGATGGCGGTGGCGATGCGGTCGCCGTCGGTTCCGAGCGTCCCCTCGGGGCCGCCTCCGGCAGCCAGCACACGAACCTCGTCGCCGGTGATCTGCCGGGCCATATCGGCGAGGCCGTCGGCGAGCAGTGCCGAGTGCGACACCAATACAATCCCGATCACGAGGCCGATCCCATCGGCTGGTATTCTACATTGTCGAACGCCGTTCGGCAATTACAATCACCGATCCGAGGCGCCAGGTGGCAATCCAGTCGATCGAGCGGGCCGCGGCCATCCTGCGAGCCCTCGCCGGCGGGTCGCGGCGCCTCGGCGTCTCGGAGATCGCCGATCGGCTCGGCCTCGCGAAGGGCACCGTCCACGGCCTGCTGCAGACGCTGAAGGACGAGGGGTTCATCGAGCAGGACCCCGACTCGGGCAAGTACCAGCTGGGCGCGGCGCTGCTGCAGCTCGGCAACATCTACCTCGACGTCAACGAGCTGCGCGGGCGGTCGCTCGCCTGGGCCGACTCGCTCGCCATCCGCACCGGCGAGGCGGTGCGCGTCGGCTCGCTGCACGGCGACGGCGTGCTGATCATCCACCACGTCTTCCGCCCCGACAACAGCCTGCAGATCCTCGAGGTCGGCGCCCAGCTGCCGCTGCACGCGACGGCGCTCGGCAAGGCGCTGCTGGCGCACCGGCCCGAGCTGGTCGACTCGCTGCTCGCCCGCGGGCTGCCGCGCCTGACCCAGGCCACGCTGTCGACGGCCGCGCCCCTGCGCAAGGCGCTCGAGGCGGTGCGCGAGAACGGCTGGGCGGCCGAGCGCGAGGAGGCCGTGATCGGCGAGTCGTCCATCGCGGCGCCCATCTTCGACCGCCGCGGCGACGTCGCCGGGGCGATCGGCATCGCCGGCCCGACCGAGCGCCTCTACACGCGCCGCGAGGCGCAGCCGGCGATCGTCGGCCACGTCCGCGAGGCGGCGCGCGCCATCACGCGCGACCTCGGCGGCGCCCGCCGCTAGACCGCGCGCCGGCAGGGCAAGTCGGCTGACAACGGCGGCCGCCCCGGCGGCGCTACGATCGACCCGATGGCGCGAGACGGCCTGATCGAACTGCACGATCCCTCGCCGAGCGGGGGGTGTCGAGTCGCGAGGTCGTGACGGCGACGCTGGCCGCGATCGAGCGCGAGGCCGAGCTCGCCGCGTTCGTGACCCTCGACCCGGAGGGTGCGCTGGCTGCCGCCGACGCTGCCGATCGGCGGCTCGCCGCCGGTGAGTCCGGAGCCGCTGCTCGGCGTGCCGATCGGCGTCAAGGACCTGCAGGAGACGGCCGGGTTGCGCACCACCTACGGCTCGCTGGCGTACCGCGACAACGTGCCGGACGAGGACTGCATCGCCGTCGCCCGGCTGCGCGCGGCGGGCGCCGTGATCGTCGGCAAGACGAACACACCGGCGTTCGGGCTGCTGGGCGAGACGAAGAACCGGCTCGGCCCCGACACGCGGAACCCGTGCGATCGCTCGCTCACCACCGGCGGCTCGAGCGGCGGCTCGACGGCCGCCGTCGCCGCCGGCCTCCTCCCGGGCGCGACTGGCACCGACTCCGCCGGCTCGATCACGGCGCCGTCGTCGATGTGCGGCACGTTCGGCATGAAGCCGACCCTGGGGCGGATCCCGACCTGGCCGATCCCCGACGACTCGATGCTGTTCCTGACGCACGGCCCGATCGCCGCCACCGTGGCCGACGGCGTCGCGCTGCTCGAGGTGATGGCCGGTCACGACTCCCGCGACCCGATGGCGATGCGCGAGCCGCTGCCCGACCTCCAGGCCGACGCTCGCGGCGGCCGGCGGCGCATCGCCGCTGGCCGGGCTGCGCGTGGCGTACAGCTCGACGCTCGACTGGTTCGCGGTCGACGACGAGGTTCGCGCCATCGCGGAGGCGGCGGCCCGCACCGTCGCCGGCCTGGGCGCCGAGGTGGACGAGGCGGCGCCGCAGGTCGAGCACCCGATGGAGCTGTACTTCCCGATCTTCGGCGTCGACACGCGTCGCAGCGCGCTGCCGGTGCTGCACCCCGACGACTTCTACCCGGAGAGCATCGAGGAGACCTCGCGCTACCCGGCCCTGACGGCCGAGGAGCACGTCGGATTGCTGTCGCGGCTGTGGCGGTTCCGGTCGGGGTTGGCCGACTTCTTCGCGCACTACGACGTGCTGATCACGCCCGCGACGGCCACCCCGGCCTTCCCGCTCGGCCAGCCGCCGAGCCGCATCGGCGGCGTCGACGTCGAGCCGGGATGGATGACGTTCATGCCGTTCTCCTCGCCCTGGAACCTCGGCACGCACCCGACCGCGTCGGTACCGGCCGGCGTCACGGCGCAGGGCCGGCCGGTCGGCGCCATGGTGGTGGCGGCACCGGGTCGGGAGGATCTGGTCGTCCGCGTCGCCGCCGCCTTCGAGCACGCGCAGCCATGGCCCGTCCCGCAGCCGAGCGTACGCATGAGCAACCGCATCGCCACCGCCGTCGAGATCGCCGCCGACGTGCGCGCCGGACGCCGCACCGCGGTCGACGCGATCGAGGACTCGCTCGACCGGATCGCGCGGCTCAACGGCACGCTGAACGCCTTCTGCGAGGTGCGGCCGACCGCCGCCCGCGCCGCCGCGGCGGCTGTCGACGCGCGGGTCGCCGCGGGCGTCGACCCCGGACCGCTGGCAGGCGTCCCGATTGCGGTCAAGGACGTCGTGTGGGAGAAGGGCGTCGAGACGACCGACGGGTCGCGCGCCCTGCTCGGCTTCTGCCCCGACGCCACCGCGACGCTGCTCGTGCGGCTGCTCGACGCTGGCGCCGTCGTGGTCGGCCGGACCAACATCCCCGAGTTCTGCTACCGCGGCATCGCCGAGAACCCCCTCTACGGACGCACCTCCAACCCGTGGGACCCGGGCCGCGTCCCCGGCGGCTCCTCGGGCGGTGCCGGTGCCGCCGTGGCGGCCGGCATGGTGCCGCTCGCGATCGGCTCCGACGGCGGCGGCTCGATCCGCATCCCCGCCTCGCTCTGCGGGGTCGCCGGCTTCAAGGCGACCTTCGGCGTCGTGCCACGCGAGCCGCAGTGGCCCGGCTGGTACTCGCTCACGCACCTCGGCCCGCTCGCGTTCACGGTCGCCGACTGCGCGCTGATGACCGCGGTGATGGCCGGACCCGATCCGCTCGATCCGACGTCGCTCCCCGACCTCGGCGAAGACCTCGCGGCGGCGGGACGGGCGACCGGCGACCTCCGTGGCCTGCGCATCGCCTACTCGGAGGACCTCGGCTACCTGCGCGTCGACCACGGCGTCCGCGCGGGCCTTCCGCGCAGCGATCGAGCGGTTCCGCGCTCTCGGGGCCGAGTTGGAGCAGGACGAGCCCGACCTCGCGAACCCGATCGACACCTGGAACACCATCGCCTGCGTGGACAACCTCGTCTCGGAGGGCCCGCTGCTCGACACCGGCCTCGTCGCGGGTGACACCCGCGAGCTGATCGAGGCAGGCAGCGCCTATAGCGCCGCCGACTACGTCCGCGCCCGCAACGAGCAGGGCGCCTACGCCGCCGCGTTCGGGCGGTTCATGGAGCGCTACGACCTGCTGCTGACACCGGCGATGGAGGTGGTCGCCTTCCCGCACGGCACCACCGGGCCGGCCGCGATCGAGGGACAGGCGATCGGCGAGCACTTCGACGACTGGTGCCACTTCTGCTACCCCGCCAACCTCACCGGGGCACCGGCCATCAGCATCCCGATGGGCAGCGCCGAGGAGGGACTGCCGGTCGGGCTGCAGCTGACCGGCCGCCGGCTCGGCGACGCCACCGTGCTGCGCGCGGCGGCCGCCTGGGAGCGGATCGCGCCGTGGCCGCGGCCACCGCTCGCCGACCGCCGGCGGTGCGGTCGAGGTCGCCGCCGACACGCCACGCGAGCAGCTGCGCGCGGGCATGCGGCTCCGCGGCGCCGACGGCGTCACGACGGTGCTGCGCGCCTACAGCCCGGCGGACGGGGAGCTCGTCGTGGAGACCGAGCCCCCCGCCTGACGGTCGCTACTCGACCCGGTCGGGCCCGGCGTCCGGCCGGCTGGCGTGAACGTCGGGCTCCTCCTCGATCTCCGCGAACGTCATGTGGCCCTCGGTCGGCCTCGAGCTGCGCGCTCCTTCTCGAGGTCGAGCCGGCGCGCCATGATCAGGTAGACGGCCGAGGACACGCCGAGGCCGACGAACACCGAGATGTCGGCGAAGTCGAGGTTCCGCGCGATCGGCCCGATCCACCACTCGAACTTGGTGCCGTCGGTACCGATCACCATGAACGGGATCATCGCGACGAAGCCGGCGACGTAGGCGATGATGCCGTTCCAGCCCCACCGGCCGTAGAGGCCGTCCGGGTTGAAGATCTCGCGGATCGCGTAGTGGCCCTTGCGGACGATGAAGTAGTCGACCAGGTTGACGGCCGTCCAGGGCGCGAAGAAGTACAGCAACATGACGATCAGGTTGTTGTAGTAGCCGAGGAAGTCGTCGTTCGACGTGGAGTAGAAGGCGAACGCCAGCGACGTGACCGCGATCGCGAGGATGCTGGCGATGCGGTGCCAGAGCGCCGGCTTGATCTGCTTGAACGAGTCGACCATCGAGATCAGCACCAGGCCGCCGCCGTACATGTTCATGGCGACGATCAGCACCAGCGCGGGCACCGACAGCAGCAGCACGATGGCGCCGAAGTTGGTGAAGATGTCGTCGCCGGTGGCGCGGATGGCATCGATGGTGCCGGGCGCCTGGTCGGCGATCGGCGCGGCGATGATGGCGCCCATCCAGAACATCCACACGCCCGCGATGACGAGCGGCCAGTACGTCCACATGAACGTCGCCTTGACGCCGGCGCTGGCCGGCAGGTAGCGCGAGTAGTCGGACACGTACGGCGCCCAGCCGATCTGGTACGAGACGGCCAGGGCGAACGAGGCCAGGAACGGCGTCGTCTGGAAGCTGTCGCCGCCGAGGTCCCACGAGCCGGCCGGGAACCCGATCGTCGCCAGCACGCCGATCGTGTAGATGCCGAAGAAGATGATGAAGCCGTAGGTGAGCCACCGCTGCGACAGGTGGATCAGGTCGTAACCCCAGATCGCCGCGATGATCGCGACCAGCGACACGATGACGAGCCAGATCTTGATGTCGCCGCCGACGACGTTCTCCATCGCGCCGGCGGCCAGGAGGCCGTTGAAGACGTTGTAGCCGGCGTAGTTGAAGACCATGAACGGCAGCACCAGCACGGCGACGCCGAGGTAGCCGAACTGCGCGCGCGACTGGATCATCTGCGGCAGGCCGAGCTGCGGGCCCTGCGCCGAGTGGAACGCGGTGAAGAAGGTGCCGAACAGCGTCCCGATCAGCAGGGCGAGCATCGTCCAGATCAGGTTTCCGCCGAGCGAGATGGCGAGCACGCCCGTGGCGGTGGTGCTGAGCTCGGCGTTGCCGGAGAACCAGACGCCGCCGAGGTGCCAGACCTTGCCGTGCCGCTCCTCGTGCGGCACCCAGTCGATCGAGCGGAGCTCGATGCCGCTCGCGGTGGATAGCGCCTTGCCCTCTTCGGACGTCGGTGCCATTACGCGCCTCCCGTTCTCGACGTTTCGAACATTCCCAGGGGCATCGTCATCGCGACATTCCACATCCCCATGTCGACGATCTCGATGATCTTCAGGTCACCGGCGAGGCTGCAGAGCATGTACCCATCCCGGCGGTCGAGTCCGTGCTCGTCAGCCAGCCAGCCGATCATGGCGCGCACCGCGCGGCGCGCCCCCTCCATCAGGTCGTCCGAGATGCCCATCGTGCCGTGGTACCCGCCGGCGTCGGCGAGCGGTGTCAGCGCGCCCGGCGATCGCCACTGCGGACACTCGACGGTGCGCTTCTCGAGCGTGAAGCGCAGCGTGGCCTTCATCGGGCACTCGAGCGCCGCTACCGATACCTCGCCGTCGCCCTGGCAGGCGTGTGGATCGCCGACCGAGAAGTGCGCGCCGGGCACGAGCACCGGCAGCCACAGCGTCGTCCCCTGCTGGAGATGCCGGTTGTCCATGTTGCCACCGCCCGCGTGGGGCGGGAACGGCAGGTTCTTCCGCGGCTCGCCGGGATGGTTGCCCATCGTGCCGAAGAACGGCGTCTTCGGGATCGAGATGCCGTCGGCGAACGGGATCCGGTCGCGCTCCAGCGAGAAGGTGCGAACGTAGCCCTCCGGGAAGTCCTCCGGCAGCAGGCCGACCTCGGGCAGCATGCCGCACCAGCCCCAGTCCCCGGTCTCGAGCGCGAGGATCTCGATCCGGAGCGTGTCACCGGGCACGGCGCCCCGCACCTCGAGCGGTCCGGCGAGCCCGTAGATGGTCTCGAAGTCGAACGCGCAGTCGGCGTAGGCACCCCCGAACGGCACCTGTCCGTGACCGCCCATCGGGATGTCGAAGTGGACGACGTCACCGGAGTCGATCGCGAGCGCGGGCTCGAGATCCAGATCCCACTGGTGATGGATACGCCTCGGATCCCACGTATGCTCGACCAAAGGGGCTGCTCCCGTCAGCCCGTCCGGACGCGATTATGGCAACCGCGTGAGTCGCGTCAAGCGACGTGGATCACCCGGATGGTCGGGGACAGCGTTGCTTCGGTGACGAGGGCGGCGCAGGTCTCGTCCCAGCGCGCGAGCTCGGTGGCGAAATCGAGGTCGACCACCAGCTCCTCGGCCGGCGCGTCGGCGCCGTCGGCGACGCGGCCGGCCTCGGCGACGACCACGCCCAGCGGCGAGATCACGCGGCTCGCGCCGAGCAGCGTGCCCGACGGCGTCACGCCGCACTGGTTGGCGCTGATCCACCACTGGCCGTTGGCGAGCGCGTTCGCCGGGTACAGCACGTCCCACCAGCGCTCGGCCGCCACCTCGTAGGCCGCCGGGTGCAGCACGACGCGCGCGCCCGCGCGGCGCATCGTGCGCGCGACCTCGGGGAAGTCGCCGTCGAAGCACGTCGCGATCCCGACCTGGCCGAGCACCGGATGGCGCACCACGGTGAGGGCGTGTCCGGGCAGGAACGCGCGGTCCTCGCCGGCCGGCGTGTACAGCCGCACCTTGCGGTGCACGGCGCGCAGCCGGCCGTCGGGGCCGTAGAGGACGGCCGTGTTGAAGATGCCGTCCTCCGACCGCTCCGGCACCGTGCCGGCGAGCACCCACGCGCCGCTCGCCCGTGCCGCCTCGGCGAGCGTGACGCCCCGCGGACCGTCCAGCGGCTCGGCCGCGGCTCGCGCGTCGTCGGCGAGCGTGTCCCACGAGAACCCGCACGGCCACAGCTCCGGCAGCACGATCAGGTCGCAGCCGCGCGCGGCCAGCGAGGCGATGTGGTCGACGGCGCGATCCAGGTTCGCAACGGGGTCGGCGGGCGTCGCGAGGAACTGCGCGATGCCGAGGGTGGTCTGCACGGCACCATCGTACGGACGTCGCGGCGACAATTCCGTGGGTATTCCAACGCAGAGGAGCGGGACGATGAGCGGACGATTCGGCGGGCAGAGCGTGCTGGTGACCGGTGCCGGACACGGGATCGGGCGCGCGGTCGCCGAACGGTTCGCCGGCGAGGGCGCGAAGGTGGCGGTCAACGACGTCGACCCGGCCCGCGCCGACGAGGTCGTCGCGGCGATCACCGCCGCCGGCGGCACCGCCGTCGCGGTCGTCGCCGACGTCGCATCCAAGACGGCCGTCGACGCCATGGTCGCGACCGCCGTCGCGGCGCACGGGCCCATCGACGTGCTCGTCAACAACGCCGCGATCGCCACCTACGAGGCCGCCTGCCGCCACTTCCTCGAGGGCGACGAGGCCTGGTGGGACAAGATCGTCGACACGAACCTCAAGGGCACCTACCTGTGCTCGCAGGCCGTCGTCCGCGCGATGGCCGAGCGCGGGCTCGGGCTCCATCATCCACATGTCGAGCGGCGGCGGCACGCACGCGCATCGCGCGATGGCCTCCTACGACGCGGCCAAGGGCGGCGTCGAGGCGCTCACCCGCGCGATGGCGCTCGACCTGGCGCCCTACGGCGTGCGCGTCAACTGCATCGTCCCGGGCCTGATCCGCACCTACGACATCGACGACGAGCTGGCGAAGGAGCGCGGCGAGGTCGTGCCGCTGCGCCGCCTCGGCAGCGCCGACGACGTCGCCGGCCCGACGCTCTTCCTCGCCACCGACGACGCCCGCTACATCACCGGCGTGACGCTGCGGGTCGACGGCGGCGTGCTGGTGCAGCAGCGCTCGGCGCCGGTGGACGTGTATCCGGTGTCGAAGTTCCCGCAGCTCGCCGACGGGCGCCCCGGCTGAGCCTGGGCTAGCGCGCCGGGTAGAGCGGGATCGGGTCGCCGCCGAGGACGGCCCGCGCCGCAGCGCGGCCGGTGGCGACCGCTCCCTCCATGTAGCCGCACGCCCAGTGGTCGGAGCCCGCCACGTAGAACGGCGGCTCGTGCGTGGCGTGCAGCGGGCCGACGGCGGTCAGGTCGCCGGGTGCCCAGTGGGAGACGTAGCCGAGCGTGTACGGATCCATGCCCCAGTGCCGCCACAGCACGGCGACCGGCGAGACCGGGCCGACGACGCGCTCCAGCGAGGCGAGCAGGTCGGCCGTGGGAACGCCCTCGGGCGCCGCCTCCAGGTAGGCGATGTGCTCGGGGCCGTGCAGGCTCGAGAGCGTGTTCTCACCCTGCACCCAGAAGCCGCCCGTCTCGTGCTCCGACTCGATCAGGCCGTTGCACTCGACGCGTCGCCACACCGGCTCGTCCAGCGCCACGACCGCCTTGGCGGCGCGGATCTGGCGCTGCCGCCGAAGCGACTGCAGCCGTGCCTCGGACAGGCCCGAGATCTCGACCGCGCGCAGCGGGCCGACCGGCATGCAGCACACCACGGCGCCGGCCTGCAGCTGCTCGCCGCCGGCCAGCGTCACGGTGCACGGGCTGCCGACGTCGACGGCGGTCACCGGCGCGTCGTAGCGGATGCGTCCCTCGAGCTCGCGCTCCAGCGTGTCGACCAGGACGCTCGAGCCGCCCTCGACCTTGAGCGCCTCCCAGGCCTCGTAGTCGGACTGGAGCTTGCCGCCGGCCGCCGAGATCGCCCGCAGCTCGCCGAGCAGCGAGACGCGCTCGATCGAGCCGCCGGCGGCGCTCGCCATCTGCGCCGCCATCTTCCGGAACGCGTTCGGCGTGCAGCCGACCTGGCGCGCGAGATCGCCGCGCGACAGGCGGTCGAGACGCTGCGCGTCGGGGTGCGACCAGGGGTCGTCGGGGTCGATGTCGCGGGACAGCCGCACCAGCTCGGCCTCGAGGCGCTCGAGCGAGGCGAGGTCGTCGGGCTGCAGCCACCGCTCGCCGATCTCGACGCCGTCGACGAGGTCGAAGCCGACCTCGCCCGGCTCGTCGACGTAGCTCGGCACGAGCGTCAGACCCAGCTCCTCGACCAGGCCGAGGTACGCGTGGTGCACCTCGCCGACGATCTCGCCGCCCATCTGCACGGTGCGGCCGTCGGCCAGCACCTCCCCCTCGACGCGCCCGCCGACCCTGCCGCGCGCCTCGATCAGCAGCACGTCGGTGCCGGCGCGCGCGAGGTCGCGGGTGCACGAGAGGCCGGCGAGGCCCGCGCCGATCACGATCACGTCAGAGCGCTGCATCGGCGGAACGCTACCCGAGGATGTTGACCGCGCGAGCGGCCACGAGCAGCACCGTGACGGCCGATGCCGACGCCTCGAGCATCATCAGCACCTTCGCCTGCCGGGTGAGCGGCATCGCGTCCGTCGGGCTGAACGCGACCGAGTTGGTGAACGAGAGGTAGAGGTAGTCGAGCAGCCGCGGGTGCCAGCCGGGCGCAGCCAGCTCCGGGTTCTCCATCTGCGGGAACTGGAAGTCGGCGGGCGGCGGGTCCGGCTCGCGGCGCCGCACCGGGCCGCCCCGGTCGAACACCCAGTACCAGAGCCCGAAGGCGATCACGTTGGTGGTCCAGATCGTCCCGGCCTTGCACAGCAGCTCCCCACCGCTGTGCTCGTCGCCGCCGATCAGGGCCGCGAGCAGCGCTACCAGCGCGAGGCCGTTGCCGATGCCCACGACGAGGAACAGCGCCAGCGATACCTCTCGGCGCCGGCCGAACTGCTCGATCTGGCGCCGCGGCCACGACAGCGCGAGCGCGGCGAACAGGATCGCCTCGGGGATGACGAGGATCAGCCAGGACCACCACGGCAGCCGCCACAACGTCCAGCCCTGCTCGCGGCTGACGAGGCTGATCGCCACCTGCAGCACGATCACGACGAGGACTGCGGGCGCCGCCTCCCAGCGCGACTCGACCTCCGCCTCGTGCAGTTCGCCCTCGGCCACGCAGCCTCTCCGGCTCGACACGCAGATCATGCCCGACCGCCCCGCGGACCTCTCGACGCGCCGCCGGCGTAGACGGGGGAGTGGCCTCGATCCGCGTCGCAGAACCGTGCCCGGCCGGGGCGTCGACGGCCGCGGTGTATCGTCGGCCGGTGCCGTTCTCCCTCCTCCGGCGCGACGACGAGGCGCGGCTCGTGCAGCGCGCGCGGGACGGCGACGACCGCGCGTTCGCCGAGCTGTACCGGCGGCACTTCGCGGCCGTCTACCGGGTCGCGTTCCTGGTCTGCCACGACGCTGCGGCGGCCGAGGACATCGCGCAGGAGGCGTTCCTCGCGGCGGTGCGCAACCTCGACCGGTTCGAGCGCGGGCGGCCCGTCCGGCCGTGGCTGGCGCGGATCGCCTCGAACCGGGCGATCGACTGGGTGCGGGCACGGAGCCGGCGGGCGGAGTCGGCGCTCGAGGAGCTGCCCGCCGCCGCGCCGGAGCGCACGGTCGACAACGCGCCGGCGCTGATCGCACGCCTGCCGGCCGAGCAGCGCCAGGTCGTGGCGCTGCGGTTCGTGCTCGACCTGACGCCCGGAGAGATCGCGGCGTTGCTCGACCTGCCTCGCGGCACCGTCAACTCGCGGCTGCGGCGCGGGCTCGACGCGCTCGGCGCCACCCTGGAGGAGCCCTCGTGACGCCGCCCGACCTGACGGCCCTGCGGGCACCCGCGGAGGAGGCGGCGCAGGAGCGCGCGTGGCCGGCCGTTCGCGATGCGTTCGCGGCCCGGGAGCGGGTGCCGCGCCGGGCGCCGCGGCGCCGCATCGCGCTGGCGCTGGCCGCGGTCGCGCTCGTCGTCGGCGCGCTGACGCCGCCCGGCCTGGCCGTCGCCGGCTACCTGCACGACCGCATCGTCCGCGACACGCCGCGGCCGACGGTGCCCGCACCGCTCGCGACCGGCACGCCCGGGCGCCTGCTGCTGACCACCGATGCGGGTGTGTGGGTGCTGCGCGGGGACGGCTCGGGCCGGCTCCTCGGCCGGTACGCCGCGGCCACCTGGTCCCCGAACGGCCGGTTCGTGGCCGTGCTCCGCGACAACGCCCTCTACGCGGTCGAGCCCGACACCGGCACCGTCCGCTGGCCGCTCGTGCGGCAAGGGCCGCTGCGCGACGTACGATGGGCGCCGAAGGACGGCTTCCGCATCGCCTACCGCGAGGGGACGGACCTGCGGGTCGTCGACGGCGACGGCACCCACGACCGGCTGCTCGCGCGGGGCATCGGGGCGGTACCTCCGGCATGGCGACCGGGGAGCCACGTGCTCGCCTACGACGCGGGCGACGGCACCATCGCGATCGCCGACGTGGACGGCGGCGAGGCGACATCGCTGCCGGTCGACGGCACGATCCGCTCGCTGCTCTACAGCGCCGACGGCGGCACGCTGCTCGTCACGACCGATGCGGGCCTGATCGCGCTCGACCCCGCGACGGGCGCGCAGCGCGGACTCCTCAGGGTCGCACCGACGGCGATCGCGACCAGCCCCGGAGCGCCCGCCGAGGTGGCCGCGGTAGCGCCGGGCGGCGCGGTGCTGCTCGTCGCGATCGACGGCTCCCGCGGGCGCTCGGTGACCACGGTCCCGGGCGCCACCACGGTGGCGTGGTCGCCCGACGGACGCACGCTGCTGGTGCCCGACGAGGCGGGCGACCGCTGGCACCTCGTGGACGCCGCGACGGGCGCCGACCGCACGCTCGACCACATCGGCGAACGGCTCGATCCGGACGGGCTCGGCAGCTCCAGCTTCCCGGCCATCGCCGGCTGGTGCTGCTGACGCCGTCGCGCGGGCGCACCGGACCGGCATGATCCAGCGATGCCCGAGCACTCCTTCGATCGTTCGTACGAGCTGCACGAGCGTGCGTCCGCGGTGATCGCGGGCGGCGTCTCGACCGCGTTCCGGGCCTTCGAGCGCCCCGTGCCGCTGTCGCTGCAGTCCGCAGCGGGCGCGCGGCTGGTCGACGTCGACGGCAACGAGCTCGTCGACTTCGTCTGCGGCATGGGCCCCATCATCCTCGGCCACGGGCACGAGGGAGTGGTCGCGGCCGTGACGCGGGCGGCGTCGCAGCTGCAGCAGCCGAGCGCGCAGCACGAGGCCGAGATCGAGCTGGCCGAGCTGATCCGCTCGATCCTGCCGAGCTGCGAGCGGCTGCGGTTCGGCCTGTCCGGCTCCGAGGCCGTGCACGCCGCGCTGCGGGTCAGCCGCGCCGCCACGGGCCGGTCGCTGGTCGTCAAGTTCGCCGGCCACTACCACGGCTGGCTCGACCCGATCTTCGCCGCCACGTCGCACCTGCCGCCGGCTCGGCCCGAGACGGCGGGCCAGCAGCCGTCGGCGCTGCAGGACCTGGTCGCCATCGAGTGGAACGACGCGGCGGGCCTCGAGCAGCTGTTCGCCGAGCGCGGCGCGGAGATCGCCGCGCTGATCATGGAGCCCTACCCCTGCAACGGCGGCGTCATTCCCGGCGCGCCCGGGTTCGTCGAGCGCTGCCGCGAGCTGTGCGACGCGCACGAGCAGCCTGCTCGTGTTCGACGAGGTGATCACCGGGTTCCGCGTCGGGCTGGACGGCGCGCAGGGCCTGCTGGGCGTGCGTCCCGACCTGACGGTGATGGCCAAGGCGATGGGCAACGGCTTCCCGATCAGCGCCTTCGGCGGCCGCGCCGACGTGATGGACGAGGTGGCGACCAACCGTGTGCTCCACGCCGGCACCTACAACGGCGGCGGCATCTCGATCGCCGCGGCGCTCGCGACCACGACCGAACTGCAGGCCGAGCCCGAGATCTACCGGCGGCTGCGGACGCTCGGCACGCGGCTGCGCACGGGCCTCGAGGAGGCCGGGGCGCGCCACGGCCACCGCATCGTGACGCAGGGTCCGGGCCCGGTGTTCTTCGCGTGGTTCATCGACGAGGGCGGCGTCGCCACGTTCCGCGACCATCTGGCGGCCGACCACGCGCGGTACGGGCGCTTCGCCGCGCTGATGCTCGCGGAGGGAATCCGCCTGATCCCGGCCGGGCGCTGGTACCTGTCGGCCGCCCACGACGACGCCGATGTCGACGAGGCGCTGGCAGCGGCCGACCGGGCGCTGGCCCGGCTGGAGCGGTAGCTACCGCTTGGAGAGCACGACGCCGTAGCGCGGCGACCCGTCGTCGACGATGCGGTCGATCTGCCACGGCGAGTCGGCGACCAGCGCGGCGAAGGCCTCGGGCGACGTCATCACGTAGTGGAACCACGGCGACGCGAACGCCAGGTGGCGCACGCGCAGCCGCTGCCCGAACACACCCGAGCCGCCGGCCGCGGTGCCCGTCCGGATGACGGGATCGTCGATGCGGTGCGGGTCGACCGAGTCGGTGATCAGGCGGCCGCGAGGCGTCGTGATCTGCGCGAGCCGCTCCAGCAGTCCGGCGGCGCCGTCCGGCCCGCCGAGGCCCATGTTGTTGCGCACGATCAGCACGGTGTCGAACGCGCCCAGCGAGCCGTCGACGTCGGCGAGCGAGAGGGCTCGCGCGTCCTTGACGCCGCGCCGGCGCGCCACCTCGACGGCCAGCGGCGACTCGTCGATGGCGACCACCTCGCGCCCGCGCTCCTGCAGCAGCAGCGAGATGCGGCCCGCGGCGCAGCCGACGTCGAGCACGCGGCCACGGGCGAACCGCAGCATGCGGCGCTCGGTCGCCGGCCAGCGGCGCGGCGGGTGGAGGTAGTCGCTGCCGTCGCCGCACCACACGGTGCCGTCGTCGCGCTCCATGATCTCGCCGGCGTCGCGGCCCTCCAGCGCGGCGAGCAGGATGGCACCGTAGGCGTCCTCGTGCGGCGCGATCGTCACAGCGCGACTCTACACGCGGACACAACGGAATCACCGCGTGCGGTACCGCACGCGCGCGGTACGTTGCGGGCATGGTCAAGAACCGCCGTCGCAACACCATCGTCGGCGCGTGCGTCGTCGCCATCCTGGCGGTCGGCGCGCTGATCGGCATCCAGCAGCTCTCCGGAGGCGATGCCGAGGTCGCGGCCGATCCCGCCGCGCTCGTCTACGTCGACAATGCCAAGGCGACGCTCGCCGGCATCCCCGAGACGAAGGGCGTTCTCGGCTCGCCCACCGCGCCGGCGACGATCACCGTCTACGGCGACCTGCGCTGTCCCGTCTGCAAGGAGTGGGACGCGTCCGAGGCGCCCGACGTGATCGCCGGCGTCGTGAAGTCCGGCGAGGCGAAGCTCGACCTGCGCCTCTGGGCGATCCTCGGCCCGAACAGCGAGGCGGCGCACCGTGCCGGCTATGCGGCGATGCAGCAGGACAAGCTGTGGCTGTACTCCACGATCGTCTACTACAACCAGGGCGACGAGCGCCAGGACTGGTTCACGGACGAGTTCGCACGTGCCGTCGCCACCGCCGCCGGCCTCGACCTGAAGCAGTTCGACGCCGACCGCAAGAGCGACGCGGCCGACCAGATGATCGCCGAGGTCGACGCCAACGCGCAGGGCCTCGGGCTCACCGGAACGCCCACGATCGGCGTCGCCAAGGGCAGCGGCGAGCCGACCTTCTTCTCCGGCGTGCCGACCACCGACGATATCGTGAACGCCGTGAAGACCGCCGCGGCGTGAGCGCCGAGCGCATCGCGCTGATGGTGCTCGCCGCGCTGGCGACGGCCATCGGCGCGTACCTCTCGTTCGAGCGATCGCGCGGCCGCCTGCCCCCGTGCCCCGTCGGCGGCGGCGGGTGCGCGACCGTGCAGCACAGCCGCTACTCCGAGCTGGCCGGCATCCCCGTGTCGACCCTCGGCACGCTGGGCGGCATCGCGTTGTTCGCCTCGACCTTCTGGCGACCGCCGAACGGGCCGGTCGTGACGCTCGGCATCGCCGTCGCGGGCGCGCTGTTCTCCGGCTACCTGACGGTGCTCGAGGGGTTCGTCATCAACGCGTGGTGCGCCTGGTGCCTCGCGAGCGCGGCGCTGTGGGCGTGCGCGGCCGTGGTGGCCGGCGTGCGTGTGGCGCGCGTGCCTGCGCCTACGTGAGGTCGAGGTACCAGCCGTGCGGCGGCGCGGGCAGGGCGACGAACGAGACCGGGTCGCCGGCGCGCAGCTGCGCCACGCGGCCGATGTCGGCCGGGTGCACGACCGCCGGCTTGGTGTAGCCCGCCGTCCGCAGGCGGTCGGCGAGCAGGATGATCGGCACGCCCGCGGGGGTGACCTGCAGCGCGCCCAGCGGCGGTGACTCGGAGAGGATCTCGCCCCCCGGCACCGGCGGGCCGTCGAGGCGGACGCCGATGCGGTCACCGACGCCGACGGTGAACGACCCCGCACAGAGCGCGGCCAGCGCCGCGACATCGTGCTGCGGGCCGGGCAGCAGGCGGATCGGCCGGCCCGGATCGGGTTCGGGCGGTCGCGCGGTCAGCCGGGCGGCCGGCATGGTGTCGGCGGCGGCGCCGAGCACATCTCCTGCGACCAGCGCCCGGCCGAGAAGGCCGCGGATGTCGGTGCTGGCGCTGCCCAGCACGCGGCGCATCTCGATGCCGCCGGCGACGGCCAGGTAGGAGCGCGCGCCGCGGGCGGTGCCGCGGACCCGCAGGCGGGCGCCGGCCGCGACGCGGGCGGTCTGCCAGCCGGCGATCTCGCCGTCGATCTCGAGCGCGCCGCCGACGCCGGCGCAGGCGACCACGAGCGGCCGCAGCGCGGTCAGCTGCGGGCCGTTCATCGTCATCTCCACGACCGGCGTGCCCGCAGCGTTGCCGACGAGCGCGTTGGCGAGCAGCGCCGCGCCGCGATCGGCCGGCCCCGACTCGGCCATGCCGTCGTGCGCTTCGCCGAACCGCCCCGCGTCGACGACGATGTCGAGCAGGCCGGGCTCGTCCACGCGCAGCGCCGGCAGCCGCGGCGCCGGCGGCAGCAGGTCGACCGGCGAGATCGCCGACGGCGTCACCCCGTCGCTCGGCACGAGCCGCACGCGGTCGCCGGCCGCGAGCAGGAACGGCTCGGGGCGGTGCGGGTCGTACATGGCCTGCAGCGCCGTGCCGAGGATGTTCCAGCCGCCGGGGGACGAGGTCGGGTAGACGGTCGTCAGGTGCATCGCGATCGCGACGGTGTGCGCCGGCAGCGCGACGCGCGGGTTCGGCCGGCGCGGCAGCTGCAGCGCGGGGTCGTTGGGGCTGAAGAACGGCTGGCCGGGCAGCGCACCGACCGTGACGACGTCGTACTGCGGCGCCGTGTGCAGGCGGATGACCTCGTCGACGGTGAGACCCGTCGCGGCCGCCACGTCGGCCAGGTCGGCCCCGTCGTAGCGCACCGGCAGCCGCACGTCGCGCGGATTCTCGGCCGCCGCCGGACGGGCGGCGCGGATCCAGTCGACCACGTCGTCGCGCCCGACGCGCGCCGGATCCCACGTCACGGCGATGGTCGCGAACACGGGGTGCACGTCGCGGACGCCGACCGGCCGGCTCTGCAGCAGCGCGCGGCCGAGGCCCTGCACGTCGTCGCAGCGGACGTAGAGGGTGTCCATCGTCAGAACGCCGCGACGTCGATGCCGGCGGCGTCGAGGCCGGAGCGCAGCGCCTCGCAGATGGCGACGGCCTGCGGGTTGTCGCCGTGGATGCAGAGCGTCCGGTACACGCCGCCGCGGGCCATCGACACGCCGCGTGCGGCGGCGGCCAGCGGGTCGTGCACGATGGCTCCCGGCAGGCTCCGGTCGAGCAGCCGGCCGGTCCTCGCGTAGCCGCGCTCCGGGTAGCCCTCGGCCACGATCGTGCAGCCGGCTCGCCGGGCGGCGGCCGCGAGCTCCGAGGCTTCGAGGATCACGAGCGGCAGGTCCGGATCGAACGCCCGAACGGCCGCGACGATGGCGTCCGCCACCTCCGGCGAGCGCTCGGCGACGTGGGTCGAGAGCGCGCCGTGCATCTTCGCGTGCACCATCGGCACGCCGGCCGCGCCGCAGAACGCCGCCACCGCGCCGAGCTGGTACAGCACGTCGTCGTGCGCCTGCTGCGGGGTCAGCGCGATCGCCCGGCGCCCGAAGCCGACGCGGTCGGGCAGCCCGGGATGCGCGCCGACTGCGACGCCGTGGTCGCGGGCCAGCTCCACCGTACGGCGGATCGTGCCGGGGTCGCCCGCGTGGAAGCCCGCCGCGACGTTGACGGTCGTGACGAGCGCGAGCAGCGCCGCGTCGTCTCCCATCGACCACGCGCCGAACGACTCCCCGGCGTCGACGTTCAGGTCGATGGTGCGGCGCATGCGCGCATGATGCCGTGGCCTGCCACCATGCGCCGGTGCCTTCGTGGAGCAACTGGGCCGGCAACGTCACGTGCCAACCGCGGCAGATCGCGCGGCCGGCGACGGTGGCCGAGGTGCAGAAGCTGGTCGCGGCCGGCGATCTCGAGGTGCGGGTCGCGGGCACGGGCCACTCGTTCTCGCCGCTGTGCGCGACCGACGGGCTGCTGCTCGACCTGTCGGCGCTGAGCGGCGTGACGTCGGTCGACCCCGAGCGCGGCACCGCGACCGTCGCCGCGGGCACGCGGATCTCCGACCTCGGCGAGCCGCTGCGCGCGGCCGGCGTCGGCCTGCCCAATCAGGGCGACGTCGACACGCAGGCCATCGCCGGCGCCGTCGCCACCGGCACGCACGGCTCCGGTGCGTTCGGCAGCCTCGCGACGCTGGTGCGATCGGCCGAGGTGGTGCTGCCGAGCGGCGACCTGGTGCGGCAGACCGACGCGGGGCTGGCGCTGGGCATGCTCGGCGTGATCGTCGCGCTCGAGCTCGCGGTCGTGCCCGCCTACCGGCTGCACGAGCGAACGTGGCACTGCGCCTACGACGACGTGGAGCGGGAGTGGGCGGCCGCCGCCGAGGGCGCGCGGAACCTCGAGTTCTTCTGGCTGCCGACCCTCGACCGGTGCGTGTTCAAGCGGTTCGCGCACAGCACCGACGAGCCGTGGGGCGACCCGCCGCCACCGCCGCAGCCGCCGGGGACGATCGAGCGCTACCTGAAGCCCGAGCGGGTCGACTGGAGCCACCGGATCTACCCGTCCGAGCGGGTGACGCGGTTCGTCGAGATGGAGCACGCGGTGCCGGCCGGGACGGCGTTCGAGACGCTCGCCGCCGTGCGCGCGCTGATGCGCGAGCGGCACCCGGAGCTGACGTGGGCGGTCGAGTTCCGCGGCCAGGCCGGCGACCCGTTGGCCCTGAGCCCGACGCAGGGCCGCGACGTCGTCACGATCAGCCTCCACGCGTCGCCGGGCGACCCGTGGCAGCCGGGCTTCGCGGCCGCGGAGCGCCTGCTGGTGGACGCGGGCGGCCGTCCCCACTGGGGCAAGCTGACGCAGCTGGGCAGCGAGGAGCTGGCCGCCCTGTATCCCAGGCTCGGGCGAGTTCCAGGCACGCCGCCGACGAACTCGATCCGACCGGCCGCTTCGTGAACGACTACCTCCGCGGCCTCTTCCCCTAGATCCAACCAGGTCCGCGCGTGCCGCCGTACGAACGGATCCGCACCGAAGCTGTCACGCTTCCCGCCAATCGCGCGATCCGCGCGCCTTCCGCGCGCCTTCCATGTTGGGGTCAGACCCCAAAAACGGCCTTCTCGGGGTCAGACCCCGGGCGCTCTTCGCAGGCGTGTGCGGCACACTGCACGCCGTGCAGGGACTCGTCGACTCGGGGTGGGCCGCATGGTTGCCGGTCGAGCTGGCCGCGGCGCTCGAGGCGCTCGGCGGCGGGGCTCCGCGGCGGCGGGCGTTTCGCGACCTGCTCGCGGCCGGGCCCGACGAGGCGGCGGCCGAGCGGTGGGAGCGGTTCCGGCTCGTGGCTCCCTCGCGGGTCGACGTGCCGCAGACGGCGGACGGGCTGACCGAGCAGGAGTGCTACGCGCTGCTCGACGGGCTCGGGCTCGTCGCAGGATCGCCGCCGCGGCCCGTCGTGCCCGAGGCGGTCGAGCTCGTGCTCACGCTCGACCACGACGACCTGCTCGAGCTCGAGCAGCTGCGCGCCGCCCGCACCACCGAGGGCGTCGGCGCCGACCTCGAGGGGCTACCGTCGCTGGGCGACGTGTTCGGCAAGGACGTCGGGCGGAACGACCCGTGCCCGTGCGGGTCGGGCCGCAAGTTCAAGAAGTGCCACGGCGCCTGAAGGTCAGATCTCGCCGGCGAGCAGCGAGAAGACCGCGAGATCGTGCCGCTCGTCGTGGTGCGAGAGGGCCGATCGCAGCACGCCCTCCCACTTGAACCCCGCCTGCTCGGCGCTGCGCTGCGACGTCTGGTTGTGGGTCGAGATCTTCAGCTCGACGCGGATCAGGCCCAGCTCGCGAACGCCCCAGCAGGCGAGCAGCCGCGTCGCCCGGCTGGCGGCGTTGCGGCCGCGTCCCCAGGGCGCCACCCAGTAGCCGATCTCGCCCGCGTCGTTGGCCCAGTCGATCGACACGAACCCGACCGAGCCGATCACCTCGTCCGACGGGTCCGTGATCGCGAGCGCAGAGCCCGGTGCGGGCCGCTCGCTCCGCCTCGTGCCCGGAGATCCACTCCAGCGCGTCGTTCCGGCGATACGGGACGGGCACCGTCGTGAACCGCTGGATATCAGGATCCTGGCAGGCCTCCGTCACCCGGTCGACGTCGGCGAGCGAGAACGGGCGGAGCACGACGACGTCATCGGCGAGCGGCGGATGCGGCGGCGAGATCACGCCGCACATCCTAGGCGCCTCGTTGCGCCGATCACGCGTCCGGTACTCTCGGGGAGATGCGACGCTCGCTCCTCGCGCTGCTGTGCGTGAGCCTGTTCGTGCCAGTGCCGGCGCATGCCTACCGGGCGAGCGGAGACGGCTTCTGGCGCGAGCCGGTCGTCACCTACAGCGACCGCACCGCCGGCGCCTACGGCAACGCCGCGGCGATGGCGGTGGCCGCATGGAACACCACCGGCGCGCACGTCATCCTCGTGCCGGCGCCGTCCGACCGCGCCAACATCCAGATTCGCGGCGTGCGTCGCGGCACCCAGGGCCTGGCCTGCATCGGCGTCGCCGGCGCCACCGGCGCGCCCGGCGACGGACGCGGCGGCCTCTCGTCGGCCGAGGTGCGCGTCGCCACCGGCTGCCGGCCTCGGCGTCTCTTCCAGCAGATCACCGCGCACGAGATCGGCCACGCGCTCGGCCTCGGCCACGAGGACCGCCGCTGCTCGACCATGGTCTCGAACAACGGCACCGGTGCTCGGCGCTGCCGCTCCGACTGGCTGCGCCGCTGCCGCGTCGTGCAGCCCGACGACATCCGCGGGCTCGTGCGCTACTACGGCGGCAAGGCCGCGTCGGTCGCACGCACCACCCGCGCCGCCTGCACCGATCGCCGCCCGGTGCGGCCCGGCGGCCTGACCGTCGTCCCCGACCCCGTCGGCACCATCGCCACCGCGACGCTGTGGGCGCGCGGCTCGGGCGGGCGGGCGCTCGTGGTCGGGCGCCGCAAGGACGCCTGCCCGGCGTCGCCCATCGACAAGCGCGGCGAGTACTTCTACGCCGCGGCCGGCGCGCCGCTGGTGCCGGCCTTCGCCGAGCAGGCCGCACCCGGCCGCTGGTGCTACCGGCTCTGGCGCGTCTCGGCCGGCGGTCGCTGGTCGAGCCCGCGCACCGTCATCGTCCACCACGGCGCCCGCACCGGCGCGGCGCGCATCGGTCTCACCGTCACCGGCGGCGTCGTGCGCTTCCGCCACCCGAAGGCCCCGGCCGGCTGGCGCGTCAACGTCGACGCGATGAACGGCACCTGCGCCGCGCCGACCGGCTTCCGGCGCACGATCACCTTCGGCGACCTCGCGCCCGGCCGCGTCGACTCGGTCACCGACAACTTCCCGCTCGCGCCGGGCGCCGCACGCTGCTACCGCGTCGTCGTGCACGACGGCAGCTACCCCACGCTGACGCCCGCCTTCGTCGCGAGCGTGACCTACCAGGGCGTGTAGGCGGCGGCGTCCGAGACGCGGCCGGCGGCCACGTCGTCGAGCGCCCGGCCGATCACCTCGACGCCCTCGTCGATCTCGGCGTCGGAGATGGTCAGGGCCGGCGTCAGCTCCAGCACGCCCGCCCCGACGTAGTAGAAGACCGCGCCCAGGCCGGCCGCGTGCGAGCACACCTTCGCGGCGGCCTGCGCCGACGCCAGCTCGACCCCGACGGCGAGCCCGCGGCCCCGCACGTCGGTCACCAGCGGCGAGCCCAGCGCGCGAAGTCCCGCCTGCAGCCGATCGCCGGCCACGGCGGCGCGCGCGACCAGCCCGTCGCGCTCGATCACGTCGAGCACCGCCAGCCCGGCGCTCGCACACACCGGGTTGCCCGCGGTCGTCATCAGCGAGAACGCGATCGCGTGATCCATCACCGCGGCCGGCCCGATCACGGCCGACATCGGCAATCCACCGCCGAGGCCCTTGCCGAGGCAGACCACGTCGGGCGTCACGCCCTCGGCCTCGAACGCATGCAGCGTGCCGGTGCGGGCCAGGCCCACCTTGACCTCGTCGCACACCAGCAGCACGCCGTGCGCGCGGCAGCGCTCGGCGAGGCCGCGGAGGAAGCCCGCGGGCGGCACGATCAGGCCGCCGTCCGAGAGGATCGGCTCGACGAACAGCGCCGCCACCTCCCGGCCGTGGCGGGCCAGGTGCGCGTCCAGCTCCTCGAGCACGTCCTCGCCGGCGTCGGCGCCGTCGCGCGGGTCGGGGTAGTGCAGCTGGATCAGACCCTCCGCCTTGTCGCCGCCGAGTGCCGGGTGCCCGGAGATCGCCATCGATCCCGTCAGCGCGCCGTGGTACGCGCCGGCGAAGGCGATCACGCGCGGGCGACCGGTCGCGGCCGTGACGATGCGGACGGCGGTGTCGTTGGCGTCGGAGCCGGAGTGCCCGAGCCACACGCGCCGGTCGCCGCCGTCATCGAACGTCGCCAGGAGCCGCTCGGCCAGCTCGACGGCCGGCCCGTTGACGAGCGAGAGGATGCTCGCGCCGGCCATGTCGGCGAGAGCTCGCGCGGCCGCCGCGGCCACCTCGGGATGCGCGTTGCCAAGGCTCGCAGCGCCCCACGAAGCCGACAGGTCGAGCACCTCGCGGCCATCCTCGAGCCGCAGCCGGCTGCCGTGCCCGCCGACCACGGCGAGGTCGAAGAACCGCAGCTTCTCGATGCTGGCGATGGCACGCGAGTCGCGGTCGATGAGGGTCACGGCGCGGACGGTACCAACTCGGGATCGGGCGAGCCTCTACGGTTCGGCGCCGTGAGGTTCGTGCCGTGGGTCTTCGTGCTGCTGTGGTCGACCGGCTTCATCGGCGCCCGTCTGGTGGTCGGCGACGCGGATCCGCTCGCCATCCTGACCGTCCGGTTCGCACTGGCCGGCCTGTGCGCGCTCGTGATCGTGGCCGTCACGCGGTCGCAGTGGATGGGGTGGCGCATGGCGGGCCACGTCGCCGTGGTCGGCGTCCTGCTGCACGGCATCTACCTCGGCGGCGTCTTCTGGTCGGTCGCCGAGGGCCTGCCGACCGGCGTGTCCGCGCTGATCGTCGGGCTCCAGCCGATCGTCACCGCGTGCCTGGTCGGGGCGCTGCTGGGCGAGCGCGTCGCGCGCCTGCAGTGGATCGGGTTCGCGGCCGGCCTGGTCGGCATCGCGCTCGTGCTGTGGGAGCGGCTCGCGATCGGCGGCGTCAGCTTCGGCGCGGTCGGGCTCTCGTTCGTCGCGCTCGTCGGCATCACCGCCGGCGCGCTGTACCAGAAGCGCTTCTGCACGGGCGTCGCGATCTGGCCCGGCGCGGTCGTGCAGTACGCCGCCGCGACCGTCGTGGTCGGCGTCGGCAGCCTCGCGTTCGAGGAGTTCCACATCGAGTGGACGGCCAAGGTGATCGGCGGCCTCGTGTGGATGGTGCTCGTGCTGTCGATCGGCGCCGTGTCGCTGCTGATGCTCGTGATCCGCCGCAGCTCGGCCGCGCAGACCGCGTCGCTGCTGTACCTGACGCCGCCGCTGGCCGCGCTCGAGGCCTACCTGGTGTTCGGCGAGGAGCTGCACGTACTGGCGATCGTCGGGCTCGTCATCGCCGCGCTCGGCGTGTTCCTGGTGCTGCGCGGCGATCCCGCGGCCAACCGCCCGTGACGACCCGGGCGGTGGCATGATGGCCGCCATGGGAACGCTCGCAATCGACCACCTCATCACGCGCGACCAGCACGTCTGGGCCTTCGGCCCGTCGATGACGCCGGTCCTCGAGGTCGACCCCGGCGCCGTGATCCGCCTGGAGCTCAACGACTGCTTCAGCGGCCAGGTGACGAAGGAGACCGACCTCTTCACGTCCCTCGACCTGGAGCGCCTCAACTCGGCCACGGGCCCGATCGCGGTGCGCGGCGCCGAGCCCGGCGACTCGCTCGTCGTCGAGCTGCTCGAGATCAACCCCGGGCCACGCGGCGCGGCGATGGTGATCCCCGGCTTCGGCCAGCTGACAGGCCTGGTCGACGGCCCGGTGACGCGCATCTTCCGGGTCGAGGACGGCGTCATCCACATGAACGACCGCGTGCGCTTCCCGGTGCGGCCGATGGTCGGCGTGATCGGGTGCGCGACCGGCGGCGAGGAGTGCATCAACTTCCTCGCGGGCCAGCACGGCGGCAACCTCGACAACCACCTGCACGGCCCCGGGTCGACCGTCTACCTGCCGGTGCGCCAGCCGGGCGGCATGCTCGCGATCGGCGACATGCACGCCTGCATGGGCGACGGCGAGATCTCCGGCACCGGCGTCGAGATCGAGGGCGAGATCGTGATCCGGGTCGGGCTCCACAAGGGCGCCCAGGGCATCTGGCCCGTCACCGAGCTGGCCGACTGCTGGGTCACGCACGGCACCACCCTCGGCGACCTCGGCGGCGCCATCGAGCTGGCCTGCGAGGAGGCCGCGAAGCTGCTCGTCGACCACTGGGGCTTCACGATCGCCGACGCCTTCATCTTCCTGTCGGTGGCGTGCGACGTCGGCATCGCCCAGGCCTGCCAGCCCTCGCCGGCGAGCGCGATCGCCCGCGTCAAGGTGCCGAAGATCTCGGCCTGCCCGGCGCCCTTCCGCAGCTAGCCGTCATGTCGACCGTCCGCATCGCCGTCGCCTCGACGCCGCTCACGGCCACGATCGCCGAGGCCGTGCCGGCCGCAATCGCCGCGGTGGACGAGGCCGCACGCCTCGGCGCGCAGGTCGTCTGCCTGCCGGAGACGGCGGTGCCCGGCCATCGCAACCAGCCGCGCGACGTGCCGGACGTGTCCGTCGGCATGCTCGACCACGCCCTCGATGCGATCGCCTCCGCGGTGCGCCGGGCGGGCGTGGTCACGATCGTCGGCACCGAGCGCCCGACCACGGCCGGCCGCGAGATCGTCTGCGTCGTGTTCGACGCCGACGGCAGCCGGATGGGCGAGCAGGCGAAGACGCAGATCGACCCGTCGGAGGAGGCGCCGTACATCGCCGGCAGCGGCCGGCGCACCTTCACCGCGGCCGGCCTGACGTTCGGCATCGCAATCTGCCACGAGGCGTTCCGCTATCCCGAGATCAGCCGCGCGCTGACGCTGGACGGCGCGCAGGTGATCTTCGTGCCGCACTGGGTCACCACCGAGGGCGGCCCGCTTCCCACCCGCTGGATCGACGCGTCGAACCCGTACAACGAGAAGGCGCTGATGTGCCGCGCGCTGGAGAACACGGTCTACGTCGCGCAGTCCAACAACGCCGCCCCCGACCAGGGCTCGGTGACGGGCATCGTCGCCCCCGACGGGTCGCTCGTCGCCCAGCTGCCGTACGGCCAGGTCGGCGTGGTCGCGGCCGACATCGACCTGTCGCACGCCGACGGGCTGCTGGCCCGGCGCTGGTCGCCCGAGCGCAACGGTCTGGCAGAGCGGGTCGGCCCATGACGCCCCGTCCGCCCGGCTCCCAGCGCCGCGATGGCGGCCCTGCCCCGCTCGGGCATCCGCGCCATCATGGAGCTGGCGATGGAGCGTGGAGACACGCTCAACCTCAGCTTCGGCGAGCCCGACTTCGACACGCCGCCGCACATCGTCGAGGCCGCCGGCGTCGCCGCCCGGGCGGGCCGCACGCGCTACACCGCCAGCCGCGGCATCACCGAGCTGCGCGAGGCCGCCGCCGCGAGCATCACCCGCCGCGCCGGCCACGACGTCAGCGCCGACCAGATCGTCGCCACGGTCGGCGGCGTCCAGGGCGTCTTCAGCACGCTCGCGGCGCTGGCCGATCGCGGCGATGCGGTGCTGGTGCCCGATCCGAGCTGGCCCAACTACGTCGGCATCTGCACGCTGCTCGGGCTCGAGATCGTGCGCTACCCGCTGCCGGCGGCGAACGGCTTCGAGCCCGACCTGGACGCGCTCGAGCAGCTCGCCGCGCGTCCCGGCGTGAAGGTGCTGATCACCAACACGCCGTCCAACCCGACCGGCGCCGTCTGGCAGCGCGACACGGTCGCGGCCACGGTCGACATCGCCGTCCGCAACGGGCTCTACGTGCTCTCCGACGAGGTGTACGACGAGATGGCGTTCGACGGCGAGCACGTCGCGTCGGCGCCGTTCGCGCCGGACAACGTCGTCACCGTCTACAGCCTGTCGAAGACCTACGCCATGACGGGCTGGCGCATCGGCTACCTGGCCGCGCCGGCCGACCTGGTCGGCACGCTCTCGAAGGTGCCGGAGGTCGAGGTCTCGTGCCCGACGGCGCCGGCGCAGTGGGCCGCCGTCGCGGCGCTGTCGGGCCCGCAGGACTGCGTGCGCGAGATGCGCGACGCCTACCGCGGGCGGCGCGACCTCGCCGTGGCCGCGCTGCGGGCCGAGGACCTGTTCGTGGCCGAGCCGCGCGGCGCGTTCTACATCTTCGCCGACGTCTCCGCCGCCACGTCCGACACGTTCGGGTTCGCGAAGCACCTCGTGCGGGAGCACGGCGTCGCGTGCGCCCCCGGCGACACCTTCGGGCCGGGCGGCGCCGGGCTGCTGCGCATCTCGCTGGCGGCCGCGCCGGAGACGGTCACCGAGGGCATCCGCCGCATCGGCGAGGCCGTGCGCGCCGCCGTCCCCGCCTGATCGCGACCGGCGGAGCAGCTCCACCGGGTCAGCCGCGCCACGAGCGCAGGGGAATCGCGTGTCGCGGCGAACGCAATGCCCCGTCCCTTGCAGCGGAAGCCCTGCCGGTGCAAGATTGCGCAGCAAGTCACGTGGGGAACGAGGCTGGGAGGCCAACTTGACTGAACTGCACCACGAGGGCACGGTGAGCAACGTCGATGTCTCGACACGCGGGGACGTCGATCAGCTCAAACCATCGGCGGTAGGTCTCACCTCGATCCTCTTCCTCTGCGTGACCGGCTCGGCTCCGCTGGCGGTCACGCTGTTCAACACGCCGTACGTCGGCCCGCTCGGGTCGGGCTACGGCGGCCCGGGTGCATTCCTCTTCGCGACCATCGTCCTGACCATCTTCTCGGTCGCGTACGTGCAGATGTGCCTCAAGATTCGCGCCGCCGGCGGCATGTACACGTTCGTCAGCCACGGCCTCGGCCGGCCGCTCGGGCTCATGTCCGGCTTCTCGCTGATGGTCGCGTACACCATCTTCGGCACCTCGCTGATCGGCGGGTTCTCGGCGTTCACGCAGAACACGCTGGCGGTCCACCTGGACTTCACCGCGCTGTCCTGGGTGTGGTACGCCCTGTTCGCGGTGGTCGTCGTCGCCGCACTCGGCTACTTCGACGTGCAGATCTCGGCGAAGATCCTCGGCGTCGCGCTCATCGGCGAGCTGCTGATCATCGCTCGTCTTCACGGTCGGCGTGCTGTTCCAGGGCGGTGCGGAGGGCGTCGAGATCACGCCGATCCTGCCGTGGAACTTCGGGATGGGCGTGGCCCCCGGCATCGGCGTCTTCTTCGCGTTCTGGTCCTGGGTCGGCTTCGAGGCCGCTCCCAACTACGCCGAGGAGTCGAAGGACCCGCAGCGGACGATCCCGATCGCCGTGTACTTCTCGTGCATCGGCGTCGGCCTGCTCTACACCGTGATGATGTGGGCCGTCGTGACCGCCTACGGCCACGAGGGCGCGCTCGACGCGGCCTTCGCGGGCGGGGCGGCCACGGAGCCGGTGACGCTGAACGGCTTCACCTTCGTCCCCGGCTTCGCGAACATCGTGACCGGGCCGATGGAGGCCTACGTGGGCCACTTCGCCGCCGCGGCGATGGACTGGCTGATCGTCACCGGCGCGCTGGCCTGCGGCGCCGCGCTCCTGAACGCCGGCATCCGCTACTGGTATGCGCTCGGCCGCGAGGGCATCCTGCCTCGCGCGCTCGGCCGCACGCACCCGGTGCACAAGACGCCGCACGTGGCGATCATCTCCGTGATGGTGCTCAACACCACGCTGATCCTGACCTTCTGGTTCCTGAACCGGCTGCCGCTCGAGATGTACGGGTGGCTCGCCGTGCAGGGCGTGATCTGGATCGTGCTCGTCCAGGCGCTGACGGCGCTCTCGACCTTCTTCTACTTCCGCAAGGAGCATCCGGACCGAGATGCACCCGTGGAAGACGGTCGCGGCTCCGTGGATCGGGTTCCTGGGCCAGGTCTACGTGCTGCTGCTGCTGTACTCGAACCTGTACTTCCTCGCCGCCGGCGCGTGGTACGTCAACCCGGTGTTCGAGATCCCGTGGATCGATGTCGCGTACATGGGCAGCGAGCTGCAGTTCTCGTGGATCGGCATCATCGGCGTGCTCGTGCCGCTGCTGTCCCTCGGCTACGCGTACTACCTGCGCAGCGCGAATCCGCAGAAGTACGAGATCATGGGCCGCTTCATCAACCAGGGAGCGTAATACTCTCCGGCCAGATGGCCGAGACCGGACGAAACGACGGGGAGGTGCCCACCGGGCGCCTCCCCGTCATCCTCTTCCCGACCTGCCTGGGCGACCTGATGTCGCCGCAGACGGTGGTCGACGCGACCCGGGTGCTCGAGGCCTGCGGATGCGACGTCGGCGGCGCGAAGGGCGCGACGTGCTGCGGACAGCCGGGGTTCAACTCCGGCTTCGACGCCGCCGCGCGGCGCGTCGCCCGGCCCACGGTGCGGGCGCTCGCCGCCACCCACGGGCCGGTCGTCGTGCCCTCCGGCTCGTGCGGCGCGATGATGAAGAAGCACTGGCGCGAGCTGTTCCACGGCGACCGCGACGAGGAGCTGGCCCGCGGCGTCTCGGCCCGCGTCGTGGAGTGGTCGGAGCTCGTCGCCGAGCTGCCGCTGCCGGCCTTCGCCTGGCGCGGCCGCGTCGCGTACCACGACTCGTGCCACGCGCTGCGCGAGCTGCGCGTGAAGGAGGCGCCGCGCAAGCTGCTGCACGCGGTCGAGGGGCTGGAGTTCGTCGACCTGTCGTCCAGCGACCGCTGCTGCGGCTTCGGCGGCACGTTCTCGGTGCGGTACCCCGACGTGTCCGTGGCGATGGCCGACACGAAGCTGGCCGACGTCGCCGGGGCCGAGGTCGACGCGCTGGTGTCGGGCGACGGCGGCTGCCTGCTGCACCTGGGCGGACGCCTGTCGCGCACCGGCTCGCGGGTGCGCACGATCCACCTGGCGTCGCTGCTCGCGGAGGCGCTGCCGTGAGCGACCACCTGAGCGGCACCACGTTCGAGGAGCGCGCGGCCGAGCAGCTCGTCAAGCCGTTCCAGCGCCAGGCGATCCCGGGTGCCGTCGACGGCACCGTCGCGCACCTCTGGAAGCGGTTCGAGCACAACGACCGGCCGGCGCTGCGACGCCTGGCCCGCGATATCCGCTCGCACGCCGTCGCGAACCTGCCGGTGCTGGTCGCCCGGTTCGCCGACGCCTGCGCCGCAGCCGGCACCCAGGTGCACTTCGCCGCCGACGCCGCCGAGGCGAACCGCATCGTGGTCGGCATCTGCAACGACGCCGGCGCCCGGCTGGCCGTGAAGTCGAAGTCGATGCTGAGCGAGGAGATCGAGCTCAACCCCGCGCTCGAGGCGGCCGGCATCGAGGTGGTCGAGACCGACCTCGGCGAGTACGTCGTCCAGCTCGACGGCGATCGGCCGAGCCACGTGATCGCGCCGATCATCCACAAGACGCAGGGCGAGGTGCGCGAGCTGTTCTCGAAGGTCGCGGGCCGCGAGCTGGACGACACCGCGGCCGACCTGACGGCGTTCGCCCGCGCCCAGCTGCGCGAGTCGTTCCTGCAGGCCGACGTCGGCATCACGGGCTGCAACTTCGCGGTCGCCGAGACGGGCACCGTCGTGCTCGTCACCAACGAGGGCAACGGCCGGCTATCGACGTCGCTGCCGCCGGTGCACGTCGCGCTGGTGGGTGTCGAGCGGATCGTGCCGCGCCTCGACGATCTCGGCGTGCTGATCCCCCTGCTCGCGGCCAGCGGCACCGGTCAGGCGATCTCCACCTACCTCAGCCTCACCAGCGGGCCGCGTCGCGAGGGCGAGGTCGACGGGCCCGAGCAGATGCACGTCGTGATCATCGACGGCGGCCGGTCGTCGATCCTCGGCACGGGCTACCAGGAGATCCTGAACTGCATCCGCTGCGGCGCCTGCCAGAACGTCTGCCCCGTCTATCGCCAGGTCGGCGGTCACGCCTACGGCTGGGTGTACGGCGGCCCCATCGGCGCCGTGCTGACACCGCTGTTCAAGCCGACCACCGAGGGCATGGAGGTCGCGCACGCGTCCAGCCTGTGCGCGGCGTGCGACGACATCTGCCCGGTCGAGATCCCGATCCACGACCTGCTGCTCGACCTGCGGCGCGACCGCGCCGAGCGGCGCATCCCGGGCTTCCTGGAGCGGACCGCCTACACGGCCTGGTCGCACGCCTGGTCACGCCCGTTCCTCTACCGCCTGAGCGGCCCGGTCGGGCTCGGCCCGCTGCGGCTGATCGCGCGCTCCGGCGTGCTGCACCGCGCACCGGGATTCCTCGGCCGCTGGACCCGCGGCCGCGACCTGCTGCTGCCGTGGCGGAAGCGCTGATGGAGCGCGATGCCTTCCTCGCCCGTCTCGCCGGCGCCGCCCCCGGGCCGGCGCTGCCCGACGTCACGACGCTGCCGGCGGTGCACACCGAGCTGCGCGACGGCGACGAGCTGTACGGGCGGTTCCGGTTCGAGCTGGAGGCCGTGCAGGGCACCTGCGAGCAGTGCGAGCCCGACGCCGTCGCCGCCGCCGTCGTGGCCGCGCTCGGCACCGCCCGGCGCGTCGCGCTGGCCGACGACCTCGGTCTGCACCTGGAGCCGGTGCGGGCGGCACTGACGGCGGCCGGCATCGAGGCGGCCCCCTACGCGGACGTGTTCGGCGACCGCGAGCGGCTCGGCGCGCTGGAGGCCACCGTCACGGGCTGCGCCCTCGCCGTCGCGGCGACCGGGTCGATCGTGACGACGGCGCTGGCCGGCCGGGCGGCCGCGCTGATCGCGCCGCTGCACGTCTGCGTGGTCGAGTCGGCGAACCTCGTCGGCGGCCTGGCCGAGGCGCTGCGCCGGCTGCCGGCCAGCTCGATGGCGGCGTTCCAGAGCGGCCCGAGCCGCACCGCCGACATCGAGAAGAAGCTCATCCTGGGCATGCACGGCCCGGGCGTGACGCACGTGATCGTCGCCTGATCGGGCGCTGTTTCTCGACCTATCGCCTCGTTCGGAGTAGAGTCGTCCCCGCATCACGTACCTAGGGGGGTCCGATGAAGAAGCGCAATCTCGTGGTAGGCCTGCTGGTCGTCGCAGCAGCCGCCGTCACTCTCGCGTCGGTGGCCGTCGCGAGCGACGGCGGCAAGGGAAACAAGGGCAAGAACGACGGGCACGCCAAGAAGGCGATCGTCGTGATCGAGCGCGCAACCAGCGACACGGTGATCGACAACGGCGATGCCGGCGACTCGATCGGCGACACGCTCGCGTTCGGCAACGAGCTGTTCGACAAGACGAACACGACCATGGTCGGCACCAGCTCGGGCAGCTGCGTCCGGACCGTCGTCGGCGTGTCGTGGGAGTGCTCGTGGACGAACACGCTCAAGGGCGGTCAGATCGTCGTGCAGGGACCGTTCCTCGACGCGGGCGACTCGGTGCTGGCGATCACCGGCGGCACCGGCAAGTACAAGAACGCGCGGGGCACGATGAAGCTGCACGCGCACGTCGGCGACGACGTTCGAGTTCACGTTCCGCATCAACAAGTAGCCGGGCATCGCCGGGCGGGGGAGCCTGCGCTCCCCCGCCCGGCGGGCTCGAGGCTCAGCTCGCGGCGGCGAGCGTGGCGGTGAGCTGCTCTTCGAGCGGCGCGCCCTCGACGATGACGCCGTCGAGCGCGGCGGTGCCGATCGTGAACGCCCACACGCCGAGGTCGCGCAGCTCCTCGATGCGCGCCACGGAGTCGACCGAGCCGGCGCAGATGAGCGGCAGCGAGGTGGCCTCGGAGACGGCGCGGACGAGCGCCGGCACGTCGCCGTCGTAGCGGTAGGCGAGCAGGTTGATGCCGTCGACGCCGGCAGCCTCGGCCTTGCGGGCGTCGTCGCAGATGCGCTCGACCGAGCCGCGCAGCAGGCACGGGTGGCCGACGATCTCGCCGACGTACGGGAAGAACTTGATCGACGTTCCCTCGAGGATCTTCTGGATCGGCTCGATGATGGTGCCGCCGATCAGGTAGTCGGGGCCGATCGCCGCGGCCACCTCGGCGGAGCGGAGGGTGGCCTCCTCGGTCTCGGAGACGACCTCGAGGTACGAGGTGTGGCCGTTGGCGCGGATCTCGTCCATGAACGCCTCGAGCTCGTCCCGGGGCAGGCCGACGTCCTTGCAGCCGATGTGCCGAAGGCCGGTGCCGGCGATCGAGGCGTAGATGGAGCGGGCATCCGACAGCGTGACGTCGTTGCGCGTGAGCATGAAGATGAACTCGGACATGGCGGAGAGTGTAATGTGCCGGGCGGCAAGTTGTCCGACAACTGGAGTTGAACGCGTTGCGCGCAGCGATCTGGCAAGGCCCCGGCAAGATGACCCTCGGCACGGTGCCCGACCCGGTGTGCCCGAGCGACGGCGTGCTGCTGCGCGTCACCGCGACCGGCATCTGCGGCACGGACGTGCGGGTGTTCTTCAACGGCGACCGCCGCATCGAGGCGCCGTGGGTGCTCGGCCACGAGATCTCCGGCGAGGTGATCGAGATCGGGCCCGACGCCCATGACGCCCGGCACGTCGCGGTCGGCGACGCGGTGCACTGCATCTCGACGCTGTACTGCGGCCGCTGCCGCCTGTGCCGCAGCGGCAACGAGCACATCTGCCTGCACTACCAGCTGATGGGCTTCGACTTCCAGGGCGCCTACGCCGAGTACGTGGCGATCCCCGAGATCGCGTGCAAGGGCCTGTTCAAGATCCCGGACGGCCTCTCGCCCGCGCACGCGACGTTCACCGATCCGCTGTCCGACGCCATCTGCGGCCACAAGGACATCGGCATCGGCCTCGACCAGACGGTCGCGGTGATCGGCGCCGGCCCGGTCGGCATCGCCCACTGCGCGCTGGCCCGCGCCCAGGGCGCCGCGCAGGTGCTGCTGCTCGAGACCGCGGCCAACCGCCTGACGCTCGCCGACGGCGTGCTCGGCAACGACCGCATGGAGTACCTCGAGGTCAGCGGCGACGCCGGGCATCGCCGCCGTGCGCAAGGCCACCGACGACTTCGGAGCCGACGTCGTCATCGTCGCGTGCTCGTCCGACAAGGCACAGGAGCAGGCGATGGAGATGGCCGCGCCGCGCGCCCGGGTGCTCTTCTTCGGCGGCCTGCCGAAGGGCACCACGCACATGCGCTTCCCGTCCAACATCCTGCACTACCAGGAGGTGCAGGTGCACGGCTCGTACGCGTCGCGCTACCGCGACCAGGTGCAGGCGCTCGACATGCTGGCGCGGGACGAGGGCGGCATCCGCGGCGTCGTCAGCGAGGTGATCTCGCTCGAGGAGGCGCCCGGCGGCGTTCGACCGCATCCGCGCCGGCGAGGTGCTGAAGGTCGTCGTCCAGCCATGACGGCGGTCGGCCAGGTGGTCGGCGAGCTGCGCACCGCGATCGTCGACGGCACCCGCGCGCCCGGCGAGCGGCTGCCGTCGGAGCCCGAGCTGGCGCGCACGCTCGGCATCTCGCGCCCGACGCTGCGCGACGCCCTGCGCGCGCTGGAGGACGAGGGCCTCGTGCGGCGCGTGCACGGCTCCGGCACCTACGTCACGGGCCGGCCGCTGCTGCGCAACAACCTGGAGCGCAACGCCGGCGTGACCGACGTGATCGCGTCGTTCGGCCAGCGGCCGGGCACGCGCGAGCGGACGGTGGCCGAGGAGCCGGCGCCCGCCTGGGTGACCGACGCGCTCGGCGTCGAGCAGGCGCTCGTCGTGCGGCGCATCCGCACCGCCGACGACCGGCCGGTCGTGTACTCGGTCGACTACGTCCGGCCCGGCACGCCGGTCGACGGCGAGTCGCTCTACGCCGCCTTCGGCGCGGCCATCCACCACGGCGTCGCCACGCTGCGGCCGGTCACCGCCGACGCGTTCCTGGCCGCGGCCGCTGGGCGTGGACGAGGGCGCGCCGCTGCTCGAGCTGCGGCAGGTCGACTACGACGAGTCCGACGGGGCCCTGGCGGCCGCGCAGGAGTACCACGTCGCCGACGCCTTCGACTTCACGGTGTACCGCCGGGGGCCGGCATGAGCGACCTGGTGCTCGGCATCGACGTCGGCTCGCAGGGCACCTGCGCGCAGCTGATCGACGTGCAGGGCGAGCTGCTGGCCGTCGCCTACGAGGGCTACGACGTGCTCTACCCGCGGCCCGGCTGGGCCGAGCAGGATCCCCGCGCGTGGCTCGGCTGCGCTGAGCCGGACCGTGGCCGAGGCGACGGCCGGCGTCGACCGCTCGCGCATCGTCGCGATGTCGTTCGGCGCGCAGCTGGACGGGCTGGTGTGCGTCGACGAGGCGGGCGAGCCGCTGCGCGACGCGATCATCTGGATGGACCGCCGCGGCGACGAGGTGTGCGCCGCCCTGGCCGAGCGCGTCGACCCCGAGCACCTCTACGCCACCACCGGCTGCAACCTCGACGGCGGGCACGTGGGCGCGAAGATCGCGTGGATCCGCGAGCGCGAGCCGGAGGTGTTCGCGCGGACGGCGCGGTTCCTGCTGCCCGGCTCGTTCGTGGCGCACGCCGCCTCCGGCGTGTACGGCGTCGACGCGTCGAACGCCTCCAGCTCGATGCTGGTCGACGTGCGCGCCCGCGACTGGCACGCCGGCATCTGCGAGGCCTTCGGCATCGACCCCGCGCGGCTCGCGCCGGTGGTCGCGCCGCACGGCGTGCTCGGCACGATCGCGCCGTGGCTGCGCGAGGCGACCGGCCTCGCGGCCGACGTGCTCGTGGTGTGCGGCTGCGGCGACGAGATGGCCGCGACGCTCGGCGCCGGCGTCGTCGACCCCGGCGCCGTGTGCGACGTGATCGGCACGGCCGAGCCCATCTGCGCCGTCACCCCGGAGCCGGTCTTCGACCCCACGCGGCTCGTCGAGCTGCACCCGCACGCCGACCCCGAGACGTGGCTGCTCGAGAACCCGGGCTTCGTGTCGGGCGGCGCGTACCGCTGGTTCCGCGACCACCTCGGCCGCGAGGAGCTCGACCGGGCCGGCGAGGAGCGCGTCGACGTCTACGAGCTGCTGAACGAGCTGGCCGCGCAGGCGCCGGCGGGGTCGGAGGGCGCGATCTGGCTGCCGTGCCTGATGGGCGCGATGGCCCCCGAGTGGAACGCCGACGCCCGCGCCGTCTGGTACGGGCTGACGCCCGCGCACACGCGCGCGCACCTGCTGCGCGCGCTGCTCGAGGGCTCGGCGTACGCGCTGCGCGACATCCTCGGCGCGATGCGCTCGTCGGGCCTCGAGCCGCGCGAGATCGTGTGCGTGGCCGGCGGCGCCCGATCGCAGCTGTGGCGCCAGATCCGCGCCGACGTGACCGGCCTGCCGGTGGCCGCCGCGGCCGATGTCGAGACGACCGCCCGCGGCGCCGCGATGCTGGCGGCGGCCGGCGCCGGCGCCTATCCGACGGTCGCCGCCGCGGCCGCCGCGATGTCGCGCCAGGGCGGCGCGGCGCTGCAGCCCGACCCGGCCAACGAGGCCGTCTACGACCAGGCCTACGCCCGCTACCGCGCCGTCTACGACGCGCTGCGGCCCGTCTTCACGCTGTAGTCCGTCCCAGGACAGGCCTGAGGCCGGCGGTCGTGGGGGCGACGCGCCGGCCTCTGGTGGGGATGGGGGAAGGGCTTGGGCTTCCCGACCGCCGGAGTCGATAGGAGCGAAGGGGGACGCGTGAGCTCCGGCGGACTTGCAACTGCTGAATCGGTTGAATCATGTCGGAACTTGAGTGCCGGCTCGAAACGTGATCGTCCGCGTGGCCGGATCGGCCGCCACGAGCGTCACCTCGAGCGCCGCTCCGGGCGTCGCCGGGGCGTCGAGCCGGGCGATCACCGGCGGCTCCTCGATCTGGATCTGGGCGCCCCGGTCGTCGGAGGCGAGCACCACCGCGGTGAACCGCTCGCCGATGCGGTCGGCGAGCGTGCAGGCCTCGGTCGCGTCGATCAGCTCGCGCTCCAGGCGGCCCGCGCGGGCGTCGGCCTTCGCCATCGTCTCGGGCAGGCCGGCGAGCGAGTCGCGCAGCACCTGCGTCGGGTCCGTCGGCGAGCAGCTCCAGCACGTAGCGGTCGCAGAGCCGGCGCAGCGGCGCGGTCACGTGCGCGTAGGGAGCCGCCAGCGCGTAGTGCGCGGCCGGTTCGCGGCGGCGCGCCGTCGAAGAACGCGTAGCGCGCGCGTCCCATCGCGTGCCGCATCGCGGTCAGCGCCGCGACGCCGTCGCAGCTGCGCCGCGGCCGCCTGCGCCGCCGCCAGCCGCTCGGGATCGGGCGTGTCCATCACGCGCAGCAGGCCGAGCCCGTGGGCGAGCATCTGCTCGGCCGCGCCCATGCCGACCAGCAGCGAGACGTGCGCGTTCCAGTCCTCGATCGGCAGGCGCTCCTCCCAGTGCAGCCGGAAGCCGCACGCGCTGGCGGCCGTCGGGCACCACCTCCTGCGCCGGCAGGTCGAGCCGCGTCGCGCCGCGCAGCGTTCGCGCGGGCCTCGCGCAGCGTGCCGAGCCGCTCGAGCAGCGGCATCCCCTCGCGCTGCGCCTCGGCGTAGGTCAGCTTGCGCCGGCTCTCGACCATCGCCCGCTCGACGGCGAAGGCGACGCCCTCGCCGGTGGCGTCGAGGTCGACCGTGAACAGGAAGGCCGGCCGCGGGCCGCCGGGCAGCAGGCTGGCGGCGCCCTCCGACAGCACGGACGGGTAGACCGGCGTCTTGTAGTCGGGGCCGTACGCGGTCACGCCGCGCTGCCAGGCCTCCGCCTCGATGACGCCGCCGCGCTCGGCGAACGCGCCGATGTCGGCGATCGCGTAGTAGACGCGCAGGCCGTCGCCGTGCTCGGTCAGGTGCAGCGCCTGATCGAGGTCGGTGCTGCCCGGCGGGTCGATCGTGACGAGCGGGATGTCGGTGCGGTCGGCCCGGTCGGCGGGCGCGGGACCGCGCGCGGCGGCGGCCCGGCCGCCTCCTCGACGGCGTCGGGAAACGGGCCGGCGATGTGCAGCTCGGCCCGGACCGCGGCGAAGCTCTCGCCAGCGCCGCCGAGACGCCGGCGCGGTCATGGAAGCGGCGGGTCAGTGCTGGTGCTCGGTCGGCAGGCCCAGGCGGTCGCACGTGCCGGGCCGCAGTCGTACTGGACGAGCACGGCGGTCTCGTCGCCGACGACCCAGCCGTCGTGTCCCGGCGCGATCACCATCGGGCTCGGCGCGGCGTACTCCTCGCGGCAGCCGTCGGCGTACTCGACCACCATCCGGCCCTGCACCAGGAACGCGACGTGCGCGTGCATGCAGCGGTCGGTGTGCGTGACCGGCGACATGTGCGTCGTCCAGCGCCAGCCCGGCGGGTACAGGACCCGCTTGATCCGGCCGACGCCCGCCGGCACCTCATCGATGACGAGGCCACCGATCTCGGTGCGCGTCGCCGACGCGATCGGTCCTTCGAGAGTGCTCATGGCGGTATTGTCGCCGCCGTGGAGGCGTTTCGGACGCTCGCCGGTCCGGCCGAGGCCGAGATTCGCGAACGGGGATCGCGATTCCGTGCCCGCGCCGTCCCCGTGACCGGGCGCGAGGGGGCCGAGGCGTTCTTCGCCGAGCAGGCAGCGGCTGCACCGCGACGCGACCCACGTCGTGCCGGCCTTCCGCCTGCACGACGGCACCGCCTGGTCGAGCGACGCGGGCGAGCCGGCCGGATCGGCCGGATCGCCGATGCTGCAGACGCTCGCGGGCACCGGGCTGGCCGACGTCGCCGCGGTCGTGGTGCGCTGGTACGGCGGCACGAACCTCGGCATCGGCGGCCTGGTGCGCGCGTACTCCGGCGCGCTGGCGCTGGCCCTGGCCGAGGCGCCGGTGCGGCAGGCGACCCCGGCGGTGCGCCTCGTCGTGCGCTACGAGCACGACCAGACCTCGTCGGTGCTGCGCACCATCGCGGCGTTCTCCGGCCGCGACCTGGAGCAGGCGTACGACGAGGCGGTGACGTGCACGTTCACGCTGCCGGCCGACGCGGCCGAGCGGTTCCGCGAGGCGCTGCGCGACGCCACGCACGGTGCGCTGGACGCGGCCGATGGCGGGACGACGGTGATCTACACGTGAGCGAGCTGGCTCCGGTCGCGCGCGCGGCGCTCGGGCTGTCGGGGCCGCTCGTGCTGCTGCGGGCGTCGGGCGGCGCGGTGTACCGGTCGCCCGCCGGCATCGTGCGCGTCGCAGCGCGGCGGCGGCGACCTGGTCGAGCTGGCGTACGACCTGGCGGCGGCCGGCGCGCCCATCGCGGCACCGATCGAAGGGCCCGTCGAGCACGACGGCTGGGTCGTGTCGCTGTGGGAGGAGGCGCCGTGCCGACGGCTCGTTCGACCCGGCGGCGATGGGCCGCGCGCTGGCGGAGTTCCACCGCGTCGGCGCCGCGTTCCTCGATCGCGCGCCGGCCTGGGATCCGCTCGCGTGGCTGACGGCACGCGGCATCGACGGCGGCGTCTACCAGCGCGCCGAGCGCCTCGTCGACGCGCTGCAGGGGCCGCCGGTCCTGCTGCACACCGATGCGCACGCCGGCAACTTCCGCGTCGCGGCCGGCCGCGCCGTGCTCGTCGACCTCGAGCAGGTCGCGGTCGGCCCGGCGCTGTACGACCTCGCCGCGCTCGAGGTCACGGAGCGCCGCTTCCGCGGCGACCGCGCGAGCTTCCGCACGTTCGCCACGGCGTTCGGCGCCGATCCGGACGACCCGCGCCTGCCGCCGCTGATCGCGCTGCGCGAGGTGCTCGCGGTCGGCTTCGTCGCCGAGCCTCGGCCACCTCGACGTGGCGGCGCAGCGGCTCGCGCAGCTCGACGATCCCGACGCGCGCTGGACGCCGTTCTGACGTGGCGGACGACGAGCTGGAGCCCGGCTTCCTCCTCCGCGCCTACGCCGCGGGCTACTTCCCGATGGACCAGGGCCGGCGCTCGCGCGGCCGCGTCCGCTGGTACGCGCCCGACCCGCGGGCGATCCTGCCGCTCGACGCGCCGCGGCATCGAGCGGACGCTGCGGCGGCAGCGCGCGACACGGCTTCGAGCTGCGCATCGACACCGTCGTTCGCCGCGGTGATGCGCCGCTGCGCGCGCTGGGACGGGCCGCCGACGTGTGGATCTCGGAGCGCCTCTGCGCCGCGTACGGGGCGCTGCACGCCGACGGCTTCGCCCACTCGTTCGAGGCGTGGGCCGGACGGCGATCTCGTCGCCGGCCTGTACGGCGTCACGATCGGCCGGGCGTTCATGGCCGAGTCGATGTTCCACGAGCGTCCCGGCGCGGGCTCGCTGGTGCTGGCCTGGTCGGCGCGCACCTGCGCGGAGCACGGCTTCAGCTGTACGACATCCAGATGCTGAGCCCGCACCTGGAGCGCCTGGGCGCGATCGAGATCTCCGCGGACGAGTACCTGGCGCGCCTGAACGCCGCCCTGTCCCCGGAGGAGCGACGTCGCCAGAATCGTCGACTAAAGTCAGACTCGTTTCGTGACGCAACCCGCGCGGACGCGTCAGGCAGCGCGCGATCCGCGACGCACTTCGCGCGCAGCCGCTGCGTTCAGGGACGGTCTGCCGCGCGAGAGGCCGAAACTGGGTGCCGGACGCCGAGGACGTATCGGAACGCACGAATTACCGCGGCTGCGGCCGCTTCTCGTCAGTTCAGCGACGGGTCGTCGGGCATGCGCGCGACGAGGCGGTAGTGGCCGCCCTTGCGCTCCAGCACGCGGCCCCACAGGCCGTCGGGATCGCCGAACACGTCGTCCGGCTCCGCCGGGCACGGTGATCCACGCCTCCTGCTCGAGCTCGGCCTCGAGCTGGCCGGGGCCCCAGCCGCTGTAGCCCGAGAAGACGCGCACGGCGGTCACGTCGCCGACCAGCCCGGCCGGGTCCTCGTCGCCGCGCAGGTAGCCGATCGAGCCGAACGCGAGCGCCGCCGACTGGGCCGGCTCGCAGAAGTCGGCGAGCGCCAGCACCGACCCGGACTGCACCGGGCCCGCCGGAGAACACCTGCGCGCCGTCCTCGACCAGGTCGGCCAGCACGGGCACCGCGTCGACGACGGCGATCTCGAGCCGGCGGTTCAGCACGACGCCCATCGCGGCCTCGGCGTCGTGCTCGGTGAGCAGCACGACGGTGCGCCGGAAGTTCGGGTCGAGCAGGTCGGGCGACGCGACCAGCAGCGAGCCCTGGAGCGAGGCGAAGCCGCTCATCCCGGCCGCGTGCGTTGCTGGCTCACAGGCCAGAGCATAGGCATATCCTCCAGGCCATGACCGAGTTTCGCACCGAGACCGACTCGATGGGAGCGATCGAGGTTCAGGCCGACCGCTACTGGGGCGCGCAGACGCAGCGGTCGATCGAGAACTTCCCGATCGGCGTCGACCGGTTCCGCTTCACCCGTCCCATCATCCGCGCGCTCGGCATCCTGAAGAAGGGCGCCGCGATCGCCAACGGCGAGCTCGGGCAGCTGCCGCCGGAGAAGGTCGAGCTGATCTCGCGCGCCGCCGACGAGGTGATCGCCGGGCACGCTCGACGACCACTTCCCGCTGGTCGTGTTCCAGACCGGGTCCGGCACCCAGTCGAACATGAACGCCAACGAGGTCATCTCGAACCGCGCGATCGAGCTGGCCGGCGGCACGATGGGCTCGAAGGCGCCGATCCACCCGAACGACGACGTCAACCGCGGCCAGTCGTCCAACGACACCTTCCCGACCGCGATGTACATCGCCGTCGTGGAGCAGATCGAGGACGTCCTGGTGCCGGGCGTCGGCGTGCTGCGCGACACGCTCGCCGGCAAGGCCGAGGCGTACGCCGACGTCGTCAAGATCGGCCGCACGCACCTGCAGGACGCGACGCCGATCACGCTCGGCCAGGAGATCGGCGGCTGGGTGGCGCAGATCGACCAGTGCCTCGCGAACGTCCGCGCGACCGTGCCGTGGCTGTGCGACCTCGCCATCGGCGGCACCGCCGTCGGCACCGGGCTGAACGCGCACCCGCAGTTCGGCGAGACCGCCGCGCGGCAGTACGCGCTCGAGACCGGCCGGCCGTTCCGGTCGGCCGACAACAAGTTCGCGGCGCTGGCGGCGCACGATGCGCTCGTGAACGCCTCGGCCGGCCTGCGCACGCTCGCCGGCGCGCTGATGAAGATGGCGAACGACGTCCGCTGGCTCGCGTCGGGCCCGCGCTGCGGCATCGGCGAGATCGCGATCCCGGAGAACGAGCCGGGCTCGTCGATCATGCCCGGGCAAGGTCAATCCGACGCAGTGCGAGGCGCTCACGATGGTGTGCGTCCAGGTGTTCGGCAACGACGCCGCGGTCGCGTTCGGCGGGTCGCAGGGCAACTTCGAGCTGAACGTCTACAAGCCCGTGATGGTGCACAACGTGCTCGAGTCGATCGGCCTGCATCGCCGACGCCTGCCGCGCGTTCAACGATCACTGCGCGGTCGGCATCGAGCCCGTCACGGCGCGCATCGACGAGCACCTGAACGCGTCGCTGATGCTCGTCACGGCGCTGAACCGGCACATCGGCTACGACAACTCGGCCGCGATCGCCAAGAACGCGCACAAGAAGGGCATCACGCTGCGCGAGTCGGCGCTCGACTCGGGGCTGCTGTCCGCCGAGGACTACGACCGCTGGGTCGTCGCCGATGGAGATGACGCACCCCAGCGCCTAGCGCAGGGCTAGTAATTCTCCTGCAACCTGTCGTATCTTGGCGCGACCTCTCGTGCGCCTGCGACTGACCCCCCTCCTCGCCGCGCTGGCGTTCGCGCTTGCGCCGCTCGCCCATGCCGGCACCGCTCCCCGCATCGTGGGCGGCTCGCCCGCGGCTCCAGGGTGCCCACCCGTTCATGGCCGCACTCGTCGTGCCGGGCTTCGCGAACGACGCCGACGGGCAGACCTGCGGCGGCACGGTGATCGCGCCGTACGCGATCCTGACGGCCGCGCACTGCGTCGTCGACCGGCCGACCGGGCTGGTGGTCGTGACCGGCAAGACCGACCTGGCGGCCGCCGGCGGGCAGCACCTCGCTGTCCGCACCATGATCCCGCACCCCGACTTCGTCAACGCCGACCCGTTCCCGGGCGACATCGCCGTCATGCTCCTCGCCGCGCCGACGAGCGCTCCGGCGATCGCGCGCTCGACGTCGACGCCGACCGGCGGGAACGCGACAGCCGTCGGATGGGGCGCCAGCGAACAACGCGGCCACCGACTATCCCTCGGAGCTCCGCGAGGCGACGCTCGCGATCCAGCCGCCGGGTTCCTGCGGCGAGGACCTTCCCGATCTGCGCCGGCGTCACGTCGCCCAACATCTGCATCGGCGACTCCGGCGGGCCGCTCTTCACGACGCCCGGCGGCGACGCCGCTGCAGCTCGGCATCTCGAGCGCGGTGCTGACGGTCGGCGCGCGACCCGTGCGGCCAGGACTCGAGCATGTTCACCGACGTGTCGCACTACACGGCGTGGATCGACGCCCAGCTGGCGCCCGCCGTGTCCGGCGTCGCGTGTCGCCGCGGTGGCGGGCAAGCTCCGCGTCAGCTGGCAGCGCACGCCCGGCGGCGCCGAGCCGGCCGTCGTCGTCACGACCAGCGACGGCACGTTCCGCAGCGCTCCCGCCGGCGCGACCTCGCTCGACATCGCCGGGCTGCCGCTGCGGACCGCGCTCGGCGCGACCGTGACCGTCACCAACACGTGGGGATCGGCCAGCGCCACGAGCACCGGCACGGCGATCCTCGTCGGCGCGCCCACCGTCACCGGCGTCGGCGCGCCGTCACCACGAAGAGGCTCAGCGGCCGGGTGGCGACGAACGGCGTCGCGACCACCGTCACGGCGCAGTACGGCGTCGACGCCGCCCATCTGGCGACATCCGCCGCGACGCCTCTGACCGACGCAGCGGGCGCGGCCGCCGTCGCGATCCCGTTCGGCACGCTCGCCGCGGGCCGCACCTACCGCGCGCGCCTGGTCGCCTCCAACGGCGCCGGGCAAGACCATCTCCCCCTGGGTCACGTTCGCCATCCCTGCCACGCGGCCCGTCTCGACGCGCGGCCGAAGGTGACGGGCACGTCGCGCGTCGGCAGGACCCTGACCTGCGGCGCGGGCAAGTGGAAGGCGGCACCGGCGCCGACGTTCACGTACGGCTGGCGCATCGGCGGCAAGGTCTCGAAGACGCAGAAGAAGTCGAAGCTGAGGCTGACGAACGCGATGCGCGGCAAGAGCGTCTCGTGCGTCGTGACGGCGAGGAACCCGGCCGCGGCCGTGGCGGCGCGCAGCATCGCGGTGACCGTCCGGCGCCGATAACCTCTCCCCGTGCCGCTCGACGAGTACCGCGAACGCCGCGACTTCGCGACGACGCCCGAGCCGGACGGCGAGGCGCCGGCGCCCGCCGGCGAGCGCCGCTTCGTGATCCAGGAGCACCACGCGACGGCGCTGCACTGGGACCTGCGCCTCGAGCACGACGGCGTGCTCGCCTCGTGGGCGCTGCCGAAGGGCATCCCGCCCGACCCGCGCCAGAACCGGCTCGCCGTCCGCACCGAGGACCACCCGCTGGAGTACCTCGACTTCTCCGGCGAGATCCCCCGCGGCCAGTACGGCGGCGGCATGATGGGCATCTGGGACACGGGCACCTACGAGGAGGAGAAGTTCCGCGACGACGAGGTGATCGTCGTGCTGCACGGCGAGCGCGTGACGGGGCGCTACGTGCTGTTCCGGACCGGCGGCAAGAACTGGATGATCCACCGCATGGACCCGCCGCAGGACCCCGGGCGGGAGCTGCTGCCGGAAGGGATCATGCCGATGCTGGCGAAGCCTTCGTCCCTTCCGCGAAACACCGATGACTGGGCCTTCGAGATCAAGTGGGACGGCGTCCGCGCCCTCGCCGCCGTGCAGGGCGGGCGCGTTCGCCTGCACGGCCGGAGCGGGCTCGAGATGACGGCGGCGTACCCGGAGCTGCGCGGCCTCGGCGCCTCGCTGGGCATGGTCGAGTGCGTGCTCGACGGCGAGATCGTGGCGTTCGACGACGAGGGCCGGCCGAGCTTCGAGCGCCTGCAGCAGCGCATCAACGTGACCGGCGACGCGGCACATCGCGCGGCTGGCGAAGACGGTGCCCGTGACCTACCAGGTGTTCGACCTGCTGTTCCTCGAGGGCCGCAGCACGACGCTCGCTGCCGTACGAGGCGCGGCGCTCGCTGCTCGAGGAGCCTCGAGCTCGAGGGGCCGTCCTGGACGACGCCGGCCGCGCACGTCGGCGCGGGGCGCGAGATGCTCGAGTTCACGCGCGAGCGCGGCATGGAGGGCGTGATCGGCAAGCGCCTCGACTCGACGTACGAGGCCGGGCCGGCGCACGGGGGCGCTGGATCAAGGTGAAGAACACGCAGCGCGTCCGGCTCGTGATCGGCGGCTACACGCTCGGCAAGGACGGACGCAGCGGCCACATCGGCGCGCTCGTGCTGGGCGAGCGGCAGCGCCGACGGCACGCTGCGGTGCGCGGGCAAGGCCGGCTCGGGACTCACGAGCGCGATGATCGACGAGCTCGAGGCGCTGCTCGTGCGGCGCGACGACGAGCCCCTTCGATTCGGGCGCCGTCCCGGCGGGAACCACGTTCGTCGAGCCGGCGCACGGCGCGGAGATCGAGTTCACGGAGTGGACGGCGTCGAGGACCCTGCGCCATCCTACGTTCAAGGCCCTGCTGCGGGCCGGAGAAGGATTAGTCATGGCACCTCGAGCGATCTGGAGCGGCGCAATCTCCTTCGGTCTCGTCAACGTCCCCGTGAAGCTCTTCACGGCGACGCGGTCGAAGGACGTGCGGTTCAACCAGCTGCACGCGAAGGACGGCGCGCGCATCCGGCAGAAGCGCGTGTCGTCGGTGGACGGGGAGGAGGTCGGCCTGGACGAGATCGTCAAGGGCTACGAGATCTCGCCCGACACGCTACGTGACGATCACGCCGGAGGAGCTCGAGGCGATCGCGCCGAAGGCCTCGCGCCTGATCGAGATCGAGGAGTTCGTCGACCTCGACGAGATCGACCCGCTGTACTACGAGAGCTCCTACTACCTGGTGCCGGACAAGACCGGCGCCAAGCCGTACGCGCTGCTGCTCTCCGCGATGACGAGCGAGAACAAGGTCGCGATCGGCCGCGTCGTGCTGCGCTCGAAGGAGTACCTGGCGGCCGTCCGCCCGCTGGGCGAGACGCTGACGATGTCGACGATGCGCTTCGCCGACGAGATCGTGCCGCGCGACACGCTCGAGGGGCTGCCGGGCGCCGACGTCGAGGCGGGCGAGAAGGAGGTCAAGATGGCGCGGCAGCTGATCGAGTCGCTGTCGGCCGACTTCGAGCCCGAGAAGTACACCGACACGTACCGCGAGGCGGTGCTCGCGATGATCGAGCGCAAGGCCGCCGGCCAGGAGATCGTGGTGGAGCCGGACGCGCCGACCACGACGAAGGCCGTCGACCTGATGGCGGCGCTCGAGGCGAGCCTCGCGGCGGCCAAGAAGCGCAAGTCGGCCAGGCCGACGCGGCCGGAGAAGAAGAAGGCCGAGGCGTAGGCCCTGGCGGGCGAACGCGACGAAGGTCGAGGTCGACGGGCGCGAGGTCGTCCTCTCGAACCTCGACAAGGTCCTCTACCCGGACGGCTTCACCAAGGGCGAGGTGATCGACTACTACGTGCGGATCGCGCCGCGCCTGCTGCCGCACCTGCGCGGGCGGCCGCTGACGCTGAAGCGGTACCCGAACGGCGTCGACGAGCAGTTCTTCTACGAGAAGCGCTGCCCGCCGCACGCGCCCGACTGGGTCGAGCGCGCGCCGGGCGACGATCCCGTACTGCGTCATCGACGGCCTGGCGACGCTGGTCTGGGTCGCCAATCTCGCGAGCCTCGAGCTGCACCCGTCGCTGGCGCATGGCGGCGGCGCCCGAGGTGCCGACGGTCGTGGCCTTCGACCTCGATCCCGGCGCGCCCGCCGACGTCGTCGACTGCGCCCGGCTGGCCCCGACCTGCGCGACATGCTCGACGTGCTCGGCCTGGAGTGCTTCCCGAAGACGTCGGGGTCGAAGGGCATGCAGGTGTACGTGCCGCTGAACACGCCGACCACGTACGAGGCGACGCGCGCCTTCTCGCAGGCCGTCGCGCTGACGCTCGAGCGGCAGATGCCCGACCGCGTGGTGGCGACGATGGCGAAGCAGCGCCGCGGCGGCAAGGTGTTCGTCGACTGGGCCCAGAACCACCCGACCAAGACGACGATCGCCGCCTACTCGCTGCGCGCGATGCCGGAGCCGACGGTCTCGACGCCGGTCACCTGGGACGAGGTCGAGGACGCCCGCACCGCGGCCGACCTGACGTTCACGGCCGCCGAGGTGCTGGAGCGCGACGGCGACCCGTTCGCGCCCGTCGCGACGCTGCAGCAGGAGCTGCCGTCGCATGCTGCGTGAGCTGCGGCCTACCGGCGTGGGCTGGCGTCGAGCGCGACGTAGGTCGCGCCCTCGGGTCGTAGCAGCGACTCGTAGACCACGACCGCGTCACCGCGCAGCACGATCGGCGGCGGCGCCGTCGGAGTGGTGCGAAACCGCGCGCCGCGGCGGCCGCGGGCCACGGTCACGTGCGGTAGCCACCGGCGGCGCTCCTCGCCGGCCAGGCCCTCCGCCGCCAGGCGCCGCTCGACCGCGCGCTGGACGGCGACCAGCAGCGGCGGCGCCTCGTACGTGATCGCGACGGCCGAACCGAGCTGCCGGAGGCCGTTCGGCGCCAGCTCCCACGCCAGGTCGAACGGCGTCTCCTCCTCGACGATGCCGACGATCTCGGCGATCCGCTCCTCGTCGGTCGGCCCGCAGAACACCAGCGTCGCGTGGAGCATCGCCGGCTCGATGGCCCGCACGGCAGGCCACCCAGCCGGTGGCGCGCGAACGCCGCCAGCTCGTGTGCGGCGTCCACGCGGACCGGCAACCCGACGAAGATGCGCCGCCCCACAACCGCAGGGTAGAGTCTCCCGTGGAACGCGCCGCGCGCGAACGCGCAGCGGTCGGGCCGGGTCGCGTCCCAGACCGGCTCGGGCGACTCGTAGACCCTGCCGTCGCTGCCGAAGACCAGGAAGCGGTCGAAGCTCGCGGGCGAACCAGCGGTCGTGGGTGACCGCGACGACCGTGCCGTCGAAGACCTCGAGCGCCTCCTCGAGGGCCTCGGCGCTCTCCAGGTCGAGGTTGTCGGTCGGCTCGTCGAGCAGCAGCATCGTCGCGCCGCCCAGCTCGAGCAGCAGGATCTGCAGCCGCGCCTGCTGGCCGCCGGAGAGCGTCTCGAACGGCTGCAGCGCCTGGCCGCCGAGGCCGTAGCGCGCAGCGCGCCCATCGCCTGGCCGCGCTCGAGCGCCTCGCGCATCAGCACGTCGACCGGCGTCATGCCGCTCCAGGTCGGGGCGGTGGTGGGTCTGCGCGAAGTGGCCCGGCACCACCCGGGCGCCGAGCTTCCAGTCGCCCGTGTGCGCGACCTCGTCGCCGGCCAGCAGCCGCAGGAAGTGCGACTTGCCGGCGCCGTTGGCGCCGAGCACGCCGACCCGCTCGCCGTAGAACACCTCGACGGAGAACGGCTGCATCAGCCCGGTCAGCTCGAGCTGCTCGACGGTGATCGCGCGCACGCCGGTCCGGCCGCCCTTGAGCCGCATCTTGATCGTCTGGTCGCGCGGGATCTCGGGCGGCGGCCCGGCCTCCTCGAACTTCTCGAGGCGCGTGCACATCGGCCCGGTACCGGCTCGCCATGTCGGGCGAGATCGACGCCTGCACGCGCAGCGTGCGCACCAGCTCCTTGAGCCGCTCGTGCTCCTCGTCCCAGCGCCGCCGCAGCTCCTCGAGCCGCGCGATCCGGTCGGCGCGCGCCGCGTGGTACGTCGCGAAGCCGCCGCCGTGCGTCCAGCACCGTGTGCGCCTCGACGGTGACGATCCGCTGCGCGGTCTCGGCGATCAGCTCCCGGTCATGCGAGACGTACAGCACGGTCTTCGGCGTCTTCTGCAGCCGCTCCTCGAGCCAACGTTTAGCGGGAACATCAAGGTAGTTGTCGGGCTCGTCGAGCAGCAGCACCTCGTCGGGCCCGCGCAGCAGCGACTCGAGCGCGAGCCGCTTCTGCTCGCCGCCCGACAGCGTCGACACGGGCCGGTGCCCGGCGTCGGCGAGCGTCAGCCCGAGCGACTCGCGGATGCACGTCTCCCACAGCACCTCGGCGTCCTAGCCGCCGACGTCGGTCCAGTCGGCGATCGCCTGCGCGTACGCCAGCTGGGCGCGCTCGTCGCCCGATCGCGGCGGCCGGCTCGGCCGCCTCCAGCCGCTGCGGCCGCGCCGCGGATGGCCGGCGGCGCCATCGCGGCCAGGAACTCGCGCACGGTCGTGGCGTCGCGCACCGACCCGATGAACTGCCGCATCACGCCGAGCCCGCCGGAGCGCACGATCGTGCCCTCCGCCGGCTCGAGGTCGCCCGCGATCATGCGCAGCAGCGTCGTCTTGCCGGTGCCGTTCGCCCCGAGCAGGGCCGTCTTGGCGCCGTCGCCGACGCGGAACGACACCTCGTACAGCAGCGCGCGGCCGTCGGGCAGGAAGTACGAGACGTGCGCGAGGTCGACGTGGCCCATCTGCGCCGTCTACGTGCAGGCGCGCGGCGGTCATCCCGCGACCACCGGGTTGCGCAGGATCGGCGCGCCCTGCGACCTCGATCTCGACGATGTCGCCGGGCACGAGGTAGCGCTTCGGGTCCTTGCCGTCGCCGACGCCGCCCGGCGTGCCGGTGATGAGCACGTCGCCGGCCTCGATGGTCGTCGCCATCGAGACGTAGACGATCAGCTGCTCGATGTTGAAGATGAAGTTCCGCGTGTTCGAGTTCTGCATCTGCTCGCCCGAGACGGTGCCCCTCACGTCGAGCGCGTTCAGGTCGACCCCGTCGGCGTTGACCAGCGGCCCCATCGGGCCGAACGTGTCGAACGACTTGCCGAGCACGAACTGCCGCAGCGGCGTCTCGAGCTGGTACTGGCGGCCCGACACGTCGTGGAACGCGCAGTAGCCGCCGACGTTCGACCGGGCGTTCTCGAGCGTGGCGCGCGTGAACGTCTCCGAGAAGACGATGCCGAGCTCCGCCTCGTAGTCGGGGCGCTTCTCCTCGGGCGGCAGCACGATCGACTGGCCGGTGCCGACCAGCGAGCTCGGCCACTTGGCGAACACGACCGGCAGCTCGGGGATGGCGAGCTCGGACTCCTCCGCGTGGTCGCGGTAGTTGAGGCCGATGCAGATGACCTTCGTCGGCGCCGACGAGGCATGGATCGTCACGTCGGCGGCCGCGTGCGTCGGGCCGGACGCGCCGTCGATCGCCGCCCAGCCGGCGGCGTCGGGCACGAACCCGCGCGGGCCGTCGGGCCCGGCGTCGGTGATCTGGTCGCCGTCGAGACGGCCGATGCGGATCTCACCGGACGGGCTGGAGTAACGAACGGCGCTGACGGTCACTGGTTCTCCTTGATGCGTGCAATGGGCGTGCCAACGTCGACGGTCGCGCCCGGATCGACGAGGATCTCGTGCAGGGTGCCGGTGGCGGGCGCCTCGACCTCGGCGTTGACCTTCTCGGTCTCCACCTCGCAGACGACCTCGCCCTCCTCGACACGGTCGCCGACGGCCTTCAGCCAGCGGGTGATCGTGCCGTCCGCCATCGATGCGCCCCAGCGGGGCAGCGTCATGTCGACGATTGCCATGTGGCGCGGAAGCGTACTCGGAGGCGCGGGTAGTGTCCTGCGTCGGATGTTCGCTGACAGGTCGATGTCCGCGAAGTTCGGACGCGGGCCACTAGGATGATGCGCCGTGGATGACTACTCGCTGACCGCCTCGCCCGGTCGTACGCTCCCCGTCGCCGTGCGTGGCGCCGGGCTCCGCATCTGGGACCGCGACGGCGTCGAGTGGCTCGACGCGTGCGGCGGCGCCATGGTGATGAGCCTCGGCCACTGCCACCCGCGCCTCGTCGAGGCGGTGCGGCGCCAGGCCGCCGAGCTGACGTTCACCTACCGGTTCTCGTTCTCCAACGAGCCGATGATCGAGCTCGCCGGCCTGCTGCGCGAGATCGCGCCGATGGAGCGCGCGTGGGGCTTCTTCAACTCGTCCGGCTCCGAGTCGGTCGAGTCGGCCATCCACCTCGCCGTCCTGTACTGGCAGCACCTCGGCCAGCCGTCGAAGCTCGAGCTGATCTCGCGCTACCCGAGCTACCACGGCTCGACGCTCGGCGCGCTCGGGCTGTCCGGCTCCCGCTGGCGGCAGGCGTTCGAGCTGATCCTGGAGAAGAACGCGATCGCCCAGGCGCCGGGCGCCGACATCCGCGCCCGCCGCACGCCCGAGGCCGAGCTGGAGTTCGGGCTCGACCAGATCGAGGAGGCGATCGTCTCGCGCGGCGCCGACCACGTGGCGGGCGTCTTCATCGAGCCCATCTCCGGCGCCAGCGCCGCCGCCGTCGTGCCGCCCGACGGCTACCTGGAGGGCGTACGCGCGCTGTGCGACCGGTACGGCGTGCTGATGATCTGCGACGAGACGGTCACCGCGTTCGGCCGCACCGGCACCTGGTTCGGCGTCGACCACTGGGACGTGAGGCCCGACATCGCGACGTTCGCGAAGGGCGTCTCGTCGGGCATGACGCCGATGAGCGGCATGGCGGTCGTCCGGGCGGATCGCCGACGTGTTCGCCGCCACGCCGGACGGCTTCCCGTGGGGCCACACCTTCTCGGGCAACCCGCTCGGCTGCGCGGTGGCGTGCGAGGTGATCAGGACCATCCGCGAGGAGGGCCTGGTCGAGAACGCCCGGGCGATGGGCGACCGGCTGCGCGCCGGGCTGGAGCAGATCGCCGCCGGCTCGCCGCACATCGGCCAGGTGCGGGGCCGCGGACTGCTGCAGGGCCTCGAGCTGGTCACCGATCGCGAGTCGCTGGAGCCGCTGCCCGGCGGCTCCGGGCAGCTCACGGCGGCCGCGCGCGAGCGCAACCTGATGATCTACTCGTGCCCGACGCCGCTCGGGCGGCGCACGGTCGAGGCGGTGATGCTGGCACCACCGCTGATCGTGGACGAGGCGGATGTGGACACGATCCTCGAGCGGCTGGCCGATGCGGTGGCCGGACTGCGTTTCCGAACGTCTCCGTGACCTGACTGCAACGCCAGGTACCGAATCCTTTCGCTACCCTGAGGGTGTGACGGACGACTATCGAGGCGACTACGCCCAGGCGGTCCAGCAGGCGATCGACGGGCGGGTCGGCTTCTACCCCGACTTCGACCAGAAGCGGCAGGAGGAGATCTGGCGACTGCTCTCCACCGACCGTGATCGGCTGCTGACCTTCTGTCGGCGGCACGAGATCACGATCGGCCGTCTCGAGCTGCGCAAGACGCTGAAGAGCCCGAAGCCGCTGTACGAGCTGGTCGCCGTCGGACAGGACGCGGAGTCCGTCAGGCAGTACCTGGGCCTCGAGCGCGTCCAGCGCTGAGCGGCGCCGGCAACTCCCTCACGCGAGATCGCGGACGATCGCCTCGACCTCGGCCAGGGACGGGACGACGGGCGCGTTCACCGTGACGACGTCATCGAGGGCGTCGCGTGCGACCAGCACCGCGACGTCCGGCGTGAGGCCGCGACCGGCCAGCGGCGGATCGGTGCCCACCGACGCCGACAGCGTCCGGACGGCATCGACCAGGCCGGCGGCGTCCGCGGCTCCGAGGGCCGGGGCCGCCAGCGCCAGACGCTCCTCGCGCACGGCGCGGTTGACCGTCAGCACCGGCGGCAGCGCGATGGCACAGGCCAGCCCGTGCGGCAGGCCGATGTGCGCCGACAGCGCGTGCGCGATGCCGTGGGCGAGCCCGAGCCCGGTGGTCTGCTGCGCGTGGCCCGCGAGATGCGACGCGAACAGCAACTGGCCGCGCGCCTCGATGTCGCTGCCGTCGGCCACCGCGCGCGGCAGGTACGTCCGCACCGCCCGGGCGACGCCGTGGGCGAGCGCCTCCGAGTACGGGTTGCCGTGGAGCGCGCACAGCGACTCCAGCGCGTGCGACAGCGCGTCCATGCCGGCCGCCGCGGTGGCGGCCGCGGGAAGGCCGACGGTCAGCTCGGGGTCGAGCAGCGCCGCGAACGGCTGGACGGTCGCGTTGCCGAGGTAGATCTTGCGACCCGTCTCGGCGTCCGTGAACACGCCGAAGCCGTTCGTCTCCGAGCCGGTGCCCGCGGTGGTGGGGATCGCGAGCACCGGTAGGCCCGGAATGAGATGCTCGGTGCGGTAGTCGAGGGCGCGCACCTCGACGTGGTTGACCGTGCCCAGCGCGACGGCCTTCGCCACGTCCAGGCACGCCCCGCCGCCCAGCCCGATCACCACGTCGGCGCGCTCGGCGCGAGCGGCCCGGATGCCGGCGTCGACGCACTCGAGGCCGGGGTTGACGGTGACGCCGTCGAACACGGCACAACCGCCGAGCGCGGTGCGGACGCGGTCGAGCACGCCCGCCGCGATGACCCCGGCGTCGGTGACGACGAGCGGGCGGGCGCCCTGGTCGAGGACGAGGGCGGCCACGCGCTCGACGCTGCCGACGCCGAAGACGGCGTGCGGCCTGGGCGCGAGGTCGGCCGCGAACATCAGGCGATCCGGTGGGCTTCGAGGGCGTCCAGGTCGGGCTCCACCCCGAGGCCCGGCCCGGCAGGCGGTGCGATGGTGCCGTCGGCCGCGATCTCGACCGGCGCCGGCAGCAGGAAGTCGCGGCGCGCGGTCGACCACGCGGGCGGGTCGTAGGGCACCTCGATGAAGGGGCAGGTCGAGAAGGCGCAGGCGACGTGGAGGTTCGCGACCAGGCCGTAGCCGTTCGACCAGGTGTGCGGCGACCAGGTGCGGCCGTGCAGGTCGGCGAGCGCGGCGATCCGGCGGTTCCCGGAGACCCCGCCGGTCAGCACGACGTCGGTCTGCAGCACGTCGATGCCGCCGCGCACCACCAGGTCGCGGGCCTCGGCCATCGTCCGCACCATCTCGCCGGCGGCGATGCGCACGTCGGTGCGGCTGCGCAGCGCCGCGTAGCCGTCGTAGTCCTCGCACCGCAGCGGCTCCTCCAGCCAGTAGACGCCGAGGGCCTCGAGCGCGTTGGCGACGCGGGCCGCGGTCGCGACGTCCCAGCGCGGCGCACGGTCACCCGGCATGCGCCAGCCCTGGTTGGCGTCGACCATGATCTCGAGCCGGTCGCCGACGGCCTCGCGCACCCGGGCGATGACCGCGACGTCGTCGCGCCAGTCGGCATGGTGGAAGCGGATCTTCGTCGCCCGGACGCCGGCGTCGGCGAGGGCCACGGCCCGCGCCGCGCGCTCGTCCGGATCGGCCAGCTCGCCACCCGAGGCGTACGCGAGGAGGCGGTCGGAGCGACCGCCGAGCAGCCGCCACAGCGGCTCGCCGGCCGCCTTGCCGGCGATGTCCCAGCACGCCACCTCGACCACCCACGGCCGGCCGCCGTGGAAGTCGGTCGTCTCGCAGATCTCGCGCACCACCTCGCCCTGCCGCGGATCGACCCCCGTCAGCAGGCGCTCCAGCAGCGCGCGGTCGGGCAGCCCGTCGCCGCCCGACGCGTAACCCGTGATGCCCGCGTCGGTGGAGACCGCCACCAGCGTCGCCTCGACGTGCGTGCGCGGCACCGGATCCCACGCCGCCCGGAACGGCGGATCGAGCGGGATCCGGTACGTCCGGGCCTCGACCCCGGTGATCCGGAGCGTGTCAGGCACCGTCGTCGGACAGACCGCTCGGGAGCTCCTCGCCGGCGCCGACCGGCACGGCCGTCTGCAGCATCCGCAGCTCCTCGAGCGGGATGTGGCAGCGCATCTCGCGGTTCGGCGCGACCTCGACGATCGGCGGCTCGTCCGTCTCGCAGATGCCCGACGACAGCCGGCGCGGGCAGCGCGTGTGGAACACGCAGCCCGACGGCGGGTTGGCGGCGCTGGGGATCTCGCCGGTCAGCTTGATGCGCTCGGCGCTCGCCGTCGAGCGACGGGATGGCCGACAGCAGCGCCTCGGTGTACGGGTGGTGCGGAGCGGCGAACACCTCTTCCGCCGGCCCGATCTCCATCAGCCGGCCCAGGTACAGCACCGCGATGCGGTCGGACAGGTACCGCACCACGCCGAGGTCGTGCGAGATGAACAGGTACGACGTGCGCTTCTCGCGCTGCAGGTCGGCCAGCAGGTTGAGGATCGCGGCCTGCACCGAGACGTCGAGCGCGCTGGTGGGCTCGTCGCAGACCACGATGCGCGGGTCGCCCGCGAATGCGCGCGCGATCGCGACCCGTTGCTTGAGGCCGCCCGACAGCGCCGACGGCCGCACGCCGAGGTAGCGCTCCTGCAGGCGCACGCTGTCGGTGAGCTCGCGCAGCCGTTCCTCGCGCTTGGCACCGGTGAGGCCGGCCAGTCGCGAGAGCGCGCGGCCGATCAGGCGCCGCACGGTGTGCGAGCGGTTGAGCGCCGAGTCGGGGTTCTGGAAGACGATCTGCATCGCGCGCACGTCGTTGTCGGACCGCTTGCCGACGTGCGCGGCGAGCACGCCGCCGTCGAGCTCGAGCGAACCGCCCTCGTCAGGTGTCGTGATGCCGAGCACGACCCGCGCGAACGTCGTCTTGCCGGACCCGGACTCGCCGACCAGGCCGAGCGTCTCGCCGGGCCACAGCTCGGCCGACACGCCCGCGAGGGCGTGGACATCATGGCCCGACTGCTTGAACGTCTTCGCCACCTCGACCGCGCGCAGGATCGGCACGCCCTCGTGCGACGACCGCGGGCATCGCCACGTCGGACGGCGTGCGCCGCGGCAGATCGGGCGCCTCCTCGTGGTAGTGGCAGCGGCTGCGCCGGCCGCCGCCGATGTCGTACGCCGGCGGCGGCTCGGTGCGGCAGCGGTCGCGGGCGATCGCGCAGCGGTCGACGAACACGCAGCCGGGCAGGTCTGCGCCCGGCGGCGGCAGGAAGCCCGGGATGGTGTCGAGCCGCCCGTGGTCCTTGCGCTGGCCGCGCCGCGGGATGCACCGCAGCAGGCCGACGGTGTACGGGTGCCGCGGGTTGTCGAACACCTCGCGGGCCGTGCCCTCCTCCACCATCGCACCGGCGTACAGCACGCCCACGCGGTCGCACATCTTGGCGATCACGCCGAGGTTGTGGGAGATGAACAGCACCGCGGTGTTCGTCTCGATGCGCAGGCGGGCGACCAGGTCGAGCACCTCCGCCTCGACGGTCGCATCGAGCGCCGTCGTCGGCTCGTCCAGCACCAGCAGCTTGGGGTTGACGGCCAGGGCCATCGCGATCACGACGCGCTGCGCCATGCCGCCGGAGAGCTGGTGCGGATAGCGTCGCAGCACCGATCCGGGATCGGCGATCTGGACGCCGCGCAGCGCCACCTCCGACCGGTCGGCGGCCTCGCTCTTCGACGCGCCGCCGAGCTCGAACACCTCCGACAGCTGGCGGTCGATCCGCAGCGACGGGTTCAGCGCACGGGTCGGATCCTGGTAGACCATCGACACGGTGCGCGATCGCAGCTCGCGCAACGCGCTGTCGGAGAGGCCCACCAGGTCCTGGCCGTCGACGGTGATCGAGCCACCGGAGATGCGGCCGTTCTCGGCCAGGTACCGCATCGCGGCCATCGCCGCCGTCGACTTGCCGCAGCCCGACTCGCCGACCAGGCCGAACGACTCGCCGGGCCCGATCGAGAACGAGATACCGCGCAGCACCTCGCGCCACGTGCCACGCACGCGGTACGCGACCTCGAGGTCGCGGACGTCGATGACGGGCGCCGGGGTCAGTTCTTGACCGCCTGCTGCACGCCGTCGGAGATGAGGTTCACGGCGGTCACGAGGGATGCGATGGCGAGCGCCGGGAACAGCGACTCCCACCAGTAGCCGGCGGACATGAACCGGTAGCCGTCCGCGATCTGGAGGCCCCAGTCGGGCGACGGCGGCTGTGGCCCGAACCCGAGGAACGAGAGGGTGACGATGGCGAAGATGGCGTACCCGATCCGGACCGTGAACTCGACCAGGATCGGTGGCATGACGTTGGGCAGGATCTCGGCGAAGAGCACGTACGCCCGAGCGTTCACCGCGCAGCCGGGCCGCCGTGACGTACTCGAGCTCCCGTTCCGCGAGCACGGCGGCACGGACGGTGCGCGCGATGATCGGTGTGAAGACGAAGGCGATCACCACGATCAGCGTGACCGTCGACGCTCCGGTCGCCGCCAGCGCGGTGATGGCGACGATCACCAGCGGTATGGCCAGAATCGCCTCGACGACGCGCGACAGGAGATCGTCGGTCCAGCCGCGGAAATAGCCCATCGCGAGCCCGAGGGCGGTCCCGCAGAGCGTCCCGAGGAGGGTCGCGAGCGGCGCCACCGTGAGGATGTCGCGCGCGCCGACGATGATGCGGGAGAAGATGTCGCGGCCCAGCAGGTCGGTGCCGAAGTAGTGCTCGGCCGACGGCGACTTGTGCTTGCCGATCGGGTCCGTCTTGAACGGGTCCTGCGGTGCGATGCGCGAGCCGAACAACGCGCAGACCGTCCAGACGCTCGAGATCACGATCCCGACCCAGACGGTCTTCGACCGCAGGATCTGCCGCAGCGTCTCGCGCCGCACCTGGCCGACGGTCTCGCCGACGACCTGCTCCGGCGTCGTGGGGGCGATGGCGGCGCTCACTCGGGCGAACCTCCGTACCGGATCCGCGGGTTGAGGACGGAGTAGAGGATGTCGGCGACCAGCGTGGCGACCAGGTAGATGACGCCGATCACCAGCACCATCGACTGCAACTGGGGGTAGTCACGGTTTCGGGCCGCATTGAGGATCAGCTCGCCGACCCCGTTGTAGTTGAACAGCCGCTCGACGACGACGAGGCCGCCGATCATGTAGCCGAGCTGCGTGGCGATCACCGTGATGGTCGGCAGCAGGGCGTTGCGGAGTACGTGCCGCCGGATGACGGTGCGGCGGGGAAGGCCCTTCAGCATCGCCGTGCGCGTGTAGTCGGCATCGAGCGCCGCGACGGTGCCCGCCCGGGCCATCCGCGCGATGTACCCGAACAGCACCAGCACCAGCGCGAGGGCGGGCATGAGCAGGTACTTGACCTGCCCGAGGAGGCTCGTGCCCGGTGGCCAGCGGGCGGAGATGGGCAGCACGTCCAGCCACAGCCCGAAGACGATGATCAGGACGATCCCGCCGACGAACTCCGGCATGGCGGTTGCGGACAGGCCCTCCGACGGAGATGATCCGGTCGGCCGGCTTCCCGGCGTGCATGGCCGCGAAGACCCCGCCCAGGATGCCGAGCGGCACGAGGATGATGAACGCCAGGAACGCGAGCTTGAACGACTGGACCATGGCGGTCGCGATCATGTCGCCGACCGGCCGCTTGAAGGCGAACGAGGTACCCAGGTCGCCGTGGAGCACGTCGCCGATCCAGGTCGTGTACTGCGTCAGCAGCGGCTCGTTGGCGCCGAGCTCCTCGTTGAGCGCGTCGACCGCCTCCTGCGACGCGAACGGGCCGAGCATCGACCGGCCCGGGTTGCCAGGCAGGATGTGCGTCCCGATGAAGATCAGGACCGACAGGACCCACAGCGTGACGAGTCCGAGGGCAAGGCGGCGGGCGATGAAGCGGAACAAGAGGAAGGTGCACCGGGCCCGGCGACGGTCGTCGCCGGGCCCGGCTCAGTCCTTTCAGGCGGGGAGACCGGCCTGGTCGACCCACACCTGGCTCATGGCGGTGGTGCGGACGCCGCTGACGCCGGCGCGCGTGGCCGAGAGGAAGTTGTAGAAGTAGGAGAAGATGATCGGCGTGTCGTCGAGCAGCTTCTGCTGGATACCGCCGGCGAGCTGCTGCTGGGACTGCAGGTCGACGGCGGCGATGTAGTCGGCGACCATCTTGTCGAACTCGGGGTTCTTGTAGTGCGCCGCGTTCCAGGTGCCGTCGGACAGCAGCGGCGCCGACAGGAACACGTTCGGCACACCACGGTGGCCGTAGTCGACGAGGCTCATGACCGAGTCGAGCCAGTGCGACTTGCCGAACACGGCCTCGCCGTAGTAGGTGCCGCCGTCCTCGACCGTGAGCTTGATCGTGACGCCGATCTCCTTCGCGGCGTCGACCACGATCTGGGCGTACTCGGCGACCTCCTGCGTCTGGATCGCGACCAGCTCGGTCTCGAACCCGTTCGGCACGCCGGCCTCGGCCAGCAGCGCCTTGGCCTTCTCGACGTCCTTGGCCCGCTGCGCGATCGACGTGTCGGTCTGCGCGAACACGGGAGCGAACGGCGAGTCGTTGCCGAGGTCGGACTTGCCCTGGAAGAGGCCGTCCACGATGTCCTGGCGGTCGATCGCCAGCGCGATCGCCTGCCGCACGCGGGCGTCGTCGAACGGCTTGGTGTCGGTGCGCATCGACAGCTGGCGATGGGCCGCCGACTGCAGGGCGATGATCGCGTACGCGGGGTCCTCGAGGATCGCCTGGGCGCCCGAGATGGACACCTGCTGGACGACGTCGAGCTGGCCGCCCTGCAGCGCCAGGATCTGCGCGGCCTCGTCGGCCGCGAAGGTGACCTCGAGCTTGTCCGGGATCGCCTTGTTGCCCCAGTAGCCGTCGTTGCGGACGAACGACCGCCGAGGAGCCCTCCTGGTAGGTCTCGAGCTTCCACGGGCCGGTGCCCGGGAACGTGGCCGGGAAGTTGCCGGCGTAGGCGGCCGGCAGGATGATCGCGTTGTAGTTGTCGCTCGACAGGTAGTACGGGAACGAGCCGTTCGGCGGCGTCGAGCTTGAACACGACGGTCGTATCGTCGGGCGCGGTGGCCGAGTCCTTGGACAGCACCCCGGTGAACGCCGACAGCGCGTTCGACGTGTTGGCCGGGTCGGACAGCCGGTTGATCGACGCGGCGACGTCCTTCGCCGTCATCGGCGTGCCGTCGTTGAACGTGACGCCCTGGCGGATCTTGAAGGTCCACTCGGTGGCGTCCGGGTTCGACGTCCACGACTCGGCGAGCCACGGCGTCAGCTGCTTGTTCTCGCTGACGCAGAGGAACTCACCGGTCAGCGCGAGCACGGCGAGACCGCCGGCGTCGCCGTTCAGGACCGGGTCGACCTCGGTGGTCGGCGTCGTGATGCCGAGGCGGATCGTGCCGCCCGCGGCCGGGGCTGCGGCCGACGTCGCGCCACCTGCGGCGGTGCTGCCGGCGGGCGCAGTCGTGGCCGCGTCGTCGTTCGCGCCGCCGCACGCGGCGATCAGGAACGAGATCATCGGCAGCGAGAGTCCCGCGACGGTGCCGCGCTTGATGAACTCCCGCCGGTCGATGCGACCGGCGACGTACTCATCGACGATGTGGTTCTCGATGTCGTTCCGGCGGCGCCTGAAGGCTCCCGCTCGGCGTTGAAGGTCGCTCATGCCCTTCCCTCCTCAGTGTCTCCACCCTCTCCGGCCGATCCGCAGGCAAGAGGGCATCCTTCGGACAGACCGGAGCCGGGTTTATCCCATGCAACCCATGCTGTGTCAAGGAATACAGCTCGGGATGGCACGCTCGTTCCGGCTGTGGAACAATCGACCGCATCGAGAACGTCGCTGACATTCACGAGGTAGAGCAGCGTAGCCCGGGAGCGCCCGGCGTACAGGCCGCGTTGTCGGTTCTCGAGCTGCTCGCCGCGCGCGGCGCCGTCTCGCTGGCCGATCTCTCGCGCGAGCTGGCGATCGCCAAGAGCACGCTGCACCGCGTCTGCGGCGTGCTCGTCGATCGCGGCTGGGTGATCCGCGACAAGTCGCGGCACGTTCGAGCTCGGCATCCGCGCCCTCGGCATGGCGGCGCGGTCGCCCGAGCTGCCGATCGCGACGGCATTCCGCGGGGTGGCGGCGTGGCTGCTCACCCGCCACGACGAGACGGTCTGCCTGGCGGCCATGGACGGCGACTACTCCGTCTTCGTGGCGAAGGAGGACACCTCGCAGCCCGTGCGCCTGGTGACGACCATCGGCTCGCGCACGCCGGCCTTCGCGAGCGCGTCCGGCCGCGTGCACCTGGCGAGCTGGCCCCCCGACGCCGTGGCGGCCGCGTTCGGCGGCCGGCCGCTGGTCACGCCCGTGGGCCGGCGGCTGAACGGCATGGCCGAGCTCGCGGGCATCCTGGCCGAGGTGCGCCAGCAGGGGTTCGCCGAGAACGACGAGGAGACGGCCTCGGGCCTCTGGGCCGCCTCCGTCCCGGTCGTGAACGGCGTCGGCGTGGTGCTCGCGGCACTGACGTTCTGCGTGCCGTTGGGCCGCATCACGCCCGAGCGACGGACCGTGCTGCTGCGCGACCTGCAGATCGCCGGCGACCGGCTCGCCGCCGACATCGACTGGCTGCCCGCCTGGAACGCGCGGGGCCCGAAGCCGTGAGGGTGGCCGTGGTGGGCGCCGGCGTCGTCGGCGTCGCGTGCGCGTACGAGCTCGCGCGCGCGGGCGCCGACGTGGTCGTGCTCGACGCCGGCCAGACCGGCGAGGGCGCCTCGAAGGGCAACACCGGCTGGGTGTCGCCGAGCTTCTCCTACCCGCTCGCCGCGCCTGGCGTGATCCGCCAGGGCATGCGCGCCGCGCTCGATCCCGACGGCGCCCTCGTGATGCGCCCCGCTCTCGACGCGTCGTACCTGCGCTGGCTGTGGCGGTTCCGGGCGCGCTGCACCACCGCGCGATTCCGCGAGGCGACGACGGCCCTGGCGAGCCTCAACACGCGCACGCTCGAGCTGCTCGACGCCTACGCCGCCGACGGCGTGCGGTTCGAGATGCACGCGGGCGGTCTCGTGGTCGCCGCGCACACCGAGGCCGGCCTCGACGTCTACCGGCAGCTGTTCCGCGAGCTGCGCGACGCCGGCCACGAGGCCGAGCTCGACGAGCTCGACGCCGACGCGCTGGTGGCGGCCGAGCCGGCGCTCGACCGCGCCGCCGTGGCGTGCGGCCTGCACTGCCGCGTCGACCGCTTCGTGCGGCCCGAGTCGCTCGTCCACGGCCTGGCGGCGCGCGCAGCCGAGCTGGGCGTGCAGCTGCGCGAGGGCGTGGAGGTCGACGCGATCGCCCGCATCGGACCGAGGCTCGTCGTCGGGGGCGAGCGCGTCGACCGGGTCGTGATCGCGACCGGCGTCGGCAGCGTGCCGCTGGCGGCGACCCTCGGCGTGCAGCTGCCGATCCTCGGCGCGAAGGGCTACTCCATCACCGCGACGGGCGCCGGAACGCCGCCGTCCACCGCGCTCTACCTGGCCGAGGCGAAGGTCGGCATCTCGGGCTACGACGACGCGGTGCGCATCGCCGGCGTCTTCGAGCTGCCCGGGCGCGACACCGACGTGGAGCCGAAGCGCATCGCGTCGTTCGTCAAGCGCGCCGTCGGCTACCTCGCCGACTGGCGGCCGGACGAGGCGACCATGTCGTCCTGGGCCGGGCTGCGGCCCGCCACGCCCGACGGCCTGCCGCTGATCGGCGAGATCGCGCCCGGCGTGGTCGTGGCGAGCGGCCACGGCATGCTCGGCGTGACGCTGGCGCCGGCCACGGCGGCGCTGGTCGCGCCGCTGGTGCTCGAGGGTCGCTCCGGCCCCGAGCTGGCGCCGTTCGCCCCGCGCCGCTAGCGGGTGGCGACGGCGGTCGCCCGGCGGCTGCGCTTCGCGCCCACCCGGTAGCAGCCGGCGAGCAGCACCACGCCGGCGGCTCCCGCATACGCCGCCATGGCGAACGGCGACCCCGTGTCCGTCCCGGACGTGATGCCGTGGCCGAGCGCGAGGATCCAGACGGCGTACCCGAGCCAGTGGAACCCGCGCCAGACGCGCTGCGAGATCCACTTCGCCTTGCGCAGCCTGAACGAGAGCGGCAGGGCGACGCACAGCCACATCGCGATCGAGCCCGCGATCAGCGACGGGCGCGAGTCCAGGCCGACCAGCATCCTCGGGCTCACCTCCGCGTAGCTGTCGAGGAGGAGCGCCGTCACGTGTGTGGCGATCGCGACCAGGCCGAGCGACGACAGGAAGCGGTGGGCGGCCACCGCCGGCGCGGCAGGTCGCGCCACCTTCGCGGCGATGAGCATGCCCCACGCGATCACGAACGTGTACGCCGCGAAGGCGACGAACGCGCTCGTCCGGGCGATCGACCAGAGGATCATCAGGAGGTGCCGGAGGAGGGAGCTGCGGGAGCGGGCGCCGGAGCCGAGCTGCCGCCGGCCAGCCGGACGACGAGCCGCCGGAGGAGGAGCCGCCGGACGACGAGCCGCCACCGGACGAGCCGCCGGACGAGTAGGTGACCACCGTGCGGACGCGCTTCGAGGCCGCGAGGGCACGGGCGCGGTTCGCCTTCTCCTGGCTGCGGACGACGCGCTTGGCATCGACGACGACCTTCTTGTAGCGCTTCACGAGCCGCTTGTTCTCGCGGACCATGGCCCGGTTCTGCTTGAGCACGTCACGGGACGTCGCGCGCCACTGGGCGACCTCGGCCTGCCAGGCGGCCTTCTGCCGGTTCGCGGCGTCGGCGCGGTTGTTCGCCTCGAACGCGAACACCAGGCAGGCGCTCGTGATCAGCGCCAGCACCAGCGTGTAGATCTTCACGGTGCGAACCATCAGTCGTCGCCTCCACCCTCGTGTTCGTCCTCGTCCTCGTGCTCGTCCTCGTGCCGGTCGTCGTCCTCGTGCTCCTGCTCGTGCTGCTGCTTCGGAGCGGCGGCGGTCTTCCGCTTGGTGGTGCGTCGTCGTCCGCACGCGCCGGACGATCACCACGCGCCGGATCTTGGGCGGCGGGATGACGGGCTCGGCCGCGGGCTTGGGCAGCGCCGGCAGCTTCGCGGCCGGCGGGACCTCCGCCGCCGCGGCGGCGATCGACCTGGCGCTCGGCGGCGAGGGCGGCGATGGTGGGATCGCCCGGCCGCGAAGCGTCGGCGAAGACGGTCGAGCCGCCGACGAAGCCGATGGCGGCGGTGAGGATCCCGGCGGCGATGAATCGAAAGTCCATGCACGAACCATCGTCCGGTCCGCACGAGGCCACGGTGAGACCTCCGTGAGAACCCTCTCAGAGAGGGTCAGGCAGGCAGGCGGATGACGAACGTGGCGCCGACGCCGGGTGGCGAGAAGGCCTCGATGGTGCCGCCGTGCGCCTCGATCAGCGAGCGGCAGATCGCGAGGCCGAGGCCGCTGCCGCCCGTGTCGCGGCCGCGGGCCGGGTCGGCGCGGGTGAAGCGGTCGAACAGCACCGGCAGCAGGTCGGGCGGGATGCCCGATCCGTCGTCGCTGACGACCAGCTCCACGCCGGCGTCGACGCGCCGGGCGGCGAGCACGATGCGGCCGCCCTCCTGCGTGTGATCGCACCGCGTTCGAGATCAGGTTCAGGAGCACGCTGGCGAGCGCCTCGCGATCGGTGTCGATCACCAGGTCGGGCGGCTCGACGGTGACGGCGAACTCCCGCGGTGCGAGCGCGCGGCCGCGCGCCGCGGCCTCCTGCAGCAGCGCGTCGATCTCGACCGGCCCGCGGACGTCGGCGACGCCGTCCTCGAGCCGCGCGAGGCTCAGCAACGACGTCACGAGCCGGCTGACGCGATCGATCTCGGCGACGACGAGCGCGACCACGGCGCGTGTCTCCTCCGGCGGCGGATCGGGGTCGAGCACGAGCACCTCGAGGTGGCCGCGGGCGATGGTGAGCGGCGTCCGCAGCTCGTGCGACGCGTCGTGGACGAACCGCCGCTGCGCGGCGTAGGCGGCCTCGAGGCGCTCGAGCATCTCGTCGATGGCGGCGCCCAGCCGGCCGATCTCGTCCTGTCGGGCGCCGGGCTCGCTGACGCGGGCGCCGGGCTCGCCGGCGGTCACCTCGGCGGCGCGGTCGGCCATCTTCTGCAGCGGCCGCAGCGCCCGGTGCGCCGCCAGCCAGGCCAGCTCGAGCGTCAGGACGATGCCCGCGATGCCGATCTGCAGCAGCGTGCGCAGCAGGCTCTCCATCTCGTCGTCGGCCAGGTCGGTGGGCATCGCGGCGACGGCCAGCAGATCGCCCCGGTCGACGCGGGCCACCTCGTAGCTCCGGTCGCCGATCTTCGCCCGGCCCTCGGGCAGGCCGGCCAGCGCGACGGCCTCCGGCCGGTTCGTCGCGATGCCTTCGGGCGCGTCCACGTAGAGCAGCTCGTCGCCGCCCGCCCGGGCCCGCAGGTACGGGCCGGGCCGTCGTCGTCGCCGGACCGCTCGACGGCGGCCTGCAGCGCCGTGACGGCGGCGCGGGCGTCGCGGATCAGGCGGTCCTCGGCGGCGCGGCGCTCGATCAGGAAGACGGCCGCCATCGCGGCGATCAGCAGCCCGCAGGCCAGCAGCGCGGAGACGGCGGCGAGCCGCGCCCGGATGCCCAGACGGGGCATCACCCGAGCAGGCGGTAGCCCATGCCGCGCACCGTCTCGATCACGGAGGGGCCGGGATCGGTGCCGTCGAGCTTCGCGCGCAGGTAGCCGACGTAGACGTCGACGACGTTCGACCGCGGCTCGTGCGCGAACCCCCAGACCGCGTCCAGGATCTGCTGCCTCGACAGCACCTGGCCGGGGTGCCGGAGCAGGTAGCCGAGCAGGGCGAACTCGCGCGTCGACAGGCGCACCTCCGCGCCGTCCATCGTCGCGTGGCGCGTCAGCAGGTCGAGCCGGATGCGGCCGGTCTCGAGCGCGTCGGCGCGCGCCTCGCGGCCCGCGGCCGTCCGCAGGTGCGCGCGCACGCGCGCGGCGAGCTCGGCGAACGCGAACGGCTTGGCGAGGTAGTCGGTGGCGCCGGAGTCCAGGCCGCGCACGCGGTCGGTCACCTCGCCGCGGGCCGTGACCATGATCACCGGCAGACCCGGATCCATCGCGCGGATGGCGCCGAGCACCGCGAACCCGTCCATGCCCGGGAGCATGACGTCGAGCAGCACGACGTCGGGCTGCTCGACGACGATGCGATCGAGCACGCGATCGCCGCGGGTCTCGACCGAGACGGCGTGTCCCTCGGCCCGCAGGCCCTTCTCGATGAAGGCGGCGATCAGCGCCTCGTCCTCGACCACCAGAATCTGCATCCGGCCTCAGAGTAGGACGCGCCGATGAGACTCCTCTCATCAGCCCTCGGTTAGGCTGGATCGGTGGCCCGCCGTCCCGTCGTCGTCAAGGTCGGCTCGTCGACGATCGTCGACGAGCGCGGCCGCCTGCGCCGCACCCGGCTGGAGGCGATCGCGGCCGACGTCGCGGCCGCCAGCGTCGCGGGCACCCCGACCTGCATCGTCTCGTCCGGCGCCATCGCGCTCGGGCTCGGCTCGCTCGACCGCGCCACGCGGCCGCGCCGGGTGGCCGAGCTGCAGGCGGCGGCCGCCGTCGGCCAGGGCATCCTGCAGCGCGCGTGGGAGCGCGCCGTCGGCCGCCACGGTGCGCGCGCCGCCCAGGTGCTGCTGACCGCGGCCGACGTCCGCCAGCGGGCGACGTACGTGAACGCCCGTTCGACGCTCGAGACGCTGCTCGCCTGGGACGTGATCCCGGTCGTGAACGAGAACGACTCGACGGCCACCGACGAGATCACCTTCGGCGACAACGACGCGCTCGCCGCCCAGGTCGCCGTGCTCACCCACGCCCGCCTGCTCGTGCTGCTGACCGACCAGGACGGCCTCTACACGCGCGACCCGCGCCAGGCCGGCGCCGAGCTCGTCCGCGAGGTGAACGACCATCGCCTGCTGGACGACCTGGAGGTCGGCGGGTCGAGCTCGTCGTGGGGGTCCGGCGGCATGCGATCGAAGGTCGTCGCGGCCGAGATGGCGAGCGCGGGCGGCGTCCCGGCCGTGATCGCGCACGGCGGCACGCCCGGCGTCGTGGCCGCCGCCATCGCCGGCGAGGCCGTCGGCACGCGGTTCCGCGCCGACGAGCGCGCCGTCTCCTCCTTCAAGCTGTGGATCCGCTACGGCCGCCCGACCGCCGGGCGCATCGAGGTCGACCCCGGGGCCCGGAAGGCGCTGGAGCGCGACGGCGGCTCGCTGCTGCCGGTGGGGGTGACCGGGGCGACGGGCCGCTTCACGACCGGCGACGCGGTCGAGATCGCCGACCCGGCGGGCGTGGTGTTCGCGCGCGGCCTGGCCGAGCAGCCGGCGGCCGAGGTGCGCAAGCGCGCCGGCCAGCGGGGCGGCGAGCCCGCCGTGCACCGCGACAACCTGGTGCTGCTGCTCGCGCGTACCCCATAAGAGCGAGGGCTAAAAGCGCTTGCATTTACTGTTTTAAACAGATATTCTTGCCCTAGGTGCAACAGGTCACCCCCACTGGCGCCCGTCTGCTCTCCCCGCCGAAGCCGCTGCAGCCCCTGTCGCGGCCGGCGGTCGATGGCGTGCGCGATTTCGTGCAGGCCGTCCGCACGGCGGGGGCCCGGCCGATCGACGCGCAGCCCGACATCATCGACGTCGAGGTCCTGTGGGAGGACGGCGAGGAGGCGTACGCCCCGCCGGTCGCCGCGCGCATGGCCCGCTCGGCCTACCGCACCGCGCAGTCTCCCCTGCTGCTGACCGAGCCCGGTACGGCGATCGCCGCCTACCGCAGCGCCGCCTCCACGGCAGCCCTGCCGCACCAGACGATCGACCTCTTCGCCTGACGCCGGGCCGGCCGGGCGCGCCGAACCGTCACGCGATGTGACGATTCCGGCGCAACAGCGCGCGAAACACGCCAAAGATGTCCGATCGTACGCGTCACCAGCGTGCCGAATCGGACATCGCCGCGTCGCCTTCGAGCCAGGCACTGGCCGATCGAGACCCTCCCCCGGCGGCGGGCGCGCCGAGCCGTCACGCAACGTGACAAGTTCGGCGCAACCACGCGCAAAATGGGCGAGAAATGTCCGATCGGCTACCGCGTGCCGAATCGGACATCGGACGGCGCGGGCGTCCGTCTCGTTCTCGTGCCTGGAACCGAAACGACAGCCGCTAGAAGCGCAGGCGGGAGCGGCGCTCGTGGCGGTCGAGCGCGAGGTCGATGAGCCGCGTCAGCAGCTCGGCGTACGGCAGGCCGCTGGCGGCGAACAGGCTCGCGTAGACGCTCGTCGACGTGAACCCGGGCATCGTGTTGATCTCGTTCAGCACGATGGTGCCGTCGGCCTGCAGGAAGAAGTCGATGCGGGCCAGGCCCGCGAGGTCGCACACCTCGAACGCCGCCAGCGACGTGCGCTGGATACCGGCCGTCTCCTCGGCCGTCAGGCGGGCCGGGATGACGATGTCCGAGCCGCCCTCGACGTACTTCGCCTCGAAGTCGTACCACTCGCCGTGCGGCAGGATCTCGCCGACGGCCGACGCGATCGGCGACTCGTTGCCGAGCACGCCGCACTCCACCTCGCGGCCCTCGACGAACTGCTCGACGAGCACCTTGTCGTCGTGCGCGAACGCGAGCGCGAGCGCGGTGGCCAGCTCCGCCCGGTCGTGCGCCTTGGAGATGCCGACGCTCGAGCCGAGCCGCGCCGGCTTCACGAAAACCGGCAGCCCGAGGGCGACCACGATGCGCTCGTGCAGCGCCGCGTCGTCCGGGTCGTCGCGGTGCGCAAGGACCGTGACCGACGGCGCCGTGACGATGCCGGCGTCGCGCAGCACGGCCTTGCACACCGACTTGTCCATCGCCAGGGCCGAGCCGAGCACGCCCGCGCCGACGTAGGGCACGCCGAGCATCTCGCAGAGGCCCTGGACGGTGCCGTCCTCGCCGAACGGCCCGTGCAGGATCGGCAGCACGACGTCGACGTCGAGCGGCGGCCCCGTGGTGGCCGGCACGATCGGGCTGCTCGCGCCCGGCAGCAGTGCGGCGCCGCCCGCGGCGGGCAGCTCCCAACGGCCCTCACGGCCGATCTCGATCGCCAGCACGTCGAAGCGCGCCGGGTCGAGCGCCGCGACGACCGAGGCCGCGGACGCGAGCGAGATGTCGTGCTCCGACGACCGGCCACCGGAGAGGACGGCGACGCGGACGCGCCGCTGCGTCACGGGCCGAGGCGCCCGACGGCGATGGTGACGGTCGACCCCTGCGGCACGTTCGTGCCCGGCGGGCGGATCGGTCTCCTGGACGACGCCGTCCTGGCTCGGGTCGACGACCAGCACGTCGGCGACCTCGACCGTGAACCCGCGGTCCTCGAGCGTGGCGCGGGCGTCGTCCTCCGACTGGCCGGCGACGGTCGGAACGCGCTCCTGCGGGACGCCGGACGAGACCACGATCGTGACCCTCGAGCCCTTGTCCGCCTTGCGGTTGGCGCCCGGGTCCTGCGAGATGACGGTGCCCGCGGCGATGGTCGCCGACGGGGCGTTGTCGACCGCGACCTCGAAGCCCTCGCCCTCGATCTGCCGGCGCGCCTCGCCCTCGGGCAGGTTGATGACGTTCGGCACGGTCACCTGCGCGAGGCCGCGCGAGACGGTGATCGTGACCGGCGAGCCCTTGTCGGCCTGCGGTGCCCGCCGCGGGATCCTGCGAGATGACCTGGCCCTCGGGCACGGTGTCGGAGCTCTTGCCCTTCTGCGTGACCTTGAAGCCGTCGCCCTTCAGGATCGTCTCGGCGCTGTCGGCCTGTTTGCCGACGACGTCGGCCACCTCGATCTGCTCGATGCCGTCGGAGACCGTGATCGTCACCTCGGAGCCGACGTCGACCACCGCGCCCGCAGCGGGATCCATCTTGGTGACGGTGTCCTTCGGCTTCGACGAGAACGCGCGCTCCTGCTTGACGGTCAGGCCGTCGGCGGTCAACTGGGCGACTGCCGCGTCGACCGGGAAGTCGATCACGCTGCGCAGCGTCACCTGCCCGCTCGTGGTCGCGGTGTCGGTGCCACCGCCGTTGTCGCCGAGGTTGAGGAACAGGTAGGCGGCCAGGCCCGCGACGGCGGCGAGCAGCAGCGAGCACGACCACCCACGGCCAGTTGCGGCGCGGTGGAGTCGGCGCCTGCGCCGGCGCGTAGGCGCCCGACGTCGGCGGCGGCGGCGCGACCATGGTGCGCCCGGCGGCGGCGTACGCGTCGGTGGCCGACAGCGCCGCGGTCGCCTGCGTCACGCCGAGGCCCTTGCGGACGCGGTCGAGATCCATGCCCATCTCGTCGGCGGAGTGGTACCGGCGGGCCGGATCCTTCGCCATCGCGCGCTGCACGACGGCCTCCAGCTCGGCCGGGATGGCCGGCACGATCTGCCGCGGCGGCACCGGCGTCTCCTGGACGTGCTTCATCGCGATCGCGACGGCGGAGTCGCCGGTGAACGGCACGCGGCCGGTGAGCATCTCGTAGAGCACGACGCCGACGGAGTAGAGGTCCGACTCGGGCCCGACGTGCTGGCCGCGCGCCTGTTCCGGCGACAGGTACTGGGCGGTGCCGACGATCGACCCGGCCTCGGTCATCTCGGAGTCGCCGGCGCGCGCGATGCCGAAGTCGGCGACCTTGACACGGCCGTCGCGCAGCACCATGACGTTGTGCGGCTTGACGTCGCGGTGGATGATCTCGCGCCGGTGGGCGAAGCGCAGGGCGGCCAGCAGCTGCAGCGTGATGTCGATCGCGCGGCGCTCGGGCAGCGGCCCCTCGCGGACGATCACGTCCTTCAGCGTCTCGCCGTCGAGGTACTCCATGGCGATGTAGTACGAGCCCTCGAACTGGCCGCGGTCGTAGATCGCGACGATGTTCGGGTGGTTGAGCCCGGCGGCGGCGCGGGCCTCGCGCGCGAAGCGCTCCACGAACTGCGCGTCCTCGGAGTACCGGTCGTGCAGGATCTTGATCGCCACGTCGCGATGCAGGTCGACGTCCTCGGCCAGAAAGACGCGCGCCATGCCCCCCGACCCAATGCGGCGGATCATGCGGTACCGGCCATCGAACAGCCGACCTTCGACCGTGGTCTCGTCGTCGGGCCTCATCGAGCTTCCCCTGATTGTTCCACGCGACGTCCCGCAATCATGCGCATCCCCTCACCGGAGCTCGTTCAGGATGTCGCGGGCGACGGGTGCGGCGACCGTTCCGCCGTAGCCCGTGGAGTCCTCGATCACGACGGCGATGGCCACCTTCGGCGACGAGACCGGGGCGAACGCGACGAACCAGGCGTCGGACAGCGGGCGGCCGGCGGAGTCCTTGCGGCCGGTCTGCGCCGTGCCGGTCTTGCCGGCCACCTGCAGGTCGCCGATCTGCGCCTCCTGGCCCGTCCCCTCGTCGACGACGCGCTGCATGATGCCGGTCAGGGTCGACGCCGTCTGCGGCGACACGGGGCGGCCGATCTCCTCGGAGTCGGGGGTCGCCACGACGCGGCCGGACGCGTTCTCGATCTTGTCGACGAGCCGCGGCGCCATCATCACGCCGTCGTTGGCGATCGCGCCGGTGACGAGCGCCATCTGCAGCGGCGAGGCGAGCAGGCCGGCCTGGCCGATGGCGACGCGCGAGACGTCGACCTTGCGGTCGGGGTCGGCGATCTGGCCCGCGCGCCGGTAGATGCCGCTGGTCGCCATCTGCTCGCGCGGGTAGTCGATCGGGATCGGTGAGAAGAACCCGAACGCCTGCATCTGCTCGACGAGGCGCTCCTGGCCGAGCTGCTGGCCGATCTGCGCGAACGTCGTGTTGTAGGAGTGCACGAGGGCGTCGGCGAGGTTGTTCGGATCGGGCGCGATCTCGCCCGAGGCGTTGCACAGCTGCGGGCCCTGCGTCTTCACGCACTTGCCGCCCTTGAACTCGGAGTCCGCCTCGAACTTGCCCGATTCGAGCGCGGCCGCGGCGGTGACGATCTTGAACGTCGACCCGGGCGGGTACAGGCCCTGGGTGGCGCGGTTGAGCAGCGGCGCGCCATCCTGGTCGAGCACGGACTGGAAGTCCTTGTCGACGAGGTTCGGGTCGTACGTCGGCCAGGACGCCATCACCAGGATGCGACCGGTGGACGGCTCCAGGGCGACGACGGCGCCCTTGTGGCCGCTCTTCTGGAGCGCGCGCATGGCGATGCGCTGCGCCTTCGCGTTCAGCGACAGGAACACGTTGTTGCCGGTCACCGTCTGCCCCTGCACGGTGTCGATCAGGCGCTCGACGCCGCCGGCGAGGTCGGTGTTGGCGCCGGTCAGGTAGTCGTTGCGGGTGCGCTCGACGCCGGCCCGGCTGGCCTGCACGGACGAGTACCCGACCACGGCCGCCGTCTCGCCCTTGCGCGGGTACCGGCGGAAGTAGATGGTGCGGCCGTTGGCGCGTGCGGTCGTGTTCGAGGCCAGCGTGACGCCGTCGGAGGAGATGATCTTGCCGCGCTTGATCGACAGCTCGCGGTAGACGAGACGCGGGTTGTCCTGGCGCGCCTCGAGCGACGGCGCCGCCCACACCTGCCAGTAGGTGAGCATGCCGATCAGCGCCACGAAGCCCAGCGCGAGCGCGCGGTAGAGGCGGGAGATGCGCCCGTTCACCCGCCGGCCCCCTCGCGGTTGACGCGCTCGGACACGCACAGGAGCAGCGCGAGCAGCCCGAAGTTGGCGACGACGGACGAGCCGCCGTACGAGACGAAGGGCAGCGTGATGCCCGTCAGCGGCAGCAGCTTGGTGACGCCGCCGACGATCACGAACGCCTGGAAGCCGATCGCGAACGACAGGCCGGCGGCGAGCAGCTTCGTGAACCCGTCGTCGGCCATCGAGGCGATCTTCATGCCGCGGTACACGAAGGCGAGGTAGACGAGCAGCAGCCCGGCGGCGCCCGCGAGGCCCGTCTCCGACGCGATCACCGAGAAGATGAAGTCGGTCTGCGCGTCGGGGATCACCGTCTGCTTACCGACCAGGACGAAGCCGCGGCCGAAGCCGGTCCCGAAGATGCCGCCGTCCGCGATCGAGTAGAGCGACTGGACGATCTGGTAGCCGCTGGTCTGCGGCGTCGCCCAGGGATTGATCCAGATGTCGATGCGGTCCTGCACGTGCGGCGCGGCCTGCACGACGGCCCAGGCGCCGAGGACGAACGCCGCGATGCCGCCGCCGACGTACAGCCAGCGGCCGGTCGCGAGGTAGAGCATCGCGAGCAGGATCGAGTAGTAGAGCAGCGACGAGCCGAAATCGTTGACCACGACCAGCAGCACCAGGGCGATGCCCCACATGGCGAGCAGCGGCAGCAGGTGGCGCAGCGCCGGCAGTCCCACGCCCATCACGTGGCGCGAGGGGCGCTCGAGCACCTCGCGGTTCTCGCGCAGGTAGCCGGCGATGAACACGACCAGCAGCACCTTCGCGAACTCGCCGGGCTGGATCTGGTAGCCGCCGAGCCTGATCCACAGCTTGGCGCCGTTCACCTCGGTGCCGATCGCGACCGTTGCCGCCAGCAGCAGCACGGCCGCCGCGCCGCACGTGTAGCGGTAGCTCTCCAGCTTGCGGATGTCGCGGAACGTGAACACGACGATCGTGAAGACGATCAGCCCGACGATGATCCACACGCCCTGGTCGCGCGCGAGCGTGGGGTTGATGCGGTAGATCTCGACCTCGCCGATGGCGGCCAGCAGGGCGGCCAGCGGCAGCAGGTACGGGTCGGCCCGCGGCAGCGCGATGCGCAGCACGACGTGGGCGATGCCGTAGAGGCCGATGAAGAACGCGGCGTACGACAGCGAGGCGGTCGAGACGGCGTTCTCGCGGGCGATGAAGACGGCACCGAAGCCCGTCACGACCATCAGGCCGACGACGAGGAGGTTGACGAGTTCGCGGTTGCGTGGGGTGTGAAGGCGTGCGATCACGAGTTGCGCCCGTAGTAGGCGGCGGCCGGCAGGCGGTCGATGCGGGCCTGCGCGTCGTCGAGCGAGAGGATCTCGTGGTCGAGGAGCGCCGCCCGCTCGGCCGGCGTCAGCGAGGAGACCGGGATGGCCGAGCTGCGGATCCTGCGATACAGACGCAGGTCGCCGACCACGTCGTACGGTACCCCCTGGTAGATCGCGAGCCGCCCATCGGGCTCGGCGCCGACGAAGTGCGCCTCGCGCAGCAGGGCCAGGCCGCCGACCACCAGCGCGCCGGCGACGACGAGCGCCGACAGCACGAACAGCAGGCGGCGCAGGCCGCGGCGGCGCTTCGGCTGCGGCTCGTCCGCGAACACCATGTCGGGCAGCAGCGTGGTCTCGGGCGGCAGCTCGGTGGCGGCGACGGGCGGGCCGTCGCCGACGCGGAACAGCAGCGCCGTGATGTTGTCGATGCCGCCCGCCGCGTTGGCCGCGCGCACCAGCTCGCGGGCAGCGTGGGCGAGGGATGGCGCAGCGCCCAGGATCTGCGCGATCTCGGGGTCGCGCACCATGTTGTTGAGCCCGTCGGAGGCCAGCAGGAACACGTCGCCGTCGGCCGCCTCGAGCGTCCACGTGTCGACGGCCAGCGCGGGCTCGGTGCCGACGGTGCGCGTGATGATGTTCTTCTGCGGGTGGCGCTCGGCCTCCTCGGGCGTGAGCGCGCCGCGGCGCACCAGCTCGCCGACCAGCGAGTGGTCGTCGGAGAGCTGCTGCAGCACGCCCTCGCGCCACAGGTAGGCGCGGGAGTCGCCGACGTGACCGAACGAGACCGCCGCGTCGGCGACCAGCGCGGCCGTGATCGTCGTGCCCATGCCGGCCGTGGCGGCGTCGCGCTCGGCCGTGGAGTGGATGCGCGTGTTCGCCTCGGCGATGGTGGTGCGCAGCAGCTCCTCCGGCAGGCCCGTCGTGCCGGCCAGCCCCTCGAACGTCGACACGGCGAGGCCGGACGCGACCTCGCCGGCGCGCGAGCCGCCCATGCCGTCGGCCACCACGAACAGCGGCGGCCGCGCGAGGTGGGCGTCCTCGTTCGTCCGGCGCATCATCCCGGTGTGCGTGGCGGCGGCGAACTCGACGACGCCGAGCGTCATGCGGCGACCTCGTAGATCAGCTCGGTGGCGCCGACGGCGACGACGTCGCCGGGCCGCAGCAGGCGCTCGGCGGCGAGCGGCTGGCCGTTCACGTACGTGCCGTTGGTCGACCCCAGGTCCTCGAGGTAGGGCGAGCCGTCGCGCCTGAACACGCGCGCGTGGCGGCCGGAGACCGTCCCGTCGGCGGCCAACGGCACGTCGCTCTCCGCGGCCCGGCCGAACACGACGTCGGAGTCGAGCAGGATGATGGTGCCGACCGGGAACACCGGGCTCGACCGCACCAGCAGGTGTCCCACGGCGCCGGGCACGGGCGCCGCCGCCGGTGTCATGTCGGGCAGCCGGTCGAGGCCCGCGGCGCGCACCGCCTCGGGCGACAGGATGAGGCTCTCGGCGGGGGCCCGGACGTCGCGGATCGACAGGCGCACGACCCGCCACACGAACAGGTAGAGGAGAACGACGAACGCGATCCGGGCGACGAGGAGCGCCTGCTCGACCATCGTTACGTCCGAGTCTGTTCGAACGTCAGCGCGACGGTGCCGACGGTGATGTCGTCGCCGGGCTGGACCGCTGCCTCCCGGATGCGCTTGCCGTTCACGGCACTGCCGTTCGTGGAGTCGAGATCGCGGAGCAGGAACCCGTCGCCGTGGCGGACGAGCTCGGCGTGCCGCCGGGAGACGCTGCGGTCGTCGAGCACGACGTCGCAGTCGCGCGAGCGTCCGAGCACCACGGCGCGGCGCTCGATCACGTGGCGGCCGCCGGCCCAGCTGAGCGCGTACTCCTCGTGCACGAGGTCGGCCGCTCGGGCCTCGCGGGCCGAGATGAGCGCGGTCTCGCTCGCCGCGGCGGGCTCCTCGTCACCGGTGTCGTCGGCGGGAACGGGCTCGGCCGCGACCGGCTCGGGCAGCGGCACGGGCACCGGGATCGGCACGACCGGCGGCACCGGCGGCGCGACCGGCGCCTCGGCCTCGGGAATCTCGACGGGGCGGGCGATCGGCTCCTCGTCGGCCAGGAACTCGGGCGGCAGCGCGGCCACGTCGGGCGTCTCGGCGGCGCGCTCGGAGTGCGGCGGCATCTCGGGGAAGCGCGGCTCCTCCTCGGTCGAGACGGCGATGCCGAAGAGCCCGAGCTCGAGCTCGTCGGCGGTCTCGATCACGACCCGGATGCGGCCCGGCAGCGAGTACGCCTGGCGCTTGGCGTGCTGCGTCAGGTAGCCGGCGAGCTCGCTGCGCAGCGATGCCTCGAAGGTGGCGAACTGCTGACGGTCGGGCGGCGACAGGTAGATCGAGTAGATGTTCGGGACGTAGACCTGCGACACCGAGATGGTGCGGTTCTCGTCCATCTCCTTGGCCAGCTTCCGGGCCAGCTCGACAGGCTGCACGTTCGACTTGAACGTGCGCCCGAAGCCGCCCTCGAAGGTGCGCTCCAGCCGGGACTCTATGCGGCGCAGAATCCCCATCTCAAGAGGGTCCGTCCGGTACAGCCACCGCTTCCGGGGCCACCGATCGGAGCGCGATGAGTATAGCCGCCGCGGCGACTCCAGCCGCCATGAGGCCCGCCGGGGCCGGCGCCAGGCCGACCAGCGTCGGGCGCCAGCACCGTGGCGGCATAGCCGGCGCCGAGCCACGCGGCACCGAACCAGCGCAGGCGCGCACCGGTGAGGTGCAGCAGCGGCAGGCCGCCGAGCGCGAGCACGCCCCAGACCAGCGACTGCACGACGACGCCGGTGCCGACCGCCGTCAGCACGTCGTCGGTGACGCGGATGATCGACTCCGAGCCGGCGATCCGCTCGGCCAGCCCGCCGGCGGGCGCGACGCCGGAGAGGGGCGACGGGATGCCCGCCAGGCCGCAGACGAGCGTGATCACGAGGGGTCCGGCAGCTCCGGTCACGAACCGGATGTGAGCACGCGGCGCCGTGGCGCACGCCACCAGGTAGAGCGGCCACAGCGCGGCGAAGGCCGCCAGCGGCGCCAGCGCGGGCAGCCAGGCACGGCGCGGCGATCGCACCGTGACGGCGATCCAGACCAGGATGGCGGCGGCGGCGCCCGGCACCAGACCGAGCGAGAGGTTGCCGACCAGCGGGATCGCGAGCAGCAGCCCGGCGGCCGCGGCGGCCAGCGGCTGGCGCAGCGCCAGCACGCCGAGCACGATGCCGAGCACCAGGGGGACGTAGACGGGGTAGAACGGCAGGGCGCCGAGCAGGGCGACGGTGGCGACGCCGGTGACCGCGGCGGCGCCGACACGCTCCAGCGCGGCGCGGCGATCGCCGTCGACGTTCGTCCACGTGGAGGCCACGAAGCGCTGGATCAGCGACGGCGAGACGTCGCTCGGGATCGGGCACGACGCGCAGGCGCGGACGCCGGCGCGGCAGGGCGGCGCGGATCCACGTCTTGGCGCGCGCCGACTTGCGCAGGCGCTTCTCGCGGTCCTCGGCCAGCTCCAGTTCCGGCTCGTCCTCGAGCATGCCGCGCTCGAGCGCGCGGGCGCCGTGCAGCAGGGCGTCGCGCAGCTCCGGCGCGCTGGGGCGCTTCTTCGGGTCGCGCAGCAGGGCGCGGTCGATGTGGCGCAGCACCACGGACGGCAGGTCGGGCCGGTCGGCGGTCAGCGACAGCGCGGTCGCGGCGTGACGGTCCGCGAGCTCCTGCGGCGTCTTCGCGCGGAACGGGTTCGCGCCCGCGAGTGCCTCGTACAGCATCAGGGCCGAGGAGAAGATGTCGGCGGCACCGGTGACGTCCTCGCCGAGGGCCTGCTCCGGCGCCATGTAGGAGAGCGTGCCGAGCAGCCGGTCGTCGACGGTCGCGTCGGGATCGCTGACGAGCGCGATGCCGAAGTCGGTCAGCTTCAGGATGCCGTCGTCGCGCAGCAGCACGTTGCCCGGCTTGATGTCGCGGTGCACGACGCCGTGCTCGTGGGCGTGGGCCAGCGCATCGCAGACCGCGGCCACCGCGCGCATGACGGCGGCGTCGTCGAGCATGCCCTCGCGGAAGGCGCGCGCCAGGTCGTCGCCGCGCACCAGCTCGAAGATCACGTAGATGTAGTCGTCGTCCTCGACGCTCTCGAGCAGCCGGACGATGGCCGGGTGGTCGAGCGTCGCGGCGACCCGCATCTCGCGCCGGGCGCGCCGCTGGAGGCGCTCGTCGCGGGGGATCGCCTTCAGCGCGATCGCGTCGCCGCTGGCCTCGTCGATCGCCTCGAAGACGGTACCCGTGCCGCCGATGCCGAGCACGCGGACGATCCGGAAGCGTCCGGCGACGACGCCCTCGGGAAAAAGTGCGGGAACTCCGGCCGCCTGGCGCTGCGGCCGCGCCGTCACGCCACAGCCCCGGTGTTTGCAGGGCCGCGTGGTAAGGTGGCGAATCCTTGCGCTAGAGACGGCACGGACACCGTTTCGCGATGCTCCCTTTCTCCTCCTTCTTTGAAGAGCTCGACTTTGGTGAAGAGCCGCCTCCCAAGGAGCGGCGCGGTCCGCGCATGCCCGGACGCGGCGGCGGCGGCGACGACGGCCCGGACGATCCCGACGACGACAGCCCGCGCCGTGGCGGCATCGGTGGCGGCGGCATCGAGATGCGCCGGCTCATCCTCGTCGGCGTGGCGATCGTCATCCTCCTGATCGGCGGCTACTGGTACATCCAGCGCTGCCAGCGCAACGAGGAGGTCGACGCCTACAAGAGCTACGTGGAGTCGGCCAACGCCGTCACCGCGCAGGCCAACCGCGTCGGCGCGAAGCTCGAGGAGAGCTTCCTCAAGCAGGGGCAGACCGCGGCCCAGTTCCAGACCGACATGAACGAGATCGCGAAGAACCAGCAGGCGGTCGTCACGTCGGCCGGCGGGCTCGACCCGCCCGGCTCGATGGACGAGCTCCAGGCGCGCTTCCTCGAGGCGCAGCAGCTGCGGCTGAACGGGCTCCAGGGCATGGCCAAGGCGCTGCCGGCCGCGTTCGAGGGCGCCAGCGGCAACGTCACGGTCGACAAGGCCAGCGTCATCTCCCAGCTGTTCTCGCGGGTGCTGTCGGGCGACGTCGTCTACAGCGACTCCTTCAAGGGTCCGGCGGTCAAGCTGCTGGACGAGCAGGACGTCTCGGGCGTGGCGCTCGACGACAGCCAGTTCGTCGGCCCGAACCTCCTGAGCTTCGTCGACCCGAAGACGATGGCGGCGCGGCTGACGTCGATCGCGGGCGGCGGCGGCGGCACGGTCGAGCCCACGCCCGGAGTGCGTCGCCGATCCGACGGCCGAAGGCTGCGAGGCGCCGAGCACGACGGCGACCGGCCTGCACGGGACGTCGATCGAGACGGTCACGATCAGCGGCACGACGCTGAACGCCAACGACGTGACCGAGGTCGAGACCGACTCCGACAACCAGAACTCGATCGTCGTGGCGATCAAGAACGGCGGCGACTTCCAGGAGACGCAGGTCGAGGTGCAGGCCTTCGTCGACTCCGAGCAGGTCGGCGACACGGCCACGATCCCGGTGTTCGATGCGGGCCAGACGGCGAACGTGACGTTCAAGTTCGAGCCGCTGTTCAACAAGGCGAAGCAGTCGGTGAAGATCGTCGTGAAGCCGGTGGCGGGCGAGGAGAACACCGCCAACAACAGCCGCACGTACCAGGTCATCTTCAAGTTCCCGGGATAGCCCGGCGATGACGGGCGAAGAGGCCGGCTACGTCGCGCTCGGAGCGGGCGCCGTCGCGCTGGTGGCGCTGGTGCTGGCGCTGTGGAGCGCACGCTGGCTGCGTCGCATCCGCCGCGCCCAGCAGGCGCTGGTGGCCGGCGAGAGCGCCGACCTGGTCGAGTTCGCGGTCGGCATGCAGACGCGCATGGAGAAGGTCGAGGACGTCGTCGGCAAGGCGGTCAACGAGGTCTCGACGCAGCGCAAGCGGCTCGACTCGGCCTACCAGCGCCGCGCGCTGATCCGCTACGACGCGATCAAGGACGTCGGCGGCCGGCAGTCGACGACGATCGCGCTGCTCGACGCGCACGGCTCGGGCATCGTCGATCTCGGCCATCCAGGGCCGCGACTACGCGCGCCTGTACGTGAAGGACGTGGTGGACGGCGCTGCCGGCTCGGTGGAGCTGACCCCGGAGGAGCGCCAGGCCGTCGACCGCGCGATGGCCTAGGAAGTTCGGGCCGCGAACGGCATCGTTCGGCGCCCTATCCACCCTAGTGCCGCAGATGTGCCCGATGGCGCACGCTCCCTAACCACCCGCGCGCACAACCGAACGACTCGGCCATTCCGTGCGCCTCCGGCGCGGAAACGTTCTGGGGTCAGACCCCGGAAAGGCCGTTTTCGGGGTCAGACCCCGCTCGGTGAAGGCGCACGAAAACGCGCTGGAGCGTCACGCCGGGAGGGACTCGCCGGCGGCTAGCGGGTGGCGGAGCCGACGCCGGGCGAGCCGAGCAGCGTCCACGTGGAGATCGCCCCGGCGGAGGCCGGCGTGGTGGTGCTGGTCTGGCCGACGCCGCCACGCGCGCCGAGCCGGGTGCTCGTACCCGGAGTCACGGCGCCACGGTAGCAGAGAGCCCTCGAGCGCCTCGATGCCCGGCGGGACGCCGCGGGCCGGCGAACAGACGTTCCGGGGGCCAGACCCACCGCGCCGGCCGTCTACCTCGCGTCAACGTCACGACCGAGGGAGACGCACATGCTCACGACCGAGCTCGGACTCGCCGAATGGACGGCCGCCACCGCCGTCATCGCCGGCGGCATGGCGCTGCTCGCCGTCCTGCTGCGAACGCTGGTCGCCCGAGCGCGCTGAACGAGGATGCGGCCGGTGGATGTGCGGGGGGAGCGCATCCACCGGCCACGGGTATTCTGGCAGACGTGGATCGTGCTGTGCGACACGTTCGGCTGCTTTCGGAGACGATTGCAGCAGTTACCGCCTCTCTCGATCTCGCGGAGGTGACGGCCAACGTCGCGCGCGCCGTCGCCCGCGCCCTCGAGGCCGACGCGTGCTTCGTCTACGCGTACGACCGGCCGGCGGACGAGCTCGTGCTGCAGGCCGTCTACGGCACGCGCCTGGACGCCGAGGCGCCGCTGCCGCGGATGCGCCCCGGCGAGGGCCTCACGGGGTACGCCGCGCGCGAGCGCGAGCCCGTCGCGATCACGGCCGACGCGCGTTCCGATCCTCGCTTCATGGGCTTCCCCGGCCTCGACGAGGAGCGCTTCGAGTCGCTGCTCGCGGTGCCGATCCTCGACCGCTCCGAGCGCCTGGCAGGAGCGATGAACGTCCGCACCGCGGAGCCCCGGGAGTGGCACGACGACGAGGTCGAGCTGCTCGAGACGATCGCGTCGCAGGTCGCCCAGGCGATCGAGAACGCGAAGCTGTACGACCGCTCGCGCCGCCGCGTCACCGAGCTGGAGGCACTCGCGCGCATCTCGGAGGCCGTGTCGCAGTCGCTGTACGAGACGGAGACGCTGGCCGAGATCGTCTCGACCGCCCGCGGCGCGGTGCATGCCGAGACGTGCGCGCTGGTGCTGGTCGCGCCCGACGGCCTGCACGTCGCGCAGCGCGACGGCGCGGTCGACCGCGGTGACGACTGGCTCGTCGACCTCGCCAGCCGCGCGCCCACCGACGAGAAGGGCGCGCTCGCCGTGCCGCTCGTGTGGAAGACGCGCACCATCGGCGCACTCGTGTGCCTGCGGCCCGGCCGCTTCACGACCGAGGAGCAGACGCTGCTCGGCTCGGTCGCCCACCAGGCCGCGACGGCGGTCGAGTCGGGCCGCGGCGTGATGCGCGAGCTGGTCGCCCAGGAGATCCACCACCGCGTCAAGAACAACCTGCAGACCGTCGCCTCGCTGCTGCGGCTGCGCGCCGGCAGCGGCGACCCCGCCCGGGCGCTGGAGGACTCCGTCGACCGCGTGCTGTCGATCGCCGAGGTGCACGACCTGCTGACGGCGAGCCGTGCCGGCGAGGTCGACCTGTCCGATCTCGTCCGCCGCCTGTCGGCCATGCTCGGCCACGGGCTGGGCGCCGAGCCGGCGGCCGCCGACCTCGATCCGATCGAGGTGCCGGGCGAGACGGCGACGGCGGTCGCGCTGATCTTCTGCGAGCTCTACGCCAACGCGCTGCAGCACGGCGGCGGCGACGTCACCGTGCGCCTGGCGCGCGAGAACGGCGCCATCGAGCTCGCCGTCCGCGACCACGGCCGCGGCCTGCCCGAGCCGTTCGACCCGGGATCCAGCCTCGGCCTGAAGATCGCCGGCTCGCTGGCCCGCGACGACCTCGGCGGGTCGCTCGACCTGATGCCCGCCGGCCCGGGCACCCGCGCCACCGTCCGCTGGATCGCGCGATGAGGGTGCTGGTCGCCGAGGACGAGACGATCATCCGCATGGATCTGTGCGCGCTGATCGAGCGCGCCGGCCACGAGGTGGTGGGCGAGGCGCGCGACGGCTCGGAGGCCGTCGGCCTGGCCGAACGCGTCCGGCCCGACCTCGTGGTGATGGACGTGAAGATGCCGCACCTCGACGGCATCGAGGCGGCGCGGCGCATCCTCGCGATGCGGCCCGTGCCGATCGTGATGCTGACGGCGTACGCCTCGCAGGACCTGGTCGACCGGGCGGCCGAGGTGGGCGTGTTCGGCTACCTCGTGAAGCCGTTCCGCGAGGCCGACCTGGTGCCGGCGATCGCGACCGCGCGGGCGCGCTTCGTCGAGCTGGAGGCGCTGCGGGCCGAGGCCGCGTCGCTGGCCGACGCGCTCGCCACGCGCAAGGTGCTGGAGCGCGCGAAGGGCATCCTGATGGCGCGCGACGGGCTGACCGAGCAGCAGGCGTTCGAGCGGATCCGCAAGGCGAGCCAGATCTCGGGCCGGCCGATGCGCGTGATCGCCGAGGCGCTGCTCGCGACCTTCGGCGACGGCGCGCTCTGAGCTAGCGGCGGCTGCGGCCGCCGCTGGCGAACTTCAGCAACGCGATGCCGACGGCCAGGCCGCCGGCGATCGGCGCGTAGCGCTTCACGGACGCCAGGGCCTCGTCGCGGGTGGCGCGGGCGACGGTGCTGAACTCGCCGACGGTGGCCACGATCCGCTCGCGCGATGCATCGGCCTCGCGCCGCAGGCGTTCTCTCTCCGACTTGCTCACGTCGTGCACTCCTTCGGAGTCTCGCACGACGATCGCCACCGCAGGCAAGGGTCTCCGCTTCGCTGCAACCGTTGCCTACTCAAAGCGCTTCCTTGATGTCGTCGGGCATCGTCTTCACGGCCTCGTACGCCTGGTCGGGGAACGGCGGCACCGCGCGCTTCGCGCGGCGCATCGCGAGCCATCCGACGAGGGCGGCGACGCCGAGGAACAGCAGGGTCACGATCAGCGCGCTGAGCCAGATCGGCATGAACTCGCCGATGCCCCAGATGAGCGTGATCAGCAGGCCGAAGATCGGCGAAGAACGCGAACACGCCGGCGATGGCGGCGTAGGCGAGGGCGCGCGCGGCGCTCTTCGCCTTGTCGGTCATCTCGGTCTGGATCAGCTCGATCTCGAGGCGGATCAGCGTCCGCACCTCGTCCGTCAGCCGGCCGACGAGTTCCTGAATACGATCCGTGGCGCCGAACATCTCGGCCGAGTGTAACGGCTCAGCCTGGATCTCGGCGGATCAAGGCTCAGACCTCGGCGGACTGCGCCACCGACTCCCACTCCCGATACAGCCACGCGAGCTCTTCCTGCACGACGCGGTGCTTCTCGGCGACCGTGGCGAGCAGCTCGTAGTCGGCGATGATCGCCGGATCGGCGAGCTCGGACTCGAGGCGCGCGATCTCGGCCTCGCGGTCGGCGACGCGGTTCTCGAGGTCGGCGAGCTTGCGGCGCACGCGCTGCGGCGTGCGGTTCGCGGGCGGCGCCTTGGCCTCCGGCGCCGAAACCGCCGGCTGCGGCGCGGCCGCCTTCGGCTGCTTCGCCGGCTTCGGCGGCGGTGGAGGTGGCGCGGCGGCCTGGTCCTTGGCCGCCATGAAGTCGTTGTAGTCGCCGATCCGCAGCGTCAGCGCCTGGTCCTCCAGCGCGAGCGTGTGGGTGGCGACGGCGTCGATCAGCGCGCGGTCGTGCGAGACGAACAGCACGGTGCCGTCGTACGCCTCGATCGCATCCTCGAGCGCCTCGCGGCTCTCGATGTCGAGGTGGTTGGTGGGCTCGTCGAGGACGAGGAAGTTCGCGCCGCTGGCCACCAGCCGCGCCAGCGACAGACGCCGGCGCTCGCCGCCGGACAGCACCGACACCTTGCGCTCGACGGTGTCGCCGCTGAACAGGAACTTGCCGAGCAGCGTGCGCGCCTGGTTCTGGTTCAGCGGCGTGCCCGCGGTCATCGCCTCGAGCACCGTCGCGTTCGACGGCAGCTCCTCCTCGTGCTGCGAGAAGTACGAGGCCGTCACGTTGTGGCCCATGCGCACCTTGCCGCCGGCGATGCGGCGGATGCCGAGCAGCGACTCGACCAGCGACGTCTTGCCCGTGCCGTTGGGGCCGATCAGCGCGACGCGCTGGCCGCGCTCGATGGCGAACGTGCCCTTCTTGACGAGCAGCTTGTCGCCGGCCTCGACGCGAGCACCTTCCACCTCGAGCACGTCGCGGCCGGGCCGGACGGTCTTCGGGAAGCCGAACGCGAGCGACCGCTGCTGGCGCGGCCGGTCGACCAGCTCGATGCGGTCGATGCGCTTGGCGCGCGACGCGGCCTGGCGCGAGCGGGTGCCGGCGCGGAACTTGTCGACGAAGCGCTGCAGCCGCTCGAGCTCGGCCTGCTGGCGCTCGAACGCCTCGGCCTGCTGCGCGATCGCGAGCGCCTTCTCCTTGCGGTACGCGGAGTAGCGCCCCTCGAACACCCGCGCGCGCCCGGCCTCGAGCTCGACGACGCCGGTGGCGACGGCCTCCAGGAACCAGCGGTCATGCGACACCAGCACGACCGAGATGTCGAGCGACTGCAGCTCGCGCTCGAGCCACTCGAGCGACACCAGGTCGAGGTGGTTCGTGGGCTCGTCGAGCAGCAGCAGGTCGGGCCGCATCGCCAGCGCGCGGGCCAGCGAGGCGCGCGTCAGCTCGCCGCCGGAGAAGGTGCGCAGGTCGCGGTCGTGGTCGGCCTCGTCGAAGCCGAGGCCGCGCAGGATCGACTCCAGCCGCGAGCGCCACGAGTAGCCGCCGGCGTGCTCCAGCTCGGCCTGGGCCGCGGAGTACGCGCGCATGGTCTCGTCGTCGTGGTCGCCGGCGGCCATGCGCTGCTCGAGCGCCGCCAGCCGCTCCTCGGTCTCGTGCAGGTCGGCGAGGCTCTCGCCGACGTACGCCATCAGCGACTTGCCGGAGGTGCGCGGCGGCCGCTGGTCGTGCAGCGCGATGCGCGCGTTGCGCGGGAAGCCGACCTCGCCGCCGTCGAACCCGATCTCGCCGGCGAGGATGCGCAGCAGCGTCGTCTTGCCCGATCCGTTGCGCCCGACGAGCGCCAGACGCTGCCCCGGCGTGACGCGAAACGACACGTCGGAGAACAGCGTGTCGGCGCCGTAGCTCTTCGCGAGACTGGTGACGTGCAGCGTGGCCACGCTTCGCATCGTACGGTGCGGGCGTGGACCTGCGCCCCATCGACGAGGTGTGCGGCCCGCGCCTCGCCGAGGTGCGGTCGTGGATCGCCGAGCGCCGCTATCCGCCCCCGCTCGAGGGCGATCTCGTGCCGCCCGACTACCTCGCCCTGGTGGACGAGGCGGGCGGCATCGACGAGCTGCGCGCGAGCGTGGAGGGCCGCTACGTGATCGCGGCCGACATGTTCGGCGTGCTCGCGGGGCCGGACGAGCTGGACGACGCGTGGGACGCGTTTCTCGACGGCGACTGGCTGCGCGACCTGGTGACGGCAACGCCGGAGGAGGTCGTCCGCGTCGCCCGCCTGGTGGCCGCAGTCGAGCGGCTGCTCGAGAACCCGCAGCCCGAGGAGTGGCGCTGGGTGAACCGGCTGCGCGCCCGCGCCGACCACCTGCGGGCGCTCACCCGGCCGGGCAGCGAGCCGCACGAGTTCGCCCTCGCCGCGCTGGCGCAGGCGCCCGAGGCCTGAGTCAGCCGCCGCGCGCGCGGCGGTCGAAGATCTCCTGCAGCCGGGCCGTGACCGGTCCCGGCGTGCCGTCGCCGATCGGCGCACCGTCGAGCAGCACCAGCGGTACCACCGGCTCGGACGTGGCCGAGACGAACGCCTCGTCGGCCGCCAGCCAGATCGGCGACGGAGAGCGATCGCTCGTCGCACTCCACCCCCTCGTCGCGCGCGAACCGCAGGATCTTGGAGCGCGTCACGCCGGCCAGCGCACCGTCCGACAGGGGCGGTGTCACGACCACGCCGCCGACGATCGCGAACACGTTCGCGGCGAGCGCCTCCGACACGTTGCCGGCCGGCGTCACCCAGATGCCCGTCGCCGCGTCGCGCTCCTTCGCGTACTGCAGGCCGACGCGCGAGGCGGCCGTGGACGACGCCTTCACGCCCGCGGTCGGGCCGGCCGGGTCGCGTCGCCACGGCAGGATCACCGCGGCCAGCCCCTCGTCGCGCTCGCGGCGGCGGTCGGGGATCTGATCGGCGATCACGAGGCGCGTGCCGCCGGCCGTGAGGAAGACGCGGATCCGGGTCTCGCCGGCGGCCGCGCGCAGGCGCACCGCCTCTCCTACCTCGCGCGCGAGGTCGGCGGTCGGGCAGGCGATGTCGAGCGCTGCCGCACCCGCCGCGAGGCGCTCCAGGTGCTCGTCGAGGCCGAACGGCACGCCGTCGTACGTCCGGATCGACTCGTAGACGCCGTGGCCGAGCAGCCCGGGGTCGAGGGGACGCACCGCGGGTGCCGACGGATCGCTGTCGGCTCCGTCGACGAGGACCACCATCTCGCGCATGCGCTGAACCGTACAGGTGTGCCAGTAGGATCCAAACCGTGGCCCGGTTCCGTGACAACGCGATGCTGCAGACACGCGACGGCCGCCTGTTCCTCGCTGCCCAGTCGCTCGACTCGGTGGCCATCGGCGTCGCCCAGGTGGCGCTGCCGTGGCTGGTGCTCGACGCGACCGGATCCGAGGCGCAGGCGGGCCTGGTGTTCATGCTCGGGCTGGCCCCGTACGTCGTGTTCGGGCTCCCCGCCGGGCTGATCGCCGACCGCTACCGGCGCCAGACCGTGATCTGGATGGCGCACGCCTTCCAGGCCGCCGTCGCCGTGATCGTGCCGATCTGGGCCATCTTCTCGGTGCCGCCGATCTCGGTCGTCGCCATCACGGCCTTCGCGGTCGGCAGCGCGCGGGCGTTCTCCGACGCCGGCGCGTTCGGAGCGATCTCGAGCCTGGTCGGGCGCGAGCAGTTCTCGTCGGGCCAGGCGATCCTCGCGGCGTCGTGGTCGATCGGCCTGGTCGCCGGCCCGGCCATCGGCGGCGCGCTGATCGGCCTCGTCGGCGCGGCGGCGGCGCTGGCCGTGCAGGCGGTCGCGTTCGCGGCGGCCGCCGTGCTGATCCTGCTCGTGCGATCGAGCTTCGGCGACCCGGTGCCGTCGGAGGGCGGCATGCTGGACGGCACCTGGGCGGGCGTGCACTTCCTGCTCAAGGACCGGATGCTGCGCACGCTGAGCGGCATCGGCACGCTGTGGAACCTCGCGGCCGCGGGATCGTGGGCGCTGGCCGTGCCGCTGCTGCGCCAGGAGGTGGGCCTGTCGGCGCACGAGGCCGGAGCGGTGCTCGCGGCGGGGGCGCTGGCCGGCATCTTCGCCGCGCCGGTGCTGCATCGCATCGAGAAGCGCTGGCGCGGGCCGCAGCTCTACGTGATGACGATGTTCTGCAGCGCGCCGCCCATCGCCGCGCTCGGCCTGGCCGTCGGCTTCTGGGGCGCGCTGGCCGCGATGGTCCTCGTCAATCTGATCGACTGGATCGTGATGAGCGTGTTCATCGGCGAGCGCCAGCGGCGCGCGCCCGACGACATGCAGGCCCGCGTCGGCATCTCGGGGCGGATGCTGATGACCGCGTCGATGACGATCGGCACCACGATCGCGAGCGGCCTGACGACGATCTTCACGCTGCGCGAGCTGTTCGTGGCGATGTCGGTCTCGACGTTGCTGGTCGGCCTCGATCGCCGTGCCGCTGGTGCGTCGTGCGTCGCGCCAGCCGTGCGTTGCCTGAGACGCGCCGCATCGGGCGGCGCAACGTCGTCAAGCGGCTGCGGGCCATCGACGGCGAGCCCGGGCGCACGCGTCTACGCGGGCGGCGAGGCGACGTTCGAGCGCGAGGGCGAGACGCTGACGGTGCGGCCCGCGTTCGGGCTGCCGCACGAGATGACGTACGACCGCGTGCGCTGCGGCCCGTGCATCGAGGCGCTGGAGCGCGACGCCACGGTCGGCGTGATGCTCGTGCGCCTGGGCGGCTACGCGATGGGCGTGTTCGTCGGCGAGGAGCTGAAGTCGTCGAAGGTCGGCACGCGCTTCGTCAAGGGCCGGCACAAGGCGGGCGGCTCGTCGTCGAACCGGTTCCGCCGGCGCCGCGACGAGCAGGCGGCCGTGCTGCACGAGTCGGCGGCGGCGACGGCGGCGCGGATCCTGCTGCCGTGGGCCGACCGGCTCGAGGCGGTCGTGCTGGGCGGCGACCGGGAGGCGGTGAAGCAGACGCTGGCGGAGCGCGCCGATCTCGCTCCCATCGCAGCGCTCGCGCAGGCGCGGTTCGTGGCGGTGCCCGATCCGCGCCTGCGCGTGCTGCAGGCTCTGCCGTACGAGCTCTACTCGGCCGAGGTCACCTCGACCGAGCGCGAGCCTGACTGACTGACTAGGCGGCGTTGACGCCGGTGCCGATCGGGCACGCGACGCCGGTGCCACCGATACCGCAGTAGCCGCCGGGGTTCTTGTCGAGGTACTGCTGGTGGTAGTCCTCGGCGTAGTAGAAGTCGCCCGCCTCGTGGATCTCGGTGGTGATGGAGCCGCGGTGGTTGGCGGCGAGCGCCTGGTTGTAGGTGTCGCGCGAGGCGAGCGCGGCGGCCAGCTGCTCGTCGGTGGTCGTGTAGATCGCCGAGCGGTACTGGGTGCCGGTGTCGTTGCCCTGGCGCATGCCCTGGGTCGGGTCGTGGCCCTCCCAGAAGGTCTTCAGGATCTGCTCGAACGAGACCTGCTTCGGGTCGTACGCGACCAGCACGATCTCGGTGTGGCCGGTGCGGCCGGAGCAGACCTCGCGGTACGTCGGGTTCGGCGTCGAGCCGCCCGCGTAGCCAACGGCGGTCGTGTAGACGCCGGGCAGGCGCCAGAAGATGCGCTCGGCGCCCCAGAAACAGCCGAGGGCGACCTGGACGGTCTCAATGCCTTCGGGGAACGGGGGCACGAGCGGCGTGCCGAGCACGGTGTGGCGCTCGGGGACGGCGATCGGGGTGTCGCGGCCGGGCAGTGCGTCGGCGGCGGAGGGGATCTCGGACTTCTTGGAAAACAGCATCGTGCCTCTATGGTCGCAGGTAGGGCAAAAGCGTTACAGCCGCGGGAGCTAGGGCCGCAGCGTGACCGGCCGCTGGTACAGGCACTGGACGGCGCCGTCCTTGGCGGAGAAGACGATCGCCTCGACCAGCGCCGAGCTGCTGCGTGCCGACGCTGTGCCGCAGGATGGTCGTGAACGGGCCGGTCGGCGTGGCGGTCGTGACGGTCTTCGCGGCGACCACCTGGCCGCCGGCGCGCCGCAGCCGGACGCGGAAGGTGTTCTCGAAGATCCGCGTCGTGACGGTGCCGCGCACGTTCACGCGCCGGGACGTCGAGGTGGTGGTCGGCAGGATCTTCAGGCAGCCGCCGACGGCGAGCTGCGCGCGCGAGGCGCGCCGGTAGAGGTCGATGACGAGCCGCTCCGGGCTGTGCAGCACGGAGTAGCCGAGGAACTTGAACCGCCGGGTCGACGAGGTGATCCGCACGCGCAGGCCGCCCGCGACCTTCACGACCGAGACGTTCGCGCCGTTGGCGCTGACCGCCGCGGCGGTCGTCGTCGCGCCGGCCTTCGTGATGTCGAGCCGCCCGCGACCCTGCGTGTCGATGTTGCCCGGAGCCATGTTGACGTCGTTGATCGCGAGCGCGCCGCCCGTGAAGTCGACCACCACGCGAACGAAGCCCGTGTGGGGACCGACCCGGATCTTCTTGGCGGTCAGCGCCGCCGACGCGGAGGCCGGCAGGACGGCGGCGAGCACGAACGCGACGAGCAGGGCGATGGCGCGGAACGGCTTCATGCCTGCATGGTGGCACTCGGAGCCGCGAACGGGAAGGGCGCGCGCCGGTACGATCAGGGGCGCCCGCCTCCGTAGCTCAGGGGATAGAGCAATGGTTTCCTAAACCATGTGTCGCATGTTCGAGTCATGCCGGGGGCACTAGACGCGATCGGTTGCCCCGTTCGCGCCTGTCGCCCATCTCGGTCCTCCCTCGGCGTGTAGACCCGGGTTCCCGGACGGCCGCCGCGCAGGCCGTCAGAATCGGCGACATGCCTGACGCCGCCCGCTTCACCACCGCCGACCTGCTCGCGACGACCACCGAGACGTGGCGGGAGTTCTTCCGCGTCGACGACCTGAGCCTCGGCATCTACACCCTCGAGGTGGGCGAGATCGACGAGCAGTCACCGCACGCCGAGGACGAGATCTACGTCGTCCTCGAGGGCACCGCTCGGCTGCGGGCCGGCGACGAGGACTACGACGCGAGCGCCGGGGCGATCCTGTACGTGAAGGCGCACGTCGAGCACCGCTTCCACGACATCACGGAGCGCCTGCGACTGCTGGTGCTGTTCGCACCGGCCGAGTCCGAAGTGTCATAGCGCGGCCTCCTGCGGGAGCACCACCCGTCGGCCTCCCTCCCCGGCCGACCGGTAGGCCGCGGCGAGCACCTCGACGCCCAGCCGAGCGCTCGCACCATTGCTCGCGGGCGCCTGTCCGGTCTCGATCGCGTGCAGCAGTTGCTGGAACGGCGTGACGCACGTGTACCCGGCGAGGTACTCCTCGAGCGGAACGCGAGCGCCGTTGTGGATCAGCGTGTCCTGAAACGGCAGCACCGTCAGGTTGTGGTGCTCGAACTGCATCTCCAACACGCTGTGCCAGTTGGCCGGGGTGAGCGCGTCAGCCACGTCCATCGACGGAAGCGTCTCGAGCGGTTGCTTCCCGCTCGCAAGCACGGCGAAGAAGTCGCCGTAGTCGGCGATCACCTGGCCGAAGTTCTCGAGTCCGGCCTCGCGGTAGGGATCCCAGTAGCCGGTGCTCTTGCACTGGATGGCCTCTGGCCTGCCCCACAACCCGATCATGTAGTCGACCGCGTAGCAGCCCAGGTTCGTCAGCTCACCGCCGCCCGACCTCGAGGGGGAATCGAGCCGTTCCGGCCAGACCGCCGCCAGCGGGAAGTCGGTCGACAGGGTGAAGCTGAAGGCGTGGGCGTAGCTGATCGCCCGGCCGAACCGGCCGGCTCGCACCTCGTCGAGGAGCTTGGCCGTGACCGGGTCGAAACGGCCGATCGCCGGAATGTCGTAGACGAGCTGGCTCGTGCCGCCGGCAATCGCGGCTTCGATGCGCCGGGCCGAGTCCAGGCTCTCGGCCATCGGCTTGTTGAGGAAGAGGTGCTTTCCGGCCCGAACGGCCCTCTCGACATAGTCCGCCTTCTCGTGCGGCGAGCAGGCCAGGGCGATGATGTCGATCTCCGGGTGATCCAGCAGCGCGTCGGGCGACGGTGCGAGATCCAACCCGATGGCCGCCGACAGTCCGGCCGTCCGACGCGGGTCCTCCTCCCACCCGGCCACGATGGCAGCCGCCGGTTCCTGCTTCAGGGCGAACGCCACAAACTCGCCGTGGGTGCAACAGTTGCCCAGGATGCCGACGCCGTATCGCTTGGACATCTCGCGCATTCTGGACGGCGGCCTCGGCGACGTCAAAATGCGCCCGGCACCGCCCGCGGACGATCCGTAGACTCACCGCCAACCCGGACGGAGGAGCGCGGTGACCGAGCAGACGAACGAGACGGAGATCGCTGCGGTGATCGACGTCGTGCGCGCCTACTGCGACGGCATGAACACGGGTGATGCTGCCCTGCTCACCGACGCGTTCCATCCTCGCGCGTCGATCGTCGGCCATCTGGGCAGCGAGCTGTACTGGAAGACCGTCGAGGGCTTCATCGCCGACTCGCAGGAGTCGGCGCCCCGGCAGGGGCCGGCGAACTGGCGCGTGGAACGTCTCGCCTTCACCGGCGACACCGCCCTGGTCACCGTCGGCGACGAGTTCGACGGTGCCTGGTTCAGCGATGACCTGTCCCTGCTCAAGGTCGACGGCCGCTGGCGCATCGTCCACAAGACGTTCTACGCCCATCCGGCCGGGTGAGGCCGGGCGCCATCCGCGACTCGACACGCACCGCGGACGTCGCTACCGTCGGACACGCGATGTCCGAGCCGCAACCGCTGCAGACGCCGACCGACCCGGTGCAAGCGCCGACCGACCAGGTCGAGCAACCGCCCGACGCGGCCGCCGAGGTCGACGTCGACCCTCGCATCACCTTCGCGAGCGAGCGGACGTTTCTCGCGTGGATGCGCACCTCGCTCGCGCTCGTCGCCGGCGGCATCGCGATCGGCGCCACGCTCGACACGCGTCAGCGCATCGTCCACCTCGTCATCGCCCTCGCGCCGATCGTCCTCGGTGGCTTTCTGGCGTCCGTCGGCTACAAGCGGTGGCGAGCCTTCGATGCGGCGCTCAAGTCGGGCTCGCCCCTGCCGGTCGACAACATGCTGCGCAGCATCGCGATGCTGATCGCGGCCCTCGCAGTCGGCGCGGCGGTCGTGTCGGCCGTCTGGATCCTGGACTAGCGGCGCTCGTCCGGGCGACGTAGCGCGCGCCGGGTTCAGTCGTCGTCGGACGACACGGTGTCGGCCGCGGCGGCAACCACCGCGTCGGTGGAGGGGACGGCCTCGACCGGGGCCCGCCACGAGCGCTTGCGCCGCCACACGATGTTGCAGACCACGCCGAGCACGATCGGCAGCGCATAGGTGGCCGCGCGGAACACGACGACGCCCGCCACGATCAGCGCGTCGTCGGCACCGGGGCCTGCCAGGTAGGTGAGGCTCCCGGCGTAGAGCGCTTCGGCGATACCGACGCTGCCGGGTGTGATGTTCACGATCGTCAGCAGCCGCACGAAGGTGTACGACGCGAACACCTCTGCGGGCGACAGGTAGCCGGACGGCAGACCGACCGCGTCGAGTGAGATCCACAGCAACAGGGCAGTGACGATGTACTTGGCCGTGATCGTGAGCGCGAGGGCGACGCCGCTTTCCCGCATCGAGTCGATCGCGTCGGTGCGGAACCGCACCACGGCCTCGGCCCCGTCAGGACCCGCGGGCTTCTTCAGCAGGCCGCGCAGCCGCTGCAGCGCCCTGCCGAACAGCGAGCCGATGCGGCGCGCGAGTGCCTCGCTGCGGAAGATCAGGATCGCAAGCACCACCACCACGGTGGTCAGCACGAGGCCGATGATCGCGACCGTCGTCAGGATCGGCGGCGGCTCGACATCGGAGAACCCCAGCACCAGGATCGCGCCGACGACCGGGAAGAACAGCACGAGGATGTTGTTGAACAGGCTCGACACCAGCCAGCCCTTGGCGAAGTCGGCCGAGTTGATGCCCCACGAGCGGTAGATCACGAAGCGCATCGTCGTTCCCGACGGGCCGGGGATCAGGTTCGAGACCAGTGCGGTGTTCTCCAGCGCCACGAACGCGCGCGTGATGCCGAGCTTCGGAATCAGGATCTGCTGCTCGAGCGCCTTCAACAGCTCGAGCCCCAGCGCCACGACGATCACCAGCACGAAGTCGGCGGGCTCCGTGTCCCGCAGCGCGTCGGCGACCTCGCTCCAGTCGGCGATGCTCGGCAGCACCTTGAAGACCACCAGGCCGACCACGATCAGGGTCAGCCCGATCTGGGTCAGCCGTGCGCCGAGCGGGGTGCCGGAACGCTCCATCGGCTCTGGAGCCTAGTGGCTCACCCACGAGGCGGCCAACCGGGTGGGCAGCGTCGTGCCGCCAGGCTCGGGGCATGGGCGACTACCGGCTGGGGTTCTCCCCGGGGCAGATCTAGCTCCAACCCGCTCAAGGTTGTCCCGGCAAGGGCCGATGGACACACCAGCATCTCCTCCGTTCGCAATCGGGCCGACACCGGCAGTGCGACGAGAGGAGGGTGATGCGAGATCTGGCGAACACGATTGCGCACCGCGGCAGGCAGCTGCTGCGCGGCCGGCCTTCGCATGCCCTCACCGCGGAGTTGTCTGCGGCCGAGTCGCGTCTCGCGCAGGTGCTGAAGGCCACCGGCACCTATCCGTACACCGCCATCATCTACGCCGACGGCCGGGCTCAGGGTGTGTTCTCGGCCGCGGCCTACGAGCGCCTGATCGGCGGGCCCGTGCCGCCGGGAATGCAGCCCGACGAGGGCTGGCGCAGCCGCATCCACCCGGAGGACCGCGCGGCGATGACGGCCGATCGCGACGCCCTGCGGCGCGGCGAGCCGCAGCGCCTCGCCTATCGCGTGCTCGCCGCCGGCGGCGACGCCGTGTGGGTGGTCGAGCACATGGAGCCGCGCTGGGTCGACGGCGTGCTGCTGGTCGACGGCATCATCATCGACGTTTCCGTCCAACGCCGCCTGGAGCACCGCCTGCGAGACGCGCTGGCCGACGCCCGCCGCCGCATGTACGAGGCGCAGGCGCGCTCGCTGGTCGATCCGCTGACGCTGATCCCGAACCGCCGCCATTTCGAGGAATCGCTGGCCGAGGAGTTCCCGCTCAGCCGCGACGGCGACCACCTCGCCGTGCTGCTGATCGACGTCGACCACTTCAAGCTCGTGAACGACACCTACGGCCATCCGGCCGGCGACGGCGTGCTGGTCGAGATCGCCCGCCGTCTATCGGCCGCGATCGAGCCGGGCATGCTCGTGGCGCGCTGGGGCGGCGAGGAGTTCTGCGCGATGGCCGTCGGCGTGCGCGACGAGCACGACCTGCGCGCGATCGGCGAGACGATCCGCAGGGCGATCGAGAGCCAGCCGATCGTCCTCGGCGACGACGAGACATCGACGCTCACGGTCAGCGTCGGCGGCGCGCTGGCCGACCCGGCGACCACGCCGGCCGAGCTGATCGAGCGGGCCGATCTCGCCCTCTATGCTGCGAAGCGGCGCGGTCGCAACCAGGTGCGGCTGGGCAGCGACCTCCGCACCGAATCCGCGCTCAGCGCAGGCCGCAGCGGCAGCGCCGCGAGCTAGGCCTACTCGAACGGAGGACCGTCGTCGTCGCCGACGGCGCCGGGCTCGGCGTCGTCCGACCGGAACGGCGGCGCACCGCAGGCCGGGCACGGGTCCTCGCTGACCGGGCGGCCCTCGCCGCAGCCGGTGCAGCGGACGGTGATGGTGAAGTCGTCGGCGATGGTGGGCCAAGTCTCGCACGCGCTCGCGGGCGCGCCGACTGCAAGTAGGGTGCCGCGCATGCGTGCATGCGTGATCGGAGCCGGGTTCGCCGGGCTCGCAGCAGCCGACCACCTGGCCGCGGCCGGCGCCGACGTCGTCGTGCTCGAGGCGCGGGACCGGGTCGGCGGCCGGATCTGGTCCGACCGCCTCGAGAACGGGGCGCTGGTCGAGCGCGGCGGCGAGTTCATCACCGACGGCTACACCGAGACGGAGCAGACGTGCGCGCGGCTCGGGCTGCGGCTCGTCGGCATGGGCATCCGCTACCCGCACCGCGCGCTGCGGCCCGATCCCGGCATCGACCGCGCCGCGGCGCTCGCCGCCGCGGCCGCCGTGGAGGCCGCCGCAGCCGCCACGCCCGACGTTCCCGCGCTCGCCCTGCTGGAGCAGGTGGTCGCCGACGGCGACATCCGCGAGCTGTTCGCGGCGCGCGTGCAGTCGTCGCGAGCGCATCCGATCGACGACCTCGACGCCGGCTTCCTCCTGAGCGTGTCCAAGCTGCTCGCCGACGACGAGGCGCGCCGTGTCGAGGGCGGCAACCAGCTGATCGCCGACCGGCTGGCCGAGCGGCTCGGCGCCGCGGTGCGGCTGGGCACGCCCGCGCGCGCCATCGCCCACGACGGCGACGGCGTGCGGGTGCGCACCGACGCGGGCGAGGTCGAGGCCGACGTCGTCGTGGTCGCGGTCCCGCACACGCTGCTCGCGCGCCTGCCGATCGAGCCGGCGCTGCCCGCCGACCTCGCCGCAGCGTTGGCCGGCATGCCGATGTCGGTGGCCGCGAAGCTCTCGGTCCCGCTCACGGAGCAGGTCGCCTCCGACGCGATCATGTCGGTGCCCGGCCGCTTCTGGGCGTACACGACGCCGTGCGACCAGGTCGGCGTCGCGTCGGTGTCGTCCTGGGCCGGCGCCGCGCCGGTGGTCGACGCGCTCGGCGCCGCCGCGGGATCCGAGACCTGGCTCGCCGCGATCCGCACGCTGTGGCCCGAGCTGCCGCCGACGACGGGCGCGGCCTGCGTGACGTCGTGGCGCGAGGACCCGTGGTCGCTCGGCGCCTACTCGGTGCGACGCGCGACGCACAACGACGACGAGCAGCGGCTGTTCGAGACGCCGGTCGGGCGCATCGCGTTCGCCGGCGAGCACACGGCGGGCGACGGGTGGGTGGCGACGCTCGAGGGCGCGCTGCGCAGCGGCCGGCGGGCGGCGGCCGATGCGCAGGCGATCACGGCTCGCGGGGCGCGTACCGGCGGTGCAGCATGAGCTGGTTGCCGTCCGGGTCGGTGAACGGCGCCATCAGGCAGACGCCGGAGTCGATCGTGTCCGACGCGAACTCCACGCCGGCCGCCTCCAGCTGAGCGCGCGCCTCGGCGACGTCGGGCACGCGCAGCGCGACCGGGTTCGGCATCGGCTCGAACGGCCGGCCGACCATGTCCGGGTTCCAGATCGCCAGCGTGACGCCGCCGGCCCGCACCTCGACCCACCGCGGCGAGTCGACGTCGAGCGGGAGCCCCAGCGTGTCGGCGTAGAACGTCTTCGCCCGCTCGAGATCGCGGGTCGGAATGAGGATGAAGTCGAGCTCCTCGACCTGGATCGCCACCGTGCACCTCCGTGCGTCGACGCCCTCGTCGGGCTGCGCGGATGATCTCAGATAGCGATGCGATCTCGCTCGTGTCGCGGTGAGATCACGAAGCGTCCGCAGCCGCCTGCGGGCCGCCCGGGCCGCGGTACGTTGGGAGGAGTGGGCACATCCGCCGCCACGGTCGCCTCCGCGCGCAGGCGCCGGGTGCGACCGCTCATCACCTGGGCCCTCGTGGTCCTCGCGCTCCTCGCCGGCACCGTCGGTGGGGCCACGCTCGCGCTGCGCGCGTTCGGCGCGAGCACCGCCCACCTGGCGCTCGGCACCGTCACGATCAAGGTCGAGGCGAGCACCTCGGGACGGGCGGAGCTGTACATGCCGCTGGTCGACTGGGAGGTCGTCGCCCGGCCCTTCGAGGCGCCCGTCACGGTGCGCGCCGAGGTGACCAGCGTCGACCGCGAGCAGGCGCTGGTGGCGCTCCGGTCGGGCGCCGACGCGAACCGCAAGGTGGAGGAGGCTCGGGCGCAGGTGCCGCCGCTGGTGCGCGACGCCGTGCGGCACGCGCTGCTGGTGGCCGCGCTCGGCGGCATCGCCGGCGCCCTGGTGGCGGGCTGCGTGCTGGCGGTCGTGCTCGGCCGGCGGCGCTGGGTCGCGTTCAGCCTGCCGGCCGGGGTGGTCGCCACCGCGGCGCTGCTGGTGCCGGTCGGGTGGAGCCTCTCGCACGTCGACTACCGCGCGTTCCAGCATCCGACGTTCCACGCGCACGGCGCCGAGCTGCCGCGGCTGCTCGCCTTCTCGGCGCAGCTCACCGACGCGTCGAAGGGCTACACGGCGTCGTACGAGACGGCGCTCCTCGGTCTCGTCAACCTCGTCAGCGTCGTGTCGGACCCGACCACGCCACCGACGGCGGTGCACGAGTTCGTGGTCGGCTCCGACATCCACTCCAACCCGCTGCCGCTGCGCGCCTTCGGCCGCTACGCCAAGGGCAAGCCGATCTTCCTGGTCGGCGACTTCAGCCAGCTCGGCACCACCTACGAGGCCTCGATCGCGGACGACGTGGCCGACCTCGGCCCGACCATCGTCGCGGTCAGCGGCAACCACGACACGCTGCCGCTGATGCGGCGCCTCGCCGCGCGGGGCGTGACGGTGCTGCGCAACGACGGCGTGCTCGACCGGCAGGGCCGCGTCGTGCCCGGGCCCGTGATCACGGTCGCCGGGATGACGGTGGCCGGCTGGTCCGATCCGCTGGAGGCACCGACCGCCACCTTCGGCGTCCATCCGCTGGAGCTGCAGGGCGACGACTTCCTGTCGGCCGGCGAGCGGCTGGTGCAGTGGTTCGACGGGCTCCGGCCGCGACCGCAGGTCGTGCTCGTCCACCAGCACGGGCTGGCGCACGCGCTGCTCGATCACGTCGCCGCGCAGGAGGACCACGCGCCGGTCGTGATCCTCACCGGGCACGACCACCTGCAGCACATGGAGCGGGTCGGTCGCAGCCTGCTGGTCGACGGCGGCAGCCTCGGCGCCGGCGGCCTGTTCGCGGTCGGCGAGACGCCCGCCGGGTTCATCGACCTGCGCCTCGACTCGGCGTTCGCCCCGATCTCGGCCGACATGGTGCAGATCGAGCCCGTCTCCGGCGACGGCTCGGCCCGGCGCGTCGTGTTCGATCCGCGCGACACGCGCCCGAGCGCGCGGTGGGATGCGGTGCCGCCGGCGGCCGATCCGCAGCCCGACGCCGAGGGCGAGGCCGCGGCCGGCGATCGTTCGCGCGCCGTGCTCGGCGAGTAGCTACCAGTCGAGCGGCTCGGGCGAGACGAACCGCCGCAGCACGTTGCCCGTGATGCGCGCGACGTTGTTGTCGTAGCCGTTGTGCGAGAGGCTGCCCGTCCAGGCGATGGAGCCGGTCGAGAACACCGCCCCGCCGCCGGCCTGGCAGAAGTAGACGAGGTCGGAGCGCACGTCGGGGTCCTCGCTGCCGCGCAGGCCCGGCGGCGTCTCGAAGATCTCCTCGGAGCAGTGGTTGTAGTTGTCGGAGAGCGGCGTCGAGGTGGCCACCAGCAGCGCGTCGGGCGGCGTGCCCAGCGCCAGGTCGTAGCGGTCGACCTCCGCCCCGGCCGCTCCGCCGCCGACGATGCCGAAGTCGCCGATCACCTCGTCGTCGCCGATCCCCTCGAAGATGAAGGCCGCGCGGGCGTCGAAGCTGTCGGGCATGCGCAGGTACGGCGACGAGCGGTCGAAGCCCTGCGCGGTGAACCCGACGCCGAACAGCCGCTGCGGCGGGCGGCCCTTGTTGCGCCACAGCGCGCCGAGCTCGCCGTTCGTCGCGAGGTAGTACTCGCCGGCCGGCGCCTGGTGCGGCCGCGTGCCGGCCTCGGAGCGGCGGACCTCCATCACGTGCGGCTTCTCGGGGTGGTACGAGACGATCCAGTAGAAGCCGTTGCCGCCGAGGTACATCACGCGCCCGCCGCGGGCGACGTAGGCCTCGATCGCGTCCAGCTCGGGCAGCGACACGTACTCCGGGTGGCTGCCGGTCAGCACCACGCGGTACGGCGCGAGCAGCTCGACGCCCTCGCGATCCAGGTCCTCGTCGGTGATCACGTCGAAGCCGATCTCCTGGGCGTAGAGCCAGTCGATGATGCAGAGGTCGGCGGGGAACTGCCAGAACGAGTTCACGCCCATCCAGGCGCGGTAGCGCGGATCGAGCGTGATGATCGGGCCGGCGCCGCGACGAGTAGAGCACGCCCGAGCCGTCGGAGTGCACCTCGTAGTTCGACCCGCCGAAGTCGTAGTGCCGCTGCAGCTCGAGGTCGTGGCGCGACACCACCGGCGTGTGGCCCATCAGCAGCTCGGCGCCGGGCACGTCGAACTGCAGCCGGTCGTTGGCGTACGCCAGGTAGGAGCCGGTCGGCAGCAGCATCGCCACGTCGTTGCGCCGGCTGTGACGCCCGGGCCGGACGACGAACGGCACGTGGCTCTCGGTCTCGCCCTCCCGCAGCCGGACGGCGTAGACGCCGCTCTCGAGGTAGCTCGGCAGGTCGACGCCGAACGCCTCGGGCCACTGCGCGTCGTCCAGGTCGTCGTCGTGGAAGTGGATCGCGCCGTACTCGTCCGGGGCGTGCCGGAAGTTCGGCTCGCGGCCCGTCCAGTTGTAGCCCGTCACGGCCCGGGTCGGGCTGTTGGTGCAGACGGCGTGGAAGCCGCCGCCCGAGACGTCGACGACGGCGTCCAGCAGCGCGCCGTCGGCGCGGTCGGAGCGCGCGAAGTCCCACTCCGCGAGCGGCGCCGCGCCGTCGGCGATGTGGGCCGTCGGGTAGATGCGCGGGTTCCCGATCTTGCCGTTGAAGTGGCCGACGCCCTCCGGGAACCCGACGTTGCCGGTCGAGCCGGCGCCGATGCGGAACGGCACGGCGGCCACGGCGGGCGGAAACGGCACGCGGAAGCGCTTCGCGTCGCCGCGGGCGCGGGATGCGCCGGGCAGCAGGTGCGCGCTGACGGACTCGACGGTGGGATCGATCCGAAGCGTCGCGTCGCCGGTGGCCGCGTCGAACGTGGCGACCAGGCGGTACCACGCGTGCGCCTCGATCAGCGGGTCGCACGAGAAGCTCGCGCGGGCGCCCTCGCCGTCGCCGAAGACGAGCGTCGCGCACCCGTTCTCGAGCAGCACGGCGTAGCCGGCGAAGCAGCTGTCGTCCCAGGCGCCGAGCAGGTACTGCATCGGCTTGTCCGGCGTGGTCGCCTGGAACGTGAGCTCGATCGTCCACGCGATCAGGGCCGACAGCACGCCGCCGTCGCCGGGCACCGTCACGTACGAGCCGGTGTTGGGATGGTGGAAGGCGCCGGGATACGTGCCGTTCGCGGCCGACTCGAACTCGGTCTCGAGGAAGCCGGGACTGTCGGGCCCCTCGAAGCCGTGGCGCAGCCGGACGAGATGCGCCGTGTAGCGCTCGATCTGCTCGCAGCTGACGTGGATCGGCACGCGCTCGCCCGGCGCGAAGCTGAACTTCGACGTGTAGCCGAAGATCGCCGGTGCCGGCTCGACGGGTGTGTCAGCCATTGCGCAGCGCCTCGACCCGGTGCAGGAAGATCGTGTGGAGCGCCTCCTCGCAGGAGGTGAAGTCGTCGCCGACGAGCACCAGCGGCCGCACCTTGTCGACCCGCGTCACCCGCGCGATCCGCCAGCGGCGATCGGTCTCCATCGACAGCAGCACCTCCTTGCCCTCCATCTCGGCGGCGCGCATGAAGATGAGCACGCGGGCGAGGCTGTCGGAGTGCGGCCCGAGCGGCCGGGCGGCGTGCTCGGCGATCAGCTCGTCGCTCAGCAGTCCGCGCACCCGCTCCCGCGCGATCCGGTGGAAACGCTCCCGCACGATCTCGGCCCGGTCCGTCGTCCCGCCCTCCGTTCTGGGCCTCCGACGGTCACACACCCTCCGCCGGGTGTCAAACCGCGGAGCACGGCGGGGCACGGCGAACGCCGGCGCCGTAAGCCACCAGACGACGCCAACCGTTCACTCGGCGGTGCCTGGCACCGAACGATGCCGAGCGCACACGGTTCATGCGCGGAAATCGGCTCGACTCCTGGCACGGTCCGCGCGTGTCGCGAGCCGCCCGTCGCCGGCCGACCGCGTGCGGCGGATCGCGGACTGGTCCTGCGTCCCGTCGGTGCCTGGCACCCGAACGGCGATCCGCGGCACGCTACTGCACGCCGAATTCGCTCGATCCGGCACGAAGCGCGCGACTGTCGCTCCATCCCACCGGACGAGCCGATCGTCAGCGCTCGGCGAGCCTCAGCGCACCCGGCGCGGCCTGCAGCGTGTACGAGTGCGGCAGGCGCTCCGGGCGGTCCTTCAGCTGCATCTCGCCGCCGCCGATGTCGTGCATCTGGCCGGGGATGGCGTCCCACGGGACCGACTGGTGCTCCTCGAGCAGCGTCAGCTCCATGCCCGCCTCGAACAGCGCCGTGACGATCTCGCCGAGGCCGTGGTTCCACTCGTGCGTGACGTTCTTCGTGAACACCACGTCGGTCTCGACGTACGTGCCCTCCTCGTCCCAGACGCTCGGCTCGGGCTGCTCGAAGTACGGGTGATCGAGCACCAGCAGCCCGTCGGGCCGCGCGTCGGCGAGCGACCACAGCACCGGATGGCCCTCGCGGATGTGCAGCCGGCCGCCGGGCCGCAGCAGCGCCGCCACGACCTGCGCCCAGCGGCCGGATGTCGGGCAGCCAGCCGAGCGCACCGACGCCGGTGTAGACGAGGTCGAACCGCTCGCGGCCGAGCGCCTCGACGGCCTCGTACAGCTCCGACCGCACGAAGGTCGCCTCGACCCCGGCGGCTGCGGCGAACGCCCGGGCCTGCGTCGATCGCCGGCGCCGACAGGTCGAGGCCGGTGATCGCGCGCGCCGAGCCGCCCGAGCGACACCGTGTCGGTGCCGATGTGGCACTGCAGGTGCACCGTGTCGAGGCCGGCGATGTCGCCGAGCCGCGGCAGATCGAAGCGGACGACCTCGCTGAGATAGGACGGGTCGTCGACGAACCGCGCCACCGCGTAGCTCGGCGAGGCGGCGTGGGCGGCGACGCGGTCGTCCCAGAACGCGCCGTTGACGTCGCGGTAGTCGGCCATCCGGGAAGGGTGGCAGGCGTCAGCCGGCGACGCCACAGAACCGCATCGCGGCGATCGCGAGGGCCTGCGTGCACGCGACGAGGTCGGCGATCGGCACCCGCTCCTCGGTCGTGTGGGCGAGACGGATGTCGCCCGGCCCGAGGCAGATCGCCGGGATGCCCGCCTCGGCCGTCAGCGTCGCGCCGTCGTGCCAGTTGTCGAGACCGCCGAGCCGGCCGTCCGCCCGACCGCGGCGACGGCTCCGAGCGCCGCCTGCACGACCGGGTCGTCGGCCGGCACCTCGGCCGGCGGCACCGTGCCGGCCACCCACTCGATCGTCGGCGGGTGCGCCGCCAGCCACGGGTCGGCGGCCGCCGCGCGCGCGATCCAGTCGGTGAACTCCGCCTCCACGCGGCTGCCGTAGCCGCGCTCGTCGGCCTGGTCGGGCAGGAACTCGATGTGGCAGTCGAGCGTGCAGCTGGCCGGGTACGAGACCAGCCACTCGCCGCCGGCGATGATGGTCGGCACGCAGTCGGCCGGCGACAGGTACGGGTGCCGCGGCCGCAGCGCCCACTCCTCGCGCAGGCGCCGCACGGCCTCCAGCAGGATGCCCATCTTCTCGATCGCGTTCACCGCGCCGCCCTGGTCGGGATGCAGCGGCGCGATGCCCGCGTGACCGGCGCGGCCCTCGACCGTGATGCGCGGCAGGAGGCTGCCGCGGCAGGCGATCCACACGTCGAACCCGCTCGGCTCGGGCACGATCGCGCCGTCGGCCTGCAGCGCGTGCGCCATCGCCAGCCCGCCGACGCCGGTCGTCTCCTCCTCGGTGACGGTGTTCACGATCAGGTCGCCGCTCAATCGCACGCCGAGCGACGCGAGCACCTCGGCCGCGAACACCATGCAGGCCACGCCGCCCTTCATGTCGCAGGCGCCGCGCCCGTGCACCACGCCGTCGGCGACGACCGCCTCGAACGGCGGGTGCGGCCAGCGGTCGAGCGGCTCGACCGAGACGACGTCGACGTGCCCGTTGAACAGCAGCGTCCGCCCGGCTCCGGCGCCGGCGAACGTCGCCGCCAGCTGCGGCCGGCCGGCGAACGAGAACCCGTCCGGCACCATCGGATGCCCGGCGAGCGCGCTCACGTCGGGCTCCCACACGTCGACCGTCGCGCCGGCGGCGCGCAGACGCGCGGCCAGCATCCCCTGCAGCGCCACCTCGTCGCGCGGATCGTCACCGGCCGAGTGCGACGTGGTGTCGAAGCGAACCAGGTCGCGCAGCAGCTCGACCAGATCGCCCTCGCGGCGCGCGATCTCCTCGGCGACCCGCTGCTCGGTTGCATCCACGCGCGGCATGGTGGCCGATCCCGCGCGGCCGCGGCAGAATCTCCCGATGCCGACCGCGCGCGAGGAGCTGGAGCGGGCCCTGCCGGGGCTGACGGTGCGCAGCGCCACGCTCGCCGACGTGGACGCCGTCACCGCCGTGATCACCGCCTGCGAGATCGAGGCGCAGGGGTCGGCCGAGATCGAGGCGGAGGAGGTCGCCGAGTCGTGGGCACGGCCGACGGTCGACCTGGCCGGCGACGTCGTCGTCGTGCTCGACGGCGACGCCGTCGTCGCCTGGGCCGAGACGTACCGCGGCCGCGGCGAGGGATTCGTCCTGCCCTCCCACCGCCGCCGCGGCATCGGCACGGCACTGGTCGAGTGGTGGACGGCGCGGGCCGCGGAGCACGGCATCGAGGTCGCGGGCCAGACGGTGAGCGACGACGACCCGACCGCGGTGGAGCTGCTGCAGGGCCTCGGCTGCACCGTCGCCCACACCTCGTGGCTGCTGACGATCCCGCTCGGCGACGAGCCGCCGGCCCCCGCCAGCCCACCGGCCGGCATCGCGATCCGGCTGCTGCAGCCCGGCGAGGAGCGCGCGATGTTCCACCTGATCGACGACGCCTTCGCGCACTGGGCCGGCCGCGACCGCGGCGTGTACGAGGACTGGGCGGCGATGACCGTCGCCTCCGCGCGCTGGGAGCCGTGGATGGGCGTCGTCGCCGTCGAGGGCGACAGCGCTGGTCGGCGCCGCGGTGCTGCGCGTGTACCCCGGCGAGGGCTGGATCGACCAGATCGCGGTCGCCGGCCCCTACCAGGGCCGCGGCATCGGCCGCGCGCTGCTGCAGCACACGTTCGGCGTCTTCCACGGCCGGGAGCCCGCCGTCGGCCTGTCGACCGACTCGCGCACGGGCGCGCTCGACCTCTACCTGCACGTCGGCATGACGGTGCGGCGGTCGTACCGTCGCTGGTCGCGGCCGACCGGCGCGACACTGCCGTCATGACGATCACGATCCTCGACGGCGGCATGGGCCGTCAGCTCGCGCGCATGGGCGCGCCGTTTCGCCAGCCCGAGTGGTCGGCGCTCGCCCTGCTGGACGGCCCCGACTGGGTGTCCCGCGCCCACCGCGCGTTCATCGAGGCCGGCGCCGACGTGATCACGACCAACGCCTACGCGGTCGTGCCGTTCCACATCGGCGAGGAGCGCTTCGCCGCACGCGGCCGCGAGCTGGCCGAGCTCGCCGGCCGCCTGGCCCGCGAGGAGGCAGACGCCGCCGGCCGGCCGGTGCGCGTCGCCGGCTCGCTGCCGCCGCTGTTCGGCTCGTACCGGCCCGACCTGTTCGTGCCCGAGCGCGCGCCCGCGCTGCTGGCCGACCTGGTCGCCGGCCAGGCGCCGTACGTCGACCTGTGGCTGGCCGAGACGCAGAGCTCGATCGCCGAGGCCACGGCCGCCGCGACGGCCGTCGCCGGCGACGACCGGCCGCTGTGGATCTCGTTCACGCTCGACGACGACCCCGGCGAGGCGCCGCGGATCCGCTCCGGCGAGAGCGTCGCCGAGGCGGCCGCCGCAGCCGTTCGGCTCGGTGCCGAGGCGCTGCTGTTCAACTGCTCGCAGCCCGAGCGCATGGCCGACGCGCTGGCCGCCGCCGCCGCTGCCGCGCCGGGCCTGCCGCTCGGCGCCTACGCCAACGCGTTCCCCGCGATCCCCGACGACCACGAGGCCAACGACGCGCTGTTCGGCATCCGCACCGACCTCGACCCCGACGGCTACTGCGCGTTCGCGCGCACGTGGGTGGAGGGCGGCGCGACGATGGTCGGCGGCTGCTGCGGCGTCGGGCCCGAGCAGATCGCCGCGCTGTCCGACCGCCTGCGCTGACTCAGGTGCGCCGGTAGAGCACGACGGCGAACGGCGCGAACACGGCCAGGATCACGATGATCCACAGCACGGCCGGCACCACGTCGGCGGTCGAGCTGTCGAGCATCAGCCCGCGCACCGCGTCGCAGACGCGCGTCAGCGGCTGGTTCGCGGCGAAGGTCTGCAGCCACTCGGGCATCGTTTCGACCGGCGTGAAGATCGAGCTCGCGAACACGAACGGGAACAGCGGGATGAAGCCCGCCGTGGCGGCCGCCTCCGGATCCTTCACCAGCAGCGCGAGGCAGGCGAACAGCCACGACATCGAGAAGCCGAGGCCGAGCACCAGCAGCACGCCGCCGATGATGTAGAGCACGCCGCCGTCGGGACGGAACCCGACCAGGAACCCGACCAGCAGCACCATCGTGACGACCACGATCGCGCGGGCCAGGTCGGCCAGCGTCCGCCCGCCGAGAAACGCGGCGCGCGCCATCGGCAGCGACCGGAAGCGGTCGACCATGCCGCGCTTGAGGTCGTCGGCGAGCCCGATGGCCGTCGACGACGAGCCGAACGCGGCGGTCTGGACGAGGATGCCCGGCACCAGGTAGTCCACGTACTCGTAGCCGGGCGTGGGGATCGAGCCGCCGAACACGAAGGTGAACAGCAGCACGAACATGACCGGCTGGATCGTCGCGAAGACGATCAGCTGCGGCGTGCGCCGGATGCGCAGGATGTTGCGCCAGGCGACGACCAGGGAGTCGCGTGCGATCCTCACTCGACGACTTCCGCCGCGTGGCCCGTGAGGGCCAGGAACACGTCGTCGAGCGACGGGCGGCGCAGCGCGATGTCGACGATCGTCACCTGCGCGTCGTCGAGCGCGCGCACCACGGCGAGCATCGTCTGCGCGCCGCCGGCGGCATGCACGCTCAGGCGCCGGCCCTCCTCGTCGATCACCGGACGGTCGACGCAGAGCGGCGCGATCAGCTCGGACGCGCGCGACAGCTGCGCGGCGTCGGCGAGCACGATCTCGATCACGTCGGCGCCGAGGCGCGTCTTCAGCTCGTCGGCGGTGCCGCGGGCGATCACCTCGCCGTGGTCGATGACCACGATGTGGTCGGCCAGGTGGTCGGCCTCCTCCAGGTACTGCGTGGTCAGCAGCAGCGTCGCGCCCTCGCGGACGCGCGTCCGCAGGAACTCCCACAGCTCGAGCCGGGTGCGCGGATCGAGCCCGGTGGTCGGCTCGTCCAGCAGCAGCACGCGCGGCTCGCCGACCAGGCTGGCACCGAGATCGAGGCGGCGGCGCATGCCGCCGGAGTAGGTGCGCACGAGGCGGTCGGCGGCATCGCCGAGGCCGAGGCGCTCGAGCGCGTCGGTGGCGCGGCTGCGCGCCTCGCGGCGGTGCAGGCCGTACAGCAGCCCGACGACCTCGAGGTTCTCGCGGCCGGTGAGCTGGTCGTCGACGGCGGCGAACTGCCCGGCCAGGCCGATCAGCTCGCGCACCTTCTGCGCCTCGCGCACGACGTCGTGCCCGTCGACCAGCGCGATGCCGGCGTCGGGGCGCAGCAGCGTCGCGAGGATGCGGACCAGCGTCGTCTTGCCGGCGCCGTTGGGGCCGAGCAGGCCCTGGATCGAGCCCTCGGGGATGTCCAGGTCGACGCCCTTCAGCGCCTGCGTGTCGCCGAACGACTTGGCGACTCCGCTGATCTCGACGATACCCACGGCGCGAGACTCTACCGTCCCGCCGGGGCGAACCCGACGGGACGGTGGACGGGGGACACGGGGCTTACGCCTCGTCGTCCGCGAGGAGCCGGTAGAGGCGCTTGCGCGCGTCCCGGAGGGTCTCCTTCGCGGTCTCGATCTGGGCCTTGGTGCCGGTCTGTGCGACCTGGCGGGTGGCGGCCATCAGACCGAAGGCCAGCTCGCGGAGCCCGACGAGATCGTCGTCGGCGTCCTCGGCGGCCTGCTCCCACGGGAGGGTGCCGGTGCGCGCTTCGGCGCTCGTGCGACCCTCGTCGGTGAGCTCGTACACGCGCTTGCCCTCGGTCTCGTCGGAGCGCACGAGGCCCTCGTCGGTGAGCTGCTGGAGCGTCGGGTAGACGCTCCCCGGGCTGGGCGTCCAGGCACCCTCGGATCGCTCGGCGATCTCGCGGATGATCTGGTAGCCGTGCTTGGGGGCCTCGGCGAGGAGCGCGAGGATGGCGGCGCGGATGTCACCGCGACCGGCCCTGCGTCCGGCACCGAAGTGGCCGGGGCCCGCATGCCAGGGACCGCCGCGATGGCGACGATGTGGCCCGCCGCCGTGCATGGCGCGGAGTCCCCGGAACCCGGGGCGGCACCCCGGATTGGCATGGATGGAGTACTCAGTCATAGGTTGGTTCCTTTCATATTCGACTGCTTACGATGCGTAACGATATATCGTTAACGGTCGGAAGGCAAGAACCAATTTCGAACCCGGGCTACGGCAGGCGCCAGTCGACCGGCTCGGCGCCCTGGGCGACGAGCAGCTCGTTCGCCCGGCTGAACGGCCGCGAGCCGAAGAACCCGCTCGACGCCGAGAGCGGGCTCGGGTGCGCGCTCTCGATGCACGGCGTGTCGCCCAGCAGGGGCCGCAGACTGCGTGCATCGCGGCCCCACAGGATCGCGACGAGCGGCGTCCCGCGGGCGACGAGCGCCCGGATCGCCTGGTCGGTGACGGCCTCCCAGCCCTTGTTCCGATGCGACCCCGACGCGCCGGGCGCCACGCTCAGCACGCGGTTCAGCAGCAGCACGCCGGCGTCGGCCCACGGCGAGAGATCGCCGTTCGAGGGCGGCGGGTAGCCGAGGTCCTCGCCGTACTCGCGGAAGATGTTGACGAGGCTCTTCGGCAGCGGCCGCACGTGGGGCGCGACCGAGAACGACAGGCCGACCGCGTGCCCCGGCGTCGGGTACGGGTCCTGCCCCGTGATCAGCACGCGCACGTCGGCGAGCGGCCCCGAGAAGGCCCGCAGCACGTTTCCGCCGGCGGGCAGGAACGTGCGCCCCTCGGCCCGCTCGGCCCGCAGGAAGTCGCCGAGATCGGAGATCGTCCCGGCCACCGGCGCGAGCGCCTCGGCCCACCCCGGGCCGAGCACGTCGAGCAGCGTGCGCTGCGGCGCGTTCACCCCGGTGATCGTACTCCCAGCGCTCTCACATTCGTCACATGCGCTCATGGGATGATGCGCGCATGAGAGGACCTGTAGTCGTGGTCGGCAACGGCGTGGCGGGCTTCGCGGCCGCCTCGCGGCTGGGCGAGCACGGCGTCGACGTGACGATGGTCGGACCGGGCCTGCCGCACGACCGGCCGCCGCTCTCCAAGCGCGCGCTGGCGACCGGCCGGCTGCCGCTGCTGGCCGACGAGGAGAAGCTCGCCGCGCGGGGCATCCGCCACGTCGACGGGCTGGTCGTCGACGCCGACCTCGCGAGCCACCGCCTCACGATCGCGCCCACCGGTGGCGGCGATCCGATCGAGCTGGTGCCCGAGGCCATCGTGTGGGCGACGGGCCTCACGTACCCGCTGCCGCCCGTCGCCGGCATCGACGTCGCGCACGAGAACTCCACCGGCGACGGCATGCTCGAGCTGGCCGCGCAGCTGACCGAGGACGGCCGCCGCGTCGTCGTCATCGGCGCCGGCCTGATCGGCACCGAGACGGCCGCGACGCTGGCTGCGCGCCACTCCGTCACCCTGGTCGACATGCTCGACCGCCCGCTCGGGCGGTTCCTGCCGCGCCTGTCGGCGACCGCGCTCGAGACGCTCGACGGGCTCGGCGTCCGGTTCGTCGGCGGCGCGCAGATCGACCGAGGTCGTCTCCAACGGCAGCGGCCACCTCGTGCGCACGTCCACGCACGGCGACCTCGAGGCCGACGTCGTGGTGTCGGCCGCGGGCTTCCGGACGAGCCTGCCCGAGGCGCTCGCGCCCGACGGCCGCGCGCTCACCGTCGACGTCGACGGCACGCTGCGCGTCCCCGGCCTCACCGACGTGTTCGCGTGCGGCGACGTGATCGCGTTCCCGCACCCGCGCTACGGCCGGCTCGCGATCCCGCACTGGGACAACGCGCTGCACAGCGGGCGGCAGGCCGCCGACGGCGTGCTCAACATCGGCGAGGCCTACGCCCGCGACCCCTACTACTTCTCCGACATCGGCCCCCTGCGCATCCAGCAGGTCGGGCTCGCCGCCGACGCGGTCGAGTGGGCCGACGAGAACGACCTGGTCGTCGGCCGCGACGCCGCCGGCCGGGTCACGGCCGTGCTGTTCCTGAACGCCCCTGCCCGCCTGAAAGAGGCGCGCGAGCTGCTCGCCGCCGCCACCCGACCATGAGAGGTGCCCGCCCATGACCGTTCACGTGATCGTCGACCCCGACGTCTGCATCGGCTCCGGCGAGTGCGTCGCCGAGGATCCCCAGGCGATCGAGCTGGACGACACCGGCTGCGCCCGCGTGCTGATCGCCGAGCTGGAGGAGGACCGCGCCGGCAACCTCTGCGACGTGTGCCCGGTCGGCGCGCTCTCGATCAAGCGCTGAGCGCGCGGCGCCCGTGAACGAGCGGCCCGCCTTCGCGTGGCGCGCGATGGGCACGACCTGGCGCATCTTCCACGACGGCGGCCTCGGCCGCCGACGTGGCCGGTGCGGTCGCGGCCGCGGTCGAGGAGGACGAGCAGCGCTGGTCGCGGTTCCGCCCGACCAGCGAGCTGTCGCACCTCAACCGCTGCGCGGGCATCCCGGTCGCGGCGTCGCCCGAGACCGTCGAGCTGCTGGCCGTCTGCGATCGCTTCACCCGCGAGACCGACGGGCTGTTCGCACCGCTGGTCGGGGCGGCGATGGTCGCCTGGGGCTACGAGGTCTCGAAGGACGAGCGGCCGCCCGGCACCACCGCCAGCCCTCGCCCCGAGCCGGTGCGGCACGACCCGCTGGTGTTCGACGCCCGGCGGCTGATCGTCGAGATTCCCCGCGGCGCGCTGCTCGACCTGGGCGGCATCGCGAAGGCCTGGAGCTGCGCACGCGCCGCCGCCGTCGCGGCCCGCCTCAGCGACGAGCCGAGCCTGCTGCTCGAGGCCGGCGGCGACCTGGTCGCGGCGCGCGGCGACCACGTCGTCGCGATCGAGGATCCACGCGGCCCCGACCACCCGCCCACGACCAGCGTGCTGCTGCCCGAGGGCCACGCGCTCTGCACGTCGGGCTGGAGCCGGCGGCACTGGACGAACGCGGACGGCGTCGACGCCCACCACCTGATCGACCCGGCCACGGGGCTGCCCGCACCGCGCCGGCAGGCCTCCGTGCTGAGCCCCGAGCCGGCCCGCAGCGAGGTGCTCGCGAAGGTGCTGGTGCTGCGGCCCGAGCGCATCGAGACGACGCCCGAGGCGGCCCAGGTCGGCGATGCTGACGGCATGCGCGTCACCGACGCATGGCGGGCTGCCGTGGCCGCCGCCTCGTGAGCACGGACGGCTCGGCCGCCGCCGCGCTCGGCGCGTCGCCGCTGCGGCGGGAGGACGAGCGGCTGCTGCGCGGCCGCGGACGGTACGTGTCGGACATCGCGTGCCCGGGCGCCCTGCACGCCGTGTTCGTGCGGTCGGGCTACGCGCACGCGGTGCTGAACGGCCTCGAGGGCGTGGCCGACGCGCGGTCCGCCCCCGGCGTCGTCGCCGTGCTGACCGGGGCCGATGTGGCCGGCCTCGGCCCGCTGCCGTGCAAGCGGGCGCTGATCGGCGTCACGCTCGACATCCCGGACGCGCAGCCGTACCTGGCGACCGACCGCGTGCGGTTCGTCGGCGAGCCCGTCGCGATGGTCGTGGCGACCGACGAGTACGCCGCCGCCGATGCGGCAGCGTTGATCTCGCTCGACGCCGACCCGCTGCCGGCGGTGCTGGATCTCGAGGCCGCCGTCGCCGGCGGGCCGCTGCTGTTCGAACGCCACGGCAGCAACGTGGCGCGCGAGATCCTGTGGGGGACGGACGACCCGCTCGCCGGGGCCGAGGTCGTGGTTCGGGCGCGCATCGAGCACCCGCGGATCGCGCCGGTGCCGCTCGAGACGAGCGCGATGCTGGCCGAGCCGGACGGCGACGGCCTGCTCGTGCACCTGTCCACGCAGGGCGTGTTCGACGCCCGCGCCGGCCTGGCGTCGGCGCTGGGGCTGCCCGAGAGTGCGATCCGCGTGATCGCGCCCGACGTCGGCGGCGGGTTCGGCCCGAAGCTCGAGACGCTGGTCGAGCACGTCTGCGTGGCGCATGCCGCCCGCGTGCTCGGGCGGCCGGTGCGCTACACCGAGACCCGGGGCGAGTCGATGCTCGCCCTGCCGCACGGCCGCGGGCAGCTGCAGCACGTCGCCATCGGCGCCCGCCGCGACGGCACGATCACCGGCCTCGACGTCGACATCCTCGCCGACCTCGGCGCCTACCCGCTGTCGCCGTACGTCGGCTCGATGTCGCTGCCCATGCTGTCGGGCGCCTACGCCATCCCCGCCATCCGCGCGCGCATCCGCAGCGTCGTCACCACCGCCACGCCGACCGCGCCCCTGCGCGGGGCGGGCCGGCCCGAGGCGGCGGCGCTGGTCGAGCGCTCGATCGACCTGCTGGCCGCCGAGCTCGGCCTCGATCCGGTGCTCGTGCGGCGCCGCAACCTGATCGCGCCGGCCGACTTCCCGTACCGCACGGCCGTCGCGAGCCTGTACGACTCCGGCGAGTACGAGCGCGCCCTCGATCGCGCGCTGGCGCTGGCCGGCTACGACGAGGCCCGAGCGGAGCAGGCCGAGCGCCGCGCGCGAGGCGACCGGCGGCTGCTCGGAGTCGGTGTCGCCTGCTACGTCGAGATCACGACCTTCGCCCGGCCGGAGCACGCCTCCGTCACGGTCGCCGCCGACGGCACGCTCGTCGTCGCGGTGGGCGTGTCGCCGCAGGGGCAGGGCCACGAGACGACGTTCGCCCAGGTCGCCTCGGCCACGCTCGGCGTCCCGATGGAGCGCATCGAGGTCGTCCACTCCGACACCGCGCTGCTGCCGCGCGGGCTCGGCACGTTCGCGTCGCGGTCGGTGCAGATCGCCGGCTCGGCCGTCGTCGTCGCCGCCCGCGAGGTCGACGAGCAGGCGCGCGTGCTGGCGGCGGGCAGCTCGAGGCCGACCTCGCCGACGTCGTGCGCGACGGCGACCGCTACCACGTGCGCGGGGCGCCCTCCCCGTCGCTGACGCTGGCACAGGTGGCGGCAGGTGCGGGCGGCCTCCGGGCCGAGCACGACTTCGCGCCGGCCGAGTCGACGTTCCCGTTCGGCACCCACGTCGCCGTGGTCGAGATCGACGCCGACACCGGCGACCTGCGCGTGCTGCGGCTGGCCGCGGTCGACGATGCGGGCACGATCGTCAACCCGCTGCTGGCCGAGGGACAGGTGCACGGCGGCATCGCCCAGGGCCTCGCCCAGGCGCTCTACGAGCGGGTCTCCTACGACCCCGACGGCACGCCGCTGACGGCCGACCTGACGGGGTACCGCATGCCGTCCGCCGCCGACCTCCCGCCGTTCCTGACGGCGATGACCGAGACGCCCACGCCGGTCAACCCGCTGGGCGCGAAGGGCATCGGCGAGTCGGGCGCGGTCGGCTCCACCCCGGCCGTCTGGAACGCCGCCGTCGACGCCCTCGCACATCTCGGCGTCCGCCACCTGGAGCTGCCGCTGACGCCCGAGCAGCTGTGGCGTGCGCTGCGCACCGGCGACGCGCTTCGTCGCTCTAGACTGCCGCCATGGCGGACGTCGACAACGAGCGCGCCGAGCGCGCGGTGCACGAGCTGCTCGAAGCCCTCGGCATCGATCTGACGACCGAGTCGCTCGAGCAGACGCCGGCGCGGGTCGCCAAGATGTACAAGGAGTTCCTGACGCCGCCCGACTTCCGGGTCACGACGTTTCCCAACGACGGCGCCTACGACGAGCTCGTGATCGTGCGCGACATCTCCTTCTCGTCGCTGTGCGAGCACCACCTGATGCCGTTCACGGGCGTCGCGCACGTCGCCTACCTGCCGGGCAACCGCATCGTCGGGCTGTCGAAGCTGGCGCGCGTCGTCGAGCTGTACGCCCGGCGCCTGCAGGTGCAGGAGCGCATGACGACGCAGATCGCCGACTGGCTGGAGTCGGAGCTCGAGCCGCAGGGCGTCGGCGTCGTGATCGAGGCCGAGCACCTCTGCATGACGGTGCGCGGGGTGCGCAAGCCCGGCGCCCGCACGATCACCTCCTCGGTGCGCGGCATGCTGCGTCGCGACCCGCGCACCCGCGCGGAGTTCCTGACGCTCGTACGCGGCACCGGCTGACGCGCGGTCCGCGCAGGCCACCGGTGTACCGTCCGCCGTTGTGACACGCCGGACGACACTCGCGGCAATCGCCGCGGCGACGGCGGTCGGGCTCCTGTTGCGCCTGCACTTCCTGTCGGTGCCGCTGAACACCGACGAGGGCGGGTTCGCCGCGGTCGCGCGGATGTGGCGGCAGGGCTACCTGCTGTACGGCGACGTCGCCTGGGTCGACCGGCCGCAGGGGCTGCTGGTGCTGTTCCGGCTGGCGGGGCTGGACGGCGGCGACGAGGCGTTCCGCGTGCTGGCGATGCTGGCCGCGCTGCTGACGCTGGTCGCAGTCGCCGCCGCCGCGTGGGCCGTCGCCGGGCGTGCCGCGGCCGTCGCCGCGGCCGGCCTGTACGCGGTGCTGTCGCCGGCGCCGCACCTGGAGGGCTTCACGGCGAACGGCGAGCTGCTGTCGGGCTCGCTCGCCGCCGCCGCCGTGGCGTGCGTGCTGTGGTGGACGGTGCGGCGCGACCTGTGGCTGCTGGTGGCGGCGGCGCTGCTGGCCGGCTGCGCGCCGCTGGTGAAGCAGTCGGCCATCGACGGCATCATCGTGGTCGCGGTGGCGGTGCTGATGGTCGCCGACCGGCGACCGCGCAACCTCGCGATCGCCGTCGTGGCGGGAGGCCTTCCGGCGCTGGCCGCGGTGCTCCACGCCGCCACCTCGACCGCCGGGCTGGGCGACTGGTGGTACGCGATCGTCGGCTACCGCTCCTCGACCGAGTCGGCCGTCTCGGGCGACATCGGCGACCGCCTGAAGCTGCTCGTCGACTCGGTGCCGCCCGCGCTGCAGGACCTGCTGCCGCTGCTCGTGCTGGCGCCGTTCGGCCTGCGCCGCGGCCGCCCGGTGCTGCTCACCGTCTGGCTCGCGGCCGGCGTCGTCGGCTTCCTCGGCGGCGGCCTGTACCACCCGCACTACTGGATCCAGCTCGTGCCCGTGCTGTCGGTGCTGGCCGGCATCGGGCTCCTGCGCGTGCTGCGGCTGCCGGTCGCCGTCCGCGTGGCGGTGGCGCTGTCGCTCGTCCCGGTGATCGCCTACTCGGCCGAGGTCTACACGACCACCAGCCCGGCCAGGATCTCGGCGCTGACGAGCGACGACACCCGCCTGCTGACGGCGCCCGAGGTCGGACGCCTGCTGGCCGCCGGCACGCAGCCCGGCGAGCCGGTCTACGTGATCTGGGCCAACGCCGCCGTCTACTGGTACGCCGACCGGCCGCCCGCCTTCCGCTACCTGTGGTACCTCAACGTGCAGCGCATCCCGGGCGCCGCCGAGGACGTGACGGCGGTGCTGACCGGCCCGACGCCGCCGCGCATGGTGGCCGTCTACCAGGATCCCGACGGCATCGACACGACCGGCGCGGTGACGCGGACGCTGGCGGAGCGGTACACGCTCGTGCGACGGGTCGGCGACATCCCCGTGTACCGTCTGCGACCGTCATGACGCCTGCGCACGAGGTCGAGATCCGCTGGGCCGACCTGGACGGCTTCGGCCACGCCAGCCACCGCGCCTACATCGACTTCCTGGAGGAGGCGCGCAACGCCTTCCTCGATGCCGCGATCGGCGCCGACCGCCGAGCCGGCCTGGTGATCCGCCGGCTCGCGCTCGACTACCTGGCGCAGGTCACGCAGGCCGACGACCGCGTGCGTGTGGTCGTGCGCGTCGAGTCGGTCGGCACCGACGAGGTGACGACGGCCGAGGAGGTCTACAGCGCGGCCGACGGGCGGCTCGCGGTGCGGGCGACCTGCGTGCTGACGACGCCGGACGCCGCGACGATCGCCGCGCTACGCGCCGTCGCCGAGGCGTCGCCGCAGCACGGCTGAGGTCCCGGCGCACGCCACGCCGGCGGCCGCCACCGGGTCGGCGCCGTCGTGCATCGCCGCCGCCATCAGCGCCAGGAACGTGTCGCCGGCGCCGATGGTGTCGGCCAGGCCGAGCACCGGGTCGACGCCGACCGCGACCGTGCCGCCCGGCAGCACCACGTCGGCGCCGACGTGCCCGCGCGTGATGACGATCACGGGCACGCCGCACTCGGCCGGATCGCGGTCGCGGAACAGCGCCTCCGCCTCGACCTCGGAGCACTTCAGCACCGTCACGCCCTCGACCCACGCCGGGTCGAGCGGGCCCTCCTCGAGGATCGGCCCGAGCCGGTGCGGGCGGGCGGGCCCCTGACCGTCCAGCACGACGATGCGACCGTCGCCGGCGAGCGCGCGCAGCGTCTCGGGCGGGAAGTCGTTGCGCCACTGCGCGCCGCAGACCACCGCCCCGCAGCCGGCCAGGTGCGGCGCCATCCAGCCGCGCACGTCGGCGGGCGTGAACGGCTCGCCGAACGCCGCGATCTCGTGGTAGCGCTCGCCGTCGCCGTAGATGTGGAGCGCCGACACGAACGAGGCCTCGGTATCGCCGCACGCGACCTCGAAGCCGAACTCGCCGAGCGGCGCGCGCAGCTCGGGCGACCCGCCCTTGGTGAGGATCACGGCGTCCTGACCGGCGAAGGCGAGCGCCGCGGCGGCGAAGATCGGCGATCCACCGAGCCGCTCGGTCGGCTCCCGCCCCACCGCGGTGACACGGTCGACCACGCTCTGGCCGACGATCGCGATCACCGCGCGCGGACCCCGAGATAGCCGAGCGCCGAGAGGCAGACGAGGCCACCGGCGAGCACCGCCGGCATCGCGTCCGTGCCCATCAGCTCGATCAGCAGGCCGTAGCCGCAGATGACGCCGCCGACCGCGAACACGCCCACGGCATTCCACGCGCCGGCGCTCCCCTGGCGGAACGCCAGACCGGCCGCCAGCATCCCGAGAGTCAGGAGCAGGGCGACGACGGCGAGAGTTACGGCGATCACGGGTTCGAACGCTACCCTGAGACCATGCGGACGGGCCGCACCGTCGACTTCGACGGCCAGTCACCCCAGGGCCGCCCCGCGTGGCTCACGCAGGGCGCGATCCGTCTCGGCATCCTCTGCGTGTTCGTCGCGCTCGTCGAGATGGCGAGCCCGCGCATCGAGCCCGACGACGCCGGCCTGGTCGTGCTGGTCGGCGTGCTGCTGCTGGTCGGGCGGCGCGGTGGGCTTCTACGTGTACGGCCAGTCGCTGTCGCACCGCGCCGGCGACACGCTCGGGCCGACCCTCGGCGCCCTCCGGCACACGGGGCTGCCGCTGCTCGGCCTCGTCTTCTTCCTGGCCTGGACGATCCTGTACATCGGCGTCTGGTGGGTACGGCCGGACGGCGCGTTCACCGGCCTCGCGGCCGCGCCGCGGTTCGCCGACTTCTTCTACTACTCCGTCTCCACGGGCATGATCTCGCCGCCCGGTGACATCTTCGCGACGTCCCGCGGAGCACGCGCCGCGACGCTGATCGAGATGATCACGGCGCTCGCACTGGTGACGGCCTACCTGTCGAGCTTCAGCGACTTCCTGAAGCGCCGGACCGACTGATGGAGTCCATCCGGAGCTTCTTCGACGCGGCGGGCACGTTCATCGACCACCTGTCGGAGGTCAACCTCAACGCCCTGCTGATCGCGCTCACGCTGCACTGCGCGAACCTGCTCCTGCGCACGAAGGCGTGGTACGCGATCATCAGCGCCGCGTTTCCGCGGGACAAGATCTCGAAGCGCATGGTGCTCGGCGCGTACGTGGCGGGCGTCGGCATCAACGCCTTCGCCCCGGCCCGCGGCGGCGACGTGGTCAAGATCGCCACCGTGCGCAACCGCGTCGCCCGGCTCGAGCGTGCCGGCGCTGACGTCGAGCCTGCTCGCCGAGACCGTCTTCGACTTCGTGGTGGCGTCGTGCCTGCTGTCGTGGGCGTACTCCACGGGACAGCTGCCGGCGCTGCCCGACCTGCCGAACGCGCCGGCCTTCGAGTGGTCGTTCATCGCGCGGCACACGCAGGGCGCGATGATGGCGATCGCGATCGCGTTCATCGCGGGCTGGCTGCTGCTGCGCTGGCTGGGACACCACGTGCGCGCGTTCTGGCTGCGCATCGAGCAGGGCCTCGTGATCCTGCGCCAGCCGCGCCGCTACTTCCGCCAGGTCGTGCTCTTCCAGGCCCTCGGCTGGTGCTGCCGGCTCGGCACCGCGTACTTCCTGCTCGAGGCGTTCGGCGTGCACGCCACCGATCACCAACGCGATGCTGGTCCTGGTCGTCGGCTCGATCTCGACCATGCTGCCGATCACGCCCGGCGGCGCCGGCGCGCAGCAGGCGCTGCTCGTGATCGTGCTGGCCGGCGAGGCGTCGGCGTCGTCGCTGATCGCGTACTCGGTCGGCGCCCAGGTGGCGTGACGGCGCTCAACGCCGTGCTGGGCGCGTCGGCGCTGTTCCTGCTGTTCGGCAGCGTGCGCTTCCGCCACATCCGGGCGGAGCACGCCTAGCGCGGCAGCTCAGCCCGGGGCGGGCTGCTCGCCCGGCTTGTCCTCGGCCGGCGCCTCGGCGGCTGCCTCGACGGCGGGCGCCTCGGCGGGCTTCTCGACCTGCGCCGGCGCGGGGGCCGGCAGGCCGAGCTCCTCGCGCAGCTTGTCGAGCCGCACCTGGGCCGACGCCTGGGCGAGCGAGCGCTCCACGTCGCGCTGAGCGCCCTCGATGGACGACGACTCGAGCTCGGCCCGGGCGCTGGCACCCGCCATGCGCCGGTTGATCTTGTCCTCGATCTCCTTCAGCGTCGGGCCGGCGTTCGCCTCCATCGGCTTCGAGAGCTGCTCGAGCGTCTGGTTGACCTGCTCCTGCATCTTCGCCTGCTCGAGCTTGCCGAGCAGCTCCATGCGCTTGGCGGACAGCTCCTGCAGGCGCAGCGCGTTGGCGTTGACCTGCTCCTTCGCCAGCTCGGCCTGCTGCGTGGCGGTCGCGTACTGCGTCTTCAGCCCCTCGACGAGCGTCTCGGTCGACTCGAGCTTCATCGCCAGCGCCTGCGCCGTGCGCGTCCACCTGTCGATCTCGACGGAGTCGCCGGCGGTGGTGGCGCTGTCGGCGTTCTTGAGCGCCTGCCCGGCCTGGGCGCGCGCCTCGGCCGACTCGTCGATGGCGCGGTCGAGCTTCATCTGCAGCTCGGTGCGGTGCGCGATCACGCGCGCCGCCTGGTTGCGCAGCTCGAGGTCCTGCTTGCGGGCCTCGGCCATCGCCTGCTCGATCTGCACCTCGGGCCGCATCCGGCTCTCCACGCCGCCCGTCACCAGCGCCTTGACATATCCCCAGACCCGGCTGAAGAAGCCCATCTACGTTCCCTTCATCGTCGTCGGACTCTCGGAATTGTGACCGTAAGCCTCCGCGAGGCCATCGGCAAGCGCACGCATGCGGTCGCGGAGCTCGGTCACGTCGGCCGCGCCCACGGTCGGAGTGGAGGCCTCCGCGCGGGCCTGCACCAGACGCGCGCGGATGGTGCCGAGGCTCGCCTGCAGGTTCGCGATCTCCTCGTCGAGCGCCGGCCCGCTTGCCCTCCAGCGCCTCGACCACCTGCAGCTGCTCCTGGATCGCCGAGGCCGCGTCGGCCGACCGCGGTGACTCGCGGCCCAGGCGCGCGTACTCGGCCAGCCGGCGCTGCAGGTCGGCGACGTCGACGGTCTGCAGGTACAGGTCGACGTCCGACGCCCGGCGCGCGTTGACGATCAGCTCGTCGCAGAGCTTGTCGACCGCCTCCTGGATGCCCTCGGGCCGCACGGGCGCCTTCTCGAGCTCGGCGATGATGCCGCGCTCCTCGTTCAGCACCGCGATCACCTGGCCGCGCAGGCCGCCGGTGATGCCCTCGAGCGAGCGCCTGCCGCCCGGCAGGCGGTCTTCTGCGCGCCGCACGAGGCGGTCGGTCTCCTTCGGGATCGCGGATCGTCGAGGCGATCATCAGACCGTAGACGGGGATCGCCGCGCCGAGCACCCACGGCGTCGTGAGGATGGCGGCGGCGGCCATGCCGGCGAGCAGCAGGACGTTCAGCGGCTTCGTCGCGGCGTTGAGCAGGACGCGCCAGAAGAGCCGATCGCGGCTGTCGCTCACGCCGTCAGCCTAGCGGCGTCGGATCAGAAGAAGGACGAGATCGACGTGTAGACGGCGTTGATGTTGTCGGGGTCGCCGTCGTACTGCTTGCCGCCGCCGGCCTTGGCGATCGCGGCCAGCGCGTCGCGGTTCGCGGCGGCGCCGTAGGCGATCGTGAAGACGCGCACGGAGCCGGCTCTCGGTGGTGCCGGTCAGCTTCGCGATCACGGCGTCCACGTCGGCGTTCGACTTGTTGTCCTCGCCGTCGGTCAGCACCACCTCGGCGGCGATGTGCGTGGGGTCGGCCTGCTGCAGCAGCAGGTCGATGCCGTCGATGGTCGCGTCGTAGACCGCCGTGCCGCCGTCGGGGAACAGGCCGGTGATCGAGTTCTGGAGCGTGTCGCGGGCGGCGGGCGTCATCTCGGCGAACGGCTGCACGAGCGCCGACTGGTCGGAGAACGCGACCAGCGCCACCCGGTCGCGCGGCGACAGCTGCGTGAGGAAGCGCTTCAGCCCCTCCTGCGCCTGCGCGAGCTTGTCCTCGTCGCCCATCGAGCCCGACGTGTCGAGCACGAGCACGATGTCGGCGGGCTTGCGGTCCTCGCGCCACAGCTCGCGGATGCGCGCCAGCACCTTCGGCTCGGGCAGCGACAGGAGGCGCGTCGGCAGCGAGGCGTCGACGCCGTTCTCCTTCGTCAGGCTGCCGGCGAGCGGCACGGACGTGTCGGACGGGCGGAACCCGGCCGTCATCACCTTCGACTGCACGTCGGACGAGGTGAGGTACTCGACGACCTTCGCCGCGCCCGCCTTCTGGTCGGCCGACACCCACGGGGCGTCGAGCACGATCAGCGGGTTGTCGGAGAAGAACGTGCCCTCCTTGGGATAGATCGCGACGAGGCGCTTGCCGCCCTTGCGCAGGCGGGCGTTGTAGTCGACGAGCGTCGTCTCCTCCATCGCCACGGCCGACGCGAAGGCCGGTCCGCGGGCGGCGAGCTGCTCGGCGAAGAACAGCGTCGTGTCGCCGTAGTGGACGACCGACGACTGGATGTCGCGCACCTGGCCGCGCGCGGTCGGATCCTCGACGTCGGCCAGCGTCAGGCCCTCGGTCTTGCCGGTGGCGGCGTAGTACTCGGCCGCGACGGCCGACAGGCCGGAGGTCGAGAAGTCGGGGTTCGTGTGGCCGAGCCGGAACGGGCCCCACTCGGGATGCCCGTACTTCGCCCAGCCCTGCGTGTTCTTGGACTCGGCCAGGATGTCGGCCCAGCCGAGCGGCTTGGCGGGCCAGCCGAGCGCCTGCGCCTGGTCCTCCCACATCGCGATCACGAGCGGCGTGCGGAACATCGAGACGTTCTGGCGCGGCACCCACGTGACGTCGGCCGTCTGCGTCAGCAGCCGGCCCCAGAGCGACGACGACGGCGTCCAGATGACCGGCTGCAGCGTGCCGGCCTTGAGCCGGTTGAGGCCGGCGCCGGACGACACGTTCTCGCCCTTCGCGAACACGACGTGCCCGTTGACCGTGACCTTGCGCGCGTTGAAGTCGGCGAACGCCTGCTTGAACAGGGTGTCCTTCTCGGGCGAGTACGCGACGGAGACGACGATCGCGTCGGCCGGCGCCTGCACCTCGGTCGTCGTGCCGGGAGTCGTTCGGGCCCTCGTCCGACCCGCCGCTCGAGACCTTGACGATCGCCGCCACGAGGACGATCAGGATCCCGGCGAGGAGGGCGATGCCCCGGAGCAGCTTGGCGTCCACGAAGCGAACCGTAGTCCAGCCGGCCGGAATCCGTTCATGGGAATCCCACCAACACGTCCGCATCCGCTGCTACCCGCGACCGTGGTACCCTCAGTTGGGAGCTCGTAGGGAGGCATCTCGAACATGTTCGGCAACACCATTGGCCCCGGTGAGATCGCCATCGTGCTCGTCATCGCGCTGCTCATCTTCGGACCGAAGAAGCTGCCCGAGCTCGGCAAGGGTCTCGGACGCGGCATGCGCGACTTCAAGCGCGCCGTCACCGGCGACGACGAGGACGAGCGCAAGGACGAGGAAGAGAAGTCGAAGAAGACCGCCGAGCTGGCCGAGCCAAGGCTCCCGAGCCGGTCGCCGACCGTCAAGATCGTCGAGCCGGCCGAGGTCGAGATCGAGGTCCAGCCCGCGGCGCCCGCTGGGTCCGCCGCCGACGAAAGCCGCTAGGTGGCAGTTCCCGGCATGCGGTTCCGCGTCCGCCGGGTCTCGCACGACGAGGAAGTCACCGTCGTCGAGCACCTCGACGAGCTGCGAGACCGGCTGCTGATCTCCCTGCTGTGCCTCGGCGTCGCCTTCTCGGTGGCGTTCTGGCGGCACGACGGACATCGTCCGGCTGCTCATCCGCCAGGTCCCGAAGACCACCGACGGGCGGCAGATCGACCTGGTCGTGCTCGCCGTCGGCGAGCAGTTCAAGATCGCCGTCACGATCTCGTTCTGGGCCGCCGTGCTCGTGGCGCTGCCGGTGCTGTTCTACCAGCTGTACGCCTACGTGCTGCCGGCGTTCAACCCCGACCGCTCGGCGCGCACCTGGCCGCTGCTGATCCTGGTGCCGCTGCTGTTCACGTCTGCGGCGCGGTCTTCTCGTACATGGTCGTGATCCCGGCCGCCGCCAAGTTCCTGCTGCAGTTCGACTCGGAGCTGTACCTCGTGCAGCCGCGCGCGCTCGACTGGTACGAGTTCTGCGTCACGATGATGCTCGCGCTCGGGCTCGATCTTCGAGCTGCCGGCCGCGGTGCTGCTGCTGACCCGCGTCGGCATCGTCACCTCGAGGATGCTGCGCGCGTACCGCAAGTACGCGATCGTCGCGCCTCGCGGTGCTCGCAGCGGCGCTGCCCGGCGTCGACCCGGTGTCGATGATCATGGAGTTCATCCCGCTGCTCGTGCTGTACGAGTTCTCGATCGTGCTCTCGAAGGTGGCGGAGCGGAAGAACGTCGAAGAAGACGACTTCGACGACGATCTCGACGCCGTACCAGGTCCCTGACCCGGATTCGTACGCTAGCCTGAGTAAACCGCACGGCATTGCCGCGCACGAATTCACGTCGTTCATTAAGGGCCGGGACGCCATCGCCGAGGAGAAGCGCACCAGGGGTACCCAGGGGTACTCCGTAGGAACGAAGAAGAGCGGCAAGCGCCACAGCCGCGGGAAGGGCTCTGCCCGCCGCAGGAGAAGAAGCTCTTCACCGAGCGCCTGAAGGGCAGCGGCAAGTGGGTCTTCCTGCTGCTCGCGATCGTCTTCGCGGCCTCGTTCGTGCTGTTCGGCGTCGGCTCGAGCGGTTCCGTCGGCCTGCAGGACATCCTCCAGTCCGGCGGCGACGGCAGCGCTGCGACGACCGAGGTCTCGTCGGCCGACCTCACGGCCGCGCTGGCGGCCGTCGAAGGCGAAGCCCGAGGACGCCGACGGTCTGGGTGCTGGCTCGGCAAGGCGTACCAGGCGACGGCGGCCGAGGATGCGTCCGCGAACCGCACCAAGCAGGCGCAGACCAACTACGACAAGGCGGTCGAGGCGTAGGTGAAGGCCGCGCGCGCTCAACAAGACCGACGCCGACATCCTGAAGGGCCTCGCCGCCGCGTACGTGGCGCAGGGCGCGGCGCTGCAGACCGAGATCGCGGCGCTGCAGAACCAGGCGCGCCCTCGTGCAGGCCGGCGCGTCGCCCCAGTCGACGCTGCTGCCGACCGGAGCGAACACGCCCGACGCCGTCGCAGCCGCCGCGAACACGCAGATCTCCGAGCAGGTCAGCGCCCTCCAGGCGCAGGCCGACGCCGCTGCAGACCGCCGCCGACAAGGCCACCCTCGCCTCGTACGAGACGTGGAAGAAGCTGACGGTGCTGCAGAAGGACGACCCGGCGGTGTGGTTCGAGTTCGCCGGCGCCGCCGTCTCCGCCGCCGACGGCATCAGCGTCGCCGACACCGAGAAGCTCGACGCGATCAAGGCCGACGCGATCAAGGGCTACAAGCAGTTCCTGCTGCTCGCGCCCGGCGATCCGCTCGCGGCGCAGGTGCAGTCCGCCGTCGACCAGCTCGAGGGCAAGACCGACACCACGGCGACGACCGGCACGGGTGCCAGTACGGATACGGCGGCGGCGCACGACGGCTGCCGGCACCACCGCAACGACCCCGTGACCGGGTTCGGGCTCGAGCGCTACGAGGCCGGCGACGACGCGGAGCTGATCGTCGTCACCGGCACCGTCGGCGCGCTCGAGGCCCAGGAGCTGACCGAGACGCTCGAGGCATGCGGCCGCGACGGCGCACGCCGCGTCGTGGTCGACGTCACCGACGCCGCGATCGACGATCCCGACGCCCTCGCCGGCCTCTACGACCTGGCCCGCCTGATGCGCGCCCGCGACGGCCTGGTGGCCATCGCCGCGCCGCGCAAGCACGGGCTCCGAGGCATCCTCGAGGCGACCGGCGTGACGCAGGCATTCACGCTCTACGACTCGCGTCGAGCAGCCCTGGACGACCTCGACCTCGACGGTTGAGCCCGGGTACACTCGGGTCTCCGGGCCGTTAGCTCAGCTGGTAGAGCAGGGGACTCTTAATCCCAAGGTCGTAGGTTCGATCCCTACACGGCCCATTGCCTGGTTGAGCCAGGTCTGACGACCTCATACCGCAGGCAGCGGCACTTCCGGCGGCGGGCTCGCCTCCTCGAGCAGGACCCGCTCGGCCCGGTGGAAGGTGGCCTCGGCCTGCTGCGCGGCTGTCGCCGACGGCCGTGAGGCCGATCCGACCGAGCTCGGCGAGCGCGCTCATCATGTGGAACACGACGCCGGTCTGGCGCGCCTGGTCGAAGTGCAGGCGATGGCGGACGGCGATGTCGAAGAGGTCGTCGACCGTGAGCCCGCGCAGAGCGTCCGACTCGAGGTGGTCGCTCGCGACGAGGTGCTTCTCGCGCCCGCTCGGCGCGGTGAACAGCGCCGTCGCCGGGTCGTAGGCGCCGTCGGTCAGGAACTGCAGCGTGAGGAACGGATGGGTCGTGCCGCCCTTGCGCAGGTTGAGCTCGATCGCGTACGGCGTCCAGGTGCCCGCCGGCGTCGCGGACGACCACGAAGTCGACGGCGAAGCGGCCCGAGGACGCCCTTCGCGCGCGAGCCGCGCCGCCGATCTTCGCGGCCTCCGTCGATGATCGCGCGGGCGTAGGCGTAGTCGGCCGGGAAGCGGCAGCCGAGATAGCTCTGGCCGCTCGGGCCGCCGAGCAGCTGGTCGTGCGTCGACAGCAGCTCGACCTCGCCGTGCGGCGTCACGCGGAGCTGGACGCTCGGGCTCCGCAGCTCCGTCCCGATGATGCGCTCCTCGACGATGCCGCCCGTCTGCGGCGAGCCGGCCGAGGTAGGCGTCGAGCTGACATCGTCGGCGTGCTCGAACGCCATCGCCTCGGCTCGCTCGCGCGAGCTCGGCTCGCTCGTCGGGCGCGCCCGGCGCGGGCAGGCCCGCGAGGTCGACGAGCGCGTTCCCGCGTCCGGAGACGCCCTCGTTGAGCTTCACGATCGCCTCGCTGCAGCGGCGGGCTTCGCGGCGCGCAGCTCGCGCGAGCGCGTCGACGACGCTCGTCGAGGTCGCGGACGTCCTCGCAGCCGAGCGGATGCGGCGACACCCGCCTCGGCGAAGAGCCGCCGGCAGCCGGTCTTCGTTCCGAGCGGGAGCAGTCGCGGATCGGCGCCGTAGAGCGGGATGCCGAGCGCGAGGGCGAGGTCGCGCTCGAGCCGTCGTCGTCGTGTACGGAACGAGGTGGCAGCGGCCGCGGTCGGGGATCAGCGCGCGGATCGCGCCAGGACGCCGCGGCCGCTCGAGCAGCTTCGCCGTCAGCGGCCGCGCGGAGCCGTCGTGCGTCGCGACCAGGTGCAGCCGCGCCCGCGCGTGCCGCGGGATCACGCCCGGCAGCAGCGCGAGGTAGTAGTCGATGATGCGCTCGTCGATCGGCCGCGCCGGTGACGTAGATCGATGCGCAGGCGCGGCTGGCGGAGCAGCAGGAGCAGGAACAGGAACCGCTCCTCGTAGGCCTGGACGCGGCGCCGCTGGCGCGTCGAGGCGTCGAGGCGTGACCGACGGCACGACGACGATCGACTCGCCCGGCCTCGTTCAGCCGCATCGCCTCCCAGACTGCCGATCAGCCGCTGCTGCAGCTGCTCGAAGCGCGCGCTGCGCTCGTCCTCGCTCGAGCTCGCTCAGCCGCGGCTCGTCGCTCGGCGACGAGTTCATCCGGCGACCCGCGCGGCGTCGAGCCCGCGCACGTTGTAGGCGCGAGTCGGACGGGAGAAGCCGCGCAGCGTGAGCTCGCCGACCGATTCGGCGCTGACGATCGTCCTCGACCGCCGCGTGCACGCGCTGGCTGACGAGGATCTGCCCCGGCGCCGCCTCGGCGCACAGCCGCGCGGCGAGGTTCGTGACGGTGCCGATCGCGGCGTAGTCGAAGCGGCCCTCGAAGCCGACGCGGCCGAGCGTCGCGTGGCCCTGCGCGATGCCGACGCCGAAGTCCGAGGTCGTAGCCCATGCGGCGCCACCCCTCGGCCAGGTCGCCGACGCGGTTGCGCATCGCCACGGCCATCCGCACGGCGCGCGCCGGCGCGTCCGGGCAGGGGACCGGATCGTTGAAGAACACCATCAGCCCGTCGCCGGTGAACCGCTCGAGCGTGCCCTCGAAGCGGTGGACGAGGTCGCCGAGCGCCGCGTGGTACTCGCGCGAGCACGTCCATCACGTCCTCGGGCTCGACGGTCTCGGCGAAGGCGCGTGAAGCCGCGCAGGTCGCAGAAGACGACCGTGATCTCGCGCCGGTGGCTCTCGCAGGAACGACTCGTCGCCCGACGAGACGACCAGGTCGGCGAGCTGCGGCGAGAGGAACCGCCTGCAGCCGGCCGATGCGGTCGAGCTCGTCGACCTGCTCTCGACCCGCTGCTCGAGCTGCCGGTTCCACGTCGGCCAGCTCGGCGGCCTGCGCGACGATCGTGTCGTGGTAGCGCTTGATCCGCAGCAGCGAGCGGACGCGCGCGAGCAGCTCGGCCTGGTCGAACGGCTTCGTGACGAAGTCGTCGGCGCCGGCCTCGATCGCGGCGACGCTTCTCCTGGCCGCCGCTGGCGGTGATCATCACGACCGGCAGGAAGCCGCGTCGCCGGCGTCGGCGCGGAGCCGCCGGCAGACCTCGTAGCCGTCGATCTCCGGCATGACGATGTCGAGCAGCACGAGGTCGATCGGCTCGCTCGCGAGCCGGCTCGAGCGCCTCCTGCCCGGACGGTCGCGCGTCAGGACCGTCGTAGCCGCGCGGGGCGAGCACGGCCTCAGCAGGCGGAGGTTCTCGGGCATGTCGTCGACGACCAGGATCGTGCCGGCTGCTCGGTCATGTCAGCTCCGCCGTCCGCTGCCGACGAGGAGCGCCGCGACCTGGCCGGGAACGCGCGACGTCGATCGGCTTCTCGAGGTAGCCGTCGAAGCCGGCGGCGAGCAGGCGCGTCGCGGTCCTCCTTCATGGCGAAGGCGGTGAGCGCGGCCACCCGCAGCCGGCCGTGCTCCGGATCGGCGCGCAGCCGCGCAGCGCCTCGACGCCGTCCATGCCCGGCAGCTGGATGTCCATCAGGATCAGGTCGGGCCGGTGCGCGCGGGCGAGCGCGACGCCCTCCTCGCCGTCGCTCGGCCTCCAGCGTGCGGTAGCCGGCGATACTCGAGCACGTCGCGCACCAGCTTCAGGTTGCGCGCGTTGTCCTCGACGATCAGGATCAGCGGCGCGGCGGTCATCACGCACGCTCCCGTGCGTCGGCTGCGGCAGCCGCGATGACGCCCGACGAGCTCGACGAGCTCCGCGCGACCGAAGGCGCCCTTCTGCGCGAGGTGGCTGATCTGGCCCGCGAGCCGCTCGCGGTCGGCGGCCGTCATGTCCTTCGCCGTAGGACGACGATCGGGACATGCGGCGGTCAGTCGGATCGGCGCGCAGCCGCTCGACGACCGCGAAGCCGTCGACCCCGGGCATCAGCAGGTCGAGCAGCACGACGGCCGGTCGCTCGCGCGCGCACGAGCGCGATACCCTCCTCGCCGCCGGTCGCGCGCAGCGACCGTGTAGCCCTCCGGCTCGAGCACGGCCTCGATCAGGTCGAGGTCGACCGGATCGTCGTCGATCGCGACGACGCGTCCGCCGCTCGCCGGCGATGGCACGCAGCGCGCCAGCGCGTCGAGGAGTGGTCGCGCGCGACCGGCTTGACGCAGGTACTCGGCCGCGCCGAGCGCGAAGCCCTCGCCGCGCTCGTCGATCATCGAGACGATGATCACCGGGCAGGCCGGCGGTCGCAGGGTCGGCCTTGAGCCGCGCCAGCACGTCCCAGCCGTCGAGTCGGGGCAGCAGGACGTCGAGGATCACGCCGCGCGGCTGCAGCCGACGCGCGAGCTCGAGCCCCTCATCGCCGTCGCGCGCGACCGCGACGCGAAGCCCGGCCGCGCTCGAGGTAGAGCGGCAGCAGGTCGGCCGAGCGGCGGTCGTCCTCGACGACGAGGATCGTCGCGGCGTCGATCGGCCGCGGCCTCGCGTGGCGCCGGTCGGCGGCGTCGGCGTCGCGCGCCGGCCGGTACCCTGCCGGGCAGACGGGATCGCGAACGCCGAACGTGCTGCCGCACCCGAGCTCGGCTCGTCATCCAGATGCGGCCGCCGTGCAGCTCGACGATCCGCTTCGACAGCGTCAGGCCGAGGCCGGTGCCCTCCGCTGTCGCCGCGCGCCGCGCGGCCGCCGCGCTGGAAGGCCTCGAAGATGCGCTCCTGGTCCGTCGTCGGCGATGCCGATGCCGGTGTCGCGCACCGTGACCTGCGCCTCGCCGCCGACGAGCGCGGCCTCGACCGCGACCGAGCCGCCGTCCGGCGTGAACTTGACGGCGTTGGTGAGCAGGTTGAGCACCACCTGCTTCAGCTTCAGCTCGTCGGCCTGAACGGT
>CAVTAC010000002.1:0-167454 GCA_963732645.1 uncultured Actinomycetes bacterium
GGCGGCCCGCCAGCACGACGCTGAACCCGTCGGCCGCCAGCGCGACCGAGACGGCGCGGCCGATGCCGCTGCCGGCGCCCGTGACGACCGCGACGCGGGTCACGGGAGCACGCCGCCCATCTCGTCCTCGACGTAGACGTCGATGATCTCGCGGAAGCTCGACTCGGCGCGGAAGCCGAGCGAGTCGGCCCGGGCCGTGTCGAACCGCCGCGGCCAGCCGGAGACGATGCGCTCGATCGTCTCGTCGGGCTCGCGCCGGATCCGGGCGACCGCCGCGTCGCCGGCGACCTCGCGCAGGGCCTCGATCTGCTCGGCCACGGTCACCGACAGGCTCGGCATCGTCAGGCAGCGGCGATCGCCCAGGAGGCCGCCGTCGATGCCCGCGGCGTGCACGAGGTTGTCGATCGTCGCGCGCGGCGACGGCGAAGGCGTGGCGCACGTCTTCGGCGACCGGCAGCACGGCCTCGAGCCCGTTCAGCGGCTCGCGGATGATGTTCGAGAAGAAGCCCGAGGCGGCCGCGTTCGGCGTGCCGGGCCGCACGCAGACGGTCGGCAGGCGGATGCCGACGCCGTCGACCAGCCCGCGGCGCGTGTAGTCGCTCAGCAGCAGCTCGCCCATCGCCTTCTGGCTGCCGTAACAGGTCAGCGGCGTGAGGTGGAAGTCGTCGGGGATGGCCTCCGGGAACGGCGCGCCGAACACCGCGATGGTCGACGAGAAGACGACCCGCGGCACGTAGCCGTAGCCCTGCCGCGCGGATCGCCTCGAGCAGCAGGCGCACGCCGTCGAGGTTGACGCGATAGCCGCCGTCGAAGTCGGCCTCCGCGCCACCCGAGGGGATGGCGGCGAGGTGGAAGACGACGTCGGGGCGGCTCGCCACCAGGTCGTCGGCGACACCCGGCACCGACACGTCGGCCACGCGCGTCTGCACCGCGAACGCGGCGCCCGCCGGCACCGCCGGCTCGACGACGTCGGCCAGCGTCAGCTCGGCCACCGGCGTCACGCCGATCGCCCCGTCCCGCGCCAGGCGCTCGGCGAGCTTGCGCCCGAGCATGCCCGCGCCACCCGTGATCAGGATCCGCATGACGCGGAACGATAGGCGCTACAGGGGCCGGGCGGCGGGCGGTTCGAACGCCTCGAGCCAGAGCACGAAGCCGGCCAGGAAGGTCAGCGTGGCGAGCACCGCGAGCGTCGACACCGACACCGGGGAGGGCGCCAGCGTGGGAGCCATCTCGGACGCACCGGTGAGGAACGCCGCGCCGGCCGCCGCGACGAACGGCGCGCGCCGCGCCACGTAGCCGCCGACGAGCCGCAGCAGCGCCACGGCGAGGAAGACGTTGAGCGCGATCGACAGCACCCACGCGACGGTCGGCCACCGGGGCAGGCCGATGGCGCCGATGGCCATGCCGAGGGCGATCAGGAACGCGCCGGCTTGGCGGGAGAGTGGCGAGGGCGACCGCACCGCGCCAGCATACGACCGAAAGCGCAAATCTCCTACATCAGATTGTGACGAACCCGGGCTGGAGCTCCCGGGCCGTGAATCGCTCGCGCCGCGGCGTCTCGAGCAGGCGCACGACGCCCGCCCGGACGGTGTCGTCGGGACGCGCCAGCGCGGCGCCCGCGGCGGCCAGGCAGACGGCGATCCCGCGCGGCGTCTGCGCCGGTCCCGCCGCCACCGCGGCGGCGATCGCGGCGTCGTCGTAGGCCACCGGCTCGCCCGTCGCCTCGGCCGCGGAACCGGCGTAGACGCCGGCCAGCGAGCGGGCGTGCAGCAGCGATGCCGCCGCGACCTGCGTCAGGCCGAGCGCCCACTCCGCCGCCGCCGCGTGCGCGAGCGCGAGACCGCAGCCGAGCAGCGAGCCGGTGCCGTCGGGCTCGTCGTCGGAACGCAGCCGGAACTGCAGCAGCGCCCGGCCGCACTCGTGCACGACCTCGTCCGGCGTGCGCGGCGCGCCGGCCAGGGCGTCGGAGGTGACGGCGAAGGCGTGCGGCACCTCGCTGCCGGCGGCGCACCCGTAGGCGGCGACGGGCAGCACCACGCGGGCCGGCGTCGGGGCCGAGCTGGGTCGCGAGCCGCACGGCGCGCTCCAGCACCACGAGCGGCCACGGGCCCGCGGAACGTCCGGGCCGTGCCCTCGGCGAGGCCGGCCGCGATCGTCGGCGATCGGCGACGTCGGCGGCCAGCATGCCCGGCGACGACGGCCTCGCACTCGTCGGCGTCGGCGCCGTCGACCAGCGCCGACGAGCGTGCCGCGCACGCCGGCATCGGTCCAGGCGAACGGCGTCGCCGGCTCGGGCCCGAACCGCGGCGAGGCGCGGGCCAGCCGCGCCGCCAGCGCGGCCGCCAGGTCGGCGAACACCAGCGCCACGGCGCGCTCGTCCAGGTACGGCACCAGCGCCAGCGCATCGGCCACCGCGGCCGTCTCGGGATCGAGGCCGGCGTCGGCGTGCGAGCCGCCGTAGCGGGCGAGCAGCAGCGCGACGCGCTCCGGCCGCTCGCCGAGCCCGAGCAGGCGCGCCGTGCGGCGGGCGGCCAGCGAGCCGCGGCCCGTCTCGAGCGCGCCGAGCACCGACTCCGATGCGAAGGCCAGCTCCTGGGCGGTCGGCTCCACGTCGACGTCGACGAAGATCGCGCCGTCGCGCACGTCGACGTCGTACGTGCGGATGTCCTCGCCCGCCGTCACGCACGCGCCGCTGCGCAGGTCGAAGCGCCAGCCGTGCGCGGGGCAGGTCAGCTCCTGGCCGCGGATCTCGCCGTCGTCGAGGCGGTAGCCCTCGTGCGGGCAGGCCCGGTCGACCGCGCGGATGCCCTCGTCGGTGCCGACGACCAGCACCTCGCGGGCGCCGAGCATGACGGGCCGCACGCCGCCGCCCGCTCTCACCTCGGCGACGGTGCAGGCGTAGCGCACCCGCGGACTCTACAGCTCGAAGCCGTGCCGCTCGGGCTCGTCCTCGAGCCCGGCGACGAAGTGCAGCGGCAGCGAGCGCAGGTGGTGGCCGTCGACGAGCAGCTCGAACGAGTAGTGGCCCGGCTGGTCGAACCGCACGCCGTGCATCTGCAGGATGATCGGCGCCGTCCGCACCGGCACGCCCGCGAAGGGCGGGAAGCCGGTCGAGAACTCGCCCTCCAGGGGCGGCACCACGTCCTGGCCGTCGGCGTCGAGCAAGCGGAGCTTCAGGCGGTGGTCGCCCGACTCGGTCGGGTGCGCCTCCATCCGCAGGACGAGGACCATGGTCGGGTAGGTGAGCGGAAAGCTCGACGCGTGAATCGAGTCGAACTCCCCGAGGATGTTGAGCTTGCCCTCACGCGACACGTTCGCCGCATCGCAGAGGACCGCGAGGTTGACCTGCACAGTCAGACGATACTCGTCGCCGGGGCTGGTACAACGTACGCGTGCTTCATGCGACCGAGAGCGACGTCCGATCGGCCGTCGCGCCGGCCGCTGCCGTGGCGCGGGTGCGAGACGCGCTGACGCGGCCGGCCGACGACCCGCCGTCGATCGCCCTCGTGGACGGCACGCACGCGCGGGCCCAGGTGACGCGCCACGGCGACCTCACCGCCGTGCTCGCCTCGGGCTCGGCGCGCGGCGCCGACGGCTCGCTGCTGACGGTGTTCGGGCCGGCCGGCACCGCGGTCGCGGTGATCGAGGCGAACTGGCTGACCCGCCTGGCCGCCGCCGCGGCGGCGGCGATCGCCGCCGGGCACCTGGCGACCGCCGGCCCGCAGCGGGTCGGCATCGTCGGCACCGGCCCGCTCGGCGACGCCGTCGCGGCGTGCCTGGCGGAGACGATCGAGGTGACGGCGACCCGCCGCGGCGACCTGCCCGACGCGCAGTCGGCGATCCGCGACGCGACGGTGGTCGTGACCGCCACGCGCTCGCGCGACCCGGTGCTGCGCGACGACTGGCTCGGCTCCGGCCTCTGCATCCTGGCGGTCGGCGCGACCCGTCCCGACCAGCGCGAGCTCGACTACCGGACGATCGTGCGCGCCGCCACGGTGATCACCGACGCGCCCGTCGAGGCACGCCTGCGGGCCGCCGACCTGGCCGAGACGGTGGCTACCGGACACCTCGACTGGCTCGAGGTGCACGCCCTGGACGAGCTGGAGCGCGGCGAGCTGCAGCCGCTCCGCAAGCCGGAGGACGTGACGATCTACAAGGGCATCGGCACGGCCCGGCTGGCGCTCGCCGTGGCCCTGCCGCTGCTGGACTAGCCTCGGGCTACTTGGGACCGCCGGCTGCGCGGATGCGCGCGATGGCGTCGTCACCGACGGCGCGCGAGATCTCGGCGTTGTCGAGCAGCGCGCGGATCTCGAGCGGCTCGGCGCGATTGGTGACGAACGTATCGGCCAGGACGTCGGCCAGATCGCGGCCCGCCTGGATCTCGCGCACCACGTGGTGGACGAGGACCTGCTCCTTGCGGGAGCCGAGGAAGCGCTTCAGAAGGTCGTCGGAGTCGGCCATTCCAGGCAATATACCGACATGGAGCCGAAGCCCGAGGTCACGCGCTTCGCCGAGAGGACCGTCCGCGGCCGGGACGATCACGGCGAGGAGGAGATCGTGACGATCTGGATCGATCGCCTGCCGGGCGCGGTGTGGAGCGTCGGCCGGGCGATCAACCTCGCGCATCGTGAGACGCCGGCGGCGCGGCCGGACGACGTGCTGTGGTCGGGCTACGAGCTGGGTGATGCGACGCGAGCGGCCAACGAGGCGCTGGAGTCCGACCTCGACGCCTCGGAGGACAACGACGACCACAACGCGAGCCTCCGCCCCTTCACCGACACCGAGCTGCTGCAGCTGCTCGAACGCTGGTTCTTCGACCACGCGTGAGCATGCGGCGGCAGCGGACGGCGATAGCGGGCGGCATCGTGGCGGGGGCCGCTGCCGGCGCGCTGGCGGGCGTGCGCCACGTCTACCGCGGCGCGGTGCCGCCGCCGGACGGGCGGCTCGCAGGTGCCCGGCCTCGTCCGCGCCGGTCGAGGTGGTGCGCGACGTCGACGGCGTGCCGCACATCCGCGCCGCGACCGAGCCCGACGCGCTCGCGGCGCTGGGCTTCTGCCACGCCCAGGACCGGCTCTGGCAGATGGAGCTGCTGCGCCGCATCGTGCGCGGCACGCTGGCCGAGCTGGTCGGCAGCGCGGCCATCGAGACCGACCGCTACGTCCGCACGCTCGGCCTGGCGGCGCGTGGCGGAGGAGGAGGCCGCCGCGCTCGCCGGCGACGACCTGCTCGCGGTCGAGGCGTACTGCCGCGGCGTCAACGCGTGGCTGGACGCCCGGGCGTTCCGCCTGCCGCTCGAGCTGCGGCTGCTGCTGCACCGCCGCGTCGCGCCGTGGCTGCCGGCCGACGCGCTGCTGGGCCTGCGCCTGTTCGCGCTCGGTCTCGGGCAGAACTGGGAGGGCGAGATCGTGCGCAGCCGGCTCGCCGCGCGGCTCGGCACGGCGCGCCTCGAGCAGCTCGAGCCCGGCTATCCGGCCGACGGCTACACGTCGCTGCCGGACGGCGCCGCGGAGGCCGTGCGGATGGCGCTCGCCGCCAAGGACCGCGCGGGCGGCGCCGAGGGCGCCGGGTCGAACAGCTGGGTGCTGTCGGGCGACCGCACCACCACCGGCGCACCGCTGCTCGCCAACGATCCGCACCTGCTGCTGGCGGCGCCCTGCACGTGGTACGCCGCCGACCTGCAGTGGGACGGCGAGCGCTGCGCCGGACTGACGTCTCCCGGCACGCCCGGCGTCGTGATCGGCCAGACGGCGCACACGGCGTGGGGGTTCACGAACGTCGAGGCCGACACGCAGGACCTGCTCGAGATGACGCTCGACGGCTCCGAGCAGCGCCGCACCGAGCAGATCGCGCGTGCGCGGCCGGCGGCGGCCCGTGCCGCACGACGTCGTCACCACCACCCACGGACCGGTCATCACGCCGCTCGCCCCCGGCGAGTCGCGCACGCTGGTGCTGCAGTGGACGGCGCTGCAGCCGGCGCGGAACGTCGGCGCCTTCCGCGCCCTCGCCCGATCGCGCACGGCGGACGACGTGGTCGCGGCGCTGCGCGACGTCGGCGGGCTCGACGCTGAACTGCGTCTACGCCACGCTCGCCGGCGACATCGGCTACCAGATGTGCGGCGGGCCGATGCCGCGGCGCGCGGGCGGCGACGGCCGGTTTCCCGGCACCGAGCCGTGGCTCGGCACGGTGCCGTACGACGAGCTGCCGGCGTGGCGGAACCCGCCCGACGGGACGATCGTCGCCGCCAACAACCGGATCGTGCCCGACGACTACCCGCACCTGATCGCGACCGAGTGGCTGAACCCGTACCGCGCGCAGCGCATCGCCGACCTGCTGGCCGGACGCGCCCGGCACACGCCGGCCGATCTCGCGCGCATCCAGACCGACGTCTACTCGCTGCCACTGGCGCGGCTGCGCGACCTCGTCGCCGGCCAGGAGGCGACCGACGCCCTCGAGCGGCGCGCGCTCGGCCTGCTCGCCGGCTGGGACGGCGAGATGCAGGCGGAGTCGGCCGGCGCGGCCATCGCCGCGACGCTGCTGCGGCACCTGACGCTCGAGGCCTACGCCGAGACGGGCCAGGAGCTGGAGCGGTTCCTCGGCGCCGAGGGGTTCTCGCTGCTGTCGCCGCTGCTCGAGTTCTTCGGGCGGACGGTGCCCGGCACCCTCGACGCGATGGAGCGCGCGGACGACGGCTTCTTCCGCGACGGCCGCACCTGGCGGGGCGTGATCGGCAAGTGCCTGACGCGCACGTGCGTCGAGCTCGAGCGCCGGCTCGGACCCGACCCGGAGGTCTGGACCTGGGGCGCGGTGCACACGCTCACCCTCGACCATCCGATGGCCGCGCTGCCCGGCTGCGAGCGCATCTTCCGGCGCGGGCCGCACCCGCTGCCGGGCGAGGCCGACACCGTCTGGTCGACCGCGCATCCGATCACCGACCCCGTCACCGGCACCAAGACGAGCGGCCCCGGCATGCGGTTCGTGGCGAACCTCGCCGATCCCGACGAGACGCAGATGACGCTCTGCGGCGGACAGTCCGGGCATCCGGCCAGCCCGCAGTACGACGACCAGGTAGCCGACTGGCTGGCCGGGACGACCCGGCGCCTGCACTGGTCGCCGGAGGCGATCGAGCGGCACCGGGCCGCCACGCTGCTGCTGGATCCCGCCGAGTGATCCGCGGCCGCTAGCCGATGCCGGCCTCGGCGCTCGGCCTCGCGCTCGCGGCGGCCGTCCTGCACGCCACGTGGAACCTGCTGATCGTGCGCGCCCGCGACACGCAGGCCGCGACGGGCGTCGCGCTGATCGCCTCCGTGGTGCTGTTCCTGCCGGTGGCCGTGATCGTCTGGGACGTCGAGCGCGAGGCGATCCCGTACATCGTCGTCTCGGGCCTGCTCGAGCTCACCTACATCGCGCTGCTGGCCGCCGCGTACCAGCGGGTGCCCCTGTCGATCGTGTACCCGGTCGCGCGCGGCACGGCACCGGTGCTGGTGCTGGTGCTGGGTGCGCTGCTGCTGGGGATCCACCCGTCGGGCGGCCAGGTGGTCGGCATCCTGGTCGTCGCCGCCGGCGTGATGATCGTGCGGGGCCTCGGCCGCGACGTCGCCGCCGGGCAGCTGATCCTGCCGCTGGCGGTGGCCGTCACGATCGCGAGCTACACGCTGGTCGACCGGTCGGGCATCCAGCACGCCGGCGCCATCCCGTACTTCGAGCTGACCGCGCTGATCACCCTCGCCTTCCCGGTGTGGATCGCGCGCCGGCGCGGCGTCGGCGTGCTGCGGGCCGAGCTCAACGTCGCCGCGGTCGTGGCCGGCGCCGCCATGTTCGCCGCGTACTGCCTGGTGCTCGCGGCGCTGCGCCTGGCACCGCCGGGGCCGGTCGCCGCGGTGCGCGAGTCGAGCGTCGTGATCGCCACCGCGCTGGCCGCGGCGCTGCTCGGCGAGGAGGTCTCGCGGGTGCGGCTGCTGGGCGCGGTGCTGGTCGCCGGCGGCGTGGCGCTGCTCGCGCTGTCCTGAGATCAGCCGGGCGGGTCGAGGATGCGGTCCTGCAGGATCGCACCCTGTCCCGACACGCCGACCAGCTCGCGGCCGTGCCACGTCCCCGTCGTCGGCGCCGCCAGCGCCCCCGGCAGACGGCTCCAGCGATGCCACGCGCGGACCGTCTCCAGGCGGTAGCCGGCGGCGGCGAGCGTGGCCGCATGCCCGGGCAGGTCGTACCGGCTGCCCGCCCACGCGCGGGCGACGTTCTGGCCCAGGTCGGCGGTGATGCACGACGCACACGCGGCGATCGCGCGCTCGGCCCGCGCCGCCGCCTCGCCCTGCCGGCCGGCGGCGACCAGGATCAGCAGCGCGCGTCCCTCGCCGAGCGTCGCTCGCGCGCTGTCGGGGTCGCCCGCCACCTCGAGCAGCAGGTCGGCCGCGGCGGGATCGGCGAGCAGCGAGATGGCCGGCACCACGTCGGACTGGGCGAGCAGGCGCAGCGCCTCGGCGCCCGCCTCGAACGACTCCACCAGCAGCCCGCGCCCCGACTGGGCCGCCGGCCGGCGCCGCACGTCGAGCAGCAGCAGGCCGTCCTCCGTGCCGCGCAGCAGCGTCTTGAACCCGGCGCCGCGCGCGCCCGCGCCCGGGTCGTCCCCCTCCACCAGCTCACCCACCGAGGCGACCTCGTAGCGCTCCGGGAACAGCCCGAGCGTCAGGTCCTCCTCGCGCAGGCGCGCCTCGACGGTGACGGCGGCCAGGTCGGGATCGACGGCGCACAGCAGCGAGTGGGCGTCGACGAACATCGCACCCACCGACGTCACCGCCGGCGCCCGGTCGACCGGCGACCCGGGCACCGCGCCGTGTCGCGCGGCCCATGCGATCGGGTCGAAGGTCATCGCCGGCAGTGTAGGAGGCGCAGGACGACGTGGGGCCGGCACGATGGCCGGCCCCACGATCGTTCGCTCGCTGCGACGGCTAGCGCCGGCGCACCGTGATGTGCTGGACGTCGGCCGTCGTGCCGCGGACGGACGGGGTGTCCATCAGCGTCGTGACGGTCGCGTCGCCGCGGTCCTGACCCTTGTACCCGACGCGGTAGTGGAGCACCTCGCCGGGCGTGCCCGCCGTGCTGGTGACGACGAGGTCCACGGTCGGGGCGACGTTCAGCCCGAGGTTCGAACCGCGGGAGCCGTCGTCGTTCTCGGCGCCGACGATGAGATCGCCGCCGAGCGGGGTGCCGGCCGGCAGGTTGGTCGGCTCGTACGCGTAGGAGATGTCCTGCGTGCCGTTCAGGCCGATCCACGCCTGCATCTGCACGAGCGGATCGGTCGGCGCGGCACCGAACACCGCGGTATCCCACTGGATCACGAGCCAGCTGTTGCCGGCATCGTCGTCGAGCTTCGCCGCCAGCAGACCGCGCGCGTTGGTGCCGTCCAGGTCGGTCCAGAACGGTGCCAGCGTGTTGTTCGGCTCCGCCGGATCCGGCGTCACCTGCGGGATGAACGTCGCGCCGGCCGTCGTACCGCCGACGGCCAGCCAGCCGTTCGACGAGACGCTGATCGCGGTCGCGGTGCCGTCGCCGTAGACGAAGGGCGGCAGACCGGTGAAGTCGACCACGTCCTCGTCGCCCAGCGGCACCGCCGTGACGCCGAACAGCGACAGGTCGAGGAAGCCGCCGGCCCCGACGCCCGGGGCGACCGTCGGCGTCGACGGCTCACGGCCGGCGAGCGTCGCGGTGGCGGTGACCCGCTGTCGTCCCTGCTGGGTGGCACCGTTGACGCCGGTGACGCGCAGCTGCTTGGACAGCTTGGTCGTCGAGGTGACGTCGGCCGGTGCCAGCGTGTTGTTCTGGACGTCGACGTCGCACGCGCCCCGGTCGCCCTTGGCGATCGAGGTGGGAGCGCACTCGACGGCGAGGCTGACGCCGCCCTGGGCGCGGATGAACGCGACCGGCACGTGCAGCGACCGGGCGATCTTGCGTGAGGTCGTCTGGCGCAGGCCGATCGCGGTCAGCACCTGGGCGTCGACCGCGGCCTCACGGCCGTCGATCGTGACCTTCAGCGTGACGCTGCGGCCGGGCCGGATCTTGAACGAGCGCGGCTCGACCGACACGCGCCAGCCAGGCCCGGAGGCCCCGCTCGTGCGGTACTTCAGCGTGCGGCCGGAGACGTTCTTGACCGTCCGCTCGGTGGTCAGGATGCCCGGCATCACGGACGCGTTGATCGACGGGATGTTCAGGTCGACGGCGGCGTTCGGATCGAGCGCGTGGGCGGCGAAGTTGGTCGCCGTCTCCGAGATGGTCAGACCGGGATGCCCGGCCTGCGTGAGGTCGATGCGACCGGCGCCGAAGTCGAACGCGTCGGCCGGCGTGGAGCCGTCCTCCTTGACGACCTTGGTGGTGGCGGTCGTCATGAGCGCCGACTTGACCTGGCCGGGCGACCAGTCCGGGTGCAGCGCGGAGAGCAGCAGCGCGGCGCCGGCGTTGACCGGCGACGACATCGACGTGCCCGCGATGGCCTGGAAGTACTCGCCCTGCGGGCCACCGGCGACGTCGTCCGGGACGGGCGTGTTGCCCGCCAGGATCTGGATGCCGGGTGCCGTGACGTCGGGCTTCAGGTAGAGACCGCCCGGGCCGCGGGACGAGAACTCCGTCATCCGGTCGCCCTGTCCGACGCCCTTGACGCCGTCGTTGAAGGTGGCCGTCGAGGTCGGGTGCGCGACGAGGAACGCCTGCAGCGCGGCGCCGTCGTGATCCTCGATGTGGACGGTCGGCAGGAAGTGGTTGTCGCTCATCGTCGGGCCGGGCGCGACGTTGGCGAGCACCATGCCCGAGGCGTTGCCCGAGAAGACGTTGAAGCCCTTCTCGGCGCGGCCGTTCACGCCACGGGTGCAGATCACGATCATCCCCGTGAAGGTGCCGGGCGCGGCCGGAGCCGTGCAGAGGTTGGTGCCGGTGTAGCCGGGCACGTCGCCCGCGTTCACGATCGGCGACGCGGTGGTGACACCGTGCGTGACGCTCGAGCCGACCAGCGACAGCGTCTGGCCGTCACCGGTCACCGTCAGCGTCGACTGGAACTGGCGCTGCTGGGTGGACGCGGCGACGGTCATGTACCACGGCCAGAAGTGCTCGACCGTGCTTGCACCGGGGCCGCTGTTGCCGGCCGAGGCGGAGACCAGGATGCCCGCGTTGTAGGCGTCGAGGAAGGCGACGTCGACGGGATCGGGGGCGCCGGAATCGCCGCCGCCGATCGAGAAGTTGATCACGTCGGCGCCGTCCACGATCGCCTGCTCGACGGCGGCCGCCGAGTCGGAGGCGAAGCAGCCCTGCGGGCCGCAGACCTTGTAGCTGAGGATGTGCGCGCCCGGGGCGACGCCCGCGAGCGGACCGCGCTCGATGCCGAAGGTGGGCGCGCTCGCGACCGGGCCGCCGGCGGCGGTCGAGGTCGTGTGCGTGCCGTGGCCCTCGGAGTCGCGGGCGGTGCCGGGGAAGTGCTCGTCGCCGACGACCGCGTGGTAGGTGTCGAGGAACGGCGCGCCGCCGATCACCTTGTTGTTGCAGGCGAACGGGTCGGCCGCCGGAGTGAGCGGGTTGTCACCGAAGACGCAGGGCCGCGGGGACGGCGACGCGGGTGCCGGGCTGAGGTTGCCGTGGTCGACGAACGACGGGTGCTCGGGCCAGATGCCCGTGTCGAGGTCGGCGAAGATCGTGCCCTGGCCGGCGGTGCCGTTGACGCCGCCGATGTCGTTCGTGACGGTCGTGGCGCCGATGAACGACGACACGGCGTCGGTGCGCGGATGCAGCAGGGCGTCCCGCTGGACCGCGGTCACGCCGGGCAGGCGCAGCACGTCGGCGACCCGGTTGGCCGGCACGCGCAGCGCGAGGCCGCCGTAGACGAGCCGCAGCGCGCGGCCCACCTTGGCGCCCGGCACGCGAGCGGCGAGCGCCGCCTTGAACGAGGTCTCCCGACGTGCGATGTAGCGGCTGTAGGCCTTCACCGCCGCCGAGCGGCGGTTGATGGCGCGGCCGGTGACGCGCGGGCTGGTGGCGCGCAGGCCCTTCACGTTGCCGCGATAGGACGCGACGGGCGCATACTTGAGCTTGACGACCACCGAGACGAGCTTCGACCCCTGCAGCCCGAGTAGGCTCGGATCGGTGCGCACCGTGTCGGTGGCGCCGTCCTTGGTACCCGTCCGAATCGCGGCCGCGGTCAATGGCTTGGCCGTGAAGGTCTTGCCCTTCGCGGCGACCGACGGCGGCGAATCGGCTGCGCCGGCGCTCCCGGCACCGGCGATCGCGGCAGTGGCGGTCAATGCCGCCGCGCCAAGCGTCAGGGCGTACTTCCCCCGACGAGGCATGGTCCAGCTGCGTCCCATGGTCCTCCCGTTCCTTTTCGTGCCCGACCCCCCCGCGAGGTCGCACAAAGGCAGAGACTACGCCCGCAGCGGGGACCGCTGCAAGGTGAATGGAAACGACGCAGCGGCCTCTTTCAACCGCTTTCAGGAGGATCGGACGATCTACCGGCCGGATCGGCCATCGTGGCGCGGATCACGCCCCGGCGGACCTTGCCCGTGAGCGTCCGCGGCAGCTGGTCGACGAAGCGCAGCGAGCGCGGGTACTTGTACGGCGCCGTCACCGTGCGGGCGTGCTCCTGCAGCTCGCGGCGCAGCTCGTCCGAGCCGGTGAGGCCCGGCTGGAGGACCACGTCGGCGTGCACGATCTCGCCCCGGTCCGGGTCGGCCAGGCCCACCGCCGCGGCCTCCAGCACCGCCGGATGCGAGGCCAGCGCCGACTCCACCTCGGCCGGTCCGATCCGGTAGCCGGACGACGAGATGACGTCGTCGGCGCGGCCCTGGTACCAGAGCCGGCCGTCGGCGTCGCGGTCGACCATGTCGCCGGTGTGCCACAGGCCGCCCTCGAGCTTCGCGGCGGTGGCCGCGGCGTCGTCCAGGTAGCCGGAGAAGAACGTCGGCAGCGTCTCGGGGCGCAGGCACAGCTCGCCGCCGACGATCTCGAGCTGCACGCCCGGCATGGCGTGGCCCATCGATCCCGGCACCGGCTCCTCGCCGACCAGCACGCCGGTGACGGCGCCGCACTCGGTCTGCCCGTAGCCGTCGCGCACGGTGATGCCGTACGCCTCGCGCCAGTGGGCGAGGGTCGCGGCGTCGAGCGCCTCGCCGGCCGCGACGGCCTCGCGGATGCCGCCGAGGTCGTGGTCGCCGAACGTCGCCGCCTTGGCGCACAGGCGGTACTCGGTCGGCGACATGCACAGCACCTGCGGCTGCAGCCGGGCGAGCAGGTCGAGCCGCTCGGCCGCGACGAAGCGCCCGGCGTGCAGCACCGTCTCGCAGTCGTACAGCTCGGCCGGGAACCACACGTTGCGCACCGACTTCGACCAGCCGGGAGCAGCCGTGCACCAGACGCGGTCGTGCCGGCGGACGCCCATCCAGCGCTCCAGCTGCAGGCGGTTCGCCTCCAGGTAGCGGCGCGGGTGGACGGCGGCCTTCGGACGGCCCTCGGTGCCGGACGTGAAGATCAGGAAGGCCGCCGCGTCGGGGTCGAGCTCGGGCGCGGGCGCCGGGCCGGCGGCGAGCGGGATGTCGTCGACCGCGAGCAGCACCAGCCGTGCACCGGTCGTCGCCACGCGCTCGGCCACCTCGGCGTCGGTCACCTGCTGGACGCAGGGCAGCGCGACGGCGCCGAGACGGAAGATGGCACGCATCGTGCAGAGCCACTCCGGCCCCTTCGGCAGGCGCACGAGCACCACGTCGCCGCACGCCGATGCCGCGTTCGTGCAGGCCGGCCGCGATGCGCCGCGTCAGCTCGGCGAGCTGCGGGTCGGAGAGGTGGTGCTCCTCCCCCGCCGCGCTGACGGCGAGCGCTCTCACTCGGGGGCGATGACGCGCGCCTCGCCGACGACGACGAGCTTGTCGCCCACGAAGGCGCGGGTGTCGATCGTCGCGCGCCGCCGCTCGGGCTCGTACTCCGTCACCTCGACGACCACGCGCACGGCGTCGCCGGGCTTCACCGGCGCCCGGAACTGGAGCGTCTGGCCGAGGTAGATCGAGCCGGGCCCGGGCAACACCATGCCGACCATGGTCGAGAAGAACCCGGCGGTGAGCATGCCGTGCGCGATGCGCTCGCCGAACATGGTCGTGGCGGCGAAGGCATCGTCGAAGTGCATCGGGTTGAGGTCGCCGGTCGCGGCCCCGAAGTGGTCGAGCACCTCGTCGGTGACCTGGAACGTCTGCTCTGCGGAGTCGCCCACGCTGATCGCCATGCCGGAGAGCCTACCGGAGCGTCAGGTGCGTCCGTACCTCGAACCGAAGGAGTACCCGATCGAACGTGACCACCGGCGCACGCAAGCCGACCGAACGCGCGCCCTTCGCGTCCTGTCGTGCGATTCGTGCGGCTTCCGCGCGGAAGCGTTCTGGGGTCAGACCCCAGAACCGCCGTTTTCGGGGTCAGACCCCGAACATGAAAGGCGCACGGATACGCGCGGAAGTGTCACCGCGGGCGACTTCAAACTCCCCCCTTGGGGTGATCGGAACGCGGGCTTATATGTTCGACAACGTATATGAGGAATGCGCGAGGATGGCATCGTGCACCTCGGTCGGGTACGCCGGAGCGGCGCACCGACGTGGAGCGGGACGGCTCGCCGGATGCGGCGGGCTCAGGCGGACGAAGCAGATGAGCGGGCGAGCGCCTCGGCCAGGCGCTCGTCCAGCGAGCGACCGGACACCGGCCCGTGCTCGGCCAGGCGGGCGGCGCCCACCCGGCCGTGCGCGGTGCGCACGGCGCGGGCCACGAACCAGTCGTCGGAGGGCTGCTCCGGACCGGCCTTCGTGGCGGCGACGGCGGCGGCCAGGTCATCGATGCCGGCGCCGGTGCGGGCGCTGACGGCGTGCAGCGGGATGGTCTCGCCCGGTCGCGCCAGGCCGATCGCCCCGCGCAGGTCGGCGAGGGCGCGGTGCGCCAGGTCGGCGACGTCGCACTTCGTCACGACGATCGCGTCGGGCGCCTCCATCAGGCCTGCCTTCAGGTGCTGCACGCTGTCGCCCGCGAGCGGCTGCAGCAGCAGGTAGGTGGCGTCGGCGACGTGGCGGATGTCGTCCTCCGACTGCCCGACCCCGAGCGTCTCGACCAGCACCAGGTCGAACAGCCGCCGCAGCGCGCGCACCACCGGATAGGTGGTCGGCGCCAGGCCGCCCGACTCGGCCTGCGAGGCCTGCGAGCGGATGAACACCCGGCCCTCGGGCACGCGGATGCGCGTGCGGTCGCCGAGCAGCGCACCGCCGGTGACGGCGCTGGACGGGTCGACCGCGACGATCGCGATGCGGCGGTCCGAGCCGGCCGCGAGCGCCGAGGCGAGCGCGCCGAGCAGGGTCGACTTGCCGACGCCGGGCGCGCCGGTGAACCCGACGACCGGCGCGAGCGGGTTGGACTCGATCGCCGCGAGCGGCGCCGCGCGCTCGGCCACGGCGGCCGGCATCGTCCCGTTCGACGAGCGTGACGAGCCGCGCGACCTCACGCATCGATCAGGTCGACGACGCGATCCATCACGCCGACGAGGTCGTAGTCGCGCGGCGTGAAGACGGCGCCGACGCCCATCTCGCTCAGCGCCGTCGCGTCGGCGGGCGGCACGATGCCGCCGACCACGACCGGGATCTCGCCGGCGCCCTCCGCCGCCAGCGTGTCGAGCAGCTGACGCGTGATCTCGAGGTGCGAGCCGGACAGGATCGAGATGCCGACCACGCTCGCATCCTCCTCCACGGCCTGCCGGGCGATCTCGGCGGCCGACAGGCGGATGCCCGAGTAGACGACGTCGAAGCCGCAGTGACGCGCGGCGATGGCGACCATCTCGGCGCCGTTCGAGTGGCCGTCCAGTCCCGGCTTGCCGACCACCATGCGCGGCCGCCGGCCGCGGCGCCGGGTGAGGTCCTCGACGCGGGCGCGCAGCGCCTCGACCGCCGCCGACTCGAGCTGCAGGTGCTGGCCGTCGACGCCCGTCGCCGGCCGGTACTCGCCGAACACCGACCGCAGCGCGCCGGCCCACTCGCCGGTGGTGACGCCCACCTTGGCGCAGGCGACCGAGGCCGGCACGAGGTTGACGCCGGAGCGCGCGTCGTCGCGCAGCCGCGCCAGCGCCGCGAACGCCGCCTCGCCGTCGCGCTCGTCCTTCGTCCGGGCGAGGCGCGCGAGGGTGTCGCCGGCGTCGGCCTCCATGCGGAAGATGCCGCCGTCGGAGCCACCGACGAGCGGGGAAGCCAGGCCGTCCTCGTACCGGTTGCGGCCCACGACCGCCTGCTCGCCGCGCGCGATGCGGCCGAACCGGGCGGTCTGGCTGGCGACCAGCGCCGACTTCATCAGCCCCGACTCGAGCGCCGCCAGCGTGCCGCCGAAGGCGTCGATGCGCGCCAGCTCCTGCTCGACGCCCGCGATCAGCTCGTCCTGCAGCGCCCGCACGACGGTCGAGCCCTCGAACAGGTCGGGGTAGTCGAGCACGTCGGTCTCGAGCGCCATGATCTGCTGCAGCCGCAGCGACCACTGCTGGTCCCACGGGCGCGGCAGCGACAGCGCCTCGTTCCACGCCGGCAGCTGCAGCGCCCGGCAGCGGGCGTCGCGCGACAGCAGCACGCCGAGCATCTCGATCGCGATCCGCCACGCGTTGTTCTCCGGCTGCTCCTCGGTGAGCCCGAGCGAGTTGACCTGGACGCCGTACCGGAAGCGCCGCAGCTTCGGGTCCTCGACGCCGTACCGCTCGAGGCACGTGCGATCCCACAGCTCGGCGAAGGCGCGCATCTTGCACAGCTCCTCCACGAACCGCAGGCCGGCGTTGCAGAAGAACGAGACGCGCCCGACGGCCTGCTCGAACTCGGCCTTCGTGAGCGTGTCGCGGCCGCGCAGCTCGTCCAGCACGAGGGTCGCGGTGGACAGCGCGTAGGCCACCTCCTGCACCGGCGTGGCGCCGGCCTCCTGCAGGTGGTAGGAGCAGACGTTGGCGGGATTGAAGCGCGGCACCTCGCGCACGGCGTGCTCGTACATGTCGGCGATCAGCCGCACGGACGGGCCGGGCGGGAAGATGTACGTGCCGCGCGACAGGTACTCCTTGACGATGTCGTTCTGCGTCGTGCCCTGCAGCTCGTGGAGCTGGACGCCCTGCTCCTCGGCCAGCGCGAGGTACAGCGCGTACAGCCACATGGCCGTCGCGTTGATGGTCATCGACGTGTTCATGCGGTCGAGCGGGATGCCGTCGAACAGCGCGCGCATGTCGTCGAGCGAGTTGATCGGCACGCCCACCTTGCCGACCTCGGGCGCCGCGATCTCCTCGTCGGACGAGTGGCCGCACTGTGTCGGCAGGTCGAACGCGATCGACAGCCCCGTCTGACCGCGCGCGAGGTTGTCGCGGAACAGCCGGTTCGAGGCCTCGACCGACGTGTGGCCCGCGTACGTGCGGAAGATCCAGGGCCGATCGGGCTCGGCGAGCCGGATCATCCGCTGACGCCGAGCCCGGGCTCCTCGGCGCCGACCAGCACGACCATCTTCCCCAGGTGCGCGTTCTCGCGCATCATCTGGTGCGGCACCGGGCACTCGTCGAACGGGAACGTCCGCATCAGCACCGGCATCACCTTGCGCTCGATGATCAGCTGGTTCGCGCGGGTCGCCTGGTAGGCGTTCGCGAAGTGCGAGCCGATGATCGACTTCTGGCGCATCCACAGGTAGCGCACGTCGAAGTTGAGCGAGAAGCCCGACGTGGCGCCGCAGATGACGACCTTGCCGAACGTCTTGCAGACGAACACCGAGGTGGGGAACGTCGCCGCGCCGACGTGCTCGAACACGATGTCGACGTCGCGCCCGCCGGTGGCGGCGCGGATCGTCTTGCCGAACCGCTTCATCTCGGCGATGTTCGACTCGCCGGAGTCGCGGTCGACCAGGTCGAACTCGCGCCGGTCGATCACCGCGGCCGCGCCGAGGCGCTTGCACAGCTCGATCTTGTCCTCGGACGAGACGACCGCGACGGCGTTCGCGCCGTACAGGCGGCACAGCTGCAGCGCCATCGAGCCGAGCCCGCCGCCGGCGCCCCACACCAGCACGTTGTCGCCGGCCTGCACGCCGGCCTGGTCGACCAGCATGCGGTACGCGGTGAAGTAGACGAGCGCGTACGACGCCGCCTCCTCCCAGGACAGGTGCTTCGGCTTCGGCACCAGCTGCTGGGCCTGCACGCGCGTGTAGTCGGCGAACGAGCCCCAGTTGGTCTCGTAGCCCCAGATCTTCTGCTCGGAGCAGGCCATCGGGTCGAGGCCGTTGCACTCCGGGCACTCGCCGCACGACTGGTTGCAGTGGATGACGACCTCGTCGCCGGGCTTCCAGCGCTTCACGCCCGGACCGACCGCCGCGACGATGCCGGAGGCGTCGGAGCCGCCGATGTGGAAATCGTCGCCGGTATACCGGAAGATGGACACCGGCTTGCCCATGGCCGCCCACACGAGGTTGTAGTTCACACCCGCCGCCATCACCCGCACGAGCACCTCGCCCGGCCCGGGTTCCGGCACCGCGACGGTCTCGAGCTGCATGGCGTCGATCGGCTCGCCGAGGCGCTCGGGGCGAATGACCCAGGCCCGCATATCGGCCGGAACGGCCTCGCTGGTGGGGTCGTCGACGATGCGCAGCGCCGGAGTCTCCATCGCGACAGCGTACGCCAACGGCGAATCCGGCGGCACGGCCACGGACGACGACGCGGCCCACCCGGGGGTGGACGAACCGCACACACGGGCGACGGCCTTTGCATGGCAGTCATGCCGACAACGGCCGCAATTGACACGCGGATCGCCTGATGTCTAGACTCTGTGCCATGCAAGAAGGAGGCGGCCGATGAGGTTCTCGCTGTTCGCGCACGTCGAGCGCTACGACGGGTCGACTCCCTGGCCGCAGCTGTACGGCGAGCTGACCGAGCTCGTGCAGACGGCCGAGGACGGCGGCTTCGCGGCGTTCTGGACCGGCGAGCACTACGGCATGGAGTTCACCGTCGGGCCGAACCCGATCACGCTGCTGACGCACCTCGCGGCGCAGACCCGTGACATCCGGCTCGTCACCGGCAACATCGTGGCGCCCTTCTGGCACCCGGTGCGGCTGGCCTCGGAGGCGGCGCTCGCCGACGTGCTGACCAACGGGCGCATCGAGCTCGGCATCGCGCGCGGCGCGTACCAGTTCGAGTTCGATCGGCTGATGGACGGCATGAACGCGATGCAGGGCGGCAGCCACCTGCGCGAGCTGGTGCCGCTGTTGCAGCAGCTGTGGGCCGGCGACGTGGCGCACGAGGGCGAGAACTGGTCGTTCCCGGCCACCACCAGCGTCCCGAAGCCGATCCACCCGGGCGGCCCGCGCATCTGGATCGCGGCCCGCGACCCGGCCTCGCACGACTTCGCGGTGGCGAACGGCTGCGACGTCTGCTGCACGCCGCTCGCCAAGGACGACGCCGAGGTCGAGGACCTGGTCGCGAAGTTCGAGACCGCCTGCGCGGCGCACCCCGAGGTGCCGCGGCCGCGGCTGATGATGCTCCGCCACGCCTACATCGCCGAGCGCGAGGACCAGGTGCCCGACGCGGCGCGCGCCGTCAAGGACTGGTACGCGTACTTCGAGCACTGGATCCGCAACGACGGCACGGTCAAGCTCGGTCACACCGACAAGCTCAGCGACGCCGACCTCGAGGCGAAGCCGGTCTACGACCTCGAGACGGTGGCCGCGAACAACCTCGTCGGCACGCCGGACACGCTGATCCGGCGCCTGCAGCGCTACCGCGAGCTCGGCATCGACGAGGTCGGCCTGTGGCTCGACAACGGCCGCTCGCACGCCGCCAAGAAGGCGACGCTCGAGCTGTTCATCCGCGAGGTGCTGCCGGCGTTCTCGTAGGGGCCTTCCGGCGCGCAGCGCGGAGCTCGCGGACGCCCTTCACGGCCAGCTGGCCGCAGGCCGCGTCGATGTCGCGGCCGCGGGACTGGCGCAGCGAGTGGTCGACCTTGCGGCGCTCCAGCATGTGCCGGAAGCCCGCGACGCGAGACGGATCGGAGGCGCGGTAGTCGGCCGACGTCGGGTTGTAGACGATCAGGTTCACGTGGAACCCGCCGGGCGCGGTGGCGTGCAGCAGGCGAGCCAGCTCGTCGGCCTGGGCGGGCGAGTCGTTGACGCCGTGCAGCAGCAGGTACTCGATGAAGACGCGGCGGTGCGTTGCCTCGCGGTAGCGCTTGCAGGCCTCCATCACGGCCTCGACCGGGTAGCGCTTGTTGACCGGCATCAGCGTGGCGCGGACGTCGTCGTTCGGCGCGTGGAGCGAGATGGCGAGCTTCACCTGCAGCGGCTCGGCCGCGAGCCGGTCGATGCCCGGCACCCAGCCGGCCGTCGAGATCGCGATCGAGCGCGCGCCGAGGCCGAACCCGTTCGGGTCGTTCGCCAGGCGGCAGAACGCCAGCACCTCGTCGTAGTTGTGAAACGGCTCGCCCATGCCCATCAGCACGACGTTCGAGATGCGACCGCCGTCGCGCCGCGCCTCGCGGGCGGCCCACAGCAGCTGCTCGAAGATCTCGCCGCCGTTGAGGTTGCGGCCGAGGCCCATCGCGCCCGTCGCGCAGAACGTGCAGGCCAGCGCGCAGCCCGACTGCGACGAGACGCAGACCGCGCGCCGGTCGCCGTGGCGCATCAGCACCGTCTCGATCGGGAAGCCGTCGGCCGTGCGGAACCGGGCCTTCACCGTCTTGTCCGCCGAGCGCTGCTGGTCGTCGAGCGTCAGGTCGGCGAACGGCAGCTCGCTGGCGAGGCGCGCGCGGGTGGGCTTCGAGAGCGTCGTCACCTCGTCCCACGAGGCCGCCAGGTCACGCGTCACACCCTGCCGGACCTGCTCTCTCCGATAGGATGGCTCGCCCCAGTCAGCGAGCAGCGTCATTGCCTGTTCGAGCTGCACGAAAGCAAGGGTATCCATGATTCTCGACCCGGTCGTCGCCGACTATCTCGAGGCCCTCTATCCGGCCTCCGATCCGATCCTCGCCGAGATGGAGCGGCAGGGCGCGGCCGAGGGCGTGCCGATCGTGCAGCGCGACGGCGGCCTGACGCTCGCCCTGCTGGCGCGCGCCGCCGGGGCGCGCCGCGTGATCGAGTGCGGCACGGCGATCGGCGTCTCGACGCTGCACCTGGCGCGGGCCGTCGGCGAGGGCGGCCACGTCGTCACGTTCGACGTCGATCCCGACCGGCAGGCGACCGCCCGCGGCTACCTGGAGCGGGCCGGGGTGGCCGACCGCGTCGACCTGCGCCTGCAGCCGGCGCTGGACGGGCTGAAGGGCCTCGACGGCGTCTACGACCTGGCGTTCCTCGACGCCATCAAGTCGGAGTACGCGGCCTACACCGAGCTGGTGCTGCCGCTGCTGCGGCCGGGCGGGCTGCTGATCATCGACAACTCGCTGATGTCGGGCAGCGTCGCGGCCGGCAAGCGCGTCTCGGGCGGCTGGGCGCAGCGCGACATCGACGCGCTGCGCGAGCTGAACGCGGCGCTGGTCGCCCGCGCCGACCTGACGACCGTCGTGCTGCCGGTCGCCGACGGCATGACGGTCGCCGTCAAGTCGTAGAGGTTCGAGTCGTAGCCAGCGAGCGGCCCATCTCGACCGCGACGTCGACGAGCGCCTGCACGTCCTCCTCGGTGGTGCGGAAGTTGACGATGCACGGCCGCAGGCAGGCGCGGCCGTCGATGGAGGCCGACGAGACGTAGACGCGCGAGTCGTGCTGCAGGGCCTCGACCAGCGCCAGGTTGTGCGCGTCGAGGTCGGCGACGCCCGGCGGCACGTGCCGGAACGGCACGGTCGAGAGCTGCGGCTCGGCCACGACCAGCTCCAGCTCGGGGTGGGCGCGGATGATCTCGGCCAGCCGCCGGGCGAGCACGATGTTGTCGCCGATCGCCTCGCGGAACGCCGCCGCGCCGTGCACGCGGAACGCGAGCCAGAGCTTCAGCGCCCGGAACGGCCGCGAGTACTCGAGGGTGCGGTCGACCGCGTTCAGGCCGTCGTCGGAGTGCAGCATGTACGCCTCGTCGTGCACGAACGCGCGCTCCAGCGCCGCGCCGTCGCGCACCAGCACGACGCCGCACGCCTTCGGCAGGTAGAGCCACTTGTGCGCGTCGACCGACACGGAGTCGGCGCGGTCGAGGCCCGCGAAGAGCGCCGCGCGTGGCCGGTGCCGCCGCGGCCGGCAGGCCGTAGGCGCCGTCGACGTGCAGCCAGACGCCGCGCTCGGCGCAGATGTCGGCCAGCTCGCCGATCGGGTCGACCGCGCCCGGTCAGCGTCGTGCCGGCCGTCGCCACCACGGCCACCGGGCGTGATGCCGGCGGCGAGGTCGGCGTCGATGGCCGCGGCCGCCTCGGCGGCGATCATCCGCCGCCGGTCGTCGAGCGGGATCGACCGCACGTTGTCCGCGCCGATACCGAGCACCTCCGCCGCGCGCTGCACGCTGTAGTGCGCCTCGGCCGAGCAGTACAGCGCGCGCCGGGCGACCTGCCAGGCCGGTCTCGCGGACGCCCGGCAGCGCGAACTCCCGCGCCGCGACGAGCGCCGTCAGGTTCGAGATCATGCCGCCGCTGGTGAACGCCCCGCCGGTGGCGGGGTAGCCGACGAACCGGCCCACCCAGTCGAGCGCCTGGCGTTCGACGAGGTCGGCGACGCCCGCGTGCGTGGCGAGGTTGACGTCGTAGGCCGACGCCAGGGCGTCGGCCAGCACCGCCACCTCGAGCCCCGACGAGCCGACGAACGCGAAGTACCGCGGCCGCGCCGGGGCGAGGCTCTCGTCCAGCACCTGGGCCGCGTCGTCGAGCGCCTCGAGCACCGGCGTCGCATCTTCCGGCAGGCCGCCCGCGAGCACGCGGCCGAGGGCGTCGCCGAGCGCCGGCTGGCCGTCGCGGGCGTGGTCGAACGAGGCCCACGCCTGCTCGATGTGATCGGCCGCGCGCCGCAGCGCAGCGGTCCGCGGGGCGTCGAGCGGAAGTCCGGACACGCCGACAGCGTAATGACTAGTGCGATACCGGTTGCATGGATCCGACGCGTCCCGTATCGTTCGAGCCACGTGCCGACCCCGGCACGGAAGGAACCGTCTCGTGAAGCAGCACACGCCCACTCCGATCGCTCGCAGCCCCCATGGCTGCCGGTTCGGGCGTGCGCGCGGCCACCATGCCGCGCCTGCAGCTCGCCTGACGCAAGAGCCGGCATCCGCCCCTCGCCCGGCCCGTCAAAGGGCCACCGCCGTCCTCCTCCGACCCCTTCCGTGCCATGTCTACCACTCCACACCCTCACAGCCACCGCCCACAGGTCCGCCGCATCGCGGCGGCTCGCGCGATCTCGATCGCGGGCGGCGAGGCCGCGTACGTCGCCATCGTCGCGACGATGCTCGACCGCACCGGCTCCGCCGTCTGGGTGAGCGCGGCGCTGCTCGCGTGGATCGGCGTGGGCGGCCTGGCGGCGCCGATCGCGGGCTCGCTCGGCGACCGGTTCGACCGGCGCCGCGTGATGATCATCTCCGACCTCGCGGGCGCCGCGTCGTTCGTCGCGATCGCGTTCGTGCACACGCCGGAGCGCCCTGCTGGCGCTGACCGTCGTCGCCGCCCTCGCGGAGGCGCCGTTCTACCCGGCCGCGAGCGCCGCGATCCCGAACCTGACGCCGCTGTCCGACCTGACGTGGGCGAACGGCCTGGTGGCATCCGGGCGGATGTTCGGCGGGCTCGTCGGCCCGGTCACGGGCGGCTTCCTGTACGCGCACGGTCGGACCGGGCGCGGCGTTCACCGTCAACGCCGATCACCTTCGTCGCCTCGGCGGCGCTGATCGCGTCGGTCCGCGGCCGGTTCTCGGAGCAGCGCACCGGCGAGCTGCGCGGCGGCGTGATGGCCGGCTTCAAGTTCGTCGCCTCGTCGCCGTTCCTGCGCTCGCTCGCGATCGGGTGGTTCCTGTTCCTGATCGGCATCGGCCTGATGCTGGTGTCCGAGCTGCCGATGGCGCGCCTGCTCGGGGCGGGCTCGCTGGGCTACGGGATCATGGTGTCGGGCTGGGCCGCCGGATCGCTGGTCGGCTCGCTCGTCGCGCGCCGCGTCGTGGCGCGCCGTGGCGAGCTGCCGTCGCTGATCTGGGGCGCCGGCTCGGCCGCCGTCGCGCTCGGCGCCATCGGCGCCGCGCCGTGGCTGGCGTCGGCGGTCGCGCTGCTGGCGCGTGGCGGGCTTCCTGAACTCCATCTCGTCCGTCGCCGAGGAGACCATCGTGCAGCGGTCGACGCCCGACTCGGTGCGCAGCCGCGTGATGGCGGCGCAGGAGGCGATCTGGATCGCCGCGCTCGGCATCGGCCTCGGTGCCGGCGGCCTGGTGCTCGGCGTCGTCGGCCCGCGCGCCACCTACTTCGTCGCCGGCGCGCTCGGGCTGGCGGGGTCGCTGGTGCTGGCGTGGCTGCTCCGGCGCGCGCCGGCGCCGGTCGCCGCGGAGGCGTAGGCCGATCTTGCGCCGCGGCGTGAAAGTGCTGAAAGGACTTGGTACGTTCGGCACAACATGGCGCAGCGGCCCAAAGGCCCCATCCGGGCCAACCCCACCCTGGAGCAGGTTGCGCGCCTCGCGGGCGTCTCCATCGCCACCGCCTCGCGCGTCGTGACGGGCGCCGTCCCGGTGTCGGCCGACCGCCGCGGGCGGGTCGAGCGGGCGATCGCCGAGCTCGACTACGTGCCGGACGAGCGGGCCCGCGACCTGCGCCGGGCGACCACCCGGACGGTCGGCATCGTCGTGCCGTCGCTGGCCAGCCCGCTGCACGGCGAGGTGTTCAGGCTCGTGCACCGCGCGCTCCAGCGCGGCGGCTCGACGGTGCTGACGTTCGAGTCGGACGACGATCGCGCCGCCGAGCGCGCCGCCGTCGAGGTGCTCGTCCGGTCGCACGCGCGGGCGGTCGTGGTGGCCGCGGCCGCGGGCCTCGCACCCGACGCCATGCAGCTGCTGCGCCGCCGCGACATCCGCGTGGTGTTCTTCGGCGACCGGCCGCCCGACCCGCGACAGGCGTGCGTCTGCGTCGACGACCACGGCGGCTCGCGGCTGCTGACCGAGCACCTGCTGCAGCTCGGCCACCGCCGCATCGGGCTGCTGTGCGGCGCCCTCGACGGCTCGAGCAGCCTCGACCGGCGCGCCGGCCACCTGGCGGCGCTCGAGGCCGCGGGCGTCGAGAGCGACCCCGATCTCGTCACCGCGTACGACTGGACGCTGCCCGGCGGACGCGCCGCCGCCGCCATGCTGCTCGACCTGCCCGACCCGCCCACGGCCATCCTCGCCGCGCACCCGGTGCTCGCCGCCGGCGCGCTGCTCGAGCTCCGCGAGCGCGGCCTGCAGATTCCCGGCGACGTGTCGCTCGCGTCGTTCTTCGAGTCGGACCACATCCGCTACGTCGCGCCGTCGATCACGTGCCTGACCGGCGTCGGCGAGGGCATGGCCGGAGCGATCGTCGACGCGCTCGCCCGCCGCGACGCCGGCCGCATCGACGTGCCCGTGCTGCCCGCGCTGCGCGCCTCGACGGCGCCGCCGCGCCTCAGCCGGTAAGGCCGGCGAAGCCGGGCTGGTTCTCGGCCCCGACCGCGACGATGGCGTCGGGCTCCGGCACCGGGCCCGATCCCTCGGCGCCGCCGCCGGCCGACTGCACCAGCGCCACCTCGTCCAGGCCGCTGGCCTGCGAGATGTCGGAGACCGACTCCAGCTCGGCACCCTCGGGCGTGGTCGAGGGCGGCGCGGCCGGCGTCTGCGGCGGTGGTCAGCGCCGTGGCCGGCACCGCGCTGCCGACGCCCGGCGTCGCCTGCTCCCAGGCCGAGACGTACGCCATCGGCGGCACGGCCCAGCCGCCGTCGGGGTGCATCTCGAAGTGCAGGTGAAACGGCGTGCCCTTGGCGTCGCCGGTGTCGCCCATGTAGCCGATCACGTCGCCGGCCTTCACCTTCGCGCCGTCCTGGGCGAGGTCGCTGTAGGCCGACAGGTGCGCGTAGTAGAAGTAGTTGCCCTGGCCGTCGTCGAGCCACAGGCGCCAGCCGCCGAGCCGGTTCCAGCCGACCCGGAAGAGGGTGCCGTCGTGGACGGCGACCAGCGGCGTGCCGTTGGCCGAGAACAGGTCGATGCCCTGGTGCGAAGCCGGTCTCGGCCCGAGGGCCGCCGAAGTCGTCGGAGTAGCGCGCGCCGCCGACGACCGGGAAGACGTACTGGCCGCTCAGCAGCTCGGCCTTCGTCTCGGCCCGGATCGGCGGCGTGCGGGTGAACCCGCCCGGCGGCGGCTGCTGCGTGCGCGACGTGTCGCGGCCGCCGCCGTCGCCGCGTCTCGACCGGCGTCACCGTGGCGGCCACGACCGGCGTCGCGGTGGCCGTGACGGTCTTCGTCGCGGTCTTCTTCGCGGCCACCGGGGGCTTCGGCGCAGCGGCGCCGCCCTCGGCGTAGCCGACCAGGATCTCGGAGCCGGCCGGGAGCCCGGCGGCGGCCTTCGACAGCCGCAGGTGCAGCGCCACCGTGAAGGTGCGGCGGCCGCCCGGCGAGCGGATCGCCTCGACGGTCTCCGCTGACGGTCAGCGTGCCGACGCCCGGCAGGTCGATGACGTCGTTGGTCGCGGCGTTGACCGCGACACCGGCCACGCGCAGGCCGGAGACGCGGGCGCGGATGCTCGACTTCGCGCCGCCGTTCCTCGCGTCGGCGCGCGGCGGCGACGCGCAGCGAGGCGGCGGTGACGAGGCCGTCCGAGCAGCGAGACGGCGCCGGCGGTGACCGTCGTGTGGGCGGTCGCCTCGGTGCCCGACGCCGCGGCCTCGACCGCCGTCGTCGAGCCGGTCACGCTCACGGCCGCGCCGTCGCCGAAGGCGAAATCGCCGCCCCCCGTGGCCGAGCCGGTGCGGGTGCGCAGCGACCCGAGGGCGACCGGATCGGCGCCCGGACGGACCACCTGCACGACCATCGCGACCGCCTTGGCGCGGGCCTTCTTGGCAGGGGCCTTGGCCGCGGGCGCGGCGACAGCCGTCGCGGCCAGTGCGACCGCGGCGAGGATGGGGAGCAGGGCGCGACGCATGCCGTCTCACTCGATGGTACCCCAGATACCCCCGCGAAGCTGCGACCGGTTTCGGCCTATCCTTCCCGGCGCGACCGGAAGGAGTCCGAATGAGCGAGGCGATCGAAGCGCTGCTGTCGGAGACCCGGCGGTTCCCGCCGCCGGCGGAGTTCACGGCCCGCGCGCGGATCTCGTCACCCGAGATCTACGCGGAGGCCGATGCCGACTTCCGTGCGTTCTGGCACGGGCACGCGCTGCGCGAGATCACCTGGTTCAAGGAGCCGGCCGAGGTCCTGGACGACTCGAACCCGCCGTTCTACAAGTGGTTCGCCGACGGCGAGCTGAACGTCTCGTACAACTGCCTCGACCGGCACATCGCAGAACGGCGGCGGCGACAAGACCGCGCTGATCTGGATCGGCGAGCCCGGCGAGGAGCGGCGCATCTCCTACCTGGAGCTGCGCGACGAGGTGGCGCAGCTGCGCCAACGCGCTGAAGGCGCTCGGCGTGGAGCGCGGCGATCGCGTCGCGATCTACATGGGCATGGTGCCGGAGCTGCCGATCGCGATGCTGGCGTGCACGCGCATCGGCGCGGCGCACTCGGTCGTGTTCGGCGGGTTCTCGTCGACGGCCCTCGCCGACCGCATCGACGACGCGGCGTGCAAGGTGCTGATCACGTGCGACGGCGCGTGGCGGCGCGGCCAGGTCGTGCCGCTGAAGGACATGGCGGACGAGGCGGTCGACGAACTGCACGTCGATCGACCACGTGCTGGTCGTGCGGCGGACCGAGAACGAGGTGCCGTGGACCGAGGGCCGCGACGTCTGGTGGCACGACGCCGTGGCGAGCGCCTCCGCCGAGTGCGAGCCCGAGTCGATGGGCGCCGAGGACGTGCTCTACCTGCTCTACACGAGCGGCACGACCGCGAAGCCGAAGGGCATCTGCCACACCACGGCCGGCTACCTGCTCGGCGCGATGATGACCCACCAGTGGGTGTTCGACATCCGCCCCGACGACGTCTACTGGTGCGCCGCCGACTGCGGCTGGGTGACCGGCCACTCGTACATCGTCTACGGCCCGCTCGCGAACCACACCACCGGCGTCATGTACGAGGGCACGCCCGAGCACCCGTCGTGGTCGCGGCACTGGGAGATCATCGAGCGCCACGGCGTCAGCATCTACTACACGGCGCCGACCGCCATCCGCGCGTTCGTGAAGGCCGGCGACGAGCACGTCGCAAAGCACGACCTGTCGAGCCTGCGCCTGCTGGGCTCGGTCGGCGAGCCGATCAACCCCGAGGCGTGGATGTGGTACCACGAGCGCATCGGCGGCGGCCGCTGCCCGATCGTCGACACGTGGTGGCAGACCGAGACGGGCGCGATCATGATCTCGCCGCTGCCGGGCATCACGACCACGAAGCCCGGTTCGGCCACGCACCCGCTGCCGGGCATCGCGGCGATGATCGTCGACGAGCAGGGCGCCGAGGTGCCGCGCGGCGGCGGCGGCTACCTGGTGCTGAAGCGCCCGTGGCCGGCCATGCTGCGCACGCTCTGGGGCGACGACGACCGCTTCGTGCAGACCTACTGGAGCCGGTTCGGCCGCGACGTGTACTTCACCGGCGACGGCGCGAAGACCGACGCCGACGGCGACTTCTGGCTGATGGGCCGCGTCGACGACGTGATCAACGTCGCCGGCCACCGCATCTCGACCACCGAGATCGAGTCGAGCCTCGTGCAGCACCCGGCCGTCGCCGAGGCGGCCGCGATCGGCGCCCACGACGCGATCAAGGGCGAGCAGATCTGCGCGTTCGTGATCACCCGCGACGGCGTCGAGCAGACCGACGAGCTGCGCCGCGAGCTGCTGCAGCACGTCGCGACGCAGATCGGCAAGTTCGCGCGGCCGGGCATGCTGCTGTTCACGAGCGACCTGCCGAAGACGCGCTCGCGGCAAGATCATGCGCCGGCTGCTCAAGGACGTGGCGGAGGGCCGCGCAGATCGGCGACGCCACCACGCTCCGCGACCCGTCGATCGTGCAGTCGATCAAGGAGCAGGCCGACCAGCAGCTCGGGCGCTGAGTCGGGCCGGCTCAGGCGCCGGGGCTGCGGCAGAAGCGCAGCAGCAGGTCGCCGGCCTCGTCCAGCAGCTGCTGGACGCGGTCGCGCGGCACCGAGTAGATGGTGCGGCCGCCGGTCTTCTTCGACTCGACCAGCCCTGCCTCGCGGAGCTGCCGGACGTGGATCGAGACGGTCGGCTGCGACAGGTCGTACAGCCGGGCGAGCTCGGTCACCGACATCGGGTCGCAGGCCAGCTGCGACAGCAGCGCGACGCGGGTCGGGTCGGACAGCACCTTCAGCCGGGCCGCGACCTCGGCGGCGTAGAAGCGGCGCACGACGAGCGAGTCCTGCGCGTCGGCCGGCGCCGCGATCGACAGCACGCCGCCGGCGGCGACGATGTGGCCGCCGCGGCAGCAGAGGACCGGCGTCATCACGAGCGTGCCGTTGCGCGGCGGCGTCGCGGATCGCGCGCGCCCACTCCGGCCGCCGCGCGACGTGCTTCTCGGACAGGAGATCGACCGGGCTGGCGCCGGCGGCGAGGCGCTCGCGCCAGGTGACGGCGGTCGCCTCGGCGTCGGCCTGGTCGCCGAGCCGGTTGCCGACGGCCTCCCACAGGTCGCGCAGCACGCTGCACGTACCGCTTGCGCAGCCGCGCGTCACGCCGCGAGGCGGTCGAGCCGGTCGATGATCGCGGCCCGCTCCTCCTCGCTCTCGGTCTCGAGATTGACCGGCGCCCTCGCCGACGCCGTCGAGGATGAAGTCGAGCAGCGCGGTCGGGTCGGGGTCGAGGAACGTGCCGCTGCGCTCGGCGATCACCAGCAGCTCGCCCCAGAAGCCGCCGTCCTCGGGCCAGAACCCCTCGACGCGCTCGACCAGCTCCGGATACTCGGCCCGGATCGCGGCCAGCTGCTCCTCGTCGGAGGAGGTGTGCTTCGACGTCTGCGCGATCGACATCACCTGCCACGACAGCTCGACGGCCGCCGAGGTGCTGACGACGACGCCCGGCGCGGGTGAGGGTGGCGGGGAGTGCCTCGCTGTCAATTGGCATAGCTGCTCAACTATAGCGCACGGATCAAGAGCATAGCACAATCAGCTTGAAATCTACATAGCTATATGGCAATATCAGGCAATGCTGAACAACGATCCCACCTACCGCCTCGAGGAAGCGCGTCGCATCGTTGAGTCGCGCATCGCCCCCCGCCCCACCTCGGAGCGCCACTTCGGCCGCCTCCGCATGCGCCTGCTCGGCCCGCGCGGCGCCCAGCGCAGCGCGTAGCCCGCAGCGTAGACTGGCCGCTTGGACTTCCTCGCGGCTCTCAGGCGCGACCCCACTCGGGCGGCGATCGTGCTGGACATCGACGGCACGCTCGCCCCGATCGCGCCGCACCCCGACCAGGCCAGCGTCCCGGCAGCGACCCTCCAGCTGCTCGGGACGCTGGCCGGTCAGCTACGCCCTCGTCGGCTGCGTGTCGGGCCGCGCGGCCACCGACGCCGCGCGCCTCGTGCCGGTCGACGGGCTCGTGATCTCCGGCAACCACGGCCTCGAGACGCTGAGCGACGGCCGCGTCCACGTCGCACCCGACGCCGCGCGTGTGGCTGCCACGAGATCCACCGGCTCGGCCGCGAGCTCGTGCCCGTCGCCGCGCTCGCGGGCGCGTGGGTGGAGGACAAGGGCGCGACGCTGTCGATCCACTACCGCGAGGCGCCCGACCCGGACGCCGCGAAGGCCGCGCTGGAGCGCGACGCCGTGCCGGCCGTGCGCGCCGCCGGGCTGGTCGCGCGGTTCGGCCGGATGACGCTCGAGGTGCTGCCGCCGATCCCGATCGACAAGGGCTCGGCCGTCCGCCGGCTGCTGCTGCACCGCCGCATCGCCGCGAGCCTCTACGCCGGCGACGACACGACCGACATCGACGCGTTCGCCGTGGTCGACGTCTCGGTCGCGGTGCGGTCGCCCGAGATGCCGCCCGGCCTGGTCGAGGCCGCGACGTTCGCGGTCGACGGCACCGAGGGCGTCGCCGGGCTGCTGCGCGAGCTCGTCGCTCTAGGCGCGGCGCGTCAGCGGAGGCCGAGGTGCTGCTTGAGCGCGCGCGTCTGGCGCCGCGCCACCTCGAGCACCGTGCCGTCGGCGAGGCGCACGCCCGAGCGGCCGGGCGCCACCGTCTCCAGCGCGACGACCCGCCGCAGGTTCACGAGGTACGAGCGGTGGATGCGGAAGAAGATCGTCGCCGGCAGCGCGTCCTCGAGCTCGCGCATCGACTTCGTCGACAGCAGGCGCTCGCCGTCGGCGTGGATCCAGCAGTAGTCGCCGTCGGCCTCGGCGTAGAGCACGCCGTCGGCGTCGAGCAGCAGCGTCTCGCCCTTGCGCGTGACCGGCACCTTCTGCAGCTCCGGCGCCGGCCGTCCGCCGCGGGTCGCCGCCGGCGCGCAGCGCCAGCACGCGCTGCAGCGCAGCGCGCGAGGCGCTCCTCCGACACCGGCTTCAGCAGGTAGTCGATGGCGTCGACCGTGAAGGCCTGGATGGCGTGGTCGTCATGCGCGGTCACGAACACCACGGCGGGGCTGCGCGGCCACGACGACAGCTCGCGGGCCGCGTCCATGCCGGTCAGGTCGGGCATGTTGATGTCGAGGAACACGACGTCGTAGGCGACCCGCGAGGCGAGCGCGAGCGCCTCGCGCACCGAGGCGGCCTCGCCGACCACCTCGACGCCGCCGAGGCCCTCGAGCAGGAACCGCAGCTCGGCGCGGGCCGGCGCCTCGTCGTCGACGATCAGGGCGAGGAGGGTCACCGTTCGGGCGGGAGGACCGGGATCAGCACCGAGACCACCGTACCGAACAGGGGCGACGACACGATGCGCAGCCGGCCGTCCTCGCCGTAGAGCGCCGTCAGGCGCTGGTCGACCGAGGCCAGGCCGAGACCGGCGGCGCCCGATCCGACGCCGGCCTCGAGCACGCGCTCGGCGATCTGCGGCGGGATGCCGCGGCCGTTGTCGCGCACCGAGACGCGCAGCCGGCCGAACCGGACGACGGCGCTGATGGTGACGCGCAGCGGCCGGTCGGTCTTGCCGTGCTTGATCGCGTTCTCGACCAGCGGCTGCACCAGGAAGGGCGGCACCCGCGCCGTCAGGGCGGCGGGCGCGATGCGCCGCTCGATCTCGAGCGACTCGCCGAACCGCGCCTCCTCGAGCGCCAGGTAGGCGTCGACGTGGCCGAGCTCGTCGGCGAAGTCGACGAACGCGCCCGGCCGGCGCAGCGACGAGCGGCAGTAGTCGGCGAACGCCAGCACGAGGCGGCGGGCCTCGTCCGGCCGCGTGCGGCAGAACGCGGCGATCGTGTTGAGCGCGTTGAACAGGAAGTGCGGCTCGATCTGCGCCTGCAGCGCCGCCAGCTCGGCGCTCGCGGCGGCGTTCGCGTGCACGTCGAGCTCGCCGACCTGCAGCTCCGTCGACAGCAGGTCGGACAGGCTCTGGGCGATCGCCCGGTCGCGGTCCGACACGTTCAGCGCGCCCTCGGAGAAGAGGATCACGGAGCCCACGACGCCGGCCCGGGTGGCGAGCGGCGCGACCACCGCCGAGCGCAGCGGGCAGTCGCGGCCGTCGCACCCGTGACCCCAGCCGACCGGCAGCCGGGCGACGCGGCGGGCCGCCATCGCCGCCACCGCGCCGGGCGGCGCACCGGTGCCGGCGCCGTGGTGGTCCGACGCCAGGCCGGCGTGGGCGAGCACCGTCGACGCGGTCGGTGACGGCGACCGCGCCGTAGCCGAGACGCGACTGCGTCACGTGGGCGACCATCAGCGCCGCGGTCTCGCGTCGAACCCGTCGCGCAGCGGCACCGGCAGCGCCTCGACGATCTCGAGGATCTTCGCGGCCGGCGCCTGGCCGAGCGGCACGACCGCGCCGAACGCGTGCCGCACGAGGCCGAGCCACGTCACCAGGGCGAGCGTCGTGACGGCCACGATCGGCACCAGCAGGAACAGCGACAGGCCGAGCTCCTGGATGGCCCGCAGCGCGACGTAGACCAGCGCCGCCTGCAGCAGCGCCAGCGTGGCGGCGGCGAGCAGCGATCCGCGGATATCGGCCCAGCGCCGGCCGACGCGGGCGGCGGCGATGCGCCGTCCCGTCGAAACCCACGTAAAAGTTGCCTCTCGGCGCCGGTCGTCGCCCGCTCCGCTACCGGTGGACGCGGACATCGTGCTCAATCGTACCCGGCGGGGCACAGAATCTCGTACCCTGTGGTTCGACCCCCGACCCGGGCCGGCACCTGGTGGCGACGCGCGAATACACGACCTATGACGGGATCTCCCGGACAGCGCGGCGGCAAGCACTCCGCCGACGTCGCCGCATACGCCTTTCGGCGCTGGTGGCCGGAGTCCTCCTGCCCGCGACGCTGGCCGTGCACGCGCTCGCCACGAGCGGCGACGTCATGTCGGGCACGACGGTCGTCGGGCGTCGACGTCGGCGGCCTGAGCCGCACCGATGCGCGGGCGCGCATCGTCCACGACCTCGGCGACCGGCTGTCCGCGCCGGTCACCGTGCGCGTCGGCGACACCACGGCCGACGTCGTGCCGTCCGAGCTGGGCATCCAGCTCGACGCCGACCGCGACGGTCGACCGTGCCTACGGCGCCGGCCGCGTCGAGGCCCGGCTGCTGCCGTACATGTGGTCCGAGAGCGTCGATCCGGTGCTGATCTATCCGAAGAAGCTGACGCTGCCGAAGAAGCTCGCGACCCTCGAGCAGAAGCCGCGCAACGCGAAGCCGGTCATCCAGGACGACGGCACCGTCGGCGTCGTGCCGGCCGAGGACGGCCTCGTGTACGACGACGCCGCCATCGCTGCGCGCCATCGCCCTCGCCGCCCTGCAGCGGCGACGGCGCGATCACGATCGCACCGGTCGTCTCCAAGCCGGCCATCCCGACGGCCGCAGCCGAGAGCACCGCGGCCGACGCCAAGCTGCTGCTCGCGAAGTCGATCTCGCTCACCTACAAGGGCGAGCAAGATCGGCGCAGATCACGCCGCAGGAGCTCGCGCCGCTGCTGAAGGTCAAGCGCGTCGGCACCGGCGTTCGCGCTCAGCATCGCGCCGGTCGGGCTGCGCAACGCGCTCGCCGAAGGACGCGGCCGACATCTCGCGGCCGGCCGTGAACGCGCACTGGAAGACCGACGGCGCCAAGGCGCGCATCGTCAAGCACAAGAACGGCCGCGGCATCGACGGCGCGAAGACCGGCGACGCGATGCTGGCGGCGGTGCTGACCGGCGGCAGCCACACCGCCGCCGTCACGCTGGGGCCGGTCGACGCCGTCGCTGACGACCGGCGCCGCCCGCGCGCTCGGCATCCGCGAGAAGATCTCGTCCGTCACGACCGACCTCGGCGCCTCGTCGGCGAACCGGGTCTACAACGTGCAGCTGATGGCCAAGTTCCTCGACGGCCAGGTGATCAAGCCCGGCCAGACGTTCTCGTTCAACAAGCGCGTCGGCCCGCGGACGCCGGAGCGCGGGTTCAAGGAGGGCCAGGCCATCGTCGGCGGGCTGCTGCTGCCGTCCATCGGCGGCGGTGTCTGCCAGGTCGCGACGACCGTCTTCGACGCCGCCTTCTACGCCGGGCTGCCGATCAAGTCGCGCGTCAACCACGCCTGGTACATCTCGCACTACGCGATGGGCATGGACGCCACCGTCGCCGACGGCGGCCCCGACCTGCGTGTTCAAGAACGACTCGAAGTACGGGATCCTGATCCGCGCCTCGGCCAGCGCCTCGACGATGACGGTCACGCTGTACTCGACCGATCGCGGGCTGCGCGTCGAGAAGGTCGCCGGCCAGCCGCACTCGACAGACGACGCCGAAGGCCCGCTACATCCTGAACCCGGCGCTGAAGGGCGCCGAGAAGTCGCAGCGCACGGCCGGGCAGGGCGGCTTCTCGATCTCGGTCGAGCGCGTCATCCGCAAGAACGGCAAGGTCGTCGCGCGCAGCACGTTCTCGTCGAACTACATCGCCGAGTCGCAGCTGTTCGTGGTCGGCCCGCAGTTCGTCCCGGACCGACGGCGCGGCGGTCGAGAACGCGCCGCCCGAGTTCGACTTCTAGGGCTTCGGCGCGGGCGGCCCGGTCGAGGCGCGCGGGCGCAGCGTCGGCTCGACCAGCCGGTGGCGGTCGCCGACCGTGCCGCCGAGCGCGGCGATGAGGAAGCCGGTCGCCGAGCGCGCGACGGACTCGGCGCCCCAGTCGGTGGTCGTCAGCGGCGGCTGCAGCAGGCGCGAGATCGGGTGGTCGTCGAAGCCGGCGACCGACACGTCCTGCGGGATGCGCAGCCCGAGCTCGGCGCACGCCACGTAGACGCCGTAGGCGATCGAGTCGGACAGGCAGAACAGCGCGCTCGGCCGGTCCGGGCTCGACAGCAGCTCGACGGCGAGCGGCCGCGAGCCGTTCAGCGAGTAGGCGCACGGCACGATCTCGCACTCGATGCCGAGGGCGCGCGTGGCGCGCTCCACCGCGCGCTCGGCGCGCCGGCCCGGGCGAGGTCTCGGCCGCCCACGACAGCACCGCGACGCGGCGGTGGCCGAGCTCGTGCAGGTGGCGCAGGGTGTCCTCGACGCCGCGGTCGTTGTCGAACACGACCTCGCCGACCGTGGGCACGCCCGGCAGCGCGTCGCCGATGGTGACGACGGGCACGCGCTCGGCGATCGCGGCCCAGTCGCCGCTCGGCGGGCCGATCGGCGACACGATGATGCCGTCGACGCGCTGGTCGACGAGGCGCCGGGCGAGCTCCAGCTCGAGGCCGGGCGTGCCGTCGGCGTCGGCGACGAGGGTGTGCGCGGTCGGCTGCGCGCAGCTCGCGCTGCACCGCGCGCGACAGCTCCTGCGTGAAGAAGTCGGACAGGCTGCCGACCAGCAGCGCGACCATGCCGGTCGAGCCGCCGCGCAGCGCGCGGGCGATCGGATCGGCCTCGTAGCCCATCTCGGCCGCGGCCTCCTGCACGCGCGCCTGGGTCTCGGCGGAGACCTGGATGCCGCGCAGCGCGTAGGAGACGGCAGCCGGCGACAGCCCCGTCTTCTCGGCGAGCTGGCGGATCGTTGCTCGCTTGGGGCGCGGCGACACGGCCTGCAGGGTAGTCCGGCCCGCCGTCCCGCGCGGCGGGCAATTGACAAACGGCGGCGAACACGGCGTTGAATGTGAATCGGTTCAGTGAATCGTTACAGGAGTGCCGCCGTGACCGAGAAAGAGCTGCACGGACTCGTCTGCCGCCTCGCCGAGGAAGGCGCCTGGCGCGCCCTCGTCCACGAGGATCCCGAGCATCGCCGGTTCGAGCAGCTCCTGCGGGACGACGACGTCGACGTGTGGGTGCTCTCGTGGATGCAGTTCCACGACACCGGCTACCACGACCACGACGCGTCCTGTGGCGCCGTCGCGGTGGTCGAGGGCGAGGTCGTCGAGGAGCGCCTGACGATCGGCGGCACGCCGCTGCGCCGATCCACCGCAAGGGCGAGACGTTCTCGTTCGATCCGTCGCACGTGCACCGGATGCACAACGAGACGCCGCGGCTGTGCCGTGTCGATCCACGCCTACTCGCCGCCCCTGACGCGGCTCGGCGCGTACGTGATCGAGGCCGACGGCACGCTGCGCCGCCTGACGCAGGCGGGCGACTCCGAGCTCGCGCCCCTCACCGCCTGACCCTACGCCGCATCTTCCAGTCCCGGCGCCGTGTCACGACGCGCGCGCAGCTCTCCGTCACGGACCGTGCGCGTCGCGCGATCCGTGGCGCCTTACCGCGCTGGACACGGGGTCACGACCCCAGACGCGCGCGCTCAGGGTCAGACCCCGCGCATCGAGGCGCACGCAAGCGCGCGGCAGAGGCGATTTGGCGACGGCGGCCTACGGCTCTCGAGCCGCGTGCGCTAGGCTTCAGGCGTACGGAACTCTGCGTAGGTGAGCGTGTTACGCGGCCGGCGTGGCCCACGCGCGGCGGGCCGTGGCGACGCCGTAGCGCATGAAGTCGAGCGTCGACATGCGGTGCGCGTCGGTCGAGATGATGATGCCGACGCCGGCCTCGATCGCCAGGCGGGCCGCCGGCGGCGCCAGGTCGAGGCGGCGCGGGTTCGCGTTGATCTCGAGGAACGTGCCGTGCTCGAGACAGGCCGCGATCACCGCCTCCAGGTCGAAGTCGTACGGATCGCGCGTGCCCAGCTGCCGGCCCGACGGATGGCCGATCACGTCGACGTGCGGGCTCGACGCCGCCGCCACCAGCCGCGCCGTCATGCGGTCGCGGTCGAGGCGCTGGCTCTGGTGCACCGAGGCGACGACCCAGTCGAGCGACTCGAGCACCTCGTCCGGGTAGCAGAGCGTCGCGTCGCTCATCACGTCGACCTCGACGCCGGCCAGCAGGTGGAAGCTCGTCGGCAGCGTGGCGGCGTGCTCGCGGATGCGCTCGGCGTGCGCCAGGCACTCCTCCGGCTCGAGCCCGATGCCCATGCCGACGCCGTGCGAGTGGTCGGTGATCGCCAGGTACTCGTAGCCCGCGCTCCATCGCCGCGGCGGCCATCTCGGCGATCGAGCCGTGCCCGTCCGAGGCGGTGGTGTGCGAGTGCAGGTCGCCGCGGATGTCGTCCAGCTCGACCAGGCGCGGGAACTCGCCGGCGCGCGCCAGCTCGAGCTCGCCGGTGTTCTCGCGCGCCTCGGGCGGGATCTGCGAGTAGCCGAGGAACGCGTACACCTCGTCCTCGTCGGCCATGCGGTGCACGGCGCCGGTCTCGATCTCGGTCGATGCCCCACTCGGAGATCGACAGGCCGCGCGACACCGCCTCCTCGCGCATCGCGACGTTGTGGGCCTTCGAGCCCGGTGAAGTGCTGCAGCAGGTTGCCGTAGCGACGCGGGCGGCACGACGCGCAGGTCGACCGCGATGCCGTCGTGCGTGACGATCGACGCCTTGGTGTCGCCGCGCGCCGTCACCTCGGCGACGGCGGGCAGCCCGGCGAACGCCTCGAGCAGCGCCGGCGGCGTGTCGGAGGCCGCGATCAGGTCGATGTCGCCGACCGTCTCGCGGCGCCGCCGCAGCGACCCGGCCTCGCTCGCCGCCACGCAGTCGGGGAGCGCGCGCAGACCCGGCCAGCAGCTCCTCCGCGCGGTCGAGCGCGCGATCGAGCAGGATCGCGCCCTTGCGGGCGCCGCCGCCGGCCGCGATGGCGGCCAGGATCTTCTCCTCGGCCTTCGCGCCGAGGCCCGCGACGTCGCGGACGCGCTCCGTCTCGCAGGCGACGCGCAGCTCCTCGATGGTCGTGACGCCGAGCGCGTCGAACAGCTTGCGCGTCGTCTTCGCGCCGACGCCGGGCAGGCGCATGATGTCGACGAGGCCCGGCGGGTACTTCGCCTCGAGCTTGACGAGCGCGTTCAGCGAGCCGGTCTCGCGCAGCTCGGTGACCTTGGCCGCGATCGTGTCGCCGACGTCGGGCAGCTCGGTCAGCCGGCCCTCCTCGGACAGCGCGCATGGCCGACTCGCCCGTCTGCCGGATGCGCGCGGCCGCCTTGCGGTAGGCGAGCACGCGGTAGATGACGGCGCCGTCCAGCTCGTAGAGGTCGCCGAGGCGGTCGATGAGGTCGGCGAGATCGGCGTTGCGGAGCGCCACGATCGACAATCATAGGGGCGTGGCGGGCGCCGTCCTCTGTCTCCCGACGTATGACGAACGGGAGAATCTCGCGCGGATGGTCGACGCGCTCGAGACCGTGCGCGCTGCGGAGGCCGATCTCGACGTGCTGGTGATCGACGACGGCTCGCCCGACGGCACCGGCGAGATCGCCGACCAGCTGGCGCGCACGCGGCCGTGGCTGCACGTGCTGCACCGCCCGGCGAAGGAAGGGCTCGGCCGCGCGTACCTGGACGGCTTCCGCTGGGCGCTCGAGCGCGACTACGACCAGGTCCTCGAGATGGACTGCGACTTCTCGCACGACCCGGCGCGCGTGCCGGCGCTGCGCGACGCCGTGCGCGGCGGCGCCGACCTCGCGCTCGGCTCGCGCTACATCGCCGGCGGCGGCGTGGTCGACTGGGGCCTCGCGCGGCGCATCATCTCGCGCGGCGGCTGCCTCTACGCGCGCATCCTGCTCGGGCTGCCGGTGCACGACCTGACGGGCGGCTTCAAGTGCTTCGACCGGCGCGTGCTCGAGGCGATCGCGCTCGACGAGGTGAGCGCCGAGGGCTACGCGTTCCAGATCGAGATGACGTACCGCGCCCTGCTGCTCGGGTTCGAGATCGTCGAGGTGCCCGATCATCTTCAGCGACCGCGTCGCCGGCGGCTCGAAGATGTCCCGCCGCATCGTCGCCGAGGCGGCGTGGCGCGTGCCGCAGCTGCGATTTCGGGCGCTACGCGGGAGAATCCCGCGGAGCCGATAAGGAAAAACTGCTTGCGCACGGTATCTTGTACCAATGCGCGCACGGTGGTGGATCATGATCGGGGCCGGCGTGGCGGTGGTGGCCGCGGGAAGCGGCTACACGGCCTACGCCTACGAGACGCAGACCGACTTCGGGGTGACCGAGCCCGCGGCGGGCGCGATCGTCGCCACCGCCGCACCGACGATCACGGTCAAGGCTGACACCTCCGCGCTGTCCGACGTGCGCGTGATGGTGGACGGCGCCGACCTCTCGTCGAGCGCGTCAAGGCGGCCGGCGGCGGGCTCGCGATCGAGAACGCTGCAGCTGCCCGACGGCGACCACACCGTGCTCGTCGAGGGCCACACCGGCGGCCTGTTCGGCGGCTCCCGCACCGCGACGTGGACGTTCACGACCGACACGCAGGCGCCGGCGATGACCGTCATCGCGCCCAACAAGACCTGGACGCACGGCGCCGACGTGTTCGGCCGCTCCGAGCCCGGCGCCACCGCCCGCGTCGAGTGGAGCCGGCGGCTCGGCCGAGCAGGTCGTGCCCGAGGACGGCCTGTTCCGGATCATCCCCGAGATCCCCGCCGGCGACCACCTGATCACCGTCGTCGTCCGCGACGCCGGCCGGCAACAGGACCAGCTCGCGCCGGCACCTGCGCTTCGACGACGAGGCGCCCGTGCTGCCCGAGCCGGTCTGGCCGGAGGTCGAGAAGAAGACCAACTCGCCGGTGCTCGAGGGCCAGGCGTCCGACAACCTGAAGCTCAAGCTCGAGGTCGCCATCAACGGCGAGACGGTCAAGCCGAAGATGACGGCGACCGGCTTCCAGCATCGAGACGCACCGGCTCGCGCAGGGCACTGCAGACGATCGACGTCCGCGCCACCGACCGGGCCGGCAACACCGTCGCGTACACGAAGCAGATGCTGGTCGACTCGACCGAGAAGCTGAAGTCGAACATGACGCTGCGGCCGGGCGCCGTGGGCCGCGACGTGCTGTCGCTGACGCGCCGCCTGCGCCTCGAGGGCGCGTGGACGCGCAAGAAGCTCGCGCGCACCTACGACAACCGCGTGATCGCCGCGGTGAAGCGCTACCAGAAGAAGAACGACATGGTCCAGGACGGCATCGCCCGTCCCGCCCTGCTGGCCGCGACGCAGGGCAAGATCATCATCGACAAGTCGAAGTTCCGCCTCCGCGCCTACCGCGACGGCAAGCTGGTGCTGACGTTCCCGATCGCGATCGGCCAGGCGCGGTACCCGTCGCCGACCGGCACCTTCGTCATCACCGAGAAGCTCAAGAACCCGACCTGGATCCCGCCGAACTCGCCGTGGGCGAAGGGCCTCGAGCCGATCCCGCCCGGTGCGGGCAACCCGCTCGGCACGCGCTGGATCGGCACGACGGCCCCGGCCATCGGCATCCACGGCACGTCGGCGTCGGGCTCGATCGGCACCGCCGCCTCCCACGGCTGCATCCGCATGCACATCAAGGACGTCGAGAAGCTGTTCGAGTACGTCGACGTCGGCGAGTCCGTCGTCTTCCGGGCCTGAGGCCTCAGCCGCCGAGATGGTCGAACCCCGCCAGCGCGGGGTCGGCGCCCGCGCCGGTGAACCCCACGCCGGCCGGGCCCTCGAGGATGCGGCCGATCCGGCGTCAGCGGCACCGGCGACGCGCGCAGCGCCTCGGCGGACAGCGCCACCAGCAGCTCGTAGTCCTCGCCGCCCCGGGCGGCGAACACGCCCGGCTCGACGCCCGCGGCAGCCGCCACCTGCGGCGACGCCGGCCTGCAGCGGCAGCGCGTCGAGGTCGACCTCGACCCGCACGCCGCTCGACTCGGCCAGACGGCGCGCGTCGGACGCCACCCCGTCGGAGACGTCGAGCATCGCGTGCACCGTCGCGGCCAGCGCGCGGCCGTCGGCCAGCCGCGGCACCGGACGGCGGTGCCGCTGCGACAGCGCGGCCAGCTCCGGCGAGTCGGCGGCATCGCCCTCGAGCAGCAGCCGCCCGGCCTCGGACCCGCCGAGGCGCCCGTCACCGCCAGCACGTCGCCCGGCCGCGCGCCGGCGCGGGTGGCGGGCGCGGCGGTCCGTCCGAACACGGTCACGGCCAGCACCAGCGCCGCCGCCGCGCGAGACGTCGCCGCCCACGACCGGGCAGCCGCACGCCAGCGCGCGCACTCGGCGACGCCGCCGTAGATCGGCGACCGCGTCGTCCGGCGTCCAGCCCGGCGCCGAGCGCCAGCCCGATCACCGCGCCGAGCGGCTCGGCGCCCATCGCCGCGAGATCGGAGACCGCGACGGCGAGCGCCTTCCAGCCGAGGTCGGCCAGGCCGGTGGTCGCGCGCCGGAAGTGCACGTCCTCGACGATCAGGTCGGTCGACACGACGAGGTCGGGCGCGAGCACCGCCGCGTCGTCGCCGATGCCCGGCGCTGACGCCCGCGCCGGCAGGGCCGAGAGCGGCCGCCAGTCGCGCGATCAGGTCGAACTCGCCCACCTCGCGGCAATGGTACGCTGGCGCGCGGTGAACGGCGCACGCCACAACCACGGATTCCTGTTTACGCGGCCGGGAGGCTGACAGACGGCGCTGCCGTCTGGAGGGCTTCCCGGCGCACCACCGGCTCCGGCGGCTCGCAGTCTCCGGGGCGATGAACCCCGAACCAGGATCCCACCATGGCCTACGTGCACCGCCCTCGCATCGCATACCCCGGCGCAGCCGGCTCCTACACCCAGGAGGCGTCCGCCGTCCTCTACCCGGACGCCGACCTGTACTCGGCCGGCACGTTCGACGACGTGTTCGAGCACGTGCGCAGCGGCGAGGCGGCCGCGGGCGTGCTGCCGATCGAGAACTCGCTCGCCGGCCTCGTGGTCGAGACGTGGGACCTGCTGTCGGAGGGCGAGCTGCCCATCGGCGGCGAGGCCGTATGCACATCCCGCACTGCCTCGCGGTCGTGCCCGGCGCGACGCTCGAGGGCATCGAGACGATCCACTCGCACCCCGTCGCGCTGCAGCAGTGCCGGCAAGTTCCTGAACGGGCGGTACGACCGCATCGCGACCTCCACCACGTCCGACGCCGTGATGGCCGTCGCCGAGGCCGGCGACCCGAGGCACGCCGCCATCGCCTCGCCCGGCGCGGCCGAGCGGTACGGCCTCGAGATCCTGCTCGAGGAGATCTCGGACCACCCGGAGAACTTCACCCGCTTCGTCGCCGTCTCGCGCGGGCCGATGCGGCCGTTCGTGCCCGGCCTGCCCTGGCGCACGGCGCTGCGCGTCGTCACCAACCACCGCCCGGGCGCCCTGCACGAGGCGATCGAGCCGCTGCGCTACCACGGCGTGAACATGGTCTCGCTGCACTCCCGGCCGATCCCGGGCGAGCCCTGGCGCTACCAGTTCTCGCTCGACATCGACGGGCATCGCGACGAGGAGACGGTGCAGCGCGCGCTCGCCGACGTGGAGCGCCGCTCGGCCCGCGTGGTCGTGATGGGCGTCTACCCGACGACGGCGCGGCCCGGGTCCTGAAGCGGGCCGCATCCGCGCCGACCACGCGCAGACGTGCCGAGACCGTCACGCGCCCGTCACGGAAGAGGGCCGCGAATGTCCGATTCGGCACCGCGTGCCGAATCGGACATCGGGGTCGCGACGACGGGCGACCGCGGTGGGCTCGTTCGGCACCGCCCCGCTACCGTAGAGCGTCATGCGGAGGCCGTGGGATGACGTGCTCGCGCTCGGCCGGCCTCCCAACGAGGAGCGGCTCGCGCACGTCGAGGAGCTGCCCGCGCGGCCGGCGTCGCCGGTGCCGTTTCCCGACGATCTCGACCCGCGGCTGTGGTCGGCGCTGGTCGGCGCGGGCATCACCGAGCTGTACTCGCACCAGCGCGAGGTGTGGGACCGGTCGCGCACCGGCGCGCACGTCGGCGTCGTCACCGGCACCGCCAGCGGCAAGACGCTCGCCTACGCGCTGCCGGTGATCGCAGCGCTGCTGGAGGACCCCCACGCCCGCGCCCTCTACCTGTCGCCGACGAAGGCGCTCGCCCAGGACCAGGCGCGGACGCTGCGGTCGCTGCACCTGGGCCGCGACCTGCGGCCGGCGCTGTACGACGGCGACACCGACCAGGCGGCCCGCGCGATGGCGCGGCGGCACGCGAACCTGCTGCTCACCAACCCCGACATGCTGCACGTCGGCATCTGCCCGCACGCCGATCGCTGGGGCGACGTGCTCGCGAACCTGACGCACGTCGTGATCGACGAGGCGCACGTCTACCGGGGCGTCTTCGGCTCGCACGTCGCGAACGTGATCCGCCGGCTGCGCCGCGTCTGCGCGGCGGTCGGCTCGTCGCCGCAGTTCCTGCTCGCCTCGGCGACGGTCGCGAACCCGGCCGAGATGATGACCGAGCTGGTCGGCGATCTGGTCGAGGTCGTCAGCGGTGACGGCGCGGCGCGGCCGGAACGCACGGTGGCGCTGTGGAACCCGACGCTGCTCGACCCCGAGACCGGCGAGCGCGCCTCGGCGCTGGCCGAGGCGGCGGCGCTGATCGCCGAGCTCGTGGCCCGCGACCTGCGCGTGATCTGCTTCGGCCGGTCGCGCCGCATGGTCGAGGTGGTGCACCGGGTGGCGCGCGAGATCATCGCCGTGCGGGCGCCGCACCTGCGCGACGCGATCGCCCCGTACCGGGCCGGCTACACGGCCGAGCAGCGCCGCGAGCTGGAGCGGCGGCTGTCGGCGGGCGAGCTGCGGGCGGTCGTGGCCACCAACGCGCTGGAGCTGGGCATCGACATCGGGATGCTCGACTGCGCGATCTCGATCGGGTTCCCCGGCACCGTCGCCAGCCTGCGCCAGCAGTGGGGCCGCGCCGGTCGCAGCGGCGCCGGCCTGGCGGTGCTGGTGGCGTCGGCCGACGCGCTCGACCAGTACTTCATCCGGCACCCGGCGATGCTCACCGGCCGGCCGGTGGAGGCCGCGATCCTCGACCACGCGAGCCCCGAGATCCGCCGGCTGCACCTGGCCTGCGCCGCGTACGAGGGGCCGATCACCGAGGCGGACGACGCCATCCTCGGCGGCGGCGCCTACGCCGAGGCCCTGCGGATGGCCGAGCAGGGCGACCTGCGCGTCACCGCCGCGGGCGTCACCTGGGGCCGCGGCGAGTTCCCGGCCGGACACGTCGCCCTGCGCTCGTCGTCCGGCGCGATCATCGCCATCGTCGACACCGACACCGGCCAGGTGCTCGGCACGGTCGAGCAGGAGCGCGCGTATCGCACCGTCCACCAGGGCGCCATCTACCTGCACCTGGGCGAGTCGTTCCTCGTCTCGGAGCTCGACCTGACCGAGCGCGTGGCCCGCGTGCAGCCCTTCGCCGAGGAGTGGTACACGCAGGTCAAGAGCTCGACGATGACCGACATCACGCGCACCCACACGTCGGCCGCCGCGCTCGGGGTCGACCTGTCGTTCGGCGAGGTGTCGGTGACGGAGCAGGTGCTGGCCTACCAGCGGCGCGGCCTGCCCCGGCACGAGGTGATCGACACGCACGAGCTCGACCTGCCGCCGAGCATGTTCCACACGCAGGCCCTGTGGTTCTGCGTGCCCGACGCGCTGCTGCACGGCATCGACGACGTGCTCGGAGCGCTGCACGCCGCCGAGCACGCGCTCATCTCGGTGCTGCCGCTGCACGCGATGTGCGACCGCTGGGACATCGGCGGGCTGTCGACGAACCTCCATCCGGGCACCGGCCGGCCGACGATCTTCGTCTACGACGGGCATCCCGGCGGCATCGGGATCACGCGTCGCGGCTACGACGACTTCGCCGCCCTGGTGCGGGACGCCCGCGACGTGATCCGCGACTGCCCGTGCACCGACGGCTGCCCGAGCTGCGTGCAGTCGCCCAAGTGCGGCAACCTGAACGAGCCGCTCTCCAAGCACGGCGCGCTGGCGCTGATGGAGCGGATGCTCGCCTCCTGATAGCATCGGCCCCGGAGGTCGCCATGCGCGTAAAGGGGAAGTCCGGTGCAATGCCGGCACGGTCCCGCCGCTGTATGGGGCACCGCCACGCCGTCGGGTGAGAACCCGCCCACTGGTCTCGACCGGGAAGGGAGGCATGGCGGCCGGCACGTCGCCGGAAGCACGCCCCGAGTCAGAACACCCGCCTCCGCAACCAGTCCCAAGTCCCCCTCGAGGAGAAGGAGGCACCTATGAGGCCCCGCAGGGCAATCGTGGCGACCCTCGCCCTACTGGCGGTCGCCGCACCGGCGTCCGCCGCCACACCGACGATCCGCGTGGAGACCGTCACGCGCGAGCTCGTCCCGCCGGTCGCGAACGGCTCTGTCCGCTCGTACGTCGACACCGCCGGCGCCGCACACGTGCTCGCGCCCCGCACCGCGCTCGGCCAGATCGTCGCGCTCGGCGCCCGTCGCGACGTGCCCGTGACCGTGCAGTTCTTCGCGTCGTTCAACTCCGGCCTGCTGCAGCGCTTCGCCAGCGGGCAGTCCGCCACCGGCGGCTGGCAGTTCACCGTCAACGGCGTCCCGTCGCAGGTCGGCGCCGACGTGGCCGTCGTGCCGAGCGGCGCCGAGGTCGTGTGGTGGCTGATCGACGACTTCGGCAAGCAGGGCTCGTTCCTGCCGCTGGATCTCGACCTCGTCTCCAAGAAGGCGAACGGCGACGTGCGCTTCCGCGTCACGAAGTTCGACACCGCCAGCGGCAAGGTGATCGGCGCCAAGGGCGCCGCGCTGCGGGTCAACGGACGCAACCACACGGTGCCCGCCAGCGGGTTCGTGACGGTGCGCGTGAAGCCGGGCAAGCGGTTCAAGGCCCGTGCGACGCAGCCCTCGACCATCCGCTCGGAACAGGTCAGCGGCAAGGCGTGATGTTGAGGCGAGCCGTCATCTGGCTCGCGCTCCCGGTGCTCGTCGCAGGCTGCGGCGAGCACCGGGTGCAACCTCCCGTGACCGCTCCGGCGGCGCCGGCTGCGTCGTTGGTGATCTCGGAGGGCTTCGGCAGCAAGATCGTGCGGTCCGAGCGCGTCGCGCCGGGCCAGTCGGTGCTCGCCGCGCTGCAGGGCGTGGCGAAGGTGTCGACGCGGTACGGCGGCCGGTTCGTGCAGTCGATCGACGGGCGCTCCGGCTCGCTCGACGACGGCGAGGACTGGCTCTACTTCGTGAACGGCGTCGAGGCCGACGTCGGCGCGGCCGAGTGGACGCTCCGCGACGGTGACACCGCCTGGTGGGACTTCCGCCGCTGGCGCGCGTACGCCAACGTGCCGGCGGTCGTCGGATCGTGGCCGGAGCCGTTCGTGCACGGCGCCCGCACCGCACCGGCCAGCGTGACGGCCGATCCGCCGCTGGCCGCGGCGCTGCAGAAGGCAGGTGCGAAGGTCGGCACCGGGGCGTCACCGTTCCGGGTGCTGGTCGGCGCCGAGACCGATCTGCGCACGCGCGACGCCGACTGGGCCCGGGCCGCCGAGGACCCGCGGTCCGCCGGGCTCACGGCCTGGATCGAGGACGGCGCCGTCCGCCGCTGGGACGCCGCCGCCGGCAAGGACCTGACCGTGCCCGAGGGACGGGCGGTGGCCGCCGCCACCGCCACCACGGACGGCGGCGTGGTGTTTGCGGTGTCCGGCGTCGATGCGGCGGCTGCCACCGCCGCGGCCACGGCGATCGCGGCCGATGCCTCGCTGCTCGACCACCGGTACGCCGTCGTGTTCGACGCCGCCGGCGCACCCGTCGCGTACGGCGGTGGGGCGTGATGCCCCTGGCACCCCTGTCGATCGGACTCGTCGCGATCGGCGTCTCGATCGCGGCGTTCGCCTCCGACGACCCGTTCGTGATCGGCGCCTGCCTGCTCACCTCGTCCCTGCTGCTGGCCCGGTCGCCCGGCCCGCGCCGGCTGTTCGCGACCATCGCGATCACCACCGGTCTCGCCGTCGCGCTCCTCAATCCGTTCGTCTCGACGCAGGGCGACCTGATTCTCATCAACGGCCCGACCTCGGTGTTCCTCGACCTCCAGGTGACGCTCGAGGAGCTGCTCTACGGCCTCGCCGCCGGTGCCCGCCTGGCCGCCGTGACGCTCCTGACCGGCGCGTTCCTGGCGCTGGTCGACCGCGACCGGCTGGCGGCCCGCGCCGCGCTGGCGGCGCCGCGGTCGGCTCTCACCGTCGCGCTCGCCGCGCGCCTGCTGCCCGCGCTGCGCCGCGACGCCGTCACCCTGCACGAGGCCGCCCGGCTGCGCGGCTGGCGCACCGGCGGACCGCGCCGCGAGGCGCTCCGCACCTGGGGCGGCCTGCTCGAGCCGATGTGCGCGGCGGCGCTGGAGCGCGGCGGCGACCACGCCGAGGCGATGGCGGCCCGCGGCTACGGCGCCGGCCGCGCGACGGCGATGCCCGAGCGCGCGCTCACGGTGCGCGAGCGGGCGCTCACCGTGGTCGGCGCGGGCACCGTCGCCGTCGGCATCTGGACGATCTTCGGCGCCGGCGACTTCCGCTGGTACCCGACGCTCGGCACGTCGTCGACCGCCGCGCTGGTGGCCGCCACGCTGCTGGCGTTCCTCGGCATCGCGGCCGCCGTACTGGTCGGGAGGCGGCGGTGATCGCGTCGGCAGAGGGCGTCAGCTACCGCTATCCCGATGCCGTCGGCAACGTGCTGGACGGCGTCGAGCTGCAGCTGCGCCGCGGCGAGGTCGTGCTGCTGGCCGGGCCGTCGGGCGGAGGCAAGACGACGCTGCTGCGCGCGTTCGCGGGCCTCGTGCCGCACTTCCACGGCGGCCGCTTCGCCGGCCACGTCCACGTCGACGGCCTCGACACCCGCACCGCCACGCCCGCCGCCGTCGCCCGCCTGGCAGGCATCGCCTTCCAGGACCCGGAGGCCCAGGTGGTGTACCGCGCGGTGCTGCGCGACGTCTCCTTCGGGCTCTCCAACCACGGCGCGCCGGCCGACGAGCTCGAGCCGCGCTCGCGGCGGGCGCTCGACCGGGTCGGTGCGCTGCACCTGGCCGACCGCACCGTCGACACCCTGTCGGGTGGCGAGCTGCAGCGCGTCGCGCTGGCCGGCGTGCTCGCCCCGGAGCCGCCGGTGCTGCTGCTGGACGAGCCCACCGCGCAGCTGGACGACGAGGCCGCCGCGTCGTTCATGGCGCTGATCCGGGCGCTGGCCGACGCCGGCACCGCCGTGCTGATCGCCGAGCACCGCCGCGACCGGGCCGACGCCATCGCCGACCGGGTGGTGGAGGTGGGCGGCGACGCCGCGGAGGATCTGCCGCCCCACGCCGCCGGACCGGCGGGCGACGTCGTGCTGGCCGCGCGCGGCCTGGACGGCGGGCGGGGCGACGCGCGGGTGCTGCACGGCATCGACCTCGAGGTGCGGGCCGGTGCCGTCGTGGCGCTGCACGGCGCCAACGGCAGCGGCAAGACGACCCTGCTGCGGCTGCTCGCGGGACTCGACCAGCCGCGCGCCGGCACCGTCGAGCTGCACGGCCGTGACGTGACCGCGCAGCCGGCCGAGGAGCGGTATCCGGCGCTGGCACTGGTGCCGCAGGATCCGGGGCGCTTCCTGCTGTGCGACAACGTGCGCGCCGAGGTGGCGTCGGGTGCGCCGCACGGCGCCATCGAGGAGGTCCTGGCGGCGCTGGACATCGCCGCGCTGCGCGACCGGCACCCCCGCGATCTCTCGGCCGGCGAGCGCGAGCGCGTGGCGATCGCCGCCGCGCTGGCCGCCGACCCGGACGTGCTGCTGCTGGACGAGCCCACCCGCGGCATGGATCCCGCCCGCCGGGCGGCACTGGCCCGGCTGATCCGGGCCCGCGCCGCGACCGGCCGGGCGATCGTGCTCGCGACGCACGACCGGCGCTTTGCTGGCCGCGTGCGGCGCCGAGGTGCACGAGCTGGCCGACGGCCGGCTGGGCGGTGACGCATGACGCTGTCCGAGCTGACGCTGCTGATCGGCGCCTTCCTGGTGCTGGTCGGCCTGATCGGCTGGGAGCGGTCGGCCGGTGGCGGACGCGAGGTGGCGCTCGTTGCCACGCTCGGCGCGGCGGCCGCTGCGGGGCGCGTCCTGTTCGCCGCGATCCCGTCGGCGCAGCCGGTGACCACCATCTGCGCCTGCGCCGGCATCAGCCTGGGGCCCCGCGCGGGCGCCGCCGTCGGCGCCACCGCGGCGCTGGTGTCGAACGCCTTCCTCGGCCAGGGCCCGTGGACGCCCTGGCAGATGCTCGCCTGGGGCCTGGTCGGCGCGTCCGCCGGGTTCCTGCGCCCCTTCCTCGTCGACCGCGTCCCCCTGGTCGCCTTCGGCGTCGTCTGGGGCTTCCTGTTCGGCGCGATCATGGACCTCTACCAGCTGGCGGCGTTCGGCCCCGTCTTCACCTGGCAGGCCTTCGTCGCCACGCACGCCCGCGGCATCCCCTTCGACGTCACCCATGCCGTCACGAACGCCATCCTGCTCGGCATCGCCGGGCCCGGCCTGATCCGGCTCCTGCGCCGGCACGGCCGCCGCCTGCACGTCGAGCTCGTCCCCGACCCCACACCGCCATGAGAAACCTGACACTCACCCTCCTGCTCCTCGGCGTCCTCGCCGCCTTCCCCGCCGCCGCGTCCTCCGCCACGACGGTCTCCCGCGCCGCCGACTACCTGGTCGCGCGCCAGACCTCCGACGGCTGCCTCGGCGACCGCACCGGCACGGGCTGGGGAGCGATCGCGCTGCGCGCCGCCAACCGGCGCGCCGCGGCGAAGCGCAGCCGCCACCTGCATGGCGCGCCAGTCGGCACAGCTCAAGACGGCGACCGACCGCGAGCTCGGCATCATGGCGGCCGTCGCGGGCGGCCTGAACCCGCGGAAGTTCGGCGGCCGCGACCTGATCGCGCTGCTCGAGCGCAGCCGGCACGGCGGCTACTACGGCCGCGGCACGATCACCAACTCGTCCATCTTCGGCGTGCTGGCCCTGAAGACCGCGAAGCGGCCGATCCCGAAGGCCGTCGTGCGGCAGATCCTGAAGGACCAGGCGCCCGGCGGCGGCTTCGACTACTTCCCCGAGGGCCAGCAGTCCGACATGACCGCGGCCGGCATCCAGGCGCTGCGCGCCGCCGGCTACTCGTGCCGCACGAAGGCGATCCGGCGCGCGCTGACGGCGCTCGAGCGGTTCCGCTCCGGCGACGGGTACGTGCTCGGCATCGGCCAGCGGCCGAACGCGCAGTCGACCGCGTGGGCGATCCAGGCCAAGCTCACCTGCGGCCGCGCCACCAGCCGCTCGCTGACGTGGCTGCGGGCGCGCCAGAACGGCGACGGCTCGGTGCGCTACGGCCCGTACGAGGTGGGCCGCATCTGGGTCACCGGTCAGGCGCTGCCGGCGCTCGCGAAGCGGCACTGGCCGATTCGCTGACCGGCGAACGGCCCGCTCAGTCCGGCTCGGCGACGCCCCAGACGCCCATGGCGCGGTACTTGGCGCGGCGGGTGCGACGGCGCTCGCGCACCGGCTCGGCCTCGATCTCGGCCAGCGCGGTGCGGATCGACTCGTCCAGCAGGCGCGCCGCGCGGTCGTGGTCCCGGTGCGCGCCGCCGGACGGCTCCGGCACGATCACGTCGATGACGCCCAGGTCGAGGCAGGCGCGGGCCGTCGGCCGGAACGCGTAGGCGGCCTTGCGCGCCTGGCCGGCGTCCTTCCACAGGATCGCGGCGCAGCCCTCCGGCGAGATGACGCTGTAGATGGCGTTCTCCTGCATCAGCACGCGGTCGCCGACGGCGATGGCGAGCGCGCCGCCGGAGCCGCCCTCGCCGATCACCGAGCAGACGACCGGCACGCTGACGCGGGCCAGCGACAGGATCGAGCGCGCGATCGTGCCCGCCTGGCCGGCCTGCTCGGCGCCCGACGCCCGGATACGCGCCCGGCGTGTCGACGAACGTCAGGATCGGGTAGCCGAGGCGGTCGGCGAGCTCGATGGCGCGGATCGCCTTGCGGTAGCCCTCGGGCCGGGCCATGCCGAAGTTGCGGTGCGTGCGCTCGGCCAGGTCGCGGCCCTTCTGGTGGCCGACGAACGCCACCGGGCGGCCGTGGTACGTGGCGATGCCGGCCACGATCGCCGGGTCGTCGCCGGCCGTGCGGTCGCCGTGCAGCTCGTAGGAGTCGCCGAACAGGCGCTTCGCGTAGTCGAGCGAGTACGGCCGGTCCTGGTGCCGCGCGTTCTGCACGACGTCCCAGACCTGCGACTCCTCGCCGCGCTCCTGGAAGCGGCGGCGGAGCCGGCGGATGTCCTCCGTGACCCTAACCATCCGAGCCGCGCCCGACCAGTCGCCGCAGCCAGCCGAACGCGCCGGCGGCCGGCGGCTCCGGCTGCCTCGGCCTCGTCGCCGGTCTCCTCCGGCGCGGGCGCGAACAGCGCCAGCAGACGCGTGACGGTCGCGGTCAGCTCGCCGCGCGGCACGACGGCGTCGATGTGGCCGAGCCGCAGCTGCGACTCGGCCAGGCCGAAGTCCTCGGGCAGCGTCTCGCGCGTCGTCTGCTGGACGACCCGCGGCCCGGCGAACGACATCAGCGCGCCCGGCTCGGCGATCGTGATGTCGCCCAGCGCGGCGAACGACGCGATCACGCCACCCGTGGTCGGGTGCCCGCAGATCGAGATGAACGGCAGCCGCGCGTCGCGCACGGCGTCGACGGCCATCACGGTCTTCGCCATCTGCATCAGCGCCAGGATGTTCTCCTGCATGCGCGCGCCGCCCGAGGCGGCGACCGAGACGAACGGCACGCCGTGGGCGACGGCCAGGTCGGCGGCCATCGCGAACTTCTCGCCCACGACGCTGCCCATGGAGCCGCCCAGGAAGCTGAAGTCCATCACCGCGAGCACGGCCGAGCGGCCGCCGATCATCGCGGTGCCGACCACGCTCGCGTCGCCGAGGCCGGTGGCCAGCTCGGCCGCGGCCAGGCGCTCGATGTACGGCTTCAGGTCGATGAACGCCAGCGGGTCGGCCGAGCGCAGGTCGGCGCCGACCTCGACGAACGTGCCGGGGTCGGTCAGCTGCGAGATGCGCTCGCGGGCCGTGACGGCGAAGTGGTAGCCGCACTGGCGACACACGCGCAGCGCCGCCGCGAGCTCGTCGTCGCGGTAGTGCGAGCGGCAGACCGGGCACGTGTTGGGGTGTCGGCCGGCCTTCTGGGGCTCCGGATCATCCGGGCCGCGCTCTATGTCGACCGAGATCTGGGCCACTGAGTGTTAGACGCACCGGGCACGTGCGTCGGTTGCAGAGTCTAGCGGTAGCGCTCGAAAACCAGGCAGGCGTTGTGCCCGCCGAAGCCGAAGCCGTTCGAGAGCACCACGTCGGGGCGCGCCTCGCGGGCCACGTTCGGCACGTAGTCGAGGTCGCACGCCGGGTCGGGCGTGTGCAGGTTGATGGTCGGCGGCAGGAAGTTCTCCTGCAGCACCAGCGTGCAGATGACGGCCTCGGTGGCGCCCGCCGCGCCGAGCATGTGGCCCGTCATCGACTTCGTGGACGAGACCGGCACCTGGTACGCGTGCTCCTCGCCGAACACCAGCTTCAGCACCCGCGTCTCGGAGGCGTCGCCGACCGGCGTCGAGGTGCCGTGCGCGTTGACGTAGCCGACCTCGGACGGCTCGCGGCCGGCGTCGGCGAGCGCCATCCGGATGGCGCGGGCCGGGTTCTCCCCGGTCGGATCGGGCTCGGTCACGTGGAGGGCGTCGGACGAGAGGCCGTAGCCGGTCACCTCGGCCAGGATGGTGGCGCCGCGCGCCAGGGCGTGCTCGAGCTCCTCGAGCACCAGCACCGCGCCGCCCTCGCCGATCACGAGGCCGTCGCGCCCGAGGTCGAACGGGCGGCTGGCGCCCGCCGGGTCGTCGTTGCGCGTCGACATCGCCCGCATGGCGTGGAAGCCGCCGACGCCCATCGGGCGTGACGGCCGCCTCGGCGCCGCCGGCGAGCATCACGTCGGCCATGCCCTGCGCGGATGTACATGACGGCGTCGCCGATCGCCATCGAGCTCGCCGCGCAGGCGGTGCACGACGCGACCAGCGGCCCGCGCGTGCCGAGCTCGATCGACACGTACGCGGCGCCCATGTTGGGGATCAGCGCCGGCACCCAGAACGGCGAGAACCGGTCGATGCCCTTCGCGAACAGGTGCTCGTGGGCGGTGAAGAGCGTGTTCAGCCCGCCGATGCCCGACCCGATCGAGCAGCCGATGCGGTCGGCCTCGGGCGCGATGTCGAGCCGCGCGTGCTCCACCGCCTCGCGGGCGGCGAACACCGCGAAGTGCGAGTAGCGGTCGGTGCGGCGCGCGGTCTTCTTGTCGAGGACCTCGGCCGCGTCGAAGTTCTTCACCTCGCAGGCGATCTTGACGGGCGAGTCCGACGCGTCGAACTGCGTGATCGGGGCACCGCCGGGCCGGCCCTCGCGGAGGCCCTGCAGGAAGTCGGGCACGCCGGTGCCGACCGCGTTCACGGCGCCGATTCCGGTGACCACGACCCGCCGGCGTTCCACGTTACATCCCCATCCCGCCATCGACCGGCGACGACCGCGCCCGTGATGTAGGCGGCGTCGTCCGAGAGGAGGAACCGTACGACACGCGCGACGTCGTCGGGGTCGCCAAGCCGCGCCAGCGGCGTCTGGGCGAGGATTCCGGCCCGCGCGGCCTCGGGCAGCACGTCGGTCAGCTCGGTCGCGATGTAGCCCGGCGCGATGCAGTTGACGCGGATGCCGCGCGAGCCGACCTCCTTCGCGAGCGCCTTCGTGAGGGCGATCACGCCGCCCTTCGAGGCCGCGTAGTTGGTCTGCCCCGCGTTGCCGTGCAGGCCGACCACGCTCGACATGGTCACGATCGAGCCGCGCCGCTTGCGCAGCATCTTGCGGCTGGCCGCCTTGCAGACGTGGAACGTGCCGCCGAGGTTGGTGTCGATCACGGCGCGCCAGTCGTCGTCGCCGATGCGCGACATCAGGTTGTCGCGCGTGATGCCGGCGTTGCAGACGACGTTCCAGAGGTCGTCGCCGAACGCCTCCTCGCGTCTGCTCGACCAGCGCCGGCCGCCTGCTCGGGATCGGCGACGTCGCCCTTCAGCGCGACGGCGTCGCCGCCGGCCTCCCTGATCAGCCCGACGACCTCGTCGGCGGCGTCGGGCCGCGCGGCGTAGTTGACCGCCACCCGCGCGCCGGCGCGGGCCAGCTCGAGCGAGATGGCGCGGCCGATGCCGCGCGATCCGCCGGTGACGAGGGTGACGCGTCCGGAGAGGTCAGGCACGGGTGGCCTCCAGCTTCTGCAGGCCGTCGGGGTTCGACACGGCGATCGCCTGCACCGACCGGTCGATGCGCTTGACGAGCCCGGACAGCACGCTGCCCGAGCCGATCTCGACGAACTGCGTGACGCCGAGGCCGACCAGCTCCTGCACGGCCTGCGTGAAGCGCACCGGCGCGGTCAGCTGCTGCACGAGGATCTCGGCCAGGTCGGCGCCGCGCGTCTCGACCCGCGTGGTGACGGTCGAGAAGAACGGCGTCGCCGGGTCGTGGAACGTCGCCGCCTCGAGCGCCGGCCGCAGCCGTCGCTCGGCCACGCGCGGTGAGCGGCGAGTGGAACCCGCCCGAGACGTTCAGCCGCAGCGCGCGGCGCGCGCCGGCCGCCGTGGCGGCCTCGATCAGCGCCGCGACGCCGGCCTCGGTGCCCGACACGACGAGCTGCCCGGGGCAGTTGTAGTTGGCCGGCCACACGCCCTCGATGCCGGCGCAGAGCTGCTCGACCTGCTCGTCGGGCAGGCCGATCACGGCGGCCATCGCCCCCGGCGTCTCGGTCGCCGCCTCGGCCGTCGCCAGGCCGCGCTCGCGCACCAGCACCATGGCGTCGTCGGCCGACAGCGCCTCGGCCGCCACCAGCGCCGCGTACTCGCCGACCGAGTGGCCGATCACGTAGTCGGCGGTGAACCCGGCCTCCTGCACGGCCGCCAGGCACGCGATCGACGTGGCGGTCAGCGCCGGCTGCGTCATCTCGGTCTGCGACAGGCGCTCGATCGGCCCCTCGAAGCAGAGCTCGGCCACGTCGAAGCCGACGGCCGCCGAGGCCCGGTCGTACGCGTCGCGGGCGGCCGGCGAGGCGGCGGCGAACGCCGCGCCCATCCCGACCTCCTGCGCTCCCTGGCCGGGGAACAGAAACGCCACCTTCATCCGCACACGCCCCCTCGGGACCGGCGCCCGCCCACTCGGTCAGGCACGAGCCCCACGTCAGACCGCCACCGAAGCCGACCATCAGCACGCGATCTCCCTTCTTCAGGCGCCCGTCGCTCCACGCTTCCTCGAGGCACAGCGGAATCGAGGCGGCAGAGGTGTTCCCGTAGCGCTCCAGGTTGACGAGCACGCGCGACGGGTCGGCGCCGAGACGTTTCACGGCATTGTCGATGATCCGGACGTTCGCCTGGTGCGGCACGATCCAGTCGACCTCGTCGATGCCGACGCCGCACACGTCCAGCACGCGCTGCGTCGACTCGACCATCACCGTCGTCGCGAACCGGAACACCGCGCCGCCGTCCATCTCGATCACGGGGTTGCCGCGCAGCGCGCCGACGATCGAGGTCGTTGCCGCGGGAGCCGTCGGCGCCGAGCTCCAGGCCGAACACGGTCTCGGGCAGCGCGCCCGCCGACATCACGCAGGCGCCGGCGCCGTCGCCGAACAGGATGCAGGTCGAGCGGTCGTCCCAGTCGAGGATCTTCGAGAGCGTCTCGGCTCCGACCACCAGCACGTGCTGCGCGAGGCCGCTCTGGATCTGCGTGACGGCGTTCATGAGCGCGTAGACCCAGCCGGTGCAGGCCGCGGAGATGTCGTTGGCCGCCGCGGAGTGCGCGCCGAGCCCGTCGGCGATGACCGCCGCGATGGACGGGAAGTACGCGTCGGGCGAGCACGTCGCCGCGATCACGATGTCGATGTCGGCCGGCGCCAGGCCGGAGCGGTCGAGCGCCTGCTGCGCCGCGGCCAGGCCGAGGTCGGACGCCCACACGTCGGGCGCCGCGACGCGGCGCTCGGCGATGCCGGTGCGCGCGCGGATCCACTCGTCGGAGGTGTCGATGCGCAGCGCGATCTCGTCGTTGCGTGACGATCCGCTCCGGCACGGCCGCGCCGATCGAGACGATGCCCGCGGTCGACCGCAGGGCACCGATCACGAGGGGGCCTCCTCGAGCAGCCCGAACGTGAGCGTCGCCTTGACGGCCGGCTCGCCGCCGACGGCGATGGCCGCGCTGCAGCGGCCGAGCCGCATGCGCAGGCGCTCCATGACGATCGTCATGTCGAGTACGTCGCCGGGGCGCACGATGCGGGTGAAGCGCGTCTCGTCGATGGCCGCGAAGACACCGAACTTGCCCTGGTGGTCGGGGTGCGTGAGCGCGCAGACGGCGGCCACCTGGGCGCACGCCTCGACCATGATCACGCCCGGGACGATCGGGTTGCCCGGGAAGTGGCCCTGCAGGTACCACTCGTCGCCGGTGATGGCGAGACGGCCGACGGCGCGGACGCCGGGCTCGAGCTCCACGATCTCGTCCACGAACCGGAACGGCGGCCGGTGCGGGATGATGGCCTCGATCTCGGCGGCGTTCATGCGGTCCTCCGCAGTCGGGCGGCGATCAGCTTGCGCCCCCGGTGGGCGTGGCACTTGACGGTGCCGACGGGCAGCGCCATCGCCTCGGCGACGTCCTCGTCGCGCATGTCCATGACGGCCTTCAGCACGAGCGCGCTGCGCTGCTGCTGCGACAGCAGGTCGAGCGAGTCGCGCAGCGCCGCGTCGACGCCGATCGGCTCGAGGTCGGGCTCGGCAGGCATGGGCCAGGCCCGCCGCGGCCGCCGCGCCGTCGACGATCTCGCTGCGCCGCACGCGGGCCAGGCGCCGCGCGTGATCGGTGCAGGCGTTGGTCGCGACGCGGTGCACCCAGGTCGCGAACGACGCCTCGCCGCGGTACGACTGCAGGCCCTCCACGATCCGGCCGAGCGCCTCCTGCGCGGCGTCGCGGGCCTCCTCCGGATCGCTCAGCCGGGCGTGGGCGATGCGCTCGACCCGGCCGGCGTGGCGCTCGACGAGCACGTCGCGCGCCTCGCGGTCGCCGCCCTTCGCGCGGGCGGCGAGGACCGCATCGGAGAGGGCGCTGCGGTCGAGTCGGTCGCGCTCGCGGGCACGCGCGGTCAGGTCGACGCTCACGTGACGGGTGCGGAGCATTCGGGCGGCTATTGTAGGCGACGTGGCGCGGCCGGCGAAGCCCCCTCAGCAGTGCGCGCTTCGGCCGGCACGCCTCGCTGCACCGCGAATGCGGCTCGACGCAGGACATCGTGCGCAGCGCCGCGGCCGAGGGCGCGGCCGAGGGCTTCATGGCCGTCACCGACCACCAGACCGACGGCCGGGGTCGCCGCGGCCGCACGTGGGCCGACGAGCCGGGCGCGTCGCTGATGTTCTCGCTGCTGCTGCGCCCCGACGCGCCGACCGAGGCGCTCGCGCCGCTGGCGCTCGTGGTGGGCGTCGGCATCGCCGAGGCGCTGCCGATCGCCGGCCCGCATCCGGTGGCCCAACGACATCGTCATCGGCGGCGCGAAGGTGGCCGGCATCCTGATGGAGCTCGAGACGCCCGCCGGCCGGCGGCCGCTACGTGATCGTCGGCGTCGGCATCAACGCGAACACGCCGCCCGACCGGCTGCCCGCCACCGACCGCCTGCCGGCCACCTCGCTGCTGGTCGAGACGGGCGATGCGCAGGACCGCCTCGCGCTGCTGCACGACGTGAGGGACGGCATCGAGGCCGCCTACGACGCGTGGGCACGAGCACGGCTTCGCGTCGCTGCGCGACCGCTTCGGCGCGCTCGACGACCTGGCCGGCCGCGGGGTCGTCCTGCAGCTCGGGAACGGCACCCTGGCGGGCACCGCCGCCGGCGTCGACGACCGCGGGAGGCTGATCGTGACGCTGCCCGACGGCAGCGAGCGGCGGCTCGACGCCGGCGAGGTCGTGCGGGTCGGGGACGCCGCGTGATCGACGTCTTCCTCATCGGCACGGCACCCGGCGTCGGGAAGACGCGCGTCGCCGGCCTGTACGCGCAGGACGCGATCGCGCGTGGCCGGACGCCCGGGTTCCTGAAGGTGGCGCAGACCGGTCGCACGGATGACGCCATGGCCGTCGCCGCGGCCGCCGCCGGCACGGTCTGCGCGACGGGCTACCGCTACCTGGCGGCGCTGTCGCCCGGCGTCGCGGCCCGGATCGAGCACGCGCCGCCGCCGAGCATCGACCACCTGCTGGAGGTGGTGGAGGAGCTGCGTGCCGCCTCCGACGGCCTCGTCATCGAGGGCGGCGGGCTGCTGGAGCCGCTGGGCGAGGCGACCACGTACGCCGACCTGGCCGCGGCGGTGGGCCTGCCGCTGGTGATCGTGACGCGGCCGGACCGGGCCGCGCTGTCGGTCGTCGCACTGACGGCCGAGGCTGCCGCCGCTCGCGGCATCGAGGTCGCCGGCATCGCCGTCACCGGCTGCGCGAGCAAGCCCGCCCTCGAGGAACGCACGACGCGCGCCGAGCTGGCGCGCATCGCGCCGGTGCTCGGCTCGCTGCCGCTCGAGATAGCGACTCGCTGACGTGTACCGCTTCGACACCGACGAGCACTCGCAGACCCTCGCCATCGCGCTGGTGCGCGAGCGGGTCACGGCCGAGGTCTGGCGGCCCGCTCGCGAGGCGGTCGGCATCGTGTGCGGCGCCGGCGACGAGGCGGCGCGCGGCCGGGCCGAGGAGCTCGACCGCTGCGCCGACCGCTTCGCGCAGATCGCCGCCACCACGCCCGCCGGCCGCCCCGCCGCGCTCGAGGACTCCCTCGCGGCCGGCATCGCCGTGATGGTCGACCTGTACGAGCTGGCGGGGACGACTGCGCCGCGGCCCGCGCGACGCCGCCGCCACGGCCATCGCCACCCGCGTCCGCGACGCGCTCGACGTGCAGATCGCCCGCGACCCGGCGGGCACGGCCGACGAGTACCTGGCGATGCTCGAGCGCGTCGACGGCGGCTACGAGCACCTGCCGGCGCGGAACCTGGCCCGCACCTACCCGGGCATGGCCGCGCTGCGCGAGTCGGTGGTGGGCGAGCTGGTGCACCTCGGTGCGCTGCGTGACCAGGTCGGCGAGGCGGCGGCGCCCGACCGCCGCCGTGCCCGGCGCCGCCGCGACGACGGCGCCGCCGCTCATCCGCGGCGCCGGCAGCCGCCGTGACGCTGCGCCCGATCGCCGAGATCATGGCCGCACTCGACGGGCTGATCGGCCTGAAGACGGCCAAGGCGTACGTGAAGTCGCTGACCAACCTGCTGATCGTCCGCCGGCGGCGGGCGGAGCGCGACATGCCGAACCCGCCGCTGTCGCACCACATGGTGTTCACCGGCCCGCCCGGCACGGGCAAGACCACCGTCGCGCGGCTCGTGGCCGAGATCTTCGGCTCGCTCGGCCTGCTCGCGAAGGGCCACCTGGTCGAGGTGTCGCGCTCCGACCTGGTGGCGGAGTACGTCGGCCAGACCGCGCCGCGCACGCAGGCCGTCGTCGACCGCGCGATCGGCGGCGTGCTGTTCATCGACGAGGCGTACACGCTGGCGCCGGAGCAGGCCGGCAACGACTTCGGCCGCGAGGCGATCGAGGCGCTGCTGAAGCGGATGGAGGACGACCGCGAGCAGTTCGTCGTGATCGTCGCCGGCTACCCCGACGAGATGGCCCGCTTCATCGGCTCGAACCCGGGCCTCGCGAGCCGGTTCAACGAGACGGTCGACTTCCCCGACTACACCTCCGACGAGCTGGTCGCGATCCTGCGGCTGATGGTGGAGAAGGGCGGCTACGTGCTGTCCGACGGAGCCCGGAAGCGGGCGCGCGAGGTGCTGAGCGCGCTGCACGACGCGCGCGACCGGTCGTTCGGCAACGCCCGCACGGCGCGCAACCTGTTCGAGGACGCGGTGCTGGCCCACGCCGACCGCGTGGCGGGCAAGGCCGACCTGAGCGACCGCGAGCTGGCGCTGATCGAGACGTCGGACATCGACCGCGCGGCCGAGGCGGCGCTGCGCACGGAGGCCGCCCGATGAGCGACCGGCCGACACCCTGGGCGGTGCTCGGCGTGGCCGAGGGCGCCGATCTCGAGATCTGCGCAGCGGCGTTCCGCACGCGCCTGACCGAGGCCGGCTCGCGGCTGGTCGGCGCACACGCCGAGGACCGGCCGAGCGACCTGGCGTCGTGGGCCGAGCTGGTCGAGGCCTGGCGAGCGGTGACGGCAGCCGCGCGCTAACGCGGCACGTTGAACTTGAACGCCTTCGGCATCACGTTGCCGAGGCCGTCCTTGCCGACGATCGTGAGGCTGCGGGCGGTGCCCATCAGCCTGCGCGAGAGGCGCAGCTTGACGACGCCCGCCTTGACGCGGCGCGTCATGAGCACCTTCGAGCCGCGCTTCACCTGCACCGTCGCGGCCTCCGACATGCGGACCGTGGCCACCACGTCGCGGAGGCGGTTGATCTTGCGGACGCTGACGCGCCGGATCGTCGGCGCGTGCGTGTCGATGACGATCGGCACCTGGAAGTCGAGCGGGCCGCCGGCACCGGGCACCAGCAGCTGCACCCGGTAGACGCCGTCGGGCACGCCGCGACCGGTCCAGCGGTACGTGAACGGCCCGGGCGCCTGGTCGTACAGCAGCGCCAGGTTCTTCACGAGCGCCGAGCCGCGGAACAGCCGTAGCTGGGCATCGCCCGGCTCGGCGCGCGTGAACGACATCCCCGCGACGTCGACGACACCGTCGCCGTTCGGCGAGATCCCCGGCGAGACCGCGAACGCGCCGGCCTGGTGACGGAGGTCGACGTTCGCGCTCGCCGTCTCGAGCGCGGCGCCCGGCAGCTGCGACCGGATCACGTACTTGTAGTGCCCGCTCGGAACCACCGAGCCGTCGGCGCGCTTGCCGTTCCAGAGCAGCGCCTGCGGGCCGGCTGCCAGGGCCGCGGGCGGCCGCAGGACGACCACCGGGTCGCCGGCGGCCGTCATCACCAGCACCTGGACGGTGGCGGCCTTGATCTGGCGCCAGACGACCCTGCCGACCGCGGCGCCGACCATCACCGGCGGGCCTGCCGCCACGCCGTCGACCGCGGCCGTCGCCTTGGGTCCCGACCCGCCTCCGCCTGCGACGCTGCCGTCGAAGCCGCCCTCGGCCGGGCGGGCCGTGCCCGCCTCGATGCGCCAGCGCAGCAGGTCGGTGCGCGGCAGTCCGCCGCCGCCGAGCACGGCCCCGTTCCACGTCGCGTCGACGGTGGCGCCGGTGCCCTCGAACCGGGCGACGGTCGCACCGCCGGTGGTGAGCACGAGCACGCGCCAGGCCGACGACTTCGTCAGCCGGGCGCGGAAGCGGATCGGCTTGAAGGGCGTGCGCGATCGTCGGCGGCGTCAGGGTCGGGCTCGAGCACCTTCAGGTCGCCGGCCGCCGCCACCGCCGTGCGGATCTGCGCCATCCTGGAGTAGACGCCGTCGCCGGGGCAGTCGGTGTTGCCCGCGTCGCGGTGGGCGAAGATGGCCGGGAACGACACGGTGCGGCCCTTCGCGAAGCGCTCGTTGCCCTCCGACGTCAGCGTCACGCGCGACTTCGGGTCGATGTGGCCGACGTCGAGCCGCCAGGCCAGCAGCGTGTCGAGCGACTGCACCTGCCTCGCGGCCGGGCCGCTCTTCGAGAAGTTGCCGATCAGCGCGATGCCGATCGTCCCGGTGTTGAACCCGGCGGTGTGCGAGCCGACGACGTTCTTGTCGACGCCGCCGTAGCGGCCCTCGTACACCCGGCCCTGCGCATCGACGAGGTAGTTGAAGGCGATGTCGGCCAGGCCGTTGCCGCGCGTCTGGTAGAGGTAGAGGCTGCGGATGATGCCGGCCACCTGCGTGGAGGCGTAGCCGTTCGGGGTGGCCGTGTGGTGGATGACCGCGGCCAGCACGCGCGGAGCGATCACCGGCGCGCCCTTGCGCAGCTTCTCGTCGGCGCCCCACCCGGAGCGCGGCACGATCGCCGGCTGGGCGGCGTTCGCCCGCGGCGCCACGCGCAGCGTCGGATCGGGCCCCGGCTTCACGACGATGGCCTTGAGATCGCGGACCCGGCCGCGGACCCGGATCTGGAGCCGCGCGGAGCTGCCGAACCACGCCGCCTCCGACATCCAGGGCGCGTTGCGCCGGCGCTCGTTCGGGTTCGCGAGATCGGCGCGGTCGACCGGCTGCCAGGCACCGAAGCGGCCCTTCAGGTGCGCGCTGCGGATCTCGAGCCGGGCGTTGCGCGTCCCGCGCCAGTGCACGCCGGCGAGCGAGAACCCGCCCTTCACGCGAATCGACCTGAGGATCGTCCAGTGCGCCGCAGTGGTCGCGTTCGCGACCCGGCCCGATGGCGATGCGGCCTTCAGCGGCACCTTGATGACCCGGACGGAGCCGGCGGCGTCTGCCGCGGCGGGCGCCACGAGAGCGACGAACACGGCCGCCGCCAGGGCGGCCAGGGAGTGTGGGCGAAGCGCAGACACCGGTGTCGGTGCGGTCCCAGGGAGGGGGAGCCTCGACCGCACCCTAGGCGATCGGAACCCCCGGCACCACCATTTCGCGACGTATACTGCCGGTACTTTTATGCACTGGAGCCGTCGGATCGGATCGGTGCTCGCCGCGGTGATCGCGACTGCCGCCATCGGCGTCCCGGCCTCCGCTGCGGAGCCGATCGTGCGCGAGGTGGTCCTCGACAGGGCCATCGACCCCGTCACGGCCCGGTTCGTGATCGGCCAGATCGACGCCGCCGTGAAGCGCGGCGACGCGGGGGTCGTGATCCGCATCGACACGCCCGGCGGGCTCGACTCGTCGATGCGCGACATCATCAAGGCCGAGCTCGCCGCCACCATTCCCGTGCTCACCTTCGTGGCACCCGACGGGGCGCGATCGGCATCGGCGGGCGTGTTCGTGATGATGGCCTCCGACCTGGCCGCGATGGCGCCCACGACGAACCTCGGCTCGTCCACGCCGGTCGCGGCCGGTGCCGACATTCCCGACGGCGACCTCAAGCGGAAGATCGTCAACGACGCGGTGGCGCGCATCCGCGTGCTCGCCACCACGCACGGCCGCAACGCCGACTGGGCCGAGAAGGCCGTTCGCGAGGCCGCCAACATCAGCGCCGCGGAGGCGCTCGAGCTGGGCGTCATCGAGATCATCGCCACCGACACGCCCGACCTGTTGCGGCAGGCGGAGGGCCGCACGGTCGAGCCGAAGGGGCTGACCCTGTCGTTCGAGGGCGCGACGATCGAGACGCACACGTTGCCGCTGCACCTGCAGATCCTCGACGTGCTGATTAACCCGAACCTGATCTCGATCATGTTCCTCGCCGGCCTCGCGCTGATCGCCTTCGAGGTCGCCAGCCCCGGTGCGATCTTCCCCGGCGCGGCGGGTGGCCTGCTTCTGGTGCTTTCCCTGTTCGGCATCTCGGTCCTGCCGTTCACGTGGGTCGGGCTGCTGCTGCTGCTGCTCGGCGCCGGCTTGCTGATCGCCGAGATAACCGTGGGGCACGGCGCGCTCGGGGCGGTGGGCGTGGTCGCGTTCGCGGTCGGGGCGTTCCTGCTGTTCGACTCGGACCAGGAGGGCCTGCAGATCTCGATCCCGCTCGTGGTCGGCACCGCGCTGGTGCTCTTCGCGGGCTTCGCGTTCATCATCTCGCGCACGGTCAAGGTCCGGAAACTGCCCGTCGCCACCGGTCTCTCGACGCTCGTCGGGCGCCACGGCGAGGTGCGCGAGACGCTCGATCCCGAGGGTCTCGTGTTCGTCCACGGCGAGCTCTGGGCGGCCGTCTCGGACGGCGCGCCGGTGCCCGTCGGCACCGGTGTGGTCGTCGAACGCCTCGAGGGCTTCACACTGCACGTCCACCCCGCTCCGCTAGAGGAGGTGCGGTCTTGACCGCGCTCATTTCCGCTGTTGTCGTCGTCGGCCTGATCGTCGCGGTGCTGTTCGCGGCCCTGAAGGTCCTGCGCGAGTACGAGCGCGGGGTCGTGTTCCGGCTCGGGCGTCTGCTCACGCCAGCCCCGTGGGCCCGGCCTGATCTTCCTGATCCCGATCATCGACCGGATGGTGCGCATCGACCTGCGGACGGTGACCCTGACGGTGCCGCCGCAGGAGGTCATCACCCGCGACAACGTGCCGGTGCGCGTCAACGCGGTCGCCTACTTCCGGGTCGTCGACCCGACCGCGGCCGTGGTCGAGGTCGAGAAGTTCCTGGTCGCCACCAGCCAGATCGCCCAGACGACGCTGCGCTCGACCCTCGGCCAGCACATGCTCGACGAGCTGCTGTCCGAGCGCGACAAGATCAACGCGATCCTGCAGCGGATCATCGACGACCAGACGGCGCCCTGGGGCGTGAAGGTCTCGAACGTCGAGGTCAAGGACGTCGAGATCCCGAGCTCGATGCAGCGGGCCATGGCGCGACAGGCCGAGGCCGAGCGCGAGCGGCGCGCGAAGGTGATCGCCGCCGAGGGCGAGTTCCAGGCGTCGCAGAAGCTCGCGGACGCCGCGCAGGTGCTCTCGGAGCACCCCGTCTCGGTGCAGCTGCGCTACCTCCAGACGATGCTCGAGATGTCGTCGGAGCGCACGTCGACGGTCATCTTCCCCATCCCCATCGACCTGATCGCGCACCTCAAGGGCGCGCTGGGTGAAGGATGAGGCTTTACCTCGTCGGCCCCGCCGTGGTAGCGTCGCGGCAATGGTGACAAATGCCGACCTGCTGCAACCGGTGGACGTGCGCGACCACCTCCTCGGTCTCGAGCTGACGCTCGGACAGGTTTGCCAGGTCGCCGGCATCTCCAAGATGCAGCTCGACTACTGGACGCAGAAGGCCGAGATCCCTACCCACGGGCGCAAGCAGCGCACCTACGACATGGGCTCCGTCGAGACGGTTCTGCTGATCAAGCAGGCCAAGGATCGCGGCCTCTCCCTGAGCGCGGCGATCACCGCCGTGCAGGAATTCCAGGCGCGCCGCACGGCGAGCCCGGTCCAGACCGCGACCGCCTGACCGCCCGCCGGCGCTACTCCTCGTCGGCGGCCGTGGTGGGGTCGTCGGCCAGCGCCTCGACCTCTGCCACGGCGGCGTCGGGCGCGTCGGTGCCGGCGCCGAGCTCGGCCTCCGGATCGCCCTCGCCCGGATCGCGCACGATGGCGATCGCGGCGATGCGGTCGTCGTCGTCGCGGAGCTTCTGCACGATCACGCCCTGCGTCGCGCGGCCGGTCGTGCGGATGTCGCCGATCGACTGGCGCGTGACGGTGCCGCTGGCCGTGATGGTCATCAGCTCGTCGCCGTCGGCCACCGTGAGGGCGCCGATCAGCTTGCCGCGCTTCTCGATCGCCTGCCGGTCGAGCGTCAGCACGCCCATCGTGCCGCGGCCCTTGACGCGGTACTCGTCGACCGGGGTGCGCTTGCCGAAGCCCTGCTCGGTGACGACCAGCAGGCTGTCGCCCTCGCGCGGCACGCGCAGGGCGATCACCTCGTCGTCGCCGCGCAGCAGCATGCCGCGCACGCCGCTGGCCGAGCGGCCCATCGCGCGCACATCGCCCTCGCGGAACGACACCGCGTAGCCGTTGCGGCTGATCATCATGATCCGGTCGCCCTCGTCGGCCAGGCGCACGTCGACCAGCGCGTCGTCCTCGCGGATGATGAGCGCGGCGATGCCCTTCTCCTTGAGGTGCGTGTTGTACTGCAGCAGCGCCGTCTTCTTGACGACGCCGCGGCGCGTGCCGAACACGAGGTAGGCGCCCTCGGTGAAGTCGCGGGTGCGGAAGACGGCCATCACGCGCTCGTCCTCCTCCACCGGCAGCAGGTTCTGCAGCGCGCGGCCCTTGCCGTCGCGGCCGCCGTGCGGGCAGCTGCCAGACCTTGCGGCGGTACACCTTGCCGACCGACGTGAAGAACAGCAGGTAGTCGTGCGCCGACGCGACGAACAGGTGCTCGATCGGGTCGTCTTCCTTCAGCGACATGCCGCGCACGCCGACGCCGCCGCGGCCCTGCACGCGGTACTCGTCGAGCGAGACGCGCTTGGCGTAGGAGTCGCGCGTGATGGCGATCACCATCGGCTCGTCGGCGATCAGCGCCTCGACGTCGATGTCGCCCTCGACGTCCTCGATCAGCGTGCGGCGCTCGTCGGCGTGCTGGGCGCGCACCTCGAGCAGCTCCTCGCGCACCAGCGCGTAGACGCGGGCCTCGTCGCCGAGGATGGTGCGCAGCTCGGCGATGCGGGCCACGAGGCCGTCGTGCTCGGTGCGGATCTCGTCCTGGCCGAGGCTCGTGAGCCGCTGCAGGCGGAGGTCGAGAATGGCCTGCGCCTGCTCCTCGGAGAGTCCGAAGCGCTCCATCAGCCCGGTCCGCGCCGCCTCGGCGTCGGCCGAGGTGCGGATCAGCGCGATCACCTCGTCGAGGTGCTGCAGCGCGATCAGGTAGCCCTCGAGGATGTGCGCGCGCGCCTCGGCCTTGCGCAGCTCGAGCTGCGTGCGGCGGGTGATGACGTCCTTCTGGTGCGCCAGGTAGTGCGTGATCAGCTCGACCAGGCCGAGCGTGCGCGGGACGCCGTCGACGAGGGCGACCATGTTGGCGCCGAACGTCGTCTGCAGCGCGGTGTGCTTGAACAGCTTGTTGAGGACGATGTTCGGGATCGCGTCGCGCCGCAGGTGCAGCTCGAGCCGCATCTGGCCGGCGAGCTTGCCCTTCTGGTTGAGATCGACGATGTCGGCGATCTCGGGCAGCACGCCCTCCTTCGCCAGCTCGGCGATGCGGGAGATGACGCCCTCGTCGCCGCCCTTGCGCACCATGAACGGCAGCTCGGTGACGACGATCGCGGTGCGGCCGTTGTCGAGCTCCTCGATCTCGGCCCGGGCGCGCACGCGGATGCGGCCGCGGCCCGTTACGTACGCCTCGTGGATGCCGGACCGGCCCATGATGATGCCGCCGGTCGGGAAGTCGGGCCCCGGCAGGTGCTCCATCAGGTCCTCGACGGTGGCCTCCGGGTTGTCGATCAGCGCCACGACCGCGTCGATGGTCTCGCCGAGGTTGTGCGGTGGCACGTTCGTGGCCATGCCGACGGCGATGCCGGTCGACCCGTTCACGAGCAGGTTGGGGAACCGCGACGGCAGCACCAGCGGCATCTGCCGCGAGCCGTCGTAGTTGGGGCCGAACTCGACGATGGCCGGGTCGAGGTCGCGCAGCATCTCCTGCGCGAGCGACGTCAGCCGGCACTCGGTGTACCGCATGGCGGCGGCGGCGTAGCCGTCGATGTTGCCGAAGTTGCCCTGGCCGTCGACCAGCGGGTACCGCGACGAGAACGACTGGGCGAGCCGCACCAGCGTCTCGTAGATGGCCGAGTCGCCGTGCGGGTGGTAGCGGCCCATCGTGTCGCCGACCACGCTGGCGCACTTGACGTACGGGCGGTTCGGCGCCAGGCCGGCCTCGTACATCGAGTACAGCACGCGCCGGTGCACGGGCTTCAGGCCGTCGCGGACGTCGGGCAGCGCGCGCCCGACGATCACGCTCATCGCGTAGTCGAGGTACGACGCGCGCATCTCGTCGGAGAGCTCGCGCGGCTCGACGTGCCCGCGGCCGTCGAACTCGACGATGTCAGACATCGAGCGTCTTCACCTCGCGTGCGTTGGTCTCGATGAACTCGCGGCGCGGCTCGACGCGGTCTCCCATCAGGAGCGTGAAGAGCTCGTCGGCGGCCTGCGCGTCGTCCATCGTGACCTGCTGGAGCGTGCGCGTGCGCGGATCCATGGTGGTCTCCCAGAGCTGGGCGGGGTTCATCTCGCCGAGGCCCTTGAAGCGGTTGATCTCGATGCCGTCCTTCGCCAGCGACAGCACGGCCTCGCGGAGGCTCTCGAACGTGCTCGCGAGACGCTCCTTGCGGCCGGCGCGGATGGTGAACGGCCCCTCGCCGAGCAGGTCGGCGAGCCGGAGGTGGATGCGCTCCAGGCGCTCGAACGCCTCGGCCTTGAACAGCGCCAGCGGGATCGCGACCGTGTCGACCGTGCCGCTCTGGCGCTCGGTCACGCGCACCAGGGCCGAGCCGCGCTCCTCGTCGCGGGCGACGAGCTCGGAGGTGTGGGTGGCGTCGTCGCCGGAGCCGGCGGCGAGCGCCGCGTCGAGCGCGTCGAGCGAGCCGATGGCGTGGCCGACGAGGCCGTGGTCCTTCACGAAGTCGACGGCGGGCGCGCCGTGCTCGGCGCGCAGGCGCCCGAGCCAGCCGTCGAACTCGCGCAGCGCCCGCGAGATGATGCGGAAGCGCTCGACGTCGATGGCGACCACGCCGGCGGCGCCGGTGACCTCGATGCCCTCGATCTTCTGCCCGATCACGAAGTCCTCGAGCTCGCCCTCGGTCTGCACGTACATCTGCGACCGGCCGGCCTTGACCTTGTACAGCGGCGGCTGCGCGATGTAGACGTAGCCGGCGTCGATGAGCCCCTGCATGTGCCGGAACAGGAAGGTCAGGATCAGCGTCCGGATGTGCGCGCCGTCGACGTCGGCGTCGGTCATCACGACCAGCCGGTGATAGCGCGCCTTCTCGAGGTCGAAGTCCTCGCCGGTGGCGGTGCCGAGGGCCGTCACCATGGCCTGCACCTCGGTGTTGCCGAACACGCGGTCGATGCGCGCCTTCTCGACGTTCAGGATCTTGCCGCGGAGCGGCAGGATGGCCTGGAACTCGGAGTCGCGGCCGTCGACGGCCGAGCCGCCGGCGGAGTTGCCCTCGACCAGGAACAGCTCGGACTTGCTCGGGTCCTTCGAGCGGCAGTCGGCGAGCTTGCCCGGCAGCGAGGTGTTGCCGAACGCGCTCTTGCGGGCGGTGTCGCGGGCCTTGCGGGCGGCGAGGCGGGCTCGCGCGGCCTGCACGGCCTTCTGGACGATGATCCGGCCCTCGTTGGGGTTCTCCTCGAGGAACTCGGCCAGCTTCTCGTTGGTGGCCTTCTGCACGACGCCGGCCATGAACGGGTTGCCGAGCTTGGTCTTCGTCTGGCCCTCGAACTGGGGCTCGCGCAGCTTCACGGACACGATCGCCGCCAGGCCCTCGAGCACGTCGTCGCCGGAGAGGTTCTCGTCCTTCTCCTTGAGCACGCCCTGGTCGCGGGCGTAGCGGTTGAGCGTCGACGTGAGCGCGGCCTTGAAGCCGGTGAGGTGCGAGCCGCCCTCGTGGGTGTTGATGTTGTTGGCGAACGAGAAGACGGACGACGTGTAGCTGCCGTTCCACTGCATCGCGACCTCGACGGCGCCCTCCTCGAAGTCGGCGGCGAAGTGCACCACCTTCTCGTGGGCCGGCTCCTTGGCCTCGTTGATGTAGCGCACGTACTCGGCGATGCCGCCGTCGTACTTCCACGTGTCGGTGCGCGTCTCGCCGCGGTCGTCGAGCAGCGTGATCTCGAGGCCGGCGGTGAGGAACGCCATCTCGCGGATGCGATGGGCGAGCGTGTCGTAGTCGAACCGGCCCTCCTCGAAGATCTCGAGGTCGGGCAGGAACGTGACCATGGTGCCGCTCGCGCCCTCCTGGTCGGCGACCCGGCGCAGCTCGTGCTCGGGCAGGCCGCGGGCGAACCGCTGCTCGAAGACGCCGCCGTCGCGGGTGACGCGCACCAGCAGGCGCTCGGAGAGCGCGTTCACGACCGAGATGCCGACGCCGTGGAGGCCGCCGGAGACCTTGTAGCCGTCGCCGCCGAACTTGCCGCCGGCGTGGAGCTTCGTCATGACGACCTCGACCGCGGGCAGGCCGGTGCCCTCGACGATGCCCACCGGAATGCCGGCGCCGTCGTCGACGACCGTGACCGAGCCATCGCGGTGCAACGTCACCGAGATCGCGTCGCAGCGACCGGCGAGAGCCTCGTCGACGCTGTTGTCGAGCACCTCCCAGACGAGGTGATGCAGGCCCCGCATGCCGGTCGAGCCGATGTACATGCCGGGACGGCGCCGGACCGCCTCGAGACCCTCGAGGACGGTAATGTCCTTTGCGCCGTACTCGGTGTCTGCCAATCGCCGCCCTTACCCTCGGGTTTCGCGCGTCGCAGGCCCGCTCGAGGAGCGGATCTGGCCTGCCTGACGCCTGCCCTGGCATGGTAGCAAAGTGCGCGGCGTCAGACCGCCGCAACCCGCATCGTTACGCGGAATCCGGCAGATCGCCGGACCGCACGAGCGCACGTTTCAGTGCCGCTTCGACCGCATCGCGCAACGGACCGTCCTCGACCTGTGCCGCAAGGCGCTCGGCGGCCTCGACGGCAGCTCGCGGCGGGGGCGGGACGACCACCTCCGCCGTCGGCCGCGGGACCGGTCCCAGGCGGAACTTCAGGGGCGGCGCCGGACCGCCCAGCGCGGTCTGGAGCTTCTCCCGCAGCAGCCCCTCGAGCAGCTGCAGCTCGCTCGCCCACAGCGACGAGGTGACGTGCACGATGAGGGTGCCGTCCTGGGCCATGCGGGCCGGCCACGCCTCGCGGGCCACCGGGGCGCCGACGGCGTCGGGCCAGACGCGGAGGATCGGCAGCAGCAGCTCGGCGCCGGACGACGGCGGCAGCATCGCTCCCAGCAGGTCGGCGACGCGCTTCACTCCTGCAGGGTAATCCCTCCGCCGCCGACGACCAGGACCCGGTCGGCCGGCTCGGGCAGGTGCGCCGCCTCGGTCGTCGTCACGATCGCCTGGCCGACGTCGCGCACCGCCCGCACCAGCCGCGCGCGGCGGTCGGCGTCGAGCTCGGACAGCACGTCGTCGAGCAGCAGCACCGGCGGTGCGCCGCGCAGCTCGCTGATCAGGCTCGCCTCGGCCAGCAGCAGCGCCAGCACGGCCGTGCGCTGCTCGCCCTGCGAGCCGAACGCGCGCAGCTCGCGGGAGTGCTCGTGCAGCACGATGTCGTCGAGGTGCGGGCCGGTGCTGGTCGCGGCCCGCTGGATGTCGCGCGACCGGCGCTCGGCGATGGCGGCGGCGAGCTCCTCGGCCGGCACGCGCGGCCGGTAGACGAGCGCCGCGCCGCTGCGGCCGCCCAGCACCTCGAGATGCTCGGCGAACGGGCCGGCCAGGCGCGCGCAGAGCCGCGCCCGGGCGGCGATCAGCGCAGCGCCGTGCTGTGCCAGCTGCTCGTCCCACGGATCGAGCGCATCGGCCGTGGCGGCGCCGGCCCGGATCCGCCGCAGCAGCGCGTTTCGCTGCGCGAGGGCGTGGCCGTACGCGAGCACCGTGGCGGCGTGGCCCGGCTCCGCCCGCACCACCGCCCGGTCGAGGTACGCCCGCCGCACGGCCGGCGCGCGCTGCACGACGGCGAGGCGCTCGGGCAGGAAGACGAGGCACTCGAACCGCCCGGTCAGCTCGTCCCGCGATCGCAGCGTGCGCCCGTCGACGCGGATCCGCCGCGGCTCGCCCGGGGCGAGGGCGAGCGAGATGTCGTGCCGTTGCCCGGCGCCGGCGACCACGGCCTCCAGCCGCAGGAACGGCGAGCCCTCGCGCACGCACCGCGACTCGACCGTCGTGCGCGGCGAGTAGCCGCAGAGCGCCAGGTGCACCGCCTCGAGCAGGCTCGTCTTGCCGGCGCCGTTGGGCCCCACGACCGCCGTCACGCCCTCCGCGAACGCGGCGGAGGCCGTCTCGTAGCAGCGGAACCCGGCGAGATCGATGCGCTCGACGCGCATCCGCTGTCTACGACAGTCGGATCGGCATGATCAGGTACCAGAAGTCGTCGTCGGTACCGGTGACCAGCGCCGGGCGCAGCGGGCTGATCAGGTGCAGCACGGCCTCGTCGCCGACCACCGCGTCGATGCCGTCGCGGAGGAAGTCGGCGTTGAAGCCGATCTCGAACGCGTCGCCGCCGAAGGGCGCGGGGATGGTCTCGCGCGCCTCGCCGACGTCGGGCGTCTGGGCCGAGATCGACAGCTGGCCGTTCGAGAAGGCGACCCGCAGCGGCGTGTTGTGCCGGGCGAAGACGCCGACGCGCTTGACGACCTCGGCGAGCTCGTCCTTGGGCAGCCGCACGTCGTGCTCGAAGCCCTCGGGCCGCAGCGACCGGAAGTTCGGGAACTGGCCCTCGATGCGCCGCGCCGTCATCCAGACGCCGTCGACGCCGAAGGCGATCTGGTTGCGGTCGACCGAGACGGAGATGGGGCCGGAGCCGCCGGTGGCGAGACGCGACACCTCGGCCAGCGCCCGGGCCGGGATGATCGCCTCGAGCGGCTCGGGGATGGTGTCCTCGATCACCGTCTCCTTGACCGCCAGGCGGTAGGAGTCGGTGGCGGCCATCGTCAGCCGGCCGGTCTCGAAGTGCACGAGGACGCCGGTCAGCACCGGGCGCGACTCGTCGCGGGACGCCGCCTTGACGACGCGCTCGACGGTGGCGAGGAACGCATCGCGGTCCAGATCGAAGACGCGCTCGGGGTCGATCTCCGGGAGCCGCGGAAAGTCGTCGACGGGATGCGTGTGCAGCTGGTACTCGCCGGCGCCGGCCGTGATGCGCACCCGGCCGTCGGGTCCGTCGGAGGACGAGCGTGACCCGATCGGACTTGAGGGCGCGGACGACCTCCTGGGCGAGCCGCGCCGGGATGACGACCGCGCCGGCCTCCTCGACCTCGGCGTCGAGCGGCACGCGCAGCGACAGCTCGAGGTCGGTGGCCGCGAGCTCGACGGGCTCCTCGGGATCGCCCGCGGTGATCCGGATGCCCGCCGCGACCTGGATCGAGGCGCGCGTCGACGTCGCGCGCGCAGCCGTCGAGAGACGCTCGGCGAGAAGGTCGGTGGAGCAGTGGATCTTCACGTCTGGGGATTCCTCCGATGTACTTGAAAGAACAGTGTACGTACCCTTGTCCTCGTAATAGGGGGTGTGGGTCCGTGGGATGACCCGCCGATTCGAGGACCCGGGCCGGGTTGCGGGTCGCGGGGTCGTGGGACGGTTGTCGGATGACTCCGGGACGCCCTGGGAGCGATCGGTCGCGACACGTCGCTCACCGCCCGGACCGTGGGAGAACGACGGTCGATCCACAGGCCGTCCCAAGGGGGGCTGGGATGGAAATCAGACGCGCCGGATGCGCGCGGTGAGGTCCTGCACGAGGTTGTAGGCGCGGCGATCCTCGCGGATCAGCCGGGCGATCTTGCCCTCGGCGTAGTGGACCGTGGTGTGGTCGCGTCCCCCGAACCGCTGCCCGATCTTCGGGAGCGAGAGATCGGTCAGCTCGCGGCACAGGTACATGGCGAGCTGACGGGGGTAGACCACCTGCTGCGTGCGGCGGTCGCCGCGGAGGTCGGCGACGGAGACGTTGAAGGCGTCGGCGACGACCTTCGTGATCTCCTCGGCCGTGACCGGGCGGGCGCCCTCGGGAAACTGGTCGTGCAGGACGTCGCGCACGAGGTCGACGGTGACCGCGACGCCGTTCAGGGAGGCGAACGCCACGACGCGCGTGAAGGCGCCCTCGAGCTCGCGGATGTTCGTCTGGATGCGCTCGGCGATCGCGGCCAGGACGTTGATGTCCGGCGGGCGGGTCCCGTCGCGCTCCGCCTTCTTGCGGAGGATCGCGATCCGGGTCTCCAGATCGGGCGGCTGGACGTCGGTGATCAGGCCCCACTCGAAGCGGGAACGGAGCCGTTCCTCGAGCGCGTTGATCTCCTTCGGGGGCCGGTCCGACGACAGGACGATCTGGCCGCCGGCCTCGTACACGCTGTTGAAGGTGTGGAAAAACTCTTCCTGGATCCGCTCTTTACCGGCGAAGAACTGGATGTCGTCGATCAGCAAGACGTCGTAGGTTCGATACCGCGTCTTGAATTCGTCGAGACGTTTGTCCTGCAAATGAGCGATAAAATCGTTCATGAACGCTTCGCCGGTGAGGTACCGCGCGCGGAGCGTCGAGGTCTCGGTCGCCAGGTAGTGGGAGATCGCCTGCAGCAGGTGGGTTTTCCCCAGGCCCGTCGCGCCGTAGATGAAGAGCGGGTTGTACGCCTGCGCCGGCGCCTCGGCCACCGCGAGCGCCGCGGCGTGGGCGAACCGGTTGGACGAGCCGATCACGAAGTGGTCGAACGTGTACTTGCCGGTGAGCGGGTGCGCGGCGTCCGGGACGCGCACGCCGTGCGCCGCCGGAGCTGCCGGCCGGGCCGCGCTCGGGCCCCTGCCCGACGTCCGCCCGGTCACGCGCCGCAGCCGGCGCGTCGACCCGGAAGCGGACGTCGAGCGGTGCCCCGGTCGCATCGCGAACCGCAGCGGCCACGAGCGCCGCGAAGTGGCCCTCGATCCACTGGCGCGCGAACTCGTTCGGCACGGAGACCTCGATCGACTCGGCGTCCATGCCGAGCGGGGACACGCCCGCGAACCACGTCGACCAGGTCGACTCGCTCAGCGTGTCCTTGAGTCGCGTGGAGACATCGCCCCACACGCCCGCCGCATCGTTGTCCGAACGCGTATTCACGCGTGCAGAGACCTCCCACCTGTCGCTCGCCACCGACGATGCCGGAGCCACACCCCGACAGGGCGAGACAGTAGCAGCGGGGCCTGAGGTCGCCGGAAGGGTGCTGAAAACTCCAAAGTGTGCATTTTGCAGGAAAAAGACGTTATCCCACGAGTTGTCCCCAGCTGGGGATAAGCGCCAGGAGGCCTCCGGTTCCTGGCTCTCTGCAGGCATTTCCCGACTGACGGGCGGCGACGTTTTCCCAGGGTGCCGGAAGGGGTGTTCCTCGTCGTTCGCCGGTGCCGCGTATACTGGGCCTCCCGGCCGTCTGACGCGGCCGTTTTGACCTGCAGACGGACAATGAAGCGCACCTTCCAGCCGAACACCCGTAAGCGCGCGAAGACCCACGGCTTCCGCAAGCGCATGTCGACCCGCGCCGGCCGCGCGATCGTCAAGCGTCGCCGCCTACGGGGTCGCAAGAACCTCTCCGCCTAACCAGCCCTTGAACGCGCCGATCGCGCAGCGCCGGCGGCTCACCCGCTCGGCTGACTTCGACGTCGTCTACCGGCGCGGACGGTCGCGGTCCAGCCGCCACCTCGTGGTGTACGTGTTCGCCGGGGCGGGCGCCTCGCCCGACGAGGCCCGGCTCGGCATCACCGTGCCGCGCAAGGTGGGCGGCGCCGTCGTGCGCAACCGCCTCAAGCGCCAGCTGCGCGAGGCGATGGTCGCGCTCGGTCCCGACGCCGCCCGCGGCAGCGACGTGGTGGTCGTGGCGCGCGCCGGCCTCGACGAGGCGGTCGAGACGCAGGGATTCGCCTGGCTGGTCGAGGAGCTGCCGGACACTCGTCGAGCCGCGGGGCGACGAGTCGTGAGCCGCCTGCTGCTCGGCGCCTATCGCTACGTCCTGCGGCCGCTCTGGCCGGGCGGCGCGCCGGCCGGCGTGCGGCACTGCCGGTTCCATCCCACCTGCTCCGCGTACGCTGCCCAGGCGCTTCGCCGGCACGGGCCCATCCGCGGCACGGTACCTGGCGATCTGGCGCGTGCTGCGCTGCAACCCCTGGAACCGTGGAGGGCATGACCCTGTGAGGCCCCGATGATGCCGACTCCTCTCGATCGTCACGACGCTCACGGCGCCGCTGCTGTGGCTGCTCGAGACGATCCACTCGGTGGGCCTCACCTGGGCGTGGTCGATCATCGTCCTCACGTTCATCGTGCGGCTCGCGCTCGTGCCGCTGACGGTCAAGCAGCAGCAGTCGATGCGGCGCATGACGGCGCTGCAGCCCGAGCTCAAGAAGCTTCAGGCGAAGTACAAGCACGACCGCCAGGTGCTGAACGAGAAGATGATGGAGTTCTACCGGGAGAACAACACGAACCCGTTCGGGTCGTGTCTGCCGATCCTGGTGCAGATCCCGATCTTCATCGGCCTGTTCTACCTGCTGCGCAGCCCCGAGCGGTTCATCGAGCCCGGCGACGACCTGTCGTTCCTGTTCGGGTTCATCCCGGACATCACGACGCACCTGAAGGACCTGCCGACGACGACGCTGGCGATCCTGATGGTGATCTACGTCAGCTCGCAGGTCGGCTCGATGCTGCTGATGCCGTCGACGGCCGACCCGCGCATGAAGTACCTGTTCGCGGGCATGCCGATCCTGTTCGCGGTGTTCATCGTGAACCAGGCGTTCCCCGTCGGCCTGATGCTCTACTGGATCACGACCAACCTGTGGACGGTCGGGCAGGCGGCGGTGATCCGCCACATCTTCCCGCCGCCGGCGTTCGTCGAGATGCAGGCGCTCGCGAAGGAGAAGAAGAAGGGCGATCCACCGCCCGCGGCGGCGAAGCGCGAGCCCAAGCCGAAGCCGGAGGCCACGAAGCCGACGGCGGCACCCGCGAAGCCGAAGCCGAAGCCGCAGACGCCCCGGGCGGGGCAGCCGCGCAAGACGCGCCGGCCGCCGAAGCCGCAACCCAAGCCGAGAGGTCAGACCGATGAGTGACGTGACGACGGTCGAAGGCACGGGCGAGACGGTCGGCGAGGCCAAGTGGTCGGCGCTGCGCGAGCTCGAGAAGCGGTTTCCCGGTCTCGACCGGCAGGCCGTGGAGTTCCAGGTCCTGAGCGAGGGCGAGCGCGGCCTGATGGGTATCGGCCGTGAGCCGGCCCGCGTCGTCGCGACGCTCGGCGCGACACCGACGCCCGAGCAGCGCGCCGTCGTCACCGAGCGCCGCACCGAGACGCGCGAGTCGCGTCCACCCCGGCCGCGGCCGGCCCCGGTGCCCGCGCCCGAGCTGGGCGAGGAGTCGTCGTCCGACGAGGCGAGCGAGGTGCGCGCGATCGTCGCCGCCGTCGCCAGCGGCCTCGGCCTGGGCGCCACGCTGCACGTGGGCGAGACCGACGAGGCCGTCACCGCCACGCTCTCCGGTGGCGAGCTGGGCGTCGTGATCGGCAAGCACGGCAAGACCATCGACGCCGTCCAGTACCTCGTGAACGCGATCCGGGCCCGCGAGGGCGATTCGAAGCCCGTCGTCATCGACGCGCAGAACTACCGCCGGCGACGTGAGCTGGCGCTCGGCGAGACGGCCGAGCGAGCGGCGCGCGATGCGATCCGCACCGGCCAGCCCGTCGCGCTCGATCCGATGACCAGCGTCGAGCGCAAGATCGTGCACCTGCTGCTGAAGGAGCGCGACGACGTCGAGACGTCCAGCGACGGCCGCGAGCCGTTCCGCCACATCGTCGTCAGCCCGGCGGGAACGGCCGAGACCGAGGCCGACGCGCCGGAAGCCGCCGAGGCCGAGTAGCGGCCGCTAGCGCAGGATGTGGGTCTCGACGAGCTCGGCGACCTCGCCGAGCCGTCCGGCGAACGCCGCCAGCTCGGTCTCCGACTTCACGACCAGCTCGATGCGGCAGCCGCCGCGGACCGGCGTCACCTTGGCGGTGACCCCGAAGGCCCGGTAGGCGGCGTCGACGACCTCGTTGGCCGCCTCGTCGTCGACCCACGCGTGGGCGATCGGGCGGCGCCCGGTGCGGGCAGCGCCCGCGCGGCGGGCGAGCGCCTCGGTCTGCCGCACCGACAGGCCGGCGGCTGCGGCACGGCGGGCCAGGGCCCGGCGACCGTCGGCGTCGTCGATCTGCAGGATGGCGCGGCCGTGGCCCTCGCTGAGGGCGCCGCTCGCGATCAGCTCCAGCACGTCGTCGGGCAGCTCGAGCAGGCGCAGGATGTTGGAAACGCCGCTGCGGCTGCGTCCGACCCGCTCGGCGATCTCGAGCACCGTCAGGCCGTAGCCGTCGGCCAGCGCCGCGTAGCCGCGCGCGATCTCGACCGCGTTCAGGTCTTCGCGGACGACGTTCTCGACGATGGCCAGCAGCAGCGCGTCGCGGTCGGGTGCGTTGCGGACGACGGCGGGGATGGTCGTCAGGCCGGCCGCCACGGCGGCGCGCCAGCGGCGCTCGCCGGCGATCAGCTCGTACCGGCCGTCGGGCCGCTCCCGCACCACGACCGGCTGCACGACGCCGTCGGCGGCGATGGAGCGGGTCAGCGAGCCGAGCGCCTCCGGGTCGATCGTCCGGCGGGGCTGGCGCGGGTTGGGCTCGACGCGGTCGACCGGCAGCTGCACGTACGGCTGCGTGGCGACGGACGGGTCGAGCATCGCGACCAGGCCGCGCCCGAGGCCTCTGGCGCCGGGGTTAGCCACGCTCGACCACCTCGAGCGCGACCCGGTAGTACGCCTCGGCGCCGGTGGAGCGCGGGTCGTAGGTCGAGATCGGGCGGCCGTGCGACGGTGCCTCGGCGATGCGGACGTTGCGCGGGATGACGCTGGCGAACACCTTCGGCCCGAAATGGCTGCGCACCTCGTGGGCCACGTCGGCGGCGAGGCGGGTGCGGCCGTCGTGCATGGTCAGCAGCAGGCCGGTCAGCGACAGCTTCGGGTTCACCTTGGCGCGGATCAGCTCGACCGTCTCGAGCAGCTGCGCGAGGCCCTCGAGCGCGTAGTACTCGCACTGCACCGGCACGATCAGCCGGTTGGCGGCGGCCAGCGCGTTCAGCGTCAGCATGCCGAGCGACGGCGGGCAGTCGACCAGCACGTACGGGTACTCGTCGCCCACCTCGGCGAGCGCGGTGCCCAGGATGCGGTCGCGATCCTCGCGGTCCGGCAGCTCGACGGCGGCCGCGGCCAGGTCGGGATGGGCCGGCGCCAGCGACAGGCCGGGCGTCGACGTCTCGACGATGATGTCGCGCATCGAGGCGCCGTGCAGCAGGTCGTAGGTGGAGCGACCGCGGGGCGGGCGCAGGCCCAGGCCGGTGGTGGCATTGGCCTGCGGATCGAAGTCGACCAGCAGCACCCGGGCGCCCGCCTCGGCGATGCAGGCTGCGACGTTGATCGCGGTCGTGGTCTTGCCGACGCCGCCCTTCTGGTTCGCCAGTGCGTAGATGCGCGACATCGCCCCGCAGGGTACCCGCGCGGGCGGACGTCAGCCCGCGAGCGGGCGTTTGGCGGCCATTCCCGGGCGCCGCGGAAACCGCTCGGGCGTCGGCCCGGTCTTGGCCACCACGACGAACGACCGCCGGTCGCCCGGTGCCGGGTCGATCGCCTCCAGCTCGCCGCCCACCTCGAGCGCGGCTCGCTCGATGGCGCCGGCGTCGGTCTCGCCCGCCCAGATCACCAGGCGGCCGCCGGGTCGGACCAGCGGCAGGCACAGCTCGACCGCGACGGGCGGCGGCGCCAGCGCCCGGCAGACGGCGAGGCCGAAGCGGTCGCGATCGACGCCGCGCCCGAGGTCCTCGGCACGTTCGGCTCTGACGTCAACGTTGTGCGCCCCGAGATCCGCGGCGATGGCGGCCAGCACGGCGGCCTTCTTCTGCACCGACTCCACGAGCTGGACGGCCCGGTCGGGCCGTGCCAGGGCCAGCACCAGTCCCGGGCACGCCCGTGCCGGAGCCGACGTCGACGATCTCGCCGTGGGTCGCGTCGACCAGGTGCAGTCCGGCGAGCGCGTCGGCCACGTGGCGCTCGTACGCCTGCTCGCGGGGCACGGCCGTGAGCCGCACCGGCGCGTCGGTGAGCAGGTCGCAGAAGCGCTCCAGGCGCGGGTCGTTCACACCTGCACCGAGTAGCGCTCGCACATGTCGCGGAACCGCGTCGCGGCGTGCTCGTCGATGCCGGCGTCGAGGTGGCGAGCCAGGAAGGGCGCCAGGTGCTCGCGCAGCGCCGGGCCGCGCACCATCCACTGGTAGTACTTGCGGCCGGAGTGGTCGTACGGCCCGTAGAGCCGCCCGATCGACACGTTCTCGACCAGCCAGTCGAAGATCGCCTTGTGGCGGGTGTGCATCCGCAGCGTCACGTGCGGCTGCCGGCCGTCGCCGCCGAAGTGCCCCTCGCCGACCAGCAGGCCGACCAGCAGGCCGGCTTCGAACGAGTGGTCTTCGGGGAGCGTCGGCATGTTGTTTCACCGTAAGGTAACACGTGAAACGGGGGCCAGTTCTCGCTGGTATAGTCCGGCGCGGCGGGCGATTAGCTCAGTTGGTTAGAGCGCCTCTCTGATAAGGAGGAGGTCCCTGGTTCGAATCCAGGATCGCCCACTGCCGTGCCCACCGCCACCGCGCGCCGCCTACGATAGCGACGATGGAAGCAAGCGCACTGGTGACGGGCGGCGCGTCGGGCCTCGGAGCCGCCACGGCGGCCCGCCTGGCGGCCGAGGGACTGGCGGTGACGCGTCTCGACCGCGCCGCCGGGGACGGCGTGTTCGCGGGCGACGTGACGCAGCCCGACGACCTGACGGCGGCGATCGCGGCAGCGACGGCAACGGCGCCGCTGCGCGTGTGCGTCACCTGCGCGGGCGTCGGCACCGTCGGCCGCGTGATCGGGCACGACGACGACGCGTTCCGGCGCACGATCGAGGTGAACCTGATCGGCACGTTCAACACGCTGCGCGCCGCCGCGACGGCGATGGCCGGCAACGAGCCGGACGCCGAGGGCCAGCGCGGCGTGATCGTGCTGACGGCCTCGATCGCGGCGTTCGAGGGCCAGATCGGGCAGATCGCCTACAGCGCGTCGAAGGGCGGCGTGGCGGGCATGGTGCTGCCGGCCGCGCGGGATCTCGCGCGGAGCGGCATCCGCGTCGCCGGCATTGCGCCGGGCCTCTTCGACACGCCGCTGCTGGCCGGTCTGCCGGAGCCCGCCCGCCTCGCGCTCGGCGCCTCGGTGCCGAACCCGCCCCGGCTCGGTCGTCCGGACGAGTTCGCCGACCTGGTGTGGGCGATCGTCCGCAACCCGATGGTGAACGGCGAGACGATCCGCATCGACGGCGGCCTGCGGATGGCGCCGCGCTGATGGATCCACTGGGCCGGCTCCGCCCGCCCCGGCCCGGACGCCCGGCGTACCGCCAGATCGAGCTGCAGCTGCTCGACCTGATCGCCGAGGGTGCGCTCGTCCCCGGTGACCGCGTGCCGGCGGAACGCGACCTCGCGGCCCGCCTCGCGGTCTCGCGCATGACGTTGCGCCAGGCGCTGGACGGGCTGGTGCGGCGCGGCCTGCTGGAACGCCGCGGTGGCGCCGGCACGTTCGTCGCCGCCCGCAAGGTCGAGCAGGACCTGCGCGTGCTGCGCTCCTATCCCGACGAGCTGCGCGGCCAGGGCGTCGACGCGACGACCGCCGTGCTGCGCCTCCAGACCGTGCCGGCGCCGTCGCAGGTGGCCGCGGCGCTGGGCCTGGATCGCGGCGCGCCCGTGCACCAGATCGAGCGGCTGCGCAGCGCCGCCGGGGCGCCGCTGCTGGCCGAGACCGTGTGGCTGCCGGCCGGCGTGCTGCCCGACCTGGAGACGGCGCCGCTCGACGGGTCGCTGTGGGACGCGCTGGCCGCCGCGGGCCATCCCGTGGCGCGCGCCGTGGAACGTCTCGAGCCCGTCGTGGCCGGGGCCCACGAGGCACGCCAGCTCGGCGTCGAGCCGGGCGCGCCGCTGATGCTGGTCGAGCGCACCAGCTTCGACCGCGACGACGTCGCCGTGGAGCACGCCGTCGGCACGTTCCGCGGCGACCGGACGAGCTTCGTGGTCGAGGTCTCCGGCGCGCCGGATCCGACCGATCGGCCACACTAGCGCCGTGCGCGTCGCGATCACCGGCATCGGCGTCATCGGCCCCCACGGGGTCGGCACCGATCGCTTCTGGCAGGCCCTCTGCGAGGGCCGCTCCGGCATCCGTCGCCTGGAGTCGCCGGCCCTGCAGGGCATGGAGGCGACGGCCGGCGGCGAGATCCCCGATTTCGAGCCCACCGCGTTCATGGAGAAGCGCGTGGCGCGCCGCATGGGCCGCTTCGCGCAGCTCGCCGTCGGCGCCTCGGTGCTGGCACTGCAGGATGCCGACCTGGGCGAGCTGGAACCCGAGCGCACCGGCATCACGGTGCACACGGGCGCAGGCGGCATCATCGAGGGCGACCGCGAGCTGCTGGCCCGCGCCGACGCGCCCGGCCGCATCGGGCCGCTCTACGTGCCGCAGCTGTCGGCGAACATGGGCGCGGCCAACGTCGCGATCCACCTCGGCGTCACGGGACCGGTGACGGCCGGTGTGGGAGCGTGCGCCGCCGGTGCGATCGGCGTCGCCGAGGGCTTTCACCTGCTGCGCCGCGGCGAGGTGGACGTCGTGCTCGCCGGGGCCACCGACGCCGCCCTGACGGCGCCGCTGGTGGCCTCGCTGTCGAACGCGGGCGCGCTGTCGACCGCGACCGGCGACCCGGCCACGATCTCGCGCCCGTTCGACCTGCACCGCACGGGCTTCGTGCCCAGCGAGGGTGCGGCGATGATGGTGCTCGAGCCGCTCGACCGCGCGCTGGAGCGCGGCGCGACCGTGTACTGCGAGATCGGCGGCGCGGCCATCGGCAGCGACGCCTTCCACATCACGTCGCCCGAGCCGACCGGCGCCGGTGCCGAGCGCGCCATGCGCCAGGCGCTCGTGCACAGCCGGCGTCGCGGCCGCGCGACATCGACTGCATCATCGCCCACGGCACCGGGCACGAAGCTCAACGACGCCGCCGAGGCGGCCGCGATCCTGCGCGTCTTCGGCGGATCGCCGGGTGCCCGTGACGGCCCCGAAGTCCGTCGTCGGCCACACCCTCGGCGCCGCGGGCGCGTTCAGCGTCGCCGTCGGTGCGCTCGCCGTGCGGCACGGGCTGATCCCGCCCAGCATCAACTACGACACGCCCGACCCCGACTGCCCGCTCGACATCGTCCACGGCGCGCCGCGGCAGGTGCCGGTGCGGCGCCACGATCATCAACGCCTTCGGGTTCGGCGGTCAGAACGCCGTCGTCGTGCTGCGGGACGCCCGCTGATGCCGGTTCCCGTCGTCGTCCTGGCCGAGCTCGACGATCGTGCCCGCGCGGCGCTCGGCAACCGCGCGGAGGGCCTGCGCGACGACGCCACCGCGGCCGTGCTGCCCGTGCTGGAGCGGATTCGCCGCGACGGCGACGCCGCCGTGCTGGAGTTCCTGCGCGACGTCGACGGCGTCGAGCTGACTGCCGACCAGCTGATCGTCGACGAGGCCACCATCGCCGCCGCCGCCGCCTCGGTGCCGGCCGACCTGGTCGAGGCGATGGCCCACACGGTGCGCAACCTCGAGCGCTACCACCGCGCGCAGCTGATCGAGGAGTTCGCGATCGAGGTGGAGCCCGGTGTGACCGTCGGCGAGCGGTTCCCGGCCGTCCGCGCCGCCGGCTGCTACGTGCCCTTCGGCACGGCCATCTACCCGTCCAGCGCGCTGATGCTGACCACGCCGGCTCGGGTCGCGGGCGTCGAGCGGATCGTGCTCGCGAGCGGCGTGGATCCATCGACCGGCGAGATCCCGGCGGCCGTGATCGCCGCCGCCGCGCTGGGCGGCGCGACCGAGATCTGGCGCCTGTCCGGGACTGCCGCCGTGGCCGCGTGGGCCTACGGCACCGAGACGCTGCGGCCGGTCGACGTCATCGCCGGCCCCGGCGGCCCGTACGTCGCGGCCGCCAAGGACCTCGTCCGGCATCGCGTCGGCGTCGACTTCGAGGCCGGCCCGAGCGAGGTGCTCGTGCTGGCGCTCGACGACTTCGACCCCGATCTGGCCGCCGCCGACCTGATCTCGGAGGGCGAGCACGGCGACACGTCGTGCGGCCTGGTGGTCACCACCGATCCCGAGCGCGCGGCGCAGCGTGGCCGAGCGGCTCGACGTCCGGCTCGCGGCGCTGCCCGCCGAGCGCCGCGACGCCGTGCTGGTGCAGGCCGCCGAAGGGCGCAGCGCGATCGTGCTGGTGCCCGACAACCAGGCGGCGATCGCGTTCTGCGAGGAGGTCGCGCCGGAGCACGTGATCGTCCACGCCACCGATCCCGACGCGGTCGCGCGGCGAGCTGCGCTGCGCCGGAACGGTCTGCATCGGCGCGTTCACGCCGTCGCCTGCCGGCTCCTACGTGGCCGGCACCAACCACGTGCTGCCCACCGGCGGCGCCGCCCGCCATTCGGCGGGCCTGTCGGTCGAGCACTTCACGCGCCGGCAGTCGTTCGAGCACATCACGCGCGAGGGTCTGGAGCGGCTGCGGCCCTCGATCGAGGCGTGGGCGACGCACGAAGGGCTGCCCGGGCACCTGGCGGCGATCGACGCCCGCCTGCGCCCGGTATGATGCCTCCGCGGTGCAGCGGATGACGATCTACGGCGTGTCGTTCGATCTCGTCGGGAAGCAACCGATCGTCCTGCTGAAGACCGCGGACGGCAACCGGTTCCTCCCGATCTGGATCGGGCACCCGGAGGCGGCGGCGATCCTGCAGCGCCTCCAGGGCGACGAGGTGCCGCGGCCGATGACGCACGACCTGTTCGTCAACATCCTCGGCGAGCTGCAGGCGGAGGTCGTGCAGATCGCCGTCACCGAGCTGCGCGACAACACCTTCTACGCGCGCATCACGCTGCGCCGCAACGGCACGACGCTCGAGATCGACTCGCGGCCGAGCGACGCGATCGCCCTCGCCGTGCGCTGCGAGGCGCCCATCTTCGCCGCCGACGACGTGATCGAGTCGAGCGCGATCGAGATGGAGGACGAGGAGGCGGCCGGCGCCGCCGATCCCGAGACCCAGATCGAGGAGTTCAAGGCCTTCCTCGACGACGTGCGGCCCGACGACTTCGCCGGGTAGCGGTCTCTACCAGCCCTGACCGCGCAGGCGCCGCACCTCGGCCAGCGTCAGCGACAGCACGGCGGCGACCACGTCGGGCACCGCCTCGTCGGCCAGCGGGCCCTCGTTCGTCTCCTGCAGCGCCGCCACGATCGCGGCCTCGCGGGACGGGTCGGACAGGCTGTAGCCGTTCGCCGTCTTGTGGTCGTGCAGGCGGCGCACGGCGTCGATGCGGCGGTTCAGCGCCGCCAGCACGTCGCGGTCGGCGGCGTCGATGGCGGCGCGCAGCTCGCGAACGACCGGATCGTCTCCCTGGCCTGGCATCGGGCGCCAGTCTAGAGGCTTGACTGGCGCGTCTACGGCCAGTGCGATGGCGACGGCGATCGCCACGCCGTTGTTGAGCGCGTGGGCGATCGACTCCCGGGACGATCGAGTTCGTCCGCGACCGGATCAGGCCCAGGAGCAGGCCGTAGACCGACGAGCACGGGAATCGCGGCGGGCACGAAGTGGACGGCCCGCGAACAGCGCCGCCGTGCACGACGACCGCGACGGGCTGCCCGAACACGCCCAGCGCGCCCTGCAGGAGCCCGCGGAAGTAGAGCTCCTCGGCGATCGGCCCGGCCACGGCCACGCCGAGGAACGCGAGCGCGAGGCCGGCCGTGGCCGCCGCACCGCCGGGGAACGGGCCGGGGTCGATGTCCTGGGCCGCACGCCGTGGAAGATCGGCTCGAGCAGCCAGGCTCGCGACGAGCGGCGGCCGCCGAAGGTGGCGACGACGATGCCGGCGGTCCGGCCGACGGGCGTCCGCCGCAGCGCGAGCCGCGTCGCGGGGGTCGCCGTACCGGTTGCGCGACCACCACGGTGGCGCCGACGAGCGCCGCGTAGCTGCCGAGCACCACGACGCCGAAGCGGACGCTGTAGAAGCCGCCGTCGTCGGCGGCCGGCGGCTGGAGCACCAGCGCCGAGCACCGCGATCGCGACGAACTGCACGAAGAACGGGGCCGCGACGAGCAGCCACGGGATGCGGCGTTCAGGCTGCATGGTCGAGGTCGAGGAGCGCGGGGAGCTCGAGCAGGGTGGCGATGCGGGGCCGGCGCGTCGCGACCGTGCCCTCGCGCACCAGATGGACGGCGTGCAGGTGGGCGGCGCGGGCCCCGTCGACGTCGCCCTCGGCGTCGTCGCCGACGTGCAGCATGCGGTGCGGCCGGGCGCCGAGCAGCTCGCCGGCCCGCTCGAAGATGCGCGGCGTCCGGCTTCGACGAGCCCGCCTCGGCGGAGGTCACGACCGCGTCGACCAGCGGCGCCAGGCCGAGCCGCGCGAGCACGTCGTGCAGCGACACGTCCCAGTTCGAGACGACGCCGATCGCGAGGCCCGCGGCGCGCAGGCGCTCCATCACGTCGGCCGTGTCCGGGAAGGCGGTGTACGCGACCGCGTCGGTGAGGCACGGCAGCAGCGCGCCGGCGTCGAGCCCGACCTGGAGCGCCTCGGCGAGCACGCCGGCGCACTCCAGGCGGACGGCCGCGAGCGCCTCCCGCGTGCCGGCGCGGTGGCTGATCGCGCGGTAGTGCCGGATCTCGGCCTGCATCGCCACGTGGCAGCGGTCGAGCGAGACCTCGACGTCGTGGTGGTGGCGCAGCGCGCGCTGCAGGCGCGGCACCGGGTCGGCCAGCGTCAGGATCGTGCCCATCGCGTCGAACGTGACCGCGTCGAGGTCGCTGCGACGGGGTGTCACGTGGCCGGGTGCAGCGCCGTGACCAGGGCGGCGAGCCGGGCGGGGAGCTCGGGCGACGGCGTGAACATGGCTGGATCCACGATCTGGAACCGCTTCTGGCGAGACGGCGCCGACGCGCTTCAGCTCGTCCAGCTTGCGCAGCGACGACAGCGTGCGCGGCGTGCCGGGCGTCACCAGCCAGACGTCCGGCTTGTCGCGGGCGGCGGCGGCGAGGGTGGAGAACCCGACGGCGGTGGAGTTGAGGCGCTGCACGAGGCCGGCGAGGGAGCGCGCGGCGGTGCCCTCGACGAGCACCTTGGTCGGCGTCTCGCCGGCGGCGCGCGCGAGCGACTCCTTGACGCCCTCGTCGACCGTCCGCGCCAGCTTCACGCCCTCGGCGGGCTTGCCGGCGGCCAGCGCGAGCCGCGCGATCAGGTCGCCGGCGACCGTCGGGTCGGTCAGCGTCCAGCGCAGCACCGGCACGCCCGCGGGCGTCTCGACGCCCGGCGCGAGCACGGCCATGCGCGGCAGCGGCGTCGCCGTCAGGCGCGTCGCGACGTCGTCGACCGGGATCAGCTCGACGGGCGCGCCGAGCGCCCGCAGCGTCGCGGCGGCGCCGGCGTCGGTGGTGATCGTCGGCCCGTCGCTGGGACGCACGCGCGCCGGTGCCGCCGGCGCCGTCGGGCACGGTCACGACGGCGTCGGGCACGGTGGCGATCGGCTCGCTGCGGGCGCCGCAACCCGCGCCGAGGAGTGCGATCGCCGCCAGGGGAACGATGTACGGGCGGCCGACCATTCGGCGCCCATGATAGTCCGGGGCAGGGGCGCGCCCGCCGACCGCGAAAGCGGGGGTTCGATGGAACGAAGGCCGCCTGATCACGATCGGGATCGTCGTGGTGCTCGTCGTCGTCGCTGTCCTGGCTCTCGGAGCGCTGGTTCCGGTCGCAGGAGCGGCGCCTGGCCGAGAACTACCGCGGCGACTTCGCGAGCGCCAAGACGCGCTTCCGGCTGATCCGCCGCGTCGTCGTCGCCATCGTCGTCCTGGTCGGGGTGTTGGCAGCTCTGACAACGATCCCGGCGACGCAGGAGCTCGCGCGGGCGCTGCTCGCGTCGGGCGCCGTCGCCGCGGTCGTGGCGGGCTTCGCGCTGCGCACGCCGCTCGGCAACGTGGCCGCCGGCCTCCAGATCGCCTTCACCCAGCCGTTCCGGCTCGGCGACCGGATCGACGCGAACACCTGCAGCGGAGTGGTTGAAGAGATCAAACTGTCGTATACCGTGCTGCGGACGGACGATGGCCGGCGGGCCTACCTTCCGAACGAGCAACTGATCGCCACGCCCATCGTGAACGCGACCATCGAAGACCCCACCCGTGCGCAGACCGTCACCGTCCCGGTCGCGCCCGGCGCCGATCTGACGCGCGCCCGCGCCGTGCTGCAGGAGGTCGCGGACGCCGTCCCCGGCCGCGTCGCGGCGCCGGCGCCGACCGTCCGCATCACCGACGTCACCGCGCACGTTCGCGACCTTCTCGGTGACTGCCTGGGTGGCCGACGGCGGCACCGCGTTCGAGGTCTCGTCCGACCTGCGCGAGCGCGCCGCCGCGGCGCTGCGCGCCGAGGGGATGCTGGCCGGTGCCTGAGATGGAGGGCCGCAAGGGCGCCTCGCGCCGGCATCCGGCGCTCGCAGCGCGGCCGGCGCACACGCTCCAGCGCGGTCGTCAGCGCGATCCTCGTGACGGTGCTGGTGCTGTTCGTCAGCGTCGTCGTGGTCGCGGCCGTCGGCGCGTCGAACTACTACGACGGGCTCACGCACCTGGACGAGCTGCAGCAGGTGCCGCAGGGCCAGAACTCCGCCATCTACGCGCGCGACGGCAGCCGCCTGACCGTGATCGCGAGCGACAAGAACCGCCGCTACGTCTCGCTCGACCGCATCTCGCCGTGGCTGCCGGCCGCGACCATCGCGATCGAGGACCGGCGCTTCTACGAGCACCACGGCGTCGACTGGAAGGCCGTCGGCCGCGCCGCCGTCAAGAACCTCGAGGCCGGGCGTGTGGCCGAGGGCGGCTCGACGCTGACCCAGCAGCTGGTGCGGAACATCTACCCGCAGATCACCAACGAGGTCACGCTGAAGCGCAAGCTGAACGAGGCGCTGGTCGCGCGCGAGCTCGAGGAGCAGCGCCCCAAGAAGTGGATCCTCGAGCAGTACCTGAACACCGTTCCGTACGGGCACAGCGCGTACGGCGCCGAGGCGGCCGCGCAGATCTACTTCTCGAAGAGCGCCAAGGATCTGACGATCGCCCAGGCGGCGCTGCTGGCCGGCCTGCCGCAGGGTCCGAGCCGCTACGACCCGTTCGTGCACGCGAAGGCCGCCAAGGTCCGGCGCGCCGAGGTGCTGCAGGCGATGCTCGACCAGGGCGTCATCACGCAGGCCGAGTACGACGAAGGCGGCGGCCTCGAAGCTGGGCCTGAAGCGCGGCGACCTGTTCGGCCGCACGACGGAGCCCTACGTCGAGCAGTACGTGCGCTCGCAGCTCGAGAGCGACACCGAGTTCGGCTCGCAGGCGGTGCTGGGCGGCGGCCTGAAGGTGACCACCACCATCGACCCCGCCATGCAGAAGCTCGCGTACAACGCGATGCGCAACGTCCTGAAGCTGCCGCCGTGCCCGAAGCGCGCCGAAGCCGTCGTGCGACCCGGCCGCGGCGCTCGTGTCGATCCGCCCGTCGACCGGTGAGATCGTCGCGATGGCCTCCACGTCGAAGTTCAAGAACACGCAGTTCAACTTCGCGCAGGGCCAGCGCCAGCCCGGCTCGACGTTCAAGCCGTTCACGCTCGCCGCGGCGATCGAGGCGGGCATCAACCCGGCCACCACCTACTACCAGTCGGCGCCGTTCACCATCGACAAGACGACCAGTGGGGCCAGATCTACGGCCCGTGGAAGGTGCACACGGCCGACAGCGGCTACAAGGGCCGCATCTCGCTGGAGCGCGCGACGCTGGCGTCGGACAACACCGTCTACGCGCAGCTGATCCTCGACGTCGGGCCGGAAGAGGTCAAGGACGTCGCCCAGCGGATGGGCATCAACCAGTCGACCGCTGCAGGCGGTGCCGTCGCTGACGCTCGGCTCGAACTCCGTCACGCCGCTCGAGATGGCCTCGGCCTACGCCTCGTTCGCCGCCGGCGGCGTCTACCGCAAGCCGCGCATCATCTCGAAGATCACGTTCGCCGGCTCGGACCGGGTCGTGAAGGTGAAGTCGAAGGGCAAGCGCGTGATGGCCGACGGCGTCGCCGCCGAGGTCACCCGCATCCTGGGCATGAACATGCGCGGCGGCACGGGCACCCGGGCGCGGACGTCGGACGACCGTCCGCAGGCCGGCAAGACGGGCACCACCGACAACGTCACGCGACGCCTGGTTCTGCGGCTACACGCCCGATCTCGCGACCTGCGTCTGGATCGGCTACCCGGTCTCGGAGAAGTATCTCGCTGCACAACGTCGAGGGTGTCGGCGACGGTCTACGGCGGCACGCTGCCCGCCGCCATCTGGCACGGCTTCATGGACGCCGCGCTGAGCAAGGTGTCGCCGCACGACTTCCCGGAGCCCAAGAACCCGCCGACCTTCATCTCGAACTTCCGCTCCGAGTTCACCGAGCGCGCCGTCGTGGTGGTGCCGCCGGTGACCGACGACAAGACCCGAAGAAGGGCGACAAGGGCCGTGACGGCGGCGCCGCCGGTGGCGGCGGTGCCGCTGAGCGACGGCAACGAGCGCGCGCTCAGCCGGGCGGGATCGTGACCGTGACCGGCACCGTGATGGTCGCCGTCGTGGCGTCCGGGAAGGTGACGGTGGTCTCGGCGGTGGTGAACACCGTGCTGCCCGGGAACGGCGCGCCGCGCTCGGTGACGGTCTGGAAGACCGTGCTGACCTCGCCCGGCAGCGTCTCGGTGACGGTCGACTCGAAGGTCGGGACGACGGGCACGGTGGCCGGCGTCGAGACCGTGCCCGGCAGCGGTCAGCGTGTCGGTCGTGACGCTCGCGCCGCGTCGTGCCGGTGCCGACCGTGACGGTGGTCGCGGCCTTGTCGTCGTCGTCGTCGTGCGTGACGGCGAACGCGGCGCCGACGCCGAGCAGCGCGATCACGGCGAGGCCGGTCGCGAGGGCGAAGTCGCTGGTGCTGCGCGCCATCGGGCGCGCCGCCGGCCGGGCGGTGGGCGAGCACGACCGCGCGGTGGTCTCGGAGACCGGCTCGCCCGCGAGGTCGCGCAGGCGCATCGAGGCGGCGCGCGGCCGGCGGCGGCGGCCGCAGCTCGTCGTCGGACAGCAGCGACAGGATGAGGCCGTTCAGGGCCGGCTCGACGTCGGGCACGAGCTCGACGGGCGGCGTGGCGGGCGTGGCCGGCGCGCGGCCGCAGACGAGCACGTAGAGCAGGCGGCCGAGCTGGCGGAGGTCGTCGGTCGGCGTCGCGTCGGCGACGGCGCCGCCGAGCGCAGCGGCCTGCAGCATCTTGGCGCCGGCGCCGCCGAGGATGGCGCGGCCGGCGCTGTCGAGCACGACGGCCTCGCTGCCGATGGCGCCGTGCAGGAGGCGCGCGGCGTGCAGCGCGGCGATGGCGTCGGCGATGTCGGCGCCGACCAGCAGCGCCTGGCGACGGGGGACGGTGACGCCGGCGCCGAGGCGCGCGCCCTCGATGTGCTGCTCGACGACGATCGCGTCGAGCTCGGGGTCGGCACCGGGCTCCGTCCACGCCAGGACCGGCGCGAGGCAGGGGTGCCGGACCGCCTGGTACCGGGCTGCGAGCTCGCCGAACGCAGCCGGGACGGTGCCGGCGCGGGCGAACCGCGCGACCTCGACCTGGGCGTCCGTGACCGTGTCCACCGCGAGGTCGCGGGGGACTCCACCGATGGGAGGAAGCGGCGCCGCGATCCGGTAGCGACCCGCGAGTACGTCAGGCTGACCGCTCACGACGAGGACCTTCCCCGCTGTATAGCATGATCCTTCTGACCGGCATGGATCTCGACACCACTCAGACACTACTCGGGCTTCACGAAGCGCGCGACCGGCTCTGCGCGGCAGGCGCACGCCTGGAGGCCGAGGACGTGGCCGTCGGCGAGCGCCCTCGGCCGGGTGCTCGCCGAGCCCCACCACGCGCTCGTCGACCTGCCCGGCTGGGACAACTCCGCCCTCGACGGCTTCGCGCTGCGGGCGGCCGACTGCGGAGCGCGAGCTGCCCGTCGCGTTCGCCGTCTCGGCGGGCGACGATCCCGCGCCGCTGCCGCCCGGCGCGGCCGTGTCGATCGCCACCGGCGGCGTGCTGCCGGCGGGTGCCGACGCGGTCGTCGCGATCGAGGACGCGACGCTCGGACGGCGACGCGCATGCGCGCCGGCTCGGCCCGTCGCGGCCGGTGCCGGCGTCCGCCGTCGCGCCGCCGACATCGCCCGCGGCGCGCTGGTGGCCGACGGCGGCACGCCGCTGTCGGCGATCGCCGTCTCGTCGCTGGCCGCGGCCGGCCTCGGCCAGGTGCGCTGCACGCGCCGGCCGCGCGTGATCGTGCTGACCACCGGCGACGAGCTCGTGGCGCCCGGGTGCGCCGCTGCGCCGCGGCCAGGTGCACGACTCCAACTCGCTGCTGCTGGCCGGCTCGCTGACGTCGTTCGGCTGCGACGTCGAGCACGGCGGCCGCGTGCCCGACACCCGCGAGGAGACGGAGCGCCTGTTCGCCGGCGCGCTCGAGGCCGACCTGGTCGTCTCGAGCGGCGGCGTCTCGGTCGGGCCGCGCGACCACGTCAAGCCGGCGCTCGCCGCGCTCGGCGTGGAGGAGCTCTTCTGGCGCGTCGCGATCCAGCCGGGCAAGCCGGTCTGGGCCGGCCGCGCGCCGTCCGGCGCGATCGTGCTCGGCCTGCCGGGCAACCCGCTGTCCGCCCTGGTCGGGCTGCACCTGCTGATCCGCCCGCTGGTCGGCGTGCTGCTCGGCATGGCGGCGACCGCCGGAGGTGTCGCTGCCGCTGGCGACGCCGGTGCGGCGGCTCGGCGCGGCGCACGCGGGCGCTGCCGGCGCGGCTCGAGGACGGCCGCATCCATCCGCTCGCCGACGCGTCGCACCAGATCGCCCGGGCCGCGGCGGCCGACGGGCTGGTGCTGGTCGAGGCCGGCGACGGGCGAGCTCGCCGCCGGCGCCGAGGCGACGTTCGTCGCCGCTCTGAGGCTAGACCGGCGTGGCCTTCGTCGCGCCGGGCACGGTGATCGTGACGAGGTCGGCGAACACGACCCAGCGCTGCGAGGCCGAGTAGAGCGGGTGACAGGCCGACAGCACGAGCTGCTCGTGGCCGACCTGCTTGATGATCGACCAGTCGTTGTTCTTGACGATCTTGTGGGCGCGCACCTGGTAGACGAAGGTGCCGTACGGCATCTTCAGGGTGATCTTGTCGCCCTTCTTCAGGTTGTCGATGTTGCGGAACGGCGCGGAGAAGGTCGTGCGGTGGCCGGCCACGCCGATGGTGGAGCCGCTGCCCGGGAAACGCCGTGTTGCCGTAGCGGCCCGGGCCCTTGGTGAGCGAGCCCCAGCGGTCGGTGCCCTCGACCAGGATCGTCGAGAGGCCCATGCCGGGGATGTTGAGGCGGCCGATCGGCGTGCCGAGCTGCTTCTCGTACTGCTTGGCGAACCGCTTCTGCAGGCGGTAGACGGTCTCGACCGCCTTCTCGGACTCCTTGTCCGCCTCGCTCACGACCGGCGCGTCGGGCACGGCGGGCGTGTCGATCGACGCCGCGACGGCCGCCTGCTCCTGGCGCGCGAGCGTGACGTACTGGCTCTCCTCCGCCTGCAGCTCGGAGCCGAGATTCCGCTGGCTGTAGATGGCGTAGAGGTCGGTGACCGGGTCGCGCCAGAACACGACCGCGCCGGCGTAGGCGATCAGGAGCACGCCCGCGAACATGAGGAACGTGCCGAGTCTTCGACGGAACGTGCGCATCCCCCTCACCTTACGCGACGCGTCGTTGCGGGACGATGAACCTTGCAGCAAGAATTGATGCAGCCGCGAGCGTCACGGCGGCCCCGATCGCGGCCCCGATCGGCATCCGGCCGTCGCTGATCAGGCGGACCGCCTCGCCGGCGTCGAGGCCCGCGCCGAGGGTGATCAGGATCGCGGGCACGACGAGCGGCGCGAGGATCACGATCGCGCGCACGACGGCGCCGCCGCGGGTGACCCGCTCGAGCAGCACCCAGGCGTGCAGTGCCGGCACCAGCAGCAGGCCGGCGGCGGGCAGCGCCGCGATCGCCAGTGCGGCGCCGGCGCAGCCGCAGACCAGCGCCGCCGTGACGGCCACGATCGCCCGCACGGCCGGGTCGCCGGCGGGCACGCGCGGCGGCGCGGGCACCAGGCGGCTCGCGCGCCAGGCCGAGCGGCGGCGCCCGCGAGCACGAGCAGCGTACGCCGCGAGCGCCGACGCCGCTGCCCTCGCCGGGGAACGGGTAGGCGGACGGGCTGGAGGGGGCGGCGCCGGTGAGCCCCGCCAGCAGCGCGCCGAGCGCGGCCCCGGCCAGCGGCAGGGCCAGCCGGGCGACGCGGAACAGCTCGTCGCGCAGGGGCAGGCGCTCGCGCATCGCCCGCCCGGTCAGGTCGATGGCGACCAGCCCGGGCGGCACCAGCAGTGCCACGGCCAGCAGCGCGATCACCCAGCCCGACAGCACGCGTGCTGCCGGCGCGGACGTAGCTGCCGCTCGGCCCGGCCGGGGCGGCGCCGGCGTCGAGGGCGAGCACCAGGTCGTTGACGGCCTGCGACGTGCGCGAGAAGCGGTCGGCGTCGGGCGACGAGTCGCTCGACGCGCGCGGGTCCTCGCCGATCGTGATCGACGGGATGTTGCGGCCGATGAACGGCGCCTGCCCGCCGGGCGCGCGCGGCGGCGCGACGAGCTCGGCCAGCTCGTGCAGGAAGCGCGGCCGGGCGATGGTGCCGCCGCCGGCCGCCGCCAGCACCTGCGTCGACGCCCTCGGCGAAGCCGGCCGGCGCGCGGTCGCGGCCGTCGCCCCGGTCGGCGACCGGGATCGGCGCCGGGCGGAGCGATGCCCTGCACCGCGATCGCCGCGACCGGGTTCAGCGCCGCGCGGCAGGCGCGTCCACCAGGCGCCGCGCCCCGGCGTCGCCGGCGGCGCCGCCGTCGACCGACGCGAGCACCAGCGTGCGGGCGTTGCGCTGGTCGGCGAAGGCCGCCGCCAGCTCGACGACGACGGCGCGTGCCGAGCGCGCTGTTGGCCGCATCGGCTCCGGGCGGCACGTTGTCGCGGTGGGCGAAGCACGATGATCGCCTCGTTCGACTCGCCCCGCAGGATCGGTGACGATGTTGCGCATCGTCGCCTGCTCGCCGTTGCGGGCCGTCGCCCGTGAAGGTGTCGACCGCCGGCGTCGCGCCGACGTCGGTGAAGGCCTGCGCGACGACGCCGGCGGCGAGGTCGGCGCGTCTCCGAGCCGGCCGTGCGGTCGGGGACGTCGGCGATGCTCTCCGGCCAGCGTCAGAGCCCGATCGGCGTTGAAGGTCGGCGGCGCGTCGGGCGCCAGATCGATGCCCGCCGGGGCGTGCAGGCCGACCAGCGCGATCAGCAGCGCGACGCCCGGAACGACCAGTCCGGCCACGTACAGCCGGCCGGAGACCAGCGTCTGCGCGTCCCTGCCGGCGGCGGCGCGGCTGACGCCTTCGCGCTGATCGATCGCGGGGGGCTCTGTCCACTCGACCGGCTGACGGTAGCATTCGGGCGTGGCCGACCAGCCCGTGGTTCTCGTGATCGACGACGAGGACTCCATCCAGAAGCTCCTGAACGCCGCCCTCGAACGGGACGGCTACCGCATCGTCGGCGCGCGTGACGCCGCCGACGGCCTGCTCGCATTCGAGCGCGAGCAGCCCGACGTGATCCTGCTCGACGTGATGCTGCCCGACCTGTCGGGCCGCGAGGTGTGCCGGCGCATCCGCGCCACCTCGGCCGTGCCGATCATCATGCTGTCGGCCCTCGACGAGGAGGTCGACAAGGTCGTCGGCCTGGAGCTCGGCGCCGACGACTACATCACGAAGCCGTTCGGCATGCGCGAGCTGCGCAGCCGCGTGCGGGCGGTGCTGCGGCGCTCGCAGCTGGCGGCGGCCACGCCGGAGACCGACGGCGAGCGCCTCGAGGTGGGCGACGTGCTGCTCGACCCGGCGCGGCGCATCGTGACGGTCGACGACGCGACCGTCGACCTCACCTACGTCGAGTTCGAGCTGCTGCAGATGCTGATGTCGAGCCCGGGCCGGGTGTTCTCGCGCTCGCAGCTGCTCGACGGCGTCTGGGGCTCGTCCGACTTCCGCGAGCCGCGCACCGTCGACGTGCACGTCCGGCACCTGCGCGAGAAGCTCGAGCCGACGCCGAGCGAGCCGCGGTACATCCAGACGGTGCGCGGCGTCGGCTATCGCTTCGCTGACTGATGCCCTCGGTCGCCGCGATCATCTTCCCGTTCCGGCGGCTCGCGATCTGGCTGTCGGTGCTGGTGCTCGCGGTCGCGGCGCTGGCGCTCGGCATCACCGCCCTGCTGGTCGTGCCGTCGCTGCGGGACAACCTCGTCAACGCGCGCGTCGCCGAGATCGACCGCAGCGCGAAGGCCAACCTCCAGCTGTTCCTGAACCCGGCCGAGCTCGGGATGACCGACGCCGTCACGGCCTACGAGCGGCTGACCGGCAACCGGGTCGTCGTGCTCGCCACGCTCAACGACCGCGGCGACTTCCTGCAGGTGGCCGGCAACGTGCCCGACGTGACCGACCGACCCGCTCGCCCAGGAGGCGCGGATCCGAAGGGCCGCTGTCGCGGGCGGTGCGGTCGGGCAAGCGGTTCGCGGCCGAGGCGGCGATTCCGATCGGGCCGACGTCGGAGACCGACGGCCGCCAGGTCGTCCTGCTCTTCATGTCGTCGCTGAACGACGTCGACCGGACGGTCGACACGGTGCAGCGCGACGTGCTGATCGCGGTCGCCATCGCGCTGCCCGCCAGCTGGCTGGTCGGGCTGCTGGCGGCGTTCGCCCTGGCGGCGCGGATCCGCCGGCTGGAGCGCGCGACGCGCCGGATCGCCGCCGGCAACCTGGCGACGCCGGTCACGGACGACGGCCGCGACGAGATCCACGAGCTGGCCCGCGCGTTCGACGACATGCGCCGCCGGCTGGAGCGCACCGACCGCGCGCGCCGCGAGTTCATCGCCAACGCCTCGCACGAGCTGCGCACGCCGCTGTTCGCGCTGGGCGGCTTCCTCGAGCTGCTGGAGGACGAGGAGGATCCCGTCGCGCGCCGCGAGTTCGTCGCCACCATGCACGGCCAGGTGTCGCGGCTGACCCGCCTCGCCACCGACCTGCTCGACCTGTCGCGCCTCGACGCGGGCGGCGTGGTCAGGTGGCGCGCGACGAGGTCGACATCGCCGGCGTCGCGGCGCTGGCGGCGCAGGACTTCGCCGCCACGGCCGAGCAGCGCGGCAGCTCGGTCACCGCCGCGGGCGCCTCGTCCGCGGTCGCGATCGGCGACGAGGCGCGGGTCGCGCAGATCGCCCGCGTGCTGGTGGACAACGCGCTGCGCCACAACCCGCCGGGCGTCGAGGTGACCGTCACGGTGCAGGAGGCGAACGGCAACGTCGAGCTGGTCGTGGCCGACGACGGGCCGCCGATCGAACCGTCGACCGCCGAGCGGCTGTTCGACCGGTTCTTCCGCGGGCCGAGCGGCGGCGAGGGCTCGGGCCTCGGCCTCGCGATCGCCAACGAGCTCGCGCAGCGGATGGAGGGCGAGCTCGTGCTCGACCAGCGCGCGGGCCGTCCGGGCAAGGCGTTCCGCCTGACGCTGCCCGGGGGCCCTGCACCTGGCGCCGACTATGCTGGGGGCATGAGCCGCGGCTGGATCGTGACCCTCGCGGCCGCCTTCGGAGCGGGTCTCGCGGGTGGCGGAGTCGCCGTGCTGGCGGGCTCGGTCGACCGACCGGACGACGACCGTGACGGTCGCCGCCGCACCGGCCGGATCGACGCCGGCGCCCGCCGTCACGGCCGCCGTCGCCCGCGTCTCGGCCGGCGGCTTCGACGCGCCGGCCATCTACGAGGCGGCGTCCGCCGGGCGTGGTCACCATCAGCGCCGTCGTCGGCGGCGACGCCGTCGACGGCTCCGGCTTCGTGGTCTCGTCCGACGGCCACGTGCGTCACGAACGCGCACGTGGTCACCGACTCGCCCGACCACGGCACCGACTCGAGCGACGAGGTCAAGGCCGGTCGCGACTTCTTCGTCCACTTCCAGGACGGCAACGCGCTGCCCGCCAAGCTGGTCGGATTCGACCTGTTCGACGACGTCGCGGTCCTGAAGGTCGACCCGGCGCGCGAGCCGCTGACCGTGCTGCAGTTCGGCCGCGCCCGCCAGCTGAAGGTGGGCGACCCGCTGGCCGTGATCGGCTCGCCGTTCGGCGAGGAGCAGGAGCAGTCGCTGTCGGTCGGCGTGGTCGCGGCGCTGAACCGCGAGATCGACGCGCCCGCCACCGACTTCACGACGCCGGGCATCATCCAGACCGACGCCGCCATCAACCACGGCAACTCGGGCGGGCCCGTGCTCGACAGCGGCGGCCGCGTGGTCGGCGTCGCCTCGCAGATCCTCACCGACGGCAACGACGACGCCTGGACGGGCATCGGCTTCGCCGTGCCGGCCGAGGCGGTCGAGCGGTCGTACAGGGAGCTCGTCGACCACGGCCGGGTCAGCTACGCCTGGCTCGGCGTCGCCACGCGGCCGCTCAGCCGCGAGCTGGCCCGCACGTTCAAGCTGCCGGTCGGCGAGGGGCTGCTCGTGAACGGCGTCACGGCCGGCGGCCCGGCCGCCGCCGCCGGGCCTGACGGCGGGCTCGCGGACGGCCGAGTTCCAGGACGACGGCACCGTGCATCCGGACGGCGACATCCTCGTCTCGTTCGACGGCGAGCAGGTGCGCACGCCGGCCGAGCTGGGCGCCATGGTGGCCCTGGCCGAGCCGGGCTCCGTCGTGCCCGTCGAGATCTACCGCGCCGGCAAGCGCCGCACGGTCCAGGTCACGCTGGGCAACCGCCCCGCGCGGCTCCCGGGGTAGGTTCGCTCCTGTAGGCTCCTCCGCCATGCGGGACGCCCGCCGACGACTGGTGATCGCCTCGAACCGGGGGCCGATCGTCTACGGCCGGAGCGGCGGTCTGCGCACGGCCCGGCGGGGCGGCGGCGGGCTCGTGACGGCGCTCTCGGGCCTGGTCGCGAGCCAGGACGTGACGTGGGTGGCGGCGGCGATCTCCGACGAGGACGACGCGGTCGCCGAGGAGCACGACGGCAGCTTCGAGGAGACCGACCGGGCCGGCAACACCGTTCCAGCTGCGGCTCGTGCGCCTCGACCGCGCCGACTACGACCGCTACTACAACGTGTTCGCGAACCCGCTGCTGTGGTTCATCCAGCACGGCCTGTGGAACCGGCCGTACGCGCCCGAGATGAGCGCCGCGACGCGCGCCGCGTGGGAGTCGTACCGGCGCGTCAACGAGGCGTTCGCGGCGGCGGTGGCCGACGAGTGCGACAGCCGCCGACGCCGTGCTCGTGCACGACTACCAGCTGTACCTCGTGCCGCGCATGCTGCGCGACCGCGGGCGTCCGCGCACCGCTGTCGCACTTCACGCACATCCCGTGGCCCGGCCCCGACGCCTGGCGCGCTGCTGACGTCCGACATGCGCACCGGCCTGCTCGAGGGCCTGCTCGGCGCCGACGTGATCGGCTTCCACACGAACCGCTCCGTCCGCGCGTTCCTGGCCACCGCCGAGGAGTACGTGGGCGAGGCGTTCGTCGACCACGTGCGGCCGCGGGTGACGCTGCGCGAGGCCGTCACCCACGTGCGGGCGTACCCGATCTCGGTCGATCCGGACGAGTTCCGGGCGCTGGCGGCGGAGGACGCCGTCACCGAGGCCGAGGCGCGTCTGGTGGCCGACCGGCCGGAGAAGCTGGTGCTGCGCGTCGATCGCACCGACCCGTCGAAGAACGTCGTCCGCGGCTTCCACGCGTTCGCCCGGTTCCTCGCCCGTCATCCCGAGTGGCACGGCAGGGTGCGGATGCTCGCGCTACTGGATCCGTCCAGGCAGGAGATACCCGATTATGCGGAGTACGTTGGAGCGATCCACCGTGCCGCGCGCGAGGTGAATGACCAGTTCTCCGACCCGGGGTGGACTCCCATCGATCTCCGGGTGTCCGACAACTTCGCCCAGGCGCTCGCCGCCTACAAGCAGTACGACGTCCTCCTCGTCAACGCCATCGTCGACGGAATGAACCTGATTGCGAAGGAAGCTCCCCTCGTGAACGAACGCGCAGGCGTGCTGATCCTGTCCGAGAACGCCGGCGCGCACGAGGAGCTCGGCGCGTTCGCCCTGTCGGTCAACCCCTTCGACCTCGAGGGGACGGCCGACGCGATCGAGGAGGCGCTGACGATGCCCGATTCCGAACGCGCTGCGTCGCGCGGAGGGCATTCGCGAGCAGGTGCGCGAACACGACGTGCGGGCCTGGATGACCGACCAGCTGGCCGATCTCGACTCGATCGTAGAGGGGAGTGCGCGTTGAGCGACTCGATGCTGATCGTCGCCGCGCTGAACGGCACTCGCTCGCGGCTGGAGTGCCCGAAGGTGCCGCTCACCGCCGAGGACCTCGCGACCGAGGCGAAGCGGGCGGTCGAAGCGGGCGCGGGACTGGTGCACGTCCACGCGCGCAAGAAGGACGGCCTGCCGGCCTTCGACCTGTTCATCGAGGACGTCGTCAAGGCGATCCGCGGCAAGGTCGACGTGCCGATCTCGATCTCCACGCAACGCACCCGGTCGATCTCGCTCGGCACGGTCACCGCCATCTTCGACGTGCTGCGCGAGCTGCCCGACCTCGCGACCGTCGGCGTGCGCGCGCCCGAGCCCGACCAGCCCTCGCATCGCGAGGAGGCGCGGCAGATCCTCGAGGCCTGCGAGAAGGCCGGCGTGCGGCCCGAGCCGGTCGCCATCGGCGTCGACTCGCTGGGCGACTTCGAGACGCTCTACAACGACTCGCTGCTGTCGAAGGCGCCGTACATCGTGGCCGAGCTGGGCCCGTCCGACGGTCGCGGCTCCGACCGGATGGCCGGCACGCCGCACAACGTCCTGCGGCTGGCCGATGCGTGCCGCGCGACCTTCTCGCGGTTCGACGTCGTGATGTCGGGCCAGGACGAGGCGAGCCCGATCGCCCAGGCCGTCGCGGCCGCCGCGGGGCACCACGTGCGCTGCGGGTTCCAGGACGCCGCCACGATGCCGGACGGCGGCGAGGCCACGTCGAACGCGCAGCTGGTCGAGATGGCGGTCCGCCTCGCCGAGGCCGTCGGGCGCCACCCGATGGAGCCCGACGACGTGCGCGCCATGCTCCGCTGAGGCGTCCGGCGCCCCCCGCCGCGCGTGCTCGGAACGCCTAGCGGCCCTTCCGTGTCCGCCGTGTGACGCTCCGCGTCCACTCCCGCGCGGTCCGTGCCAACGCGCGCGCTCCGTCGCGCTTCCGCGCGGAAGCGTTCTGGGGTCAGACCCCAGCGAGGCGGTTTTCGGGGTCAGACCCCGCACATGGAGGGCGCACGCAAGCGCGCGGAAGTCGCACCGCGGGCCGGACGGCGGAGCCGATCGTTTTCCGGGGGCGGGATAGACTGGATGGTGGTATGCGCCGCGCTCTTCTCGTCGTCGTCTTGGCCGCGGTGGTCAGCGGGGTAGCCGGGCTGCTCGTGGTCGGGCTGATGCACCAGGACGACGTCACGGCGGCCTCCACGTCGCCGCTCGACGCCGGTGCAGCTGAAGGCGGGCACGCCGGCGCCGCCGATCCAGGGCGACGCGCTGGACGGCTCCGGCACGCTCGACCTGGCGACGTACAAGGGTCGCCCGGTGGTCGTCAACTTCTGGGCCTCGTGGTGCGGCCCGTGCCGCACCGAGGCGCCGGAGCTGGTCGCCTTCTCGAAGGCGCACCCCGACGTGCAGATGCTGTCGGTGAACACCAACGATCAGTCGCATGACGCCGCCGTGGCGTTCGCCGCGGAAGTCGGGCTGGGTGTGGCCGAGCGTGTTCGATCCGTCGGCCGACATCCAGCACGCATGGGGCGTCGGCGGTCTGCCGGCCACGTTCCTCGTCGATGCCGACGGCAAGCTGCGGGCCCGCAAGCTGGGCGCCACGACGCAGGCCGAGCTCGCCTCGCTGGTGGCCGGGCTGTGATCGCTCGCGGCGATCTCGCTCTCGCCGGTCGGGCTGGCGACGGCCTTCGCGGCCGGCTTCGCGTCGTTCGTGTCGCCGTGCGTGCTGCCGCTCGTGCCCGCGTACCTGTCGTTCGTCTCCGGCGTCGGCTACGGCGACCTGCAGCAGAACACGCGCCGGGTGACGATGGCCACCGCGATGTTCGTCCTCGGCTTCACGATCGTCTTCTCGGCCTACGGCGCCGGCGTCGGCTGGGCCGGCTCGCTGCTGAACGACTACCGGCGCTCGCTGGAGCTGATCGGCGGCTTCCTGATGATCCTGATGGGCCTGGCGCTGATCGGGTTCGCGTCGCGGGTGTTCGGACGCGAGTACGGCCTGCACTGGAAGCCCGGCAGGGCGTCGTTCACCGGCGCGCTGCTGACCGGCGCGGCCTTCGCGATCGGCTGGACGCCGTGCATCGGGCCGGTGCTGTCGGCGATCCTCACGTTCGCCGCCCAGTCCGGGCCGGCCGAGGGCGCCGCGCTGCTCATCGCCTACTCGCTCGGTCTCGGCGTGCCGTTCCTGATCTGCGGCCTCGCCACCTCGTCGACGCTCTCGGTGCTCGGCGTCTTCAAGCGGCACGGCGCGCTCGTGAACCGCATCGGCGGCGTCGTCCTGGTCGGCGCCGGCATCCTCCTCGCGACGGGCGAGATGACCCGGATCACCGCCGAGCTGGGAGCAGATTGGAACTTCTAGCCGGCCCGCCGCCGCGCGCGGCCCTCTTCGACTTCAACGGCACGATCTCGCTGGACGAGCCGATCCTCGACCGGCTGTTCCAGGAGGCGTTCGCCGGCATCGGCATCGAGCTCACGTCGGACGTAGTACTACGCCGAGCTGTCGGGCCTGTCCGATCCCGAGATCGTGGTGCGCGCGCTCGAGCTGCACGGCCGCACGGCCGAGCCGGAGCTGTGCGACCAGCTGCTGCGCGCGAAGATCGACCGGTACAAGGCGGTCGTGCTGGAGGAGCCGACGGTGCCGCCCGACGTGCTCGCCTTCGTGCGCGCCGTCGCCGAGCGCGTGCCGGTCGCGATCGGGTCGGGCGCGGTGCGCGAGGAGATCGTCCACGTGCTCGACCAGCACGGGCTGCGCGACCTGTTCGGCGTGCTGGTCTGCATCGACGACGTCGAGCACGGCAAGCCCGATCCGGAGACCTATCTGCGCTGCCTGGCGGCGCTGCGGGAGCGCCATCCCGGGCTGGGCCCGGAGGACTGCGTGGTGTTCGAGGACTCGCGGTTCGGCATCGCCTCCGCCCACGCGGCCGGCATGCGGTGCGTCGCCGTCCACACCTCGGGCGAGCTGGTCGGGCTTGCAGCGGCCGATCTGGTCGTGCAAGGTCTCACCCGCGAGCTCGCGCTCGGGTTGTTCGGAACGGAGGGTGGATGACGATCGACGAGGTGATCGCCGGCGTGCCGGCATGGGCGGGCCGCGACGTGCGGGCAGAGTCGATCGAGGGCGGCCTGACGAACGCGAACTACCGCCTGACCGTCGGTGACGAGCAGTTCTGCGTGCGCATTCCCGGGCGCGACTCGTCGCTGCTCGCGGTCGACCGCCGGGAGGAGCACCTGAACACCCTCGCGGCCGCCGAGGCCGGCGTCGGCGCGCACGTGCGGTACACGGTCGGCGACGAGCCCGTGATGGTGCTCGAGTGGATCACCGGCGAGGTGCAGACCGAGGAGACGCTGCACCGCGACGGCGCGGTCGAGCAGATCGCGGCGAGCGTGAAGCGCCTGCACGCCGGCCCGCGCTTCGGCAACGCGTTCGACATGTTCACCATCCAGCCGCGGTACCGCGCCATCTGCGCCGAGCACGGCTTCAAGATCCCCGACGACTACGACGACCACGCCGACGTCGTGCAGCGCATGGAGCGGGCGATGGCGGTCCAGGGGGCCGACCTGGTGCCGTGCAACAACGACTTGCTGGCCGCCAACTACATCGCCACGCCCGAGGGCTTCCGGATCATCGACTACGAGTACGCGGGCATGAACGATCCCTGCTTCGAGCTCGGCAACACCGTCGCCGAGTCGAAGCTCGGGCACGAGCGGCTGGAGCGGCTGATCGAGCTCTACTTCGGCGCGCCGCTGCGGAGTCGCGTGGCCCGGGCGCACCTGTGGGCGGCGATGGCGAACTACGGCTGGACGCTGTGGGCGTGCATCCAGCGCGAGGTGTCCGACATCGACTTCGACTTCTGGGAGTGGGGCGTCGGCGACAAGTACGCCCGCGCCGTCGCCGCGTTCACCGGGCCGGAGCTGAGCGGCTGGCTCGACGACGTGCAGCGCGCAGACTGACACTCAGCGGTTCGCGTCGTTGTCGAGCCACCGGCCCGCGACGCGCGACAGAAAGGCCGGCTGGGGCTTGAACCCGAGCGCCGCGTAGAAGGCCTGCGCATCGTCGGTCTGGAGGCCGACGTGCTGACCCGGCACCTGGTCTGCGAGGTGCTCCACCATGGCCCGTGCGATGCCCTGGCGACGGTGGCTCGACGCCGTCCAGACGTCGATCAGGTACGCGTTGCAGACACCGTCGGAGAGCAGCCGCGCCATCCCGACCACGCGGTCGCCGTCGTGGGCGAAGACGACGTGCTGCGACTGGGCGAACGACCGCCGCAGGGCCTCGGGCGAGCGGCCGTTGTCGAAGTCGTCGGCGTGCAGGTCGGCCTTCGCCTGCGCCCAGTCGACACCGTCGAGCGAGGAGTCGAGGCGCACCGCCATGGCCGGAGCCTACTCGTCGAACCCGCAGACTCCGAGGGTGCCGAGGTCGCACTGATCGGGCTGCTGCGCCTCGGGCACTGCCGCGGCGGGCTTCGGCGCCGCGGCCGGCGCCGCCCGGGCCCGCGCCTTCGGCTTGGGCTTCGCGTCGGCCTGACGCCGCGGCTCGGAGGTCACCCGCACCGTCCGCACGCGGGGCACGACCCGCTGCACCGGCACCACGGCCCGCGGTCGGCGGTGTCTCGACCACGGCGACGCGCACCACGGGCGGGTGGCCGGGTGCCGGCCGCGTGATCAGCCCCACGCCGCCCGCGGCCGTGACCGCGGCGACGATCGCGGCGCCCAGCTTGAAGGCCACCAGCGGCGCGGCCGGCGTCGGCGCGGCGCCGATGCCGAACGCGGTCGGCGGCGGGAACAGGGCGCGGAGGGCGCGGGCTCGGACGAGCGCCAGCCGGCAGGCGTCGCAGACCTCGAGGTGCCGCACGACGGGCCCGTCGAACCGGGGCCGGCCGACGCCCGCGGCGTACGTCGCGAGCGTCGGCCCCAGGCGCGCGCAGTCGGCGCCGTCCACGGCCGCCGTGGCGGTGGCGACCACGGCGCTGCGATGGTCGGCGAGCACGCGCTTGACGACGCGTTCCGACACCTCGAGGTGCCGCGCGATCTGCGTCCGGCTCCAGCCGGCGGCGTCGAGCACCAGCACCGCCCGCGGGCGCTCGGGCAGGGCTGCGAGCGCCTGCGTGAAGGCGCGCAGCGCGCGGCGGTGCTCGTGGTCCTCGGCCGGGCCGGACTCGGCCTCGGCGACGGGCGGCGGCGCGGACGAGGTGCCCGCGGCCGCCAGGTCGAGCGCGCGGCGGCGCACGGCCGTCGCCGCGTAGGCCATGGCGCTGCGCTCGTCCCGGGGCAGCGCCGCGCCCGCCGCGAGACGCGCCAGCACGTCCTGCACGGCGTCCTCGGCGTCGGCGCCCGCACCGGCCCGCCGCGCGGTCGCGATCAGCCACGGTCGGCGGACCGTGGCCAGCCGCTCCACCATCTGCTCGAGACCGAGGCGCATCACGCCACCGTAGGGCGGCGCCGCAGCCGGCGAATCGGCCTGGCGCCCTACCCCGCGCGGAGGAAGTCGAGCACCACCCGCGCCGACGGCGTCAGCGGCTCGGGCTCCTCGCCGGCCGGGAACGCGGCCAGGCCGATCACCTCGGGCGGCAGCACGGTCAGCGGCCCGTCGTAGCGGGCGCGGAACACGCACGTCATCTCGGTCTCGTCGGGCAGCTCCATCAGGAACGTTCCGGCGTGCTCCAGCTCGGCGCCGACGATGCCGGCCTCCTCCCGCAGCTCGCGCTCGGCGGCGTCGCGATACGACTCGCCGGCGGCCACGTGGCCGGCGCACGCGAGGCACCACCAGCCGGGATTCGAGTCCTTGCCGAGGCCGCGCCGCTGGAAGATCGTGCCCGCAGGCGTCTCGACGCAGACGAACACGGAGCGGTGGATGAGCGTGCGGTCGGCGTGGCATTCGGCACGCGTCCGGACGCCGACCTCGCGGTCGTCGGCGGTGACCACCTGGAAGCGCTCGGACTGGTCATCCGTCAGGGGGGTCATGGCTACAGTGTGCCGCGTGACGTGGGATGTGGCGGTGATAGGAGCGGGGTACGTCGGTCTCCCGCTGGCCGTTCGGTTCGCCGTCACCGGCACGACGGTCGTGTGCGTCGACCCCGACCCGGGCAAGGTCTCGCAGATCATGGCGGGCACCTCGTACGTCGGTGACGTGACCGACGAGGAGATCGGCCCGCTGGTGCGCGACGAGCTGCTGTCCGCGTCCACCGACTTCGACGTCGTGCGCGACGTCGGCGCGGTGATCATCTGCGTGCCGACGCCGCTGACGCAGAACCGCGAGCCCGACATGTCGTTCATCAGCTCGGCCGCCGCCAGCATCGCGCCGCGTCTGCAGCGCGGGCAGGTGGTGGTGCTCGAGTCGACCACGTATCCCGGCACCACCAGCGGGCTGCTGCGCTCGATCCTGGAGACGTCGGGCCTGGTGGCGGGCGAGGACTTCCACCTCGCGATGTCGCCGGAGCGCATCGACCCGGGCCGCACCGACTTCACCATCCGCAACACACCGAAGGTCGTCGGCGGCATCACGCCCGCCTGCACGGAGAAGGCCATGGCGGTCTATCGCGCGTGCTGCGACGAGCTGGTGCCGGTGTCCTCCCCCGACGCCGCCGAGCTGTCGAAGCTGCTCGAGAACATCTTCCGCTCGGTCAACATCGCCTTCATCAACGAGATGGCGATCATGTGCGACCGCATGGGGATCGACATCTGGGAGGTCGTCGCGGCCGCCTCGACGAAGCCGTTCGGCTTCATGAAGTTCCTTCCCGGCCCCGGCCTCGGCGGGCACTGCCTGCCGCTCGACCCGTTCTACCTCGCCTGGCGGGCGCGCGAGTTCGACTACTACACCGAGTTCATCGAGCTGGCGGGCAAGGTGAACGAGAACATGCCGTACTTCTGCATGGCCAAGATCGCCCGCGCCCTGAACGGCGTCGAGCGCAGCGTGCGCGGCTCGCGCGTGCTGGTGCTCGGCCTGGCCTACAAGGCCGACATCGACGACGTGCGCGAGTCGCCGGCCGAGAAGATCATCGCGCTGCTCGAGGCCGACGGCGCGATCGTCTCCTACCACGACCCGCACGTCCTGCAGTACGGCGAGATGCGCTCCGTCGCCGATCGACGACGAGACGCTGACCGACTGCGACTGCGCCGTGATCGTGACCGCGCACCGCGCGGTCGACTACGACCGGGTGGTCGACCTGGCGCCGCTGGTGGTCGACCTTCGCAACGCGACCGGCGCCCGCGGGGCGGCGGCCGGCCATGTCCACAAGCTCTGATCCGATCCGCGTCGGCGTCGTCGGCCTCGGCTACTGGGGCCCGAACCTCGCGCGGAACCTGATCCGCGTCCCCGGCTGCGAGCTCGCGTGGTGCTGCGACCTGGACGAGGGCAACCGGGCGCGCTTCGGACCGCAGTTCCCGGGCGCCCGGTTCACCGACCGGCTCGACGACCTGCTCACCGACGACACCCTCGACGCGATCGTGGTGGCCACCGGCTCGTCCACGCACCATCCGATCGGATCGCAGGTGCTCACGGCCGGCAAGCACCTGTTCGTCGAGAAGCCGCTGGCGCTGACGGTCGAGCACGCGGCCGACCTGGTCGCGCTCGCCGCCCGCCACGACCGGCAGCTGATGGTCGGCCACCTGCTGCGCTTCCATCCCGCGTTCGCGAAGGTGAAGGAGCTGGCCGATGATGGCACGCTCGGCCGGGTGCTGTACCTGTACACGAACCGCCAGAACTTCGGCAAGGTGCGGCAGGACGAGAACGCCCTGTGGAGCCTCGCGCCGCACGACCTGTCGCTCGCGCTGGCGCTGTCCGGCGAGCGGCCCAGCGAGGTGTCGGCTCGCGGCGAGTGCTACCTGCAGCCCGGCATCGAGGACGTGGTGTTCGGGTTCGTCCGCTTCCCGTCCGGCATGACCGCGCACCTGCACGTCTCGTGGCTCGACCCGCACAAGCGCCGGATGCTGACCGTCGTCGGCACCGAGGCGATGGCCGTGTTCGACGACACCGAGGTCGACCGCAAGGTGACGGTGTACGAGAAGCGGTCGTGGCCGGCGCGGTTCGAGACGTGGGGCGAGTTCCAGGCGCTGCAGTCGGGCGATACGCACATCCCGCGCATCGCTGCCGACGAGCCGCTGCAGCTCGAGATGCGCGCGTTCGTCGAGGCCGTGCGCACCGGCACGACGTCGATCGCGTCGGGGGCCGAGGGACTCGCGGTGGTCGAGACGCTGGCGGCACTGCAGCGCTCGCTCGACGACGGCGGCCGGCCGGTGGTGCTCGATGAGTGAGCCCGTGCTCGGCGAGAACGTGGTCATCTATCCCGGCACGGTGATCGGCGCCGGCGTGCGCATCGGCGACAACGCCGTGGTCGGCAAGCAGCCCGCGCTGGGCCGGTCGTCCACCGCCCGCCGCGAGCCGTTGGCGCCGTTGGTGATCGGCGACGGCGCCACGATCGCGACCGGGGCCGTCGTGTCGGCGGGCGTCACGCTCGGCGCCGGCTCCGTGGTGGGCGACCTGGCGTCGATCCGCGAGCGCGTGACCGTCGGCGAGGGCAGCGTCGTCGGCCGCGGCGTCTGCGTCGAGAACGACACCGTCATCGGTGCGCGCTGCCGCATCCAGTCGAACGCGTACATCACCGCGTACTGCCTGCTCGAGGACGACGTCTTCGTGGCGCCGTGCGTGGTCACCACGAACGACAACTTCATGGGCCGCACCGAGGCGCGGCTGGCGCTGATGAAGGGCTGCACGCTGCGCCGCGGCTGCCGCATCGGCGGCGGCGTCACGCTGCTGCCCGGCATCGAGGTGGGCGAGGAGGCGTTCGTCGGCGCCGGCGCGGTGGTGCTGCACGACGTGCCCGCGCGTCAGATCTGGGTCGGCAACCCGGCGCGCTACCTGCGCGACGTGCCGGCCGAGCAGCTGCTCGGCTGACCCGCTAGGGCGCCGAGACGACCTTCGAGCTGGCCTCCGCGGCCCGCGAGCCGCAGCTTCGTCGCGCCCTTGGTGCCCGCGTCGATGACGACGCGGCCCTTCTTCGACTTCACCGTCTTGAGCCGCTTCCAGGTGCCGTCGATGAGGCCCTCCAGCCCGACGTTGCCGTCGGGCGAGGTGCGGCCGAGCACGTGCACGCCCTTCGAGGTGCGGGTGGCGCGCTGCAGGTCGAGCAGCTTCAGCGAGAACCAGGTCGATCGCAGGGCGGCGCGGGTGCGCGCCTCGGAGCCGCGCAGCACCTTCTTGCCGCGGCCCGTCGTCAGCGTCAGCGTGCCGACGCGGCCCGACTTGTTGCGGGTGATGGCGATGCCGCGCACGGGGCCGGTGCCGAACAGCTTGCCGAGGGCGGTGGCCGTGAACGTGCGGGGCACCCAGCGGTGGTACGTGGCGATCGCGTCGCCGGGATCGTCGACCGCGACCAGGTACGGCACCGGCGAGCCGCTCCAGATGTCCTCGACGTTCGCGGTGCGGCCGCCGGACGACGAGAAGAAGAAGGCCGTGATGACGCGGCCCTTGTAGGTCAGCACCTGGTTGGCCGTGGCGGCCACCGCGGCGTCGGTGGCCGGCGTCTCGGCCACGAGGCCGCCGTACATCTGGCTGCGGGTGTCGGGGTAGACGTCGAACTGGCCGCTCTTGAGGCTGTTGGCGAGCGCGTACGACGCGCGCCGCCACGGCCTGCGCGCCGAGCGCCTCGGGGTGCCACGACGACGGCATCTCCCACGCGATCACGCCGCGCACGTAGTCCTCGAGCGCGATGTCGTCGATGGCGCGGACGCTGCCGCCGAAGCGCCGCAGCTCGATGGTGCCGCGGTACTTGCGGGTGCTGACGACGATCGGGTCGCCGCCGCCGAGGCGCAGCACCTTGCCGCGGCCACGCTCGACGCCGTCGCGGCCGACGAGCGAGATCCGGCCGCCGGCGAGCGGCTTCGCGGTCATCCAGCCGTCGACCGGAATGGACGCGGCGCCGTCGACCTTCAGGCGCGTGCCGGGATCGGCGCGGACGGTGACGGCCGAGGCCTCGCGCAGCAGCACGCGGATGGCCTGGCCCTTGCGGTCGGCCAGCTCCGTGCCCCGGTAATAGTGGGCCAGGATCTCGGTCGACGTGGCGCCCTCACGGGCCATGCCCTCGGCGCCGCTCTGGGACAGGCCCACGCCGTGGCCCCACCCTCGCCCCGTCAGTGTGATCAGCGGGGAGGCGGTCGCAGTCGGCGCGGCGCAGAGCACCACGGCCAGGGCGGCCAGAACCTTGCGCAAGGCCACACCTTACCCGACGATCGCGATCGTCCCACTCGAGGGCGAGGTCGATGTCCGTTTTCGCACGCGGTGCCAAAACGGACACGGATGGCGTGTTCCGCGCGGGGTTTGGCCAATTGCGGCACGGGTCGTGCGTGTCCGGTGCGCGCCACCCGCCGAGCGACCGAGGGGGGCGATGTCGGGCGTTCTCCGTGGTTCGCCGTGCGGGTCGGGCGTGCGTGGCGGCGGCGGATGTCCGATTTCGCACGCGGTGCGAAATCGGACACGGATGGCGTGTTCCGTGCGGGGTTTGGCCGATTGCGGCACGGGTCGTGCGTGTGCGGTGCGCCACCGGCCGGCGCCTTTCGCCCCGACCGTCAGCCGACGATCGCGACCGGCGTGCCTCGGTAGCCCGGCAGGCAGCGCTGGACGTCGCCGCCCAGATGCCCGTCGATGACGCCCGCGTAGAGGTCGCGGAAGTCGACCGCGACGGGCACGTTGCCGTCGTAGCGCGCGCTGTCGGTGAGGTGCCAGCCGTTCGAGACGGTGGAACGCGCGGGATTGCCGACGGCGAGCACCAGCGAGCCGGCGCCGTGGTCGGTGCCGTTCGACGCGTTGTCCTCCACGCGGCGCCCGAACTCCGACCAGACCAGCGTCAGCACGCGGTCTGCGAGACCGCGCGCCTCGAGGTCGCGCTGGAAGGCGAGGAGGGAGTCGCCCACGTCCGCCAGGTCGTCGCCGTGCGAGCCGAGCTGGTTCTCGTGGCTGTCGAACTGGCCCGCCGCCTGCACCGTCGCGACGCGGATGCCGAGGCCGGCGCCGAGCATGCGCGCCACGTTGCGCAGCGACTCGCCGGTGCCCGTCGTCGGGTACGGCAGCGGCGTCGCCGGCGGCTCCGATCCGGCCAGCGGCTTCAGCGCGTGGTTGACGTAGACGGACTGGCGCACGACGTCCATGGCGCGCCGTCGGGCCTTCGACCGGGCCGGCCCGGCGGTGCGGCCGTACGCGGAGACGAGCCGGTCCTGATCCCAGATGCCGTCCGACCAGTACGAGAAGTCCGACGGCGAGTAGACGGCGGCCGTCGGCGCGCGCCGCGTGCGCAGCAGGTCGTCGGCCGCCCACTGCACGGCCACGCCCTGCAACGGATTGGTGGCCGAGCCGTACGCGTCCAGCCAGTTGCCGAGCCAGCCGGTGGTGGCGCCGTTCAGCAGCTGCCCGGTGCGCCAGTAGTAGACCGACTGGAAGTGCGAGTAGTCGGGCTTCGGGTAGTCGACGCCCAGGTACGCGCCCACCTTGGCCTCGTCGTAGAGCGTCTTCAGGCTGCCGAGCTGCGGGTGCCAGCCGAGGTCGGTGCGGCCCGGCAGCGCCAGCGCCGAGCCGGGCGCGATCTTCAGCCGCGGCCGGGCCGCCTCGTAGATGGACCGATCCTGCCCGGTCAGCGGCAGCAGGGTGTTGAGGCCGTCGTTGCCACCGCCGAGGTAGACCGTGACGACGATGTTCTGCGGGTTCGCCGCGGCCTCGGCGATCGACGTCTCGAGCAGCTCCCAGGGCCGCATCCGGGTCGCCGCCGACAGCGCCAGCACGGCGCCGATGCCGCCCTGCAGGAAGTCGCGGCGACTGCGGGACGAGCGGTAGAACGCCTCGCCGCCGTCGGCCAGCAGCTCCTCGGGGATGGGCATCCGCTCGACCACGCGGCGCGGGCGGAACAGCGCCAGGCGCGAGGTGCGGTGATGGTCGTCGCAGCCGCTCATCAACACACCTGCGCGTCGGGTCCGGCCAGCAGCAGCAGGCGCAGCACGCGCCGGCGCTCGGCCGCCGCGTGGTTGTCCCAGTCGCCGGCCGGCTTGATCTGCGCGGCCGTCGTCCGCAGGCTCTGGCGCGTGTGGGCCGACGTCCACGGGCGGTTCGCGGCCTTGACGGCCCAGGCGTAGGCGGCCGCGGGCTTCTCGTCGCGTTTCACCTTCCGGTCGTCGAACCTGACGCCCTTCTGGCCGAGCAGACGGGCGGCGGCGTCGACCCGGGCCTTGCCGGACAGCGTCGTCAGCCACTCCTCGTTCGTGGGCCAGCCGGCCACGTTCGGCGGGTAGAACGGCTGCTGGCCCATGTTCGACAGCAGCCACACCCAGGCGTCGCTGTCGACGCGCGGATGGATGCCGCGCAGCATCCCCGCCGCGTACACCACGGGCGGCTTGACCAGGTCGGGCTCCTCGAGGTTCGCGAAGAACTGGCGCGAGGTGAGGATCATCCGCAGCACCGGCCGCAGCTCGTGGCCCGACCGCCGGTAGGCCAGCGCCATGCGGCGCACCGTCGCGGAGGAGGGCGGCGTGGCGATGAAGTAGCCCCACAGCTTGCGCACCAGGAACGGCGCGTGGGCGGGGTGGCGGAGGCAGAGGTCGACCAGCTGGTCCGGGCCGAACCGGCCGCGGTGCCCGAACACGGTCTTGATGCCGTTGTCGTGCCGGTCGGCATCCCAGCGGTACTTGCGCCGCCGCCAGTCGTAGTCGAAGCCGGTGAACGCGCGGGCGGCCTCGCGCACGTCGCGCTCGCTGTAGTGGCCGACGCCGAGCGTGAACAGCTCCATCAGCTCGCGCGCGAAGTTCTCGTTCGGGTCCGACTTGTGCGACCCGATCGTGTCGAGCCACCACTGCATCGCGTGGTCGCGGGCCATGGCGTGCGTGAGGCGCGAGAAGTTGCCGAGCGAGTGCTTGCGCAGCACGCGGTAGTGGGCCAGCATCAGCCGCGCGTCGCCGACCTTGTCGTTCGACGTCGCGAAGTGGTCGTGGAGGTTGAACGCCATCCGCTCGGCCAGCGGTGCCGTCGTGCGCACCATCCGGTCGAACCACCACAGCACGTCGTGGCCGTAGCGGTCGTACGGCTGCAGGCCGTGTCCGTCGATGCGCGCCGGCGTGCCGCGCAGGCCGGTGCCGCCGCGCAGCAGCCGCTCCCGGGTCGCGGCCACGCCGTCGCGTCGTGCCCTGGCGCGGTCCGCGGCGGACGGACCGAACCCGGCCCGCCAGTAGAGGCGGTCGATCTGCAGATCGATCCGTCGCGACCCCACGGACGCACCATTGCGGCGTCTGGCGATCTCTGCACGGCGATCCTGCGGAAAGGTCCGCGAGGGTCGGGGCGGGAGTCGCGAACGGCTACCCTGGGCCGATGTTCGAGACCACGACGCTCCCCAACGGCGTGCGCATCCTGACGGCCCGCATGGCTGGCGCGCCGTCGGTCGCCGTCTTCGTCGGCCTCGCCGCCGGCTCCCGCTACGAGCAGCCGGCCGCCGCCGGCATCGCGCACTTCGCCGAGCACATGTTCTTCAAGGGCACCGAGCGCCGGCCCACCGCGCGCGACATCTCGGCCGAGATCGACGGCATCGGCGGCGAGTTCAACGCCTTCACCGGCAAGGAGCTGACCGCGTACTACGTCAAGTGCGCCGCCGACTCGGCGCCGGTCGCGATCGACGTGCTGTCCGACATGCTGCTCGACTCGCGCTTCGACGCCGACGAGATCGAGCGCGAGAAGGGCGTGATCTCCGAGGAGATCAACATGTACCTCGACACGCCGCGCGACCTGATCGGGCAGGTGCACGACGACCTGCGGTTCGGCGACACGCCGATCGGCCGGCCGATCATCGGCACGAAGGAGACCGTGAACGCCGCCACGCGCGAGACGTTCACCGACTACCTCGACACCTGGTACCGGCCAGAGCGCATGGTGATCGGCCTCGGCGGTGCCGTCACCGACGCGATGGTCGACGACGTCGCCGCGCGCTTCGGCGGCCTCGAGGCCGTTGCGACGCCGGCGCCGCCCGCCACCGAGCTGCCGCAGATCAGCGGCCCCACGGTCGCGCATCGAGCGCCGCGACTCCGACCAGGCGCACCTGATCCTGAGCGTCGGCGGCTACCCGGTCGGCCACCCCGACCGGTACGTGCTGTCGGTGCTGCAGGCCGTGCTCGGCGGCGGCATGTCGTCGCGTCTCTTCACCGAGGTGCGCGAGCGCCGCGGCCTCGCCTACTACGTGTTCGCGTCGCACGCGGGCTACACCGACACCGGCGCGCTGTACGTGCAGGCGGGCGTCGACACCAAGCGCATCGAGCTCGCGGTCGAGACGATCTGGAGCGAGCTGCGCCGGATGGCCGTCGAGCCCGTGCCCGACGACGAGATCGCCAAGGCGAAGCGCTACATCACCGGTCGCACCGTGCTCGGCGTCGAGGACGCGCGGGGCATGATCCTGCACGGCCTGCGCCGCGCGCTGATCGAGGGCGCCCCGGTCGAGCTGGAGGAGATCTTCGCGGGCATCGAGGCCGTCACCGCCGCCGACGTGGCGCGCGTCGCCGGCGACCTGATCCGCCGCGACAGGGCTGCGCTCGCCGTGATCGGGCCGTTCGACGAGTCCGAGGGCCTGCGCGACGCGATCGGCGAGGAACTGAGGGTGCCGCTCGCCGTCACGCCGCCCGTCTGGCTCGCCACGGGCGTCGAGCTCCGCGTTCCGATCACTGCCACCGCGGCCGGCGGCGCCGACCTGGTGCGGGTCTCGCCCGGGCCGGAGACCGTCGTCGCGCACGCCGACCTCGCAGCCGGTGCCGCCGCCACGCTGGCCACGGTGCCGCCGAAGGACGGCAGCTACCGGTACCGGCTACGGCTGCCCGGCGAGGCGCCGCTCACCCTGCCGCTGCGGGTGCGGCCGGTGCGGCTGGCGGCCATCGGCGACGTCGCGCCCGGCTCCGCCCTCGGCCAGGTGCGCACGCACGGCCCGGCCTGGCACTGGTCGAACGTCGGCGCCTGGCTGCGCGGTCGCGACGTCGTGATCGCGAACCTCGAGACGGCCGTCGGCACGGGCGGCAGGCCCTGGCCGGCCAAGAACTACCACTTCCTCTCGTCGCCCGCGACCATCCGCGCGATGGCGAAGTCGGGTGGCGTCGACGTCGTGTCGGTCGCGAACAACCACGCCATCGACTACGGCCGCACGACGTTCGTGAGCGGCCTGCGCACCATCCGCAAGACCGGCATGCTGACCGCCGGCGGCGGCTCGACCCTGGCCGGCGCGCTGAAGCCCGCCATCATCGAGCGCGGCGGGCTCAGGATCGCGGTGCTCGCCTTCGACGGGTATCCGCCGTTCGCCTACTGGGCGACGGCGAAGCGCCCGGGTCTGGCGCCGGCCACGACGGCCTCGGTCACGAAGGCCGTCAAGGCCGCGCGCACGAAGGCCGACGTGGTCGTCACCTACTTCCACTGGGGCACCGAGCTGCGCACCCGGCCGGGCACCAAGCAGAAGACGCTCGCGAAGGCCGCGCTGGCCGCCGGCGCCGACGTGGTCCTGGGCGCCCACCCGCACGTGCTGCAGCCGATCGTGACGCACTCCAGCGGTCGCCTGGTGGCCTACAGCCTCGGCAACTTCGTCTTCAACCCCGGCTCCGTGGTGGCGACGCGGACGGCCGCCCTGGCGATCGACCTCGGCCTGGACGGCGTCATCCGGCACCGGCTCCGCCCGGCCCGGATCGTCGACTCGCGACCGCTCTGGCGCTGATCCGGATCGCCTCGACGCAGCCGATAGAGTCCAGGGCGATGTCTGCCCGCGACGACGCCCACCGCCTGCTCGACCGCGCCCAGCGCGGCGTGCAGAAGCTGCTTCCACCCGACCCGTTCATCGCCGACGCGCACACGCACCTCGGCCTCGACGAGGACGGCATGCGGCTCGACCTGCCGACCATGCTCGAGCAGATGCGGGAGTGGAACGTGCGCCGTGCGCTCGTGTTCCCGCTGCACGAGGCCGACCGCGCGCCGGCCTACCGCGCGCCGAACGACCGCGTCCTCGGCTGGGCGGCCGAGTCGGACGGCCTGCTGGTGCCGCTGGCCCGCCTCGACCTCGACCGAGAGCCCGATCGAGGAGGCCCGCCGCTGCCTCGCGCTGGGCGCCCGCGGCATCAAGCTGCACCCGCGCGCCCAGAAGTTCACGGTCGACGACGACCGGCTCGAGCCCGTCTTCGCGCTGGCCGAGGAGCACCGCCTGCCGGTGCTCATCCACGCCGGCCGCGGCATGCCGCCGATCGGCGAGCACCTGGCCACGGTCGCCGCGCGCCACCCGGGCGCCATCCTGATCCTCGCGCACGCCGCGATCGTCGACCAGGAGCGCATCTGCGACCTGGTCGCCGGACGGGAGAACGTCTTCTTCGACACCTCGACCTGGGGTGTCTCCGACCTGCTCAACCTGCTGTCGCGCGTCGCGCCGCAGCAGGTGCTGTGGGCGACCGACGTGCCGTACGGCAGCCACCTCGCCTCGCTGACGCTGATCGGCTCGATCCTGGACGAGATCGGCGCCTCCGAGGAGATCCGCCGCGGCATCTTCGGCGGCACGGTGGAGGGCATCATCAACGGCGAGACCCCGGCGATGACCGACCCGATCGCGCCGCCCACGTGGGAGCTCACCCACGCCGCCCAGCGCGTCTACACCTACCTGAGCGCGGCCATCCCGCTGATCTGGATGCGCCTTCCCGACCACATCGGCGTCTCCGGGCTCGCCGCCGGCGCCTGCCGCGGCGACGGCGATGTCGCCCCGCTCGAGGAGCTGATCACCACCGCCTGCCGCGTGTGGGAGGATGTCCCGGAGGGAGGCCCCCGTGCCGACGTGTGGGACGTCGCCAAGCTGTTCCAGCTCTCCCAGATCGCCTGTTTCTGCCCCAATGCTGCCCGGAGGTCCTTTCTGTGCGAGTGACGCTGTCGGTGAACGGCGAGCGGCACGAGCTCGAGCTCGCGCCGCTGGCCCGGCTCGCCGACGTGCTGCGCGACGAGCTCGGTCTCGTCGGCACCAAGATCGGTTGCGGCGAGGGCGCCTGCGGTGCGTGCGCCGTGCTGCTCGACGGCCGGTCGGTCAACGCGTGCCTGATCTACGCGGCGGCGGCCGAGGGCCACGAGCTGGAGACCATCGAGGGCATCTCGCGCGAAGGGCTCACCCCGCTGCAGGAGGCCTTCGTGGCCGCCGACGCCGTCCAGTGCGGCTTCTGCACCTCGGGCCAGATCGTGTCGGCGACCGCGCTGCTGCGCGACAACCCGGCGCCTGACTCCGAGCAGGTGCGGCGCGCCATGAGCGGCAACATCTGCCGCTGCGGCTGCTACGTGAAGATCGAGCGCGCCATCCTCACCTTCGCCGGGGGCGACGCCTGATGCCGCGGCTCGTCAAGACCGTCACCGAGATGGAGGGCCGCTTCGAGGAGAAGTGGGTGCTCGTCGAGGAGGACGGCATCGTCTCGTGGGATCCCGACGCCGAGCTGGCCGTGGTCGGCAAGCCCGCGCACGCGCCAGACCGGCCCGCAGCGGGTGTCGGGTGTCGCCCGGTACACGGTCGACGTCGCACTGCCCGGCATGCTGCACGCCGCCGTGCTGCGATCGCCCGTCGCGCGCGGCCGCGTGACGGCGCTGCAGATCGACGCGGCCCTCGCGGTCAACGGCGTGCGCGCGGTGCTCGGCCCCGAGACCGAGCTGAGCTTCAAGCAGCGCTCCGGCCCGCTGTACGGCGAGCCCGACTACGCCGGCGCGCCGATCGCCGTGGTCGCCGCCGACACGCTCGACGGCCGCGAAGGCCGGCGTGCGCGCGCTGGCGCTCGAGATCGACCCGCTGCCGTTCGTCGTCGACATCCAGGCGGCCTTCCGCGACCAGCGCATCGACGGCGACCCGTTCGAGGACTCGCGCGGCGACGTCGACGCGGCGCTGGCCGCCGCCGAGGTGTCGGTCGAGCTCCAGGTCGAGACGCCCGGCCAGCTGCAGACGCCGATCGAGCCGCACGCCGCGGTCGCCTGGTGGAAGCCCGACGAGCTGATCTGCTGGATCGCGACGCAGGGCATCTTCGACGCCCGCGACGAGCTGACACGGCGCTTCAACGTGCCCAAGGAGCGCGTGCGCGTCATCGCCGAGTACATCGGCGGCGGCTTCGGCGGCAAGCAGAACGCCGGCTTCGAGGCCCTGATGGCCGTCGAGCTGTCGAAGCGCACCGGCCGTCCCGTCCGCCTCGTGCTGGATCGCCACGGCGAGCAGCTGGACGGCGGCGCCCGGCCCGCCACGCACCAGACGGTGCGCCTCGGCGCCGGCCGCGACGGCGTGCTGACGGCCATCGACGCCGAGGCCCTGGTGGAGTACGGCATGGCCGGCTGGCGCGCGGTCACGACGCCCGCGCTGACGCTCTACCGCTGCGCCGACGTCCGCGGCATCGAGGCCAACCTGCGCCTCGACGTGCGGCGCGGCAACGCCTTCCGCGCGCCCGCCGTCATGGAGGGCATCACGGCGCTCGAGCAGGCCATGGACGAGCTTGCGATCGAGCTCGACGATCGACCCGCTCGACCTGCGCCGGCGCAACTTCACCGACCGCGACCAGTCGGCCGACCTGCCCTACACGTCGAACGCGCTGCAGTACTGCTACGACCGCGTCGCCGAGCTGGCGGGCTGGTCGGACCGCGAGCCGGCTGCACGTGCCGGCCGACGACGGGCTGCTGCGCGGCATGGGCTGCGCGACGCAGATCTGGTGGGGCGGCGGCGGGCCACCCTCGCACGCCACCTGCCGCATCGGCGGCGACGGCGTCGCGGTTGTCACGATCGGCGTGCAGGACATCGGCACCGGCTCGCTGACGACGGCGCGGATGGTGGCGGCCGAGGAGCTCGGCCTGCCGCTCGACCGCGTGATCGTGGTCGGCGGCGACACCGGCCCCAACATCTACGGCCCGGTCGCCGGCGGCTCGCAGACGACCCCGTCCGTGATGCCCGCCGTGCGCGGCGCCGCGGCCGACGTCAAGCACAAGCTGCTGGCGCTGGCGGGCGACGTGTTCGAGGCCTCGGTCGACGACCTCGAGCTGACCGACGGCCACTTCCGGACGAAGGACGGCGGCCTCGACCAGCCCTACACCGAGGTGACCGGAAAGCTCGGTCAGGCGTCGATCGACGGCTCCGGCATGCGCGGCCCGAACCCCGACGGCTTCCGCGCCAACACCTTCGGCTGCCAGATCGCGCAGGTCGCGGTCGACCCCGGCACCGGCGAGGTGTTCGTCGAGGGCATCTGGGCGGTGCACGACATCGGCCGCGTGATCAACCCCCTCGGGGCCTCGAGCCAGGTCGAGGGCGGCATCCTGCAGGGCATGGCCTACGCCTCGACCGAGGAGCGCGTCTTCGACCGCACCACCGGCGTCCCGGTCAACGCGACGCTCGACGACTACAAGGTGCCGACCATGATGGACACGCCGCCGATCACGGTGGAGTTCGCGCCGACGCCCGACGTGAAGCTGAACACCGTCGGCGCCAAGGGTCTCGGCGAGCCGCCGATCATCCCCACCGCGGCCGCGATCGCGAACGCGTTCCGCGCATGCCACGGGCATCCGGCCGCGCGCGCTCCCGCTCACGCCCGCGCGGGTCCTGGAGCTGCTGGCATGAGCACGACCTACGCGCGTCCCGGCAACCTCGGCGAGGCGCTGCACCTGCTGGCGCAGCCCGGTGCGCGGCCGCTCGGCGGCGGCACCGACCTGGCCGGCCAGCTCGACCGCGGCCTCACCACCGCGGCGACCATCGTCGACCTGCAGTCGCTCGGCCTCGGCGGCATCACGGCGACGGAGTCGGGCGTCCGCATCGGCGGCACGACGACGCTGGCCGACGTCGCGGTCAGCGATGCGCTCGAGCCGTGGACGGTCGTGCGGGAGGCCGCCGCGGCCGCCGCGTCGCCGATCCTGCGCAACCAGGGCACCGTCGGCGGCAACCTCTGCCAGCACACGCGCTGCTGGTACTACCGCGGCCTCGAGTGGAACTGCTGGCTGGGCGGCGGCGACACCTGTTACGCCCAGATCGGCGAGCACCGCAAGCACAACCTGCAGCCCGGCGACTGCATCTCGGCGCACCCGTCCGACCTGGCGCCGGCGCTGCTGGCCTGCCGCGCCACGGTGCACCTGCAGTCGGCCTACGGCGAGCGCGAGCTGGAGCTGGCCGACCTGTACCGGCGGCCGACCGAGCAGAACCGGTCGCTGATCGACCTCGACGTCGGCGAGATCGTGACGGCGGTCGAGCTGGCGGAGACGCCCGACGCCTCCGCCTACCTGCGCCTCGGCGAGCGCCGCGCCTTCTCGTTCCCGCTCGTCAGCGTCGCCGTGGCGCGGTTCGGCGGCGAGATCGTGGTGGCTGCGGGCGGCGTCGCCAACATCCCGGTGCGGCTCGACCCGGCCGATCCCCTCGCGGACCTGCCGGGCAACCCCGAGAGCGCGTGGAAGCGCACCGTCGTGACGACGCTCGTCGCACGCGGTCTGGAGGCGATCAGCGCATGATGACCTCGATGGGCACCGTGGTGCTCGCGGCCGGTGGCGCCACCCGGTTCGGTTCTCCCAAGCTGCTCGCGCAGTGGTGGGGCCGCCCGCTGGTGGAGTGGGCGCTTCGCACCGCTCCCGAGGAGGGCCCCAAGATCGCCGTCGTCGGCAAGGAGACGGCGACGTTGCGGCCGCTGTTCGCGCAGTACGGCTTCGCGATGGTGCGCAACCCGCGACCGTCCGACGGCCTCGCCTCCTCGCTCGCGATCGCGCTCGCCCGGATGCCGGACGAGGTCGACGCGGTCCTCGTGCTGCTCGGCGACGCGCCCGACATCCCGGCCAGCGTGATCGAGCGCGTGCGCACCGCCTACCGGCGCGAGAACCGCGCCGTCGCGGCCTCCTACGACGACGTGCGCGGGCATCCGGTCGTGCTGCCGCGATCGGTGTGGCCGCAGGTGCCCCAGACCGGCGAGAAGGCCGGCGCGACGATCGACGCCGTGCTCGTCGAGTGCGGCGACCTCGCCGCCGGCAGCGCCGACGTCGACACGCCCGACGACCTGTTCGCGCTCGCCGCGCGCCGGTCGAACGCCGAGTTCCTGGACGGCGTCGCGACGCTCAAGGAGCTCGACGCGCGGCTGGCGAACGCCGAGCCGTTCGTGCTCAAGTCGGTCGACGGCGATAAGACGCGCCGGGCCGGCGGCCGCAGCCTGGTGCCGGTCACGGTGCTGCGCGACCGGGCGCTCACGCGCGGCCGGATGATCTCCGTGATCGCGCGCGTCGACGACGCCTACGCGGCGATCGTCGGCTAACCGTTCCGGGGCCCGTTATCGCACCCTGAAACTCCGCAAAACTCCTGCAACCGCCCCGTAATGGGATCGGCGCATTTGTCGATGGGAGAAGAGGAGAAGAAGGAGCGTCGGATGCGCGCACATGCGCATAGCCTGGCCGGTCTCTCGCGCATTCCCGAGGCCGTCGTATGGCTCGCCGAAGGCGAGATGGAGGACCGCAGGTCGCCCGAGGCGGCCGAGCTGCTCGGCGACCTGCCGCTGCTGGCTGCCCTCCGCGCCTCCTCGCTCGCCCGGCTGCGCCGCGCCATGGAGTCGTCCCGCCTGCAAGGCGAGGCGCGCCGTGGCGTCGAGCTCGTCCTGCGCGACGGCCGGGCGCTCGACGCGACCATCCTCGCCGACGAGGACGCGGTCGTCGTCGTGCTCCGCGATGTCTCCCGCTACACGGCGCAGATCGACGAGCTGCGCCAGATGGCGGAGCGCGATCCCCTCACCGGCCTGCTCAACCGCCGGGCCTTCCTCGAGCGCGGCAAGGCCGAGCTGACCCGCGGCCGCGCACAACGGCCGACCGGTTGCGGTCGCCGTGGCCGACATCGACCACTTCGCGCATCTCAACGACCTGCTCGGGCCAGACGACGGGTGATGCCGTGCTGGCGGCGGTGGCCCGCCTGCTGTCGTCCAGCCGGCCGACCGACGTGGTCGGCCGCATCGGCGGCGACGAGTTCGGCCTCGTGCTGCCGGACACCGACGCGCCGGGCGCGGTGCTGCGCCTGAAGCGCGCCATCGGCGAGCTGCAGGCGGCGGTCGGTGGTCGGCTCGGAGCCCGCGTCGTTCTCGGCCGGCGTGCACGTGCCGACCGCCGAGGAGACGCTCGAGATGGCGCTCTACCGGGCCGACGAGGCCCTCGACCGCGCCCGGCAGGCGGGCCGCGGCCGGGCCCGCACCAGCTAGCGCGGGAGCCACCTGGAGCGTGCGTGCGGAATAGCACGCAGGGGCCGGGACGTTGAACAGCACCGGATGACTCTCGTGCTCGACGCCCCCTGGTACGCTCGGTCCGTGCCTGACGCCCGCTCTCCCGAACGCGTCGAGTTCGAGGAGTCGGTCCTCGACCTCGCCGACGATGTCTGGCGGGTCGCGCGGCGTCTGGCGCGCGACGTGCCCGAGGCGGAGGACCTCGTCCAGGAGACCTACGTGCGGGCGATCCGGTCGTGGAAGAGCTACGAGCCCGGCACCAACCTGCGGGCGTGGCTGCTGCGGATCCTCCACAACTACGCCATCGACCAGGCGCGCCGCCGGCAGCGCGCCCCCGACGCCGAGCCGCTGGAAGAGGGCGACTACTACCTCTACAACCGGCTCGACCAGGGGCTCCGCGGCGGTCAGGCCGACATCGAGCGGCTGATCGACCAGCTCTCGCAGGGCCCGGTCATGGACGCGCTCGCCGACCTGCCGCAGAACTTCAAGGAGGTCGTGGTGCTCGTCGACCTCGGCGACTTCTCCTACCAGGAGGCCGCCGACATCCTCGAGATCCCGATCGGCACCGTGATGAGCCGGCTGCACCGCGGCCGGCGCGCCCTCAAGAAGGCCCTGGCCGACGGGAGCGTGGCGGCATGAGTGGGACCACCGTCGCCTGCGCCGAGGCCGAACAGCGCCTCCAGGCCTACGTCGACCGCGCGCTGACGCCCGACGAGGTCGCCGGCATCGAGGCGCACCTCGCCGTGTGCCCGCCGTGCGCCCGCTGCTACAAGCTCGAGACCCAGATGCGCGAGAACATGCGCCGCATCGGCGACGAGCCCTGCCCCGAGTCGCTCAAGGTCCGCCTGCGCAACCTGTGCGCGGAGTGCGACTGCGAGTAGGGTTCGCGGGTCGTGACGCTTCCGCTGCAACCGCCGATCGAGCCGCAGCTGGCCAAGTCGGCCAAGGAACTGCCGCTCGGTGACGGCTGGGTGTACGAGCAGAAGTGGGACGGCTTCCGCGTGATCGCGTTCGTCGACGGCGACGAGGTGTACCTGCAGTCGCGGGGCTCGAAGCCGCTCGACCGGTACTTCCCCGAGATCTCGCTGCCGCCCGGCCGCTACGTGATCGACGGCGAGATCGTGATCCTCGACGCCGACGGCCGGCCCGCGTTCGGCGCGCTGCAGCAGCGCATCCACCCGGCCGAGTCGCGCATCCAGCGGCTGTCGCAGGAGACGCCCGCGACGCTGCTGCCGTTCGACCTGCTGGCCGAGGGCGACGAGTCGCTGCTGGCGCTGCCGTTCTCCGAGCGCCGCGAGCGACTCGCGCGCCTGCTCGACGGCGCGCTGACGCCGACCACGGCGACGCCCGACCCGGCCGTGGCCGAGGTGTGGCTCGACACCACCGAGGGCGTGATCGCGAAGGAGCTCGCCGCGTCGTACAAGCCGGGCAAGCGCGCCGGGCATGTGGAAGGTGAAGCGCGTCCGCACCATCGACTGCGTCGTGATCGGCTACCGCGAGGGCAAGGAGCCCGAGACCGTCGGCTCGCTGATCCTGGCGCTCACCGACGACGACGGGCAGCTCGTGCCGATGGGCCACTCGTCGGGCTTCTCGGCCAAGCAGAAGCGCGAGCTGCTCGACCTGGTGCGGCCCTACGAGACCGGTGACCGCGGCTCGGGCGAGGTCTCCCGGTGGACGCAGGGCCGCGAGCTGGAGTGGGTCGGCCTGCGGCCCGAGCTGGTGGTGGAGGTGTCGTTCGACCACGCGTCGGGCGGCCGCATCCGGCACGGCGCCCGGCTGCACCGGTTCCGCGACGACAAGCGTCCGGACGAGTGCCTGCTGGCCGACTTCTCGGCCGCGGAGACCGCCACCTAGACCCCGCGCGATATGGTGTGTCCGGGCTAATCGCCGATTAGCCACGGACACTGACGGACATGTCGCTCGCCGCCGAACTCGCCGCCCGCCTCCGCTCCCGCATCGACGCGGGCGAGCTGGCGCCGGGCGACCGCCTGCCGCCCGTCCGCGAGCTGGCGACGACCGAGCACGTCTCGGCCGCCGTGGCGGGCGAGGCGTACGCGATGCTGGCGCGCGAGAGCCGCGTCGTCTCGCGCGTCGGCCGCGGCACCTACGTGGCCCGGCCGCGCGAGGGCGACGACCTGCTGGTCGAGCTCGTCGCCAGCCGCCGCGCGCCGGCGCCCTCGGCCATCCTCGACCTGCAGGAGCGCCTCGCGGGCGCCCAGCGCGCCGGCGCGATCAACCTCTCCGCCGGCCTGCCGGTGGTCGACGACCGCGTCGCCGCCGCCGTCTCGGCCGAGCTGGAGCTCGTCGTGCGCGAGGAGGGCGCCTCGCTGTTCGGCTACGGCCCGCCGCGCGGCGACCTCGGACTGCGCGAGCTGGTCGCCGACGCCTGGCGCACCCGCGGCCTGCACGCCGACCCGGAGGCGATCCTCGTCACCACCTCGGGCCAGCAGGCGATCGACCTGGCCGTCCGCGCGCTGGTGGAGCCCGGCGACGTCGTGCTCTGCGAGACGCCCACCTACGCCGGCGCGGTCGACGCGCTGGTCGCCTCGCGCGCCCGCATCGTGCCGATCCCGGTCGACGCCCACGGCCTGCGCGTCGAGGCCGTGGCCGAGGCGATCCGGCTCGAGCGCCCGCGGCTGCTGTTCGCGAACCCGACCGGCAACAACGCCACCGGCACGGTGCTGTCCGACGAGCGCCGCGCGCGCCTGGCCGCGCTCAGCGCCGAGACCGGCCTCGTGATCATCGAGGACGACACCGGCGCCGAGCTGATGCACGACGGGCCGGTGCCGGCGCCGATCGCGGCGTTCGATCCCGAGGCGCCGATCATCCTCGTCAAGAGCTACGCCAAGACCGTGCTGCCCGGCCTGCGCCTGGGCGTGATCCTGCCGCCGCCGCACCTCGACCGCCGCGTGCTGGCCGCGAAGCTGGTCGCCGACCGCTACACGTCGCCGCCGCTGGTGCGCGCGCTGGCCGGCTACCTGGCCCGCCCGGAGGCGGCCCGCAACCTGGAGCGCACGCGGCTGCTGTACCGCGACCGCCGCGACGCCTTCCTGCGCTCGCTCGAGCGCCGGCTCGGCGGCCGCGCCACGTGGCTGGCGCCGCGCGCGGGCTTCAACCTCTGGCTGCGCCTGCCCGACCGGGTGTCGGAGGAGGAGATCTTCGCCCGCGGCGTCGAGCGCGGCGTGATCGTCTCGCCGGGCCACACCTACGTGCCGCCCGGCGTGCCCACGTCGCACCTGCGGCTGTCGTTCTCGACCATGACGCCGGCGCAGGCCGACCGCGGCGTCGCGCGCCTCGCCCTCGCCCTGCGCGACGCGCTCGGCGGCGGCGGCCGCGACCGCTCGTTCGAGAGCGTCTGAGCCGATACGCTGGCGGCGTGAGTCGCCTGCCCTCGTTCGAGCGCCTCGTCGTGGTCGTGTGGATCGCGCTGTTCGTCAACTTCTGCTCGGGCGCGCTGGTGCGGGTCACCAACTCGGGCCTCGGCTGCCCCGACTGGCCGCTCTGCAACGGCCGCGCCACGCCGCCGCTGGCCGGGCACGCGGTGATCGAGTTCTCGAACCGGATCCTGGCCGGGCTGGTCATCATCCTGACGCTGCTGCTCGCCTACCGCGGCTGGCGCCACGCGAAGAAGCGCCTGGCGCTGGCGATCGCCATCGGCACGTTCGCGCAGGGGCCGCTGGGCGGCATCACGATCATGGTCGACCTGCACCCGATCGCGGTCGCGAGCCACTTCCTGCTCGCGATCATCGTGTTCACGCTGGCGACCGTGCTGCTGGTCGACACCCGCTTCGCGCCCGCCGGCGACGGCGAGCGGCCCGGCTGGCTGCAGCCGGCGACGCTGGCCTTTCTGGCGCTCGGGCTGACGCTGATCGTGTCGGGCGCGATCGTCACGACCAGCAGCACGCATCCCGGCGCCGACGACGTGCCGCGCCTGTACGCGCTGCTCGACGTCGCCTACTGGCACGTGCGCATCGCGGTCGCTCTACGTGAGCGCGCTGGCGGTGTTCCTCTTCCTGCTGTCGCGCATCGAGTTCACGTCGCGGCGCGTGCCGCGGCTGGCGTGGGTCGTCGTCGGGCTGACCGCGACGCAGGTCGTGATCGGCGAGGTGCAGTGGCGCAACGAGCTGCCCTGGTACCTCGTCTGGGCCCACGTCATGACCGGCACCCTGCTGTGGAGCAGCCTCGTCGCGCTCGGCCGCACGCTGCTGCCCGCGCCGGCCGTCAGTCCTTCCAGGGCCCCCAGCCCGTCACCCGCTCGGGCGTGATCCGCAGGACGTAGCCGTCGGGCGGCGTGTCGGTGTCGGGGAACCGGCGGTCGTCGCCGAAGTAGACGTGCGCGAGCTCCTGCAGCAGCTTCGCGCCGCCGCCCTCCTGCACGCGGCCGGTGCCGTAGACGACGAGGTGCTCGTCCACGTCCTGGGCGTTGCGGGTCGGCGACTGGAACGACACGACCACGCGCGGATCGCGCCGGACGTTGCGCAGCTTGCGCTGGTCGCCCAGATGCGCGGAGACGATCTCGTCACCGTCCATGCCGGTCCAGATGCAGACGACGTTCGGCGAGCCGTCCTCGTCGAGCGTGACGATGTGGGCGAGGTTGCCGCCGGTGATGACCTGGCGGGCGGCGTCGTTCAGGACGGGCACGTGGGGCTCCTCTCGTTCAATGCTTCCAGGCCATCCACGTCGCCGAGTTGAAGAAGCTCGCGACGAAGCTGCCCGGGGTGACCAGCTGGTCGCAGGCGGCGCGGATGTCGTCGGGCAGATCCATGTCGCCGGCCGGCAGCAGCCCGGTCAGCTGCTCGACCGACTTCGGGCCGATGATGGGCGCGGTGACGCCGGGCTGGTCCTTCGTCCACAGCGCCGCCAGCAGCGCCGGCTCGTAGCCCGCGGCGCGGGCCAGCGCGGCGAAGGCGTTGCCGGCCTCGATGCCCGCCGCCGTGACGCGCTCGGCGTAGATGCCGCCGCGCAGCGCCGCGCGCGAGTCGGCCTCGCGGCCCGTCTCCGACGCGTACCGGCCGGCCAGCATGCCCATCGCCAGCGGCGACCAGCACAGCACCCCGACGCCGTGGCGCCGGCACATCGGCAGCAGCTCGTTCTCGATCCGGCGGTCGAGCAGGTTGTAGGGCGACTGCTCCGAGACCACGCGCACGACGCCCTTCAGCTCGGCCGTCATGATCGCCTCCATGACGTGCCAGGCGGGCGAGGTCGAGGTGCCGACGTACCGCACCTTGCCGGCGCGCACGAGGTCGTCGAGCGCGCCCAGCGTCTCGTCCAGCGGCACGTCCATGTCGGGGCGGTGCGACTGGTACAGGTCGATGTGGTCGAGCCGCAGCCGCTGCAGCGACTCCTCGCAGGCGCGGATCAGGTGCGCGCGCGAGTTGCCGCGGTCGTTCGGGCCCGGGCCGGTCGGGTAGTGGAACTTCGTCGCCACCAGCACGTCGTCGCGCTTGCCGCGCAGGCGCAGGGCCTTGCCGATCACGCGCTCCGCCTCGCCGGCGCGGTACGAGTTGGAGGTGTCGATCAGGTTGATGCCGCCGTCGATGGCGGCGTGGATCATGCGGATCGACTCGTCCTCGGAGGTCGGGTTGAGGATGTTGTCGGTGCCGAGCGCCAGCGCCGACACGAGCACCCCGCTGCGGCCCAGCCGGCGCGTCTGCATCAGCGCGCCGTGTAGCCCGCGTCGACCGGCACGATCGCGCCCGTCATGTAGCTCGCGGCATCGGAGGCCAGGAACACGACCACCTGCGCGATCTCGTCCGGCTGCGCGACCCGGGCCATCGGGATCGCGCGCTCGGCCATCGCGGCCAGCTCGTCGTCGGTCATCGGCGTCTCGCGCCCGGCCGCGCGCAGCATCGGCGTGTCGACCTCGCCCGGCGCCACGGCGTTGACGCGGATGCCGTCGCGGGCGTGGTCGAGCGCCATCGCGCGCGTGAGGTTGTGGACGGCGCCCTTCGCGGCGCAGTACGCGGTGTGGCCCTGGCCGCCGGTGCCGCCCCAGATGGAGCCGAAGTTGACGATCGCGCCCGATCCGGCGGGCTTCATCACCCGCACCGCGGCGCGGCTCATGAAGAAGGTTCCGTCAACGTTGACGCGGAACTGGCGGTGCCACGACTCGTCGTCGGTGCCGAGCGCGTCGGCGCGGACGATGGTGCCGGCGGCGTTGACGAGCGCGTTCAGCCGCCCGTGCCGCTCGATCGTCTCCGCCACGGCGTGCTCGCAGAACGCCGAGTCGGTGACGTCGCCGGCCACCACGGTCGCGCCGATGCCGGCCGCGACGTTGGCCGCACCGACGCCGTCGCGGTCGACGATCACCACCCGGGCGCCGGCACCGGAGAGCAGGCGCGCGCAGGCGGCTCCCATGCCCGAGGCGCCGCCGGTGACGATGACGATTCGGCCCTTCACGCCGGAGAGCATAGTGGCGCGCTACGGAGCGGATGCGCTCGCCCGCGGGTCGTACAGCGGCTCGGCGCGCACCTCGGCGCCGACCCAGTCGCCGAAGATGTCGACCTCGAGCCGCGTGCCCGGGTCCGGCGGCCTCGGCGGGCACCCAGGCCCAGGCGATCGACGCGGCCACCGCGAAGCCGTAGCCGCCGGTCGTGACGCGGCCGAGCGATCTCGCCGTCGGTGCGGCGCACGGGCTCGGAGCCGAGCGCGATGGCGCGCGGCTCGTCCAGCACCAGGCAGACCAGCCGGGTGGCCGGCTCGCCGACGGCGCGGCTGGCGACGACCGCCGTCGCGGCCGATGAAGTCGATGCCCTTGTCGGGCTTCACCGCGAAGCCGAGCGCCGGCCTCGTCGGGCGACGTGTCGGGCGTGATGTCGGTGGCCCAGGCGCGGTAGCCCTTCTCGAGCCGCAGCGCGTCGATGGCGCGGTAGCCGCACGGCACCAGGCCGTGCACCTGGCCGGCGTCGTACAGCGTCGTCCCACAGCGCGGTGCCGTACTCCGCCGGGCAGTACAGCTCCCAGCCCAGCTCGCCCACGTAGGTGACGCGCACGGCGAGGCAGGGCACGTCGCCGACGGCGATCTGCTGCGCCGACATGTACGGGAAGTCGGCGTGGGCGAGCGACGTCTTGGTCAGGCCCTGCAGGATGTCGCGGGCGCGCGGGCCCCAGAGGCCGAAGCAGGCGCGGCTCGCGGTCACGTCGGTGACGTGGACGGAGCCGTCGCGCGGCGCGTGGCGCTCGATCCAGCGCCGGTCGTGCGTGCCGAACGCCGTGCCGGTGATGAGCAGGAACCGGTCCTCGGCCGTGCGGATCACCGACAGGTCGCACTCGATGCCGCCGTGGTCGTTGAGCATCTGCGTGTAGGTGACGCGTCCGACCGGCCGCGACGACGTCGTTGGCGCAGAGCCGCTGCAGCAGGTCGAGCGCGCCGGGGCCGACGACCTCGATCTTGGCGAAGCTGGACTCGTCGAACAGGCCCGCCGCGGTGCGGGTGGCGGCGGCCTCGGCGGCGATCGCCGGCGACCAGTTCTCGCCCGCCCAGCCGCGCGGCCGCAGCGACTCGTCGCCGCCGGCGGCGTTCGACTCGTACCAGTTCACGCGCTCCCAGCCCGACTTCTCGCCGAAGGCGGCGCCGAGCGCGGCGTGGCGCGCGTAGGCCGGCGAGACGCGCAGCGGCCGGCCGGCCTTGCGCTCCTCGCCCGGGTACTTGATGTCGTAGTACTTCGACAGCGCCTCGTAGGTGCGGGCCAGCGTGTAGCGCTGCGAGGCGTAGGTGGCGCCGAAGCGGCGGATGTCGAGCGCCCAGACCTCCCACTCCGGCTGGCCGTCGATGATCCACTCGGCCATCGTCTTGCCGATGCCGCCGGCGCCGGCCAGGCCGTGCGCGCAGAAGCCGGCGGCGACCCAGAAGCCGGGCACCTCCGACTCGCCGAGGATGAACTCGGCGTCGGGCGTGAAGGCCTCGGGGCCGTTGAAGAACTTCTTGATCGGGAGCGTCTCGAGCGTCGGAACGCGGTGGATCGCGTTCGTCATCAGCTCCTCCATCCGGTCCCAGTCCTCGCTCAGCAGCTGCGCCTCGAAGCCGGCCGGGATGCCGTCCAGCGCCCACGACGCCGGGTTGCGCTCGTAGCCGCCCATCACGAGGCCGCCGACCTCGGTGCGGAAGTAGACGAGGTTGTCGGGGTCGCGCAGCGTCGGCAGCGGCGGGCAGGGCGGGGTCGGTCGGCTCGGTGACGACGTACTGGTGGCCGAACGGGATGATCGGGATGTCGACGCCGACCAGCCGGCCGACCTCGGGCGCGTACATGCCGGCGGCGTTGACGACGACCTCGCACTCGATGCGGCCCTTGTCGGTGACGACGGCGCAGACGCGGCCGTCGTCGCTGCTCGATCGCGAGCACCTGCGTGCGCGTCTCGATCTCGGCGCCCAGCCGGCGGGCGGCGTCGGCGAGCGCGAACGTGAGCTGGCTCGGGTCGAGGTAGCCGTCGTACGGCAGGTAGGCGGCGGCGAGCACGCCGTCGGTCGACATGAGCGGGAACTTCTCCTGCGCCTCGGCCGCGGAGATGATCTCCATCGGCAGGCCGAAGGTGCGGGCCCAGGCGTTCTGGCGCTGGATCTCCTCCAGCCGCGCGGGCGACGACGCGAGCCGCAGGCCGCCGAGCTGGTGCCAGCCGGGATCCTTGCCGGTCTCGCGCTCCAGCTCGCCGTAGAGGCCGACGGAGTACATCATCATCCGCGTCAGCGACACCGACGATCGCAGCTGGCCGACGAGGCCGGCGGAGTGCCAGGTCGAGCCGTGCGTGAGCTGGTACTGCTCGACGAGCACGGAGTCCGTCCAGCCGAGCTTGGCGAGGTGGTACAGGACGGAACAGCCTCCGACGCCGCCGCCGATCACCACTGCCCGAGCGCGTTCCCGCACGGTCGCCTCCTGGTCTAGACCAAGCCGAGTGTGCCAAACCCGCGCGCCTTCCGTGCGCGTTCCATGCGCGGGGTCTGACCCCGAAATCGCCTCCGCTGGGGTCTGACCCCAGAACGTTTCCGCGCCGAAGGCGCGCGGGTCGCGCGATTCGTCGGGCGGGAGCGTGGTTCGGCGCGGTGCGTGCGCCGGGCGTGACGTGGGTCAGCTAGCCTGGGAGGCCAGCGCGATCGCCACGACGGCGGCGGCGAAACCGAGGCCGATGCCGATCGCGCCCAGCTTCGCGAGCGGTGTCCGCAGCGCGAGGATGCCGAGGATCACCGCGCCCAGGGCGGCCGACAGCGCGCTCAGCACGGCGACGTCGCGCGTGCCGGGGACGTCGCTGCCGGCGGCGAGGGCCGGGATCATGGCGATGCCGCCGATGGCGGCCGACCACAGCGGCGCGCCCGGGCTCTTGTAGTTGCGCCGGGCGAGCAGGCGCGGCGTGGCGAACCGGTCGATCGACGGGCCCGATGATGATGCCGACCGGCCCGACCGCCAGCAGCCCCGCCATGGTCGTGACGACGAGGATCGCGCTGGCGATCGCCAGCGTGCGGCGGTCGAGGTCCTCGGTCATGCCGGCCGCTTCGGCACCAGCACGCGCCGGCGGAACTCGCACACGACCTCGTCGCGCTGGTTCCAGGCGATGGTCTCGACGTAGACGATGCCGCGATCGGGCTTCGACCGCGACTCGGTCTTCTCCAGCACGGTCGTCTTCGCGTAGATGGTGTCGCCGTGGAACGTCGGCTTCGCGTGCTTGAGCGACTCGATCTCGAGGTTCGCGATCGCCTTGCCCGACACGTCCGGCACGCTCATGCCGAGCGCCAGCGAGTAGACGAGATTGCCGACGACGACGTTCTTGCCGAACTGCGTCTCCGTCTCGGCGTAGTGCGCGTCGGTGTGCAGCGGGTGGTGGTTCATCGTGATCATGCAGAACAGGTGGTCGTCGGCCTCGGTGATCGTCTTGCCGGGCCAGTGCACGTAGACGTCGCCGACCTCGAAGTCCTCGAGGTAGCGGCCGAAGCGCGTCTCCCTGGCGTGGATCTCGCGGCCCATCGTCACCCCTTGTAGCGCGCGATCAGCCCGCGCGCGATGATCGTCTTCTGGATCTCGGACGTGCCCTCGCCGATCAGCAGCATCGGCGCGTCGCGGTACAGCCGCTCGATCTCGTACTCCTTCGAGTACCCGTAGCCGCCGTGGATGCGGAACGCCTCCTCGACGACCTCCTTGCACATCTCCGACGCGAAGTACTTGGCCATGCCGGTCTCGACGTCGGCGCGGCGGCCGGCGTCCTTCGCGCGCGCGGCCTGCACGGTCAGCAGGCGCGCCGCCTCGATCTTCGTCGCCATCTCGGCCAGCTTGAACTGGATCGCCTGGTGGCGGTGCAGCGGCTTGCCGAACGTCTCGCGCTCGTGGGCGTAGCGGATGCCGAGCTCGTAGGCGCGCCGCGCGACGCCCACACCGCGGGCCGCCACGTTCGCGCGGCCCACCTCGACGCCGCTCATCATCTGCGCGAAGCCCTTGCCGATGCCCGCCTCGCCGCCCAGCAGCGCGTTGTCCGGCACGCGGTGGTTGTCGAACACCAGCTCGGTCGTCTCGACGCCCTTGTAGCCGAGCTTGTGCAGCTGCGGCGGGATCGTCAGGCCGCCCTGCTCGGCCACGCCCGGCTCCTTCACGACCATGAAGCACGTCATGCCGGTGTGCGGCGGGTCGGCGGCCGGGTCGGTCTTCACGAGGGTCGCGACGACGCTCGAGCGCAGGCCGTTCGTGACCCACATCTTCTGGCCGTTGATGAGCCAGTCGTCGCCGTCGCGCACGGCGGTCGAGAGGATCGCCTGCACGTCGGAGCCGCAGTGGGGCTCCGTCATCGAGAAGGCGCCGCGCACCTCGCCGGTCGCCATCTGCGGCAGCAGGCGCTCGCGCTGCTCGTCCGTGCCGCTCTGCAGCAGCATCGACGAGCAGATGAAGTGCGTGTTGATGATGCCCGAGACCGACATCCAGCCGCGCGAGATCTCCTCGATCGCGAGGCAGTACGTGGTCAGGTCGAGGCCCATGCCGCCGTACTGCTCGGGGATCGTGAAGCCGAAGATGCCGAGCTCGCGCAGCCCCTGGACGATCTCGTCCGGGAACCGGTCGGCGGCCTCGTACTCGGACGCGCGCGGGATGATCTCGCCCTCGACGAAGTCGCGCACCGCGAGCAGGATGTCCTCCTGGTCGGAGGAGAGGCCGAGCGCGCGGAAGTCGGGCGCCGACATCAGGCCTCCGCGGGGGTGGGCGTCATGCCCGCCGCGCGGCCGGCGGCCTCGACCTGGAGCGCCATCTTGCGGCTCGCCTCGTCGATCATCTCGCCGTTGAACATGACGGCGCCGCGGCCCTCCTCCTCGGTCGCGACGCGGTACGCGTCGAGGATCGCGACGGCCAGGTCGAACTGCTTCTGCGCGGGCGAGTAGACCTCGTTCGCGATCGCGACCTGGTCGGGGTGCAGCGCCCACTTGCCGTCCATGCCGAGCAGCCGCGAGCGCCGGGCGACCTCGCGCATGCCGTCCAGGTCGCGGATCGCGGCGAACGGCCCGTCGATGGCCTGCAGGCCGTAGGCGCGCGCGGTGTTGACGATGCGCGCGTTGATGTAGTGCCACTGGTCGCCCGGGTAGTCGTGCTCGATCGCGCCGACCGTGAGCTGCGGGATGCCGAGGTTGGCGGCGTAGTCGCCGGGGCCGAAGATGATCGTCTCGGCGCGCGGCGAGGCGGCCGCGATCTCCTCCATCTTGACCGTGCCGTGGCCGGTCTCGATCTGCAGCTCGAGGCCGATGCGGCCGACCTCGAGGCCGAGGTCGAGCTCGAGCTGCGTCAGCAGGTGCGCCACGAAGTGCACGTGCGAGGCGTCGTGCACCTTCGGGATCATGATGCAGTCCAGCTGCGCGCCGGCGCCCTCGACGATGTACGTGATGTCGCGCCAGCACCACCGCGTGGCGACGCCGTTGATGCGCACGACCTTCGTCTTCGCCGTCCACTCCTCGCGCAGCGCGTCGACGATGTTCTGGCGCGTCGCGTCGGTCTTCTCCGACTCCGCTACCGCGTCCTCGAGGTCGAGGAAGACCTGGTCGGCAGGCAGCGTGCGCGCCTTGGAGAGCATCTTCGGGCTCGAGCCCGGGACGGCGAGGCAGGATCGTCGGAGGCGCATTACGGGATCGTAGATCCCCTGTGCATGGTGCTGCGGCACGCCGTAGGGCCCGAGTCGTACGCTTCTCGGGTGGACCAGATGCGCCTTCTCCTGGCACGGCACGGCCACGCGACGAGCGGACCCGACCATCGCTGGACGGCCGAGGACCCGCTCACGCCGCTCGGGCACCGCCAGGCGGAGGAGCTCGGCCGCTACGTCGCGTCGCTGCGCCGGCCGCCGACGCGCATCATCGCGTCGCCGGCCGTCCGCGCCCGGCAGACGGCCGAGGCCTGCGCGCGCGAGCTCCGGCTCGACGTCTCGATCGACGACCGGCTGATCGAGTTCGGCTCGGGCGCGATCTCGCCGTTCACGCTGTCGGAGATGTTCGAGCAGATGCCGTACGACGAGATCTGGCACGCCGACGACTCGGCCTGGGACGGCGAGAGCGTGGGCACGTTCTGGAGCCGCACCGCCGACGCGGTCGAGGAGGTCATCACGGGCGGCGGGCTGCCGCTGGTCGTCTCCCACGGCGGCACCACGACCGCGATCCTGCGCCACCTGCTGCACGTCGGCCCCGGCGCGCCCGACGCGATCCACTTCTTCATGTCGAACGCGGGCCTGTCCGACGTACGCCTGCGCGCCGACCGCATGGGCCGCCGCCGCTCGATGCTGATGCGCATGAACGACACGCACTACCTGTCCGACGTGACCGAGGTCTGACCCTGCAGGCTCGACCCGGTACCCTGCCGCGCATGCGTCGTGTCGTGTTCGGAACCCTGGCCGCGCTCGCGGTGGCCGCCCCCGCCCAGGCCGCTCCGTCGCTGGTCTCGGCGACCGCCGACGGCGTGCCCGTCGCCGTCGTGGTCGACGAGCATCTCGGTGCGGGCACCGCGTCGTTCCAGGTGCCGCCGGGCGCCGGACTCAACGCCGCCGTCGGTGTACGAGATCGTGATCGACACCGGCACGTGGCAGGCGCGCGAGGCCCGCGTCACGGGCCGCGGCGTCAGCGTCTCGATCAGCGGTACGCGGGCCACGATCCGCCTGCGGCCCGCGGCGGCCTCCTGGAACCCGGCGCTCGCGGCCTGCACGGGCGGCGGCGCGTGCGGCGACGCGACCACCCGCGCGACGGAGGATCTGAGCGGCCGCGCCGAGGGCGTGCTGAGCGACCTGCGCGCCGCCGTGCCGCCCGGCGGCGCCGCCGTCCGCGCCGGCTTCTGGCAGGCGTCGAACGCCCAGTACACCGGCGCCGCCGTGTTCGACACCGCCACGCGGGCGTTCACCGTCCGCCTCGGCAACCCGCACCTGCGCCTCGACGGCAGGCCGGCCACCGGCGCCTACGAGGCGTTCCTGCCGAATGCCGTGCTGCCCTCCTACCTGGGCGTGGCGGCCGCCGCCGACGTCGACCCGGGCAGCCTCGTCGTGACCCGCACCGACGGGACGCGGACGACGCTCGTCGCCGCGCCCGTCATCACCCGCGTCACCACCGGCGTCGAGCTGCGCATCGCGGGCATCGGCTACTCGACGGCGACCTACCGCGTCTACGGCGTGTCGCGGGCCCTGCCGGGCGAAGGTCCGGTCACTCGGCGTCCGCCGGCCCTCGGCCGCGCGCGTGCGCCTCAGCTGGAAGGCGCCGGCCCGCAGCGGCGCGATGCCGGTGACGACCTATCGCGTGCGCTGCGGCACGAGCGCCGCGACCGTCCGCGCGCGGACCGTGATCATCCGCGCCCGGGCGGGCGTGACCTGCTCGATCCGGCCGCACTCCGCGGCGGGCTACGGACCGGCCGTGCTGAAGCGCGTCTGAGCCGGCGTCAGACCTGGAACCGCGTGATCGCCGCGAGGTGCTGCTCGCGCAGCTCGTGGTCGACCACGCCGAGCCCGGTCTCCGGCGCCATGCAGAGCACGCCGACCTTGCCGAGGTGCACGTTGTCGGACACGTCGTCGGCGGCCCGGCCGGCCTCGGCCATCGGGTAGGTCTTCGACAGGATCGGGTGCGTTGCCGCCTGGCGGACGAGCTCGTTGGCGCGCCACGCCTCGCTGTAGTTGGCCAGGTGCGAGCCGACGATCGACTTCGCGAACATCCACAGGTAGCGGTTGTCGAACTCGTGCATGAAGCCCGACGTCGAGGCGCAGGTGACGACCTTGCCGCCGCGCCGCGCGACGAACACCGACGCCCCGAACGTGTCGCGCCCCGGGTGCTCGAAGACGATGTCGACGTCGCGGCCGCCGGTCAGCTGGCGGATGGTCTTGCCCAGCCGCAGCGCCTCCTTGGGGTTCTGCTTGCCCGTCTCCGGATCCCAGAACTGGAAGCCGAGCTCCTTGCGGTCGATCACCAGGTCGGCGCCCATCGAGCGGCAGACGGCCGCCTTCTCCGGGCTCGAGACGACGCACAGCGGCGTGCCGCCGCCGTTCAGCACGTACTGCGTCGCGAAGCCGCCCAGACCGCCGCCGGCGCCCCAGATCAGCACCACGTCGCCCTGCTGCATGCGGGCGCCGTTGGGGCCGACGAGCATCCGGTAGGCGGTGCAGTTGGTGAGCGGCATGGACGCCGCCTCCTCCCACGTCAGGTGCTCCGCCTTCGGCATCAGCTGGTCGGCCTTCGCCAGGCACACCTCGCCCAGGCCGCCGTAGTTGGACTCGAAGCCCCACACGCGCTGGTCGGGGTCGAGGATCGTGTCGTCGTGGCCCTGCGGGTCCTCGAGCGCGACGTCGTTCGGGTGCACGACGACGCGGTCGCCGGGCTTCCACTTGGAGACGGCCGAGCCGGTGCGCAGCACGACGCCGGCGGCGTCGGAGCCGACGACGTGGAACGGCTGGTCGTGGCGCTTGCCCCAGTGGCCGCGCACCTTCGCGTAGCGCGACAGGAAGGCGAACGTCGGCACGGGCTCGAAGATGGCCGACCAGACGGTGTTGAAGTTGATCGACGACGCCATCGTCCCGATCAGCACCTCGTCGGGCGCGATCTCGGGCACGGGCACCTGCTCGACGTGCATGGCCGCCGACGGGCGCTTCTCGGCGCGCGGCAGCTTGCCGAGCGTCTCCGCATCCTCGGCGTGCAGCGCGACACCGGTGTAGGAATCGGGCAGTTCGATCGCCGCGAACTCCTCGCTCGACGCTCCCGCGTCGACCGCGCGCAGTACCGCCTTGGTGAGATCCGACGCCATCAGTGCTCCTTCGGTGCGATGCCGGTGATGATCGCCGATCGCGTGCGGACGGCGTTGCAGACCCTGCTAGCCTGGGCGCCAGATGGGGATGCGGCCAAACGGGGGCTCGTCGGCTGACACCGACGCGATCTTCACGCCGATCCGCACCGCAAACGCGTTCGAGCAGACCGTGGAGCGAATCGGGCGGGCGATCAAGATGGGCCTGCTCCGGCCGTCGGAGCGCTTGCCGTCGGAGCGGGACCTCGCGTTGCAGCTGGCGCTGTCGCGGTCGACCGTCCGCGAGGCCCTGCGGGTGCTCGCCGAGGCCGGCTACCTCGAGGCCCGTCGCGGCCGGGGCGGCGGCACGTTCGTGGCCGAGGTGCTGCCCCAGCTGGAGGCGAGAGACCCCCACGACGTGCTGCGCGAGCTCGGCGCCACCCTGGGCGACACGCTGGTCCTGCGCCGGGTGCTCGAGGTCGGCTCGGCCGAGCTGGCCGCCGAGCACGCCACGCGCGCCGACGTCGAGCGCCTGGCCGAGCTGATCGACGAGGTGGCCGGGTTCGACGCCGGCTCCTACCCGTCGTACCGCGCCGTCGACTCGCGCCTGCACATCGCGATCGCCGCCATCTCCGGCTCGCTGCAGCTGGTCGAGGCGATCACCCAGACGCACGGCGTCATCTCCGACGTCATGAACGGCATGCCGCGCTCCAACGAGACCCTCGACAACTCGACCGCGCAGCACCACCGCCTGCTGGCGGCGATCGAGAGCCACGACCGCGACGCCGCCCGGGTCGTGATGCGCGAGCACGTCGAGGGCATCGAGCGCCTCATCGCGGGTCTGATCCCCGCCACATGAGAGTCCTCGTCGCGCACTGCGAGATCGCCTACGCCGGGCGGCTCGAGACCCGCCTCTCGCCCGGCGACCGCGTGGTGCTGTTCAAGGACGACGGCTCGGTCTGCGTGCACGCGCTGAAGGGCGCGAAGCCGATCAACTACATGCCCGGCCCGACCATCGTCGAGGAGACCGACGACGTGATCCGCGTGCGCCGGCCCTCGAGCGGCGAGACGCTCACGATCCTGCTGCTCGGCACCCACGCCGACGACCGGCACGAGCTCGTCGACGACGCCATCTTCGAGCGGCAGGGCCGCGAGAAGGAGATCCAGGCGCTGCTCGCCCGCGCGCTGCACCTGATCGAGCCCGGCCTGGTGCTGGTGGAGCGCGAGCGGCCCACCGACGTCGGCCCGGTCGACCTGTTCTGCCGCGACGCGAACGGGCTCGTCGCGCTGGTCGAGGTGAAGCGCGTCCGGGCCGTTGCGGCCGCCGTCGAGCAGGTGATCCGGTACCGCGAGCAGGTCGACCTGACGCCGTCGCTGGCGCCGGCCCGCGCGATCGTCGCCGCCCCCGAGTTCGCACCGCAGGCCCGGGTGCTGGCCGAGGCGCGAGGGGTCGAGTGCGTGGTGTTCGACCCGGCCCTGCTGCGGGGCGCTTCCGAGCCCGACCTCACGCTTTTCTGACGGAACCTCCCGGCGACGGTGCGGATGTCGCCACGAACGGGGGATGAGATGGCGGCGGATTGTTCCGATCCATTCATCCATGCAGCCGATGTCCACCCACGCCGACTACCGCCTCCTGGACGCCGTCATGAACGTCAGCGCGCTGACGGATGCCGAGCCCACGCTGACGGCCCGCGAGCGGCTCAAGGACATCCTCGGCTACCGCCTCTACCGCGCGCTCGTCTCGAGCCTCGGCGGCTGAACGAGAAACGGCCGGGCGCAGGGCCCGGCCGTCGGTAAGGTGGTAGTCGGTTGCGACCCCCGAGGCTCGCAACCGCATGCTCGCACCCGCCGTGTCAGGGGCCGGTACGGCGTTGGTAAGGACCGCGTTCAGACTTCGAAGGTCGCGCCGGGCAGCGCCAGCTCGGTGGCCTCGAAGACGGTGCGCGCGGCTGCCAGCGCCGTCTCCCGGTCCTCGGCCGCGAGGTGCGTGAGCACCAGCTTGGCGACGCCCGCATCCAGCGCCAGGCTCGGCCGGCCTGCGGCGCCGTCATGTGCATGCCCTCGGCCGCGTCGGTGCGCACCGCGAACGTGGCCTCGGCCAGCAGCAGCTGCGCGTCGCGCGCGTGCTCGACCAGGCCACTCGTCAGGGCGGCGTCGCCCGTGAACACCAGCGTCCGGTCGCCATCGGTGATGCGCGTGGCGTAGGAGTGGGCCGAGTGCCGCGTGCGCGCGAACCGCAGCGTGGCGCCGGCGACCGCCAGCGGCTCGGTGGTGCGGTACTCGCGCACCGTCAGCGCGCGCTCGAGGCTCCCGATCGTGCTGCCGAACGCATCGAGGATCTCGGACAGCACGACGCGCCCGCCGGGCGGCGCGTACAGCGTCGTCCCCGGCCAGCGCAGCGGCCCATAGCTGATGCCGAACATGACCGACCACAGGTCGCTGATGTGGTCGGGGTCGAGGTGGCTGAGCACGATCGCGGTCGGGCCGGCCTCGCGCAGCGCCCGCAGGCGCCCGAGCACGCCGTTGCCGCAGTCGAGCAGCAGGCTGCCGCCGCTCGTCTCGACCAGGTAGCCCGACGACGCCTCACCCGGGTTCGGCCACGAGGGCGAGGACCCGACGATCGTCAGGCGCACCGGCTCACATCCCCATCGCGTGGTAGCCGGCGTCCACGTAGGCGATCGTGCCGGTCACGTTCTCGGCCTCGAGCAGGTACAGCGCCGTCTTCGCCACGTCGGAGGCGTCGATGTTGCGCTTCAGCGGCGACCGCTCGGCGACGATCTCCTCCATCGTCGTGAAGCCGGGGATGGAGCGCGCGGCGAGCGTCCGCACCGGCCCCGCCGACACCGCGTTGATGCGGATGTTGGACGGGCCGAGGTCGGCCGCCAGGTAGCGCATCGACGCGTCCAGCGCGGCCTTCGCGACGCCCATCACGTTGTACTTCGGCACGGCCCGCTCGCCGCCCAGGTAGGTCATCGTCACGATCGAGCCGCCGCCGCGCGCGGCCATGATCGGCTCGGCCCGGCGCGCCATGGCGGTCAGGGAGTAGGCGGAGATGTCGAGCGCGAGCCAGAAGTCGTCGCGCGCGGTGTCGACGAAGCGGCCCTGGAGGTCGTGCGCCTGCGCGTAGGCGACGCTGTGCACCATCAGGTCGAGGCCGCCGAGGCCGTCCACGATCTCGCCGAAGGCGCGGTCGAGGTCCTCGTCGGAGCGAACGTCGCACTCCACCACGATGTCGGAGCCGATCGACGTGGCCAGCTCGGTCACGGACTTCTTGATCCGCTCGCCCTGGTAGGTGAACGCCAGCTTCGCTCCGCGTGCGTGCAGCTCCTGGGCGATGGCCCAGGCGATGGAGCGGCGGTTCGCGACACCGGCCACGAGCGCGAGCTTTCCTTCGAGCACGATTCGCCGTCCTTGCGTCGTTGTCGCGGAGAATCTATCGCGGAAGGCGCGCGTCGGCGCGGCAACCGACGCCGCGGTGATCGCACGCTAGTGTTGGAGCATGGGACGGGGGGCGTTCTTGCTCGTGGCGATCCTGGCGCTCGGTGCGGCTCCGGCTGCGCAGGCGGCGGCGCCGTCGGTGGCGTTCAAGCGCCAGACGATCGTGCGCAACGCGGTCGGCACGCGGATCGCCGCGCTACCCCGCGACCGGGCCCTGCAGTTCGACGTGCGCTACGTCGTGCGCAACGTGCCGGCGCGCTGGACGAGCGCGACCGCCCAGGTGTTCGTGACGCTCACGCACGGCACGGACGTGCTGCGGTTCCAGACCCGCCGCTCGGCGACCGAGACGGGCACGTGGCGCTGGGTCGTGAAGGGCGCGGACGTGCGCATCCCCGCGAGCTACCCGGCCGGGCGCTACAAGCTCCGCGTCCGCGTCGAGCTGCGCCACGGCGGCATGCGCGTCGCGCGGGTCCTGCACGACCGGCGCGCCACCGTCCGCTGACGGCAGCGCGCCGGACGCTCAGTCGTTGCCTAGCCCCGAGCCTCGGCCAGGGCGCGCTTGGCGAGCACGCCCGCCAGGTGGCGCTTGTACTCGGCCGAGCCGTCCAGGTCGTCGATCGGCGACGTGCCCTCGCCGGCGCGGGCGCCGGCCTCGTCGAGCGAGCCGCCGGCGTTGACGACCTCCTCGAAGCCGGTGGCGCGCACCGGCCGCGAGCCGAGGCCCGTGATGGCGCAGGTGACGTTGCCGCCGCGGATGGCGACCGCCGCGCCGACGATCGACCAGTCGATCGCGCGCCGGTGGAACTTGGCGTACGCGGACTGGCCGGCGTCGGTGGGCAGGCGGACGTCGACGATCAGCTCGTCCTCGGCCAGCGACGTCGTCAGGTAGTCGACCACCAGGTCGGCGGCCGCGATCGAGCGGGAGCCCGAGGCGCTGCGCACCGTCACCGAGCCGCCGACGGCGAGCAGGGCGGTGGGCAGGTCGGCGTGCGGGTCGGCGTGGGCCAGCGAGCCGCCGATGGTGCCGCGGTTGCGGACGGCGGGCGAGCCGATGCCGGCCGCGGCCTGGGCCACGGCACGGGCGCCGCGCCGGATGTCGGCCGAGTCGGCGATCTCCCGGTGCCGGGTCATGGCGCCGATCACGATCTCGCCGCCCTCCTGGCGGATGCCGGTCAGCTCGGCCAGGCCCGACAGGTCGACGAGCGCGTCGGGCGAGGCGAGCCGGAGCCGCATCATCGGCACCAGCGACTGGCCGCCGGCGATCGGCTTGGCGCCGTCGCGGATGGCGGCGAGCGCCTCGTCGAGCGAGGCGGCCTTCGAGTAGCTGAGAGCGAGCGGGATCATGCCCCTGCCCCCTGGTTCGCGGTGCGGATGGCGTCCCAGACGCGATGCGGCTGCATCGGCATCTCGAGGTGGCGGATGCCGAGCGACGACAGCGCGTCGACGGCGGCGTTGACGACCGCCGGGGTGGCCGCGATCGTGCCGGCCTCGCCGATGCCCTTGGCGCCGAGCGGGTTGACCGGCGACGGGGTGACCGTGCGATCGAGGATGATCGACGGCAGGTCGGCGGCCGACGGCATCTGGTACTCGACCAGCGACGCCGTCACGAGCTGGCCGTCGTCGCCGTAGACCGTCTCCTCGAACAGCGCCTGGGCGATCGACTGGATGACGCCGCCGTGCACCTGCCCGTCGACGATCATCGGGTTGATGACGTTGCCGCAGTCGTCGACCGCGACGTAGTTGACGACCTCGACGCGGCCCGTCTCGGGGTCGATCTCGACCTCGCAGACGTGCGTGCCGAACGGGAACGTGAAGTTCGGCGGGTCGTGGAAGGTGGTCGCCTCCATGCCGGGCTCGAGGCCGTCGGGCAGCGATGCCGCCACCCAGGCCGACGTGCCGAGCTCCTGGATGCTGCGTCCCGACTCGGGCGAGCCCTTGACGCTCCAGCGGCCGTCGTTCCACTCCAGGTCCTCGACCGAGCACTCGAGCTCGTGCGCGGCGATCTGGCGCGCCTTCTCCTTCACCTTCTGGATCGAGCGGTACAGCGCCGTGCCCGCGACGGCCAGCGAGCGCGAGCCGTACGTGCCGAGGCCGTACGGCGCGAACGCGGTGTCGCCGTGGATGACCTCGACGTCCTCGTACGGCACGCCGAGCTCGGTGGCGACGATCTGCGACCACGACGTGGCGTGGCCCTGGCCGTGCGGCGAGGAGCCGGTGATGACCGTGACCTTGCCGAACGGGTGCATGCGCACCGTGGACGACTCCCAGCCGGGGGCCGAGATGCCGATCGCCTTCGTGACGGCCGACGGGGCCAGCCCGCAGACCTCGACGTACGACGAGAGGCCGATGCCGCGGTAGCGGCCGCGGCGCCGCGCCTCGTCACGGCGCGACTCGAAGGTCGAGTACTCGGACAGCTCGAGCGCGCGGTCGAGCGCGCCCGCGTAGTTGCCGGAGTCGTACGACAGGCCGACGGCGGTGGTGTGGGGGAACTCCTTGATGAAGTTCACGCCGCCGCACCTCGGCCGGGTCGAGGCCGAGCTCGTCGGCGATCTCGTCCATCAGCCGCTCGAGGCCGTGCGTGGCCTCGGGCCGGCCGGCGCCGCGGTAGGCGTCGGTGGGCGTCGTGTGCGTGAACGCCTGGTCGATCGTGATCGAGACGTGCGGGATCTCGTACGGCCCCGGCACCATGAACAGCGTCAGGTGCGAGATCGACGGCGTCAGCAGCTGCAGGTAGGCGCCGTTGTTCTGCACGGCGTAGAACTTCAGCGCGCTGATCTTGCCGGTCGTCGTCGACCGCGGCCTCGTACGACTGCCACTGGTCGCGGCCGTGGATGGTGGCGAGGATGTTCTCGCTGCGGTCCTCGATCCACTTCACCGGCGCGCCGACGGCCTTGGAGGCGGCGCAGAGGAGGAACTCCTCGCGGTAGCAGTTCAGCTTCGAGCCGAACCCGCCGCCGACGTCGGGCGCGACGACGCGCACCTTCGACTCGGACGTCTCGTTGATGACGGCCACGAACGTTCGCACGAAGTGCGGCACCTGCGTGGACGTGAACAGCGTCACCTCGCCGGTCGACGTGACCCAGTCGGCGACGCAGCCGCGCGTCTCCATCGACAGCGGCGTGATGCGCTGGTTGAAGTTGTGCGCCTTGACGATGCGGGCGCCCGCGGCGAACGCCTCGGCGAAGCCCTCGGTCTCGTGCGCCAGCGTGCAGCAGCGGTTGTCGTCGTACTCCTCGTGCACGCGCGGCGCGTCGGCCTCGAGCGCCTTGCGGCCGTCGGTGACGGCGGGCTGCGGGTCGTAGTCGACGAGCACGGCGTCGGCCGCGTCGCGGGCCGTGTAGCGATCGGACGCGATCACCATCGCGACCGGCTCGCCGTGGTAGCGGACGCGGCCCTCGGCCAGCAGCGGATGGCGCGGCTGGCGCGGTGGTGCCGGTCGGGTTCGAGCCGCACGGGACGCCGCCGGCGAGGCCGAGCGTCTCGGCCGTGATGACCTTGACGACGCCGGGCATGGCCTCGGCGGCCGAGGTGTCGATGCTCGAGACCAGCGGCGTGCGCCGAACGGCGAGCGGACGAAGACGGCGTGCGAGCATGCCGGGCAGCACGAGGTCGTCGACGTAGCGGCCCTGGCCGCTGATGAAGGCGGCGTCCTCCTTGCGCAGGACGCTCTCGCCGATGCCGCCCGAGGCGGGACGCGGGATGACGGTGGCCATGTCAGGCCCTCGCCATCTCGCCGGCCGCCTGCTTCACGGCGGACACGATGTTCTGGTAGCCGGTGCAGCGGCAGAGGTTGCCCTCCAGCGCGTGGCGGATGTCGTCGTCGGACAGCTCGCCGTCGGCCTGCTCGATGATGCCGATCGAGGCCATCATCATGCCCGGCGTGCAGAAGCCGCACTGCAGGCCGTGATGCTCGTGGAAGGCCTTCTGGATCGGGTGCAGCTGCCCGTTCGCCGCCAGGCCCTCGACGGTCCTGATGTCGGAGCCGTCGGCCTGCACGGCGAGCATCGGAGCACGACAGCGCCGTCGTCCCGTCGACGTTCACCGTGCACGCGCCGCACGAGCTCGTGTCACATCCGATATGCGTGCCGGTGAGTCCCAGGTCCTCGCGCAACACGTGCACGAGCAGCCGCCGCGGCTCCACCTCGAGGGTGTGCACCGCACCGTTCACCGTCAGCGTGATCTGTTCACTCACCGACGTCACCTCCTTGTCGCGGGTCCGTGGTTCCGCGGTCGTGAGGGTACACCCTGCGGCAGAGCACCGCCAGCGTCGCTACCGTGTTTTCTGCATGGTCCTGCCGGCTCGCGTCACCGTCAGCGTCCCCGGCTCGTCGGCGAACCTCGGGCCCGGCTTCGACTGCCTCGGCGTGGCCCTGCCGCTGCGGCTCACCGTCGTCGTCACGCGCCGCCCCGGGCCGCTCTCCGTGCGCCTCTTCGGCGAGGGCGCCGACGAGCTGCCGGCCGACGCCTCGAACCTCGTCGTGGCGACCATCCTGGCGGGCGGTGACGGCGACGGGCTCGACATCGAGATCACCAACGAGCTGCCGCTGGCGGCCGGCTGCGGCTCCTCGGCGGCGGCCATCGTGGCGGGGCTCGCGGCGTTCGACGCGATCGTCGGCCGGCCGGTCGACCGCGACGACATCACGCGCCGCGCGGTTGCGATCGAGGGCCATCCCGACAACATCGCGGCGGCCGTCTACGGCGGCTTCACGATCGCCGCCGGCGACCCGCCGCTGGTGCGCCGCATCGAGCCGCCCCGCGGGCTCGGCTTCGTGCTCGCCGTGCCGCCGGAGCGTCTGGCCACCAGCGCCGCCCGTGCGGCCCTGGCCGAGCAGGCGCTGCGGGCCGACGCCGTCCACAACGTGCAGCGCGTGGCCCTGCTGGTGTCGTCGCTCTACACCGGCAGCGTCGACGACCTGTCGGCGGCCCTGTCCGACAAGCTGCACCAGGACGCCCGCGCGCACCTGGTGCCCACGTTCGCCCGCCTGTCGGTGCTCGCCGACCGCATCGGCGCGCTGGGCGTGACGCTGTCGGGCGCCGGCCCGAGCGTGCTCGTCTGGTGCCGCGCCGCCGACGTCGAGAGCTGCGCCGCGTGCGTCGCCCGCGAGGAGCCCGCCGTCGTCGTGCACGAGATGGCGCCCGAGCCCGACGGGCTCAGCGTCGTTACGGCGTAGCGGCAGCGGCCGGAGCGCGCTGCAGCAGGCGGTCGATCGCCTCGAGGCCCTCGTCGCCGAGGTCGATCGAGAACTCGTTCACGTACAGCGCGACGTGCTGGTCGCAGACGTCGTCGGACAGCTCCTGGGCGTGCTCGCGCATCCACTCGCGGCTGGCCTCGGGATGCGCGAAGGCGTACTCCACGGACGCGCGGATGGCGCGCTCGACCTCGCGCGCCAGGTCGGCGTCGAGGTCGTGCCGCGCGCAGATGGCGGCGAGCGGGATCGGCAGGCCGGTCGTCTCCTCCCACCACTCGCCCAGGTCGGCGACGCGGGTCAGGCCGTGGTCGGCGTAGGTGAAGCGGCTCTCGTGGATGATCAGCCCGGCGTCGACCGCGCCGGTGGCGACGGCGTCGAGGATGCGGTCGTAGCGCAGCACCTCCACCGCCGTCGAGGTCGGGCGCCGCGAGGCGCAGCAGCAGGAAGGCGGTGGTGTCGCGGCCCGGGATGGCGATGCTCGAGGCCGCCGCCTGGGCCAGCGTCCGCGGCTCGCGCGCGACCACCAGCGGCCCGACGCCGCGGCCCAGGGCCGCGCCGCTGCGGAGCATCCGGTAGCCGTCGCCGATCGCGGGCAGCACGCCGAACGAGAGCTTCGAGACGTCGTAGGTGCCGAGCCGGCCGTGGCGGTTCAGCTCCTCGATGTCGAGCAGCACCGGCTCGACGGCGAACGGCGCGTCGACCAGCCCGTGCACGAGGGCGTGGAACGCGAACGTGTCGTTCGGGCAGGGCGAGAAGGCCAGCGTCAGCGTCCGCATGGCCGCATGGATAGGCGCCTCGCCGCGCGCAGCCGGTCAGGCGTCGCCGTACGCCGCGGCGTCGACGATCCAGGTGACGTCGCCGCGTCCGGGCGCCACGCGGCCGGCCGGCAGCTGCGCGCCGCTGCGGATCTGCCGCAGGGCGTCGCGCTTGTCGGCGCCGAGCACGAGGAAGATCACGTGCCGGGCGGCGTTGAGCGTCGGGAACGTCAGCGTCATGCGGCGGGTGCCGTTCGGCGCCGTGGCCGGCACGCTCCGGCGCTCCTGCTCGTCGCAGGCCTCGTCGCCGCGGAAGAGGCTCGCCGTGTGGCCGTCGGTGCCCATGCCGAGCAGCACCAGGTCGAGGTGCTGCGGCAGCAGCTGCGCGTACCGGTCGGCGGCGGCGTCGAGGTCGGCGTCGTCGGCCTCCATCCGGTACACGGAGTCGGGCTGGATGGGCACGAGGTCGAGCAGCGACCGCCGGCTCATCCCGTAGTTCGAGTCGGGATGGTTGGGCGGCACCGCGCGCTCGTCGCCGTAGTAGATCTCGAGCTCGTGCCAGTCCGTCCGGTCGCGGTAGTCGTCGGACGCGAGCAGGCCGTACAGCTCCTTCGGCGTGTTGCCTCCCGCCAGGGCGACCGTCTGCGGGGCCAACGCCGTGAACAGGTCGGCAGCAGCCCGGATCGCAAGCTCGGGCGTGGGGTACACCGCGAAACGCAACGTCTCGGGCATGGTCAGAGCTTAGCCTCCCGGCTCCGCGATGGCGGCCAACGCGGCGTGAAATGCGTGGTCGTTGGTGAGAAACTCCAGCTCCTCGCCCACCAGGACCGGCGTCGGCGGCACGCGCAGCGCGACGTGCCGGGTGGCCCGGCCGGGCGCGTCGATGACCGCCATGCCCTCCTCGGGCCGGTCGACGGTGTACCGCTCGCCGCCGCACTCGATCTCGACCCGCGTCAGCGAGCCGGAGCGCATGTCGGCGCGCTCGACGGCGGTCGTCTTCACGACCGCGTCGACGCCGGTGCTGGCGACGAGCCAGCCGCCGAGCAGCCGCGCCTGGGCGTCGGAGCCGCCCACGTAGTGGATCGACACGCGCTCGAGCTGGCCGAGGGCCTCGCGGTGGCCGGGGTCGTCGAAGATCGAGGCGACCACCTCGCGCCAGCCGGTGATCTTCGTCCAGGCGAGGTCGGTCACCACCTCGCGGTCCTGCGCGATCAGCGCGCCGAGCCGGTCGAGGGTCGCCGGGAACCGCGTCGAGTCGGTCACGAGCCGCGTGGCCAGCGTGCGCAGCGCGCGGAACACCGGCCGCTCGAAGTCGGGCGGCGCCACCCACATCAGGAACACCGGCAGATCGGGCAGCAGCAGGCTCGCGGCCATGCTGGCGAGGCCGTCGCCGGCGGCGGGCCCGTCGAGGCGCACCACCTCGCTGCAGACGATCGCCTTGCCGCCGTCCTGCATCGGCGAGCAGAACACGGTCGCCTCGGCGTGCACCTCGTCGATGTCGCTGCGGCCGCACGTGATCAGCGCGCGGCTGGGCCGCGAGTGGCGGAGCCCGGCGATGGACGTGGCGATCTCGTCGGCGAGCACGGGATCGTCGGCGTAGGCCACCATGTCGACGATGTGCGTGCGCACGCCGGCCTGCTCGCCGGCCTCCTCCGCGCGCAGCTGCGCGAGCTCGCGCTCGATCGACGCGGGGCTGACGGCGGTCACGGTCGCCGCCACCGGCGCCGGTCGCGCGCCACGAGCTCCTCGGCCGCCTCGGGGCCCCACGTGCCGGCCTCGTACAGGTGCGGCCCGCCGCCCTGGTGCTTCCACGCGTCGAGCAGCGGCTGCACGATGCGCCACGACTCCTCCACCGCGTCCTGGCGCGGGAAGTTGGTGCCGTCGCCGCGCATCGCGTCGAGCAGCAGCGTCTCGTACGCCTCGGCCGGCGGGGCGGAGAACGCCGTGTCGTACTGGAAGTCCATGTTGACGGTGCGGATCTGGATGCGCTCCGACGGCACCTTGGCGCCGAACCGCAGCGAGATGCCCTCGTTCGGCTGGATCCGCAGCACCAGCACGTTCGGCTCGAGCTGCTCGGCCGCCGCGTAGGAGAACGGCAGGTGCGGCACGCGCTTGAACTGGATCGCGACCTCGGTGACGCGCTTCGGCAGCCGCTTGCCGGTGCGCAGGTAGATCGGCGTGTCGGCCCAGCGCCAGTTGTCGATGTGCAGGCGCGCCGCGATGTAGGTCTCGATGTCGGAGTCGGGCGCGACGCCGGTCTCCTCGCGGTAGCCGCGCACGGCCTTGCCGTCGGCGTGGCCCGCCGCGTACTGGCCGCGCACGACGTCGGACGGCCGCAGCGGCCGGCACGACACGAGCGCCTTGCCGCGCTCGTCGCGCACCGCCTCGGCGGCGAACGACGCCGGCGGCTCCATCGCCACGAAGCTCAGCACCTGCAGCATGTGGTTCTGCACGATGTCGCGCAGCGCGCCGGCCTCCTCGTAGAAGCGGCCGCGCCCCTCGACGCCGATCGACTCGGCCACCGTGATCTGGATGTGGTCGATGAAGTTGCGGTTCCAGACCGGCTCGAAGATGCCGTTCGCGAACCGGAACACGAGGATGTTCTGGACGGTCTCCTTGCCCAGGTAGTGGTCGATCCGGAAGATCTGGCGCTCCTGGAAGGCCCGGTGCACCTCGTCGTTGAGCGTCGCGGAGCTGGCCAGGTCCTCGCCGAACGGCTTCTCGATCACGACCCGGCGGAAGCACGGGCCCGACTCGGTCGCGAGGCCCGCGTCGCCGAGCCCGTCGACGATGACGGGGAACTGGCTGGGTGGCACCGACAGGTAGAAGAGCACGCTGCCGGCGGTGCCGTGGCTGGCCTCGACCTGCGTCAGCCGCCGCTGCAGCTCGGTGTAGGTGTCGGCGCTGTCGAACGTGCCGGTGACCCAGTTGAGCAGCTCGGCGAAGCCGGCCCACTCGGCGTCGGTGACCGCGGTGCGCGAGAACTCCTCGCACTTCTTGCGCATCGCGGCGCGGTAGCCCTCGTCGCCGCCCGGGTCGGTGCGGCCGATGCCGATCATCGAGAAGCCGGCCGGCAGCAGGCGGCGCAGGTAGAGGTTGTAGAGCGCCGGCACCAGCTTGCGGCCGGCCAGGTCGCCGAGGCCGCCGAAGATGACGACGGCGCACGAGCCGGGCACGCGGTGCATGCGGAACTCGTCGCGGAGCGGGTTCGGATCCATCACGCGGCTCCGAGCGCGGCGCGCACCGTCGTGGCGACGTCGGCGAGATCGACGCGGGCCACGGGCTGGCCCGTCGCCCGCAGCGCCTGCGCGTCGCCGCGGCTCTGCGCCTCGATCACCGTCCGGAAGCCGTAGGGGCGGCCGGGGATGGCGGCGTCGGAGCTCGAGCCCGCCAGCACCTGCAGGTAGATGCCCTGCCGCGAGCCGCCCTTGTGCAGCTGGCCCGTGGAGTGCAGGTAGCGCGGGCCGAAGCCCATCTGGGTGGCCACGCCGAGCGCGTCGCGCAGCTGCCGGCGCACCTCCTGCAGCGCGGCCTCGTTGTCGGCCGTCGGCGTCACGTACGCCTGGATCACGAGGAACGAGCGGCCCCGCTCGGCACCGCGCAGCGCCTCGGACAGGTCGCCGGCGGCGACCGACTCCAGCTCGCCGGTCCTGACGTAGCCGTCCAGCGCCGCCACCACGTAGTCCTTGGCGGCCTGCACGTTCGGCTGGTCGAAGGGGTTGATGTGCAGCAGCGCGCCGCAGTACGCGGTGGCGAGCTCCCAGGTGATCATCTGCGCGCCGATGTCGTCGAGGTCGGCGAGCTGGCAGCGCTCCACGTGGAAGCCGGCCGCCTCGACCGCCGCGACCGCCGCGTCGTGCGCGCCGTCGAGGCGCAGGTAGGCGAACAGCCGGTCGCCGCCGTACACGTCGGGCGCGCCGATCGGCTCGTCGGCCAGCGGCACGACGCCGGTGCCCTCCTTGCCGGTCGACTCGGCGATCAGCTGCTCGAGCCACAGCCCGAACGGCCCGACGCCGGCGTCGGCGATGATCGTCAGCTTGTCGCGGCCCTGGGCGACGCTGTCGCCCAGCAGGGCGCCGAGCTTCAGCGGCGCGTTGTCGGCGGGCCCGGCGCCCGGCCCGGAGCGCTCCAGCACGGCCGCGGCGCGGTCGAGCAGCGGCGCGATCTGGACGCCGGCGAGCGCGGCGGGCACCAGTCCGAAGTAGGACAGCGCCGAGAACCGGCCGCCGATGTCGGGGCGGTTCAGGAACGTCCGCAGGAAGCCGCGCTCCTCGGAGCGCGCCGCGAGCTTCGAGCCCGGGTCGGTGATGGCGACGAACCGCGAGCCGTCCCGGCCCGTGGCCTGGAAGAAGTACTCCTCCATCACCTCCGGCTCCAGCGTGGAGCCCGACTTCGAGGCGATCACGAACAGCGAGCCGTCGACCGGCACCTGCAGCACGGCGTCGGGATCGGTGGTGTCCAGCACGTGCAGCCGGCCGCCGAGCGCCTCGCCCAGCACCAGCGGCGCGAGGCTCGAGCCGCCCATGCCGCACAGCACGACGCGGTCGAAGCCGCGCATCGCCTCGGCCGCCCAGGCCTGGATGGCGTCGGCCTCGCGGCGCATCTCGCCGACCACGGGGATCCAGCCCGTCCAGCGGCCGATCTCGGCGGCGCGCTCCGGGTCGTCGCTGTAGAGGCTGCCGTCGCCGGCGAACAGCTTGCGGACGGCGTCGCGGCCGACCAGCTCGTCGATGCCGTCAGGCACCTCGCACCGCCTTCACGGCCTCGACCACGGCCTCCGGGGAGATGCCGAGGTTGCGGGCCGCCACCTTGCCGGGCGCCGAGGCGCCGAAGCGGTCGATGCCGATCGCGCGGCCGCGGTCGCCGACCCAGCGCTCCCAGCCCGCCGTCACACCGGCCTCGATCGAGACCCGGGCGGTGACGGCCGGCGGCAGCACCTGCTCGCGGTAGGCGAGGTCCTGCATCGCGAACAGGTCCCACGACGGCATCGACACGACGCGCACGCCGATGCCCTCGGCCTGCAGCGTCTCGCGGGCCGCCAGCGCGTCGTGCACCTCGGAGCCCGTGCCGATCACGATCGCGTCGAGGTTTCCGTCGGCCTCGGCCAGCACGTAGGCGCCACGGGCGGTGCCGCCGTCGGCGGTGGCGGCGAGCGTCGGCAGGCCCTGGCGCGACAGCTGCAGGCCGGTCGGCCCGTCGGTGCGCTCGATCGCGGTGCGCCACGCCCACGCCGTCTCGTTGGCGTCGCAGGGGCGGAAGCAGACGAGGTTCGGGATCAGCCGCAGCGACATCACGTGCTCGACCGGCTGGTGCGTCGGGCCGTCCTCGCCCAGCCACACCGAGTCGTGCGTCCAGACGTAGTTGACCGGCATGCCCATGATCGCGGCGAGGCGCACGGCCGGCCGCATGTAGTCGGAGAAGACGAGGAACGTGGCGCCGAAGCCGCGCAGGCCGCCGTGGGCGGCGAGGCCGTTCAGCACCGAGCCCATGCCGTGCTCGCGGATGCCCCAGTGGAAGTTGCGGCCGCTGTAGTCGTCGGCCGTGACGCTGCCGTACTCCTTCATCAGCGTGCTGGTGGAGGGCGCGAGGTCGGCCGAGCCGCCGACCAGCTCCGGCACCGCGGCGGCGAGCGCCTGCAGCACCTTGCCGCCCGCCGCCCGGGTCGCCATGGCGCCGTCGTCCGGGGTGAACACGGGGAGGTGGTCGGCGAAGTCGTCGGGCGGCGTGCCGGCCTGCGTGCGCTCGAACTCGGCCGCGAGATCGGGGTGCGCGGCGCGGTAGGCGTCGAACGCGTCCTGCCAGGCGGTGGAGAGGGCCTTGCCCTCGGCGCGGCGGTCGCAGTGCTCGCGCACCTCGTCGGGCACCAGGAAGTCGGCGTCCTCCGGCCAGCCGTAGGCGAGCTTCGTGAGGCGGATCTCGTCGGCGCCGAGCGGCTCGCCGTGGGCGCTGGCCGTGTCCTGCTTGTTGGGCGAGCCGGGCGCGATGTGCGTGCGCAGGATGATCATGCTCGGCCGCGGATCGGCGTGCGCCTCGACGACGGCGGCGCGCAGCGTGTCGAGCGTCCAGGTGTCGTCGTAGCGCAGCACGTGCCAGCCGTAGCCGCGGTAGCGCTCGGCCACGTCCTCGGTGAACGACAGGGCGGTGTCGCCCTCGATCGAGATGTGGTTGTCGTCGTAGAAGCACGTCAGCCGGCCGAGGCCGAGGTGCCCGGCGATGGACGACGCCTCGCCCGAGACGCCCTCCTGCAGGTCGCCGTCCGAGCAGATCGCGTAGGTGTAGTGGTCGACGATCTCGTGCCCGGGGCGGTTGTAGCGCGCCGCCAGCATCCGCTCGGCCAGCGCCATGCCGACCGCGTTGCCGACGCCCTGGCCGAGCGGCCCGGTGGTCGTCTCGACGCCGGGCGTGTGGTGCATCTCCGGGTGGCCGGGCGTCTTCGACTCCCACTGCCGGAACGCCTTCAGGTCGTCGAGCGACAGGTCGTAGCCCGACAGGTGCAGCGCGGCGTACTGGAGGATGCACGCGTGGCCCGCCGACAGCACGAACCGGTCGCGGTTCGGCCAGTGCGGGTCGCCCGGGTCGTGCCGCATCTGCTCCTCGTAGAGCAGGTACGCGATGGGCGCGAGCGCCATGGCGGTGCCGGGATGCCCGGAGTTCGCCTTCTGCACGGCGTCCATGGCGAGCGTGCGGATGGTCGTGATCGACAGCTCTTCGACCGAGGGCATGTGAGGGGATCTCCGGTTCAGTGTCAGTGGTTGTGCTCGTGGAGCCTAGGCGCCGCGGTCCGTGGCTTCGGCGCCTCGGGGCAGCCCTTGCGGTGGATGCTGCAGCGGCCCCGAGTGGTCACGATCGACCTGAATCGTCGTGTGGTTAACGTCGAAGTTCGTGCGCAGCACCTCCTCGAGCCGGTGCAGCAGCGCGTGCTGGTCGGTTCCCGGCGCCGCGATGACGTGCACGGAGACCGCGTCGAAGCCGCTCGTGATCGTCCACGCGTGGACGTCATGCACCTCGCGCACGCCCTCGACGGCGCACAGCGCGCGGCCGATCGCCTCGGGGTCGAGGTTGGCCGGCGCGCGCTCGAGCAGGATCCGCACCGGCTCGGCGATCAGCCCGCGGGCCGAGACGATGCAGAGCGCCGCGACCAGCAGCGCGATCACCGGGTCGGCCGCGTTCCAGCCGAAGGCGGCGACCAGCACGCCGGCAATGACGACGCCGACCGATCCCGCCACGTCGGCGATCGTGTGCAGCAGGGCGCCGCGCAGGTTGATGTCGTCGCGGCTCGCGCCGGCGCGCACCATCGCCACCACGGCAGCGCCGTTGGCCGCGATGCCCGCGAGGCCGAAGAGGATCACGCCCGGCGCCTGCACGTCGGGCGGATCGCCGAGCCGCCCGATCGCCTCGATCGCGATCAGCACGCCGAGGCCGAGCAGCGTGATGCCGTTGACCAGCGCCGCGAGGATCTCGACGCGGCCCCAGCCGAAGGTGCGCCGTCCCGCCGCGCCGCGCATCGAGAGCGAGGCCGCGACCAGCGCGATGCCGACGGCGACGCCGTCCGACACGTTGTGCGCGGCGTCGGCCAGCAGGGCGACGGAGTCGAACCAGAACGAGCCGAGCACCTGCGCGAGCCCGAAGATGGTCGTCAGGATGAGCGTGAACCGCAGCGAGCTACGGCTCGCCGAGCGGTCGATGTGGTCGTGGCCGTGAGCTACCGGTCAGCCCTCCAGCACGAGCAGCCGATCCAGGGCGGCGCGGGCGACGTCGAGCTCCTCGGGGCTCGGCTCGCGCGTGCCGATCACCCGCTGCAGCGCCGTTCCGGGCGCCCGGAAGGCGCGCGCGAGGGGATGCGACGCGTTCCGCGACGCCCAGCCGAACAGCTCGACCGCGATGCCCATGGCGGCCAGCGAGGCGCCGGCGCGGGCTGCCGCCTGCTGCGACGTGGGCGCGCGCGAGGCCAGGATGTTGCCGACCAGCGACAGGCCGACCAGCGGCGTCACGAGGTGCGAGCCGCAGCGGTCGTGCTCCTTCGCCTCGTCCACCGCCTCGCCGCCCGACTCGTAGGCGCCGATGGTCTTGTGCTCGGCGCCGTGGTAGCGGGCGAGCGAGCCGGAGCGCAGCATCGCGAGGGCCGGCAGCACCGCCAGCACCGACGCCAGCGCCTCGACGGCGGCCGGCGAGACGCCGCGCGCCTTGGCGCCCTTGGTGAGCGCCATCGTCGACACCGACAGGGCGATCACGGTGGGGTTCTCGAACGCCATCTTCGCCTCGGGCAGCGACCGCTTGACCTGCGGCAGGATCGCGATCATCTCGGACAGGCGCAGGATGCCGCGGGCGATCGGCACGCGGGTCGCGACGCCGGACCGCACGGTCTTGCGACCGGAGGCGACGCGGATGTCGCCGTCGGCTGCCCGGACGGCGGCCGCCCAGTGCGTGGGGCCGTGGACGAACAGGCCGTTGCGGAGGGCCATGCCCCCGAGTCGGAGGGGCTGATCTGCCATGCGCTCACAGTAGCGCGCGCCTGCGAAGATCCCTCCATGGCCGATCTCTTCGACAACGCGGCGTCGGACGCGCTGCAGGCGTCGCGCGCCGCTGGCCGACCGCGTGCGTCCGGCCGGGCTGGACGGGTTCGTCGGCCAGGCGCACCTGATCGGCCCCGGCACGGCGCTGCGGCGGGCGATCGAGGAGGACCGCGTCCCGTCGGCCATCTTCCACGGGGCGCCGGGCACCGGCAAGACGACGCTGGCGCGCATCATCGCCCACGCCACCGGCAGCGAGTTCGAGGAGCTGTCGGCGGTGCAGGTCGGCAAGGCCGACGTGACGGCGGTGATCGGCCGCGCGCGCGAGCGGCTGGGCGGGCACGGCCGCCGCACGATCCTGTTCCTGGACGAGATCCACCGCTTCAACAAGGCGCAGCAGGACATGCTGCTGCCGGTGGTCGAGTCGGGCCTGATCACGCTCATCGGCGCGACGACCGAGAACCCGTACTTCGAGATCAACTCGGCGCTGCTGTCGCGGTGCGCGCTGTTCGAGTTCCTGCCGCACACGCCGGACGACCTGACGCGGCCTGGTCGAGCGCGGCGCCGCCGACCTGCACGCCGACCTCGCCGAGGGCATGGCGGCCGCCATCGCCGAGGCGTCGGGCGGCGACGGCCGGGCGGCGCTCGCGATGCTCGAGCTGGCGTGGTCGACGGCGAAGTCGCGCGGCGTCCCGGTCGGTCCGGAGGAGGTCTCCGAGGCGGCGATGAAGCGGCCGGTGCGGTTCGACCGCGACGGCGACGTGCACTTCGACGTCGCGTCGGCCTTCATCAAGAGCATGCGCGGTCCGATCCCGATGCCGCCATCTACTGGCTGGCGGTGATGATCGCGGGCGGCGAGGATCCGAAGTTCATCGCCCGGCGGGTGATCGTGTTCGCATCGGAGGACGTGGGCAACGCCGACCCGCGGGCGCTCGAGATCGCGGTGGCGGCCGCCCGGGCCGTGGAGTTCGTCGGGCTGCCCGAGGCCCGCATCAACCTCGCCCAGGCGGTGGCCTACGTGGCGCTGGCGCCGAAGTCGAACGCCGCGATCACCGCCATCGACGCCGCACTGGCAGAGGTGCGGCGCTCGGGCAACCTGACGCCGCCGGCCTCGATCCGCGACGGCCACTATCCCGGCGCGAAGGCGCTGGGACGCGGCAAGGGCTACGTCTACCCGCACTCCCACGGCGGCTTCGAGCCGACGCAGCGCTACCTGCCGGACGAGCTGGGCGACACCCGCTTCTACGAGCCGAGCGAGAACGGCTTCGAGGGCCGCTGTCGGAGCTGCTGGCAGACCTGCGCCGCCGTCGCGACGAGGCGGCCAGCTAGAGAGCTCGATCGCGCGATCTCGCGCGGCGCCTCCCGCGGCCGACGTCGCGCGGCGTCCTCGCGCCGCTCGCCTGCGATCCCGCTATCGAGCCCGTACTTCGTGGGGCTTGCGGCGACTGCGCGCGACTCGCTCCGCGCGCACGCGGGATCTTGGACCAGGGCTACCGCCCTGCCCTGCGATCCGCGCGCGCCGTCCGAGAGGCGCAGCGCACGACGCCGCGGAGGCGGTCGCGCGAGGATCCGCACATCGAGCCTCGGCTAGAGAATCCGCTTGCCCAGCGCCGAGCAGACCAGCTCGACCGCCAGCTGCGCGGACTGGTTCTGCACGTCGAGGATCGGGTTCACCTCGACCACCTGCAGCGACCCCATCAGACGCGACTCGGCCACCATCTCCATCATCAGGTGCGCCTCGCGGTAGCTGATGCCGCCGGGCACCGGCGTGCCGACGCCGGGCGCGTGCAGGGGATCCATCACGTCCATGTCGAGCGAGACGTGCACCCAGGCCGCGGCCCGCAGCCGGTCGAGCGCGGCGTCGACGGCGGCCTCCATGCCGAGCCGGTCGATCTCGGCCATCGTCACGACGCGGATCTGCGAGCGCCGCAGCACCTCGCGCTCCTCGGTGTCGAGCGAGCGGATGCCGATCATCGCGACGCGGGCCTCCTCCACCGACGGCACCGGCCAGCGCCCGGTGTCGAACCACTCGCGGCCGAGGCCGATCGCGGCCGCCACGGGCATGCCGTGGATGTTGCCCGACGGGCTGGTGTCGGGCGTGTTGAGGTCGCCGTGGGCGTCGATCCACAGCATCGCGCCGGGTGCGCCCGCGGCCCGCGCGAGGCCGCCCAGCACGCCGATCGCGAGCGAGTGGTCGCCGCCCAGCACGAGCGGGAACTCGCCCGCCCGGGTGGCGCCCTCGACGGCGTCGGCGAGGTGATCGCTGTAGCCGAGGATCTCGGCCAGGTACTTCGCGCGCGGGTCGCCCTGCTCGATCGCGGCCATGTCGGGAGCGACGATGTTGCCGTCGTCGCTGACCGCGAACCCGAGCGTCCTCGAGCCGCCCGCGCAGGCCGGCGTAGCGCATCGCCGACGGGCCCATGTCGACGCCGCGCCGGCCCTGCCCGAGGTCGAGGCCCGCGCCGATCACGCGGATGCGGCGTGCATCAGAATCATTCACGCGCGGCAATCCTACGGCACGAGCGCGCGCACCGCGCGGGCGTACGCCCGCGCGCCGCGGCCGTCGGGATCCCGCTCCGGGTTGCCGCAGCAGACGGAGACGCCCACGATGCGGCCGGTCGCGGCGAGCGTGCCGCACTCCTCGAGCAGACGCTCGGCCGTCCAGCCGCCCGGTGCCGGGAAGTCGACGCCGGGCGCCACCTCCGGGTCGAGCACGTCGCCGTCGAGGTGCACCCACAGCGGCGCGTCGGCCGGCAGCGCCGCCAGCGCGTCGGCGACGCCGTCGACCGAGGCGAGGCCCGTGCGCTCGATCGCCTCCACCTCGCCGGGGTCGAGATCGCGGGCGCCGACCAGCGCGGCGCGCTCGACCGGCAGGGCCGGCCCGGGCCGCAGCTCGTCGTGGCACCAGCCGAGCAGGATCGCGAACGGCATGCCGCCGAGGAATCCCGACGGCGAGGTCTCCGGCGTGTTCAGGTCGCCGTGGGCGTCGAGCCAGACCAGCGCCAGGTCGGGGTACCGCTCCCGCAGGGCGCTCGCCACCGCCGGCGTCAGCGTGCACTCGCCGAGCAGCGCCAGCGGCACGCCGGGCTCGGCCGCGACGGCGCGGGCAACGGCGGCCAGCGCACCGACGGCCGGGCCGCCCTGATCGACGGGTACCTCCTCGGCCGGCCCGCCGAGCGCCGCGGCGAGCGCGCCGGGGCCGGCCTCCATGCCGGTGCCGTGGAAACCGGCTCGTCCAGGGTGCGACCAGCATCAGACCAGCCTTTCCAGCAGCCGCGCTGCATCGTCGTCGTAGAGGATCTGGCCCGGATCGGCCCGCAGGAAACCGGCGGCTCGCAGGTGCTCGACCAGCGCCGTGAACGGCTCCCAGAACCCGCCCGCGTCGAGCAGCCCGATCGGCTTTTCGTGCAGGCCGAGCTGCCGCCAGGTGATGATCTCGATCAGCTCGTCCAGGGTGCCGAAGCCGCCCGGCAGCGCCACGAAGGCGTCGGCCAGCTCCGCCATCAGCGCCTTGCGCTCGTGCATCGAGCCGACGACCCGCAGGTCGGTGAGCCCGCGGTGCGCGAGCTCGCGGTCGACGAGCTGCTGCGGGATGACGCCGATCGCCTCGCCGCCCGCCTCCAGCACGGCGTCGGCCACCACGCCCATCAGCCCGACGGCACCGCCGCCGAACACCAGCCCGTGCCCGGCCGCCGCGAGCTCGTGACCGAGCGTCGACGCCTGGGCGGCGTAGGCGGCATCGGCACCGCGGGCGGCCCCGCAGAAGACGCAGATCCTCACAGCTCGATCTGCCTCCGGCCGATCAGCACCACCGCGAGCGACCCCAGCGCGAGCAGGCTGCCGACCAGGAACGAGCGCGAGAAGGCGTGCGTCGCGGCCCGGTCGAGCTCGTCGTGCAGGCCCGCGCGCACCTGCTCCAGCGCCGGCGTCATGGTGCGGTCGGCGAACGCCAGGTCGATGTCGGGGATGTCGCGGTCGGCCCCCTCGACGACCCGGATCACGTCGCGCGCGACCTCGATCTTGACGCCCGGTGGGACGTCGGAGTCGAGCACGATCGCCGCGCCCGACTGCAGCGCCTGGTCGCGCTCGTGCTCCAGGTCGGCCTGGAACACCGGCACCAGCAGGATCAGCCCCAGCACCACGCCGAGGTGGCGGGCGGCGATCGTCCAGCCGCCGTGGATGGCCTGCGGCGAGCGCCCGGCCAGCGCGGCGTGCGTGAGCGCCGTGACCGCGAGCCCGAGACCGAGGCCGATCAGCACCTGCGGCGGCAGCGTCCACACCCACGAGGCGCCGGGCAGCAGGCCGAGGCCCGGCGAGGCCGCCCGCGATCAGCAGCGAGCCGATGGCGGCCTCGGCGACCGCTCCGCGCACGCCGATGCGGGGCGCCGCGAACGCCGCGACGGGCATCGCCGACACGATCACGGCCGCCTCGAGCGGCTCGATGCGCCAGCCCTCGACGAGCAGCAGCACGAGCAGGAACAGCGCCGCGGTGAGCGCGGCCGACAGCAGCGTCAGCGCCGCCAGCGCCGGCAGGTGCGGCCGGCCGGCGGCGGCCTTCGGCTGCGGCGACGTGGTCTGGCGCAGCGCCACCAGCGCGGCGAGGGCGATCGGCGCCTGCAGCAGGAAGATCCACTCCCAGCCGGCGAGCTGCGTGAGCGCGCCGCCCGCGGCCGGCCCGACGGCGGCACCGGCGACGCCGGCCGCGGCCCAGGAGCGCGCCGCCCGCGCGTCGCCGTCGCGCGCGGCGAGCAGCTCGAGCGCGGCGCAGACCAGCAGGGCGCCGCCGACCGCCTGGATGCAGCGCGCGGCCGAGCAGGACGTCGAACGAGCCGGCCAGGCCGCATGCCGCCGAGGCGACGCCGAACACGACGATGCCGGTCGCTGCGACCGGCCGGGGCGACCGGCGCGCCAGGTACGCGGCGGGCACGGCGCCGAGCGCGAGGATCGCGTTGTACGACGTCAGGACGCGCGAGACCTCGCCGATCTCGACGTCGAACCGGCGCAGGATGTCGGGCAGCGCGAGCGTGACGACCGACGAGTCGGCGAGCGCCGTGGCGACGGCGAGGAGGAGCAGCGTGCGGCGGACGCGATCGCTCACGCCCGTATCTTGACCGCGATCAGTAGGGGCGGACGGCGCCCGAGAAGTTGCCGGCGCGGTCGGCGAGGTTCGAGATCTTCACGACGTCGCCGGTGCTCGGGGCGTGGATGAACTGGCCGCCGCCGATGTAGATGCCCACGTGATGGTGGTCGGGGTAGAAGAAGACGAGGTCGCCGGGCGCGAGCTGGCTCTGGCTGATGTGCGTGCCGGAGTTCCACTGCGAGCCGGTGAAGTGCCCGAGGCCGATGCCGACCGACGAGTAGGCGAGCATCGTCAGGCCGGAGCAGTCGACGCCGCCACGGCTGGCGCCGCCCCAGACGTAGCGCACGCCGAGGTACGACATCGCGGCCGAGATGACGCGGGCGCCGATCGAGCCGTTCGCGGGCGGTGCGGGAATGTCGACCGCGCCGCCGCCGCGAGCTGCTGCCACCGCCGCCACCGGAGGAGGAACCGCCGCCGCCGCCCGAGCCGCCGATGCCGGGATCGGCTGCGTCGGCAGCGGCGATCGCGGCGCGCTGGGCGCGCAGGCGCTGCTCGGCCTCGCGGGCCAGCTGTGCCTCGTACGCCTTCTGCTCCTTCTGCAGCGAGGCGATCTCCGACTCGAGGCCCGACTTCAGGCTCTCGGCCTGCGCGAGGCCGTTCTCGATCGCGGCCTTGTTCGCGGCCTTCTGCGACTTCAGCTCGGCGGCGCGGCGCTCGGCCTTCGACGAGCGCCTTCTCGCGCTTCTTGAGCTCGGAGCGCGACTCGCGCAGCTCGACGATCACGGAGCTCAGCTGGCTGGACGAGCGCTTGAGCACGTCGACCGACCCGAGCATGTCCTCGAGCGAGTTGGCGGAGAGCATGGCCGCCACCGCGTCGGGGTCGCCGGCGCGGTAGGCGACGACGAGCTTCGCCGCCAGGTCGCGCTGGCCACGCTTGATGTTCGACTTCGTGGCCGCGATCTGGTGCTCGTTGTCCGTGATCTCCGCCTGGACGCCCTCGAGCTCTTCCGAGGCCTGGTTGTAGGCCTCGATCGCCGGCTCGATCTGCTCACTCAACGCCTCGATCTTCGCCTGCGCGGCCTCTGCTGCTGCGCGCTTGGCGGGAATGGCGTCCTTCGGAGCGGCGAGCGCTGCCGTCCCGGCGGTGCCGAGGGCTGCGAGCGCTACGAAGGTGATGAGGAAATGGCGTCGAAAACGGAGCAAGAAGAGGACCTCCCGGTCGGACTCGTGCGCATCGCGCGCGGTATCGATCGTCTGATCGAGACCGGCCAGGGACTAAATCAGAAAGCGTCCAAGGCTGATGGTTGAGGGCAGACCGCGTCGCGGGGGGAACGACACGGCGCCCGACACTGTCGGCGTGAACGCCATCGCCGCTCAACTGTACCATCGTGTCCGGGAAAGGACGCAACCCCGATTTGTGCCGCAAAACGGGGCGTTGCCTCGGAATAGGTCGCCCGGCACAACGAATTCTATGCGTTACCCCCGAGCACTTCTATCTACCGCGCCTCGCCGGGCAGCCCGGTCGTCCGGGAGCGATTCGCTGGTAAGATCGTGCCGCTGCGGCGAGGTAGCTCAGTTGGTAGAGCACGCGACTGAAAATCGCGGTGTCGCCGGTTCAAGTCCGGCTCTCGCCACTCTCGCCTGGCCGCATCTCCACCCTGTGTGAGCGTGCGCCAGGCAGTCGAGCGACCCGTCGAGCGGCGTTCGGCTCGACGGGTCGCTCGCGTTGCTCAGACGCTCGGTACCGGCGTCGCCGCGATCGGCGCGTTCACCTCGGCCGCCGCCCGTGGCTTCCGGCCCAGGAGGCCGCCCGCGAGCACGGCGAATCCGATGCCGGTCAGCAGCAGGGCGATGCCGACCACGATGCCGAACAGCGCGAGCTGGTCGGCCATGTAGCTGACGTTCAGCGCCGTCGACAGCGCCGTGGCGGTGATCCACTGGTCGCGCGCCGGGTTCGACATGACGGCGCCCTCGGCGTCCTTCAGGGCAGCGGCCTTGTCACTGGTGCCGGCACCGTCCGCCGTCGCGAACCGCGGCAGCTGCGAGTAGGTCTTGCCGCCGCTGGCCTCGAGCGCGTGGACGCGGATGTAGCTCGCGAAGCAGCGGGCGTCGGCCCCGGTCTCGATCGGCTTGTTGGCGACGTCGCACGTCGGCAGCGCGATGGTCGCGGGCAGGCCCGCTTCCTTGGCCTCCGCGGCGATCGTGGCGGGGTTCATCCCCTCCGAACCCGTGATCGCCTCGAGCTTGAGGCTCGACTGGACGGTCGAGCGGCCGTCGAAGCCCATGAAGATGGCGACGGCGCCGAAGACGATCAGCACCGCGGCGGCGATGAATCCGCCGTACTTGAAGGTGTTGGTCATGGTGTGGTGCTCCTCTGCTGGTGTGTGGTGGCGCCCGCGCCGACGAGCGTCCGTGTCTCGGCGGGGTGCGCGGCCTCGGTCTCGGCGAGCGGGAGATGGTGGGTGGCGAACGGCGTCGGATCGAGGCGACCGCCTTCGATCAGGCGCAGCAGCTTCGGCGTGGTGTTGGCGTTGACGAGCGCGGCCGTGATCATCAGATCGTCGACGTGTCGACGCGCACGATGGCGTCGGTGGAGTCGACGATGGAAGGGTCGGGTGCGGACTCCCAGACCCGCTGCCCTGGCCCGTGATACACCAGCGCCTTCACGGTGCATCGCCTCCCTGCCTCGGATGCGGCTGCGATTGCAGCCGCGAAGAGCCGGTCACGGCAGGCGGAAGCCGGACGGCGGTTGCGGTCTCGAACCCGACCACGGTGGCACCTCGACGTTCATTGGCGCCGGCGACGGGGAATTCGCGCCGGCTTTCCGGAGACGCCCGACTCTGGCGGCGTCGTGCGACCGGGGTGCTGAGGCCGCGGCCGGAGTCTACCACCGCTGGCTCCGCGGTTTGCTCTGGGCGCCCCGCCGGGTGCTATGGTCGTCGGGCGGCTCCAGCACCCGGCCGCGTGACGCAGACGAGGGTCCGCGTCCCCGTGAAGCCGGCCCCAACGACCCGGCCGGCGCCGATGAACGACGAGGTGCCACCGTGGTCGCATTGCAGGCCGCATCGAAGGGGTATCCGCAGCGTCCCGACTGCGCGGGAACCGTCACCATCAGCGATCACGACGGGATCGGCTCGTGGCTGGTGGGGCTGCACGGCGAGCACGACCTGTCGACGGTCAGCCTGCTCGAGGACGACACCGCCGGCATCCTCGATCACTGTACGCGTGTGGTCGTCGATCTCAGCAACGCCTCGTTCATCGACTGCTCGGTGCTCAACTGGCTGTGGCGGACGCAGCGGATGCTCGAGGCCGCCGGCAGGCAACCGCTGCTCGTCGTCGACGGCGCGCGGGGCAGCACCACGGCGCGCGTCATCGACGCGGCGGGCGTTCGTGGCTCGTTCGCCTTCTACCCGACGCGCCGTGCGGCCTTCGCCGAGTGGCCGATGCACGCGGGACACCGACGAGGTCCGCCGGGCGCGGGGCCGACCGCGCGGCTCGGCTCACGGCTAGCGAGGGCATGCGCGAGCCGCCGGCCTCCGTCGAGCGCTACCTGCGGCGAGCACTCGTCAGCCCGCGTCCCGCCACGCGCGTGCGCCTCACGCAGGAGGGCGAGATGCGGCTGAAGCCGGACGGGCGCTGGCTGCCGTTCCGGGCGACCGAGGAACTCGACGTGCGACGGGTCGCCTTCTCGTGGCGGGCGCGCTTCCGCCTCGCGCCGCTCGTGTCGCTGCGGGTGGACGACGCCTACGCGGCCGGTGAGGGTGGACTGGCCGCCCGGCTGTGGGGCAAGATCCCGGTCATGCGCTCGGGCGGTGCCGACGTCAGCAGGGGCGAGGCGATGCGGTACCTCGCGGAGCTCATGTGGGTACCGCACGCGCTGCGCGACAACAGCGAACTCGAGTGGCGGGCGATCGACGACCGGCGCGCGGAGGTGGCGGTGCAGGTCGGCGGTGGCCGGGCGGCGGTGTGCCTCGAGTTCGACGACGCCGGCGACCTCGTCCGCACCTCCGCCGAGGACCGCCCGTACGCGGAGGGCCGCAGCGCCGTCCCGCGACCGTGGGGTGGCGTGATGCGCGACTACCAGGTCCTCGACGGCGTTCGCATCCCGACGCGGGCGGAGGTCAGCTGGACGCTCCCCGCCGGTGTCTTCACCTACTGGCGCGGCACCGTCACGTCGCTCGTCCAGGTGTGAGCCGGCACGGGCTCGATCTCTACTGGCTGCCGCTCGGCGCCGGTGGACGCTCGGTGCGGCTCAACGGCCGGGTGTTCGAGGCCGGTCGCGGCGCTGGCTCGGGCGGCGCCCGCGCCTCGATCTCTACCACTCCGCACTCGTGGTGCGGGTGGACGAGGGGCGTTCGTGATCGAGATGGCGCCGATCCGCGACGGCCGCGGCGCCGCGCGCGGGCGTCGTCGCCGAGGGCGCGGTCGGCAGCCGCTGGGCGGGTCGGTTGCGGCTGTTCCGCTACGAGGTGCGCTGCTGGCGCGACGGCGTCATCCCCGACATCGACGAGGCGGTCGACAGCCCGCGGCGGCTCACGCGACGACGCCGGCGTGGCACGGCGGCTGCTCGATCTGGTGCCGACCGTTCCGACGCCGGTCTGGGGACGCGACGAGCTGCGCGCGGGCGAGATGTGGAACTCCAACTCGGTGACCTCGTGGCTGATCGCGCGCAGCGGCCTCGACGTCGGCGGCGATCGCGCCCGCCGCCCGGCGGGCGCGCGCCCGGCTGGGACGCCGGCGTCGTCGTGGCGGCGCGCGGCCAGCCCGGCCGCGCTCAGGCGACCGCGGGTACCTCGCCGAGCTGACGGTCGGTGCGGCCCGTGATCGGCGCCCGCGGCGTCCGGCCGATGCCGAGGCTGAGGACGCCGGCCGCGACGCACGTCGCCGCGGCGCCGACGAAGAACGCGCCGTAGCCTCCGGTGAGGTCGTTGACGCCGCCGCGGCGCCTGCGCCTGCGCGTCGATGCGCAGGAACAGCAGGACGCCGACCAGCGCGACGCCCACCGAGGCCGCGAGGAAGATCAGCGCCGCCTCGAGCGAGACGTTCAGCACCGCCCGCGAGACCGGCAGCATCACGACCGAGCCGGCCGCGGTGGCGGCGCCGACGAGGCCGAACAACGCCCCGTGGCGTTCGCGGAACAACTGCGTGACCAGCACGGACAGCGTCGAGTTGGCCGCCAGCCCGCCGCCGAAGCCGGCGATGACGCCGACGCCGAGGATCGCGATGGGCAGCGACGGCGCGAGGGCACCGAGCAGGTACCCGCCGACGCCGAGCGAGAGCCCGGCGGCGAGCACCTTCCAGGCCGCGACGCGCTCGAGCAGCTTGCCGCCGACCACCTGCGCGAGGCCGATCGAGAGGAAGCTTGCGGTCGCGATCAGCGAGATCGAGCCGCGCGACTCGTCGTACGCGCTCTCCCACGAGAGCACGGAGTTGGCGAGCGACCCGCGCGCCCCGTAGTAGGCGAGTCCCGCGAGCAGCACGGCGAACAGCGCCAGGGCCATGTGTCGGCTCGAGCGGGGCGCTTTCGTCGTGTGCTCCGACACGAAAGGGAGAACGCCGCCGCCGGCGGCGCGCTTCCCGGTCGGGGGGGGGGCGCCGCCGAGTGCGTGTGGTTCGTCACTGGGGTCTGACCCCAAAAACCGCCAATTGGGGTCTGACCCCGAAAAAGCGTTTTCGGGGGACAGGCCTGGCATACCGAACACGCGCGGAACTCGCGCGGATCGCGCGATCTGCGCGCTGTGCGCGTGTTCGGGTCCGGACAATGCGTGTTTCGTGACGGATTTTTTGTCTGACGAAAGTCAGACAAAGCGGCCGTTGGAGGCCGGTTTTGCGCCTCTCGCAGGGCTGAAAACAGCCTCGACCGGCGCCGGACTCAGGGATTGGAGCGTTCGTTCCGTCCACTCGAAGTGCGCTTGGGGGCGTGCAGCGCCTACGCAGAGGTCACCCATCGCAAGCGCTGAAGCGCCTCACCCGACGCCACCTATGGCCGAATACCCCATCCACAACCGCGGCGCTGAGCGCAGACTCGCCTGGCGCTTCCCGAAGCCGGCCTCCGAGTCTGCGATCCACCGCGGCCAGGTGGACTGAGGTCATCACCTGTCATTTGAGACGTCGCCCTGTCGCCTCCGCGCATGCGGCCCTTCACGGCAACCGACGGGGGCTGCACGCCGCAGCCGCTGCACCCGCCACCTCTCCCCCCCCGTCGGAAGCGTGCGCCTGGACGATTCGTTGCGCCAGGTACGAAAACGCGCCGGAAGTCGGCGTCCGAAGTTGCTGCGAACGGCGCTACGCTCGGGGCCGTGCTCGGGCATCTCTCCCTCGGGGTCACCGATCTTGGACGGGCCACGGCGTTCTACGACGCCGTGCTCGGGACGCTGGGATGCGTTCGCGTCTATACCGGCCCGGTCTCCGTCGGGTACGGCCTCCCCGGCGGCAAGGAGCGGCTCGCGCTCAAGCTGCAGGCGGCGTCGCCGGCACCGGGCCCGGCTTCCACCTCGCGTTCGACGCGGCCGACCCGGCCGCGGTCGACCGGTTCCACACGGCGGCGCTCCGGCACGGCGGCACCGACGACGGTGCGCCCGGGCCGCGGCCGGAGTACAGCCCGACCTACTACGCGGCGTTCGTGCTCGACCCCGACGGCAACAAGCTCGAGGCCGTGCACCAGTAGCGCCGGGTCAGCCCCGCAGCCGCTCGTTGCCCGGGTCGTAGAACGGGGAGTCGGAGACGGTGGCGGCGACCTTCTGGCCGGCGCAGTCGACCTCGAACCCGTCGCCCGCCGGCACGTCGCCGCGCAGGTAGCCGAGACCGCAGGCCGCGCCCAGCGTGTGGCCGTAGGAGCCCGAGGTCAGGCGGCCGACGATCTCGCCGCCCAGCAGCAGCGACTCGCCGTGCAGCAGCAGGGGCTCGGGATCGTGGAG
>CAVTAC010000003.1:0-166715 GCA_963732645.1 uncultured Actinomycetes bacterium
CGCCCGGCATCGCCGAGGTGCAGCACGCGCGCAACTACACCGTACGCACCTGGGACCCCGACGCGAACCGCCTGGTCGTCGACTTCGTGGTGCACGGCGACGAGGGGCGCGCCTCGGCCTGGGTGGCCCGGCGCCCGGATCGGCGACCGCGTCGGCGACGCCGGCCCGCGGACGCACTGGACGGACGACGACAGCGACGCTGACTGGACGCTGCTGCTCGCGGACGAGACCGGCCTGCCGGCGCTGGCGGCGATCGTCGAGACCCTGCCCGAGGGGCACCCGACGCTCGCGCTCGTCGAGATCGCCGACGCCGCCGAGCAGATCCCGCTGCCGACCGCTGCGGCGCTGGCCGTGCAGTGGCTCGGGCGCGACGGTGAAAGCCCCGGCACCAGCCGCGTGCTGGAGCGGGCGCTGCGCTCTCTGCTCGAGCTGCCGGCCTGCGGCGTGGCTGGGCGTGGGGTGGTGGCGAGTTCGCGGCCATGAAGCGCGCCCGTCGCCACCTGCGCGCGAACGCCGCGGTATCGCCAACGACGGGCTCACGCTGGTCGGGTACTGGGCCTGCGAACACGCCCCCGATTGAGACCCGTACGACGTTCCGGGAGGGAGCCAGCATGAACCAATTCGACCCGATGTCGGTCGTGATGAGCCGACGCCGGCTGCTGATCGGAGCGCTCGGCGGCGTGGCCGCCGTGGGCCTCGCCGCGTGCGGCAGCAGTAGCGACTCCGGCACGACCAGCTCCGCCGGCGCGGCGGGGACGACGGCGGCCGGCACCACGGAGGCAGCGGCGACGACCGCTGCCGCGACCACCGCCGCGGCGGCCGCGTTCCCGATCACGATCAAGCACGTGCACGGCGAGACGGTGATCCCGGCGGCGCCGGAGCGCGTCGTCTCCTACGGGTACACCGATCAGGATCCGCTCCTTGCCCTCGGCGTCGTGCCGGTCGGCATCCTGCAGTGGATCCCCGAGTGGAAGCAGGGCGTCGGGGCCTGGTCGACGGCTGCACTCGGCGGCGCGACGCCGGCCCTCTACAGCGGCCAGGAGATCGACTTCGAGGGCATCTCGAAGGCGCAGCCGGATCTGATCATGGCCGTCAACAACGACATCCAGAAGGCCGACTACGACAAGCTCTCGAAGATCGCGCCGACAGTCCTGACGCCCGCCGGCTTCCCGTCGTTCGGCACGCCGTGGGACGTCGCGACGCAGCAGATCGGCGACGCGCTCGGCAAGTCGGCCGAGGCGTCCGCGCTGATCGAGACGGCGAAGAAGGGGTTCACCGACGCCGCCGCCGCGCACCCGGAGTGGGCCGGAAAGCAGGTCGATGATGGTCGGGCCCGACGCCGGCGGGAAGATCTACCTCTTCGCCGACACCGACACGCGCGGCCGGTTCGTGGCGGCGCTCGGCTTCGTGCAGTCGCCGGAGGTGAAGGAGCTCGTCGGCGAGGAGTTCTTCGCCAGCATCAGCCCGGAGCGCTTCGACGTGCTCGACGGCGACGGACTGATCGTGTTCCAGGAGACGGCGGCGGCGAAGGCCCAGATGAAGGAGATGCCGTCGTTCCAGGCGCTCGACGTCGTCAAGAACGGCCACGTGGTCGCGATCGACGACCTCGAGCTCGCGATGGCGCTGTCGGCGTCGAGCGTCACGAGCATCCCGTACGCGCTCGAGCGCGTCGTGCCGGCAGCTCGAGAAGGCGCTCTCGGCCTGGCAGCGGGAGGAGTGGTGGCCGGCGAACGCGCCGGCCACCGGCTCCGACCCGTGCCCGGATCCGCACGTTTCCGCGCAGAACAGGGAGTGGGTGTCCGATCGGCTACCAGGCACGCGATCGGACATCGGCCCTTACGCCGGGCACCGCGCGCTCGGCGACGCTAAGCTCGGCGCGACCGTCCGGGAACAGCGGCCGCAGGAACGTCCGCTCGAACCGCTTCACGCAGCCCGACTCGTCGCGGATCCGGTCGGCCTCGATGAAGTCGGGGTCGACGCCGAAGCGCGCGCGGTAGATCTCGTACTCGGCCAGGCTCGGGAAGCTGAACAGCGCATAGGCGATATCGCTCGCGCCCTCCGACGGCAGGAAGTAGCCGTGATGGGTGCCGCCGTGCGCGTCGACCAGCTCCATCCAGCGCCGGGCGAAGCGCTCGAACGCGTCGATCGCGGAAGGGTCGATCTCGTACCGCAGGTGAATGGTGACCACGACGCGAGCCTAGCAACGGCTCGAGCGCGTATTCTCTCGCGACCATGTCCGGGAACGTTCCCCATGCTGCCGCCCCGACGCGCGTTCACATCGTCGGCGCGGGGCCGGTCGGTCTGCTCCTGACGGCGCTGCTGCAGCCGGTGGACGGGTTCTCCGTGCACCTCTACGAGAAGCGGCACGACTACACGCGGACGCGGATGGTGCAGCTCGCGCCGTACCTCGATGGCCGACTCCGTCGAGAGCTACCGGACCGACTCCATCGACGGCGACAGCATCGAGGCGGTCTTCGATCCGCCGGAGCTCGAGGAGGGCCTCGCGTTCCGGCAGTCGATCCCGGACGACCTGACGGCGCTCCTGCGCGACTGGTCGCAGGGGTTCTGCCCGCTCAACGCCATCGAGCAGTCGGTCAGCGACCTCATCGACGCGCGCGGGTCGGACACGGTGGAGCGCACCGTCGGCGTGGTGTCGGCCGAGCGACGCCATCGCGATGCTCGAGCCCGGCGACGTCCTGATCGACTGCACCGGCTCGAAGTCGCTGCTCCGCGACCAGCTGATGCCCGGCGCCGACGCGGCCGACGTCGACGCGAACACGCTCAAGATCCGCCTCGAGTACGCGCTCGTCATCACGTTCCTGTACGGCCAGGCGTACGACTGCAACGAGCACTGCAAGTACTACAAGAACGTCGAGAACGCGCAGTACAAGTTCATCCCGATGGTGCACCGCACGCACTACGACGGCAGCGTCAGCCACGTGATCGGGCATCGTCGAACATCAGCGCCGAGGACTACGAGGCGATGCCGCCGCGGTTCGACGGCGAGTGGCTGCGCGAGCAACTACCCGGACGTCGCGCAGTCGATGGACCGCTTCATCGACAAGATCAAGCAGGAGACGAACGGCGAGATCATCGGCGACCTCGAGATCGTCCGGATACCGCTCGATCTCTACCGGGCTCGCAATGCGACCAGCCGGCAGTGGTGCGACGCGGGCCCGGCCGACCACCCGTTCGCCAGCTCACCCGTCTTCCTCGCCGGCGACTCCGCCATCGGCTCGCCGTACTTCCAGTCGATCTCGCTGGGCTTCGAGTGCGCGATGTACCTGGCGGGCCTGATCGCCCAGCGCGACATGCCGCTGCGCGACATGCTCGACCGCTACGAGCTCTACATCTACAAGCAGTGGCTCCGGGTCTACATGCGCAGCAAGATGATCAAGCACAACAAGGATCTGTTCGAGTCGATCGACGATCCGCTCGCCCTGCTGGAGAAGCTGCACATCTACTAGCGTCAGGCGGCGAGCGCGGCGTCCGTCAGCTCGCGGCGCCGCTTGCGCTCCTCGCGCACGAGATCGAACGCCCCGAAGTACGGGCCGGCCGCGCCGAGCACGATCACGACGATGGCGGTCGTCACCGTGACCGTCCGCAGCCGCGCCGCGAAGATGATCGCGACCGACATGACCATGTAGAGGACGCCGTGCGTGAAGCCGAAGATGAACGTGATCGGCTGCGGATGGTCGATCACGAACGCGCAGAACATCAGCCCCGTGAAGAGCACGCAGTGGACGAGGGCCAGCGCCGCGAGGTTGCGCAGGCTCAGCAGCCGGGCGAGCGCCGAATCGCTCGGGCGGGCGAGCTTCCGTCACCTGCGCCTCGGGAACCATGAGCGGCATGATAGGAGGGGGTCGGGGCTGGCCCATCCACCTGGCGGCGCGCGACGCAGCCATCTCACCCAGCGAGGAAGCCACCATGTGCGACTTCTCCCACGACCACGAACTCGAGCCCCTCGAGCACGACGAGTGGGTGCTCGACACACCGCACCTGCGGGCCTTCGTGGCCGACGTGCGGCACCGCATCTCCCACGCCGGCGGCGACCGGGTCAAGGCCTGCGCCGCGGTCGAGCCCGCGTTCAGCGCGCTGCTGCAGGACCGCACCTGGCTGCCCGAGCGTCTACCAGGAGTCGAAGGAGGGCAGCGGCATGGGCGGCGGCATCGGCCAGTGGCTGCTCTACCGCGCCGCCGACCGCTCGCTGTGCCTGTTCAGCCTCGTCGTTCCGGCAGGGTCGATGACGCCGATCCACGACCACCTCGCCTGGGGCCTGATCGGCCTCTACCGGGGCGGCCAGGACGAGGAGATCTACCGGCCGGGCGGCGGCCCGCTGGAGACCGTCGTGCGACGCCCGGTCGCGGTCGGCGACTACTACCGGCTGCTGCCGCCCGACAACGACGTGCACCGGGTGCGCACCACGTCGGCGGAGACGTCGGTCTCGATCCACCTGCTCGCCAACGACACCGGGTGCGTCCTGCGCCACACCTACGACGAGGCGTCGGGCGAGGCGCAGCCCTTCCGCTCCGGCTACGTCAACGCCGAGTGCGAGGGCGGGCAGATCGTGGCCGGGCGGAGGTAGGTCGCACCGGCTCGCCTCGGCCCGGGCGGCGCGTGGCGAGCGTGGATGGAGGATCATCGCCCGGTGGCTCTCGGGCTGGCCATCGCCTTCGCGCTCGCGTTCGCGCTCACGAACGGGTTCCACGACGCCGCGAACTCGATCGCGACGCTCGTCGCCACCCGTGGCGCGCGACCCGGGCAGGCAATCGCGCTGTCGGCCGTCTTCAACAGCCTCGGCGTTCCTGCTGATCGGCTCCGCGGTGGCGAGCACGATCGCCGGCATCACGACGGTGGATTCCTCGATCGCGGTCGAGGTGATCGGCTCGGGCGTGCTCGCCGCCGTGATCTGGAACCTGCTGACCTGGCGCGTGGGCCTGCCGTCGAGCTCGGGCCACGCGCTGGTCGGAGGGCTGGTCGGCTCGGCACTCACGGCCGCGGGCACCGATGCAGTCAACTGGGGCGGCCTCGACGGCTGGCGCCCGGTCGGCGTCTTCGGCGTGCTGATCGCCCTGGCGGTCTCGCCCGTCATCGGCCTCGCCGGCGGGTTCGGCCTCGCGCGCCTCGCACCGCACGTGCTGGGAAGGGCCACCCGTCGCGTGGCGGCGCCGATTCGCGGCGGGCAGTGGCTGATGTCGGCCGCGCTCTCGTTCGCCCACGGTGCGAACGACGGGCAGAAGGCGATCGGCGTGATCGTCGCGCTCCTCGTCGCCAGCGGGCACCTGGACGCGTTCGCGGTGCCGCTGTGGACGAAGATCGCCGGCGGTGCCGCGCTCACGCTCGGGACGGCGATGGGCGGGTGGAGCATCGTGCGGACGATCGGGCGGCGCATCTTCCATCTCCGGCCGCTCGACGGCTTCGTCAGTCAGACTGCCTCGACGACGGTGATCCTCACGAGCTCCTTCCTCGGTGCGCCGGTCTCGACGACCCACGTCGTCGCCTCGTCCGTGGTCGGCATCGGCGGCGGGAGGCGGCGGTGGCGTCACGTGCGCTGGGCGGTGGTGCGGGCGATCGGCGTCGCCTGGGTGCTGACGCTGCCGGCCTCCGTGGCACTGGGTGCGGCAACGCTGCTGCTCTGGAGGGCCATCGGATGAAACCGCGACACTGGTTCACACCGCACACGCCCGACGTGCTGGGCATGCTGGAGGCTCAGGCGGCGGTCACGCTCGAGGGCGTACGGGCGCTCCGGGCGTGGGCCGAGGGAGACCCGTCGGCGGCCGACGCGGTGCGCGATGCCGAGCATCGCGCGGACGACTGCAAGCGCACGCTGCGGATCGCGCTGACGGAGGCGTTCCTCACGCCGCTCGAGCCAGAGGACCTCTTCGAGCTCTCGCGCGGCCTCGACGACGTCGTCGACAGCGCGAACCACACCGTCCGCGAGGCCGAGCTGATGACGGCCGAACCGGACGCGGCCATCGCCGAGATGGCCGGTGCGCTCGTGGACGGCGTCGAACGCCTGGGCGCGGCCTTCACCGCCCTCGCCGCCGGGGCGACCGACGCGGCGACGCGCGCCGCCGACGAGGCGGTGGCGAGCCAGCGGCGGCTGGAGCACGCCTACCGCGGCGCGATGTCGGCCCTGGTCGCCACCGACGACCTGCGCGAGGTCGCCGTGCGCCGCGAGCTGTACCGCCGCGTCTCGCGCACCGGCGACCACGTCGTCGGGGTGGCGGAGCGGGTCTGGTACGCCGTCCTCAAGCAGCGCTGACGGGTCGCCGTCGGGTCCCGGTGAGACGATGACGTCCGCTCCCACCCGACGAAGGACGGTTCGATGGCCGCAGACACACCCGCCTGGCCGAACGGCGCGAAGGTCGCCGTGTCGCTCACGTTCGACGTCGACGCCGAGTCGGGGCCGCTCGGCGACGGCCCGGAGTACGCGCGTCGGCTGACGACGCTGTCGGAGGGGCGCTTCGGTGTCACCCGCGGCATGCCGCGCATCCTCGCGCTGCTGGCCGAGCACGGCATCCCGGGCACGTTCTTCGTCCCGGGCTGGACGGCCGAGCACCACGACGGGCTGATCGCGTCGATCGTCTCCGCCGGGCACGAGGTGGGCCACCACGGCTACATCCACCTGCGCACCGACAAGATCAGCGCCGACGAGCAGCGCGACGAGATCGAGCAGGGCTTCGCGGCGCTCGCGGCCGCCGGCGCGCCCCGTCCGGTCGGCTATCGCTCGCCCGCCTGGGAGATGACCGACGAGACCTTCGACCTGCTGGTCGAGCACGGCATCGCCTACGACTCGAGCTGCATGGGCGACGACCGGCCCTACGTGCAGTCGTGGGCGCGCGGGTCGATCCTCGAGCTGCCGGTGCACTGGTCGCTCGACGACTGGCCGCGCTTCGGCTACTCGATCGACCACGGCGGCAACGTCGCGCACCCGGACGAGCTGCTCGCCTCGTGGACGGACGAGTACCGGTCGGCGCGCGCCGACGGGCGTCACGTGACGTTCACCATGCACCCCGAGGTGATCGGTCGCGCGTACCGCTTCGCGCGCCTGCGCGCGCTCGTGGAGCTGATGCTCGCCGACGGCGACGTCTGGTTCGCGCGCCTCGACCAGGTGGCCGCGCACGTCGGCCCGGCGGTGGTGGGGCGCCGCTAGCTCCGCAGCGGTTCAGCCCATTTCGAGGTCCGGCGCCTCGCCGCGCGCACCCATCGCCTTCAGGTGACGGACGTGGCTGCCGAGCGCGTCGATGAGGCGCGGGGCGACGGAGTAGCTGACCCCGTGGCGCGCACAGGCGTCGCGCACGATCGGCGCGATCGACGGGTACAGCGTGTGCGGGACGCGCGGGAACAGGTGGTGCTCGATCTGGAAGTTGAGGCCGCCGAGCGACCACGTCAGCACGCGGTTGCGGGGACAGAAGTCGACGGTCGTCTCGACCTCGTGCTCGGCCCAGGCGCGGGGCTCGCCGCCGAGATCCTCGGCGGTCACGAACGAGGCCTCCTCGACGCAGTGGGCCAGCTGGAACGTCACGGCCATGACCAGCGAGATCACGCACGAGACGCCGATGAAGCCGACGACGACCTGCCACCACGGGTAGACCAGGAGCGGCACCACGATCGCCCAGACGATGAAGATGAGCTTGCCGCCGACCATGGCCGCGAGATCCCAGCCGCGCGGCCAGCGCAGCTTCGAGGTGCCGATGCGGCCACGGAGGAAGGCCCACGCGTCATCGGCGATCTGCCAGCGCAGGCCCATGAAGCAGTAGAGCGGCCAGACGTAGTAGTGCTGCAGGCGGTACCACGGGCGCGACGACTGCGCAGGTGCGAAGCGGGCGATCGGCGAGAGGGCGATGTCGTCGTCGAAGCCGGCGACGTTGGTGTAGGTGTGATGCGCGACGTTGTGCTTCACGCGCCACGCGTGGCTCGAGACGCCGAGCATCACGTCGGCCGTCCAGCCGAGCAGGTAGTTCCAGCGCCGCGCCTTGAACGTCGCACCGTGGTTTGCGTCGTGCTGCACGCAGAACGCCGTCAGCAGGCTGCCGACGGCGACGATCGCGAGGGCCGCCATCGCCCCGATCGGCCCCGGCGCCGCGAAGATCAGCACGGCCCACCCGGCCAGCATCGCGCCGACGCCGATCGGCGCCTTCACGAGCAGCGCGATCCGCCCGCGGCGTGTCCGGCCGGGCTCCGCCAGGAAGCGTTCGACCTCGCTCCGCACGTCGAGCGCGAACGCACCGCTATTGGTGAAGCGGACACGTGTCGCGCCTGCCTCGCTGGTCGTCTCGGCCATCATGCGGCTCCCGGTTTCGTCCCGCGGCGGCGATGAAGCCGTCGTATCGGAATATTCTGATCATGCTGCCGTGCTCCTCTTGTCGGTCGTTGCGACTGACCGCGAGAGGACGAATGGGGTCACGGCAGGCAACGGCGTGACGCGGTCGTGGTCGCGACGGCGACCAGGTAGGCACCTCGGCGGGTATCTCGTCACCGGCTGGTTGTTGGGCCGGGCCTCACTGAGCGCGCCGGACGATCGGCCGGCGCCGTGCGGCCAGGTGCTGGGGCCGCGCCTCGGACACTACCACCGCGGGGATATCGTCGCCATGGGGGTCGGCGGACCGCGGCTGGGCTAGCCGCCGCGGCGACGCAGGCCCTGCGCGCGGTTCGCGGCGGCGTCGAGCCACCGGTAGAACTCGACGCCGCAGAGGACCCCGAGCGCCACGGCCGCGATCGATCCCACCACGGCGAAGATGTCGTCGGTCGAAGCGGCGTCCGGCGTTGCGATGATCGTCGTCAGGCCGATCAGCCCGAGCGAGCCGGGCACCAGGAGCCAGAAGCCCGGCAGGAACATCGCGTAGACGGGCATCGTCGACGGAAGTCGTGCCAGTGCGTAGGCGACGAGCGTCATCACGACGGCGCCGACGAAGCCGCTGGCGTACCCGCCGAACAGCACGTTCCCGACGACCTGACCCGTCCACGCCGCGTACAGCACGATCAGGAGCGACGGGAACGTCCCGGGCGGCGTCGAGTGCGCGATCGACACGCCGACGGCGAAGACGAGGACGCCGACCCACGGCGCCCACGCTCCGAGCACGTCGGGCGAGCTCGCAAAGGCCCGCTCGGGCGAGATGCCGACCGTGCTGATCCCCGCGACGATGCCGAGGGCGAGCAACCCGAGCTGCGTCCCGCCCCACACGAGACGACTGGCGCCCGCGACCATCTGCCCCTCGGTCAGCTCGAGGAACGCGGTCGTCAGCGGCACGCCCGGGATGAACACGACGAGGGCGGAGATCATCACCCGGAGGCCGAGTTCGGTGATGTCGTGCTTCACCATCAGCGCCGTCAGCAGGGCGACGCCGAAGGCGGCGAGGAAGGGCATCAGCACCTCGATCGTGCGCCGTCCGCGCGCCGCTCGTCGCAGGAGGCCGACGAGCGCCCCGAGCGCCGCGGCGCCGACGATGTCGCGCGCGGCCGGATGCAGGATGAGGCTGATCCCGACCGTCAGCGTCGCGTAGCCGAGCACGCTCGCCACTCCCTGGTAGCGGCCGCGCATCTGCCGGATCTCCTCGAGCTTCGCGAGCCCCTCCGTCGGCGTGATCAGTCCACGTTCTGCCTGTTCGGCGAGCGTGTGGACGGCGGCGATCTGATCGAGCCGCGGCGTCGCGGAGAGCCGTGTCGTCGGCTCGATCGTCGCGGCCCGGCCCGGCCCGAGCGTCAGGAGCAGCGAGGTCGGGAAGACGGTGAAGCGCGCGTCGGGCAGACCGTACGCGCCGGCGATGACGGCCAGCCGCTCCTCGACCGAGTCGACGGTCTCGCCGATCGCGCCGAGCGCCGCACCCAGGCTGGCGAAGAACGCCTGGATCTCGTGCTCGGACGGCCCGTCCGGCGGTGGCGGCACGGCGGGCGATGCGCGCTGCGCCGTCACGGAGACCGTGGCGTGAACGGCCGCAGCTCGTCGTCGCCCGGCCGGACGATCCCGACGTGCGACTCGGGCACCTCGTTCCAGGCGCCCTCGAGGTCGCCCAGCGGCTCCGAGACGACGATCCGCGCGTCGTCCGACAGGGCGGCGACGTCGGCGCGGTCCGGATACAGCGACTTCAGCGCGGCTGCCGCCGTGCTGAAGTAGAGCGAACGCGAGGCGCGATCGGTGGAGTACCGGAAGGCCCACAGGCTGCTCCCGTCGCTCGTCCCGATCGTCATCTGCAGCGGATGCTCGACGCCGTGCCGGCGCGCCGTCTCCTCGACGAAGCCCACCATCCGCTCGACCGCGGCAATCGGGTCGCTCTCGAGCCCGAACGTCAGCGCCAGGTAGAACATCGCCTCCGAGTCGGTCGTGCCCTCGATCGAGGCGAAGAGCGAGTCGTCGACCGCGAGCAGCAGGTCGCGCTTCATCCGCGGGAACTCCTGGATCAGGCCGTTGTGCATCCAGAGCCACTGTCCGTGCCGAAACGGGTGCGCGTTCGTCTCCTGGATCGCGGTGCCGGTCGAGGCGCGGATGTGCGCGAGGAACAGACCCGACGAGATGCCGGCAGCGAGCTCGCGCAGGTTCCGGTCGTTCCAGGCCGGATGCACGCTGCGGTAGAGCCTCGGCGTCGAGGTCTCGTCGTACCAGCCGACGCCGAAGCCGTCACCGTTCGTCGTCGTCGCGCCCAGCCGCGAGTGCAGGCTCTGGTCGATCAGCGAGCGGTCGCGCTTGAGGAGCAGCTCCTCCAGCCGGATCGGGGAGCCCGAGTACGCGAGCCACCGGCACATCGTCCCTACCTCCTTGTCGATACGCGCCCACGGTCGCACGGTGCGCCACGATCGGCAGCTCGTGACCGCGTGGTCACATGGGTGATTGCGCGCCGCCGCGAGCACCGCGCCGAGCCGTCAGAACTCCTCCGGCCGCCCGTTCGCGGCCTCGATGCGCCTGATCAGGTCCGCCTCGCGGTCACGCACCTCGGCTGCGACCGACCGGAACGCCTCGGCGAGGGGCGACGCCTGGCCGCGCCAGCCGAGCGCGAGCACGGTGCCGGGGACGTCGACGATCGGACGGAAGACGACCGATGGCCGAGGCGTGAACCGCGACATGCTGATCGCGGTGATCGAGACGGCGAACCCGGCGGCGACGGCCTCGAGCTCCTCCTCCATCGTGGCCGCGGCGCGGCTGACGTCCGGCAGCAGGGCGGCGTCGAGGCCGGTGTCGCGCAGCGTCCAGAAGTCGGCCCAGACGGTGTCGTCGGTGCGGGGCGCCATGATCGACTCGCCGGCGAGATCGCGGAGCTCGACCGTCCGGGCGGCGGCCAGCGGATGTGCCATGCCGACGCCGACCGCGCGCGGCTCGGTCAGGAGCGGCTCGGTGCCGAGATCGGGACAGTCGATCGGGAGCCGGACGAACGCGACCTCGGTGGCGTTCGTGAGGAGGCCGCACGACGGGTCGCTCCAGTGGAACTGCTCGAGCTGCACGTCCACCGCGGGGTAGCGCGCCTGGAACGCACGCAGGATCGGCGTCGTCAGCTCGAGCGCCGACGACACCGTGAACCCGACGCGGAGCTCGCCGGCGACCGCGGCGTGGGCGCGGTGTGCGGCATCGACCGCGCGGTCGAGGGCGGCGAGCGCCTCGCGGGCGCCGACCAGGAATGCGGTGCCCGCAGCGGTCAGCGTGACCGTGCGCGTCGTCCGCGTCAGCAGACGCGCGCCGACGTCCTGCTCGAGCTCGCGAATGCTCCGGCTGAGGCCCTGCTGCGAGACGTGCAGGCGCTGGGCGGCGCGCGTGAAGTGCAGCTCCTCGGCCAGCGTCGTGAAGTAGCGCAGGCGGCGGGTGTGCAGGTCCACCCGCCGACGATATCGGGCGCCGCGCGCATTCACAACGATCCGGGTTTGAATCGCGGTGAAAGTGGTGTTTCCCTCGCGCCCCTCGCGCGGCCTACGGTGCCTCTACACGTCACCGACGCGGGAGCACACGATGACCAGGCGGGCCGAAGCACATCCCTACATCCCGAACTCGGCGGCCGGCGTGCGGCGCGAGATGCTCGAGCAGCTCGGCCTGGAGTCGACCGACGAGCTGTTCGCGTCGATCCCGGAGCGGCTCCGGGCGCCGTCCGTTCTCGACCTGCCGCCGGCGCTGGTGTCGGAGACGGAGCTGCGCCGGTACTTCGGCGACGTCCTCGCGCAGAACACCGACACGACCGAGCACCTCTCGTTCCTCGGCGGCGGCTGCTGGAAGCACACCGTGCCGGCCCTCTGCGACGAGATCGGCCAGAGGGGCGAGTTCACGTCGGCGTTCATGGGGCTCGGCGGCGCCTCGACGACGGGCGCGTACCAGGCGCTGTTCGAGTACCAGAGCCTGATCTGCGAGCTCGTCGGACTCGACATCGCGCCACTGCCGGCCTACGACTGGGCGTGGGCCGCGAGCACGGCGCTGCTGATGGCGACGCGCGCGACCGGCCGCGAGCGGGTCCTGGTGGCAGACACGGCCGGACCGGAGCGGCGGCGGCAGATCGCAGCGCGCCTGCCGGGTCGCGTCGCCCTCGAGCTCGTCGGGCACGATCCGCGGTCGGGGATGATCGACCTCGACGATCTGCGGGCGCGGGTCGGCGGCGCGGCGGCGCTCTACCTGGAGAACCCCTCCTACCTCGGCCACCTGCAGACCGGCCTGGACGAGGTGCGGGAGATCACGCGCGGCGCCGGCTGCCTGCTGGTCGCCGGCGTCGATCCGACCTCGCTCGGCGTGGTGCGCGAGCCGGGTGCGTACGGGGCGGACATCGCGTGCGGCGAGCTCCAGTCGCTCGGGCTCCACCAGAGCTTCGGCGGCAACATCGCGGGCTTCCTCGCGTGCCGGCTGGACGACGCGCTGCTCGCGGAGCTGCCGAACATCTACCTCGTGGCGGTGCCGACGGTGCGCCCGGGCGAGCACGACTACTTCTGGGGCAACTTCGAGTCCACGTCGTACGCCACGCGCGGCACGTCGGACGACGTGATCGGCTGTGGGTCGACCATGGCCGGGGTCGTCGCCGCGACCTACCTCTCGGTCATGGGCCCGGCCGGCATGGCCGAGCTCGGCGAGACCCTCCGGGCGCGAGTCGCGTATCTCGCGGCGCAGCTGGCGACCATCGAGGGCGTGCGCGTCGACCGGTTCGACGCGACGCCGTTCAAGGAGCTGGTCGTCGACTTCGCGGCGACCGGCCTCGACGTCGCGGAGATCAACGCCCGGCTGCTCGAGCGCGGCATCTTCGGCGGCCTCGCACTCGAGCCCGCGTTCCCGTCGCTGGCGGGCTGCGCGCTGTACAGCGTCACCGAGGAACACACGCGGGCCGATCTCGACCGGCTCGTGACGTCGCTGCAGGAGGTCGTCCGATGAGCGCCCGCGAGCACTTCCACCAGGCGGCGTGGCAGGAGCCGCTCATCACCGAGCTCGGCAGCCCGGGACAGCGGGGCATCGCCGTGGCGGGCTTCGACGGCCCGGCTGCCGACCCGCTGCCCGGCGAGCTGCGTCGCACGACGCCGCCGGCGCTGCCGGAGCTGGGCCAGCCGCAGGTGCTGCGTCACTTCATGCGCCTCTCGCAGATGACGCTCGGGCACAACGTCGCCCTCGACATGACGGTGGGGACGACGACGCCCAAGTACCCGCCCGTGGTCAACGAGCTGATCGCCCGATCGCCCAAGCTCGCCGCCCTGCATCCCGACCAGCCGGCGGCGACCATCCAGGGCCTGCTCCAGCTGCTGTGGGAGCTGGGCGAGTGCCTGAAGGCGCTGTCGGGCATGGACGAGTTCGCCCTCCAGCCCCAGGGCGGGGCGCACGCGATCTTCGCCAACGTGCTGATCATCAAGGCGTACCACGCCAGCCGCGGCGACGACACGCGGGACGAGATGATCTCGACGTTCGCGACCCACCCGACCAACCCGGCAGCGGCCTCGGCCGCGGGGTTCAAGATCATCGAGGTGCCCGTCGGCGACCGGGGGTACGTCGAGCTCGACACCCTCAAGGCGGCGGTGTCGGAGCGGACCGCGGGGCTGTTCCTCAACAACCCCGAGGACACCGGCGTCTTCAATCCGGACATCGACCGGCTCGCCGAGGTCGTCCACGACGCGGGCGGGCTGTGCGCCTACGACCAGGCGAACGCCAACGCCACGCTCGGCATCGCCCGGGCACGGGAGTCCGGGTTCGACCTGTGCCACTTCAACCTGCACAAGACCTTCGGCGCGCCGATGAACCTCTACGGCCCTGCGGCCGGTGCCGTCGGAGTGACGGCGGAGCTGGCGCGCTTCCTCCCGACGCCGCTCGTGGTCAAGACCGGCGCCGGGTACGAGCTGGATCGCGCGCGCCCGGACAGCATCGGCCCGATCCGCGGCTACGCGGGCAACATCGCGAGCCTCGTGAAGGCGTACGCCTGGATCCGCGCCCTCGGCCCGGAGTGGATCTCCGAGGTCGCCCGCATCGCCGTCCTGAACAACAACTACCTGCAGCAGCAGATGGAGCGGCTCCCCGGCGTGTCGATCGCCTTCCCGGCCAACCGCGACGGCCGGCTCGATGTCGTCCGCTACTCGCTCGCGGAGCTGAAGGAGCAGACCGGCCTCGGCGCCGAGGAGCTCAACAACCGCGTCCCCGACTACGGCATCCCGGCCCACTGGACGAGCCATCACCCGTTCACGTCGCCCGAGCCGCTGACCCTCGAGCCGACGGAGTCCTTCAGCCGCGCGGACCTCGACGAGACCGCCGACGTCTACCGCCAGGTGGTGCGCGAGGCGCACGAGACCCCGTCCGTCGTCGAGACCGGCCCGCATCGGTCGGCCGTGGCGCAGATGCGCTTCGACGAGGCTCCCGCCGGTGCCATTCCCCAAGCTACGGCACGCCTGATGCGCGAGGGACGGCCGCGGTCCACGTCACCCGGCAGAGGTGACCCGGAGCCGCTGCGGAACGCGTAGACTCGGCTACGCGCGCCGGGCCGCTTCTCGCTGCCGCGGCGGGTGCGCATCACGGCCGACGAGGGCCTGCGGGTCCGCGCGGCTGCGACTCCGACTCCGAACGTGAGAGGCCTCATGACCGACTACGCAGTCATCAACCCGGCGACCGGCGAGCTCGTGCAGTCGTACGACACCATCAGCGACGCCGACCTGAAGGCGGCGATCGACGCCGCCGACAAGTCCCACCGCGAGTGGTCGCGCTCGACCACCGTGGCGGAGCGCGCCGCGCTCGTCCGCCGCATCGGCGAGCTGCACGTCGAGCACCGCCAGCGGCTCGGCGAGATCATCGTCCGCGAGATGGGCAAGCCGATCGAGCAGGCGCTCGGCGAGATCGACTTCTGCGGCGCCATCTACGAGTACTACGCCGACAACGCCGAGTCGCTGCTCGCGGACGAGGAGATCAAGCTCTCCGAGGGCGAGGGCTCGGCGCTGATCCGCCGCAGCTCGATCGGCATCGTGCTCGGGATCATGCCGTGGAACTACCCCTACTACCAGGTCGCGCGCTTCGCCGGCCCGAACCTCGCGATCGGCAACTCGGTGCTGCTCAAGCACGCGCCGCAGTGCCCCGAGTCGGCGGCCGCGATCGAGGGCCTCTTCCTCGAGGCGGGCGTGCCCGAAGGGCGCGTACACCAACATCTACGCCAGCAACGAGCAGATCGCCGACGTGATCGCCGACCCGCGCGTGCAGGGCGTGTCGGTGACCGGCTCGGAGCGCGCCGGCGCGGCCGTGGCCGAGATCGCCGGGCGCAACCTGAAGAAGGTCGTGCTCGAGCTGGGCGGCTCGGACCCGTTCATCCTGCTCAGCACCGACGACCTCGACAACGTCGTCGAGTCGGCCGTCGCGGCCCGCCTCGAGAACGCCGGGCAGGCCTGCAACGCCGCCAAGCGCTTCATCGTCGCGGACGACCTGTACCAGCCGTTCGTCGACAAGCTGACGGCCGCGATCACCGCCGTCGAGCCGGGCGATCCCACCTCGTCGGACACCGGCATGGGCCCGCTCTCCTCCACCACCGCGGCCGATCGGCTGGAAGACCAGCTGAAGCGCGCCGTGGCCGGCGGCGCGACGCTCGTCGCGGGCGGCGAGCGCAAGGGCAACTTCTTCGGCGGCACGGTGCTGACCGACGTCACGCCCGACAACCCGGCGCATCGCGAGGAGTTCTTCGGACCGGTCGCGGTCGTCTACCGCGTCGGCTCCGAGGCCCAGGCCGTCGAGGTCGCCAACGACACGCCGTACGGGCTCGGCTCGTACCTGTTCACCACCGACTCCGACCAGGCGCTGCGCGTGGCCGACCAGATCGAGGCCGGCATGGTGTTCGTCAACATCGTCGGCGCCGACGCCGCGGAGCTGCCGTTCGGCGGCGTCAAGCGCTCCGGCTTCGGCCGCGAGCTCGGCCGCTTCGGCGCCGAGGAGTTCGTCAACCGCAAGCTGATCCGGGTCGGCGGCTGACCTGACGTCACGGGAGGCGACGGGCGGCGGTCAGCCGCCCGTCGCCTCCGGACGATCGGTGGCGAGCGCATCGCCGAGGATGGCGGCGCGCAGGCCGGGATCGGCCTGCCACCAGCGGTCCCACTGGTCGAAGCCGATGTTGATCTGGGCGCGCTGCAGCACGAAGTCGTGGTGCAGGTACTCGTCGACGATCATCGTCAGCACGGGGCTGCGGGTGCGAACCGCCGTCGCCTCTCCGTCCAGCGGCAGCCGGGCCACGAGCACGTCGGCGCCGTCGGCGACCAGCGTCAGCATGCGGCCGCCGACGCGGTGCTCGACGATGTCCTCGTACGAGTGCCGCAGCCAGGTACCGGCAGGCGGCTCGGCCGGGCCGTAGAGCATGCCCCACACCGCGACGCCGCGCTCGTCTGCGGCCGCGAACGCCTCGCGGAGCGCCTCGACGTCGGCGCTCCAGCACGAGGCGTGGATGGCGGTCGCGGCGCCGCCGATGATGGCGCGCGCGGTCTCGAGCACGCCCGCGAGGCCCGTCACGCCCAGCAACGGCGCTGCCTCCTCGGGCCGTCTCAGCCGCGGCAGCTCGGCGGCGAGCAGGTCGAGCGGGTCGTTGAACCGGCCGCGCAGGCGGTCGACCAGCTCGGCCGGCGCGACGGGCGCGAACGCGTTGGCGGTGCCGCGGGTGGTGGCGTGGACGATGCCCTTGCCGGCCAGCTTCTCGAGCGTCGCGTAGATCTTCGACGAGGGAACGCCGCTCGAACGTGCCAGCTCGTTGCCGTTCTGCGTGCCGTTGCGCAGCAGCGCGACGTAGACCCGTGCCTCGTACTGCGACAGCCCGACCGTCTGCAGGCTGGCGATCACCGTCTCGTCGCTCACGGTCAGGCGATCAGGTAGCCGTCGTCGACGGGCAGCACGTGGCCGGTGACCAGCGCCGACGCGTCGCTGGCCAGGAACACCGCCGCGCCCACGATCTCGTGCGGTCGGCCCACGTGCCCCTCGCGCAGCGTGCGGGCGCGGATGAAGTCGCTGGTGATGCTGGAGGCCTGCTCGCCGGCGCGGGTCAGCGGCGTCTCGAACAGGGTCGGCGCGATCGCGTTCACCCGCACGCCGCGGTCGACCCACTCCAGCGCCAGCGCCCGCGTCAGCTGGACGACGCCGCCCTTCGACGCCTGGTAGGCGGCGGCGTGCGGGTAGGCGACGAAGCCGCCGATCGAGGCCATGTTGATGATGCTGCCGCCGTTGCCCGCCGCGAGCATCGCGCGGCCGAACGCCTGGGAGGTCAGGTACGTGCCCTTGAGGTTGACGTCGAGCACGGCGTCGAAGCGGTCCTCCGGGAAGTCCTCGGCCGGGCAGCGGAAGGCGATGCCGGCGGAGTTGACGAGGATGTCGACGCGACCGTGCGTCGCCAGCACCGCGGCGACCGCCGCCTCGACCGCGCCGCGGTCGGTGACGTCGCAGCGAACGGTCGAGGCCTCGCCGCCGCCGCCGGCGATCTCGGCCCGCGTGCGCTCGGCACCCTCGGCCGCGATGTCGACAACCGCGACGGCCGCGCCGGCCTGGGCCAGCCCGACGGCCATCGCCGCGCCCAGCCCGCTGCCGCCACCGACCACCGCGGCGACGCGGCCGCGCAGGTCGAACAGCCGGCTGACGAACCCGGCCTCCAGGATCGCCGCGCTCATGCCATCACCGCCGCGATCGCCGCCTCGAGGTCGGCCAGCGAGGGCAGGATCGCGCGCTCCAGCGCGGCGGCGTACGGGATCGGCGTGTCCTTCGCCGTGACGCGCTGCGGCGACGACTTGAACGCGCCGATGCCGACCTCGTCCATCACGCGCGCCACCACCTCGCTGGCGAAGCCGCCGGCGCGGGCGCCCTCGCTGCAGACGATCAGCCGCCCCGTCCGGTTCACCGACTCGGCGATCAGCGGCAGGTCGAGCGGCTTCAGCGTGCGTGGATCGATCACCTCGGCCTCGATGCCGTTGCGGGCGGCGCCGCGGGCGGCCTGGAGCGCCACGTGCAGCATCGCGCCGGCGGCGACGATGGTCAGGTCGCGGCCCGGCCGCTTGACGTCGCCGACGCCGATCGGCACCAGGTAGTCGTCGGCCGGCACGGGCGACTTGCGGCTGTAGAGCAGGCGCTTCTCGAGCATCACGCAGGGGTTCGGGTCGCGGATCGCGCTCTTCAGGAGGCCCTTCGCGTCGTAGGCGGTGGACGGCATCAGCACGACCAGCCCGGGCGTGTGCACGAACCACGCCTCGAGCGTCTGCGAGTGCTGGGCGGCCATGCCGATGCCGTTCGAGATCGGCCCGCGCAGCACCATCGGCACGCTCACCTGGCCGCCCGACATGTAGCGCCACTTGGCCGCGTGGTTGACGAGCTGGTCCATCGTCAGCGTCACGAAGTCGAAGATCTGCAGCTCGACTACCGGGCGGCTGCCGACCAGCGCGGCGCCGACCGCGGCGCCGGTGATGGCGGCCTCGGAGATCGGGGAGTCGATCACGCGCTGCGGCCCGAACTGCCCGAGCAGCCCGGCGGTGACCGCGAACAGGCCGCCGTGCGCGGCGATGTCCTCCCCGATCACGAACACCGCCTCGTCCCGCGCCATCTCCTCGCGGAGCGCCTCGTTGAGCGCCTCCGCCATCGTCAGCTCGCGGGTCGCGACGGTTCCGGCAACGGTGCTCACGACAGCCTCCCCGGGGTCGTCCAGCCGGCCGGTGCGTAGACGTCCTCGAGCGCGGTCTCCGGCTCGGGCGCCGGCTGCTCGAGCGCCCAGGCGATGGCGTCCTCGACCTCCGCGTGCGGCGCGTGCATCGAGGGCGGCGATGCCGTCGGCATCGGCGGTGCCGTCGTCGACCAGCCGCTCGCCGTAGCGCTTGATCGGGTCGCGCTCGCGCCACGACGCGAGCACCGCGGGATCACGGTTGTCCATCGGCGTGGCGGCGGAGTGGGGCGTGATCCGGTAGGTCTTCGCCTCGATCAGCGTCGGGCCGTCACCGGCGCGGGCACGGGCGACGGCGCGGTCGGCGACCGCGCGGACGGCCACCACGTCGTTGCCGTCGACGGTCTCGCCCGGGAAGCCGTAGCCCGCCGCGCGAACGGCGATGTCGGGCACGTTGACGGCCTGCGTGAACGGCGTCGAGATCGCCCAGCCGTTGTTCTCGCAGACGAACACCACCGGCGCGCCGAGCACGCTGGCCAGGTTGGCGGCCTCGTGGAAGATGCCCTGGTTCGAGGCGCCGTCCCCGAAGAAGCAGACCACCACGGAGTCCTTGCCCTGCAGGCGCAGGCTGTACGCCGCGCCGGTGGCCAGCGCCGCCGAGCCGCAGACGATGGCGTCGGCGCCGAGCATGCCGTGGCGCATCGCGGTGATGTGCATCGAGCCGCCCTTGCCGCGGCAGTAGCCGGCCGCGCGGCCGGTGATCTCCGCCATCATCAGGCGCAGGTCGAGGCCCTTGGCGATGCAGTGCCCGTGCCCGCGGTGCGTGCTGGTGATGAAGTCGTCGTCGGTGAGGGCGTCGCAGACGCCGACCGCGATGGCCTCCTGGCCGGTGTAGGGGTGCGCCGAGCCGCGGATCAGCTTGTCGCCGAAGAGGTCGAGGACGCGCGTCTCGAACGCCCTGATCTGCGCCATCCGCAGGTAGCTCTGCAGCGGCGGCGCGAGCACGTCGACGCTCATTCCGCCGCCGTCCGGATCACGGCGATCAGCGCGTCGACGGCGATCTCGTCGCCGGCGACGGCGACGATCTCCTCCAGCACGCCGGCGACGGGCGACTCGAGCTCCATTGCGGCCTTCTCCGCCTCCATCTCGGCGATCGCCTCGCCGGCCGCGACGGCATCGCCCTCCGCCTTCAGCCAGGCGGTGATGGTGGCGAACTCCATCGCGGGCGAGAGACGCTCCAGACGCAGCTCCACGGACGGCTCCTCGGCAGATCGGTTGACGGCGACCGAGGCCGACACTACTACTCCGGTAGTGCCGCCGTCAATCGGCGCCATTGACAGGGGTGGGACGACCGCCCTAGCATCGGCCGATGACCGTCGATGGGATCGCGCAGCGGGTCGCACTCGTGACCGGCGCGGGGGCCGGCATCGGGCTCGCGACGTCCCGCGCCTTCGCGGCGGCGGGGTACGCCGTCGTGCTGTCCGATCTCGACGGGGCCAGCGCGGAGGCTGCGGCGGGCGCGCTGCGCGACGAGGGACACGCCGCGACCAGCGTGCGCTGCGACATCGCCTCGCCCGACGACGTCGACGCGCTGCTGCAGGCCGTTCAGGAGCGGCACGGGCGACTCGACGCCGTCCACGCCAACGCCGGCTACAGCGCCTACAGGCTGCTCGAGGAGATGAGCGTCGACGAGATCCGGCACCAGCTCGACGTGAACCTGCTCGGCCACCTGCTCGTCGCCCGCGCCGCGACCCCGCTACTGGCGCGTTCCGGCGGCGGCTCGATCGTGTTCACCTCGTCGGTGCAGGGCCACGTCACGCTGCCCGGCTGCGCGCCGTACGCCGCCGCCAAGGCCGGGCTGATGGCCGTCGCGCGGGCGCTGTCGGTCGAGCTCGGCGACCGCGGCATCCGCGTCAACACGGTCAGCCCGGGCACGATCGACACGCCGATGCTGCAGCGCGATCTGAGCGGCATGAACACGGCGGAGACGGCGGCCTTCGTGGAACGCGTCAACGGCGCCAACGCGCTCGGCCGCATCGGCGAGGCGCGGGAGATCGCCGACGTCGTCGTCTTCCTCTGCTCCGACGGCGCGAGCTACATCACCGGCGCCGACGTGCCGGTCGACGGCGGGTTCCTGCGCGTGAAGAAGTTCTGAGGGCAGGCGCCGTGACGACCGAGCCGACCATCCCGATCGCCGACCTCGAGGTGTTCTGCCAGGGGCTCGACCACTCCGAGGGCATCACCGTCACGCCCGCCGGCACCCTCTACGTCGGCGGCGAGGCGGGCCAGGTGTACCGCGTCGAGGACGACGGCACCCCGACGCAGGTGCACACCACGAACGGCTTCCTGCTCGGGCTCGCCAGCGACGCCGACGGCGCCGTCTACGCCGTCGACGTCGCCGTGCCGTGCGTGTGGCGGATCGATCTGGAGGCCGGCAACCAGGATCGCTTCTTCGACGGCCTCCCGGACCGGCCGGCCCGGTCGCCGAACTGGGGCGCGTTCGACGCCCACGGCAGCTACTACGTGTCCGACACCGGCGGCTGGGGCGATCGCGACGGGCTGATCTGGGTGCGTCGGCCGGGCGGTGCGGTCGAGGTGTTCACCGAGGAGTCGCGCAACTTCCCGAACGGCCTGGCGGTCAGCGCCGACTCGCGCACGCTGTGGGTGGCGGAGAGCTACCCGTCGGCCCTCGTGCGGTACGCGATCGGCGACGACGGCACGGCCGGCTCGCGCGAGGTCCTCTGCGACCTGGGGGAGGCGGTGCCCGACGGCGTCGCACTCTGCGAGGACGGCACCGTCGTGCTCGCCTGCTACCGGCCGGACACGGTGTTCCGGTGGCATCCGGACGGCCGGCTCGAGGTGCTCGCCACCGACCCGCGCGGGACGGCGCTGGCGGCGCCGACGAACGTGGTCTTCACCGGGCCGGGCCGCAACGAGATCGTGGTGCCGAACCTCGGCCGCTGGCATCTGACGCGCATCCGCACGAGCCTCGTCGGCGTGCCGCTGCACTATCCGACCCGGGCGCAGATCGACGGCGACGAGGGCGCCTGACGGCGGTCACTGCAGCGCGCGCGGCGTCTCGATCTGCCAGCGTGCGCGGTCGCGAGAGGTCGGCCGTCCTCGAACACGTCCAGCGTCAGGTCGAACCGGTAGGTCGTCTCGTCGCTGCGCAGCACCAGGTGCGCGACGGCGCGAGCGGTGACCTCGGGCCAGACGATCTCCTCGTCCGCCATCGAGTCGACGTACGCGTGACCCGGGCGCTCCGGGTCGACGCCGGCGCAGACCCGGTCCGCGTAGGTGGCCTGCGAGCCTCCGCCGAGGTCGGTCACCGTCCGCATCGTCACGACCACCCGCGTCTCGCGGCCGTACACGTCGCGCTCGATCACCCAGCGGGCGTTCTCCGGATCCGGCCGGCCGATCGCGCCGGGCACGGGCACCAGCTGCGGCACGGTGGTCACCGGCGGCGGGCCCGCCACGACCGGCAGCACGAGCCGGCTGCCCGCCGGATCCACGGTCAGCGTCGAGGCGTGCGGCGGCGGCCACGCGTCGGGCCAGTCCGACCCCGCGATCGCAAGGCGCAGGCGGGCGCCCGCCTCGAACACCCACGAGGTGGCGTCGAGCTCGACCGACACCTCGTACGCCTCGCCCGGCGCCAGCGCCTCCGGCGTCGTGTGCGACGCGCGGTGCGTGAGGTTGAGGACGCCGCGGCTGACGAGCACCGACGTGCCGTCGTCCAGCACCTCGCAGAGCTTGGCCGACAGGAACGCGACGGGATGCGACGAGCGCACCGTCGCCGTCGAGGACGGGCGAGCCGAGCACCTCGGTCTCCTCCGGCAGCGTCCAGTCGTAGACGAGCGAGTACGCCTCGTCGGGCCGCTGGTCGAGCGCGAGCCCGTAGGGCGCGTAGTAGGTGCCGCGGATGTGCGCGGTCACGCCGACATCGCCCCGCACGGGCAGCGTGTCGCGAGCGCCGGTGCCGCCCGGCCGCTCGGCCGTGTCCAGCGCCAGCGCGGTGTCGCGACGGCGCTCCGGCGGCCACACCGGCTCGTGCCGCCACGTGCCGCGCACCTCGTCGAGGTCGGGCTCCGGCCGGCTCGCGCGACGGATGAAGACCGCGTGCGGCTCGCGGTCGATGCCGTTCTCGACACCGCGCAGGTGGCGGTCGAACCAGCGGATCAGCTCGGGGACGAGGTCGATCCGCGGGCCGGGAACGGCGTCGGACGTGCTCATGTGCGACCACGGCCCCATCAGCAGCCGGGTCGGCGCGGTCAGGTGCTCGGCCATCCGCAGCATCGCCGTGCGGTAGAGGTCGGCCCACCCGGCCACGAGCATCGTCGGCGCCTCGATCAGGCCGTAGTCCGGCCGCAGCGAGCCCTGTCGCCAGAACGGCCCGTCGTTCTGCTGCTCGATCGATCCGAACCACGGCTCGAGCTCGTCGATGCGCTGCAGCCAGAGGTCGCGCCAGCCCTCGCCGGCCAGGGCGGGCACCGGCGGCAGCGCGTTCATCGGCACCATGAACAGCGGGTAGCCGAACTCCATCGCCTTGCGGATGCCGCCGGTGAAGTGGATGTCGTCGGTGTAGCGGTCGTCGGTGGCGAAGATCGGCACGATCGCCTTCAGCGCCGGCGGCCGCCGCATGCCCGCATGGATGGTCGCGAAGCCGCCGTACGACGTCCCGTACATGCCGACCGCGCCCGTGCACCAGTCCTGCGCGGCGAGCCAGGCGATCACCTCGCACATGTCGTCGGTCTCGATGGCGAGGTACTCCGCCGCAGCGATGCCCTCCGACGTTCCCGTGCCGCGCATGTCGACCCGGCAGACGGCGTAGTCGCCCTCGTCGCGCAGCCGCAGGTAGTCGCCCTCCCACACGCCGAGGTCGTCCTTGCGGTAGGGGTACGCCTCGAGCACGGCGGGCCAGGGCCCGGAAGTCTCGGGCAGGTACAGCGACGCCGCGAGCCGCACGCCATCCGGCATGGGGATGAAGACGTACGACTTCGGCACGGGCCAAGTCTAGGGCCGGTCTGGTCGGCGGTGCCGGGACGTCGTCCGCGTCCGATCCCGCGCGCACGCACACGCAACGGACGCCAAAGGCGCGCCGAACAGCGACGCGATCATCGTTCGGTTCCAGGCACCGCCCGCTGAACGGTCGGCCTGTCGCCACGGCTTGATCAGTCGAGCACGACCATCAGGGCGGTGAAGCCCTCGTCCGTGCGGCTCGAGTGCCCCAGGCCCTCGGTGTCCTCGATCAGCAGCACGTCCCCGGGCAGGCCGACGCGCGTCTCGCCGGATCGTCCGGCGCGAGCGGCACGTCGCGGTCGGCGAAGCGGGCGCGACCGTCCGCATCCGTGCACAGGCGCATGTGCGTCAGCATTGCCGGATCGTGGCAACCACCAGACGCGTGAGCAAGACTCTCTGCTCCTCCCACGGTCGGTCGGGGATACGGCCTCGGCGACAGCGATGGCGAGCTGCTGCGGATTTCGGGGGGAGCCGACGCCCCGTCAGGCGACTACGTGCGCGGCGCCCACAGCACGTTCACGATCTTCCAACCGGCGGCCGTCCGCGCGAGCTGCAGGTAGTCGACGTACAGCGCGCACAGGCAGGTCGCGGTGGCGATGCCGTCGTCGACGTGGTGCACCGTGATGTCGATCTGGCGGTCGCCGGGGTCGAGCTCGCGGCCCTCGCCGTCCGCCGTCCAGCCGATCATCTGGTCGGCGGTCAGCGTCTCGATCTGCTCGCCGTCCGGATCGTCCACGCGCAGCCTGCGCTTGACCAGGTCGGGATGCAGCGCACGACGCATGCGGTCGGCGTCGCCGTCGAACCAGCCCTCGACGTAGTCGAGCGCCGCGGCCGTGATCTGGTCGGTGGCGATCATGGTGTCGATCCTCTCGGTCAGCGGCGCGTCGCCCGCATCTCCTCGTCGAACGCGAAGCTGGCGCCGCCGTCGCGGGAGATCGCCCCGCGCCAGGTGAACGACCGCGGCGTGATGTCGGTGAACCGCCAGCGCAGCTGCGGGTCGTCCTCGTCGCTCAGCAGCACGATCTCGCCTTCCACGGGCCGGCCGATGAACCGGCGCACGCGCCCGTTGACGGGCTCGATCCATGTCGAGCGCCACGCGTCGATGGACGGGTCGTAGAACCGCAGCGTCGAGCCGAAGAATCCCGGCGGACGGCCTTCGCCCGGCTCGCCTCGGCCTGGAACGATCCACACGTCGCCGACCGCGCGGCCGCCGAGCACCCAGCCGACGTGGAGCTCGCCGCGCGCGGTTGCCGGCCGGCCGTCGGGATCGAGGCCCGACCACGCCAGCTCCCACGATCCGACGAACTGGCCGAACAGCATCAGCTGCTCCGCCGCGTCGCCGCTCGGCCCCGCTGCCTGCAGCGCCGCGATGAAGCCCGACGCCGTCTGCGCGATGTCATCGCCCACAAGGCGATTCTAGATCGCCTCGCGAGACACAAACGCCTTGAGTTCCGTCCGGGCCGCCGAGCTGGCGGCGATCGGCGCGCCGAGGCGGACCGGCGCTGGGACCTGCCGGGGCTGGTCGACGCTGGACGCGCGCGACGCCTCTGAGCGGCCGGTAAACCGCGGCCTTTCCCGCGTCGCTACCGAACCGTTCCCGGCCCCTGGCTGACTGGTGCCTGCAACGCAGGAGCCGTGGAGACGATGAGTGAGGAACCGTCGGCCAGGCGCGGCGCCTCGACGTCGGCGAACGGCTCGTCGAACTCGGCGAGAGGGCAGGCCCGCGCCACAGCGCGGTGGCGTCGTGCAGCCGCGCTGCTGCCGCCGCGGCGTCCCCGGCTGCGAGCAGGGCGCGGCGCCTGCCCTGCGATCCTCCGCGCCGTCGGAGAGGCGCCCGCACACACCACGGAGGCGTGCGCGAGGATCCACATCAAGCCTCTAGGATGCCGAGCATGGAAGAATCGGGCCAGGACCAGCCGGCATCGGAGCTCATCTCGCAGCGGATCGCCGACCTCGGCGACTGGCGCGGCGAGGCTCTCGCACGCATGCGCAAGCTCATCCACGACGCCGTTCCGGACGTCACCGAGGGGTGGAAGTGGCGGGGCGTGCCGACGTGGGAGCACGACGGCATCATCTGCACCGGCGAGTCGTACAAGCAGTACGTGAAGCTGACGTTCGCCAAGGGCGCGTCGCTGGCCGATCCGGCCGGGCTCTTCAACTCGAGCCTCGAGGGGAACGTGCGCCGCGCGATCGACATCCACGAGGACTCGCAGATCGACGAGGCCGCCTTCACGGCGCTGGTGCTCGAGGCCGCCGCCCTGAACAGCTCCCGCAAGTCGAAGCCCGCCAAGAAGTCCTGACGCGCGGGGCGGCGGTCGGCGGCCGCTTCCAGCGTGGTGACACCTGGTGAAGTTCCGGGGCAGAGGCGGCCAAAGCGCTCGCTGACAGCCGGTGCGGGGCGTAGGGTCGGCCTCATGCAGCCTCGCCATGGTGGATCGGGACTCTCGCGCATCGAGCACGTCGTCGTCTTCATGCAGGAGAACCGGTCGTACGACCACTACTTCGGCGCCTACCCGCGCGGACGAGGGTTCGACGATCCCGACGCCATCACGCTGCCCAGTGGTCGCGACGTCTTCCACCAGCCCGACCCGAGCCGGCCCGAGGGGTACGTGCTGCCGTTCCACCTCGACACCGGGCACGCGGCGGGTGCCAACCCGGGCGACGTCGACCACAGCTGGGCCGGCGGCCACGACGTGTTCAACGGCGCCGCCTACGACGGCTGGATCGCCGCCAAGGGCCCGCGGGCGATGGGCTACTACCGGCGCCGCGACATGGCGTACTACTACGGTCTCGCCGACGCGTTCACGCTGTGCGACGCGTACCACTGCTCGGCCCTCTCGTCGACGGCCCCGAACCGCCTCTACCTGATGACCGGCACGATCGACCCGGACGGTCATGACGGCGGCCCCGAGTTCGACGACAGCGTGGCGCAGCCGGGGTTCACCTGGACGACGTACCCGGAGCGGCTCGAGCGGGCCGGCGTGTCGTGGCAGGTCTACCAGACCCCCGACAACTTCAACGACAACGCGCTCGCGTGGTTCGCGCAGTACCAGTCGGCACCGGCGTCGTCGCCGCTGGCGCGGAAGGGCATGGCATCGACCGGCCTGGACGCGTGGCTGGACGACGTCCGCAACGACACGCTGCCGAACGTCTCGTGGATCATCTCGTCAGCCGCGTTCTCGGAGCACCCGGGCACCGGCTCGCCGGCCCGCGGCTTCTGGCTCACCGACCAGCTCGTGCAGGCGCTCCGGGACAACCCGAAGGTGTGGCGCAAGACGGCGTTCATCCTCAACTACGACGAGAACGGCGGCTTCTTCGACCACGTCGTGCCGCCGCTGCCGCCCGCCGGGACGCCCGGGGAGTTCGTCGGCGGCGAGCCGATCGGCCTCGGCATCCGCGTTCCGATGCTGATGCTCTCGCCCTACAGCCGCGGCGGCAACATCGTGTCCGAGGTCTTCGACCACACGTCGGTGCTGCGCTTCCTGGAGCAGCGGTTCGGCGTCGAGGAGCCGAACATCAGCGCGTGGCGGCGCGAGACCTGCGGCGACCTCGGCGCGTGCTTCGACTTCGCCGGCGGCGCGCACGAGATCCCGCGCCTGCCCGACGTCCGCGACGACGTGTTCCGGCACTTCGCCTCCGAGGCGCTGCGCGGGCCGGGCGTCGAGACGCTGATCCGCGATCCGCAGCGGGCGCCGTTCCAGGAGGGCCGGCGCGCGCTGGCCGTCTCGTCAGACTGACGCCGGCGTCGCGCGGTACGTCTGCCGGTATCTGGCGGGCGGGACGCCGTAGATCTCGCGGAAGTGCCGGCGGAAGCCGGACGTGTTCGGCAGACCGACGCGGTGCGCGATGTCCTCGATGCCGTCGGTGGTGCGCTCGAGCAACCGGCGGCCCGCGTCGAGCCGTTCGCGCAGGATCCAGTCGCCCGGGCTGCAGCCGGTTGCAGCGCTGAAGCGCCGGCTGAACTGGCGGGGTGACAGGTGGACGCGGGCGGCCAGCCGCGGCAGGGTGAGCGGCTCGTGCAGGTGGTTGCGGATGTGCTCCATCGCCTCGGTGATCGCCGGGTCGGCGACGGCGGGCGGCACGGGCCGCTCGGCGAACTGGGCCTGACCGCCCTCGCGGTGCGCGGTCACGACCATGCGGCGGGCGAGGCGGCTGGCGACCTCCTCGCCGTGGTCGGTGCGGACGAGGTGGAGGCACAGGTCGATGCCCGCGGCCGTGCCGGCGGAGCTGGCGATGTCGCCGTGGTCGATGTACAGCACGTCGGGCACGACGGTCACGGCGGGGTAGCGCCGGGCGAGCAGCCGGGCGTGGCTCCAGTGGGTGGTCGCGGTGCGGCCGTCGAGCAGCCCGGCGCCGGCCAGCACGAACGCGCCGGTGCAGATCGAGACGATGCGCGCGCCCCGGGCGTGCGCGGCCCGGAGTGCCGCGGCCAGCTCGGCCGACGGATCGGCGGACAGGTCGGGGCTGCCGGGCACGATCACCGTGTCGGCGAGTGCGAGTCGCTCCAGTCCGTGCCGCGCGATGATGTCGAACGAGCCGAGCGTCGACAGCCGGCCGGGTTGCTCGGCGCAGACGTCGAACTCGTACCACCACTCGGCCTCCAGCTCGGGCCGGTCGAGCGCGAACACCTCGACGGCGATCATCAGCTCGAAGGGCGACAGGTGGTCCGACGCGAGGGCGACGACGCGATGCCGGCGGGGCGGGCTGGGTCGCGGTCCAGTCATGTCCGGATCATATCGGAACACGACGATCAAGTCACTAGATGGACGACCGGACACTCGCGACACTCCTTTCCAGAACACCGAGAGGAACCGTGAATCCGATGCTCGAACTTCGTCCCAACTGCGAACTGTGTGACACCGATCTGCCGCCCGACGCGACGAACGCGCGCATCTGCAGCTACGAGTGCACGTTCTGCGCCGACTGCGTCGACGATGTGTTGCGCAATGTCTGCCCGAACTGCGGCGGCGGCTTCGTGCCGCGCCCGATCCGGCCCCGCCGGGCCTGGCGACCGGGTGCCGGCCTGCACCACGACCCACCCTCCACCCAGCGCAGGCACACCTCGAAGAGCCGCTTCGCGGTGGTAGCGTTTGCGGCCCACCTGCACACCGTCGCCCCGTCGGCCCGCTGAGGCGGCCCACCCACACTCACTCCGCCCGAATCGCGAGGTATCCACCGTGAGTACGACCCCGCTTGACGACCTGCTCGTCCGCGAACTCGCCGGCCGGGTCTCCGGCCCCGTCCTGACCCCGGACGACCCCGGCTACGACGCCGCTCGCGCCGTCCACAACGGCCTCGTCGACCGTCGACCGGCGGTGATCGTCCGCTGCCGCAGCACGGGCGACGTGGTCGCCGCGCTCGGCCTCGCGCGCAGCACGGGCCTCGAGGTCTCGGTCCGCGGCGGCGGTCACAACGTCGCCGGCCGCGCCGTCACCGATGGCGGCGTGATGATCGACCTGGCCGAGATGAAGCAGGTCGTTATCGACCCCGTCCGCGCCACCGCCACGGCCGAGGGCGGCGTCCTCTGGAGCGAGCTCAACGACGCCGCGGCCGGGCACGGGCTGGCCGTCACGGGCGGAGCGGTCTCGACGACCGGCATCGCCGGCCTCACGCTCGGCGGCGGCCTCGGCTGGCTGATGGGCCGGCACGGGCTGGCGGCCGACAACCTGTGCGGCGCGCAGGTGGTGACGGCGACCGGCGAGGTGCTGGACGTCGACGCCGGATCGCACCCCGACCTGTTCTGGGCGCTGCGCGGCGGCGGCGGCAACTTCGGTGTCGTCACGTCGTTCACGTACCGGCTGCACCCGCTGCGAACGGTCGTGGGCGGGCTCATCGCGCACCCGCTCGACGCGGCGCCCGCGATGCTGCGGTTCTACCGCGACGCGGCGTCGGGCGCCTCCGACGACCTCACCGTGTTCGCCGGGCTGGTGCACGCGCCCGACGGCTCAGGCGCCAAGCTGGCCGCGATGGTCGTGTGCCACGCGGGCGACGCCGCGACGGCCGAGCGCGAGCTGGCGCCGTTCACGACATGGGGCTCGCCGCTGGTCGTCCAGGTCGGCGAGATGCCGTACCCGGTCATGAACACCATCCTCGACGCCGGCTTCCCGGACGGGGCGCTCAACTACTGGCTGTCCAGCTTCACGCGCGGCCTGCCCGACGAGCTGATCGACCTCGCCGTCGAGCGGTTCGCCAGCGTCCCGTCGTCGATGTCGTCGCTGCTGCTCGAGCACTTCCACGGCGCCGTCACGCGCGTCGGGGTGACGGAGACGGCCGTGCCGCATCGTGAGCCCGGCTGGAACCTGCTGCTGCCCTCCGTCTGGACGGATGCCGCGGAGACCGAGGCCAACATCCGCTGGACGCGCGAGACGTTCGCGGCGCTGCGGCCCCACTTCGGCGCCGGCCGGTGGCTCAGCTATCTCGGTGACGACCAGGCGGATGATGCGATCCGCGCCGCGTACGGGCCGAACTTCAACCGGCTCCGCGACGTCAAGCGGCGCTACGACCCGGGCAACGTCTTCCACATGAACCACAACATCGCTCCGTAGGGGGGCGAACGAGACCCGGGCGACGGCCCGGGTCTCGCATTCCGCGGGTGGCTACGACGCCAGGCCCGTGAACGTCGTGCGGATCGCGCCGATGCCGTCGATGCGCACCTCGACCACGTCGCCGGGGGCGAGGAACCGCTTCGTCGGCTCGCCGACGCCGCCGGGTGTGCCGGTGGCGATGATGTCACCCGGCTCGAGCTCGACGATCGCGGACAGGTCCGCGACGAGCGTCGGCACGTCGAACACCAGGTCGCCGAGCGACGCCTGCTGGCGCATCTCGCCGTTGACGGTGGTGGTCAGGTTCCGCGAGCCGAGGTCGCCCACCTCGTCGAGCGTGACGATCCACGGGCCGACGGGCGTCGACGCCTGCCAGGTCTTGCCCGCGAACCACTGCAGGGTGCGGCGCTGGAAGTCGCGCATGCTGACGTCGTTCAGGACGGTCAGGCCGGCCACGTGCTCGAGTGCCCGCTCGGCCGGGATGTCGCGGCCGCCGGTGCCGATCACGACCGCCAGCTCGCCCTCGTAGTCGACCTGCTCGCTGGCGCGGGGGATCGCCACGTCGGCGAACGGCTCGGTCAGCGCGCGTGGCAGCTTCGAGAACAGCGTCGGCCGGGTCGGCAGCTCGCGGCCCATCTCGAGGATGTGCGCGCGGTAGTTCATGCCGACGCAGACGACCGCGCCGGGTGCGAGCACGGGACGCAGCAGATCACGCTCGCCGACCGCCGTCACCGCTCCCCGTTCGAGCGCCTGCCGGACTGCGGCGGTGCCGTCGGCGCCGGCGCGGAGCAGCTCGCCGACGTCGCCGTACGCCTCGAGGACCACGGCCTCCGCATCGCCGCGCATGACCGCTGCGCGTGGGCCGCCGGGGGTGCGGATCGTCGCGAGTCTGGCCATCGCGAGAGTCTGGCATGCAGGGCCCGGCCGGCGATCCCGGTAGCGCGGTTCCCGATTGACACGCCGTCGCGCAGCGGTCACGATTCCGCGCCTGCCGGACTCGACCCCCAAGACCGTTCTGATGTCCGGCGGGAGCCGGGGCATAGGCCTCGCGATCGCCCTCCGCCTCGCCCGCGACGGCGCGAACATCGTGCTGCTGGCGAAGACCGATCAGCCCGATCCGCGGCTGACCGGCACCATCCACACGGCGGTGGCGGCGATCGAGGAGGCCGGCGGCCGCGCGCTGCCCGTCGTCGGCGACGTGCGCAACGACGAGGACGTCGAGCGCGCCGCGGCGGCCGCGGTCGACACCTTCGGCGGCATCGACATCGTCGTCAACAACGCCAGCGCGGTCGACATCCGGAAGACCCCGGAGATCGCGATGAAGCGCTACGACCTGATGCTCGACGTCAACGTGCGCGGCACCTTCCTGCTCTCGAAGACGGCGATCCCGCACCTGCGCAAATCGTCCAACCCGCACATCCTGACGCTGTCGCCACCGCTGCGCCTGGACGGTTACTGGCCGGGCAGGCACCTCGCCTACACGCTGTCGAAGTACGGCATGAGCCTCTGCACGATCGGCCTGGCCGAGGAGCTGCGCGAGGACGGCATCGCCGCCAACTCGCTGTGGCCGCGCACGCTGATCGCGACCGACGCGATCCGCAACATCCTCGGCGGCGAGGAGGCGATGGCCGGGACGCGCTCGCCCGAGATCGTCGCCGACGCCGCCCACGCCATCTTCCAGCGCCCGGCGCGCGAGTGCACCGGCAACTTCTTCATGGACGACGAGGTGCTCGCCGAGGCGGGCATCACCGACCTCGATCGCTACCAGTACGGAACGGGCGACCTCCTGCCCGACATCTTCCTCTGATGGCCTGACGCCGCCGCCCGTCGATCCGGTCGACGCCGCGAGCGATGATGCCGGCCTCGCAGCGCTGATCGCCGGACGCTGGTCTGCAGCCGAGCCGGCCCACCATCGCACCGCGGCGACCGCCGTGGGCGTGGGATAATCGCCGCGTCGTTCAACCAGACGAGGTTCGCCATGACCATCGGGGATATCGTTGCGCGCCGCGACCGGCTCTTCGGCAAGGGGACGCCGCTGTTCTACGAGACCCCGGTTCACCTGGTCCGCGGCGAGGGGCCCTGGCTGTTCGCCGCCGACGGCCAGCGGTACCTCGACATGTACAACAACATCCCGGTCGTCGGGCACTGCAACCCGCGCGTCGTCGCGGCGCTCGCGGAGCAGGCGGCGACCCACAGCACGCACAGTCGCTACCTCGACACGCGGATCCTCGACTACGCCGAGCGCCTGCTCGCCCTCCACGCCGACGAGATCACGCAGGTGGTGTTCGCCTGCACGGGGACGGAGGCGAACGAGATCGCGATGCAGATGGCCCAGATGGCCACCGGCGGCCGTGGCTTCATCTGCACCGACGCCGCCTACCACGGCAACAGCGCGCTCGTCGGCCAGCTGACGCACGCGCCGCACCGAGGCCGCACCGATATCCACGCCATCCCGTTCCCGGACGCCTACCGACCGGTCGAGGCGGGCCTGTCCGCGGACGCGCTCGGCGAGCGGTACCTCGCCGAGGTGCGTGCGGCGATCGACGACTTCGCCGCGGCCGGCACGCCGCTCGCGGGCATCCTGCTGTGCTCGATCCTCGCCAACGAAGGACTGCCGGACATCCCCGCGGGCTTCATGGGCCGGGCGGCCGCGATGGTCCGCGAGGCGGGTGGCGTCGTGATCCTGGACGAGGTCCAGGCCGGCTTCTGCCGGACCGGTAGCTGGTGGGGCTACCAGGTCACCGACGTCGTCCCGGACATCGTCACGATGGGCAAGCCGATGGGCAACGGCTACCCGCTGTCGGCCTGCGCCGGACGCGCCGACCTGGTCGGCGTCTTCCGCGAACGGACCGGCTACTTCAACACCTTCTCCTCGACGCCGGTGCACGCCGCCGTCGGCATGGCGGTGATCGACGAGCTCGAGGACCGCGGCCTGGCAGCGCAGGCGGCAGACGTCGGCGAGTACCTGCGGTCGGCGCTGCGGGAGATCGCGACGACGTGCGAGCCGATGGGCGACGTGCGCGGTCACGGCCTGTTCGTGGGGATCGACTGGGTCGTCGACCGGGACGGCAGGGAGCCCGATGTCGCCGGCGCCGTCGCGGGTTGCGAACGCGCTCAAGGACCGCGGCTTCCTCGTCTCGAACGCCGGCGCGTACGACAACCTCGTCAAGATCCGGCCGCCGCTCGTGTTCGAACGCCGGCACGCCGACCTCTTCCTGGAGGCATTCGCCGACACGGTCGCGGCCGTCCATGCCTGAACCGGATGCGGCGCTCGAGGCCGTCGTCCACCGCGCGCTGCCGCACTGGCCGCTCGAGGTCGCGGCGATCACGTTCGTCTCGGCGCGAGAGAACGTCGTCTACCGCGTCGACACCGTGGACGGCGAGTCCTACGCGCTGCGGATCCACCGGCCCGGCTACCACACCCTGGCCGAGCTGGAGAGCGAGAACTCCTGGACGACGGCGCTGAGCGACGCCGGGATCGCGACGCCGCGACCCGTGCCCACGACGGCCGGCGCGGGCTACGCGACGGTGCCCTTCGGCGACGCGGGCGAGACGCGCCACGTCGGGCTGATCGCGTGGCTCGAGGGCCAGCCGCTGGACGAGGTGCTCGCGGCGGGAGAGCGCGACCCCGTGCCCCTGTTCGCGGCGCTGGGCGGGCTGATGGCGCAGATGCACGCGCAGGCCACCGACTGGCGCCCGCCGGAGGGGTTCGACCGGCACGCGCTCGACGCGGACGGGCTCGTGGGCTCCGATCCGTGGTGGGGGCGGTTCTGGGAGGTGCCCGAGCTGACGCCGGGCGAGCGTGAGATCGTGTCCGACGCGCGCCGCACCATCCACGGCCTGCTGCGCGACTACGGGCAGCGGCCGGGCCGCTACAGCCTGATTCACTCCGACTTACTGGCCGAGAACGTTCTGGTGCAGGACGGCGGCGTCGCGGCGATCGACTTCGACGATACGGCGTACGGCTGGCACATGTACGACCTCGCGAGCGGGCTCACGCAGCGGTTCGGCGACCCCCGGTTCGAGGAGCTGCAGGCGGCGCTGCTGGCCGGCTACCAGGAGCTGCGCCCGCTGGGTGCCGAGGACGTCGCCCTGCTGCCGGTCTTCCTCCTCGTCCGGCCGCTGGTCGAGCTCGGGTGGTTCGACGCCCGGCTCGGTGGTCCGCTCACGCAGCGCGCCGGCGGGCCCGTGACGCGCGAGGGGACGATCCTGCCGCGCATCCGCACCGCCATCGAGCAGTGCGCAGCCGTGCTGCCGTCACTGCGGTCGGTCGTGTAGCGAGCGCGTCAGCCGGTGCGGCCGAACCAGCGTGCGCGGCGGCTCGACCCGAACTGCTCCTTGAGGACGCGCATCGTCTCCGACGGCTCCTGGAAGACGCCGGTGGGGGAGGGGCCGGAGAGGAAGTCGACGTCGACGCGGCCGATGCGGTCGGCGCCGAACTCGATGTAGCAGGAGCCCGTGCCGGTGTGGGTGCCGGTGTCGCCGGTGCCGCGGATCTTGCCGATCAGCGTCGGGGCCAGCGCGCGGGCGGCGCCCTCGGCGAACACTCCCGCCTTCGGCGTGCCCTGCGTGGCGACGTCGCCGATCGCGTAGACGCCCGGAAAGCGCGTCTCGAGCGTGGCCGAGTCGACCGGGATCGAGCCGTCGACCGCCAGGCCGCTCGTCGACCACGACCTGCGGCGCACGGTGCTTCGGCACGCCGAGGAAGAGGTCGAACGGGAGCGCGTCGCCGCTCTCGAAGACGACCTTGCCGGGGTCGTGCTCGACGGCCTTCACCTTCGTGCTCGGCACGAATGCGATGTCGCGCTCGGCGAAGGCGCCGACCAGCGCGGCCGAGGTGTCGGGCGACGGCGGCACGGGCGTCATGAACGGCAGCACGAGGGTGATCGTGCACTGGTCGCGCACGCCGCGGCGGACGAGGCTGTCGTGCAGCATCAGCGCGCACTCGCTGGGCGCCGGCGGGCACTTGAACGGCGCGCCGCAGACGCCGATCACCGCGTTGCCCGAGCTGAACGCGTCGAGCCTCTCGCGCATGCCGAAGGCGCCTGCGTAGGAGTAGAACTCGTGCTCCTCGGTCAGCCCCGGCGTGGCGGCGTAGTCGTAGTCGGCGCCCAGCGCGACGACGAGGATGTCGGCGTCGTAGCTGCCGTTCGCGGTCGTGACGTGCCGGCGCTCCGGGTCGATCGCGACGACCGTGTCGCGCACGAAGTCCACGCCCGGCTTGACGAACTCGGTGTACGGCAGCCGCACCGACTCGGGCGCCGCGCCGCGGAACATCACGTCGAGCTTCGAGTAGCCGAACACGAAGCTGTCACCGTGGTCGATGAGCGTGATCTCCGCGTCGCCGGCGACCTCCTCCGACAGGAGCGTGCTCAGCTCCATTCCGCCGAAACCCGCCCCCAGGATCACGATGCGCTGCGTCATGCCGGAGATTATGCGTTCGCCGCGCGCGGCATGTGGCGATGCGCCGGTCTACGCGACGCGCGCATCCGACGCGCTGGCGATGCCCAGCACGTCGAGCAGCGCGTCGACCGCCGCCGGGTCGAACTGCGTCCCGGCGCCGCGGCGCAGCTCGAGCGCCGCGTCCTCCGGGCTCCGGGCCGGGGCGTACGGACGGCCGCCGGTGATCGCCGCGTAGGCGTCGGCGGCCGCCACGATGCGCGCCTCGACCGGGATCGCCCTCGCGGCCAGGCCGTCGGGGTAGCCGGTGCCGTCGAAGCGCTCGTGGTGGTGCCGCACCGCCGGCGCCGCATCGCGCAGGGCGGCGATGTCGCGGACGATCGCCTCGCCGAGCGCGGGATGCGCCTGGATCGCGGCCCACTCCGACTCGTCCAGCGGGGCGGGCTTCGCGAGGATCGCCTGCGGGATCGCGGCCTTGCCGATGTCGTGCAGCCAGCCTCCCAGCCGGCAGCGGAGCACGACCTCGCCCGGCAGCCCGAGGCGCTCGGCCGTCTGGGCGCTGAGCGCCGCCACGAGCTCGGCGTGCCCGCTCGGCACGCCCTCCTGCGCGCTCGCGACGATGGCCAGCGCGCGCGCCACGCAGACCGTCTCGGAGTCGCCCGCCGCGTCGATGGTCGCGAGGTGCGGCACCAGCGAGACCCGATTGCGCCCGTGCCGCTTCGCGTCGTACAGGCACCGGTCGGCGGCATCGACGAGCGCATCCAGTGTCGCCAGGTCGGCACTCGCGCGCACGCCGCCCATGGACACCGTCAGCCGGAGGCTCACGCCCGCCGCCTCGACGGGCGCGGCGGCGATCGCGGCCCGCAGGCCGTCGGCGCGCCAGTGCAGCTCGGCGTCCGACTCGATGCCGCGCAGCAGCACGGCGAACTCCTCGCCGCCCCAGCGCGCCAGGCAGTCCTCGGGGCCGATCGTGTGCTGCAGGCGGCGGGCCAGCTCCACCAGCACCGCGTCTCCCACGACATGGCCGTAGTCGTCGTTGACCTGCTTGAAGTGGTCGGCGTCGAGCAGCACGAGGGCGCAGCTGCCCGGGTGCTCGGCGAGCGCGGTCTCGGTCACCTCGCTGAAGTGGCGCCGGTTGAAGGTGCCGGTGAGCTCGTCCGTGCGCGCGCGCAGCTCGGCCGCGTGGCGCGCCGCCTCGAGCTCCGCGTGGGCCTCACGCATGTCGGCCATGCTGCGCAGCAGGTCGTCCTCGAGCCGGCGCCGCGCGGTGATGTCGCGGCTGACGCCGTCGTAGAACAGCGTGCCGTCGGCGTCGCGCCGCGGCCGCAGCTGCTCGGAGATGATGCGCTCGCGACCGTCCAGGCCGCACACGCGGTACTCGATGTCGATCGTCTCGCCCAGCCGGGTGGCGTCGACGCCCGCCCGCCACCGGGCCCGGTCGTCCGGATGGACGAGGGCCTCGTAGGCCTGGTGCTGGTTCGCGGACGCCTCGACCACGCCGCCGATCAGCGCCTCGCGGTTCGGGCCCGCGGTACACGTCGGAGTTGGTGCCGTCGGCCTCGACGCGCAGCGTGAACAGGTGGGCGTCCATCGCCTCCACCACCTGCGACAGCGAAGCGTGCGTCTGGGCCAGCTCGGCGCGCATCCGGCGACGCTCGGTGACGTCGGAGACGATGCCGCTGATCTCGGCCGACCCGTCGGGCTTCCGGTGTGCGACGGCGCGGTCGTGCACCCAGCGGGTGATGCCGTCGGCGCCGCGCAGCCGGTACTCGACGTCGGCGCTCTCGCCGGCCGACGTGGTCGCGATGAACGCGTCGTACGCGATCCGGTCGTCCGGGTGGATCGCGGCGTCCCAGTTCTCCATCGCGCTGTCCGGCTCGGCACCGCCGAGCAGGCGGTCCGCTCCGGGGCCCTGGAACAGCTCCTCCAGCTGGCCCTCGGGGTGTGCGACGGCCAGGTACACGTGCTCGCCGACCACGTCGAGCAGCTGCGTGAAGCGATCGCTGACCAGCGCCAGCCGCGCCGCCACCTCGTGCCGCGACGTGACGTCGGAGATGGTGCCCGTGATGAACACGCGGCCATCGGGGCCTCGCCGCGGCCGGGCGCGATCCCAGAGGAAGCGCGTGACGCCGTCGAGGCCGAGGAAGCGGTAGGTGACCTCGGCGTCGAAGCCTTCGAGCAGCTGCCGGTTGAAGCGCTCGTAGTCGGCCCAGTCGTCGCGGTGGATCCGCGACTCCCAGAACGCGCCGTGCTCGGCGCCGGCCGGGATCTCGCCGCCGATGTAGCGCTCCAGCCGCGGCACCTCGGAGTTGCCGACGTAGCGGCCGTCGGCGGTGATCTCGCCGCTGTACACGTCCTCGTCGAACAGGTCGAGGATGTCCTCGAGGCGGCCGCTCATCACGCGCTGCGTGCGGCCGAGCAGACGGGCCCCGAGCAGGCGGGCGCGCGTGGTGATCCGGCGCGCCTCGGTCGGCGCAGCGTCGGACGCAGGAGGTGGAAGCCCGGCGGACATCAGCCTGCTTGCGCTATCGGCACCGCCGCGCTGTCGCTTGACGCCCGGCCGGGGGTCCGTAGCAGATTCCCGTGTCCGTTTCGGTGCCTGGCACCGAAAGCGCCACAACGTCACGGTCGCGCGCGGATGTTCGTCGGAGACGGCACGAAGGGTTGTGCGCTGGCGCGGTCAGTGACCGCCGTGTACCACGTAGCCGCGCTTGCGCAAGCGGCGGGCCAGCTCGCGCTCCATCGCCTCGGCGGCCTCCCTGGTCGGCAGGGGATTGTGGGCGCGGTACAGCCGCGGCCGCAGGCGGCGGCCGAACCTCTGCACCTTCCGGCTCGACCGGTAACCCTGCAGGTGCTGCTCGAACCGTTGCTCGGGCGGCACCGCCGACTGACCGACGTACACCACCGGCCGGTCCGGGCGGATGCGCGGGCCGGCCTCGTCGTCCAGCTCGATCACGTACACGTAGTAGCTGCGCTCGCCCACGCACCGATCCTCGTCGCCGACCGCAGTATCCGCGTCCGGCGCATGTCGTGACAAACGATGCAAGAATGCCCGCCCCGGCGTCCGTAGGTCGCCAGGGAAGCGGCCGATCGACGCGCCCAGCCCCTGCGCGAGATCACGGCCCTCACGCGAACGAACGACACGCAACCCAGGTCGCCCGAGGAGGAGCGACCGTGCCACGACCAACCATTTCCGGTGGGTGTACAGGCACTGCCAGAGCTTGCACTTCTGCTTACCAAGCGCGACAAGGACGGCGAGCTCAATGCGTAAGACGAACAAGCCCCGGACGATCCTCCTCTGTCCGGGCCCCGTACTGCTGTCGAAGACCGTGCGCCGCGCTGTCGGCCGCGCGAACATGGGACATCGGGAGGCGGACTTCTCGGCCGTGCTGGTCGAGAGCGCGGAGATGCTGCGACCCATCGTCGGCATCGACGACACCTATGAGGTCGCGCTCCTCACCGGCTCCGGAACGGCCGCGAACGAGACCGTCCTGTCGAGCCTCGGCAGCCGCGGCCCGGTGCTGGTCATCAGCAACGGCGAGTTCGGCGAGCGGCTGTTCGCGGTCGCCACGCTGCACAATTCCGACGTCGATCACCTGCAGTTCGCCTGGCAGGCGCCGATCGACCTCGACGCCGTGGCGACGGCGCTTCAGTCGCGGCCGTACTCGCTGGTCGCGGTCGTCCACCACGAGACGAGCACCGGCATGCTCAACCCGGTCGCCGCCATCGCGGCGCTGGCGCACGCCGCCGGCGCGCTGATCTCGGTCGACGCCATCTCGAGCATCGGCGCGGAGGACATCCGCGCGAAGGAGTGGGGTGTCGACATCCTCGTCGGCGCCTCGGGCAAGGCGCTCTCCGCGATGCCCGGCGTCGGGATCCTGGTCGTGCGCTCGGAGCTGCTCGACACGCTCACGGAGCCGTCCGGGGCCGGTCACTACCTCGACCTCTACAACCACTTCTACTACATGCGCAACTACACCCAGACGCCGAACACCCCGGCCGTGCACGTGTTCATCTCGCTGCACGCGTCGCTGCGCGAGATCACGACGCTGGGCGTCGAGCGCTTTCGCGAGACCATCCGCCAGCGCGCGCTCTACACGCGCCGGCAGGTGACGCGCATGGGACTTCACTATGCCGCCTACGACGGCGCCAACTCGAACGTCATCACCTGCATCGAGCTGCCCGAGCACCTGACCTTCGCCCAGCTCTCGCGACGGTTCGGGCGCAAGGGCATCGTCATCTACAACGGCAAGGGCGTGCTGAAGGACCGGATCTTCCAGGTCGGCCACATCGGCGCCCTGCGCGCCGGCGACACGGCCTTCGCCGTGCGTCAGCTGGCGAAGCTGCTGCAGTGCCCCGACCGGCGCGCAGCCGTGGCCGCGGCCACCGTCGACGCGCTGCCGGCCCATGGCGTCGCCTAGCCCGCGGCCCGACCGGGCCGCGGTGGTCGAGCCGAACTACTTCTCGAACTGGGGCGACCTCTGGTACCCGCGGCTGGCCAACAGCCTGCTGCTGGAGACCGCCAGCCGCATTCGCCGGCTGACGCCCACGATGGTCACGATCGGCTCGTTCGCGCTCTACGTGCTGGCCGCCGGGATGATCGTCGCGGGCGGCTGGTGGAGCGTGGCCGCGGCCGTGCTGCTGCCGGTCTCCTACGTGCTCGACTGCCTGGACGGGCAGCTCGCCCGGTACACGGCCCAGACCTCGGCGATCGGCGACTACCTGGACAAGACGCTCGACGTGCTCAAGGTCGGTGTCATCAACCTCGCGTTCGCGGTCGCCGCCTACCGGATGTCCGGCGAGGCGTACTACTTCGTGCTCGGCTTCGCGTCGAGCTTCGGCTTCCTGTTCCGGTACTACATCAAGCTCGAGACCATGTTCGGCGCCATGCAGCGCGACCCCGGGTACCTGGCGAAGTCCGGTGTCCGGCGCCGCGAGCTGTACGCCACGCTCGACGCCGAGCGGGCCGCGCCGAAGTCGCTGCGCCGTCGCCTCGACTGGCTCTGGTTCCGGCACCGCTCGGTGTTCGCGCTGGACGAGGCCGAGCACATCACGTTCGGCGCGCTCGCTGCGCTCATGCACCGCCCCGACCTGTGGTGCTGGCTGTTCGGCGTCGGTCAGCTCGTGATCGCGCTCGTGCGGTTCGTGGAGCGCGGCAGCCAGCTGCAGAGCCGCCCCGAGTCGCTCACCTATCCACTCCGCAAGTAGAGGAACCACACCGTCATGAAGGCCCTCATCCTCCTGGCGGGCGCCGGCCGGCGCCTGCATCCCCTCACCATCGACTCGCCCAAGTCGCTGCTGCCGATCGGCGACAGCACCGTGCTCGAGCACATGATCACGAAGCTGCTGCGCGCCGACATCACGTCGTTCGTCGTCGTCTGCGGCTTCATGGAGGACACGATCCGCGGCTACATCGGCGGGCTGTTTCCCGACCTCGACGTCACCTACGTGACGAACGAGCACTTTCTCACGACGAACACCGGTTGCTCGCTGCTCGTCGCGCGCGACCACCTCGACGGCGAGGCGTTCATCAAGCTGGACGGCGATGTGATCTTCGACCACGAGGTGCTGGAGCGGCTGCTGGCGCTCGACGAGGGCCCGAGCTACGTGTGCATCGACAGCTCCGACGTCGGCGAGGAGGTCATCAAGGTCATCTGCAACGAGCGTGGCGACGTCGTGCGGATCGGCAACACGGTGGACGTCGACCAGCGCGATCGGCGAGTCGATCGGCATCGAGCGCATCAGCCGGACGTCCAGCACGGCACTGTTCGCGAGCCTCGAGGCGATGATGGCGGACGAGGCCAACCACCAGAACTACTACGAGGTCGCGTACGACGAGATCGTGCGCGCGGGCACGCCGTTCAAGGTGCTCGACATCACCGGCCTGCGCTGGGTCGAGATGGACGACCTCGCCGATCACACGCAGGCGCAGGCCTATTTCGGTCTCGCGGGGCTGCTCGCCTGACGCAGCAGCGCGCCGCTCGCCTACGGCACGGCGATCGGCGCGCTGTCACCGCCGCTCGTCCGCACGACCAGGCATGGCGCCGTGCGCGGGCCACGGCGTCATGTGGATCGAGCCGCACGAGAGCGACAGGATCGACGTCGCCGGCTGGAGGACGCCGTCGACGAGCACCTGGGTCTCGCCGCACGCGAAGCCCGATGCCGCGCACGGTAGAAGTCGGGCTCCGACGCGCGGTTGCCGTCGATCGAGGTCACCTCCGGCACGATCTGCAGGCGCGCGCTGCCGTGGCCCGCGACGCGCACCCAGCCGCCCGGATCGGCGCACGCCGGCACCTCGGCCGTGAGGCTCTGCAGCCCGGTCGCGATCGTGGGCGCGATCGGCACGATGCCGCGCTCGCACCCGCCGCCCGTCCTCGCGTGCAGCACGGGGAACTCCACCGAGGGCACGCTCGCGAACCCCTCGTTGGTGAGCGCGTAGGTGGCCGCCGGGATGTCGATCGCGATCGTCTGGCCGCAGTTGGCCGACGGCAGCGCGGCGATGGCCGGGGTGCCGGTGGCCGCCACGGCGGCGGTCGCGATGCCCGGCACGACGGTCACCGTCGCCTCCGTGCGGCGGTTGGGATCGAGCGCCGAGGCGACCCTGACGATGGCGACCGAGCCCGGCACCCGCGACGGTGCCCGGTACCGCGCACCGCCGGCGGTCGCGGCGACCGTGCCGTAGTCGTCGCCGCCGAACACGCTCCACAGCAGCGCCGTCGGCTGGGTGGCGGTGACCGCGACCGCGAGGTCGCCGGTGCGCTCGGTCGCCACCGTCAGCGTCGCCGGGGTCACGGTCGCCGTGAAGTCGTAGTACGGGATCGTGCCCGAGAGCCGCAGCACCCTGCGCGTGCGCACCCTGGCAGAGGTCATCCGCACCTGTGCGTCCAGCTGGGGGTCGGACTCCGGCAGGCCGAAGGTCTCCCACAGCCACTCGGCGACGACCTCGTTGAAGCCCTCGTCCAGCGGCACCGACGCCCCGCACAGCACCGTCTCGGCGTTGAGACCCGCGTTGGTGGCCCAGGCGATCGCCCGCCGCGCGTGGCTGAAGCCGCCCGCGACCCGCAGGTGCGTGGCGTTGTAGCCCGTCACGTCGATCGACGGCTGCGTCGACACGAGGTACGGGAGGTAGAGGATGTCGGGGCCCTGCGTGGCGACGGGGCGCGCGAGCCCGACGATGGCGCCGTCGGCCCGGATGTCGCCGGTCGACTCACGGGCGAGCGCCTGTTGCAGCAGCGTGCGCCACTCGACCTGGACCGCGCTGTTGGGGTGGAAGCCCTGCTTGCCGGAGACCGCGACGGCGTAGGCGCCCTGGGAGTCGGTGATGCCCTGCAGCAGGATCGTGCCGCCGCCTCCGCCGCCCCCGCCGCCGCCCTGGCCGGCGGTGATGTACGCCCACGGGTCGGGCAGGCCGTCGCCCGCCGTGCCGCCGGATCCGCCGTCGCCGCCGTTGGCCATCACGACGCCGCGGAACCGGATGCCCTGGCCCGCGGCGATGCCGACACCGCCGCCGCCGGCTCCACCGCCACCGCCGCCACCGCCGGCGAACTTGAAGACCCAGCCCTCGCCGCCGCCACCGCCGCCACCGCCGCCGCCGGCGCCGATGCCGAGGGCCGGGAAGTTGCCGGAGTGGGCCTGGAAGCCCGGGATGCGCGCGTGGGGAGCGGCGCCGCCGGTGGTGCCGCTGCCGCCGGCGTGGGGGTGCAGCCCCCAGCCGCCCGCGTTGCCGCCGGCTCCCGCCGTGCCCGCGGGCAGGCCCGAGCCGGGCGGCGACGCGCCCGCCGACCCGCCCATGCCGTTCTTGTCGCCGTCGGTGCCGCCGCCGCCGCCGTTGCCGCCGGCGCCGACGATGAACGGCGCGGCGCCGACGCCGCCGGCGCCGCCTGCGCCACCGGCCGTGCCCTTGGTGCCGGCCGTCCCCCGGCCCGCGACGACCGTCACCGATCCGTCGATGAACGCCTCGCCGAGCACCTCGATCAGCACGGGCGGCACGGTCGAGGCGACCTCCAGCGTGCCGCCGGTGTCGATCCGCAGCACCGAGAAGCGCCGCGACGCCGACACCGTCACCGTCTGGCCGGCGGCGACGATCAGCTCGTCGTGGCCCGTGATGGGCAGCGGATACTCGGCCCGGCCGGCGGCCGTCTCGACGCGCAGCCGGTGGTCGGACAGGTTGCCCTCGCCGAGCTCGGGCAGCGGCGACACCTCGACGGTGACGCCGAGCGCCGAGCCGTCGGCCTTCACGACCGTCCCGCGGCACTCGATGCGCGCGTCGACGGCGCCGGTCGCGCGCACGACCGAGACCTGCGTCAGCCCGGGCACGAAGTTCGCGCCGGTGACGAGCAGCGGGACGGTGTCGCCCTCCTCGATCGGCGTCTCGTGCACCGCGTCGATGGACGGCGCGGCGCTGAGCGCCTGCGAGCCGCCGTGCGGCGTGCGGCCGGGGATGACCACCTTGATGCCGCCGGGCAGCCGCGACAGGTCGAGACCGACCGTGAAGCCGGAGCCGCCCACCGTGGCGTGGCCGGTGGGGATCCACTCGCCGTGCTCCCAGAACAGCACGTCGACCACGGAACCGGGCTCGGCGTGCACGCGCAGCGGGATCTCGATCGAGGCCGGCTGGTTCAGGTCGACGGCCGTCAGCTTCACCTCGGCACCGACCACGACGCCGCGCTGCACGAGGCGCGACTTCTTCGGCTCCACGACGATCTTCGCCGACGTGTCGAGCGCGCCGGCCGGGATCGTGAGCGTGACGCCGCCGGCGCCGCGGCTGGTGCCGCCGCGCGGGCCGATGGTGGCGCCGCGGCCGTCGGGCGCGGCGACCTGGACGGTGGACGTGGCCTCGACGCCGGCGGCGGCGCTGCGGGCGCGGACGACCACCGCGGCCGGCGCGCCGTGGCCGACGGCGAGCACGCCGTCGGCCGAGATGGCGACCGCGGCCGCGGCGTCGACGCTCCACTCCACCCGGGTGTCGGCGACTCCCCGGACGATGGCGTGGAACTGCGCCGAGCTGCCCTCGGCCACCGTGGCGCCGGCCGGCACGATCTCGATCGTCGGCCGCGGGCCGACCAGGCCGGGCGCCGCGGCCGCGCCGAGATCGGTGCGGATCTCGACCGTGGCCGGCACGTCGTTGGCGGCGACCAGCACCAGCTGGCCGTCGCTCGCCTCGGCGATCGGCACGGGGGCGCCGTCGACCAGCGCCACCAGGCCGGGGCCGTCGAAGCCGCTGCCGCGCACCACGACGCGGCCGTCCTTGCGCCACGTGGCACGCGAGACCTCGGGCGCCGCCGGGCCCTTCTCGCCGACCGCGAACACCGCGGTCGCGGGCGGGCCGGCGTTGCCGTCGGCGTCGACCAGCGCGGCGCGCACGACGTACTTGCCGGCCGGCGCGCCGGCCTGCAGCGAGAACGGCCGCAGCTCGCCCTTGCCGCCCGCGGGCGGCGGCACGTGCGCGTGCTCGACCGACCCGTCGGGGCGCGTCAGCTCGAGGTGGATCGCGCTCACGGCGGCGCCCGGCTCGTCGAACGCGATGCGCAGGCGCGGCACGGCCGTCGAGGTCTTGCCGGGTCGCCGCAGGTCGCGGTCGCGGGCGTCGAGCGCGGTGATCACGGGGCCGGTGCCGGCGCGGCCGGGCACGGCGAACGAGATCGCCGAGGGCTTGCCCTCGCGACCGTCGGCACCGATTGCCGTGACGCGCAGCTCGGCTGGTCCGGCCGGCAGCGCGCGCAGGTCGATCGCGACCTCCGCGGCGCCGGCGGGCACCGTGCCGGTCGTGACGCCGAGGGCGTGCACCACGTCGAGGCGCACGGTCGCGGCGGCGGTGCGCTCGCCGAGATCGAAGCGAACGGCCGCTGGCCCACGCTCCTCGACGTCGATGCGAACGGACGAGACGCGAGCGACCGGCTGCTGCTTCATGAGCCCATCCTAGGACGATCCGCGCCCTCTGTCCTGACGGGGCTGGGCGCTGACCCACCGGACGCTGGCGCAGGCAAGGGCCGCGGGTTATGCTCGCCGCGCCCTTCGCCAACGAGTGGATCGGGGAGCGCGTGACTGTTGACGGAAACGGTGCGTCGGACCCTGCCGCACGGGTGCTCGACGAGTGGCGGAACGCCGCCTACAACTGCTTCAGCTCGGGGCACAAGTTCTGCCGTGAGGTGTGCCCGGTCCTGCAGGTGACCCACGACGAGACCCACAGCCCGACCGCGTTCCACGCGAACGTCGTGGCGATGGAGAAGGGTCTCGTCGACGATCGCCGACGTGGCGGAGGACTACGTCAACTGCACGCAGTGCGGCGCCTGCGAGCTGCGCTGCCCGAACACCATCTTCGCCGGCGACTTCTACCGCTTCCGCACGCGCACGGTCGACCTCGTGAAGGCGATGCGCACCCTCGCCGTCGACAGCGGCATCCACCAGCCGGGGTGGGAGCGCTGGAACCTGCAGACCGACGAGCTGAAGAACGAGCCGGTGCTGGAGGGCGTGTCGCAGGAGCGCGTGGCCGACTGGGCGGCCGAGCTCGGCATTCCGGTGGGCGGCGAGACGATCCTGTTCTGCGACTGCGAGGCGGCGTTCTACCGCACGTCGCAGCCCAAGGCGGTGGCGAAGCTGCTGCAGGCCGCCGGCGTGGAGTTCGGCCTGATGCGCGAGCAGTGGTGCTGCGGCGGGCCGGCGGCCGAGATGGGCTACGCCGAGCAGGCGCGGCGCTTCGCCGAGCACAACGTCGCCGACTGGCGCGCGGTCGGCGCGAAGCGCATCCTCGTGCTCGACCCGCACGACTACATCACGTTCACCGAGGACTACCCGAAGTACTTCGGCGACGACTACGACTTCGAGATCGTGCTCGTGATCGAGCTGGTCGCCGAGCTGATCCGCGACGGCCGGCTCGACGCTGACCGTGCCGGTCGAGCGGCGCGCGACGTACCACGACCCGTGCCGCCTGAACAAGCGGAAGGGCATCCACAAGGAGCCGCGCGAGATCATGCGCGCCATCCCCGGCCTGACGTTCGAGGACGTCGACCACGTGACGCAGTGGGGCTACTGCTCGGGCGCCGGCGCGGGCCTCGGCATCGAGCGGCCCGACCTGACGGCGGCGATCAGCGCGCGCCGCATCGACCAGGCGGCGCAGCTCGACGTCGACCTGCTGGTGTCGGCCTGCGTCTGGTCGGAGCGCCCGCTGTCGGAGCAGGGCGCGCCGCGCGCGATCGAGGTGTGCGACCTGATGGAGCTCGTCGCGCACTCGGCCGGCCTGCAGTCGCTGGCGGGCCTCGACGTCGCGACCGGGGCGGACTGACGTGGCCACCGTCGCGGCGCTCGACGACCGCGTCCTCGACGGGCTCGCGCAGATCGTCGGCCCGCAGCACGTGCTGACGTCGATGACGGCGCGCATCAACCGCGCGCGCACGCCGGCCATGTTCCGCGGTGCACCGCTGGGAGGAGCACGTGCCGCAGGTGGTCGTGCTGCCGGCGACGGCCGAGGAGGTGTCGCAGATCGTCCAGCTCGCCAACCGCGAGCGCATCCCGGTGGTGCCGCGCGCCGGCGGCACGGGCCTCGTGGACGGCGCGGTGCCGCTGCACCACGGCATCCTGGTCGACATCAAGCGCATGGACCGGGTGTTCGAGATCGACCTCGCCGAGCGCACGGTCACGGTCGGCCCCGGCGTCAACATGCTGAAGCTGAACGAGGTGCTGCGCCCGCACGGCGTGATGTACCCCGACAACCCGGCGTCGTACTCGTGCGCGCTGGTCGGCGGGCGCATCGGCACGAACGGCTGGTCGCTGCTCGGCTCCCGCTTCGGCCACGTGCGGCAGCTCGTCATCTCGTTCGAGATCGTGCTGCCGACCGGCGAGATCATCCGCGTCGGCGAGGGCGGCGGCGTGAAGACGCGGTCGAGCTCGTCGGGCTACCGCCTGAAGGAGCTGTTCATGGGCGCGCAGGGCACGCTCGGCATCGTCACGCAGGCGACGCTCGAGCTGGTCAAGCGCCCGGAGGCGGAGTTCTCGGCGTTCTGGATGCAGCGCTCGTTCGACGCGGCCTGGCGGACCGGCGGCGAGCTGATGCGCTCCGGGCTTCGCGACCATCGCCGGCGTGATGCTGTTCGACGAGCGCAAGGTCGCCTACCTGCGCCGCGACGACGAGGCGTACATCCCGCAGCCCGACTGGGCGACGGCGGTGGTGGCGTTCGCGCTGTACGGCAACCGGGCGGAGGTGCGGCCCGCCGCCAAGGAGATGATGCGCATCGCGAAGGCGTCGGGCGGCGAGTACGTCGGCGACGAGATCGCGCAGCTCGACTGGTCGGCCCGGCACGACCGCTACGCGACGCCGCTGCACGGGCGGACGCCGAACGGCCAGGTGGCGCCGATGTCGTGGCACTGCGAGGACGCGGCGATCCCGTATCCGAAGGTGCCCGAGATCCGCGAGCGCTGGCACGCGATCGTCGACCGCCTGGTCGAGCGGCATCCGGTGTTCGACGACTGGGGCATGTTCGGCTACACCAACGGGCCGAACAAGCCGTGGGGCGACGTGCTGTGCGAGATCGACGTCGGCATCTGGGAGCAGGAGCTCGACGACGAGACGTGGGGCGCCTGGGTCGACGCGAAGCGCGACATCGCGCGCGCCTCGCTGGAGGTCGGCGGCTCGATCTCCGCCGCGCACGGCTCGGCGCGGGCCGGCGAGGTCGACCTCGTGCCGCTGGAGCTGGGTGGAGGCTACGACGTGATGCAGACGATCAAGCGCGCTGCTCGACCCGAACAACGTCATGAACCCGGGCAAGTACGGGCTCGACTCGGCCTACGGGGACGAGCTGATGGAGGGCTACACCCGCGCCGGCCAGGAGCCGCCGCCCGAGCAGCGGATCACCGACATCGTCGTGATGCGGCACGAGCACGTCTACGAGGTCGACCCGGCGCTGATGACCGAGCACGTGCGGCAGCAGGACATCCCGGCGTGGGACACGCACCGCATGGTCGACGCCCGGCTCGAGTACCTCTACTGGGTCCAGGACCACTGGGCCGACGAACGGATCTCCGGCGAGGAGCTCCTCGCCGAGATCGAGGCTGAGGAGGCCTCTGGGCGATGAAGATCAGTTTCGGACTGCTCCCCGACCACCCGATGGACGAGATCCTCGACACCATCGAGGTCGCGGACCGGCTCGGGTTCCACGCCTGCTACGGAGCGGACGAGACGTTCCACAAGGACTGCTTCCAGATCTTCGCGGCGGTCGCCCACCGGACGAAGAACATCATCCTCGCGCCCGACGTCACCCACGTGATCCTGCGCGACCCGACGATGGTCGTGCAGGCGATGGCGACGCTCGACGAGATCACGGGCGGGCGCACCGAGCTGAACTACTCGATCGGCAACTTCGCGATGCTCGAGCAGTACGGGCTGCAGGACGCCGCGAAGCGCTCGCTGTCCCGCATGCGCGAGGCGCACGGGATGATGCGGACGTTCCTGGACGAGGGCGTCCTCGACCACGAGGGCGAGTTCTACACGTGCCAGGGCATGTTCACGTCGGCCCGGCCGGTGCAGGAGCGGATGCCGATCAAGATCGGCGCGATGCGCGGCCCGAAGTCGTTCGAGTTCGCCGGCGAGGTCACGGACGGCATGCACCAGGCGCTCGGCTACTCCCGCGAGGCGAACCAGTACGCCGCCGACCACGTCCGCATCGGCGCCGAGCGCGCCGGCCGCGACTGGAAGGAGCTCGACATCGCCGCCTGGGGCGTCTCCTGCGTGTCGGAGGACCGGGACGAGGCGCGCGAGTGCGCCCGCGTGCTGGTCGCGTTCTACATCCCGGCGATGCCGGTCGAGCAGGTGCAGCGCCACGGCATCGAGATCTCCCAGACGCAGCCGATCTTCGACGCCTTCGCGAGCGGCGACGTGGAGAAGGCGATCGAGCTGACGACGCCCGACCTGGTCGAGAAGCTGTCGTTCTCGGGCACGCCGGAGGACGTCGTCGCGCAGATCAAGGAGAACGTCGTGCCGGCCGGCATGAACCACGTCATCCTCTCCCTCTGCGATCCGACCCTGGCGCAGCACTGGCTCGGCCGCGAGGCCGACTACGGCGGCGTCCCGCACATGAAGGACCAGCTGCAGCTGATCCACGACCGGGTGATGCCGCAGCTCGCCTGAACGGCGTTCTTGCACAATAGATATCGAGTATCTATACTCGATATCTAATGAAGCACGCGTTCCTCGCCCTGCTCGCACGCGGCCCGGCCCACGGGTACGAGCTCAAGGTCGCGCTCGAGCAACGGTTCGGAGACCTGCTGCCGCCGATCAACGCCGGCCAGATCTACACCACCCTGGCCCGGTTGGAACGGGACGGCCTGGTCGAGGGCGCGGACGTCGAGGGTGATGGGCGGGGCAAGCGCATCTACGCGCTGACCGACGCCGGGCGGGCGGACATCGCCGCCTGGCTCGATCAGCCCAGCCCGCCCGCGAGCCTGCGGGACGAGTTCGTGACGAAGCTCGTGCTCGGTGGCCTGCCGGGCATCGTCGACCCGCAGCGGCTGGTCGAGCGCCAGCGTCATGAACTGCTGCAGCGGCTCCGCGACCTGGAGGCGCGCCGGACGAGCGGGCCGAACGGCGTCGCGTCCGACCTTCTGATCGAGGGCGCGGTGCTGCATGCGGAGGCTGAATTGCGGTGGCTGGACTACGTCACCGCGCGGATCGTGACCACGAAGGAGGACCGCGATGGACGCGGCGATTGAGGCGAATGGCCTGGCGAAGACCTACCGGAGCGGGGGCGTCGAGGTGCTCGCCCTCCGGGGTGTCGATCTCGTGATCGACCGCGGCTCGCTCGTCGCGGTGACGGGGCCGAGTGGTTCCGGCAAGTCCACGCTGCTGCACCTGCTGGGCGGTCTCGAGCGACCGACGGCCGGCACCGTGCACGTGGGCGGACGTCGCACCGACGACCTCGACGAGCGGGCCCTGGCGCTGATGCGCCGCACGCACATCGGCTTCGTGTTCCAGGCCTTCAACCTGGTGCCGAGCCTGTCGGCGCAGGAGAACGTCGCGCTGCCGGTGCTGCTGGCCGGCGGCGGGTCCAGGGATGCGTCGGCGCGGGCGAGGACGATGCTCGATGCCGTCGGTGCCGGTGAGCGGGCGGGGTTCGCCCCCGTTCACCTGTCGGGCGGTCAGCAGCAACGGGTCGCGATCGCCCGCGCCCTCGTGAACGAGCCGGACGTCGTGCTCGCCGACGAGCCGACCGGCAACCTCGACACGGCGAGCGCGCGCGAGGTCATGCGCCTGCTGCGCACGGCCGCCGACCGCGGCCAGGCGATCGTCGTCGTGACGCACGATCCGCGCGTGGCAGCGGCCGCCGACCGCGTGGTCACGCTCCGCGACGGCCTGCTGGTCGACGATGCGATGCTCGCAGCGGCGCGCCCGGTCGAGCCGCTCCTCGACCTCGGCAGGCCGTCGTGACCGGGGTGCTCGTCCGGCTGTCGTTCGCGGGCCTGCGCGGGCGCGCCGTCCCCGTGCTGCTGATGGCGTGCCTCATCGTCGCGGGTGCCGCGACGATGACGCTCGCGTTCCAGCTTCGGCGCGTCGCCGACGACCCGTGGCAGCGGACGTTCCGGCAGACCCACGGGGCACACGCGATCGTCGTCGGCAGCGCCGCCGACGCCGCCCGGCTCGCGGCCGCGCCGGGCGTCGTGGAGAGCACGGGGCCGCTCGCCACGGTGATCTCGACGCGTGGCGACTATGCCATCCGGATCGTCGGCTCGGGCGTGAAGCCGGCCGCGGTCGAGCGCCCTGCCGTGACCGACGGGCGCTGGCTGCGGAATGACTCCGAGATCGTGCTCGAACGCAGCTACGCGGACGCGACGGGCGTGCGACCCGGCGACGCCGTCACGGTCAAGGGTGCCGCCGGCCCCGTCTCCCTCACGGTGACGGGGCTTGCGGTGCTCGCCACCGGCGAGCCGTACCCCGAGTCCCAGCCGGGCCTGGCGTTCACGACCCAGGCGGCCGTCGAGCGGATCCAGCCCGACGCGGCTCGGCGCGGCGTGCTGATCGGCGTCCGGCTGAGCGATCCGGCGACGGCGCACGCCGTGGTGGCCGGCCTGGGCCGGCTGCGCCAGGGCGGTGGCGGCATCGAGACCTGGCAGGACCGGAAGGCGGATGCCGACGAGCGCAACCGCGTGACATCGATCGCGCTCAGCACGTACGCGGTCCTGGTGCTGGTCGCTGTCGGCCTCATGATCGCGACGTTCGTCGGCGCCCGGGTGCTGGAGCGACGCCGCGAGCTTGCCCTGCTCAAGGTGGCCGGGTTCACGCCCACGCAGCTGCTCCTGCTGCCGTTGATCGAGAACCTCGCCATCGCGCTGGCCGGCGCGACCGCCGGCGTCGTCGCCGGCGCGCTGCTGGCTCCGCGCATCGTCAGGGACACGGCGGCCCTGACGGGCACGGTGCCGGTCTCGGTCGACCTCGTCACCTGCGTCGCCGTGATCGGGACGGCGCTCGTGGCGGTCGCGATCGCGACGGCGCTGCCGGCCCGCCGGACGGTGCGCGCCGCGACCATGGGCGCGCTCGAGGGCGCGGCGCCGCGCGCGCGGCTCACCGCCCCTCGGCTCGGCGGGCGCGTCGCCCTCCGGCTCGGCCTGCGCCAGACGCTGGCGCGGCCGGCGCGGGCGATCGCGGTCGTGCTGGCGCTCGCGATCGGCGTCGGTGGTGTCACGGCCGCGCTGGCGATGGAATCGACCCTGGACAGGGAGGCGGCCGTCGAGAGCGCGGGCATGGTTCCGGGCGCCGCCCCGAGCGGCCAGGGCAGCCTCGCACCGAACCGGCCCGACCCGGTTGCGGTCTCCGACCTCGGGCGCGATCAGGTGCGGCCGATCGTGTGGGGCATGAACGTCCTGCTGCTGCTCGTGATCATCGCGAACGTGCTGGCGACGACGCTGCTCGGCGTCCGCGAACGCACGCGCGAGAGCGGCGTCGTGCGCGCGCTCGGGATGACGCCGCGCGACGTGACCGGCTCGGTCGTCGGATCACAGGCGGCGCTGGCCGTGCTGGCGACCCTGGCCGGGATCCCGTTCGGGCTCGGGCTCTTCGTGGGCGTCTACAACCTCGCGAGCGGTGCGATCGATCCGGTGCTGCCGCCGGTGTGGCAGGTCGCGGCGCTCGCGCTCGCGACGGTGGTCGCCGTCGCCCTCGTGTCGCTGCTGCCGGCTCGCGCCGCAGTGCGCCTGGACGTGGCCGACGCGCTCCGGCGCACTTGACGTCGGTCGAGATTCCGGGACCCGCACGTTCGATAGACGTTCTGGTGCCTGGCACCGAACGCTGAATCGCGGCGCTCTTTCGCGAGAGGTTTTGACAGTTCGGGCACAGAGCGCGCGGAAGTCGTGACGCGTGGGCGGCGGCGAGGTGTCACGGAAGGCGCACGCAAGCGCACGGAACGACCGCCGGCGCAGTGGATCTCGTCACACGCTTCTGTGCCGGAAGTGCCCGGTCGAGCGCCGATCAGGCTCGCGTGCCGTCCAGGTGCTGCAGCAGCTCGTGCGCGGCCTTCTCGACCGACGTGTGGCGCCACTCGGCGGCGCGGTACTGGCAGGCGAGCAGGCCCGAGCGGTGGACGCGGCGGAAGTCGCCGAACACGAACGCGTACCGCGCCTTGGTGTCGTCGGCGGGCCCCTCGGTCAGCCCCAGGTGCCACGCGCCGTACTCCTCCCACGAGTGCGACTCGAGGAACCGGTTCTCGTCGTCGGTACTCGGCTGGGCGTCGCCCCAGACGCTGTTGAGCACGTACTGGCGGGCGTCGATGAGCTGCCGCGCCCTGGCGACGGCGGCGGGGTTGACGGTGTAGGAGGCCATCCCGGGTCCTCCCCGTCGTCGCCGACCGTGAACCGCACCGGGATGTTTACCCCGACCCTGACCGGGCATCCACCCAGCGTCCGCACCGCTCGACCGGGCGTGTGCGGCGCACCCGGTGGCGGCTCGCGTGTCCCCCCAAGTCCGTACGGCCGCGAGCCGTCCACCCGGGACCCATCTCGAGAAGCCGCTATGAACCGCGGCTACGCGCGCAGCTCGCTCATCGCGACGGTGCGGCCCTCGGCCGCCGACCGGTCGGCGGCGAACACCACCTCGAACGTCTTGACCGCGTCGGCGAGGCTCGTGCGCTCCATCTCCCGGCCGCCGTTGACGGCGTCGTAGAACTCCTGGAACTGGGGCGTGTAGGCGTCGTCGATGTCCTCGATGACGCTCTCCAGCTTGATGCCCAGCTCGGTCCAGCGATCCGGGTCGAGGCCGGCGATCCTGTCCGACCAGAGCTTGCCGTCGAGGATCGTCCCGTCGCGGCCGACCAGGTACACGCGCAGGTAGTAGGGCTGGTGCGAGTCGACCACCGACGCCACCTTGCCGATGGCGCCGTTCGCGTAGCGCAGCACCGTCACGGACGAGGTGGCGTACTCGTAGGGCGCGAAGTTCGGGTGGGTGGACGAGGTCTCGTAGCTCGTCACCTCGGTGATGTCGTTGCCCATGAACATCAGCAGGCCGTCGAGCGCGTGGCAGCCGGCCGTCAGGAGCGTCGAACCGCCGCCGTCGCGCCGGAGGTTCCACTCGTACTGGCCGACCTCCGGCCCGATGTGGTGGTTGTAGTCGACCTCGGCGTAGTGGATCGGGCCGATCAGATCGCCGTCGACGAGGCCCTTGGTGGCGGTGAACTGCTGCCCGAACCGCACCTGCAGGCACACGCAGGTGCGCACGCCGGCGGCCTGCACGGCGGCCTCGACGGCCCGCATGTCCGCGAGGCTCGAGGCCGACCGGCTTCTCGATGATGAGGTGCTTGCCCGCCTGCGCGGCGGCGATCGCCTGGGCGGCGTGCAGGTCGCTGCGGCTGCAGATGTCGATCACGTCGATGTCATCCCGCGCGACCAGGTCGGCGAAGTCGCGCACCACCTCGAGCGGCGTGCCGTCACGGCCCGTGAACTCGTGCGGGACCGGCGTCGCGGGACGTGCAGATCGCAACCACCTCGCAGGCGTCGATCTGGTTGTGCGCGCCGAGGTGCGCCCCCGCCGCCCAGCCCGAACCGACCAGGCCGACTCGCAGTCGCGTCATGTCACTCGCTCCTTGAGGTGCAGGGCGCCGATCTCGCGGAGATCGAGCGCCCGGTCGAAGGTCTGGAAGTCGTCGATCGCGCCGGCGTAGCGGCCGGCCTCGTCCTCGCCGACTGCGCAGCGGCGCCGACGTGGCGATCGATCCGGTGACGGCGCCCGTGGCGGTCGCCGCCTCGCGGCCGTCGACGTGGACGGTCAGCGTGCCGCCGCGGCGCACGGCGACGACGTGGTGGCGGCCCGGCTCCAGCGTCCGGGGCGTGGTGGCGACGACGCCGGTGCCGAACGCGTGGACGGTGCCGCGGATGTCGGCCGGCGCATCGACGGCGGCGCTGGTGCAGCTGCCGACCGAGGCGAACACCAGGCCGTCGTGCTGCGTGAGGCTGGTGATGCGCGTCCACTCCCGGTGCCGCGCGAACCCCTCCGGCGTCCCCATGTTCCGCACCAGCACCGGGCGCCAGCCGGGCGGATCGAACAGGCGGCGGAGGCTCGTCCAGGAGCCGTCGCGCTCGTAGCGGAACACCTCGGCGCGCGGGATGGTCGAGCTGTAGAGCTTGCCGTTGTAGACGTTGAGCGCCATCACCTCGGTGCTGTCGCCGAGCCGTCCCGTCGGTCGCCAGCGCCGGCTCGCGGCGTCCCAGCGGGCGACGCGGCCGAGCGGCCAGGTGCCGGCGTGCAGCGCGCCGTGGAAGGTGGCGAGCGTGTGGATCTCGTCGCAGCGGGCCGGGTCGCCGAGCGGGTTGCCGAGGTCCTCCCAGGCCGTGCCGTCGAACGCGTGCACCGTGGCGGGCTGGAGCATGCCGAGCACCAGCCGGCCGTCGTGGACGCTCGCCGGGTGGGCGAAGGTGTCGAAGCGCGCCACCCGCTCCCAGGTCGCGCCGCCGCGGTAGGCGTGGACGGTGGAGTCGTCGCCCATCGCGAGCAGGTCGCCGCGGTACGAGGCGAGGCTGAAGATGCGCCGCGCGTCGCCCGGCTGGCCGCAGTCCTCCCACTGGCCGGGCGCCACGAACCGGTACACGTGGCAGGCGGCGAGGTCCTGCTCGTGCACGCGCGTCCAGTCGTAGTTCCAGGTGGCGGCGAACAGCGTCGTCGCGGTGCACGATCAGCGGCCCGACGCCGTGCGCGCCCTCGCGGCCGACCTGGCCCAGGTCCTGCCACTCGGTGTCGCCGAGGTGCCGGTAGACGTGGCCGCGGTCGGCCTCGGCCGGCGCGTCGGAGGTGGCGGCGTGGAGGCCGCCGTCGAACACCGTCAGCGAGTTCGAGACGTAGTTCGAGGTCGGCGACGGCCGGCCGCGGTCGAACCAGCGCGGCTCGGTGCCGGCGTCGATGCCGAACGACAGCCGCAGCTCGTCGCCCGGCCCGTTGTAGCCGCCGGCGCTCGAGATCGCGCTCAGGCTGAAGCCGGTGCGGGTGACCGGGTCGAACTTCGACGCGAGCCCGCCGGCCGCACCGGCCCGGTCGGCCGGCACCTCCATGCGGAGGCTGAGCGTGAAGTCGCCATCCAGGCCCTCGGCCGCGTCGGTCACGGCGGCCACGATAACGGACGGGTAGAGTGCCCGCGTGTTCCGCCTCGACGGCAAGGTCGCGTTCGTCACCGGAGCCGCGTCGGGCATCGGCGCGGCGACGGCCACGACGTTCGCCGAGGCCGGCGCCGACGTGGCGCGTCGCCTACTTCGCCGGCGACCCGTACGACGTGACGCCGGTCGCCCACGCCGTCGAGGCCGCAGGCCGCCGGGCGCTCGTGCTGGAGTGCGACGTCGTCGAGCCGCGAGGCCGTCGACGACGCCGTCGGCGCGCACGGTCGCCGAGCTCGGCAGCATCGACATCGTGGTCGCCAACGCGGGCATCGCGCGCGTCGGTGCCGTCGGTCGACCTGGACGACGAGCGCTGGGCGCAGCTGCTCGACGTCGACCTGGCCGGCGTGTTCCGCTGCTTCCGCGCCGCGCTGCCGCACATGATCGCCCGCCGGGTGGGGGAGGCTGCTCGCGACGAGCTCGATCGTCGGGCCGTTCATGGGCTGGTCGGAGCACGTGCACTACGGGGCGGCCAAGGGCGGCGTCGCCGGGCTCGGTGCGCAGCCTCGCGCTGGAGGTCGCCCGCAACGGCATCACCGTCGAACGCGGTCGCGCCGGGCGTGATCGATGTCGCCGCAGAGCAGCGACCCGGTCAACTCGATGGGCGCCGACGGCCTGGCCGCGTTCGCGCAGCGCGTGCCGGCCGGGCGCAACGGGCGGCCCGAGGACGTCGCCGCGCTCTACGCGTACCTCGCCAGCGACGAGGCGTCGTACCTGACGGGCCAGGTGCTGCTGATCGACGGCGGCGCGAGCCTGTCGCTCGGCTACTACGCTAAGAGGACGACCTCGCGCGCCGGCCCGCGAACGTCCATCTCGAACTCGATGCCGACGACGGGAGGCCGCGCGAAGTGCCACGAGAACCCGTCCGGCGCGACGCCGGTCGCGGCCAGCTCGTCGCCGACGAGCGCCCCGATGTCGTGCACGGTGTAGACCTGCGTCGACGTCGCGTCGCTCCCACCCGTACCCGAGCGCGTTCACGCGGCGCTCCATCTCGGCGATCACGAACCGCGCCTTCTCCCGGAGGGCGTCCGGCGACGTCTCGCCCTCGCGGACGATGTGCCCGGCGTAGGTGGTCTCGCCCCGCTCCATCGCCTCGGCTCCGCCCGAGCTGACGAACCCGCCACGCGAGCCGGCTCGACGGTACGGCGTACGAGAACGCGCGCATCGACGGGACGTCGGGCGCCCCGTACACCGGGCAGACGTTCGTCCGGGCGACCGGATTCACGCCGTCGCGGTAGATGCCCCATCGCTCGAGGGTCTGCACGTAGTGCCGGTTGAACTCGACGAACCCGTCCTCGGTGAACGGCGCGGGCGAGCGCAGCTCGCAGGCCGCGAACGCGGTCAGCGGCAGGCCGCTGCCCGTGAGGTGCGCCTCGACCGCGGCGAACGCCTCGGCCAGCGGCAGGCAGGTGGCGAACCGGGCGCGCTCCAGCTCGTAGCCCGGCTCGGCGGCGACGCCGGCGGAGTACTGGAAGGCCGCGCTGATGTAGCGATAGCCGCCGGCGGGGAACGCGAGTACCTCGGTCACGGTGACTTCCTCTCTGTCCAGGTGGCTTGCGGCGGTGGCGAGCGCGCCGGGGAGCTCCTCGGCCAGCACGTCGAGCTGGTCGTCGGGCGCCGTGCTGATGCGGACGCAGCGGTCGAGCGGCGCGACGCCGGGCATGCGGATGAAGACGTCGCGCTCGGCCAGTTCGGCCAGCACGCGGCGGGCGAAGTCGCCGTCGCGACCGCAGTCGACCGTCACGAAGTTGGTGGCCGACGGCAGGGCCTGCAGGCCGTTGTCCGCTGCGATCCGGCCGATCCGGGCGCGGGCAGCGGCGACGCGGGCGACGACCGCGGCGATGTGGTCACCGTCGGCCAGCGACGCGAGCGCGCCGGCCTGGGCGACGCGGTTGACGCCGAAGTGGTTGCGCACGCGGTCGAACGCCGCCACGACCTCGGGCGCGCCCAGCGCGTAGCCGACCCGCAGCCCGGCCATCCCGTGGGCCTTGGAGAAGGTGCGGAAGCGCAGCACGCGGGTGTCGTCCGGGTCGATCTGCGGCAGCGCGCCGGCCGGGGCGAAGTCGGCGTACGCCTCGTCCAGGCACAGCAGCACGTCGTCCGCAAGCTGCGCGACGAACGCTTCCACCGCGGCGCCGTCCCACCAGCTGCCCATCGGGTTGTCGGGGTTCGCGAGGAACACCAGGCGCGGCCGCTCGGCTGCCGCGTGGGCGAGCAGCGCGTCGAGATCCTCGCGGTCCTCGCGGTACGGCGCGGTGACCAGGCGGCCGCCGTTGCCCGCGACGTGGAACGCGAACGTGGGGTACGCGCCCAGCGACGTGACGACGGAGGTGCCGGGCTCGACGTGCAGGCGTGCGACGACCCCGAACAGCGCGTCGATGCCCTCGCCGACCACCACGTGGGCCGGCGTCACGCCGTGCCGTGCCGCGATCGCGTGCTTGAGGTCGTGGTTCTCGGGGTCGCCGTACATCCACCCCTCGGCGGCGGCGGCCTGCATCGCCGCGATGGCGGACGGCGCCGCGCCGAACGCGCTCTCGTTGGCGCCCAGCCGGGCGCGGAACGGGCGGCCGCGCCTGCGCTCGAGCGTCTCGGGGCCGACGAACGGCACGCTCGCGGGCAGGCCGTCGACGATCCTCGTGAGCGGTGCCGTCATGCCCGCTAGCGTAGACGCAGCGCGGCTCAGTCGGGCAGCATCGGCATCTCCAGGCCCGCGCCGCGGCCGAGCAGGACGGCGCGGGTCAGCGAGTCGCTGCCGAAGCGGTCTCGCACCACGTCCAGGGCGGCGTCGAGCGCCGCGTTGCGGTCGGGCTCCAGCGGCAGCACCAGCTGGATGGCGCGCGGGTCGCCCAGGTTCGTGATCGTCACGCCGACGAGGGTCAGGCCGCGCTCGGCGATCAGCGGCTCCGCCTCGGAGAGCAGGCCGCGGGCGGCCGCCAGCAGCGGCGCCGTGTCGGCGGTCGGCGTCATCAGGGTGCTCGACCGGGTGGCGCGCTCGAAGTCGGCGAAGCGCAGCCGCAGGATCACCGTGCGGCCGACGCGGTCGGCGCTGCGCATGCGGCGCGTGACGCGGTCGACGAGCGCGATCAGGCTCGCGTCGATGTCGGCCATGCGGTGCGGGCCGCGCCCCATCGCGCGCTGCGCGCCCATCGAGCGCCGTCGGCGCCGCGTCTGCACGCGGCGCGCGTCGCGGTTGTGCGAGAGCGCGTGCAGCTGCCGCCCCGACGCCCGGCCGACCATCAGGATCAGCCGGTCCTCGGTCATCCGCGCGACCTCGCCGACCGTCGTGATGCCGTGGTGGTGCAGCTTCGCGGCGGTCACCTTGCCGACGCCCCAGAGCCGCTCGACGGGCAGCGGGTGCAGGAACTCCAGCTCGCCGCCGGGCGGCACGACCAGCAGGCCGTCCGGCTTCGCGACGCCGCTCGCGACCTTCGCGAGGAACTTCGTGCGCGCGACGCCGACCGTGATCGGCAGCCCGACCTGCTCGCGCACCTCGGCCTTCAGGCGCCTCGCGATCGCCTCGGGCGAGCCGGCGATCTCGTGCATGCCGCGCACGTCGAGGAAGGCCTCGTCGATCGACAGCGCCTCGACCACCGGGGACGTGTTCGCGAAGACGCCGAACACCGCCCGGCTGGCGGCGGAGTAGGCCGCCATGCGCCCCGGCACCACGATCGCGTCGGGGCACAGCCGGCGCGCCTGCCGGCCGCCCATCGCCGTGCGGACGCCGCACGCCCGCGCCTCGTAGCTGGCCGACAGCACGACGCCGCCGCCGACGATGACGGGCCGCCCGCGCAGGCTCGGGTCGTCGCGCTGCTCGACCGACGCGTAGAACGCGTCGAGGTCGGCGTGGAGGATCGTCGCGCCGTCCATGCGAACACATGTTCGCATGCGGGACGCTCCGCGTCCAGGCTCTCAGCTCTCCTGGCGCTCGAGCCACTCGCTGCGGAGCAGCGCGTAGATGCCCTCGCTCTGCCACTCGCCCTTGACGAACTCGTTCTCGACCAGCGTCGCCTCGTGGCGCATGCCCGCGCGCTCCAGCACGCGGCCCGACGCCACGTTGCGGGGCTCGATGCGGCCGCACGCGCGGTGCATCTGCAGGTCGCCGAGCGCGATCTGCAGCAGCTCCCGCGTCGTCTCGGTCGCGTAGCCGCGGCCCTGGTGGGCGGGGTCGATCAGGTAGCCGACCTCGGCCTGCTCGTGCGCGGCGCTGGTCAGGATCACGACGGCGTCGCCGATCATCGCGCCGGTCTCCCGCAGCTCGATCGCGAGGCTGATCGCGTCGCCGTCGGCGGCGAGCGTCAGCCCGGCGACCTTCCGCGCGAGGACGGTGCGCACCTCGTCGATGTCGCGCGGGCCCCAGTACAGCCAGCGCGTCACCTCGGGATCGCCGTGCAGGCGCGCCAGGTCGCGAGGTCGTCGTCGACGTAGGGCCGCAGCACGAGGCGCTCGGTCTCGCGGCGGCCGCTGAAGGTGTAGGGCAGGAGCGGCCATGGCGAACCTCCAGGGCACGCGAAGACCTCCCCGGCGCCTCGAGCTCGGCATCGCCCCGGCGCGAGGCCGGCGCAGAGGCGCCGGGGAGGTCGGCGTTCGGTCGGCTAGGCCCTGACGGGCGTGTTGACCGTGCTCTTCAGCGAGGAGCCGGCCGAGAACCGCGGGACGCGAGCGGCGGGGATCGCCACTGCCTCGCCCGTGCGCGGGTTGACGCCCTTGCGGGCGGCCCGAGCGGACACCTTGAAGGTGCCGAAGCCGGTCAGGGTGACCGACCCGCCACCGGCGAGCTCGTCGCTGATGGCGCCGAGCGTGGCGTCGAGCGCTGCGTGCGCGTCGCGCTTGGTGATACCCGCGCGCTCCGCGATCGCGTCTACCAGGTCGCTCTTCGTCATGTGTGCCTCCTTACGTAGGCGAACGGATGTGACGCTACCAGGGGCATCGGACGGCACTTCTCGGGGCTGTGCCTGGCTCCGCGGGCCTTTATGGTCGAGAACGCAGGAACGCCTGCATGTGGAATGCCACCTGCTCGGCCGGGAACCGGCTGTCGCGGCCGACCGGGCAGCCGTCGCGCGAGCGGCAGCCGATCTCCATGCAGCGCGGCGGCGCGCCGCGTGCGCAGGTGCCCGGCGCAGGCGACCACGTCGAAGCCGGCCTCGGAGTGGGCGCCGACGGGGCAGGCGCTCAGGCAGGGCCGGCCGACGCACGTGGCGCACGGCACGGGCCGGTCGATCCGGGGCGGCAGGTCGGACGGCGCCTCGTCCAGCAGCAGCGCCGCGCGGTACGCGTGCCAGAGCCCGTGGTCGGGGTGGATCAGCAGGCCGATCGGCGACGGAGCGACCGGCTCGGCGCGCAGCGCCCACTGCTGGAACGGCTGCCACGGGCGGTCGTTCGGATAGACGGTGCGGGCGTCCAGGCGCGCGGCGGCAGGCTCGACCGTGCGCCGCGCCCACTCGTCGAGCGGGTGCGGCTCGTCGCGGCGGCCGGCCGAGAACGCCGGCCACAGGTCGCCGCCGGCGTTGCCGAGCAGCACGATCGCGCCCGCCGGGGTGCCGTCAGGGCCGGCGGGCAGCGCCTCGCCGTCGTGGGCCGCGAAGCCGCCGCGCACGAGCAGGCCCGTGCCGGCGAAGGCCTCGACGATGGCGGCGTAGGTGGGCATCGGCGCCGCTAGCCCTCGTCGGCGGCGTCGCGCCGGCGCGCCTCGGCGACGTAGCTGCCGTACACGGCGAGCAGCGCCTCCTTCTGCGCGTCGCTGAGCAGCGGGTCGGCGCGGATGGCCGACTCGGTGGCGCCGGAGGTCGGCTCGGTCGCGCCGCTGCCGCTCCAGCCGGTCTGCTCGAGCAGCGTCTCGAGCGGGATGCCGAGCGCGTCGGCCAGCGAGCGCATGACCCGCAGCGATGGCTCGTGCAGGCCGCGCTCCAGCTGCGACAGGTACGCGTTCGACAGGTTCGTCATGCGACCGAGCTCGCGCAGCGAGAGGTCGGAGACGTTGCGCTGGGCCTTCAGGTAGCGCCCGAAGGCCTCGACCTGGGTCTTCCAGGGATCGAACGGTTCGGAGTCGGTCATGGGTGCCGGGAGCCTATCGCCCGCCGGCACCCGTGTCCGATCTACTTGGTGGCCGGAGCGGTCTTCGGGAGGACCGGCGCGGCGGCGGTCAGCACGGCGGTGAAGTACTCGTGCTGGGCCTCGAGCAGCTTCGTGGCGAAGCCGTACTGGTTGTCGACGATCTCCTTCGGCGACGGGACGCCGGCGACCGGGACGGCCGGGGCGTTCTTCGCGAGGGGCTGGACGGCCTTCGTCCAGGCGGAGACGCTCTCGACGGCGAGCTTCTGGCTCTGCTCGATCAGGCCGAGGACCTGCTCCTGGTACGTCTTCGAGAGCTCGAGGTAGGAGGTGGGAGTGGTGGTGGCCATGTCTGGCTCCTTGGGATCGCGGGATTACTGCTGCGCACTATAGTACGCATTGCGCGATACATCAAGCAGGCAGGGTGGATCTCAGCGCTGGTGGACGTACGTACCGGGAGCTGCGACGAGCGCCGGGTAGTCGTCGTTGCCCATCGTCGGCGGCTTGCCGCGGCGGCCCGACGCGGGCCTTCATCCACGTCGCCCAGTCGTCCCACCAGCTGCCCTCGTGCGCGGTCGAGCCGGCGATCCACTTCTCGGCCTGGGCGGGGCGCTCGTCGTTCGTGCGGTAGGTGCGCCGGCCGCCGGGCGGGTTCACGATGCCGGCGATGTGGCCGGACGAGCTGAGGATGAACCGCACATCGCCGCCGAGCAGCCGGCCCGAGTCGTAGCAGCTCATCCACGGCGTGATGTGGTCCTGCTCGGCCGCCACGTAGTACGTGTCGACGTCGACGGCCTTCAGGTCGATGCGGCGGCCGAGCATGCGCATCGTGCCCTTCGCCAGGCGGTTCTCGACGTAGCAGGCCTGCAGGTACTCGCCGTGCATGCGCGCCGGCATGCGGGTCGAGTCGGCGTTCCAGGCGAGGAGGTCGAACGCCGGCGGCGCCTGGCCCATCAGCCAGCCGCTCGACACGTAGTTCCAGATCAGGTCGTTGGCGCGCAGCGCGTCGAACGTCTTGGCCATCGCGGACGCGTCGAGGTAGCCCGTCTCGCGCATCATGGTGTCGACCGCGCCGAGGCCGTCGCCGTCGGCGAAGGCGCCGAGCACGCCGGGCTCGGAGAAGTCGAGCAGCGTGTTCAGCATCGTCAGCGCGCCGATGCGGTCGTCGCTGCCGGCCGCGAGGTACGCGGCGCCGCACGCTGCGAGCGTGCCGCCGAGGCACAGCGCCGCGACGTTGACCTTGGCCGAGCGCCGGTGATCGCCTGCACGACGTCGAGCGCCGCGAGCGGCCCGTTCGCGAGGTAGTCGTCGAACCCGAAGTCGCGGTGCTCGCTGCCCGGGTTGACGTAGCTGATCGCGAAGACCGTGTGCCCGTGGCTGACCGCCCACTCGACGAAGCTCTTGCCCGGCGCCAGATCCATCACGTAGTACTTGTTGATCCAGGGCGGCGACAGCAGCAGCGGCACGGCGTGCACGGTCTTCGTCGACGGCGCGTACTGGATCAGCTCGATCAGCTCGTTGCGGAAGACGACCGAGCCCGGCGACGCCGCGAGGTCGGTGCCGATCTCGAACTCCGCCAGGTCGACCTGGCGCGGGCGGCCGTCGTTGTTGGCGACGTCGTCGAGGAACCGCTCCATGCCGTCGTGCACGCTCTGGCCGCCCGTCTCGAACGCGCGGCGGAGCGCGGCCGGGTTGCCGATCAGGGTGTTCGTCGGCGCCAGCGCGTCGATCATCGCGTCGACGGCGAACCGCGCCTTGCGGTCGGTCGAGCGGTCGAGCTCGGCCACGTCGACCAGCTCGCGCATCATGCGCGACCACAGCAGGTAGCCCTGGAGCATCCCGGAGTAGACCGGGTTCTCCTGCCACGCGGCGTCCTTGAACCGCCGGTCGCCGCGCGCGGGCTCGATCGTCGGCGGCGCGGTGCTCGCCGCCGCCGGCCGCGGCCATGGTGGCGACGCCCGCCGCCAGGCTGTCGTCGGCGAAGCGCTTCCAGACCTCGTTCGCGGCCTCGGGCCGCTCGGCCAGCGCCTCGCCGAGCTGGCGCAGCGCCTGGTCGAAGCCGAGGGCGCCGAAGTCGGGCATGGCAGGCTCGCCGGTCACATGTTCAGCCCGCCGTTGACCGAGACGACCGTCCCCGTGATGTAGCCGGCGTCGGTGTCGACCAGGAACTCGACGACGCGCGCGATCTCCGCGGGCTCGCCGAGGCGTCCGACCGGGATGTCCGCGACGACGTTCGCGAGCACGTCCTCGGGCACCGAGGTGACCATGTCGGTGGCGATGAAGCCCGGCGCGACGCAGTTGACGGTGATGCCCTTGCGCGCCGTCTCCAGCGCGAGGGTCTTCGTGAGGCCGAACAGGCCCGACTTGGCCGCCGCGTAGTTGGCCTGGCCGATGTTGCCCGTCTCGCCGATCACCGAGCTGATGTTGACGATGCGGCCGTAGCCGGCGGCGTACATGGGGTCGAGCACCGCGCGCGACATGTAGAACGCGCCGCTGAGGTTGACCGTCACGACGCGATCCCAGTCGTCGGCCGCCATCCGGCGCACCGTGCGGTCGGACGTGATGCCGGCGTTGTTGACGAGGATGTCGATGCGGCCGTGCTGGTCGAGCACCTCGGCGACGACCCGCTGGCAGTCGGCGACGGCGCCGATGTTGCCCTGGTGCACGCTGATGCGGTCGGGCGCCGAGGCCACCAGCGCGTCCGCCGAGTCCTCGTCGCGCGAGTAGCCCGCCGCGATCGTCGCCCCCTGCGCGAGCAGGGCCTGGCAGATCGCCAGCCCGATCCCGCGCGAACCGCCGGTCACGAGCGCTACCTGGCCCTTCAGGCGTTCGCCCACGCAGCCCCTTTCCTAGGCGGCAAGTGTAGTGACCGCCGGGCAAGGCGGGGCGAGCGCGTCAGGCGAGCGAGGCGAACAGCGGCGCCCAGTGGTCGCGCAGCGCGGCCCGGCCCATGAACAGCCCGAGGTGCCCGCCGTCGACGAGCTCGCAGCGCACGTCGGTCGGGCGCCGTGCCCACCAGGTCGGCGAGCGCGAAGGCCTGCTCGGGCGGCGTGATGTGGTCGCGCGCGCCCGCCAGGATGTTGACCGGGCACCGGATCTGGCCGAGGTCGACGGTGCGATCGCCGACCCGGAGCGTGCCGGCGGCGAGCTCGTTGCCCTCGAACAGGTGCTCGACGATCCAGAGGTAGAAGGCGCCCGGCGATGTCCTGCGTGTGCTTGAACCAGTCCTCGAAGTCGGCGTACCGGCGGACGTACTCGTCGTCGTGGATCGAGAGGAGCAGGTCGAGCTGCTTGCGCCCCTCCTCCTCGGGCGCCAGCGCGATGAAGCCGGCGACCATCACCTCGCCGCGCAGGACGCCGCCGCCGGCCTCGACCAGCGCGCGGTACGGCGCGCCCGGCCAGCCCGGAGGCCAGGGCGATGCTGTCGAGCAGCGGGCCCGTCGCCGGCGTGGAAGTCGATCGGCGCCGCGCCGATGGTGAGCGAGGCGACCGACTCGGGGTCGAGCGCCGCCACGATCGCCGCCAGCCAGCCGCCCTGGCAGTCGCCGATCAGGTGCACCGGCTCGCCGATGTGCGCGATCGCGTCGCGCACCGAGTCGACGTACTCGACGATCGAGGCAGTCGGCGGTCGCCGTCGTCGCCTCGAGCCACTCGATCACGAACAGGCGGTCGCAGCCGGCCGCGAGGGCGACGCCCACCTGGCTCTGGCGCTCGCTGTAGTCGACGATGCAGGAGTGGTGGCCGGCCTGCGGCGGCAGGATCAGCGTCGGGATCGCCGCCGACGCGCCGGGCGGCGAGAAGTCGCGGAGACAGCGTGATCGGCGAGGACGCGACGACGGTGTTCGGCAGCGACCAGGTCGGCTCGCGCCGTCCGCTGACCGTGCGCATCCAGCGCGCCGTGTCGTCGAGCACGTCGACCGGCGTGAGGCCGCGCTCGAAGGCATCCGCCCAGTAGCGCGTGCCGACGTTGCAGGCATGCCCCGCCAGGTCGAACCAGGTGGCGGCCATCCGCGTCGCGAGGTTGGCTGCCGCAGCAGCCGGCGTGTCGAGGGTCGCCGTCACGCCGGCGAGGGCTTTTCCGTCATCGACCTGATCATACGTGCACGGTCAACGGGTACCGGGGCGCGGGCTCACTCGTCGCCGAGATGTGCCGCCCGCGATCGCTCCAGGTGCTCGTGCGCGACTGCCGGCTCGATCAGGCTGACGGCGCTGATCACCCGCTCGGAGCGCCGCCGGTAGGTGATGTCCCACAGCCAGCGGCGCATCGTCTCGAGCCGGTTCTGGAAGCCGACCAGGAAGGCGATGTGAACGACGGCCCACACCGCCCAGGCGGGCCTCCCCGACAGGTGCAGGCGGCCGACGTCGGCGACCGCCCAGCTGCGGCCGACGACCGCCATGCTGCCGCGGTCGCGGTAGCGGAACCGCCCGGGTGCGGGCTCGTCGGCGAGGCGGCGCGCGATCACCTCCGCCGCGTAGGCGGCCTCCTGCATGGCGCCCTGCGCGACTCCGGGGACGCCCTCCACCGCCGCCATGTCGCCGATCGCGAACACCTCCGGATGGCCGGGGAGCGTCAGGTCGGGCTCCACGCGCACCCGGCCGCCGCGCTCCATCGGCGCACCCGTGGCCTCGCCGAGCAGCTGCGCGAGCGGCGAGGCGGTCACGCCGGCCGCCCAGATCACGTTGTGCGCGGCGAGGCGCGAATCGCCGGCGGGGTCGCGCAGGTCGATGCCGTCGGCGTCGACGCCGACGGCGAGCGTGCCCAGGCGCACCTCGACGCCCATGCGCTCGAGCTCTGCCTGCGCCTTGCGCTGCAGCCGCTTCGGGAAGGTGGGCAGCAGCGCCGGGCCGCCGTCGGCGAGCACGATGCGGGCGTCCTCGGAGCGGATCGACCGGTAGGCGCCGCGCAGCGTCCGGTGCGCGAGGAACGCCAGCTGGCCGGCGAGCTCGACCCCGGTCGGGCCGGCGCCGACGACGACGAACGTGAGCCACGCGGCCCGCTCCGCGGGGTCGGTGATCGTCTCCGCCACCTCGAACGCGCCGAGCACGCGGGTGCGGACGCGGTGCGCGTCGTCGATCGACTTCATGCCGGGCGCGTCGGCCGACCACTCGTCGTGCCCGAAGTACGTGTCGGTCGCGCCGGCGGCGACGACCAGGGTGTCGTACGGCAGCGTCAGCTCGTCCAGGGCACGGGCGCGCACGGTCCTCGCCGCGAGGTCGATGGCGGTCGCCTCGGCCAGCAGGACGCGCACGTTGGACGCTTCGCGAACAGGTCGCGCAACGGCGGTGCGATCTGCCCGCGGCGCCAGGATGCCGGTCGCCACCTGGTAGAGCAGCGGCTGGAACAGGTGGTGGTTGGCGCGGTCGACGAGCGTGATCTCGACGCCGGGCAGCGCCGCCAGCCGTCGCGTCACCCGCAGCCCGCCGAACCCGCCGCCGATGACGACGACCCGGTGCGGCGTCGTGGGCGGGGCGGGTTCCATGGCGTCGATCCAGGCTACCGGACGCGCGCGGACCGTGCCGAGAGCGAGTCGAGAGGCGCGCGGAAGGGTCACGCGATGGCCGATCCGTGCCAGGCACCCCAGCGGACACGGATCGCGGGCGCCGGCCGCGGACCGCTACCTTGGCGGCATGATCGAGTTCGCGGAGCTGCGAGGGCTGGCGGTGTTCGACGGGGTCTGCGACGCATCGCTGCGGCGGGCCGTCGCCCACGCCGCCGACGTGCGTATCGACGAGGGGCAGTGGCTCGTCCGGGAGGGCGAGGCGCCCGCCTTCTACGTGCTGCTCTCGGGCAAGTACGACCTGATGAAGCGCTACGGCGACGAGATGCGGCGACTGGCGGTGCGCGAGGAGCCGGGCGAGCACCTCGGCGAGCTGCCGATCGTGCTCGGCACGCCGTTCTTCGCCGGCGCGCGGGCGACCAGGCCGCTGCGCGTGGCGCGGTTCGACCCGCCGCAGTTCGGGCTGATGGTGCGCGAGTCGAGCGCGCTGCGCGAGCGCATCGTGGCGGCGATCCAGAACCGCATCGAGGGCCTGGAGTCGGCCGCCGCCGACCAGCGGCTCGTGCCGACCGTGATCGGCCGCCCGCACGATCCCGAGTGCCACGGCCTGCGCGACTTCCTGTCACGCAACCAGGTGCCGTTCGAGTGGGCCGATCCGGGCGAGCCGTGGGTCAGGTTCCGGACCGATCTCGCGGAGGCGCTGGCCGCGGCCGAGGACTGCTCGGTCGTGCTGCTGGCCGATGGCCGCGTCCTGGTGCGGCCGACCACCGCGGAGCTGGCCGAAGGCGTCGGCATCCAGGTCGAGCCGCAGAACGAGACGTACGACGTCGTGGTCGTCGGCGGCGGACCGACCGGCCTCGCCGCGGCGGTGTACGGCGCGTCCGAGGGGCTGCGCACGCTGCTGGTCGAGCGCGAGGCGACGGGCGGCCAGGCCGGCACGTCGACGCGGATCGAGAACTACCTCGGCTTCCCGAGCGGCGTCTCCGGCGACGACCTGGCGGCGCGGGCGCGCGAGCAGGCGCTGCGCCTCGGGGCCGAGATCGTCGTCACGCGCAGCATCGAGGCGATCACGCCGAACGCCAACTGCCACACCGTCACGCTCGACCGCGGCCGCGCGCTCGGCGCGCGCGCGGTCATCCTCGCCACCGGCGTGTCGTACCGGCCGCTGCTCGCGGAGGGCATCGACGCGTTCCTGGGCATCGGCGTCTTCTACGGCGCGGCGCGCACCGAGGCGGCCGCCATGCGCGGCCGCGACGTGATCCTGGTCGGCGGCGGCAACTCGGCCGGGCAGGCGGCCGCGTTCTTCGCCGACTACGCCGCGAAGGTGACGATCCTGATCCGCGGCGCCGGCCTCGAGGCCTCGATGTCGCGCTACCTGATCGACGAGTTGGAGCGCAAGCCGAACGTCGAGGTGCGCACCGGCGGCGAGATCGCGGCGTTCGCGGGCGATGAGCGGCTCGAGCGGGTCACGATCCGCAACCGCGCCGACGGCTCGATCGACGAGGTGCACGCCGACGCCGTGTTCATCTTCATCGGCGCCGACGCCAACACCGGCTGGCTGCCCGAGCAGCTGGTGCGCGACGAGCGCGGCTACGTGTGCACGGGCCGCGACGTCACCGACCTGATGCCCGACTCGTGGCCGCTCGAGCGCGACCCGTTCCTGCTCGAGACCAGCGTGCCCGGCATCTTCGCGGCCGGCGATGTGCGCCACGGCAGCGTCAAGCGGGTCGCGTCCGGCGTCGGCGAGGGCAGCATCGCGATCGCGTTCGTGCACGAGCACCTGGCCGAGCTGGCCGCGGCCGAGGGCACGCCGGCCGGCTGATGGGAGATCCCGACGCCTTCCTCCTCACCGGCGGCTGCGGCTGCGGCGCGGTGCGGTTCGAGGTCACCGAGCCGCCGGTCGGCGCGGGCTACTGCCACTGCACGCGCTGCCAGCACCGCACCGGCGGCGCCACCTCGCTGCAGACCCGGACGGCGCGCGGGTCGTTCCGGCTCACCGCCGGCGAGTCGGAGCTATCGGTGTGGGCGCCGGGCGGCGGCTTCGAGAAGGCGTTCTGCGGGCAGTGCGGCTCGGCGCTGTTCAGCCGCGATCCGGAGGACGCGGCGATCGTCAGCGTCCGGTTCGGGGCGTTCGACTCCGATCCGCCCATCCGTCCGACGTATCGCGCGTACACCGACTTCGCGGCGGCGTTCGAGCCGATCCCCGACGACGGCCTGGCGCGCTATGGCGGCGGCCGGCCCGAGCGCTCGGCGCTCGCCGGTACGCGCTGGCGCGCCGAGGTCGCGGCGCCGGGTGGCGAGGCGCCGACGCTGGAGTTCGGCGACCCCTGGCGCATCGCCGGATCGACCGGCGTCAACCGGTACTTCGGCTCCTACGAGCTGCCCGGCGACGAGATCGTGTTCGGCGTCGTCGGCTCCACGATGATGGCCGGCCCGGACCCGGCGATGCGCGTCGAGCACGCCTTCCTGACGCTGCTGTCGGGCACTCAGCCGGTCGCGATCGCCGCCGGCGAGCTCCGCATCGGCAGCGGTGCCGCAGCCCTCCGCTTCACGCCCCTGACGGACTAGGCCCGCAGGTACTTGCTCTCGAGCTCGGCGAAGAACGCCTTCGAGAGACGCGAGAAGTCGGCGGTCGTGAGGCGGATCTCGTCGCCGATCTGGTAGCCGAGGACCGTCGTCTCGGGCCGCCACTTGATGGTCCGGTCGGCCTCGAGCCGGCCGTTGTTCTGCATCAGGGCGCCGCACAGCATCCGCACCTCGTTCAGCGGGTTGCCGTCCTTGCCCTCCTTGTTGCGCGCGCGGTTCGAGAAGTAGCCGTCGAGCGCCAGGACCATGTGGTTGTAGAACGCCGGCTCGAACGAGGCCAGCGCGAACTCCACGGGTGCGAGGTCGATGCCCGCGGTCGCCTGCACGGCCGAGCCCAGGTTCTCGTACGCGGCGACCGTCATGTCCACGGTCGAGCGGCACGTGTCGATGTAGTCCCGGGTGTAGCTCGCGATGCTCAGCATTGCGTCGATCCTAGCGGCCGCCCGCCCGCGACCGGGCATACGCCGCGCGCTCGCGGTCGTTGTCGATACAACCAAACCGACGAGGTTCCGACATGCCCCGCGCCATCTCGTACGACACCCTCGGACCGCCCGAGGTGCTGCACCTGGTCGACGTCCCCGCTCTCGAGGCCGGCCCCGGCCAGGTGCGCGTCGCCGTCCGCACCGCGGGCGTCAACCCGATCGACTGGAAGGTGCGCTCAGGTGTCGTCTCGTTCGGCCCGCCGAAGCTGCCCGCCACGCCGGGCGCGGAGTTCGCGGGCGTGATCGACCAGGTCGGCGAGGGCGTGGAGGGGTTCGCCGTCGGCGACGAGGTGCTCGGCCGCGCCAGTGCCACCTACGCCGAGCAGGTGCTGGCCAACCCGGCGAGCGTCGCGATCAAGCCCGCGGACGTGTCGTTCGAGCAGGCCGCGGCGCTGCCCGTCGCCGTCAGCGCCGCGTACCGCGCGCTCGTGCCGCTCGGCCTCGAGCCGGGGCAGACGCTGCTCGTCGACGGCGCTGCGGGCGGCGTCGGCGGCATCCTCGTCCAGGTCGCCGTCGCCCGCGGCCTGCACGTCGTCGGCACGGCGTCGGAGCGCAACCACGACCGGCTGCGCCAGCTCGGCGCGGTGCCGATCGCCTACGGCGCCGACCTCGCCGTGCGGGTCGCGGCCGTGGCTCCGAACGGCGTCGACGGCGCGGCCGACCTGGCCGGGAAGGGCTCGCTCGAGACGCTGCTGCACATCGTCGGAGACCCGGCGAAGCTCGTCACCATCGTCGACGGGGCCAACGCGGAGCGGCTCGGTGTGCGGTTCAGCGGCGGGCCGGCTGCGAAGGAGATCGAGGGCGCGATGGACGACGCGCTGCGTCTGATCGGCGAGGGAAAGCTGACGGTGCCCGTCGGCTCGGTCTACCCGCTCGCCGAGGCGCCGGCGGCCCACCGCGAGAGCGAGTCGGGCAGCTCGGCCGGCCGCATCGTCCTGCGCGTGTCGTGATCAGGCGAGCGCCGCGAGGATGCCGGCGATCACGTCGCGCGTGACCGCGACCGTCACGAACTCCTCGATGCGCGGCACCTGACGCTCGCGCTCGGCCGCGGGGGTCGCCGGATCCAGCCAGGTCGCGATCGCCGCCTCGCCGATGTGGCCGATCTGCGCGATCACCATCGAGAAGTCACCGGGCCGCTCGACGCGTCCGGGGCCACCGGCCGCGACGTAGGCGCCGTACAGCTCGCGCGTCCGTTCCGGGGCGCCGGCGGTGAACTCGCACAGCACCAGCGCCACCTCCTGGCTGATGCCGGCGAGGCCCCAGTTGTCCCAGTCGATGACGGAGATCTCCCCCGCCGGCGTGGGCAGCACGTTGTCGGCCCACAGGTCGCGATGGCACGTGGCCAGTTCGGTCGGCGGCTCGAGCAGGTCCTCGAGCGCGATCAGCTCGACGCACAGCGCGGTCAGCTCACGGGCGTACGGCCCGTCGGCCGCCCGCAGCGCGGCGGCCAGCTCGTTCCAGCGCGCGGCGCCGACCGGCTCCGAGTACCACGGGTGGACGGGCGACGTCCCCTCGAAGCCGGTGCGGTGGATCGCGGCCAGCAGCCGCCCGACGGCCGCGGCATCGACCAGGCGGTCCGGCGGCAGCAGATCGACCCAGCCGTACACCCGCACCTGCGTGCCGCCGACGTCGTGCGCCACCGCGCCGGCCGGCGTGCGAATCACGGGCGGCGTCGGAACGCCGGCGGCGGCCGCCGCCTCCTGGAACGCGGCGATCTCCGCAACATCCGCCGGCGGGAGGGGGTCGAACGTCTCCTTGACCGCCCACGTCCCGTCCGCCGTCTCGAGGCGCCAGACCTGACCCTCCTCGCCGCGGGCCACGGGGCCGGTGAGCGACCGTGCCGGGCCGAGCCCGAAGGCGGTGGCGATGGCGTCGCCGTCGGCGGCCCGCAGCATCCGCGCAGTATGCAAGTCGGGCCCGCGCCCGCACGGGTACGCTGGCCGGATGCAGCTGCCGGCCCGTGCGCACCCAGAACGGCATCTCGCCTACCGGTCCGGATGGCTGCGCGCCGCGGTGCTCGGCGCCAACGACGGCATCCTCTCGACCGCGAGCCTGGTGCTCGGCGTCGCGGCGTCGGGCGCGGGCCGCGCGGCGATCGTCACCGCCGGCATCGCCGGTCTCGTCGCCGGCGCCACGTCGATGGCCGCGGGCGAGTACGTCTCCGTCAGCTCGCAGCGCGACACCGAGCGCGCCGACCTGGCGCTGGAGCGGCGCGAGCTGGCCACCATGCCGGAGCACGAGCGCGACGAACTGGCGCGCATCTACCGCGACCGCGGCCTCTCGGCCGGGCTCGCCGATCAGGTCGCCGACGAGCTCTCGGCCGGCGACCGCCTCGCGGCGCACGCCCGCGACGAGCTGGGGATCGACCCCGACCAGCTGTCGCGGCCCCTGCAGGCGGCGTGGGCGTCGGCCGTCTCGTTCGCCGTCGGGGCAGCGGTGCCGCTGATCGCCATCGCGGTCGCGCCGGCGGGCGCCCGCATCGCCGTGGCGATTGCGATCACGCTGATCGCCCTCGCCGGCCTGGGGTTCGCAGGGGCGCGACTCGGCGGCGCGCCGGCGTTCCCGGCCGTCCTCAGGGTCGTGCTCGGCGGTGCCTTCGCGATGGCCGTCACCATGGGCATCGGCGCGCTCGTCGGCACCGCGGTGTGAGCGGCTAGCGGACGACGACGGCGGCGCGGTCGTCGTCGTGGTCGCCGTGCACCCAGGCGCCGTCGTACGCGATCGCGATGCGCGCCGATGGCGACACCGGCGACCAGCGAGGCGACGAGGACCGTGCGGCGCGAGCCGGCTCCCGGCGTGCGCGTGGTGCGCCGCCAGTCGGCGGCCGCCTCGGCCGGGACGCGGCGCACGTGGGCCAGCACGTGCAGGCTCGTGGCGCCGAAGAAGACGATGAAGCTGGCCTTGTGCAGGGTCGCGACCATGCCCTCGCCGGGGCCGACGACCAGCAGGGCGATGCCGGTGGCGAGCACGGCGCCGGTCGACACCACGACGAGCGGGCCGAGCAGACGCAGCAGCAGCACCGGCGGCCCGCGGCGGACGTAGGACGGGCTGCCGCGGTAGTAGCGCAGCAGCCGGTAGCCGGTGCTGGCGAGCTTGAGCAGCACCGGCGGCACCAGCAGGACGCCGACGAAGATGTGCAGCGGCAGCATCGAGTCGAGCGCGAGGATGGTGACGCCCTCGACCGCGAGCAGCACGAACAGGACGGCGGCCGTGCCGCTGGTCAGGCGCCGGTTGCCGGTGACGCCCACGGTCTCCTCGCCAGGCCCGGCATTCGTCTCGGCGATGGACACGGACGATGGATACCGCGCGCACGTGAGAGGGCGGTGAGAGGCGCGGCGCGATCGCGTGCGAAGATCAGCCGATGACCTACGTCGCCGCTGCCGACCGTTACGAGAACCTGTCCTACCGCCGCTGCGGTCGCAGCGGGCTGAAGCTGCCCCTGCTGTCGCTCGGGCTCTGGCACAACTTCGGCCACGACCGCCCCTACGAGACCCAGCGCGCGATCGCCCGGCGCGCGTTCGATCTCGGCATCACGCACTTCGACCTGGCGAACAACTACGGGCCGCCGTTCGGCTCGGCCGAGGAGAACTTCGGCCGCATGCTGCGCGACGACCTGCGGCCGTACCGCGACGAGCTCGTGATCTCGTCCAAGGCGGGGTACGACATGTGGCCCGGGCCGTACGGCGAGTGGGGATCGCGCAAGTACGTGCTGGCGAGCCTCGACCAGTCGCTCGCGCGCATGGGCCTCGACTACGTCGACATCTTCTACTCGCACCGCTTCGACCCGGAGACGCCGCTCGAGGAGACCATGGGCGCGCTCGACACGGCCGTCCGCCAGGGCAAGGCGCTGTACGCCGGCATCTCCTCGTACTCGTCGGCCAAGACCCGCGAGGCGGCCGCCATCCTGCGCTCGCTCGGCACGCCGCTGCTGATCCACCAGCCGTCGTACTCGATGCTGAACCGCTGGATCGAGCCCGACCTGCTCGGCACGCTGGAGGACGAGGGCATCGGGTGCATCGGGTTCTCGCCGCTGGCCCAGGGCATCCTCACCGACCGCTACCTGCACGGCATCCCCGAGGGATCGCGCGCCAGCGAGAACACGTCGCTGCCCGCCGAGCCACCTGGACGAGCAGACGCTCGCCAAGGTGCGCGGCCTGACCGAGGTCGCCGCCGCGCGCGGCCAGAGCCTCGCCCAGCTGGCGCTGGCCTGGGCGCTGCGCGATCCGCGCATGACGTCGCTGGTCGTCGGCGCCTCGAGCGTGGGGCAGCTGGAGACGAACGTCGCGGCGCTCTCCAACCTCGCGCTCTCGTCCGACGAGCTGGCGCAGATCGACCGGTTCGCGACCGACGCCGACATCGATCTCTGGGCGCAGTCGAGCGGCAGGCAGTAGGGTTCCGGAACCCCGAACCAGGAGCGAGGCCGTGGCGCCCCAGAAGCCCGAAGTCGAGAAGCCCACCGGCGACATCCCGTTCGAGCTGATCATCGACGACATCGTCGTCGGCGACGGCGACGAGGCGGTCGTCGGCACGAAGGTGTCCGTGCACTACGTCGGCGTGGCGTTCTCGACCGGCGACGAGTTCGACGCCTCGTGGAACCGCGGGCAGGCGTTCTCGTTCAAGCTCGGCAAGGGCCAGGTGATCCCGGGCTGGGACGCCGGCGTGCAGGGCATGAAGGTCGGCGGCCGCCGCAAGCTGACGATCCCGTCGGCGATGGCATACGGCGCGCGCGGCGCCGGCAACGTCATCAAGCCGCACGAGCCGCTGGTGTTCGTCGTCGACCTGCTGGCGGTCGACTGATCTACCGCACGCGGTGCGGCAGCCAGGCGACGACGTCGAGGCGCCGGGCGAAGTGGGCCAGCGGCGGCTCGGGGCCGAGATCGATCCCGAGCGGCCGCGTCATCGTGCAGCGCTCCACCTCGGCCTCGGCCGGCTGCAGCGGCCACGGCGCGTGGTCGATCTCCTGGCGCAGCAGCTGCCCGCGCCGGTTGGCGGCGTAGAGGCAGTAGCGCTCGGTCAGGAAGTGCTCGATCGTCCCCGGCCGGCTCTGCGCCGGCGGGCCGGTCGGCCGGTAGCGCACGCGCAGCTCGGCCGGTCCTGCGCCGAGGTGCGTGCGGGTGCTGCGATAGCTGACGGCCTCGCCGTCGCGACGCGTCTCGATGTCGGCGTCCAGGTACGCGAGATGGAACAGCCCGCGCGCGATGCGCACGGCCAGCGGCTGGGTCGCGTCGAGCGAGAAGAACCAGACGCCGGGCTTGCCGTCGGCGGTGACGTTCGTGCGCACGTTCAGCTCGGCGAAGTCGGCGAAGCGCCGGATCCGCGGTACGCCGCGCGGGCTCATGTCGGTCATGTGGAACGGTACGACACCGATCCAGGCCGACCCGTCGAAGGTGTCGATCTCGAGGCCCTCCGGCACGAGCGACGCGAGTGCGGCCGCATCGATGCGCCAGTGCAGGAAGCAGAGGTCGTGCCACGACATCCGCATCGCCCACGGCGTCTCGGGCAGCGGCCACGGCCGGTGCGGGCCGCCGGCTGCGCGCCCGCTCACGCGCCGTCCAGGAATCGCTCGCGCAGCCACGGCGCCGGGATCTCGCACACGTCGTGGCGGCCGAAGATGCGGTACCGGGTGCGCGCCACCAGCCGGTAGACGGCGTCGCGCACCGGTCGCGGCACGACGCGCAGCCGGGCCAGGTGGCGCGCCGGGCCGTCGAGCGAGGCGGCGATGCGCAGCGCGGCGTCGCTCTCCACCGACACGCGTCCGCCGGCCTCGACCAGGATCACGCTGTCGGGCAGCAGCGGCGGCACGGCCGGGGCGGATGCGAGCAGCGCGCGGGCCACGTCGGAGTCGAGGGCGGCGAACCGGAACCGGCCGCGGGCGTCGTGCCGGGCGATGAACCGGACGGCCCGCGAACACAGTCCGCAGAGGCCGTCGTAGAGGACGATGTCGCCCGCGAACGCCACCGGCTCGGGTTGCGATGTCGCCACGAGCCGACGGTACCACGCGCCCGGAGCGCGCCCGACGATCAGCCGAACGTGAACGCGTAGGCGCTCGTGCCGGGCGGCAGCCGCAGGTCGAGCTCGCGCACCCGCGCCGCGCCGGGCGGGGCGGCGACGGTGTAGAGGTCGTCGGCGGTCACCTGCACCGGCTCGATGGGCTTGCCGTCGAGCGACGCGCGGACGGTCGCCGTCCCGCCCTTCGGCGGCGCCATCACGAGGTAGGCGTGGGGCGCCTGGTAGCTCAGCCGCAGCACCGCGCCGGGGCCGGCGACGATGCGCTCGCCCTCGATCGTCCACGTGCCGCCGAGCCCGACCTGGTTCAGGCGCACCACCCGCGGCAGGGTGTAGGCCTGCGGCGTGGGGCCGAGCAGGTCCTGGGTGTACGACCGCGCGCGCTCCGAGCCGAGGTACGTCTCGGGCGTGATCACCTCGACGCTCGGCACGATGGCGGGGCTCGGCCCGATCACGGCCGGCGGCTCGCCCAGCAGGTCGCGGATCGCGGCCTCGGTCTTGTCGTAGTGGCCCTCGCCGAAGGTGACGTACCGGACGTGCCCGTCCCGGTCGATCAGGTACTCCGCCGGCCAGTACTGGTTGCCCCACGCCGACCAGGTCGCGAGGTCGTTGTCGACGGCGACGGGGTAGGCGATGCCCTGGTCGGCGATGGCGCGGCGGACGTTCGCCACGACGTGCTCGAAGGCGAACTCGGGCGAGTGGACGCCGACGATCGTGAGGCCGGCCTCGCGGTACTTCCGGTCCCACGCCGTCACCTGCGGCAGCGTGCGCAGGCAGTTGATGCACGAGTACGTCCAGAAGTCGATCAGCACGACCCGGCCGCGCAGCCCGGCCAGGGTGAGCGGCTTGCCGCCCTCGGTGTCGAGCCACGTCGAGATGCCGGCGAACTCCGGCGCCGGGCCGTAGTCCTGCAGCGGCGTGCCGGCGCCCTGCGTCTGCGCGCGAGCGCCCGGCGTCGTCGGCAGCCGCCTCGGCACCGCCCGGCGTGTCGAGGTCGCGCAGTCTCCTCGACACCGCGTCCGACCGCTCCACCGCCTGCAGCACGTCGGTGTAGCCGGGCGCCGCGGCGGCGAGGTTCTCGGGGATGCTGGTGGTGAACAGCACGGCGGCGAGCACCAGCACGGCGCCGGTGGCCCGGCGGATGGCCGGCGCGTGGGCGCGCAGGCCGGCCATGCGGCTCGTCGCCCGCTGGCCCAGCAGCGCGACGCCCAGCAGGGGCAGCGCGGCGCCGACGGCGTAGGAGATCGACAGGACGACCGCGTCCACGCCGAGGTTCTCGCGGGCGGCCAGGACCGTGACGGCGGTCAGGATCGGCCCGGCGCAGGGCGCCCAGACGACGCCCAGGCCGGCGCCGATCGCGAGCCCGCCCGCGAAGCCGTCGCCCGCGGCGCAGCCGAGCCGCCGCCCATCGCCTGCAGCGGCCGGAACGGACGCCCCGCGAGGTCCGCCAGGCGCGGCACCAGCAGCATCACGCCGACGAGCGCGAGCAGCGCGATGCCGAGGTTGCGCACCAGGTCCTGCGGCAGGCCGAGCGCGGTCAGGATCCGCGAGGCGAGCAGCGTGGCGAGCACGAAGGTGACGGCGAGGCCGATCGCGATCCCGATCGGCCGCCGGCGCCCTCCCGCCGTTCCCGACGCCAGCACCACGGGCACCATCGGCAGGACGCACGGCGACAGGAAGGTGGCGAGTCCGGCCACGAGGCCGGCCACGATCAGGATCGGCACGCCCTGAGCGTACCGCCCGGCTGCGACCTGTAACCTCGCCGGTACGAGTCCGACTGAGGAGGACGTCGATGGCGATCCGTCTGCACCACTGCTCGTTGACGTGGGCGCGCGTCCCCGGGCATCCGTGTGCCAGCGTGCGCGGCGCGCTCGACCACGCGAACGTCGACTACGTGCTCGTCAAGCATCCGCTGTACCCGCGGTCGAAGCGGACGGCGCTGATCGAGCTGACGGGGCAGGACCGCCTGCCCGTGATCCAGTTCGAGGACGGCACCGTGCTGCGCGAGGAGTCGAAGGACCTGGTCGAGCGCATCCGGACGGGCCGGCTCTACGAGGGCCAATCCGTGGGGACGTAGGAACGACAACGGGCCGCGGGCGTCGCGCTTGCGGCGACGCACGCGGCCCGCGGACGTGATCAGGCCAGCGACGAGAGGTACGTCTCGAGGCGGTCGAAGCTGATCGTCATGCCCTCCTTCATGCCCGAGCCGAGCGCCAGGTCGCGCGCCTCGAGCGACGGGTAGAGCGTCGTCATCACCGACGTCGTGTAGCCGTCGACCTCGGTCAGCACGAGGGTGTTCAGCGTGTCGGCCCAGTCGCCGCCCCACGACTCGGTGTTGACCACGCGCTCCGGCCGGACGATCTCGTCGTAGACGCCGGTCATGCCCATCTCGGAGCCGTCCGCCTTGCTCCAGACGAAGTGCCACGCACCGCCCGGGCGCAGGTCGATCTCGCAGACGGTCATCGTCCAGCCGTCGGGGCCGAGCATCCAGTGCGGCAGGTGCTCGGGCGATGTCCAGGCATCGAAGACCAGCTCGCGCGGCGCGCCGGAACGTGCGGGTGGCGCGGATCTCGAGATCGGTGGGCGTCTCGAACGTGGTCGTGCCCGTCTTACTCGTCGTGCTCATCGTCGTGCTCCTGTCCCTTGAGGGTTTCGAGGTACGTGTCCAGGCGGTCGTAGCTGGCGTCCCAGAACCGCCGGTAGGTCTCCGCCCACTCAGCGACCTCCTGGATCGGCGCCGCGTCGAGCCGGCACGGACGCCACTGGGCGTCGCGGCCGCGGCGGATCAGGCCCGCGCGCTCGAGCACGCGCAGGTGCTTGGAGATGGCCGGCCCGCTGATGGTGAACGGTGCGGCCAGCTCCTTGACCGTCGCCGAGCCCGCCCCGAGCCGGGTCAGGATCGCCCGGCGGGTGGGGTCGGCGAGGGCGGCGAAGGTGAGGCTGAGGGTGTCGGTGGCCATGTGTAACTAACCAATCGGTTATCTAACCTGATGGTTTTATACACCGACTGGCCGGTCGTGTCAAGCGGCGGCTCGCGGAGGTCGGTCCGATATACTGCTTGCCGGCAAGCAACTAATTGACCCAGACCGCACCCCCCATCGCACCCCCGGAGACCGTGACGCGCCTGCGCGTCGTGATCGGCGTGCTCGCGCGCGCCCTCCGGCACACGACGGCGGGTGCGGGGCTGACGCCGTCGGAGCTCTCGACGCTGTCGGCCGTCTCGCGCACCGGCCCGATCGGCCTGTCGGAGCTGGCCGCGCTGGAACGCCTCAACCCGACCATGCTGTCGCGCATCGCCGGCAAGCTCTGCGACGCCGGGCTGATCGCCCGCACCGCGGCGCCCGGCGATCGCCGGGCCGCGCTGGTCGACGTCACCCGGGCCGGGCGCAAGCGGCACGAGCGCATCCAGGCCGAGCGGACGGCGAGCCTCTCGCGCCATCTCGAGGCGCTGTCCGAGGCCGACGCCACGGCGCTGCTGGCCGCGCTGCCGGCCCTCGAGGCGCTGGCCGCCTCGCTGCGGGACGAGCCGCGTTGAACGTGCTGCGCCGCTTCCGGTCGCGCACCTTCTCGGCGCTCGCCGTCCCGAACTACCGCCGCTACTACGGTGGCCAGGCCGTGTCGCTGGTCGGCACCTGGATGCAGACCATCGCCCAGGGCTGGCTGCTGCTGACGCTGACCGACTCGGGCACCGCGCTCGGGCTGCTGGTGGCCGTCCAGATGACGCCGATCCTGCTGCTCGGCCCGTACGGCGGCGTGATCGCCGACCGCGTCGACAAGCGCCGGTTGATGATCCTCGTGCAGGCCTGCATGGGGTCGCTCGCGCTCGCCCTCGGGATCCTCTCGGCCACCGGCCAGGTGCAGGTGTGGCACGTGTTCGTGCTCGCCGGCCTGCTCGGCTGCTGCACCGTCTTCGACAACCCCACGCGCCAGGCGTTCGTGCTCGAGATGGTCGGCCCCGACGACCTCCGCAACGCCGTCAGCCTCAACTCCGTGCTGGTCAACGCCGCCCGCGCGGTCGGGCCCGCCGACGGCGGGCATCCTGATCGCCACGGTCGGCGTGTCGGTGTGCTTCCTCGTCAACGCGGTGTCCTACATCGCCGTGATCGCGTCGCTGGCGACGCTCAACCGCGCGGAGCTGCGCCCGACGGTGCCGACGCCGCGCCGGCCCGGCCAGCTGCGCGAGGGGCTGCGCTACGTGCGATCGACGCCGGGCCTCGCGATCCCGCTGAGCATGATGGCGCTGATCGGCACGCTGGCGTACGAGTTCCAGGTCGTGCTGCCGGTCGTGGCGCGCGAGACGTTCCACGGCGGGCCCGAGGTGTACGGCTTCATGACCGCCGCGATGGGCATCGGCGCGGTCGTGGCCGGCCTCGCCGTCGCGGGCTCGGGCCGCACCGGGCTGCGCGCGATCATCATCGCGGCGGCCGGTTTCGGGTTCGCGATCCTGCTCGCCGCGTCGGCTCCGACGCTGCCGCTCGAGCTGGTCGCGCTGACGCTCGTCGGCGGGTGCAGCGTCGCGTTCATCGCGATCGGCAACACCACCATCCAGCTGATCACCCGCCCCGAGATGCGGGGCCGCGTGATGAGCCTCTGGGCCGTGGCGTTCCTCGGCACCACGCCGCTCGGCGGGCCGGTGGCCGGCTACGTGGCCGAGCGCGCCGGCGGCCGCGCGGGCCTGCTGCTCGGCGGCGTCGCCTGCCTGGTGGCGGCGGCTGCGGGCGCCGCGGCGATGCGGCGCGCGAACCTGCTGGCCGCGGCCTGAGCGAACTCGTCCCCGCCCGCATTCCAGTCGCGGAGCGCGCTAGGCTGACCCGTCGCCGAGCGAGGGGAGGATCCGATGGCTTCGAACATGGCCGCCGAGTACGCAGACCGTGGGTACGTGTTCCGCGAGAGCCTGCTGTCGCCCGCCGAGATCGACGTGCTGACGGACGAGCTCGATCGCATCGTCGCCGGCGCGTACCCGGGCGCCGGGATCATCTTCGAGACCGACGGCGTGACGCCGCGGACGGTGTTCAACCCGCAGCTCTACAGCGACGTGTACGACCGGCTGATCCGCCACCCGAAGGTGCTCGGCGCCGTCGAGGAGCTGCTCGGCGAGCAGGCCTACGCGTTCCAGCTCGGCATCAACTGCAAGGCGGCGTTCAACGGCGACGTCTGGTTCTGGCACCAGGACTTCCCGACCTACCTCGAGGACGACAACATCCCCGAGCCGCGGATGGTGAACGCGCTGATCTTCCTCGACGAGGTCAACAGCGCTGAACAGCCCGCTGATGATCGTCCCGGGCTCGCACCGGCTGGCGCCGGAGGTGAACGAGGAGACGACGCAGGGCACGTCGTACACGCTGCGCTACTCGAGCACGGAGCTGATCAAGGAGCAGGTGGCGCTCTCCGGCGTCGTCGCGCCGACCGGGCCGCCGGGCTCGCTGATCTTCATGAACGTCAACGCGCTGCACGGCTCGACGGCCAACCTGTCGCCGTGGTCGCGGCGGATGATCACGCTCACGTACAACGCGATGTCCAACAAGGCGACCGCCCCGAGCCGCCGGTCGCGCGACATCGTCTACGACGACACCGATCTGCCGGCCCTCACCCCGCTGCCCGACGACTGCCTCGTCGCCGCCGGTCGGTGACGGCCGACCACCGCTCGGAGACGGGCTACGCCGAGGCCCGGCCCGTCTGGGGCGAGATCGACCTCGGCGCGATCACGCACAACCTGGAGCGGCTGCGCGAGCGGGCCGGGCGGCCGGTGAAGGTGCTGGCGCCCGTGAAGGCGGGCGCCTACGGGCACGGCGTCGTCGCGGTCGGGCTCCACCTGGAGCGGCTCGGGCGTCGACGGGCTGGCGACGGCGAACCTCGACGACGCGCTGGCCCTGCGCGACGCGGGCGCGACGCTGCCGATCCTGCTGTACGGCTCGCAGCTGCCGGAAGGGGTCTGCGTGCTGCTCGAGCACGGCCTGACGCCGACGGTGTACTCGTCGGAGGGCGTGCAGGCGCTGGCGGCCGCGGCCGCGGGGCGCGACGCGCCGGTCGACGTCCACGTGAAGGTCGACTGCGGGCTCGGGCGCCTCGGCGTGCGGCCGGCCGACGCGCCGGCGCTGGTGCGCGAGGTGCGCGTCGCACCCGCAGCTGCGGCTCGAGGGCATCTACACGCACATCCCGTTCGACGACTCGCGCGGGCGCCGCGTGGTCGCAGCGCGCGCTGGCCGTGTTCGCGCGCCTGGTGGAGGAGGTCGAGGCGCGAGCACGGCCCCGTCGACTACGCGCAGGCGTCGGCCAGTTCCGTGCTGACCGACGGGCTTCGCCGACGTGCTGAACACGATCGCGCCCGGGCCACCTGATGTTCGGCCTCTGTCCCGTCGCCGGCCAGCGAGCCGAGACGCTCGGGTTCCGCAAGGCGCTGCGCTGCCTGCGCGCGCGGCTGATCCACGTCGGCCGCTGCGAGGTCGGCGACGACCTGCTCGGCAGCCGCTCCGGGCGGCGAGACCGAGGCGCGGACGATCGGCGTGATCCTGCTCGGCATGGACAACGGCTACCGCTCGGCGCGCGGCGACGAGCCGGCGGAGGTGCTCCTGCGCGGCCGCCGCTGCCGGGTGCTGTCGGTGTCGGCCGAGTACACGGTGCTCGACGTGACGGCGGTGCCGGACGCCGCGGTCGGCGACGTCGTGACGGTGATCGGCGAGGACGGCAGCGAGTCGATCGCGGTCGAGGACGTCGCGCGCCAGCCTGGGCGCCCCGAGCGCCGCGTACTGGATGGTCGGCCTGCGCAACGTCCCCTTCCGCTACGACGGCGCCTGACCGTACAGCACACTTCCGCGCGCTCTCGTGCGCCTCCCATGCGCGGGGTCTGACCCCGAAAACGCCCTTCCTGGGGTCTGACCCCAGAACGCTTCCACGCGGAAGAGCGACGGATGGCGCGACACGTGGCGAAGTGCGCGCGGGTTGGCGGGCTTCGCGCTTCCCGCGTCACGCGGGATCCGCTAGGCGTCAGGCTTCGAGGACGCGCAGGATGTCGGCGCCGTACGTCTCGAGCTTCTTCGCGCCGACGCCGCTGATCTGGCCGAGGTCGGCCAGGGTCGCGGGCTCCGCGGCGGCCATCGCCGCCAGCGTCGCGTCGTGGAACACGACGTAGGCCGGCAGCGCCTTCTCGCGCGCGACCTCGGACCGCCAGGCCTTCAGGGCCTCGAACCGCGTCGTGCCGGCCGGGTCGAGCGGGATCGGCGGGCCGGCCTTCCTGCTGCCGCGCGGCGCCTTGGCCGGCTCCTTCGACACGCGGATCATGATCGGGATCTCGCCCCGCAGCACGTCGCGCGACGTGGGCGTGAACTCGAGCGTGTTGTACTCGCCGTCGGTGCGCATGTGGCCGAGCGCGATCAGCTGGCGCAGCACCGCCCGCCACTGGCGCTCGGACACGTCGGCGCCGATGCCGTACGTGCTCAGGTCCTGGTGGCGGTTCGACATCACCTTCTCGGTCAGCTTGCCGCGCAGCACGTCGATCAGGTGCCCGGCGCCGAAGTGACCGCCGGTCTGCGCGAACCGGTAGATGCAGCTGAGCGCCTTCTGCGCCGGCACCGTCGCGTCCCAGGTGGCGGGCGGCTCGAGGCAGTTGTCGCAGTTGCCGCACGGCCCGCTCTCCTCGCCGAAGTACGCGAGCAGCCGCACGCGCCGGCAGTCGTACGCCTCGGCCAGGCCCAGCAGCGCCTCGAGCTTCTGGATCTGCCCGCGCTTGAACTCGGGCGCGGCGGGGCTGTCGTCGATCATCCGCCGCTGGTTGACGACGTCGGCCAGCCCGTACGTCATCCACGCGTCGGCGGGCAGCCCGTCGCGGCCGGCGCGGCCGGTCTCCTGGTAGTAGCTCTCGATGTTCTTCGGCAGGTCGAGGTGCGCGACGAACCGCACGTCGGGCTTGTCGATGCCCATGCCGAACGCGATCGTCGCGACCATGACGACGCCGTCCTCGGCCAGGAACCGGTCCTGGTGACGGCGGCGCACCGACGCCTCGAGGCCCGCGTGGTACGGCAGCGCGGTGATGCCCTCGCCCTGCAGCCACGCCGCCGTCTCGTCGACGCGCTTGCGCGACTGGGTGTAGACGATGCCCGCGTCGCCGGCGTGCTCGTCGCGGATGAACCGCAGCAGCTGCGTGCGCGCGTTGTCCTTCTCGACGATGCGGTAGCGGATGTTCGGGCGGTCGAACGAGGCGATGAACACGCGCGCCGTCTCGAGCTGCAGCCGCGTGATGATGTCGGCGCGCGTGAGGTCGTCGGCGGTGGCCGTGAGCGCGATGCGCGGCACGCCGGGATACCGCTCGTGCAGCACGTTGAGGTTGAGGTAGTCCTCGCGGAAGTCGTGGCCCCACTGGCTCACGCAGTGCGCCTCGTCGATGGCGAACAGGCTCAGCAGGCCCTGCGCGTGGAGGGTGTCGAGCCCGGCCAGGAAGCGCGGCATCGTGATGCGCTCGGGCGCGGCGTAGAGCAGCACCAGCCGGCCGCTCGCGAGCTCGCCCTCGACGTGCCGCGCGGCGTCGGGCGCGAGCGACGAGTTGAGGAACGCGGCGTGCTCGCCCGCCTCCTCCAGCGCACCGACCTGGTCGTGCATCAGCGCGATCAGCGGGCTGACGACGATCGCGACGCCCTGGCCCGCGCGGTGGCGCGCGATCGCGGGCACCTGGTAGCAGAGGCTCTTGCCGCCGCCGGTCGGCATCAGCACGAGCGCGTCGCCGCCGTCGATGACGTGGTCGATGATCTCGGCCTGCGCGCCCTGGAAGGCGGAGTAGCCGAAGACGTCGGCGAGGATCGAGAGGGGTTCGGTCGCGTTCAAGGGTCCGAGCACGGTAGCGGGCTGCCTACCGATCGTGGAAGACGGCCTCGATGTTGTTGCCATCCGGGTCGAAGACGAACGCCGCGTAGTACCCCGCGTGATACTGCGGGCGCTCTCCGGGCGGACCGTTGTCGGTGCCGCCGGCGGCGAGGGCGGCGGCGTGGAACGCGTCCACCTCGGCCCGGTTCGCGGCGAGGAAGGCGAGGTGCAGCGGTCCGGACGGCTCGCCGGCGGCGATGCCGAAGTCCTCGGCGCCGGGCGGGCCGAAGATGATCCCCGGGTCGTCCGTCTCGTTCTCGTAGACCTCGGCCGTGGCCCCGAGGCTCCGCAGCACGGCGGTGTAGAAGTCGCGGCTGCGCTCGAGGTCGCGGACGCGGATGGTGAGGTGGTCGAGGAAGACGCGGCGGGTGGTCGACATGCCCCCGATGTTCGCAGCTCTCCGCCGCGCGTCGCCTAGAGTGGGGCGCCAGCCGAAACGGAGCCGCCACGATGGTCGTCGAGTACATCCGCTACACCGTCCCGCCCGAGCAGAGCGCCGCGTTCGAGGCCGCCTACGCCGAGGCCGTCACGTCGCTCGAGGCCGACCCGCACTGCCACGGCCACGAGGTGACGCGCTGCGTGGAGGATGCGGTGAGCTACATCGTCCGCCTCCTCTGGGACTCGGTCGAGGGCCACATGGAGGGCTTCCGGAAGGGCCCGAACTTCCCGCCGTTCCTGGCCGCGATCCGGCCGTTCATCCCGCAGATCGACGAGATGCGCCACTACGACTACGTCGGCGGCCCCTGGCGCCGCGACTGACCGGACGCGGCCGAGGGAACTTCCCGCGCCCGGCCGGGTAACAGCTGGCATGAACTCCCCGAGTCAACCTCCGGACGCATCGGACGCCGCGGCGATCGCCGCCTCGCTCGACCGTCCGGCGGCGTTCGACGCCGTGTTCGAGCGGCACGTCGCGACGGTGCACGCGTTCGCCCAGCGGCGCATCGGCGCCGACCTGGCCGAGGACGTCACCGCCGAGACGTTCGCGCGCGCCTTCGCGTCGCGCAAGCGCTTCGACCGCGGCCAGACCAGCGCGCGACCGTGGCTGCTCGGCATCGCCTCGAACGTCATGCGGCGGCACTGGCGGACCGAGCGCCGCCGCCTCGCCGCCTACGCGAAGTCGCTGAACGACGACCGTCCCGGCAGCCCGCCGACGGAGGAGACCGCCGCGCTCGCGGCCCTCGCCCGCCTGCCGCTGCGCCAGCGCGAGGTGGTGCTCCTGCACGCCTGGGGCGACCTCTCCTACGAGGAGATCGCCCGCGCCCTCGACGTGCCCATCGGCACGGTCCGCTCGCGGCTCGCCCGCGCCCGCCGCTCCCTCACCCACGTGGACGGGGCCGTCCGCCCCCGCCCGCCGCTGAACGACACCCCGGAGTCCTCCCATGCCTAACTCCTCCTCCCTCGGCCGTCTCGCACCGGCCGTCGAGCCGCTCGACGACGCCGCCACCGAGCGCATCCGCGCCGCCATGCGCCACGAGCGCCCCCGTCGGCGCCGGCGCCGGCTGCTGGCCGCCCCCGTCCTGATGGCCGTCGCGATCCCGGTGCTGTTCGTCGCCCTCACACGGGGCGGCGGCAACGACCCGGCGTTCGCGGCCGAGGCGATCCGCGTGGCCGAGTCCTCGCCCCGCCTGCTGGTCGACGGCGACGGATGGAAGGTCACCCGGGCCGACCAGTGGCAGCCGGGGCAGGGCGAGATGACGTTCGCCAACGGCAGCGCCGAGCTCGAGCTGTTCTGGGCGCCGGAGAAGGAGTACGCCGGTTTCCTCCAGAGCTCTACCGACAAGTTCGAGGCGGTCGGCAACGGCCCCGCGGCCGGCATCGACGCGAGGCTGTACCACGACGCGGACACCTACCGGGCGCTGTGGATGGACGGCGACGCGGCCGTGCTGGCGGTCAGCCGGACGGCGAAGGACCTGGCAGCCTTCAAGCAGCTCGTCAGCCCGGCTCGACCACGTCAGCGTCAACGCCTGGCTGAAGGCCATGCCGGCCGACGTCATCCGGCCCGCGGCCGAGCACGCCACCGTCGTCGACGAGATGCTGAAGGGCCTGCCGCTGCCGCCCGCCCTCGACGTCGCGGCGCTGCGCGAGAGCGGCGTCGTCCGCGACCGCTACCAGCTCGGCGCACAGGTGTCGGCCGCCGTCGCCTGCGGCTGGATCGCGCAGTACCTGGCCGCGCAGAAGTCGGGTGACACCGCGGCCGCCGCCGCGGCGACGAAGGCGATGGCGACGTCGCGCACCTGGCCGATCCTGCTCGAGATGCAGCAGGACGGCGCGTTCCCCGAGGTGCTGTGGATGTACGCCGACGCGCTCGCGGGCAAGCCGCTCCCGAAGGGCACGCTGGACGAGAGCTACGTCGAGGCGCTCGGCTGCCCCACCGGCTGAACCACCCCGCCGATCACGGTCATCGCGACCGGCACGTCGGGCACGTCGGCGAGCGGCGTCGTGAACGGGTCGGCGTCGAGCACCACGAGGTCGGCCAGCCGGCCCTCCGACAGCACGCCGCGGTCGTCCATGTGACAGGCGACCGCGGCGTCGCGCGTGAACACGCGGATCGCCTCGGCCATGCCGATCGCCTCCTCCGGCGCGACGTGGAGGCCGCCCTGGCTGCGGTGGGCCATGGCGCACCAGATGCCGTGCCACGGGTTGAGCGCCTCGCGCTGCGTGCCGGTCGCGTCGGAGTTGCCGGGCGGCCGAAAGCCCATCGCGTGCAGCGACTTCAGCGGCGTGCAGGCTTCCTCCGGCGCCAGGTCGCCGTAGGAGTAGGTGAACTGCGGCGTCGTCACGCACGAGGATCCCGGCGGCACGGATGCGCCCCAGCAGATCGGCGTCGGGGCGCATGTCGCCGATGTGCTCGATGCGGTGCCGGTGGTCGGCGCGCGGGTGCGCCGCCTGCGCCCGCTGCACCGCCAGCAGCGCCATCTCGGCCGCCTCGACGGTCGGCGCCACGTGCATCCACAGCTGCTGGCCGGCCACATGGGCCGTCAGCACCATGTCGTCGAGCTCGTCCTGCGACCACTTGACGTCGGCCTCGGGGTTGCCGTCGATGTCGGTGCCCGTGCCGTCGACGAACAGCTTGATGCCGCCGTGCGACAGCCACTCGTCGCCGAAGCCCGTCTCGTAGCCGGCGCCGGTCAGCTGCTCGACCGAGCCGAGCAGCGGCGTGTGCAGCCACAGGCCGACGCGCGTGGGGAGCTCGCCGCGGCGGCGCAGGTCCTGCAGCGCGCCGATGCCGTCGTGCGTGAAGGGCAGCTCGGCGATGGTCGTCACACCACGCGCCGTCCAGCGGGCGCGGCCCTCGTCGCGGATCGCGTCGGCGATGGCGGCGCGGGAGTAGCGCGGCAGCGGCAGCCAGTCCCACAGCTCCTTGCCGCGCCCCGACTCGAGGTCGATCGCCGATCCGCGCGGGAGCGTGGCAGAGCCGTCGAGCAGCCCGGTCACGCGCAGCGCCATCGCGTTGAGCGTGACGGCGTGCAGTCCGGCGAAGATCACGCACGGGTGGTCGGGCACCGCCTCGTCCAGGTCGCCGCGCACGATCGGACGGCGCTCGGCCACCAGCCGGTGAACGGCGAAGTCGGAGCGCACGACGATCCACTCGCCGGCCGGTGTGCGGGCCGCCGCCTCGCGCACGACGTCGACGATGCGGGCGATCGAGCCGAGCTCGGCCCCGAACGCCTTCTCGGCGTAGGCCAGGTGCGTCGCGGTCAGCTCGAGGTGGCAGTGGGCGTCGACGAAGCCGGGCAGCACGACCCGGCCGGCGAGGTCGACGGTCTCGGCACCGGGCGCGGCCAGCGCCAGCACCTCGTCGGTGGTGCCGACGGCGACGATGCGCCCGCCGCGCGCCAGCAGGCTCTGCGCCAGCGGCCGGTCGTCGTCCTGGGTGTGGATCCTCCCGCCGAGGAAGGCAAGGTCGCTCACGGCGCGAAAACATACCGCACGGTCGACCGCGGCCCCTGGCGCCGGCGGGCGCTCGGAGTCACCCGCCTCGGGTGACGCCGGCTTCACCCGCTCCGCTCAGCGTCCTCGGTTGCAACCGGTCATCGAAAAGCAGAAGGGAGTACCGCATGGCGTCGTACGGCAACGAACGAGAGGTCCAGTCGGCCTCGGGCTGGGCAGTCGGCGGCGTGGCGTTCGCGGGTGCGGTGATGGTCACGATCGGCGTCGTTCCAGGCCATCGCGGGCCTCACCGCCATCCTCAACGACGACTTCTTCGTCGTCACCCGGAACTACACGTTCGACCTCGACACGACGGCGTGGGGCTGGATCCACCTGATCCTCGGCATCGTCATCGCGATCGCCGGCGTGAGCCTCTTCGCCGGCAAGACGTGGGCGGCGCTGGTCGCGATGTTCCTCGCGGTCATGAGCGCCGTCGCGAACTTCTTCTTCATCCCGTACTACCCGTTCTGGGCGATCGTCATCATCGCGCTCGACATGTGGGTGATCTGGGCCCTGACGCGGCCCGGCGCCGTCGAGGTCTGATCCCGGTCACGGCCTCGCAGGAACCGGCGGGCGCGGCGAGCTGCCGCGCCCGCCGCGTCTCTGAGATCGCCCGCTGACGGTCAGGCGGACAGGCCGGTGATGGCGTCGCCGATCAGCTTCGCGCCGATCACGAGCATCAGGACCGCCATGATCACCGCGTTGTTGTGGCTCATCCAGGTCTTCAGCCCCTGGAGGATCGCCTGCGACCGGTCGCCCATCACGAAGTACAGCACCACCGGGATGCCGACGCCGAGCGATGCGATGACCATGAACACGATGTAGGCGATGACGTCGTCGCTGCCCGGGACGCCGGTCGCCGCGATCGTCGCCGCAGCGGCGGCGGCGAGCAGCAGGTTCTTCGGGTTCAGCCCCGACAGGACGGCGCCGGCGCCGAGCGCCTTGACCGCCGTGAATCCGTCGAGGGCGCCCATCCACTTCGGGGCCGGGGCTTCCTCACCCTCCGCCGGGCGGCTCCGCCACTGCTTCAGCGCGACCAGCAGCAGCCCGGCGCCGAGCAGCAGCTGCAGGATGCTCACCCAGGTGGCGGGGGCGCCCTCGTCGCTGGCGTCGGCGCCGTCGGCGACGAGGAACACGACGGTGCCCACGACGGCCAGGCCGATGAACCAGCCGACCAGGAACGCGGGGCCGTTCGCGCGGCCGTGCGCCGTGACCAGCATCAGCACCATCGCCACGATCGGCAGCGGGCTGATCGCCACGCCGATCGCCAGCGGCAGTACCTGTCCAATCGCCTCGCCCATCTGCGCCGGAGACTCTGACACGTCCAGGGCAGACGCACCACCCGGCCGGGGTGACGCCGCCGCACCGTCAGGTGTGGCGTGAGCCGCGCCGCTCGCGCATGCTATCGGCATGGGAGCGAGCCCCGAGCCCGACTCACCGCGCGAACCCGAGGTCGATGCGGCGCCGCAGCGGCTCCCGGAGTGGGCGGCCGATCTGCACGCCCGGTTCCTGGAGACGTTCGTCGGCCGGTGCGTCGACCGCATCGTCGAACTGCAGCCGTTCGACCGGGCACTCGCCATCGCCTCGCGGGCCTTCATCGCCATCTTCCCGCTGGCGATCGTGGCCACGTCGCTGTCGCCGACGGCCCGCAGCGGCGGCTTCGCGGAGGGGCTGATCGAGCGGTTCGGGCTCGAGGACCGGGGTGCGGCACTGGTGCGCGAGCTGTTCGCCTCGCCGACGCAGGTGCGGTCGGGCACCACCTTCTTCGGCATCCTCGTGCTCGTCTACTCCGTGTTCAGCTTCGCGCGGCTGCTGGCGCGCATGTACGAGGCGGCCTGGCACCTCCCCAAGAGCGGCGTGCGCGGGGCGATGCGCGGCCTGGTCTGGGTCGCCGGCATCGCCGCCTACGCCATGTTCCTGCTGCCGCTGCGCAACGGCCTCGTCAACAACACGGGCCGTGTGCTCGGCGACGTGATCGTGCTCGGGACCGCCACGGCGATCTGGCTGTTCACCCCCTGGGTGCTGCTGGCCGGCCGCATTCCCTGGCGATCGCTGCTCCCGACAGCGGTGGCGACGGCGATCACGATGGGCGCCGTCTCGATCTGGTCGGGCCTCTACATGCCCGCCGCGATCACGACTGCGGGCGAGCGCTACGGACTGGTCGGTGTAGCGTTCTCTCTCGTGTCGTGGTTGATCGCCGTCGGGCTCGCGCTGCTGGTCGCCGCCGCCATCGGTGCGGTCGCCGCCGAGCGGTGGGTGCCGCCGCCCGCCTCGGCGAAGGTCGCGCCGACGCATCCCTCGCGGGATATCGGGGAGGGGCCGTGAGCTTCGGCGACCGCATCCTCAAGGCCGTCGACCGGATCAATTTCTGGCGCGCGCTCCGGCTGGTGCTGGTCGTCGACGGCCTGCTCGTGGTCGCCGCCGCCTTCCTGGTGCGCATCTTCGAGCCGGCACACGTTCAGGTCGATGGGCCGGGCGCTGTGGTGGTCGGTCGTCACCGTCGGCACCGTCGGCTACGGCGACATCGTCCCGAAGTCACCGCTCGGGCGGCTCGTCGCCTCGGTCACGATCCTCTTCTCGCTCGCCTTCATCCCCACGGTGACGTCACTCGTCGTGTCGGCCCTCGTGCGCCGCCAGCAGGAGCACCAGACCGAGACGACCCACGCGTTGCTCGCCGAGATGACCGAGCGGCTGGCGGCGATCGAGGCAGAGCTCAAGAACCGCTGAGGCTCAGCGCGCGGCGGCGGCCCGGCTGAGGAGCCGCTCCTTCTCGATCGCGAACTCGGCGTCGGTGAGCTTGCCCCGATCGTGCAGCTCGGCCAGCAGCGACAGCTGCTCGGCCGTCGACGAGGGCGCGAACCGGGCCGCGTTCCGGTCGGCGGCGTCGGTGGCCGCCTGCCGGTTGCGGCGCGAGCCCGGACGGCGCGTGAACAGGTAGACCAGCGTCCCGACGAAGGGCAGCAGCACGACGACGGCGACCCAGACCGCCTTCCGCGCGCCGGTCAGGTCCTCGCGGTCGAAGATATCGAACAGCGAGAACGCCCACACCAGGACGAGCGGCAGGTAGATCAGGCACAGGAAGAACGCGTCCCAGAAGCTCATCGAGCCTTCCTCTCCGATGTCGCAGTCCGCTAGCGTGCACGGCCTGCGCGCTCCGGGCTTCACCCCGGGGGGAGGAATCGGGGTGCCGGTGCGTGCAGGTGGTGAACGCCGGGTCGAGCGTACACCCGCCGCAGGGGGTGCGTGCACCACCGTGAGGACACCTGGGTGCCCGGTGTCCGCGGCCGGTGACCCCTGCGAGCCTATGCGGCGTGAGCGCGCTGAGCAGCACGGCGGGCAGCAATCGCGGCGCCCCGGCCCGACCTCGCGCCGGTCGTGACGGTCTCCGTGTCCCGGTCCCTGCGGCCAAGCTCGAGCCCGCTCGCGCGCGTCATCGCGTCGTCCCGCGCCGACGTCTCCTGGAGGCGTTGTCGGCAGGCGTCGCCGGCCGGCAGCTGACGCTGGTCGTCGCGCCGCCCGGGTCGGGCAAGACCACGCTGCTCTCGTCCTGGATCGCGGCGGGCGAGGCGCCGGAGCGGACGGCGTTCGTGACGCTCGATGCCGGCGACGACACGCCGCAGCGGTTCTGGGCGGCGGTACTCGCGGCGCTCGCCTTCCGTGGCGCCTGTCCGGTCGAGGGGATCCGCGACGCGTCCGCGCACGCGAGGTACGGCGGGCCAGACGCCCGATGTCGCGGTCCTGCTCGCGCTCGCGCTCGCCCGTTGCGACGGCCCCGTCGTCCTCGTCCTCGACGACTTCCACGAGATCACCGACGATCGCGTGCTGCGAGACGTCGCCCAGCTGCTGCGGGTCGCGCCGGCGTCGTTCCGGCTCGTGATCGCGTCGCGCGTCGACCCGGAGCTGCCCGTGCCGCGCCTGCGCGTGCTCGGCCAGCTGGCCGAGCTGCGCGGGGAGGCGCTGTCGTTCACCGTCGAGGAGGCCCAGCGCCTGCTCGCCTCCCACGGTCTGCCCCTGCGGACCTCCGACGTCGCGGCGCTCGTCCGGCGAACCGAGGGCTGGGCGGCGGCGCTGGTGCTCTCGTCGCTGTCCCTGCGCGATGCGCCCGACCCGCGGCAGGCGATCGTCGAGTTCGCAGCCGACGGCCGCGCGCTGTCGGAGTTCATGGAGACGGAGCTGCTCGACCGGCTGCCCGGGCACCTGCAGGACCTGCTGGCGCGAACGTCGGCCGTCGACGAGCTCTGCGCGGGGCTCGCCGACGCCATCCTCGACGGCCGCGGGGGCGCCGAGCTGCTGGCCGAGCTCGAGCGCCGTCACTGCTTCATCGTCTCGCTCGACGAGCGCGGGGAGTGGTTCCGGTACCACCGGCTGTTCGGAGAGCTGCTGCGCGGCAGGTTCGCCCGGCTGCCGCGGGCCGAGCGCGACGCGGTCCACGCCCGGGCGGCGCGCTGGCTGGCGGACGACGGCCGCCTCGTCGACGCGATGCGCCACGCCATCGCAGGCGGGCAGTGGGACCTCGCAGCCGGCCTCGCGGCGGACGGGTGGCTGGACGCCTTCCTGGCCGGGCGCAGCGCCCCGCTGCGTTCGGTGCTCGGCGACCTGCCCGCGGAGTTCGCCGAGCGGGAGCCGGCGATCGCCATCGCGCTGGCGGCGGTCAACCTCGAGCTCGGCGAGCTCGATCGCGCCGACACGTTCCTCGAGCTGGCGCGGGCCGCCATCGGCCGGCGACCCGGGGACGCACGGCCTGTCGGGGCAGCTCGCGCTCGTGACGCTCCAGGCGCGCTCGGTCGCGCGGCGATCTCGCGCGTGCGGTGGCGGTGGCCGGCGAGCTGCTGGCCGGCGGCGCGGCACGGCGCGCATCCACCCGAGCGCCGGGCACTCGCGCTGCTGCTGCTCGGCTCGTCCGAGATCTGGACCGGCGACGCGCGCGCGGCGTCACGGCACCTGCGGGCGTCGATCGCGCTCGCGCGCCGCTTCGACCAGCCCTATCTGCTGCTCGGCGGCGTCGGCAACCTGGCGCTGCTGCAGGTGGTCGAGGGACGGCTCGAGGCCGGCATCGAGCTGGCCGGGGAGGCGCTGGAGCTGGCGACCGAGGGCGGCTGGGACGAGGTCGCCGCAGAGCGCGCCGGCGCTGCTGGCGCTGGGCTGGGCGCAGCTGCACCGCGCCGATCCGATGGCCGCGGCGACGATCGCCCGGGCGGCGGCCGCGGCCCGCGGATCGGGTGACGCGCCGCTCGAGCTGTGCGTGGCCGCCGTGCAGGCGCTGGCCCGCATGTCTGCGCCGGGCGGGCCGCGCCGCGGTCTCGAGCTGGTGCGGGGTGCGCTGGACGAGGTCGGCGACGGGCCGCTGCCGGCGGTGCTCGCGCGCCTGCTGGGCACCGTCGAGCTACGGCTGCTGGCCGCCGCGCACGAGGATCGCGAGGCCGAGGCTGCGCTCGCCGCAGCACCGCCGTGCGTCGCGACGTCGGTGCTGGCCGCACGCCGGGCACTGGCGGTCGGCGACACGGAGGCCGCGCGCGACCTGCTCGAGCCCGTCCTCGACCAGTCCGAGGAGCCGGCCGACACGGCCAGCCGGATCGAGGCGCTGGTGGTGTACGCCGTCGCGTGCCGCGCGCAGCTGGACCGCGACGTCGCCGGCGACGCGCTCGAGCGCGCTCTCGAGCTGGCCGATCATGATCGCTTCGTCTGGGTGTTCCTGCAGGCCGGGCCGCCGCTGCGCGACCTGCTGACCCGCCAGATCCGCCGTGGCACGAGCCACCGCGGACTGGTCGAGGCACTGAGCGTGGAGCTGGAGCGGGACGCGACGACCGCGCGGCCGGCGCCCCTGCTCGAGCCGCTCAGCGAGCGCGAGCAGCGGGTGCTCAGCTACCTCGAGACGATGCTCTCGACCGAGGAGATCGCCGGCGAGCTCTTCGTGTCGACCAACACGGTCAAGAGCCACGTCAAGAGCATCTACCGCAAGCTCGGCGTCACACGGCGGCGTCAGGCAGTGGTGCGAGCGCGAACGCTCCAGCTGCTCTGACGCCGCCGTCGAACCGTTAGGCGAGTGCGCGGGCCTTGATCTGCGCGAACTCGGCCTGGTCGATCGCGCCGGAGTCGAGCAGGGCCTTCGCCTTCTCGATCTCGTGCGCAGCGCCACCGCCGGCGGAGCCGGCCCGGTCGCGGATGTAGGCGTCCATCTGCTCCTGGGCGGCCTTGGCCTGCTCCATGTCGCGGGTCGCCATCGAGCCGCCCTGGCTGATCAGGTAGATCAACGAGCCGATCAAGGGCAGGAAGATGACGAAGATCGTCCAGATGGCCTTCATGCCACCGCCGATGTCGTTGCGGCGGAACACGTCGGCGATGATCCTGAACAGCAGCATGAACCATGCGATCCAGACGAAGATGATGAAGAACGTCCAGATGATGTTCAGGAACGGGTAGTCGGTAAAGTCCACGAAGTCTCCTTGGTGTGGGACGGGTCAGTGCAGATTCTGTCCGGACCGTCGGACGGCCGCGGCGGTAGGGTGTTACGTCATGCGTCCGCCCGGGCCTCGTCCTGGCTGAGCAGTCCGATCGCCACCAGGTCGGCGGGGTGGATCCAGTGGTCGTCGAGCAGGCGGCCGCCGGCGTTGCGGATCGACTCCCGCAGGCCGATCGCCCACTGATGCTCGATCAGCGCGATCGCCGCCGCCGACCCGACCGGAATGGCGTCCTCGACGTACCACATGTCGTCGGGATCGATGACGTGACCGCCCTGCTCGGCGATCGCGATGGCACCCGCCTCCATGCCGGCCTCGATGCCCTCCTCGCCGGCCGCGCCGAAGCCGATCAGCGCGCCGACGGTCGCGCCGAACTCGAGGGCGTCGGCGGCATCGAGATCGCTGTGGTGGAGTCGCTCGATCGTCCCGTCCGCCTGCTTGTGGACGACGAGCAGGTCGATCAGGCGGACGGTATTGCTCTCGCGGAGTCGCGTGAGCTCGGCAAGAACCTCGCCGCGGAAGTTGGGCTGGTCGAATCCCAGCACCAGGAGCTGAACGGGACCCACAGGCATGTTGCGTCTCCTCGGTTGGTCGATCAGCCGGCCAGCAGCTTGGCTTTGGCGCTCTCGAACTCGTCGGGTGTCAGGACCCCGGCGTCGCGCAGCTGCGCGAGCTGGGTCAGCTGGTCGACGAGGCTGCTGCCGGCAGGCGCCGCGGCGGCGGGCGCAGGCGGCGGCGGGGCCGCGTAGGCCTGCTGCGCCTCGAGCTCCTGGATCCGCTCCTCCTGCGACTGCTCGCGCTGCGCGTTGCGCTGGCCGGCCTTGCCGGCCATGTAGGCGGTCCCACCGATCATCGCCGCCCCGAGCAGCGGGCGCCGGCGTCTCATCCTCATGTGTCGCTACCTCCAGGTTCGAGTGCAGACTCTAATCACTCCGACACGGCCGCGTCACCCGGTGCGGGTGATCCCGCTGCGTCCGGCTTTTCGCAGGTCGCCGCACTCGGCGGGCTGGGCTCTAGAGGTACTGATGGCGCTGGAGCCAGCGCATCGCGAACCAGCCCCACACCGGCGGCAGGTAGAAGGTCGAGAAGCGGTAGAGCATCGTCACGGCGAGCGCCGTGGAGTCGGGCAGGCCGGCCGCCGCCAGGCCGACCATGAGCGCACCCTCGGTCACGCCGATGCCGCCGGGCACGGGGATGAGGCTCGCGAACAGCGACACGCTGAGGTTGATCACCAGCAGCTGCGCCAGCGGCAGGTCGTACCCCAGTGCGCGCGCGAACAGGCCGAGGGAGGCGGCGAACACCAGCTCGGCGCCGATGTTCGCGAACACGATGATCAGCAGCTTCGACGAGCCGGCCAGGGAGCCGATCGCGGCGCGGATCTCGGGCCACCAGCGGCTGACCCGTTGCCGGATGGCGTTGCGGATCCGCGGCACGAGCAGCATGGCGGCGATCGAGGCCACGAGGAGGATCACGAGCACGGTCAGGATGGTGTTGCCGCCGCTGTCGCCCGACGGCGCGTTCAGGTCGAGGTTGACGCTGTAGGGCGAGAACACCAGGAGCAGGACCAGCAGCAGGACCTGCACGACGTTGCCGGCGAACGAATCGATCGCGCCGGCGGTGACCGCGACGGGCGGGGAGACGCCCTGGCGCTGGAAGAACCGGATGTTCACGGCCATCCGTGCAACGGCCGAGGGCAGTGCGACGTTCATGAACCCGATCGCGAGCTGCATCGCGTACACCGGTCCGTACGGCAGCTGCGCCGGGACGGCCGCGCGGGTGGCAGCGGCCTGCAGCAGCCTCGTCGTCTGGACGAACAGGAAGCCCGCCGCGACCCATCCCCACGCGGCGTCCTCGAGGTCCTTGCGCAGCTCCTCGAAGTCGACGTTGCCGAACGCGGCGATGAGCGCGGCCGCCGCGAGCACCAGCAGCGCCAGCTGGACGAGGGTGCCGATCGTGATGCGCCGCAGCCGTGCGAGCGTGAGCTGCTCGACACCCGCCCGCTCGGTCGCCTGCTTGCGCAGCTCGTCGACGTCGACGCCGGCGTCCTTCAGCGCGGTCCGCAGGCCCGTCGCAAACGCGGCCGTCTGCAGGTACGGCAGCAGCGCGCCGATGGCCTCGGCTCCGATCGCCCGCTCGGCCGAGTCGAGTGCCCGGTCGATGCCGGCGACCGCGGCGCTCGCCGCCAGCAGCTGGGACCGGTCGGTCGCCAGCTGGTCGGCCGTCGGTGCGACGGTGGCGGAGCCGAGGTCGGCCAGCAGCACGCCGTCGTCGGTGACGACGATCGTGTTCGTATCGATGCGCAGGTGCGCGATGCGCTGCGTCGTGCAGGCGCGCGAGCGTCTGCCACGCCGCGCCGATCACGCCGTCGTCGACGTCGCCCGCCGTCGCCAGCGTGCGGCCGCGGGTCTCGAGCACCAGGATCGAGTCGTCCGTCGCGGTGATGCCGGCGGTGACGACGCGCTCGGTCGGCACCTCCGCGTTGGCGGCGAGCAGCGTGATGAACGCCTCGTGCTCGGCGCCCTCCTTGCGGCGCAGCTCGAGCGCCGGCCCGCCGTCGCGGTACCAGAGCGTCCGCCAGACCTTCGAGAGCAGCTGGTTGTCGTACGCGTCGCGCCCGTACACCTTGACCCGCAGCCGGCGGCCGGCGGTGTCGACCGCCTCCAGCGTGAACACGCCCTCGTCCTGGCGGGCAGCCGGCTCGAGCTGGGTGACCACGACGCCGAAGTGCGCGAGGAACCCCTCGATGTCGGCCACGGTCGGCCGGCCCGCCGACGTGCCGAACACCAGCCGCACCGCAGCGGCGGCGATGAGGGCGATCACTCCGCCGGCCAGGATCCCGCTCGGCGAAGCGACCTCGAGCAGCATGGCGCCGAGGATCCCGGCGACGAGCAACCAGCGGGCGCCGCGCCGCATCGGCCGCGCGAGGTCGGGCAGCATCGTGGCGACGACCGCCGCCGACCAGCCGAGGCGCACGGCGGGGAATCGCGCTTCGTCGGGATCGCCCGTGACGTACTCGGGGATATCCGGCCAGCGGCCGAGCCCGACGCGCGAGGCGATGAGGGCGATCACGACGGCGAGCACGACGGCGAGCAGCGCGTGGAGCGCGACGCTCGTCCGGCGGGTCACGAAGGCCGCGACCAGCAGCGCGACCGCGAGCAGCGCCAGCAGGTCGTAGGTGAAGCCCCAGATCGTGTCGAGCCAGCCGGGGAGGCTCGCGATCAGTTCGCTCAGCGCCTGCTCGACGCCCGACGTCGGCTGGATGACGACCAGCGCCACGAGGATCAGGAACGACGGCACGATCAGCATGACGTCGGTCGCGCGGCGCACGGTCGGCTCGTTGGAGCCCGCCACGAACAGCCGTGCCGGCACACGCTGCGCCTCCGGCGTCTCGGGAGCCGGCGGCGGTGGTGGGGTCGGGTGGTCGGTCAGGGACACGCGTTGTCCGCCGGGCGGGCACCGGCGATGGTCGACATCATGGCCGGGAACGAGTTCACCCGACGAGGGTGATCCTCGTTCGCCGCGCCGAAGCGACGATTTGTCGCGACCTATACTGGCTTCCCCGACGGACGGATGCGCCGCAGTGCAGCAGGCCGGGACGCAACAAGACGACGCCGTGCCGCCGCCCGAGCACATCCGGGTGGCCGTCGCCGACGACGCCTTCCTGATGCGCGAGGCGATCAGCCACGTGCTCGCCCGGCTCCCAGAGATCGAGCTCGTCTCGGTGTCCGCCGACGGCGACCAGTTGCGCGAGGCGGTCTCCAGCACCCCGGTCGACGTGGTGCTGACCGACATCCGGATGCCGCCGTCGGGCGACGACGAGGGCGTCAAGGTGGCGCACTGGCTCGCGACCGAGCACCCGCAGATCGGCGTCGTGCTGCTGAGCCAGTACGCCGAGGCGCGGTTCGGCATCGAGTTGCTGGCCGACGGTGCGGCAGGTCGCGGCTACCTCGTGAAGGAGCGCGTGCAGGATGCGGCCGAGCTGATGCGGACGATCCGCGTCGTCGCGCACGGTGGTGTCGTGATCGACGCGAAGCTGGTGCCGCTGCTCATCCGCGCCGCCGACATGCGCCGCGACTCGCGGCTCGCCGAGCTGACGCGCCGCGAGCGCGACGTGCTGGCCGAGATGGCGCGCGGCCTCTCCAACGCCGCGATCGCGACGTCGCTGGTGCTGACCAAGCGGGCGGTCGAGAAGCACATCAACTCGATCTTCCAGAAGCTGCGGCTGGACGAGGAGGCCGTTGTCAGCCGCCGTGTTTCCGCCGTGCTGCTCTACCTGTCCGACGAGGGAGCGTGACCGCCACCGCACCGCGCGTGTGAATAGCCGGTATGCAGGGAGATCCTGTCGGTGCAATCCCCGGGACGGACGTGTCGCGAGCCGGTGGTTTCTGCAATGCTGCCCGGGCCATGGCTGACGCGCTGTCCGTGGGGGAGCAGTCGGGGCGCCCGGCGCGGCGTCTCGTGTCTGCGGGCTCACAGGCGCGGTACCTGCTCCTGCTGGCCGGCGTCGCGCTCCTGTACTACGGGACGGCGCAGGTGGGCTATCAGCTCGAGTTCGCGGGCCCGGTGGCCGCGGTCGTGTGGCTGCCCGCCGGTGTGGGCATCGCGGTCCTCCACCTGGGCGGCATGCGGTTCTGGCCCGGCATCGTGGCCGGCGACCTGCTCGCGAACGACTACTCGATGCTGCCCTGGGGCTCGGCGCTCGGGCAGACGACGGGGAACGTGCTCGAGATCGTCGTCACGGCCCTGCTCCTGCAACGGCTGATCGGCGGCTGCGGCCTGCGGCTCCAGACGGGGGGAGGCGTGCTGCGAATGGTCTCGGCGCTGGCGGCCGGGACGCTGATCAGCGCGACCGTCGGCTCGCTGTCGCTGCTGGCCGGCGACGTGTTCGCGACCGATGCCCTCCGCACCGTGTGGCGCACCTGGTGGCTCGGCGACTTCTGCGGCGCCCTGATCGTCGTGCCGCTCGCCATCGCATGGCATCCCTTCCCGCGGACGCTGCCGTCACGCTCCCGCCTGCTCGAGGCCGCGGCGATGGTGCTCGCCGTGGCGCTGCTGAGCCGGATCGCGTTCCATGCCTCTGGCCCGCTCGTCTACCTGACGTTCCCGGGTCTGCTGTGGGCGGCCCTCCGCTTCGGCATGCGTGGCGCGACGCTCGCGGTGGCCGTCACCGTCGGCATCGCCGTGTGGGACACCACCCACCTGCTCGGCCCGTTCGCCTTCGAGTCGATCTCCCGCAGCACCCTCAACCTGCAGCTCTACATCGCGGTGGCGGCGCTCTCGACGCTGCTGCTGGCGGCCGTCGTCGCAGAGCGCGAGCTGTTCGCCGATCGGCTGGCGGCATCGCGTGGCCGGATGATCGAAGCGGGTGAGGCCGAGCGCCTGCGTATCGCGCGCAACATCCACGACGGTGCGCAGCAGCGCCTCACCGCCCTCGCGGTGCACCTGCGCATCGGCGCCGAGGATTCGCGCGGCGAGCCGGCCCGCCTCGAGCCGCTGGTGATCGCGGCGCAGGCAGAGCTGCAGCTCGCGATCGACGAGCTGCGCGAGCTCGCGCACGGGGCGCACCCGAGCCAGCTGACGGCCCTCGGGTTCGGCGGTGCGCTCGACCGGCTCGCGGAGCGCTCGACGGTGCCGATGACGGTGCTCGAGGCGCCCGCCGTCCGGGTCGACGCGGCCGCCGAGGCGACGGCCTACTACGTGGTCGCCGAGGCCGTCAGCAACGCGCAGAAGTACGCGCACGCCAGCACGCTCGAGGTGCGCGCGCGGTGGGTGCGCGGCGCGCTGCACGTCGAGGTCGTCGACGACGGTGTGGGCGGCGCCGCCGAGCAGGCCGGCTCGGGGCTCGAGGGCCTCCACGAGCGGGTCGCCGCCATGGACGGCACCCTCGATGTCGCCAGCCCGCCCGGTGTCGGGACGCGAATCGTGGCGTCGATACCCGCCCTGCCGGCGGCCGGGCGCTAGCCGCATGACGGGAAGCGACGCGATGGGCGAGACCGACGGCGGCTGCTGCACGCCGTCGCGCGAGGCGTCGGCCGTCGCCGGCGCGGCGCCCGCAGACGCGCCCTCTCCGGACGCCGCCGCGCCGCCCGCGGTCGACGCGCGCGCGCTCGACGGCGGGGAGTTCGCGATGGGCAGCGTGGACGAGGGCGCCTATCCCGACGACGGCGAGGGCCCGGTGCGGCGCATTCGCGTCTCGCCGTTCGCCATCGCGGCCCACAGCGTCACGAATGCCGACTTCGCCCGGTTCGCCGCCGCCACCGGACACGTCACCGACGCCGAGCGGCTGGGCGACTCGTTCGTGTTCGGCGGGCTGCTGCCGGACGACTTCCCGCCCACCCAGGCGGTCGCCCGCGCCCCGTGGTGGCGGCTCGTCGAGGGCGCCTCGTGGCGCACGCCGGAGGGGCCGCAGTCGTCGCTCGACGGCCGCGAGCGGCACCCCGTCGTGCACGTGTCGTGGGACGACGCGCAGGCGTACTGCGCCTGGGCCGGTGTGCGGCTGCCGACCGAGGCGGAGTGGGAGTTCGCGGCCCGCGGCGGCCTGGAGGGTCAGCCGTTCCCGTGGGGCGACGAGCTCGAGCCGGGCGGCGAGCACCGCATGAACGTCTGGCAGGGCGAGTTCCCGGGTGGCAACAGCCTCGCCGACGGGTTCCTCGGCACCTGCCCGGTCGACGCCTTCGAGCCGAACGCGTACGGCCTCCACAACATGACCGGCAACGTCTGGGAGTGGACGGCCGACTGGTTCAGCCCCGACTTCCACACGCGCGATCGGCGCACCGACCCGCACGGTCCGCGCAACGGCACGCACCGGTCGACCCGCGGCGGCTCGTACCTCTGCCACCACTCGTACTGCCTCCGGTACCGCGTGTCGGCGCGCAACGCGCTGACGCCCGACTCGACGACGGGCAACGTCGGGTTCCGCGTCGTCGCCGTGTAGCGTCCCGCGCGTGGATCGCCGCGCCATCATCCGCCGCCGGTTCGGCGCCCAGCGCCTGTTCGGCCGGCCGCTCGCGGCGCCCGGCGACGTCGTCGCGTGGCTCGGCGCCCTGCAGGCGCAGGAGTACGCGGAGGCGAAGTGGTCGATCGGGCAGCGCATGGCCGGCTGCACCGACGACGACGTCGAGGCGGCCTTCGCCCGCGGCGACCTGCTGCGGACGCACGTGCTGCGGCCGACGTGGCACTTCGCGACGCCGGCCGACATCCGCTGGCTGCTGGCGCTGACCGGCCCGCGGGTGCAGAAGCAGAACGCGTACATGTACCGGCAGACCGGCCTCGACGACGCGACGCTCGGGCGCAGCACGGAGGTGCTGGAGGCGGCGCTGGACGGGGGCGAGCCGCGGACGCGCAAGGAGCTCGCCGGGTCCCTCGCCGCGGCGGGGATCGAGACCGACGGGATGCGCCTGGCCTACGTGATGATGTGGGCGGAGCTCGAGGCGCTGATCTGCAGCGGCCCGCGGCGCGGGAAGCAGCAGACGTACGCGCTGCTCGCGCATCGCGCGCCGCCGGTGGCGCCGCTCGACCGCGACGCGGCGCTGGCCGAGCTGGCCCGGCGATTCTTCCGCAGCCGCGGTCCCGCCACCGTCCGCGACCTGGCGCTGTGGTCCGGCCTGACGCTGGCCGACGCCCGCGCCGGCGTACAGGCGGTGGCCGGCGAGCTGGAGTGCGAGACCGACGACGACGGCACCGCCTGGTACGCCGACCCCGGCGCGCCCTGGCACGACGTGGTCCCCGGCGCCTTCCTCATCCCGACGTACGACGAGACGGTGATGGGCTACCAGGATCTGCGCATCGTGCTCGACCGGCCGCCGCCGCGACCCGGGCTGCTGCAGCGCGCGATCGTCATCGACGGCCTCGCGGTCGGCAGCTGGTCGCGCACGATCACCCCGCGCGAGGCGATCATCGACGCGCTGCTGTTCCGGCCGCTGGGGCGCGAGGAGGCCGCCGCCCTCGAGGAGGCGGTGGAGCGGTTCGGGCGGTTCAACGGCCTCCAGGGAGCGCTGCGCACCGCGCTGGCGACGTAGCTCCGCAGGCTGGTACGATGGGCTCGCTGCCGACGTCGGCAGCGCCTGGTGACGACGCCGTGGAAGCGCTGCTTCTGCGGCGTTTTTCGTGGACCCGAACAGGAGACCCGCAATGCCCCGCTACCTCGTCACGCTCGAACGGCAGGACGTGAAGCCGCTGATCGCCACGAAGTTCGTCGACGCCACGATGGAGGACGAGGCCGCCTCGCTCGCCGTCGCGTCGGCCGAGCGCCTGCGCGGTGGGCGCTTCGAGGTCATCCACATCCAGCCGGCCTCGGTGCTCGCGTCGCTGGAGGTGCTTCCCTGAGCGACGCGTGACGGGGCCTTGACGGCGCGTGCATGATTCCCCCGGCAACGGCGGGAGGTGCTCGGTGTCGGGAACGGCTGGGAGATCGCAGAGGCTCGCCGGCAAGGTGGCGGTCGTGACCGGCGGCGCGCGGGGCATCGGCGGCGGCATCGCGGCCGCGTTCGCCGCCGAGGGCGCCGACGTGGTGATCGCCGACGTGCTCGGCCCCGACGTCGCGCAGCCCGTCACCGACGCGATCGCGCGGGCCGGGCAGCGGTCGCTGTACGTGCACGCCGACGTCACCGACGACGCGCAGGTACGCGCCCTGGTCGAGACGGCCGAGGCCGAGTTCGGGCGCATCGACATCCTCGTCAACAACGCGGGCATCGCGGGCCAGGGCTACTACGAGCAGCTCGACATCGCCGAGATCGACCGCGTGCTGGCGATCAACCTGCGCGGGCCGTTGCTCTGCGCGCGCTACGTGATCCCCGGCATGCTCGAGCGCGGCGGCGGCCGCATCATCAGCATCGCCTCGCAGCTGGGTCAGATCGGCGGCACCGAGATGGTGCACTACAGCGCCTCGAAGGCCGGCGTGATCGGCATGACCAAGGCGCTGGCGCGTGAGTTCTCGACCCGCAACATCCTCGTGAACGCGATCGCGCCGGGCCCGATCAACACCGACATGCTCACCGAGGAGACCGAGGAGTGGATCTCCAACAAGCTCGCCGAGTTGCCCATCGGCCGCTTCGGCGACGTGCACGAGGTGGCGCCGACCGCGGTGTTCCTGGCTTCCGACGACTCGTCGTACTACGTCGGGCAGACGCTCTGCCCCAACGGCGGCGACGTGATGCTCTAGGCGGGACGGCGGCCGCGCGGGCTAGCCGACGGCACGCCGCACGGCCGCCGCGGCGTCGACCGCGGTCAGTGCGGCGGTCTCCATCGAGACGAACTCGCTGATGCCGTCGCCGGCCAGGAAGATGCGGCCGGCGAGGCCCTGTTCGAGTGCGGCCTGACCACGCCAGCGACCGGGTGCGGCGAACGGCCCGGCGTGCTCCCACGACTGCACCCAGGTCTCGGCGATGTGCCGGCGCACCTGCGGGAACAGGTCGTCGAGGTCGTCGAGGAACGCGGCGCGGATCTCGTCCTCCGTCTTGCCGGCGAGGGCGCGGGCCCGGCCGCCGCCGCCGTAGACCATGAGGACGCTGCCGCGCTTCGGCGCGCCGGTGCCGTGCAGCGCGTTGGCGTGGTTGAAGAACATGTTGAAGCGCGCGTCCGGCGTGAGCACCGAGTAGAGGTCGTCCCACGGCATCGGCTCGGTCTCGTCGGTGAGGATGCTGAGCACGACCATCGGGCCGAAGCGGACGAGGGCGAGGGCGTCGGCCAGCTCCGGCGTGATCGCGTCGCCGAGCAGGCCGGGCACGTGCGGGGCCGGAACGGCGACGATCGCAGTGCGGGCGTTGATCTCGCCGGCGCCGTCGGGGCCTTCGAGCCTGACGCGCACCCCCGCGCCCTGCGGCTCGACCGAGGTGACGCGGGTGCCGGTGCGGATGATGGTGCCGAGGTCGCGGCCGAGCGCGTCGGGGAGGAGGCCCGAGCCGCCGCGCATGTTGCGACCGAGATCGCCGGTGTCCCAGACGTGGCCGAACAGCGCCGCCATCGCGCCCTGCGAGATCTCGTCCGGATCGGCGATCGAGCGGTTCGCGAGCGCCGTGAAGATGCGGCCGGCGTCGGGATGCAGCTCGCCGAGGAAGCCGGCGAAGGTCGTGTCGCCGCCGTGCTGCAGGCCGCGCAGCCGGACGGCGGCGTCGGTGTCGCCGGGCCGGCGCTCGATCAGCTTCATGTACGCGTCCGCGTCGCGCTTGATCCGCAGGCCCGCCCGCGCGAACGAGACGCGGCCGCCGATCGCCAGCGGCAGGCGCAGCGGCAGCAGCTCCGGCCGGGTGTCGCGTACCAGCCGGCCGCCCATGGCGACGTTGAGCATCGAGCCGGTGATGGGCAGGACGTCGAGGCCGTACTCCGACACCTGGCGGCCGACGGTCGAGGTCGGCGGCGGGAACATGTGGGCGCCGACGCTGAGCGCGAGGTCGCCCCGCTGCCTCGACCAGATGCGGCCGCCGACCCGATCGCTCGCCTCGAGCAGCACCGGGTGCAGGTCGCGCAGCTCGCGAGCCGCGGTGAGGCCCGCGATGCCGCCGCCGACGATGACGACGTCGCGGTCTTCGGTCATCCCGGCCACTCTACCAACGGCCGCGCTGGAGCACCGATCCGTGTCCGTTCTGGTGCCAGGCACCAAATCGGCCACAACGTCACGCTCTCACGCGGTTCCGCGCGGCGTCGGGCGCACTCCCGAGCCTCAGACCGCGAAGCCCGTGGCCGTTTTCGCACCGCGTGCGATTCCGGCCATCGCCCGGCGTCCGAAGTCGGCCATCGTGCGCCGGATTTGGCGCCCCCACTGGCCGAGCGGCCCGCGCGGGCGACGGAACACGGTGATCGCGGCGCGTGACATAGGAGAACGCCGACGCGCGAATCGCACCGATCGCGTCACCGAACGCGCGTGCGATGGCCGGAATCGCACCGCGTGCGATTCCGGACATCGCACGCGGCTCTCTAGCCGGTCGCGGAGGTCGTCGACCAGGCCGTCACCGCGGACGCCAGGCCGCTCGCGAATCCCTGCAGGGTCGAGCCGTCCGCCGCGCCGTGCAGGGGGTTCAGCTCCGTCACCGTCAGCGTCGCGACCCGGGGATCGGCCAGCAGCGTTTCGAGGGCGGCGAGCGCCGAGGCCAGGGGGACGCCGACGTTGCGACCCGTGTTCTGCGACAGGGGCGCGTCGACGAAGTCGATCACGTCGACGTCGAAGTGCACCGCGATGCGATCGCAGTTGGCCGCCAGCGCCGCCAGCGCCTCCGTCGCGGCCTGGCCCGGATTGGCGATCAGGGCGGCGGCCGACGTCGTGGCGATGCCGAGTCCGGCGATCTGCCCGCGCTCCCACGTCGTCGCCTGCGACTCCTCGAAGCCGAGGATCGAGAGCTGCTGCGGCAGCAGCGGCTCGTCCGGCACCAGCGCCGGCAGCGTGTCGTTGAGGCCGAGCAGGTGGGCCACGCCCATCCAGTCGAGGGCGCCGTCCCGCACGCTCTCGGGCGTGTTCATGTCGCTGTGCATGTCGAGGTACAGCAGGCCGTAGCCGGGCGTCGCCGCGAGCGCGCGGACGGCGCCGAGGCCGACGGTGCAGTCGCCGCCGAGCACCAGCGCCCGTTCGCCGGCGGCGAGTGACGCCGCGACCCGCTCCGTGACGGCTTCGATGGTCGCCGCGACGGCCTCGGCGTTCTGCGCGCGGGGCGCCTCGCGATCCGGCTCCCAGCGCCAGTGGGCTGTGTCGCCGCGATCGTTGACGGCCACACCCCGATCGGCCAGATCGCGCAGCAGCCCGATGTCGCGCAGCGCCTGCGGCGTCTGCTCCTGCCCCGGGGCGTACGCCCCCGCGCTCGAGGGCGCGCCGATGACTCCGATGGTCTGCATGCCGATCCTCTCGTCGTAACCGATGAAGAACTATAGCGGTTACGAACCTCGGAACGGTACCTTCCCGGTATGGACACCTGGGACGCCATCCGCTCGCGCCGCAACGTGCGGCAGTTCGATCAACGGCCGATCCCGGAGGCCGACCTCGACCGGGTACTGGAGGCAGGGCGCATCGCCCCGTCGTCGCGCAACTGGCAGCCGTGGGACTTCGTGGCCGTGACCGAGCGCGAGCAGCTGGTGCGGTTGGCCGAGGTGTGGCGCGGCGGCGCGCACATCGCCCGGGCCGCCGCGGCCGTCGCGCTGATCGGCCCGGTGCTCGACGACGAGCGCCAGCGCGGCTGGCTGTACTTCGACCTCGGGCAGGCCGCGATGCTGATGCAGGTCGTCGCCGCCGACCTTGGTATCGGCTCCAGTCACTCCGCCGTCGGCGACCAGGAGCTGGCCCGCGAGATCCTCGGTCACCCCGACGATCGCACGTGCGTCGCGATCTTCTCGCTCGGGTATCCGGCCGACCGTCCGCTGCAGCCGATCGAGCGGTTCAATCGCCGGCCGGTCGAGGAAGTCGTCCATCGCGGCCGCTGGTAGCCGGCGCTTGACGGCCGGTCGCGCCGTGCTAGCGTCGCAGGGATGCTGATCGGCAAGGCCGGGAACACCCGTCACGCACATCTGCCAGGCCTACCCGGACCGGGTCGAGGTGCGCGGGCGAGACCTGTGCGGCGACCTGATGGGCCGCCTGAGCTTCACGGCGTACTTCCACCTGCTGCTGACCGGGCAGGAGCCGACCGACGACCAGCGCGACTTCCTCGACCTGCTGCTCATCTCGATCGCCGAGCACGGGATGATGCCGACCAACGTCGCCGCCCGGATGACGCTCGCCGCCGACCCCGGCTCGCTGCAGGGAGCCGTCGCCGCGGGCATCCTCGGCTGCGGCCCGGTGGTGCTCGGCACCGCCGAGCTGTGCGCGCAGCTGCTCGAGCGAGGCGCAGGCGCGGGTCACGGCCGGCGAGTCGCCCGAGGCCGTCACGGCCGAGCTGGCGCAGGCGATCCGCAGCGCCGGTGGCAAGGCGCCCGGCTTCGGGCATCCCGTGCACCGGCCGCTCGATCCGCGCGCCGAGCGCATCCTCGAGCTGGCCGACGCGCGCGGCGTCAGCGGCCCGCACGTCGCCCTCTCGCGCAGCTTCCGCGACGCCGTCGCCGAGGCGTGGGGGAGGCCGCTGACGATGAACGTCTCGATGCCGATCGCGGCCGTGATGCTCGACCTCGGATTTCCCGCCGCGACCGCGAAGGCGGTGCCGCTGCTGGCCCGGACGGCGAGCCTGCTCGCGCACCTGGCGGAGGAGCAGGAGGACCCGATCGGCTTCCTGATGGCGAGCAAGGCCGAGGAGGCGATCGCCTACGAGGCGCCGGCGAAGGACGCGGGCTGATGCTCGAGCCCGAGGTCGAGTCCCGGCCCTGGGACGAGCAGCAGCGGCTCGACGCCGCGAGCTACCGCACGCAGCTCGACTACCTGTTCGAGCGCTCGGCGTTCTACCGCGAGAAGCTCGGCGCGGCGGGTGTCGCGTCGGCCGAGGCGGCCGGCGGGCTGGCGGACATCGCCGCACCTGCCGCTGACCGAGAAGCACGAGCTGAAGGCGACGGCGACCGCGGACAATCCGGTCGGCTCGCACCTCTGCGCCGACGCGTCGGAGATCGTCCGCATCTACTCGACCAGCGGCACCACCGGCACGCCGAGCTACATCCCGCTCACGGCCGGCGACCTCGACAACTGGGTGACCGGGTCGGCGCGCAGCTACGCGGCGTCCGGCCTCGTGGCCGGCGACCGCCTCGTCTCGACCTACAACGCGGGGCCGTTCGTGGCCGGCTCGGCGCTGGCGTCGTTCGACCGCATCGGCCTCTGCCACATCCCGGTCGGCACCGGCAACACCGAGCGGCTGGTGAAGGCGATCGACCTGCTGAAGCCCGTCGGCGCGGTGCTGACGCCCGTCGTACGCCGCCTACCTGATCGAGTGGGCGGCCGAGCGGGGCTTCGACCTCGCCGGATCGAGCGTCGAGCGCGTGCTGGTGGCCGGCGAGCCCGGCGGCGGCGAGGCCGCGTTCCGCGCGCAGCTCGAGGAGGGCTGGGGCGCCCGCGTCACCGAGGCGATGGGCATCGGCGACATCGGCGCGTCGCTGTGGGGCGAGTGCACCGAGCAGGACGGCATGCACCTCGGCGCCCGCGGGTTCGTGCACCCGGAGCTGATCGACCCCGACACCGGCGCGGCCATCGCGATCGAGCACGGCGCCGACCGGGCGAGCTGGTGCTGACGCACCTCCGGCACCGCGCGGCGCCGCTGCTGCGCTTCCGGCACGCGCGACCACGTCGAGATGCGCACCGACCCGTGCCGCTGCGGGCGCACGGGTCCGCGCGTGCGCTGCATCGGCCGCACCGACGACATGCTGATCGTGCGCGGCGTGAACGTCTTCCCGTCGGCGCTGCGCGAGGTGGTGAGCGGCTTCGTGCCGCAGGTCAGCGGTCACATCCGCGTGCGGCCGCAGGCGGCCGGCGTCAAGCAGGAGCCGCCGCTGCCGGTCGCCGTCGAGCTGGCGCGCGACGCGCCGCGCCGACGCCACACTCGCAGACGCCATCCGCGAGCGCGCTGCGCAACGTCCTCGTCGTCCAGACCCGGGTCGATCTCGTGCCGTGGGGGAGTCTCGGGTCGCAGCGAGTACAAGTCGAAGCTCGTCGAACACGAGTCCGGGAGTTAGCGATGCAGAAGCTTCAGAGCCAGGGCGTGCACCACATCACGATCACCGGCGCCGACCGGGAGACCTCGATCGGGTTCTGGGAGGGGGTGCTCGGCATGCCCTTCGTGTTCGAGCAGCCGAACCTCGACAACAAGAACGAGAGCCACCTGTACTTCGATCCGGGCGACGGCCGGCTGATCACCATCTTCACGAACGAGGAGCGCGTGCCCGACCCGCGGCGGACGCCGATGGAGCCGGGCTGCGTGCACCACCTCGCGTTCTCGCTGTCGCAGGCGACGTTCCGCCAGGCCGTCGACCGCCTGGACGCGCGCGGCATCCGCCACAGCGGCGTCAAGGACCGCGGGTTCATGGACTCGATCTACTTCACCGACCCGCTCGGGCTGCTGATCGAGCTCGCGTCCTACCGGTTCGAGCCGCCGTTCGGGTTCACGCACTCCGACGTGCTGCTCGAGGCCCACAAGCTGCGCGTCGGCCGCGGCGACTACAACATCGCCGAGGAGCATCTCGCCGACGCGATCGAGGCGATGGTGCTGCGCTCGCGGCCGTCACTGTCCGACGACCGGTCCGCGAAGGATCCGTACCAGACACCCGTCCCACAGACCGACTAGGAGGGTCACATGGCTGCACACAAGCTCCACGTGCTGAAGCCGAGCGTCAACAACCTGACGGCGCGCATCTTCGTGCGCGCCGCGGGCCTCGACTTCGAGGAGGAGGACGTGTGGGGCAAGACCTCCACGCCCGAGTTCCTCGCGAAGAACCCGGCGCATCTGACGCCGATGCTCGAGGAGGAGGGGCTGCCGCGCGCGACGCTGTGGGAGAGCTGCGCGATCATGCAGTACCTCTGCAACAAGCACGGGCTGAACCAGTTCTATCCGGCCGACCCGGCGCAGCGGGCGATGGTCGACAGCGCGATGTTCTACCTGGTCGGCACGCTGTACCCGCTCGTCGCGCGGGCGACGTATCCGGCGCTCGGGTTCCCGCAGTACCCGGGCGAGGTGGGCACGTCGGCGGCCGACGACGCCATGAAGGCGCAGGCGCAGCAGGATGCGGAGACGGCGCTGGCCGAGCCGCTCGACGTGTACCGCGCGTTCTTCCTCGACGGCAAGTCGTTCATCGGCGGCGACGTCGCCGTCGATCGCCGACATCCGCCTGGCGGCGACGCTGGAGTTCCTCGCGGCCATCGACTACGACCTGCCCGGCTGGGCGCGCGACTACATGGAGCGCATGGAGTCGTCGCTCGGCGACGCGTACTCGGAGCCCGTCGCCGACGTGCGCGGCTACATCGCCTACGTCAAGTCGCAGTAGGCGTCTAGGCCAGCTCGAAGTAGCGGAGGCGGTCGGCGTCCGACACGCGGACGCGGGCCGCCTCCGCCTCGGCCTCCAGCATCACGCAGCGGTGTGCGACGAGGTCGGCGCCGAGGGTCGCCGTCAGCGCGGTGTCGGCGCGCAGCGCCGCGACGGCCTCGGCCGGCGTGCGCGGCAGCAGCTCCAGGCCGGGCAGCTCGTCGGTGTTGCCGGCGGTCGGCGGCGGCGGCTCGGCTGCGCGCGGTCGAGACCGGCGAGGATGCCGGCGACCAGCGCGGCGAGCGTGTCGTAGGGGTTGCAGTCGGCGCCCGGCAGGCGGTGCTCGATGCGGCTGATCGCGTCGCCGTGGCCGACGGTGCGGAGCGCGACCGTGCGGTTCTCCGGCGCCCAGGTGCGCGTCGTGGCGGCGAGCGAGTGGGGCTGCAGGCGCGCGTAGCTGTTGGCGAACGGCAGGCACAGCGCGACGGCCGCGGGCAGCGTCTCGAACAGGCCGGCGAGCGCGTGGCGGTGGTCGTCGTCGCCGGCCGGCTCGCCGTCGCGCCACAGCGACAGGTGGACGTGCGCCGAGCTGCCCGGCTGCGCCGCGTAGGGCCGCGCCATGAACGACGCGCGCAGCCCGAGGCCGGCGGCGGCGACGCGGATCGCCTGCTTCGCGAGGAACGCCTCGTCGGCCGCGCCGAGCGCGTCGCGGTAGGCGACGTTCAGCTCCAGCTGGCCGATGCCGTTCTCGAAGTTCGCGGCCTCGACGCGCAGGCCGGAGCCCTCGAGCGGCGCGACGATGGCGTCGACGAGGTCGCGGTCGAGCGCGGTGCGCAGGCCGTGGTACGGGTAGGCGCGCTCGTGCAGCGTCCCCTCGGCCGGCACCAGGTAGCACTCCAGCTCGAACGCCGCCTTCAGCTCGAGGCCGCGCGTCGCGAGCTCGGCCAGCGCGCGCCGCAGCGCGCCGCGCGGGCAGAGCGGCAGCGGCGCGCCGTCGGGCAGGGTCCAGTTGCCGAGCACCCATCCGTCGCCGCCGAGCCACGGGCAGACGACCGCGGTCGCCGGGTCGAGCGCGAGCAGCATGTCGGGGTAGCCGGCGTCGGAGCTCGGGTACCAGCCCGCGTGGCCGGCCGGCGGCGCGACCCACTCGCCGGCGATGTCGAGCCCGAACACGCCGTCGGAGAACCCGAGCGCCCCGCGCGCCGCCGTCTCGGCCGACACGCGCTTGGCGCGCCAGATGCCGAGGTGGTCGGCCCCTCCGGCGTGCACGTGCGAGACGCCCAGCTCGGCGATCCGGTCCCCGATCAGCATGGCGCAACCCTAGAGCGCGCAGGAAGCCGGCGCCAGTCCGCCCGTGACACTCCCGCGCGCTTGCGTGCGCCTTCGATGTGCGGGGTCAGACCCCGAATTCGGGCCGTTTTGGGGTCTGACCCCAGAACGTTTCGGACACGGAAGCGCGCAGGTCGAACGACAGGACACCGGATGGCGCAGAGATGGCACGACGGGCGCGCCTTTCGTGCGGCGGAGCGCGCGTACGGTTCGGAGCGCCTCTGCACGGAGGGCGACGCAGCAAGCGGGCTCAGGCGTAGTCGCCGAGCGGTGCAGCCGGCACCGGCGGCGTCTCGTGCAGCAGCGCGAGCGCCGCGCGACGATCGCCGACCATGCGCGTGATCGACCCCAGCTCGTGCCGCCACAGCGCCGCCGACGGCAGCGGCGACGACACGTACGAGTAGCCGACCCGATGCCCGTGCCGGCGGAACAGCCCGCTGAAGAAGTAGCGCGCGCGGGGGAAGTGGCGGATCGAGCAGACGACCAGCACGTCGAGCGGGCCGTCCAGCCCGCGCAGCACCTCGAGCGTCCGCACCGCGTTCTCGGCCGTGTTCGCGGCGTGCGACTCGCGGATCAGCTCGACGTCGGCGCGGCCGCTCCAGGCGTCCGCCATCTGCTCGGCCTCGGACGGGCCGCCGGTCGACGACCAGCCCGTGAAGACGACGGCGCGCGGCCGGGTCGCGGTCGGCCAGCGCCTCGGCGCGACGCACGCCCGGCGCGGCAGATCTCGCTGATCCCGTGCGAGCCGTCGGCGGCGAACTCGTGGTAGCCGAGCACCACGATGACGAAAGTCCCGAGCGCCCGGATCTTCCTGCACGTCCTGCATTTCCTAACACCATAGGGCGAAATCTGCAGTTTGCGGGGGTTTCTCCGGTGAGATTGCTGGACAACGTCCGGTGATGCGACCGGCCGGATAGACTGATCCCTTGACGCACTGAGGGAGATCCGGTGGGGATGGGGCTCTTCTTCTATCCGCGCGGCGGCTCGTCGCAGGTGGCCGGCTACCTGTCCCGGGCGCTCGAGGCCCACGGCTGGCACGTCACGCTCTGCTGCGGCTCGCTCGGCGAGCCCGGCGAGCGCAGCCACGCCGCCACGGCGTTCGACGGCATCGACATCGTGCCGGCCGCCTACGACGACGCGGTCGCCCGGTGGGAGCGGGGCGAGCGATCCGATGGACGCGCCGTTTCCGATGCACCCGTCCTACGAGGCGCGGCCCGCCGTGCCCGACCGCGCCTTCCCCTGGGTGACGCCCACGCAGGGCGGCCGCATGACCGCCGCCTGGGCGCGGCTGATGGCGGGCTCCGAGGCGATGCGGCGCTCGCGGCTGCTGCACCTGCACCACCTGACGCCGCTGCACGACGCCGCCGCGCGGGTGCTTCCCCGGCGTGCCCGTCCTGACGCACCTGCACGGCACCGAGCTGAAGATGCTCGACGCGATCGCGCGCGACTCGCCCGACGTCGACCAGGGCCCGCACGCGCGCTGGTGGGCCTCCCGCGCGAAGGCGTCGGCGCTGCGGGCGACGGCCACCATCACGATCTCGCCCTACGAGCGCGACCACGCGGTGCGGCTGCTCGGGCTCGATCCGGCCACGGTGCACTGCCTGCCGAACGGCGTCGACATCGAGCGCTTCACGCCGCAGTCGCCGAGCGACGACAAGCGCCGCGAGCAGTGGCTCGAGTGGCTGGTGCGCGACCCGCAGGGATGGGACGAGGCGTCCGGCCGGGCCGGCAGCGTCCGCTACTCGGAGGAGCAGGTGCTCGACGCCTTCTTCGACCCGGCCACCGGCGAGCGCCGCCCGGTGCTGCTGTTCGTCGGGCGCTTCCTCGGCTTCAAGCGGCTGCCGCTGCTGGTTCGCGCGTACGCCCGCGCGCGGGAGCAGATGGAGATCCCCGCGCCGCTCGTCGTCTGGGGCGGCGTCCCGGGCGAGTGGGAGGCGGAGCACCCGCACACCGTCGCCGATGCGCGAGGGCGTCGACGGCGTGTTCTTCAGCGGCTGGCGGGGCCACGCCGAGCTGCCGACGGGTCTCGGCTGCGCCGACGTCTTCGTCGCCCCCTCCACCGACGAGCCGTTCGGCCTCGTCTACCTCGAGGCGATGGCCTGCGAGATGCCCGTCATCGGCACGCAGAGCGGCGGCCCGCCCAGCTTCGTCAACGTCATCGACGGCGAGCCCGACGGCTGGCTCGTGCCGCCCGACGACGTCGAGGCGCTGGCCGCCGCGATGGCCACCGCCGTCAACGACACGGCCGAGCGCGAGCAGCGCGGAGCGAACGCCGCGAACCACGCCCGCCAGTGGCACTCGTGGGACAGCGCCGCCGGGCGCCTGAGCGAGCTGTACGACGCCTGCGCCGACGCGCCCAGCGCGCGCGCCCGCGTCGGCCCGTCCCGTCGCGCTAGTCGCCCGCCATCAGCTGCCGGTACCAGCGCGCGCTGGCCTTCGGCGTCCGCACCTGCGTGGCGTAGTCGACGTGGACGATGCCGAACCGCCGCGTGTAGCCCCACGACCACTCGAAGTTGTCGAGCAGCGACCAGAGGAAGTAGCCGCGCAGGTCGGCGCCCTCGGCGATCGCCGCGGCGCAGGCGGCGAGGTGCCCGTTCACGTAGGCGATGCGCTCGGGGTCGTCGACGTCGCCGTCGCGCAGCACGTCGGCGTACGCGGCGCCGTTCTCCGTCACGTAGATCGGCGGCGCGTCGTACTCGCGGGCGACCCGCACCAGCACCTGGCGCAGCCCGTCCGAGTCGACCTCCCAGCCCATCGCCGTCAGCGGCAGGCCGCTCGAGCGGAACACGACGTCCTCGCGACCCCACCCACGGCGCCCGTCGCGCGCCGTGGGCTCCCGCCTTCGCCGACGCCGCGTCGGTCTGCCCCCCGTTGCTGCTTGCCGCGGCGACCCGGTAGCGGCTGTAGTAGTTGATCGCCGAGGAAGTCGATCGGCGCCCCGATCAGCTCGAGATCGCCGTCCTGCACGTGCGCGAAGTCGGTCACCGCCGCCAGGTCCTCGATCACGTCGGCCGGGTAGGAACCGCGCAGCACCGGGATCGAGGAAGAAGCGGTTCTGGAGCCCGTCGACGCGCCGCGCCGCGTCGAGGTCGGCCTCGGAGTCGCTGGCCGCCATCACGTGGTACAGGTTGGTCGTGATGCCGACGTTCGTCGCGCCCTGGGCGCGCAGCGCGTCGACCGCGAGGCCGTGGGCGAGCAGCGCGTGGTGGGCGGCGTGCACCGCCGCGACGTCGTCCTGCCGGCCCGGCGCGTGCACGCCGGCGGCGTAGCCGAGGAACGAGACGCACCACGGCTCGTTGATCGTGATCCACCCCGTCACCCGGTCGCCGAGCGCCTCGTAGATGAGCGCGGCGTACTCGGCCAGGCGGTACGCGGTGTCGCGCTCCGGCCAGCCGCCCGCGTCCTCGAGCACCTGCGGCAGGTCCCAGTGGTAGAGCGACGCCCACGGCTGGATGCCGCGCTCGAGCAGGCCGTCGACGAGACGGTCGTAGAAGTCCACGCCGCGCGGGTTGAGCGGGCCGCGGCCGGCGGGCTGCACCCGCGGCCACGCGATCGAGAAGCGGTAGGCGTCGACGCCCAGCCACTGCAGCAGGTCGAGGTCCTCGCTGAAGCGGTGGTAGTGGTCGCACGCGACGTCGCCGCTGTGCCCGTCGACGACGCCGCCGCTGCGGCTGAACGTGTCCCAGATCGACGGCGACCTGCCGTCGAGCGTTGGCCGCGCCCTCGATCTGGTACGCGGCCGTGGCCACGCCCCAGACGAAGTCCGCGGGGAACACCCCCGGATGCGCCGGATACCTCATCCCTTGACGGCTCCCTCCATGATGCCGGCGATGAGCTGCCTGCCGGCGACGAAAAACAGCACGAGCAGCGGCACCGTCGCGAGCGCGGTGCCGGCGAGTACGAGCGAGTAGTCCTGGTAGTAGCCCGATGCGAGCGTGGCCAGCGAGACCTGGACGGTGGGGTCCTCCGGCGTCAGCGTGACCAGCGGCCAGAGGAAGTCGTTCCACGTCATCATGAACGTGAAGAGGCCGAGCACCGCGGCCGCCGGACGGACGGCGGGCACGACGACGTTGGCCCACAGCCGCAGCGTCCCGCAGCCGTCGATGCGGCCCGCGTCGAGCAGCTCGTCGGGCACGGCCTCGGTGATGGCCTGGCGCATGTAGAACACGCCGAAGGCGCTCACCAGGAAGGGCACGATGACCGCCTTCAGGTCGCCGTTCCAGCCGATCTTGCCCATCAGGATGTACAGCGGGATGACGCCGAGCTGCATCGGGATCGACAGGCTCGCGATCACCAGCAGCAGCAGCGCGTTGCGTCCGCGGAAGTGCATCTTCGCGAAGGCGAAGCCGGCCAGCGACGAGAACACGAGCACCGAGAACGACACCACGGCCGACACGATCGCGGTGTTGACGAGCGCCTTCGCGAAGTTCGCGGAGTCGTTGTCGAACACCGCGCGCACGTTCTCCGTCAGGTGCCCGCCGGGCGTGAGCGGCGGCGGCACGTCGGCGATGATGTCGTTGGTGCTCGAGGCGACGACGAACGTCCAGTAGATCGGGAACGCCGACAGGATCACGGTCAGCACCAGCAGGACGTAGGTCATGTTCCGCGCGGCGCTCGGCGGCCGCCGGCGCTTCGGGCGCGGCCTGGCCTGCGCGCTCATCGCGCACCTCCTGCCGAGCCGGCGCACGAGCAGGGCGTTCAGCCCGGCGATCAGCAGCACGAGGAGGAACAGCAGCCAGGAGATCGCGGCCGCGTACCCGAAGTCGAAGCTGCGGAAGGCCGTCTGGTACAGGTACAGCGCGATCGTCTGGAACTCGCGGCCGGCGCCGCCGTTGGCCGATGCCGGCGAGGTGTCGAACAGCAGCGGCTCGGCGAACAGCTGGATGCCGCCGATGGTCGCGACCACGACGACGAACATGATCGTGTAGCGCAGCATCGGCACCGTCACGCTGCGGAAGGCGCGGAAGCCCGTCGCGCCGTCCACCTTGGCGGCGTCGTACAGCTCCGACGGGATGGCCTGCATCGCCGCGAGCAGGATCAGCGTGTTGTAGCCCGTCCACCGCCAGTCGACCATGGTCGCGATCGCGATCCACGACGACCACTTGTGCGCCTGCCAGTTGACCGGGTCGATGCCGACCAGCGACAAGCACGTAGTTCACGAGGCCGTACTCGCGCCCGAACAGCTGCGAGAAGACGATCGAGACCGCCGCGATGGAGGTGACGTTCGGCAGGAGGACACCCATTCGGAAGAAGGTGCGCGCGCGCAGCGTCTGGTTCAGCAGGGCGGCCAGGCCGAGCGCGATCAGGATCTGGGGGACGGTCGCCAGCACGAAGATCCCGAGCGTGTTGACGATGGCGTTGCGGAAGTCCGGGTCCTCGGCCAGCGTCGCGGTAGTTGGCGAGGCCGACGAACTCGTGCGGGCCCGAGGAGATCAGGTCCCAGTCGTGCAGCGACACCCACCCCGTGTAGAACAGCGGGAAGACGCCGAAGATCGCGAACAGCACGAAGAAGGGCGCGATCAGCAGGTACGGCGCCGTCCGCGGGGTGAGGGGTGCACCCCGGGCGCGGCGGCCACCCGGGGTGCGACGAGTTGCAGAGCATGAGCGGAAACCTAGGACGCCGGGAGGCGGCGGGGACGGAGGAGGAGAAACCCGTCTGCTGCGCTCCCGGCGCCCGGTCGGTGCCGCGTCCGATCACCCAGCCGCTTTCGCGGCCGCCTTCGAGGCCTTCTCCCAGCCGTCCTCAGCCGACAGCGAGCCGTTCTCGACCTCGCGGACGACGTTCTCCACGGCCTGGCGGACCGGGCCGTTCTTCGTGCCGAGGTACTGCGGCTGCAGCGCGGCCGCGGTGTCGGAGAAGATCGTGCCGACCGGTGCGTCGGAGAAGAACGGGTTGGTGAAGCTGGTCAGGGCCGGGTCGGTGTACAGGGCCGGCAGGGACGGCAGGTTGCCCGTGTCCTTGAAGATCTGGAGCTCCTGCTCGGGCGCGGTCAGGTAGGCGGCCAGGTCGTAGGCGGCCTGCGGGTTCTTCGACTCCTTGGGGATGGCGAGGAACGAGCCGCCCCAGTTGCCGCCGCCGCCCGGAATCGCGGCGACGTCCCACTTGCCGCTCGTGTCGGGCGCCTGGTCCTTGATGTAGCCCATCATCCAGGCGGGGCACGCGACGGTCGCGAACTTGCCCTTCTTGAAGCCGGCGTTCCACTCCGGCGAGAAGGCGGCGAGGCCGGCCGACTCGTCCTTCGAGATCATGTCCATCGTCGAGTCCCAGGCGGTCTTGACGCCGGGGTTCGTGTCGAACACGAGCTGGTCGGAGGTGTCGAAGTAGCCGACGGCCTGCTGCGCGATGATCGGGTTCAGCATGTTGGTGGCCGAGTCGACCCACTTCACGCCCGTGCCGGCCTCCTGGAACTTCTGGCCGGTGGCGATGAACGAGTTCCAGTCGGGCCACATCGCGGACAGCGCGTCGCGGTCGCTGGGCAGTCCGGCGGCCTCGACGAGGTCCTTGCGATAGCACATGGCGAGCCCGCCGACGTCCGTGCCGAGGCCGATCTGCGTGTTGCCGTCGGCGGACAGGGAGGCCGCCCACTTCCAGGGCAGCCAGCGGTCCTTGAGGTCGGCGGCGCCGAGGTCGAGCAGGTTCACGAACTGGTCGGGCGTGCTGCGGAACTGGACGATGAAGCCCTCGTCGATCGCGACGATGTCCGCGGCGCCGCTGCCGGCTGCCAGGTGCTGCGCCAGCTGCTGGTGATGCTGGTTGTACTCCTGCTGGATCTCCTTGACCGTGACGTTCGGATGCAGCTTCACGTAGTTGGCGATCAGCTCCTTGTAGCCGAAGTCGCCGAAGGTGTCGATGGTCAGCGTGACCGGCTCGGTCGACTCCGTCGTGGCCGCGGCGGCCGCGGCCGTCGAGGCGGCCGGCGCCGTGTCGGCAGCCGGCGTGGAGCTGCTGGTGGACGAGTCGCTGCCACCGCCGCAAGCGGCCAGGAGAACAGCGAGAGCGGCGACCATGCCGAGACCCAGTCGGCGGCGCGCGATGCCTTCCATACGTTCCCTCCATCCCGTTTGGGAGCGCTCCCAAAAAGGGAACGAGCGGAATTTACGCCTTCGTCATCCAGGTGTCAAGTGGCACGATTCGAAATCACGCCGACGCGCGCTCGACGAGCTCGGTCGGCAGCACCGTGTGCGTGTCGGCGACGACGTCGCCGGACAGGCGGCCGAGCAGCAGGCGCGTCATCGCGCGCCCCGTCTCGACCACCGGCTGCGACACCGTCGTCAGCGCCGGGTGCGCGGTCGCGGCGGCGGGCACGTTGTCGAACCCGACCACCGCGACGTCGTCGGGCACGCGCCGGCCGGCGGCCTGCAGCGCCTCCAGGGCGCCGAACGCCATCAGGTCGGAGGCGGCGAACAGCGCGTCGATGTCGGGCACCCGCTCGAGCAGCCGAGCGGCCGCGGCGTGGCCCGACGCCTGGGCGTAGTCGCCGACCTCGACCAGCTCGGGTGACGGATCGAGCCCGGCGGCCTCGCAGCGCATCGCGCCAGCCCTCGAGCCGATCGGTGGACACGGCCAGCTCGCCGGGCCCGGCGATGGTCGCGATGCGGCGCCGGCCGCTCGCGATCAGGTGGTCGACGGCGCGGCGCGCGCCGCCGCGGTTGTCCACGTCGACGGAGAAGCGCGCGAACTCGCCACGGCCGGCCGAGACGACCGGCACGCCGGCGGTCTCGAGCGTCTCCGGGAACGCGTCGTCGGCCGCGAACGACACCAGCAGCGCGCCGTCCATGTGGATGCCGGCGCCGAACCGCGCGAAGTGCCGGCGCTCCTCGTCGTCGCGCACGATGGCCAGCAGCAGCTGCGTGCCGGACTCGCCCAGCTCGTCGTTGACGCCCCGCACGATGTCGGCGAAGTAGGGCTGTGCGAAGACGCGATCCCAGCTCTCCGAGACGACCAGGCCGATGGCGCCGCTGCGGCGCAGCACCAGCGAGCGGGCGGCGAGATTGGGCCGGTAGCCGAGCTCGGCGGCGGCTCTACCGACCGCCTCGAGCGCCCGCGGGCTGACGTTCTTGCCGCCCGAGAGCGCGCGGCTGGCAGTGCCGCGGGAGACCCCGGCGGCGACGGCAACCTCCTCCAGCGTCGGGCGCCGGCCATCCATCATGGCCGCGCATGCTACTCCCCTCCGGCCGCGGCGGGGGAGCGGGCGATGGCGCGACGCGCCGGCAGGACGATGCTGGCGATCGCCACCGCGGCGATGCCGACGGCCACGGCGACGACGATCGCCGAGCCCGAGAACCACTCCGCCGCAACGGCGACGGCGCCGGCGGCGAGGACCGCCACGACGCCTGCTGCGATGCGCCATTCGTCGCCCACGATGAAGTCCCACCAGAACCGTCCGAAGGCCCGTGCGAACCGCATCAGCGACCCGCCCCGGCCGGCACGGTCGACCGGCGCAGCAGCGTGACCGAGAGGTACGTCAGCAGGCACCACGACGCCAGCACGACCACCAGCGCGAGGTCGCCGCCGGGCCACTCGAGCGGCTCGCGGTCGGCGGCGAACACGCCGAGGCCCTCGGCCGCCCAGAACGTGCCGAACGTCGTCAGCAGCAGCCCGACCGTGAGCTTGATGGTGTTCTCGGGGACGCGGGACAGCGGTCGGTGCGCCGCGACGCCGACCGCCAGCACGATCAGCCCGGCGGCCGCGGCTCCGGCGGCTGCCAGCGCGATCGAGTCGGCGTTGAGGCCGAACGTGATGACGATGAACACGACCTCGAGGCCCTCCAGGAAGACGCCCTTGAACGCGACGGTGAACGCGAACCAGTCGAGGCCGAGGCGCTGCTCGGTGCCCGCCGCGCGGGCCGCCCGCTGCTCGGTCAGGAAGATCTCCTCCTCGTCGTGGAGCGCCTTCAGTCCCGAGGAGCGGAGGATCGCCTTGCGCAGCCACTGGAGGCCGAAGATCAGCAGCAACGTGCCGATGATCAGCTGCAGCACCGATTCGGGAAACCAGGCGGCGAGCGCGTAGCCGGCGGTCACGGTCGCCACGGCGAGCGCGCCGACCGCGGCCGCGACGCCCCACAGCGTCGCCCGCCAGCCGCGCGTCAGGCCCATCGCGAGCACGATCGTGAACGCCTCGACGAACTCCACGGCGCTCGCGAGGAACGTGGCGACGACCAGTCCGAGGCCCGATGCGTTCACGGCCCGCATCGATGCGGCAACTGACGAGCGGCTAGACCTCGGCGGCGGCGTCCACGGCGGCGAGCACCTCGTCGGGCGTGCGCACGACCCGGCCGAAGTTGAAGTGGAACGCGCGCAGGCTGGCGTCGTGGGCGGCCTCGTCGTAGTCGGCGCAGGCCTCGTCGACGAGCACGACCGCGTAGCCGCGGTCGGCCGCGTCGCGCGCCGTGGTCTCGACGCAGCAGTTCGTCGAGATGCCGACCATCACGATCGTCTGCAGGCCGTGCTCGCGCAGCACGTCGTCGAGGTTGGACGAGTTGAAGGCGCCGAACGTCGTCTTGTGCACGACGATGTCGCCCTCCTGCGGCGGAAACTCCCTCCGCACGGCGAACAGCGGGCTGCCGCGCCAGAAGATGTCGCGGATGCCGGAGCGCTCCTCGACGTCGTGGATCCACGCGGCCATGCGGGGCGGCAGGTCGGACAGGTCGCGCTCCTCGGCGCCGAGGCAGAGGTAGACGATCGGCAGGTCGCGCTCGCGGAACGCCTCCACGAGCCGCGCGATGTTGGGCACGACGAGGTGCTCGACGCGGTCGTCGAAGTAGGCGGCCGAGCCGGGGTCGATCACGTCCAGCGCCGCCTGGAACCCCATGCCGGCGGCGGCGTCGCTGTACTGCATGTCCACGACCATCAGCGCGACGCCGTCACCGCCCAGCGAGATGGGCGGGACGAACGTCAGCCCGTAGTCGAAGAACGCCCGATCGGCCATGACCCCTCACCTCCGTCGCGTGGCAGGGTCGTAGGATACTTCCGGTCGTGACCGCTGCCGAGGCCGCCTTCGCCACGATCGCCGACCGTCTGCTGCGCGAGCCGGGTGTCGAAGAGGGCACCGGGTTCGGTGCCGGCCCCGGGCTGCGCGTCGGTGGCAAGATCTTCGCGATGCTGGTGCGCGACCAGCTGGTGCTGAAGCTGCCGGCGGCCCGCTGCGAGGTGCTGGTCTTCGCCGACGCGGCCGAGCCGTTCGAGCGCGGCGAGGGCCGGCCGCTGCGCGAGTGGGTGGTCGTCAGCGACGAGATCGAGTCCGACTGGCTGGCCCTGTCCCGCGAGTCGCTGGAGTTCGTCCGCGGCTCCGCACCACCGCGCCGCGGTCGTCACGGCGACGACCGGTCGTCCCGCCGCCGTTGAGGCCGCCGGTCCGACGGGGTCTGGCCCCCAAGACGTCGAAATTGGGGTCTGACCCCAATTCGGGCGTTTTTGGGGTCTGACCCCAATATCGTGTTTTCGGGGGACAGGCCTGGCGCACGGGACACGCGCGGAAGGCGCGCGGATCGCGCGATCTGCGCGCTTCGCGCGTGTTCGGATACGGACAATGCGCCTTCCGTGCGACGATTATTGTCTGACCAAAGTCAGACAAATTCGGCCAGTAGCCGCTCCAGATCTGCCAGCGAGCCGATCTCCGGGAACTCGCGCGCCCTACCGCCCGCGGCTGCGTGCGGGTCTTTCAGGCCCGTGCCCGTGAGACACGCGACCACCTGCTCGTCCTCGCCGATCAGCCCGCGAGCTCGCGCCTCGGCGACCCCCGCCAGCGCGATCGCGCTGGCGGGCTCCTGGAACAGGCCCTCGGTCGCGGCCAGCGTCGAGATCGCCGCGATGATCGCCGCATCCTCGACCGCCACGGCGGCGCCGCCCGACGCCACGATCGCCCGCACCGTCACGTCGCCTTCCTCCGGATAGCCGGTGAGGGGGTCGGCGATGCCACCGGCCACCGTCACGGGCCGATCCCACGCCCGGGTCGGCGCGCCCTCGTCGAAGGCCCGGACGATCGGCGCGCAGCCCGCCGACTGTAGCGCCAGCAGGCGTGGCGCGCGCTCGATCCGGCCCAGTGCCACGAGGTCCGCGAAGCCGCCGTGGAGACCGACCAGCAACGGACCGGCGCCGATCGGGACTGCCACCCAGTCGGGCCTGCCGAGCTGCTCGGAGATCTCGTAGGCCACGGTCCGCGTTGCCTCGACGACGTACGGACACGTGAACGTCGTCGTCGTGTTGAGCCAGCCGAGCGACGCACTGGCCGCGGCCGCCAGCGCCCACGCGTCGCTGTACGTGCCCTGCACCGCCACCACCCGCGCGCCGCACACCGCCGCCTGCGCCATCTTCGGCGGCGGCGTGCCGACCGGGACGAGGATGACGACCGGCAGCCCGGCCCGGGCGCCGTACGCCGCCGCCGATGCGCCGGCGTTGCCCGTCGACGCGCAGACGATGCCCGGCGCCCCCTCGGCCCGCGCGACGCTGGCCGCCAGCGCCATCACCCGGTCCTTGAAGGTGCCGGTCGGATTGCGGGACTCGTCCTTGGCCAGCAGCCGCGGGACGCCGGCCGCCGCGCCCGCCGCCGGGACGTCGAGCAGCGGCGTGCGGCCCTCGGCCAGCGACACCCGCGCCGTGCTGGGGACCGCCGGCAGCAGGGAGGCGTAGCGGAAGATGCCCGCGGCGGCCGGGTCGGGGGCGTACGGCGAGGGCAGCGGCCCCCGCACGACCTCCAACCGGGCGCCGCACGAGGCGCAGCGAGGCGCCGCGCCGCCGCTGGCAACCCGCTCGCACGCAACACAGCGCAGCTCGATCGCCACGCGGCCGACGCTACCCGCGGCGGCGCGCGTGGTCAAGCGGCGGCCCACGGCACGGACCAGGTGTGGTATCCGATATGCGTGAGCGTCCCGCAGACGAAGAGCCGCTACGCCTACGAGCAGCTGCGCGAGAAGATCATCTCCGGCGAGCTGCCGGCCGGCGAACGACTGCGGCTGCGCGCCCTGGCCGAGTCACTCGGCCTGTCGGAGATGCCGGTGCGCGAGGCGCTGCGGATGCTGTCGCGCGACGGTCTCGTGGCGTTCGCCGACCATCGCGGCGCGACCGTCACCGAGATCCCGCTCGCGGACGTGCGGGCGACCATCTCTGCCCGGATGTGGCTCGAGGTGCTCGCCGTGCGCGAGGCCGTGCCGTTGCACGACGCCGACTCGCTCGCCGCGGTGCGCGAGGCCCTCGCCGCCGGCCGCGCCGCGAAGACGGGGAAGGCCTTCAGCGTCGCCAACCGCCGGCTGCACGAGGCCATCGACGCGCCGGCGCCCGCGGTGCTGCGCGAGATGATCGCCGAGGCCTGGGACCGGGTCTGGCTCGCGCGCCGCGGCTCGTCCCTGTTCGTGCTGCGGCCCGAGCAGATCGAGGTCGCCCGCGCCGAGCACGAGACCCTGGTCGAGGCGGTCGCAGCCGGGGACGTGGCGGCAGCCGAGCGGGCGATGAAGCGGCACCGCACGTCGAGCCTGCGGGCCTGGTCCGACCTCGCCTAGCGGTCCGGCCCCTCGAACCAGTCGGCGAGGTGGAACGTCGGTGCGGTGTCGATGCAGACGCGGCGCTCGGCCAGGTACTCGTGCACGCCGGCGAGACCCAGCTCGCGACCGATGCCCGACTCCTTCCAGCCGCCGAACGGCGTCTCGACCTGGCGGACGTAGTGCGTGTTGATCCAGACGTCGCCGAACTCGAGCTGCCGCGCGACGCGCACCGCGCGGCTGATGTCGGACGTCCACACCGATGCGCCGAGGCCGTAGCGCACGCCGTTCGCGATGCGCAGCGCGTGCTCCTCGTCGTCGGCGGCGAACAGCGCCACGACCGGGCCGAAGATCTCCTCCGTCGCCGTCGTCGACGCCGGGTCGAGGCCGGCCACCACCGTCGGCTGCACGTAGTTGCCCTCGACGGTGCCGCCGGTCAGGATCTCGCCGCCGTCGCCCGCGATGCCGTCGAGGAAGCGCCGCACGCGTCCCAGCTGGCGGGCCGAGACGAGCGGGCCGACCAGCGTGGCCTCGTCCAGCGGGTTGCCCACCGGCAGCGACCGGGCGCGTGCCACGAACGCCGTCGCGAACGCGTCGTAGGCGTCGCGCTGGACGATGATGCGCGTCGCCGCCGTGCACGACTGGCCGGTGTACAGGTACGCGCCGTAGGCCAGCGCGTCGACGGCCTTCGCCATGTCGCAGTCGCCGAACACGAGGCTCGGCGCCTTGCCGCCGCACTCGACCGACACGTTCGCGAGCCGCTCGGAGGCCGCCGCCATGATCACCTTGCCGGTCTCGGTCGAGCCGGTGAACGAGATCTTGTCGACGCCGGGGTGCGCGACGAGCGAGGCGCCGGTGGTGTCGCCGCGGCCGTGCAGCAGGTTGATGACGCCGGGCTCCAGGCCGGGCAGATCGTCGCAGAGCCGCAGGAACTCGGCCGTCGACGCGGGCGTCTCCTCCGACGACTTGACGACGACGGTGCAGCCGGCGGCGAGCGCGGCGCCGAGCTTGCGGACGGTCAGGTCGACCGGGTCGTTCCACGGGATGATCAGCGCAGCCACACCGAGCGGCTCGGGGATCGTGAGGTCGAGCAGGTGCGCGGGTGAGGCGCCGGTGACGTCGCCCTGGAGCACCCGGGCCGCACCGGCGAAGAACCGCAGCTTGTCGACGGCGCCGACCAGCTCGCGGACGCGCGAGAGGCGGATCGGCTTGCCCATCTCGCGCGAGATCAGCTGCGCCAGCGGCTCGATGTTCGCCTCGAGGCGGTCGGCGAGCTCGAGCAGCACCGCCGCGCGGTCGGCCGCGCGCTGCGCCTTCCACGCCGGCAGCGCGGCGCGGGCCGCCTTGACGGCGCGATCGACCAGCTCGGCGTCGGCCTCGGGCGAGCGCGCCAGCACGGAGCCGTCGTCGCAGGCGATCACGTCGAACGCCGGCGGACCGGCGATCCACTCGCCGCCGATCAGGTGGCGTACGTCGATCATGCGAGGACCTCCACGATGGTGTCGATGGCGCCGTCGAGCTCGTCCTCGGAGATGACGAGCGGCGGCGAGAGCTTCAGGACGTTGCCGTGGCGCCCGCTGGCGCCGACGATCAGGCCGCGGTCGCGCAGGGCCAGGCGCGCCTCGCGTGCGTGCTCCGTGCCCGGCGTCTCGCCGCCGAGCTCGATGCCCACGAACAGGCCGCGGCCGCGCACCTCGCCGACCCGCGGGTTGCCCGCGAGCCCGGCGCGCAGCCGGCCGATCGCGCGGTCGCCCAGCACCCGCGAGCGCTCGACGAGGCCCTCGTCGAGCAGCACGTCGATGGCCGCGCAGGCCGCGCGCTCGTTGAGCGCGTTCGTGAGGAAGGTCGAGGTCGTCGCGTCGCTGCTCCAGGTGGACATCACGTCGTCGGTGCCCAGCACGGCGGCCAGCGCCAGACCGCCGCCGATGCCCTTGCCGACCGTCATCAGATCGGGCGTGACGCCGTCGATCTGGCTCGCCCACATGGCGCCGGCGCGGCCGAACCCGCACTGGATCTCGTCGAACACCAGCAGGGCGCCGTGCCGGTCGCAGAGCTCGCGCAGGCCGGCCAGGAAGCCGGGCGGCGGAATCAGCACGCCGGCGTTGCCCTGGATGGGCTCGATCACGATCGCGGCCACCGGATCGACGCCGCTGGCCGGGTCGGCGAGGGCCTGCTCGACGAGGCCGAGCACCGTCGCGCCGACGTCGGCACCGCGCGCCCACGGCGAGCGGAACGGGTCGGGGAACGGCAGGAACTGCCCGCCGGCTCGCGCGCCGACAGGCTCGCGGTAGGCGTGCTTGCCGGACAGGCCGACGGCGCCGCTCGACCGGCCCAGGTAGGTGCCGGAGAAGGTCAGGATGCCCGGCCGGCCGGTGGCGGCGCGGGCCAGCGCGAGCGCCAGCTCGTTGGCGAGCGAGCCGGTCACCGCGCACAGCACGCGGGTCAGCCCCGCCGGCGCGATGTGCAGCAGCCGTTCGTACAGCTCGGCCCGCACTCGGGAGGGCGCGGCGGACGGGCAGTGCGTGAGCACGCCGGCCTGCTCGCGGATCGCCGCGGTGACGCGCGGGTGGCAGTGGCCGACGTTGGCGACCGCGAAGCCGGCGTACAGGTCGAGGTAGCGGCGGCCGTCCTCGTCCCACAGGTGCGCGCCCTCGGCCCGCGCCCACACCGTCGCGTCGGCGTCGGCGAACGTGCGCATGCCGCCGCCCTCGATGCGCCGGATGCGCTCGCGGACGTCGTCGGACGCGCCGGGCGTCACGCGACCAGCACCCCGTCGCGCACCAGGTCGCGCCCGTCGACCGTCACGGTCACGTCGAGGACCATACCGTCGAGGTGCAGCGGGCACTCGACGACGCCGCCGTATCCGCCGGCGTTGTCGCCGAGGGCGAAATGCGCGGTGCCGAGACGCTTCTTCGTCTCGGTGATGTGCGGCCCGAAACGCGCCAGCGGATTGAGCCCGATGCCGAGCTCGGCGAGGTTGGTTGCGCCGGGGACGCCGTCGATCAGCCGGCGCAGGCGCTTGGCGTCGGCGCCGCCCTGGACGGACACGGCGAGGCCGTCGCGCATCGTCCACTCCACCGGCCCGGACAGCTCGCCGAGGTCGGTCATCACGCGCTCGACCACGATCGTGCCCTCGGCGGTACCCTCGAGCGGCGGCAGGGACACCTCGCCGCCCGGGTAGGCCGACACCTCGCCCGGATTGCGGCAGATGCCCGTCAGCCAGCCCTTCGGCTCGCGGCCGTCGATGCGCATGGTCACGTCGGTGCCCGCCGGCGACGTGACGCGCACCTCGCTCGCGCCGCGCAGTCTGGCGGCGACGCGCTCGGCGATCGGACGGATCTGCTCGAAGTCGGCCGTCATCGCGCCGTGCGTCCAGGCGTCGATCTGGTGCGGGGCGTTGAAGCACCCGCGCGTGCCGCCGTCTTGCGCTCGGCCCTTCGCCTCGGTGTGGTACAGCGACCGGGACAGCGAGCAGAGCGTGACGGTCGAAGCGGCCATTGCCGCCGCCACGACGGCGGGCGGTTCCTCGCCGCTCGACCGCCGCGGAGCGATCGTGATGCGGGTGGTGTCGCAGCCGATCTCCCGCGCGACCGCCTCGAGGACGTGGAGGATGGCGGGGTCGGTGTCGTCGTCGCCCACCAGCAGGAACCGGTCGTCGGCGGTGACGCCCAGATATCGTTCCACCACGTTCCGGGCGACCCGCTCCAGTGGCGTGTCTGCGTCAGTCACAGTGCGATATCATATCAAATCCATGGTACCTGTCGAACATTCCGCCGCCGCCCGCGCCCTCCGCGAAGGCTCTCCGGCGACCGGGTCGAGCTTCCGGCTGCACCGCCCCCGCGGCGCGCTCTGCGGCGAGGGATGGTGCGGCTGGTGTGATGGTGCCTGCACGTCGGCCGACGTGCGCCGGACCGACCGGCTGCGGCCGCTCGGTCGCCTCGTGGAGCGCCAGCCGCCGTGGTTCTGGGAGCGCCGCTTCCGGCATCCCGGACAGGCCCGGCGCCTGTACCTCGAGGTGCTGCGCCGCGCCTCGTCGGCCACCGCGCTGCCGCCCGCGCCTCCGCCGCCCGGTTCGCGGCAGCTGCGGGTCGAGGAGCACGCCACGGTGATCGTCGGCAGCGGGGTCGCCGCCGAGGGGCGGGTCGTCGACCGGCGCGCGGGGGAGACCGCGCTCGGCATCTACGGCGACCGGACGCTCGGCGTCGTCGGCGCCGACGGGCCGGTCGAGATCCGCTTCCAGCGCCTGGTGCTGCAGACCGGCAGCTGGGAGCGCCTGCCGCCCGTGCGTGGCAACGACCTGCCCGGCATCGTCGGCCCGGTGATGGCGGCGCACCTGCCGGCGGGTGCGCGCGTCGCGGTGTGGGGGCAGGGCGCGGCGCCCGGCCACGTCGAGGTGGTGTGGCGCGGCGACCGTGCGCCCGAGCGCATCGCCGGCCGCAGCCGCGTCGAGGGCGTCGTCGCCGAGGGCCGGGAGATCGCGTGCGACGCGTTCCTGACCACGGTGCGGCAGCCCGCGATCGAGCTCGCCGTGCAGGCCGGCGCCGAGGTGCGGCTCACCGCCGGCGAGCTGCCCGTGCTGGTCGTCTCGGCCATGCCCGACTGGCTGGAGCTGCGCGGTGCGTGCGCCGCCCAGTCGTCCGGCGTGCCCGACGTGCCGGTCTCGGGCGACGCGTTCGCGTGCCCGTGCGAGGACGTGCGCGTGCGCGACGTGCGGCGCGCGATCGCCGACGGCTTCGACCAGCCGGAGCTCGTGAAGCGCCGCACCGGCGCGCTGACCGGGCACTGCCAGGGCCGCCTCTGCAGCGCGACCATCCTCGGCCTGCTGCGCGCCGCCGGGCGCGACCACGCGCCGACCACCACGCGGCCGCCGGCCCTCACCGTCACGCTCGCCGAGCTCGCGGCCGATGGCTGACGTCGCCATCGTCGGCGCCGGCGTCGCCGGCCTCTGCCTCGCCGCCGAGCTGGCCGGCCGCGGCCTCGCGGTGACCGTCGTCGACCGCCGCTACCCGGGCGGCGGCAACACGACGCGCAACGTCGGGCGCGTGCGCCGCGTGCAGCTGACGCCCGAGCTGACCGCGCTCGCCGTTCGGGCCCACGACAAGTGGCACCGGCTCGAGCAGCTCACCGGCGGCCGCAACGCGCTGGTCTACCCGACCCGCTACGCATGGGTGCTGTACGACGACGACGAGCGCGAGCGGCTGGCCACGCTGGAGCCGATGTGGCGCGAGCTCGGCGCCCGCGCCGGCATCGTCGACGGCGCCGCGGCGCTGCAGGCCGTGCCGGTGCTGGAGGGCGGCGAGCGCCCCGTCGGCGCCGTGCTGGGCGAGGCCGCGATCGTCCACCACGACGCCGCGCTGTTCGGCCTGCTGCAGGCCTGCCGCGACGCCGGCGTCGACCTGCGCACGGGCGTCCGCGCGACTGGCCTGGACGTCGCGGCCGGCCGGGTCGTGGGCCTGGAGACCGACGGCGGCACGATCCCGGCCGCGACCGTGGTGAACGCCGCCGGCGCCGAGGCGACCGCCGTCGCGGCGACCTTCGGCGTCGCGCTGCAGATGACGCCGGTGCGCCGCGAGGCGCTGGTGTGCCAGCCGTCGCGGCCGTTCATGACACCGGCCGTGACGTTCTACCGCCCGCAGGAGGGCTGGTTCAACCAGACGCTGCGCGGCGAGCTGGTCGCCGGCTCGATCGACCCGGCCGAGCCCGACGGCTTCCGCGAGGACTCCACCTTCCGCTTCCTGCCGCGCACCGCGGCGCTGCTGCTGCGCAAGGCGCCGCGGCTCGGCGGCCTGCACGTGATCCGGCAGTGGGCCGGCGCGTACGAGCTGACGCCCGACCGCGCGCCGCTGATCGGCGGCCACGCCGACGTGCCGGGCCTGTACACGCTCGGCGGCTGGAGCGGCCGCGGCCTGCTGCTCGCGCCGATCGCGGCCGAGCTGGCGGCACGCGAGATCGCCGGCGGCGGCCGCGACGGGCTGCTCGCACCGTTCCACCCCGACCGGTTCGCCGGCGCGGGACCCGCGCAGGACACCGGCGGCGACTACTACGCTCGCTATCTCGAACCACGGAGGACCTCTTGAGCGCACCCGTGATCATCGTCGGCGGTGGCATCGTCGGCTGCTCGACCGCGTACTTCCTCGCCCGCGAGGGCGTGCCGGTCGTCCTGCTCGAGCAGCACGAGATCTCGTGGGGCGCGTCCGGCCGCAACCCCGGCTTCGTCTGGCTGCACTGCCGCAACCCCGGGTTCGCGCTCGAGGTCTCGCTCGCCGCCCGGCGGCTCTACCCGCAGCTGGTCGACGAGCTGCCGCTGCCGTTCGAGTTCCGCGAGTCGGGCGGGCTGATCTTCTACCTGACGCCCGACCAGGGCGACGTGGTGGAGGAGTTCGTCGCGGCCCGGCGCCGCGACGGGCTGCCGATGGAGATGATCGAGGGCGCCGAGGTGCGACGGCTGGTGCCGCCCATCCGCGAGGACGTGCTCGGCGCCAGCTACTGCCCCGCCGACGCGCACATCAACACGCCGCTGTTCGTGCGGTCGCTGGCCGAGGGCGCGCGCCGCCACGGCGCCGACATCCGCGAGGGCGTCACGGTCACGACGCTGGCCCGCGACGGCGACCGCGTGGTCGGCGTCGACACCGACGCGGGGCGCATCGAGGGCTCGGCGGTGGTGGTGGCCGCCGGTGCCTGGACACGTCGCCTGCTGCGCGCGAACGGCCTCGACGCCCCGATCGGAGCCGAGCGCCTGGGCGTGATCGGAACCCGGCCGATGGACATGCGGATCGAGCCCGTGGTCTACGGCCCGCTCGCCGCGAAGCAGTACACGCTGTTCCGCGACCTGGCCTCCTACGACGACGCGCACTTCACGTCGCCGTTCGAGGAGGGCGGCGTCGAGATGCTCGAGCTGGTCGCGCAGCGCGCCACCGGCGAGGTGCTGCTCGGCTGTCCGATGGACTACCCGTCCGAGCTCGACGACGCTCCGACGCTCGAGGGCCTGCTGGCCACGGCGCGCGCCATCGCCGAGGACTTCCCCGGCCTGCGCGGCGCGCCGATCGACCGCGTCTGGGCCGGCCTCCTGCCGTACACGCCCGACACGCTGCCGATCATCGACGAGCCCGCGCCGGGGCTGTTCATCGCGTCCGGCCACGTGTTCGGCAACGCGGCCGGGCCGATGACCGGCGTGCTGCTGTCGCAGCTGATCCGCGGGCTGACGCCGGAGATCGACCTGACCGAGGTGCGCCTCGATCGCGGCCTCGACCTGCCGGACGGCGCCGTCGCGCGCTGGTGATGGCGACCCCGGCCCGCATCGAGTGGCGCACGACGACCCTCGTCGAGATGGTCGACGAGACGCCGCGTGTCAAGAGCCTCGTGCTCGACGCGCCCGGCTGGCCCGGGCACCGCGCGGGCCAGCACGTCGACGTGCGCCTGACGGCCGAGGACGGCTACCAGGCGCAGCGCAGCTACTCGATCGCCTCGGCGCCCGAGGACGAGCACCTCGTGCTGACGGTCGAGCGCATGGAGGAGGGCGAGGTGTCGCCGTACCTGGTCGACGTGCTGCAGCCGGGCGACCCGCTCGAGCTGCGCGGCCCCATCGGCGGCTACTTCGTGTGGGAGGAGGCGATGGGCGGGCCGCTGATGCTGGTCGGCGGCGGCTCGGGCATCGTGCCGCTGCGGTCGATGCTGCGGCACCGCGCCGCCGTCGGCAGCACCGTCCCCGCCCGCGCCCTCTACTCGTCGCGCGCGCCGCACGAGGTGATCTACGGCGAGGAGTTCGATCGACTCGCCGCCGGCGACGTCGACGTGCGCCTCACGCTGACGCGCGAGCAGCCGCCCGGCTGGGCCGGCTACGCGCGGCGCATCGACGCCGACATGCTGCGCGAGTTCGTGTGGGAGCCGGCCGCGCGGCCGCTCGTCTACGTCTGCGGGCCGACCGCGCTGGTCGAGGTGGTGCGCGAGCACGCTGGTCGAGCTCGGGCACGATCCGGCGCGTATCCGGACCGAGCGCTTCGGCCCCTCCGGCGGCTGATGTCCGGTAGGCTGACGGCTCGCGCGCGATCTGACGTCCGAGGAGGCCACCATGTCCGTTTCGACATCCGCCAGCGAGCTCGACCAGATCAAGGCAGGCCAACGCATCAGGGCTGCACGCCGGTCGTGTTCATCCACGGCCTGTGGCTGCTGCCGAGCAGCTGGGATCGCTGGGCCGCGGTGTTCGAGGAGGCCGGCTACACCGCGCTCACCCCGGGCTGGCCGGACGACCCCGAGACGGTCGCGGAGGCCAACGCGCACCCCGAGGTGTTCGCCCACAAGACGGTCGGGCAGGTCGCCGACCACTACGCCGAGGTGATCGGGCAGCTGGACAAGAAGCCGGCCGTGATCGGCCACTCGTTCGGCGGGCTGCTGACCCAGATCATCGCCGGGCGCGGCCTGTCCGCGGCGTCCGTCGCGATCGACCCGGCGCCGTTCCGCGGCGTGCTGCCGCTGCCGATCTCGGCGCTGCGCTCGTCCGCGCCGGTGCTCGGCAACCCGGCCAACCGCAACCGCGCCGTGCCGCTCACCTACGACCAGTTCCGCTACGCCTTCGCGAACGCGGTCACCGAGGACGAGGCGAAGGAGCTCTACGAGACCTACGCCGTGCCGGCCGCCGGCGCGCCGCTGTTCCAGGCCGCGACGGCCAACCTCAACCCGTGGACGGAGGCGAAGGTGAACACGCGCAACCCCGACCGCGGGCCGCTGCTGATCATCTCCGGCGAGAAGGACCACACCGTGCCGTGGGCGATCGCGAACGCGTCGTTCAAGAGCCAGAAGCACAACACCGGCGTCACCGAGATCGTCGAGATCCCGGGCCGCGGGCACGCGCTCACCATCGACAGCGGCTGGCGCGAGGTGGCCGACACGGCGCTCGACTTCGTCAAGCGCTTCGCCTAGGAGCCACCCATGGCATCGCCGCCTCTCTCGAGGGTTCTTCAGCCGACGTCCCCGGCCCGATCCGACCCGGGTGCCGCCGGGCCAGTACCTGACCGACGACTTCCCGGTGCTCTCGGCCGGGCCGACGCCGCACGTGCCGCTCGACGAGTGGAGCTTCGCGATCGTCGGCGCGGTCGAGGAGCCCGGCTCGTGGACGTGGGACGAGCTGAACGCGCTCCCGTCCGAGACGATCACGAAGGACATCCACTGCGTCACGAAGTGGTCGAAGCTCGACACGAGCTGGGCCGGCGTCTCACTCGACGTGCTGCTCGATGCCGTCAAGCCGACCGGTGACTACCTGTCGGTGCTCAGCTACGGCGGCTACACGACCAACGTGCCGCTGGAGGACGCCACCGACGGGCAGGCGTGGATCGCGACCACCTTCGACGACGAGCCGCTCGACCCCGAGCACGGCGGGCCGGCGCGGTTCCTCATCCCGCACCTCTACTTCTGGAAGAGCGCGAAGTGGGTGCGCGGCCTCGAGGTGCTGCACGAGGACCAGCCGGGCTTCTGGGAGGTCAACGGCTACCACAACTACGGCGACCCGTGGCAGGAGCAGCGCTACTGGGGCGACTGAGTGCGGAGTGCGGCCGAGGCCTCGGCCGCGAACGGCGGTGCGGCGCCCGGGTGCAGCAGCGATGCCAGCAGCGCGACGCCTTCGACGACGCGCGGGCCCGGCCGCGACAGGTAGGCGTTCGCATCGACCGCGTAGATGCGGCCGGACTCGGCGGCCGGCGTGCCGGCCAGCGCCTCGAGCACGCCGTCGGCCGCGGCACGCTCCACGACCTCCCCGGTGCGGAACCCGCACGGCGCCAGCACGACCACCTCGGGCGCGGCGGCGCGGACGGCCTCCCACGTGGTGCGGAACGAGGGCGCCGACGCCCGGCCCAGCGCCTCGCGGCCGCCGGCGAGGGCGACCTGCTCCGGCACCCAGTGCCCGGCTGCGAACGGCGGGTCGAGCCACTCGACCACGACGGTGACGGGCCGGTCGCGGACGTTGCGGACGGGTGCGGCGGCCTCGTCCAGTCGCGCCTCGAGCTCGCGGGCGAGCTCGTCGCCCGCTCCGTCGACGCCGGCCGCGCGAGCGACGACGCGGACGCTGTCGACGATGCCCGCGATGCCGGCCGGCTCGAGCTCGAGGACCGTCGGCGCGGGGCGCCCCCGGCCGACGAGCGCGCGCACCGTGCCGCCGGAGACGGCGCAGACGGTGCACAGCGACTGCGTCACGATCAGGTCGGGCGCGAGCGCGTCGAGCACGGCCTCGTCGATGCCGTACAGCTCCTCGCCCGACTCGATGGCGCGCGCCACCTCGCGGTCGATCGAGTCCGAGTCGAGCGCGGCCGAGTCGATGCGCGCCATCGAGACCGCCGGCAGCGCGCCGACGTCGACGGGCCAGTCGCACTCGTGGCTGCGGCCGACGAGCGACTCCCGCAGCCCGAGCGCGCAGACGATCTCCGTGGCCGAGGGCAGCAGCGAGACGATGCGCATGCGGCCACCGTAGCGCAGCGCCTCGCGGCGGTCAGGCCCGCGTCGGCGGCCCCAGCCCGGCCGCGGTGACGGCCGCCGGCCAGCTCTCGAACGCCCGGTAGAACGTGCGGTAGGAGGGCAGCCGGCCGCCGCGGCGCGCGCGGGCCTGGTACTCGGCGAACGTGACCTGGCCCTCGGCCGTGAACGCGGCCGTCGCGACGAGCGCGCTGAGCAGCTGGGTCGTGTGGCGCTCGCCGGCGTCGATGCCGGCCGCGACGATCGCGTCGCGCCAGGTGCCGTGCGCGGTCGAGATCTCGGCCGCCGACGGCAGCGCCGGGCCGGCCACCTCGCGGAACCGGTCGTAGCGGCCCTGGGTCAGCCGGGCGGCCGGGCGCGTGGCGGCGAACACCCGCAGGGCGCGGACGGCGTCGGTGCGCGGGCCGGTCGGCTCGGACTGCGGCCGGGTGACGAGGCCGGCGCGCTGCAGCGCCGCCTGCCAGCCGCCGAACCGGTGGTCGATCGTCTGCGAGCCCGCCACGGCGCGGCGCCGGAGCGTTGCCCGGTACGCGTCGTAGTCGAGGCGCGTCAGCGCGGCCCGTCCGGTCACGGCCGCCGCGGCGCGCAGCGACGCCTCCAGCTCCTCGTCGCTGTACTGGCGCCCGCCGGGTGACGCCTCGGCGCGCGGCGCCACCGGGTCGGGCGAGCGCTCGAACCCGGTCGTCCGGCCGCGCGGCGGCAGGTCGACGCCGGCCATCTGGAGGGCGCCCCGCCAGGTGCCGAGCCGCTTGACGATGATGCCGCGCGAGGGCTCCGAGCGGGCGGGCCGCGTCGTGATCCAGCGGGCGTAGGCGGCCTGGGTGAGCGGGCCGGGCGTGGCCGCGTCGGCGGCCCGGATCGCGACGAGCAGGTCCTCGGCCGTGTAGAGCGGCGTCCGGAACCTAGACATCGGGCTTCACCTCCAGGATGGCCTCGGCGATGCTCGCCGTGGTGTGGCCGGAGCGCAGGCTGACCTGGCTGATGCGCTCCAGCGCGGCGTCCGGGCTGATGCTCTCCGAGCGCGCGACGACGGTCGCGGCGCGCTCGACGAGGCGCCGCCGGTCGAGGGCGGCGTGCAGCGCGTCGGCCTCGGCCCGCGAACGCGCACGCTCCGCGAACCGCGCCTCGGCGTGGGCGATGGCGGCCATCAGGTCGGCCTCGCGAAACGGCTTCGTCAGGTACGCGTAGGCGCCGGCCTCGACCGAGCGGCCGATGATGTCGGCCTGCGGGAAGCCGGTGACGAACACGACCGGCGCCTCGTGCACCGCGAGGATCTGGCGCGACGCCTCGATGCCGTCGATGCCCGGCATGCGCACGTCGGAGACGATCAGGTCGGGCTTGTGCTCGATGGCCAGCCGGACGAACTCGAGACCCTCGGCGGCGGCGCCGCGGACCTCGAACCCGGCGCGTTCGAGCAGCGCTACGAGATCGAGCCGGACGAGCGTCTCGTCCTCGCCGATCACGACCGTGCGGGCTGTTGCCACCTCGTCCAAGCCTGCGTCCCTCCGACCCCGGAAATAGAAAAAGCCCCGGGTCCGCCGAAGCGGTCCCGAGGCATCGTTGCCCTGCAAGCGCCCGTCGTCGGGCGCATCCGCAGGCTAGCGAATCCGGCGCGGGCGGCCCGCCGGTCTCCATGCTCCGGACGCGGCGGGCGGCGAGATCGGTGCGCCGGTACGCTCTCCGGCATGGATCCGGTCAACATCGCCACCCCCGAGTTCACGTACGACGAGACCGACCCGCCAGGCTACCTGTCCGGCATGTTCCGCTTCGGACCGCTGGTCGGCGGGTCGGCCCTGGGCGCGAGCGTCTACGAGCTGCCGGCCGGCCAGGCGCTGTGCCCGTACCACTACGAGTACGGCGAGGAGGAGTGGCTGCTCGTGCTGGAGGGCGCGCCGACCGTGCGGACGCCCGCGGGCGAGCAGGTGCTGAAGGCGTGGGACGTGCTGTGCTTCGTGTCCGGTCCCGACGGCGCGCACAAGGTCGCCAACGCGTCGGACGAGACGGTGCGGGTGCTGATGTGGTCGACCCGCACGCACCCGTGCGCGACGGTGTATCCCGACAGCGGCAAGATCGGCATCTGGACGGGCAACCCGGACGACGACGCGATGGTCCTCAAGTCCAGCGCCGTGCGCCTACTTCGACGGCGAGCCGACCGGATAGCGCGCCGACCGCGAACCGATCTGGCGCTGCGGGCAATCAGCCTCGGACGACCCGAACGTCGATGGAGGTCCGAGTGCGGAAGGAAGATGTCACGGCACGTGTACCCGAGTCCGACGCGGCCCTGATCGCGCGGTCGCTGGCGCAGCCCCGCGTGTTCGGCCGGCTGTTCGACCGGCACTGGCTGGCGATCCACGCGTTCTGCACCAGTCGGGCGGGAGCGGTGGGCGAGGACCTCGCGGCCGAGACCTTCCGGATCGCGTTCGACGACCGGGGCCGCTTCGACGCCGGGCACTCCGACGCCCGGCCGTGGCTGTTCGGCATCGCGACCAACCTGCTGCGCCGTCACTTCCGCACCGCCGACCGCGGCCGCCGCGCGATGGAGCGGTCGGCCGTCGTCGATGTCGACGACATGGCCGGCGACGCGCTCGGGCGGCTGGAGGCGGAGCGACTCGCTCCCCAGTTGGCCGATGCGCTGTCGACGCTCTCGGCCGACGACCGCGACGCCCTGCTGCTACTGGCGTGGGCGGGCCTCTCCTACGAGGAGGTCTCGCGGGCGACGGGCGTCCCGGTCGGGACCGTCCGGTCCCGGCTCCACCGCGCGCGGGGCCGCGTGCGCGCGCATCTGACCAAGGAGGAAGCACGATGACCGACCACGACGATCTGCACTGGCTCGCCGAGGAGCAGCCCCTGCCGCTCGAGGCCGACGAGGCCACGACCGCGCGGGCTCGCACCGCGCTGATGGAGCACGCGGTCGCACGGAGCACGCCGGTGGCGGCGCGTCCGGTGCGGCGTCCCGTGCGCCGGGCCGAGCGCCGCTGGCTGCGGCCGTCGCGGGTGCTCGCGCTCGCCGCGGTGGGAGCCGCGGCCGCCGTCACCTTCGTCGCGATCGGCAGCGGCGGCGGCGGGCAGGGGCCCCTCGGAGTCGGCGCCGAGCCGGCCGTCGCGGCACCGCTCGCGAAGCTCTCCGCCGAGGTCGGCCAGATGGAGCCGCTCCCCGGCGATGCGACGTTGATCCAGCGTCACCACACGTTCGCCGACGGCAGGACGCACGACGGCGCCGACCTCTACCTCGACAACGGCAACTACTACTACGGCGACACGCGCACGCAGCTGCGCCGGGCACTCCGCAGGCACGAGCTGCAGGACAGCGGCTTCGCGACGCGTTCGGTCGCCGTGGCGGTCGCCGTCGCCGACGGGTCGCTCGACCTGGCCACGGCCCGCGTGCGGATGGCGAACGCGCCGCTCGACCCGGATGCGAAGCCCGCCGATCCCGTCGATGTCGCGGCGGCCGAGGCGGCCATCGCCGAGAAGCGAAAGGCCGCAGCCGCCGCGAACACGAAGCCGATGGACCCCGAGGCGCTCATCGACAGCCACGCGTGGTCGAGCTCGTTCGACGCGATCATGGCCGGCGGCAGCCGCCCCGACGTGCGGGCCGGCGTGCTCGCCCTGCTCGCGACCATCCCCGGCGTCGCCGTCTCCGAGACCGAGGTGCAGGGCCGGGCGGCGCTCCTCCTGCGCGCCAAGGTGTTCGGCGACGGCTACGAGGAGCAGCTCTGGATCGACGCGAAGACGGGCATTCCGCTGCGCTTCGTCGGCACGTATCCCAACCAGACGCCGGGCGTCGTGATGGCCTACAAGGTGACCCGCGTGAGCGTGGCGGACCTCGCGAAGAAGTGAGCCTCAGGCGGGCAGCCGGCTGTAGATGATCGCGTCGGCGCGCCGGTCGCCGATCGCGAGGTACGAGCGCAGCAGGCCCTCGCGCTCGAACCCGGCCGACTCGGCCACGCGCTGCGAGGCGACGTTGGCCGGCTCGACCAGGGCCTCGACGCGAGCGATACCCGGGCACTGCAGGGCCCAGTCGGAGGCGAGGGCGGCGGCACGCGATGCGATGCCGCCGCCCCGCGCCGCCGGCACCACCCAGTAGCCGAGGCCGACGCCCCCGTGCGGGGCCGGACGGTGCATCAGCGTCACGCAGCCGACTGCACGATCGGTCTGCGCCTCGCGCGATCGCGAGCGAGACGCCCGCGCCGCTCGCGAGCCGGCTCCACTGTCGCTCGACGAACCGCAGGCCCTCCTCCGGCGACCAGACGGCGGGCACCGTCGTGATGATGGTGATGTACGGGTCGCCGCTGACGGCCTCGATGCAGTCGAGGTCGGACGGCCTCCCACCGGCGCAGCACGACGACGCCGTCGGACAGCCGTGGCTCGAGATCGCCGAAGCCGAAAGTCACGGCGGCAGCCTGTCAGATAGGACCAGGCTTCGTTAGAGTCGCGGCTCACAGTCCCTCCAATGGGGAGTGACGCATCTAGCCGAACTCCCGCTAAATGCGTGGATGCGACGCTTGCTGACGGTCTTGACGGGTGGGTTCCTCGGCGTGCTGGCGCTGGCGCCGGCGGCAGGCGCGGAGGGCACCGTGCTGCCGCTCACCACCGTGGAGCAGGTGCGGGCCGACTACGCCCACGGCCGGTTCTTCATCGCCGGCGGCCCGTCGTCCTCGTCGATCGTCGTGGTGAACGAGGCCGGGGCGATCGTGAAGACGATCCCCGGCGAGCTCGGCGCCACCGGCATGGCGCTCGGCGCCGGCAAGCTCTACGTCGCGCGCTGCGGGCAGGCGACGATCGACGTGATCGATACCGCGACGCTCGTGAAGACCGACAGCTTCGCGGCCCCGAGCCTCACCGGCTCGTGCCAGATCGCGCTCGCCGGCGGCCGGCTCTGGTACGGCTCGAACTCGCAGCACGGCCAGCTGACGTCGGTCGACATCGCCGCGCCGCACACCGAGACGGTGACCGGTGAGCCGATCTACGGCGGCGGCATCTTCGCGGCCTCGCCGGCTGCACCGAACCTGCTCGTCGCGTCCGGCGTGAACTCGTCGCCGCCGACGTTCAACGTCTACGACGTCTCCGGCCCGACCCCGGTCGTGATGGTGTCGAAGCGCATCGACGGCTCCAGCGACCCGCGCGACATGGTGCTGTCGCCCGATGCCGCATGCTCTACGTGTCGTCCGGCGCGCCCTACCAGGGCCGTGCCTATGCGGTGTCCGACCTGGGCGTTCGCCACAGCTATCCCACCGACGCGTACCCGAAGGCGATCGCCGTCTCGCCGAACGGGGCGAGCGTCGCGGTCGGCCGCACCGGCGTCGCCGCGGAGATCCACATCTTCCGCGCCGACGGCTCGTCGAAGATCGCCTCGACCACGTATCCGCCGCGGGGCAATCCGGACGTGCTCGCGCGCGGCCTCGCGTTCACCGCGGATGGCAAGCGGGTGCTGGCGGTGGTCAAGGAGAACTTCGACAAGCAGGTCGTGCTGCACGTCTTCAACCCGTACGCGCTGACCCCGCCGGCGATGCGCCTGAAGGTGTCGAAGCCGCTGATCGACATGGGGCAGTCCGTCGTCGTGACGGCGACCCTCGGTGCCTGGGCGGCGGGCCGGACGTTCAAGCTCTATGGCGTCGCGGCCGGCGGCGAGAAGGCGCTGGTCGCGACCGTCCGCGCGGCTGCCGGCGGCAAGCTGTCGGTGAAGGTGCGGCCGAAGGCCGGCACGACGTACACCGCCGAGTTCGCGGGCGACGCCGTCTACAAGGCTGCACAGAGTGCCGCCGTCGCGGTCAAGGTGCGCGGCGTGCTCCGGATCAGGGTCACCGGGTCGCGCGGCACCAAGGGCGGCGCGTGGCTCTTCCGCTACTCGAAGTGGTGCTGGTCGAAGCACGTGCTGTGCCCGTCGTTCAGCGTCACGCTGTCGCCGGCGGTCGATCGGCCAGACCGTGAAGTTCACGATGCAGCAGCGCCGCGGCAAGCGCTGGCGCACCCTCAGCGGAGCACGCTTCACGACCGACGCCGCGGGCCGGACGGGCGCCATCTGGCAGTACGCCGGCACGTCGTGGATCGGCCGCAAGCTCCGCGTGCGCGTCACGTCGGTCGGCTCGACGGCGCTGGCCCCGGCAACGGCCCGAACGGCGACCTTCAAGATCGTCCGCTGACCGAGCCGGGCCTCTCGCTCCGGTGTCGCGCGCCGGCGATGTCCGATTCGGCACGCGGTGGCGATAACGACACGCGAAGCCTGTTCTGTCACGGGTACGTGACGTTTTCGGCTTGGTCCGCGTGGGTTCGGGCACGTTCCCGACGGCTGTCGTTTCGGTGCCAGGCTCGAATACGACAACGGAGGTCGCCGGTGGCGGATTGGTGCCTGGCACGAATACGACAGGCCGCGGGTGGTCTGCGGTGCGCCGGCGGACTCGGAGACGTGCGGCGACCGTTCACTCGGCGGTGCCTGGCACCGGATCGTGATCGTGGCACCGTTTCGCCGGGTTCGGGGCGCGTTCTGACGCTGGCCGCGCGCGTTTGGACTCAGGTGTCGCGCGCGGCCAGGTCGCGGTACGCGAACTTGTGCACCTGCATCTCGAGCATGGTCTCGGTCTCGAGCACGCCGGGCAGCGCGCGCAGCCGGGAGACGATGCCCCAGAGCATGTCGTTGTCGGCGCAGATGACCTGGAGGTACACGTCGGCGCGGCCCAGCAGGCTCGACACGTAGGTCGTCTCGGGCCAGGCCGTGGCGGCATCGACGACGCGCGACTGGTGCTGCGCCTCGACGCGGGCCATGACCAGCGCCAGCACGCGCGCACCGAGCTGCGAGGGATCGACGAACGCCAGGAACCGGAGGACGCCCGCCGCCTCCAGCCGGCGCACCCGCGTCCGCACCGTGCCCTCGGCGACGCCGATCTCACGCGCGATGTCGCGGAACGAGCGGCGCCCGTCGGTCTGCAGCGCCTCCAGGATGCGTTCGTCGGTCAGATCGAGCGATGGTGGCGACATGCGCAGATGATACGGCTCTCAGCTACGCATTGCGTAGCGACGAGGCTTCGCCTTTGCGCGGCCGATCGCCATCATGTCGTGCAACGAACCGCGGGGAGCGACACATGGCGGCAATGCTGGGACCGGTCTCCACCTGGGAGGATCACGGCGTCGAGCGCTCGGGGACGCTGCCGAGCGACTGGTACACGTCGACGGAGCTCTACGACCTCGAGCAGCGGACGCTGTTCCGCGAGGTGTGGCAGTGCGTCGGCCGCACCGACCAGGTGGCCGAGCCGGGCCAGTACTTCACGTGCGAGGTCGCCTCCGAGCAGGTCGTCGTCTCGCGCGGCCGCGACGGAGAGCTGCGCGCGATGTCGAACGTCTGCCTGCACCGCGGCGGCCCGGTCGCCGTCGGCTGCGGTCAGCGCAAGGCGTTCCAGTGCCCGTACCACGGCTGGACGTTCGAGCTGGACGGGCGCGTCCGCCGCACCCAGGGCATGGACGGCACCTGCGACTTCGAGCCCTCCACGATGCGCCTGCCGCAGTTCCAGGTCGGCACCTGGGGCCCGACGGTGTGGGTCGCGCTCGAGCCCAGCGTGTCGCTCGACACGTGGCTCGCCGACGTCACCCCGCGCCTCGCGAACTACCGCACCGACGAGATGCGCTTCGCCGGCGGCCGCCGCTGGGAGATCGCCTGCAACTGGAAGCTCTACGTCGACAACTACATGGAGGGCTACCACATCCCCTTCATCCACCCGGGCCTCGCCCAGAGCCTCAGCCCGACGGTCTACACCTACCGCCTCGGCGAGTACTCGAACGAGCAGTACGGCGCCGAGCCGCATCCGCGCGGCCCCGGCTCGCGCGTGGCCGGCATCCTCGGCGGCACGCAGGAGCTGCGCGCGCTGAAGCCGCCGCTCGAGGGCCTCGACGAGGCGGAGAGCACGGGCTACTACTTCCACTGGGTCTTCCCGCTGACGACGATCAACTTCACGCCGGACGGCATCCTCATCTTCAACGTCCGGCCGCTCGGGCCGGAGCGCACCGAGTCGAAGTTCACCTGGTGGTTCCCCGAGCCGCGGTCGTTCCAGGACCGGCTGCTGCAGGCGGCGCTCGTCAACTTCGGCCACCTCGTCAACACCGAGGACTACGAGATCTGCGAGCAGGCCCAGCGCGGCATGCGGTCGCAGGTCTACCACCAGGGGCGCTACGCCGCGCAGCAGGAGATGTGCCTGCACCACTTCCACCGGCTGCTCGCCGGCGCGATGCGGCCGCATCTCGAGAGCTGGGACGCGGAGCGGGGCCGCCTGCCGCAGGAGACCGCACGATGAGCGCGTGGGCGACCGCGGACGAGCTGCGCGGCGACCTCACCGCCTGCCTGGAGCGGTTCGCCGCGGCGCCGGAGGGCGCGGCGGCGGCGACCGTCGCCCGCGGGCTCGGCGACGGGCTGCAGGTCGAGCTCCAGTTCCACGATCCCGACCTCGTGCTGCAGCTCGACGTGGCGACCGGCACCGTCTCGGAGGGCCCCTGCGACGACGCCGTCGTGCGGGTTTCGCTGCCCGCGGCCGACATGCACGACCTGCTGCTCGAGCGCCTCGGCCCGGTCGAGATCTCGCGCCTCGTCGAGGAGGGCCGGCTGCACCTGACGGGGCCGCCGCCCGCGCTGTGCGCCGCCGTGCTGCTGTGCGCGCAGCTGCAGCCGCACTACGAGGCGAGCCTGCGCGAGCGCGGCCGCGAGCACCTGCTCGAGACGCCGGCGCCCGAGACCGGCGTCGTGTGGGAGAGCGCCATCAAGCCGCCGCCGGTGTTCGGCGTCCGGCGCCCGTGGCAGCCCCCGAAGGGCGCGCGCGCCTAGCCCTCGGGCGCGGCGGCGAACGCCGTCAGCAGCTCGATCGGGACGATGTCGGTGACGCGCTCGTGCGTCGCGCCGAGCACGACCGGCGGCGCGACGCCGGCGCGGTGCGCCTCCAGCCAGCGGGCGGCGCAGATGCACCACCGGTCGCCGGGCTCGATGCCGGGAAAGCCCCAGTCGGGCCGGGGCGTCGACAGGTCGTTGCCGGCCATCGCGCTGAACGCGAGGAAGTCGGCCGTCGTCACGACGCAGACCGTGTGGCTGCCGACGTCCTCGGGGCCGGTGCCGCAGCAGCCGTCGCGGTAGAAGCCGGTGAGCGGGTCGTTCGAGCACGGCAGCAGCGCACCGCCGACGACGTTCACGTCGGGGTCGCGGCTCATCCGGATCCCTGCGGGAACCGCGGCACCCAGCCCGGCACCGTGCGGCGGTAGCGCTCGTAGTCGGCCCCGTACCGGCGGGCCAGCGCGGGCTCCTCGTGCAGTCGCACGAACGCCACCATCGCCGCGCCGACCGCCGCCGCGTAGGCGTACAGCACCGGCTGGTGCAGCAGCAGGGCCTGCCCGACGATGACGGTGAGCACCGCGACGTACATCGGGTTGCGCACGTAGCGGTAGAGGCCGCCCACGACCAGGTGCTCCGTCGGTGCGACCGGCGCCGGCGTGCCGGCGCCCTCGATCACGAAGCGCGCGAACGCGTGCACGAGCACCGGCACCCCCGCCGCGATCAGCAGCACCCCGGCGACCCGGGCGACGACGGCCGCAGGCTCCGCGTCCCAGCCCGTCAGCGCATACGGCACCAGGCCGGCCACGACGCCGGGAGCGACCGCGAAGAAGATCGCCGAGCCGGCGATGGAGCGCGACCTGCGCATCCGGTCACCGTAGCGCGCGGACGCGGCCGATCGGGACCGGGTATGGTCGCGGCCATGCCGAGGATCGAGGACTACGCGCTGATCGGCGACCTGCAGACCGCGGCGCTCGTCAGCCGCAGCGGGTCGATCGACTGGTGCTGCTTCCCGCGCTTCGACTCCGGCGCCTGCTTCGCCGCCCTGCTCGGCGAACCGGAGCACGGCCGCTGGACGCTCGGCGCCGACCGCCATCACGGCGACGACGCGCCGGTACCGCCACGACACGCTGATCCTCGAGACGGTGCACGAGACGGCGACGGGCTCGGTGCGCGTCATCGACTTCATGCCGCCGCGCGGCGAGGCGCCCGACATCGTGCGCATCGTCGAGGGCCTCGACGGCGAGGTGCGCGATGCGGTCGGAGCTCGTGATCCGGTTCGACTACGGCGACATCGTGCCGTGGGTGCGCGCAGACGGAGGGGGCGCTGGTCGGCCGTCGCCGGCCCGGACGCGCTCTGCCTCCGCACGCCGGTCGAGGTGCGCGGCGAGGACCTGACGACCGTCTCGGAGTTCACCGTCCGGCCCGGCGAGCGCATCCCGTTCGTCCTCACCTGGTTTCCGTCCCACCTGCCGATGCCCGCCGCGATCGACGCCGAGCAGGCGCTCACCGACGCCGAGGACTACTGGCTCGAGTGGGCCGACCGGTGCGGCCACCACGGCGACTACCACGACGAGATCCACCAGTCGCTGCTGGTGCTGAAGGCCCTCACGTACGACCCGACGGGCGGCATCGTGGCGGCGCCGACCACGTCGCTGCCGGAGCACATCGGCGGCCCGCGCAACTGGGACTACCGCTTCTGCTGGCTGCGCGATGCGGCGCTGACGCTGGTGGCGATGCTCAACGGCGGCTACGTCGACGAGGCGCGGGCGTGGCGCAGCTGGCTGCTGCGCGCCGTCGCCGGCGACCCGGCCGACCTGCAGATCATGTACGGCATCGGCGGGGAGCGGCGGCTGGACGAGCGCGTGCTCGAGTGGCTGCCGGGCTTCGAGGGATCGGTGCCGGTGCGCGTCGGCAACGCGGCCTCGACCCAGCTGCAGCTCGACGTGTACGGCGAGGTGCTGGACGCCGCCTACCAGACGCTCGTGCGCGGGGTCGACCACGACGAGATGGCGTGGTCGCTGACCCGCGTGCTCCTGCGCTGGCTCGAGGAGGGCTGGCGCCAGAAGGACGCCGGCATCTGGGAGGTGCGCGGCCCGGCGCGGCACTTCACGCACTCCAAGGTGATGTCGTGGGTGGCCTTCGACCGCGCCGTGCGGATGCACGAGGAGTTCGCCGCGCCCGGCCCGGTCGAGCGGTGGCGCGAGCTGCGCGCCGAGATCCACGCCGAGGTGCTGGCGCGCGGCTGGAGCGACGAGAAGCAGTCGTTCACGCAGTCGTACGACTCCGACGACCTCGACGCCAGCGCGCTGCTGATGGCGTCGGTCGGGTTCCTCGACGCCGCCGATCCGCGGTTCGCGTCGACGGTCGAGGCGGTGCGGCGCGAGCTGACCGTCGACGGCCTCGTCCTGCGCTACGTGCCGCGTGTCGACGGCGAGGTGGACGGCATCGAGGCCGGCGAGGGCGTGTTCCTGCCGTGCTCGTTCTGGCTCGCCGACGCTCTGGCGCTCCAGGGCCGGCACACCGAGGCGCGCGAGCTGTTCGAGCGCCTGCTCGACCTGCGCAACGACGTCGGCCTGCTGTCGGAGGAGTACGACCCGGTCGAGCGCCGCCTGCTCGGCAACTTCCCGCAGGCGTTCACGCATCTCGCGCTCGTCAACACCGCCCTGGTGCTCGGCCGGGGCCGCGACCTCCGCCAGGCTTGACCCTCGGCCGGCCGAAACCGCGCTTGCCGCGGTCAACCGCGCCGCGCGCTAGCCGACCAGCAGCTCCGAGAGCTCGATCGGCGCGCCGTCGGCGAGCGCGTCGGCCAGCGCCAGCAGGCTGCCGGCGACCCGTGCCTCGTGCCGCGCCCAGACGATGGCCGCGAGCGGCGTCGTGATGACGCGGTCGTGGTGGCCGCACTCGGGGCACTGCCGTTCGATCACGACCTCGTCTCCCTCGCCACCGATCGCGTCGATCGGCGACATCAGCCGGCCGGCGCATTGCGGGCAGACGCACGAGCATGCGGGCCGGGCGCCCTCGGGGGTCGTCCGGCGCGCTCACGCGACCGGCTCCGGCAAGAGGGTTGCTGTCACGTCTGCCATGCCCGACCTCCACATCCGGTGTGTCGCTGCGCGGCGATCGCGCGGCCCAGCGGTGCCTGCGGGAAGTGGGTAGGCGGCTGCCGACCGGGCGGTTCGGGTCGACTGCCCCATCGTAGCGCTCGACCGCGGTCGGAACCCGGTCCGCGCTCACGGAGCGGGCCTCGTCGCACTGACGACGCCGTCGATCGCCGGGCGGCCCGGCAGCAGCGCGTGGCCGTCGAGCACGGCGATCGCGACGTCGACGAGCTTCCGGCCGCTGCGGCGGGACTGGTCGCGCAGCAGCTCGAACGCGGCGCCCTCGTCGATCTGGTGGCGCTCCATCAGGATGCCCTTCGCGCGCTCGGTCTGCGAGCGGCGACCGAACGCACCCTGCAGGTTGTGGTACTCCGCGAACCGGTGCAGCGTGATGTCGAGCGCGCTCTGCAGCTCCTCCGGCGTGCTGTCGACGATGTAGGCGAACACGCCACGCTTGGCGGCCTCGCTGACGAACTCGGCGTCGCGGCCCTCCAGCACGGCGATCACCGGGCAGTCGGCCTCGCGCACGATCCGCTCGATCAGCTCGAGCGCATGCGCCGAGCTGGAACCCAGGCCGACGAGCGCGACGTCGGGCAACTCGCGCGCCGTCAGCGCGCCGACCTCGAGCACGTCGGTCGAGCCGGCGACCACGGTGTGGCCGAGGTCAGCCACGAGCTTCGTGACGAGCGAGATGCGGTCCTCACGCTCGTTCGCGACGAGCACGCGGAGGTGCGGGCCGGTCGCGCCCTGCTCCCCCTCCGGCCGCCGAACTTCGCCAACCTTGCGATCCGCCACCTTCGACTCCCCTGCATCGGCCTCCCGCCGCGAGGCGCGGCGGTGGCAACGTGCCTTCCGATTGCTTGGGATGGCGATGCCAGCCGGGAGTTGGGGCTGGTGGTTCCACCATAGCACCCTGGCTATGGCGGGCTCATCTCAGGCTTCGTTCCCGCGCACGATCGGCAGCCGGACGCACGAGGCGGCCAGCGGCGAGTGATGGACTGCCTGGTTGGCCACGACCGTGGTCGCCGACCGGCCCAGCGGCAGGCCGGTGTTCGGGTTGCGGTCGTAGCGGTCGAAGCAGCTCGAGGAGATGTCCACGCGCAGGCGATGGCCGGCGGCGACGACGTAGGACGTCGCGAACAGGTCGATCTCGTAGGCGTGGACGCGGCCCGACTCGATCGGCGACGGGTCGTCCATGCCGTTGCGGTACCGGGCGCGGACGATGCCGTCCTGGATCGGGTTCACGGTGCCGTCGGCGAACACGTCGCACAGGGCGACGGTGAAGTCGGTGTCGGCCGCGTCCGTCGACGCATGGAGGGTCGCGGTCACCGGGCCGGTCAGCTCCAGCGCCGTCTCGAGCGGATCGGACACGTAGCTGACGATGTCCGGCCGGCCGTCCAGGCGGCGGCGGTCGCCGAGCGCCGTGCAGAGTGCCCAGCAGTTGCCGCCGACGGTCTCGTCGACCGGATCGGACGGGTCGTACCGGTACGTGTCGGGAGCCTCGTCGCCCGCCGGCGCGTCGAAGGCGAGACGCCCGCCCGCCCGCAGGTAGGCGGGGGTCGGCACCATCGCGGGCGGCGGCCAGGCCGGCTCGTGCCGCCAGTCGTTGCGCCCGATGGTGAACACCTCGACGGTGCCCGCGCGCCCGAAGCCGTTTTCCTCGCCCCGCAGGTAGTGGTCGAAGAACGCCTGGTAGGCGTCCCAGCGGTGGCCGGCGGTGCGCGGCAGCGGCACGCACGCCGCCCGGTCGGTGTGCTCGGCCGAGCCCTCGTGATCCCACGGCCCCACCAGCAGGTGCACCGTCTCGGGACGCGGGTGGTGCTCGACCACGATCGCGTAGTCGCTCAGTTGCGGGCCGAGGAAGTTGTCGTACCAGCCGCCCCACGACAGCACCGGGCACGTGACGCGGTCGAGCAGGTGGCGGAGCCCGCGGCGCTGCCACCAGGCGTCGTCCTCGAGGCGGCTCAGGATCTCGCCGAAGAAGCGCCCCTCGAGCCCGGCCGCACTCGCCATGTCGGCCAGCGGCAGGTGGTACGGGTCGATGCGGGTCAGGTCGGCGTACTCGCGCGCGTCCATCGCCATCGCCCAGTAGCCAGTCGTGTTCAGCTGCAGCGCGCCCTGCCGGAACCACGAGGCGCGCCGGTCGACGCCGATGTCGCCGGGTGCGATGCACCGCACGGCGGGGTGGCCGCTGATGGCAGCGGCCCAGGAGGTGGCACCGTAGTAGGACTCGCCCCACATGCCGACGCGGCCGTCGCACCACTCCTGGGTCGTCGCCCACTCGACCGTGTCGTAGCCGTCGTCGACCTCGTGGACGCCGGGATCGAACTCGCCCTCGGACGAGAACTTGCCACGGACGTCCTGCACGACGCAGGCGTAGCCCTTGCGCGCGAAGAACTCGCCCACGACGTCGAGCCCCATGTCGGGCGTGCGCCGCCCGTACGGGACGCGCAGCATGATCGCCGGCACCGCACCGAGCCCGACCGGCGCGTACACGTCGGCGCCCAGCCGCACGCCGTCGCGCATCGTCGCGAACACGTCGCCGACGCAGGGCCGTCTCGGCGACGCGATCGGGCGTCCCGGACGGGATCGTGAAGGCCGTGTGCGCCGCGGCGGCGGCGGGGTGATAGCTCATGGCGGCACCCTACCGATCGTGATATCGTTGGCGCGCGGCTCCAGCACCCTGTCGCGCGACGCCGATGAAACCCGGCGCACCGTAAGTCGGCCCCAGCCAGCGCGGTCGGCGACGAGCGATCGCCTGGGGTGCTCCATGGTCGACACCGAGACCGCGTCCGCCGTCCAGCTTCGACCTGCCGGAATGGGCGGCATCACCTCGACCTGCCTGGACGGGGAGGGCACCTGGGTGATCGCCCTGACGGGCGAGCACGACGGCTCGACCACCCCGTTTCTCAACCGCCGCACGTGGAGCGTCTGGCGGCGCTGCGATCTCGTGATCGTCGATCTGTCCGCCGCGACGTTCGTCGACTCGTCGGTCGTCGACTGGCTGCTGCGCACCCGTCACGCCCTGCGCACGACCGGCCACCACGGCCTGCGCGTCGTCACCGGGCCGCCGGGCAGCTTCGCCTCGCGGCTGCTTGCGCCTGTTCAGCCCACAGCTGCGCGAGCTGCTGTGTTGCCACGCCACCATCGAGGCGGCGGCAGGGGAACAGCCTGTTGCCGAGACCCGCCGCCCGCGCCGGGCCGTGGGCACCGGGCCCGTCCCGACCGTGTTCGACCGGGCCGAGGCGCGAGCCTGGGTGCTCGCCGTGTGGATCGTGCGCGACGTCCAGCTGGCCGACGAGCTCGTGGTGTCCGTGTTCTCCGGCGCGCACGACGCCGGCGCATCGCCGCGCGACGACGACCGGCGCGTGCGCGACGTCCGGCGGCTGGCGCTCGACGCCGCACCCGCTCCTCGCTGCGCCCTCTGGCGCGGGCGAGGCCGTGCGCGGGATGATCCTCAGCCTGCCGGGCGCCCAGCGCGAGGCCGTCGAGCTGGCGCTGTTCGGCGGCCTCTCGATCGACGGGCTCGTCGACGTCATGGGGATACCGCGGCCGGTCGTGATCGATCTCCTGGTCGACGCGATGCGCGAGCTGCGGCCGTTGCTCGGCCGCCGGTCGAGCGACGGCGGTGCGCTCGCGTCGGCTCTGCCGGTACCGCCCGTGCGGCTCGTGCCGCCGGAGCGATGGGCCGCTCGCAGCCGTGCCGCGACCGCGGAGCGGAAGGTGGCGGCGGTGCGTTAGGAGGCCACGCGCATCGCGGCGGCGAGCAGCGCTGGTAAAGAGGTAAGAAAAAGAGAAAAAAAGAAGAAGGGAGAGATAAAAGAAAAAGAAAAAGAAGGAAAAGGAAAGAAGAGAAGGGAAAAAAGAAGGAAGGAAATAAAAAGGAGGAAAGAAGAGAAAAAGAAGATAGAAAAATAAAAAGGAGAAAGGAGGATAAAAGAGCGCTGAACGCTGCTAGGCAACCACGACATCGACATCGCGTGGTGGCTAGATCGCGCTGCGGGGTAGTAGCTAGTAGATTAGGAGATGAAAGATACTAGGAGTGCAGCTGTACACGAGCGCGCAACTGGTGCTAGCGCTAGTGATGGGTAGCAGAAGATCTTCGGCTACATCGATCTACGTACATAGACGAAGAGAGGCAAGGCCGGCAACTCGTCCGACGAAGTTCAACGACGGCCAGTAGGCGAGCACAGACATACTCTACGGACTGCTCTACGCGACGCTAGTCTTCAACGGGCTTAGAGACAGAGGAGAACCTGGCGGAGGAGACGGCGGACGAGAAGCGCTAGATAGAGCGCGCGGTGATGTAAAGAGAGTGATAGTAGTAGGTGTCTTCTACATCGTAGTCATGTACGGGCTCGAGGCGAGCCTTAGGATAAGACATGGCGGCGTTCCTGAACGTAGAGAACTTAGAGCGGCTGTACGACGGCGGCCAGCGACGAAGGGACTCGGCTAGTAGAAGCTTCGGCGAGGTGGTGCAGTGGCTGGTAGTGCGTAGACATCCTGGCGGTAGCGACAGGGCGTGCGCGAACGCCTGCTCGACGCGGAGTACTTCGCGCTCGCGCGCGACCGGCGCCTGCGGTCGCCGGTTCGCGGCCATCCACGCGCGCTTCAAGACCGCGTGGATCGCGGCGCTCGGTGCTCGCGATCGGCTGCGCCGTAGATCATTGTCTGGACGGAGCGTAACCGACGGCATCGTCGAGCGGTGCCGACACCGACCCCGGCGTCTGGTTCCGCTTCTTCCACGCTGTCGCGGCGGTCAACGGCGCGGTCGTGCGCGATCTCGCGGGCGTCGCACCGGGGCGGATCGCGTACGGGCCGGTGGTCAACGACGCAGGCGGCATGCTCGACGACTCGACGTGCTTCGTCTATGGGCCCGATCACGTGCGCGTGATCGGCGGCCCCGGCATGCCGGCGGCGATCGAGGCGGCGACCGCCGGCAAGGGCCTCGACGTCCGTCACCTGCGCGAGCGGCAGTGCCACCTGACGCTGCAGGGGCCGCGCAGCCGCGAGGTCCTCGCGAAGCTGACCGAGCTTGACGTCTCGGGCGAGGCGTTCCCGTACTACACGTTCCGCGACGGCGTCACCGTCGCCGGCCTCCCCGCGCTGGTGTCGCGGATGGGCTTCACGGCCGAGTTGGGGTACGAGCTCTACGCGCCGGTCGAGCAGGCGCTGGAGCTGTGGGACGCCGTGTTCGCGGCCGGCGAGGAGTTCGACATCCGGGCGGTCGGCGCGGCGGCGATCATGATGCTCCGCATCGAGGCCGGCATGGTGATGGGCGAGGGCCTCGAGTACGACGAGTCGGTGACGCCTGGGAGTGCAACCTGGGCTGGGCGGTGCCGGCGGGCAAGGTGGGATATCGCGGTGCCGAGGCGCTTGCGGCGGCCCGCGAGGCAGCGCCGTTCCGCACGGTGTCGATCACGCTCGCCGGCGGCGAGGACCGGGCGACCGGGGCGCCCTCTACGCCGGCGACGAGGTGGTCGGGCACGTGACGATGAGCGTGCCGTCGCCGCACCTGGGGTTCGCGACGCTCGGCCTGGCGCGGGTCGATGAGGCGCACGCCGCCGTCGGGTCGCGGCTGGTGGCGCGGCTGGACGAGGGCGACATCGCCGGCGAGATCGTGGCGACGCCGGTCTACGACCCCGATCGCCTGCGCGTACGGAGTTAGCGCCGTGTCCGCCGCCGAGACGCGCGTCGACGCCGAGGACCTGCTGCCGTTCACGACCCGGCGTTCTGGCACGACCCGTACCCCTACTACGACCGGGTGCGGGCGCTGACGCCGGTCTACGCCAGCCCGGCCGGCGTGCACGTGCTGACGCGCCACGCCGACATCGCGGCGCTGATCCGCGACCCGCGCATGAGCGCGCTCGAGCTGTCGTTCGGCGTCGGCGACCGGTTCCACGACTCCGTGCTGGGGCAGGACCCACCCGACCACACGCGGCTGCGCAAGGTGTTCCAGAAGTGGTTCAGCGGCTCGCGCGTCCGTGACTGGGCGGCCGACACGCAGGCCCGCGTCGATGCGGCGCTGGCCGCTGCGGAGGCCCGCGGCGGCACGCTCGACGTGATCGACGACTACGCGTTCCCTGCCACCTTCGGGACGATCTCGTACATGTTCGGCGTCTCGACTGACGAGGCGCAGGCCTGCCGGCACCACACCTACGTGATCGGCCGGGCGCTCGCGCCGGGCGCCGACGACGCCGACATGGCCGCGGGCGAGGCGTCGCTCGACTGGTACTACGACTACATCCGCGGGCTGATCGCGCAGAAGCGCCAAGCACCGGGCGACGACCTCCTGTCCGCCTTCGTGGCCGCCGTCGGCGACGCGACGATGACGGAGAACGAGGTGCTCGCGACGATGACCCTCCTCTATGCGGTCGGGCACCTCGACAACACGTACCTGATCGCCAATGGCATCCTCGAACTGCTGGGCGCACCCGACTTGCGTCAGCGCTTCGTGGCCGATCCGGCCGTCCGCGGCACGACGATCCTCGAGCTGCTCCGGCACGAGACGCCCGAGCAGTTCGTCGTGCGCGCCGCCAGGGAGCAGATCGAGATCGCCGGCGAGAGCATCCCCGCCGGAGCCGTCGTGATGCTGATGATCGGCGCCGCCAACCGCGACCCGGCGGTGTTCCCCGATCCCGAGCGGCTCGACGTCGACCGGCCGAACGTCAATCGCCAGCTTGCGTTCGGCGGCGGCATCCACGCCTGCATCGGTTCGGGATTGGCCCGCGCCCAGGGCGAGGTGGGCGTCGCGACCATCGTCGAGCGCTATCCGTCACTGGCGCTCGCGGGCGAGGTCGAGTTCGGGCACACGGAGTTCCTCCGCGTGATCCGCCACCTGCCCGTCTCGCTGGGCTGAGCCGGCACGGTGTCACTGGGACGGCAAGGTGGGCGACGTCAGCGGTGTGGCGACCGACTTGAAGATCGTGATGTCGACGATGTCCGACTTCGCGCCGATCGCCGGCCCGACCTTCCAGGCCAGGTCGACGTTGGTGCCGCCGGAGTGCTGTGAGAGGGTCAGCTCGAGGCCGCTCGTGAAGCTGGCCGGCCCGATTGCGCCCTTGCTGCCGATGCCGATCGTCAGCGTGCCGCCCTGCGCGTTCTGCGCGTACTGCAGCTTGCCGAAGCCGCTCAGCAAGGGCACCGGGCTCCAGCTGGCATCAGCCGAGATGCTCACCTCCGAGCACTTCACCGAGATGCCGGCGCCGACGCTGGCGCCCTGGAACGGGCCGCTCTCGACCTTGCCCTTCGCGATGTCGAACTTCGCCTTCAGCTTGTCGAGGGCGGGTGGGCAGGGGTTGAGCGGGGTGCCGTCCGGCGCGGTGGCTGTCGGCGCCGGCTCGGTCAGCGGCGCGAGGCAGACGTCGTTCAACGAAGCGGCGGTGCCATTCCAGGCAGGGATCCCGCTCTGGATGACGCCCCAGCCGATCAGTCCCTGGGTGTCGATCTGCGTGATCGCAAGCGCGTGCTGATCCGGGTCGGCGATCGCCTGCGCGTATCCCAGCATGTCGGCGTGCAGGTCCTTCCACCACTTGCGCATGGTGGTCTCGAGCGCGGTCTGCCGGGCCAGGAAGACGGTGTGGTCCGCCTGCAGCGGCCCTTTGCACTTGTTGCGGACGCAGTCCACGTCGGGTGAGCCGAAACACGAGGTGATGTAGCCGAGCATCGCGTTCTGCATCTCGGCGGCGAGCGCGATCACCGAGTCGGAGATGGCGTGACCCTGGGCCAGCTGTGCCTGGTAGGCGGGTCGCAGCGGCACCTTCAGCATCTCGATGTAGGTGTCCTGCGCACGGCTCCGCGACGTCGCGAGCTGGTGCGGCCTCGGCTGCTGCAGCTTCAGTGTGAGCCGATTGAACTCGTCGTTCGCCTTCGTGGACAGGGCGTTCGACGCGGCGTTCAGATCGACGTAGTACTGGACGTAGCCGTCGGCCTTCTCCGCGAGCGCCGGGTAGCCGATCGGCGGATAGACGCCGAACGATGCCGGCGTCTCGGCGAAGTCGCTGGGCCGCGCCGTGCGTGCACCGACGCAGGTGAGCCGCTCCTCGTCCGCTTCCAGCGGCCGCTTCGCCGCCTCGCGGAACTCGCACGCCGCCTCGGTCATCCTGCCGAGGCAGAGCAGCGCCATCGCCCGGTTCTCGCGGGCCTCGACCAGCCAGGGGCTCAGCCTGAGCGCGCGGCGAGCAGCCGCGGCGGCGGCGGTGTACTGCCGGGTGCGGAACAGCGCCGCGGACCGGTTCGTCTCCAGGACCGCGAGGGTCGGCACGCCGAACATGGCCAGCTTGCGCTGCGGCAGCTTCTGCGCCTTCGCGAGCAGCGCCAGCGACTCGTTGGGCTTGCCGGCGTCGATCAGCAGCGCGGCGGCGTCGATCAGCGGTAGCGGATCGCGGGGCTTCTTGCCGGCGGCGATCAGCAGCGCGGCGAGCGCGCCCTTGCCGCTGCCGCTGATGATGCCGGCGGCCGCGACGCGCTCGGCGCCGACGACCGTCCTGGTGAAGGCGTTCTTCTTCAGCTTCGTGCCGCGCGAGCCCTTCAGGCCCGCGACCTTCTTCGCGGTTGCGAGGGCCGCGGTGGTGCTGACCCTCCTCGGCCTCGTCGGCTGTGGCGGGAAGCCGGGCGGCGGCTTGATGCCGGGCGGCAGCGCCGGCTGGCACGACAGCGCGCGCGCCGAGGTGAGAAACGACCGGTACAGATCGAGCGGGCATCAGCGGCCGTGAGTTGCGGAACGAGACGTTCGGCGTCGGAGCCGTCGCCGCGAACGAGGGTGTCACGGCGACGAGCGCGGTCGCGAGCACGAGCACGGCGAAACCGGTCGTCGCCACAGACGATCGCGTCACTGGACATCCCTCCCACAGGAAGCCGAACGGGCGCCAAGTGTGCCACGCGGCGCTCGGGGGCGCCAGCCGCTGGTTGGTGTCAGCTCGCCGCGACGGCGCGGCAGCGTCAGCAGCATCTGGACGCCCTGTTCGTCGTCGCGCACGAATCCGCACGCGGCGTAGAACTCGATCGCCCCCGGGTTGTCGGCGAGCACCCACGTCTCGGCGATGCGCTCGTGCTCCATCCAGGCCCGCATGGCGTCGATCAACGCCCTGCCGGCACCGCGACGGCGGGCGTCCTGACGGACGCCGATCTCGAACAGCAGCAGCTCCCGGGGTACGTCGCTGCGGCGCCGGAGGACGTAGCAGAGGTTGAAGCCGACGACCTCGCCGTCGAGCTCCGCGACCCAGTGCAGCACGGCCGGGTCGGCCAGGTACGCCGCCGCGTCGGCGGGCTCCGGCGGCGTGGACGGGTCACCGCGTCCCTCGACGTCGAAGGCCGCCTCCTGCTCGCTGAGCAGCCGCAGCACGGGCTCGTCACCGGGCCCGAGGAGTCGGACGCTGATCGTCATGGGGTCACCACGATAGCGGCGCCGTGTCGATTCTTGCGGCCGTCGTTCGTCGTACTGCCGACCACCCCGGACAAGGAGTTCGAACATGGGGACCTACCACCTGGCGTACAAGGGCGGCACGATGGCGGAGACCGACGCCGAGCGCGAGGCGTCGATGGCCGCGTGGGGCGCGTTCCTCGGCGGGCTCGGCGACCAGCTCGTCGACGCCGGCAACCCGTTCGGCCCGGCCACCACCGTCGCTTCCTGCGGCGCGGTCAGCGACGGCGCCGCCTCCGGCCTCTCCGGCTACTCGATCATCTCGTCCGGCAGCCTGTCCGACGCGACGGCGACCGCGAAGGGCTGCCCGATCCTCTCCCATGGCGGCAGCGTCGAGGTGCACGAGATCTTCCCGGTGATGTAGGCCGCCCGCCGGGCTGCGACGACCGCCGTCGCAGCCCGGCGTGTGGTGGCGGTTCCCTATCATGCGGGCAGGACCGGAGGAGGGAACCCGTGACGCCGCCGTCCGAGACCATCGTCGAGATCGATCCCGGCTCGTTCGAGCGCGAGCTGCGGAGTGGGGCGAACGTCCTCGTCGTCGATATCCGCGACCGGCAGTCGTTCGCGGGCTGGCACATCCCCGACTGCGGGGTGCCGATCGTCAACGTGCCGGAGGCCGAGCTGGCAGCCGATCCCGCCGGCGCGCTCGCCGGCCTGGCCGACGGGGCCGCGGTGCGCGTGATCTGCGACGCCGGCAACGCGTCGAAGCGCGGCGCGGCGGTGCTGGAGCAGCTCGGCGGCGACGTGCGCAGCGTCCACGCGGGCATGATCGGGTGGTCGCGGGTGCTGCAGTACGACGACGTCCCGCTGCCGGGCGCCATCTCCGTCGTGCAGTTCCGCCGCGAGGCGCGCGGCTGCCTCTCGTACCTGGTGGCCGCCGACGGCGAGGGGCTGGTCGTCGACCCGGCGCCCGACGTGCGTCCGCTATCTCGACGCCGCGGCGTGTCGCGGCGTGCGCATCCGGCACGTGCTGGACACGCACGTGCACGCCGACCACCTGTCGGGCGCCCGCGATCTGGTGCGGCTGTCGGGTGCGACGCTGCACCTCTCGCACCGGGCGCTCGCGCGCGGCGTCACGTACGCGGCCGACGTGGAGGGTGTCGGCGACGACGATGCGATCGCCCTCGGCGGGCACGAGGTGCACGTCGTCGCGCTGCCGGGCCACACGACCGACATGGTCGGCGTCCGGATCGGCGACGTGGCGCTGATCGGCGGCGACTCGCTGTTCCTCGACTCCGTCGCCCGCCCCGACCTGGAGGCCGGCGACGAGGGCTCGGACGGCGCCGCGCGCCAGCTGCACCGGACGCTGCGCGAGCGGGTGGCGACGCTGCCGCCGCAGATGCTGCTGCTGCCGTGCCACTACGCCGGCGGTCGTCTGGACGGGCCGCTCGTGCGTCCGCTCGGCGAGGTGCTGGCGGCGGTGCCGGAGGTGTCGCTGGACGAGGACGCGTTCGTCCGTGAGGTGCTCGGTGCGATGCCTCCGCGGCCGCTGAACTACCTGGCCATCATCGGCGTCAACCTCGGCGACGACCTGGCCCCGGACGCAGCCGCCCGCCTCGAGGTGGGCGCGAACAACTGCGCCGCCAAGCGCGCGCTAGCAGCCGCCCTGCCGATGGCGGTGCCGGGTGGCAGCGCCACGCTTCCGCGGTCGCGCGGCGTGCGCCGACAGACGCGTCACGTACCCGTGACAAAACGCCCACGACATGTCCGATCCGCTGCCGCACAGCGAATCGGACGTTCTTGGCGTGATTCGGGACAGGCACGGTGACGCTCCGGCACGATCCGCGCCGGCTTCGGACACCGCCGGTTCAGCGGCCGATCGCCAGGCTCTGCTGGCGGCGCGGGCTCGCGCCGGCTCGCAGGGTGCGGCCGACCCGCGTCGCCATCGTCACCGAGTTGTAGTGGCCCCAGCGCTCGTCGATCTCGAGCACGTGGCCGCGGCGGTCGAGCTCGGCCAGCGTGGCGCGCGGGAAGGTGTCCTCGACGGCCAGGTGGCCGGGCCGCCACTCGCGCGGGAAGAACGAGCCGACCAGGTGCTCGGTGTGGAAGCTCGGCGCGTCGATGGCCTGCCTGCAGGTTCAGGCCGTGGTGCACGTGCCGCAGGAAGGCGTGCAGCGCCCACTGGTCCTGCAGGTCGCCGCCCGGCGTGCCGAACGCCAGATACGGCTCGCCGCCGCGCAGCGCGAGCGCCGGGCGTGAGCGTCGTCCGCGGCCGCTTGCCCGGCGCGATCGCGTTCGGATGCGCCGGGTCGAGCGAGAACATCTGGCCGCGCACCGACACCGGGAAGCCGAGGCCCGGGACGACCGGCGAGCCCGACAGCCAGCCGCCGCTCGGCGTGGCCGAGATCATGTTGCCGTGCCGGTCGATGATGTCGAGGTGGCACGTGTCGCCGCGCGTCAGCGCCACGTACTGCGCCCAGGTGCGCGTCGTGGCCTCCTCCGTCTCGGCGTCCATGGCCGTCTCCGGATGCGCGATCTGCGTCGAGCCGGCCGCCCGCAGCGCGACTGCGCCGCCGTGGCCGGCGATCGTCCCGGGCGCAGCTCGAGCGACGCCGTCTCGCCGACCAGCCTCCGGCGCTCGGCGTTGTACGGCCTCGGACAGCAGCGTCGCGAGCGGCACGTCGGCGAACCGCGGGTCGCCGTAGAACGCGTCCCGGTCGGCGAACGCGAGCTTCGCGCACTCCTGCACCGTGTGGACGAAGTCCGGCCCGTCCGGATCCATCGCGGCGACGTCGAAGCCCGCGCAGCAGCGCCAGCTGTTGCAGGAGGACCGGGCTCTGCGCCCACGGCCCCGGCTTGCACACGGTGTAGTCGCCGTAGTCGAGCATCAGCGGCTCCTCGACGGTGGCGCGCCAGCCGGCGAGGTCCTGGCCGGTGAGGAGGCCGGTGTGCGCCTCGCCGGTGGTGTCCATCACCGGCGTCCGGAAGAAGCGGTCGATCGCCTCGGCGACGAAGCCCTCGTACCACGCCCGCCGCGCCGCCTCGATCTGGTCGGATCCGGTCGCCGCCGGCCGCCTCCGCCTCGCGCACGATGCGCGCGTAGGTGTCGCCCTGCGCCGGCAGCGCGTACAGCGCGTCGCCGGCGGGCGCGACGCCGCCCGGCAGGTAGACCTCGGCCGACGACGGCCAGTGCGCGGCGAAGAACGGCCCCAGCCCGCCGATCAGGTCGGCGACCAGCGGCTTCAGCACGAAGCCGTCGCGGGCGATCGTGGATCGCCGGCTCCAGCACCTGCCGCGGCGTCATCGTGCCGTGGTCGCGCAGCAGCAGCATCCACGCGTCGAACGAGCCGGGGACGACGGCCGGGAGGTGCCCGGTGCCGGGCATCACGTCGAGACCGAGGCCGCGCAGCGCGTCGACGGTCGCCGCCGCCGGCGCCACGCCCTGGCCGCAGATCACCTCGACCCTGCCGCGCGCCGCGTTCCAGAGGACGATCGGCAGGTCGCCGCCCGGGCCGTTCTGGTCGGGCTCGACGATGTGCAGCACGAACCCGGCGGCGACGGCTGCGTCGAACGCGTTGCCGCCCTGCTCCAGGATCGTCATGCCCGTCGTCGTCGCGAGCCAGTGGGTGGTGGCGACGACGCCGAAGGTGCCGACGATCTCCGGGCGCGATGTGACCAATGGATCCTCCGCGGCGCGAGTGCCGGCGAAATGATACGGGCGGCGCGCGGTCAGGCCGGCTCGGGCACCGCCACCGTCCGCGTCCCGGCGCGCCGCGGCAGCGTCATCGCGATGATCGCGACCAGCACGCCGGAGACGGCGGTCAGCAGCGACGTCTCGTGGAACGCGCCCAGCACCTCGGCCGGGGCGGCGCCGGCGAGGATCACGACGACCGCGGCCACGCCCAGCGTCGCGCCGATGTTGCGCAGCGCCTGGCTGGTGCCGGCGCCGGCGGCGAACCGCGCCGGCGCGAGGCCCTGGACCGCGGCGCTCGACAGCTGCGGCAGCGTCAGCGCCACGCCGAGGCCCATCAGCAGGTACACCGGCAGCCACCGCGTCAGGTAGGCCGGGTCGGCGGGCATGGTCGCGTTGCCGATCGACGCGGTCGCGAACACCAGCCCGCCGGCGATCAGCAGCGGGCGCTGGCCGATCCGCGATGCCAGCTTGCCGAAGCGGGGGGCGAGGATGGCGACGAGGATCGGTCCGGGCGTGATCGCGAACCCGGCCTCGAGCGTCGAGTAGTGCCACTGCTCGGTCAGGAACAGCACGCCGCCGAGGAACATCGCGGCGAACCCGGCGCCGAAGATCAGCATGGCCAGGTTCGCGGCGCCGATGGTGCGCGAGCGCAGCACCGTCGGCTCGATCAGCGGCACCGGGTGCGTCAGCGAGCGACGCAGCAGCACCGCCAGCGCGACGACGCCGACCGCGGCCGCGCCGAGCGTGCGGCCCGACGTCCAGCCCCAGTCGTCGCCCTGGACGAGCGCCAGCGTGATCAGCCCGACGCCGCCGATCACGAGCGGCGTCGCGATGGGGTCAGGGAAGCGGCCGCTGCGGTCGCCGGCGTGGGCGGGGAGGATGCGACGGCCGGCGAGCACGCTGACGACGCCGACCGGCACGTTGATGAGGAACGCCGCGCGCCACGAGGAGGCCTCGATGACCATCGCACCGAGGGCCGGCCCGAGCGCGCCGGCGACGGCGCCGATGGCGCCCCAGATCGCGACGGCCGAGGGGATGCGGTGGCGCGGCGTGTTCTGCAGCACCAGCGACAGCGAGGCGGGGATCATCGCGGCCGCCGCCACGGCCTGCAGGGTGCGCGCGGCGATCAGCACGCCGGCGCTCGGCGCGAGGCCGCACAGCGCCGACGCGAGCGTGAAGCCGGCGACCGCGGCGAGGAACACGCGTCGCCGCCCGAACCGGTCGGCGAGCACGCCGCCGGGCACCAGGAATGCGGCGAACACGATCGTGTACGCGTTCAGCACCCACGACAGCGCCGAGGTGCCGGTGCCGGGGAACGAGTCGCCGATCGACGAGAAGGCGACGAACAGGATGGTCGTGTCGAGGAAGACGGCGAACACGGCCAGGCCGGTGACGGCGAGCACGGCCCGCTCGCGGTGCGCAGGGACGGGCGATGCGGTAGAGTTCATAAAAGGAACAATACAGTTCATAAAAGGAACTTCAAGGAGCAGGTGTGCGAGCGTACGACCAGTTCTGTCCGGTGGCCTGCGCCCTCGACGTGATCGGGGACCGCTGGACGCTGCTCGTGCTGCGCGAGCTGACGTTCGCTCCGCAGCGCTTCACCGACCTGCGCCGCACGCTCGTCGGCATCCCGCCGCGGCTGCTGGTCGAGCGCCTCGAGACGCTGCAGCAGCAGGGCCTGGTCGAGCGCCGCGAGGTGGAGGGCGCGCCTGCGCGCCACGTCTACGCGCTCACCGCCGAGGGTGAGGACATCCGCGAGCCGATGCGCGCGCTCTCGCGCTTCGGCGCGCGCTTCCTGCCCGCCGAGACGCCGCCGGGCGTGCGTCCGCGGGCGGCGCTGTCGGCGCTGCTGCTCGCCTACCTGGCGCCGGTGCCGGCGGCGGCGGGCGCGCGCTGGCGCATCGTGCTGGAGGGACAGGCGTTCGAGATCGCGGTGGACGACCGGGGCGTCGCCCGGCTGGTCGCCGACGCGATCGGCGAGCCCGACGAGGTGCTCGAGTTCGGCATCGCCGAGCTGGCCGAGCTGCGCCGGTCGCACCGGCCCGTGCGCGATCCCGGCGACGCGCCGATCACGCAGGCGTTCGCCCTCTCACGGCCGCGCGACGAGACCTACGCGCCCGCGCCGGCGTAGGTACCGAAGCTCCAGAGGTTGCCCTCCGGGTCGCTGACGGTGAACCCGCGCGAGCCGTAGTCCTCGTCGAGGAGGCCACGCACGACCTCGGCCCCCGCGGCCGTCGCGCGGGCGAACAGCGCGTCGGGGTCGTCGCAGACGATGTACACCGACCCGGCGCCCGGAGGCCGGCGCCCGAACGCCGTGTCGTCCTTGCCGGCGGTGCCGACCATGACGCCGCCGCCGGCCGGCCAGCGCAGCTCGCCGTGCTCGACCACCGACGCGTCGTCGGCGCGCGTGTAGCGGGCGAGCTCCACGAACCCGAACGCGTCCTTGAGGAACTCCATGGCGGCCGGTGCGTCGCGGAACACCAGGGTCGGCCAGAGGTGGGTCTTCGTCTCGGTCATGGCGTCATGGTCGTGGATCGCCGGCCTCGGGGTCTTGGAAAGATGGAAGATCGCCGTCGGCGAGGCGTCCCGGCGAGCAGCCGGCGAGCGCGACGAAATCGCGCGTCAGGTGGGCCTGGTCGTAGTAGCCGCACGCCGCGGCAACCTGCGCGATCGAGACCAGCGGCGGCGTCGACTCCATCATCCGCCGGGCCCGGTCGAACCGCGCCACGCGGGCCGCGAGCTTGGGCGTCAGCCCGTACTCGCCGGCGAAGCGGCGCGAGAGGTGCTGGCGCGTCCAGCCGATCCGGCGCGCGACGTCCTCGACGGGCACGGTGCCGCCCGTCGTCGCGACGAGCTGCCACGCGCGGCGCAGCGCCGGCTCGAGCGGGTCGTCGCGCAGCACGCGGCACAGCACGGCGTCGATGACGGCGAACCGCTCGTCCCACGTCGCCGTGCCCTGCAGCCGCTCCCACAGCTCGGTGCCCACCGGCCCGGCGACGTCGGCCAGCTCGAGCGACGTGTTCCACAGCGCCGCGGCGGGCAGGCCGAACAGCGCGCGGCAGCCGGTCGGCGTGAGCTCGATCGCGACGCCCTCCTGGTTGCCGTCGTGCGCGATGAACACGTGCGACGCCTGCAGCCCGGACAGCACGCAGCGGTAGGTGTCGGGCGCCTGCGTGGCGTCGGTCTGGGCGATCACGTCGATCTCGGGGCCGATGCTGACGACGAACGTCATGTGCCGCGACGGCAGCCCGCGATGCACGCCGGCGGCCAGCCCGGACAGCCGGTACCCGACGTAGCGGTCGACGACCCGGGCCAGCGCCGGCGCCGGCCGGCGCGTCTCGAACTCGGTCTGCGGCTCGGCCATACGGCGATGGTATCGCCGTATGAAACCGGTGGGAGTACGATTTGCAACGCCGTTTCCCCCTGCAACGGCCCGTCCGAGGAGGCGTGTGTGCTCGACCATGTCGTGATCGGTGTGGCAGATCTCGATCGCAGCCGCGCGTTCTACGAGGCAGCCCTCGCGCCGTTGGGCCTACGGGTCGTGCTCGACCGCCCGGGCTACATCGGCTTCGGCGATCGCCGGCCGTTCTTCTTCCTCGCCGACCGCCCTGCGACGGCGCGTGTCCACGTCGCGTTCCAGGCGATCGCGCGCTCCGACTGCGACGGCTTCCACGAGGCGGCGCTCGCCGCAGGCGGCGGCGACAACGGCGCCCCGGGGCCCCGGCCCGCGTACCACGAGCACTACTACGGCGCGTTCGTGCTCGACCCCGACGGCAACAACGTCGAGGCCGTCTGTCACGCCCCCGGGCCGTAGTCGTCCGCGAGGGCCTGCAGCCACGGCTGCGAGCGGTACCGGTCCCACCCATCGGGCAGCAGCGCCACCACCGGCCCGTCGACGTCCCCGCGCGCTGCGACGCGTAGCGCGGCGACCACCGCGGTGCCGGACGAGCCACCGACCAGCAGGCCCTCCTCGCGCAGCAGCCGCCCGGCCATCGCGAACGACTCGTCGTCCGAGACCCGCTCGGCGCCGTCGATGACGGAGCGGTCCATGACCGCCGGCGGCGCGCTCTGCCCGATGCCCTCGAGCGCGTAGGCCGTGTCGGCGTCGCCGGTGGTGCCCTCCACCCACTCGGCCAGCAGCGAGCCGACGGGGTCGGCGAGGATCGTCCGCGCCGTCGGGCACGCGCGCCGCAGGTACCGTCCGACGCCCGGTGATGGTGCCGCCGGTGCCGGCGCCTGCCACGAACGCGCCGATGCGCCCGCCCGCCTGCTCGAGGATCTCCGGCCCCGTGGTCGCCTCGTGGATGGCGGCGTTCGCGGGGTTCGCGAACTGGTCCGCGAGGAACCAGCCACGTTCCGCGGCCAGCCGGCGCGCCGCGTTCTGGAAGTTGCGCGGATCGGCGAGCGGCGCGTTGTCGGTGATGATCACCTCGGCGCCCAGCTGCGCCAGGGCGACGCGCTTGTCGACCGACATCTTGGCCGGCATCACGCACACCAGCCGGTAGCCGCGGACGGCCGCGACGAGCGCCAGGCCGACGCCGGTGTTGCCCGCGGTCGCCTCGACGATGGTCGCGCCGGGCCGCAGCACGCCGCGCTGCTCGGCGTCGTCGACGATCGCGAGCGCCAGCCGGTCCTTGACGCTGCCGCCGGGATTGAGGTGCTCGCACTTGGCGAGGACCGGCACCGGCAGGCCGGCGCCGATGTGGACCAGCGACACGAGCGGCGTCGACCCGATCTGGCCGAGAATGCCTGCGGGGAGCGCCATCGCGTGCAATCGTCGCCGACCCCCGGCGAACGTGCTCCATCGGTACGCTTGCCACCGAATCCGCAGATCAGGAGCGATGACGATGGCAGGCGTGACACGGCTCGATCCAGGGACACTGGCCTCCAAGCCCGACGTGCAGGAGGGCCCGGCGCTCACCCGCACGGCCGAGCTGGCGACGTTCGGCACCGGCCTCAGCGCCGGCGTGTGGTCGGCGGAGCCGTTCGTGGAGCACATCCCGGCCTACCCCGTCGACGAGATCTGCGTGCTGCTCGAGGGCACGCTCATCCTCCGCACCCCGGACGGCGATGCGCAGACGTTCCGCGCCGGCGAGGCGTTCTCGATCGCGCGCGGCACCGAGTGCACGTGGGACCAGCCGGAGAAGATCCGCAAGGTCTACGTGATCCGGGAGACGCCGGAGGGCT
>CAVTAC010000004.1:0-123447 GCA_963732645.1 uncultured Actinomycetes bacterium
CGGACGGCGCCGCTCGACGAGACGGCGGCCGAGCTGGGCGGCGGCGCGGTCGTGGTGCCGTGCGACGTCTCCGACCCGGCCGCCGTGGCGGCGCTGTTCGCCGTCGTCCGCGAGCGGTTCGGCCGCCTCGACCTGCTGTTCAACAACGCCGGCATCGGCGCGCCCGCCGTGCCGCTCGAGGACCTCACGCTGCGAGCAGCTGGAAGGCGGTCGTCGACACCAACCTGACCGGCGCGTTCCTCTGCACGCAGGAGGCGTTCCGGATCATGAAGCGACCAGTCGCCGCGCGGCGGGCGGATCATCAACAACGGCTCGATCTCGGCGCACGCGCCGCGGCCGATCTCGGCGCCCTACACCGCGACCAAGCACGCGATCACCGGGCTCACCAAGTCGACGTCGCTCGACGGCCGCGCGTACGACATCGCCTGCGGCCAGATCGACATCGGCAACGCCGCGCACCGAGATGACGGCGCGCATGGCCGAGGGCGTGCCCCAGGCCGACGGCTCGTCGCGCGCCGAGCCGACGATGGACGTCGACGCACGTCGGCCGCGCCGTCGTCTACATGGCCGAGCCTGCCGCTCGACGCGAACGTCCAGTTCCTGACGGTGATGGCGACCAAGATGCCCTTCATCGGCCGCGGCTGATCAGCGTCGCGGCGTGCTCGCCGATGGCGACGCACGTCAGGTGGATGTTGGCGCGCGGCGACTCGGGCATGACGGAGGCGTCGACGACGCGAAGGCCGTCGATGCCGAGCACGCGGCACGCGGGGTCGACGACGGTGCGCTCGTCGGCGGGGTCGCCCATGCGGCAGGTGCCGGCCGGGTGCTGGTGGTCGGTGCAGGTCTCGAGCAGCCAGTCGTCGAGCGCCCGGTCGTCCGGGATGCCGACCGCGGTCGGTCGTGATGCGCCGGAACGGCCCGGACGCGACGATCTCGAGGAGCCGCCGCGCGCCGTCACGCAGCCGGGCGAAGTCGCGCTCGTCGGTGAGCATCCGCAGATCGACCACCGGATGCGCGCCCGGATCGCGCGACGCCAGGGTGACCGTGCCGTGCGAGTGGCTCTCGTAGACGGCGACGTAGAGGCAGCCGCGGGCCAGCGCCGCCGGGTCGTAGCCGCGCAGCGTGTTGGGGATCAGATTCATGTCGTTCGCGCCGCTGCCGGGGTGGCCCGAGGCGTAGCGGACGATGCACGAGGAGTGCCGCTGGTCGATCGACGCTGCCCGCGCCTCGGGCCGCAGGTCGAGGTCGACGAACACCGACGGGTGCTCGGTCAGGCCGCGGCCGACGCGGCGGCTGGTCGGCGACGGGCGTGATGCCGAGCGCGCGCAGCTCGTCGGCGGGGCCGATGCCGGAGCGCAGCAGGATCGCCGGGCTGTGGATGGCGCCGGCGCAGAGGATCACCTCGCCGCCGGCGAACCGCTCCTCGCCGGCGCGGCGTGCGCGCCACGACGCCGTGGCGCGGCCGCGCTCGACGACGACGCGGTCGACGAGGGCATCGCCGACGATCGTCGAGGTTCGGGCGGTCCGCGGGCCGGCTCCAGGTAGCCGTCGGCGGTCGACACGCGCCCGTGCGGCCCGGCGTTCACGGCGTACGGCGAGACGCCGGTCGAGCCGGGTGCGTTGTGGTCCTCGGCCCAGGGCTCGCCGAGACGCCGTCGCGGCCTCGGCGAGCGCCCGGTCGACGGCGCCCCACTCCTCCTCCGGCAGCCGGCGCATCGGGATCGGTCCGCCGCGGCCGTGGTACGGCGCGTCGCCGAAGTCGTGGTCGTCCTCGAGGCGCACGTGCGCGGCGCAGCACGTCGGCCCACGACCAGCCCGTGCAGCCTACCGCCGCCCACCGGTCGAAGTCGTCGGGCAGGGCGCGGATGGCGAGCTGCGAGTTCATCGCCGAGGAGCCCCCGAGCGCGCGGCCGCGCCAGTACGGACGTGGCTGCTGCACCGGCGTGCGCCGGGCCGTCGAGCCCCGTCCAGTGGTAGCGGCCGTAGGCGGGATCGAGGATCGCGTACGGGTTCAGCGTCCGCATCGCCGCCGGCGCGTCGGCGGCATCGCTCGGCCGGCCCGGCCTCCAGCAGCAGGACGGAGACGGCCGGGTCCTCCGACAGCCGTGCGGCCAGCGGCGCGCCGGCCGAGCCCGCGCCCACGATCACGTAGTCGTACGCCACGCGCGCCAGAATGCCAGCTGTGATCGTCGGCATCCTCATGCTCGACACGGCGTTCGACCGCGTCCCGGGCGACATCGGCCACCCCGACACGTTCGCGTTCGACGCGCGCTACGCAGTCGTCGAGGGAGCGTCGGCCCGCCGCGCGGTGGAGGACGGCGCGCGCGGCCTGCTGGAGCCGTTCGTCGCCGCGGGCCTGCGTCTCGTGGCCGACGGCTGCGAGCTGATCACGACCTCGTGCGGCTTCCTCGCGGTGCACCAGCGCGCGCTGGCGGCGGCGCTGCCCGTGCCGGTGGTGACGTCGTCGCTGCTGGCGCTGCCGTCGCTGCTCGCGGCGCTCGATCCGGCCGCGAGGGTGGGCGTGGTGACGGCGAACGCGGGAGCGCTGACGGCCGCGCACCTCGACGGCGCGGGCGTGGCCGCGGCCGATCGGTCGCGCCTGGTGCTGATCGGCCTGGAGGACACCGCGCATCTCTATCCGGCGCTGATCGGCGACGCACCGGGTCCGGATCCGGCGATCGCGGGCCCGGAGGTGGTGGCGGCGGTCGTCGCGGCGCTCGAGTCGGACCCGAGCATCGCGGCGCTGGTCTGCGAGTGCACGAATCTCCCGCCGTACCGAGCCGAGCTGGCGGCGGCGACGGGCCTCCCGGTGATCGGACATCGTGACGGTGGTGGAGGGCGTGGTCACGGAGCGCGCGTGCGGTTCGTCACTGGGGTCTGACCCCGAAAACGGCGAAATTGGGGTCTGACCCCGAAAAGCCGTTTTCGGGGGACAGGCCTGGCATACCGAACACGCACGGAAGGCGCGCGGATCGCGCGATCTATGCGCTTTGCGCGTGTTCGGGTACGGACAATGCGTCTTCAGCGCGACTTTGATTGTCTGACCAAAGTCAGACAAATCACGGCTGAGAGGCGCGGTTTTGTCGCCCCTCGCCGGGCCTGGGAACCTGGCTCGACCGGCGCCGGGCTCAGGGTCGGAGCGCCCGCTCTGCGCGACGCGCCAGCTGCGACCGGCCCTAGCCCACCTCGATGCTGAGCAGCACCACCGCCAGCGCACTCAGCGCCGCCTCCGGATGGTCGGCCAGCGACGCCGCCAGGGCGGCGGCCACCGGATGGTCGCGGCCCTCCACCGATAGGGCGCGCAGCTCCGCGAGCAGCCGAGGTGCGACGTCCGACTCCGCCAGGTCGGCTGCGGTCTCGAGCGCCGCGCGGGAGCCGGCGGCGATGCCCGCGGCCGGATCGCCCGCCGCCGCCGCCAGCAGCAACCCGCGGCGGGTGGCGGCCGCGATGTCGTCCTCGTCCAGTCCCAGCCGGTCGACGAGGAGCGCCACGACCGCCGGGCCACCGGCGGCGCGCAGGCCCTCGTCGATGTCGGCCAGGCTCACGCGATCGCGCCGCTGGCGTAGCGCTCGCGCATCTCCTCGAGGGGAATGGCCTCGTAGTCGCCGGCGTGGCCGGCCTGTCCGAAGGCGGTCATCCGCGCCGCGATCACCTGCTGCATCGCCGCCCGGGCGGGCTTGAGGTACGAAGCGCGGGTCGAACTCCTCCGGATGCTCGACGAACGCCTTGCGGATCGCGCCGGTGACCGCGAGCCGGGAGTCGGTGTCGACGTTGATCTTGCGGACGCCGTGGCGGATGCCGAGCTGGATCTCCTCGACCGGGACGCCCCAGCTCTCCTTCATCTTGCCGCCGTACTGGTTGATGATCTCGACCAGCTCGCGCGGGACGGACGAGGAGCCGTGCATCACCAGGTGCGTCTCGGGCAGGCGCTCGTGGATCTCCTCGATCAGGTTCATCGCCAGCACCTCGCCGTCGGGCTTGCGATCGAACTTGTACGCGCCGTGGCTGGTGCCGATCGCGACGGCGAGCGCGTCGAGGCCGGTGCGGGCGACGAACTCGACCGCCTGGTCGGGGTCGGTCAGGTGCACCTCGCCGGAGCCGACGCCGTCCTCGATGCCGCCGAGCGTGCCGAGCTCGCCCTCGACGGTGACGCCCTTGGCGTGCGCCGCCTCGACCACCTCGCGGGTGACGGCGATGTTGTACTCGAACGACGACGGCGTCTTGCCGTCGTCCTCCAGCGAGCCGTCCATCATCACGCTCGTGAAGCCGAGGTCGATGGCCGACTTGCACGTCTCGGGGCTGTTGCCGTGGTCGAGGTGCAGCGCGACCGGGATCTCCGGATAGAGCTCGGCCGCAGCCAGCATCAGGTGCCAGAGGAAGCGGTCGTTGGTGTAGGAGCGCGCGCCGCGCGACGCCTGGATGATCACGGGCGACGCCGTGTCGCGCGCGGCCTCCATGATGGCCTGGATCTGCTCCATGTTGTTGACGTTGAAGGCGCCGACGCCGTAGCCGCCTTTCGCGGCCTCATCGAGCAGCTGGCGCATGGACACGAGCGGCATGCAGATCACCTTCCGAGAAGCGGTGGGCGTTCGGGCTTGAGCCTACCGCGCGAACGGCGTGGGCGCGGCGGGCGACTTGCACGAAGGGCCTGCATTTGCGCGTCCAGATCCCGTAATCTTGCGCTGCATAAATCCGTGGCCGATCCGACATCGGACCCGGGCTGGATCACGAACCCGCTGAAAGGGATCCGAGAGACCGTGTTCGAGCTCGCCCTGGTCGTCGCGATCGCGCTCCTGTTCGACTTCACGAACGGGTTCCACGACGCTGCCAACGCCATCGCGACATCGGTCGCGACGAAGTCGATCTCGCCGCGTCTGGCGGTCATCTGCGCGGGCGCGCTGAACTTCGTCGGCGCCTACCTGTCGCTCAACGTCGCGAAGACCATCGGCAGCGGCATCATCGATCAGAACGCCATCACGCTGGAGGCCATCCTGGCCGGCCTCGTCGGGGCGATCACGTGGAATCTCATCACCTGGTGGCGCGGCCTGCCGACGTCCTCGTCGCACGCGCTGATCGGCGGCGTCGCGGGCGCCGCCATCGCCACCACCGGCGGGTTCGACGTGGTGCTCTGGTCGGGCCTGCGCGAGAAGGTGATCGCGCCGTCCATCTACGTGCCGCTGCTGGGCTTCGCCTTCGCGGCCATCCTCGCCCTGTGCCTGGCCGGCCGGGTCGGCCGCTACCTCGACGCGCGCCCGAGGCCGCTGCGCGGCCTGCAGCTGGTGTCCGCCGGCTTCGTGGCGCTCACCCACGGCACGAACGACGCCCAGAAGACGATGGGCGTGATCGCCCTGGCGATGGTCGTGAGCGGCGAGAACGCGGAGTTCGTCGTCGATGACTGGGTCATCTTCTCGGCCGCCCTCGCGATCGCGCTCGGCACGTACGTCGGCGGCTGGCGCATCGTCCACACCGTCGGTCGCCGCCTGTCCGACCTCGACCTGCGCGCCGGCGTCGCGGCGCAGTCCGCGGCCGCGTTCCTGCTGTGGCGCGCGGCCGACTTCGGCTTCCCCATCTCGACCACGCAGGTGACGACCGGCGCCGTGCTCGGATCGGGATCCAAGATCCGCTGGCGCGGCACGCGCTGGGCCGTCGCCGGCCACGTCGTCGCGGCCTGGGTGATCACGCTGCCGTGCGCCGGCCTCGTCGGCGCCTTCTACGCCGAGATCGCCAAGCTGCCGGGCGGCACGTTCATCATCTACGCCCTCGTCGCCGCGGCCGTCGCCGGCATGGTGCTGAAGCGCAAGCTGCTGTTCGCCGGCTGGGAGGAGCAGGTGCAGCGGCACGAGCCCGCCGCCGCCATGACGCCCGATCCGCCGGAGAAGAAGCGCAAGCGCCGCCCGAAGGCGATGGCCTGACGCTCCCGGCCGCCGCGCTCTCGCGGCGATGGGTCGGAAGTTGTACCTTTCGCGTATGACACGCCTCTGGCACGGCTTTGCTGCGATGGGCGCGATCGACGGCAACGAGTTCGTCGTCTCGCGCGGAGAGGGCGCCCGGGTCTGGGACTCGGCCGGCCGCGAGTACCTCGACGCGTCGGCTGGCCTGTGGTTCGTCTCCGTCGGGCACGGCCGCGCGGAGATCGCCGACGCCGCGGCCGCGCAGATGAAGAAGCTCGCCGCCCACCACTGCTTCTTCGACCATGCGAACGAGCCGGCCATCGAGCTCGCCGACCGCATCGTCGAGATGTCGCCGTACAGCGACGGCGCGGTGTTCTTCGGCTCCGGTGGCTCCGAGGCCGTCGACACGGCCTGCAAGCTCGCGCGCCGCTACTGGAGCGCGCAGGGCAAGGACGCGAAGACGATCATCATCTCCCGCCAGCACGCGCTACCACGGCATGAACGCGTACGGCACGTCGCTCGGCGGCATCCCGGCCAACCTCGAGGGCTACGGCGTGATGATCCCCGAGACGCTCCGCGTCAGCTGGGACAACCCGGAGGACCTCGAGGAGACGCTCGACCGCTACGACGGCCGCGTCGCCGCCTACATCGGCGAGCCCGTGATCGGCGCCGGCGGCGTCATCGAGGCGCCCGACGGCTACTGGCCCGAGATCCGCGCGCATCTGCACCGAGCGCGAGATCCTGTTCATCCAGGACGAGGTCATCTGCGGCTTCGGCCGGCTGGGCGAGAACTTCGGCTGCATGCGCTACGGCGTCGAGCCCGACCTGATCACGTTCGCCAAGGGCGTCACGTCCGGCTACCTGCCGCTCGGCGGCATCATCGCCGGCCCGATGATCAAGGACTTCTTCTGGGCCCAGGGCGCGCCGCCGTTCCGCCACGGCTTCACGTACAGCGGCCACGCGGCCTGCTGCGCCGCCGGCATCGCGAACCTCGACATCCTCGAGCGCGAGGGTCTGATCGCCCGGGTCGGCGAGCTGGAGTCGGTGCTCGCCGACGCCGTCGCGCCGATGCGCGACCTCGAGATGGTCGCCGAGGTGCGCACCGCCGGCCTGCTCGCCGGCATCGAGTTCAAGCCGGAGGTGCTGGCCGCGAACCCGGGCCTGGCCGACAAGGTGTCGGTGCGCTCGCGCGAGAACGGCGTCATCACCCGCGCGCTGCGCGGCGTCGGCCTGCAGTTCTCGCCGCCGTTCGTGTCGACGCCCGAGCAGCTGAACGCGATGGCCGAGGGCATGACCGCCGGCATCCGCGACATGACGGCGCAGCTGGTCTGACGCCCCGACGTGGACGGGCCCCGTCCGACCGCTCCGGCGGCCGGGCGGGGCCCGTCGTCGTTCAGTCGACGTACAGCAGCGAGCCCGGGCGTCGTCAGCAGCTCGCCCGTCTCGAGCCAGGTCTTGAGCCCGGACAGGATCATCGGCCAGCCGCCGTACAGCTGGTCGTTCGCGCCTTCGCGCAGCTGGTCGTGGGTGAGGGTCAGGCAGCACGAGTCGTCGCCGACCGGCACGATCTCCCAGGTGACCCGCGAGGCGCCCTCGGCCTTCACGTCGTCGCTCCACAGCGCCGTCAGCGTGTGCACCAGGCGGCGCGGCGGATCGGCCTCGAGCACCTCGCCCTCGCCGAGCGGTCCCGGCGCGCCGGGCGCGCCCATCTCCATCCGCGAGCCGGGCGTCCAGTCGGACACGACGCTCGCGCCGAAGTTGTACTTCGCGCGGATCTCGGGGTCGGTGATCGCCTGCCACAGCAGCTCCGGCGTGGTGCGGATGTAGATCTCGTAGACCTTCTCCATGGTGCTCTCCAGTTCGTTCTTGAGCCCGACGAGCCCGGCGGCCCACGGCTCCGTGTACTTGCTCACCCACCGGTCGTGGACGAGCCGGATCGGGACGGGGTTCAGGAAGTGGAGCTTCTCGCGCCCGCGCCGCTTCGTGACGACGAGGCCGGCCTCCTCGAGCACCCGCAGGTGCTTCATGACGCCGATGCGCGTCATCGCGAAGCGCCCCTCGAGCGCGCTCAGCGTCTGACCGTCCTCGCGGAACAGCTCGTCGAGCAGGCTGCGCCGCGTCGGGTCGGCGAGGGCTCTGAACACCGCGTCCATGCGCAGACGATATGTCACCATACGGTTACATGTCAAGCGATGGACGCGTGCGCCCTGCGTCGCCGGCCTGCGGCCCCTGATATCGTCAGGGTTCTCCGAGCGCCCGTAGCTCAGGGGATAGAGCGCTGCCCTGCGGAGGCAGAGGTCGCATGTTCGATTCATGCCGGGCGCATTGTTCGCCGCCGATCTGGGCGGACGTTCGAACCACCTTGGAAGCGTGGTGGCTCGACCCCTGACGCCGCCTCAGCCGGTCGCTTCGAGCCGGTAGATCACGAGCGGCATCCGCAGGCGGTGGCCGCCGCGGGGAATCTGGTCGACGGTCTGGTCGAACTCGGCCAGGTCGATCGTCTCGGCGCTCTCGCGCACGGCGGTGAGGCCCGGCGGCAGCGGCGGCACGCGGCCGAAGTAGGTCACCAGCCGTACGGGCCGGCGCGCCACCTGGTCGGTCACCCACGCGGCGAGCGGCTGGCGGTCGAGCCGGAACACGGGCACGGCCGGGCGGTGGAAGCGCACGCGCAGCGGCACGCCGTAGCGGCCGTCGGGCGCCGCGCAGCCACGGCGTGATGACGAGCGTCTCGGGCTCGCCGAGCTTCGCGTCGAGCCGCGCCAGCGCGGCCGTCGAGCCGCGGTACTCGTCGAACCGCAGGGCCGGCCACAGGTCGTAGACGCCGAGCACGACGCGTCACGCCGAGCAGCGCGAGCGCACCGGCGCGCAGCCGGGGCCTCGACCAGGCGGCTGCGACGGCGAGCCCGGCGAACACCGCCAGCAGCGGCAGCGCCGCCGACACGAACCGGCGAATCGCCCAGAAGTGGTCGGGCGCGACGCGCGCGTCGATGCCGTAGATGGCGACGGTGCCCGAGCAGCAGGGCGACCGGCAGCAGCAGCACCGTGCCGCGGTCGCGCGCGGAACGCGGCCATGACGGCGACCGCCAGCCCGCCGGCCGCGAGCACGAGGCCGGGCCAGGTCGCGTACCACGTCAGCCAGGTGGCGCCGTTCCAGTCGAGCAGCCGGCCGGCCACGATCAGCAGCGCGAGGCCGCCGCCGGCCACGATCGCGAGCGCGCGGCCGATCGTCGCCTCGTGCCGCCGCAGCAGGCCGTCGACCGCGGCGCGCCGACGGGCGGCCACCAGCGCGATCGCGGCCAGACGACGGCGGCCACGGGAGCCGCGATGGCGACCGCGTGCGCGTGGCGCTCCCAGTTGCCGGCGAAGTACGTCCACGCGAACCGGCCGACGTGGGCGAACGTGACGGCGGCCGTCACGGCCGTCGCCAGCACCAGCGCGCGCGCCGTGCGGTCGAAGCGGCCGGTGGCGAGCAGCCAGGCCGCCAGCAGCGCGACGGCGCCGACGGTGAACAGCCCGTCGGGCCGCATCAGGAACGTGAGGCCGAGCAGGAACCCGGCCACGCCGGCCGCGTAGGTGGCGCGCGCCGGCGCCGCCACCGCCCACAGCCAGATGCCGCCGGCCAGCAGCGCGAGGGCCGGGATCTCGGTCATCGGGAACCGCGCGTACCAGTGGAACGCCACCGACGCGAGCAGGAGCGCCGGCCGTCGTCAGGGCCGCGGCGTCGCCGTGCTCGGGCGCCAGCCGCCGCGCCGCGAGCGCGGTCAGCAGCAGCGCCAGGCCGGCGATCACCGGCAGCGCCCAGGCGCCCTCGTCGCCGCTCGCGTAGCCGGCCGCGGCGCGCAGGGCCGGCCAGGTGTGGAAGCCGAGCCGGACGATCTCGCCCGGCTGGTCGCCGAAGTACTCGCCCGGATACCGGCCGCCCAGCGGCAGCGCGCTGCCGGATGGCGGCCGGGATGCTGTCGAGCGCCGGCTCCGAGATCTCGACCGCGCCGCGCTCCTGGATCTGGACGACCTCGTTCACGTACGTGCCGGCGTCGCGGCCGCCGAGCGACCACTCGAAGCCGGGCAGCGCGAGCGCGATCGTCAGCAGCGCGGCGGCGACGAGCGCCAGGTCGGTGCGCGAGAACCGCGTCGGCGCGTCGTCGTCCGGCCGGGTTGCAGCCGAGCCCGATCGCGATCAGCACCACCGTGACGGTGGCCATCGACCACGGGCGCGTGCAGGCCCAGGTCGGCGAGGGCGACCGCCGCCGCCGACAGGGCGCCGAGCCCGGTCACCAGCCGCGCGGCGTGCATCTCGAGCGAGCTCAGCCCGGCCGGCAGGCGACCGCGGAGGAGCGCGTGGCCCACCAGCCAGACGGCCGCGATCGCGGCGGCCGCGCCCAGTGCCGTCAGCACCTCAGGCGCGCCACCGGTACGCGGGGACGGCGGAGAGCTCGCCCTCGAGCACGCCGTCCGGCCGTCACCACGCCGACCCGCTGGCCGGGGTCGACCTCGCGCCGCACGATCGCCAGCGCCACCGCCCGGCCGATCGTGGGCGACGCGGCGGCGGACGTGATGCGCCCGACCTCGCGGCCCTCGACCTCGACCGTCGCGCCGGCCTCGGGCAGCGGTGCCGTCGAGCAGGATCGAGCGCAGGCCGCGATTCGCGTGGCCGCGGTAGTGCAGCCGCGCGACCGGCTCCTGCCCGATGTAGCAGCCCTTGGTGAACGACACGGCGCGGTCGACGACGCCCGCCTCGGCCGGCATCACCTGCTCGTCGATCTCGGCGCCGAACCGCGGCATGCCGGCCTCGATCCGCAGCACGTCGTACGCCTCGTCGCCGAACACGCGCCCGTCGAGCGCGTCGAGCCCGGCCGGCGAGCCGCTGCCACGCCGCGTCCAGCGCCGCGCGGGGGCCGATCAGCTCGAAGGCCTGCTCGCCGCAGAACGCCGACCGCAGCACGTGCACGGTGCCGGCCTCGAGCTCGACCGTCGGTGCCCGCGCCCTCCGCCGCGTCGGCCGGCAGCACCGCGCCGAGCGTGTCGCCGGAGCAGCGCGGTGGCCTGCGGCCCGGCCACGGCGACGATGCCGAACCGCTCGTCGCAGGCCTCGATGGTCACCTTCGAGCCCAGCCGGTACCGGCGTCAGCACGGTGCGCAGCGCGGCCGCGGCGGCCGGGTCGGCGTCGGCCAGGAACGTCGTCTCGGCCGAGGCGCGTCAGCCGCATGTCGGCGACCACGCGGGCCTTCGGCGTCAGCAGCAGCGCGTAGGCCGGCGCTGCCGACGGCGATGGCGTCGACGTCGTTGGTGACCATGCCCTGCAGGAAGCGCACGGCGTCGGGCCCGTCGAGCAGCGTGAACGCGCGGCCGCCGCGGTCGGCGATCCCGACCGTCTCGCGCACCGCTCGTACCTCAGCGGCGAGGTCTCCGGTCACGGCGCTGAGTGTACCGGGCGCGGCGAGGGTTAAGCGTCCGTGAAGAACCGCACAACCGGGGAGGTGGCAGGACTTCACCGGATAGCATGATTTTCGGTTCACCACCCCGTATGCGAGACGACTCGACCCTCACCGCCGAGCCCTTCGTCGCCCCCGTCCAAGCTCAGGCGCCGGAGTCTCCCGCGTCGCGCATCTGGACCGCGCGCCGCGCCGCCGTGCTCGTCATCGCCTATTTCGCCGCGCTGGCGACCCTGGTGCTGACCCGCGGCGTGCACATCTCGTCCGACCGGTACTTCCTGATCCTGCTCGTGCCGGCGATCGCGCTCGGCCTGACGCGCCAGTACCTGCGCGACTGGGTGCCGTTCATCGCGCTGATGATCGCCTACGAGTTCGCGCGCGGCGGCGCCGAGTGGCTGAACGCCGACATCCTCGGCCGCGGCCCGTTCTACGCGCCGATGATCGACGTCGACCGGGCGCTGTTCTTCGGCCAATGCCGCCGGAGTTCGTGCAGGCGTGGTTCTGGAACGGCCAGGTGCGGCCGTTCGACTGGATCATCGGCTCGTTCAACAAGGTGCACTTCTTCGTGCCGCCGACCCTGCTGTTCCTGATCTGGCTCGACCGCCGGCAGCACTTCGTCCGCTGCGCCACGGCGATCGTGATCACGTCGTTCATCGGCGCCGCGATCTTCTTCCTGTTCCCCGCCGCGCCGCCCTGGCTCGCCGCGCAGCACGGGCTGATCGACGTCGTCTCGATCAACTCGCTGCAGGATGCGGCCAACGGGCTGCCGAAAGGCTCTTCCTTCATCGCGTCCCAGATACCCCGCAACCCCGTCGCCGCCGTGCCCTCGCTCCACTCCGCCTATGCCCTGCTCACGCTGATGATCGCGTGGACGTGGCGACGGCGCGTGGGCTACGCCTTCATCGTGTACCCACTGGTGATGTGGTTCTCAATCGTCTATCTCGGGGATCACTACGTCGTAGACATCATCGCCGGCGTCGCCGTTGCCCTGATCGGGTGGGCGCTCGCCGGACATCTCACGCGCCCGGGAGGCGCACTACACCGGCTCATGGCCGGCCCGGCGGAACCGCTCCGCCGCGCACGAACCTTCGGAGGAACGACATGACCCAGTCCAAATCAGGCGCCGCGGCGCGCACTGGAGCCCGAGCCGAGCTGCCGGCCTACGTGGCCGTCCGCTGCCCGCTCTGCGGCGCCGACGACTACCACGTGCGCTTCGAGGACCGCCTGGTCGGCGTCTCCGTCGATCCCCAGCGTCACTACACGTCGACGTCGAGCGCCTACGGCGAGCACGGCCGCATCGTCGAGTGCCGCTCGTGCGACCTCGTCTACATGAACCCGCGCCCGCACCACCAGTCGGTGCAGGACAACTACTCCGCGGTCGAGGACACGCGCTACCTGGACGAGGAGCAGGGTCGGGTCGAGACCTTCACCGAGAGCCTCGAGCACGTCGCCGAGTTCATGCCGTCCGGGCGGATGCTCGACGTCGGCTGCCACGTCGGCACGTTCCTCACCATCGCCGAGCAGCACGGCTTCCAGGTCGCGGGCGTCGAGCCCTCGACGTGGGCGTCGGAGATCGCGCGCGGCCGCATCAACGGCCCGGTGCACCGCGGCGCGGTCGAGGATGCGCCGCTGCCCGAGGGCGGCTACGACGTGATCACCCTGTGGGACGTGATCGAGCACCTGCCCGATCCCGGCGCTCGACCTGCGCTCCATCCACGCGTCGCTGCGGCCCGGGCGGCATCTTCGCCGTGTCGACCATGGACGTCGACTCGCTGTTCGCCCGCGTGCTCGGCCGGCGCTGGCCGTGGTACATGCAGATGCACCTCGTCTACTTCTCGCGCGCCACGCTCTGCGAGATGCTGCGCCGCGAGGGCTTCCAGATCGTCGACGTCCGGCTGCACACGCGCCGCGTCCGGCTCTCGTACCTGGCCTCGCGGCTCGACGCCTACGCGCCGCCGGTGGCGCGGGCTGCTGGTCTCCGGCCTGAAGCGCGTCGGCCTCGGCGAGCGCACCGTCGGGATCAAGCTCGGCGACATCTTCACCGTGATCGCCCGCAAGCCGATCGAGACGTAACCTCCGCGGATGTCGATCGCGCCCGCGCCAGCGTCGTCCGGCTCGCAGCTCGCTGGCGCAGCTGGGCCGTGCCGGCGGTGCGCTGCGGCGCTGGGCCGAGGAGATGCGCGGGCGCCGTTCCTCGTCTGGGCCTGGTCGCGCCTCCTGACGCTGATCGCGGTGGCGATGGTCGGCTGGGTCGAGCGGCCGCGCGGGTCGGGCGACCTGGTCGCCGCGCTGATCACGCCGCTGCGGTCGTGGGACGGGTTCTGGTACCTGTCGATCGCGCAGTACGGCTACGACCCGACCATCGCGCACGGCAACTCGCCGGCGTTCTTCCCGCTCTACCCGCTGACCGTGTCGGCGGCCGAGGAGGTGCTGCCGTTCTCCTACGCGGTGACCGGCGTGATCCTCTCGAACCTGCTGTTCCTGCCGGCGCTGATGGTGCTCTACCGACTCACGCGCGACCGCTTCGGCGAGGTCATCGCCAAGCGCACGATCACGTACCTCGCCATCTCGCCGCTGTCGTTCGTGTTCTCGATGGTCTACACCGAGAGCCTCGCGCTGCTGCTGATCTGCACGACGTTCCTGCTGCTCGAGAAGCGTCGCATCTGGGGCGCGAGCATGGTCGGTGCGCTGGCGTCGCTGGCGCGGCCCGTCGGCATCCTGCTGGCCCCGGCGATCGCCTGGCAGGTGTTCCAGAACGCCGGCCGGCGCGTCTCGTTGCGCCTCCTCTGGCAGCTGCTGCCCGTGCTGCTGCTGCCGCTGGCGGTGATCGGGTTCCAGGCCTACCTGTGGTGGCGCACGGGCGAGATGTACGCGACGCACTCGGCCGAGGAGCGCGGCTGGAGCCGCGGCGCCGAGCCGCTCTACATCCTGCTGGTGCCCGTCGCAGTGGTGCACGCCCTGTGGATCGCGTTCTTCGACAACCACGACCTCGGCCTCGCCATCAGCGCCGTCGCGGTCTGCACGTACTTCTGGCTGATCGCGGCGCTGGTGCGCACGCGCAAGGCGCCGATGGCGTACTGCATCTTCGCGATCGGGTGCGTGGTGCTGCCGGCCTACACGGGCACCTGGCTGGGGTTCCCGCGCTTCGGCCTCGTCATCTTCCCGCTGTTCTGGATGCTCGCGCTGTGGGGCGAGAACGTGCGCTTCGACAACGCCGTCCGCATGCTGTTCCCCGCGCTGATGGTCGGATTCGCGTTCGTCTCCTTCGGTGTGGGAACCTTCACGCCATGAGGAGCGAGGTCGAGACCTACGGCGTGACGTCGAGCGTCGCGCGGCTGCGGCGCGTGCTGGTGCGCACGCCCGCCACGAGCGGCGACTTCGCCGCCGCCGGCTGGCGTCAGCCCGACGCCGCCACCCTGCTGCGCCAGCACGCCGCGTTCTGCGAGCTGCTGTCCGATCTGGGCTGCGACGTCGTCGTCGCGCCGGCGGCCGAGGGCCTGGTCGACGCCTGCTACATGTACGACTCGGCGTTCACGATCGGCGACGGCGCGATCGTGCTGCGCTCGGCCAAGCCCGACCGGTCGACGGAGTGGGAGCCGGCCGCCGCGGCGCTGGCCGACGCCGGCGTGCCGATCGTCGCGCACCTGACGGGCGACGCCCGCGCCGACGGCGGCGACCTCTTCTTCCTCGACGACCGGACGCTGGTCGCCGGCCGCGGCTACCGCACCAACGCCGCCGCCCACCGCCAGCTGGCCGAGGTGCTCACGCCCCGCGGCGTCACCGTCGAGCGGGTCGATCTCCCGCACGACACCGGCCCCGCGCACGTGCTGCACACCATGTCGTTCATCTCGCCGGTCGCCGCACGACCTCGCGGTCGTGTTCGAGCGGCTGATGCCGGTGCCGCTGGTCGAGCTCCTGCAGGAGCGCGGGATCCGCACCGTCGCGGTGGACGAGGACGAGTACCTGACGATGGCCTGCAACGTGCTGCCGGTGCGGCCCGGCGTGGTGGTCGTCGTCGACGGCAACCCGAAGGCGCGGCGCGCCATGGAGGCGGCCGGTGTCGAGGTGCACGCCTATGACGGATCCGACATCTCGCTCAAGGGCGACGGCGGGCCGACGTGCCTGACGCGGCCCCTCTGGCGTCGCGACTGAGAGAGCGGATCCGGGCGGACGGGCCGCTGCGGTTCGACGCCTGGGTCGAGGCCTGCCTGTACGACCCGGACGGCGGCTTCTACGCGCGCGGTGCGCGGCTCGGCGTGGGCGGCGCCTTCTCGACGGGGCCGACGCTGCACCCGGCGTTCGCCGCCGCGGTGGTGGCCGAGGCGGCCGAGGCGGGCGCCGAGCGGGTGCTGGAGGCAGGGCCGGGCGACGGGTCGCTGGCCGAGGCGCTGGTGGCCGCCGGCCTCGAGGTGGTGCTGCTGGAGCGCGCAGCCGGCATGCGGGTCCTGCAGCGCGAGCGGCTCGGCGACACGGTGCGCTGGGTCGACGACGTGGCCGAGATCGCGCCGTTCGACGGGCTGGTGGTGGCGAACGAGCTGCTCGACGCGCTGCCGTTCCGGCTCTTCGCCGACGGCGTCGAGGTGGCCGTCGGACTGGACGGCGAGCGGTTCATGGCCGTGCCGGCGTCACCGCCGCGCGCCGTGCGGACGATCGAGCGGCCGGCGCTGGAGCCGCTGCTGCGCGACCTCGCCGGCGCGCTGCGGCGCGGCCGCCTGCTGTTGATCGACTACGCCGCCGCGCCCGGCGATCCGCGCGATCCGGTGCGCACCTACATCGGCGGCCAGCACGGCGGTGACCCGCTGCAGGCGCCCGGCACGCAGGACCTCACCGCCGACGTCGACTTCGCCGAGGTCCGGGACGATCCTGGCGGCGGCAGGTCTCGAGATCGTCGCCGACGAGCCGCAACCGGCCTGGCTGCGGCGTCGTGGTGTCGAGCCGCCGCCGCTGGAGGGCCGCACCGACGACGGCTGGCGGATGGCGCGGCTGTTCGACGAGACGCTGCCGTTTCACGTCGTCATCGCCGACCGCCCCTAGAACGCACGAAGGGCCCGGCCGAAGCCGGGCCCTTCGCAGTACGAACGTTGGAGTGGAACCGTAATTCGCCGGAGCGAATTACATCATCCCGCCCATGCCGCCCATGTCGGGCGCGCCACCGCCGGAACCCGGCTTCTCGGGCGCCTCGGCGACGATCGCCTCGGTGGTGAGGATGTTCTTGCCGATCGACGCGGCGTTCTGGAGCGCCGAGCGGGTGACCATGGCGGGATCGATGATCCCGGCCTTGACCAGGTCGACGGTCTCGCCGGTGTCGACGTTCAGGCCATGACCGCGCGGCGCGAGCCGGACGGCGTTGACGACGACCGAGCCCTCGAGCCCGCCGTTGATGGCGAGCTGCCGCAGCGGCTCCTCGAGCGCGCGCTTGACGATCGCGGCACCCGTCTTCTCGTCGCCCTCGTACTCGTCGAGCGAGAGCTCGTCGGCCGCGGTCAGCAGCGCGACGCCGCCGCCCGGGACGATGCCCTCCTCGAGCGCCGCGCGAGTCGCCTGGAGGGCGTCCTCGACACGATGCTTCTTCTCCTTCATCTCGGTCTCGGTGGCAGCGCCGACCTTGACCACGGCAACGCCGCCGGACAGCTTGGCGAGGCGCTCCTGCAGCTTCTCGCGATCGAAGTCGGAGTCGGTGTTCTCGATCTCCTGCTTGATCTGCTTGATGCGGGACTTGATGGCCTCGCTCTCGCCGGCACCGTCGATGATCGTCGTCGAGTCCTTGTCGATGACGACCTTGCGGGCGCGGCCGAGCTGCGTGATGGAGGTGTTCTCGAGCTTGAGGCCCATCTCCTCGGTGATGACCTCGCCACCGGTGAGGATGGCGATGTCCTCGAGCATGCGCTTGCGGCGGTCACCGAAGCCCGGCGCCTTGACGGCGACGGCGGTGAAGGTGCCGCGGAGCTTGTTCACGACGATCGTCGCGAGCGACTCGCCCTCGACGTCCTCGGCCACGATCAGCAGCGGGCGACCGCTCTGGATGACGGCCTCGAGCACGGGGAGGATGTCCTTGACGGCACCGATCTTCTGGTTGGCGATCAGGATGTACGGGTCGTCGAGCACGGCTTCCATGCGCTCGGAGTCCGTGATCATGTACGGCGAGAGGTAGCCCTTGTCGAACTGCATGCCCTCGGTGAACTCGAGCTCGAGGCCGAAGGTCTGGCCCTCCTCGACGTTCACGACGCCGTCCTTGCCGACCTTGTCGATGGCGTCGGCGATGACGTCGCCGATCTCCGGGTCGCGGGCCGAGATGGTGGCGACGCGGGCGATGTCACCCTTGCCGTCGACCTCCTTGGACTGCGCCTTGATCGACTCGACGACCGTGAGGGTCGCCTTCTCGATGCCGCGCTTCAGGCCCATCGGGTTGGCACCCGCGGTGACGTTGCGCAGACCCTCGCGGATGATCGCCTGGGCGAGCACGGTCGCGGTCGTCGTGCCGTCGCCGGCCACGTCGTTGGTCGCCGTGGCGACCTCGCGGACCAGCTGCGCGCCCTGGTTCTCGAACACGTCCTCGACGTCGATCTCACGGGCGATCGTGACGCCGTCGTTCGTGATCGTCGGCGCGCCGAACTTCTTGTCCAGCACGACGTAGCGGCCCTTGGGGCCGAGGGTGACCTTGACCGCATCGGCCAGGGTGTCGACGCCGCGCTGCAGCGAGCGGCGGGCGTCCTCGTTGAACTTCAGAATCTTGTGCGCCATGTGCTTCGTTGCTCCTTCAGCTACGCGGAGACGGCCGCGCGGTCGTACTTTGCAAGCACGTCGGACTCGCGGAGGATGAGGTAGTCCTCGCCCTCCACCTTGATCTCGGTACCGCCGTACTTGGAGAAGACGATCTCGTCGCCGACCTCGACGTCGAGGGGGATCAGGTCCCCGTCCTCGTACCGGCCCTTACCCACGGCGAGAACACGGCCGCGCTGCGGCTTCTCCTTCGCAGTGTCGGGAAGGACGATGCCGCTCGCCGTGGTCTGCTCCTCTTCGAGGACCTCCACGATCAGACGGTCGCCCAGCGGCTTCAGGTTCATGTTCCATGACCTCCGTAGGGATTCCAGCACTACTGGCACTCAGGAGTGCCGAGTGCCAGTCGGCATGGTAGCGGCATCCGGCGGAGATCGTCAAGCAGGTACTGGCACTCTCACGCAGAGAGCGCCAACGGGCGGCGATTGCCGCAGGCCACCGTCACCACCAGGAGGCCGGCGATCGCCAGGGCCGCCACGGCGTACGCCGCCTCGTCGCCGTGCGACTCGGCCAGGATGCCGCCGCCGATCTGCCCGATCACGAGGCCGCCGGACCAGGCCAGGTTCATGACCCCGTTGACGACGCCGTGCGGAACGTCGCAACTCGTCGGCGCCCGCGGTGCAGAGCGGGTAGACGGCGGTCGCCTGGAAGGCGAACAGCGGACCGAGTGCGAACAGGGCGAACAGCACCAGCGGGCTCGACAGCGCGATCGCAAGCGACGCGCACAGCAGCGACATGCCGATGCCGGGCACGAGCGCGACCCGCACCGGGCCGACCCGGTCGGACAGGCGTCCGGCGTAGGCGGCCAGCGACCAGCCGACCGCCGAGCCGAGCAGGATCGGGACGGCGATCGCCTGCTCCGACCAGCCGTCCTCGCCCAGCCGCAGTGGCCCGAGGAGGTTCACGACGGCCGCGCAGAACGCGTCCATCGAGGCGACGGCGAGCCCGGCGATCACGAGCGGGTGACGGATCGAGCGCGCCAGGTCGGAGCGGATGCCGAGCGTCGCCGGCTCCTCGCGACCGGTCGGCGCCAGGATCGTCATCACCGTCGCCACGCCGCCGATCAGCGCGACGATGCTGAACGCCAGCGACGGCGACGTCCAGCCGCCCAGCGCGCCGAACGCCGGTCCGGCGATCGAGCCCGCCGAGACGAGGCCCATCACGCCGCCCACCATCTCGCCGCGGCGCTCCGCCGGGGCATTCGCGGTCAGCCACGCCATCGACGCGCCCCAGCAGGCGGCGTTCGCAACGCCCTGCGCCGCCCGGGCCGCCACCAGCACCCAGATCGACGGTGCGAACGCGAACGCCAGCGTCGCGATGGTGAACATGATGTTCCCCGCGATCACGACCCGCCGGGCACCGACGCGGCCCGCCAGCCAGCCGGTCGGTATCGCGGCGATCAGGATCGCCACCGGCAGGGCGGCGAGCACCGCGCCGGCCTCCGCCTTCGACAGGTCGAACTTGTCGGCGTAGTACGGCAGGAACGGGACCAGGGCCAGGTACAGCACCGAGTCCATGAACAGGGTGATCCCGACTGCTGCCCGGATCCGGCGCATCGCGGGAGTCTAAGGGCGGGACGGTGCGCGGGGCCTGCGCCGGTGGCGGTAGCATCAGGGTGCCGTGTTCGCCTTGATGTTCTACTCCCCGCTCGTCGCCGACCAGGTTCGCAACCGCCGCAAGACGGTCACGATCCGCCTCGGCGACAAGACCTCGAAGTACCGCAAGGGCATGATCGTCCCCGTCCTGGTCGGCCAGCGCTTCGGCCCGCGCGAGCGCGTCTTCGACGCCGTCATCGACAAGGTCGACGTGAAGCCGCTCGCCGACCTGTCGCCGCGCGAGATCCAGCACGACAACCCCGAGATCCGCCACATCGACGAGTTCATCGACTTCATGCGGCGCCTGTACAACCGCGACGTGTCGGAGGACGACCTCGTGACCGTGATCCACTTCTCCGAGATCCGCGAGGCCCGCTCGTGACGCGAGTCGGTGTCGTCGGACTGGGCGCGATGGGCGGCCCGATGGCGGGCCACGCCCTCAGCGCCGGCCTCAGCGTGTGCGTCTACAACCGCACCCGCGACCGCGAGGAGCCGTTCGCGGCCCGCGGCGCCACCCGCGCCGACTCGCCCGCCGAGGTGGCCATCGGGGCCGACCTGGTGCTGACGTGCGTGTCCGACGTGCCCGACCTCGAGCAGGTCGTGCTCGGTGAGGAGGGCATCATCGAGACGATCCAGTCGGGCGCCGTCGTGGTCGACTGCTCGACCGTGTCGCCGACCATCTCGAAGACGATCGACCGCGCCCTGCGCTCGCGTGGCGCGTCGCTGCTCGACTGCCCCGTCTCCGGCGGCCCCGAGGGCGCCCAGCGCGGCCAGCTGACGGTGTTCGTGGGCGGCGAGGAGTCCGATCTCGAGAAGGCGCGGCCGCTGCTCGAGAGCTTCGGCAAGACGATCGCCTACATGGGGCCGGTCGGCTCGGGCCAGGCGGCCAAGGCCGTCAACCAGATCTTCCTCGCCGGCGCCTACGCCGGCCTCGGCGAGGCGCTGGTGTTCGCCGAGCGCGCCGGCCTGCCGCTCGACCGGCTGGTCGAGGCCCTGCAGGGCGGCGCGGCCGACTCCTGGGTGATCCGCAACCGGTCGCAGAACGTCATCAACGGCGCCTATCCGCCCGGCTTCCGCCTCTGGATGCACCTGAAGGACATCCGGATCGCGCTGGAGGAGGCCTCGACGCTCGGCGTCGGCCTTCCCGTCACCGAGCTGTTCGCCGAGCTGGAGCAGCGCTGCGTCGATGCCGGCTACGGCAACGACGACGTGTCGGCCTACGCCCGTGTCCCGCGCGGCGAGGTCTAGTCTCGCGCTCGCCCTCGCCGCGATGCTCGCGGCGTGCGGCAACTCCGGCGGCGCGAAGACCGTGACCGTGCCGCCGGCCACGACGATCGCGCCGGCGCCCGCCACCGGCACCGGACGCGGCGGTCGACCCGGCCGGCGAGGAGCTCGCAACGTTGGCGAGCGACATCAACGATGCGCTGGTCGACTACCGCCAGCGCTTCGCGGCCGGCGGCCGGCAGGGCACGCTCGCCGAGCGCCGCACGGTGCTGCGCGAGCTCTCCGCCGGTGCGGCCGCGGCCGACAAGACCGTCGCCGACGCGGCAGCGGCAGCGCCCGCCGGCTCGACGGCCGAGCGGCCTCACCGCCCTGCGGGGCGTGACGCAGCCGCTGGCGACGTTCCTGCAGGACGCCGACCGCCGCGAAGACGCCCGCGAAGGTGGCCGCTGTCTGGTGCAACGTGAAGGCGGTCGACAGGCTCTACCGCACGATGGCCGCCGCCGAGACCGAGGTGAACTCGATCGCGGCGCAGCTGAACGCCTCCGCGACCCCGTTCGCGGTCGACAAGCCCACCCGCGGCGCCTGGAACGTCGTCGTGGCGTCGGGCTGCCTCGGTGCGCTGCGCGACGAGTTCACGCAGCTCTCCACCGCCGCCAAGGGCAAGAAGGCGGCGCAGGCGGCCGGTGCGGCCGACGCCATCCGCGCAGCGATGCTGCAGGTGCAGCGCGGTATGGGGCCGGGGCTCGCGAAGGAGAACCCCGCCGCTGTGGTCGGCGCCGCGACGGCGCTGCGCGATCTGGCGGGGCTCGAGGCGCGGTACATGGCGCTGGTCGCGCGCTCGTGGCGCAACGGCACCGTCTCGGCCGCCACCCGCAAGCAGCTCGAGGGAGAGATCCCGAACGCCTTCAAGCGCGCCGCCGACCGCGTCAAGCGCAGCGGCGTGCTCGTGGTCTCCTGACTAGGAGTCGTTGTCGACGATCGGCGTGGCCGGCGGCTCGGCCTTGCGCCGGATCGGCACGCCGAACAGCTCGGCCGGCCGCAGCGGCTCGCCGCACGCGCGGCAGTCGACCTGCATCACCGACTCGATCGTCTCGCCGCACGCGGCGCAGTCGACGACCAGGACGGTGCCGCAATCAGGGCACGCGTCGTCGTCCGGCAGGGTGACGCCCACCAGGTAGCGGCGCCCGTAGCCGCAGCGCGGGCAGATGGCGCAACGGTCGCCGAGAATACGGTTCTTCCGCGGATCGCGTGGCATCCCCCCGAACCGTAACGATTCCGTGCCTTGACATCCCCGCCAGCCGGGGCAAACTGGGCCTGTGGATGGATGGGTCCTGATCGTCTTCGGCGCAACGCACCTCGCGCTCGGAGCTGGACTGTTCGGGCTCGTTGCGTGGCTGCTCTACGGTGGGACGGAGGGCGGCGAGGACGACGGCGGCATCGGACGTGGTGAGGGTGCACCGCGTCCGTGGCAGCCCCGGCCGGCGCAACGGCATCGCGGTGGACCACCGCGGCGTCCCGATCTGACACCAGCGCCGATGCGAAGTCGCATGCGCGTCCGCTAGACGGCTCGCTACGTCGAGAGTGCGCGATCGCCGTCCCGAGGGCGGCAATATCGGCCCCTGCCGGCGTGCGAGGTCACGGCGCATCGGCGTCGCCGAGCCTTGTGCGGTCCGGCACTGGGGTCTGACCCCAATCGGAGGTTTTCGGGGGTCAGACCCCGCGCGCAGGACTGTCACGGAAGGCGCGCGGATCGCGCGATCTGCGCGTGTTGCGCGTGTTCGGGTCCGGACAATGCGTGTTCCGTGAGGGATTTATTGTCTGACCAAAGTCAGACAAATCGGGTTCCGCGACCGCCGAAGCGACTCATCGTCTACCGCCACCTACGGCCGATGACTCTGTCCACAACCGCGGCGCTCCTAGACGAGATCTCGCCGCCGAAAGTGCGCGATCGCCGCCCCCGAGGCGGCGAGGCTCCAGCCCGCCAGCACGGCGGCGTCGCCCCACGGGACGGTGCCGGTCTGGATGGTCGCGCCGGGCGAGAAGTACCAGAAGAAGGTGAGCCGGGCGATGTCGCGCGTCGGCTCCCACAGCACCAGCAGGAAGTTGGCGGCGTACATGCCGATCGTGATGCCGAGCACCCACGACAGCGCCCGGCCGCGCTCCGACGACCACGCCGACACCAGCACGGCCAGCACGCCGACCGCCAGCAGCAGCAGGGCCGACTGCAGCGCCGCGAGCACGAGCCGCCCGGCCACCAGCGGCTCGCCCGGGCGCGTCGAAGATCCGGTCGCCGAGCAGGGTGCCGCCCGCGTAGGCGAGCGCGATCAGCGCACAGCCCGGCACCAGCAGCACGAGGTGCGTCGCGAGGTAGGCGGTGCGCGAGATGGGCCGGGCGAGCGTCATCTCCAGCGTGCCGGCCTCCAGCTCGCCCGCGACGGAGCGGACGCCGATCGACACCGCGAACAGGGCCGAGAGCACGAGGAAGATCGGGTGGATCTGACCGAGCGACACCCACGCGGCGAGCGGGTCGAGGCCGAGCAGGCGGAAGGCGATCGCGGCGTTGCCCGAGACGCTCGAGGCCCGGGTGGCGTCGTCGGCGGCGGCGAACACGCCGACCAGCGCGAACCCGAACGCCGCCACGGCGAGCAGGATCAGCGGCAGCCGCACGCGGTGCTCGGCCAGCAGCCGGCGCGCGATCACGCGTCGCCCCTGGCGTCGTACAGGCCGCGGAAGACCTCGTCCAGGCCGGGCTCCTCGATGCGGACGTCGCGCGGGTCGAGGGCCGCCAGCGCCCGCAGCAGGTCGGGCAGCGGCCCGTGGTGCGCGTAGACGGCGGCCCCGGCCGTCTGCGAGACCAGCGCACAGCCCGGCAGCTCCGGCGGCGGCCCGTCGAACTCGACCGTCACCCGCCGCGGCCGGCCGCCGCGCAGGTCGTCGATGGTGCCCTCGGCGACGATCCGGCCGTCGCGGATGATGGCCGCCCGGTCGCACAGCGCCTCGATCTCCGACAGCACGTGCGAGGAGAGGAAGCTGGTGCGGCCGGCGGCGCGCCGCGCGGTGAGGATCTCGACGAAGCCGTCCTGCACGAGCGGGTCGAGACCCTCGGTCGGCTCGTCCAGCACGGCCAGGGCCGGGTCGTGCTGCAGCGCCTGGATGATCCCGAGCTTCTGGTGCATGCCCTTCGAGTAGCTGCGCACCGGCCGCTCGAGGTCGGCGTCGCTGAGGCGCAGGGCGTCGCACAGGTCGCCTCGCAGCAGAGGCGGCGTGCGGTCGAGGCCGGAGAAGTAGTCGAGGAGCTGGCGCCCGGTCAGTCGCCGGTACAGGCCGGCGCCGGAGGGCAGGTAGCCGATCCGGCCCCGCATCTGCAGGCCGTCGCTCCACGGGTCGTGCCCGAGCACGCGGGCCACGCCGGCGTCGGCGCGCAGCAGCCCGAGCAGGATCCGCATCGTCGTCGTCTTGCCGGCGCCGTTCGGCCCCAGGAAGCCGTACACGGCTCCTTCGGGCACGCGCAACGTGACCCCGTCGAGTGCCACGTGGCCGCCGTAACGCTTCACCAGCGCCTCGATCTCGATCGCAGCGGGCACGTTCCCCAAACGTAGCGCGCTAGGCTGCAACCGGAATGGCGATTGCCCGGGAAGCCGCACCCGTCGGCTCGCTCGCTGAAGCGCGCGGGGGTGGCCTCGACCGCATCGACCTCGTCGAGCTGTATCGGCTCATGCTCGTGACCCGGGGAATCGAGGAGCGCGGGCACATGCTGTTCCGCCAGGGGAAGATCCCCGGCTCCTTCTACACGGGACGCGGCAACGAGGCGGCCGCGGTCGGCGTCGGCTTCGCGATGGGCATCGACGACATCGGCGCGCCGACGCAGCGCGACATGGGCGTGCACGTCGCCCGCGGCACCGAGCCGTGGCGCATCTTCGCCCAGTACATGGGCCGCGTCGACGGCCCGACCGCCGGCCGCGACGGCAACGTCCACATGGCCGAGCTGCGCCTGGGCCTGATCGCGATGGTCTCGCACCTGCCGGCGATGGTGCCGGTGGCGACGGGCTGCGCGCTGGCCTTCCGCATCCGCGGCGAGGCGCGCGTCGCGCTCGGCTGGTCCGGCGACGGCTCCACCAGCCGCTCCGACTGGCACGAGGCGCTCAACTTCGCCGGCGTCCGGCGGCTGCCGGTGGTGTTCATCGTCGACAACAACCAGTTCGCGTACTCGACGCCGAACCACCTCGAGTTCGCCACGAAGCACATCGCCGATCGCGCCGCCGGCTACGGCTTCGAGGGCGTCGTGGTGGACGGCACCGACGTGCTCGCCGTGCACCGCGAGGCGCGCGCGGCGATCGAGAAGGCGCGAGCCGGCGACGGACCGACGCTGCTCGAGCTGGTGACGCTGCGCGGCGAGGGCCACGCCGTGCACGACGACGCCTTCTACGTGCCGCGTGGGCTGCACGACGCATGGGCGCCCTCCGACCCGCTCGAGCGCTACCGTGCATGGCTGAAGGCGAACCTCGACGGCTTCGGCGACGACGAGGACGCCCGGCTCCGCGAGGAGGTCAAGGCGCTGCTGGTCGACGCCCTCCGCCGCGCGGAACAGAGCCCGCTTCCCGACCCGGCCACCATCGGCGACGGCGTGTGGGCGTCGCCGGAAGACCTCGACACCCCGCATCACAGGTAACGGATGGCGATCAAGACCTATCTGCAAGCGATCTCGGACGGCCTCCGCGAGGAGATGCGCCGCGACGAGCGCGTCTTCGTGATCGGCGAGGACGTCGGCGTCTACGGCGGCGCGTTCAAGGTCACCCAGGGCTTCCAGGCCGAGTTCGGGCCGTGGCGCGTGCTCGACGCCCCGCTGGCCGAGACCGCCATCGTCGGCGCCTGCACGGGCGCCTCGCTGATGGGCCTGCGGCCGGTGGCCGAGATGCAGTTCGCCGACTTCATCTCGTGCGCGTGGGACCACCTCGTGACGGTGGCCGCCAAGCAGCACTACCGCACCGGTGCAGCGCTGCCGTTCGTGGTCCGCTGCCCGTCCGGCGGCGGCTTCTCGGGCGGCCCGTTCCACTCGCAGAACCCCGAGAGCTCGTTCGCGCACATCCCCGGCCTGAAGCTCGTCTGCCCGGCCACGCCCGAGGACGCGAAGGGCCTCCTGATCGAGGCCATCCGCGACCCGAACCCGGTGCTGTACTTCGAGCACAAGCACCTGTACCGCCGCATCAAGGGCGAGGTGCCCGACACCGACTACACGACGCCGTTCGGCAAGGCCCGCGTGCACCGCGCCGGGTCCGACCTGACGATCGTGACGTGGGGCGCGATGGTGTACACGGCCGACGAGGCCGCCACCGCCGTGGCCTCCAAGGACGGCACGTCGGCCGAGGTGATCGACCTGCGCACGATCATCCCGTGGGATCGCGACGCGGTGCTGGCCTCGGTCGCGCGCACCGGCAAGCTGCTGGTGCTGCACGAGGACACGCGCACCGCCGGCTTCGGCGCCGAGATCGCGGCGACCGTCGGCGAGGAGAGCTTCGAGTATCTCGACGCGCCCGTGGTGCGGGTCGCGGCGCCGGACACGCCGGTGCCGTTCTCACCGCCGCTCGAGAAGGCGTTCATACCCCAAGTCGACGATGTCGTGCAGGCGATCGAGCGCCTCGCGGCGTACTGAGTCCGAGAGCGGAAAGAGGAGCGAAAGAGAATGGCAGTCGGAAGCCTCGTAGACGTGGTCATGCCCCAGATGGGCGTCAGCGTCTCGGAAGGCACGATCAGCCGCTGGGCGAAGCAGGTCGGCGACAAGATCGAGGCCGACGAGACGATCGTCGAGATCTCGACCGACAAGGTCGATACCGAGGTGCCGTCCCCGGCCTCCGGCACGGTCGTCGAGATCCTCGTCCAGGAGGGTGAGACCGTCCCGGTCACGACCGTGATCGCGCGCATCGACACCGCCGGCGGCGCGCCGCTGGCTCCCGTCGAGCCCGTCGCCCCCTCGCCCGAGCCCGCCGCCGCGCCCGAGCCGGCCGCGCCCGCCGCGCCGCCCGAGGCCGCTGCGCCCGAGGCCGCCGAGCCGCCGCCGCACTTCGGCCCCGCCACCACGACGGGCGGCTACGACGCGCCCGGCGACCTGCATGCCGACCTGCCGCCCGCGCCGCCGGCGCCCGCGCCGGCCGCCGAGGGCGACGCCAACGGCGACATGCGCACGTTCATGTCGCCCGTCGTCGCGCGGATGGTGGCCGAGCACCAGCTCGACATCAACCAGATTCCCGGCACCGGCCGCGGTGGACGCGTCACCAAGAACGACGTCGAGGCCTTCCTCGCCGGCGGCGCGCCCGCTGCCGCTCCGGCGCCCGCCGCTCCCGCCGCCGCCCCGGCCGCAGCTGCACCGGCTCCGGCCGCTCCCGCGCCGCCCGCTCCGGCCCCGGCCGCCGCCGCTCCGCGCCCGCTCCGCCGCTCCGGCACCGGTCGCACCGCGTCCCGCGCCGGCTCCGGCTGCCGCTCCGGCCGCCGGGTCGCTGAACGCCGGCGAGGAGATCTACAAGTTCTCCACCATCCGCAAGGCGATCTCCAAGCACATGATGGAGTCGATCCTGACGACGGCGCAGCTGACGACGGTGATCGAGGTCGACATGTCCGCGGTCGTCGGTCACCGCGCCGCGATGAAGGCCGACTTCAAGGCCCGCAACGGCCTCAACCTGACGTTCCTGCCGTTCATCATGAAGGCCACCGTCGACGCGATCGGCAAGTGGCCGTGGGTGAACGCCGAGATCCGCGACAACGAGGCCATCATCAAGCGGTCGGTCAACCTCGGCATGGCCGTGGCGGTCGACGACTCCAAGGGCCTGCTGGTGCCGGTCATCAAGAACGCCGAGTCGCTGTCGATGGTCGGGCTCGCCCGGGCGCTGACCGACCTCGCCGACCGGGCCCGCGCGAAGACGCTGACCATCGACGAGATGAGCGGCGCCTCGTTCACGATCACCAACCCCGGCGGCTACGGCGCGCTGATCGGCACGCCGATCCTGCCCGTCGGCACCACGGCCATCATCGACATCGAGGCGATCATGAAGCGCCCGGTCGTGATCACCGACGAGCAGGGCAACGACGCCATCGGCATCCGCTCGATGATGTACCTGCCCATGACGTACGACCACCGGCTCGTCGACGGCGCCTACGCCGCGCAGTTCCTGCGCGACCTGAAGCGCAACCTCGAGACGTGGCCCATCGACGCCTACATCGCCTGAGTTGACCGATCGCGTCCCCCTCCGCCGCCAGCCGGGTGGTGCGTACCTGTACGACCTGCCCGGGCTGACGCCGTACGACGACGCGGTCGCGCTGATGACCGAGCTCGCCGCCGCGCGCTCGCAGGGCGCGGTGCCCGACACCGTCATCCTCTGCGAGCACCCGGCCGTCGTCACGCTCGGCGCGTCGGCCGACGAGGGCGCCGACGCGGTCTCACGCGAGACGCTGGCCGCGCACGGCATCGCCGTCGCCGTCACCGACCGCGGCGGCCGCGCCACGTACCACGGCCCCGGCCAGCTGGTCGGCTACCCGGTGCTCGACCTGACCGACTACGGCCGCGACCTGCGCGCCTACGTCGAGCGGCTCGAGTCGGCCCTGATCGGCGCCCTGGCCGAGCTCGGCGTGCCGGCCGAGGTGCGACCGGGCGCGGAGTACGTCGGCGTCTGGACGCCGGCCGGCGCCAAGATCGCGTCGATCGGCGTGCACGTCTCCCGCTGGATCACGACGCACGGGTTCGCCCTGAACGTCTCGTGCGACCTGGAGCCGTTCTCGCTGTTCAATCCCTGCGGCCACGAGGGTCTCGCCGTCACCTCGGTCGAGCGCGAGACGGGCCGCGAGGTGTCGCGGGCCGAGGCGCAGTCCGTCGTCTGCGAGCAGCTCGGCGACGCGCTCGGCCTGCGGTTCGAGGAGGTTCCGGTCGCATGAGGTGGGGCGTGACGGTGTTCGCGTCCGAGTACGAGACCTCGAAGGCCTTCTACCGCGACACGCTCGGCATGGAGGTCGAGGAGATCGGTCCCGACACGCTCATCGCGCGCCGCGACGGCCTCGAGATCCGCGTCGACGGAGGCGCCAAGAAGCGCAAGCGCGGACGCACCTGGATGCGCGAGGCCGGCGTCTACCTGACGCTCGAGACCGACGACTTCGACGGCCTCCACGCCGAGCTCGAGCGACGCGGTGCGGCCTTCCTCGGCGAGATCGCCGAAGACGACGCCGGGAAGCGGTACGCTGGGCTGGCAGATCCCGATGGCCTCCTCATCGAGATCGCCGAAGCCTGATGCCCTGGAGCCCGATCGCGAAAGACCGGCCGCCCTGGATGACGGTGCGTGCACCGTCTACCCGATCGCGCTTCGGCGAGCTGTCCGAGATCGTCCGCGAGGGCAACCTGCACACGGTCTGCGAGGAGGCCCGCTGCCCCAACATCGGCGAGTGCTGGGGGCGCGGCACCGCGACGTTCCAGATCATGGGCGAGACGTGCACGCGCGCCTGCCGGTACTGCGCGGTGCGCTCGCGCAAGGTGGGCGAGGACCTCGACCTGCTGGAGCCCGCGAAGGTGGCGGCTGCGGCCGAGAAGATGGGCCTGCGCCACGTCGTCGTCACCTCCGTCGACCGCGACGACCTGCCCGACCGCGGCGCGGGCCACTGGGCGCAGACCATCCGCGCGCTGCGCCGGCGCGTCCCGGAGGCCAACGTCGAGGTGCTGGTGCCCGACTTCCTCGGCTTCGAGGAGGAGGCGCTCGCCATCGTGCTGGAGGCCGCGCCCGACGTCTTCAACCACAACATCGAGACGTGCCGCCGCGTGCAGCCGACGGTGCGCATCAAGGGCGACTACGACCGCGCGCTGTGGCTGCTCGCGCGCGCCAAGGAGCTGTGGGCCGAGCGCTGGCCCGAGCGCGGCACGCTGATGACCAAGTCCGGCATCGTCGCCGGCATGGGCGAGACCGACGACGAGGTGATCGAGACGATGCGCGACCTGCGCGCGCACGGCGTCGACGTCGTCACGATCGGCCAGTACCTGCAGCCCACCGAGAAGCACCTGCAGCTCGACCGCTGGGTGCCGCTCACGTCGTTCCGCCGCTTCCGCGAGGAGGGCGAGAAGATGGGCTTCGGCACCGTGTTCGCCGGCCCGCTCGTGCGCTCCAGCTATCGCGCCGAGGAGCAGACGCTCGCCGCAGAGGGCGAGAGCAGGGTGATCGCATTCTGATGGGCGGCGAGGTGCTGCGGGACCGGATCGCCGAGATACTCGTCCGTCACGACCCGCTGCGCGCGGCCGAGGATCCGGGCTGCGACCTGTCGGAGGTCTACCTGGTCGAGGCCGACGAGCTGGCCATCCTGCTGGCCGGCTCGAGCATCGACTCGGCGTCGTGCGCGAGCGTGGTGTGGGCCGTGCTGACGGCCAACGCGGGCGCCGAGGATGCCGGCAGGCTGGAGCGCTACGGGCTGATCGGCGCCGACGTCGCGGCGGTCGTGGCCGGGACCAGCGCCGTGCTGGACGGGCCGCTGGACGACGAGGACGAGGTCGCCTACGACGAGCTGCCGGGCGACCCGATCGCGCTCGCGGTGCTCGCCATCCTCGACGATCGCGACCCGGCCGGCGTCGACGACGCGCCCTCCGAGGATCCGCTCGGCGACGACCTGCGCTACGTGTCGGCGGCCGAGGAGATCGCCGAGGCGCTCGGCTCGATCGAGCCCGACGCCGCGGCCTGCACGCGGCTCGCGCGCGACCTGCTCGAGACCCGCTTCGGCAACCTGCACCGCGCCCGTCTGGCAGCGGTCGGGGTGGAGCTCGCCGAGCTCGTCCAGCTGGCCGAGTTCGTGCGCATCGAGCTCGACCCGGTCGAGATCGCCGCCGGCCCGAGCGTGGCCATGGAGACGCCGCCCGACCCGTTCGCGGCCGGCATCCTGGCGCTGCTCGAGCGGCACGATCCCGCACCGGGTGAGTCGCCCGGCGGCTACGTGGCCGAGGCGGAGGATCTGGCCGACCTGCTGCGCGAGGCCGAGCCCGACTCGGTGCACTGCGCCGCGATCGCCTGGACCGTGGTGCGCCGCTGGACGAGCGCGCGCGACGCGGGCAGCATCGAGCTGTACGGCGCGCTCGGCCGCGAGCTCGGGCGGCTGCTCGAGCTGTATCGCGAGCTCGAGGACCAGAACCCGGCGCTGCTCGCACCCGCCGACCGCGACGGTGCCGTGCAGCTGGCCGGTGAGCCCCTCGCCCGCCGCGTGCACGTGCTGCTCGTCGACCACGACCCGTTCGGGCTGGGCGAGCCCGACGGTGCCGACTACGTGCCGTATGCGCGGGAGCTGGCGCAGCGGATCCAGACCGGATCGCCGTCCGCCGGCTACTGCCAGGTGCTCGCCTGGAAGGTGCTGACCGAGCCGTGGGGAGGGCTGGGCGGATCGCTCGGCCGGTTCCGCGAGCTCGGGCGCGACCTCCACTCGCTCGCCACCGCGGCGTGACGCAGCGCGGCGTCGCGCTCCTCCTGCCCGGCGGCACCCCGCAGTCGACGCGGCGAGCGTCGCGCCACGGCATCGCCTCGCTGCGCATGCGCACGTTCGAGCGGTCGCTGAGACGCGCCGGCGTCGACACGCAGCTCGTGACCTACCGCTTCCGCGGCTGGAACGGCGGCGACCCCGTGCCCGACACGGCCGCCGCGATCGCCGCCGTCCGCGAGTCCCGTCCCGGCGCACCGATCGTGCTGGTGGGGCACTCGATGGGCGGCCGGGTGGCGCTGCGCCTGGCCGACGAGCCGGGCGTCTCGGCCGTGGTGGTGATGGCCCCGTGGCTGCCGCCGGGCGAGCCGCTGGCGCAGATGGCCGGCAACACGGCGCTGCTCATCCACGGCGACCGCGACCGCCTCACCGACCCGGCGCGCACGCTCACGTTCGCGCGGGCGGCGGCATCGCTCACGCAGCGGCTCGCGTTCGTCGAGATCCGCGGCGGCGAGCACAAGCTGTTGCGGCGCAGCCGCACGTGGCACGACCTGGTGCGACGGTTCACGGTCGGCGAGACCGGCTCCGGGCCCCGCGACGCCGAGATCGAGGGCTGGTTCGAGCTGCCGGCGGCCGAGCGGGCGCGGGTGCGGCGCTAGCCGCTCGCGAGCAGCGCGCGCTCGCGGTCGGGTGCGAGTCCGACGCCGTCGACGGGCGTTGCCTCGTTCAGCGTCGCGCGGACGGTGTCGGCGAGGGGCCGGGGCTCGAGGCCGGTGGCCGTCGCCCGGCCGTGGTCGATCGCGGCGAGCATCGTCGCCTCCGGCGAGGAGGGCGCGATCCACAGCGGCAGCTCCATCCACTCGCCGACCTCGTGCTCGATCAGCACGTCCTCGGCGACCCACACCGGCCGGGTGCCGGCGGGCGCGATCTCGAGGCAGGCGTCGACCAGCTCGCCCATCGTCCAGGTGGCGGTGACGTTGACGGGGCCGGTGCTGCGCTGCTCGCACGCGCCGACCGTCCAGGCCGCGAGGTCGCGGACGTCGACGAACTGCGTCTGCCGCTCCGGCCGGTCGAACACGAGCACGTCGCCGCCGCGCGCGAACCGGTGCGGCCAGTACGTGAACCGCCCGGTCGGGTCGTGCGGCCCGACGATCAGGCCGGGGCGCACCGCCAGCGACCGGCCGCCGGTGGCCTCGTCCGCCGCCGTCTCGCTGAGCGCCTTCAGCGCGCCGTAGCGGCCCTCGCCGATGTCCTCGACGGTCGGGTCGTCGATCGTCGCCACGGCCGCCGTCTCGCCGACCGGCGGCGGGCTCGGCGCGTAGACCGACACGGAGGAGACGAAGCAGTAGTGGTCGACGCGCGGTGCGAGCAGCGCGGCCGAGGCGCCGACGATGCGCGGCACGTAGCCCGACGTGTCGATGACGCTGTCCCACTCGCCGGTCTCGAGCGCCGCGAGATCGCCGGTCGCCCGGTCGCCGCGCAGCTGGGTGACGCCCGCCGGAGCCGGATGCGTGCCGCGGTTGAACACCGTGACGTCGTGACCGCGCGCGAGCGCGTCCGCGACGACGGCGCGGCCCAGGAAGACGCCACCGCCGAGCACCAGCAGCCGCACCTAGGCCTCCACGAGGATCTGCGACGCGACGCCGAGCGAGAGCGTGTGCTGCTCTCCCGCCAGCTCGACGGTCATCACGCCGGCCAGGTCGTCGACCGTCGTCACCTCGAGGCAGGCGCCGGGCCGCAGGCCGCGCTCCGCCAGGTACTGCAGCAGCTCGGTCGAACGGTCCGAGACGCGGGTGATGCGGGCCGACGAGCCGGCGTGGCAGTGCGCGAGCGGCATCGCCGGGATGTCGACGATCGAGCCGTCGCGGGCCGGGATCGGGTCGCCGTGCGGGTCGTGCGAGGGCTGTCCGAGCTTCGCGGCGATGCGCTCCTCGAGGCCCTCGGAGATGTGGTGCTCGAGACGCTCGGCCTCGGCGTGGACCTCTTCCCACGGCACGCCGAGGTGCTCGACGAGGAACAGCTCCAGCAGCCGGTGGTGGCGCAGCACCTCCAGGGCGGCGGCCGTGCCGCGCGCGGTCAGCACCACGCCGTGGTACGGCTCGTGCTCGACCAGTCGCAGGGTGTCGAGCTTCTTGATCATGCCGGTGACGGACGCCGTCGAGACCTGCAGCCGGTCGGCGAGCGCCTGCGTGGTGACGGTGCCGCCCGTCGTCGCGCCGATCTGCTGGATCGCCTTCAGGTAGTCCTCCATGGCGGCGGAGATCTCGCGCATTGCGCCGAAGGCTAGCGTGCGCCACGATACGAGGGTGGAGCGTATTGCGGAGCGGACGTCGACGTTCGACATCTCGCTCTGCGTGACGACGTTCGTCGTCTGCGCCACGGCGGTCGCCGCGGTGCTCACCTCGCGCGGTGTGGCCGCCGCCGAGTGGTTCCAGGCGGCCGGCGCATCGGCCTGCGTCTGCTGCGGCATCTACCTCACCGCGGCCCTCGGCGCCGGCGACGGCCCGGAGGAGCGCCGCCGGGCGGCGAGCTGGATGGCGGGCGCCGGGCTGGCGCTGGGCGGCATCCTCGTGCTGGGGCTGATGCGCGAGATGTTCACCGGCGGCTGACCGTTCTCGATGTCTGCGATCCGCCTGCGCTTGCGCCGCGGTGGTGGATGGGGTATTCGGCCATAGGTGGGGGTCGACGATGAGGCGTTTCGGCGCTTGCGATAGGTGGCTTCTGCGTTGGAGCTGCACGTCTCCGAGCCGGCCTCGAGGGCGCGGAACGGGCGCTCCGACCCGGATCTCGGACGCAGGTCGAAGGAGCCAGCACGTCGCCGATCGCCGACGTAGGCGTGCGCGGGTGCAGCGGCTGCGGCGTGCAGCCCCGTCGGATGCCGTGAAGAGCCGCAAGCGCGGAGGCGACAGGGAGACGTCTCAAATGACAGGTGATGACCACAGTCCAGAAGAGACGCGGCGCATCGCGGGCCAGGAGACGTGCAGCTTCGCGCAGCTGCAGACGAGGCGCGTCTGCGTAAAGTCGCACAACAAAGTCGACGTTGCACGGATCGGCCGATGCGAACGCGCCGAGCGTCGGAGCTCGGCGATTCGCGCGCGCTTCGGACGCGGTTCGGCCGATCCGCTGACTCGAGTGGCGAATCAGGCAGCTCGATCGGCGCTCTGCGAGAGTCCGCCCCGACTGCCTCGAGTGCCCGAACGAGCGCTCCGACCGGCAGCCCGACGCAGGCCGAAGGAGCAGCACGCCGCGGATCGCCGACGAAGGCGTGCGCGGGTGCAGCGGCGGCGTGCGCCCGTCGAATGCACGAGAGCCGCAACCGCGGTGCGACGCGGACGTCTGAATTCCAGCTGATGACCCGTGCCAGGCGCCATCGCGACGGAGGCGACGCTACGATGGCGGGCGGCGTGCGATTGGCGCCGACGGTTGTGGATGGAGTCATCGGCCATAGGTGGCGTAGGATGAGGCGTTTCGGCGCTTGCGATAGCTGACTTCTGCGTAGGAGCTGCACGCTCCGGCTGCCTCGAGTGCGCGGCACGGACGCTCCGAACCGCGGTCAGGCGCGTCGCAGGCCCAGCTCACGGCACAGGCGCACCGTCGCCTCGATCCGCGGATCGATCGAGGCGATCTCGATGTACTCCTCGTCCGTGTGGTCGAGGGCGCCGACCGGGCCGATGCCGTCGACCGTGGGGATGCCGATCTCGCTCGTCCACGAGCCGTCCGAGACGCCGCCGGCCATCTCCTCCAGCACCGGCTGGCCGAGCTCGCCGAGGATCTCGAGCGTGCGGTCGGCGAGCCAGCCGGCGCGCTCCATGGCCGGGAAGCCGCGGTCGTCGGAGCGCCGCACCTCGACGCCGTCGTGGGCGCCGAACTCGCCGATCCGCTCGAACGCCCAGTCGAGATCGGCGCTCGTCAGCGCGCGCACGTCGACGGTTGCCTCGGCGCGGTCGGGGATCGTGTTCTTGACGTCGCCGGAGTGGAACCACGTGATGTTCGCCGTCAGCCCCGGCCGGGCGCCGTCGATCTCCTCGCGGATGCGGATCGACTCGTGCACCAGCGCCATCAGCGCCGAGCGTCCGACGTGCGGCTCGGTGCCCGCGTGGGCGGCCCGGCCCCTCGCCGTGATGTCGAGCCACGTGCCCGCCTTGCGCACCGTCACGATCGCGCCCGACGCCCGGCCGCACTCGAAGCACAGCGCCGCGTCGGCGCCGCGCATGCGCTCCAGCGTGTGCGGCTCGAAGCTGCGGCCCTCCTCGTCCGGCACGCAGTGCAGCTCGACGCGGCCGTGCGTGCCCGCCGGATCGGCCGCCAGCCGCTCCAGCGCCTCCAGCGACACCAGCACGCCACCCTTCATGTCGGCGACGCCCGGCCCGAGCAGGCGGTCGCCGGCCACCGTGACGGGCCGCTCGATCGCCGCCGGCGGCGGGAACACGGTGTCGTGGTGGCCGATGAAGAGCACGCGGCCGTGGCCCGTGCCCTGCGTGGCCGCGATCAGGTGCAGCCCGTCGGGGGACGGCACGAGCTCGACCTCGAGCCCGGCCTCGGTCGCCCAGCGCGCCAGCAGGTGGCAGGCGCGGTCGACGCCCGCGACGTCGCCGGTGAAGGAGTCGATGCCGCACAGCTCGGTGAGGCGGTCAAGGAAGCGGTCGTTCACGGCGGGTAGCGTAGGGTCACCCGCGGCGATCGAGCAGCGCGTTCAGCTCCTGTGTGACCCGGGTCGCCTGATCCTGGCGCACGGGAGGATGGCGATCGGGATGCGCCAGCAGGATCGCGTCGCGCAGCAGGGCCGCCGGCACGGCGTTCTCCGGCACCGCGTCCCACGGCCGCGCGACGGCGCTGCGGCCGAGCAGGTAGTCGCAGGTGACGTCGGTCAGCTCGGCCAGCCCGGCCACGTAGGCGACCGATGGCGGCTGCTCGCCCGACTCGATGCGGTGCACGTCGTTGACGTGGACGCGCAGCTGCTCGGCCACCGTCGCCACCGTCACGCCGGCGTCGTGCCGGGCGCTCGCGCAGCGCCGCGCGACCAGCTTGCGGAACCGGTCAGGACGCACTGTCGCCCGCCTCCAGCCGCGTCACGACGTCCTCGGCCAGGTCCATCTGCTTCTGCCAGATCGAGCGGACGATGTCGATGCGCGCCTCCGGTGCACCGCGGCTCGTGAACGTCTCGGCGAGCGGCGTGCACGAGCCGCTCCTGCAGCCGCAGCATGCGCGCCACCAGCGCCGCCTGGCGCGAGTAGACCGGCAGCTGCGGCCCGCGCGGCGCCGCCAGGCCGACGAAGTACAGCCGCGCCGGCCCGCGCTTCGGCAGCACGCACCCGGCCGTGCGCAGCGGCACGCCGTCCTGCCACTGCAGCAGGCCGTGGTCGAGGAACGGGAACTCGACGCGGTAGCCGGTGCACCACACGATGGTGTCGAACTCTCGCTGCGGCCGTCGGCGAACTCGACGCCCAGGCCGCTGGCGCTGCGGACGCCCGGCGCGACCGCGATGCGGCCGTGGTGGATCCAGTGCAGCAGCTGCGAGTTGACGACCGGCTTCTGGTCGGTGAGGCGCCAGGTCGCCGGCGCCGGCAGCCCGTACTCCTGCGGGCCGGCCGACGGCGATCCGGATCATCGTCCGCAGCGCGTAGTCCTGCAGCCGCGGCGGCAGCCGCATGATCCACAGCTCGCCGCGCGGCTTGCCGGCGAACGTCTTCGGCTGGAACAGGTGGCCCTTGCGGATCGAGATCGTCGTCGCGAACCGCAGCTGCTGCGCGCAGTCGACGGCGATGTCGCAGCCCGAGTTGCCCGACCCGACCACCAGCACCCGCGTGCCCTCGATGTCGGCGGTGCGACTGGTAGGCGCCCGCGTGCAGCTGGCGGCCCGTGTAGCCCGGCAGCTCCGGCTGCAGCGGCACCCGCAGGTGGCCGTTCGCCACCACCACGCCCGCGTACCGCCGCGTCTCGCCGTCGCTGGTCTCGACCAGCCAGTCGCGGCGCCTCGGGCGCGATGCGGTCGACGCGCGTCTCGAACGTGACGTGGCGGACGAGGTCGCGCGTCGGCCGCGTAGCCCAGCAGGTAGTCGCGCATCTGGTCGCGGCTCGGGTACAGCGGATAGGCGGCCGGCATCGGGTGGCCGGTGAACCCGGAGCTGTCACGCGGCGTGATCAGGTGCAGCGCCTCGTAGCCGGTGTGCCACTGGCCGCCGACGCGGTCGGACGCCTCGAAGCAGTCGAACTCGAGGCCGGCCTCGTGCAGGGCGTCGATGGTCGCGAGGCCGGTGGCGCCGGCGCCGACGATGCAGTACCGGGGTGCTCATCAGCGGAACACGAGGCCGCCGCCCGCGACTGGACCCGCGTCATGCCGCCGTGTACCCGCCGTCGATCGGGATCACGGTGCCGGTGACGTGGGGCGAGACGTCGCTCGCCAGCCACGCGATGGCCCAGGCGACCTCGTCGGGCGCCCCGATCCGGCCCTGCGGGATCTGCGCGGTCACGCGCGCCCGGAAGGCCTCGGGCTCGTCCTGCCCCGCCAGCCACTCCGCCACCAGCGGCGTCTCGGTCAGCCCCGGCGCGATCGCGTTGACGCGGATCGCGTACTGCGCGAGCTCGATCGCGGCGTGGCGCGTGAAGGCGTTGATGCCGCCCTTCGCGGCGCCGTACGTGCCCATCGTGGCGACGCCGATCGAGCCGAGGCGCGAGGAGAGGTTGATGATCGAGCCGCCCGTGCCCTGCTCGACCATCAGCCGCGCGACCTCGCGCGTGACGCGGATCGGGGCGGCGAGGTTGACGCGCCAGCACCGCGTCGATCTCGTCGTCCGAGGTCTCGAGGATGAGGTTCGTGTGGTCCTGCGCCGCGTTGTTGACCAGCACGTCGACGCCGCCGAGCAGCTCCGCCGCGCCCGTCGGCGATCGCGCTCGCCGCCCCCCGCTCGCCGATGTCGGCCACCAGGTGCACGGCGCCTGGCGGCAGGGATTCGGGCTCGCGGCGGGACACCGCCAGCACCCGTCCGCCGAGCTCGGTGAGGATCCGCACCGTCGCGAGTCCGATGCCCGCGGTGCCTCCCGTGACGATCACGCGCTTGCCGTCGAGTCGCATGCAGGGATCATTCCACGCATGACGACGCCCCGGTACGGCCCCGCCGACGCCTTCCTCGCGCCCCGCTACACCGGCGTGCGCACCTTCGCCCGCTGCCCGCACGTCAAGGACCTCGACGGCGTGGACGTCGCCGTCGTCGGCGTGCCGTTCGACACCGGCACCAGCTTCCGGGTCGGCGCGCGGTTCGGCCCCGAGGCGGTGCGCGCCGGCTCGATCCTGCTGCGGCCGTACAACCCGAACCTGAAGGTCGACTGCTTCGCGACGCAGTCGGTCGTCGACTGGGGCGACGTCGACACCACCCCCGGCGACGCGACGGCCTCGGTGGCGCAGATCGCGGCAGCAGCTGGAGGCGATCATCCGGGCCGGCGTGACGCCGATCGTGCTCGGCGGCGACCACACCATCGCACTCGCCGAGCTGCGCGCCCACGCGGCGGTGCACGGCCCGGTCGCGCTGGTGCTGCTCGACGCGCACTGCGACACGAACGACAGCTACTACGGCCAGCGCATCTTCCACGGCACGCCGTTTCGCCGGGCGGTGGAGGAGGGGCTGCTGCTGCCCGAGCGCTCGGTGATGGCCGGCATGCGCGGCCCGCTGTACGACCCGGGCGAGTGGGAGCGGCCGCGGACGGAGCTCGGCTTCGACGTGATCCCGTGCGAGGAGCTGCGCGACATGACGCCCGCCGAGTACGGGCGGCGGGTGCGCGAGCGGGTCGGCGACGCGCCGGTGTTCCTCTCGTTCGACATCGACGTGATCGACCCGTGCCTCGCGCCGGGCACCGGCACGCCCGAGGCCGCCGGGCTGCTGCCGTACCAGGCGCTGCGGTTCGTCCGGGCGCTGGCGGGCCTGCCGTTCGTCGGGTTCGACGTGGTCGAGGTGTCGCCGCAGCTGGACGGCCCGGGCGGGCCGACGGCGATTCTCGCCGCCAACGTCGCCTACGAGTTCCTCGGCCTCAATCTGCTTTGTAAGCGGTAGGCTGCGGAGAGATGTGGCGTCGAGGGGTCCGGGCCGTGTTCGCGGCGGCAGTGCTTGCTGTTGTCGCGACGCCGGCGAACGCCGCCGTGCCCGCGACCTCGCTGACGACCGCTGACTACCTGGCGTTCGCCGACCGGCTGCAGGTGGCGCTGAACCCGACGTGGGACGCGAAGGCCGGCGCGTATCGCACCAGCGGCACGCTGTTCGTGCGCGTGAACGCCGCGATGCTCTACACCCACGCGAACGCCGCGCTGGCCGGCCACATCGGCGCGAGCCGCCAGGACGCGCGGGCCCGGGCGCTGGTCCGGAAGCTCACGCAGGCGCCGGCGTTCCGGCTCACCTCGAGGCACGGGCCGGGCTGGACGTCGCGGATGGACCGGGCCAACACCGCCGGGCACTTCTCGCTCGACCCGAAGGTGGCGGAGGCGCTCGCCGCCGCCTACCAGGCGCGGGCCAGGATCGGCCTGTCCGCGCAGCTGCAGCGGCGCATCCGCAACCGGATCGCGCTCGTCGCCCGCTCGTCGTTCAACGCCAAGCGCCACCTCGACCAGGTCAACTGGAACGCCGACCTGTACCTCGCCGACGCGGTCGTGAACGGCCGGTCGCTGGCGCGGTCGCCGTACCGCGGCATGCTCACGTGGTTCCTCGACCACGCGCGCGAAGCGCAACCCGGGCGGGACGACGAACCTCAACGCCGGCTACGGCTTCCACTACCGGCCGGATCGGCTGGGCGCGAAGGAGAACCGCAACTCGACGGGCGAGTACGCGAGCATGGTGCTCGGCGTCGTGCTGCCCTACGACCTCGCGCGCCGGCAGGGCATGAAGTCGATCTCGGCCGCGCAGGGCGAGATCGCGCGCCGCTGGCAGCGCCGTGTCCTCTACGGCGACTGGACGCACGCCGGCGCGCTGAACTGGGACACCGGCCACGGCTATCTCCGCTGGCAGCTGCGCCGCTACTGGGCGCTCGCCGGGAACGGCCTGCTCGCGATCGCCTCGTCGCGCCGGCTGGCGTTCGGCTCGACCGCGCGCAACCAGGCGAAGTACGTGTTCGACCAGTCGCTGCGGCTGTACGACCGGCTCGCCGTCAGCGAGGGCCCGCTGCTCGACTCGACGTTCTACTCGATCAAGAACGCCGCGTCGCAGCCGCGCCTCGACCCGGCGCTGACCGCCGCCCGCTTCGCGTCGCTGGCCACGCGCGCGGCGGTGCTCGGGCTCGGCCCGATGCAGGCGGCGCCGCTGCCACCCGCCTACGGGTTCGACCCCGACATCCGCCGCCTCGCCGTCACGACCGCCGCCTACTCGACGGCGATCACGCCGGCCAGCGACGTCGGCAACGGCGGCGCCGAGCTGTCGCGGCTGATCGACGGCAAGGGCGTGCCGCTGTCGGGCACCGGCGGCAACGGCGTCACCTCGACCGCGTTCGGGCTGCGGCTCGTGGCGGGCACGCGCACGATCCTCGAGACCCAGCCCGGCTTCCCGCGCTACTCGCCGACCATGGGACGGCTGAGCGCCGAACGTGCGGCCCGGGCGGCGGCGGGTTCACGCGCATCCACAGCCAGACGCGCGCCGGCAGCGGCGGGCGCCAGGTGACCGTCGCGCACGACTTCACGCCGACCACGATCCACGTGCGCCGCCGCATCGTCGGCGCCCGCGGCCTGGTGGCGCAGGTGCGGTTCCCGGCGTACCGGACGGCGTCGTACGACGTGATCCGCGGCGCGTCGGTCACGAACGTCCGCCTCGAGTCGGGCGAGCGGAGCGCCGCCGGCGCCACGCGGCTGCGCGTCCGCCTCGTCGACGGCCGCGACTACCTGGTCGCGTTCGACGCGCCGCTGCCCGCGGGCGCGCGGATCCGCGTCGTGATCCCGCAGAACGCCCGCTCGGCGCCGACGACGGACCGCACCGCGATCATCTCGCTGCCGGTCCGCTCGAACGACACCACGCTCGGCTACACGCTCACGCCGTAGGGGCGGACGCTAGTGCGAGGCGCAGGTGGAGCAGCCGCTGTCGCCGGAATCGGCGGACGCGTCGGCGGACTCCTCGCCGTCCTTCATCTGGAAGGACGAGCCGCAGCCGCAGCCGGCGACGACGTTCGGATTCTCGATCTTGAACCCGGTGCCGTTCAGCCCGTCGACGAAGTCGATGCCCGCACCGCTGAGGTACGGCAGGCTGAAGGGGTCGACGACGATGCGGACGCCGTGCATCTCGATCACGGCGTCGCCCTCGGCGGGCGCCTCGTCGAAACCGAGCGCGTACTGGAATCCGGAGCAGCCACCGCCCTGGACGGCGATGCGCAGCACCTCGGCGCCGTCGTCTTCGGCCGCGATGAACTCGCGCACCTTGTCGGCGGCCTTGGGGGTGATGGTGATGGTGGTGTGGCGAGGGTGTCGGACATCGGTGTCCTCTCAGCGTAGCGAGATATTCAACGCCTGCCACCGTCCGGAGATTCCCGGAGCCACCGAAGTCCGCGATCCGGCGTCAGCACGCCGTCCACCGATCGGTCGTGATCCTCGGCCGGCAGCGACTCCAGAACCTCGTCGCCGAACACCACCGCCACCACCGGCGCCGACGTCCGCAGCAGCGGCCCGGTCGTACGAGCCGCCGCCCTGGCCGAGCCGCATGCCGCTGCCGGTCGACGGCGAGGGCGGGCACCAGCACGAGGTCGGCCGTCGCGATCGCCTCGGGGCCGAGCGGCGGGCCGGCCGGCTCCAGCATCCGCAGGCGTCCCTCCGCCAGATCGGCCGCACCGGCGAACACCGCCCAGTCGAGATCCATGTCGGCGAGCAGCACCGGCAGCAGCACGCGCACGCCGCGCGCGTGCAGCGCCTCGAGCAGCGGCACCGGTCGGCGGCTCGGAGCGGACGCCGACGAACGCCGCGATCGGTCGACCCCGTCAGCTCGCGGCGTGGCCGGCCAGCGCGGCCGCGACGATCGCCCGCTCGTGCTCGGTGCGGTCGGTGCGGGCGCGTCGCAGCCGGCGGCGCAGTTCGGCCTTCGTGTCAGGCATCGGCGGCTCCGATCGTCCAGCCCGTCGCGTCCGCCCAGGCCTCGGCGCCGGCCATCAGCACGTCGAACACCGGGTCCTTCAGGTCGGAGTAGGTCGCGCGGTCGTTCGGGAAGCGCGTCGCGAGCGAGCGCTTGACCTCGACGTAGGCGGCGGCGGCGGCGGGCGTCGCGCGCAGGTAGTCGCGGCACAGCAGGGGGTAGCGCTGGTTGAAGCGGCCGTCCTCGCGCACGTGGATGTGGGCGGGCCGCGCGTCGGGCACCGCGCGGAAGTAGCGCTTGGCCAGTTCGGCCGGCGTGCCCGCGAAGCCCGGCGGCGGATGGTCGGCCAGGTACGGCACCGGCTCGAAGCCGGGCAGGGAGGCGGGCGTGTCGTCGAGGGAGGGGACCGTCACCTGGACGTCGATCACGTCCTTGGCCGCGAGCCCGGGCACCGCCGTCGAGCCGATGTGGTCGATGCGGAGGGCCGCCGGACCGTAGGCGGACCGAAGTCCGGCGGCGATGTCCTGGAACTCCGCCGGCCACGTCTCGCGGTAGTCGACGATCGTGACCGTCCGTGCCATTCGGAGAAGCGTAGTGCGTGTCGGGCGGCCGCGCTTGTAACACGTGCCGAAGCGCACGATGATCGCCCGCAAATCGGCTCGCAGCGCGCGATTGAAGGCCGTTCACCGCTCGGCGCCGGGTGGTGGTTTGTTACTGCCGGAAGGCCGCGCTAGAGTCTGCCGCGAGGTGGCAGCTGCCATGGGGCTCAAGGAACTGGCTGCGAACAGCCGAAGGAGGGGGCGCTGATGCTTGGCGACTGGGCGTCCCTGCTCATCTACCTGCTGTTCGCGGCGCTCGTCGCGGGGAGCCTCCTGTACGCGTCCGTGGCCCTCGGCACGCGCGGTCGGCGCGAGGGCCGGCAGAAGTCGTACTCGTTCGAGTCGGGCGTCTCGCCGGGGTCGTTCCAGCCGACCAACCTCTCGGTCAACTACTACCTGACGGCGATGCTCTTCATCGTCTTCGACATCGAGATCGTCTACCTCTACCCGCTCGCCGTGATCCTCGAGCCGCTCGGCACGTTCGGCTTCGTCGAGCTGTGCGCGTTCGTCGCGGTGCTGGCGATCGGCTACGTCTACATCTGGCGGAAGGGAGCACTCCAGTGGAAGTGATCCCGCCGGCACAGGTGCGGCGCTCGCTGCGAGCCACGCAGCTCGAGGACATCGTCATGACGACGACGGTGGACAAGGCGATCGCGTGGGCGTCGTCCAACTCGGTCTGGCCGTTCGGCTTCGGCCTCGCGTGCTGCGCCATGGAGATGATCGCGATGATCACCTCGGCGCGCTACGACGTCGCCCGCTTCGGCTCCGAGGTGGTGCGCGCCACGCCGCGCCAGGCCGACCTGATCATCGTCTCCGGCCGCGTCGCCCACAAGATGGCCGAGCCGATCCGCCAGCTGTACGAGCAGATGCTCGAGCCGAAGTGGGTGATGGCGATGGGCGCGTGCTCGTCGAGCGCCGGCATGTTCGCGAACTACGCGGTGCTGCAGGGCGTCGACAAGATCATCCCGGTCGACGTCTACGTGCCCGGCTGCCCGCCGCGCCCCGAGGCCGTCGTCGAGGGCCTGCTGACGCTGCAGAAGAAGATCAAGGCCGGCATCCCGCCCGCGTACCTCCAGCAGCAGAGCGATGCCTGAGCCGATTCGCGAGATCTCGCAGCCGACGTGGGGCGACCCCGATCTCGGCGCACTCGAGCGGCTCACCGCCGCCCTCGGCGAGGGCGGCGTGCTGACGCACAAGATCGATCGCGACGAGCTCACGATCGTGGTCGCCGCCGACCGCTGGGTCGAGACCGCCACGTTCCTGCGCGACGCGGAGGGCTACGACTACCTGTCCGACGTGGTGACGGCCGACTGGCTCGGGTACGGCGGCGAGGTGGCCGGCTACTGGGGCGACCAACGCGTTCGGCGGCCGTGACATGAACCGCGCCGGCTCGTGGGGCAACGCGGCCGTGCCGAAGGCGCTGGGCGACAAGCGCTTCACGGTCTCGAGCCACCTGCTGAAGCTGATGACGGTCGCGCCGGGCGAGCACCGCCGGCTGCGCATCCAGGCCTGGCTCGACGACGGCGAGGAGATCGCGACGCTGATCCCGCGTCTTCCCGAGCGCCGACTACCACGAGCGCGAGGCCTACGACATGATGGGCGTCGTCTTCACGGGACACCCGAACCTCGTGCGCATCCTGCTTCCCGACTACTGGGAAGGCCACCCGCATCGCAAGGACTCGCCGCTCGGCGGCGAGCCCGTGCAGTTCTCGGACGAGGTCTGATGGCCGCCGTCAAGCCGCGCAAGTCCGCCTGGCCGGTGCTCGGCATCCCGTCCCCGACGCCCTCGGTGACGGTGCCGTCGAGCGACAACCCGGACCTGCTCGAGATCAACCTCGGCCCGAACCACCCGTCCACGCACGGCGTGCTGCGGCTGGTCGTGCACCTCGACGGCGAGATCGTGGCCGGCCTGCGCAACGAGCTCGGCTACGTGCACACGGGCATCGAGAAGAACATCGAGCAGAAGACGTACTGGAAGGCGATCACGTACGTCCCGCGCATGGACTACCTCTCGTTCTTCTCGGGCGAGGTGGCCTTCTGCATGGCCGTCGAGAAGCTGCTCGAGCTGGAGGTGCCGCGCCGCGGCGAGTACCTGCGCGTGATCTTCCAGGAGCTCACGCGCATCCACTCGCACCTGATCTTCCTCGGCACCGGCTCGGTCGACCTGGGCGGCATCGCGCTGCTGTTCTACTGCTTCCGCGACCGCGACTACGTGCTCGACCTGTTCGAGATGGTCACCGGCCAGCGCATGCACCCGCGCTACGGCCAGGTCGGCGGCGTCGCCGAGGACATCCCGAAGGGCTTCGAGCCGAAGGCCCGCCAGTTCATCTCCTACATGCGCGGCCGGATCGGCGAGTACGAGGACCTGATCGGCCAGAACCCGATCTGGCGCTCGCGCACGGTCGGCGTCGGCGTGATGCCGCCCGAGTTCGCGATCCAGATGGCGCAGTCCGGCCCCAACGTGCGCGCCTCGGGCATCCCGTGGGACCTGCGCAGCGCGAACGGCGGCTACGGCGCGTACCGCGAGCTCGACTACCAGCCCGTGCTGGGCCAGAACGGCGACGTGTTCGACCGGTTCTGGGTGCGCGTCCAGGAGATGCGCTCGTCGCTCGACCTGATCGAGAAGTGCCTCGACGGCCTGCCGGAGGGCCCGTTCATCGCCGACGACCGCAAGGTCGTGCTGCCGCCGCGCCACGAGCTGCACACCTCGATGGAGTCGCTGATCCATCACTTCAAGATCGTCACCGAGGGCTTCCGCGTGCCGCCGGGCGAGATCTACGCGCCGATCGAGTCGGCCCGCGGCGAGTTCGGCTTCTACATGATCTCCGACGGCACCGCCAAGCCGTGGCGGGCCCGGCTGCGGCCGCCCAGCTTCGTGACGCTGTCGTCGCTGGCGGCGCTCGCGACCGGCCACTACCTGGCCGACCTGATCGCGATCCTGGCCTCGATCGACCCGGTCATGGGAGATTGCGACCGCTGATGGCCGTCGACACGCTGTACGACGCCATCCAGGCGGAGATCGCGAAGTACCCCGATCGCCGCTCGGCCATCCTCGGCTGCCCTGCGCCTCGCGCAGGAGAAGTACCGCTGGCTGTCGCCCGAGGCGTTCGAGGAGGTGTCGCGCTGCATCGACCTGCCGGTCGCGCAGTGCCAGGCGGTCGCGTCCTTCTACGACATGTTCTTCCTCGAGCCCGTCGGCGAGCACGTGGTCGAGGTGTGCACGAACGTCTCGTGCTGCCTGGTCGGCGCCACCGACGTCGTGGCCGCGTTCGAGAAGGAGCTCGGCTGCCGGCTCGGCGCAGACGTCGCCCGACGGGCGTCGCCACGCTGCGCTCGGTCGAGTGCCTGGGCGGCTGCGGCTGGGGCCCGGTCGTCTCGGTCGACCACCGCTACCTCGAGCACTTCACCGCCGCCGACGCCGCGCACCGTCGTCGCCGACCTCCGATCCCGCGACGGGAGGACACTGATGCAGGGTCCCACCTACGCCGCGCCGCGCTCCGACTCGATCCTGCTCGACTTCGACGGCGCGCGCGCCGACATCGCCGACTACGAGGCCGCCGGCGGGTACAAGACCGCGCTCGCCCAGGCCGCGCGGCCGTTCGACGAGTTCGTGCAGGAGCTGAAGGACTCGGGCCTGCGCGGCCGCGGCGGCGCCGGCTTCCCGACCGGCATGAAGGTGTCGTTCATCGGCAAGGGCACGCGCTACCTGGTCGTGAACGCCGACGAGTCCGAGCCCGGCACGTTCAAGGACCGCGAGCTGATGCTGCGCAACCCGCACGCCCTGATCGAGGGCTGCATCATGCTGTGCAACGCCATCGACTCGCGCTCCGCCTACATCTTCATCCGCGGCGAGTACGCGACCGAGGCGGAGGAGCTGAACGCGGCGGTCGCGCAGGCCTACGCGCGCGGCTATCTCGGCGCCGCCCTGCCCGGCGCGCCGGGCGCGGTCGACATCTACGTGCACCGCGGCGCCGGCGCCTACATCTGCGGCGAGGAGACGGCGCTGCTGTCGGCCCTCAACGGCGAGCGCGGTCAGCCGACCGCGAAGCCGCCGTTCCCGGCCGTCTCCGGCGCCTGGCGGAGCCCGACGCTGCTCAACAACGTCGAGACCGTGATGACGGTGCCGTACATCTTCGCGATGGGCGCCGAGAAGTACGCAGGCGCTGCGCACCGAGCAGACCACCGGCACGCGCGTCATGTCGCTGTCCGGCCACGTGCAGCGCCCGGGCAACTACGAGCTGCCCGTCAACGCCACCTACCGCGACCTGATCGAGGGCTGCGGCGGCGGCGTCGCAGGCGGCCGCCCGATGAAGTGCTTCATCCCCGGCGGCTCGTCGGCGCCGATCCTGATGCCGGAGGACCTGGACGTGCAGATCGCGGTCGAGACCGTGGCCGCCGCCGGCTCGATGGCCGGGTCGGGCGCCGTGATCGTGATGGACGACCGCACCAGCATGGTGCACCTCGCCCTGCGCGTGGCCGACTTCTACCGCCACGAGTCGTGCGGCAAGTGCACGCCGTGCCGCGAGGGCACGCGGTGGATGGTCGAGCTGCTGAAGCGCGTCGCCTCGGGCGAGGCGCAGCTGCACGAGATCGACCTGCTGGTCGAGATGTGCGACCGCATCGAGGGCAAGTGCCTGTGCCCGCTCGGCGACGCCTGCGCGATGCCGGTGCGCTCGTACCTGAAGCACTTCCGCGAGGAGTTCGAGGCCTGCGTCGGCGGTGTCGGCGTGCCCGACTCGCTGGCGTCGCCGTTCGGCGCGCTCTATCCCGAGCTGAAGCGCAACCTGCCGCTGGTGCCCGCCTGATGGCGACGACCGAGTCCACGACGGTGACCGTCACCTTCGACGGCCGCGAGGTGCAGGTGCCCGCCGGCACGCCCCTGGTGGTGGCGGCCGCGCACGCGGGCGTCGAGATCCCGGTGTTCTGTTACGAGCCCCGCCTCGGCCCGCCCGTCGGCGCCTGCCGCATGTGCCTGGTCGAGGTCGAGATGGGCGGCCGGCCGATGCCGAAGCTGCAGGCGGCCTGCACGATGACGGCCGCCGACGGCATGATCGTGAAGAGCGCGGCCACGTCCGAGAAGGCCGAGGAGGGCCAGGACGCGGTCCTCGAGTTCCTGCTCCTCAACCACCCGCTCGACTGCCCGGTGTGCGACAAGGGCGGCGAGTGCCCGCTGCAGGACCTGGTGTTCCGGTACGGCCCCGGCAAGAGCCGCATGACGCTGCCGAAGCGCACGTACGAGAAGCCGCTGCCGATCTCGCCGTCGATCGTGCTCGACCGCGAGCGCTGCATCCTCTGCTACCGCTGCACGCGGTTCTCGTCCGACGTCGCCGAGGACGGCGAGCTGATCGCGCGCGAGCGCGGCGCGCGCAGCGTCATCGCCACCTTCCAGGAGCGCCCGTACGTCGGCGCGTTCTCCGGCAACGTCACCGAGCTGTGCCCGGTCGGCGCCCTGCTGCCGACGCCCTACCGGTTCAAGGCGCGGCCGTGGGAGATCGTCAACGTGCCGTCGGTGTGCGGCGGCTGCGCGGTCGGCTGCAACACGTGGGCGACGGTGCGCGAGGGCAACGTCGAGCGCGTGCTGTCGCGCAACCACCCCGAGGTCGACGAGGGCTGGCTCTGCGACCGCGGCCGCTTCGCGCGGCACGAGCCGCTCGCCGACCGCCTCACCGAGCCGCTGATGCGCTCCGAGTCGGGCCTCGCGCCCGGTCTCGTGGGACGAGGCGACCCGCACCATCGGCACAGCGCCTGCGCCACGCCGACGCCGTCGGCGGCGCGGGCTCCGTGGCCATCGTCACGGGCGGCAGCCTCACCAACGAGGAGGCCTACGCCTGGGGCCGCATCGCGCGCGACGTCCGCGCGCTGACCGCCTCCGGGCCGGTCGCGGCGCCGGCGCGTGGGAGCTGCTCGATCCGTACGCCGCGCGCATCGACGACCTCGACCGCGCCGACGTGATCGTGGTCGTCGGCGACGGCGACGTGGCCGACCGCGGCGGCGTGCTCGACCTGCGCATCCGCAAGGCCCGCCGCCGCGGCGCCCACGTGATGGTCGTCGGCCCCGGCGGCTCGCTGCTCGATCGCGACGCCGGCACCGTGCGCCAGACGGCCGGCGCCGTCGACGGCGCACGCCCTGGCCGAGCTCGTCCGCGACCCGGGTCCGCTGGCCACCGCCGCCTGCCCGGTGCTGATCGTCACCGACCCCGTCGACGCCGCGGCCATCGCCGCGGCCGCGCACGCCCTCGGGCTGCACGAGCGGGGCGGCGTGCTGCCCCTGCCCACCGGCGCGAACGAGCGCGGCGCCCGGCTCTGCGGGCTGGCCGGCGGCGGCGACGAGGTGCTGGCCGCGATCGAGGCCGGCACCGTGCAGGTGCTGGTGCTGCTCGGCGTCGACCCGACGGCCGAGTGGCCCGAGGCCGGACCGCTGGCAGATGGCGCTCGCACAGCTGCGCCAGGTCATCACGCGTCTCGCCGTTCGTGAACACGTCGGTCTCGTGGAGCCACATCGTGCTGCCGCAGGCCGTCGACTACGAGCGCGAGGGCACGACCACGAACCTCGAGGGACGCATCCAGCGCCTGCGGCCGGCCGTGAAGCCGCCCAGCGGCGTGCCGCGACCTGGCGGCCTACGTCGCCATCGCCGGCGCACCTCGGCATCGAGATCTCGCCCGCCGCCGTCCAGCGCCTACGGCGCAGCTGGCCGCCGAGCTCGGCATCCCGCTCACCTGGAGCGAGCTGAACGGCCGCGCGCCGCTGCCCGCCCGCACCGCGCGGCGCCGTCGCCGCACCGGCCGCGCCCGCCGCGGCCGAGCCGCGCCGCGGCCGCGCCGGGCCGCTTCACGCTGATCGCCCCGCGCCCGCACTTCTCGGGCGTCGCGGTCGAGCGCACGCCGGCGCTCGCGCACCAGCGCGCGCCCTGGGTGATGCTCAACCACGAGGACGCCGCGCGGCTCGGCGTGTCCGAGCACGACGCCGTCACCGTCCGCCACGCGGGCGGCGACCACACCGGGCCGCTGCGCACCTCGCGCCGGCTGCGCGCCGGCGCCGTCCGGATCAACTGGGGCGGCCCGCCGGTCGCCGGCGACGCGGAGGTCGTGCCCGGCTGATGGTCGACGGGTTCTACATCACGGCCATCAAGGGGTTCGCGCTCGTCAACCTGCTGATGGGCTTCTTCGCCGTCATGACGTGGGTGGAGCGCCGGCTGATCGGCCGCTTCCAGGCGCGCCTCGGTCCCAACCGGGTCGGGCCGCAGGGGCTGCTGCAGCCGATCGCCGACCTCGGCAAGCTGCTGCGCAAGCAGTCGATGATCCCCGACGGCGCGCGGCCGCGGCTGTACCTGCTGGCGCCGTTCATCTCGCTGTTCTGCGCCATCGGCGCGTTCGGCCTGATGCCGTTCGGCGGCCTCGCGACGGTGCCCTGGCACCGACATCCAGTTCCACCTGTACATGGCCGACTCCAACGTCGCGCTGCTGTTCGTCGCGGCGCTCGGGTCGCTCGGCTTCTACGGCCTGCTGATCGGCGGCTGGGCGTCGGGCTCGAAGTACTCGCTGCTCGGCGGCATGCGCGCCATCGCCCAGCTGGTCTCCTACGAGGTGGCGTTCACGCTGGCCGTGATCGGCGTCGTGATCCACTCCGGCTCGCTGTCGTTCATCGAGATCGCGCAGGAGCAGAGCAACTGGGTCTGGTACATCGTGCCCCAGTTCCTCGGCTTCCTGGTGTTCATGGTGGCGGCCGTGGCCGAGTCGAACCGGCCGCCGTTCGACCTGGCCGAGGCCGACGGCGAGGTCGTCGCCGGCTACCACACGGAGTACGGCGGCATGCGCTTCGCCATGTTCGCGAACGCCGAGTTCATCAACGCCATCACGCTGTCGGCGCTGGCCTCCGTGCTGTTCCTGGCCGGGCCGAACGGGCCGGTGCTGCCCGGGCCGATCTGGATGCTGCTCAAGACCGGCTTCTTCCTCTTCATCTTCATCTGGCTGCGCGCCACCGTGCCCCGCGTGCGGTTCGACCAGCTGATGTCGCTCGGGCTGGAAGGTGCTGCTGCCGGCCGCCACGCTCAACCTCCTCGTCACCGCGTTCTTCGTGGTCTACGGATAAGGCGGCTGCTGCTCATGCTCGATCAGGTCAAGGGATTCAGCGTCACGCTCCGGCACCTCTTCCGGAAGCCCGTCACGCAGCGCTACCCGGAGTACAAGCGGCCCGTCTACCCGCGGTTCCGCGGCCGGCACCAGCTGCACCGGCACGAGAACGGCCTCGAGAAGTGCGTCGGCTGCTCGCTGTGCGCGGCCGCGTGCCCGTCCGACTGCATCCGCGTCGTGCCCGCCGAGAACACCGTCGACAACCGCGTCTCGGCCGGCGAGCGGTATGCCCGCATCTACGAGATCAACATGGCCCGCTGCATCTTCTGCGGGTACTGCGAGCTGGCGTGCCCGTTCGACGCCATCACCCTCGGCAACGACTTCGAGCTGTCGGAGATCTCGCGCGAGGCGCTCGTGTACACGAAGGAGATGCTGCTCGAGAAGCCTCTGCGGCGCACGCCGTCGAAGGCGATCGACGTGTTCGACCATCCCGTGCAGGAGATGGAGGCCGCCCTCGGCATGTACGAGATCGTGACGGCCACCAACCCCGAGGGCACGCCCGGCGACGACGAAGTCAAGGGGCTCTGGTAGTGGCAACCGTCGTCTGGTTCGTCGCCTCGGCCGCCGCCATCGCGTGCGCGTTCGCGGTCATCTTGCAGCGCAACCCGTTCATCTCGGCGATCGCGCTGCTGGGCAACCTGGCGTCGCTGGCGACGTTGTTCATCCTGCTGCAGTCCGACTTCGTGGCGGCCGCGCAGATCATCGTCTACGCCGGCGCCGTGATGGTCATGTTCCTGTTCGTCATCGCCTACATCGGGCCGCGCGGCGAGCTGCCGGGCGAGCACCGGCGCACGTGGCAGATCGTCGTGGCCAGCGTCGCGGCGGGCGCGATCCTGGTCGAGCTGGCCCTCGTGATCGGCCGCTCGGGCCTCGACAGCCCCGCGGCCGTGGAGGACAATTTCGGGTCGCCGCAGACTGTCGGTGAGCTGTTCCTGACGACGTACGTGGGCGCGTTCGAGCTCGTGTCGCTGCTGCTGCTCGTCGCGGCCATCGCCGCGGTCGTGCTCGGCGCCGGCCCGCGCCCGATGCGCGTCGACCTCGACGAGCGCCAGCGGCGCGTGCAAGAGGCGCGCGAGCTGGCCGCCAGCCGGAGCGCCGAGTGACTCCGGGAATCGGCTCGTACCTGATCGTCTCCGGGCTGCTGTTCGCGATCGGCCTCGCCGGCGTGCTGCTACGGCGCTCGCCGCTCGTGGTGCTGCTGTCGCTCGAGGTGATGCTGAACTCGGTCAACCTCGCGCTGGTCGGCTTCGGCCGGTACAACGGCAGCCGTGACGGCCAGGTGTTCGCACTCGTCGTGATGGGCGTCGCCGCGGCCGAGGTCGTGGTCGGGCTCGGACTGATCGTCGCGATGGAACGCCGCAAGATGACGCTCGACACCGACGAGCTGGTGGAGCTGCGCGGCTGATGAGTATGCAACGGATGGAGCGCAGCGGAATCCCTTGCATGCGGTGGCGATTGCCGTGCGAAGCTCCGCAGGAGCGCACGGCATGAGCATTTCGATGACCGCCTGGCTCGCGTACGCGGCGCCGCTGGCCGGCTGCGTGCTGATCGCGCTGCTCGGGTTCGGCGGCGAGCGCGTGCCGCGGCGCGTGGCGTCGTGGATCGCGTGCGGCGTGATGCTGGTCGCGTTCGCGCTCAGCGTGATCGTGTTCGTCCGCCTGCACGGCCTGGACGAGGAGTCGCGCTCGATCCACTCCGTCGCCTGGACGTGGATGCAGTCGGGCGACCTGCACGTCGACAACTCGATCCTCGTCGACCAGCTGTCGGCCGTGATGCTGCTCGTCGTCACCGGCGTCGGCTTCCTGATCCACGTCTACTCGGTCGGGTACATGCACGGCGACCTCGAGGAGCGCCGCTACTTCGCGTACCTGAACCTGTTCGTGTTCTCGATGCTGATCCTGGTGCTGGCGGCGAACTTCGTCGTGCTGCTGGTCGGCTGGGGCATGGTCGGCCTCTCGTCGTACCTGCTGATCGGGTTCTGGCACCAGAAGCCGAGCGCGGTCGCCGCCGCCAAGAAGGCGTTCATCATGAACGCCGTCGGCGACGTCGGCATGGCGATCGGCATCTTCATGATCTTCCGCGAGCTGGGCACCGTCGACTACATCGAGGTGTTCGGCGAGCGCGCGCAGCTGGGCGTCGACACGTCGACCATCAACTGGATCTGCGGGCTGCTGCTGATCGGCGGCCTCGCCAAGTCGGCGCAGCTGCCGCTGCACACGTGGCTGCCCGACGCCATGGAGGGCCCGACGCCGGTCTCCGCCCTCATCCACGCCGCCACCATGGTGACGGCCGGCGTGTACCTGATCGCGCGCATGAACCCGCTCTACTCGTACGCGCCGACCATCCAGCACGTGATCGTCGCGATCGGCGTCATCGGGCTGCTGATGGCCGGCCTGACGGCGCTCACGCAGACCGACATCAAACGCATCATCGCGTTCTCCACGATGAGCCAGATCGCGTACATGTTCGTCGGCGTCGGCCTCGGCGCGTACTGGACGGGCATCTTCCACCTGACCACGCACGCCTTCTTCAAGGCGCTGCTGTTCATGGGCGCCGGCGTCGTCATCCACGCGCTCGCCGACGAGCAGGACATCCGCAAGATGGGCGGCCTCCAGCAGTGGCTGCCGCGCACCGCGCTGTGCATGTGGATCGGCACGTTCGCCCTGGCCGGCGTGTTCCCGCTGTCCGGCGGCATCTCGAAGGACGCCATCCTCGCCTCCGGCCTCGAGCTGGGCGGGTTCTGGGGCATGTTCGCGTTCGTCGGCGGCGTCGTCGGCGCCCTGCTGACCGGCCTCTACGCGTCGCGGCTGATGTTCGTCGTCTTCCGCGGTCAGCCGAGCGAGTACGCCGCCCACCACGCGCCGCACCACACCGAGCACGGCGAGGGCCCGCGGACGATGCTGATCCCGGTCTACATCCTCACGGTGCTGGCCGCCGTCGCGGGTGTGGTGCAGATTCCCCGGCGTCACGCACCTCTTCTCCGACTGGCTCGAGCCGATCGTCTACGGCGGCGTGCCGATGCTCGAGCCGTCGGTGTCGAACGAGTGGATCGCGACCGCTCGTGGCCACCAGCGCCGGGCCTGATCGGCATCCTCGCCGCGGCGCGCATCTGGGGCAAGGGCCGCACCTCGCCGGTGCCGTTCCCGCGCCCGCTGGCGATCCTGTCCGAGCGCAAGTTCTTCTGGGACGAGCTGTACCACTACGCCTTCTACGTCCCGGCCGTCTGGCTGTCGGTGACGCTGCGCCGCACCATCGAGCAGTCGGTGCTGCTGCTCGCGCCCGACGCGCTCGGCGCGCTGGCCGGTCGCGCCGGCCGCACGTTCGCCGTCGTGCAGAACGGCCTCGTCCGGATCTACGCGCTGGTGTTCGCGCTCGGCGTCGCCGGCCTCGTCTTCTACTTCATGGTGCAGGCCGCCTGATGTTCGACGCCTACACCGTGAACGCGACGGCGCTGATCGTCTTCCCGCTGGTCGTGGCGCTGCTGGTGATGATCCTGCCGCTGCCGCGCGAGGGCCTGGCGCTGGTCGCCGTGGCCGTCGCAGGTGCTGCCGCTGTACTGGCTGGTGACGACGATCATCCCCGACCTGCCGACCGACGGCTCGTTCGGGTTCGAGACCAACAAGGCGTGGCTGACCGACCTCGGCGTCCGGTACCACGTCGGCCTCGACGGCCTGTCGCTGGTGATGGTCTGCATGACGGTGCTCGTGATGGCGTGCGCGATGGGCTACGCGGCCTGGGAGGGCCGGTACCGGGGCCGCCCGTACTTCGCGCTGCTGCTGCTGCTCGAGTCGGCGCTGATCCTCGTCTTCTGCGCCCGCGACCTGATCCTGTTCTACGTCGGGTTCGAGGCGATGCTGATCCCGCTGTACTTCCTGATCGGCATCTGGGGCGGGCCGGAGCGCCGCAAGGGGACGCTGAAGTTCCTCATCTACACGTTCGTCGGCACGCTGCTGATGCTGGTCGGGATGATCGTGATCGGGCTGCGAGGCCGGCTCGTTCGACCTGACCGAGATCGGCACGTCGAACTCGAACTGGGTGTTCGCGGCGTTCATCCTCGCGTTCGCGATCAAGGCGCCGGTGTGGCCGCTGCACGGCTGGCTGCCCGACGCGTACCGCAGCGCGCCGCCCGAGGTGGCGGCCGTGCTCTCGGGCGTGGCGTCGAAGGCGGGTGCGTACGGCTTCCTGCGGATCGTGCTGCCGACCTTCCCCGAGCCCGTCGCCGAGTTCCGGTGGCTGCTGGTCGGGGCGGCGGTGATCGGGCTGCTGTACGGCTCGTTGATCGCGTTCCGTCAGCCCGACGCCCGCGGCGTCATCGCCTACTCGTCGATCGCGCAGATGGGCCTCGTCACCCTCGGCATCTTCGCCCTCAACGACCAGGGTGCCACCGGCGCGGCGTTCCAGATGGTCAACCACGGCCTGCTGTCCGCGGCGTTGTTCCTGCTCGCCGGCTGGGTCGCGCACACCACCGGCCAGGACGCGTTCGCCCGCCTCGGCGGCCTCGCGCGCGGTCGACCGGTGCTCGCGACCGTCGTCATCATCATCGGCGTCGCGGCGCTGGCCGTGCCCGGCTCGAGCGCGTTCGCCTCCGAGTTCCTGGTGCTGCTGGGCGCCTTCGAGGCGAAGGCCGCGGTCGGGGTGATCGCGTCGCTCGCGGTGATCCTCGCGGCCATGTACATGCTGCGGTGGATCTCGGCGATCCTGCACGACCGCGAGGGCGACGCCGTCGGCGCGTCCAACCCGCCCGAGCTGCGCGGCGGCGGGTTCTTCGCCGTGATCCCGCTGGTGGCGGCGGTGCTGGCGCTGTCGTTCTACCCGCACGCGGTCACGAAGCGGGTCGACGCGGCCGCCGTCGCAGCTCGCCGTGCCGGCCGCCGACAGAGGCCGCGAAGTGAACACGCCCAGCGTCCAGTGGAGCGCGCTCGCGCCCGACCTGATCCTGATCGGCGGCGCCGCCTTCCTGCTGCTGGCGGCCGTGATCGTCCAGGACCGCCGCGCGCGCGACCTCGCGATGTTCGTCGGCATGGGCTGCTTCATCGGCTCGCTGGTCGCGGTCGGCGTGATCTGGGACTTCGGCGGCGGCTCGTGGAGCGTGCTCGAGGGCCAGTTCGTCGTCGACCAGTTCGCGAACCTCGTCCGCGTGATCGTCGCGGCCTCCGGCCTGCTGGCGCTGATGGGCGCCTACGGCTGGTCGCGGCTGCGCGAGCACGGCCCCGAGTTCGTCGCCTTCCTGCTGGTCGCCGCGGCGGGCATGGACCTGCTCGCCGCGTCCAACTCGTTCATCTCGCTGTTCATCACGCTGGAGACCTTCTCGATCTCGCTGTACGCCCTGTGCGCGTTCGAGACGCGCAGCTCGGCGTCGCTCGAGGCCGGCCTCAAGTACCTCGTGCTCGGCTCGATCGGCTCCGCCATCCTGCTGTACGGCGCGGCGTTCCTGTACGGCGCCACCGGCTCGTTCGGGTTCCCCGAGATCGCCAAGGGCGTCGCCGAGGATCCGAACAGCCTGCTGGCCCTGGCCGGGACGGCGCTCGTGCTGGCCGGGCTCGGGTTCAAGATCGCCGTCGTCCCGTTCCACATGTGGACGCCCGACGTGTACGAGGGGTGCGCCGACGCCGGTGACCGCGTTCATGTCGGCGGCCACCAAGGCGGCGGCGTTCGCGGCCCTGTTCCGCGTGCTGGTGCAGGCGCTGCCCGCCATGGGCGACGTGTGGCGGCCCGCGCGTGGCGGCGGCGTCGATCATCACGATGCTGTTCGCCAACATCGCGGCGCTGCGGCAGACGAACCTGAAGCGGATCCTGGCGTACTCGTCGGTCGGCCACGCGGGCTACCTGCTGATGGCCCTCGTCTCGGGCGAGGCGGGCGCCAAGGCGCTGCTGTTCTACCTCGCCGTGTACGCCGTCACCAGCGTCGGCGCGTTCACCGTGATCGCCATCCGCGAGCGCGAGACCGGCGAGGCCGCGACCCTCGAGTCGCTGCGCGGCTGGGGCTTCTCACGGCCGGTGCTGGGCGCTGCCCTGGCGATCTTCCTGCTGTCGCTGGGCGGGTTCCCGCCGACCGCCGGGTTCCTCGCGAAGTTCTACCTGTTCGCCGCCGCGGTCGACGCGGACTACACCTACCTCGCCCTCGTCGGCGTCGCATCGACGGTGATCAGCCTCGGCTACTACCTGCGCATCGGCCTCGCCCTGTACGACCGCCGGCGCGAGACCGGCGCCATGCTCGCCCCGGCACCGGGCACGGCCTGGGCCGGAGTCTGCGCCGTGCTGGCCGTCGCGGTGGTCGTGTGGCTCGGCGTCTACCCGCCCGACGTGCTCGGGTGGGCGGGCGACGCCGCCTCGACGCTGCTCGCGGCGCCGTAGCGGCACTGCCTCGAGCTCAGCGCGTCAGGTCGGCGTAGCGGCGGCCGCCATGTGCTGCCTGCAGGCGCTCGTCCTCGCCGTCGCCCAGCTCGGCCACCGCGGTGATCGCCGCGGCGAGTTCCTCCGGATCCAGGTCGTCACCGAGGATGGCGACCTCGGCCCACAGCTCGGAGCGCTCGGCGGCGAAGGCGAAGCGGCCGAACGACCGCGCCGCCGACACCTCGGCGACGTCGAGCGCCAGGGCATCGGTGAGCTCGACGCCCGACAGCACCGGTGAGGCGACCAGGACGGCCGTCGAGGTCTCGAGCACGTGGCGCACCGAGACGAACACGCGGGTCGAGCCGAACGGGCCGTGGTAGCCCCACGCCTCGTCGTAGGTGAAGCCGCCGTGCTGGTCGTGCAGGAAGCGCTCGACGCGGGCCTGGGTCGACGCGACGCGGTCCTCGGCCCCGCGGCGCGCGGCGACGCCGGGCACCGGCTCGCCGCCGGTGAGCGGCAGCCCGGCGGCGTGACGCTCCCAGCGCGGCCCGTAGGCGCCCGCCGCCCAGCCGACGGCCCACACCGCGATGCGGACCTCCTGGGCGTTCATCGTGTGCCCGCCGACGATCGCGTGCTCGACGCGCAGCTGCCCGTCGGCGTGGGCGAACCGGCCGAACATCAGCGAGTCGTGCTCGATCGCCACCGCCTGCGCGAGCGCGCCCGTCAGCTCCGGCACCGCCACCACGGCGGCGCGGGCGACGACGACGGGGCCGTCCTCGACGACGAGTTCGACGGGTGTCCGGTAGGGCCCGGCAGTGCAGCGCCAGAGCGCCGTCCCGGGGTCGAGTTCCTCGTACACGCCGTCGAGCGCGCGTCGTACTTCGGCCTCGGTCGCTGCGTATCGCCTTTGAGTCACGGCGGGAAGTATGCTCCGGCCGAACGGCCGAGGAGGAGCTTCGCGATGGCAGGCAGCGTCGAGATCACGTGGTACGGCCACGGCACGTGGGGTCACACCACTCCGGACGGCACGCACGTGCTCGTCGATCCCTGGCTGACCGCCCCGACGATCCCCGAGTGCGCTGCGCGATCCGGCCCGCGTCGACCTGGTGCTGCTGACCCACGGGCACGGCGATCACATCGCCGACGTCGAGGCCGTGCACGGCAGGCACGGGTGCCCGGTGCTGGCCAAGTACGAGCTCGCCGTGTACTTCGGCGGCAAGGGCGTGAACGTCGTCGGCTTCAACACCGGCGGGTCGGTGGAGCAGCTCGGGATCCGCTTCACGATGACGCACGCGATCCACTCCGGCGGCATCGTCGACGGCGAGTCGATCGTCGGCTACGGCGGCGAGCCGGCCGGCTTCGTGATCACGTTCGCCGACGGCTTCAGGGTCTACCAGGCGGGCGACACCTGCGTGTTCTCCGACATGGCCCTGATCGGCGAGATCTACCGGCCCGACGTCGCGATCCTCCCGATCGGCGACCTGTACACGATGGGCCCGCTCGAGGCAGCCCACGCCATGCGCCTGCTGGGCGTGAAGCACGTCATCGGCGGCCACTGGGGAACGTTCCCGGCGCTGACCGGGACGCCGGAGCTGGTGCAGGAGGAGATCGCCAAGCTCGGACTCGAGGGTGTCACGGTGCATCCGCTGCGCCCGGGCGACCGCCAGGCGTTCTAGGGCGTCGGCGATCCGCCGCGTCCGGGAGGTGATCGGAGGGTCCGTTCCGTCCACTCGAGGCGGGTGCTGACGCGTGCAGCACCGACGCAGAAGCGAGCGATCGCAAGCGCCTTCATCCACCACGAGACTCGGCCGTCGCAGACGTCCGAGTGTGTGCGGTTTGTCACGGGGGTCAGACCCCCAAAGTAGGTTTTCTGGGGTCAGACCCCGCGCACAGGACCGTCACGGAAGACGCGCGGATCGCGCGATCTGCGCGGTTTGTGCGTGTTCGGGTCCGGACAATGCGTGTTTCGTGACGGCTTTATTGTCTGACCAAAGTCAGACAATCTCCACCTTCGCGAAGGCTGCGATCGGCCGCGCCGGGTCGAGCCCCTGCCGCGCGGTGCGCAGGTTCGGAGCGGCCGTTCCGTCCCCTCGAGGCAGCGACGGATCTAGCGTCGCAGCCTGTATCAGCCGCCTTCGAGGCGGCGCTGCAGGCGCGAGACGCCCGGCAGGTCGGCCGACAGGGGCGCCGGCACGTGCGCGTCCAGCAGGTCGTCGACTGCGGCGACCAGCGTCGGCTTCTTCCAGGCCGGCGCCTTCACGGAGGCGAGGATCGCCTCGGCCGTCGCATTGGCGTCGACGCCGGGGAGGAACTGCATGCGGTGCGCGAGGCACGGGACGAACAGCTCCTGGACGTGATCGGGCTGCACCTCGGTGCAGTCGGAGATCAGCGCCAGCGCCTGGCAGCAGCGCTGCAGCGACAGCGCGGCACGCGGCGAGGCGCCGACGTTGACGCCCTCGAAGTCGCGCGTGGCGCGCACCAGCTTGACGATGTACTCGCGCACCAGGTCGGGCACGTGGACGAGCGCGACGCCGCGCTGCACCTTGACCACGTCGCCGGGGGCCACGATCGGATCGATGTCGGCGAGCGCGTCGTACCCGGCGAACCGGTCGAGCAGCGTCACCTCACCCTCCTCCGACGGATAGCCGATCGCCGTCGCGATGGCGAAGCGGTCGCGCTGGCCGTGGGCGAGCCGGAAGGTCTCCTCCTCCGGGTTGTACGGGTTCATCGTGGCGACGACGAAGAACGGGCGGGGCAGCGGATGCCGCTTCTTCGCGACCGACACGAACCGCTCCTCCATGGCCTCGAACAGGGCCGCCTGGAGCTTCGGCGTGGCGCGGTTGACCTCGTCCAGCACCACCGCGTTCGCGAACAGCGGGCCCGGATCGAACACGTGCGGCCGCAGGGCCGGGTTGTCGGAGCGGATCTCGATGCCGATGATGTCGGCCGGCACCAGGTCGGCGGTGCACTGGATGCGCGAGTCGTGGCCGCCGATCGCCCGGGCGATGATGCGCGCCAGGGTCGTCTTGCCGACGCCCGGCACGTCCTCGATCAGGAGGTGTCCGTCGGCGAGGAGGCAGACGAGCGCGTGGCGTGCCGGTCGCTCCACCTCGATCATCGCGCGCCGCACCGTTGCGAGCAGCGCCCGCCCCTGGTCGCGGGCCCGCATCAGCGCAAGGGTGTTCAGCTCGTCGATCACCCTTCCTACATCGGAAAGGGGGATGCCGCGCGGCGTCCCTCCAACGGGGGAGGTGCAGCCTCTAGAGGACCTGCAGGCGGCGCGTCATGCGCTGCGCCGGATCCGGCTTGCCGGTGCGCACCAGCTGGCGCGCGAGCTCGGCGATGGCCTGCGCGGCCGGCGTCTCGGGGTCGGCGACCATCACCGGCACGCCGTCGTCGCCGCCGGCCCGGACGGCCGGCTCGAGCGGGATCTGCGCCAGCAGCGGCACACCGACCTTGTCGGCGAGCGACTGGCCGCCGCCCGACCCGAACACGTCGTCGCGCTCGCCGCAGCACGGACACACGCGGTAGCTCATGTTCTCGACGACGCCGGCGATCTCCATCTTCATGCGGTGCGCGACCGCGGCGGCGCGCTCGGCGACCCGCTGGGCGGCCTGGTTGGGCGTCGTCACGATGATCGACTCGACGCGGCGGCCGGCCTCGGTGAACAGCTGACCGAGCGAGATCGCGATGTCGCCCGTGCCGGGCGGCATGTCGATGAGCAGGTAGTCGAGGCCGCCCCAGTGCACGTCGGTCATGAACTGCTCGAGCGCACGGTGCAGCATCGGGCCGCGCCACATGACGGCGCCCTCGTCGTCGAGGAAGTAGCCGATCGAGATCGTCTTCACGCCGTGGGCGACGGGTGGCACGATCATGCCGTCGAACGTCACCGGGCGCTGGTCGATGCCGAGCATGCCGGGGATCGAGAAGCCGTAGATGTCGGCGTCGATGATGCCGACCTCGTGGCCCTGCGCACGCAGTGCGAGCGCCAGGTTGACCGTCAGCGACGACTTGCCGACGCCTCCCTTGCCCGACGCCACGGCGATCACGCGGGTGCGGTTGTCGATCGCGAGGCCCTTGCGCTCGCGCGTCGCGCCGCCGCCGTCGGCCGTGCCGCCGCGCAGGCGGGCGCCGAGCGCGGCGCGCTCCTCCTCGGTCATGTGCGTGAAGGCCACCAGGACCCCGGTGACGCCCTCGACCTGCCGCAGCTCGGCCGTGATGTCGCCCTCGATCTTCGCCTTCAGCGGGCAACCGGGCACGGTCAGCGCGATCAGGATCGAGACCGCTCCCTCGTCGCCGATCTCGATCTGGCGCACCATCTCGAGCTCGGTCAGACTGCGGTGCAGCTCCGGGTCCTGGACCCGCGACAGTGCCTCGAGGATGGCGGATTCGGACGGAAGGGCCATACCTGAAGGGTACGACACCGCGCGTGCGGTCCCCTCAGACGCAGTCGTCGAGGCCGTAGAACACCAACCCGTCGACGGTCTTGGGATAGAAGTAGGTCGACTTCTGCGGCATCGTCCCCGACTGCAGCGCCGTCTCCTCCACCTGCGCGATGGTCGGCGCGCGCAGCAGGATGGCGATGCGGTCGCCCGTCGCCAGCGCGATCGCCTCGTCGGTGCGGTGCCGGTAGGTGATCCGGTCGGTGTGCGCGACCGCCGCCCGGTCGAGCCCGAGGACCGGGCCGAGCAGGTGGTCCTGCGCGAGGACGGAGTCGACGCCGGCGCCGCCCTCCGCCAGCAGCGCGGGTCGGCCCTCGCGCGCGATCGCCAGCGCGGCATGACCGTCGACGGCCGCCAGGGCGGCCGCGGGGTCGGCCACCTCGCGCACCACGAGTCCCTGCGCGCGGAGCGCGTCGGCCATGCCGGCCGCCACGTCGTCCGAGACGCCCGAGACGACGCGATGGGTCGGGTAGATAACGAGGCCGTCGTCCGCGTTCGCCAGGTAGACGGGCAGGAAGGCCGCCGGCCCGTCGCCGCCACCGCGCTCCCGCCAGTAGCGCAGGGCGGTCTCGTAGCGGTGGTGGCCGTCGGCGATCAGCACGGTGGAGGACGCCAGCGCCGCGGCCACTTCGGCGTGGCCGGAGCGACACCGCCACAGCCGGTGCCGCGTGCCGTCGTCGCTGGTGACGTCGAACATCGGCTCGGGGTCGCGCCCCTGCAGCAGGGCGCGCTCGGCCCGGCGCTCGGCGTCGTGGTAGGCGCCGAAGATGGGCGACAGGTGCGCGTGCGTGGCGCGAAGCAGCTCGAGGCGGCCGTCGACCGGCTGCTCCCGCACCCGCTCGTGGCGCAGCACGATGTGCTTCTCGTACGGCTCGATGTGGACGAGGCCGATGAACCCGCCCCGCGTGCGCTGCGTGCCGTCCGGCGCGACGTAGCGCTCCTCCAGCCAGTAGTAGGCGGGCTCGTCGTCCAGCACCAGCACGCCGTCGCGGCGCCAGGCGCAGATCTGGTCGTGCACCCGGCGTTCACCACCCGCCTGCGGCAGGATCAGGTGCACCATGTTGAACGGCGAGCGGTCGGCCAGTGCGCCGCGCTCGGCCTCGCCGACCACGTCGAACGGCGGCGCGATCGCATCGGCGATCGGCACCCGATCGGTGTCGAAGTGCAGCGCCCGGAAGGGCCGCACGGTAGCCCCGGCCCGTGGCGTCACCGGCAGATCGTAACCCCCATCGACGGGTCTCCGAGTAGACTCGCCCCATGCCGGACGTCGAGTCGAAGACGTGGATCCGCGACCTCGTCGCGGGCCGGCTCGTCGACTCCACCTTCGCGGTGCTGCGCAAGGATCTCCGCCGGGCGCGCACCGGCGCTCCGTTCCTCTCGCTCGAGCTCGGCGATCGCACCGGCCGCGTCCGCGCCGTCTGCTTCGACGACGTGCCGCTGCTCGACGGGCGCTTCGCTCAGGGCGACACCGTCCGCGTGCTGGGTGCGGTCGAGGAGTACCGCGGGCGCGTCCAGGTCGTGGTGCGGTCGATCGAGCGCGTCGAGGCCGGCGATCCGCTCGTCTACGTGCCCGGTGCGCGCCGCGACACGGAGGACCTCGAGGGCTTCCTCGAGTTCCTGGTCGGCGAGATCCACGACAGCACCCTGCGCGCGCTGGTCGAGGGCGTGTACGCCGACGCGCGCTTCCGGCCGCTCGTGCGGCAGGCGCCGGTGACGGTCGACTCGCATCACGCGTACGCCGGCGGCGCCATCCAGCACACGGTCGCCGTCGCGACGCTGTGCCGCGAGACCTGCCAGCTGCACCCGCGGCTCGACGAGTCGGTGGTGATGGCGGCGGCGCTCACCTTCTGCGTGGGGGCGGCCGACGCGTTCCTGCCGGGCGCCGCGCTGCAGCTGGGCGAGGAGGGGCGCCTGCTCGGCGTCCCGCTGCTGTCGCTGCGCCGGGTGGAGCGCGAGGCCCTGCGCCTGCGGACGCCGCGGGAGCGCCTGCTGCCGCTCGTGCACTGCATCTCGGGGGGCCGGCCGAAGACGCCGGAGGCCGCCGCGCTCACGCACGCCATCGCGCTCGACGCGGGCGTCGTCGCGGCGCTGGAGGCCGTGCGGCACGAATAGACTGCGCGCGTGCTCCGACTCGCGCTGCTCCAGCTCGATCTGACGGTCGGCGCCGTCGGCGCGAACGCCGACCGGGTGGCCGAGGCGTGTGCCGAGGCCGCTCGCCAGGACGTCGACCTGGTGCTCGCGCCCGAGCTCGCGATCTCCGGCTATCCGCCGGAGGACCTGCTGTTCCGCTCGGCGTTCCTCCGCGCCTGCCGGCGCGAGGTGGAGTCGCTCGCCGGCCGCATCGACGTGCCGCTGCTGGTCGGCTCGCCGTGGCTCGGCCGCGACCGCGTGCACAACTCCGCACTGCTGCTCGCCGGCGGCGAGATCAAGGCGCGGTACGACAAGCAGCACCTGCCCAACTACGGCGTGTTCGACGAGGAGCGCACGTTCGCGCCCGGCCGGCACGGGCTCGCGCTGGAGGCCGGCGGCGCCCTCTGCGCGGTCACGATCTGCGAGGACCTGTGGCTGTCCGACGGCCCGGCCGGCCGAGCGGCACGGGGCGGCGCGACGGTGATCCTGAACATCTCGTCGTCGCCGTACCACGTCGGCAAGGCCGGCGTGCGCGAGGACATGCTGCGCACGCGGGCCCGTGACGAGCTCTCGATCATCGCCTACGTGAACCTCGTCGGCGGCCAGGACGAGCTGGTGTTCGACGGCCGGTCGATCGTCATCGACGCCGACGGCGACATCGTCGCCCGCGCGGCCGCGTTCGAGGAGGAGCTGCTCGTCTGCGAGGTCGACCCGGGCGCCGCCGTCTCGGCCCGTCTGCGCGATACGCGGCTGCGCCGCGGCAAGCAGCGCAAGCCACTCGAGCCGCGCGTGACGTTCGACCCGCCGCAGCCGCGGTCGCTGCTCGAGCCGCGCATCGCGCCCGGCCCGGCCTCGCCCGAGGCCGACCTGTGGGGCGCGCTCTGCCTCGGCCTGCGCGACTACACCGTCAAGAACGGCTTCTCGCGCGTGCTGCTCGGCCTGTCGGGCGGCATCGACTCGGCCCTGGTGGCGGCGCTCGCCGCGGATGCGCTGGGCGCGGATCGCGTCGACACCATCTCGATGCCGACGCGCTACAACGTCGCCGAGACCCGGTCGGACGCCCGGCGCGTGGCCGAGTGCCTCGGCGTCGGCTTCCGCGAGCAGCCGATCGAAGACCTGCGCGAGGCGTTCATGCAGACCGTGCCCGACGCCACCGGCCTCGCGGCGGAGAACCTGCAGGCGCGCATCCGCGGCATGCTGCTGATGACCGTCTCGAACCAGCACGGGCACCTGGTGCTGACGACCTCGAACAAGTCGGAGACGGCCGTCGGCTACTCGACGCTGTACGGCGACTCCGCGGGCGGGTTCGCGCCCATCAAGGACGTGCCGAAGACGACGGTCTTCCGGCTCGCGCGCTGGCTGAACGAGCAGGCCGGCACCGAGCGCATCCCGGCCTCGATCATCGACCGGCCGCCCAGCGCCGAGCTGCGCGACGACCAGCGCGACGACCAGAGCCTGCCGCCGTACGCGGTGCTCGATCCGATCCTCGAGGCCTACGTGGAGCGCGACCTGGCGCCGGACGAGATCGTCGCGCTCGGTCTCGGCGACGCCGACGTGGTGCGTCGGATCGCGCGGCTGGTCGACGTGGCCGAGTTCAAGCGCCGGCAGGCGCCGCCCGGCCTGAAGCTGCAGCCGAAGGCGTTCGGCCGTGACCGGCGGATGCCGATCACGAACGCGTTCCGCTGATCAGCCGAAGAACGTCTGGTAGAGCAGGAAGACGTTCAGCGCGATGATCACCGTCGCGGAGGCGATCGCGACGTAGGTCGTCGCCGGGTGGTTGACGAGCCCGCCCATCAGCTCCTTGTTGCGGCAGAACAGCAACAGGGGAATGAGCGCGAACGGGATGCCGAACGACAGCACCACCTGCGACAGGATCAGCGCGTCGGAGGCGTTGACGCCGATCGCGAGCAGGATCAGCGCGGGCGCCATGGTGATCGACCGGCGCAGGAACAGCGGGATCTGGCGGCGGATGAAGCCCTGCATCACGACCTGGCCGGCCAGCGTGCCGACCGACGACGAGGACAGGCCGCTGGCGAGGAGCGCGATGCCGAAGGCCGTGTCGGAGTGGCTGCCGAGGTAGGTGCCGAGCCCGACGAAGACGTCGTCGAGGTCGCCCAGATCGGTCAGCCCGCGGGAGTGGAACACCGAGGCGGCGATGACCAGCATGCTCATGTTGACGATGCCCGCGATGCCCATCGCGATGATCACGTCGATGCGCTCGAACCGGTAGATGCGCAGCTTCTCGGCGTCGTCGGCGCCGACGACGCGCCGCTGCGTCAGCGCCGAGTGCAGGTAGATGACGTGCGGCATCACGGTCGCGCCGAGGATGCCCGCGGCCAGCAGCACGCTCTCGGAGTCGGAGAACTGGGGCGTGAAGAGGCCCTTCGCGATGCCGGACGTCGACGGCTCGGCGAGGAAGACCTGGAACGCGAAGCCGATCACGATCACGCCGACGAGCCCGGCGATGACGGCCTCGAGCGGCCGGAAGCCGCGCGCCTGCAGGCCGAGGATCGCGAACGCGATCACGCCGGTCACGAGCCCGGCGAGAAACAGCGGCGTGCCGAACAGCAGGTGGAAGCCCAGCGCGGCCCCGATGAACTCGGCCAGGTCGGTGGCCATCGCGATCACCTCGGCCTGCACCCAGAGCGCGAACGACGTGCGGCGCGAGAACCGCTCGCGGCACACCTCGGGCAGGTTGCGCCCGGTGGCGATGCCGAGCTTCGCGCTCATCGACTGGATGACCATCGCCATGAGGTTCGCGACGAGGATGACCCACAGCAGCATGTACCCGTACTTGGCGCCCGCGGCCATGTTCGTGGCGAAGTTGCCGGGGTCGACGTAGGCCACCGCGGCGATGAAGGCGGGACCGAGAAACGGCCAGATGCCGCGCAGCCCCCGGCGCTCGCCGGTGAGCGATCGCTGGGCCGCCTCGAGCACCCGCGCCTCGCCCGGCAAGGCGCTCGAAACCGCTGGAGCGCGGCGGGGCGTTCTGGTCGGCATCTTCTCGCAGTCTAGGTAGACCTAGAACGGTTTCAACCCGTACGATCCCGGAATGCAGATCCGCGCCGCCGTGCTCGAGGAATTCGGCCGGCCCCTCGTCGTCCAGCAGCTCGAACTCGCCGAACCCGAAGGCCGGCGAGGTGCTCGTCCGCCTCGTCGCCTGCGGCGTGTGCCACACCGACCTCTACACGGCGTCGGGCGCCGACCCGACGGGGTACGCGCCGTGCGTGCTCGGGCACGAGGGCGCGGGCGTGGTCGAGGCCGTCGGCGACGGCGTGACGCTGGTGCGCCCGGGCGACCACGTCGTGACGCTCTTCGCCCCGGAGTGCGGCGAGTGCATCCACTGCCGCAGCCCGCGCACCAACCGCTGCATCGCGATCCGCGACCAGCAGGGCAAGGGGTACCTGCCCGACGGCACCGCGCGGCTGGCGCGCGGCGGCGAGCCGATCCGCCACTTCATGGGCACGTCGACGTTCGCCGAGTACACCGTGATGCCCGAGATCGCCCTCGCGAAGGTCAACCCCGAGGCGCCGCTCGACGGTGCCTGCATCTTCGCGTGCGGCCTGTCGACCGGCCTCGGCGCCGCGATGTTCACCGCCCAGGTCGAGCAGGGCGCGAGCGTCGCGGTGTTCGGCTGCGGGCTGGTCGGCCTCGGCGCCGTCGCCGGCGCGCGCCTGCAGGGCGCCGAGCGGATCGTGGCCGTCGACCTGTCGGAGGACCGCCTGCAGATGGCGCGCCACCACGGCGCGACCGACACGATGCTCGCCGGGCCGGAGGTCGTCGACGCGATCAAGGACCTGACCGGCGGCTACGGCGCCGACTACACCTTCGAGGCCACCGGCAACGTCAACGTGATGCGCCAGGCGGTCGAGTCGGCGCGCGAGGCCTGGGGTCTCGCCACGATGATCGGCGTCGCCGGCAAGGGCGAGACCGTCGACATCGTGCCGCGCTTCCTCATCACCGGCCGCCGCGTCACGGGCTCGTCGTTCGGCGGCGTCAAGGGCCGAACCCAGGTGCCGCTGCTGGTCGACCGCTGGCTCGCCGGCGACGTCGACGTCGAGGCGCTGCTCTCGCACCGGCTGACGCTCGACGAGGTGAACCGCGGCTTCGAGCTGATGGAGGCGCAGGACGGCATCCGCTCCATCATCCACTTCGACTGACGAGGTCACCGTGATCATCTCCCGCGCCGAGCACCCCACCTGGCTGTCGAACGCCTACCTCGTCGCCGACGGCGACGGCGGGCACGGCGTGCTGGTCGACTCGAACGGCGTGGAGGAGCCGCTGCTGGAGGAGATCGAGCGGCGTGGCATCACGATCACGCACGTGCTCGTCACCCACGCGCACCCCGACCACGTGGTGCGGGTCGGCGAGCTCGGCAAGCGGTTCGGCGTGCCCGTGCTGGCGCACCGGCTGGCGGCGTCGGTCGACGGCGTCACCGGCGAGATCGCCGACGGCGACACGGTGCGCTCCGGCGACCTCGAGATCCGCCCGCTCGCCACGCCGGGCCACTGCCTCGATCACCTCGCGCTGCTGGTCGACGGCACCGACTGCCTGACGGCCGACTGCCTGTTCAAGGGCACGGTCGGCGGCACGATGGGCGGCGGTCCGACCGGCTACGCCGACCAGGTGCACTCGATCATGCAGGTCCTGATGGCGCTGCCGCACGAGACGCGCCTGCACCCGGGGCACGTCGAGTCGACCACGGTCGGCGAGGAGTGGGAGTCGAACCCGTTCATCCGCGTCTGGCGCGGCGTCGACCCCGAGGGCGACACGCCGTGCAAGGTGCGCGGCGAGCCGGCCACGCTGATCCTGTGGGGCCCCGACTACGACGGCACGCACAAGGCCCGCGTGCGGTTCGCCGACGGCCGCGACGCGATCGTCGGCGGCTCCGCCGTCGAGCGCTAGCCGGAGCGACAGCCGGCTCGGCCGGCGTCCGCGGATGGCCGTTTTCGCACGCGGTGCGAAAGCGGCCACGGAAAACGTCTTCCGTGCGCGGTTTGGTCTGTTGTGGCACGCGTTGCGCGCGTTCCGTGCGCGGTCGGCCGAGGACGACGGCTGCGATGTCCGTTTTCGCACGCGGTGCGAAAACGGCCACGGATGGCGTGTTCCGTGCGGGGTTCGGCGCGTTGCGGCGCGGAGCGTGCGCTTCGGCGCGGGGCGCCTAGCTGGCGCAGGCGTCCGTCGCGCGGTCGCGCGCGGCGGCGTAGTCCCACGCCGCCTGCGTGAACTCGCGGTGCGGCGCGAGGAAGCGCTCGTCGTGGCGCCACATCATCTCGTTGTGCCACTGCAGGCCCATCGCGAAGCCGCCGCCGTCACAGCGCTCGGTGGCCTCGATGACGCCGTCCAGCGACCAGGCGACCGGGCGCAGGCGCGAGCCGACGGTCTGGACGCACTGGTGGTGGAACGAGTTCACCTTCGGCGGGCCGTCGCCGATCCACGCGGCCACCCGCGAGTCGGGCTCGTACCGGATCTCGTGCCCGTGGTCGTGCAGCGGCTCGGGCGCGATGCCGTACCAGTCCCACGCGTGGCGCGACGCGCCCTCGTGCAACGTCGGGACGTCCTGCGTCAGCGTGCCGCCGTCGGCGACGGCCAGCACCTGCGCGCCCCGGCACAGGCCGAGCACCGGCATGCCGAGCTCGAGCGCGCGGCGGGCGAGCGTGATCTCGAACGTGTCGTGCACCGGCGGCACCGCGACCGTCTTCTCGTACGGCTCGTGGCCGTACCACGACGGATCCACGTCGGCACCGCCGGAGAACACCACGCCGTCGATCATCTCGAGCACCGTGTCCAGCTCGTGCAGCGGCGTGTCGCGCGGCAGGGTGATCACGAACGCGCCCTCCTCCTGGAGCGGCGCGCGGATGCCCTTCTCCACCTGGAGGACGAGGTTGTCTTCGAGCTCGAGCGTGATTCCGATCACGGGGCGGCGCGGCATGAGACGAAAGGTACGCTATCGGCGCCTTTTCCGCGATCCATCCGTCGCGGGATGGTCAGCCGGCGTACGACATCAGCTCGACGAGGTTGCCGTCCGGATCGTGGCAGTAGACCGACGAGCCGATGCCCGCGGCGCCCTGCCGGTCGACCGGTCCCGCCACGATCGTGACGCCGTGCCGCTCCAGGTGCGCGACGGCCGAGGCCGCGGTGCCGTCCCAGACGAGGCAGAAGTCGCTCGCGCCCGGGCCGGCCGGCGCGACCGGCCGCGGGTTCGGCGTCGACGTGGGGAACTGCACGTGCAGGCGCGCATCGCCGAGCACGACGGCGATGCGGCCGTACGCCAGCTGCTCGATGGTCGCTCCGAGCACCCGCTGGTACCACGCCGTGGTGCGCTCCGCATCGGCGGCGAGCAGCACGGCGTGGTCGAACCTCACTGCAGGCCCTGGCGCGCCTCGCGCACGAGCGCCACGCACTCCGGGTAGATGCGCGTGATGGCCGCGCGCAGCTGCTCGGCCTGCTCCTCGGGCGTGCCGGCGGGCGCGATCTGCCCGACCGCCGCGACCGTCATCTGCACGGCGAGGCTGATCGCCGCGTCGGCGAACGCCACCTGCTGCGACTGCCGCGCCTGGTCGGCCATGTCGCCGAGCGCGCGCTGCAGCATCTCTGGGTCGAATCCGAAGCCGAAGTTGCCTTCCATCACGTCACCTCACGGGAGAATCGTGCGCGACTGCTCGCGCATGAACAGCTGGACGTAGTGCGGCCCGAAGGCCGATTTGCCGGTGGAACCGGAACCCTTCCAGCCGCCGAAGGTCTGGTAGCCGGGCCACGCGCCGGTGGTCGCCCCGGCCGCGCGGTTGACGTAGACGACGCCGGCCTCGATGCCGTCGAGGAACTGCTGCTTCTCGCCCTCGTCCTCGCTGAACAGGCCGGCGGTGAGGCCGAGCGACTGGTCGTTGGCGGCGGCGATACCGGCCTCGAGGTCGGCGACGCGCTCGACGGTCACGAACGGCACGAACAGCTCGTCGCGGGTGAGCCGATGGCCGGCCGGCAGGTCGGCGACGATGGTCGGCGCCACGAAGTAGCCGTTCGCGAACGCGCCGTCGGTGAGCAGCTCGGCGCCGGCCACGACCGTGCCGTCGCGGCGCGCATCCGCCGCCGCCTGGCGGTACTTCTCGTAGGCCTCGGCGTTGTTGACCGGCCCGAGGCGGCAGTCGGCCGCGGCCGGGTCGGCCACCGTCCACGACTTCGCGCCCTCGGCCAGCTTCTCGACCAGGGCGTCGTGGACGCCGTCCTCGACCAGTACCCGCGAGCAGGCCGAGCACTTCTGGCCGCTCGCGCCGAAGGCCGAGCGCAGGATGCCGTTCGCCGCCTTGTCGAGGTCGGCGGTGGCCGTGACGATGGCGGGGTTCTTGCCGCCCATCTCGGTGATGCAGGGCCGCGAGTAGGCCTCTCCGACCGCGAACGAGCGGTAGATCTCGCGCCCGACGTCGTAGGACCCGGTGAACGCGATCCCGTCCACGCCGGGTGCGGCCACCAGCGCCTTGCCGACGGCGGGGCCGCCGGTGACGAGGTTCAGCACGCCGCCGGGCACGCCGGCCTCGTGCAGGATCTCGGCCAGCAGCACGCCCGACCACGGCGTCGTCTCGGCCGGCTTGAAGACGACGGTGTTGCCCGCCACGAGGGCCGCGCCGATCGGGCCGGCGGCGAGCGCGGACGGGAAGTTGAACGGCGAGATGACACCGAACACGCCGTACGGGCGCAGCACCGACACGTTGCGGTCCTCGCCGGTCTGCGACTCCTGGTCGGTGCGGAACTCGTGGTGCTCGACCAGCCGGTCGCAGTAGTACGAGATCAGGTCGGCGCCCTCCTCGACCTCGCCCACCGACTCGACGCGGTTCTTGCCGACCTCCAGCGCGACGACGGCGCCGAGGAACATGACGCGCTCGCGGATCAGGTCGGCGGCCCGCTGCAGGATGCGCGCGCGCTCGGCGTAGGGCGTGGCGCTCCAGTCGTGCGCGGCGGCGCGGGCAGCGGCGACGGCGTCGGCGACGTCGCTCTCCGACGCCTCGGCGTAGGTGCCGAGCGACTCCGCGTGGTTCGCCGGGTTCGCGACCGAGAACGTGCCGGCACCGCCCGCGCGGGCGGTGCCGCCGATCAGCAGCTGGTGCGTGCCGACCTGCTGCCGAACCTCGGCGACCGCGGCATCGAAGGCCGCGTTCTGCTCGTCGCTCGGCAGCGAGGTGGAGATGTATGTGACCTTGGTCGCCATGCGCCGGAGGGTATCAACGGCGCATGGCTCGGCCTTCGGTCTACGAGACGGACGCCTTCACGATCCACACCGGCGAGGAGGGCGGGCCGTCCTCGACCGCGAGCGCCGCGATGCGGGCGATCGTCGGCCAGCGAGTCGGCGTCGGTGGCGTGGCCGATCACCGCGTACTCGGGCGGCAGCTGGGTGCCCGACGCGCCGGAGATGACGAAGAACTGCGAGCCGCCGGTGCCGGGCGCCTCGTCCTGGGTCTTGGCCATCGCCAGATCGCCCATCGCGTAGACGTAGTCGGCGGGCGGGGCCTTGACGGTCGAGAAGCCGGGCCCGCCGGCGCCGGTGCCGTCCGGGTCGCCGCCCTGCAGCACGAAGTCGGGCACCACGCGATGGAACGTCAGGCCGTCGTAGAAGCCGTCGGCCGCGAGGCCGGCCACCGCGTCGGTGACCTCGCCGCCGAGGTCGCGGTCGAGCGCGAAGGTGATCGTGCCGCACGAGGTCTCCATCGCCAGCGTGTCGCCCTCGGGCGCCGCCGGCGGCTCCGTGTACGTCTTCGGGTTCACCTCGGGCGGCACGCCGGTCTTGCAGCTGGCGTCGCCGCCGGCGGCCGCGGTGGCGGTGTCCGCCGCGGTCGTCTCGGGCGCCGTGGTCGCGGCCGCGGTCGTCGCCGCATCGCTGGCGGCGGGCGCGCTGGTGCTGGTCGTGTCGTCGCTGCTGCCACAGGCGGCCAGTGCGAGCGCCGCGCAGAGCGCGGTCAGAGAGAGCTTCAGCGGTCCCAAGAGTCCTCCGGAGTGAGCGTCAGGCAGAGCCGGGCGATCAGCTCGGCTGCATGGTCGAGATCGTCGAGCGCGCAGACCTCCGCCGGCGAGTGCATGTGCCGGAGGGGGATCGAAACGAGGGCCGCGGCGGTGCCGGCGAGCGCGTCGAGCGCGCCGTCCACGTCGGTGTAGGTGCTGCCGGTGACGTGCATGGCCTCCATCTGCCACGGGATATCGGCGGCGCGGGCCGCATCCTCCAGCCGCGCCTCGAGGCCCGGGTGCAGGCCGAGCCCGCGCGTCAGGACCGGCCCGTGCCCGAGCCGCACGCGGCCCGTGCCGCCGCGATCGAGGCCGGGGATGTCGCTCGCGTGCGTCACGTCGACCACGATCGCCACGGCCGGAGCGACCGCATGCGCCATCGCGCGCGCACCGTCCATCAGCGTCTCCTCCATCACCGGCGCGCCGGCCACGAGCGGCACCCGCAGCGAGCCGGCCTCGGCCGCGCGCCGCGCCGCCTCGAGCACCACCCAGGCGCCGGTGCGGTTGTCGAGCGCCTTCGAGGAGAGCCGGCCGTTGGCCAGCTCGGCCGGCGGCCGGTCGATCACCAGCGGGTCGCCGATCTGCACCATCGCGAACGCGTCGTCGGCGTCGCGCGCGCCGATGTCGACCCAGAGGTCCTCGATCTTCGAGGCGCGTCCGAGGTCGGTCTCGCTCATCAGGTGCCGCGGGCCCTTGCCGACCACGCCGTGGCGCTCGCCGGTGCGCGTGCGGACACAGACGTGCTGCCCGACGAGTACCTGCGGGTCCCACGTTCCCAGCGCCCGCACGCGCAGCAGGCCGTCGTAGTCGGCGTCCTCGTGCTCGACGTGGGTGACGATCAGGCCGATCTCGTCCATGTGCCCCAGCAGCAGCACCGGCGGGCCGGAATCGGGGCCCACACGGGCATAGGAGCTACCGAGGACGTCCCCGCTCACCCGGGCGAAGGCGGCGCCGTAGGCGCGCCAGACGGCGGCCGCCGGCTCCTCGTGACCCGAGGGCCCGTGGGCGCGCAGGAGGTCGTCCAGAAACGCCCGGGGAGACGGCAACATGGCTGGGACGCTACCATCACCCACGCGTGGATCCGCATCAGGTCGTCATCACGGGCATCGGGGCGCTCACGCCCGTCGGAACGACGATCTCCGAGACGTGGGACGCGCTCAAGGCGGGCACGAGCGGCCTTGGTCCCGTGACGCTGTTCGATCCGTCGCGGATCGCCTGCGAGGTGGCCGCCGAGGTGAAGGGCTTCGACGCCGAGGAGCGCTTCGGCCGGCGCGAGGCCCGCAAGATGGATCGCGTCACCGCGCTGTCGCTGGCCGCCGCCCGCGAGGCGTGGGAGAACGCCGGCACGCCGCAGGTCGAGCCGTCGCGCGCCGGCGTCGTGTTCGGCACCGCCGTGGGCGGCATGCAGACGGTGATCGAGCAGGCCGCGATCCTGGCCGAGCGGCCGGACCGGCTGTCGCCGCACTTCCTGCCGAACTTCCTCGTCGACACGCCGACCAGCTACATCGCGACCGACCTGCAGCTGCGCGGGCCCAACTTCGCGGTGGTGTCGGCCTGCGCGACGGGCGCCCACGCGATCGGCGTCGCGACCGAGATGCTGCGCCGCGGCGAGGCCGACGTGATCCTCGCCGGCGGTGCCGACTGCGGCGTGATCGAGGTCCTGCTGGCCGGGTTCACGGTGATGAAGGCGCTCGGCAAGCCGCGGCCCGGCGAGCCGGTGACCACGGCGTCACGGCCGTTCGACGTGACGCGCGACGGCTTCGTGATCGGCGAGGGCGCCGTCGTGCTCGTGCTGGAGCGGCTGGAGGACGCGCTGCGGCGTGGCGCCGAGCCGATCGCCGAGATGGTCGGCTACGGGGCGTCCAACGACGCGTTCCACATCGCCGCGCCGCATCCCGAGGGCATCGGCGTGATCGAGATGATGCGCGCGGCGCTCGACCGCGCCGGCCTCGAGCCGGCGCAGGTGTCGTACCTCAATGCCCACGGCACGTCGACGCCGCTCAACGACCCGGCCGAGACCGCCGCCATCCACGCCGTCTTCGGCGAGCACGCGGCGAAGCTGCCGGTGTCGTCGACGAAGAGCATGACCGGCCACCTGCTGGGCGCCGCGGGCGCGCTCGAGACGGCCGTCTGCGCCCTCGCGCTGCGCGACGGGATCATCCCGCCGACCATCAACCTGCGCGAGCCCGACCCGCTGTGCGACCTGGACTACGTCCCGGAGGGTGCGCGGCGCATCGACGACCTCTCCTACGCGCTCTCGAACTCCATGGGCCTCGGCGGCCACAACGGCTGCACGTTGCTCAGGCGGCTCGAGCCGTAGACGCCAGCGCGGCCATCGCCGGCGCGGCATCGAACGGCGCTGCGAACGCCACGCCGACCACGCCCGCGGCCACGTGCACCACGGTCGCCTCGACGTCGGACACGACGGGCTCGCCACTCAGGGCGCTCATCGTCACCAGCACCTGGTCGCCGCGCTGGAGCCCCGTCACGGCGATGCCGGCCCCGGCCAGTGCCACGTCGCGGACGCGTCCCTGCACCGAGCGGTAGACGGTGCCTGCCTCGTCGCGGATCGCGAGGTCGGCGATCAGCGGCGGGTCCGGTGCGAAGCGGCGCAGGAACCGCCCGCAGAGCGGGGTCACGCCCTCGATCTCGACGACGGTCTCCGCCATCTCGCGGTGCACGACGCGCCCGCGGGCGCGGTAGCCCGTCCCGTCGGCGGCGACGAACGCGGCCTCGACCGCCTCGCCGGTCGCGGCCGGGATCGCGGGGGTCAGGGCGACGCGCGGTCGCTCCGCCTGGCGCACCTGGACGACGATCTCCTGGCCCTCCGCGGTGCGGAGCGCGAGGGTCTCGCCGATGGTCGGAAAAATTGCAGCCATCGTCTTATTCAAGCAGCGAGCTGGCGAAGTGCGTCGGCGGCGCTCGAGGGATCGGCGAAGGCGACCCCCATCACGTTGCCTGCCTCGCCGTGGTCGACGTAGACGACGGTGGCCGGCAGCGCCTCGCCGATGGCGGAGCCGTCGCGGGCCAGGAGCACGACGCCGAGCGCGTCACCCGCGCGGCAGCCGTCGGCGAACAGCGAGAGTCCGGCAGCGGACACGTCCCGGATCGAGACGGTGTGCTCGCCGCGCTCGTCCGTGAGCCGGGCGAGGGCGGGCCAGGCCGGGCGGCGCCGGTCGAGGGCGCGGCCGGCGAGATGCGGGAACGCGGTCACTCTGTCACCTACATCGGCACGAAAGTTACAAGAGTTGAACAGAATCCAGGAGATTCTGCTTCTTGAGATTCGCCAGTCGCGCCGGAAATACCTCTACGTGCGGATCTGACCGTCACCCCGGACGACGTACTTCATCGTCGTCAGATCGCGGAGGCCGATCGGGCCGCGCACGTGCAGGCGTGAGGTGGAGTTGCCGATCTCGGCGCCGAAGCCGAACTCGCCGCCGTCGGTGAACCGGGTCGACGCGTTGACGTAGACGCACGCGGAATCGACCTCGCGCGTGAACCGGTCGGCGGCCTCCAGCGACGACGTCACGATCGCCTCGGAGTGGCCGGTCGAGAACCGCGCGATGTGGTCGATGGCGTCGTCGATCGAGTCGACGACGCGGACGGCCAGGATCAGGTCGAGGAACTCGGTGGCGTAGTCGTCGTCGTCGGCCGCGAGGACGGGCGTGGCCCCGGCCAGGGCCCGCGTGCGGTCGCAGCCGCGCAGCTCGACGCCACGCCGGTGCAGCTCGGCCAGCACGCGCGGGAGCACGGCGTCGGCGGCAGCGCCGTGGACGAGCAGGGTCTCGGCGGCGTTGCACACCCCCGGCCGGTGGGTCTTCGCGTTCACGGCGATCTGCTCCGCCATCTCGGGGTCGGCGGTGGCGTCGAGGTAGACGTGGCAGTTGCCGCCGGCGGCCGCGAGCACGGGGATGCGCGCGTGCTCGAGCAGGAAGTCCTTCAGCCGCTCGCCGCCGCGCGGGACGACGACGTCGGCGTTGCGGGGGTCGGCGACCAGCGCCGCAAGCTCCTCGTGGGAGGCCGCGACGGCGATCACGGCGTCGCGCGGCAGGCCGGTCGAGTCGAGGCCGTCGTGCACGGCCTCGAGCAGCGCGGCGTTCGTGGCCTGCGCGGAGCGTGAGCCGCGCAGGATGGCGACGTTGCCGCTCTTCAGGCACAGCGCGGCGACATCGACCGTGACGTTGGGGCGGGCCTCGTAGACGACCAGCACCCGGCCCAGCGGCACCTGGACGCGGACGACGTCGAGTCCGTTGCCGAGCCGCCAGCCGGCGGTGACCTCGCCGCACGGGTCGGGCAGCGCCGCGACGGCGGTGGCGGCCTCGGCCAGCGCCTCGAGGCGCGCGTCGTCGAGCGTCAGGCGGTCGAGGAGCGCCGCGGACAGTCCGTCGGCGCGGCCCTGCTCGACGTCGGCGCGGTTGGCATCGAGGATCGCTCCCCGGCGCGCGCGGATGGCGTCGGCGATCGCGTGCAGCGCGGCGTCCTTGGCCGCGCTCCCGAGTCCGGCGAGCGTCCGCTGGGCGGCGCGACCGCGAACGGCCAGATCATCTCCGACAGCAGCCACAGAGCCAGTGTACGTCACGAACCGAGCAGCTGGGCCTCGGCGATGCGGGCCGAGAAGCCCGCACCCTCGGCGGGTGCGAGGCGCGTGATCCAGATCAGGACGAAGCGCGCCCGGACGGGCTCGTCGAAGTCGATCTGCTGCCGCGTCTTCGTGATCTCGCGCGGCTCGGCGGCCAGGTCCCAGCCGTCCAGGGCGTCGGGCGGCGCGGCCAGCGCCGACGTGTAGACGGCGACCGTGAAGCCCGGCCCCGGGCGTGCGCAGGTCGACACCCGACACCTCCGCGCGCTCGGGCAGGGCGAGCACGAGGCCGACGCCGCCCTTCGAGAGCACGGGGTCGGAGCGATACGTCTCGGTCTCCCAGAAGGTGGCCGCGTCGCCGTCGATGGCCTGCTGCGCCTGGTCGTCGTTCTCGGAGCCGTCGCCGGGCGGCGGGTCGAAGGTGAGCGCCGTCTGCACCTCGAGCGCCGTCGCCACCGTCTCGGTGGGCGTGGTGTCGGTGGCGGTCTCCGTGGTCGTCTGCGGCGGCGCGGTCGTGACCGGTGCCGTCGTCGTGGCGGCCGCCTTGGTGTCGTCGCCGGAGCCGCCGGTGAGGGCGAGCAGCAGCGCGATGCCGCCGACGGCGACGCCGAGCGCCAGCACGGCGGCCCAGCGCAGCGCGCCGGCGTTCTCGCGAGCGCTGGCCGGCACGCGGTAGGGCGTCGACTCGAGGTGGATCGGCCCGCTGTGCTCGAAGTTCATCGACGAGGGCGTGACGTCCTCCCACGGCGCCAGCTCGCCGAGGTGGGTCGGGCCGTCGTCGTCGAGCACGTCGTACTCGCCGGTCTCGGGCTCGGCGTCGGCGGTGTCGCGCAGCGCGGCCGCGACCAGCGGGCTCGGATCGTGTTCGGCGAGCGGCTCCAGGATCTGCCGCAGGCCGGTGCGGACGATGGTCGCGTCCTGTGGCCGGTCGTCGGGCGACTTCGCGAGCAGGGCGGCGATCAGGGCGGCGAGGCCGGCCGGCAGGTTCGGTCGCGAGTCGCCGATCGGCGGCGGCTCGTCCCGCACGTGGCGCGCAGCGACGTCGGCGAAGCCGGAGCCGCGGAACGGCGGGCGCCCGGCGAGCATCTCGTACAGGACGACGCCGAGCGCGTAGAGGTCGGAGCGCGCGTCGACCTTCCGGCCGAGGGCCTGCTCCGGCGACACGTACTCGCCGGTGCCGAGGACGCGGCCGGGCTGGGTGAGGCCCGGCTCCTCGAGCGCCCGGGCGATGCCGAAGTCGGCCACGCAGACGCGGCCGGCGTCGCTGATCAGGATGTTCCCGGGCTTCAGGTCGCGGTGCACGCAGCGCCGCGCATGGGCGGCGGCGAGGCCGTTCGCGACCTGGATCGCGATCGCCAGCGCGTCGGTGACGGCGATCATGCCCTCCTGCCGGAGGCGCTCCCGCAGGTCGGTGCCCTCGATCAGCTCGAACACCAGGAAGGGCCGCCCGTCCATCTCGCCGCGGTCGAGCAGCTCGACGGTGTTGGGGTTCGAGATGCCCTCCAGCACGCGGGCCTCGCGATCGAAGCGCGCGACCGTCTCGGGCGAGTCGGCGGCGTCGAGGTGCAGCAGCTTCACCGCGACCTGGCCGCCGGACTGCTGGTCGCGGGCGCGCCACACCGAGGAAGAGCCGCCCGATCCGAGGCGCTCCTCGAGCGAATAGCGCCCACCGACGACCTCGCCAATCACCCGGCGCAATCTAGCGGTTCGGGTTGGCGGGCAGACCCGCTCCGAGAGGCGGGCCGGGCCGCTAGAAGTCGAACGGCAGGATGTGGTTCTGCTCGAGCGCCTCGACGAAGCGGTCGATCTCGGCGCGCATGTTGTCGCGCGAGACCCGCTCGAGGGTGTCGATCAGCGAGTCGGTGGCGGCGTTCAGCACGTCGTCGAAGCGCTCGACGGCCTCCTGGTCGAACGTCGACCGATCGCGCCACTCGCAGGCCGGGCAGCGCAGCTCGAGCTCCCAGCGATCGGACTCCGCCTCGCGCCAGTCGATCGGGTACACCAGTGCCGCCTCGCAGCACGGACACACCTCGAGGGCGGGCGCGGCGACGCGCGCCGTGTCCGGGCGCAGCCCTTCCGCGAGGGTCGCGGCAGCCTCATCTCCACCCCCGAGAGCGTCGAAATAGACGATCTCAACGGCTTTGCCGCTGGGGAGGATGATCTTCTTGACATGGAAATCGCCCAACGCGCCTGCCTCGCATCCGTGCTCGGACTCAACGGGGTCGTTCGGGTCGCTACCGCGACGACGGTTCACGCTCTTTCTATCGGCGGGCCCGAGGGCCACCTTGAGCGGGAGAACGACGGGTGTTGGATCAGGCGCCGAGGTCAGCCGTCGCGTACAGGACGCGATAGCTGCTGTACGTGCCCCGGACGACCCCGACACCGATAACGCGATAGCTCCGAGACAGGATCAGCTTGCGGTGCGGCGGGCTCGCCATCCACGAGCGGACGATGGCGCGGGCGTCGGAGGCGAAGGCGATCGCCTCGCCGGCGCGGCGGACGCGCATCGCCCGGCGGATGCGGGTCGTGGCAGAGGTGCCGTCGGCCGATTCGTGCTGCAGGCGGCCGACGCGGGCCATGAAGCGCGAGTGGCTCCCGGCGACCCGTCCGAGCGGGGTCGCGAGCCGCAGCGGCTGCAGGCCGTGGGCGCGGCGCTGCTTGTTGATGCCGTTCACGACCTGGCGGGCCAGAGACGTCGACGCACCGGCAGAGGCCGGGATCGCGAAACAAAGGACCAGAATGCAGACCAGGGCTCGTCGCACCGGGGGGGTTGTAGCCAGCCCCCTCCGATCGCGCAAGCCGCAAAGCCTTTTACCCGTCCCGAAGTTGCCGAAACGTCCGGGGGGTTATCCCCCTAACGTGCGGGGGCTACCTCCCTTACGGCAGGTGCGGTTAACCGTACTAAGCGATGACGGCCGCAGTTGCCGACGTGACGGCGGCATCGAACACCGCGATCGCCTCATCAAGCTCTGAATCACTGATCACGAGCGGCACAAGAGTGCGGATCACATTTCCGTGGAGGCCCGCCTTGAGCAGGATCAGGCCGCGCGACAGCGCCTCGCCGACGATGCGCGACGCGAGCTCCGCGTCGGGGGTGCCGTCGCCCTCGCGGACGAACTCGACGCCGAGCATCGGGCCGAGGCCGCGCACGTCGCCGATCGCCGGCGTCCGCTCCTGGAGCGACTCGTAGGCCGCACGCAGCCGGTCGCCGATCTCGATCCCGCGCGACGAGGAGTCCCTCGTCCGCGATCACGTCGAGCACGGCGACGGCGGCCTCGCAGCCCAGCGGGTTGCCGACGAAGGTGCCGCCGATGGTCGAGTCGTCGGGCGCGTCCATGATCGACGCGCGGCCGAGCACGCCCGAGATCGGCACGCCGCCGGCGATCGACTTCGCGACGCACACGAGGTCGGGCTCGACGCCGAAGTGCTCCATCGCGAACATGCGGCCCGTGCGGCCGAAGCCGGACTGCACCTCGTCGGCGATCAGCACGATGCCGTGCTCGTCGCAGATCTCGCGCAGGCCGCGCAGGTACTCCGCGCTGGCGGGGACGAAGCCGCCCTCGCCCTGCACCGGCTCGATGATGATCGCGGCCACGGCCTCGGGCGCGACGCGCGTCTTCAGCCCGCGCCGCAGGTCGTCGAGCGCGATCTCGGCGGCGTCGGGGCCGAGCGGCGTAGGCGTTCGGGAACTGCACGCGGTAGACCTCGGGCGCGAACGGCCCGAAGCCCGCCTTGTACGGGTGCACCTTCGAGGTCAGCGACATCGCCATGTGCGTGCGGCCGTGGAACGCCGCCTCGTAGGCGATCACCGCGGGCCGGCCGGTCGCGGCCTTCGCGATCTTGATCGCGTTCTCGACCGCCTCGGCGCCGCGAGTTGAAGAACGCCGCGCGCTTCTGCGCCGGTGATCGGCACGAGCGGCAGCAGCCGCTCGGCGAGGGCGACGTACGACTCGTAGGGCACGACCGTGAAGTCGGTGTGGAGGAACTTCGCGGCGGCGTCCTGCACGGCCTTCACGACGCGCGGGTGCGCGTGGCCGATGTTCAGGCAGCCGATGCCGCCCGCGAAGTCGATGAACGTGTTGCCGTCGACGTCGTGCAGCAGGGCGCCGCGCCCGTGGTCGATCCACATCGGCATCCAGAGGCCCTTGGCGCGCGCGATGGTCGCGTCCTTGCGGGCTGTCAGCTCGCGGGAGCGCGGGCCGGGAATCTCGGTGTTGAGAACGATCGAACCCACGGGGTCACCTCGGATCGGGCTGCATGACGAATGAACGCTACTCAGGATACAGGGCCGCGTAGAATCGCCGCCCATGGTCCTGAGCGACACGAGCATCCGCGAGGCGATCGCCGCCGGGCGCATCCGACTCGACCCGTTCGACGCCGATCTGATCCAGCCGGCGTCGATCGACGTGCGCTGCGATCGGCGCTTCCGGGTCTTCCGCAACTCGCGCTACGGCTTCATCGACGTGAAGAAGCCGATGCCCGATCTGACCGAGCTGGTCGAGACCGGCGAGGACGAGGCGTTCATCCTCCACCCCGGCGAGTTCGTGCTCGGCGCGACGCTGGAGCGCGTGACGCTGGGCGTCGATCTCGTCGCCCGCCTGGAGGGCAAGTCGTCGCTCGGCCGGCTCGGCCTGCAGGTGCACTCGACCGCCGGGTTCATCGACCCCGGCTTCGACGGGCACGTGACGCTCGAGCTGGCCAACGTGTCGAACCTGCCGATCACGCTGTACGCGTCGATGAAGGTCGGCCAGATCTCCTTCCTGGAGATGACGACGCCCGCCGCGAAGCCGTACGGGACGAGCGGCCTGGGCTCCAAGTACCAGGGCCAGGTGGGGCCGACGCCGTCGGAGTACTGGCGGAATTTCAGCCGGGATTGAGTCGGGCCGGTCGCTCGTGCTAGCCTCGGATTACCGCGGAAAGGAGGTGGTCCGAACTTGACAGGTTTACATCGGGCTAGTGGAGGTGCTCGCTCGTAGGGGCGTGCCCCTGTACCGACGGGGAATCGCCTAGCCAGCGTTGGGGCGGCCAAGAAGAAGGTAAGCGCCCCTATGAAATACCCGCGAGTTACCGACCGGGGCGCCGCAGCACTATGCGCGGCGCCCCGGCCCATTTCCGGGGGCTCGCGCCGCGCTACAGCAGCGCCCGGGCCTTCACCGCCAGCTCCAGGCGGAAGCGGTCATCGCCGTCGTCCAGCCGCAGCCCCGTGAGCGCCTCGATGCGGCCGATCCGGTAGACCGCCGTCCGCTCGTGCACCCCGAGCCGCCTTGCCGTTGCCGCCACGTTGCCGTTCTCGCGGAAGTACGCGTCGAGGGTCGCGATCAGCAGCTCGGCTCCCAGCCGACCGCCGTCGAGCGGGCCGAGCGCCGTGGCGACCAACGCCTCCAGCCCGGCGCGATCCTGGAGCAGCAGCGCCTCCGGCAGCACCTCGACGTACGGGACGACGCCGTGCAGGTCGAGTCGCGCCGCCACCTGCAGCGCGCTCCGCGCCTCGCGGTACGACCGCCGTAGGCCGGCGACCCCCGCACCGGGCCGGCCCAGGCCCGCGCGTTCGGGGCCGCGCGGGGGCGTGGTGCCGTCGAGCACCGCGACCACCGTGCCGCCGCGCGGTGCCGCCAGGGCGCCGGCGTCGCGCACCCGATCCAGCACCGCCTCGGTGGTCGCGTCGATGACCAGTACCGCGCGCTCCCGGCCGACGTCGACGCCGGCGCGCTCGGCGGCCGCCAGGACGTCGTCCACCGGCGCCTCGCCGAGCAGGTCGTCGAGCAGCACCGCCCGCGCCGACTCGTCGCGGCGCACGGCGGAGCGCTGCTCGCGGACGAAGCCCGCGGCGAGCGCCTTGGCGCCGTCGTCGAGCGCGCGCAGCAGCGCCTCGACCGTGCGCCGGCTCGACTCGATGTCGCGCCACAGCACCCAGCCGGCCGTCAGCCACGCGTCGATCACCACGGGCAGCGCCAGGCCGTCGCCGGCTGCCCGGGCGCCGGCCTGCTCGAGTGCGGAGACGCGCATCCGGTCGAGCCGCTCGCCCGCCTCCGCGGCGCTCCGCAGCTCGCGCAGCCAGGCGGCGACGTCGAGGCGCGCGGCGTCCGGACCGACGTCCGCGAGCACCGCGGCAACACCCGGATCGACCGCCTTCGAAGCCACGCCGAAAGGGTAGACTGCTCGCATGGCGTTGACCGAGGCAGTCCAGGATTACCTGGAGAAGCTCTACTGGTTCGGCGAGGCGGACATCGAGCCGACCCAGGCCAACCTGGCCCGCGCGATGAACGTCTCCCAGCCGTCCGTCACCGAGATGGTGCGCCGGCTGATCGACGACGGGCTGATCACGCGCGACGAGCACCGCCACCTGCTGTTCACCGCGGAGGGGCAGGAGATCGCCCACAAGGCCGTGTCGCGGCACCGGCTCCTCGAGGCGTTCCTGACCGAGGTGTTCGAGATCCCGTGGGACGAGGTGCACGAGGAGGCGCACAGCCTCGAGCACCGGCTCTCCGACACGGTCGAGCGCCGCATGTACGCGATGATGGCCGACGCCACCGCCTGCCCGCACGGGCATCCGATCGGCGACGCGCCCCGCGAGGCGGGCGACCCGCTGTCGCTGGTCAACGCCGGCTCGCGCGTGACGCTGCTGCGGTTCGAGAACGAGGACGTCGACCTGCTGCGCCTGTTCCGGCGCGCGGGCCTCGAGCCGGGCGTGGAGTACATGGTCGAGTCCGCCTCCTCCGTCGCGGTCGTGCTGCGGCCGACCGCGGGCGGCGACGCGCAGTCGTTCGAGGTGCCGATCGCCGGCACCATCAGCGTGCGGGTCGAGGAGAAGGGCACGGGCGCACCGGCGTCCGACGTGCCGGGCACCGGCGCTCAGGCGGCGCTGCTCGGCGAGACCTCCTGGGGCATGTAGCCCCGGCGCTGCGCCAGGGTAAGCCCGGCGCGCTAGCGCCAGTCGACCTCGTCCATGCCCGCGAAGCCGTCGGGCAACGCCGTGCCGCTGTGGCGGTTCAGTGCGACGCGCAGCGTTCCGAGGCCGAGCAGCGCGCACTTCAGGCGCACCGGCGACAGCGGGATGCCCAGCTCGGCGAGCAGGTCGTCCTTCGACAGCGCCGCGGCGTCGTCGACGTCGAGACCCTCGGCCAGCTCGGTCAGCATCGACGTGGCGGCCTGCGAGATCGAGCAGCCGCGGCCGTGGAACTTGATGTCGGCGATCTTGCCGTCGACGATCTTCAGGTCGATCGCGAGCTGGTCGCCGCAGAGCGGGTTGACGCCCTCGGCGGTGACGTCGGCATCCTCGATGTGCCCGTGGTTCCGGGGGTTCTTGTAGTGGTCGAGGATGTGCTCGCGGTACAGGTCGTCCATCGTCAGTCGCCGAAGATCTTCCGCACGCGGTGCAGCGAGTCGATCATCCGGTCGATCTCCTCGGGCACGGTGTAGAGGTAGAACGACGCGCGCGTGGTCGCGACGACGCCGAGCGCCTCCATGACCGGCTGGGTGCAGTGGTGGCCGGCGCGGACGCAGACGCCGTCGGAGCCGAGGATCTCGGCCACGTCGTGCGGGTGCACGCCCTCCAGCGAGAACGACACCACCCCGCCGCGCTTCGCGGCATCGCGCGGGCCGTGGACGGTCAGCCCCGGCACCTCGGCCAGGCGCTCCAGCGCGTAGGCGGTGATGACCGTCTCGTGCGCGTGGATGGCGTCGAGGCCGATCTCGGTCAGGTAGTCGATCGCGGCGCCCATGCCGACGACCTCGGCGATGGCCGGCGTGCCCGCCTCGAACTTCCAGGGCAGCTCGTTCCAGCTCGTGCCGCTCGAGCCGCACGGAGCGGATCATCTCGCCGCCGGTGAGGAACGGGGGCATCGCCTCGAGCAGCTCGCGGCGGCCCCACAGGGCGCCGGCGCCGGACGGGCCGCACAGCTTGTGGCCGGAGAACGCGAGGAAGTCGGCGTCCATGGCCTGCACGTCGACCGGGCGGTGCGGCACGGACTGCGCGCCGTCCACCAGGATGACGCCGCCGAGGCCGTGCACCCAGTCGGCCAGCTCGCGGATCGGGTTGATCGTGCCGAGCGAGTTGGACTGGTCGACGACCGCCAGCAGCTTGACGTTGCCGGCCTTCGCGATCTCGTCCAGCTCGTCCAGCTTCAGCTCGCCGTGCTGGTCGATGTGCACGTAGCGCAGCTCGGCGCCGGTGGCCTTCGCCAGCACCTGCCACGGCACGAGGTTCGAGTGGTGCTCGATCTCGGTCGTGACGATCACGTCGCCCGGGCCGAGGTTGCGTGCGGCCGTACGAGTAGGCGACGAGGTTGATCGCCTCGGTCGTGTCGCGGGTGAAGATCACCTCGCGCTCGGACGGCGCGTTCAGCAGGTCGCGCACCTTCTTGCGGGTGCCCTCGAACGCCTCGGTCGCCTCGACGCCCAGCTGGTAGACGGCGCGGTGCACGTTCGAGTACGACGTGGCGTAGAAGTTCGACATCGCGTCGATCATCTGGCGCGGCTTCTGGGCGCTGTTGGCCGAGTCGAGGTAGGCGAGCGGCTTCCCGTCGATCTCGCGCGACAGGATCGGGAAGTCGGCCCGGATGCGGGCGGCGTCGAGCGTCGTGGCGCAGCGGTCACGTCGTGCACTCCTCGGAGCTTCGACGCGCCCGACCGCACGCAAGGGTCTCCGCTGCGCTGCGAACGTTGCATGCTCACGGCAGCTTGGCGAGCAGCGCCTGCTGGACCTGCTCGCGCAGCTCGGGCGAGCGGATGCGCGCGAAGGCGTCGACGAAGAAGCCCTCGACGATCAGCCGCTCGGCCGACGGGCGGTCGAGCCCGCGGCTCATCAGGTAGTAGAGCGCCTCGGGGTCGACGCGGCCGATCGTCGCGCCGTGCGTGCAGCGGACGTCGTTGGCCTTGATCTCGAGGCCCGGGATGGAGTCGGCGTGGGCCTTCGGCGACAGCACCAGGTTGCGGTTCTCCTGGTACGCGTCGGTCTTCTGCGCGTCCTTGGCGACGCGGATCACGCCGCGCCACACCGACCGGGACGACTCGGACAGCACGCCCTTGAAGAACAGGTCCGACGTCGCGTTCGGCGCGTCGTGCTCCTGGGTGGTGTCGAGGTCGACGTGCTGCGTGCCGTCGAGCACGTAGGCGCCCGTCAGCTTCGCGGTCGACCCGGGGCCCGTCAGGCGGGACTCCATGCGGCTCTTGCCGGTCTTCGACCCGAGCGCCACGGCCACCCAGTCGAGCTCGGCGTCGCGCGCCACCTCGGCGCGGTGCGAGGCGAAGTGGAGCGTCTCGAGGTGGCGGTGCTGGAACGACACGTACTCGACGTGCGCGTTCGCGCCGACGTGCAGCTCGGCGACGCCGTTGGCGTAGCCCGGCTGGCCCTCGGCGTGCTCTTCCATGAAGGCGACGCGCGAGCCCTCCTCGGCGATCACGAGCACGCGCCACTGCTGGGCGGCGCCGGGCTCGGAGATCGTGAAGGTGGCCTTCAGCGGCTCGTCGACCTGGACGCCCTTCGGCACGTACACCAGCACGCCGTCGGTCCACAGCGCGGCGTTCTCGGCCGCGAACTTCTCGTCGGTGCCGACGATCGCCCCGAGATGCTTCTCGACCAGCTCGGGATGGTCGATGGCGGCCTGCTCGAGATCCATGAACAGCACCCCGGCCGGCAGCGACCCGCCCGAGAGGACGACGGGCGACGCGACCGGCGCGAACGAGCCGAAGTCGATGCCGCGCAGGTTCGTGTAGCGCCAGTGCTCGTCCTTGATGGTCGGGACGGGCAGCGCGGCACTGCGCTCGGCTGCCGCCTGGCGGCGTTCGGCGAGGAAGGCCGTCATCCGACGGAGCCCTCCATCTGCAGCAGGATCAGGCGGTTCATCTCGACGGCGTACTCGAGCGGGAGCTCCTTGGTGATCGGCTCCACGAACCCGGCCACGATCATCGCCGAGGCCTCGGCCTCGCCCAGCCCGCGGCTCATCAGGTAGTAGAGCTGCTCCTCGCCGATCTTCGAGACCGTGGCCTCGTGACCGATGTCGACCTCGTTCTCGCCGATGTTGATGTACGGGAACGTGTCGGACTGCGAGTGCTCGTCGAGGATCAGCGCGTCGCAGACGACCTTCGAGCGCGATCCGTGCGCGCCGGGGTTGACCCGCAGCAGGCCGCGGTACGAGGCCCGGCCGCCGTCCTTGGAGATCGACTTCGAGGTGATCACCGAGGAGGTGTGCGGCGCCATGTGCGTGATCTTCGCGCCGGCGTCCTGGTGCTGGCCCTCGCCCGCGAAGGCGATCGACAGCACCTCGCCGTGGGCGCGCTCGCCCTTCAGGATCACGGCCGGGTACTTCATCGTCACCTTGGAGCCGAGGTTGCCGTCGACCCACTCCATCGTCGCGTCCTCCTCGGCGATGGCGCGCTTCGTGACGAGGTTGTAGACGTTGTTCGACCAGTTCTGGATGGTCGTGTACCGGCAGCGGCCGCCCTTGCGCACGATGATCTCGACGACCGCGGAGTGCAGCGAGTCGGACGAGTACGTGGGCGCGGTGCAGCCCTCGACGTAGTGCACGTAGGCACCCTCGTCGACGATGATCAGCGTCCGCTCGAACTGGCCCATGTTCTGGGCGTTGATGCGGAAGTAGGCCTGCAGCGGCAGCTCGACCTTGACGCCCTTCGGCACGTAGATGAACGAGCCGCCCGACCACACCGCCGAGTTGAGCGCGGAGAACTTGTTGTCGTTGGCCGGGATGACCGTCGCCCAGTGCTCGCGGAACAGCTCGGGGTAGTCACGGAGCGCCTGGTCGGTGTCGCAGAAGATGACGCCCTTGTCCTCGAGGTCCTTCTGGAGGTTGTGGTACACGACCTCGGACTCGTACTGGGCGCCGACGCCGGCGAGGTACTTGCGCTCGGCCTGCGGGATGCCCAGGCGCTCGAACGTGTTCTTGATGTCCTCGGGCACGTCGTCCCAGGTGCGGGCGCTCTCCTCGGACGGCTTCAGGTAGTAGAAGATGTTCTCGAAGTCGATGCCGGAGAGGTCGGCACCCCAGCCGGGCATGGGCTTCTTGCGGAAGATCTCGTACGACTTGAGGCGATAGTCGAGCATCCACTCGGGCTCGGCCTTGTGGGCCGAGATCTGGCGGATGATGTCCTCGGTCAGGCCGCGCTCGACCTTGATGACCGGCTTCTCGTCGTCGTGGAACCCGTACTTGTAGGAGTCGCCGATTCCCTCGATTGCCTTGGCGTCGTTCTCGATCGCGGACATTTCAGACCTCCGCCATGTGGGACGCGTAGCCGGACCGTTCGAGCTCGTGCGCCAGCTCGGGCCCGCCGGAGCGGACGATCCGACCGTCGATCAGCACGTGCACGTGGCTCGGCGTGATGTGGTCGAGGATGCGCTGGTAGTGCGTGATCACGATCGCGCCCATGTCGGGCCCGATGTGGTGGTTGACGCCCTTCGCGACGACCTGGAGGGCGTCGATGTCGAGGCCGGAGTCGGTCTCGTCGAGAATCGCGAGCGACGGCTTGAGCATCGCCAGCTGCAGGATCTCGAGGCGCTTCTTCTCGCCGCCGGAGAACCCGTCGTTCAGGTACCGGCTCGACATCTTGCGGTCGACCTCGAGGAGCTTCATCGCCTCCTCCATCTGCTTCCGGAACTCGGGGATGCGGATGGGGGTCTCGCGGTGCGCGTTCACGGCGGTGCGCAGGAAGTTCGCGACCGTCACGCCGGGAACGGCGTAGGGGTACTGGAAGCAGAGGAAGAGCCCCAGCTTCGATCGCTCGTCAGCCGCCAGCTCGAGCACGTCGGTGCCGTCGAACGTCACCTCGCCCGCGGTCACCTCGTAGCCGGGGTGGCCCATCAGGACGTGCGACAGCGTCGACTTGCCGGACCCGTTCGGGCCCATGATCGCGTGGATCTCGCCGCGCGAGACCTCGAGGTCGATGCCGCGCAGGATCTCCTTGTCGGAGTCGGTGATCTTGGCGTGAAGATTGCGGATGACGAGGTCAGCCACGGAGAAACGCTCCTTCGGCTGCGCGCTGGCGTGCCGGTTCAGGTTTGTCGTGGCCGATTGTATCGGGTTTAGCAACCCGACCCTGTCGTAACTCCGCGGGTCGGCGTCAGCCTTCGGGCGGATCCTCGGGGACGACCACGCGGACGGTCGTCCCCCGCCCCGGACCGCCTTCCAGCGTGAGCGATCCTCCCGCCGCAGCGGCCCGTTCGCGGCAGGACGCGAGGCCGATGTGCCCGTTCAGCGCCGCCGCCCGCGCGCGCTCGGGGGCGATGCCGTTGCCGTCGTCCTCCACCAGCAGCACGACGTCGCCCTGCTCGCGCGTCACGGTCACGTCGACGTGCGAGGCGCCGGCGTGCCGGGTGGCGTTGGCGATCAGCTCGCGCGCGATCGAGAAGAGGAGGCCGTCGTGCCGCGTGCCCTCCACCGCCGCGTCGACGGCGACCACCGGCGAGCCGTGGCGGCCGTGGCCGTCGGCGACCGCCTGCAGCGCCGCGCCGAGGCCGGCCTCGCCGAGCAGATGCGGGTGCAGGTCGAAGATCGCGGTGCGCACGTCGGCGACGGCACGGTCGATGCCGGCCCGGGCGCGGGTCACGTCGGGCGGGTTCGCCGCCAGATCCTGGCGGGCCGCGAGCAGGCTCTGCATCGCCTCGTCGTGGAGGGCCTCGGCCAGCCGGCGGCGCTCGCGATCCTCGGCGTCCAGCGCCTGCGCGACCAGCTGGCGGCGGCTCTCGGCCAGCTCCTCGATGGCGGCCCGGCGGCGGTCGAGCACGACGGCGAGCAGCCAGGCGGCCAGCGCGGCGACGGCCAGGTACGCCAGCTGCGCGAGCTCGAACGTGCGCGCATCGGCGAGACCGGCCGTCGGGTACACGGCGGCGATGGTCGCGAAGGCGGACACCGCGAGGCCGGAGACCACCAGCGTCATCCGCGGCGTCAGGATCGCGGCCGCCATCGGCGGCACCAGGAAGAAGGCGAAGCGCAGCTGCGAGTACGGCCCGCCGGAGGTGTAGACGAGCGCCGAGACGAAGAAGAGGTCGAGCAGGCCGAGGCACCAGTCGGGCACCCGGCGCCCCTGCGGGTGGTTGGCCGCGATCAGCGCCGCCACGGCGTACACGCAGGCGGCCGCGAAGATCCAGCCGAACGGCGCCGAGGCGGCGCGCGGGTGGTCGACCAGGCGCTCGCCGGCGAGGATCACCGGCAGCAGCGCAAGCCGCAGCAGCGCCAGCGCGCGCAGCGTCCGCGCGCGATCGGCCTCGCCGGTCACGAGATCAGGCCGCGCCGGATCGCCTCGGCCACCGCGGCGGCGCGGTCGTCGACGCCGAGCTTCTCGTACGTGCGCCCGAGGTGCGTCTTGACCGTGGCCGGCGACAGGTAGAGCCGCCGGCCGATCTCGGGCGCGCTGATGCCGCTCGCGGTCAGCGACAGCACCTCGCGCTCCCGCGGCGTCAGCACGGCGTCGGCGGCCGCGCCGCGATGGTGCAGCGCGCGGATCACGCCCGCCTGCGCCTCACGCGACAGCACGGTCTCGCCCCGCGCGACGGCGGCGATCGCGTCGCAGATCTCGTCGCGCGTGGACTCCTTCGACAGGTAGCCGGCGGCGCCGGCCGACAGCGCGGGATGCACCACGTCGCCGTCGGTGAAGGCCGACAGGAACAGCACCGGGGTGAGATCGCCGGCGCGGCGCAGGGCCTTCAGCAGGGACGGCCCGTCGAGGCCCGGCAGGCGCACGTCGAGCAGCGCGACGTCGGGCGCCAGCTCGCCGATCTGCTCCAGCGCCGAGCGCCCGTCGCCCGTCTCGGCGACCAGCTCCAGGTCGGGCCGGTCGCGGATCGCGCGCGCCACCCCTTCCCGGAACAGCGGGTGGTCGTCGGCCACGAGCACGCGGACGCGGACAGTCATCGCCCGCCCATTGTCGCAGCGTCGCGAGGGTCCGCGGCCCGGGTCGTGCGATCGGGGGACGCCCGGCCGGGGGACGGCGGGTCGGCGGCGGTCCGGCGCGGCGGGAGGATTGAGCCGGGCGTCCAGCCGGGGGAGGATGGCCGGGACCAAGGAGATGGACGCATGGCGAAGGGAGTCTTCCAGCCGCATGCGCGAGATCGCCGGATCGCTCGATCTACTCGAGCGGGACCTGCTTCGGAAACGCGACCGAACGAGACGACAACCTCGACCCCCTCGTCGTCTCGCCGGTACGAACGCCGGAGCAGCACGGGCACGCAGCAGGCCACCCGCGTCGCCCGGACCCGCTCGACGAACTGGCCGAGGCCTGATCCGGGACCGCTCCCCGGCCGCCGACTTCGACGACGCCGACCGCGATCGGCGGAACTCCCACGCGAAGAACGGCGGCCGGGGCGCACGGTTTCGCCTATTCCGCGCCCGGTGCCCCTTCGCGGAGGTACTCGAGCAGCGCCCGGTCGGTGATGCGCTCGATCGGCGAGTGGTCGTCGGTCAGCACCTCGCCGCCGGCGGGGACGTCGCGCAGGCGGCTGATGACGCGGTCGGCCGCCACCTTCACGTCGCCGGTGCCGGTGGCCATGAGCTGCTTGGCGCGGGCCGCCGTGGCAGCGTCCTTGTAGCCGATCACGACCGAGTTGAACCCGTTCCAGCGCGCCTCCTGGACGGCCGGGAACTCGGCCCGCATCGTGCGCGCGATCCAGTCGACCGCCGCCGTCAGCCGCGGCGGGGTGCCGACGTTGATCATCAGCACGCCCTCCGGCCCGAGCCGGTCGGCGACCTCGCTTGAAGAACTCGCGCGAGACGAGGTGGAACGGGATGTACGGCTGGCGGTAGGCGTCGACGAACATCGCGTCGAACGGCCCCTTCGCGCCGCGCAGCCAGAAGCGCGCGTCGGCCGTGTGCACCGTCAGGTTCGGGTTCGTCATGCCGAAGTAGCGCCGGCCGACGTCGGTCACGAGCGGGTCGATCTCGACGCCGTCGATGCGCGTCTGCGGCCAGATCGCCGCGAACTGGTTCACGACCGTGCCCGCCGCGTTGCCGAGCACCGCGAGCCGGCCGGCCGGGTGCGCCGTTGAGCAGCGGCAGCAGCAGGGTGGCGTCGTAGTAGCCGCCCGTCAGCACGCCCTTGGCCGGCGTGATCGAGTGGATCGCCCAGCCCTCGTTCAGGTGCAGCACGGTGTCGCCGTCCGACTGCCGCACGACCTGGACGAACTGGTACGGCGACTCTCCCTCGAACAGCGACCTTGCCGTCGCTGGCGGCCTTGACCTGCCCGGGCGGCACGCAGCAGCAGCAGCGCCAGCAGCGCCGGCGCGAGCGCCGCGCGGCGCGGCAGCATCGGCAGCGCGGCGAGCGCAAGCACGAGCGCGGCCAGCAGCATCGTGCGGCGCGTCCCGATCTCGGGGATCAGGTACAGCACCGGCAGGAACGTGCCGGCGATCGAGCCGAGCGTGGACAGCGCGTACAGCCGCCCGGCGACGGCGCCGGCCTCGGCGATGTCGGTGACGGCCAGCCGGATCGCCCACGGCGCGACGGCGCCGAGCGCCGTCACCGGCAGCGCGAACATCAGCAGGGTGCCGACGAACGAGGCGACGAAGGCGCCCGCGGAGACCTCGTCGAAGGCGTTCGCGGCGGCGCTGAACAGCGGCCGCGTCGCGAACGGCAGGATCGCGATCGTGACCGCGGCGAACAGCACCACGAGGCCGAGCGTGCGCTCGTTCGGGTACTTGTCCGCGAACTTCCCGCCGAGCCAGTAGCCCGAGCGCCAGGTAGACCAGGATCAGCCCGATCACGTTCGCCCACACCACGTTCGACGCGCCGAAGAACGGCGCCAGCAGGCGGGCGCCGGCCATCTCCGTCGCCAGCGCGCACGCGCCGGCGACGAACACGAGGACGTGGAGTCGGAGGCGCATTCGGCCGCAACGGTACCCGCATCCCGGCGCCGGCCGATTCACGCCGCCTTAACGAAGAGGCCGCACAGCGCAACAGTCCGTACGCCAAGTTCTTCACAGGCGGCCGGTACAACTCGTGCTCATGGACGACCAGACGACCCGACCGAAGCGCGCCTCGCGCAGCCTCATCCTCCCGCTGACGCTCGCAGCCGTGCTCGGAGGTGGCGTCGCCGCCGCCTCGGTCGTCGCAGTGGGTGGCACCGACGGTTCATCCCCCGCCACCGTGACCGTCGGTGCCCCTGCTACGCACGTCGTCCGGGAACCCTGCCGTGGTGGCAACGTCGGCGCCGGTTACGGCACCGGCAGCCGCCGCGGCGGGAGTCAAGACCGTCGCGCAGATCTACCGCGATGCCGCGCCCGGCGTGGTCCGCGTCACCCAGGCCCAGGGCCAGGGCTCCGGCTTCGTGATCGACAGCGAGGGCCACATCCTCACCAACGCCCACGTCGTGGACGGCGATGGCCCCGTGTTCGTCTCCTTCTCCAACGAGGACCGCGTCCAGGCGACGATCGTCGGCAAGGACGACTCCACCGACACGGCGCTGCTGAAGGTGACCGAGTCGGCTGACGCCCTGCGCCCGCTGGCGCTCGGCACCTCGACCTCCGTCGGCGTCGGCGACGCCGTCGTCGCGATCGGCAACCCGTTCGGCCTCGACCGCACCATCACCTCCGGCATCGTCTCGGCCGTCGCCCGCCAGATCGAGGCGCCCAACGGCTTCCCGATCAACAACGCGATCCAGACCGACGCCGCGATCAACCACGGCAACTCGGGCGGCCCGCTGCTGAACATGCAGGGCCAGGTCATCGGCATCAACTCGCAGATCGCCGACTCCGGCATCGACGCCAACGTCGGCGTCGGCTTCGCGATCCCGATCGACATGGTCAAGCAGATCGCCACCGACCTGCAGAAGAACGGCAAGGTCACGCACGCCTGGCTCGGCGTCGCGCTCGCACCGATCGACCCCGCGCTGGCCGACGAGGTCAAGCTCGCCGCCGACAAGGGCGCGATGGTGCAGACCGTGCAGCCCGGCAGCCCGGCCGCGGCCGCCGGCCTCAAGCCTTCCACCGACCAGAAGGTCATCGGCGGCGAGACCTACGCCATCGGCGGCGACATCATCACGGCCGTCGACGGCAAGCCGGTCGAGTCGATCACCGAGCTGCAGTCGGCCATCCAGGAGCACCGCGCCGGTGACGTCGTGAAGATCACCGTCGCCCGCGACAGCGGCATCGCCCAGCTGTCCGTCACGCTCGGCGCGCAGCCGGTCTCGGCCACGCCGGATAGCACCTGCCAGAACGAACGATTGACCGGGCCCCGCTGCCATCGCAGCGGGGCCCGGTCGCGTTCTGAGGCGCTCTCCGGCCCGGTCAGGCGGCGGCGAGCAGGCCCGCGACGAGCCGCGCGATGGCGGGCGCCGTCGGGTTCTCGGCGTCGCAGTCCATGCGCGAGAGCCACGAGCCCTCGGTGCTCAGCACCTGGGCGACGACGAGGCCGGCGCGCAGCGTGGTGCCGTCGGCGGTGCGGGCCATCAGCTCGACGTGGTCGCCGGGCTGCAGGGGCATGATCGTCCAGAAGGCGATCCGGTCGCCCGCCAGCTGGAGCGACGTGACCGGAATCCGCGCGCCGTTGGGGAAGACCGAGGTCTGCACGGCGCGGGCGGTGACGCGCATGCCGCCGCCGGGCGAGGCGACCTGCGACTCCGAGATGCACTCGGCCGGCCCGGTCGGACGCAGCACGATCGTGTCGAACGGCGCCTCGCGGGTCTCCGTCACGGCGGTCGGCAGCTGCCACACGCCGGTCGGGTCGCGCCACTCGACGAGCACGGGCCGCTCCGGCGTCATGTGGACGTCGGGTGCGGCGACCACGAGGTGCCCGGGCTCGATGTCGTCGAGCCGGGCGGTGTACCGGGCGCCGTCCGTCAGCAGCGCGACGCGGGAGTTGATCCGCGGCACCGTCAGGGGCGGAGCCGGCTGGGGCTTCCGGGATCGCAGCTTCATCATCGCAAGGTGTAGATCGGCATCGAAACGCGTGTTCTTAAGACTTTCAAGTCATATCAATGCCGGAGCACCGTCGCGAACGCGATCGCTCCGATCACCGAGATGGCGGCGATCAGCGCCCACATCGCCTCATCGCCCGCGCGGCCCAGGACCTGAAGCCCGACCAGCGGCGTCAGGGCGAACGCCGCGCCCGAGGTGGCGCTGAACGCGCCCATGTACGCGCCGCGCTGCGCCGCCGGCGCCCGGTCGGCGACGACCGCCTGCATCGTCGGCACCCACAGCATCTCGCCGAACACGAACACGACGACCACCGCGACCACGATCGGCAGGGCGTCGGAGACGCCGAACAGCAGGAAGGGCGGCCCCATCAGCATCATCGAGGCGACCATGCGCGTCGCCGGCGTGAACCGCGTCGCGGCGTTGGTCACGCGCAGCTGCAGCAACGCCACCAGCAGCGGGTTGACGATCGCGATCGCGCCCCACAGCGACCGGTTGATGTCGTGGTGCTCGACCAGCGAGATGGGCAGCAGCAGCTCGAACCCGACGTAGACCATCCAGGCCAGCACGGCGCCGCCGAGCAGCGTCATGAACGGCCGGTCGCGGAACACGACCCAGATCCGCTCCGACTTCTCCCCGCGCTCCGGCGTGTACCGGCCGCGCGACGGGATCAGCTTCCAGGCGAGCGCCCACGAGATGGCCGACAGCACCGCCGCGCCGACGAACAGGGTGTTCCACGAGCCGATCGCGAGCAGCAGCCCGCCGATCGGCGGGCCGAGGACGACGCCCATGTTCGCCGACACCCGCAGCGACGCGTACGCCTGCTCGCGGTCGTCGGGCGCCACCAGGTCGGCCACCATCGCGCTGTCGGCGGCGTCGCCGAGCGACGACAGCGCGCCGGTCGCGGCGATGACCGAGAGGCCTCCGAGCGTGTTGGCGCCGGCCGCGAGCGCGCCGAGGCTCGTCAGGCAGAAGAAGCCGCGGCCGATCAGCATCATCGGCCGGCGGCCGACGCGGTCGGACAGGTGCCCGCCGACGATGCCGGTGAACATCGCCGCGCCGGCCATCACCAGGTAGGCGAGGCCGAGGCCCGTCTCCGACGCACCCAGCCGCTGGAGCGCCCAGATGCCCATGAACGAGAACAGCGCAGACGCCGACAGCGAGCCGAACAGCTGCAGCACGACGAGGGGCCGGATCGCCTCGTCAACGTCTCCGCCGAAGATCCGGCGGACGAGCGACATCGTTAGCGGCGGTCGGCGATCTGTGCCAGCAGCGCGATCGAGGTGCCGATCGCGACCCAGAGCGTCGCGCCGAAGATGGCCGCGAGGATGCCCTCGGCGACGCTTCGCCCGTCGCCCTCGAAGAGCCCGACGGCGACGGCGACGACCGCGGTCAGGACAGCGACCGCGTAGCACGCGACCGTGGCCCGCGGGACCTGCCCCGGTCCTCGGGGAAAGCGTTCCGGGATCATGTCCATGCGCGAACCATAACGGGCGGGGCTACGCTTCGCCGCTGTGAAACGTGTGCTCCTCGTCGCGAACCCGGTTGCGAGCGGCGTCACGCCACGGGTCGAACGCGACGTGATCGCGGCCCTCCGCTCGTTCGCGATCCCCGAGCTGGTGCACACCGAGCGACCCCTGCACGCGGCGGAGCTGGCGCGCACCGGCGCGGACGACGGCTACGACGCCGTCATCGTGATGGGCGGCGACGGCACCATGAACGAGGTGCTGAACGGCGTCGGCGCCCGCGTGCCGCTCGGCGTGCTGCCGTGCGGCGGCACGAGCGTGCTGGCGCGGGCGATGGGGCTCTCGCGCGACCCCACCGTGGCGGCCGCCCAGGTCGGCCGCGCGCTGGCCGAGGGCCGCGAGAAGCACCTGCGGCTCGGCCTCATGAACGGCCGCCGCTTCGCCTTCGCGGCGGGCATCGGCTTCGACGCCGACGTCGTCCGCCGCGTCGACGCGCGGGGCCGTCGCCGCGGCCGCCGCCCGGGCGACCTCTACTACATGCTGCAGGTCGGGCGGGTCGTCGCCCAGGGCAGCTACCGCCGCTCGCGCGCCACGTTGATCGTGGGCGGCCGCGAGGAGCGCGTCGGGTTCGTGATCGCCGCGAACGTCCACCCCTGGAGCTTCGTCGGCTCGCGCCCGCTGCTGGCCGCGCCGCTGGCCCGCCCCGACGCCGGCCTCGACCTGCTGGCGCCGCACGGGCTGCGCCGCCGCGACGTGCCGCGCCTGGCCCGCTACCTGCTCGTCGACGGCGGCCACGCCCGCCACGACGACCCGCAGATCGTCTACATCCACGACGTCGACGACGCCGTCGTGGAGTGCGACGAGCCGCTGCCGGGCGAGGTCGACGGCGACGACGTCGGCGACGTCACCCGCGCCGTCCTCGGCATCGACGACGAGGGCGCCCGCCTGCTGGTTTAGGCGTCGATCCCGAGCCGCGCAAGGGCTACGCTCCGCGCATGGACCTCGCCATCGCCATCGGCCAGGGGGTCGGGCTCGCAATCGCCTGCGGGCTCGTCGCGCTCCTGCCACTCGCAGTCGGCTCGCTGGGAGCGATGGCCGGCATCGTGCCCGGCGCGCTCGGCGTCTACGACGACGTGGCGGTCGCCGTCGGCACGGGCGTCGCGGGGCTGGTGAACGCCGCCCTCTCGCCCCGTATCACCGGCACGCTGAAGATCGTGCTCGCAGCCGGCGCGGGCGCCGCGGTGTTCCAGCTCGCGGCCGGTGAGGAGGTGCCGTACGCCGGCCTGGCGATCGGCGCCGTGCTCGGTGCCGCCGCCGCCTGGGTCGCGAGCCGGATCGTCGATCCCGCAGCCGCCAAGGGCAACGCCGGCGGCATCGCCGCCATCGTGGCCGGCGCCGGCCTCGTGGCCGCCGGCATCGCGCTGATCCCGTTCGCCGGCTACCTGCTCGTGCTCGTCGCCGCCTGGTTCGGCCGCCGCGCCCGGCGTGTGCAGGATCGCAAGTACGCGGGCCTGCGAGTGCTCCGCTGACGCGCGGCAAGAAGCTCGTCCTGGTCGTCGTCGACGGCCTCGGGGTGCCGCTCCTCGACCGCGCGCTCGAGGCCGGCCGGGCACCCACCATCGCGGCGCTCATCCAGCGCGGCGAGCGGCACGCGCCGTGCGCGTCGTCGTTCCCCTCGCTGACGCCCGTCTGCCTGTCGGCGATCGCCACCGGCCGCCATCCCGACGGCTCGTTCATCCCCGGCCTCACCTGGTACCGGCGCGGCGAGGAGCGGTTCGTGGAGTACGGCTCGAGCTTCTCGGCGACGCTGGTCGAGGGGTCGCACGCCGCCATCAACGACTCGATCCTGAACCTCAACCACCTGCACCTGTCGCAGAACCTGCGCACGGTGTTCGAGCTGGTCGAGGACTCCGGCCTGGACCGCCGCGGCCATCAACTACTACGTGTTCCGCGGCCGCGTTCGCCATCCGCTGAAGCACACGGCCGTGGCCCGGCTGGCGCGCAAGATCGGCGTCTTCGACGCCGCCTACGGGCCGTCGCGGTTCTACTTCGGCGAGCTGTTCGCCTCGGACCGCACCGGCGCGTCGCCCAACCTCGGCGTCCACGCCGCCAACGACACGCAGGCCGCCGAGATCGGCCGCTGGCTGGTGGCGCGCGACGGCTTCGACTTCCTCCTCTACTACCTGCCCGATGTCGACATGGCCCAGCACAAGCTCGGGCCGGAGGGCGCCCTGGACGCGGTGGCCGGCGCCGATCGCTCGATCGCCAGCCTGGTCGACGCGGGTGGCGGTCTCGACCGGTTCCTGGAGAGCCACGCGATCGTCCTGCTGGCCGACCACGGCCAGACGGCCGCCCGCGAGGCGTGCGACGTGCGGCCCGCGCTGGAGGGGCTGCGCCTGTTCGTCAGCTCGCACCGCTCGGCACCCGGCGGCACGCAGGTGGCCGTCGCCGCCTCGAACCGGTTCTGCATGCTGTACCGGCTGGCCGACGCGCCGACCTCGCGCGACCTCGCCGGCCGCGTCGGCGTGCTGCCCGGCGTCGATCTGGCGGCGTTCCACGAGGACGGCGACGTCGTGCTGCAGCGCGACGGCCGCGAGCTGCGGTTCCGGCGCGGCGGGCCGCTGCGCGACCGTCGCGGCAACCCGTGGACGGTGACCGGCGACTTCGCCGCCATCGGGCTGGAGCAGGACGGCGACGTCGTGACGGCGCCCGGCTACCCGAACGCGCTGGAGCGCGTCGCCTGCATCCTGGAGTGCGTCAACGCCGGCGAGGTCGTCTGCTCGGCCGCGGCCGGCTACGAGTTCGTCGACGGCGGCGGGTCGCACCACGTCGGCGGCGGCTCGCACGGGTCGCTGTCCGTCGACGACTCGGTCGTGCCGCTGATCACCGTCGGGCTCGACGCGTCGCAGCTGCCCGGCGAGCCGTCGATCACCGACGCCTACGGCCTGGTGCAGCACCACTTCGGGCTATGAGGTCGCGCGAGCGGGAGCTGATGGTCGAGCTCCAGCTGCGGGCTCGCGGCATCGGCGACCCGCGGATCCTGGCGGCGATGGGCTCCGTCGAGCGCGAGCGGTTCGTCCCCGTCGATCAGGACGACGACGCCTACGCCGACGCCGAGGTGCCGGTCGGCTACGGCCAGGTGCTGCACCGGCCGGAGACGATCGGCCGCGCCCTGTCGCTGCTCCAGCCGGCCGGGACGGAGCGACTGCTCGTCGTGGGCGCCGGGTCGGGCTACGCGGCCGCGGTCGCTGCGCTGCTGGTGCGCGAGGTGGTCGCCACCGAGCGCGTGCCGCAGCTCGCGGCGCGGGCGACGCGCAACCTGGCCGGCGCCGCGCGGGTGCTGGCGGTCGACGGCACGCAGGGGCTCGCCGCGGAGGCGCCGTTCGACGCGGCGCTCGTGCTCGCGGCCGGCGCGCGGGCACCGCTGCGCGTCGCGCACGAGCTGACGCCGGGCGGACGGCTCGTCTACCTCGGCGCCGACGGCGATCCGGTGCTGGTGATCGCCGGACGGGAACCCTCGGCCGGGTAGACTGGTCGCAGGGACGCGCGCACCGCGCGGACGACCGAAGTTGCGCCAAGTGACGCCCCCTGCCGACACGACGACTGCCGAAGCGACCGGAACGACGCGGATCGCGGTCGGTCTGCGCAATCCGGCCAACTGGCTGCAGCTGGTCAAGTTCGGCATGGTGGGGGTGTCGGGGTTCGTCCTCAACACCGTCGTCTACGTGCTGCTGCTGCACGCCGGCACGCCGTACCTGGCCGCGGCGGCGGGCGCCTTCTGCGTCGCGGTGCTGAACAACTTCCTCTGGAACCGGCTCTGGACGTTCCGTCACCAGGCGGCGGGATCGCACGCCGGGTTCCAGGCCGCTCGCTTCTTCATCGTCTCGGCGATCGCGTTCGCCTGCAACGCCGCGCTGCTCGCGGCCTTCGTCGAGATCGCCGGCATCGGCAAGATCGTCGGCCAGCTGATCGCCGTCACGCTCGTGATGCCCGTCTCGTTCCTCGGCAACAAGTACTGGTCCTTCCGGTGAAGTGGCTGGTCCTGGTGCTCGCGCTGGTGCTGCCGGCGTCGGCGGCAGCAGCGACCAGCCCGAAGCTCGACAAGGAGGCGATCGCCCGCATCGCGCGCGGCGGACACGCGGATGTCCGAGGTGCAGCGCGTGCATCCGACCGCGGTCTGGGCTGCCACCTACCGGGACGAGTCGCAGACCTGGATCGCGCGGCTGAGCGAGCCGTCGCGCTCGATCCTCGCCACCCTCACCGTCCGCGATACGGACAGCGTGGTCACGGCCGCCAAGGTCAACCCCGGCGCGCTCGACACGCACCTGCTGACCAAGAACCGCGCCGAGACCATCGCGGGCACCTCGCCGAAGGTGCGCGACTGGATGGCCCGCTACGCCGACGCGAACGCGAAGGTGACGTCGTCGACGTCGTTCGAGAACGGCGCCTGGGTGCGGCACTGGTGGGCCGACGGCGCCGAGGTCGCCCGCGTGATCGTCAACGACAAGACCGGCACGATCCAGTCGGCGTGGACCGGGCCGCAGGTGGCGTGGTCGATGGCGCGGGGATCGAAGGGCGCGTTCGGCCGCCAGATCAACGAGCCGTGGATCTTCGGGCCGCTGCTGCTGCTGTTCGTCGCCGGGCTGTTCGACTGGCGGCGCATCCTGTCGCTGCGCAACCTCGACCTGGTCGCGCTCGCGTCGTTCACCGTCTCGCTCTGGTACTTCAACGAGGGGCTGGTGTTCTGGAGCGTGCCGCTGCAGTACCCGCCGCTGATCTACCTGTTCGCCCGCATGGTCGCGATCGGCTGCGGCCGGGCCCGGCGGGCGTCGTACACGACGCGCTGGCCGGTCTGGGTGGTCGCCGGCCTGGCGGTGTTCGCACTCGGCTTCCGCGCCGGGCTCAACTTCTGGTCGTCGAACGTGATCGACGTCGGCTACGCCAGCGTGGCGGGCTCCGACCGGCTGCTGTCCGGGTCGATCCCCTACAACCACATGCCGAAGGTGACGGGCACGCCGTGCGGCCCGAAGTACTCCGACGGCTCGTACTCCGCCTACAAGCAGGCCAGCGGCGCCTGCGAGTCGCCGGTCGAGCGGGGCGACACCTACGGCCCGATCATGTACTACGCCTACGTGCCGGCCACCGCCGCGCTCGGCTGGTCCGGGCGCTGGGACGACCTGCCGGCGGCGCACGGGACGGCCGTCGCGTTCGACGCGCTCGCCGCCGCGGGCCTCGCGCTCGCGGGCTGGCGCCTCGGCCGCGGCCGGCTGGCGGCGACGCTGCTGTTCTGCTGGGCGACGTTCCCGTTCACGACGTACGCGATGTCGTCCAACTCCAACGACGCCATCATCGCCGCGTTCATCGCCTGGGCGATCGCGCTGTTCTCGTTCCCGTTCCTGCGCGGCCTGATGCTGGGCTTCGGCGCCTGGGCCAAGTTCGCGCCGCTGCTGCTGGTGCCGATGTTCCTGCGCGCGGATCGGCGGCCCGCGGCCGAGCCGGCCGAGTGGCCCTACGACGCGGCCGGCCCGCCGCTGCTGACGCGGCCGACGAGGTGGCAGCGGTTGCGCCACCGCCTCGGGCCGGGCGCCGGCGGCGGGCGGTTCCTGCTCGGGCTCGGCACCGCGACGCTGGTGGCGTTCGGGGTGCTCGTGATCCTGGACGGCCCGTCAGCGCTGGGCACGTTCTACAACCGCACGTTCGGCTGGCAGCTCGACCGGCCGTCGCCGTTCTCGGTCTGGGACTGGGGCGACTACCCCGGCTTCCCCGACCTGGCCGTGCCGCAGAAGGTGCTCAAGGGCGGGCTCGTCCTGTTCGCCGTCGGCCTCTACTTCGTGCCGCGGCGTCTGGATACCGTCCGTGCGGCGGCCTTCGCCGGCGCCCTGCTGATCGGGTTCCAGATCGTGCTCACGCACTGGTTCTACCTGTACATCCCGTGGTTCATGCCGTGCGTGGCAGTCGCCCTCTACGCGGGCCGGCCGGGTCTCGCCCCGGAGCGCGTCGTCGAGCGGGTGCCGCTAGGAGTCGCCGTCGAGCGTCGAGACCGCGTTCCAGGCCCGCTCGCGCGCCGCCTGCCGGCGTGAGTCGAGCTGGATCTGGGCCACCTCACGGCGGCGCCAGGCCTCGATGTTGGCGATCACGGCGAGTGCGGCAATGGCACAGGTCGCAGCTGCAATCAGCATTCTGGCGAAGCATGTTCACCGCGTCGGACGGAATTCCTTCACAACTCGGTGAACTCCCTGCACGGGGCCACCAAAGGGAACCGGCCCCTAGACCTCGCCGTCCCAGTAGTCGATGCTCTCGGTGATGCGAAGTCGCCGGCCGGGCGGCCAGACGCCGACCTTCTGCGAGTCGGGGTAGACGCAGATGCTGAGTCCGTCGCGAGGGATCGTCGAGAGCATCACGATCCGCACGACACCGTCGGAGCGGTTGCTGATCTTGTGGCCGCCTGCGGGGCCGGCGCGGGAAGGCCACGACGTCGCCTGCGACCAGCTGGTGCTCGCCGTCCGGGTCGCGCAGGATCGGCGAGCCGGTGAGCACCAGCAGCCACTCCTCCTCGACCCCCTCGTAGTGGTACGGGTTGACGCTCTCGCCGGGGTCGATCTCGTACACGGAGGCGCCGAGGTGCCGGGCGCCGATGGCGTCGCCGACCGCGGCCTCGCGGTCGCGGTAGCCCGGCGGGTCGCGCGGATCGGGCTCGAGCGCGAGGTCGTAGAGGTTGACCGGCTCGCTCACTCGCCCTCCCAGTAGCCGACGGCGTCGGAGGCGAGGAAGTTCTGCGGGGTGCCGTGGTGCCGCACGCCGACCTTGCCGCTGTCGGGGTACTCGACGACGTCGGGCAGGTGCTTCTCGGAGAGGATCAGGATGGTGCCCGGACCCGTCACCTGGTGGCCGCCGCCCGGTCCGCGGGGGAAGGCCATCAGGTCGCCGGCCCGCAGCACGCGGTCGCCGTCGGGCGTGCGCACGGTCGGCGTGCCGGCGACGACGAACACCCACTCCTCGTTGCCGTGATGGAGGTGGTACGGGTAGGTCCGCTCGCCGGCCGGCAGCTCGTACAGGCAGGCCCCGATCTCCTCGCCGCCGATCGCCTTGCCAACGCGCGCCCCGCGCCACCGGTAGCCCTCGCGCTCGGACGAGTGGTCGAACTCGGGCGCGAAGATGTTGAACTTCCGCACGCCCGTATGGTGGCACGGACGTGATCGCAGGCCTCATAGAGGCGATTTGTCTGACTTTGGTCAGACAAAAAAAGCCGCACAGAAGGCGCATTGTCCGGACCCGAACACGCACAAAGCGCGCAGATCGCGCGATCCGCGCGCCTTCCGCGCGTGTCCCGTGCGCCAGGCCTGTCCCCCGAAATGCGCTTTTTGGGGTCAGACCCCAATTTGGCCGTTTTCGGGGTCAGACCCCAGTGACGAACCGCACGCGCTCGACGGTGGAGCTCAGGCGCTGCGGCGGAAGAGGTCGATCGAGGTCGCTCTGCCCGCGCCGTCCAGCTCGAGCACGGCGCCCTCCAGGCGGACGTCGGAGTCGGCCGGCTCGGAGCGCTGGGGCAGCTGGGTGAGGAAGCGGCGCAGGATGATCTCCTTCTTCACGCCGATCACCGAGTCGTGCGGACCGGTCATCCCCAGGTCGGACACGTACGCGGTGCCGCCGTCGAGCACCCGGGCGTCGTTGGTCTGCACGTGGGTGTGCGTGCCGACGACCGCGCTGACGCGGCCGGCCAGGTGCCAGCCCATCGCGACCTTCTCGCTCGTGGCCTCGCCGTGCATGTCGACGAGCACGAACGGCGTGCGGGCCGTGGCCTCGGCGACGAGGTCGTCGACCATCTCGAACGCCGACCGCGCCGGGTGCAGCGTCAGGCCGCCGAGCAGGTTGATCACCGCCACCTGCGTGCCGTCGGCGGCGGGCACGAACGTGATGCCGCGGCCGGGGAGGCTGGCGAGGAAGTTCGCGGGCCGCACCACGCGCTCGGCGGTCACCAGGTACGGCCCGATGCCGCCGCGGCGCCACGTGTGGTTGCCGAGCGTCAGGCAGTCGCAGCCGGCGTTCAGCAGCCGCTCGGCCAGGCGGCCGGTGATGCCCGCGCCGTCGGCGACGTTCTCGCCGTTGGCGACCACGAGGTCGAGCTCGAGCTCTTCCCGCAGCGGCTTCACGTGCGCCTCGACGGCGCGCAGGCCCGCGGATCCGAACACGTCTCCCAGGAAGAGGATCCTCACGGAATCGCGGGCACCGGCGTCGGACGAAGCTCGATGTGCGCGTGGTTGCCGGCGTCGGCGGTGTAGCGGGCGAGCTCCATCTTCAGCACCTTCGACAGGTCGGCGACCGTGCCGAGCAGCGTCGGCTCTTGCGAGGCGGTCACCTGCTGTCCGATGCTTCAGCGTGGGGTCGACGAAGACGTGCGAGACGACGACGACCACGCCGGGGTCCGACTGCGGCTGGATCGACAGCTGCGAGCCCCAGGCGGCGCCGTTCAGGATCAGCGGCGTGATGCTGACGATGGTGCCGTTCACCGGCGAGTAGACCTGCGTGCCGGCGCCCGCGCCGACGTCGACCGAGGCCGTCGAGCCGGAGGCGATGAAGTAGTCGGGCCCGGTCGCCGTCGAGCCGATGATCTGGCGCTCGATGCGGTCGATGATGCCCGCGTCGAGCAGGTTGCCGGACGGCGTCAGATCGAGCGTGTCGCCGCCCTCCATCTGGTGGTAGACGATGGCGGTGATGCGGGCCCGGTCGATCGGCACGTAGAGGATCACCGGACCGCGCGAGGCCAGCTTGAGCGGGCGCGGCGGCGGCGACGGCACCAGCTGGCTGGCGGGCTCCGGCGCGGGCGTGACGAGGCCGACGGCCGGTGCGTCGTCGTCGCGCAGGGCCGAGCCGAGCGTCACGGCCGACACGACCAGGACGAGGCCGAGGGCGACCAGGCGCCGCGTGCGTCGCCACTGCGCTCCGGCGCGGACTGGCGCGCTCACGCGGCCGGCGCGGCGGTGGTGCGGGCACGTCGGCGAGCCGGCGTGCTTGCCGCCGGGCATCGGGATCGCGCCCGGGGTGTGCCTCCCCCGGGGGGTGCGCCACCCCGATCGACGCTGGCTCGTCGGGTCCGTGCTCGCTCACGGTGCCTCCGAGTCTATCGTGCGGGAGTGACTGCGCCGCTGGTCGAGGCCCGCGCTGTCGGGCGGCGTTTCGGCGGCCGGACCGCGCTCCACGACGTCTCCCTGGCCGCCGTGCCGGGAGAGGTCGTCGCCCTGGCGGGCCCGAACGGGGCCGGCAAGTCGACGCTGCTCGCGCTGCTGGCCGGTGCGCTGCGCCCGTCGTCCGGCTCCGTCGCGGCGGCCGGCCGGATCGGGTACGTGCCGCAGCAGCCCGCCCTCTGGCGCCGGCTGACCGTGCGGGAGAACCTGCGCCTCGTCGCGCAGCTGGGCGGGCACGACGGCATCGAGGAGGTGCTCGCCGCGAACGCCCTGGCCGAGATCGCCGACCAGCGCGTGGCCGAGCTGTCGATCGGCCAGGCGCAGCGCGCCAACGTCGCCGCGGGTCTGATCGGCGACCCCGACGTGCTGCTGCTGGACGAGCCGACCGCGGCGCTCGACCCGCGTCAGCGGCGGCTGGTGTGGGACCTCGTCGCGGCCGTGCCCGCGCGGGGCGGGGCGGTCGTGTTCACGACGCAGAACGTCGAGGAGGTGCCGCTGCACGCCGACCGCCTGGTCGCGCTGGCCGGCGGTGCGGTGGCCTTCGAGGGCAGCGAGGCCGACCTGCGGGCGCGGGTCGAGAGCGACCCCGGCGAACGGTTCGAGGACGTGTTCGCGCGGTTTCTGGACGGGGACGGCGCATGAGGGCCATGGGGCTCCTGATCCGCAAGGACCTGCGCGTCCTGTGGCGCTCGCGCGGGCTGCTCGTCGCGCTGGTGCTCTACCCGATCGTGCTGGCGCTGCTCGTCGCGCTGGTCGCCGACGAGGCGGGCACCCGGCCGCGCATCGCCTGGGTGGACGGCGGCAAGATCCCGGCGGTCCTCGAGATCGGGTCGTCGAAGATCGACTACGCCGGGCTCAAGCAGCGCGTCGGCGATCGCGTCGACCTGGTCGACATGGAGGCCGGCGAGGCGCAGCAGGCGCTCGACGACGGGCGCGTCGCGGCCGTCGTCAACGTGCCGTCCAGCCTGCCCGCCGACCTGCGGACGAGCGTCGTGCAGCCCCAGATCGCCGTCACCGTGCGCGACGGTGCGAACGGCGCAGCGGGCGCTGCGCGAGGTGGAGCGGTTCGTCAACCTGCTGAACACGCGCGTGCAGGCCGAGCTGCTGCAGCAGACGCTCGGGTTCCTGGGCGTCCTCGGCGAGGGCGGCACGGCCGAGATCGCCGAGCGCGACGTGTCGGTGCTCGGGCTGCACGCCGCCGCCGACGTGGTCAGCGGCGTGCGCGACCAGCTCACCGACCCGGAGCAGCGGGCCGAGCTGCAGAAGGTGCTCGACTTCGCGCGCACGGCCCGGCTGGCGCTGGCGTTCGCCGACCCGTCCCTGCGCGTGGTGGCCTCGCCGATCGCCGTCAAGAGCGACGACCCGCGGTGACGACGAGCTGCTCGGCGGCCGCGGCATCGCCGTCGCGCTGGCGGCCGGCGTCGTGCTCGGCGGCCTGCTGCTCGGCACCGCGGCGCTCGCCACGGAGCGCGAGGAGCGCACCCTGGCGCGGCTGCTCCGCGGTCGCGTCGGCCCCCTGCGGCTGGTGATCGCGAAGGTGCTGTTCGTGAGCATCGTGTCGGCGTTGCTGGCCGTCCTGCTGGTCGCGCTGCAGGTGCCCGCCTCGGGCCGGGGCAACGCGCTCGCGGTGGTCGCGCTGGCCGTCGCCGGTGCCGCCGCCGGCGCGTGCGGCGTCCTGATCGCGGCGTTCGTGCGCGACCTCGCGTCGGCCGCGTTCGTGGCCCTCCTGGTCGCCGTCCCCTTCCTGCTCGCCGCGCTCGTCGGGCGCACGGGCACCGGCGTGGCGCGGCTCGGCGACCTGTTCCCGTTCGGCCCCGCCACGGCGGCGGTCGGTGCCGCGCTGGACGGCGGCGACGTCGCCGGGCCGCTGTGGCACCTGGCGCTGATCACCCTCGTCGCGACCGCCGGCGCGGCCGTCTACGTGCGCCGGTAGACCAGCACGTCGCCGACCCGGCGCTCCTGCCAGCCGGCGTCGCGCAGGATGACGTCCCAGCCGTTCGCGGTGCCCGGGTCGACGAGCACGGTCTCGGTGCCGGTGTCGCGCAGGAAGCGGTCGAGCTCCGCCGGCGCGTCGGCCGGCCGCGGCTGGCCGTAGAACGAGCGCACGATCGGGTACTGCCAGTAGAAGTCGGGAACCAGCGACGCCGCGTAGCCGCCCACCAGCCGGAACCGGAAGTCCGACTCCATGTGCCACCGCATGCCGGGCCCGAGGAACGACCAGGGCAGCACCATCACGGCGCTGTCGGTGCGGATCACCGACCGCTCGGCGCCGTCGCGAACAGCGCCGGCAGCGGCACGGGCGTCTTCCACAGGTCGGCGGCGCGCGACGGCACGACCGGCAGCAGCGCGAGCAGCACCAGCGGCCAGGCGAGCAGCGGCCGCGAGGCGCGGGCCACCAGCAGCGCGCACATGACCGCCACCGCCAGCCAGGCGTACATGGGGAACCGCGACGGCAGCGCGAGATGCAGCAGCGGCAGCTTCGAGATCAGCAGCCAGGGGCCGCGCCAGCGCTCGACGCCGTGCAGCGTGATGTGCGTGCCGAGCGCGAGCACCAGCACGCCGGCGAACAGCGTCGGCAGCGCCCAGCCGACGCGCGTGCCGCGGAACACGACCGCGAACACGACGACCAGCGTCAGCAGGCCGGCGCCGAAGTAGCCCGTCTGCTCGGTGACGCCGCCGACCATGCGCGCGGCGTCGGCCGCGTACCGCTCGTGGCCGAGCGCCGTCACCCGCGTCGGCGTCCACAGGTTCGCGAGGTCCATCGGGTAGCGCAGCGGCCCCGTGCCCTGCTGCAGCGGGTTCGGGTGGGCGAAGGCGATGTACAGGTACGGCGAGGCGATCACCGCGCCGATCGCCATCCCAACGAGGGCGACGACGCCCGTGCGCCAGACCCGGAACAGCGCCACCGTGACGAGGCCGAACAGCGCCGCGGTGGCGAGCACCTCGGTGAAGATCATCAGCTGGACGACGACCAGCACCGCGATGCGCCACGCGGCGCCGCGGTCGGTGAGCGTCCCGCGGGCGTGCCGCACCGCCACCCAGGCCGCCAGCGGCACGCAGAAGACGAGCGCCAGGTTGAGGTGGTTGACGCTCTCGGCCAGGCCGTACGAGGAGAAGGCGAACACGCCGCCGCCGAGCAGCGCCGGCAGCGCCCGGTGCGTCACCTCGCGGCACAGCAGGAAGGCGGCGAGGCCGTTCAGCGGCAGGGCCAGCAGCGCCAGGATGTTGTACGAGACGATCGGGCCGGCCAGCAGCGTCAGGGGCGTCGCCACCAGCGCCGGGCCGGGGATGACCGTCGCCCAGGCGAGGTTGAAACCCTCGGGCGCGTAGATGCGATGGGTCAGCAGCGGGTTGCGCAGGTCGGCGATCGAGTCGGGCCACCAGGCGAGGCTCCACGCGAAGAAGCTCTGGTCGCCGCCGTACAGCCCCACCACGCTGCCGTCGAGGTCGCCGAGCACGCGGCCGAAGACGAGCAGCGAGATCGCCAGGTACGCAACGAACGCGCCGACGCCCTCGAGCTTTCCGCGCACGGCGCGAACACTACCGGGCGCCCGTTACGATCCACGTATGTCGCATCCCGTCCGGCCCCGCCGACTCAGGCGGACGCAGGGTTTGCGCGATCTCGTGCGCGAGACCCGTCTCGAGCCGGAGCATCTGATCCTCCCCATGTTCGTGGTTCCCGGCGAGGGTCGCCGGGAGCCGGTCGCCACGTTCCCGGGGGTCGCGCACCTGTCGGCCGACCTGGCGACGGCCGAGGCCGAGCGCGCCGCCGCCGCCGGTGTGGGCGGCGTGATCCTGTTCGGGCTGCCGGCGACCAAGGACGCCGAGGGCTCGTCCGCGTGGGATCCCGACGGCCCCGTGCAGGTCGACGACGCGCGCCATCCGCGCCGCCGCGCCGGGCCTCGTGATCGCCACCGACGTCTGCCTCTGCCAGTACACCGACCACGGCCACTGCGGCGTGCTGGACGATGACGGCACGGTCGCCAACGACGCGACGCTGCCGCTGCTCGGCCGGCGTCGCGGTCTCGCACGCCCGGGCCGGCGCCGACCTGATCGCCCCCAGCGACATGATGGACGGGCGCGTTCGCGCCATCCGCAGCGCGCTCGACGCCGAGGGCTTCGCCGAGTCGGCCGCGATCATGAGCTACTCGACCAAGTTCGCCTCCGCCTTCTACGGCCCGTTCCGCGACGCCGCCGACTCGACGCCGCAGAAGGGCGATCGCAAGAGCTACCAGATGGATCCGGCCAACGCCCGCGAGGCGCTGCGCGAGTCGCTGCTGGACGAGGCGGAGGGCGCCGACCTGCTGATGGTGAAGCCGGCCGGTCACTATCTGGACGTGATCGCGCGGCTGGCCGAGTCGACGAACCTGCCGATCGGCGCGTACCAGGTGTCGGGCGAGCACGCGGCCATCCGGTTCGCGGCGCAGCACGGCGCGCTCGACCTGCGGACGGCCACGCTGGAGTCGCTGGTCGCGATCCGCCGGGCCGGCGCCCGGGTGATCATGACCTACTCGGCGATCGACGCCGCGGGGTGGCTCGATGACTGAGCAACGCTCGAAGGAGCTGTTCGCCGAGGCCGTCGGGCACTTCCCCGGCGGCGTCAACTCGCCGGTGCGGGCGATGCGGTCGGTGGGCCGGGAGTTCCCGCTGTTCCTGGCCGAGGCCGAGGGCGCGACCGTCACCGACGCCGACGGCAACCGCTACGTCGACCTGGTCGGCTCGTGGGGCCCGATGATCGTCGGCCACGCGCACCCGGCCGTCGTCGCCGCGGTGCGCGAGGCGATGGGCCGCGGCTCGTCGTTCGGCGCGCCGACCCAGGGCGAGAGCGACCTCGCGACCCGGGTGAAGCGCGTCTACCCGCAGATCGAGCTGCTGCGCTTCGTGTCGAGCGGCACCGAGGCGTCGATGAGCGCGATCCGCCTCGCCCGCTCCCGCACCGGCCGCGAGAAGGTGCTGAAGTTCGCCGGCTGCTACCACGGCCACGTCGACGCGCTGCTGGCCGAGGCCGGCTCGGGGCTCGCGACGCTCGGCATCCCGTCCTCGCCCGGCGTGCCCGCCGCCGTCACGGCCGGCACCATCGTGGTGCCGTACAACGACGACGACGCGCTCGACCGCGCGTTCGCGGCCCACGGCGCCGACCTGGCCTGCGCGATCGTGGAGGGCGTGCCCGGCAACATGGGCGTCGTGCCGCCGACGCGCGGCTTCCTCGATCGCCTGCAGCAGCGCTGCCGCGAGGCCGGCGCGTGCTTCGTGGTCGACGACGTGATGAGCGGCTTCCGCGTCGCGCCCGGCGGCGCCGTCGAGCTGTACGGCCTCGACCCGGACCTGATCGTGCTCGGCAAGATCGTCGGCGGCGGCCTGCCCGCGGCGGCGTTCGGCGGCCGGCGCGAGATCATGGAGCTGCTCGCCCCGATCGGCTCGACCTACCAGGCGGGCACGCTGTCCGGCAACCCGCTGGCGATGGCCGCCGGCTGCGTGACGCTCGACCTGCTGCAGGAGCCAGGGGTCTACGGCGCGCTCGACGCCGCCTCCGAGCGGCTGGCCACGGGGCTCGCCGACGCGGCCGGCGACGGGCACTGCGTGCAGCGCGTCGGCTCGATGGTGACGCTGTTCTTCCGGCCCGGGCCGGTGCGCTCGTTCGCCGAGGCCGCCGAGTCGGCCACCGGGCGCTTCGCCGCCTTCCACGCGCACTGCCTCGCGCAGGGCGTCTACCTGCCGCCGTCGCAGTTCGAGGCGTGCTTCGTCTCGACCGCGCACGACGATGCCGCCATCGACGCGATCGTCGGCGCGGCGCGGTCGTTCTTCGAGCGGGAGCGCGGGTGATCGCGGAGATCGCGGGCCGGGCCCGTGCCGCGAGCCCCGTGTGGGCAGCGGCCCTGCGCGAGGATCCCACCGGCGAGGCCTCCTACGGCCCGCGCGTCGACGAGCGCTTCGCCCTCGGCGTCGAGACCATCTACGAGGGCTACCTCGTGCACCACGCGACCAGCCGGGTGTTCACGCCGGCCGATCGCGAGCAGGCGATCCTGCTCGGCGACTACCTGTACGCCGCAGGCCTGGTCGAGATCTGCCGGGCCGGCGATCTCGGCGCCGTGACGACGCTGGCCGAGCTGATCGCGACCGTCTCCGACCGGCGCTCGCGCGGCCTCGGCGACGACACGACGGCATGGGAGCGACGCGGTGGCCGCGCTCGAGCCGGCGCCCGACCGGGCCGCGCGATGAACGACCTGCGCGAGTGGATCGAGCTGCTGCGGCGCGAGGGCGAGCTGGCCGAGATCACGGCCGAGGTCGATCCGCACCTCGAGATCACCGAGATCGCCGACCGCACCATGAAGGCGGGCGGGCCGGCGCTGCTGTTCCGCAACGTCAAGGGCTCGACGATGCCGGTGCTGATCAACCAGTTCGGCACCGAGCGCCGCATGTGCCTGGCCCTCGGCGTGGCGTCGCTCGAGGAGGTGCGCGAGCGGGTCGCCGGCGTGTTCGAGCTGCTGCAGCCGCCCAAGGGGCTGTCCGCCGTGCTCGACGCCGCGGCCACCGGCCTGCGCACCCTGAAGGACTCGAAGCCGAAGATCGTCGGCTCGGGCGCCTGCCAGGAGGTGGTGATGGCCGAGCCCGACCTCGACCTGCTGCCGATCATGCAGTGCTGGCCCGACGACGGCGGCCCGTACATCACGCTGCCCGTCCGTGATCACCCGCGACCCGGTCACGGGCGGGCGCAACGTCGGCATGTACCGGCTGCAGAAGCACTCGAAGACCACGCTCGGCCTGCACTGGCAGATCCACAAGGACGCCGCGTCCGACTGGCGCGAGGGCGCCGGGCGGATGGAGGTGGCGATCGCGCTCGGCACCGATCCGATCACCACCTACGCCGGCTCGATGCCGCTGCCCAAGCACATCGACGAGTTCGCCGTGGCCGGCGTGCTGCGCAACGACCGCGTCGACCTGGTGCGCTGCAAGACGGTCGACCTCGAGGTGCCCGCCAACGCCGAGATCGTCATCGAGGGCTACGCCGAGCGCGGCGTGCTGGCGCCCGAGGGGCCGTTCGGCGACCACACGGGCTACTACACGCCGACCGAGCCGTTCCCGCTGCTGCACGTCACGTGCATCACGCATCGCCGCGACCCGATCTACCCGTCGATCGTCGTCGGCGTGCCGCCGTCGGAGGACATCTGGCTCGGCAAGGCGACCGAGCGCATCTTCCTGCCGGCCGTGCAGATGACCGTGCCGGAGATCGTCGACTACGACCTGCCCTTCGCCGGCGTCTTCCACAACTGCTGCATCGTCTCGATCAGGAAGCGCTTCCCGGGCCACGCGAAGAAGGTGATGCACGCGATCTGGGGAACGGGGCTCCTGTCCCTCACGAAGGCGGTGGTGGTGGTCGACGACTGGGTCGACGTCCACGATTACGAACAGGTCGTCTGGCAGCTCGGCGCGAACACCGATCCCGGTCGCGACGTGCTGCTGTCGCACGGGCCGCTCGACCAGCTCGACCACGCCCCGAATCTCGCGAGCCTCGGCGGCAAGATAGGCTTCGACGCGACGCGGAAGTGGCCCGAGGAGGGGTACCCGCGGGAGTGGCCGGAGGTCGCCCGCATGTCGGACGACGTCCGTGAGAAGGTCGACGCGCGCTGGTCCGAGTTCGGAATCGAGCTCGGCCGGTCGGGCGCCGATGCGACACCGGGTTTGACGCGGGGCCGACGCGGGATCTTCGGCAAGAGAGGCTCGTGACGTTGAAACAGCAATCGCTGTGCGAAGTAGGGCGGGACTTTGTGCCGTCTGTTCCCACGTTGACACCCGTCCGACTGCGGCCGCAGAATGCCGGTGTCAACTCCTTTGGAGGAGGATGAGTCGCGTGGCGGATCCCTCGGGGAGCCACACCGGGCACGATGCAGCTGAAGGCGCCGCCGGGGCGTACGTCGACCCGGCGAGTGCGCGCGCAGCCGTGTCCCGGGGCCGCTTTCTCACCGGTGTCACGCTCGGGCTCGGCGGCCTGATCGGTGCCGCGATCACCGTCCCGGTGATCGGCCTGGCGCTCGGGCCGTCGTTCTCGGGTGAGGAGTGGTACTGGTCCGACCTCGGCCCGACCGACCAGTTCGCCGCCGACAAGTACACGACCGTCCTCTACGAGCGCGGGCCCCAGGGTCACATCGACCGCCGCGTGGCGTTCGTGCGCAAGGAGGCCGACAACTCCTTCACGGTCGTCTCCAACACCTGCATGCACCTCGGCTGCCCCGTCGAGCTGAAGGGCACGGCGTTCGCCTGTCCCTGCCACGGCGGCCAGTACGACAGCGAGGGACGGCGCACGGCCGGCCCGCCGGTGCGCCCCCTGAACCGGCTCGAGACCGATACCGAGTCGGTTCCCGGTCACCTGCTCGTCGGCCGCGTCTTCGCGGCGAAGGAAGAGAACGGCGAGGTGGTCATGTCCGATACCTGGAAGGATCCGGGCCAGCCCGTGCAGGGCCTGCTCTCGTTCCTCTATCCGGCGCCACCGCGCTAGGAGATCGAGCATGGCACCGCCAGTTCCCATTCCGACCCCCAAAGAGATCGTCGAGGCCCCGATCGACTGGGTCGAAGAGCGCTCGGGCCTCGTCTCGCTGAACAAGTACCTGCTGTTCCGCAACGTCCCGAAGGACATCTCGTGGCTGCAGACGCTCGGCGCCGCGCTGATCACCACGTTCCTGATCCAGGCCGTCACCGGCGTGATCCTGGCGATGTACTACCACCCGACGCCCGAGGGCGCGTTCGAGTCGATCCGGTACATCACCGACACCGCCACCCTCGGCTGGCTGGTGCGCGGCATGCACAAGTGGGGCTCGAGCATCTTCGTGATCCTGCTCTTCCTCCACATGGGCCGCGTGTTCCTGATGGGCTCCTACAAGTACCCGCGCGAGATGACCTGGCTGACGGGCGCGATCCTGTTCCTGATGGTCATGTTCATGTCGCTCACCGGCTACCTGCTGGTGTTCGACCAGCGCGCCTACTGGGCCTCGATCGTCGCGATCAACATCAACGGCACCGCGCCGATCCTCGGGCCGTACATCGCGGAGTTCCTGAAGGTCGGACCCGAGTTCTCCGAGAACACGCTGTCACGCTTCTACTCGCTGCACATGCTGGCCGTGCCGGGCGGGATCATGGCACTGATCGGTCTGCACCTGTATCTCGTGATCCGCCTCGGCGTCACCTCGCCGCCGTGGTCGAAGCACCGAGCGAAGGCGGGTGAGGTCTAGTGCCGCGAATGACCGCGCGCGAGCGTCGCGAGGCCTACCAGCGCGAGCACGACTTCCAGACGCGCACGGGCAAGCCGTTCTTCCCGTACGCGATCTTCCACGACACCGTCACGTCGCTGGTCACGGTCGGGCTCATCATGGGCCTCGCGATCATCTGGCACGAGGGCTTCGGCCCCGTCAACGAGGAGGGCCAGGGTCGCGCGGGCGGCTTCCTCGGGCCGGCGTACGAGGACGTCGCCGACCCGGGCACCGAGGCCTACGACCCGCGGCCGGAGTGGTACTTCTTCTTCCTCTTCCAGCTGCTGCGCATCTTCAAAGAGCCGCAGATGCTGCTGTTCGCCACGATCATCATCCCGACGATCCTGATGGTGCTGCTGATCGCGTGGCCGTTCATCGACCGCCGGCCCGAGCGCCGCGTGTCGCGGCGTCCCGCCGCGATGGTGCTCGGCGTCGCGATCCCGATCGTGCTGCTGTTCCTGACGTGGGAGGGCTCGAAGGCGCCGTCCATCGGCGACGGCCTCGGCGCACCCGGGCGCCGCCGCCTTCTCGAACTCGCTGCCGTGCGGCACGTGCCACACGCTCGCCGACGCGGGCACCGGCGGCCAGGTCGGCCCGAACCTCGACTCGCGCCAAGCCCGACTACGCGACCGCGCTCGAGTTCATCACGAACGGCAAGGGCGGCATGCCCGCCTTCAAGGACACGCTCACCGACGACCAGCTGAAGTGCATCGCCGGCTACGTGTCCACCTGGGCAGGTGGTTCCGGCGAGACGCAGGGCCCGAACGCCGCGGGTGCGGCCGAGGTGTACCCGGCCTCCTGTACAGCCGCCGGCGGAGACTTCGCCGGGGCGGCGCCCGGCTGATCCGACCAGTGACGCACTCGGGGCCGGGACGCGCATGACGCGTTCCGGCCCTGAACGTCTCGGAGGCGAACACCAGGACATGCGCGTCTTCCTCGGCATCACCGGAGCCTCCGGCGCCCCGTACGCGGCGCGCGTCCTGGACGGCCTCGCCGCGTCGGGCGCCGAGGTCGGCCTCTGCATCTCGCAGGCCGGCGCCACCGTGATCGCGTGGGAGCTGTACCGCGACCGCTCGCTGCCGCCGGCCGAGGCGACGGCGCGGTTCGTCGCCGACCACGGCGGCGGCGTGACGACGCTGTACGACGAGCTGGACTGGTTCTCGCCCTACGCGTCGGGCTCGGCGAAGTGCGACGCGTACGTGATCTGCCCGTGCTCGATGGCCACCTGCGGCACGATCGCGGCGTCCACGACGGCGAACCTGATCCACCGCGCGGCGGGCGTCGCGCTGAAGGAGGATCGCCGGCTGGTGATCGTCCCGCGCGAGACGCCGCTGTCGGTGATCCACCTGCGCGCGCTGCTGACGCTGCGCGAGGCCGGAGCGCTGATCGCCCCGGCGATGCCAGGCTTTTACTCGCATCCCGATACGCTGCAGGACGCGATCGATTTCGTTGCCGGAAAGGTGCTGGATCTGGTGGGTGTGGACAGCGGGTTCCTGAAGCGGTGGGGGGCATGAGCGGCGCATCGCTCGAGCCGCGCGCTGCCGACGGCGAGCTGTCGCCCGAGCGCGTGCGGATGATGTTCGACCGCATCGCCGGGCCCGTACGACAAGATGAACCGCGCGATGACGGCGGGCCTCGATCGCCGCTGGCGCGCGCTGGCCGCCGACGAGGCCAACGTCGGGCTCGGCGCGAACGTGGTCGACGTCTGCTGCGGCACCGGCGACCTCGCGTTCGAGCTGGCCGGGCGGGTCGGCCGCGGCGGGCGAGGTGACCGGCATCGACTTCTCCGAGAACATGCTGCAGATCGCCCGCGAGAAGGCGGTGCGGCTGAACCACCCGAACGTGCGGTTCGTGCCCGGCGACGCGCTCGACCTGCCGGTCGGCGACGACGAGGTCGCGGCCGCCACCATCGCCTTCGGCATGCGCAACCTGGCCGACCACGAGCAGGGCTTCCGCGAGCTGGTGCGCGTCGTGCGGCCCGGCGGCCGCGTCGTCTGCCTCGAGATCACGACGCCCGGGGGCCGCGTGCTGGGCGGCTTCTACCGCGTCTGGTTCGACCGGCTCGTGCCCGCCGTCGGCAACGTCGTCGACCAGCGGCGACTCGGCCTACTCGTACCTGCCGGCCTCGGTGCGGCGGTTCCCCGGGCCCGACGAGCTCGGCAAGATCATGTACGCGGCCGGCCTGGAGCGCGTGCGGTACCGCACCCTCGCCGGCGGCATCATCGGCCTGCACGTCGGCGAGGTGCCGCGCGTTGAGCACGATCGACGAGGTCTCCCTGCTCGCCGGCGACGGCGTGCGCGGCTATCTCGACCGCCTCGAGGAGCTGCTGCGCGCGACGGTGGGCTGGAGCGACGGCCCCGCCGCCGTGGCCGCCCAGGGCACGCTCGCGGCGGGCGGCAAGCGCCTGCGGCCGCTGCTCTGCTACCTGTCGGCGGCCGACCGCGACGGCGACGACCTGGCCCGCGCCGGCGCCGCCGTCGAGCTGGTGCACTCCGCCACCCTCGTCCACGACGACGTGCTCGACCAGGCGCCGCTGCGCCGCGGCCGTCCCACCATCTGGGCCACCGGCGGCCCCGAGCTCGCCGTCGCCGCGGGCGACTACCTCTTCGCGCGGGCCTTCGCCCTGCTGGCCGAGACCAGGCGACGCGCTCGCGGTGGCCGAGCTGGCCGACTGCACGCTCGGGCTCGCCCAGGGCGAGGCGCTGCAGATGCTGCAGGCCCGCGACGCGCGCACCACGCCCGAGCAGTACCTCGAGCGCTGCGGCCTGAAGACCGGGATGCTGTTCGCCACGGCCTGCGCCCTCGGCGGCCGTCTCGGCGGCGTGCCCGCACCGGCGCTGCCGCTGCTGCGCCGCTACGGCCACGACCTCGGCCTCGCGTTCCAGATCGCCGACGACGTGCTCGACTGCGCCGGCTCGCTGGAGTCGACCGGCAAGCCGATCGGCACCGACCTGCTCGACGGCACGGCCACGCTGCCGCTGCTCTACGCCGCGCGCACCGACGAGGCCGTCGCCCGCGCGATCGGCGAGCGCCCCGCGCCCGACGAGGTGCTCGGGCTGCTGGCCCGCGTCGCCGACACGGGCGCGATCACCGAGGCCCGCGCCGTCGCCCACGACTACGCACGTCAGGCCGAGGCCGCGCTCGACGACCTCGACGAACATCTCGACACCCGTCCGCTCCGCGCCGTCGTGCGCGGCGTGGTCGACCGGGAGGCATGAAGTTGGCCATCGCCACACGGCGCAACCAGGAACTCGCGGAGATCCGCGACAAGATCGTCGCCGGCGAGCGACTCGACCTCGACGACGGCATCGCGCTGCTCGAGTGCGACGACCTGCTCGCGCTCGGCGAGCTCGCCGACACCGCCCGCCGGCTCCGGGGAGGGTCGGACGAGGTCTTCTTCGTCAACAACCTCTACCTCAACCACACGACGATCTGCCGGGTGAAGTGCAAGTTCTGCGCCTTCGCGCGCACCTCGAAGCAGCCCGACGCCGAGATGTGGACGATCGAGGATCTGGTGGAGAAGTCGCTCAAGATCCGCGAGTACCAGGAGTTCACCGAGATCCACATGGTGGGCGGCGAGAACCCCCACCTCGACTTCTCGTACTACACCGACCTGACCCGCGCCCTGCGCGTGGCGATGCCCGACGTGCACCTGAAGCTGTTCACGGCGTCCGAGATCCACCACATGACGAAGCTGTCGGGCCTCACGCACGAGGAGGTGCTGAAGGAGCTGATCGCGGCCGGCCTCGACACGCTGCCCGGTGGCGGCGCCGAGGTGTTCGCGCCGCGCGTCCGCAAGATCATCGCGCCCGGCAAGGAGCCCGGCTCGACCTGGATCGAGACGCACCGCACCGCGCACGCGCTGGGCCTGAAGACGCACTGCACGATGCTCTACGCCCACGTCGAGACGCACGAGGAGCGCATCGAGCACCTGCTCACGCTGCGCGACCTCCAGGACGAGACGAACGGCTTCATGGCGTTCATCCCGCTGCCGTTCCACCCCGAGAACACGGTCTTCGAGCGCCGCGGCTGGAAGCACACGACCGGCATGGACGACCTGAAGATGATCGCCGTGTCGCGCCTCATGCTCGACAACATCGAGCACGTCAAGGCGTACTGGATCATGATCTCGACGCCGCTCGCCCAGGTGGCGCTGCACTTCGGCGCCAACGACATCCAGGGCACGGTCGTCGAGGAGAAGATCGCGCACGCGGCGGGTGCGGTGACGCCGACCGAGGAGAAGGTCGCGTCGCTCGTCCACGTGATCCGCGAGGCCGGGCGCATCCCCGTGCAGCGCGACACCTTCTACAACAAGCTGCGGACGCTTCGACGGCCCATGATCCGGCTCGGTCGCGTCGACTACATCAACACCTTCCCGCTGGCGTGGAGCCTCGCGCGGCACCTCGGCGACGGCCTGGCCGAGGAGGTGGTCGGCGTCCCGACGACGCTGAACGCGCTGCTGCGCGCCGGTGACGTCGACGTCGCGAACGTGTCGAGCGTCGAGTACGCGCGCAACCACTCCGAGTACGTGCTGCTGCCGTCGCTGTGCGTCGGCTCCGACGGCGCGGTGGAGTCGGTGCAGCTCGTCACCGACGTGCCGCTGCCGGCCGTGCGCTCGATCGCGGTCACCGGCCAGTCGGCGTCGTCGGTCGTGCTGGTGCGCACGCTGTTCCCCACGGCCGAGATCCGCGCCGAGGGCGAGACGGCCGACGCGCGGCTGATGATCGGCGACGAGGCGCTGCGGTCGGCGTTCGACGACCCGGCCCCGCACCACGACCTGGGCGCGCTGTGGCGCGAGCGCACCGGCCTGCCGATGGTGTTCGCCGTCTGGGCCGCCCGGGTCGGCACGCCGGGCCTCGACCAGCTCGACCGCGCGCTGCGCCGGAGCCGTCGCCGACGCCCACGAGCACTCGGCCGACGTCGCCCGGGCCGCGGCCACCCGCTACGGCTACCCGGCGGGCTATCTGGCCCGATACTTCGAGAAGCTCCGGTACCGTTTCGGCGAGAGGGAGCGCGCGGGGCTCGCGCGGTTCTTCGAGCTCGCCCACGGCGCGGGGGCCCTCGACGAGGTCCCGTCGCTCCGCTTCGTCTCCGACCTCGAAAGCGTCTCCTGATGGCGATCGCCACCTCCACCCGCACGGTCTCCGAGATCCTCGACCGCGCGCTGCAGGGCCAGCGCATCACGGACGAGGATGCCCTCGTGCTGCTGCACAGCCGCGACCTGGTGTCGATCGGCCAGGCGGCCGACGAGCTGCGCAACCGCAAGGTCGACCCGGCCGAGGTCACGTTCATCGTCGACCGCAACATCAACTACTCCAACGTCTGCGTCACCGACTGCGACTTCTGCGCCTTCTACCGCCGCCCCGGCGACCTGAAGGAGGGCTACACCCTCCCGAAGGGCGTGATCTTCAAGAAGATCGAGGAGACGCTGGCGATCGGCGGCACCGGCGTGCTGATGCAGGGCGGGCACAACCCCGACCTCGGCATCGAGTGGTACGAGGACCTCTTCCGCTCGATCAAGGAGCGCTACAAGGTCCACCTGCACGCGCTGTCGCCGCCCGAGATCCAGTTCATCTCGCGGCGCTCGAAGCTGCCCGTGCCGACCGTGCTGTCGCGGCTCCGCGACGCCGGCCTCGACTCGCTGCCCGGCGGCGGCGGCGAGATCCTCGTCGACCGCGTGCGCACCATCATCGCCCCGAAGAAGACGAAGTCCGACGACTGGCTCGGCGTCATGCGCCACGCCCATCGCCTCGGCATCTCGACGTCGGCGACGATGATGTACGGCCACGTCGAGACGGTGGCCGAGCGCGTCGAGCACTTCCGCCGCATCCGCGACCTGCAGGACGAGGCGCCGGGCTTCCGCGCCTTCATCTCGTGGACGTTCCAGCCCGACAACACGCGGCTCGGCGAGCAGATCACCGAGACGCCCACGTCGTTCGACTACCTGCTGACGCAGTCGGTGTCGCGCATCTACCTCGACAACGTCGACCACATCCAGTCGTCGTGGGTCACGCAGGGCATGAAGATCGGGCAGGTCGCGCTGCACTTCGGCGCCGACGACCTGGGCTCGGTGATGCTCGAGGAGAACGTCGTCTCGGCCGCCGGCACCACGTACCGCGCGACGGTCGAGGACTTCTGCCGCGTCATCCGCGCCGCCGGCTACAAGCCCGTGCAGCGCGACACCCTCTACCGGCGAGTCCGTGACGATTTCTGAGTCGGATCCCGTCGTGGCCGACGCCGGCTACCTGCTGTTCATCTGGACGCCCACGGGCTATCGCCTGGAGGAGCGCGAGGGGCAGCCTCCGGCCATCGGCACCATGGTCGAGCTCGGTGAGCTCGGCCGCCAGGAGGTCCAGAAGGTGGGCTCATCGCCCCTGCCCGGCGATCCCCGCCCGTGCGCGTTCCTGACGGCGGTGCCGTAGTGGTACCCACGCTCTCGGTCCTCCAGTGGCTCGTCGACTGGACGACGGAGACGATCGGCGACCACGGCGCCTTCGCGGTGTTCATCCTGATGACGCTCGAGTCGATGTGCATCCCGATCCCGAGCGAGGTCATCCAGCTCTTCGCCGGCTACCTCGTGTCGCAGGACAAGATGGGCCTCTTCGCGGCCATCATGGCCGGCACGCTCGGCAACGTCGTCGGGTCGTGGATCGCCTGGGGCATCGGCGCGGCGGGTGGCCGGCCGTTCATCGACAAGTACGGCAAGTACCTGCACATCACGCCGAAGCGCATGGATCTCGCCGACCGCTGGTTCGACCGGTACGGCAACAAGGTCGTGTTCTGGTCGCGGATGCTGCCCATCATCCGCACCTTCATCTCGCTGCCGGCGGGCGTCGCGCGCATGCCGTTCGGACGGTTCACGATCTACACCTTCCTCGGCGCGCTGCCGTGGTGCACCGCGCTGACACTGCTCGGCGTGAAGGTGGGCGAGGACTGGGAGACGTGGGAGGGGTACCTGAAGTACTTCGACTACGTCGTGGCCGTCCTGCTGGTCGCCGCGGTCGTCCTACTCGTCCGCAAGTGGCGGCGCGCGGCCCCGGCGTGAGGTGATCCGGCCGGTCCTCGTCGCGTGGGCCCTGACGCGGGTCCTCTACCTCGCCGCCGCCGAGTGGTCGGCACGGAGGGTTGCGGCGGGCGACGCGCCGGAGCGCTATCCGGCCGAGCACTTCTGGGACACGCTCGTCGCGTGGGACGGCCTGCGCTACCTCGACGTCGGGCGGGTGCTGTACCCGTCCACGCTGGCCGAGCAGCACGGCTTCTTCCCGCTCGTGCCGCTGCTGCTGCGCGGCCTGGACGAGGTCGGCATCCCGCCCGTCGCCGGCGGCCTGGTGCTGGCGAACCTCGCCGGCCTGGCCGGGCTGCTGGCCGTGGTGGCCGTCACGAGCCACCTGTTCGGCGACACGGTCGCCACCCGCACGGGCGTCGCGCTGGCCGTGTTCCCGCTGTCGTACGTGCTGTCGATGCTCTACTCGGAGCCGTTCGCGCTGGCCGCCGGCTTCGGGGCCGTGGCGCTGGTGCAGCGACGCCGCTTCTGGGCGGCGGTGCCGCTCGGCATCGCGGTCGGCCTGTCGCGGTCGAACGGCGTGCTGTTCGCGCTGCCGCTGGCCGGCGCCGCGCTGCGCGCGGGCGGCCCGCTGGTGGCGCGGCTGTTCGCGGTCGCCGCGCCGGCGATCGGCCTCGGCGCCTTCGCCGCCTACCTGCAGGCGCGCACCGGCAGCGCGCTGGCGTTCCAGGAGGCGCAGCGGAAGTTCTGGTTCCGCCGCTCGCCGGGCTTCGCGGCCGCCAAGGCGCTGGTGCAGCGCATCTCGCTGGAGAAGGACTTCGTCGCGTCGCTGTCGCCGTACCTGACGGTCGGCTACCTGGCGGCCATCATCGGCGTCGCCCGGCGGATCCCGGTCGAGTGGACGGTCTTCGCGCTGCTGACGATCCTGCTGCCGCTGTCCACCGGCCGCTACGCGGGCATCGCCCGGTACGGCCTGCTGGCGCTGCCGGTGTTCTGGGCGCTGGCGTGGCTCGGGCTGCGGTACGCGCGGCTGTGGCGCGTGTACCTCGTCGCCGGCCCCGCCCTCGGGGTGCTGCAGGTCGTGTGGTGGCTGCCCGGCCACACGCCGTGAGCCGCGCCTAGCGGTCGA
>CAVTAC010000005.1:0-137589 GCA_963732645.1 uncultured Actinomycetes bacterium
TGTTCGACCTAACCCGAGGGCGTCGGCACCTGCACGCAGTCGACCATTCCGCGCACCCGGCCCCCCAAACGCACCCCTGTCAGACTTCGGCCGTGGCGTTGACGCGTAGCACGGCGAGGCGGCCGTAGCCGACCAAGGACTCACATCGGCTACGTCGTTGGCGGTTCTGCTGATCACAGCCCGCGAAGGCAGGTACCGGGCAGGCAGCGCTGCTCAACTCGGCCCTTGCTCCCTACTTCCTACTGCTCAGTCTCTGCAGGGCCTGGCGTGATCGACCCGCTTCTCCTCGATCGCCAGGGCGGCGTACGCCCGCGAGGGGCGGAGACTGGACTGACTGCAGGCGGCCTGTTGGGCCTGGAGTACGGGCCGTCTTCTTGGCGGCGGGGTCCGTCGTTCCTGGCGAACTCGGCGACGGACTGTCAGCAATCGCGCCGTTCGTCGTCCCACTCCTCGCCGTGGAGACTCTTCGCGCGATTCTCCATCGGGACGGACGCCGGGCCTTCTCGACGGCATGTAGCGGAGTCTGGGCCGTCACTGCAGTCGGCGGAGCATTGCTCGCGGATGGCGACGCAGCCGTCACTGTGCGCTACTGGGCCGTGGGTGCCGCGCTAGCGTGCCTTCCCACCCTCGCGTCCGGGGTGCGGCCCAAGTCGCTCCGTGCCGCATGGAGCGAGTGGAATCTTTCGTATCGGGAGCGGGCGCGACCGTTCGTCGTGATCGCACTATTGGCCGCTGCTGGCGGCTATGTCCAGTTGATAGCCCTATTTGCGACGTTGTCGGACGAGGACGTCGGGCTGGTACGAACACTCCAAGCAATCTCCTCGCCGGCGACTGTGGTCGGGCCTGCGAGCGCTCGTCGCACTCCCGTACTTTGCGCGATCGATGTCGAACTCGCGCCACACTCCGAAGCATTGGTGCCCTGGCTATCGTCTGCTCTCATCCGCCTCGTCTACTCGTCCATCTTCATCCTCTATCCAAATGCACTCGTGTCGGTGTTGGGACCAGACTTCGGTCGGGCACAAGACGTATTTCTGTTCTGGACGATCGCCGCGGCCTGCGCCGCTTCGGCGCTGGGAGCGACTGCCTACCTTCGAGCTAAAGCGCCAGCCCGGACGTTGCTCTCGATCGGGTGGTTCAACGCCGTCTCGACGGTCTTGCTTCCTCTAGTCGGGGCTACCATCGACGGCTGGCGAGGCGCGGCGCTCGGATTCGCTGTTCAGGCGATCATCGTGGGATCCATCGCAGTCACCATCGCGTGCCGGCAACTCCAGTCCCGATCGTCAAGAGGGCGACGATGTTCGACGGTCGGCCAGCGCTACCGGCGACGCCGAGTAGCAAGAAGAACGGGATCGCGAAGTGTGGGTAGGCGAGATACGGCTGAGTCATCATGAGGACCAGGCTCCCTACGATCGTGGACCCCATCCGATACACGCAGCGTACGATCGCTAAGCTCTAGCGTCGCATCTCGTAATGATCGAACTAGACTCGCCAGGACGCCTAGGACAAGCACGAGGAATGCAACGAGGCCCGCTAGACCGAGGCGAAGTCCCAACTCGAGAAGGTCGTTGTGAGGCTTTCGTACCTCATCACTAACACCCGCGGCGCTACCCCCTGCGAGATCCGGACCGAAGCCAACCCCGACCAACGTCGCGTACTGCGATGAGTCGAACGCCCGACGCGACGTGACGAGGAACTCCTCGCGGCTAGCGATAGAGCCTTCGCCAGGTCCGGCGCGTCCCGTCAAGGTCAAAACCTGTGCGGCGAGAAGCTGAGGAGACGCTTCGCCGAATCGTCCACTAGGCGCCCATACGAATACGGCGGCCGCCGCGACAGCCGCGATCGCGACAAAATAGCCCATCAGCACTCCGGCGGCGCCCCGCCCTCGGCGCGCGTGGGGCGCGACCGACTCTCAAAAGCGCGGACGCAGCGATCATTCCGGCCACGATGGCGACGACTGGGCCGCGCGCCTGCAGCAAGAGCATGCCGGCAAGCGCCGTGGCGTAGAACGCGTTCGCGAGGCCTCGATAAGGTCTCACCACAACGAAGAAGAGCATCGCGGCGCCGACGGCCGGGGCGGATTGCCAACCGAAGAGCGAGGTCGGCTCCTGAAGCCCGAGCCTCGACGCCTCGCGGGCGATCTCGTCGCGCGCTCGAATCTCGACGCGTACAGCGCCTAGAAGCGCAGAACAATGCCCGGGACACATCGTATCGATTCTGTACCTGACCGCACGCCGAGCCAGATGACCCGACTACGAGCGCCGGCGCGTCGGGATCAAGCAACGTCACATCAGTGCAGCAACCCCCCACATCGAATAGTCGAACACGGAGCACACAGTCGCGACGAATGCCGGTACAGCGCCCAGCTGAGAGCCGTCGCGGAACAGCGCGGGCGAGAAGCGAAGCCGTGGCGTCGCGCGGCGATGGCTGGCGCGCGGAGCAGTGGCAGGAATCACCCGCTCCAGGCACAACAGGAAGGCTCGACGCACCATCTGCAGTTGCCGAGCGCATGCCGAGGACAAGGACATCGCAGCTCTGCGGACCGCGACGTCGGAGGGCTCAGGCGCCGCAGGAAGAAGCAACCGGCCCGAGCGCGACAGCGATTCCGGGCGCCGAGGGCCGAGATTGACTCCCAGTCCAGCGGCTCTGGCGAGCCCGAACAATACGGTCCAGGAGCTCTCGGTCGCGCGACCGGACACGGCCATGCGCGCTCCCGATGGGGTCAGCTCCGGATCGTCCGAGACCGACTGGAGCGTGGAGAACGAACGCGGGTGCCCAGTCAAGATGTCGAAGCAAGGCCAGCATGTCCCCTGCGCCGAACCCGCCGCGCGGGCCTCGCGTGCGTCGGGAGGCGGCGGGTCGGGCCGGCCGCGGCAATTGTCGCGTTCGCGCGACGCGCGCTCGGCGCGAGACCAACCACGGGAAGCCCCCACGCACGGGCTTCAAGGCTCGCCGCGGACGAACCCTCCTTTGAGCTGGGAACCACCCGGCAACGCGGACACCCAGGCGGCCAGGACCTCCGAGCGCGGCATGCTCCATGGGAGACGACTCGTTCGTGCCGGCCTAGCTCGGCCGCAAGACGCTGAAGGCGGGCCCATTCGGGGCCATCACCAGTCACGTCAAGCGACAGAGCGGACGTACCGCCAATTGCTTCGATGGCGAGATCAACTGCCTTCCACCGAGCAAGCCGCCCGGCGTCGACGACGCGTCCGACAGGCGCCACGGCACTCGCGGTTTTGATCCGGGGCATATTCGTCGCCGGTGAGAAGCGGGCGGTACCGGCACAGAGGACCCGTCTGCGGGCAGCGAACGTCGAGCCAGGTTCGCCGGTCTCGAAGTTGTTGACAAGCGTCACAGATGACACTCGGGAGCGGTGGAAAATCTGTCTGGCTCCTGCCCGGCGAAGGAGACTCGCGCCGATCTCCAGCGAGGAGCCGGCGCGGACTCTGATCGGGGACCTCGAGGGACGAACTCCCGCCGCCCAATGGACCGAACACCGAAGGGACCGCCGCGCCGCCTCGCAAACGGGAGGCACGCGTCGCGTATGTGATGTGATCGAACCTCAAAGCCTCCCGGCTCTGGACCATCGGTCGAGCCGAGACTCGAAGCGCGATCTGCCGGCCGAGGTAGTGAAGCCGCGAACCAACGCGGACCTCGTCGACAGTCGATCAAGCCACGGCCAGCCGATCGACCTCGCGTCAACCGCTGCACACTCGGGCGCCGCGAGGCCAGCGTCGATCGCTGAACACCATCGGCGCCGGGTCACCAGCGTCACGTCGGCGACTCGCGACGCCGCGGTCAACCACGCCCAAGCGGAACCCGGTCGAGCCGCGTTCCGGATGGAGGGCGTACGCCGAAACGGCAGCCGGAGCCGGCGCAGCGGGTTCTCATCCGTCGCGACGACAGATCGCCGCGTCACGCGATCGTGCGACGAGTGACGGACGGCCTGGCGGATCTTCGCGCGGGCCCGAAGCCAATTCATACGTCCGTCGCAGGTTGTCACGCTCCTTGAGCGCCCCCTCCAGCGTCAGCCGCAACTGCGGGCCCGACAAGGTCGTCAGATGAGGAATGTCGCGATATCCGAAGCGTCGCAGCACGCCGCGCAGTCTGGCCCCTGGTAACTGATCGGGACGACGGCCGCGCCACCGCATAGCGCCAGAATCCACGAGTGCCGACGAGTGCCCAGCCAATGCGCGGAAGCACCCAGACAAGGCGACGGATCGGAGGGCGGATAGTCGCCAGAGAGGGCAGCCATCTCGACCCTCAGGCCGCTCGTTCACATCCGAATCATTCGACCAGTCAAGGTCGCTTACGCCATGACCACGGGCGACGACATACGGGACAACTGCGAAGCCGAGCCCGACGACGCGGCGACTCTTCCCAACGACATAAGCCAGGGCTGTCGGATAGCGCTCAGAAGCGTGCCTGCCTCGGTGATTCGATCGACGGAGGCATGGTTTCTAGCGTACCGTTCGAAAGTCGCCTGAGAGTTCCGGAGCCACAGTATACGGACTCGGCTCGGTGACGAGAGCAGGTCTCGGGACGGAGTGGACAAGACCCTTATCGCCCGCCCGACGGACTACGCTCGCCGAGAGTGCTCTCGCAGCGACACCTGACCCGCCGCTTCCAGCACAGACCGCAGAGTACGATTCCAATTGCGCCGCGAACAGGGCCAATATTGTGCCGAACAAGTCGATCGATTTCCCCCCCCGCGCCGGCGTCCCGTATCGACTCCGTCACGCCCAGAGATATGCACGCCCCGCAAGCCGCCTGATCTCGTATATCTATCTCGCACGCCTTTCGCGATCACAGGTCGGCGGCTTTATCAGTCGTCAAGCGCAGCGGCCCGCGCGGAGTTTGTCGAGCTTCGTCTCGGCCAGGCGGCCCGTCGGCGTCTTGCAGCGATACCGCTCCGGCGCCGAGGCGAGCAGCTGCTGCGAGAGCGACCACGACTTCAGTGCCCGGCTGCCGCCTACGTACGGCGAGCCGGCAGTCCTCGGAGCTCGTAACGCCCGGGACTCGGGAGATGAAGCGATGGTCTGATCCGAAATCCGGATCTGCCTGGCTGTACAGTGAATGGAGGACGAACTTGGCCGATGGCTCGAGCCGACCGAATCGCCGAAATGGTACCCAGCGGAATGGCGAGATCGCCCTTGTTCGAGTCAGGTGTAGCCATGGATGAATGAGCAGCTTCGCCCGATTCGCCTCCGCGGCACGACCGCCGACGCCGTGCGAACAAGAACGGACGCGTCTGTCCACAGCAGACCAATCTGCTGTGACGTACCGGTAGTCGAAGGTTCACGCATCTCGTCGAACGGGATGTCGTTTCGCCCATGACCTGCCAGAGTGCCGGTCATTCCCGGGCGAAGGTCGAGGCGCCGACGACCCCACGAGCCGACATGAAGGTCCTCGGAAGGGATCAGTGGCCTCGGCCCTACCAGACTCATATCTCCTCGCGGCACGTTCAGGAGTTGAGGCAGCTCGTCGAGGCTCGTTGATTCGCCAGACCACCGCAGTCCGACCCGCGTCACGCGCGGATCGTCCACGCCTTGAACATGACCGGGTCGATCTCCGTCGCGCAGGTACGTGTTCAGGTGCGCGACTTCGCTCTTCGCTCTTCAGCGTCCACGACCATCGATCGGAACTTCCACATCCGGAACGGCGCGGTCACCCTCGCCGATCCGCTCCTGACGGAAGAACACTGGCCCCCGCGAGTCGAGCTTGATCGCGATGGCGATGACGACGAAGCAGCGGCGAGAGCAGCACGAGGCCGACACCGCCGAGAACGAGGTCCATCGCCCGCTTCAGCGACGCGATCCGACCGCGACAGCCGCATCGGCGGCATCGAGAGCATCGGCAGACCCTCGACCGAGTGCATCTGCACCGTCGGCGTGATCATCTCGAAGAGCCGCGGCACGACGTCGACCTGAACGTCGAGGTCCTTCGTCGACCGCATCAGATCAAGGAGTGTCCTCGTGCGAGTCGCTCGAGAAGGCGATGATGACGCGATCGATACGAAGCTCGTCGACGATCTGCCGCAGATGGCTCGGTCGTGCCGAGCACCGGCAGGTGCCGCGACCATCGACGGTCCGGTCGCGCGGCTCGGCGTCGATGAAGCCGACGACGTGAACGCCGTACTCCGGATGGTTGAGGAACTTCCGGGCGACCGTCTGCCCGACGTGGCCGCAGCCGACGATCACGGCGTTCTGGAGGTACGACGGCTGGCGCCGGCAGACCGTGCGCGCGCCAGCACGACCAAGGCTGACGAGCGCGATCCCGATCAGCCAGAACGCGAAGATCTTGCCGAACTGCGGGCTCGCCGCGCCGGTCACCCAGCTCGCGATCAAGCACCGCGAACGTCCCGACCGTGACCAGGTGGAAGATGCCGACGACCTCGTCGATCGTCGAGTGGTCGGTCCGCTCCTCGTCGTTCGCGTAGAGGCGGTATGCCTTCGCGAGCAAGATCCAGAACGGAAGCGTCGCCAGGAAGATGAGGTACTCCTCCTGCGGGCCGACGCGGTCGAGCGAGCTCGCCGACGCCGGTCGGCCCGAAGGCGATCTGCGCGAGGACGAACGCGGACATCAGGCCGATCAGATCGGCCGCAAGCAACGCCCGACGAATCAGCCAGCCGCGCCGACGCGCGGCCGACGGGCAGCGCGTGGCCGAGCTCGAGCGTCTGAACGGCCTCCTGGCTGACGCTCATACGTGCTCAGCCTCGCGCATCGAGTGCCCGGAGCTGTGGCCGTAGCCATATCCGTACCCATATCCGTCGTCGGCTTCGGCGCCCGTGACGATCACGCCGAGCACGCGCGCACGCACGGCGGCGGTCGCGCGCCGAATCTCGTTCGCCATCGGGCGGCGGAAGACGTTCATCCGCGCGATCAGCACGATGGCGTCGACCCGGCTCGAGAGCGCCAGCGGATCGCCGACCGACAGCATCGGCGGCGCATCGACGAGCACGATGTCGTACCGATCGCGCAGGTCGTGCAGGATCGCCGCGAGCGCCTGCGACTCGATGAACTCGCCAGGGTTCGGCGGCAGAGGGCCGGCGGGCAGCACATCGAGGACCGCGTCGGTCGACGATGCCCGGGCGCGCCGGCCGGCAGCGGCCCGCCCTCCGTGACGGCGATCCCGTGGAGCGCTCGATCGAGCGCGATGTGCCCGAGCGCGACATCGGTGAGGCCGGCCGCGCCGACCAGTCCGAAGAAGTTCGCGACGTACGGCCGGCGCAGGTCGAGGTCGACCAGGCAGACGCGCTTCCCGGCGCGCGCCATGGCGACGGCGAGGTTCGCGACCGTCGTCGACTTGCCCTCGCTCTCGACCGCGCTCGTGACCATGAGCGTTCGCACCTGGTGCTCGAGGTCGGCGAACTCGATGTTCGTGCGGAGAACGCGGAAGACCTCCGAGCGCGGCGACCCCGGTTCGTCGAGCATCACCAGGCCGTCGTGCGACCGAACGGACTTCGGCGGCTCGGGAATCCGACCCAGCAGCGGGAGGCCCAGCCGCTCGGCGATCTCGTCGCCCGTCCGCACCCGCGTGTCGAGCGCCTCGATCAGGAAGGCGAGGCCGAAGCCGAGCAGCAGACCGAGCGCGAGCCCCATCAGCACGTCGCGCTGCGGGTTCGGCCCCGTCTTGACGGCCGAGCCGGCCTCCTTCACCACCGTCGCGCGAGCGCTGAAGAGGCTCGAGCATCGTCGCCAGCTGGTCGCGCTGGGCCTGCAGCGACTCGCGGATGCCCTGGTTGGCCTCCGTGTCGGGCGAGGCTCTTGAGCTGCGCGTTCGCGTCGTCGAGCGTCTGCTTGATCTCGCGCGTGTCGAGCTGCGACCGGTACTCCGTGTACTGGTTGGCGTACGCGTTGACCTCGTCGACGATCGCGTCCGGATCCTCGCCGCTGACGACGAACCGCAGGATGTCGGTGCCTTCCTCGGTGGCGACGTCCGACCGATCGAGCAGGTCGCCCGTCGCGTCGGGATCAGTGCGTCCGAGCTCCTTGGCCGTCGCGCTCAGGATCTTCGGATCGCGCGCGACGATCGCCTGGGTGAGCGAGTCCCGCTCCGGGTCGGTCGCGAGGGTCGGATCGGTGATCTTGCCGACGCTCGACGCGACGTCGGTGCGCTTCAGCAGCACCTTGGCGCTGGCCTCGAACGTGTCCGGCTTGCGCACCGAGACAAAGGCAGCCGCCAGGGGCGTGACCATCACGCAGATGATCAGGATCACCTTTCTGCGCCACGCAATGCGCAGGAAGTCACGCAGCGTCGTAACGCCGTGACGTGCCTCGTCGTCTCGGATCGGCGCAGGGGGCTCTACGCCGCCCGGGTGCCAGCTCTCCCCAGGCATAGGTCCCCATCGTACGGGGGAAAATTGGGATCTGCCAGGGGAATATCTTTTTCGATCTATCCCGCCCTGGGATTAGGGTGTGGAAGCCTGCCGCTTTCTGGCGGACGGCCTCTAGACTCGAAGAGCGGGGATGGCGAGCTGACTGACACCGGACGTCCACGACGCGCCATCCTGGTCGTCGAGAACCTGCCCGTGCCGCTCGACCGGCGCGTGTGGCAGTCGGCCCTCGCGCTGCGCCGCGCGGGCTGGGACGTCGACGTCGTCTGCCCGCGCGGGCGCGTGCGCGACACGGAGATCTCGGTCGTGCTCGACGGCGTGCGGATCCACCGCTACGCGCTCTGCACGGCCAGCGGCGGCAAGCTCGGCTACCTCCGCGAGTACTCGCAGGCCTTCCGACGGGTGCGGCGGATGGTGCGCGATCTGTGCGGCGACGGGCCGGTCGACGTCGTCCACGTCTGCAACCCGCCCGACGTGATGATGCTGGCGTGCCGCATGGCGGTGCCGAAGGGCGTGCCGCTGGTGTTCGACCACCACGATCTGTTCCCGGAGCTCTACACCGCGCGGTTCGGACGTTCGTCGGGGTTCGTGTACCGGATGACGCGCCTGCTCGAGCGCGTGTCGTACCGGCTGGCCAAGGTCGTGATCGTCCCGAACGACTCCTACCGGTCCGTCGCCCTCGGGCGCGGGCGGCAAGCGGGCGAGCGACGTCTTCGTCGTGCGCAACGCTCCCGACCTCGACACCTTCACGGTCGTCGAGCCCGATCCCTCCCTTCGCCGCGGGCAGGCGCATCTGCTCGCGTACCTCGGCGTCATGGGTCCGCAGGACGGCGTCGACCACGCGCTGCGCGCGCTGGCGGCGCTCAAGCAGAAGCGCGACGACTGGCACGCCGTCTTCATGGGCGACGGCGACGTGCTGGCCGCGATGGTGCGCCTGGCCGGCAAGCTCGGCATCGCCGGCCACGTCGAGTTCACCGGGATGGTCGGCGACGCGGAGATCGTGCGGGTGCTGTCGACGGCCGACGTCTGCATCGCGCCCGATCCCAAGAACGCCTTCAACGACCGCTCGACCATGAACAAGATCGTCGAGTACATGGCGATGGGCAAGCCGGTGGTCGCCTACGACCTGGCCGAGGCGCACGTCTCGGCCAACGGCGGCGGGCTGTTCGCCCAGCCCGACGACGTCGAGGGCTTCGCCGCGCACATCGACACGCTGCTCGGCGACCCGGCGCTGCGCGAGCGGCTGGGCGCCCTGGGCCGTGAACGGGTCGAGACCGAGCTGAACTGGCGGCGGTCGGAGCAGGCGCTGCTCGCGGCCTACGAGCGCGCTCTCGCCACCAGCTGACGGATCGCGCCCAGCGTGAACAGCGAGTTGGTGACCAGGTAGCGCTTCCACAGGCGCCGCGGCTCGTGCGCCAGGCGATGCACCCACTCGAGCCCGAACCGCTGCATCCACGCCGGCGCTCGCGGCAGCGTGCCCGCGTGGTAGTCGAAGGCCGCCCCGACGCCGATCATCGCCGCCTGCACGCGGCCGCGGTGGTCGTCCATCCAGTGCTCCTGCTTCGGGCAGCCGAGTCCGACGAACAGCAGGCCGGCGCCCGAGGCGTTGATGCGCTCGACCTCGGCGGCATCCTCCTCGGCCGTCAGTTGGCGGAACGGCGGCGACACGGCACCGGCGATGTCGAGCGACGGGTACGCCGCCCGCAGCCGCGCGCACAGCAGGTCGAGCGTGCTCTGCGAGCCGCCGTAGAGGTAGACCCCGCGGCCCGCCGCCGCGGCCTCGCCGCACGAGCGCCACATCAGGTCGGGGCCGTTCACCCGCGGCTGGCGGCGGATGCCCATGCGGCGCAGCATCCAGGCCACCGGCGCGCCGTCGGGCGTCGCCATGTCGCATGCCTGCACGACCGCGCCGAACGCGGGGTCGCGGCTCGCGGTCACGACCGAGTGGACGTTGCAGATGCAGACCACGCGCGACTCCCGCGCGTCGGCCCAGCGCGCGACACGCGCGAGCGCCTCGTCCCATCGCACCGCATCGATCGGCACCCCCAGCACCGCGACGCGGCGCCGTCCGTCGATCTCGGTCGCCGCCATGCGAGCCCGATCTTACCGGCGCGGGTCGGCTGGTAGGCTCGTCGGCAGCCGCATGCGGGTCCTCGTCGTCCACAACCGCTACCGCTCCGCTGAGCCCAGTGGCGAGAACACGGTCGTCGAGCAGGAGGTGCGGCTCCTGGCCGCCGCCGGCATCGACGTCGAGCAGTGCCTGGTCGAGAGCGACGCGATCGCCTCGTGGTCGCTGCCGCGCCGGCTCGCCGTTCCGGCCGGGGTCGTGTGGTCGCGGTCCGGGCAGCAGACGGTGCGGCGTGCGATCGATGCGGCGCGGCCCGACGTCGTGCACTTCCACAACACGTTCCCGTTGCTGTCGCCCGCGGCAATTCGCGCGGCGTCCGGTCGTGGCGTCGCGACGGTGCAGACGTTCCACAACTTCCGGCCGATCTGCCCCTCGTCGACCAGCCTGCTCCGCGACAACCGGGTCTGCCGCGACTGCCGTCGGGCACGCTCCCGCTGCCCGCCGTGCGCCACGGGTGCTACCGCGGATCGCGCCTCGCGACGGTGCCGCTCGCGACCATGGACGTCGTCCACGGACGGCTCGGCACCTGGACGCGGCACCTCGACCGGCTCGTCTTCCCGAGCGAGTCGGCGATGGCCGAGTACCGGTCGGCCGGGTGGCCGACCGAGCGGATGGTGGTCAAGCCGAACACGGCCGAGCGGCCGCCGACCGCGCGGCAGCGACAGCGTGCCGGACTGGTCTGCGTCGCGCGGATGCGCGACGAGAAGGGCGTCGACCTGCTGATCGACGCGTGGCGGCGCCTCGGCTCCGCCGGCCAGTCGCTGCGGCTGATCGGCGGCGGCGAGCAGCTCGACGAGTACCGGCGCCAGGCCGCCGGGCTCGACGGCGTCTCGTTCGACGGGCAGATCTCGTACGCCGACGTGCTGGCTGCCATGGCGTCCGCAGCGGCCGTGGTCATCCCGTCACGGTGGTTCGAGGTCTTCCCGCGCGTCGTGCTCGAGGCCTTCGCCGTCGGCACCCCCGTGCTCGCCGCCCGCCGCGGCGTCCTGGCCGATCTCGTCCGCGACGGCGAGAACGGCCTGCTGTTCGAGCCCGACGACGTCGCCGACCTCGCCCGGGCGATCGAGCGCGCCCTCGCCGACCCCGCCGCGCTGCGGCGGATGGGCGACGTGGCCCGCGCCGACTACGAGGAGAAGTTCTCTCCCGAGGTGACGACGCGCCGCCTGATCGAGATCTACCAGGAGGCGATCGACCACCGCCGAAATGCGCTGATAGGGTGAGTCGAAGGGCGAATCGGGGAGACGGCATGATCGACCGCAGCGCGCGCATCTACGTTGCCGGCCACCGCGGGCTTGTCGGCTCGGCGGTGCTGCGCCGGCTCGAGAGCGCCGGCTTCGAGAACGTGCTGACCGCCGGCCGCGAAGACCTCGACCTGCGCGACCAGGGCGCCGTCACGGCGTGGTTCCGCCAGAACCGGCCCGACTACGTCTACCTCGTCGCCGGCACCGTCGGCGGCATCATGGCCAACTCCACGCGGCCCGCCGAGTTCATCTACGACAACCTGATGATCCACGCCACGGTCGTGCACGCGGCGTACCTGGCCGACGTCACGAAGCTGCTGTACCTCGGCTCGTCGTGCATCTACCCGCGGCTCGCGACGCAGCCGATGACCGAGGAGGAGCTGCTCTCCGGTCCGCTCGAGCCGACCAACGAGCCGTACGCGATCGCGAAGATCGCCGGCATCAAGCTCTGCGCCGCGTACCGGCGCCAGTACGGCTGCAGCTTCATCTCGGCGATGCCCACGAACCTCTACGGGCCGTTCGACAACTTCGATCTCGCGTCGAGCCACGTGCTGCCCGCGATGATCCGCAAGTTCCACGACGCCAAGTCTAAGGGTAACGCTCAGGTAGAGATTTGGGGTACGGGATCGCCGCGGCGCGAGTTCCTGCACGTCGACGACCTCGCCGACGCCTGCCTGTACCTGATGGAGCACTACGACGACGAGTCGCACGTCAACGTCGGGACGGGCGAGGACGTCGCGATCTGCGGAGCTCGCCGACATGGTGCGCTCCGTCGTCTACCCCGCCGCCGAGATCCGGTACGACACGTCGAAGCCCGACGGCTCGCCGCGCAAGCTGCTCGACGTCTCGCGCCTGCACGGGACGGCTGGCGGCACTCCACCCCGCTCGACCGCGGGACTCGAGGAGACGTACCGCTGGTACCTCGAACCCGCGAGCACGTGCGCGAGTCGCGAGCCGGGGCACGCGCGCTGTTCGCGACCGCCTCGTAGACGGCAAAAAGCGAAGCCCGACGGCTCAGCCGCGCAAGGCTGAGACGCTGCACGGCATCGGCTGGCGGCACTCCACCCCGCTCGATCGCGGGATCGAGGAGACCTACCGGTGGTATCTGGCGAACCCGGAGCACGTGCGTGAGTCGCAGCCGCGGCCGCCGCTGTTCGCCACCGCCTCGTAGCCCACCTCGTAACCCCAGGACGAGATAGCTAGGATCGGCACATGCGACGCATCCTGGCCGTGACCGCGGTCCTCCTCGTGTTCGGTCTTCCTGCGGCGCACGCTTCGTCGATCAGTGTGTCCGCGGCGAAGGTGGCCCCACCCAGGTCTACCTCTACCTCAACAGCTACAGCGTGGACGGGCCGGCAGGCGACGCGTTCTTCGACTGGGGGACGACTACGGCGTACGGCACGTCGCTCCTGTGGCAGACCGCAATCAGCGGGACCAACAGCGGCACCGCCGGCATTGAGGATGGCTTCCTCCCCGGCACGACCTACCACATACGGGCACGACTCGAGCAGCCGGGCAACGTCACGACCCTCGGTCCCGACCTGGTCTTCACGACGCCGGTGCTCGGGGGCGCTGTCCTGAATCTGCCCGCAGAGACCTTCGCCAACTCGACGGCTGCTGACGGCCATACCGCCGCAGCTCTTCCCCTTCCAGGTGTGCAACGACGCCAACTCGCCGCTCGCGGGCTCCGTCCACCTCAACGCGATACCGGGCCTACACCGTCACGAACCCGCGGCCGCGGCGGGCTGCGCAACCGTGCAGTCGACCTCGGACTGCGTCGTCGGTACGGGCAGGTGCTACACGGGCGCGTTCGCCGGCGCTGGGACCTACGATGGGCCCCTCGCCGCGTCGAACGCTAGCGGCCTCCAGTCGCACGAGTTCCAGCTTCCCGGTCGCCGCGGACGGCACGTACACCGTCGTGATCTCCGACGACGGCACGTGCACCACCGGCTACGCGCTGCGCGTCTACTCGAGCGCGGTCGTCCCGCCGACGGCTGTCACCTCGCCTGCAACGGCTCGCCGGCCCTCGCTCGGTGTCGCTGCAAGGGGCTGGCGTCGGCGCTGCTCGTCCGCGGCACCCAGGTGCGGTTCGAGTGGGGCACCACGACGGCCTACGGCAAGGTCCTGCAGGCGGGAACGCTCCCGGTCGACAGCGCCACGCGGATCGTCGCGCGGCGTCTGACCGGCCTCACGCCGGGCACCACGTACCACGCCCGCCTCGTCTCGACGGGTCCTGGCGGCACGGTGGCCGGCGCCGACACGACGTTCCGGACGCCGAAGCGCCAGACGGCGCTTCGCCTGCGATCGTCGCTGATCTCCACCGGCGGCAGCACTTCCGTCGGCGTGCCCGTGGTCTGCCCGCCGACCACCGTCACCTGCAAGGGCAAGGTGGTGCTGCGCCGCGTCAACAAGAAGCGCACGAGCCTCGGCTCGAAGAGCGTTCAGCATCGCCGGGGGCACCACGGGCACGGTGCGCGTCACGCTCTCGGCCGCTAACCGGCGGCTCGTCAAGCGCGTCGAGGTGCTGAAGATCACGGCGACGCTGACCGGCGTCGACGGCGATTCGGTCGCGTTCCCGACGACGAGGCGCAACGCCAAGCTGGTCTGGTACCGGTAGCGTTACGGGATGGCCAGGGATCGACCCGACGACGCAGCGCGCAAGCTCGACGAGCCCACGAGGGACGAACGGAGCGAGGCGCTCGCCCGCATTGCCGCCGCCGGTACGGCACGGCTTGCGCCCGACGAGCTGCGAGCGGTCATCGACGATCGCGACGACCGGTCGACGCACTAGTTTCGGGCGGCTGATGCTGATCTCGCGCGAGCACCTCGGCCGCATCGCGGCGGGCGAGATCGATCGCGCGTTCCGCCGCTGGAAGCGGCCGACGGTGCGCACCGGCCCCGCGACGCGTTCACGCTCCTTCGGCGCTCGCCGTCGAGCTAGGGCGTGCGCTCGTTGTGCGTGGTCCTGACCCGCTCCTGCGTCTCCACCGGCTCGCGCACGGTGGTCTCGTCGTCGACGGGGCGCGTCGCGACGGCCTCGCCTTCGATCGGGCGTGTGATCGTCGTCTCGTCGTCGGCAGGGCGCGTCGCCATGACCTCGTCGTCGACAGCGGCGCGTCACGGTCGTCTCGTCATCGACGCGGCGCGGCGCAACGGCCTCGTCGTCGACACGGCTCGGCGCCACGGCCCCAGCGGCGACGGGAGCCGCCACGATCGTCTCGTCGGCGACGGGGCGCTCCACGACGGTGTCGCGCACCTCGTCGTCGGTGGTGACGACCTCACGCTCGACGACCTCCTCCTCGACCACGCCGACGCGGGGCTCCAGCACCGAGAAGGCGAGCAGCAGGCCGCTCGCGAAGGCGAAGGCGGCGAGCGAGTCGCTCCAGCGCGCGAGCACGTCGTCGCCCGCGACCGAGCGCGCCTCGTCGGCCAGCCAGGTCGGATCGCCCGTCCCGGACGCAACGACGGCCGCCGCGATCACGGTCCACGGGATGAACACGAACAGGAACAGCGGGACGTTGATCCGCATCCCCGGGCGACGCAGACCGCCGGCCTGGTAGAAGATGCCCGCCACGAGCCCGGCCGCCGCCCACAGCAGCGGCACGTCCCAGACCGGGTTGTCGATGATGTCCCCCGCGTCGGGCACGAAGTAGAGGACGACCGCCGCAAGGGCGAAACCGATCAGGGCTGTCAGGGCTCGAATCATGGGGAGGGCCTCCCCACACCGCCTGCTCCGAAACGTGTCGAGCTGCACGCGGGAGCTAGGATCTCGGCCGATGCTGATCTCGCGCAAGCACCTCGACCGCATCGCGGCGGGCGAGATCGATCGCGCCTTCCGCCGCTGGAAGCGGCCGACGGTGCGCACCGGCGGCACGCTGCGCACGGCGATCGGGCTGCTGGCCATCGACTCGGTCGAGCCGATCACCGACGCCGACGTGACGGAGGACGACGCGCGGCACGCCGGGTTCGAGTCGCGCGAGGCGCTGTTCGCGTTCCTGCCCGTCCGCGACGAGCAGCTGTACCGCATCCGCCTGCGCACCGGCGGGGTCGATCCGCGGGCGGCGCTGCGCGAGCAGGCGACGCTCTCGCAGGAGGACGTCCGCGACCTGCACGCGCGCCTCGCGCACCTGGACGCGCGGGCGCCCGACGGGCCGTGGACGGCCGCGACGCTGGCCGCGATCGCCGCCGCTCCGGGCACCCGCGCCGCCGACCTGGCCGAGTCGCTGGGGCGTGAGCGGCTGCCGTTCAAGGCCGACGTGCGCAAGCTGAAGGCGCTCGGCCTGACCGAGAGCCTCGAGGTCGGCTACCGCATCTCGCCGCGCGGCCGGGCGCTGCTCGACGCCGGCGCCTAGCGGCGGGTGCCAGGCGTCGTTACCATCGGGATCCGCGTGTCACGCAAGAAGAAACGCCAGCCTGGCCGCCAACTCCCGTCCGGCGCCGCGTCGAGCGGCCCGCCGGTCGACGTGGTCCTCACGCTCTGCCGCAGCGCGCGAAAGCACCTCACCGGCCCCCGCTGCCGGGGGATCGAAGCCGAGCTGTGGGCGTCGGAACCCGTTGGGCTGATCGCCGCAGGCGTACGGTTCCCCCACGACCGCGGCAACGCGCTCGGGGAGTTCATCGACACCATCGGCGAGGTGCCTCGCCCTGGTGCGCGCGAGGCGCTGCTCGCATTCGCTGCGGTAGGCGACGCCGAGTTCGGGTCGCGCGCCCGTGACGCCGCAGCTCGCATGCCCGGCACCGACCCGCGGTGGGTTGCGGAGGCCGGTGCGGGTGAGGTCGTCAGCGCCTGGTGCTCATCCGATCCGCACTTCGACGACGGCACCACCTACGCGTTCGAGGTCCGCCGGCCGTCAGGGACGCACGTGCTCTGCGTCTACGTCGACAACAACATCGGCGGCATCCCGAAGGACGCCTTCCTGCTGCCGTCGATCGCCGCGTTCCGGACGCCGTTCGATCGCGGTGAGGCACCCGACCTGCGCCTCGACGAGGTGCCGGTCGCCGACGCCGCCGCCAGAGTGCGGAACGCCGTCGAGCAACGCCGCCACTACCTGGATCCACCCGGAACCGGCGACCTGGCCGACCTCGAGGCGTTGATCGACGGTCATCTGCGGTTCCTGCCGCCCGGCGTCGCGCCCGACGAGGAGCCGCTGGACGACCAGGCGCTCGAGGCGCTGTCGGCCGACTTCCTCGCGTCGCCGGAGAGCAAGGGGCACCGCCGCGGCGACAGTCTCAGCATCCTCGACGCCATCCTCTGGTTCGGCAACTCCTACAACGTCGGCGGCCCCCTGCGCTGGAGCCCGGTCGTCGTCGAGATGTTCCTTGCCGACTGGGTCGGCCGCAAGCTGCTGTACGAGCCGCACGTGATCGCCCGCATCCCCGCCGTCCTCGATGCCTTCGTGCGGTACGCGGGCCGCGTGCGCGGCGTGCCCGCGGCGCGGGTCGCCGAGACGCTCGCTGCCATCGAGACGTGGACACCCGAACTGCTCGCGCGTGGCGGCACGCCGTCGAAGTACGCCAATGCCATCGCGCTGGCCCGGGCAGTTCTCGATCCCGATGAGGCGGACGCCCCGTTCGACGGCGCCGACACTCCGGAGGACGAGTGGCTGGAGGACGACTGGCTCGACGATCGCGGCTGGATCGCCGCGACGATGCTTGCGATCGCCGGCCCGCGTCCACCCGACGACGTGATCGAAGCCGCCGCCGCAACGCTCCGCGAGCGGATCCGACTCAAGGACGAACTCGCCGTCAGGCTGCGCGAACTCTTGCCGTGGCAACGGCTCCCCCGTCGCGACGACCGCCTCGTCGCGGGCCTCGCGGGTGCGTGGGCGGCGCCGGCCGGCCGGTTGTACCCGGACGACGACGACATCGACCACCTCGAGTTTCTGGCCGACGTCGAACCCTATGACTGGCTCGGGATCGTGAACGTCGTCACCGATAGCAAGCCCGTGACCGCCGACCGCCTCGGCCGCCGCCTCGCCCGCGCCGAAGGCGTCGTCGGCCTCAAGGACGCGACGACGCGACGGGAATTCGGAGCCCAGCTGGTCTTCTCGTGGACGTCGCTCGGCTATCTCGACGAGCACGGCGTCACGACGGCGCTGGGGCGCTGGGCGATCCCAAGCGGTATTGCCGCCTCCTGGGGTTACGAGGCGACGTAGCGCCGCAGGCGACGATGTTCTAGAAGGCTCAGGCGCTCGACGCGGGCGGCGCCGTCAACGGACCCCGATGCAGCTGATCGCCTAGTCGTCGTTGCTCGCGAACCGCACCGAAGCAGGAGCGTGACGCCGGGCCGAAGCCGAGCCACTCTGCGTCGCCAGCAGCTGCGCGTAGGTGAAACCCGCCGCCTCGAACACGAGGTCGACAGGCGCCGGTGCCGGGCGCGCCGGTCTCGCCTGCGAGTCACGCGATGCACTCGGTAGCGCGCCGAACCGTGACGTTCTGGCCGTCCTCGTGCCAGCCACCAGAACGGACACCGGTACGCGCTACGAAAGGATCGAGGCGATCCTTTCGTAAGTGCGCGCGATCAGCACAGGTTACGAGGAGCTCAGCGGACGCTGCATGAGCACCGTGTCGTGCCAGGCGCCGAACTTGAAGCCCACCGATCGCAGCGTGCCGACCTCCTCGAAGCCGAGGCTGCGGTGCAGCGCGACCGAGGCCGGAGCGCCGCTGCCCACGATCGCGAGCATCTGCTGCCACGGGCCCGCCTCGCACCGTGCCACCAGCTCGCCCAGCAGCACCTTGCCGATGCCGCGGCCGCCCAGCCCGTCGGCGATGTAGACCGAGTCCTCCACCGTGAACCGGTACGCCGAACGCGTGTGGTACCGCGACGCGTAGGCGTAGCCGACGACGGTGCCGTCCAGCTCGGCCACCAGGTAGGGCAGGCCGGCATCGTGGATCGCGGCGAGGCGCGCGGCCATCTCCTCCACCCGCGGCGGCTCCTCCTCGAAGGTGCTGGTGCCCGTCAGCACGTAGTGGCCGTAGATGGCCTGGATCGCGGCCAGGTCGTGCTCGGTCGCGTCGCGGACGATCGGGACGGCAGCGGGCACCGCGCCATGTTCGGACACGGGGCGGGCGCCGTCAAATCGGGCGGCATCCCCCGTCCGGGGCAGGCCGGTCCCGTCGCACCCGCCGATGGGACGGGTGTGGCGCTCCCCCTGACCCAGCGGCTTCGCCGTGCCGCCGTTGCCGGTCTGGCGCTGCTCGTCCTCACGCCCGCGATCGCCGACGCCGCGCGGCGCGACCCGCCGACGTCGACGCCCCGCAACCGCGCCTGCGCGTACACCAAGCACAGCCACGCGACGCTCAAGACCTTCCAGCGGATGGTCGGCCACACCTTCTCGTGCGCCGTGGTGTTCAACGACGCGGCGCCGGACTGGCGCGGGTGGGAGCGTCCGTGGTTCATCCACCACGGCGACAAGAACCTCAACTGGGGCAAGTGGGCGACGGCGCCCGGCACCTCGCGCCGGCTCGTGATCAGCCAGTCGCTGACCGCCGACTCCGTGCTGCGCACCGACTGGCGCCGCGACGGCGCGCGCGGGCGCTACGACAGCCACTTCCTGAACCTCGCCCGCAACCTCGTCGCGGCCGGTCTCGGCGGCTCGGTCATCCGGCTCGCCCACGAGGCCAACTACGAGGGCAGCAAGAATCCGGTCGGCACGACGGCGGCGCAGCGGCTCGCGTGGCGCAAGTTCTGGGCGCGGGCGGTGCGGACGATGCGCCGCGTGCCCGGCGCCCACTTCAGCTTCGACTGGACCGTGAACGCGTACTGGCAGCCGATCCCGCTCGCCACCATCTATCCCGGCGACGACGTGGTCGACATCGTCGGAGTCGACGCCTACGACGCCGGCGTGCGGCAGGCGACCGGCCGCTGGCACGTCGTGGCGACGCGGACGAACGGCGTCAACGCCGTCGCGCGGTTCGCCCGGTCGCACCGCAAGCTGCTCAGCATCCCCGAGTGGGGCCTCATGCCCCGCGGCGCCCGCTGGCAGGGCGGCGGCGACGACCCCGGCTACGTCGACGGCATCGCGCGCACCCTGCGGACGAACCGGATCGCGTACCAGGCGTACTTCTACGCCGGCGACACGGCCCTCCAGCTGCGGCGCTCGCCCAAGTCGCTCGCGCGGCTGCGCGCCCTGCTGCGCTAGAGGTTTCGCGCTTCAGCCTGCGGCAATAGGTACCCGGTGTTCGCCGTCCTTCTACCGGTCGGACCGGCGGCGCGCGATCTCGAACGCCTGGACGACGCGATCGAGGCGCTGCGCGCCGTCGAACCGGCCAGCGACATCGAGCTGCTGCTCGTCGATGACTCGCCCGAGCCCCGTGACCTGATCACGCGGCTGCGCTGGCGCACCGCCCGCGTGCTCCGGACCGGCCTGTGGGACGGCCCGCGCGCGCCCGACGCGTACAGCGCCATGGTCGCCGGGACGCTCCAGGGTCTGCGGATGGCGGCCGAGCGCAAGCCGGAGTTCGTGCTGAAGCTGGACACCGACGCGCTCACGATCGCGCCGTTCGCCGATGCGATCCGCGGCGCGTTCGCGGCCGACCCCGGGATCGGCGTCGTCGGCTCGTACGACCGCACCTGTACCGGCGGCGTGCGGGACTGGAGCATCTGGAGCCCCGGGCTGGCCCATCTCGGCCGTCCGGTCGCCGCGATGCCGAGCGACCGCTGGCCCGGCGGCCGCCGGCCCGTCTGGCGCAGCCGCGCAGCCCGGAGCACATCCCGGCGCCTGCTGCACGAGGCCCGGCAGCACGGCTACGTCGACGGCGCGCACTGCCTCGGCGGCGCCTACGCGGTCTCGCCCGCACTGCTCGCCCGCGCCGACCTGTTCGATCCGACGCCGTGGCTGTCCACCGGCCTCGCCGAGGACGTCGTGGTCGGGCTGCTGTGCCACGCCGCCGGGCTGCGGGCCCGCGGGCTCGTCGGCGAGGGCGAGCCGTTCGGGCTGGCGCACGTGGGCCTGCCCGCGGCGCCGTCCGTGCTGATCGGCCAGGGCCACAGCATCGTGCACGCCGTCAAGGACCCCGACCCGGTGGTCGAGGCGCAGATGCGCACCGCGTTCCGCCTCGCCCGCGCGTCGTGACGACGACCCGCCGGTCGCGGCGGCTGCTCGTCGCGGCGCTCGCCGTCGTCGCTGCCGCGCTGCTCGTCTACCTGACCCTCCGCGACGGATCGAAGGAGCAGGGAGCGGCCGTCCCGGCGCCGGCCGGCGTCTACCTCGGCATGTACGCGCCCAACCCCGAGCCGGGCCGGTTCGACACCGCCGAGGTGGAGGCGCTCGAGGCGCAACTCGGGCGCACGTTCGCGATCAACCACCACTACTACGAGTGGCAGGACCCGTTTCCCGGCAGCCTCGAGCAGGCCGACCGCGACGCCGGCCGCATCCCGATGATCTCGTGGCAGCCGACCGGCATCTCGCTCACCGACATCGCCGAGGGCCGCTACGACGACCTGCTGCGCGCCCGCGCCGGCGCCCTGAAGCAGTTCGGCCGGCCGGTGCTGCTGCGCCTCGCGCACGAGCCGAACGGCGACTGGTACACCTGGAGCGAGCGCTACGACCGCGGCCCCGCCGTCGCCGGCAACACCGCCGCGATGTACGTGCGGGCGTGGCGCCACGCGCACGACGTCTTCGCGCAGGCGGGCGCCGACAACGTCTCGTGGGTGTGGTCGGTCAACTTCCGCGACTTCCCGGCCGGCAACAGCGCCGATCGCTACTACCCCGGCGACGAGGTGGTCGACTGGGTCGGCATCGACGCCTACAACGGCGGCGACGCCCTGCCCGGCACGACCTGGACGGGCATCGGGCCGCTGATCGCGCCGGTCTATGCGACGTACGCGCCCCGCAAGCCGATCATGCTCACCGAGGTGGGCTCGGCCGAGGCGGGCGGCGACAAGGCCGCGTGGGTGACCGGCCTGGCGGCCGAGCTGCCGCGCCGGTATCCCGCCGTCAAGGCGGTCGTGTGGTTCTCGAAGGACGAGTGGAAGGTCGACTCGTCGCCTGCGGCGCTGGACGCCTTCGACGCCCTGGCCGGGTCGAAGACCTTCAGCCCCGCGCCAGGCTGAGCGGCGCACGCGCCGGCTCGCCGAGCGCGACCTCGACGATGCGGTCGGCCACCGCGGCCGGTGTCCACCGGTCTCGCTGCACGGCCAGCCACGCGCGCTGCGCAGCCCGGCCCTCGTCGTCGTCCAGCACGGCGCCCAGGGCGGCCGCCAGCGGTGCCGGCTCGCCCGGCGGCACGTAGACGGCGCCGTCGCCGAGCGTGGCCTCCAGCCCGTCGAGGTCCGACGCGACGGCCGGCACCGTGCCCGCCACGCACAGGTGCGCGATGCCGCTCTGCGTGATCTGGCGGTACGGCAGCACCATCACGGTCGCCGCGGCGAGCAGGCCGGGCAGGTCGTCGTCGGCGACGAAGCCGGGGAAGCGCACGCGGTCGCCCGCCCACGCCGACGCCTCGCGCAGCTGCGCCAGGTGGCGCACGTCGACGCGTCCGAAGGCGCGGAAGACGCCGCGGCGCTCGCGTGGCTCGCCCGCGATCACCAGCGTGAGGTCGGGGTGCGCCGGCAGCAGCGTGCGAGCGGCCTCGACCAGCACGTCGCCGCCCTTGTCGGGGTGGATGAAGCCCAGCGCCAGCGCGAAGCGGCCCGTCAGGCCGTAGCGGTCACGCACGCGGTCGATGTCCGCAGGCGTGGCGACGGGCAGCAGCGGCACGCCGTGCGGGATCAGCGCGACGCGGCCGCGGCCGATGCCGGCGGCGAGCAGCGCGTCGTGGGCCGGACGGCCGTACGCCACGGGGACGTCGGTCAGCGCGGCGACGCGGCGGTAGATGGCGCGGCCCAGGACCGGCAGGGCGGCGAGCTCGCGCTCGGGCTCGTGGAAGGCCGTGGTCACCGGGATGCCGGCGCGGCGGGCAAGCCGCAGCAGGTGCTCGAGGCCGGGCAGCGCGCCGCCGTACGACGCGATCGAGAACTGGACGTAGAGCGCGTCGGGCCTGAAGTCGGCCAGCAGCGCGGCCCGGGCGGCCGGGCTGCGCACCGCGAGCACGCGGTGCACGTCGGCGGCGTCGGCGGCCGTGGCCGCACCTGGCGCGGCGATCGCGATCTCGACGCGGTCGCGCAACCCGCCCGCGAGCATGCGCGTGTGCGACCCGATGCCGTCGGCGGGCGGCGGGAAGGGCGAGACGACCAGCAGGCGGCGGTCAGCGGGCATGACGCGCCAGATGGGCAATGGCACCGGCGCCGTAGGCCAGGTGGTCGAGCAGCGACAGCACCGGGCGGTCGCCGCGCAGGCGCCAGAGGGGCACGGCCAGCAGCAGCAGGTAGCTGCGGTGCCGCAACGCCAGCGGCAGGCCGAGCAGGAACAGCGGGTACGCGAGCAGCATCGGGTCGTGGCGCGGCATCTCGCGCAGCCGGTTGCGGTGCTTCACGTACAGGCGGGCGCGCGCCTCGCCGTACTGCCAGGCGCGCCGCATCTGCCGCCGTGCGCTCCCCCAGTTGGCTCGCATGTCGGCTCCCGTCACCATCAGGATCGGGATGCCCGCGTCGGCCGCGCGCCAGCAGAAGTCGACGTCGGAGCCGTAGGCGAAGTCCTCGTCGAACGGGCCGACGCGCTCGATCGCCCGCCGGTGCAGGGCCATGTTCATGGTCGGCGCGTCGCGGACGTAGCCGGCCTCGTCCGGGCGCAGCAGGTAGCGGCCGTCGTCCGATCCGTAGCGGCCGCCGACCGTCACCAGCTCGTCGCCGCGCGCCAGCGGCGCGACGAGCGCGTCGAGCCAGCCCTCGCCCGGCATGCAGCCGGCGTCGACGAACACGATCGCCTCGCCGCGGGACGCCGCGATGCCGGCGTTCCGCTGCTCGGGAATCGTGACCGCCTTCGAGCCCGCGGGCGGGATGAAGTCGATCCACAGGATGTCGGGGTACGCCAGGGCGATGTCGGCCAGGCGGCCGCCGGAGGCGTCGACGACCACGATCTCGCGGTCGTGCTCGCTGACGTGCGCCGTCAGCGCGTCGAGCGTCGGCGCAAGGTCGCGCTCGTCCTTGGAGATGATCACGATCGAGACGTCCATCAGACGGCCGCCTTCCGCCGCCGGGCGGCGCGCCAGCCGCGCACGAAGCCGACGTTGGTGCTCGACTCCTGCAGCACCTGCACGTACGGCGCCACGACGTGCACCCAGTCGCGCGACCGCAGCGCAGCGCGCGGCCCGCGCGGGAACAGCAGCAGCGGCGCGACGACCCCCACGGCGGCCAGCCCGGGCCGGCGCAGGCCGGCCGCGACGAGGCCGCCGACCAGCACGGGGAACGGGAAGACGATCGCGCCCGAGCCGTAGATGGCCGCCATGCGCGCGTTGCCGCGGCCGTAGGCGGCGCTGCGGCGCAGCGTGTCGCGCAGCGACGGCTCGAACCAGTGGCGCACCGCCGCGTCGGGCGCGAACAGCAGCGGCCGGTCGGGAAAGTGCGCGCGCAGCCGGCGGCAGATGTCCTCGTCGTCGGAGCCGAACGTGAACCGCTCGTCGAAGCCGCCGACCGCCGCCAGCGAGGCGCGCGGGAACGACATGTTGGCGCCGACCAGCGAGCGGACGTCGCGCAGGCCGGAGGGGGGCGGGACGCGAGGTTGCGCGCCGACGTAGCGCACGAAGCGGTACGCCACCGAGCGGCTGCCGTCCAGCTCGGCCTCCACGGGCTCCAGCGGGTTGTTGAGCTGCAGGTAGCGCAGCATCGGCCCGGCGGGCGCAGCCGGCTCGACCGCGCCGCCGATGCCGGCGATCCCCTCTACCCCGCCCTCGTCGCGGTACGTGCGGTCGAGCTCGGCGAGCCACGTCGGCGTCGGCTCGCAGTCGTCGTCCGTGAACGCGACGATGGCGCCACGCGCCACGACGATGCCGGCGTTGCGCGCGGCGGACAGGCCGCGCGGCTGCTCGTGGCGCACGACGCGCACGCCGGCGGCCGCGGCGATGGAGCCGGTGGCGTCGGTCGAGCCGTCGTCGACGACGATCACCTCGTAGGCGTCGTGGGTCTGGACGGCGAGCGCGGCCAGGCAGCGGCCGAGGTGGCGCTCGCCGTTGAGCGAGCAGACGACGACGCTGAGACGGGGTTCGGTGGTGGAGTTCGTGGACATCAGGTTCCCTCGCGGGCGAAGCTCGTTCGCCGCAGATTGGTGGCGTGCACCCGCCGCGGATGGCGGAGGACGACGACGCCGATGAGTGCCGACAGCGCCTGCGCGACGAGCCAGGCGACCGCGACCGCCGTCAGCCCGGAGCCGACGGCGAACGCGACGCCGCCGACGACCAACAGCGCGTTGACGGCGTTCATCGCCCCGTAGGCGAGCGGGCGGTGCTGGACGTTCAGGGCGGTATCGACGAGATAGGTGAGCGCGGTCGCGAGACCGGCGACGGTGAGCACGCGCAGCGGCCCGGTCGACGCCTCGGCGTAGCCGGGACCGAAGATGCGCAGCACGAACGGCGCCGCCAGGATGAAGACCGCGCAGGCCGGGATCATCACGATGTAGCTGGTGCGGATCGCGCGGCGCAGGTCGCCGTCGGGGTCGTTCCCCGGTCGCGAGGCCTGCGCGAAGTACGCCTGCGCGATCGACGACGGCAGGAAGTTGAGGAAGCCGACGAGCAGGAAGGCGATGCCGAAGTGGGCGGCCGCCGTCGCACCCTCGGCCTGCAGCACGATCAGCGGCACGACGGTCGCGGGCAGGATCCCGACGACACCGCCGAGGTAGTTGCCCGTCGAGAAGCCGATGAAGGGGCGCGCGATCGCCGGCGCCGGCCGTCGCCAGCCCGGCGTCGAGGCGTACGCGGCCACCACGGAACGCCACGCCACCAGCGCGGCGAGCACCGCGCCGGTCGTGTACGCGACCAGCAGGCCGGTCACACCGGCGCCGGCGAGCGGCACCAGCAGCGCGACGCGCACGGTGCCGCCGAGCAGGTTCTTGACGATCAGCGGACGCACGGCCTGGGCCGCGATCAACGCGGCGTCGACCAGGCCGCTGAGCGCCGAGACGACGATCAGCAGCAGCACGACCACGCGCTCGCCGCCGCTGGCCTGCAGATCGAGCGCGCCGGGCGCAATCGACGGCAGCGCGAACAGCGCGACCGCGCACAGCAGCGCGCCGATGGACGCCAGCAGCATGGCGCTGGTGACGATCAGCCGGCGTGGCTCGGCGTGCCCTGGCAGGTGCCGGATCATGGTGTTGGCGAGCCCGAGGCCGCCCACCGTGGCGAGCAGCGTGCAGGCGGCCACCCAGCCGGACATCAGCCCGACGTCGGGCGCGGAGAAGACCCGGGCGGCGACCGTCCAGAAGACGAAGCCGAGGCCGGACAGCACCATCAGGTTGGCAACGAGCAGGCCGGAGCTGCGGTAGAAGACGTCGCCGGTGAGGCCGGCCAGGAGGGTGCGCAGGCGGCTCACGAGCGAGCCCCCGTGACGGCCCGGTAGGCGTCGAGCGTCTCGGTGGCGACGTCGCCCCACGTGCGCTCGTGCGCGGCGCGGTACGCCGCGGCGCCGAGCGCGTCGAGCTGCCCGGCGTCGAGCTGCGACACCGCGACCAGCGTCGCCGTCAGGTCGGTGACGCTGCCGTCGTAGCGGATCACGCCGGCGTCGAGGTCGCGCAGGTTCGGCAGGTCGGGGATCACGACGGGGACGCCATGCGCCCGCGCCTGGCCGGCCGTGCTGGTGGTCGTCACGGCGCGGAAGGGCAGCACGAGCGCGTCGACGTCGGCCAGCAGCTCGCCGACCGCCGTCTCGGGCAGGTGCTCGATGCGCAGCGTGACGCGCGCGCCGAGCGGCGCGGCGGCGCGCTCGATCCGGCGCCGCAGCGCGGCGTCGGTGCAGGCGCCGGCCACCGTCAGGCGCAGCGGACAGTCGGGCGGCAGTGCGGCGAAGGCCTCGAGCAGCTCCTCGACGCCCTTGTAGAGCTCGATCTTGCCGAAGAAGGCGATGTGCCGCGAGGCGCGCCGCGGCACCCGCGGCGCACGGGCGCGCGAAGGGGCCGAGCGGGATCACGCGGGCGTGGCGCGGTGCGGCGCCGGTGCGCAGCTCGAGGTCGGCGAGCGCCGGCGCCGAGTGGGCGATGACGAGGTCGCAGGCGTCGACCAGGCGTCGCCGCGCGCGCCGGTCGTCGGTGAAGATCGGCGCGTGCGGCACGACGTTGTGCACCGTCCAGACGACGCGGACGCCGCACAGGCGCGCGGTGCGCAGCGTGCTCGCGAGCAGCACCTCGCGAATCGCCCGCAGCGACCGCCGGCCCGTCCACGGCAGCCCGAACGGGTACAGCCAGTGCACGTGCACGAGGCGAACGCCGCGCAGGCGGCCGAGCGCGATCCGCAGCGGCAGCAGCGCGACGTTGACCGACTGCGACCGCGTCTCCGAGCCGAGGTACGTGACGACCGTCCCGCGGCGGCGCAGCTCGGTGTGGAGCAGCTCCTGGTACGGGTTCGGGTCGCGCGGGAAGGAGAGGATGCGCAGGGTCATCGGCGATACACCGCGCCCTGCTGGCTCACGTACCAGCGGTCGTACTGGTCGTCCAGGTAGGCGCGCGGGAACGCGTACGAGGCGAGGTCGCGGCCGATCGCGTCGCGAGCGCGGCCGTCGACCCAGTTCGAGCGGCTGGCATACACCCAGGCGTGCTGGTCGAGCGTCTCCGGGGTGACGGCGTTCAGGAACGACGTGCCGCGGCGCGCGAACGCGAACAGGCGCAGCTGGGCGTAGCGATCGGCGTACATCTGGGCGCCGGCGGGGGCGTTGGCGCCGAACCAGCGCGCGGCGGCCTCCTCGCCGGGCGAGATCGAGAAGCGCTCGTAGTCCTCGCCCGACCGGTAGAGGTTGGCCGCATCGCGCGATCCCGTCACGACGGTGGCGAGGCCCGAGGCCGTGACGACGACGAGCAGCAGCCCGGCCGCGAAGACTCCGGTGACGAGACGGCCGACCACGTTGCGGCGGCGGATGCCGTCGAGCAGGAAGCCGAGGCCCACGCCCGTCACGGCCAGGGCCTGCACGCTGAGCCGCTCGAGGTTGTACGAGGTGGCGACGGTGCCGCTCAGCCGCGCGACCGCCAGCACCGCGAGGGCGCCGACGGCGAGCGCGCCGACCAGCCGCGCGATCGGCGAGGAGCGTCGCCGCAGGGCGAGCGCGATGCCGCCCAGCGCGCCGAGCAGGTTGACGAGCTGCAGCAGGACGGTGTCGGCGAGCCGCAGGCGGCGGCCCGTCTCCTGGTCACCGCGGGCCGGCACCGCGTTGTCGCGCAGCGCGTACCGCGCGTCGGCTCCGGCCGGGAGCGGGACGACGTAGGGCCGCTCCTTCGCGTAGCGGGCCCGGGCGGCGGTGGTGTACGCCGCGGCGGTCAGCGAGGTGCCGGTGTTGCCCTGCAGGTACGCGTCGATGGGGCTCTTGCCCTCGGCGCCCGGCAGCAGCTTCAGGCCGTCCTTGGCGACGGCGTCCAGCGCGAGGCCGGCGTTCGAGTAGGAGTGCGTGACGGGGCCGTACCAGACGGCGGCGGCACCGGCGACGACCAGGAGCGCGAAGGCGGCGCTCGGCAGCAGGCGGACGCGCCGCCGGAGGCACGTGAGCACGAGGGCGACGAGCACGCCGAGGGCCAGCAGGCCGATCGTCGTGTACGCGGTCGAGTAGTGCGACACCACCAGGCCGACGCCGAACACCAGCAGCAGCGCGCGGCGCGTGCCGCTCACCAGGTGGCGGTCGGTCATCGCGGCCAGCAGCGCGGCGAACATCAGCAGCGCCATCTCCTGGCGGGCGATCGCCGGCAGCTGCTGGATGAACGCCGCCTGGGCGACGATGACCAGCCCGGCCACGTACGCCGAGCGCAGCGACACCACGCGGCGGGCGATCAGGAAGACGCAGACCGGGAACAGCGCGAGCAGCGCCGGGTAGACGGCCTTCAGGATCACGGCCGCCGACAGTCCGGCGAGGCTGTGCAGCGACGCCGGCACCAGGGTCAGGCTCAGCATCGCGCCGTACGCGTCGCCGGAGTGCAGGCGCGGCCAGTGGCCCGTCCGCAGCAGCTCCGTCAGCGTCGCGTACTCGCCGGTGATGTCCCAGCCGAAGATCGTCGCGCCGGGGAGCGTGTAGGAGTAGACGAACGTCAGCGACGCGCCGAACAGCGCGATCGCGGCCCGCGTCGGCTGGCCGCGGCCGGCCAGCAGCAGCCCGGCCGCGAGGGTGACCAGCGCCGCGACGAGCGCGACGAGCGAAAGGCGATTGTCGCCGGGCGTGGCCAGCGCACCGGCGACGACGAGCGCGACGGGCAGCAGCGGCCAGGCGTCGCGCACGCGGGGCAGCGCGGCCAGCAGGCCGGCCGCCGAGACGGGCGGCTGCGGCACGCGTCGGCTCGCGATCAGGCAGCACGACACCAGCACGGCGTCGAGCGCGATCAGGAGCGGATAGCCGTCGAGCGGCGCCTCGACGCCGATCGCCGGGCCGCCGAAGTTGGCCAGCAGCGCGGCGGCGGCCAGCGCGACCACGCTCGCGGCCGGCAGGTAGGGCGGAAAGCGCAGCATGCGGGCGCGGGGCAGCCCGGCCGCCTCGAGCAGGAGGAAGCCCGGCGCGACCAGCAGCGCCACGGTTGCGGCGGCCATCGCCGCCCACACGCCGTCGACGGCGAGGTTCGCCAGCACGGCGAGGTTGACGACGACCAGCGCGTGCGTGCGCAGGCCGGTACGGCGCCGTCGGGCCGGCGCGATCGGGGCGACCGGCGCGGGCCGCTGCACGGTCGGACGGGGAGGCGCGACGACGCTCATCGGGCGTACACCTCCAGCATGTGGCCGGCGACGGCGTCCCAGTCGTACCGGCGCAGGCAGTCGTCGCCCGCGCGGTCGGTGATCGTCGGTCGCGCGCAGGATGGCGGCGGCGAGCGACGGGGCGTCGGGGTCGCAGAGCTGCCCGGCGCCGCTCTCCTCCACCAGCAGCCGCGCCATGTTCTCGGGGTGGTTCGTGGTCACGACCGGCACACCGCAGGCCAGGGCCTCGAGCACCGAGACGCCGAAGCCCTCGCGGGTCGACGGCGACGCGAACACGCGGGCGGTCTTCATCAGGCCGTAGACCTCGTCGGCCGTCTCGACGTCGTCGCGGAAGGTGACGAGGTCGTCGAGGCCGAGCCGGCGGCACGTGGCGCGGAGCTCGTCCGCCTGCGGGCCGCGGCCGACGACGAGCGCGGTCAGCTCGGTGCCCTCGCCGCGCAGCAGCGCGAGCGCGTCGAGCAGCAGGCCGACGCCCTTGTGCTCGATCAGGCGGCCGACGTAGAGCACGTCGGCCGACGCGGCGGCGGCGGGCGCGGCGCGCACGGCGTCCAGGTCGATGCCGCCCGGCGCCAGGTGCACGCCGGTCGAGCGCCGCACGCGGCCGCGCAGGTGCTCGGCCGTGGCCGGCGACACCGCGATGATCTCGTCCGGCAGCAGCATGGCCACACGGCCGAGCGCCGCCCCGAGCAGGCCGAGGCGGCCGAGCTGCGCGCGCCACTGCGCGAGGTCCCAGACCTCGTGCCACGTGACGACGAGCGGCCGCCGGCGCAGGACGGAGACGACCTTCAGCGCGAAGATCTGCGGGTAGGGCACGGTGTCGACCTCGATCACGTCGAACCGGCGGAACAGCAGCCGCAGGGCGGCCGCGCCGAACAGCAGGCTCTGCCGCAGCGAGCGGCGGCCGTCGCGGTACAGGTCGTGCAGACCGCAGACGGCGCGCAGTCCGACGGCGCCGTCGCGGCGGCTGGCCGGGCCGTCCCACCACTGCATGGTGTAGACGGTCACGTCGGCCTCGCGGGCGACGCGGCGCGCGATCTCGTGGTACCGGATCTCCTTGCCGCCCTGGTAGTACGGGTAGATGGAGTCGGACACCAGCGCCACCTGCAGACGGTCGGCGACGGCGGTCATGGCTTCGCCTCCGGGCACTCGAGCCACGTGCCGACGCTCGCGGCCGGCTCGGGGTCGACCTGCGCGCCCACCCAGGCGCGCTCCGCACCCGCGTCGCAGCGGACGGTGGCGCTGATCGGGACGGTGCGGCTCTCGCCGCGCTCGAGCTCGACGGTGCCGCGCGGGTCGTCGCCGACGGGCCTGGCGGCCCGGGTGACGAGCGCCCAGCGGTACTCGCCGCCGTCATCGACGTCGTGGATGGTGATCGCGAAGGCGACCGCGAGCCGGTCGCCCCTGGCCTCGGTCGTGGGTGCCTGCGCGACCGCGACCTCGGTGAAGCCGCCGGTGGCCGGCTGGGCACCGAGCGCGTCGACGCCCGAGCGCCCCGCGGACGTCTGCAGGACGCCGACGGCCACGATGGCCGCCAGCGCGGCGAGCGCCCACGAGAGACCACGACGGGACACGTGTCCCGGCCGGCGGTCGCGCTCCGACGCGCACGCCGGATGCGTGCGTCGGATCGACCGCACGACTACCTCCGCTCCGCCTCGACGACCCCGTTGTACAGGTGCGCGTCGGGCCAGGCGCGTCTGCCGGGAAGCGCGTGCCGTGTCCGTTCGACTGGGCGGGAACCTGGGCCGACCACTCGCGCGCCGGCCCGACGCCGTGGCCGACGCGGCGGCGCGTGCGCGACCGGGCGACGATCCACAGGCAGTGGACGCCGTCGCGCCACGTGATCTTCTTGCCGTCGCCGTGCGTGCGGCCGTAGTAGGAGACCGGCACCTCGAACGGGCGGGCGCCCGTCGCCAGGATGGCGGTCGCGAGCTCGGTGTCGAGCCCGAAGCCGTGCTGGCGCAGGCGGATGGAGCGGAAGAACGGCAGCGGCACGAGCTTGAGGCACGTGTGCATGTCGGTGAGCGCGGCGTCGTACAGCACGTTCGCCCACAGCGTCATGACGCGGTTGCCGAGCGCGTACCGGTACGACTGGTACACCGTGTGGACGCCGGAGAGCCGGATGCCGAAGACCACCGACGCGCGGCCGGACAGCACCGGCTCGACGAGGCGCGACACGTCTTCCGGGTCGTACTCGCGGTCGGCGTCGAACGGCAGCAGGTGCGTGCCGGAGGCGGCGTCGGCCCCGGTCTTCAGGGCGGCACCCTTCCCCAGGTTCTCCGTGTGGCGGATGAGCCGCAGGCGCGGGTCGTCGATGTCGTCGACGATCGCGGCCGTGGCGTCCTCGGACCCATCGTCGACGACGATCAGCTCGCTCGAGAAGGGCATGTCGGTGGCGAGGATCTCGGTCACCGCACGCCCGATCGTGGCCTCCTCGTTGAAGGCGGGCATGACAATCGAGAGCGTGAAGGGTTCAGCAGTCATAGATCCTGACGGGTTGGGTAGGTGAGGGACGCGCCAAAGCGGCGCGAAACGACGTCGCGCTATCCCTCTTCCTCGGATCCCCAACCTAGACGACGGGAAACATCGACCCGTCGGGCCTTACGGAAACCGAACACGATCGTTACAGGCTTCGACCCGGCGGCCGGCGATCGAATCCGTGCCCGACCTGCCATGATCGCCGGGCCATGAGCGATCCCGAACACGGCAAGCGCAAGCGCGCAGGGGCCGTCCACCATGACCGGGCGACGCGCATGCCGCGCGCCGTCTACGAGGAGGAGCTGCTGCGCCTCCAGGCCGAGCTGGTGAAGGTGCAGGAGTGGGCGCGGATCTCGCGCGCCCGCGTCGTGCTCATCTTCGAAGGTCGCGACGCCGCGGGCAAGGGCGGCGCGATCAAGCGCATCACGGAGTACCTCAATCCGCGCAGCGCGCGCATCGTCGCGCTACCGAGCCCCACCGAACGCGAGCAGGAGCAGTGGTACTTCCAGCGGTACGTCGGCCACCTGCCGGCAGCCGGCGAGATCGTGCTGTTCGACCGCAGCTGGTACAACCGGGCCGGCGTCGAGCACGTGCTCGGCTTCTGCACGCCCGAGGAGCACCGCCGGTTCCTGCACCAGTGCCCGCTCTTCGAACGGCTGCTCGTCGAGGACGGGATCCTGCTGCTGAAGTACTGGTTCTCCGTCAGCGACGAGGAGCAGGAGCGCCGCTTCCGCTCGCGGCTCGACGATCCGATGCGCCGCTGGAAGCTCTCCACCATGGATCTCGAGTCGCGCAGCCGCTGGGTCGACTTCTCGCGCGCGAAGGACGAGATGTTCGTCCACACCGACATCAGCGAGGCTCCGTGGTACGTGGTCGAGGGCGACGACAAGCGCCGCGCCCGGCTCAACTGCATCGCGCACCTGCTCTCGATGCTGCCCTACCAGGACGTCCCGGAGCCGAAGATCGTGCTGCCGCCGCGACCGCCGGACACCGGCTACGAGCGGCCGCCGCGGTCGCTGTTCCGGTACGTGCCGGACCACGCCGCGAGCCTCGCGCCCGACGCGTAGCGCGCCGGCGTCAGTCGTCCACGCCCGCCGCCCGCCGCACCGCGATGCTGACCACGTTGTCCCACGGCAGCCAGACGACGTCCCAGTAGTTGTCCTCCGGGTCGGCGAAGTACGCGCTGCGGCCGGGGAACAGGTTGGAGTCGACCGGCTCCTTCGGGATCCGCGCGCCGGCCGCGCGCGCCGCCTCGATGGTGCGGTCGACGTCGTCGCGCTCGTCGACGTTGATGGCGAGCGAGAAGCCGCGGATCCCGGCTCCAGGAGCGACGTTCAGCGGGCTCTGGGAGTCCTTCGCCGAGCTCGTCCAGGTCGAAGATGCCGAGCAGCGCGCCGCGCAGCTGGAAGCACACCATGTCGCCCGCGTCGACCACCACCTCGAAGCCGAGCCGCCGGTAGAAGGCGGCGAGGCCCTGCACGTCGCGCGAGCCGAGCGTGACGAAGGTGAGGCGGGCGGGAACGGACATCGGATCCTCCTGGTCGGCGTGCTGAACGGAGCGTGACGAACGATGAACCACCCGGATGTATCAGGCGAATAGGTCACGTCATCCCCTTGACGTGCTCGATACCTCCCCATCCCGCCTCGTCCGGCTGCGCCCCCTCCCGTACTCCCTCCAGCGCATCGCCGACGAGGGCATCCGCGCCGGCGCCCGCATCTTCGTGATCGCGGGCGTCGGCGCTATCGCCGCGCTGCCGTTCGTGATCACGGCACTCGTCGGCGGCTGACGCCTCCTCCCCGGCTCAGCCGCCGATGGCGGTGTTCTCGCGGCCCTTCAGCGCCAGCAGCCCGCGCGCCTCGTCGGGCGTCGCGATCTCGAGCGACAGCTCCTTGAGGATGCGCGCGATCTTGGCCACCTGCTCGCCGTTCGACTCGGCCAGCTTGCCCTTCTCCAGGTAGATCGAGTCCTCGAGGCCGACACGGACGTTGCCGCCCATGATGGCGCCCATGGTGACGAGGTTCGTCTGGTGGCGGCCCGCGCCGAGGATCGACCACTGGTAGTCGTCGCCGAACAGCCGGTCGGCCGTGCGGCGCATGTGCAGCAGGTCCTCGGTCTCGTAGCCGATGCCGCCGAGGATGCCGAAGATCGTCTGCACGAACAGCGGCGGCTCGACGATGCCGCGCTCCAGGAAGTGCGCGAGGTTGTACAGGTGGCCGACGTCGTAGCACTCGAACTCGAACCGCGTCCCGTTCGCGCCGAGCTGGCTCGTGATCTGCTCGATGTCCTTGTACGTGTTGCGGAAGATGAAGTCGCGGCTGGCCTCGAGGTAGGCCGGCTCCCAGTCGTGCTTGAACTCCTTGATGCGCTCGACCGCGCCGAACAGGCCGAAGTTCATCGAGCCCATGTTCAGCGAGCACAGCTCCGGCTTGAACGTGCGCGCCGCCAGCGTGCGCTCCTCGACGCTCATGCCGTGCCCGCCGCCCGTCGTGATGTTGATCACGGCGTCGGTGGAGGCGTGGATCTCGGGCAGGAACTGCGCGTACATCGCCGGGTCGGGCGTCGGTGCGCCCGTCTCCGGATTCGCGCGCGTGCAGGTGGACGATCGCGGCGCCCGCCTGAGCCGCGCCGATCGCGTTGTCGGCGATCTCGCGGGGGGTGATGGGAAGGTGCGGGGTCATCGAGGGCGTATGAATCGACCCCGTGACCGCGCAGGAGATGATGACCTTGCGCGCCATGCCGAGACTATAGGGCGCTCTCGCACGCGCGGGACCGCGATCAAGCCAGGGCTCCGACCGACCGATACGGAAGGGGCTCGTTCAGTGCCACGTCGCCCCCGGCGTGCCAGGAGACAGTTTGCCCACCGTCCTCGATGTCATCGCAGACCAGGCCGTGCGCTCGGTGTTCCAGCCGATCGTCGATCTCGACACCGGATCGGTCGTCGGCTACGAGGCGCTGGCCCGCGGACCGCTCGGCAGCGAGCTCGAGTCGCCCGCCGAGCTGTTCGGCTCGGCCCGTCGCCTCGGCGCGCTCTCGGCCCTCGACGACGCCTGCCGCATCGCGGCGTTCCGCGGTGCCCTGCGCTGCGGCCTGCTGGCGCCGCTGACGCTGTTCGTCAACGTCGAGCCGGAGGTGCTCGACACCGCGCCGCTCGACGACCTGCTCGCGATCGCGGCGTCGGCGCCGGGCGAGCTGCGCGTCGTCTTCGAGATCACGGAGCGCTCGCTCGGCGCGCGTCCCGCCGAGCTGCTGCGCACCGTCGAGCGCATCCGCCGCCTCGGCTGGCAGATCGCGCTCGACGACGTCGGCGCCGATCCGGCGTCGCTCGCGTTCATGCCGCTGCTGCGTCCCGAGGTGGTCAAGCTCGACCTGCGGTTCGCGCAGGAGCTGCCCGGGCCGTCGACGGCGGCCGTCATGCACGCCGTCAGCGCGTACGCCGAGCAGTCCGGCGCCCTCGTGCTGGCCGAGGGCATCGAGGACGAGCGGCACCTGGCGATGGCGCGCGGGTTCGGCGCGCGGCTCGGTCAGGGCTGGCTGTTCGGCCGGCCGCAGGAGACGCTGTCCACGCTGCCGACGGGCGAGCTGCCGCTGCCGCGGCTCGGCGTCGACCTGGCCGGCGACGCGTCGCCGTTCGGCGTCCTCCCCGCCTCCGCTCCGCTGCGCACCGCGACGAAGCGCGTGCTGATCGAGCTGTCGAAGACGCTCGAGCGCGAGGCCCTCTCGCACGGCGCGACCGCCATCGTGGCGTCGACGTTCCAGGAGGCCCGGCACTTCACGCCCGGCACCGCGCGGCGCTACGAGGCGCTGGCGCGGGCGGCCGGCTTCGTCTGCGCGCTGGGCGAGGGCCTGGCGACCGATCTCGTCCCCGGCGTCCGCGGCGCCCACCTCGCGCGCCGACGATCCGGTGCGCGGCGAGTGGGACGTCGTCGTGCTCACGCCCCACTTCGCCGCCGCGCTGCTGGCGCGCGACCTGGGCGATACGGGTCCCGACGCCGACCGCAGGTTCAGCTACGCCCTCACGTACCACCGCGAGACGGTCGTCCGCGCCGCGGGCGCGCTGCTGTCGCGCATCGTCCCGGCCGCGGTCGACGTCGCTCCGGTGGCGGACGTCGGCGACCTGCGCGACGCCGCGTAGCGCGGCCCGGTCGCGCGCATCCGTGTCCGTTCCGGTGCCTGGCACCGATCCGGCCACAACGTCACGCTTCGCGCGCGCGACCCGCGACGCGCTCTCCGGCGCTCGGCGCCGTTTCGGTGCCTGGCGCGGACGCGCCAAGCGGACGTTGCGGCCGAATTCACGCTCCGGACGGATCGCGTGCCGCTCGGCGTGCGAGACACGCGCCGCGCCGACCGTTCACTCGGCGGTGCCTGGCACCGGATCGTGATCGCGACACGCTTTCGCGCGCCGCTGGACGCTGATCCGCGCGCGACTACGCGGACTTGATGACGCGCGGGCGTTCTGACCGGCGGGCGGATTCGCCAGGGCGGCCTGGTCGGCCTGCGTCAGCCGCAGGTACGCCATCAGCGTCTGGTACAGCTTGGTCTCGTTGCGGCGGTGCGCCTTGATGATCGCCGCCACCGCCACCTCGTGGAGCTTCACGTACCCCGCCGGCGACAGGTTCGGCAGCTCGCGGTCGAGCGCGTCGTAGCGACCGCGAGAAGAGCAGCTCGACGTAGCGCCGCACCGGCTCGGCGAGGCCGTCGTCGAACTCCGCCGCGACCTGCTCCGCGTACTCCAGCCCGATGTCGTCGGCGTGCGCACCGAGCAGCGCCAGGTCGGTCACGTTCAGGTCGCAGGGCCCGACCGCATCCCCCTGCGTGGCCCCGATCAGCTCGTCCCCCATGCCGCCGCCATCGGCGTTTTCCGCGCCGCGGCTTGAGCCCTGTCAGACAGACGTGACGGAGATCACCGAACCGAGGTTCACGACGCGGCTCGCGCGGTGCCCGACGAGCCCCTCGAGCGTGAACGCGAGCACCGCCTCCTCGTCGACCAGGTCGTCGTACGCCGTGCCGATCCACACGCCGAGCGCGTAGCCGCCGGTGTGGAGGATCGGCGGCACGCGCATGGTCGCGCGGTAGCGCCCCGGCGCCACCGTCTCGGTCGCGGCTGAAGGCCCGGGCGCCACGCCTCGTCGATCACGCGGACGCCGTCGCCGCGGGTGAGGAACAGCGCGAGGTTGAGCGCCGGCACCGGCTCGTGGACGGCGAAGTCGATCTCGCAGCTCGAGCGGCTCCTCGCGCCGCAGCGCGCCGCCGGTGCCGCCGGCGTTCGCCGCCCGCGCCGCCAGCAGCGCGACCGGCCCCGTGCCCGTCGTCGGCGAACACGCCGCTCGGCCGCGGACGCCGCCACGGCGTCGAGGTACGCCGCGATCGTCGCGGCCGCCGGCCCGTCGGCGCGGACGCGCCCCTCGTGCAGCCACACCACCCGGCTGCAGAGGTGCGAGACGGCGTCGAGGTCGTGCGAGACGAACACCACCGTGCGCCCGCCGTCGCCCGCCGCGCGCAGCGCCCCGAGACAGCGCTGCTGGAACTCGGCGTCGCCGACGGCGAGCACCTCGTCGATCAGCAGGATGTCGGGCTCGAGATGCGCGGCGACCGCGAACGCGAGGCGCAGGTACTGCCCGGACGAGTAGCGCTTCACCGGCGTGTCGAGCAGCGGCGCGACGCCGGCGAACGCGACGATGTCGTCCAGGCGCGCCGCCACCTCGCGCCGCCGCAGCCCGTACAGCGCGCCGGCCAGGTAGGCGTTCTCGCGCCCGGTCAGCTCGGGGTGGAACCCGGCGCCGACCTCGAGCAGCGCGGCGACCCGTCCGCGCGTGCGCGAGACGCCGACGGTCGGCTCCGTGATGCGCGCGAGGATGCGCAGCAGCGTCGTCTTCCCCGCCCCGTTGGCACCGATCACCGCGACGGCCTCGCCCTCCGGCACCTGCAGCGTGACGTCGTCGAGCGACAGCACCTCGCGCGGCACGGTCCGCCCGCCCCGGCCGCGCAGGGCCTCCCGGAGCGTCGTCGCCTGGCCCTGCCCGAGCACGTAGCGCTTCGACAGGTGCTCCGTCTCGATCGCGTTCAACGAGCTGCTCGTCAGATGACGTCGGCGAAGCGGCGCTCGCCCCGGGCGAACACCGCGGCGCCGATCGCGAGCAGCACGACCGCCACCACCACGGAGGCGACGATGGGCGCGCCCGGCCCGGGCGCATCGAGCAGCCCGGCGCGCAGCAGGTCGAGCGCGCCCGCGACCGGGTTCAGGTAGTAGACCCACAGCAGGTCGTCCGACACCAGCGTCGACGGGTAGGCGACGGGGCTGGCGAACAGCCACAGCTGCACGAGCAGGCCGATCGCGTGGCCGACGTCGCGGTAGCGGACGTGCAGCGTGCCGAGCGCGAGGCCGACCCCGAGCGCGGTCGCCGCCAGCAGCGCGATGGCGGCCGGCGCGAACACGATCGCAGGCCCGGGCGCGACCCCGTAGTACACGCACAGCGGCACCAGCACGAGCAGCCCGACGGCGAGGTCGGCAAGGCCCGGCACCAGCGCGGCCAGCGGTGCCGCCAGCCGCGGGAACCACACCTTGGTGACCAGCGTGGCGTTGCGCACCAGCGCGCCCGAGCAGGCCAGCAGCGCGCCCGAGAAGTACGTCCACCCCACCCACCCCGTGTACGCGAACAGCAGGTAGGGCGTGTCGCCCGTGTCGATCCCCGCGAGGCGCGAGAACGCGACCGTGAAGATGATCGCGCCCGACAGCGGCAGCAGCGCCGCCCAGGCCGCGCCGAAGAACGCCTGGCGGTAGCGGACCGTCACGTCACGGCGCGCGAACGTGGCGATCAGGTGCCGGTAGCGCCACACCTCAGCGACGTCGAGCGCACGCCAGCCGCGGGTCGGGCGGTTCTCGGTCCACTCGCTCATCCGTCCCATTGTCCGGGACGTGCCGGACAATGGGACGGATGGCGCACGAGATCTCCGTCGTGATCCCCCTGCGCCGTGGCGCGCAGGTCCCGGCCGAGACGCGGGCCGGGCTGGCGGCCGACGAGGCGGTGAGCGAGGTGCTCGGCATCGAGGACTCGGGTGGCGGGCCCAACGAGGCGCGCCGGCGCGGCTGCGAGCAGGCCACCGCAGACGTCGTGCTGCTGCTGGACGCCGACGTGGTGCCCGGGCCGGGCCTGGCGACGGGCCACGCCGCCCACCACGCCGCGCGCGAGGGGCTCGTGGTCGCGGGGCCGATGCCCGTGGCCGGCCCGCGCGGCGCGCCGGCCCGCCTGTACGCCGACGCCTACGACAAGTGGTGCGCCGACGTGGAGCGCGACCCGGCGGTGCTGCTGCGGAGGCTGTGGGGCGGCAACGTCTCGCTGCGGCGCGCGGACGCGCTCCGCGTGGGCCTGGACGAGCCGGCGATGCGCGGCCTGCGGCACGAGGACCGTGAGCTCGGCCTGCGGCTCGCTGCCGCCGGGCTGACGGGCGTGTTCGACCCGAGGCTGCGGGCCGAGCACCGGTACGAGCGCGACCTGGCGAGCTTCTGCGCCGACTGCCGGGCCGAGGGCGCGGGGCTGGTGGCGCTGCACCGGTTGCATCCCGAGGTCGGCGCCGTGCAATTGCACGGCGCGTTCCGTGCAATTGCACGGCCGGGAACCTCGATGGCGCTGATCGCCGTCCTGCGCCTCCACGGACCGCTCGCCGCGGGCCGTCTGCTGCGCCGGCTCGAGATCGCCCGCGGGGTGGTGGCGGCCGGTGGCTGAGCGCGCTCCGGTGACCGTGATCGTGCCGACGATCGGCCGGCCGCAGATGCTGGCGCGGCTGCTGCACTCGCTCGCGGCCGGCGCCGTGCAGCCCGCCGAGGTGCTGGTGTGCGACCAGTCGGGCGCACGCGAGACGCGGGCGCTGTGCGACGGCTACGCGCCCCTCACGGCGCGCTGGATCGACGGCGGCGCGCCCGGCATCGCCCGCGCCATGAACACCGGTCTGCGCGGCGCGCACCACGACCTGGTGCTGATCACGAACGACGACATCACCGTCGCCCCCGACTGGGTCGAGCGCGCCACCTCCTACCTGGTCGCCGACCCCACCTCGCTGGTCACGGGTCGCGTGCTGGCCGGCGGCGACGACCCCAGCCGCGTGCCCTCGACGATGCTCTACGCGCACCCGCGCGACTTCACGAAGCCGCAGCCGTGGGGCCTCTTCCCGGGCAACGCCGGCGGCGCCCGGGCGCCGCTGCTCGAGCTCGGCGGGTTCGACGAGCGCGACGCCTTCGGGGTGGCCGCCGAGGACAACGACCTGGCCTGGCGGTGGCTCCGCACCGGCCGTTCGATCCGGTACCGGCCCGACCTGACGGTGTGGCATCACGACTGGCGCACTGACAAGCAGATCGTTGACCGCTACGTTGAGTATGGTCGGGGTCAGGGTGCGCTGTACGCGAAGCACCTCAGAGCCGGCGACCTGCGCATCGCGCCGTGGCTCGTCCGCGACGTGGCGCGCGGGCTACGCGCCCAGGCGGGGCGCTACATCAAGCGGCGGGCGCCGCACACAGACTGGCGACAGGGGCTCTTTCCCGGCGTCCTCGTGGGATTCGTGCGCGGCGCGACTCCACACCCACCAAACAAGAGCAGCTAGCGCTGCGACCACAAGAACGGTAGGCTCGCGCACCATGATAAGAACTGCGACGGCTCACGGCACTGACCGTGGGCATCCTGGCCGCTCTGCCGGCCGCTGCGAGTGCGACGGTTTCGTGTCCGACTCAGTCAGCGACGCCGCTGGCCGCCTGGGCCGGGTCGCCGAAGGTTCTCGACGATGGCCCCGTGCACCGGCTCGAACGGACCGGTCGTCTACACGGTCGCGACGGCGCCGACGAAGGGCACGGCGACGCTGCCGGCCGCCGACGGCAAGTTCACGTTCACCGGCACGTTCAACCCGAGCGGCAGCGATCCGGTCGGCCCCGACTCCGTCACGTTCAGCGCCGTCGACAACGACGCCGTGCCGCAGTTGGTCGCGGTTCCGATCAGCATCGGCCCCGCGCCGGAGATCAACACGACCTTCAAGGCGAAGGACCTCGAGCCCGACGCGACGCTGCAGGACGGCCGGCCGACGTTCGACGTCTTCTACAAGACGCCCGTCACCGCCACCTCGCTGGTGACCGATCCGACGCCGGGCACGCCGCTCGCCGCCTTCGCCGTGCGGTTCCGCAGCGGCCTCGGTGCGGTCAAGCAGGCGCCCACGAACGCCGCCGGCAAGGTCGTCACGAAGTTCACGCCGCTGGTGTCGGACGAGTACGCCTTCGACGTCCCGTCGCTGCCGGGCAGCTTCGTCGAGGGCTACGTCTTCTGGGTCGCGCCCGACTGGAAGCTCGCCACGACCTTCCCGGTGAAGAACAGGAAGTTCGTGATCTCCGGCCGGCTGCTCGCCAAGAAGTCGGCGCGCACCAAGGGCAGCTACGTGCGCTTCCAGCGGAAGAAGGGCACCAAGTGGATCACCGTCGTCTCGAAGGTGCCCGTCGCCGCCGCGATGACGTTCACCGTGAAGGTCTCGCGCGCCAACTACGCCGGCAAGCGCGTCCGCTTCGTCTACGTGTCGAAGAACGAGGACTACATCGGCTCGACCTACACGTTCACGATCAAGGCGGCGAAGCCGAAAGCCGGCCGCATCGCGACGAGCTTCGGCGCCGTCGGCGTCCGCCGCGCCGCGCGGTAGAGCATCGAAATCCGAGGGTCTCGACCGCCACTAGGCGGCCGAGGCCCTCTACTGGTAATCTCGCACCCCATGAGACACGTGCGGCGGATCCTGGTTCTCACCGCCCTGCTGGCCGTCGTGCCGGCCACTGCCGCCACGGCGGCGCCGGCCCGGTGCTGCACATCGCCTTCAAGGCGCGCGGGATCCCCGCCGGCACGCCGCTCCGTGACGGTCACCGCACGTTCGACGTGCCGTACCGGACGCTGATCTTCGCCACGGCGACGCTGACCGATCCGGCGACCGGTGCGCCGCTCGCCGGCGTCCCCGTTCGAGTCACCGGCGACCTGGCCGTCAAGCGGCCGGAGCTGCCGACGGGCGCGGGGGGAAGCGCCCTGCTGCGGTTGAAGCCGCGCGTCACGACCGAGTACACGTTCGACGTCCCGTCGAGCGCCGGCACCGTCGCCCAGCACGTGACGTTCCGGGTCGCGCCCGACTGGAAGGTCGCCGCGAAGTTCCCCGTCCGCCGCGGCAAGATCGTCGTCAGCGGCACGCCTGCTGGCCGGGCACTCGGCCGGCGCGCGACGGGAGCTACGTCAAGCTCCAGCGGCGGACGGGCAAGCGGTGGGTGACGGTGAAGCGGCTGGCCCTCTCGCGCACGCTCCTGGTCTCAGCGCGGCTGCCGCGCTCCTACGAGGGCAGCAAGCTGCGCTTCGTCTACGTCTCGAAGACCGACGACTACATCGGCTCGAGCCGGGCGTTCAACGTGCGGGTCGGCGAAGCCCGCCTCGGACACATCGGCCGGCGACGGCACGACGAACGTCGGCGGGAGCGCAGACCTCGGCGGAAGCGGAGACGGCGGCCTCATCGGCGGCGGGACGGCAGCGGCGGCAGCTGCGCCGGCCCCGACTGCTGACGCCGCTAGAGCCCGAACAGCAGCCGCAGCGCCGCGACCGTCTGCGAGCGGTCGAGGCCCGCCGGGTCGGCCGGCGACTCCGCTCCGTCGTGCAGCAGCACCACGGCGTCCGGGCCGAGGTGGCGGATCTTCGCGTACAGCGCCGTCGCCTCGGCGTCGGGCGCCCAGTCCTCGGGGTCGAGGTCCCAGTGGTCGTGCTCCATGCCGCAGGGCGGCGAGCGCGATGCGGCCCGAGACGCCGAGCCGGCCGAACGGCGCGCGGAACCGCGGCACCGGCGCGCCGAGCGCCTTCTCCACCGCCCGCTTGCCCGCCCGGATGTTGCTCATCGCGGCGAGCGGGTCGAGCTTCGAGAGGTCGGGGTGGGTCATCGTGTGCGACCCGACCATGTGGCCCTCGGCGGCGATGCGCCGGACGATCTCGGGCCACGCCAGCGCGCGCCGGCCGACGCAGTAGAACCGTCGCCTGCACGCCCGCCTCGGCGAGGACGTCGAGCACCTGCGGCGTGAACCGCGGGTCGGGGCCGTCGTCGAAGGTCAGGATCAACGCGCGACGAAGTCGACGATCACCGGGCACGACTCCAGCGATGCACCCTCGCGGATGCGGTTCTCGAGGTAGTACGCGTAGTCGGCGGTGATCAGCTTGCGGTCGTTGACGGTGATGCGGAACCGCGGCGGCCGGGTCTGCACCTGGGCGCCGTAGAGCAGCTTCAGGCGGCGGCGCTTGATCAGCGGCGCCTGCTGGCGCTCGGCCGCCTCCTTCAGCAGGCGGTTCAGCTCGCCCGTGCCGAGGCGGCTCGTGTAGTGCCCGTAGACGTCCTCGATGGTGCGCAGCACGCGCTCGACGCCGCGGCCGGTGACGGCGCTCGACGTGATCACGACCGGGCGCTGGCGCAGCTTGATCTGCAGGCGCTCGCGCAGGTCGTCGAGGTCGACCTCCTGGATGTCCCACTTCGAGACGACCACGATCGTCGCGCAGCCCGCCTTGCGCGCCTCGTCGGCGACGTGCAGGTCCTGGTCGGTCAGGCCCTCCTGGGCGTCGACCAGCACCAGCGCGATGTCGGCGTGCTGGGCGGCGTGCAGGGCGCGCACCTCGGACCAGTACTCGACCTGCTGGCGGTGCTTGCGCATGCGGCGCAGGCCGGCGGTGTCGATCAGCCGGAACGTCGTCTCCCCCACCGTCAGCCGCGTGTCGAACGAGTCGCGCGTGGTGCCGGGGATGTCGGAGACGATCGCGCGCGGCTGGCCGCAGAGCGCGTTGAAGAGGCTCGACTTGCCGACGTTCGGCCGCCCCAGGATGGCGACGCCGATCTCGTCGGACACGCGCACGTCGCGCGCGGCGCCGGGGATGGCCGCCAGGCGCTCGACCATGTGGTCGAGCAGGTCGCCCGAGTTGGTGCCCTGGATGGCGGAGATCGGGAACGGATCGCCGAGCCCGAGCTCGTACAGCGGCGCCGAGACGATCGCCTCGCGCTTCGGGTTGTCGGCCTTGTTGGCGACCAGGATCACCGGCGTCTTCGAGCGGCGGATGATCTCGGCCACCTCGTGGTCGCCCGCGGTGACGCCGGTCTGCACGTCGACGACGAACAGGATCAGGTCGGCCTCGGCCAGCGCGATGCGCGCCTGCTCGGTGATCTGCTTGCCGATGGTGCCCTCGGCCTCGATGTCGATGCCGCCGGTGTCGATCAGCTGCATCACGACGCCGTTCCACTCGAGCTCCATCTCCTTGCGGTCGCGCGTCACGCCCGGCTCCTGGTGCACCACCGTCTCGCGGCGGCCCAGCAGGCGGTTCACGAGCGTCGACTTGCCCACGTTCGGGTAGCCGATCACGGCGACCGAGCCGGCAATGCGGCGCAGCCCCTCGTCGTCGGACTCGGGGACGTCGCGTCCTCGCTGGCTTCTGGCGCGCGGTGGTTCGCGGCGCCGATCGTCTTCCTCGGTCATGCCGGGACCTCCACGGTGGATCGGGAAACAGGCGGCACGGCGTCACGTGGGAACCCGGCCTGTTGCGCGGCGACGAGGAAATCGCGCAACGCGCGGAGCTCTTCCTCGACTGCCTGAGCTATCGCACGGTACGCCTTCGCGCCCCTGCCGACGCCAGACACGTCGATCGGCGTCCCCCACGCGACGGCCGCGCGGTTGAACGGATTGCGCCCGTGACGGTCGGTCCCGATGATGCAGGCGGGGATGATGACGGCGTTCTCGAGCACCGCGCACATGGCCACGCCGGTGCGCGCCGCGCCGATCTCGTCGTTGGTCTGCCGCGTGCCCTCGACGAAGATGCCGAGCAGGTTGCCGCTGCGCAGCACGGCGCGCGCGTTGGTGATCGCCTCGCGGTCGGCGTTGCCGCGATCGACCGGGAACGCGCCCGTGTGCGGGATGACGCGGCGCAGCACGGGCACGCGCCACAGCTCGATCTTGGCCATGTAGCGGATCGAGCGCGGGCAGGCCATGCCGAGCACGATCGGGTCGTCGCCCGCGATGTGGTTCGACGCGATCACGGCGGCGCCGCGCGGGATCCGGTCCTGCCCGTAGACGCGCAGCCGCATCATCGGCGCGAACCACGACTGGATGATCACGCGCGCGAGCTTCCACATGTGCTCGGGCGGCATGAAGCGGTAGTCGTCGCCGGGCGCGCCCTTACTCACGACCGCTCCTCCACCAGGCGGGCCAGCGCCGTGACGACGTCGTCGACCGACAGCTTCGAGGTGTCGACGCGCACCGCGTCGTCGGCGACGCGCGTCTGCGCGCTGTCGCGGCGGTCGCGCTCCAGCGCGTGCGGCGTGCCGCGGCGGCGCGCGCGGATCTCGGGCGCCGCGTCGAGCCACACCTTCAGCTCGGCCTGCGGCCACACCACCTCGCCGATGTCGCGGCCCTCGGCGACCGCGTCGCCGTCGGCCAGGAACGCGCGCTGGGCCTCGCGCATCGCCTCGCGCACCGACGGCTGCTGGGCCACCTCGGACACCGCGGCATCGACGTCGCTCGACCGCAGCCGCGGGTCGCCCTCGTACGCGCGCCAGGCCCCGCTGCGGGCGGCCTCGGCGCCGTCGGCGCCGTCCAGCAGCACGCACAGCGTCACGGCGCGGTACATGGCGCCGGTGTCGAGGTAGCGGTAGCCGATCCGCTGGGCGAGGCGGCGGGCGACCGTCGACTTGCCGGCGCCGGCGGGGCCGTCGATGGTGACAACCATCTACTCACGCTCCGCCACGGCCGCCTCGAGCGCGCGGAGGATGTCGCGGAAGCCGGGGAACGAGACGTCGATGCACTCGGGGTCCCGCACGCGGACACCCTCCTCCGAGTACAGGCCGGCGATGGCGGCCATCATCGCGATGCGGTGGTCGCCGTGCGGCTCGACCACGCCGCCGCGGATCCGCACCGGCACGCCGCGGATCTTCCAGCCGTCGTCGGTCGCCTCGATGTGCGCGCCGACGCCCGACAGCGCCTCCGCCACGGTGGCGATGCGGTCGGACTCCTTCTTGCGCAGGTCCTCGGCGCCGCGCACGACGGTGCGGCCGCGGGCCCGGGCGGCGGCGAGCGCGATCAGCGGCAGCTCGTCGATCAGCGACGGCACGATCTCGGGCTCGATCTCGGTGCCGACCAGCTCGGCGTAGCGCACCTCGATGTCGGCCACCGGCTCGCCGCCCGCGGTGGTGCGGCGGTTGAACAGGCCGATGCGGGCGCCCATGCGCTCCAGCACCGTCAGCAGGCCGGCCCGGCCGGGGTTGACGCCGACGCCGCGCACGAACAGGTGCGACTCGGGCACCAGCGTGGCCGCGACGATGAAGAACGCGGCCGAGGAGATGTCGCCGGGCACGTCGATCTCCGCCAGGCGCAGGGCCTCGGCGGGGCGGATCGTGACGGCGCCGGGATGGCGGGTCACCCGCGCGCCGGCGGCGCGCAGCAGGCGCTCGGTGTGGTCGCGGGTGGCGAGCGGCTCGACGACCGTCGTCTCGCCCTCGGCCAGCAGCCCGGCGAGCAGCACGCACGACTTCACCTGGGCCGAGGCGACGGGCAGCTCGTAGGTGATGCCGGTGAGCGGGTTGCCGCCGTCGATGGTGATCGGCGCGCAGCCGTTGGTCGAGGCGATCACGGCGCCCATGCGACCCAGCGGCAGCGTGATGCGGTCGACCGGCCGGCGGCGGATCGACTCGTCGCCGTCGAGCGTGTAGGTGCCCTCGGGCTGGCCGGCGAGCAGGCCCGGCAGCAGGCGCAGCAGCGTGCCGGAGTTGTGCACGTCGATGACGCCCGCGGGCTCCTCCAGGCCGCGCAGGCCGACGCCGTGCACGACCAGCTCGGTGGGCGAGATCTCGTCGACCTGCACGCCCAGCGCCCGGACGGCGCCCATCGTGGCGAGCGTGTCGGCGCTGCCGCCGAACCCGCGCACGCGCACCTTGCCCTCGCAGATCGCGCCGACCAGCAGCGAGCGGTGCGAGACCGACTTGTCGCCGTTGACCGAGATCTCGCCGGCCAGCGGGCCGGTGCCCTCGACGAGCCACTCGCTCATGGCGCACCCGGATCGAGGCGCGTGGCGATGGCGCCGTAGCCCTGCTCGTCCAGCGTCGCGACGGCGCGCGCGGCGGCGTCGGTGCCGGCGACCGTGATCTCGGCGGTGCCGCCCTGCTCGGGCGAGATGTGGTGCAGCACGAAGTCCTCGATGTTGACGCGCGCGGCGCCGAGCGCCTGCGCGATGCCGCTGATGGCACCCGGCCGGTCCGGCACGTGGACGCGGACGACGTGCAGGTCGCCCGAGACGCCCTCGAAGGCGGCCTCCAGCGAGCGCCGGCGGGCGCCCGCCGCCTCGCCGATGAAGCGCGCCAGGTAGCCGGCGTCGCGCTGCTCGAGCGCGTCGATGACGTCGTCGAGGCGGCGCCGGTGCTCGTGCGCGGCGGCCAGCAGGGCGTCGCGGTTGTCGAGGAAGATGTCGATCCAGATGCGCGGGTTCGCGCCGGCGACGCGCGTCATGTCGCGGAACGAGCCGCCGGCGGCCGCGAGCGGGTCGTGGCCGTCGATGGTGCCGGCGCCGGCCTGCGAGGCGAGCAGGTTCGCGACCACGTGCGGCAGGTGGCTCGTCAGCGCGACCAGGCGGTCGTGCGCGCCCGGGTCGATCGCGACCGGGCGCGCGCCGATGGCCGTCACCATGCCGTGCACCTGGGCGAAGCGCTGCGGATCGGTGTCGTGCACCGGCGTCAGGAAGTAGGTGGCGCCCTCGAACAGCTCGGCTCGCGCCGCCGCCGCGCCGCGCGCCTCGGAGCCGCAGACCGGGTGCCCGCCGACGAAGCGCGTGCGGTCGGCCCCCTCGACGCTGCGCACGACGTTCGCCTTCGTCGAGCCGATGTCGGTGACGGTGGCGGTGGCCGGCGCCGCGGCGACGGTCGCGGCGACCGCGGCCGGCAGCTGGGCCACCGGCGCGCAGACGACGACCAGGTCGGCGCCGCGGCAGGCGCTCTCGAGGTCGGCCTCGGCGGCCTCCACGCAGCCCCGCTCGACCGCCACGGCCCGGGCCGCGGGGTCGGGGTCGTACCCGCGCACGGTGGCACCCGCCCGGCCCGTCAGTGCCAGGCCGAGCGATCCACCCATCAGCCCGAGACCGACGATCGAGACACGCACCGGCCCATGATGCCAGCCGTGCTGGAACCAAGCGCCGGGGTGCCCGGTCGCGTCAGCGCGCTTTCAGGGCGTCCCGGATCTCCCGCAGCAGCTCGATCTCCTCCGGCGTCTCGGCCGGTGCGACCTCCTCGCCGCGCTTGCGGCGGGCGACGATCGCGTTGATCGGCCGGACGACGAAGAAGAACACCGCGGCGGCCGTCAGGATGAAGCCGATCAGGTCGGTGATGAACGCGCCGTACCGGAACACCGCGTCGTTGATGGTGAAGGTGAGCGAGCTGAAGTCGGGCTTGCCGCCGATCATCGCGATGATCGGCATCAGCAGGTTGTCGTTGAGCGACTTGACGACGAGCGCGAACGCCGCGCCGATCACGAACGCCACCGCCAGCTCGACGATGTTCCCCCGCAAGAGGAAGTCGCGGAATTCCTTGATCATCGGTCCTTCTTCCCTGGTCGCGGTTTCACCGGGCGTCCCGGCCTCCGCGAGCGTACGGGGTCGCCGGCATCGAGACCAGCGAGGCGCAGCAGCGCCGATCGCTCCGACGGCGTGAGGTTGCGGGAAGCTCCGGGTTCCATATCCCCGAGCCGCAGCGGTCCGTAACCCGTGCGGCGCAGCGCGCGCACGTGGTAGCCGACCGCGTCGCACATCCGCCTGATCTGGCGGTTGCGGCCCTCCTTGAGGATGAACTCGAGCACGCTGCCGCCCGCGTCGCGCCCGACGATCTTCACGGTCGCGGGCTGCGTCGGGCCGTCGTCGAGCTCGACGCCGGCCGCGAGCTGCGCCGCGACCTCCTCCGGCACGAGGCCCTTCACGAGCGCGTGGTAGATCTTCTCGACGCCGTAGCGCGGGTGCATCAGCCGCTCGGCCAGCGCACCGTCGTTGGTCATCAGCAGCAGGCCGGTGGTGCCGCTGTCGAGGCGCCCGACCGGGAACACGCGCTGCTTGACCTTGATGTGGTCGAGCACGGTCGGCCGGCCCTCGGGGTCGCTGGCCGTCGTCACCACGCCACCGGGCTTGTTGAGCAGCAGGTAGACCTTGCGCTCGGCGTAGACCGGGTTGCCGTCGAGGGTCACCTTCTGGCCGGGCCGCACCTGCGACCCGGTCTCGGCGACGACCCCGTCGATGCGCACGCGCCCGGCCTCGACCATCGTGTCGGCCGCGCGGCGCGACGCGACGCCGGAGGCCGCGAGGAAGCGGTTGATGCGGGTGGCGTCGGGGGTCTCCACCCGCGTATGGTGGCGTCATCGCGTCCGCCACCGCGCACACCCCCGTCGCCGTCCTCGCTCCGGACCTGCTCCGACCGCACCGGCCGAACCTCGCCGCGAACGTGCTCGGGGTGCCGCTGGCGCTGCAGGCGTTCGCCCTCGGCATCGGCTCCGACGTCGTCGCCTGGTGGGCACCGTGGGCGCTCGCGGCCGCCCTGCCGTACCTGTTCGGCGCGCGCTCCGGGCGGGCCGGCGCGCTCGTGATCGCCTGCATCGCGCTGGTGGCCGGCCCGGCGCCGCTGGCGGGTGCCGCGGCGGGTGCGCTCTGCGCCGACATCGCCAGCCGCGGCGTGCGACCGCGCTACGCGCTGCCGGCCGCGGTCGTGGCGGCCATCGGCACGACGCTGCTGCTGGCCGTCTCCATCGCCTGAGCGGGCCGGGCGCGGCACAGGAAAACCGCTGCAGACGCGGTACTCTGGCCTGACGATGGCCTCGATCGGGCTGCGACCGCCGCGCCCGCGGCACCCCTCGCAGCCGCCGAGCGACACGCCGACCCGGCGTCGTCCGCTGGCGGCGCGCTGTGCGCTGCTGTCGTTCCTGTGGCCCGGCCTCGGCCAGATCGCGGGCGGCGCGCGCCGCCGCGGCATCTTCCTCGCGGTCCTCACGGCCGCCCTGCTGCTCGGCGTGTTCGTGGTGGTCGCGCGACAGGGCCGCGACACGCTGATCGGCGAGGCGGTCGACACGCGCGTGCTGGCGGGGCTGCTGGCCGCGAACGGGCTGGTCGCGCTGTACCGCCTCGGAGCCATCGCCGACGCCGCACGGCTCGGCTACCGCGCGCGCGGCACCATCGTCACGCTCGTCGATCCTGACGGCGCTGGTGATCCTGCCGCAGGCGGCCGCCGGCTGGTACGCGTACACGGCGTACGACACGGTCACGGAGGTGTTCGAGGAGTCGGAGCCGACCGACGTGCTGGTGCCGGTCGCCGACGAGTTCGACGCGCCGGCCGCGACGACGCCCATCGGCGGGCTCGCGGGCGGCGATCCGACGTCGGTCTCGAGCGTCTCGCGGACGCCCGAGGACGCGGCCGCGGCGCTGGCGGCCGCGGAGAAGGAGAAGGCGAAGAACCTCCCGGCGTGGCGGAAGCGCGGCCGGCTCAACATCGTGCTGCTCGGCGCCGACGCCGGCCCCGGCCGCTCGGGCCTGCGCACCGACACCATGATGGTCGCCACGATCGACCTGAAGACGCGCCGCGCCGCCATCTTCTCGGTGCCGCGCAACATGGGCGGCGTGCCGCTGCCGCCGCGCGCGGCCCGTGCCGCCGGCGCGCGGTTCCCCGGCATCCTGAACGCGCTGCACGGGTTCGGCACGGCGCACCCCGACCTGTTCCCCGGCGGCAAGGATCCCGGCGCCACCGCGCTCAAGCAGACGCTCGGGCAGCTCACCGGACTGCCGATCGACTACTACGTGATGGTCGACTTCCGCGGCTTCCACGGCCTCGTCGACGCGCTCGGCGGCGTCACGCTCGAGATCCCCCACGCCGTGCTCGACCGCGTCTCGCCGTACGAGAAGGGCGGCGAGTGGATCAGGATCGACCTCAAGCCGGGCCGCCAGCACCTGAGCGCCGACCAGGCCTTCGCCTACGTGCGGGCGCGCTCGACCACGTCGGACTGGGCGCGCATCAAGCGGCAGCGCTGCGTCATCGCCGCCCTCGCCGACGCGACCGGCCCGACGACGGTGCTGCGGTCGTTCCGCGGCCTCACGAAGACCTTCCGCGACAACTTCAGCACCGACATCCCCGCGAAGCAGCTGCCGGCGCTCGCGAAGCTCGCCACGTCGATCCACATGAGCCAGGTCGTCTCGATCGGCTTCACGCCGCCCGAGTTCACGTCCGGCGGCACCGAGACCGGCGCCGCGATGCCCGACATCCCGGCCATCCGCAAGGCCGTCCGCGACGCGCTCAAGAAGGCGCCGGCGAAGGACGACCCGCGCACCATCGGCGGCGGTGCCTGCTTCTGATGCGCGTCGCGTCGGTGAACGTGAAGCTGCCCCCGCCCGGCGGCACGGCGATCGACAAGCAGCCGCAGACCGGCCCGGTCGCGGTCACGGTCGACGGCCTGGCGGGCGACGGCGTCGGCGACACGCGGCACCACGGCGGCCCCGACCAGGCCGTCTACGCGTACGGGACGCCGGACTACGCGTGGTGGGAGGCCGAGCTGGGTCGCCCGCTGGCGCCGGGCACGTTCGGCGAGAACCTGACGATCGAGGGGCTCGAGAGCGCCGCGCTGTCGGTCGGCGACCGGCTGGTCGCCGGCGACGTCACGCTCGAGGTGACGTCGCCGCGCATCCCCTGCGCCACGCTCGCGGCCCGCATGGACGACAAGGGCTTCATCCGCCGGTTCCGGGACGCGAGGCGTCCGGGCGTGTACCTGCGCGTCATCGAGCCGGGCGAGATCGCGGTCGGTGACGAGGTCACGGTGCAGCCGGGCGCGCGGCACGATGACCGTGCTCGAGCTGCAGGACCTCTTCTACGCCAAAGCGCGTCGCGGCCGACCGGATCGAGCGAGCGCTGCAGGAGCCGATCGACATCCGCAGCCGCCGAGACCTCGAACGCCGCCTCGCCCGGAAGTGACATCCGCGCGCTTTCGTGCGCCTTCCATGTGCGGGGTCTGACCCCATTTCGGCCGTTCTTGGGGTCTGACCCCAGAACGTTCCAGCGCCGGAGGCGCACGGATCGGGCGAGAGGCGGCGGAACGCGCGCGGTTGGCACGAAGCGCGCGCGGGGCGGCACGGAGATCGTGCTAAGGCGTACGGAGGCGCAATGCGCGCTAGACGCGCTCGGAGGCGACCGCGTGGAGGCGGTCGCGGAGCTGCTCGGGCTGCGCCTCGTCGGGCGTCAGCGCGTCGAGCGTCGGCAGCGAGCGGAGGCCGTCCTCCAGGGAGAAGACCCGCTCGAACACCACCGTCGTCCGGTACAGCACCGGCGCGCCGGGCGTGTCGCCGCGGCCGGCCTCCTCGATGAGGCCGCGCTCCAGCAGGCCGGCGACGGCGCCGTCGGCCGACACGCCGCGGACGCGGGCGATCTCGGGCCGCGACACCGGCCCGGCGTAGGCGATCACCGCGAGCGTCTCGAGCGCGGCGTGCGACAGCGCCCGGTCGGGCGCGCGCTCGAACAGCCGCGCGCACGCCTCGGCCGTGGTGGAGGCGGCGCGGAAGCCGTAGCCGCCGGCGACCTTCTCGAGCACGACCCCGCTGCGACCCTCGCAGTGGCGGTCGGCCAGCGCGTCGAGCGCGCGCTCGACCCGCTCGGGCGCGGTGCCCGCCGCCTCGGCCAGGTCGGCGACGGTGAGCGGCTCGGCGGCGACGAACAGCAGCGCCTCGACGACGTGCGTGAGCTCGCTCATGCCACCGCCTCCTCGGCCGTGTCGTCGCCGTGGTCGAGGATCAGGCCCGCCGAGCGGGCGATGCGGATGGGCGCGAACGGCTCGGTCTGCACCATGCGCACCTCGCCGCGCTTGTAGAGGTCGAGGAGCGCCCAGAAGGCGACCGCGACACCCATGCGGTCGAGCCCGTCGATGGCGTCGTCGAACGTGAACGTGCCGCGCTCGTCGAGCAGCGTGCGGAACCGGTCGAGGAAGCTGCGCACGGGCAGGAGGCGCTTGGGCAGGTGCGAGAGGTCGATCTGCGCCGGCGGCGCGAGCAGCCGGGCGATGGCGTCGGCCAGCGCCTGCGGATCCTCGTCCGGCAGCGGGCGCTCGGCCGTCCGCGGTGGCGCCAGCGGCGCGCGGGTGCTGCGGAAGACGCGGCGGCCATCCTCCTCGCGACGCGCGCCGAGCCACTCGGCGGCGGCCCGGAAGCGCGCGTACTCGGCCAGGCGCGCCGCGAGCTCGTCGGCGGCCTCCTCGACGGTCTCGATGTCGGAGGTGTCCTCGTCGGGCAGCAGCAGGCGCGACTTCAGCTCGACCAGCGCCGCGACCAGCACCAGGAACTCGCTGGCGGCCTCCAGATCGAGCTCGGACGCCTCGGCGAGGCGCTCCAGGTACGTGACGCAGACCTCGGCCACCGGCACCTCGGCCAGGTCGACCTCGTCGCGCAGGATGAGCGCGAGCAGCAGATCGAACGGCCCGGCGAACAGGTCGAGATCGAGGTCGAGCGAGAAGACCGAGGGCGCCGCCACCTGTCGGAAAACTACCGGCAAGATCGGACGGCGCCCTCAGGGAGAACGGGTCGAGACGGCGCGAGCCGTGGCTCAGACGGTGGTGAGCTCCTCACGGATGCTCGCGACGGCCTGCTTGGCAGCCTGCGGGTTGCTCTTGAAGAGCGGCGAGGAGACGCCGTCGGAGAGCAGCTCCTTGAGGGAGCTGAGGGCCTTGGCGTTGACCGGCTCGGACGAGTCGAGGCGCTTCGAGATGGCCTCGAGGTCGGTCTTGGCGGCCAGCACGGCGTCGGGGTTGTGGACGATCCGGAAGGCCGGGAGGATCGCGTAGTACCGCTCGGAGCGGTCGATGAGGCGGGAGATGGACTTGGCGTAGGAGTGGCGGTTCATAGTGCCTCTAATGGTACAGGCACCGCACCTTCTGAGTGTTAACACGCGACGAGTTCCGCTAAGGAGAGCGCGAAGATCAGGCCAGCGTGGCGTCACCGAGACGCGCCCGGACCTCGGCGAAGAACGCCGACTCGGGCCGCACCCGGAAGCTCGCACCGAGGCGGAGCCGCTTCGGGCCGCGCGACGTGAGCAGCTCGACGATCACGGGGTGATCGCCGGGGAACTCGCGCACCAGCGCCTTCAGCTCGTCGATCGCGCTGCGCGCCACCGTGCGCGCGTCGATGGAGACGCGCACGATGCCGACCTCGGCCACCGCCTCGAACGGCAGCACCTCGTCGCCGACGAGCTTCACCTCGCCCGACCCGCGCCCGTCGATGCGTCCCTTGATGACGATGATGCGGTCCTGGACGAGCAGGTCGCGGGCGGCGCCGTAGGCCTTCGTGAAGATGGTCACCTCGGTGGAGCCGGTGAGGTCCTCCAGCACCACGAACGCCATCGGGTCGCCCTTCTTCGTCATGTGCTGGCGCACCGACGAGACGAGGCCGCCGACGACCACGCGCTCGCCCTCGCGCCGGCCGGCGAGCTCGCGGATGCCGCAGTCGACCTTGCGCCGCAGCTGCTCGCGCACGTCGGCCAGCGGATGGCTCGAGACGTAGAGACCGAGCGTGTCGCGCTCGGCCTGCAGCAGCTCGCGCTTGTCGAACTCGATGTCGGGGATGGCGGGGTACGACGTCGTCGCGGGCAGGTCGGACACCGGATCGAGATCGAAGATGGAGCCCTGGCCCGCGAGCCGGTCGGCCTGCGACTTGCGGCCGGACGAGATCGCCTGCTCCGCCACCTCGATGAGCCCCTTGCGCGGCGCGCCGGTGGAGTCGAAGGCGCCGGCGCGGACGAGGCTGTCGAGCACGCGCGCGGACACCTGCTGCATGTCGACGCGCTCGCAGAAGTCCCAGACCGACGTGGAACGGCCCGTCGGCGCCGCGCGCCTCGAGGATCGCGCGCACCGCGTTCTCCCCCACGTTCTTGACGGCCGACAGCCCGAACCGGACCTTGCCCTCGACCACCGCGAAGTCGCGCTGCGACGCGTTGACGTCCGGCGGCAGCACCTCGATGCCCATGTCGGCGCACTCGGCCACGTAGAACGGGCACCTTGTCCTTCGTGTCCATGACGGACGAGATCAGCGCCGCCATGTACTCGGCCGGGTAGTTGGCCTTCAGGTAGGCGGTGCGGTAGGAGATCAGCGCGTAGCAGGCGGCGTGCGACTTGTTGAACGAGTAGTCGGCGCAGCGCTCGTTCTCGTTCCAGAGCAGCTCGGCGGTCGGGCGCCGGCACGCGCGTTCGCGACGCAGCCCTCGAGGAACCGCTCCTTCAGCGAGGCCATCAGCGACGACGCTCTTCTTGCCGATCGCCTTGCGCAGGTCGTCGGCCTCGGCGGGCGAGAAGCCGGCCAGCGACTTCGGCGATCTGCATCGCCTGCTCCTGGTAGACGTACACGCCGTACGTGCGCGAGAGATCGGTCCTCGAGCCGGTCGTCGAGGTAGGTGACGGGCTCGCTTGCCGTTCTTGCGCGCGCGCGTACACCGGGATGTTCTGCATCGGGCCCGGGCCGGTACAGCGCGACGAGGGCGATGAGGTCGTCGAACTCGGTCGGCTTCACCTGCCGCAGCGCGTCGCGCATGCCGCTCGACTCGAACTGGAACACGCCGGTCGCGTCGCCCCTGGCCAGCATCGCGTAGGTCTGCTGCGTCGTCGAGCGGCAGCTGCTCCAGGTCGAGCTCGGTGCCGCACGACTCGCGCGATCAGCCGCACGGCCTCGTCGATGACGTCGAGGTTGCGCAGGCCGAGGAAGTCCATCTTGAGCAGGCCGAGCGCCTCGACGTCGCCCATCGCGTACTGCGTGACGATCGGCTCGTCGGCGCCCTTGCGCTGCAGCGGCAGGTACTCGGACAGGTCGCGGTCGCCGATCACGACGCGCGGCGGCGTGGATGGAGTCCTGCCGCACGAGGCCCTCGAGCGGCCGCGCCATGTCGATCAGCTGGCGCGTGGTGACCGAGCGGCCCTGCGAGTCCTGCCCGATGGAGGCCGGGTCGTCGTAGGCCGTCTGCAGGTCCTGGCCCGGCTTCAGGCAGTCGTCGAAGCCGACCTTGGGGCCCTCCGGGATCATCTTCGCGATGCGGTCGACGACGCCGAACGGCAGGCCCAGCACGCGGCCGGTGTCGCGCGTCGCGGCCTTCGCCGCGAGCTTGCCGAACGTGATGATCTGCGCCACGCGCTCGCGCCCGTACTTCTCGACCACGTAGTTCATGACGCGCTCGCGGCCGGCGACCGAGAAGTCGATGTCGATGTCGGGCATGGACTTGCGGCCCGGGTTGAGGAAGCGCTCGAACAGCAGCTCGTAGCGGATCGGGTCGACGTCGGTGATGCGCAGCGCGTAGGCCACCAGCGAGCCGGCGGCCGAGCCGCGGCCGGGGCCGACGCCGATGCCGTTCGACTTCGCGAAGCTGGACGAAGTCCCACACGATCAGGAAGTAGTCGGCGAAGCCCATCTCGCGGATGGTCTGCAGCTCGAACTGCGAGCCGGTTCTGCAGCTCGGGCGTGATCGCGCCGTAGCGCTCGGCCAGCCCGGCCTCGCAGAGGCGCGTCAGGTAGGCGAACGCGTCCTCGCCGCCCGGCACGTCGAAGTGCGGCAGGCGGATGCGTGCCGAGCTCGATCTCGACGTTGCAGCGCTCGGCGATCTCGAGCGTGGGCCGCAGCAGCTCGCGGCCGTACGGCGCGAAGTCGCGGCTCATCTCGTCGGGCGTCTTGAAGAAGAACTCCTTGTTCTCGAACCGGAACCGCTTCGGGTTCGACAGCTCGTCGCCGGTCTGGATGCAGAGCAGCGCCTCGTGCGGATCGGCGTCCTCGGCCCGCAGGTAGTGCACGTCGCCGGTGCCGACGAGTCGGCAGGCCGGTCTCGTCGGCCAGCGCGAGCAGGCCCGGGTTGACCTGGCGGTGCGCGGCGATGCCGGCGTCCTGGATCTCGATGTAGACCTGCTCGCGCCCGAAGATCTGCACCAGCCGGTCGAGCTCGGCCCGGGCGCCGCGGCTGGTCGCCGTCGAGCAGCGCCTTGCAGACGCGGCCCGAGAGGCAGCCGGTGAGGGCGATCAGCCCGCCGGAGTACCGCTGCAGCAGGTCGAAGTCGACGCGCGGCTTGTAGTGGTAGCCCTCGAGGTAGCCGGTCGTGACCAGCTTGACGAGGTTGTGGTAGCCCGGCCGTGTCCTCGGCCAGCAGCGTCAGGTGGGCCCAGCGAGCGCTCGCCGCGGGCCTCCTTCTGGAACCGGTCGTCGACGAGGTAGATCTCGCAGCCGACGATCGGCTTGACGCCCGCCTCGGTGGCGTTGCGGTACAGCTCGACCGCGCCGGCCATGGAGCCGTGGTCGGTGACCGTGACCGCCGGCATCTCGAGCTCGACCGCCCGCTTCGACGAGCTCCTTGATCCGGCACGCCCCGTCGAGGATCGAGTACTCGGAGTGGCAGTGCAGGTGGACGAAGGGAGCGGACACGGGGACGCCCATTGTAGGGTCGCTACCGGCGGGCGGCCCCTCCGGCGAGCACGTCAGGCGAGCAAACTGCGGAGGTTCGGCTCCTGTGCTCGATATGCGTCGAGAATCCGGTCCGCGACGGCCACCGACGGCACCAGCGGATGCAGCGCGAGCGCCCGCGCCGCGAGCGCCGCGGAGCCCTGCAGCGCGGCCGCGATCGTCGTGCGCTCGACCTCCTTCATCTGCTCGATGAGGCCGCGGGCGTGCAGCGGCAGCGGCGCCGTCGCGACCGTGCGGACGCCCGCGCCGGTGACGACGCAGACGGTCTCGACGATGGCGTCGGCCGGCAGGAAGGGCAGCGCCGACCGGTTGCGCGCGTTCAGCACCATCACGGTCGGCTCGCCGGAGCGCAGCGCCAGCGCGGCCCGCAGCGCGACGCCCGCGTAGCCCTCCAGGTCGTCCACGCCGGCGCCGGCGCGCGAGCCGTCGGTGCGCACCGCGCCGGCCTCGGCCATGTAGGTGCTGGAGCGGGCACGCGTGGCCGCGCGCCAGGCGGCGAGCGCCTCCTCCGGGCGTGGCGGGCTCGGCCGCGAAGTAGGCCTGCTGCGTCTCGGCGATCTCCTGGCCGCGCGTGCGGCCGGCTGCGAGCTGGCGCGCCACCACCTCGGCGGTGCCGTAGTAGTAGGCCAGGTACTCGTTGGGGATCATCCCCAGCGACCGCAGGAAGTCGCGGTCGAAGATGTCGCCCTCCTCGAGCGTCCGCAGCAGCGCGTCGTCGGCGAGCAGCCCGGGCAGCAGGTCGTCGCCGCCGTCGAGCACGGCCTGGATGTAGCCGAGGTGGTTGAGCCCGGCGTAGTCGAACCACAGCGTCTCGGGCGGCCGGCCGAGCGCCGCGGCGATGCGGCGGAACATGCCGCGCGGCGTGTCGCAGATGCCGAAGGCCCGGTCGCCGAGCACCTCGGCGATGGCCTCCGTGATCATGCCCGCGGGGTTGGTGAAGTTCATGAACCAGGCGCGCGGCGCGCGGACGGCGGTGCGCTCCGCGATGGTCCGCATCACGGGGATGGTGCGCAGCGCGAAGGCGATGCCGCCGGGGCCGGTCGTCTCCTGTCCGAGCACGCCGTGCGCGAGCGGCACGGTCTCGTCGACGATGCGGCTCTGTATGCCGCCGACGCGGATGGCGGAGTAGACGACGTCGGCGCCCTCGAGCGCGTCGTCGAGATCGGCCGTGGCGCGTACGGCGACGCGGCTCCCCCGCTCGCGGTCGATGCCCTCCAGCACCAGCTGCGTGCGCGGCAGGCGGGCGTCGTCGACGTCGTAGAGCACGAGCTCGTCGATGCCGAGCAGCTCGCGGACGTCGTGCACGGCCTCGTACATGGCCGGGGTGCGGAACCCGGCGCCGCCGAGCAGGACCAGCTTCACGGGGCCGATTCTACTGAAGGACGACGACGGGGCGGGACGGCGCCTGCCGTCCCGCCCCGTCGGGGTCGATCAATGAGTACGGGCGACCCGGCGGCTGCCGGGAGCGGTGCTGCGGCCACCGCCGAAGATGCGGCGCAGCCGGGCGTAGGCACGGTTGCGACGGTCACGGCGCTGATCCTCGCGCATCGTGGTGGCGATGCGCTCGAAGATCTCGCGCTCGGTCTCACGGCGGGGGGTGTTGCGCAGGTCGGGCTGGATCATGTTGAAGAACGGGGTGAGCGGGTACTGGGTCATGCTGTGTCCTGGCTTGTGATGTACTTTGTGACAGGAATATCGCTGCATACATGCGGTATTCGCTGGTGTTTGTATCCTACTTTGTGCAACGCGGGAAGCCGCCGGTCCATTCCCGCTACGCTGCCGCTCGCCCCATGACCGACGATGCGATCATCCTCCGCCGCGCGCGCACCCGTGACGTGCGCGCCATCCGCGCCCTGGTCGACCACTACGTGGACGAGCGGATCCTGCTGCAGAAGGAGTCGGTGCAGCTGTACGAGGACATCCAGGACTTCTGGGTGGCCGACGACGGCGGCCGGGTGGTGGGCTGCGGCGCGCTGCATCCCCTGTGGGAGGACCTGGCCGAGATCCGCACCGTGGCCGTCGACCCGGCGGTGCGCGGCCGCGGCGTCGGGCACCGGCTCGTCACGCGCCTGGTCGAGACCGCGCGCGAGCTGGGCGTCTCGCGCGTGTTCGTGCTGACGTTCGAGGTGGTGTTCTTCGAGGCGCACGGCTTCGCGCCGATCGAGGGCGCTCCCGTCACGCCCGCGGTCTACGAGGAGCTACGGCGCTCGTTCGACGAGGGCGTCGCCGAGTTCCTCGACCTGGAGCGCGTGAAGCCGAACACGCTCGGCAACACCCGCATGCTGCTGCACCTCTAGCCGCTACGGCGTGGCGAGATCGGCCGCGAACGCCGCGGTGGTGAGCGGCGAGCCGGTGGCGGACAGCACGTGCTCGTCCCACCGCAGCCTGGCGCCGGGCCGCAGGAAGCGCTCCCGCAGCAGCTCGCCGGCGGCGACGGGATCGGCCGCCGGGCTGCCGTCGCCGAGCTCGCGCGCGAGCGTCGCCTCGAGCTGCGAGGCGGTCATCTGGCCGAGCAGGTAGTTGTGGTAGTAGACCGGCGCGACCGTGAGGTGGATCTTCGCGGCCCAGTCGCCGCGGCCGATCCCCTCCGGCCGCCGCAGGTGCTGGTAGCGCTCGACCATGCTCCACCACGTGGCCACGAGGTCCTGGCCGGGATCGGCGTACAGCGAGCGCTCGAACCGCGCCATCACCTGCACCCACGCCGCGAAGGTCAGCAGGTCGCGGCGCGCGACGGCGGTGTTGGCCGGGTGCCGCGCGACGTCGGGCGCGACGCCCGCGAACTTCTCGAGGAAGACGTGATCGCGCGCGCGGCGTCCGTGCAGCATCGCGACGGCCTCGGTGGTGAACGTGTGCGAGTGGCGTGCGCAGCAGCCACGGCAGCGACTTGTCGACGCTGTCGTCGTAGATGGCGTGGCCGAGCTCGTGCAGCAGCGTCTCGAGCCAGCGCAGCGTCGGCTCCAGGTTGCAGAGCGTGCGGATGTCGGAGCCGCGGACGACCGTGATCTGGAACGCGTGCTGGTCCTTGCCCGGCCGCGGCTCGAGATCGGAGCGCGCGAGGATGGCGTCGACGTCGTGCCCGAGCGACGCGAAGTACGCGCGGGCCGCCGCCAGGGCGTCGACGTCGGCGACGGCGTCGAGCAGCGGGTCGTCCGTGGGCGGCGGCGGGTCCTGGAAGAACGGGTCGGCGTAGTGCCACGGCTGCAGCACCGCGTCGGCGGCGAGGCCGAGGCGGCCGCGGACATCGGCATCGATGGCGGCCTTCTCGGCCGTCCAGATCCCGCTCAGGTCGCGCTCCAGGTCGTCGAGCAGGGCGTACAGCCAGCCCTCGTCGAGCTCCTCCATCGCGAGCGAGAACGCGTAGTGGTCGCGGTGGCCGAGCGCCTGGGCGGCCTCGTTGCGCAGCGCGATCAGCTCGAGCAGGTCGTCGGCGACGACATCGCCCACGCCCCGCTGCGCCAGCCACGCCTCGCGGCGCTCGGCGATGTCGGTGGAGCGCAGCAGGATGGCGGCGATCTCGTTGTCGGTGACCTCGCGACCGCCGACGACGGCGCGGCGGCCGGAGAACCGGCCCTGCAGCTCGGTCTCGAGCGCGACGATGCGGTCGCGCAGCGCGGCCGGGCGCTGGTGGGCGGTCGCGGCGAGGTGCAGCACGTCGGCCCGGCGGCGCTCGACCGGGTCGGTCGCGGCAGCGGCCGCGGCGGCGGCGTCAGCCCGGAGCGCCGGGTCGGACAGCGCCTCCTCGTAGGCGATCTGCGCCTCGGCGGCCAGCTGGGCGTGCTCGTCGGTGGCGTCGGTGGCCAGCGCCCAGTGGGCGGTGTTGGCGGCCTCCTCGAGCGGTGCGAGGCGCGCCTCGGCGGCGTCGAGCGGCGCTCACTCGGACGGCTTCTCGACGTCGTGCCACTCCGGGTCGCGCCCGACGACGCGCGTGTAGACGGCGGCCGCCAGCCCGCCGACGACGACCAGCCGCGCGAGGCGCGAGCGCTTCAGGATCGACGTGCCGACGATGGCGGCACCGGCCGCGACGGCGGCCTTCTTCTGCTGGGCCGGGTTCATGCGTCCCTTCCTGCCACGACGACCGGGAGGTCGAGCTTGCGGCGGCCGCGCTCGGGGCGCGGCATTCCCTCGGCGATCCAGCGGTCGATCTCGCCGAACAGCTCGTCGACCAGCCGGTCCTGCGGCACGCGCCGCAGCACCGCGCCGTGCGCGTAGATGTGGCCCGCATCGCGACCGCCGGCGATGCCGAAGTCGGCGTCGCCCGCCTCGCCGGGGCCGTTCACGGCGCAGCCCATGACGGCGACCTCGAAGTGCTCGCGGTACTGCTGCAGCCGGCGCTCGACGGTCTCGGCCAGCTCGTGCACCTCGACGTTGGTGCGGCCGCAGGACGGGCACGCGATCAGCTGCGGTCCGAACTGGCGCAGGCCGAGCGCCTTCAGGATCTCGTAGGCGACGCGCACCTCCTCGACCGGGTCGGTCGAGAGCGAGACGCGGATGGTGTCGCCGATGCCCTGGGCGAGCAGCGAGCCGATGCCGATCGACGACTTGACGGCGCCGGTGACGAGCGTGCCGGCCTCGGTCACGCCGAGGTGCAGCGGGTAGTCGACGGTCTCCGACAGGCGCTTGTAGGCGTCCATCATCACGGGCACCGACGTCGACTTGACGGAGATCTTGAAGTCGTGGAAGTCGAGGCGCTCGAGCACCTCCACCTCCTCCATCGCGGCCCGCACCAGCGCGCCGGCGGGGTCGGCGGTGGCCGTCCAGCGCAGGTGCTCGGGCAGCGAGCCGGAGTTGGCGCCGATGCGCATCGGCGTGCCGGTCTCGATGGCGCGGCGCACGACCTGCTCGACCTTGTCGGCGCCGCCGATGTTGCCGGGGTTGATGCGCACCGCGGCGACGCCCGCGTCCATGGCCTTCAGCGCCAGCGAGGCGTTGAAGTGGATGTCGGCGATGATCGGCACGGGACTGTCGCGCGACGATCTGCACCAGCGCGGCGGCGTCGGGCAGGCCCGGCACGGCGACGCGCACGATCTCGCAGCCGGCGTCGGCGAGGGCCTGCACCTGCGCGAGCGTGGCCGTCGCGTCGTGCGTCTTCGTCGTCGTCATCGACTGGACGGCGATGGGCGCGCCGCCACCGATCGCGACGCCGCCGACGTGGATCTGCCGCCTGGAGGCCATCGGGCGGAGTCTATCGGGGCGTATCCTCTCGGCGTGCAGACGCGGAGAGTGTTCCTGGCGACGGGCGCGGCGGCGTTCCTCGCGGCCTGCGGCGAGACGAAGAAGCGGACCGCGCCGCCGCGGCCGCGCGAGCGCGTCGACGTCGCGGTGATCGGCGGCGGGCTGGCCGGGCTGGTGGCGACCTACCGGCTGCAGAAGGCCGGTGTCGACGCGCGGCTGTACGAGGGCTCGAACCGGCTCGGCGGCCGCGCCTGGACGCTGCGGGAGACCGGGCACGCGCTGGGCGAGCACGGCGGCCAGTTCGTCGACTCCACGCACTCGGAGCTGCTGTCGCTGTGCAGCCAGCTGGGGCTGGAGATGGCGGATCGCGAGGTCGGGCCTGACCGCGAGGCACGGCGGCTGGACGGCAAGCGCGTCACGGACCGGCAGCTGACGGCCGAGTTCGACGCGTCCTGGGAGAAGATCCTGCCCGACCTCGAGGCGCTGTCGGGCGGCGCCGCGTGGAACGTCTCCAGCGACGAGACGGTCGCGCTCGATCGCCTCACGGCGGCGGAGTGGATCGAGACGCGCATCGAGGGTGGACGGAAGTCCGCGCTCGGCACGTCGCTCGCGATCAGCCACACGACGCTGTCGGGCATCGACGTCGAGGAGCTGTCGTCGCTCTCCATCCTCTACGCGCTCTCGACCTCGTCGCCGGGCGACCTGCGGGCAACCGGCGACTCGGACGAGAAGTACGTCGTCCGCGAGGGCTCGGGACGCGTGCCGGAGGAGCTGGTGAAGCAGATCGGCGACGGTCGCATCGAGACGCAGGTGCCGCTGGTGGCGCTGCGGCGCGAGGGCGAGGGTGCCGTGATCGTGCTGGAGGACGGGGCCCGGACGCGCGAGATCACCGCCGGCCGCGTGGTGCTGGCGCTGCCGTTCACGAAGCTGCGCGAGGTCGACCTGACGCGCGCCGGGCTGTCGGAGATGGGCCTCCGCACGATCCGCGAGCTGGCGATGGGCACGAACGCGAAGCTGCACCTCGTCACCGAGCCCGATCCCGGCTGGCGCACGCGCGGCTTCTCCGGCGACGGCCAGTCGACCGAGCTGCAGACGGTGTGGGACGAGCTGCGCGGCGTCGAGGAGGCGAGCGGCCAGCTGGTGCAGTACACCGGCGGCACGGTGGGCCGGACGCTGCTGGCCGGCTCGGAGGTGCACGGCCCGGTCGACGCGGCCGCCGCCGCGAGCGCGTACGAGGCGACCGCGAAGCTGTTCGGCACGAAGCCGGTGACGGGCCAGCCGGCGTACGTCGACCGCTGGGCGGACGACCCGTGGACGCGCGGCTCCTACTCCGGCTACACGGCCGGCCAGTGGACGACGATCGCCGGCTACGCGGGCACGCCCGAGCCCCCGTTCCACTTCGCCGGCGAGCACACCTCGGTCTGGCAGGGCTACATGAACGGCGCCGTCGAGTCGGGCGAGCGAGCGGCGGACGAGATCATCGGCTAGACCGAACCCGTGCCAAGACCCCGGGGTCAGACCCCGAAACAGCCGTTTTTGGGGTCTGACCCCAGAACTTTTCTCCGACGGAAGCCGCGAAGATCGCGCGACGGGTCACGCGGCGCGCGCGGAACGTCGCGCGCTGCGCGCGCTTACGGGCTGCCGATGCGGCCGATGTCGTTGTTCAGGCCGACCGTGAACAACATCAGCATCAGCACGATGCCCACCACCGAGACGCGCTCGAACACCACGCGCGGGATCGGACGGCGGTACACCTTCTCGAGCAGGGCGAACAGGATGTGCCCGCCGTCGAGCGGCAGGAACGGGAGCAGGTTGAAGATCGCGAGCGCCAGCGAGATGAACGCCAGCAGGCCGGGGTAGTAGCCGGCCGAGACGGCGTCGGACGAGCTCTCGACGATGCCCACGGGCGTCGTCAGCTGGTCGCGGCCCTTCGGCGTCACGACGCCCTTCAGGCCCTCCACCGTGCCCTTGGTGACGAGCCACGTCTCCTCGAACGCGCGGCCCGTGGCCGTCAGCGGGTCGGAGTGCTTCGTGCCGCTGCGCTCCGCCTCCAGCTGGATGCCGAACAGGTAGCGGTTGTCGGCCTCGCTGAACCTCGGCGCGACCGGCCCGAGCGCCACGACCGCGTCGCCGCGCTCGACCTTGATCACGACCGCCTTGCCGCCGGTGGCGGCGGTGGCCGGGCGCGACGTCGTTCGGCGTCTCGACCGTCCGGTCGCCCACCGCGATGATCAGATCGCCCGGCACCAGGCCGGCGCTCGCCGCCGCGGAGTTGGGCGTGACCTTGCCGACCTTCGGCGCGAAGGTCGGCTCGCCGATCACGTAGAAGCAGGCCAGGATCACGACCGCGGCGACGATGTTGGCGAACGGGCCGGCGGCGATGATGACGATGCGGCGCCACACCGGCAGCGCCCAGTAGGCGCGCGGGTCGAGGTCGTCGGTCATGCGCGCGAGGTCCTTGCGGGCCTGGCGCAGCGTCGCGTCCTGCAGCAGCTCGGCGTCGCGGTCGAGCGCCGCGGCGACGGGCGCGGTCAGCGGCAGCGCCTCGTCCAGCCGGCCCGACTTGAGCGACCGCTCGAGCGCGTCGACGGCGGGGGTCAGCTCGTCGGCGTCGTCCTCCGTGCGGCGCAGCTGCGCCTCGTCGGCCGCGTCGCGGATGCGCCACAGGTCGACCGGCTGCGGCCGCGCCATGCCGACGATCTTCACGTAGCCGCCGAGCGGGATCGAGCCGATGCCGTACTCCGTCTCGCCGCGCTTGTGGCGCGCGAGGGCGGGCGGGAACCCGACGTAGAACTTCGTCGCCCGCGCACCGACGCCCTTGGCGGCGAGGAAGTGGCCCAGCTCGTGCACGAACACGAGCATCAGCAGGCCGAGGATCGCGACGGCGTAGGTCACGCGACGGCTCCCAGCCGGTCGGCGACGCCCGCACGGGCCGCCGCGTCGGCCTGGCGCACGACCTCGATGTCGTCGACCGGCACGACCGGCACGGCGTCGAGCGCGTCGGCGACCAGCGCGGCGATGTCGAGGAAGCCGACGCGCCCCTGCAGGAACGCGGCCACGGCCTCCTCGTTGGCGGCGTTGAGCACGCACGGCGCCGTGCCGCCGGCCTCGCCCGCGGCGCGCGCCAGCGCGAGGCAGCGGAACGTGGCGGTGTCCGGCGGCTCGAACGTCAGCGACAGCGGCTGCGACAGGTCGAGCTGCGGCGCCGCCGTGGCGGAGCGGGACGGGTACGTGAGCGCGTAGGAGATGGGCACGCGCATGTCGGGGTGGCCGACGTGCGCGATCAGGGCGCCGTCGCGCATGCGGGCCATGCCGTGCACGATCGACTGCGGGTGCACGACGACCTCGATGCGGTCGTAGGCGAGGCCGAACAGGAAGTGCGCCTCGATCACCTCGAGGCCCTTGTTCATGAGCGTGGCCGAGTCGATGGTGATCTTCGCGCCCATGTCCCAGGTCGGGTGCGCGAGGGCGTCGGCCGGGCCGACGTCGCGCAGGTCGTCGGTCGTGCGGCCGCGGAACGGGCCGCCGGACGCCGTCAGCACCAGCGACAGGATCGCGTCGGCGTGGTCGGCGGCCGTGCACTGCAGCAGCGCCGAGTGCTCGGAGTCGACCGGCAGGAGACGGCGGCCGGAGCGCGCCACCTCGGCCAGCACGAGCGGCCCGCCGGCCACCAGCGACTCCTTGTTGGCGAGGGCCAGGTCGGCGCCGGAGCGCAGCGCCGCCAGCGAGGCGTCGAGACCGGCCGCGCCGACGATGGCGTTCAGGACGACGTCGGCGTCGCACTCCTCGACCAGCCGGACGATGGCGTCGGGGCCGTCGGTCGAGGCGAGGGCGACGCGCTCGACGCCGTGCGCGGCGGCCGCCGCGCGCAGTGCGGCGGCGTTGCGGTTGCCGGCGAGGGCAACCACCTGGAGCTCCGGGTCAGCGGCACAGACGGCGAGCGCCTGGGCTCCGACCGAACCGGTGGCGCCGAGGATCGCGACCCGTTTCATCGAGTCGAACGATACCCGGCGCCACCGAAACGGCTGTCAACTGTTGCGAAGGCGCCAGTCGGGGGTGGAACCGAAGCCGGGGCGGGACTCGGCGCCATAGCGGACGGCGAGGACCGGGAGGAGCACGAAGAGCACGAGGATGAAAGCGGCGGCGACCATTTGATCTTCCTTTTCGATCGGGTACACTCGTATTATCGGCGACCAAGATCGATAAGGAAAATACGACTTCATGGCCAAGTCAATCGCAAATCACGATCTGCTCTCCGGCGTCGAGGTGCGGCACCTGACCGCCCTCGCCACCATCGCGCGGACGAGGTCCTTCTCCCAGGCCGCGGCCGAGCTGGGGTACGCGCAGAGCGCGGTGTCGCAGCAGATCGCGACGCTGGAGCGCGCGGTCGGGCACCGGCTGGTCGAGCGCCCGGGCGGCCCACGGCCCGTCTCGCTGACCGAGGCCGGCGAGCTGCTGCTGCGCCACGCCACCCACATCACCGCCCGCCTCGGCGCCGTGCGCGCCGACCTCGACGCGCTCGCCGCGGGCGAGGCCGGCACCGTGCGCATCGGCACCTTCCAGTCGGCCAGCGCCCGCCTGCTGCCGCCCACGCTGACGCGCTTCCGCGACGGCTGGCCGCGCGTCGGCGTCGAGCTGCGCAACGAGGTCAACTGCGGCGACCTGGACGACATGGTGCGCGCCGGCCAGCTCGATCTGGCGTTCTCCGACACCACCGTCCCCGACGGCTCGCTGGAGATCGAGGAGCTGGTCTCCGACGACTACGTCGTGATCGCCCCGACGTGGAGCCCGCTGGTCGAGCGCGACGCCATCGAGCTGGCCGACCTCGACGACGAGAACCTCATCTCCGGGTCGCTGAACAACGACTCCTGCGGCATCCGCATCGCCAAGGCGCTCGAGGACGCGCGGGCGCGGCCGCGGGTCGTGTTCCGCACCGACGACAACCTGACGACGCAGCGGCTGGTGGCGAGCGGGCTCGGCTACGCGATCATGCCGATGCTCGCCGTCGAGCGGTACGTGCCCGACGCCGAGGTCGTGGTGCTGCCGCTGGCCGACGGCTCGGCGTTCTCCCGCCGCATCGGTCTCGTCTGGCACCCGGATCGGTATCGTTCGCGGGCCGCACAGGCATTCGTGGAGACGGCGCGCGAGGTCGCGGCCGGGCTCCAGGTGCCGGTGCTCCCCGCGACCACCTGCTGATCCTTGATCGTCGACGGCCACCTCGATCTCGCCTACAACGCCCTCGTCGACGGCCGCGACTACTCGCGGTCGGCGCTGGACATCCGGGCCGACGAGGCCGGCGGCCCGATCGAGGCGTCGAACGGGCGCTGCATGGTCGGCCTGCCGGAGCTGCTCGCCGGTGACGTCCGGCTGATCATCGCGACGCTGTTCGCGATGCCCCGGGGCGAGGCGGCCAAGGGCGAGTGCGGCTACGTGAACCCGCACGGCGCCCACGAGCAGGCCCTCGCGCAGCTCGGCATCTACCGGCGCTGGGCGGCCGAGCAGGACGCGATCGACCTCGTCACCTCGGCGCGCCGACCTCGACCGGCCGGCGGGCCGCGTCGGCATCGCGCTGCTGATCGAGAACGCCGACTGCATCCGCACCCTCGACGACGTCGAGCTGTTCTACGACGCCGGCGTGCGCATCGTCGGCCCGGCCTGGCTGGTGACCAACGAGTACGTCGCGGGCGGCCTGACGAAGGAGGGGCGCGCGCTCGTCGACGAGCTGTCGCGGCGCGGCATGTGCCTCGACGTCTCGCACCTGCCCGACGGCGGCATCGGCCGCGCGGCCGAGCGACACGAGGGCATGCTGGTGGCCTCGCACGCCAACCCGCGCCGGGTGCTGATGGAGGGCCGCCAGCTGCCCGACTTCGCCATCAAGACGATCGCCGAGCGCGATGGCGTGGTCGGCATCATGCCCGCCGGCTGGGCGCTGTCGGCCAACACGCTGGACGCCGTCTGCGACGCCATCGAGGCCGTGGCCGAGGTGGCCGGCGGCGCGCGCCACGTCGCGATCGGCTCCGACTACGACGGCGGCTTCGGATCGGAGCAGACGCCGGACGAGCTCGACACGATCGCCGACCACGCGAAGATCGGCGAGGCGCTGACGGCGCGCGGCTGGTCGGCCGACGACGTCGCGGGCGTGATGGGCGGCAACTGGCTGCGCGTGCTGGGCGGGCTCTACGCATGAGCACCCGCGTCATCCTCGACTGCGACCCCGGCCACGACGACGCCGTCGCGATGCTGCTCGCGCTCGGCAACCCGGCGATCGACCTGGTGGCGATCACGACGGTGGCCGGCAACCAGACGCTCGCGCGCACGACCGAGAACGCGCGCCGCGTGCTGGCGCTGGCCGGCCGCACCGACGTGCCGGTGGCCGCCGGCGCCGACCGCCCGCTGACGCGCGAGCTGGTGGTCGCGCCCGACATCCACGGCGTGTCGGGCATCGACGGCGCCGAGCTGCCCGACCCCGTCGTCGGCACCGACCCGCGCGGCGCGCTGCGACTGATCGCCGACGAGCTGACGCCCGAGACGGTCCTGGTCGCGACCGGCCCGCTGACCAACGTCGCGGCGGCGCTGGCACAGGGCGGCAAGCCGCGCGAGATCGTCTGGATGGGCGGCGCGATCGCCCTCGGCAACGTCACGCCCGCCGCCGAGTTCAACGCCTTCGTCGATCCCGAGGCCGCCGCCGCGGTCGTCGCCAGCGGCATCCCGCTGACGATCGTCCCGCTCGACCTGACGCACCAGATCTGCGCGACGCCCGAGGTGCAGGCCCGGATCGAGGCACTCGGCACGCCGCTCGCCACCGCGGTGCTCGGCCTGCTGCGGTTCTTCGAGTCGACCTACCGCGACGTCTTCGGCATGCCCCATCCCCCGGTCCACGACCCGGCCACCATCGCGTGGCTGATCGACCCGGGCCTGTTCGGCGGCGACCACCGCCACGTCGCGATCGAGACCGAGGGCCGCTACACGGCGGGCATGACGGTCGTCGACGTGCACGGCAAGCTCGGCCTCGAGCCGAACGCGTTCGTGCTGACGCGGGTCGACGCGGCCGGCTTCTGGGACCTCGTGATCGAGGCCCTCCGCACGCTCGCGCTAGACCCGCTGCATCAGGTCGAGCGCGATCCAGGCCGCCGGGAACGCGAACAGCATCGCGTCGATGCGGTCGAGCACGCCGCCGTGGCCGCCGAGCAGCTTGCCGGAGTCCTTGACGCCGAGGTCGCGCTTCAGGAACGACTCGAACAGGTCGCCGAACGGCGCCACCAGCGCGACCACGACGCCGAGCACCGCCGCCTGCACGTGCGTGACGTGGTCCTCGATGGCGTACAGCGTCCACCACACGGCGAGCGAGCCGAACACGACGCCGATCACGAAGCCCTCGACGGTCTTCTTCGGCGAGATCGCCGGTGCGAGGCGGCGCCGGCCGAACATGCGGCCGCCGAAGTAGGCGAAGATGTCGGACGCCCAGGTGCCGAGCAGCACGGCCAGCAGGATGTTGAGGCCGAAGTCGTTGGGCGGCATGTCGCGCAGCAGCACCAGCGACGCGAGGCCGGAGCCGATCCAGACCGGCGCCAGCAGCGTGATGGCGATCGACACCGTCGCCGACTCCTTCATCGACACCGCGGCCGCCAGGATGAAGGCCAGCAGCAGCGTGATCGGAATCGCGGCCACCACCCACTCGACGCCCGCCCAGTGCGCGCCGACGATCGCGATCATGGTGCCGATCTGGCCCGCGATCGCCATCGGCCGCGTGGCCCGCGCCATCGCGAACAGCTCGTGCGTCGCGAGCGCGCCGGCGACCACGGCGAACAGCGTCACGGCCCAGCCGCCCCGGTACACGGCCGCGATCGTGACCACCGCGAGCGGCACGGCGACGAGGACCCGGTTGAGGAGGTCTCCCATCAGCGGCGACCGAAGCGACGACGCCGGCCCGCGTACTCGGCCAGCGCCTCGCGGAGGGTGTCGGGCCCGAAGTCGGGCCACAGCACCGGCGTGAAGATGTACTCGGCGTAGGCCGACTGCCAGAGCAGGAAGTTCGAGATGCGGCGCTCGCCCGAGGTGCGGATCACGAGATCGGGATCGGGCAGGTCGGGCGCCGCGAGATGCGCGCGCACGCACGTCCGAGTCGATCTCGTCGGCCGGGATGCCCTCGCGCACGATCGCGCGGCAGGCCTCGACGATCTCGGCCCGGCCGCCGTAGTCGAACGCCACCCAGAGGTCGAGCCGCTCGTTGGCCGCGGTGCGCTCCTCGATGCCGGCCATCTGGGCCAGCAGCGCGTCGGAGGCGCGGTCGCGGCGGCCGACGAACCGGATCCGCACGCCCTGGCGGTGCAGGTCCTCGAACTGGTCGCGGATCGTCTCGGCGAACAGGTCCATCAGGTCGGCGACCTCTTCGTCGGGCCGCGCCCAGTTCTCGGTCGAGAAGGCGTAGACGCACAGCGAGCGCACGCCCAGCGCGGGCGCCGCCTCGACCGTGCGCCGCAGCGCCGCCGTGCCGGCGCGGTGCCCGGCGGCGACGGGCAGGCCGCGGCGGTGCGCCCAGCGGCCGTTGCCGTCCATGATGATCGCGATCGTCCGCGCCTTCTGCGGCAGCTCTGGATCACGGGCGCCTGCGCGCAGCCGCCGGGCGCGCAGGATTCGATCGAGGACGGTCATCGGGGGTGATCCGGAGGCCGTCAGACCTCCATGATCTCCTCTTCCTTGTGCTTCAGCGCGAGGTCGATGAGGTGCACGTGCTCGTCGGTCAGCTTCTGGGCGCGCTCGTCGGCGCGGCGCACGTCGTCGGCGCCGGCGTCGCCGTTGCGCTCCAGCTCCTTGGTGTGGTGCAGCGTGTCGCGGCGGACGTTCCGCACGGCCACGCGCCCCTCCTCCGCGATGCGGTGCGCGATCTTGACCATGTCCTTGCGGCGCTCCTCGGTGAGCGCCGGGATGGGCAGGCGGATCACCTTGCCGTCGTTGCCCGGCGTGATGCCGAGGTCGGACTCCATCAGCGCGCGCTCGATGTCGCGCATCGCCGACTTGTCGTACGGCGTCACGACCAGCAGCCGGGCGTCGGGCACCGTGATCGACGCCAGCTGGTTGAGCGGCGTCTTCGTGCCGTAGTAGTCGACCGAGATGCGATCGAGCAGCGCCGTCGACGCCCGCCCGGTGCGGACGGAGCCGAACTCGTGCTTCGTTGCCTCGACCGACTTCGCCATGCGGCGCTTCGCGTCCGCGAGCAGCTCCTCGAGCATCTCGACCTCCCTTACGTCGCCGGCTCACGCGGCGCGCCGGCGGCGACCGCCGAGCGCGTCCGCACGAGCGTACCGATCGTCTCGCCACAGGTGACGCGGACGATGTTGCGCTCGTCGTTCACGTTGAAGACCCGGATCGGCATGTCGTTCTCCATGCAGAGCGACAGGGCCGTCGTGTCCATCACCTTCAGCCCGCGCTCGATCGCCTCGCGATGGCTGATCTCGGTGATCAGCTTCGCCCCGGCGTGGACGCGCGGGTCGGCGTCCAGGAGACCCTCGACGCCGTTCTTGCCCATCAGGATCGTCTCCGCGCCGATCTCGCAGGCACGCAGGGCGGCCGCGGTGTCGGTCGTGAAGAACGGGTTGCCGGTGCCGCCGGCGAAGATCACGACGCGCTTCTTCTCGAGGTGGCGGATGGCGCGGCGCCGGATGTACGGCTCGGCCACCTCCTTGATCTCGAGCGCCGACAGCACGCGCGTGTAGACGCCGTGCCGCTCGAGCGCGTCCTGCACGGACGAGGGCGTTCAGCACCGTCGCGAGCATGCCCGCGTAGTCGGCCGACGCGCGGTCCATGCCCAGGCGCGCGACCTCTTCCATGCCGCGGTAGATGTTGCCGCCGCCGACGACGATCGCGACCTCGACGCCGAGGTCGCGGACGTCGCGGATGGCACGCGCGATCGCATCGATGCGGCGCGGGTCCATGCCGTAGTCCTGGTCGCCCATCAGCGCCTCGCCGGAGAGCTTCAGCATCACGCGGTCAAAGGCCGCGAGCGATGAGGCAGAGGCGGGTGGCGCGGTCGAGGACACCAGAGGCGAGTCTAGTGGACGGACCGGCGAAGTTCGCCGGTCCGGCGTCAGCTGCCGCCGACGGTGTAGGAGGCGAAGCGGGCGACCTCGATGTTCTCGCCGGTCTCCTGGGCCAGGCCGGCCCGCACCAGTTCAACCGTCAGCTTCTCGTCGCGGAAGTACGGCTGCTCGAGGAGGACGACCTCCTCGTACCACTTGCGCAGCCGCCCCTCGGCGATCTTGTCGACGACCGGGCCGGTCTTGCCCTCCTGCGCCGCCTGCTCGCGGAAGATCGCGAGCTCGGCGTCGCGGGCCTCGGCCGGAACGTCGTCGATCTTGACCCAGCGCGTGTTGTCGGACGACACGATCTGCAGCAGCAGGTCCTTGACGAACACGGCCATCGTCTCGCTGTTGGCGACGAAGTCGGTGTTGCAGCGGACCTCGACCAGGACGCCCTTCTGGGCGCCCGGATGGATGTACGCGCCGATCTTGCCCTCGGTCGTCTCGCGGCCGGCGAGCTTCGCCGCCTTGGCGATGCCCGCCTCGCGCAGCGCCTTGAACGCGGCGTCGGTGTCGCCCTCGGCCGCGACGAGCGCGTTGCGCACGTCGAGCATGCCGGCGCCGCTGCGCTCGCGCAGGGCCTTGATGTCGGCGGGGCTCGGCTTGTAGTCGCTCACTGGTCCTTCGTCTCCTCATCGGGCGCTGCCTCGGCGGCGGGCGCCTCCTCGGCGGCGGGTGCCTCCACGGGCGCGGGCGCCTCCTCGGCGGCCGGAGCCTCGACCGGGGCCTCCTCGGCGGCCGGAGCCTCCGCGGGGGCCTCCTCGGCCGGGGCGGCGGGCGCCTCGGCGGGCGCGGCGGCGGCCTCGGGCTCCGCGGCAGGTGCGTCGGCGGCAGGCAGCCGCGTCGGCGGCCGGTGCGCGTCGGCGGCAGGTGCGTCGGCGGTCGTGATGCCGGCGACCGCGAGCGCCTCGTTGACGGCCTCGTCGATCGACGCGGCCTCGCCCTCGGCGCCCTCGGCGGCGAGCTCCTCCTCGGTGACCTGCGGGCCGCGGCCCTCGATCACGGCGTCGGCCAGCACGCGGCAGATCAGGTCGCAGGACCGGATCGCGTCGTCGTTGCCCGGCACGACCAGGTCGACCTCGTCGGGGTCGCAGTTCGTGTCGACGAGCCCGATCAGCGGGATGTTCAGCCGGCGCGCCTCGCGCACGGCCAGCGCCTCGGCCTTCAGGTCGATCACGAACACGGCCTGCGGCAGGCGGCGCAGGTCGGCGACGCCGCCGATGTTGGTCTCGAGCTTCTCGAGCTCCTTCAGGCGCGCGATGCGCTCCTTGGTCGGGAGCAGGTCGAGCTGGCCGTCGGTCGACTGCCGGCGCAGGTCGTGCAGGTGCTCGATGCGGCCGGACATGGTGCGGAAGTTGGTCAGCAGACCACCCAGCCAGCGGTGGTTCACGTACGGCATGCCGGCGCGCGCGGCGTGCGAGGCGACGGCGTCGCGGGACTGCTTCTTCGTGCCGACGAACAGCACGGTGCCGTTCTTGGCGGCGATGTCGCGCACCTTGTCGTGCGCCTCCTCGAGCAGCGTGATCGTCTTCTGCAGATCGATCACGTAGATGCCGGCGCGCTCACCGAAGATGAAGCGGCGCATCTTGGGGTTCCACCGGCGGGTCTGGTGGCCGAAGTGGACGCCAGCCTCGAGCAGCTCGCGCATCGTGGCAGAGGCCACAGGTACTCCTTGTTTGGTTTGACGATCGGACACCCGGCAGGGCTCGCGCGGGACCGGACGAGAGACCGGCACCGTCCGCGCGGCGGGATTCCGCCGGGGTTGAGGACGAGGACCGCAGGCTGCGGCCGGATCGGACTCTACCAGCGGCCCGGTTGACGTTCGCCGGTCGAAGCGGTAGCGTCGTCACAAAGCTCCGGGACGGCGCGCGATGCCGAGCCGGCGGCCCCACCCGCAGCGCTGCCCGCCAGGGCGTGCGCGGCGTGTGCGGCAGTCAGCCGGCGTCCCCGTCCCGGGGCTCTTCTTCGTCCTGCGCGCCCGCGGGGTCGACGATGGTCGTACGACCATCGTCGGATTGCGCCCCCGACCGCCCACGGGCGACAGTTGCGGTGCATTCCCGGTCGGGACAGCCGTTCGAGAACCTCTGGTTGGCCACAAACATCGGAGGATCGAAGGGAGACCGGGATTCGTCAGATGGTGGCGCCGGGGGGATGACCACATCTGGGGGAGCGGGGGGCGTCCGGTTTACCCGGACGCCCCCCTCGCTCGTCCCTGGACGCCGTCTTCTAGACGCGCCGGGCGCGGTCGAGGGCCGCGACGAGGTCGTCGGGCAGCGGGCTGGAGACGTCGATCTCCTCGTCCGTCACCGGGTGCGGCAGGCGCAGGCGGCTGGCGTGCAGGAACTGGCGCTGCAGGCCGTGGCGATCCATGCTGGGCGGGCAGTACGACGGGTCGCCGACGACGGGATGGCCGATCGCCTCGAGGTGCACGCGGATCTGGTGCGTGCGCCCGGTGCCGAGCGTGACGTCGAGGAGCGTCGTGGTGGGCAGCAGCTCGGCGATCTGGAAGTGCGTGACGGCCTGCCGCGGCGTGGTGCCGTCGATGGCCATCTTGCCCTTGCCGCGATCCCGGCCGATGGCCGCCTCGATGCGTCCGGCGCGCGCAGCCGGCCGGCCGTGCACCAGCGCGGTGTACTGCCGGGTGATGGCACGGGCGCGCATCGACTGGCCGAGCGCGGCGTGCGCCTGCTCGGACTTCGCGACGACCAGCAGCCCCGAGGTGTCGCGGTCGAGCCGGTGGACGATGCCGGGCCGGTCGGCGTCGTCGCCGCCGGCGATGCCCTCGGCCAGCAGGCCGTGCACGAGCGTGCCGTCGGTGCGGCCGGGCGCCGGATGCACGACGACGCCGGCGGGCTTGTCGACCACCAGCAGCACGTCGTCCTCGTAGGCGATGCGAAACGGCACGTCGTCGTCGTGGACGAGCTCGGCCGGCCCGCTCAGCACCTCGGGGTCGACGTCGACCGTCACCGTCATGCCGGGCAGCACGCGGTACGACTTGTGCCGCGCCTCGCCGTCGACGAGCACGCGGCCCTCGCCCAGCAGGCGCTCGGCGATGGTGCGCGATCCGACGCCGTCCAGGCCGGCCACGAACCGGTCGAGCCGCGCGCCGCGCTGGTCGTCGGGGACCGGCGCCTCGATCACGGCCGGGCGCGCTCGACCTGCATGAGGCCCAGCAGGAGCAGGGCGACGCCGAGCACGATGAAGGCGTCGGCGAGGTTGAAGATCGGCCAGTGGTGGATGTGCAGGAAGTCGGTGACGCCGCCGTCGCGGATGCGGTCGACGAGGTTCGAGCAGGCGCCGCCGGCCAGCAGGCCGACCGCGGGCGGGAAGTACGGGCTGCGCGCGCCGGAGCGCGCGAAGAAGACGAACATCCAGACGATGGCGGCCACCGTCAGCGACCATCACGATCTCCTGCTGCTCCGTGAACTGGCCGAACGCGATGCCGGTGTTCTTGATGCGCCGCAGGTCGAAGAACGGCAGCAGCTCGACGATCTCGCCGCGGTCGATGGTGCGCGTCGCGAGCGACTTCGTGATCTGGTCGGCGACGACGGCGACGATGGCGACCGCGAACAGGCCCGACCCACTCCAGCAGCCCGGCGCGCGACGGCGCCGGTCGAGGCGACTCGGGCAGCTCGTAGATCGGCGACCGGCCGCCGCGCATGGTCGGCGTGCTCACCGGCGCTCCGCGCAGGCGACGCACCGCACCGCGTACGGCAGCGCCGCCAGGCGCTCGGCCGGGATCGGCCCGCCGCACGACTCGCACACGCCGTACGTACCGTCGGTGATGCGCTGCAGGGCGGACTCGATCTGCGACAGCACGTACTCGACGGTCTCCTCGAGCGCCTCGTCGGGGTTGCGCGAGGGCGGCGGATCCAGGTCGGTGAGCGTGTCGTCGAGACGCGCGCGCTCGACCGCCAGCCGGTCCCTCTCGGCCTCGAGCTCCCGGCGTACGCGCGCGACATCCATGGCCGGAAGGGTAGCCGGGCTACCGATTCAGGCCGTACACCGCGCCCGCCGCCAGCACGTTCGGCCGCAGCCGCACGGCGCGGGCCGCCGTCTCGTGCCCGGCCGCGTCGAGCAGCACGCGGCGGGTCGTGCGGATGCCGAGCTCGGCCACCAGCCGCTCGAAGTCGCTGATGGTGCAGAGGTGGATGTTGGGCGTGTCGTGCCAGGCGTGCGGGACGGTGCCGGACACGGTCATCCGGCCCTTCACGGCGAGGTCGACGCGGTGCGGCCAGTAGCCGACGTTGCGGAACGACACGATGCCGGCGCGGCCGACGCGCAGCATCTCGGCCAGCACCACCGCCGGCCGGTCCGTCGCCTGCAGCCGCTGCGACAGGATCACGACGTCGAACGAGCCGTCCTCGAACTCCGAGACGCCGCTGTCCATGTCGGCCTGCACGACCGGCACGCCGCGGGCGACGCACGCGAAGAAGCCCTCGTCGGACGCCTCGACGCCGCTGACCGAGCAGCCGCGCTCGGCGGCCAGGTGCGCGAGCAGCGCGCCGTCGCCCGAGCCGAGGTCGAGCACGCGCGAGCCGCGCGGCACCATCTCCGCGACGATCTCGAGGTCAGTGCGCAGGTTCGACCTCCTGCGCCACCCGGTCGAGGAACGCGGCGACGGTGCGGTGGTACTCGGGCACCGGGAGCAGGAACGAGTCGTGGCCGTGCGGCGAGGCGATCTCGCGGAACGTGACGGGCACCTGCGCGCCCTGCAGCACGCGGACGAGGTCGAGCGAGTGCTTGGTGTCGAACCGCCAGTCGGTGTCGAACGAGACGACCAGGAACCGCGTCGCCACCTCCTTCAGCCGCGCGATCGCCGCCGGCAGGTCGCCGAACGGGTCGAAGTAGTCCATCACGCGCGTCAGGTACAGGTACGAGTTGGCGTCGAACCGGTTCAGGAAGCTCTCGCCCTGGTACTCGAGGTAGCTCTCGACCTGGAAGTCGACGCCGAACCGGTACCGCGGCGCGTCGGCGTCCTGGATGCGGCGGCCGAACTTCTCGCGCATCGAGGTCTCGGACAGGTACGTGATGTGGGCCATCATCCGCGCCAGCGTGAGGCCGACCGCGGGCCGCTCGCCGAAGCGGTAGTAGTCGCCGTCGTGGAAGTGCTCGTCGCGCATGATCGCGGCCCGCGCGACGGCCGAGAAGGCGATGTTCTGCGCCGTCAGCCGGGCGCTCGAGCAGATCATCAGGCCGGCGCGGATGTCGTGCGGGTGGTCGATCGCCCACTGCAGCACCTGCATGCCGCCGAGCGAGCCGCCGATGGCGCCGGCCAGCGTGGGGATCTCGAGGTGGGCGAGCAGCCGGCGGTGCACCCGCACGAGGTCGGACACGGTGAACAGCGGGAACCGCAGGCCGTACGGCTCGCCGGTGGCCGGGTTCGTGGAGGCCGGGCCGGTCGTGCCCTGGCAGCCGCCCAGCAGGTTCGCCGAGACGACGAAGAACCGGTCGGTGTCGACCGCCTTGCCCGGGCCGATCAGGGTGTCCCACCAGCCCACCCGCGCGGGGTCGCCGTGGTGGCCGGCGGCGTGCGCGTCGCCGGTCAGCGCGTGGCAGACGAAGACGGCGTTGGAGCGGTCGGCGTTGAGCGTGCCGTACGTCTCGTAGGCGACCTCCACCGGCGCCAGGGTCGCTCCGGAGTCGAGCACGAGCGGGTCGTCCTCGGTGAAGAGGACGACCCGGCTCGTCTCGACCATTCCGACCGAGCCTTCGGTACCGGTGGAGGTTGCCACGGGCTGCAGGTCAGGCGGTGACGAGCGACCGCGTCTTCGCGAGGGCCTGGTCGATGTCCTCGAGGATGTCGTCGATGTGCTCGATGCCGACCGACAGGCGCACGGTGTCCTGCGTGACGCCGGCCGCCTCGAGCTCCTCCGCGTTCAGCTGCGAGTGCGTGGTCGTCGCGTTGTGGATCGCGAGCGAGCGCGCGTCGCCGATGTTGGCGAGGTGCGAGAACAGGCCGAGGCTCTCGATGAACGTCTTGCCCGCCTCGAGGCCGCCCTCGATGCCGAACGTGACGAGGCCGCCGAAGCCGCCCTTGAGCGTCCGCTTCGCGACGTCGTGGTACGGGCTCGACTCGAGGCCCGGGTAGTTGACCCAGGTGACGCCGCCCGCGCCCTCCAGGTGCGCCGCCACCTTGGCGGCGTTCTCGAAGTGCCGCTCCATGCGCAGCGGCAGCGTCTCGAGGCCCTGGATGAACAGGAAGGCGTTGAACGGCGACAGCGCCGCGCCGGTGTTGCGCAGCAGCACCGTGCGGACGCGGCCGATGTAGGCGGCCGGCCCGAGGGCGTCGGCCCACACCACGCCGTGGTACGACGGGTCGGGCTTCGTGAGGCCCGGGAACCGCTCGGCGTTCGCGACCCAGTCGAACTTGCCGGCGTCGACGAGCACGCCGCCGATGGACGAGCCGTGGCCGCCGATGTACTTGGTGGCGGAGTGCACCGCGATGTCGGCGCCGAGGCCGAACACGTCGGAGCCGAGCGGCGTCGGCACCGTGTTGTCGACGATCAGCGGCAGGCCCTGGGCGTGCGCCGCGTCGGCCCATGCCGCGATGTCGACCACGTTCAGCTTCGGGTTGCCGATCGTCTCGGCGAACACGAGCCGCGTGTTCTCGTCCGTCAGCTCGGCGACCGACTCCGGGCCGGTCGGGATCGGCGAAGCGCACCTCGATGCCGTACTGCGGCAGGGTGTGCGCGAACAGGTTGTAGGTGCCGCCGTACAGGGTCGAGACCGAGATGATGTTGTCGCCGGCGCGCGTGATGTTGAGCACCGAGTACGTCACCGCGGCCTGGCCGGACGCGAGCGCGATGCCCGCGATGCCGCCCTGCAGCGCGGCGACGCGCTGCTCGAACACGTCCCACGTCGGGTTCATGATCCGCGTGTAGATGTTGCCCGGCACCTTCAGGGCGAACAGGTCGGCGGCGTGCTGCGTGTCGTCGAACACGTAGGACGTCGTCTGGTAGATCGGGACGGCTCGCGCGTTCGTGGTCGGGTCGGGCGCGTAGCCCGCGTGGAGCGCGAGGGTCTCCGGTCGGTGGTCGCTCATTGCTTCGCTCCTGCGCCGGATGGCGCGGGTCGTGCCCCGGGAACGAAAAAGGCCCTCACGGAATCGTCCCGGAGGGCCCCACCCGTGCGGCTTGCACCAGGCGACGTTCCATCTTCCGCTCGGCCGCCCGGGACGGATCGGCTCTGCGCTGGAGTTAGCACCTGACGAGCGATTGCTCCGGTTGCTGCGGGATCATCGGGCCAGTTCCCTTCCCCGCTCGTGATGGTTCGCGCTGCCAAACGTATCACACCCCTAGACTTCCCGGATGGGGGTCCGGATCGTCGCCGCAATGGCGCTCCTCTACACGGTCTGGGGCTCGACCTACCTGGCGATCCGGATCGGCGTGGAGTCGATTCCGCCCCTCCTGTCGGCCGGTCTGCGGTTCGGCATCGCGGGCCTGATCCTGCTGCCGCTGGCGCTGCGCGCGCGGCCCACCCGGCGGCAGGTCGGGGGCAGCGCGGTGCTCGGCCTGTGGCTGCTCGTGGGCGGCCCGGGGCTGCTCACGGTGGCCGAGACGCACGTCCCGTCGAACCTGGCCGCCGTGCTCGCCTCCACCACCTCGATCACGGTGTGCATCTGGCGCCGCCTCGCCGGCGACCGCCTGCCGCGGATGACGCTGGTCGGCGTCGCGATCGGCTTCGTCGGCGTCGTCGTGCTGCTGATCGCGCCGGTCACGGGCGCCAGCGCACCGGTGCCGTGGATGCTGCTGATCCTCTTCTCGGCCGCGCTCTGGTCGACGGCGTCGTTCTACGGCCGCGGGCTGCCGGCGGTGTCGGGGCTGTGGGCCGCCACCACGGTGCAGATGATCGCCGCCGGCGTCGCGATGACGGTCGGCCGGCCTGGTCGTCGGCGAGCGCCCCGGCGACGTGACGCTGCGGTCGGGTCTCGCACTGGCCTACCTGATCATCGCCGGCACCTGCGCGCTCGCCGCGTACGGCTACGCCCTCGCGCACCTGCCGATCTCGACCGTCGTCACGCACCAGTACGTGAACCCGGTGGTCGCGATCGCGCTGGGCGCGCTGGTGCTGGGCGAGTCGCTCGCGGTGCTCGAGGTGGCCGGCGCGGTGCTGGTGGTCGGCGCGGTGTTCGCGATCGTGCAGGCCGAGCGCCGCGCCGCGTTACGGCGCGATGACGTTCAGCGTCGAGTGCGCCGTGCGCGAGCCCGCCTTGTAGGTGACGCGCAGCTGGGCCGGGCTGCCGGAGGACGACCGCGCTGGACGGGACCCAGTGCACCTTGCGGCTGCCCCAGACGCCCGGGTTGAGCACCTTGGAGGAGTCGGGCGAAGGTCTGGACGACCTTGCCGCCCTGCACGACCCTGATCGTCACGCGCAGGCTGCGCGAGTTCGCCTTCAGCCGCATGCGGAAGTCGGCGGTGCCCGACGTGGCGCCCGGCGTGAGCCGCGCGCGGGTGACCGAGAGCGACGGCGCCACCTTGAAGCGGCCGATCTTCGAGTACCGCTGCTCGAAGTCGGCGTTGCGGCTCACGACCATCCAGTAGTGGGTGCCGACGTAGAGGCCGTTGGTCGTGCGGTGGCTGCCGGCGCGCCCCGTCATCGGCGCGGTGTCCTCGAGGTTCTCGGTCGCGAACTCGCCCGTGTCGGCCCGCGCCGGCTTGCGCGCGATGTAGACGACCTCGTTCTTCTCGCCCTTCGGCAGCGTCCACTTGAGCAGCGGATACGTGCCGACGAGGCGGCCGCCCGACCGGGGAGACGAGCTTCGCGCGAGGCGCTCGCAGCGGCGGGCGCGGCGGCGAGCGACGAGCGACGGCGAGGACGGGGGCGATCCGGCGCATTCGTCCACCATATCCCGGTTTTGCGGTCAGGCGGAAGGGAGCGCGTAGCCGAGGCCGTCGAGCGCCTCGGCCAGGCCGTGCAGGTCGAACACGATCGCGTCGGCGGCGGCGAGATCCGCGGCCGCGGAAGGTGGTCGCGACGGCCACGACGAGCGATCCGGCTGCTCGCCCCGCAGCGATGCCGGCGGGCACGTCCTCGAGCACCAGGCAGTCGGCGGCGTCGGCGCCGAGCAGCTCGGCGCCGCGCAGGTAGCCCTCCGGGTCGGGCTTGCCGCGCTCGATCTCGTCGCCGCACACCAGCACGTCGGGCACCGGCAGCGAGACGGCCGCCAGGCGCGACAGCGCCAGCGACCGGTGGGCCGACGTGACGACCGCCCAGCGCTCGCGCGGCAGCGCGGCCAGCAGCTCGGCCGCCCCCGGCACCGGCATCAGGCCGTCCAGGTCGGCCTCCTCGCCGGCGTCGATCAGCACCGCCTCGGCGGCCGCGTCGAGGTGCGGCGCCAGCTCGCGCAGGACGTCCGACGTCCGGCGGCCGTGGCCCGCGGCGATGAACGGCTCGGGATCGAGCGAGTGGCGCTCACCGAACAGGCGCCAGTGCCGCTCGACGACCACGTGCGAGTCGACGAGCGTGCCGTCCATGTCGGCGAGCACGGCCGCCAGGCGCCGCGTCACCCTTCGTGTTCGACCGGGCGCGGCGGGCAGCGCCGCCTGCGAGACGGCCACGGTCTCGCCCGTGTCCTCCTCGTACGACTCGATGATCGCGACTGGTCGCGCCGAGCATGGCGCGGAACCGGGCGCGGAACTCGCGCTCCTTCTCGGCCAGCCGGATGATCTCGTGGCGCACCCGCTCGCGCTCGTGATGGGCCTCGCCGACGATCTCGCGGGCGGTCTGCTCGGCCTCGCGCACGATGCGCTCCGCCTCGCGGCGGGCGTCGGCGCGCATCACGTCGGCGCTGCGCTCGGCGGTGACGAGCGTCTTGCGCAGCATCGCCTCCGCCTCCTGGTGGCGGGCGAGCTCGACGGCGATCTCGTGGTTGCGCTCCTCCAGGTCGGCGCGCTGGCGCCACACCTCGCCGAACGATTCGGCGATGCGATCCAGTTCGCGGTCGACGTCCTTCTTCTTCATGCCGAAGAAGCGGCGGCGTAAACGGACGTGGCGGATCTCTGCTGGGCTGATCGACATTCGGCTCCCCCGGACTGGCTGGTAGGAGGAGAACGTTCGCTGCCGCAGGTCAGGCTCCTGCCAGGATCGGTCGCAGCACCCCGCGCCAGATCAGGCTCATGCCGAGCAGCAGCGATCATCGGCGACAGGTCGATCGGCCCGAGCGGCGGGATGAACCGGCGGAAGAACGCGAGGACCGGGCCCGACCGTCTGGTCGAGGAAGTTGCGGATCGCGGACGACGTGCGGCTGTACGGGATCGGCAGCATGCTCATGATGATGTAGGCGAGCACCATCGCCCACACCACGAGCACCAGGGCGTCGCCCAGCCGGATGATGAAGTCCACGTCGTCTCCTCGCCGTTAGCCGAGCTCTGCGGCTCGCCGCATGGCGGCGAGCACCCCGTCGATGATCGCGCCCCGGACGCCGGCGCGCTCCAGCGCCGCGAGGCCGGTCGCGGCCGTGCCGCCGGGCGACGTCACCATCCGCCGCAGGTCGGAGCACGAGAGGTCGTTCTCGTCCAGCAGCGTCGCCGTGCCGAGCATGGTCGAGAGGATCAGCTGCCGCGACTTCTCGTGCGTCAGGCCCGAGACGATGCCGGCGTCCTCGAACGCCTCGACGATCAGGCCGATGAAGGCCGGCCCGGAGCCGGAGAGGGCCGTGGCGGCGTCGAACTGGCGCTCCTCGAGGCGCACGACGGTGCCGAGCAGCCGCAGCCAGTCGAGCACGCGTTCCTCGGCGGCGGTGTCGGCGAACCGGCCGGGCGCGAAGCAGACGGTGCCCGCGCAGACCTGCACCGGCACGTTCGGCATCAGGCGGAAGACCGGCACGTCCTCGTCGAGGATCGACTCCATCGTCACCGTCGGCACGCCCGCCGCCACCGACGCCAGCGCCTTCGCCTCCGTGACGCGGCTGCCGACGCTGCGCAGCACCCGCTCGACGTCGATCGGCTTGACGCACAGCAGCACGATGTCGGAGCGGTCGACCAGCTCCTCGTTCGAGGCCACGTGGACGATGCCGCGCTCCGCGGCCAGCCGGGCCGCCTTGCCGGAGCCGCGGTCGGTCGCGAGGATGCGCTCGGCGCGCGCCGGATCGGCGCGGACGAAGCCCTCGATCATCGCCGAAGCCATGTTGCCGGCGCCGATCAGGCCGATCGTGGAGGACTCGAGGGTCACGAGACCGCATTCTACGGAGGTGCACCGCTCCCTCGTCGCCGTCTACGGCCTGCTGATCGCGGGCGACGTCCTGTGGTCGGCGCTGTTCCCCCTCGGTCCCGCCTACCGCGACGAGCTCGGGCTGTCCGCCACGGAGGTGGGCATCCTGCTCGCCGTCTTCCCCGTCGCGGTGCTCGTCGTGTCGCTGCCGGCGGGCCAGCTGGCCGACCGCGTGGGGCCGCTGAAGGTGACCACGCTGAGCGCCGCGATCCTCGCCGCCGGCGCCATCGGGCAGGCGTTCGCGCCCGACTTCGGCACGCTGCTCGTGGCCCGGGCCGCCCAGGGCCTCGGCTTCGGCGCCATCTGGCCGGCGGGCCTCGCGTACCTGCAGGAGGTGCTGCCCGCGCATCAGCGCTCGCGGATCCTGTCCAGCTCGATGATCGTCGCCGGCCTGGCGACCATGATCGGCCCGACGTTCGGCGGCGCGCTCGCCGCGCGCTACGACGCGGGCACGCCGTTCCTGGTCGGCGGCATCGCCACGCTCTGCCTGCTGGCGCTGCTGATCGGCCTCCACGACCGTCCGCACACGAGCCGCTCCCCCACCCCGCTGCTCGCATCGGCGGCGCGCCTGAGCCGCGACCACCTGGCCGTCGCCGGGCTCGCGTTCATGGCGCTGGCGGGCTACGTGGCGAACACCATCCACCTGCTGGTGCCGCTCGACCTGCGCGACGTCGGCGCCGGCGAGGGGGCGATCGGCCTCGGCCTGACCGTCGGCGCGGCGGTGTTCCTCTGCAACTCGATCCTGCTGTCGCGGATCGGCCCGCGGGCGGTGCGCGTGCGCCTCGGCGCCGCCGCCGCGGGCCTGCTCGGCGTGCTGTGCGTGATCCCGATCGTCTCGACGCAGGCAGCGCCGCTCTACGTGCTGCTCGGCCTGCGCGGCCTGCCGCTGTCGACGCTGTTCTCGATCGCAGCGCCGCTCGCGGCGATGGGCGCCGACCGCGTCGGCGTCGGCCGCGGCGGCGTGCTCGGCATCACGAACGCCATCTGGGCCGTCGCGGCCATCACCGGGCCGATCCTGGCCGGCCTGCTCGACGACCACGTCTCGTCGACCGCGCCGTGGCTGCTCAACATCGCGCTCTGCGCCGCCGTGGTCGGCTGGACGATCCGGACGCGGACGCGCACGCCGGCAGCTGCCGGCGGCTGAGAGGGCTACTTGCGCTTGCGCTTGCGCGACGAGCCGCTGCTGCGCGGGCCGGCGCCGGTCTGCGGACGGCCGGACACGCCGGGCTGGCGCGGGCCGCGCTGCGCCCAGTCGGGCGGGTTGGCCGGGTCGAGCTCGCCCTTGTCGACCAGCTCCTGCTGCGCCGCCAGCATCCGCATCGCCTGGGCGCGCTGCTGCGGGTTCATGGTGCGCAGCTGCTTGCGGATGTGCTCGGCCTCGGGCGAGACCTCGAGCATCAGCTCCATCTCGGAGCGCTCACGGCCGGTGGCGTCGGTGAGCGACACGCCCTGCTGACTTCGCGTAGGTGCGGATCTGCCAGCTGCGCAGCCGCGGTCCCGAACCGCGTCTTCAGCAGCCGCATCATGATCTTCTCGGCCACCTTGTTGCCGCGCTTGGAGCGCGTCAGCCACAGCGTGCCGAGCAGCAGCAGCACCAGGAAGCCGATCACGACGATCGCGGCCGTCGAGCGAGCCCAGCCACAGCGTCAGGCCGATGTACAGCAGCGCGACGACGGCGAACGCGCCGAGGAACGACACCAGCGTGCGGAAGTTGATCGACGTCATCGCGACTGGACGGTAGCGCGCTCGCGGTAGGCGCGCGCCTGCTCGACCAGCGCCCTGAACAGCGGCAGGCCGGCGCCGTGCGGGTCCTCCTCCGGATGCCACAGCACGCCGAGGCAGAACGTCTTCGACGGATCCTCGATGCCCTCGACCAGCCCGTCGGGCGCGGTGGCCGTCACGACCAGGCCGTCGCCGACGCGGTCGATGCCCTGGTGGTGGTGCGAGTGGATCTCCTTCGCCCGGTCGCCGAGGATCTCGCGCAGCCGCCCGCCCGAGATGTCGACGTCGTGGCGGCCGAACTCGCCCAGCCGGGGGCGGTGCGGGGCGCCGTCGGTGACGTCGCCGACGTGCTGCTGCAGGTCGCCGCCGTACGCGATGTTGAGCATCTGGAACCCGCGGCAGACGCCGAGCACCGGCATGTCGCGGGCGATCGCGCCGCGCGTCAGCGCCAGCTCGGCCTGGTCGCGGCGCACGTTGGCGGGATCGGTCGAGGCGTGCGGCTCGGCGCCGTAGTTCGACGGCCCGATGTCCTCGCCGCCGACCAGGATCAGGCCGTCGAGGACCTCGAGCACGCTGGCCGCGTCGTCGGCGGCGTGGTCGGGGTCGGGCGGCAGCAGCAGCGCCACGCCGCCGGCGGCGTGCACGCCCTCGACGTAGCCCTGCGGGACCATGCAGGCGGGCATGTCGGTCCACGGACCCCAGCTCGCCCCGCGCCAGTAGGCGCTGATGCCGATGCGCGGCCGCACGCCTACATCCGCTCGAAGGAGCGGTGCAGCTCCCAGTCGGTGACGGCGCTCTCGAACGCCTGCTGCTCCTGGCGCGCGGCGTTGAGGTAGTGGTCGACGACGGCGTCGCCGAACGCGCTGCGGGCGAACGCGGAGCCCTCCAGCAGCCGGATCGCCTCGTGCAGGCTGCCCGGCACGCGGCGCGCGTCGGAGTCGTAGGCGTTGCCGGCGAAGGCGGGCTCGAGCTCGCAGGCCGCGGTCGATGCCCTCGAGGCCCATCGCGATGATGGCCGCGAACGCGAGGTACGGGTTGCAGTCGCCGCCCGGCAGCCGCGACTCGAGCCGCATGCCCTTGCCGTGGCCGACGACGCGGAACGCGCAGGTGCGGTTGTCCTCGCCCCAGACCATCGCCGTCGGGGCGAACGAGCCGTGCGCGTAGCGCTTGTACGAGTTGACGTTCGGCGCGAACAGGTAGGCGAGCTCGGTCGTGTACTCCAGCTGACCGGCGATGAACGACTCGAACAGCGGCGAGCGCCCGTGCCCGCCCGGATCGGGGAACAGGCTCTCGTCGCCGTCCCAGAACGAGCAGTGGATGTGGCACGAGTTGCCCTCGCGCTCGTTGAACTTGGCGATGAACGACAGCGCCGCGCCGCGCTGCCAGGCGATCTCCTTGGCGGCGTTCTTGTACGCGGCGTGGTCGTCGGCCATCTTCAGCGCGTCGGCGTAGCGGAAGTTGACCTCGTGCTGGCCGAAGTTGCACTCGCCCTTCGAGTCCTCGACGACGAGGCCCGCGTTCGCCATGTGGCGGCGGATCGGGCGGATCACGTCCTCGACGATGGTGGTGCCGAAGACGCGAGTAGTCGACGTTGTACTCGTTGGCCGGCACGAGGCCGCGATAGCCCTTCGCGCGGCTCGACTCGTACGACTCGCGGAACAGGATGAACTCCAGCTCCGACCCGATCTTGGCCGTCCAGCCGCGCTCGGCGAGCCGTGCCAGCTGGGCCTTGAGGATCGACCGCGGCGCCTGCTCGACCGGCGTGCCGTCGTGCCACTCCATGTCGGCCTGCACCATCACGGTGCCCTCGAGCCACGTGCAGCGCCGCAGCGTGGCCAGGTCGGGGCGGAACACGAAGTCGCCGTAGCCGGAGTCCCAGCCCGACATCTTGAAGCCGGGCAGCGTGTTCATGTCGATGTCGACGGCGAGCAGGTAGTGGCAGCCCTCGGCGCCGTGCTCGGCGATCTCGCGGACGAACGCGCCCGCATCGAGCCGCTTGCCCTGCAGCCGGCCCTGCATGTCGGTGATCGCCATCACCACCGTGTCGATCCGGCCCGCCTCGACGTCGGCCCGCAGCTCGTCCATCGTCAGCATGGGCGAGACGCTACGCAGCGTAGGCTCAGGAGGGGTTGAAGAAGCCGTTCTCGACCAGGCGGGCGCGATCCTCGGCCGACACCTCGACGTTCTTCGGCGTCAGCAGGAAGACCTTCTCGGCGATGCGCTGCATGCCGCCGTCGAGCGCGTACGTGAGGCCGGAGCCGAAGTCGATGAGGCGCTTGGAGAGCTCGGGCTCGGCGGTCTGCAGGTTGATGATCACCGGGATCGCGTTCTTGAACCGGTCGGCGATCTGCTGCGCGTCGTTGAACGATCGGGGAGCGATCAGGTGCACCTTCACGGCCGTCGTGACCTCCTCGCGCGGCTCGCGCTGCTTCGCGCGGCAGGACCGCGGTCGTGGCCCCCTCGTCCTCGTACGACGACGACCGCTCGGGCCGCCTGCTGCGGCGGGGCGGGGCGGGCGGTGGCTCGTCGGAGTAGATCTCGTCGATGTCGGCCGATCGCGACGAGCGGCTGCGGCTTGTCGACCCGGCGCACGCTACTGCGCTCGCGGTACGATACGATCGACGTCCGCCTGCGCAGCGGTGACCTCTTCGTCGTCGTCGTAATACGACTCGTCCTCCGCCAGCCCGAAGTAGACCAACGTGCGGTGCCAGAGATCACGAACTCCCATGCGGCGCCAGTGTATATGACGGGGCGGTCACTGCGTCGGACGCCCGCCGTACAGCACGCTGCCGAGGCGGACGATGGTCGCGCCCTCGGCCGCTGCCACGGCGTAGTCCTGGCTGGTGCCCATCGACAGCACGTCGAAGGCGTGCGTGCCGCTGAAGCGCTCGGCGCAGGCCGCCGCCAGCTCGCGCAGCGCCGCGAAGAACGGCCGCGAGGCCTCGGGATCGTCCGCGAACGGCGGCATCGTCATCAGGCCCGCGCACGCGGACGTTGGCGAGGCCCGCGAGCAGCTCCAGGAACGGGTCGAGCTCGGCCGGCGAGACGCCCTCCTTGCCCGGGTCGGCGGCGATGTTGACCTCGACCAGCACGTCCTGCGGCCGCTCGGAGCGCGCGTCGATCTGGCGGGCGGTCGACTCGGCGGACAGCGCGTGGATCAGCTCGACGCGCCCCACGAGGTCGCGGGCCTTGCGGCTCTGCAGGTGGCCGATGAAGTCCCAGCGGAAGGCGTCCTCGAAGCCCTCCTGCTTGGCGATCAGCGCGTCGGTGCGGTTCTCGCCGACCAGGTCGACGCCCGCCGCCGCGATGGCGGCGAGGTCGTCGCGGGTGACGTACTTGACGGCGGCCAGGATCGCGACGGAGCCGGCCGGGCGGCCCGCGGTCGCGGCCGCCTCGTCCACCGCGGCCCGCGCCTCGGCGAGGTTCGCACGCACGACGTCGGCATCAACCATCCACGGCCTCCAGGTGGGCGATCACGGCCTGGCGGCCGCAGGCGTCGCCGTCGCGACGGTACGAGAAGAAGCGCTCGGCGTCGGTGATGGTGCAGAGCCCGGCCACGTCGACCGCGCCGACGCCGGCGCGCTCCAGCGCGATCCTGGCGCAGGTCGCGAGGTCGGCGTTCGGCCCGCGCAGCGCCGCCGGGCCGAAGCGCTCGCGCAGCGGCTCGGCCACGTCGGCGCCGACCTCGTAGGCGTCGGGGCCGGCGCACGGGCCGACCGCGGCCACGCAGGTCGCCGTCGCCGAGACGCTCGACCGTGTGCTCGACGACGCCGCCCAGCAGCCCGCGCCAGCCGGCGTGGCAGACGCCGACGCCGGTGCCGTCGGCGCGCGCCACGACGACGGGCACGCAGTCGGATCCGAAGGCGACGACGGCGCGGCCCGGCAGGCGCGTGACGAGCCCGTCGCCGCGCGGCGAGACCACCGACGTGTCGTCGAAGGGCTGCGCGGGGTCGTCCACCGCCTCGTGCACGACCGCGGAGTGGAACTGGTGGCACGACGACGTGCGCGCCGGATCGACGCCGGCGGCGGCGCACACCCGCCGGCGGTTCTCGGCCACGCGGCTGCAGGTCGTCGCCCGAGCGCAGGCCGAGGTTGAGGCTCGCGTACGCGCCGTCGGAGACGCCGCCGCGGCGGCCGGAGAACACCGCCGCCACGCCTGCGACGCCGCTCCAGCGAAGGAGCGGCACCCCTTCGACCTCGTCCCAGTCCAGGCTCAAACCGTTTCCTAGCCTAGCCGACAGGGTGTGGAGCAACCGCACGACGGCCTCCGAGGAGTCGGTCAGGAGCGCCTGGAACTGGCGGTTGAAGATCAGCACGAGACCCAGCACGACCGCGAGGCCGTAGCGGTCGAACGAGAGCCAGCGGTCGTAGGTGCGGTCGTCCATCACGGCGCCGACGATGCGCGAGCCGTCGAGCGGCGGGATCGGCAGCAGGTTGAACAGGAACAGCGTCACGTTGACGAGCAGCGCCAGCACCACCACGTCGAACGCGGTGCCGTCGAGCTGCACGTTGAAGACGATGGCGGCGAACAGGCCCGCGATCAGGAAGTTCACGAGCGGCCCGGCGGCGGCCACCAGCGCCATGCCGCGCTGCGGCGAGCGGAAGTGCTCGGGCACGACCGGCACCGGCTTCGCCCAGCCGATCGCGAAGCCCGGCAGGTTCAGCGCCACGCCCGCGCAGAAGGTGACCGCGAACATGGCCGTGCCGAGGCGGTCGAGGTGCCGGATCGGGTTCAGCGACAGCCGGCCCATCATCTTCGCCGTCGGGTCGCCCAGCCGCCACGCGACCACGCCGTGCGCCAGCTCGTGCAGCACCATCGCCACCAGCAGCACGGGCAGCGTGAGCGCGAAGGTGCGGAGGTCGTCCACGGTCATGCCGGAGGCGAGCGTACGCCATGCGACACTGCCGGGCGTGCGTACCGGCTACCAGCGATCGCTGGCCCTCGCGGCCCTCGCCGCCGCCGTGATCGCGATCCTCTTCCTCGCGTTCGGGCTGGTCGCGGGCTCAGGCCAGTAGGGCCCGCGCGCGCTGCAGCTCGGCGGCGCGGTCGGGCAGCTCGCCGGCGCGCTTGGCGCGCAGCAGGGCGTCGAGGATGCGGCCGACCTCGGGGCCCTGCGTGAGGCCGAGCTCGGCGACGAGGACGTCGCCGTCGACCTCCAGCCGGACGTGCCGGTGCTCGCGCCAGCCACCGGCGGCCGGCGTCGCCGCCGACCACCAGCGCGGCCTCGGGCGGCAGCTCCGGCGAGCTGCGTCGGGCGTCGCCGCGGCGGCGGCCAGCACGACGCGGGCGTCGATGCGGCGCAGGCGCAGCCAGGCGGCGAGGCGCGAGCGCTCGTCGGGCTCCAGCGATCGCAGCAGCAGCGCCAGGCGCGCGCGGCCCCGGTCGACGTCGGGCGTCTCGGCGGCCAGCGCGTCGAGGTCGGCCAGAGCGGCCGCCTCGACGGCGAGGCCCGGCGCGATGGCGGCGAGCACGCCGAGGTCGGCCAGCAGCGCCAGCGCCGCCGGCGCGCCGTCCTCGCCCAGCAGCAGCAGCAGCGCGTCGCGCAGGCGCGGGCCGCCGACCGTCGTGACGAGTCGGGCGCCGGCCGACCTCACGGGCCTGCGCGGCCGTCGCCTCGTCGAGCCGGAAGCCGAGGCGGGCGGTGTACCGCGCCGCGCGGAGCAGCCGCGTCGAATCGTCGCGGAACGACGCGTCGTGCAGCACGCGGACGACACCGGCGCGCACGTCGGCGACACCACCGTGCGGATCGGTCACGTCGCCGAACGCGCCGTCCGCCAGCGCCGCCGCGATGGCGTTGATGGAGAAGTCGCGGCGCGCCAGGTCGTCCGCCAGCGACGCCGCCCGCACCTCGGGCAGCGCGCCGGGCTCGGCGTAGCGCTCGGACCGCGCGGTGGCGAGGTCGACGTCGCCGACCGTCGCGGTGCCGAACGCGCTCGTACACGACCAGCCGCTCGCCGGTCGCCTCCGCGAGGCGCCGCGCGACCGCGACGGCGTCGCCGTCGACCACCAGGTCCACGTCGACGTGCGCCGCCCCGAGCAGCAGGTCGCGGACGGCGCCGCCGACGAGGTACACCGCCGCGTCCTTCGCCGCACCGGCCAGAGGGCCGCGCAGACGCGCCACCTCGGGGTGGCGCTCGAGGTCGGCGGCGAGCGAGATCACGCCAGGGCGATCACGTCGATCTCGACGCGGATGCCGCCGGGCAGCGCGGCGGCCTGGATCGTCGTGCGGGCCGGGTGCGGCGCCGGCATGCGCTCCTTGTAGACCTCGTTCATGGCCACGAAGTCGCCCAGGTCGGCCAGGTAGACGCCGGCCTTGACGACCTTGTCGAGCGACGATCCGGCCGCCTCGAGGATGGCGGCGAGGTTGTCGAACGTCTGGTGCGTCGGCGGCGGCGATGTCGCCGTCGACGAGCTTGCCCGACGGGTCGAGCGGGCCCTGGCCGGAGACGAAGACGAGGCCGTTTGCGACGATCGCCTGGTTGTACGGCGCACCCTGGAACGGTGCGGGTGCGGACTCGGTGCGGACGACGGACTTGGACATGGCGGGAACCGTACTCCACCATCCCGTCTGTGAACCCTCACCTGACCACTCCGGCGGGCCGCCCGCGCGCCCGCAGCCTCCAGATCCCGTTCTCCGGCACGCCCGGCCCCGCGAACGCGATCACCGACGTGCCCGGCCTCGAGGTCGGCGTCTGCACCCGCATCGAGGGCGACGAACGTCCGCACCGGCGTCACCGCCATCCATCCGCGCGGCAAGGACGAACCCCGGCGACCCGTGCGCCGCCGCCAGCTACTCGCTGAACGGCAACGGCGAGATGACCGGCGTGACGTGGATCGAGGAGTCGGGCACGCTCGCGCTGCCGATCGCGATCACCAACACCCACGCCGTCGGCGTCGCGCACGAGGCGATCATCCACTGGGTCGGCTCGCGCCACCCGCAGCTCGCCGACATGTGGATGCTGCCGGTCTCGGCCGAGACCTGGGACGGCTACCTGAACGACATCAACGGCGGCCACGTCACCCGCGAGCACGTGCTCGCAGGCGCTCGACTCCGCCACGGCCGGGCCGATCGAGGAGGGCTCCGTCGGTGGCGGCACCGGCATGAACTGCTACTCGTTCAAGGGCGGCAACGGCACGGCCTCGCGGACCATCGCGTGGGGCTCGCGGACCTACACCGTCGGCACGCTGCTGCAGTGCAACTTCGGCTCGCGCGACGAGCTGTCGATCGCCGGCGTGCCGCTGGGCGCCGAGCTGGCCGACGACGACCCGCTGAACGACTGGGTCGTCGGGCCAGGCGGGGGCCGGCTCGGTGATCGCCGATCGTCGCCACCGACGCGCCGCTGCTGCCCGGGCAGTGCAAGGCGCTGGCGCGGCGGGTGCCGCTCGGGCTGGCCCGGACCGGCACCACCGGCGGGCACTTCTCCGGCGACATCTTCCTCGCGTTCTCGACCGCGCAACGCGGGCGTGTTCCGCACCGGCTTCCCGATCGGCGAGCCGGGCGACGCCGACCACGACACGCTGCAGTTCGTGCCGTGGAGTGGATGGACCTGCTCTACGCCGCGGTCGTCGAGTGCGTCGAGGAGTCGGTCGTCAACGCGCTCGTGGCCAACGAGGAGATGGTCGGGCGCGACGGGCCACCGGACGCCGGCGATGCCGCGCGACCGGGTGCGGGAGCTGCTGGCGGCGCGGGGCGCGCTTACGCGGTGACGCGCTCGATGGCGGCGCCGAGGCCGCGCAGGCGCTCGTCGATGCGCTCGTAGCCGCGGTCGATCTGGCCGACGTTGCCGATCACGGTCGTGCCCTCCGCGGCCAGCGCCGGCGATCAGCATCGCCATGCCGGCGCGGATGTCGGGCGACTCGACCCGCTCGCCGTACAGCTTCGCGGGGCCCGTGATGACGCACCGGTGCGGGTCGCAGAGCACGATCCGCGCGCCCATCGTCACCAGCTTGTCGGTGAAGACCAGGCGGTTCTCGAACATCTTCTCGTGCACCAGCACCGTGCCCCGCGCCTGCGTGGCGACCGCGACGGCGATCGACGTGAGGTCGGCGGGGAACTGCGGCCAGGGCCCGTCCTCGATCTTCGGGATCTGGTTGCCGAGGTCGTTCGCGACGACGAGCTCCTGATCCGGCGGGACGCGCAGGTCGGTGCCGATCGCCTCCGTCTCGACGCCGAGCCGCCCGAAGGCGTGGAGGATCGCGCGCAGGTCGGCGTGCTCGACGCCGGTGACCGTGACGTCGCCGCCCGTGACGGCCGCGAGCGCCGACGAACGACGCGACCTCGATGTAGTCGGCGCCGACGCGGTGGTCGCAGCCCGAGAGCCGCTCGACGCCGTCGATGTGCAGCATGTTCGAGCCGATGCCCTCGATGCGCGCGCCCATCTTCACGAGCATCCGGCAGAGGTCCTGCACGTGCGGCTCGCAGGCGGCGTTGATGCAGGCAGGTGCGGCCCGGCGCCAGCACGGCGGCCATGACCGCGTTCTCGGTGCCGGTCACGCTCGGCTCGTCGAGGAACACCTCGGCGCCCCTCGAGGCCCGACGGGGCGGCGATGTCGATCGAGCGGTCGACCGTCGACCTCGGCGCCGAGCGCCTCGAACGCCAGGATGTGCGTGTCGATGCGGCGGCGGCCGATGACGTCGCCGCCGGGCGGCGGCAGGTCGACCTGCCCGCAGCGCGCGAGCAGCGGGCCGGCGAGCAGGATCGACGCGCGGATGCGGCTGCAGAGCGTCGCGGTCGAGCGTCGTCTTCGAGACGAACTCGGCGCGGATCTCGAGGTCGTTCTGCGCCGTCCACTCGACGCTCGCGCCCAGATCGGCGAGCAGCTCGACCATCACCTCGACGTCGCGGATGCGCGGGACGTTCGAAGGCGTGACGGCGCGGTCGGTCAGCAGCGCCGCGGCGATGATGGGCAGCGCCGCGTTCTTGTTCCCCTCGGGCGCGATCGTCCCGGAGAGGGGACGTCCGCCCTCGATGACGAAGTGCTCGGTCACTGCCTGCCGTGCCTCGATCGTGGCCACGGGCGGCCATGCTACCAGCCGCTCCTCCCCGTACCATCCCCCAGATGACCGATCTCGTCCATGACCGCGACGCCGCGTGGTCGCTCCTGCACCGAGTACACGAAGAGCGAGGCGCTGCTGCGTCACGCGCTCGCCGTCGAGGCCGCCGTGCGGTGCTACGCCCGCCTCGACGGCGAGGACGAGGCCGCCTGGGGCAACGTCGCGCTGCTGCACGACTTCGACTACGAGGTCCACCCGACGCTCGACAAGCACCCGCAGGACGGCGGCCCGATCCTGCGCGAGCGCGGCTATCCCGGAGTGGTTCGTCCGCGCCATCCTGTCGCACGCGAACCACCTCGACCTGGCGCGCGCGACGCCGCTCGAGAAGACGCTGTTCGCCTGCGACGAGCTGGCCGGCTTCGTTCACGCCTGCGGGCTCGTGCGGCCGGACGGCATCGCGACGCTCGAGCCGTCGTCGGTCAAGAAGAAGCTGAAGCAGAAGTCGTTCGCCGCCGGCGTCAACCGCGACGACGTGCGCGAGGGCCTCGAGCTGATCGGCCTCGACCTGGACGAGCACATCACGAACGTGATCGCCGCGCTGCGCCCGATCGCGCCCGAGCTCGGCCTCCGCACCGCAGGCGCCCGATCCAGCCTAGGGCCGGCTTCGTGCCGGCGACGCGCACGGACCGCCACGGCCGTGCGCCAGTTCGTACCGATCGCACGATCCGTGCGCCTTCCGCGCGGAAGCGTTCCGGGGTCAGACCCCAGAACGAGCCGTTTCGGGGTCAGACCCCCGTGCCGAAACGCACGATCCGGCGGGCGGAATCGCGGTAGACTCGTGCGCAGCGGATGACCGTCAACGTTCGATCAGACCTGTCCGTACCGCTCGGGACGCAGCTCTTCTGGCAGCTCCGGTACGCGATCGCCACCGGCGAGTACGAGCCCGGCGAGCGGCTGCCGACCGTGCGCGAGATGGCCGCGGCGCTGCGCGTGAACGCGAACACGATCCGCACCGTCTACGCACGGCTGCAGGACGAGGGCTGGGTCGTCGCGCGCCGCAAGGTCGGCACCGTCGTCGCCGATCCGCTGCCCCGCACCTACGACGACGCGCTCGAGGCCATCCTCGACCGCGCCTTCGACGAGGCCGCGAGCCAGGGCATCGAGCCCGACGAGTTCGCCGCCGGCGCGTTCGCGCGCGCCGCGCAGCGCGCCGCCGTCGGCGCCCGCCGGCTGCTGTTCGTCGAATGCGGCCGCGACGAGACGGAGCCGTACGTCTCGCAGCTGCGCACGGCGTTCGGCGATCGCATCGACAGCGTCGAGGGCGCCGTCATCGTCGAGCTGCAGGACCGACTGGCGGAGGGCGACATCGACGCGGTCGTCACCACGGCGCACCACGCCGAGGAGGTGCGGGCGCTCGTCAGCGAGGTGCCCGTCGTCAGCCTGCTGCCGTCGCCGGAGTTCATGGACGTCGTCGCGGAGATCGCCGCCCTCGAGCCCGGCACGCGCGTCGGGGTCCCCTACCCCTGCCAGACGCCGCGCCGCAATGCCGTCTCGATGATCCGCCGCATCGCGCCGCGGATCGACGTGGTCGAGGCCGAGTCCGGCGACGATCCCGCGCTGCAGACCTGCGACGTCGTGATCGCGTGGTCGGACGACGCCACCGCCGGCCTCGCTCCCGCCCCCCGGGTGCTGACGCTCAACCACGGCGTCGACGCCGCGGCGCTCGTGCACGTGCGCCGCCAGCTCGGCCTGTAGCGCGCCTAGCGCACCGAGTCGACGAGGCGCTCGAGGTCGCGCTCGTCGTTCCAGAAGCCCACCGACGCGCGGACGAGACCGTGCGTGGGGATCTGCCGCAGCAACACGCCGAGCTCCTCGCAGCGCGCGACCACGTCGGCCGGCTCGCGGCCCGGCGTGCGGAACGCGACGATCGACGACGGCTGCGCCGGCGTCTCGAGCTCGACCGACGCGACACCGGCGAGCTGCTCGCGCAGCGTCGCGGCGAGCGACGCGGCCCGCTCGCACGTGGCGTCGAAGCCGAGGTCGCGCCGCCAGTCGAGGGCCGCGCTCACGCCGGCGAACGCCGTCAGCGTCACGGTGCCCGCGTCGAGGCGGCGCGCGATCGTCCAGTCCTGCACCTCGGGGCCCGAGCGCCGGTCGCGCGACAGGTACCACGGCCACGGCGTGCGCAGGTCGCCGAGCGCCGCCGGCGCGACCCAGAGCGCGCCGGTGCCGGAAGGGCCGCAGAGCCACTTCTGGCCCGAGTACGTGTAGTAGTCGCAGCCCAGGCTCGAGGCGGCGAACGAGACGGCGCCGCCACCCTGGGCGCCGTCGACCAGCACCCGCGCTCCGGCCGCGTGGGCGTCGGCGCTGATGTCGGCCACCGGCAGGATGGCGCCGTCCGTCCACAGGATGTGCGAGATCGCGACCAGGCGCGTGCGCGACGTGAGGGCCGCGGCGATCGCCTCGCGGGTTGGCTCGACCTCGCGGATCACCACGCCCTGTCGCTGCGCGAGCTCCTCCAGCGGCGCGGTCAGGCCGGGGTGCTCGTGCGTCGTCGTGACGACCTCGTCGCCGGCGGCCCAGTCCATGCCCCAGATGACCGTGTTGCAGCCGTCGGTGGTGCAGTGGTTGAGCGCGATCTCGTCGGGCGGCGCGCCCGCGGCCTCGGCGAAGGCGGTGCGCGCGCGGTCGGTCAGCCCGTCCCAGGCGGCGTACCCGCGAGCGCCGACGCGGCCCCACACGTAGGCCTCCTCGAGATGCTGGCGCATCGCGTCGGCGGCGGGCTTGGGCAGCGGGCCGAACGTGCCGGCGTTGAAGTACGCGTTCATGGTCGCGGACGGCAGTTCGCCGCGCAGACGGGCCAGGTCGATCATGGGCGGCAGGGTAACGTTCCGGGTGATGGCCCTGTTCCGCCGACGCTTCTCCGATCTGATCGAGCGCCAGCTGGATCTGTTCACGGCCGACCATCGCACCGAGATCGCGGAGATGGTGCAGGCGCTGGACGAGCACCACCGGGCCACGCGCGACGACGCCCAGGAGGCGTACGGCGACTACCAGGACCGCGTCGACTGGGCCGCGCAGGACCTGCTCGCGATCCGCGACGCGTACGCCGCCACGCTCGACGACGAGACCGCCGAGGCCTACGCCCGCGCCTTCGCGCGCGGCGTCCGGCGGCGCTTCCCGCCGCTGGCGCGCGCGGTCGAGTCCGAGGACGTCGACTAGTCCGTCGGCTCGCGGCCCCGCCGGGCCACGGCGATGTCCGATTCGCGGTGCGGCAGCGAAACGACATGCGTCGCGTGGTCTGTGACGGGTCGTTGCGACGCCCGGCGCAGTCGGCGCGGATTCGGGCACGTTCCCGGAGTCGGCTACGCGACGATCACGGCGCGGCCGGCGGCCGTGCCGCTGACGCGGGGCACGACGTCGAAGACGCTCTCGCGGGCGCAGCGCGCGACGTCGGGCTCGTGGCCCGTGCCGTCCAGGTCGCGGGCGCTCTGCGAGTCGGCCAGCGCCGCCAGCGGGTCGCCGTAGGCGCGGGCGAGCGCCCGGGCGCTGCGCGCGCCGTCGGTGAGGAACGCGGGGCCGGCCAGCTCGTCGATGCGCTCCACGAGACGCCCCGCGACGTAGACGTCGTCGAGCGCCACCTCGCCGCGCACGCCGGCGCAGCGGATCGCGACGTCGCCATCGCCGGCCAGCCGCGCGACCGACCGGGCGACCGCCTCCAGGCACGTCAGTGCTCCCACGATCACGATCTCGGCCTCGTCGGCGGCGAGCAGGATCGCCCGCGTGCCGTTCGTCGTCGTCAGCACCAGCGTCGAGCCCTGCGGCGTCTCGTACTCGGCGGGCGAGTTGCCCAGGTCGAAGCCCTCGATGAGCACGCCCTCGCGCTCGCCGCCGAGCACGACCCGAGGCCCTCGCTCGCGCACCGCGTCGGCGATCTCACCGACGCAGACGACCCGCTCGTAGCCCGCCGCGAGGGCCTGCGCGATGGTGGTCGTGGCGCGGATGCAGTCGACGACGACCTGCACACGTCCGGGCGCGGCGTCCCGGGGCGTGAACGCGACGTGGATCTGCACGGGGCGGCAGCCTACGCCACCGTACCCCGAACGGGTGACGCTAGGTTTCCGCGCGAATGCCGATAGGCGGGATGTGGCCCCCGACGAAAACCGGCTCGACGCCATGCTCGAGCGCGTCCGCTCCCTGCCGCTTTCCCACGATGGCGCCATCGAGGAGATCGTCGACGCCTGCGACTCGCCGTACACCACGATGCCGGAGATCGCGGAGCGCGTCGGATCGGAGCCCGCGCTGGCCGCGATCGTCATGCGTCAGGCCAACTCCGCCTACTACGGCTACGGCCGCAAGATGGAGACGCTGCCCGACGCCTGCGTGCTGCTCGGCATCGCCACCATCCGCACGCTGGCGCTGACCAACGCCGCCCTGCGCTTCCTCGCGGTCGACCGCGACGGGCTGTCGCCGATGCGCCGGGAGCTGCTCGACCACTCCATCGCCACCGCCGTGGCGGCGCGTTCGCTGGCCAAGCGCGCCGGCGACCCGCCGGACCGCGCGTTCCTGTGCGGCCTGATCCACGAGCTCGGCACGATCGTCCTCACCCGCGTCGCGAAGCCCGAGTTCCTGCACTGCTACGTGACGGCCCGCAAGGAGAAGCGCGGCTTCACCGAGGTGGAGCGCGAGGTGTTCGGCTTCGGCGCGCCCGAGCTGGGCGCGCGGCTGGCCGAGCAGTGGCGGTTCCCGCCCCCGATCTGCGAGGCGATCCGCTGCCAGGACGACCCCGCCGCGGCGCGCATCGAGCGCTCGCTCGCCGACGCGCTGCACTGCGGCGACTGGCTGGCCGCGGAGATGGGCCGCGGCCTGGTGCCGTTCTCGCACCCCGAGTGGCCGCAGAAGCGCGCCGCCGACGTGTTCGGGATGTCGCCCCTCAACCTCGCCGAGCTGATCGCCGAGGTGGACGAGGGCGCGACGGGCTTCGCGATCGCCGCGTAGCCGGCGCCGGCTAGACCCCCTCGTCGCCGGTCAGGTAGCGCGGCTCGGCGAACACGCGGCGCACCATCGGCTCGAAGAACTCCGCCGGCAGGGTGTCGTAGTCGGGGTCGAAGCAGTTCTGGTCGTACTTCTCGCAGAACTCGACCGTCAGGTCGTAGTTCGGGTTGTCCCGCCAGCGATCGCGGACGTTGCGGTCGCCGCCCGAGAAGTGCGCGTAGTAGTACATCTGGAAGACGCCGTGGTACTTGACCATCCAGGCGTACTCCGGCTTCACGAACGGCTTCAGGATCGCGGCGGTCATCTCGCCGTGCGTCCACGGCGCCAGCTCGTCGCCGATGTCGTGCAGCAGCGTCGCCACGATGTACTCCTCGTCGCGCCCGTCGCGGTGGGCGCGCGACGCGCCCTGCAGCGAGTGCTCGTACCGCGACACCTTGTAGCCCGCGATCGACTCCTTGAGCCCGTCCAGCGCGGCCATCAGACGATCGACGAGCTGCTCGTTGTACTCGTCCGCCTTGCGGTCGAGCAGCTCGTAGTCCTCCTTGGTGCCGTCGGCCATGTGGACGAACGAGACGGTTTCCACGGGTAGTCCTCCTGCGTCGCTCGCGGCAGTATCGCCTCTTGGGGAGGCGTGATGCGTCTCTGGCGCGCGCTCCGCGGGCTGTCCGGACGTCTCGGCCGCTCCAGCGATCACCTACAGCCCGTGCTGCGCGGGGCTTTCGGCGATCGCGACCGCTCCGGCGGGCGGAATCTTGAACATGGCTCCGCCATGCCCTGCGATCCCGCCCGCCGTCCGAGAGGCGCCCGCACAGCCCGCGGAGCGTGCGCCAGATCCACATCAAGCCTCTACGCTCCCGCGATGGATCATCTCGACACCCGCGTCGTCTGGGCCGGCGAGTCCGAGTCCCTCGCCCACGGCGGCACCCAGGTGCCCGTGCAGCACTCGATCGCGTTCGGCTACGACGACGTCGACTCGTGGCTCGACGTCGCCCTCGGCAACGCGCCCGGCCACATCTACACGCGCAACACCAACCCGACGGTGCGCGCGTTCGAGCGGAAGGTCGCCGACCTCGAGGGCGCCGAGCACGCGATCGGCTTCGCCACGGGCATGGCGGCGGTGTCAGCAACACGCTGTTCGCGCTGCTGACGCCCGGCTCGCGCGTCGTCTCCGTCAAGGACACCTACGGCGGCACGAACCAGCTGTTCATCGACTTCCTGCCGCGCCAGAAGGTCGAGGTCGACCTGTGCGACACCGAGGACCACGAGGCGATCGAGCGCGCGATCGCCGCGGGCTCGACGTGCTCTACCTGGAGACGCCGACCAACCCGACGCTCAAGGTGGTCGACATCGAGCCGCTGACGGCCGCCGCGCACGAGGTGGGCGCGATCGTCGTCGTCGACAACACGTTCGCGACGCCGATCAACCAGCAGCCGCTGGCGCTCGGCGCCGACCTGGTCGTGCACAGCGCGACGAAGTTCCTCGGCGGCCACGCCGACGCGCTCGGCGGCGCGCTGGCCGGCCGCCGCGACCTCGTCGAGGCGGTCTACCACTACCGCGAGATCACCGGCGCCGCGCTGTCGCCGCACGACGCCTACCTGCTGCTGCGCGGCATGAAGACGCTCGCGCTGCGCATCGAGCGGCAGAACGAGACGGCGCCGCGCATCGCCGCCTGGCTGGAGGCGCACGCCGGCGTCGAGGCCGTCTTCTACCCCGGCCTCGAGTCGAACGTCGGCCACGAGATCGCGGCGCGGCAGATGCGGGCTTCGGCGGCATGCTGGCTTCTCGCTGGTGGGCGGCTTCGAGGCCGTCAGCGCGTGCTGCCGAAGCTGCGGCTCGCGCACCGCGCCGCCAACCTCGGCGCCGTCGAGACGATCGCCGGCATGCCGGCCACCACCAGCCACGTCGAGTGCACCGCCGAGGAGCGCGCCGCGATGGGCATCCCCGAGGGGCTGATCCGCTACTCGGTCGGCATCGAGGACCCGGACGACCTGATCGCCGACCTGGAGCAGGCCATCGGCTGATGCGGGTCGTCTCCGTCGTCGGCAACCGCCCGCAGTTCGTGAAGGCGGCGCCGCTGCACCTGGCGCTCGCCCCGCTGGCTGACGTGGTGATGGTCGACACGGGGCAGCACTACGACCACGGCCTGGCGGGCGTCTTCTACGACGAGCTCGGCATCGCGCCGCCCGCCCACCGGCTCGAGGTCGGCTCCGGCACGCACGCCGAGACGACCGCGCGCGTGCTGGAGCGCATCGAGCCGGTGCTGGCCGCCGCGGCGCCGGACTGGGTCGTCGTCTACGGCGACACCAACTCGACGCTGGCGGCGGCGCTCGCGGCCTCGAAGCTCGGCCTGCCGGTGGCCCACGTCGAGGCGGGCCTGCGCTCGTTCGACCGGTCGATGCCGGAGGAGGTCAACCGCGTGCTGGTCGACGCCGTCGCCGACCTGCTGCTGTGCCCGTCCGACGTCGCGGTGCGCAACCTGGCGGCCGAGGGCATCACGCGCGGCGTGCACGTGGTGGGCGACGTGATGGCCGACGCGGCGCGCCTGTTCGGCCCGCTCGCCGACCGCATCGCGCGGCCCGATCCGCCCTACGTGCTGGCGACGGTCCACCGCGAGGCGAACACGCGCCAGCCGGTGCTCGGGCGGCTGGTCGAGGCGCTGTCGGGCCTCGGCGAGCGCGTGATCCTGCCGCTGCACCCGCGCACGCAGGCCGCGCTCGCCGCCGCGGGCCTCGCGTTCGGCCCCGCCGTCGAGGTGCGCGAGCCGGCCGGCTACCTGGAGTTCACGGCGCTGCTGCGCGGCGCCCGGGCGCTGCTCACCGACTCCGGCGGCGCGCAGAAGGAGGCGTACTTCCACGGCGTCCCGTGCGTGACGCTGCGCGAGACGACGGAGTGGGTCGAGACGGTGGAGTCGGGCTGGAACGCGCTCGTCGGCGACGACGCCGACGCGATCCGCGCGGCCCTGGCGCGGCCCGTGCCGACGACGCGCCCGGAGCTGTACGGCGACGGCCACGCCGCGGAGAGGATCGCCGCGCTGCTGCTCAGACGACGAGCGGCGTCTCGCCCGACGGCTCGACCCGGTAGGCGGCGGCGCCCGGGCGGAACGCGCAGACCTCGCGCAGCTCGGTGCCCTCGTACCAGAGGCCGGTGCCGTCGTCGGCGGCGACGCCGGGCGGGAAGCCCTCGTCGCGCACCAGCCGCGTGTAGACCGGGCGGCGCCGCGGCTCGCCGTCGTAGTGCGGGCAGGCCGAGCCGGGCAGGAAGCCGAGGCCGTCGCGCATGCCGTCGAGGTCGGCCCGGAACGAGTCGGTCACGCCGGCCTCGAACCAGCAGATCATCCCGGCGGAGGAGCCCCACAGCAGCGCCCCGCGCTGCCACGCCGTGCGCAGCGCGTCGTCGATGCCGTGCAGGCGCCAGATCGCCAGCGCGTTCGCCGTGTTGCCGCCCGTCACCAGCACCGCGTCGGCCCCGGCGATGCGCTCGCGCGCGTCGTCGGGCGGCACGGCGTGCAGCGGCACGTGCGAGGCGTCGCAGCCCGTCGGCACGAACCGCTCGTAGAACCGCACGATGATCTCGGGCAGGTCCGCGGTCGCCGTCGGCAGCAGCACGACCTTCGGCCGGTCGCCATCCAGGCGCGCGGCCACCCAGTCGCAGACCTGCGGATCGAGCGCCCCGCCGCCGAGCGCGAGGATGCCCATCAGCGGTCCCGGAATCCGCCGCCGAGCGCCGCCTGGGCGGCCGCCAGCCGCGCCGCCGGCACGCGGAACGGCGAGCACGACACGTAGTCGAGGCCGGCGGCGTGGAAGAAGGCGATCGACGCCGGGTCTCCCCCGTGCTCGCCGCAGATGCCGAGGCCGAGCGCCGGGTTGGCGCCGCGGCCGCGCTCGCAGCCGATGCGCACGAGCCCGCCCACGCCGTCGACGTCGATGGTCGCGAACGGGTTCTGCATCGAGGATGCCGTCCTCGACGTACGCGGCGAGGAACTTGCCCTCCGCGTCGTCGCGCGAGACGCCCAGCACGGTCTGCGTCAGGTCGTTGGTGCCGAACGAGAAGAAGTCGGCGTGCGGCGCGATCTGGTCGGCGCACATGGCGGCGCGGGGCAGCTCGATCATGGTGCCGATCGGGATCTCGGGCGTGCCCTCCTCCTCCAGCACCTCGACCACCAGCGCGCGCATGCGCTCGAGCTCGGTCGCGAAGCCGACCAGGGGGATCATGATCGCCGGCCGCGGGTCGCCGCCCGTGGAGCGCACCTCGCGCGTGGCTCGGGCGATGGCGCGCACCTGCATCGCGTAGATCTCGGGGTACAGCAGGCCGACGCGGCAGCCGCGCGTGCCCAGCATCGGGTTCGACTCGTGCAGCCGGCGGATGCGGCCGAGCAGCTTCTCGGCGGCGCCGAGGCCCGGATCGCCCGCGGCGCGCAGGCGCTCGACCGCGACGGCCTGGACGGTGACGTCGGGCAGGAACTCGTGCAGCGGCGGGTCGAGCAGCCGGATGGTGACCTCGAGGCCGTCCATCGCGCGGAGGATGCCCTCGAAGTCGCCCTGCTGCATGGGCGCCAGGCGATCGAGCGCCGACTCGCGCTCCTCGGGCGAGCCGGCCAGGATCATCTCGCGCACGACGGGCAGGCGCTCCTCGGCCATGAACATGTGCTCGCTGCGGCAGAGGCCGATGCCCTCGGCGCCGAACTCGCGGGCCCGCGTGGCGTCCTCCGGCGTGTCGGCGTTGGCGCGCACGCCGAGCCGGCGGATCTCGTCGGCCCACTTCACGACCTGCTGGAAGTCGTCGTTCACCTGCGGCGGCACCAGCGGCAGCGCGCCAGCGAACACCTCGCCGGTCGACCCGTCGAGCGTGATCACGTCGCCCTCGGCGAACGTCTGGCCGCCGATCAGCACGGTGCGCGCCTCGACGTCGATGCGCATCGACTCGGCGCCGGCCACGCAGGGCTTGCCCATGCCGCGCGCCACGACCGCCGCGTGCGACGTCATGCCGCCGTGCGCCGTCAGCACGCCCTGGGCGGCGATGACGCCGTGGATGTCGTCGGGCGTCGTCTCCCACCGCACCAGCACGACGGCCTCGCCGCTGCGCCCGCGGCGCTCGGCGCTGTCGGCGTCGAGCACGATCGCGCCGACCGCGGCACCGGGCGAGGCGTTCAGCCCGCGCACCAGCGGCTCGCCGCGGCGCTCCGGGTCGATGGTCGGGTGCAGCAGCTGGTCGAGGCCGCGCGGGTCGATGCGGCCGACCGCCTCCTCGCGCTCGATGACGCCCTCGGCCACGAGGTCGCGCGCGATGTGCAGCGCGGCCTGGGTGGTGCGCTTGCCGGTGCGCGTCTGCAGCAGGTAGAGCTTGCTGCGCTCGATCGTGAACTCGATGTCCTGCATGTCGCGGTAGTGGCCCTCGAGCCGCGCCATCGTCTCGATCAGCTGCGCGTAGCAGTCGGGCAGCACGCCCTCGAGCTCGGGCAGCGGCCGCGGCGTGCGGATGCCGGCCACGACGTCCTCGCCCTGGGCGTTGACCAGGAACTCGCCGAAGCCCTCGCGCTCGCCGGTCGAGGGGTTGCGCGTGAAGCAGACGCCCGTCGCCGAGTCGTCGCCGAGGTTGCCGAACACCATCTGCATGATGTTCACGGCGGTGCCGAGGTCGTCGGAGATGCCGTGCGCCCGCCGGTAGACGGTGGCGCGCGGGTTGCCCCACGAGCGGAACACCGCGTCGACCGCGCCGCGCAGCTGCTCGCGCGGGTCGTCGGGCAGGGTGCCGCCGTGCTCGGCCGTCAGCCGGCGGAACTCGGCGCCCAGCGCGCGCAGGTCGTCGGCGTCGAGATCGGTGTCGGCGCGGACGCCGCGGTCCGACTTCTTGCGGCTCAGCGCGTGCTCGTAGACGTCGCCGGGCACGCCCTCCACCACCTCGCCGTACATCTGCACGAAGCGGCGGTACGAGTCCCACGCGAAGCGGGCGTTGCCCGACTCGGTGGCGAGCGCCTCGGCGGTCGCCTCCGACATGCCGAGGTTGAGGATCGTGTCCATCATCCCCGGCATCGAGTGGACGGCGCCGGAGCGGACCGAGACCAGCAGCGGCCGCGCGCCCACGCCCAGCTGGCGGCCCGTGCGCTCCTCGAGCGCGACCAGCCGCGCCTCGATCTCGGCCTCCAGGCCGTCGGGCCAGGCACCGTCCTTCGTGGCCGCGACGCAGGCCTCGGTGGTGACGGTGAAGCCGTCCGGGACGGGCACGCCGATGCGCAGCATCTCGGCCACGTTGGCGCCCTTGCCGCCGAGCAGCGACCGCATGTCGGCCGATCCCTCGCTGAGGTCGTAGACGTACTTCGGCATCAGCTGCGGTCGACCAGGTCGATCGACGCGGTTCGCGGCTTCCTCGAGCGCGATGTTGGTGACGTCGACGACCGGGCAGCCGAGCCGCCGCTGCACCGCGTTCGCCTCCTCCAGCTCCTCGAAGATGCGGTTCAGCTCGGCGTACCCGTCGCGCACGCCGGCGCCGCCGATGGCGCGCAGCCGGCGGCCGCGGATCTTGGCCAGGCGGTCGGGGTCGATGGTCAGGCCGACGACCTTGGCCGAGTCGATGCGGAACAGGTTCGCGGGCGGCTGGATGCCGCGCACCAGCGGGACGTTGGCGGTCTTGTAGCCCAGGTAGCCGAGGTACATCGAGAGCGGCGTCTTGCCGGTGCGCGAGACGCCGATCAGCACGATCTCGGCGTCCTCGAGGCCCTCGCCGGAGAGGCCGTCGTCGTGCTTGACGGCGAACTCCATGGCGGCGACGCGCTTGAAGTAGTCCTTGTCGAACGCCAGCGGCCGGCCCGGCACCAGCTCGGCCTCGTCGCCCGACGCCGAGGTGAGCGCCTCGAGCGGCGGTCCCAGCAGGTCGCAGTGGGCGATGCCCTCGCGGTGGCACAGCTCGGTCGTGATGCGCCGCAGCTCGCGGTCGATGAGCGTGAAGAAGACGGCCTTGCCGGGCGGCCCGCCGATGCGCTCGAACGCGCGCGACAGCCCCTCGATGGTCGTCACCCGCGGATGCCGCACGAGCGTGGTCGGGTGGGTCGAGAACTGCGCCTGGGCGGCACGCGCCACACGGGCCGCGGTGTCGCCCGTGGAGTCGGAGATCAGGTGGACTTCGATCGGGTCGGTCGTCGACATCAGCGTTGCACCTGGGAGAGGTCGCCGACCCGGTTGCAGATCGTGGTCACGTCGACCAGGAGACGGAGGCGGTTCGCGCGCACGGCGACATCATCCGCCATCACGAGGACGGCGTCGAAGAAGGCGTCGACCGGGCCGCTCAGCGAGGCTGCCGCGGGCAGGGCGTCCGGCTCGTTCGCGGCCACCGCGATGGCGTCGGCGAGGGCGCGCTCGCTGTCGTGCTCGAACCGCGCCGGGTCGACCCGCGGGGCGGCCTCGTCGGCGCCCTTGGCGGCCAGCCGGTGGCAGCGGGTGAAGGCGTTCAGGGCCTGCGCGAACTCGTCGGTGTCGACGGCCGCCTGCAGACGGCGGGCGCGGTCGGCGTACGCGACCGGGTCGGCCGGCGCGGCGGCGCCGCGGGCGGCGCGGGCGAGGTCGATCGGCACGCCCTCGGCTGCCAGCGCGGCGTCGACGCGGTCGAGCACGAACTCCTCGACGGCCTCGACCGTGGCGGCCTGGTCGAGCGTCAGCTGCGCGCCCTGGCCGGAGAGCATCGCGTGGATCTGGCCCGCGCGCTCGGCCAGGCGGAGGTCGAGCCGGCGATCGAGCGCGATGGCGACGATGCCGGCCGCGGCGCGGCGCAGGCCGTACGGGTCGCGCGACCCGGTGGGCCGCTCGCCGATGGCGAGCGTGGTCGTGAGCGTGTCGAGCTTGTCCGCGACTGCCAGCAGCGCGCCGGCCGCGGTCTGCGGCAGCTCGCCGCCGGCGGCGTCGGGCAGGAACTGCTCGCCGATGGCGCGCGCGATCTCCTCGTCGAGGCCCTCGGCGCGGGCGTACTGCTCGCCGACGTAGCCCTCCAGCTCGGCGAACTCCTGCACCAGCGTCGACGCCTGGTCGGCCTTCGCCAGCCGTGCCGCGGCGAGCGCGCGGTCGTCGCCGCCGAGCGCGTGCACGAGCGCGACGATGCGCTCGGTCTTGTCGGCCACCGACCCGGCGCGAGCGTGGAAGGTGATGCGCTCGAGGTCGGAGGCGAGCGCCTCCAGCCCGCGCTGGCGGTCCTGCTGGACGGAGAAGACCGCGTCGTCGAGCCGGCCCACCAGCACGCGCTCGTTGCCGGCGCGGACGGCGTCGTCGTGCGCGGCGTCGGAGTTGACGACCGTCAGGAACCCCGGGAAGCGCTTGCCGCCGGCGGTCAGCGGCAGGTAGCGCTGGTGCGACTGCATCGCGGTCACGAGCACGCGGTCGGGCAGCTCCAGGTAGCGCTGGTCGAACGAGCCGGCGATCACGTGGACGCGCTCCACCAGGTGCTGCACCTCGGCCAGCACGCCGCCCGGGTCGCTCCACTCCGCGCCGGCGGCGGCCGCGGCGGCGTCGAGCGCGGCCGTGATCTGCCCGTGGCGGAGGGTGGACGGGACGGTGACGCCGCCGTCCGCCAGCGCGGCCACGTACGCATCGGCATCGGGCAGGTCGAACTCGGGCGCGACCAGGCGGTGCCCGCGCACCTGACGGCCGGAGCGGACGCCGGCCACCTCCGCGTCGAGCACGTCGGACCCGTGCAGCACGACGAGCGTGCGGATGGGCCGCGAGAAGCGCAGCGTCTCCCACGCCCAGCGCATGTTCTTGGGCATCTGGAGGCCCTCGACGAGCCCGTCGACCAGCTCCTGCGCGAGCGCCGCCAGCGTGGCGGTGTCGGCGTCGACGCTGGCCCAGACGAAGCCGTCGCGCAGCTCCAGGCCGTCGGCGGTGAGGCCGTGGCGGCGGGCGAAGCCCTCGCCGGCCTTCGTCCAGCCGTCGTCGCCTCTGGCCACGTTCTCGGGCGGCCCGCGGTGCTCGACGCGCTCGGCCGCCTGGCGAGCCGGCACGTCGTGGGCCAGCACCGCGATGCGCCGCGGCGACACGTGGGTCTCGACGCGGGACGCCGCCAGCCGGCGCTCGGCCAGCAGGCGCTCGAGCGCCGGCCCGGCGTCGGCGTCGGCGACGCGGCAGGCGTTCGCCGGCAGCTCCTCGCAGCCCAGCTCGATCAGCAGCGTGGCGGTCATGCGGGCTCCAGCGATTCCACGTACGCAGCCGCGACGGCGCGCGCCAGGTTGCGGACGCGGGCGATGTAGCCGACCCGCTGGGTGACCGAGATGGCGCCGCGCGCATCGAGCAGGTTGAAGGTGTGCGAGCACTTCAGGACCTGGTCGTAGGCGGGCAGCGGCAGGCCGCGCTCCATCAGGGCGCCGGCCTCGCGCTCGTGGTCGTCGAAGTGACGCAGCAGCATGTCGACGTCGGCCGCCTCGAAGTTGTAGGCCGAGAACTGCCGCTCGCCGGCGGCGTGCACGTCGCCGTAGGAGACGCCGGGCGCCCACTCGAGGTCGTAGACGTTGTCGACGCCGAACAGGTACATCGCGAGCCGCTCGAGGCCGTACGTGATCTCGACCGAGACGGGGTTGCAGTCGATGCCGCCGGCCTGCTGGAAGTAGGTGAACTGCGTGATCTCCATGCCGTCCAGCCAGACCTCCCAGCCGGTGCCCCAGGCGCCGAGCGTCGGCGCCTCCCAGTTGTCCTCCACGAACCGCATGTCGTGCGCGGCGGGGTCGATGCCGATCGCGCGCAGCGACTCCAGGTAGACCTCCTGCACGTCGGACGGCGAGGGCTTGAGCAGCACCTGGAACTGGTAGTAGTGCTGCAGCCGGTACGGGTTCTCGGCGTAGCGGCCGTCCTTCGGGCGCAGCGACGGCTCCACGTAGGCCACGTTCCAGGGCTGCGGGCCGAGCGAGCGCAGGAAGGTGGCGGGGTTCATCGTGCCGGCGCCGACCTCGGTGTGGTACGGCTGGGCCAGCACGCAGCCACGCGCCGCCCAGAACTCCTGCAGGCGGAGGATCACGTCCTGGAACGTCCCGGCGGCGGCCACGGCCGAAGCGTAGACCGGGCCGATCGTCCGCGCCCCGCTACCCTCCGGCGATGAGGATGAGGTTCGTGATCGGGGCCATCACGCTGCTCCTGACCCTGCCGGGAGCCGCCTCGGCCGCTCCCACCTTCAAGCTCCGCCGCGTCGCCGCGCTCAACGGCGCCGGCCAGGCCGTCGACCTCGCGTCGCCCAGGGGCGACAGCCGGGTGTTCGTCGTCGACCAGCGCGGGGTCGTGCGTGTGCTGAAGAACGGCAGGCTGACGACCTTCATCGACGTGCGCTCACGCGTCGAGGCGGGCGGCGAGCGCGGCCTGCTGTCGATCGCCTTCCACCCGAGGTTCGCGACCAACCACCGCTTCTTCCTCTACTACACGGCCGCCGGCACCGGCGACATCACGGTCGCCGAGGGGCGCGCGACGGGCGATCGCGGCACGTACCGGCGCACGCTCGTGACGATCCGGCACCGCGAGGCGGGCAACCACAACGGCGGCCAGCTGCACTTCGGCCCCGACGGCCGGCTGTGGTTCGGCACCGGCGACGGCGGCGGCGGCAACGACCAGTTCGGCCACGCCCAGAACCGCCGCTCGCTGCTCGGCAAGATGCTGCGCCTCGACGTCGATCACGCGGGCACCAAGCCGCGCATCTGGGGCACCGGCCTGCGCAACCCGTGGCGCTTCTCGTTCGACCGCAAGAGCGGCACCATCTGGATCGGCGACGTCGGCCAGGGCCAGTGGGAGGAGATCGACCGCGTGTCGAAGCCCGCCACCCGGTCGCTGCGCAACTTCGGCTGGAGCCGGTACGAGGGCCGCCAGGTGTTCAACGCCGGCCGCACGCTGACCGGCGGCACGCTGGTGATGCCGCTGAAGGTCGTCGCGCACCCGGAGAGCATCGCCATCGTCGGCGGCTACGTGTACCGCGGCACCGACGTGCCGGGGCTGCGCGGGTACTACCTCTTCTCCGACAACGCGGGCGGGTGGATCCGCGGCATCCGGCTGCGCGACAACAAGCGGGCGCTGCAGTTCACCAAGCGCTCGGGCGTGCCGGGCGGCGTGACCAGCTTCGGCGAGGACTCCCGTGGCAACGTGTACGTCCTGACCTACGACGGCGTCTACCGGATCGTGCGTTGAGCCTGGACGTCAGCGGGCGCTTCGCCGATGCGAGCGGCTACCTCAACACGGCCTCGTTCGGGCTCCCGCCCGACACCGCGTGGACGGCGTTCCAGGCCGCTGCCGAGGGCTGGCGCGACGGCCGCGCCCAGCCGCAGGACTACGACGCCGCCATCACCGCGGCCCGGGGCGTGTTCGCGCGGCTGCTGCACGTGCCCGAGTCGTGGGTGGCGGTCGGCCACCAGGCATCGCCGATGATCGGCCTGATCGCGGCGTCGCTGCCCGACGGCGCCGAGGTGGTCGTCGCCGACGGCCAGTTCACGTCGACGCTGTTCCCGTTCCTGGCCCAGGAGCGCCGCGGCGTCGAGGTGCGCAGCGTGCCGTTCGACCGGGTTGCCGACGCCGTCACGCCGCGCACGTCGCTGGTGGCGATCGAGGCGGTCCGCTCCGACAGCGGCGCCGTCGCCGACCTGGCGCAGATCCGCGCCGCCGCGCGCGACAACGACGCCCGCGTGCTGGCCGACACCACGCAGGCCACCGGCTGGCTCGACATCGACGCCTCCGGCCTCGACTTCGTCGTCTGCAGCGCGTACAAGTGGCTGCTGTCGCCGCGCGGCACGGCCTTCATGTCGGTCAGCCCGGAGGCGGCCGAGACGCTCATCCCCCACGCCGCCAACTGGTACGCCGGCGACGACATCTGGAACTCCATCTACGGCGCGCCGCTGCGGCTGGCGGAGGACGCGCGGCGCTTCGACATCTCGCCCGCCTGGCTGATGTGGGTCGGCACGCTGCCGGCGCTCGAGTTGCTGGAGGAGGTCGGCGTGCCGCGGATCGGCGCCCACGGCGTCGGCCTGGCGAACCGCCTGCTCGGCCATCTCGGCCTGCCGGCGTCCGACTCGCCGATCGTCTCGGTGGCCGTCGAGGGCGCGAGCGAGAAGCTGGCGGCGGCCGGGATCCGGGCCGCAGCGCGGGCCGGCAGGGCGCGGCTGTCGTTCGGCCTCTACAACACCGAGGCCGACGCCGATCGAGCCGCCGAAGCGTTGATCTAACCGTCAACTAGACATTTAGATCAACCGGCACTTCGGCATGGAAGCCGCACATTCGCGCCGTCTTCGGCACGAGAGGCGCGCGGAAGTGGAACGACGGTGTCCGTTTTCGCACCGCGTGCGAAAACGGACATTGCGCCGGAAGTGTCACGTGCGATGGCCGGGAGGCCCGGATCACAGGGGCGGCAGGTTCGAACTCGGGCCGCGTACGATCCACACGTGCTCCCCGAACAGCTCGATCTCATCGCCGGCAGCCGCCGTGCTCCCGCCGTCACGCTCGACGGCTCCCTCGAGAACCCGAACACCGGCGAGTCGATCGCGCCGCGCATGTCGTCCTCGCCGGAGGCCGCCGAGGAGGCGCTCGCGGCGGCCGACCGGGCCTTCCGCGACGGCCGCTGGTCGAACGACGCCGCCCTGCGCGCCGCGGCGCTCGAGCGCCTCGCCGACGCCCTCGCCGCCCGCGCCGACGAGCTGGGGCCGATCGAGGCGATCGACTCCGGCGTGCCGATCGCCGTCACCGGGCTCGTCGCCGCCAACGTGCCGAACCAGCTGCGCGGCGCCGCCGCCCAGCTGCGCGAGACCGGCGACGTCGAGGCCAGCGTGGTCGACGGGCGACGCATGGAGGTGCACCACGTCGCCTGGGGCCCGGCGCTCGCGATCGTGCCCTGGAACGCGCCGCTGTCGATCGGCGTCAAGAAGACCGCGAACGCGCTCGCGGCCGGCGCCACCGTCATCCTCAAGCCGTCCGAGCGCGCGCCCGGGGCCGCTAACGTGCTGGCCGACGCGGTGCAGGAGGCCGGGCTGCCGGAGGGCGTCTTCCAGCTCGTCCACGGCGACGGCCGGATCGGCGCGCAGCTGGCGTCGGACCGCCGCATCCGCGCGATCGCCATGACCGGCGGCATCGGATCGGGCGCCGCCATCGCCGCCGCCGCGGCGCCGCACATGACCCGGCTGCAGCTCGAGCTGGGCGGCTCGAACCCGGCCATCGTGCGCGCCGACGCCGACGTGGCCGCCACCGGCGAGGCGCTGGCGCGCGGCATCGTCAAGCTGAGCGGCCAGTGGTGCGAGGGCCCGCGGCGGATCCTCGTCCACGAGTCGATCCACGACGACCTCGTGCAGGCCACCGCCGACGCGCTGGGCGGCATCCGCTTCGGCTCGTCGCTCGACCCCGCGACGGAGTGCGGACCGATCTCCCACTCCGCCCATCTCGAGAAGCTGCAGTCGCAGATCGCGGGGCTCGTGGAGCGCGGCGGCGAGGCGATCGAGGCGGGCGACCTGCCCGCCGAGGGCTTCCGGCTGCGGCCGACGCTCGTGCTCGGCATCGCGCCGGAGGACGCGCTGGAGGAGATCTTCGGCCCGGTCGTGACGTTCCACCCGGTCGCCGACGACGAGGCGGCGCTGGCCGCCGCCAACCTCGGTGAGGACGGCCTCGCCGGCTACGTCTTCAGCCGGGACGAGGAGGCGGCGCTGCACCTCGGCCGCCAGCTGCGCGGCGGTGAGATCAAGCTGAACGGCACCGCGCTGCTCGACATGGCCCCCGGCTCGGTGCAGTCGTTCTTCGGCCGCTCCGGCATCGGCGGGCACGGTGCGCCGACGCTGTTCGACTTCTTCCGCGGCGTGCGCATCGTCGGCTTCGACGACCCGAGCCTCCCCTTCTAGCGGAGCCCGTGTCCGACCCCGGCCACCCGCCGTTCGCCGAGCGCAGCGCCTGGGCGCGGAGCCTGAGCACGCCGGTGCGGGCCTTCGTCCACGCGCAGGCCTCGAGTGCGATCTTCCTCCTCGGCGGCGCGCTCGCGGCGCTGGTCTGGGCGAACGTGTCCCCCTCCAGCTACGAGTCGTTCTGGACGACGCACCTGGACATCAGCCTCGGCGACTGGACGATCTCCGAGGACCTGCGGCACTGGGTCAACGAGGGCCTGATGGCGCTGTTCTTCTTCGTCGTCGGGCTGGAGGCGCGCCGCGAGCTCGACATGGGCGAGCTGCGCGAGCGCAAGCGCATCTCGCTGCCCGTGCTGGCGGGCGTCGGCGGCATGGCGGTGCCCGTGCTGATCTACCTCGCCTTCAACCGGTCGGGCGACGCGGCGGCCGGCTGGGGCATCGCGATGTCGACCGACACGGCCTTCGCGCTCGGTGTGCTGGCCGTGGTCGGCCGCCGCGCGCCCGCCCGGCTGCGCGTCGTTCCTGCTGACGGTGGCGGTCGTCGACGACGTGATCGCGCTGATCGTGATCGCGACCGCGTACACGGAGGAGCTCGCCCCGCTGGCGCTGCTGATCGGCGCCGGGTTGCTGGTCGCCGTCATGATCGTGCGCTCGCTGGGCGTGCAGCGCGGGCTGCCCTACGCGGTGCTCGGCATCGCCGCCTGGGTGGCGGTGCTCGAGTCGGGCGTCGACCCGGTGATCGTCGGCCTGGCGATGGGCCTCATCACCTCCGCCTATCCGGCGCCCCGGGCCGACCTGGAGCAGGCGACGCGGCTCTTCCGCGCCTTCCGCGAGCAGCCCACGTCGGAGCTGGCGCGCGAGGCGCGGCTCGGGCTGCAGTTCTCGATCTCGCCGAACGAGCGGCTGCAGCAGATGTTCCACCCGTGGACGAGCTACGTGGTCGTGCCGCTGTTCGCGCTCGCCAACACCGGCATCGCGATCGACACCGAGCTCCTGCGCCGCGCCGCCACCTCGCCGATCACGATCGGGATCATCGTCGGCTACGTGGTCGGCAAGCCGATCGGCACGGTGCTCACGCCGTGGCTGGCCGTGAAGCTCGACCGCGGGCGCCTGCAGCCGCCGGTCGCCTGGCCGACGCTGGCGGGCGGCGGCGCGATCGCCGGCATCGGGTTCACCGTCGCGCTGCTGATCGCCGGCCTCGCGTTCGAGGGCGAGCAGCTGGAGGAGGCGAAGGCGGGCGTGCTGGTGGCTGCGGCGTGCTCGGCGATCGTCGCGTGGGTGCTGTTCCGGGCCGTCGAGCGGCTCCCGGTCGAGCTGCGCGCCCGTCAGCTCGCGGCCACCGCCGAGTCGCTGATCGACCTCACCGAGCCGGTGGACGAGTCGCGCGACCACCTGCGCGGCGCTGCCAATGCAAAGGTGACGCTGGTCGAGTACGGCGACTTCGAATGCCCCTACTGCGGCCAGGCCGAGACCGTGATCCGCGACCTTCTGGCCGAGTTCGACGACGACCTGCGGTACGTGTGGCGCCATCTGCCGCTGTCCGACGTGCATCCGCGCGCGCAGCTGGCGTCGGAGGCCGCCGAGGCCGCGGCCGCACAGGGCGCCTTCTGGGAGATGTACGACGTGCTGCTCCACCACCAGGAGGCGCTGAAGCCGACCGACCTGGTCGAGCACGCCCGTCGGCTCGGCCTCGACACCGACCGCTACACCGACGATCTGCGCCGCCACGTCCACGCCGCCCGCATCGCCGAGGACGTCGACAGCGCCGACCGCAGCGGCGTGTCGGGCACGCCGAGCTTCTTCGTGAACGGCCAGCGCCACCACGGCGCGTACGACGTCGCGACCCTCGCCGCCGCCGTCCGGGCGGCCCGCAAGCGCGCCGTCGCCGCGGAGATGGCAGGCGCGCCGTAGCGCACGCGGGCACCCGTCGAGTCTGTACATTTCGACGGATGCGACGAATGATCCTGGTCCTGCTGGCGGCGGCGCTGGCCTCTCCGGCCGCTGCGTCCGCAGCGTCGGTGCGCGCGTACTCCCTCGGCAACCAGACCGTGCAGGTCGCCGAGTGGAACGGCAGCCTGCACGCCGTCAACGTGCAGATGAGAGGGCTGATCGCGGTTCCCGCCGGCACTCGCGCGGCCGGGGTCGTCGTGATCGAGCACGGCTCCTACGGCACCTGCCGGAACGCGGCGGGTGACGTCATCAAGAACGTTGCCTATCCGTGCCCGGCCGGCCTGACCGAGCTCGACAACGCCGGCGGGCACCTCTCGCTCGTCGCGGCGCTCGCCGATGCCGGCTTCATCGCGCTCTCCATCAACGCCAACGCCGCCTTCCCGCTGGACGAAGGCTTGCGCTACGGCGATGGCTTCGACTCCTCCACCACCGGCGCCTTCGACATGCGCGCCCAGCTGATCAGGTTGCACCTCGCCGCGCTGGCAACGGCGTCGGCCGGCGGCGCGAACGCGTTCGGCGTGCCGCTCGCCGCCCGCGCCGACATGAGCCGGGTCGGGCTCGTCGGCCACTCGCGCGGCGGCGAGGGCGTCGTCGAGGAGGCGCTGCGGAGTCATCCGGGCTTCACGGTCCGCGGCGTCTTTCTGATCTCGCCGACCAACTTCACCCCGCGGACGCTTCCCGACGTGCCGCTGCACATCGTGCTGGCATCGTGCGACGGCGACGTCTGGAACCTCGCCGGCGCCGCGTACTACGACCGCGCGCGGCTCGGGACGCGCGTCGCGCCGATCTCCCAGACGCTCCTCATGGGGGCGAACCACAACTGGTTCAGCTCCACCTGGAGCCCGGGGCCGCCCTGGGGCTTCGACGACGCGCCCGCCAACGCCGGCTGCGAGCGGCGGCTCGTCGGCTCGTCGCGTCCGACCGCCGGCCGCCAGCAGGTCGTCGTCGGCAGCCTCGCCGCAGCCTTCTTCCGGCGCAACCTCGTGGGCGGTGCGCCCTCCTCGCTGATCGGCGACCGCGCCCTGCCGCGCACCATCGCCGGCGTGCCCGTCGTCGCGTCGTACGATTCGCCGTCGGCGAAGCGCGTCGACATCGACCGGCCGGCGCAGCGCGCCCGGTCGGCGTTCGGGACGCGGGTGCGCTCGGCCGGCCTGTCGCTGGGCTACCGCGTCGTCTCGACGCCGAACATCTCGCGACAGCCTCCGGGCAACTGGTCGCCGCACCGGCTCGCCCTGCGGACGATCCGCTGGACGCACCGGGGCGGACGGGTCGTGATCCCGGTGCCGAAGCCCGACATCCGCGCGCAGAACACGCTCTCGATGCGGCTCGCGGTCAACACGTGGTCGAGCCGGAGCACGGCGCGCGTCGACGTGTACCTGCGCGACCGCGCCGGCCATCACCGCACCGTCCGCATCACCGTCGCCCCCCAGCGGCCCAGCACCGGCGCCTACCGCAAGGCCGTGCTCGGCACCTTCCGCATCAGCCTGTCGCGATTCCGCGGCGTCGATCTGAAGCGCCTGAGCGTTCTCGAGCTGCGGCCGGTGGGCTCGCGCGGCGCGCTGCTCCTGGCCGACCTCGCCTTCGTACGGCTTCCGTGACCACCCGATGACGTCCGTCCTGTGCGTCGTCGGCGCGCGCCCGAACTTCGTGAAGATGGCGCCCGTCCAGCGCGCGCTCGAGGAGCTCGGGATCGCCGCGCCGCTGCTGCACACCGGGCAGCACTACGACCGCGTCCTGTCCGACTCGGTGATGGAGCAGCTCGGCCTGCCCGCGCCGACGTACCATCTCGGCGTCGGCTCCGGCACCCACGCCGAGATGACGGCGGCGGTCATGGTCGGCGTCGAGCGCGTGCTCCTCGACGAGCCGTTCGACGCGATCCTCGTCCCCGGCGACGTCAACTCCACCCTCGGCGCCGGGCTCGCAGCCGCGAAGCTCGGCGTCCCCGTCATCCACCTCGAGGCCGGCCTGCGGTCGCGCGACTGGACGATGCCGGAGGAGATCAACCGCGTGCTCGTCGACCGCCTGGCCGATCTCCTGCTCGTCCACTCGGCCGAGGCGATCGTCAACCTCGAGGCCGAGGGCATCGAAGCCGGCCGCATCGCGTTCGTCGGCAACACGATGATCGACTCGCTGTTCACGCTGCTGCCGGCCGCCCGCGCGACAGGCGCGCGGGAGCGGCTCGGCCTGGAGGCCGGCCGCTACGTGCTCGTGACCCTGCACCGGCCGGCGCTCGTCGACGATCCGGCCCGCCTCGGCGCCGTGCTCCAGGTGCTCCGCGACGTCGCCGGCGACATCCCGGTGGTGTTCCCCGTGCACCCGCGCACGAAGGCGCGGCTGGAGGCGGCCGGCATCGACCTCGGCGGCGTGCTGGCCCTGCCCCCGATCGAGTACCTCGACTTCGCCTGCCTGCAGGCCGACGCGCGGCTCGTGGTGACCGACTCCGGCGGCGTGCAGGAGGAGACCTCGGCGCTCGGCGTCCCGTGCCTGACGTACCGCGTCACGACCGAGCGGCCCGTGACCATCAGCCACGGCACCAATCGCCTCGTCGGGCTCGATCCCGTGCTCCTGCGCACCGCGTGCCGCGAGGCGCTGGCGGCGCCGATGCCCGACGTGGCACCCGAGATCCCCCTGTGGGACGGCCGGGCCGGCGAACGCGCGGCGGCGGCGATCGCGGCGCTGCTCGCTCCCGGGCCGTAGCCCGGAGGATCAGCGCGTGCGGGCCGAGACGGACACCGTCATCGGCGTCTGACCGGCGCGCGGGACGGCGAGGCGCACGACGTAGCGGGTGTGGGCGGCGAGGCGCTTGACCCGGACGAGGCCGTTGTGGACGGTGATCGTGCGGCCCGCCACGCGGAGCGTGCCGCGGTGGACGGCCTTCGGGATGCGGATCAGGATGCTCGTCCTGGTGCGGGAAACGATGCGCGGGCGGACCTGCGAGGCGCGGAGCGCCGGGGCGACGCGGACGCGGATCGAGGCGGCGGCGGAGCGGTTGCCGGCCCGGTCGACGGTCGTGACGCGGACGGTGTAGGTGCTGCCGGCGCGCAGCTTGCCGATCACGGCGCGCGGCGTCTTCACGGTCGTCGTCGCGACGCCGGCGCCGCTCACGATGTAGGCGGCCGCGCCCGACTTCGGCGCGCGCCAGGTGATGGTCGCCGTGATGCCCCTGACCGAGGCGACGACGTTCGCCGGCGGATCCACGACGATGGCGGCCGGATCGGCCTTCCGGGTGACGACGCCGGTGTCGGGCGTGGAGGTGGAGGCGATGCCGTCACCGGCGAGCTCGACCGCGCCCGGCTCCGGAGCCGAGCCGCAGTAGTGGTTCGCGGCGCCGTCGCAGCCCGGCTCGACCGTGAGGCCGGCGGGGTCGCGGACGCCCGTGTCGCGGGCCGGCGAGTCCTCCGCCAGCCGGAAGTCGGTGGCGGCGGGGTCGATCGAGCCGAGGCGGGCGTCGATGTCGCGGTCGCCGGCGCCCTGGCCGCTGAGCGTGGCGAGGGCGGCGGCCGACTTGACGACCTTGCCGTTCCAGACGTAGCTGGCGCCGGCCGCGCCGTGCAGCACGTTGCCGCGCTGGGTGTAGGCCGACGCGGCGGTGCCGTCGACGTCGAGCACCTTGTGCAGCGCGCCGGTGACGATGTTGTTCGTGACGGCGAGGCGGGCGGCGTCGTTCGCGACGATGCCCTCCGTCGTCGCGCCGTTGCGGCGGCCACCGACGATCGTGTTCTGGGAGACGCGGAAGCTCTGCGTCGGCGACGAGTCGACGTAGATGCCGGTCTGGACGTCGCTGATGCGGTTGCGGACGATCGTGACGATGCCGGCCGCCGTCGCGTACTCGAACCAGGCGATGCCGATCGGGCACGACGAGAGCGTGTTGCCCGAGACCGTGGCGTCCTGGAAGCGGACGGAGACGCAGTTGGTGTAGGCACCGCGGACGGTCGAGTTGCGAAGCGTCTGGCGCGGCCCCTTCAGGTACAGGCCGTGCGTGCCGTACGTGATGCCGCCGAAGCCGCAGTCGGTGGCGGTGACGCCGTCGTAGACCGAGTTGGCCCCCTGGTCGATGACGCAGGAGTCGGCGACGTGCTCGATCACGGTGTCGGTGACCTGCCAGCCGCTCGAGCCGCTGGTGACGTTGATGCCGACGCCGCTGCCGCCGCCGCCGGCGATCCGCGAGATGCGGGAGCCGGTGATCGCGACGTCGGCTCGAGGGCGCGCCGGGCGACTGGTGGAAGCCCTCCGCCGAGTCCTCGACGGTGACGTCGGAGAACCGGACGCTGCGCGCTCCCGAGAGGTAGACGCCCTGGCCGTCGGCCGTCCAGCGGCGGATCGCGAGGTGCTCGAACACCAGCGACGAGCGGCCGTTGACGGCGATACCGGCGAATCCGTTGCCACTCGCGCCGTCGAGCACCGCGCGGCCGGTGCCGTACGTGCCGAACACGATCGGCGCCGTCGCCGTGCCGCTCGTCTTCGGCGCGAGCATCGCGCTGAAGACGGCGCCGCCGGCGAACCGCACGACGTCGCCCGGGGCGAGGCTCGCGGCGTTCACCTTGGCGACGGTGCGCCAGGGCGCCTGGATCGTCCCGGCTGCCGTGTCGTTGCCGCTCGGGCTCACGAAATACTCGGCTGCCGCCGCCGGCTGGGCGACGAGAGCGCAGGTAAACGCGAGCATGAGGGTACGACGGAGCATGGGTCTCCAGGGGAGCGGGGCCAGTCGGGCTGCGGGTGTCGCTGAAACGTGCGACGCCGCCGAACTCCGACATCCCAGGGATCGGCGGCTCCCCCACTCGGAGCGCCCCCAAACGGGGGAACGACCAGGCCCTGACGGCCAACCTCCCCCGCCCGGGTACCCCGACCTCCCCCTACCGGGCTACCCCAGGCGGGTGCGATCGTCTCTCAGCGCCCCCGACCTATACTCCGACCCATGAGTCTGGGCCGGGCGCGGGACGCCTTCGACGGCGATGCCGCCCCGTGGCGCTGCCACGCGCCGCTGTCGGAGGTCGTCCGATGAGGCTCGACACCGAGGCCGGTGCGGGCGCGTCCGACGTGCTCGATCTGCCGTTCCCGCTCGTCCCCGGCGCGGCCCGCTTCTTCGGCATCGGCGCCACCTACCTGGTCGCGTCCGACGACATCGACGGCGAGCGGCTGACGATGCCGGTCGTGATCCGGCGCCGCGGGCCGTTTCGCCTGCTGCGCTGCCTGTACGCGCCGGTGCGAGAGGACGGTGCCGTCCCGTCCGTGGAGGCCGAGACGGCGTTCCTCGACCGCTTCCTGGCGTTCGTGCGCCGCGACCGGACAGCGCACCGCATCGGCCAGCCGGAGAACTGGGCGCTCTTCCGCGGCGCACCGGCCGGATCGGTGAGCGCGCCGTTCGGCACCTACCGGATCCCGCTCACCGGGCGTGCGATCGACGAGGTGATCGCCGACTTCAAGCCGCGCTACCGGAGCTACGTCCGGAAGGGCGCGACGGAGGGCGCCATCCTGCGCACCGGCGCCGACGCGCTGGACGCGTTCTACCCGCTGCACGCGACGACCATGGAGCGGGCGGGCCTGTGGCTCGCCCCGCGCGCGCAGTTCGACGACCTGCTCGCGGCGTTCGGGCCGGTCGCCGACGTGGGCGTCATCGAGGTGGACGGACGAGCCGGTCGCGGGCGAGCTGGTGATGACCACGCGCTTCGGGACGTTCGGCCTCTACGGTGGCACGTCGCGCGACGCGCCGAACTACGCCGGCAAGTTCCTGCGAGCCGAGATGATGCGCCGCTCGATCGAGCGCGGCGCGGCCTTCTACGACTTCGTCGGCGCCCGCCTGTCCGACGTCGGCGGCACCTCGGTCGAGGGCGTCCAGCAGTTCAAGTCGGGGTTCGGCGCCGAGCTCGTCGCCGGGGTGCTGTGGAAGGCCGACATCGACCGGCTCCGCTGCACCGCCCTCGACACGCTGCAGCGGTTCCGCGGCGGCGGGGGCGGCGACATCATCGATCAGGAGCGGTCGCGCAGCTCCACGGTCTCGCCCGAGATGCCCTGAAAGCTCGGCTCGTCGATGCCGTGCACGGCGATCAGCAGGCCGTCCAGGAAGAACTTCGTCGCCCAGTTGAGGGCGCAGAACGAGCAGTACTCCGCCCACAGCGGGTGCGAGCCGGCGACGCCGCCGTGGCTCGCGACGACCCGCGGCGCGGCGCGTCCGACGCCGGCACCGCCGAGCTGCGCGCGGGCGACCCCGGCCAGCAGCTCGCGCCCGATCGCCTCGTCCTCCTCGCGGCCCGGCGTCGTCCGGGCCAGCCGCAGCAGGACGACGGCCACCTGGGCCTCGCCGGTGAGGCAGCGCCAGCGGGCCGCCGGCGTGAACCCGTGCCCGTAGCGGCCGGCGAGACGGCCGTCGCGCCGGTAGGCCGCCTTGAGCGCATCGGCCGCGACCGTGACGGCGCCGAGGAGCTCGTCGTCGCCGGTCAGCGCGTGGACGCCCTGGAGCCCCTCCATGACGTAGGCGATGGTGTGGAGCAGCGGCGCCTCGCCCGCCGTGAACCCGGTGTTCTGAAACCAGCCGCGCCCGTCGCGCTGGGTGAGGGCCCAGCGGCAGTTGCGATGCGCCGCCTCGATGAAGCCGGCCTCGCCGAGGACGTTGCCGGCGACGGCGAGCCCCCACGCGCTGCGCGTGTTGTACGTGTGCACCTCGCCCCGCGCCAGCGCCGAGAGCTGCTTGCGCCACGAGCCGTCCGGCTCCTGGCGCTCGACCAGCCAGCCGGCCGCGCGCTCGGCGGCGGCGCGGTGCCGTGCGTCGTCCGACACGGCGTAGGCGGTGGCCCAGCCGAACAGGCACTGCCCGGTGTTGAACACCGCGGGCTGGTCGGAGTCGCCGACGAAGCCCGACACGACCGCGCCGTCCGCGAGCTGGACGTCGCACTCCCAGTCGGCCATCCGGAGCGCGCGCCGACGGGCGTCGGAGTCGCCGGTAGCGTCGGCGTACGCGAGGAACGTCGGGATGATGTAGCCGGTCGTCTCGGGGTACGACGCCGACCACGCGCCGGCGAGCGTGTCGTACCAGCCGGCGACGCCGCCGTCCGGCGAGACGTCCTGGGCGGTGCGCAGCCACGTGTACGCGCCCTCCAGCGCGGCCGCGAGATCCACGTCGCCGCTCCGCGGCCGCACCGAGTCGCGGAGGCCGCGGACGAGGTCGCCGCGGTGCGGGGCGGTGAGCGCCCGGATCATCCTGTTGCCCATGCTCGCAATCTATCCGGACCTGCGGAGGAGCGACCGGACCTTGCCGAGCGCGGCGGTCCGCTCGTCCCGGTTCAGCAGCAGGAGATGGCGGATCGGCACCTGCTCGATCCGGGACACCGTGACGAGCATCGAGACGCCGTAGAACGTGTACGCGATCGCCGACGCCGCGGCCGCGCCGGTCGCGCCGAACGGCGGGATCAGCAGCAGGTCGGCCGCCACCATCACCACGATCTCCGCCGCGGCGAGGCTCGAGCCGAGGCCCGGCCGGCCGCGGGCGCGGAGCAGCCAGCCACCGACCCGCGCCGCCGAGAGGAACCAGATGCCCGGCAGGAGGATGAGCATCGGCACGACCGCGTCCCGGTAGCTGTCGCCGTACGCGCCGAGGATCAGGATCGGACCGCCGATCGCGACGCCCACGACGCCGATCAGCGACCCCGTGCCGTTCAGCCGCAGCGCGCCGGACGAGGTCCGGCTGTCGCCGTCGCCCGACGACAGCACGGGCATGACGGCGGTCGAGATGGCGTTCGGCACCACGCCGACCAGCTCCGCGACGATCTGCGCGATCGCGTAGATGCCGACCGTCGAGCGTGAGGCGAAGGCGCTCAGGACGAGCAGGTCGAGGCGGGCGTTCGCGAGCTGCAGCAGGCTGCCGATCTCGGAGCGGATGCCGTAGCGGTACGACGCCATGAGCAGCGACCGCGACACGCCGATGCCGCCGCGGACGAGCACGGCGAGGCCGCCGATGATCATCACGATCTGCGCCGACATGGTCGCCACGAGTGCACCGGCGAGGCCCGTGTCGGTCGCCACCAGCAGCACGATCGCCATCACCACCGTCGCGCACCGGCCGAGGATGATCAGGGTCGTCTGCCGCTTGAAGCGCCGGTGCGCGGCCAGGAGTCCCGACGTCAGGTAGTCGACGAGCGTGACCGGGACGAGCGCGGCCGCGAGGAACCAGACCGTGTTGCTCGGCGGACTGTCGATCAGGTCGGGGCCGGCGACGACGAGCACCGCGGCGCTGACCACGGCGACCACCGCGAGCACCGCCGCGATGACCAGGCAGTTGCCGATCAGCGTGCCGGTGAGGCGGCCGTCGCGGGCCGCCTGGTACTGGGCCGCGACGGGCAGCCCGAGACCGAGCAGCGAGACACCGATCGTCGCGACGACCTGGATGATCGCGAGCAGCCCCCGGTCGGCCGGACCCAGGTAGCGCGCGATCAGAATCGAGGCGACGAAGCCGACGAGGAGCACCCCGACCTCGCCCACCGCCGAGATGGCCGCTCCTCGGCGCAGGGCGCGCGAGGCGCCGGCATGGGAGTCGTGAGGGGCGTCCGCCGCGTCGGCCATTGGATCTCGCCGCCACGTGGCTACCCTCCGAAGGTGAGAGCGCGGCGACGACTCCTCCCAACACTACTTGCTGCCTCCCTGCTCGCCGCCGCCTGCGGGGACGGCGAGGGCCGTCCCGACACGCCGCTGCGCCTCGTCGCGGCGCCGGCCGTCGCGAAGCTGCAGCAGCTGCCCGCCGCGACCGCTGCCACCGTCCCGCTCGTCCCGCGCGGCGGACGGGCGGCCCTGCAGGTCGCGTTCAAGGCACCGGCCGACGTGAACGTGCGGACGAACGCGCTGGTGCTGCGCGACACCGCCGGCAACGGGCTCGAGCCGGCCTCGGTCTTCCTGATCGACCGGATCAAGGTCTCCCGGCGGAGCGACTCCGTGCGCGCCGGGTTGAGCGGGTCGATACCCGATCCGCTCCTGCCGCTGCCCACGAAGGCGCCCGACCTCGCGTTCCAGACCCTGTACGTCGAGATCCGGATCCCGCGGGACGCCCGGCCGGGCCGGTACACCGGCACGCTCGTCGTCGACGCCGGCCGCGACCGCGCCGACCTGCCGGTCGCCGTCGACGTCGCGACCGTCCAGCTGCCGGCCGTGCGGACGCTGCGCACGTGGTTCCTCGTCTGGGACGACCGCGCCGAGGCGATGGAGCGCGCACCCATCCGCAGCGCCTACCACGCGCTCCTGCGCGACGAGGGCGTCGGCGACGGCACGGCCGACTCCGCCGATCTCGCGGTCGGCGTCGACGTCGACCCGGGCACGCCGGGCGCGGCGGAGCGGGTCGAGGCCGAGGCGCGCGCGCTGCTGCAGGAGCGACCGGACGCCATCGCCTACTCGTACGAGTTCGACGAGCCGGAGGATGACGAGGCCCGCGCGGCGGCGGTCGCCTGGGGCAAGGAGATCGAGAAGTCGGCGCCGGACGTGAGCCAGCTCGTCACGGCGCCGCCGTGGGACGACGTCCCGCCGGGTGCCGTCGGCACCTTCGCCGTGCACCTCCGCGACGCGGCCGCCGTCAGCGCCCGGGTGAAGGAGCTCGGCGCGGAGCTCTGGATCTACAACTCGTGCTGCGAGCGGCCCGGCGACCCCACGCTGCTCCTCGACGACGCTGCGTCCGGGAACGCGTCGGTGGCGACGGGCGCGTGGCTCGCGGGTGGCAAGGGCGTCCTCTACTGGGGCGTGTCCGTCTACCGGCAGGACCCGTGGCAGGTCCCCTCGATGGATCCCACCGGCGTCGCCAACGGCGACGGCGTTCTGGTCTACCCGGGCCGCCCGGTCGGCCTGGACAAGCCCGTGCCCTCGCTGCGGCTGAAGCTCTTCAACGTCGGCATGGACCTCGTCGACCTGGCGGCGCTGGCCGAGCAGCGCGGGGCCGGAGCCGAGGCGCGCTCGATCCTCACGTCGCTCACCAGCCGCGACCCGGTCGATCCGACCGGCACGTCGTGGCAGGAAGCGGAGCGGCGGCTCGTCGCACTCGCAGGCGGCTAGAGTGAGCCGGTGAGTCGCCGCGTCGTCGTCATGCTCTGCGATGTCGATCTCGGCCGACCCGACGGGAGCCGTACCCACACCGTGGAGGTGGCGGCCGGCCTGGCGCGCGAAGGGCTCGAGGTGGAGCTCGTGGCGCGCGGCCCCGACCCCGCCGTCAGCGGCGTGCGCTACCGGGCCGGCGCGTCCTCGGACGCAGGCCGGGCGGCGCGCCTGATCGGCGTGAACCGCGCCGCCATCGCCGCGCTCCGGCGCGCGCCGCGCGGCGAGCGGGCCTTCTACGTCCGGAAGGACTGGGGCTCGCTGCCCGCGCTCGCCGCCGCCCGCCTGCTCGGCTGCCCGGCCACCGTCGAGGTCAACGACATGCCCTACGGACGCGGCTACCAGCGCCGGCCAGGGCTGCGCTCGCTCGTCGCCGACCGGGTGAAGCGCCTCGCCGCCGGCGCGACGTGGGCGCTCGCGACGCAGATCCTCGCCATCACCAACGCGCTCGGCGAGGTGATCGTGCGCGACTGGCGCGTCGCACCGGCCAAGGTCACGGTCATGCCCGTCGGCGTCGACGCCGACCGCTTCACGCCGGTCGACCGGGCGACGGGTGCGGTGGCCGTCGGGCTCGACCCGGCGCGCCGGCGCCTCCTCTTCGTCGGCGCGCTCGTCGGCTGGGTCGACTTCGAGACGCTGGTGGACGGCGTCGCACGCGCGCTCAGGACCCGTCCGGACTGCGACCTCGTCGTCGTCGGCGACGGGCCGGAGCGCGAGCGGCTCGCCGCGCTCGTCCGCGAGCACGGCATCGCCGACCGCGCGCTGCTGGTCGGCTTCGAGGCCGACCGCGCCCGCCTGGCCTCGTACATCGGCGCCGCCGACATCTGCCTGCTCTGCCACCGGACGGAGCTGCTCGGCCGGACCGGCGCCAGCCCCGCCAAGCTGGGCGAGTACCTGGCGTCTGCCCGCCCGGTCGTCGCCGTCCGGCTGCCCGGGGTCGAGGAGATGCTCACCGACTGCGGCGGCATCCTCGTCGAGCCCTCCGACGCGGCTGCCTACGGCGCGGCCATCGGCGACCTCCTCGACGACCCCGCCGCCGCCGCGGCGATCGGCGAGCGAGCTGCGACCGTGGTGCGCGAGCGCTACACGTGGGACGCCGTGGCGCGGCGCACGGTGCCGCTGCTCTGGGCGCGGTGACGGGCTCGGCGCGGCCGGGTTACCATCCTGCCCCGTGGCCCGCGTTTGCATCATCGTCCTCGACGCCGTCGGCGCGGGCGAGCTGCCCGACGCGGCCGACTTCGGCGACGCCGGCTCGTCCACCCTCGCGCACGTGGCCGAGGCGGTCGGCGGCCTGAAGCTGCCGAACCTGCGGGCGCTCGGCCTCGGCAACATGATGCCGCTCGCCGGCTGCCCGCCGCTGGCCGAGCCGCCGTCGGTGGTCGGGCGCCTGCGCGAGCGCAGTCTCGGCAAGGACACCACCACGGGGCACTGGGAGCTCGCCGGCGTGATCACGCCCGTCGCGATGCCCACCTACCCCGACGGCTTCCCCGACGACGTCATCGACGCCTTCGTCGAGGCGACCGGCCGCGGCGTGATCGGCAACGTGCCGGCGTCGGGCACGGAGATCATCCAGGAGCTCGGCGACGAGCAGGTCGAGACCGGCAAGTGGATCGTCTACACGTCGGCCGACTCGGTCTTCCAGATCGCGGCGCACGAGCGCGTCATCCCGCTCGAGGAGCTGTACGAGGCCTGCAGGATCGCCCGCCGGATCCTGACCGGGCCGCACGCGGTCGGTCGCGTCATCGCCCGGCCGTTCGACGGCAGCTCCGGCTCGTACGCGCGCACGCCGAACCGGCACGACTTCTCGCTCGAGCCGGCCCGCCCGAACCACCTCACGCGCATCCGCGAGGCGGGCTCGACGGTGCACGCGGTGGGCAAGATCGCCGACATCTTCGCCGGCTGCGACATCGACTCGTCGGCGCCGACGCGGTCGAACGCCGAGGGCATCCTCGAGACGATCCGGCTGCTGCACGAGCTGCCCGAGGGCCTCATCTTCACGAACCTCGTCGAGACCGACTCGATGTACGGCCACCGCAACGATCCCGAGGGCTTCCACCACTGCCTGCAGGAGTTCGACCGCGAGCTGCCGCAGATCCGCGCCGCGCTGCGGGCCGACGACCTGCTGATCCTCTGCTCCGACCACGGCTGCGACCCCACCACCGACTCCACCGACCACTCGCGCGAGCATGCGCTGCTGGTCGCGCACAGCCCGTCCCGGCGGCCGACGGCCGAGGTGCGGCACGACGGCGAGTTCTCCGACGTCGGGGCCACCGCCCGCACCTGGCTGACCGGCGACGTGCCCGGGCCCGACGAGGCGGGGTCGCCGATCCCCTTCCTGTGCGCGCCGCCGAGCTGATCGCCCTGAAGCGCGACGGCGGCGTCCACGACGCCGCCCAGATCCGCTGGCTCGTCGACGGGTTCCTGGACGGGACCGTCGCGCCGGAGCAGATGTCGGCCTGGTGCATGGCGGTCGTCTGGCGCGGCCTGGACGACGCCGAGATCGACGCGCTGTGCGCCGCCATGGTCGAGTCGGGTGACGTCGTCGACCTGTCGGGCCTCGGCCGGACGGTCGTCGACAAGCACTCCACCGGCGGCGTCGGCGACAAGGTCACGATCGCGCTCGCACCGCTGGTGGCGGCGTGCGGGGTGCCGGTCGCGAAGATGTCGGGCCGCGGGCTCGGCCACACGGGCGGCACGCTCGACAAGCTCGAGGCGATCCCCGGCTACCGCATCAAGGTCGCGATCCCGGAGTTCGTGCGGCTGGTCGGCGAGATCGGCTGCGCGGTCGTGGCCCAGACCAGCGAGCTCGTGCCCGCCGACTCCGCCATGTACGCGCTGCGCGACGTGACCGGCACGGTGCCGGCGCCCGGGCTGATCGCGACCTCGGTGATGTCGAAGAAGCTGGCCTCGGGCGCCGCCGCGATGGTGCTCGACGTGAAGGTCGGCGACGGCGCGTTCTGCCGCACGGTGGACGAGGCGCGCGAGCTGGCGCGGCTGATGTACGGCCTCGGCACCCGCGCCGGCCGGCGCGTGGTCTGCGAGATCACGCGCATGGACGCACCGCTGGGCAACGCCGTCGGCAACGCGCTGGAGGTGGCCGAGGCGTTCGACGTGCTGCGCGGCACCGCGCCGGCCGACGTCACCGAGGTGGTGCGCACCTCGGCTGCCCGGCTGCTGGTGCTCGCCGATCCCGCGCTGACCGAGGCGGAGGCGGCCGAGCGCGTGCAGGCCGCCATCACCTCCGGCGAGGCGCTCGCCCGGGCGCGGCGGTGGATCGCGGCGCAGGGCGGCGACGCACGGGTGGTCGACGAGCCGTGGGCCGTGATGGAGCGGGCACCGGTGACGCTCGACGTCGCGGCGCCCGGGGGCGGGCACGTGCAGGCCGTCGGCGCACTCGCGATCGGCGTCGCCGCGATCCGGCTCGGCGCCGGCCGATCACGTGCCGGCGACCCCGTCGACCACGCGGTCGGCATCGTGCTTCGGGCCCGCCCCGGCGACCAGATCGAGTCTGGCGCGGCGATCGCGACGATCCACGCGCGCGACGACGCCACGGCCGCCGCGGCGGCGGCCGACGTCGCCGCGGCCTTCACGATCGGCGACACCGCCGTCCCGGTGCCCGACGTGCTGCTCGAAACCATCGTCTGAGCCCGCCCCTCGTGCGTCGGGGGGATGACAAGGCGCCCGCCGTCAGCCAGCATTGGACGGTGCGTCCGATCCGCTTCAGCTACTCGCTCGCCCGCTGGGCCGGCGTCGCCCTGTTCGCGGTCGGGCCGCTGATCGCCGCGGCCGCGGCGCTCGCCCCCTCGAGCGACGTCGACGATCGCGCCGCGGTCGGCCTGATCGTCGCCTTCCTGGTCCTCGCGGTGGTGACCGCGGTGGCGCCCGCGCGCACGTGGTGGATCGTCGCGCTGCCCGTGATCGCCATGGCGCTGACCGGTCTCGAGGTCGCCGCCGGCGGCGTCGACGACGCCCATCGAGTGGCGCTGCTGCCGCTGCTCTACGCCGCCACGTTCCTGCGCCTGCGGCCCGCCCTGCCGACGTTCGTCGGCTTCGCCCTCGTGACGGCGGCGATCATCAGCGAGCAGGACGCGCCGATGGCCGTCGTGCTGGTCGACGCGCTGCTGCAGGTCGCCCTGGCGCTGGCCATCTCGGCCGGCGCCGAGACGGTCGACCGTCGCGCCACCGTCGACCGCGCCCGCGCCGCGCTGGCGGCCGCCGTCACCTCGGACGACGTCGTGCGCTGCCTCGAGGAGCACGTGATCGGCGGCGAGGTCGTGGCCGCCGCCCTCGCGATCGTCGACGGCGAGCCGCCGACGCTGGCGGAGTGGGTCGCCGATGCCGGCGTCGCCGCCTCGTTCGCCCCCGGCCGCACGATCCGCATCGGGCCGCGCGACCTGATCTCCCAGGTGGCGATCGCCGGCGCCGTCGAGGTGGACGTCACCGGCGACAGCGGCGCCGCCGCCGAGCTGCGCCGACGCGGCTACGCGTCCGCCCTCGCCCTCGGCCTCCCCGGTCCCGACGGCGTCGTCGTCGGGGCGCTGCTGCTGGGCGGCCGGCGCGCGAAGTCGTTCCGCGGCCGGCGCCGCGAGCATCTCGAGCGCACGGCCCGGCCGCTGGCCGACGCCGTCACGTCGATGATCCAGCGCCGCGAGCACGAGGCGCGCGCGCAGTTCGGGCTGGCCGCCCGCGACGTCACCACCGGCATCGTCGCCGCGCGCGACACCGACGCGCTCTGGGACGCCATCCTCGGCGGCCTGCGGCGCATGCTCGGCGCCGACCGGGCCTGGATCGCCCGTCGGTCCGAGACCGACCCGGCCGTCATCGTCGCGGCCGCAGCCCACGGCGCGCCGCGCGACGCGTTCCGCATCGACACCACGTACGAGACCTCGCTGACGGTGGTCGCGCTGTCGAGCGGCGAGCCCCAGTGGGTGCCCGACATCCCGAACAGCGACGCCGCCCATCGCGGCATCGTCACCGACTTCCAGATCGAGGCGGCGCTCTTCCTGCCGATGGCCGACTCGACCGGAGCGAACGGGCTCGTGGTGCTGCACTTCGACCGCCCGCGGCTGCTGCGCGCGCACGAGCGGGACATCGCGGCAGCGCTGGCCCGCGAGGCCGGCCTCGCCTTCTCGCGCCTCGACGCCGAGCGCCGGCTGCGCCAGCAGGCGACCCGCGATCCGCTCACCGGGCTGCTCAACCACGGCGCCTTCCACGGCGCCGCCGCCGACACCATCGCGCAGCTGGGCGGCAAGAGCCCCGTCGCGCTCGTGCTGTGCGACCTCGACCACCTGAAGTACCTCAACGACGCGTACGGCCACGCCGCCGGCGACGAAGCGCTGCGTGCCGTCGCGAGCGTGCTCGAGTCGTGCGCGAGGCGCGACGACGTGCTCGGCCGGCTCGGCGGCGACGAGTTCGGCTGGCTGCTGCCCGGGGCGACGCCCGACGACGCGGTGGCCGCCGCCGAGCGGGCGCTGCGCATGGCCGCGGCGGTCGAGACCGCCGCCGGCGACGGCGCGCTGTCGCTGACCGCCGGCATCGCCGTCGCCCTCACCGCGGTCGACGGCGAGACGCTGTTCGAGCGCGCGGACGGGGCGCTGCGCGAGGGCAAGCTGGCCGGGCGCGGCGTCGCCCGCCTGGTCGGCGCCGACCGGCCGCGGCGCCAGCGGGAGGCGCCCGAGGAACAGCGTCCGCAGGAGCTGCTCACGACCGCCGCGGAGTCGGTGCCCGAGCTGGCCGAGCTGGCCGTCGTCGAGTGGTCGGCCGTGTTCCGCACGTCGGCGTGCGCCCTGTCGCTGATCGACGGCGACACGCTGCGGACGATCGCCTTCTGCGCGGGCCTGCAGCCGCAGCCGGTGACCGAGGAGCCGTTCGTGATCGCCGACTACCCGGTGACCGCCGCGGCACTCGAGCTGCGCCAGACCCGCCAGATCCGCTCCGACGACCTCGAGGCCGATCCCGCCGAGCTCGAGGTCATGCAGCGCAACGACGCCCGCACGCTGCTGATCGTGCCGCTGGTCGTCGGCGACACGGTGAAGGGGCTCGTCGAGCTGTACGACTCGCGCCCGCGCGTCTTCTCGACCGACGAGCAGCGACTCGCGCTCGCCCTCGGCCGGTACCTCGCCGCGACGCTCGAGCGGCTCGCGACCACGTAGACCTACACTGCCTCGCAGCCATGCCCGAGCTGCCCGAGGTCGAGACCGTCCGCCGCAAGCTCGTCCCGCACCTGACGGGGCGCACGATCGTCCGCGCGCGCATCGACGACACGCGCCTCGTCCGGCCCGAGCCGCCGGAGGCGGTCGCGGCGCGGCTCACCGGCGCCCGCGTGACCGGGCTGGGCCGGCGCGGCAAGCACCTGCTGATCGGCCTCGACGACGGCGGCACGCTGGCCGTGCACCTGCGCATGACCGGCAAGTTCCTGGTCGGTGACGCGCCGGGCGACCAGCCGCACCTGCGGGCGATCCTCGACCTGGACGACGGCGCCACGATCGCCTACGCCGACCAGCGCCGGTTCGGTACGTGGCGCGTGCTCGAGGGCGAGCCGGAGCTGCAGGAGTTCCTCGACGAGCGCCTCGGCGTCGAGCCGCTGGACGAGGACTTCGACGGCCGTGTGCTGGCGAAGCTGCTGGCGGGCCGGCGCGCCTCGATCAAGGCGATGCTGCTCGACCAGCGCCTCATCGCCGGCGTCGGCAACATCTACGCCGACGAGGCGCTATGGGCCGCGAAGGTGCACCCGGAGACGCCCGCGGGGCTGGTCTCGCGGGCGAAGCTCGACCTGCTCGCGGCGGCGATCCGCGACGTGCTCGAGGTGGCGCTCGTCGCGCAGGGATCGACGCTGCGCGACTTCCAGTCGCCCGACGGCGCCTACGGCTCGATGCAGGAGCGGTTCAAGGTGTTCGACCGCACCGGCGAGCCCTGCGAGCGCTGCGGCACGCCGATCGTCAAGCTGCGCGTCGCCGGCCGCGGCACCCACGTCTGCCCGCGCTGCCAGCGGCGGAGGCTCGTGTGATCGGCGGCCTGCGCATCGGCCACTTCACCGACGACGCGGGCCGGACCGGCTGCACCGTGATCCTGCCGCCGCCCGGCTCCACCGCCTCGTGCGAGGTGCGCGGCCTGGCGCCGGGCACGCGCGAGACGGCGCTGCTGGCGCCCGAGGCGACGGTCGACCGCGTCGACGCGATCCTGCTCACGGGCGGCAGCGCGTTCGGCCTCGCGGCGGCCGACGGCGTCATGGCCGGGCTGGCCGAGCAGGGTCTCGGCTTCCCCACGCCGGCCGGGCCGGTGCCGATCGTGCCCGCCGCCGTGATCTTCGACCGCGCGGTCGGCGAGGCCGTGGCGCCCGGCCCCGAGGAGGGCCGGCGCGCGCTGGCCGGCGCGATGGCCGCGACGGCCGGCTCGTGGCCGCGGCGGGGCGCGTTCGGTGCGGGAACCGGCGCGACCGTCGGTGGGCTCGCGGGCGCGCCCGTGCAGGGCGGTTTCGGTGCGGCCGTCCTCGAACTGCCCGGTGGCGCGCGCATCGCCGCGGTGGCCGTCGTGAACGCGCTCGGCGACGTGATCGGCGCCGATGGCGAGGTGGTCGCGGGCTCCGGCACGACGGCCGCGATCCTGGACGGCACCATCGGCGCCAGCCCGCCCGTCGGCCAGGCGACGACCCTGGTCTGCGTGATCACCGACGCCGACGTCGACAAGCTCGCCTGCCTGCGCCTGGCCCGCGCGGCGCACGCCGGAGTGGCGCGCGCGACCAGTCCCGCGGCGACGGCGTTCGACGGCGACGTCGCCTTCGCGGTCGCGACGCGGGCCATTCCCGCTCCGGCCCAGCTGCTGCTCGAGACCGCGGCGGCGGAGGTGACCGCGCTCGCGATCCGCGACGCCGTGGCGCCGCGGTGAAGACGTACCGCGACGAGGCGGTGGTGCTGCGGTCGCTGCGGTACGGCGAGGCCGACCGCATCCTGCACCTGCAGACGCGGCACCACGGACGCATCTCGGCGATCACGAAGGGCGTGCGCCGCACCCGATCGCGCCTCGGCGGCCGGCTCGAGCCGCTGTCCCAGGTGCAGGTCCACCTGCACGCCGGCAGCGGCGAGATGCAGACGCTGGTGAACGCCGACCTGATCGCGAGCTTCGACGCCATCCGGGCCGACGACCGCCGGTTGCGGGTCGCGCTGACCGGCGCCGAGGCGGTGCTGCGGCTGTTTCCCGAGCCCGAGGGCAACGAGCGGCTGTTCGACGGCCTGGTGCGGTTCCTCGACGTCGTCGCCCACGACGAGCCGCAGGATGCGACCGCGATCGCGTTCGTGCTCAAGCTCGTCGCGCTGGCCGGCTGGGCGCCGCAGGTGACGTCGTGCGCGTCATGCGGCTCGCCCGGTCCGCTGACGGGCTACTCCATCTCGCGCCGGTGGCGCGGTGTGCGACAACTGCGGCGGCGCGGCGCTCGATCCCGCGTCGCTGGCGGCGCTGCGCGAGCTGCTGAGCCGCCCGCTGGGCGAGGCAGCGCCCCCGGGCGAGGCGGCCCTGGCCCGGATCCGCAAGATCGCGTCGGAAACGGTCGCCGAGCACTCCGGCACCCGCCTGCGCACGCTCGGCGTCCTCTAACGGGCGCCTAGACCTGCACCGGCGTCCACGAGAACACCTCGATCCGGATGCCGTCGGGGTCGAAGACGAAGAACGCGTAGTAGCCCGGCTCGTCCCGGTCCTCCTCGGGCGGGAAGTGGATCTTCGCGCCCCACGAAACCGCGCGGGCGTGCGCGTCCTCGACCTCCGCCGCCGTGTCCACCTCGAACGCGATGTGCTCGACGCCAACGCCGTAGTACCGGTGGGCGCCGCCGTCGGCCTTTCGCAGCCCGAATCCCGTGGACAGGCGTCCGCTCTCCGGTTCGTCCTGCGGTCCGAGGTAGACGACCTCCTCGGTGCCCCGGTAGGTCGGATACCGCCGCATCACCTCCCAGCCGAGCGGGCCGAGGAGGTCGAGGTAGAACGCGAGCGACCGCTCGACGTCGCTGACCGCAAGGTCGATGTGATGGGGCCCCGTTGCCGGCATGGCTCCCCCGTCTCGAGGTTCGCGCCGAGCCTACAACGGCGCAAGAAGGCGTTGCAACCCTCCTCGGGAACCGATGTCGTCTCGGTGCCAGGCACGAATACGCCACGAAGGAGGCGGGAGCGCGCAGCACCCGAGGCCGCCCGAGTTCGAACGGGGTCTGACCCCGAAAACGGCCTGATTGGGGTCTGACCCCAATTTCGGTCTTTTTGGGGTCTGACCCCAAAAAGGCGTTTTCGGGGGACAGGCCTGGCGCACCGGACACGCGCGGAAGGCGCGCGGATCGCGCGACCTGTGCGCTCTGCGCGTGTTCGGATACGGACAATGCGTGTTTCGTGCGACGGTTTTTGTCTGACCAAAGTCAGACAAATCAGCCTGTGCCGGCCGATCTGCGACGGGTCGGACCTGGCCGCAGCTACGTGCGGGCCACCAGCACCGCCTCGAAGTAGCCCTCGTCCCGGCGGCCCGTTCGGCGGTTCACGTGGCGGACGCGGTGCTCGATCAGCTCCAGGCCGGCGCGCTCCAGGATCACGTCGTACAGGTGCCGGACGTCGTCGATCACGATCACGACCGGCGAGCCCGGACGGAGCTGATCTCGGGCGTTCGCGAGCACCAGGGCGACGTCGTCGCAGTACGTGTCGAGCGCCGCGCGGGACAGGCCGCGCGAGGGATTGCCGATCTCCTCGGGCACCCGGTCGACCAGGCCGAGCAGCTCGAAGGCGTAGCGGTGCTGGCCGTGGTAGTCGATGCGCTTCGGGTACGGCGGCGACGTGATGAGGCCGTCGAACACGCCGCCGAACTCCAGCGTCCGCGCGTCGCCGTGGTGGACGACGACATCGACGTCCCGGCGGATCTCGGCGAACGCGGCGATGCGGCGCAGCGTGTCGGCCGTGTAGCGCGTCAGGAACTGGCGGGCGTCTGCCGTCGGCCTGCACGTGCGGCGGTGCTTGTAGCACCAGTACGGCTCGTGCATCGCGTGGCGCGGCGAGTCGAGGTTGAAGTGCGGTGCCAGCCGGGCCGAGCGGGCCGACCGCGACAGCACCACGCGCTGCACGTCGGCCGCCGGATCGGCGGGGTCGATCAGCGACGCGTACCGGCGCAGGTCGGCCAGCGCCTCGGGCGCGAACCACTCGTCCAGGTACGCCGACGGCGGACCGGCGGGATCACCCTCGTCGATGCCGCGCCAGCGCCGAGGTGAGCGACGCCGTGACGCCGGCCAGGTCGTGCCGCGCCGTTTTCACACGGCACAACAACGCGTTGAACGCCGAGATGTCGGCGCCCGCCGAGTGCGCGCCGAACGCCGCGCACTCCACGAGCGTCGTGCCGGAGCCCGCGAACGGGTCGAGCACGCGCGCGCCGGGCGTCAGGTGGCGCTGCAGGCACACCTCGACGAGCTGCGGCACGAACTTGCCGAGGTACGGGTGCAGCGAGTGGACGTGCTTCGTGCGGTCGCGCTGCTTCAGCTCGTGCTCGGCCCACGACAGCTCGCGATCCAGGGCCGGCGCACCCAGCCCCGCGTAGACGTCTGCCTGGGTCGCCACCCCCGGCAGGCTACGAGCGAGGTCGGATGCCGTCCGGCACGGTGTCCGGATTCACCGGCTCCGCGTGGTTGAAACCGATCTCGAAGTGCGTCTTGTCGCAGAACGGCTTGCGCTTGGACTGGCCGCAGCGGCAGAGGCCGACGGACTTGCCCTCGACGAGCTCCCACTCACCGCCCGCCGGGTCGACGATGCGGAGGGGGCCGGAGACGATCAGCGGCCCGGTCGGCTTGACGGAGATGGTGTAGACGTCGGACATACGGGCAGCCTAGCTCGCACGTGCCCGGGCCCGGGGATGCGCGGCCTCGAACGTCTCGCGCAGGTGGTGGCCCGCGACGTGGGTGTAGATCTCGGTCGTGCCGATGCGCTGGTGCCCGAGCAGCTCCTGGACGGTGCGCAGATCGCAGCCGCCCTCCACCAGATGCGTCGCGAACGCGTGGCGCAGCGAGTGCGGCCCCACCCAGCCGGGTAGCCCGGCCGCCGCCGCGTGGCGGCGCACGATGTCGAACACGCCCTGCCGCGAGATCCGGCGGCCGCGGTTGTTCAGCACCAGCGCGTCGCGCTGCGGCACCGGGCCGAGAAACGGGCGGCCGCGGACGAGATACCGCGTTACGGCATCGGTCGCCCCGCGTCCGCACGGGACGATGCGCTCGCGGCTGCCCTTGCCGAGGCAGCGGACGAGGCCCGTCTCGCGGTCGACGTCCTGGGGACGCAGGCCGACCAGCTCCGAGACCCGCAGGCCGGCGCCGTAGAGCAGCTCCAGCGCCGCCCGGTCGCGCAGTCCGAGCGGCGTCGCGTCGGGCATCTCGACCAGCTTGATCGTCTGCTCGGCCGTCAGCGCGCGCGGCACGCGCCGGCGCTCGCGCGGCAGCGGCACGTCGCGGACGCCGATCGTGCGCGCGCCCTCGCCTGCGCGATGCCGCAGGAAGGCACGCGCCGCGGCCAGCCGGCGCCGCACCGTGGCCGGCGCGAGGCCGCGGTCGGTGAGCGCGTTGGCGTAGGGCACGAGCTCGTCGCCGGTGACGGTATCGGGGTCGAGCCCGGCAGCGTCGAGGTAGGCCTCGAGCTCCTCCAGGTCGCGCCGGTACGCCGCCACCGTGTGGCGCGAGGCGCCCCGCTCGACGTCGAGCGACTGCAGGAAGGCGGCGACGCGGGCATCCATCATCAGGACGTTCGACGCGCGTCGCCCGGCTCTTCCCGGCCGCGCCGGATCGCGCCCAGCACGGCCTGCGCGTGCCGGTCGGCCGGAATCGACTCGAGCGGCTCCGGCAGCGGGACGCGCCAGTTGGGAAACTCGTCGACCGTCCCGGGCACGTTCGGCTGCACTGTCGCCCCCACCACGTCGTCCAGCGCCGCGCACGCGAGCAGGGCCGGCGACGAGGCGATGTGCGCGTACAGGGCGACGGCCGGGTCGAGGTCGCCCACCACCGGCGCCAGCCGCGCCAGGTCGAGGTCGCCCGCCGCCCCGCCGTAGGCACCGGCGACGGTCGGCAGGTCATGCGTGGTGACGGCCGCCATCGCGAGCCGCGAGATGTGCTCGGCCGGCCCGGGCTCGAACCAGGCCAGCCGGTAGGCGAGGATGCCGTGGTCGGCCA
>CAVTAC010000006.1:0-280375 GCA_963732645.1 uncultured Actinomycetes bacterium
TCCGTGGCGAGGCACCCGGGCCGACCGCGGTTGCGTGCGCCGCCGCGGCGCCGAACCGCGCCGCCGGCGGCTCGCCTCTATAGTCGCGGCGTTCCCCGGCCGCGGCCGGACGTGCATGCGACCGAGGATGGAAGCTTGTCGGTACCGAGCGTTGCTGCGTCGGATCTGCGTTCGATCGACATCGCGAGCCACGAGATCTACGAGGCCGGCGTCCCGCACGAGGGCTTCCGGCTGCTGCGTGAGCAGAGCCCCGTCCACTGGCACGCCTGGGACTGGCGGCACGGCGGCTTCTGGGCGCTGACGAAGCACGCCGACATCGTCGCGGCGTCGAAGGACCTCGAGACGTTCTCGTCGGCGGAGGGGATCAACCTCTGGGAGCTCGCGCCCGAGGCGATGGAGGCGCGGCGCTCGATCCTGGAGTCCGACCCGCCCGACCACACGCGGCTGCGGCGCATCGTCAGCTCGGCGTTCACGCCGCGCAAGGTGAAGGAGTACGCCGCCTACACGCGCGACGTCACCCGTGACCTGCTCGACCGCGCGGTCGCCGAGGGCGAGTTCGACTGGATCGAGCGCGTCGCCGCACCGCTGCCGATCAACGTGCTGGTGTCGATCCTCGGCGTCCCGGAGGAGGATGCGCCGTACCTGATCGAGCTGACCGACCACTGCGCCGAGGGCACGTCCGACATCCCCCTCGATCCGGGCGCGTACGGCAACACGACGCCGCTGCACCTGCTGCCGCTGAACAGCCCGGCGGCGTGGGCGATGTTCGAGTACGGCCGCAAGATCGGCGAGGAGCGCCGCCGGAACCCGACCGACGACCTCACGTCGCGGCTCGTGCACGCCGAGGTCGACGGCGAGCGGCTCACCGACGCGGAGTACACCAACTTCTTCCAGACGCTCGTGTTCGCCGGCAACGAGACGACCCGCGCCGCGATCTCCCAGGGCCTGCTCGCGCTGCTGCAGCACCCGGACCAGTTCGCGCGCATCTACGCCGACCCGGCCATCATCCCCACCGCCGTCAACGAGCTGATCCGCTGGTCGTCGCCGGTGCACCATCTGGGCCGCACCGTCACGCGCGACACCGAGTTGCGCGGCGTGCCACTGCGACGCGGTGACAAGGTGATGATGTGGTACGTCTCGGCCAACTATGACGATGAGGTCTTCGACGACCCGTACCGCCTCGACGTCGGCCGCACACCCAACCCGGAGATCGCCTTCGGCGGCGGCGGGCCGCACTACTGCCTCGGCGCGTTCCTGACGCGGCTCGAGGTGGCGATCCTGCTCGAGGAGATCGTGGCGCGCAACATCCGGTTCGAGCTCACCGGCACGCCGAAGCGGTTGCGCTCGAACCTGTTCAACGGCATCCAGTCGATGCCGGTCCGCGTGATCGAGCGCTGACGACGAATAGGCCGGTTGGCCCGTCGGCAGCGCGGCAGAATGCCTCCATGCCGACCAACTACGAGCGCGCGTTCGCGGAGCGGCCCGGCGTCTTCGCCGCCTGGCAGCAGCTGAACGCCTCGATCAAGGCCAACATGGACCTGCGCCGTTACGAGCTGGCGACGCTCGCCGCGGCGCGGCGGCTGCGTTCCACCTACTGCGCGCTCGCCCACGGATCGATCCTGCTCGAGCAGTTCGGCGAGCCGGTGCGCGAGATCGCTCTCGACTACCGCAATGCCGGCCTCGACGAGGTCGACGTCGCGGTGATGGATCTCGCCGTGCGCGTGGTCGACGACGCGTCGTCGATCGGCGAGGCCGACCTGCAGCCCCTGCGCGATCTCGGGCTCTCCGACGCCGACATCATGGACGTCGTACTGACGGCCGCCGCGCGCTGCTTCTTCTCGAAGACGCTGGACGGCGTCGACGCGCGCGCCGACGCCGGGTATCGCCGGCTGGAGCCGGAGCTGCTCGACGCGCTGGTGGTCGGCCGCCCGATCGCCGGGGAGTGAGGACGCTCCGCGCCTTCTGACGACAGAGCACCGGTGAGTGTGATGCCCCTTGTGGGCGCAAGTACCGACCGTAAACCTTTGCACTCGGCATCCGGTGCGCACCGGCGGCGCACGAGGAGAATGACCCACGGCACGCGCAGGTGATGGACCGCTATCGGAACCGTCATATGTGACCGATACCTCTCCCATGTCGGGCTCGCGCTTCACCGATGCGCTCTCGCACGCTGATCTGGGCACCCTCATCGAGGCCATCGACGAGGGGTTCATCGTCCAGGATTCGGCCCTGTCGGTGATCGCCGCGAACGCGTCTGCGGGACGGCTGCTGGGGGACACGCTGGCGCTCCCCTCGTGCATCGACCAGATCGGCCAGCCGATCACGGCCGAGCAGCTGCCGTCGGGTGTTGCACTCGCCACCGGTGTGGCGGTCAAGGACGCCGTGGTCGGCGTCGTCCGGCACGACGGCCGGCTGATCTGGCTGCGGGTCTCGGCCTGGCCGGTGGACCTCGGCGAGGGGGCGACCGGTGTCGCCACGCTGTTCGTCGATGTCACGGCCGAGCGGGTGCTGATCGACGAGGCGCGTCGCGCGACCGACGCGCTGACCGAGTCAGAGACCCGTCTGCGGTCGGTGATCGGCTCGATCGACGACTACCTGTATGCCTGGCGCTATCACGCGGACGGCTCGGTCGAGGTGACCTTCGAGTCGATGTCTGCCGCGTCGTTCCTCGGGTGGGACTCCGAGTCCGACGCCGAGACGCGTGTGGCGCACCGCGGTCGTCGCCGACGACCTCGCGGAGTTCGACGAGCGGGTGCTCGGAGCGCAGCGGCGCGCCATGGCCGGCGAGCACGACTACCGGGTCACGACCCAGTCCGGCCGCGTCCGCTGGCTGCACGAGCGCTGGCGCGCGCGGCCGCTGGAGGACGGCTCGACGCTCGGCGAGGGCATCGTCTCCGACATCACGCTGCGGCGGGAGATGGAGGAGGAGATCTCGAGCGCGCTGGCCGAGGTGCAGTCGGCGTACGCGAAGCTCGACCAGGCCCGCGGCGTGGCCGAGCTGCTCGCCAAGACCGACTCGCTGACGGGCGCCGCCAACCGCCGCGAGTTCCGCGACCAGCTGGCGCCGCGACTCGCGAGCTCCTTCCAGACGCCGGGCATCGCGCTCGCGCTGCTGGACATCGACCACTTCAAGGCGGTCAACGACACCTACGGCCACGCCGCCGGCGACGAGGTGCTGGTCGAGGTCGCGCGGCGCCTCGGTGCCGGGCCTGCAGCCGGGCGAGCTGCTCGCGCGGTGGGGTGGCGAGGAGTTCGCCGTCTTCTTCCAGCGCGTGGCCGACACGGATGCGGCCCGCGCGCGCTGCGAGGAGCTGCGGAAGGCGATCGCGGACGAGCCGGTGCAGATCGCGCAGGGCGAGCTGCGCGTGACGGTGTCGGTGGGCGGCGCGCTGGCGATGACCGGCGACGAGCCGGACGAGCTCGTCGACCGGGTCGACACGGCGCTGTACCAGGCGAAGCGCTCGGGCCGCAACCGGACGCGGCTGGTCGGCGAGCCCGTCGGCCGCGACGACCTCGACGCCGACCTGCCCGACTACGTGCACGTCGCCCGGGCGCTGGCGCTGGCGGCCGGCGTGCGCGAGGGGCATCAGGACCTCCACACCGAGCAGGTCAGCGACCTCGCCGGCCGCGTCGCCGAGGCGCTCGCGCTGTCGCCGATCTCCGTGATGCGCTGCCGGCTCGCCGGCCTGCTGCACGACGTCGGCAAGGTCGCCGTGCCCGACACGATCCTGGCGAAGCGCGGGCCCCTGACGCCGATCGAGACGGAGGTCATGCGCAGCCACTCGAGCATCGGCGCCGAGATCGTCCGGCGCATCTCGGCGCTCGCCGGCACCGCCGACGCGATCCGGCACCACCACGAGCGCTGGGACGGTTCGGGCTACCCCGACGGGCTCGGCGGCGAGCGCATCCCGCTCGAGGCGCGCATCGTCGCGGCCGCCGACGCCTACTCCGCGATGACGAGCGACCGCGTGTACAACGACGCGCGCGAGTACGAGCAGGCGCTCGACGAGCTGCGCGCGAAGTCGGGCACGCAGTTCGACCCGGCGATCGTCGAGGTGCTGATCCGGACGCTGACCGAGGGCCGCGACGCCAAGCGCTGCCAGCTCGGCGACGCCGATCAGACCGCGGCGTAGCTCCGCACCACACGCCGCGTCTTGCCCTCGCCGGCGATGGTGCCCTCGGTGACGAGCGTGACCGCGGCGGCGAAGTTCTGCTCGCTGCGCAACCGGTCGGCGATCTCGGCGGCCAGCGCCGCGTGCGCATCGGGCGGCACGTCGCGCGCCGCCTCGACCACGACCGGCACGGGGTAGTCGATCGGCGGCGGCCGGTCGAGCCGCACCTGGAACTCGCCCGTGACGCGCGGCCGCAGCCCGAGCAGCGTCGCCTGGATGCCGAGCGGGAAGACGTTCACGCCCTTGACGATGAACATGTCGTCCGAGCGCCCGAGGATGCGGAACCGGAACGTCGTGCGGCCGCACGCGCACGGATCGGTGAACACCTGCATCAGGTCGTGCGAGCGGAGGCGCTGCACGGGGCACGCCTGGCGCCAGATCGACGTGTAGACCACCTCGCCCTGCCGGCCCTCGTCGAACGGCAGCACCGCGCCGGTGTCGGGGTCGATCAGCTCGATCACCGCGAAGCCGCTGCCGCCGAAGTGCAGCCCGTTGCGGTGCTCGCACTCGCCGGAGTGGATGCCGAGCTCGCCGGTGCCGTACATGTCGCTCGCGCGCATGCCCCAGAGCTCCTCGATGCGCTCCCGGTAGCCGGGCACCTGCAGGCCGGCCTCGCCCGAGAAGAAGCCCTTGGCGAGGCCGATCGAGCGCGGGTCGAGGCCGATCTCGCGCGCCACCTCGGCCAGCCGCACGGCGTACGACGGCGTCGCCCACAGGCCGACTGGCGCATCGATGCCGGCCATCATCCGCAGCAGCCGCTCGGTCTGCCCGACGCCGTACGGGATCGCCGCCGCGCCGAGGGTCTCGAAGGTCAGGTGGTCGCTCAGCCCGCCCGTGTACAGGCTGAAGTTCATGCAGGTGAAGACGATGTCGCTCGGCCGGCAGCCCATCGCCCACAGCGCGCGCGCGCCCATCTCGCCGTACGAGTCGAGGTCGCGGCGCGTCCAGCCGATCCGCATCGGCTGCCCCGTCGTGCCGCCGGTGCCCTGGATGCGGACGATGTCGTCGATCGGGGCGCACTGGTTGGCGCCGAGGATCGCACCGTCCTGCTGCGAGCCGGCGATCTCGTGCTTCTCCATGAACGGCAGACCGGCCAGGTCGGCGACGGTGCGGATGTCGCCCGGCTCGGCGCCGGCCGCGTCCAGCTTCGAGGCCAGCAGCGGGCTCGACCGGTGGTTGTAGGCGATCTGGACGGCGAGGCGGCTCGACTCGAGATCGCGCAGCTCGGCCGCGCCCATCGTCTCGGCGCGCTCGTTCCAGAAGGTGCCCAAGGCGGGCCGATCGTACCCGACGACGGGTGCGCTGCCGCGGGCGTCCGGTAGTTCGCCTCACACGGGTGCTTGGTACCGTGCTGACCCCATGGCGCTGCATGACCTCTCCGGCGGCGACGACGTCATCGCGCGCCTGGCCGATCTCGCCCGGGCGACGCTGCCGCGCTACGGCTGCTCGCCGGGGTCGGACATCGCGCTGCTGAACGTCTCCGAGAACGCCACCTTCCGCGTGGACGATCCGCTCAAGGGGCCCTCGGTGCTCCGTGTCCATCGCCTCGGGTACCACAGCCACGACGCCGTGGCGTCGGAGCTCGCGTGGCAGGAGTCGCTGCGCGAAGCCGGCGCGATCTCGACGCCGCGCGTCATCCCGACCACCGACGGCGAGCGCATCGTCTCGGTGCCGGAGCCCGGCGGCGACGAGCCGCGCAAGTGCGTGATGTTCGAGTTCGTGCCGGGCACCCAGCCGCCCGAGGACCGGCTGGTCGACTCGTTCGAGGGCATCGGCGAGATCACCGCGCGCATGCACGCCCACACCCGCGCGTGGCCGCTGCCGCCGTGGTTCACGCGGCACCACTGGGACTACGAGGCCGCGTTCGGGGCCGACCCGCGGTGGGGACGGTGGCAGGACGCGCCGGGCATCGGGCCCGACGAGCACGCCGTCCTCGAGCGCATCGACCGGACGCTGGGGCGCCGGCTGGCGGCCTTCGGCAAAGGGCCCGACCGGTATGGCCTCGTGCACACCGACCTGCGTCTCGCGAATCTCATCGTCGATGGTGGCGCCACGACCGTGATCGACTTCGACGACTCCGGTTTCTCGTGGTACCTGTACGACCTCGGCGGCGCGCTGGGCTTTCTCGAGAACCACCCCGACGCCGACGCGATGATCGCCTCGTGGGTGCGCGGCTACCGCCGCCACCTCGACCTGCCGGCCGAGGACGAGTGGGAGATCCCGACCTTCGTGCTGTACCGGCGCATGACGCTGCTGGCGTGGATGGGATCGCACCCCAACACCGACACCGCGGCCGAGTTCGGCACCGGGTTCACGACCGCGACGTGCGAGGTGGCCGAGCGCTACCTCGCGACGCACGAGTGACTCCTTCGCGCGTCTGCCTCAGGCGGCGTCGTGCCGGCGGAGCCGCTCGAGATCGGCGGCACGTCGGGCGTCGATGACGCGTCGCACCGCGTGGGCGACGATCGGATCGAGGTGCGTGCCGGCCGAGCGCTCGATCTCGTCCAGCGCCTGCCCCTGGTCGCGGCCGCGGGCGTACGTGCGGTCGCTGGTGATGGCGCTGTAGGCATCGGCGGCGGCGACGATGCGCGCCTCGATCGGGATGGAGTCGCCCTCGAGTCGCTCCGGGTACCCGGTGCCGTCGTAGCGCTCGTGGTGGTGGCGCACCGCATCGATGGCGGCGTCCAGACCGCCGACGCGGGCGATGATCTGCGCGCCGATCTCGGCGTGGCCGCGCATGACCGTCCACTCGTCGTCGTCCAGCGGTCCGCGCTTGGCCAGGATCCGGTCGGGGATCGCGAGCTTGCCGACGTCGTGCAGCAGGCCGCCCAGGCGGCAGCGCATCACGAGCCCGTCGGCGAGGCCGAGCTCCTCGGCGATCTGGACGGCGAGGTCGGCGACCTGCTGGAAGTGCAGCTCCGGCATGCCCTCGCGGATGGTCGCGGCGAGGGCGAGGCCCCGCGCGATCCGCAGCACCGGCGCCTCGTCGGTCGCGATGTCACCCGGGCCGACCTGGTCGAAGCAGACGGTGCGGTCGCGGCCGCGGCGCTTCGCGGCGTACAGGGCGCGGTCGGCGCGATCCACCAGCACGCCGCCCGACTCGACGTTCGGCGTCACGATCGCCGCGCCGGCGGACGAGCGGATCGTCAGCGGTGCACCCGCCGCGCTGATGGGCGTTGCGGTGATGCGGTCGCGGATGCGATCGGCGACGCGGCCCAGGCTCGCCGAGTCGTGCGCGTTCCGCACCAGGATGACGAACTCCTCGCCGCCCCAGCGGCCGGCCTCCTCGCCCTCCTCCAGCGCCGCCGTGATGCGGTGCGCCGTCGCGGCCAGCACCGCGTCGCCGGCGCGGTGGCCGTAGACGTCGTTCACCTCCTTGAAGTGATCGACGTCGAGCAGGATGACGCCGGGCGGCGCCTCGTCGGCTGCGTCGACGGCGGCGGCGATCAGCTCGTTCATGTGGCGGCGGTTCGCGAGGCCGGTGAGGGGGTCGGTCTGCGACAGGCGCTCCAGCTCGTGCGTGGCGCGGACGCGGTCGGTCACGTCGTCGTCGGTGCCGACGTAGCCCGTCACGGCGCCGTGCTCGTCGTGCATCGGCGCGCCGCGGCTCGCGATCCACGCCTCCCGCCCGTCGGCCCGCCGCAACCGCAGCGTCGACTCGTAGGCCGCGCCCTCGCGGATCGCCTGGCGCCAGGCCTCGAGCGCCTCGGCGCGGTCGTCGGGGTGCACCGCATCCGCCCAGTGGTCGTCGAGGAACGACTCGCCCTCCAGGCCGTAGATCTGCTGCCAGCGGTCGTTCGCGTAGACGACGTTGCCCTCGGCGTCGGCGATGTAGATGCCGACCGGCGCGGCCGCCGCGAGCACGCGGAACCGCTCCTCCGACGCGCGGCCCGCCGCCTCGGCGGCGCGCATCGTCGTGACGTCGGAGATCACGCCCTCGACGATCGAGACGCCGTCGCGGCGCGTGATGCCGTGCCAGCGGTCGAACACGTGCACGATCGAGCCGTCCTCGTGCGCGAGGCGGTACTCGCCGGTGCCGCCGCGACCCTCCGCCTGCGCATCCGTCACGGCGTCGTACAGGTGTCGGTCGTCGGGATGCACGCGCTGCCGCCAGAGGTCCTCGTCCGAGGTGCCGTCGGAGGCGCCGAGCCGGAAGAAGCGCCGCGACGGGATGCTCTCCGCGATCGGCCAGGACCTGCCGTCGGGGTGGTACTCCCACACGTAGACGTAGTCGTCGATCTGGTGCAGCACCGACTCGAGGCGCCGCGCGCGCTCCAGCGCGGCCACCAGAGCCCGGTCGCCGCTCAGGTCGACGATCTGCAGCTCGGCGCCGTCGGCGACGGGCACGGCGGTGAGGCGCACCCAGGCCCAGGCGTCGTTGGGGCGCTCGAGCGCGAGGACCGACTCCTCCACCGTCGCGCCCGTCGTGATCGCGATCACGGCAGGGTGGGAGTCGGCCGGTACCGGCGTGCCGTCAGGCAGCCGCAGGCCGAGCGTGGCACCGGCGGCGACCAGCTCGTCGGCGGGCGCCCCGAGCAGCTCAGCGGCCACCGCGTCGACCCGGATCAGCCGCTGATCCGCGTCGACGGTAACCGTCGCGAGCTGCGCAACGCGCGGCCCGCCCTCGCCTCGAGAGGGCTGCTGGTGCTCCGCCATTTGATCCCGTATCGGCAGCAAAGGCTCCGGAGGCAAGTCAGAACCGTGTGACCCCGGCGCGGATCCGTGCGACTTCCGTGACCGGGGTCTGACCCCAGAACTCGCGGTTCTGGGGTCTGACCCCGGAACGCTTCCGCGCGGAAGGCGCACGGATCGCGCGACGTGTACGGATCGCGCGTGGCCGGTGGCGATGCGTGCGGGAGTGGTGCGCCGGAGGACGCCTACGCTCTGGAGCGGGTCTCAGCGGCGCAGGAGGACGGAGAGCGGCGAGCGCGGGCGGGCCGGATTGGCCGGGGACGGGGCGTCGAGCCAGGCCGGCGGCGGCGCGGGCAGCCGGCGCGGGCGCGCCTCGCGCAGCGTGCGAGCGCGGTCCTCCTCCAGGCGGAGGCGGTCGTCGGGATGCAGGGGATACATGTCAGGCCTCCGTGGGAACGACGCGGACGTTGCCGGTGACCGTGCGGCCACGCAGCTCGAGCACGGGCTTGCCATCGGCGGGCCCGTCGGGCGGAGCGCGCAGCTCGGAGCGCACGTCGCCGCTGGCCGAGTCGAGATCGAGCCAGACGGCCACGCCGGGCTGGACGCCGAACAGCGCGTCGCCGGACACCGAGTCGAGGCGGACGACGCCGCCCTCGAGGCGCTGCAGGGCGACGTCGCCCGAGACCGAGCGGGCCTCGACGTCGCTGCCGGCGCGGCGGACGCGCATGCGCCCCGAGACGGTGCGGAGCACGAGGCGGCCGCGCACGTCGTCGATGTCGATGGCGCCGGAGACGGTCTTGACGGACGCGTCGCCGGCCACGGCGCCGACCTGCACCTCGCCGCTGACGCCGATGACGTCGACGGCCGCGGCGGACGGCACGCGCACGCCCGCCGACGCCGTCTCGACGCGGACGGCGCCGAGCGTTCCACCGCAGACGATGGCGCCGGCGGCGGTGTTGATCGTCGCGTCGGATCCCTCGGGCAGGCGCACGGAGACGCCGAGCGCCCGGCGGTGGCGGAAGATGCCGCGCTGGTTCGAGCTGATGGTCAGCACGTCGGCGTCGCCGCGGCGCTCGCAGGTGACCGTGGCCTGGTCGGCGTCGGCCTCCTTGCCGCTCATCGTGAGCGTGACGGTGGCGGTGCCGGCCGGGCCGGTGGTCACATCGACGTCGGCGTGGGGGATGCGCACGTCGAGCCGCACGGGGCCGGTGACGTTGTAGGTGCTCATGGGGGTCTCCTCTCTCAGCTCTCGGCCCAGCCCTGCAGGCGTCCGGAGCGGCCGCGGCGCTCGCCGCGATCGGTGAGCGCGCCCGCGATGGCGCGGACGAGCCAGGTGTTGAGCGACGCGCCCGAACGGGTCGCCGCCTCCTCGGCCTGCGTCTTCAGCCTCTCGGGCAGGCGCAGGGTGATGCGCGCGGCGGTGCCGTCGGGGTCCGGCTCGGCCGGCGGCGGCTCGGCGTCGGGGCGCGCGACGTAGACGAGCTGTGGCTCGCCCGCCGTCAGGCGCAGCTCGACGGCTCCCGAGGGAACCTGCGCGTCGAGCTCGACCGCGGCCTCGTCGAGCAGATCGAGGAGCCGCGTGCGCAGTGCTCCCTCGAGCGCGGCGGCGATCCGCTCGCCGGCCTCGGCGGTCGGGGCGTCGCCCAGCCGGGCGATCGCCGCGAGGTCTCCTTGCAGGCGGGTGACGCATTCCGACATCAACATGACATCACTATGACACCACTATGCCGTCAGCGCAAGTTGGGGATGACGACGACCCGCTCGGGGCCTAGAATCGGCTCGATGGTCGAGGCGATCGTCAGCTCCCACGAGTACCTGCCGGGCGACCCGGTCGACCTGCGCGTCGTCACCCGTCGGTTCCCGTGCATCGACGATCGCGGCGCGGCCGTCGCAAAGGCCGGGAGGCCCGAAGGGTGGCTCGGCGTCGCGACCGCGCTGGCCCGCGACCTCGACGTGAACGTCAACCGGGCCGGCGTCCTGTCACTGCCGGTCGTGCCGCGCGGGCCGGGCTTCGACGAGATCGCACGGCGCGTGGCCGAGGCGTCGGTGGCGCTCTACGGCGAGCTGCTCGAGCTCGACGCGTAGCCGCGCGTCAGGTCAGGCGCTCGTGCTCGCCGAGGACGTCGTGCTCGGCGAGGCGCGTGGTGGCCGCCCGGGCCAGATAGCGGCTGCCCGGCTGTCCACCGGAGACGGAGGCGACCAGCGCGTCGACGCGCCGCCGGCGCAGGCGCGAACCGACGGCGGCGGCAAGGTGCAGCGCCGCGAGACTCGCGACGACCAGCGGCGCGGCCGCCAGCGCCTCGCTCCCCACGCCGGTGAACGGCGCCTCCACCAGCACGCACACCGCGAGCCCGTCGAGCAGCAGCAGGCGGCGTTGGCGCGTGCCGAGCAGCTCACCCACCTGCGCGCGATAGCCCTTCGCCCGTTGCACCGCACGAACGTACCCCGGGCGGGCCGAGCGGCGCTACCTCGTGTTTGCGCCGCCGATTCGCAGGGGAGATCACGGCATGCGAATCGGCGGCGGTCTTCTCACCCTGATCATCATCATCCTGCTGCTCGTCTGGCTCTTCTAGCCGCGCCCCGCGGCTCGAGCAGCAGCTTCCGGCACATCTCACCGCAACGGCGACTGGCTACCCTGACGTCGTCGTGGACGAGCCCGAGATCGAGCCCGGACAACCCACCTCGCGGGAGGAGTTCCTCCAGCGGCGGCTCACCCGTGCGCGCTTCGCGCTCGGAGCGCTCGGCCTGTTCGTCGCGGTCTGCGTCGTGCTGGCCGGCGCGACCGTCTGGTACTGGCTGACCTACCTGCTCGGCCCGTCCAACCCGGGCTTCGCGCGCGGGCCGTACCTGCTGCGCGTGACCGAGGCCGAGGCCGCCCTGCGCTGGAGCGCGCGCGACGGCAAGGACGTGCTCCTGACGGCCGTCTCGTCCGATGGCACCCCGGTCGACGTGGCCGGCGGCGTGCTGCGCGGCCTGCAGCCCGACACGCGCTACTCGTGGATCGCGACCGTCGCCGACACGCCGCACGCGAGCGGCTCGTTCACCACTCCGCCGACGACGCTGAGCCGGCCGGTGCGCTTCGCCGTGCTGGCCGACTACGGCTCCGGCAACGACGACGAGTGGGCGGTCGGCCGGCTGCTCGCGGCCCAGCAGCCCGAGTTCGCCGTCACCGCCGGCGACAACTCCTACCTCGTCGCCGCCGAGGTGCTGCTCGACCGCAACATCTTCAACCCGCTCGGCAAGCTGATCGCGAACGCGCCGATGTACGTGTGCCTCGGCGACCACGATACGTTCTTCCCCGGCCCGGACGCCATCAGCAAGGCCTTCGACCTGCCCGAGGGCGGGCGCTACACCGTGCGCTGGGGGCCGATCCAGCTGGTCGTGCTGGGAGACAAGCCGAACGAGCCGGCGGCGATCGACCATGCCCGCACGGCGCTCGCCGAGCCCGGCCCGACGCTCCGGTTCGTCGCCTGCCACCGGCCGCTGCAGGCCGGCGACGCGCTGCTGCCCGTGCTGCGCGACGCGAAGGTCGACGCCGTGTTCTCGGGCCACCTGCACCGCTACGAGCGCCGCACGGTCGACGGCGTGCAGACCTTCACGGTCGGCACCGGCGGCCAGGGTTACGGCTCGCTCGAGCACACCGCCGTCTCGCCCGGATCGGACATCAGCCTGCTCGACATCGGCGCGTTGATGGTCGACGTGCGCACCGACGGCACCGTCGGGTACACGTACCTCGACCAGCACGGCAAGGTCCTCGACCACGTGGTGATCTGACCGGTGCGGATCGCGCTCGCGACGCTACTGCTGGTGGCCGCGGCCGGCCTCGTCTTCGTGCCGGCGCCGGGCTCGTTCCTCGTCGGCGCCCTGCCGATGCTGCTCGCCTTCTTCCTCGGCTGGATGCGGTTCGCCGTCGATCTCATCGACCTCGTGGCGGCCGAGTTGGTCGCCGATCTGGCAGTACCGGTGGCCGTCGCGCTCGGCTTCTTCCTCGGCACCGGCGGCAGCCCGTGGGTGGTCGTCGCGCTGCTCGTCGCGGCCGCCGCGATGCAGGCGTTGCCGCGCCTCGCCGCCGGTAGCGTCAGACCGGCACGTTCAGCGTCACCTTGAAGCCGTCGGCGACGCTGCCGGTGGCGGTGCCGAGCTCGGCGTCCCAGCCGTCGCTGAACACCATGTCGGTCGCCAGCGAGGTCTGCGCCAGGTTCGAGATGCTCTGCTCGTAGCCCGACTCCGCGTACACCAGCTTGCAGGCGTCCTCGGGCAGGGCGATCTGCGACGTGGCGGTCTCGGTGCCGGCGGCGATCGCCTCGTTCACGTCGGGATAGACCTGGAAGTGGATGTGCGGCCAGCGGCCCGAGTAGGCGCCGGGGAAGATGCTCTTGAACGTCACCTTGCCGTTCGCGTCGGTCTCCTGCACGCCACGCAGGAAGTTCTCGTTGGCGACCTCCGGCGAGTACAGCGAGTAGCCGCCCTCGCGGCTGCAGTGCCAGAGGTACACGGCCGCACCGGCCAGCGGCGCACCGCCGTTCGCGGCGTCGAGCACCGTCATCTCGACGTCGAGCGGCACGCCGCCCGCGACGCCGGAGGCCGAGCCGAAGCTGGAGCGGATGTCGCTGCGGACGATGCCGCTCTGCGTCAGCACGTTGACGCCGTTCGAGCCGTCGCCGGGGTAGGGGCCGGCCGTCTCCTCGGGGATCGGCGTCAGGCTGTCGGTGGTGGCGGCGGTGGCGGTGGCGGTGTCGTCGCCGCCGCGCTGGTCGTGCCGGCGCTCGTGGTGGTGCCCGCGGCGGCCGAGGAGGTCGTCGAATCGCCGCCGCTGCCGCACGCCGCGAGCGCGGTGGCGGAGATGCCGGCGATCGCGCCGCCGGCGAACAGCTTCAGCATCCGCCGGCGCGCCATCATCGTGTTCAGGTCGAACGCGAGCCCGCGATCGTGGTCGTGGATCTCGTCGTCGTCGTGGTGATGGTCGGCCATGGGTTCCTTCCTGTCGCGCCGGTGCGGGCGCGTGATGCGTCTGCCGAGAGCATCGCCGGTCGGAGTGAGACCGACGTAGGCGGCACCTAAGATCTTCGTCAGAACGGGCGGCGGCGAACCTGCGGTGGACGCCGCCCCGGTGGTACCGGATCATGTCGCGCGTGCCGCTGCCGCCCCGCATCACCGCCGGCGAGTTCCGCGAGCGCCAGGACCGGGCTCGAGCGGCCGCGCAGGCTCGCGGCCTCGACGGGCTGCTGGTGTGGTCGCGCGGTGGGCACACGACCGACCGCTTCTACGACGTGCACTGGCTGGCCGGCTACACGTCGCAGTTCCCGTTCATCCCCGACGGCCCGGGGTGGTCGGCACGCTCGCATGCCGCGTTGATCCTGCCCGTCGAGGGGCCGTCGGTGCTGGTCGCCGACATGCCCGCTTTCCGCGAGGACCTCGCGACGGCAGACCGGGTCGCGCACGCCGACGACGTCGTCGCGGTCACGGCCGCGCTGCTGGCCGAGGCCGTGCCGAGCGGGCGCATCGGGCTGCTCGGCGTCGACACGCTCGCCTTCTCGTGGCACGCCGCGATCCAGGCTGCGGTCGACGGCCGGCTCGAGCCGCACGACGACCTGGGCTGGCGCCTCCGGCTGGTGAAGAGCCCGGCCGAGCAGGAGCTCCTGCGGGCGGCGAGCGCGATCGGATCGATCGCGGTCGAGGCGGTGATGACGTCGTGCGTGGCCGGCGCCACCGAGGCCGAGGCGGCCGCTGCGGGCATCGCGATCGTCGTCGCCGCCGGCGCCGCGTTGCACGGCATCTCCATCTCCAGCGGCCCCTACGCACACCACTACGCCCAGAGCCAGCCGGCGCCGTACGACGCCCGCCGCACGCTGGCCGCCGGCGACATGGCGCGCGTCGACCTGTACGGATCGGTCGACGGCTACCTGTTCGACTTCGGCCGCAGCCGGGTCGTCTCGCGCGACCCCGACGACGATCAGCGGGCGTTGCTCGACGCCGTGCGGGAGACGACGCTGGCCGGGCTGGAGGCCGTCCGGCCGGGCGCGACGGTGGGCGACATCGGCCGCGCGTGCGACCGGCACTGGGCCGGGACCGAGCTCGTGCGGCGCGGGCTGGCGACGCCGACCGGCTTCGCCGCCTGGGGCCACTCGACCTCGCTCTGCTGGGAGGAGCCGTGGGTCACGGCCGGCTCCGACATCGTGCTGGAGCCGGGCATGTGTTTCTGCATCGAGAAGCGTCAGCCGGTGCCCGGCGTGGGCGGCGCGAACTTCGAGGAGACGGTTCTCGTCACCGCCGACGGGTACGAGCTGCTGACGACCGCGCCGCGCTCGTTCGGTTGACGGGCCTGTCGGAAACACCCGAAAACGCGGCCGGGTCCGTCGGTACCTGCCGTTTTTGCGGCGCGGGGGTGGGTAGGCCTCTTCTGTAAGGGAAGGAGCAAGCCAACCATGCGATTCGTTTCCACTCCATATCACGCGATCGTCGACTACGCCGCGGGGTCACTGTTGATCGCCGCGCCCTTCGTGCTCGGCTTCTCGGAGATCAGCCACACGGCTGCCTGGATCTCCGTGCTCGTCGGCTGCGGGATCATGCTGATGGCGATGTTCACGGACAACGAGGGTGCGTGGTTCGCGCGCGAGATACCGATGCGGATCCACCTCGCGGTCGATGCCGTGCTGGGTGTCGCGCTGCTGGCCGCACCGTTCGTCTTCGGCTTCGCGAGCCTCGGCACGTACGCGTGGATCTCGTTCGTGCTCGCGGGTGCCGGCTTCCTCGTGCTGGCCGCCATCACGCAGACCACGCCGCTGCAGGGCAGCGACCGCGCCGTCTCGCGCGAGTGGGCGCGGGAGATGCGCGCGAACAACCGCCGCCTGCGCCAGGGTGGCGGACGCGGCGAGCGCGCCCGCGTCGCGCGCGACCACTAGGTGTAGTTCCTGAGGAGCGTTGTTCATCCGGGCCTCCTTGGAGGCTGGGAGGTGCGAAGCCACCAGCCCCAAGGAGGACCCGGATGAAGTTGCACGCGTAACGCGCGGCTCACGCCGCGTGGAGGCCGACTGGCTGGTCGATCGGGTGGTGGGAGCAGCGGGTGGTCGCTGCGCGACGGCGGCCGCGGCCGCCGGTGTGAGCGAGCGCACGGCCGTCGAAGTGGGTCGCGCCGCTACCGCGCGAGGGCGCGGCAGGGCTGGTCGATCGCTCCTCGGCGCCGAAGGCGCATGCCGCACCGCACGAGCGAGGATCGGGTCGAGGCGATCGCTGCGCTGCGCCGGTTGCGGTTGACCGGCCCGGAGATCGCCGAGGTGCTGGGGATGCCGCTCTCGACGGTCTCGGCGGTCCTGACAGCGGATCGGGCTGGGCAAGCTCGGCGGCCTGGAGCCGCTCGAGCCGCCCAACCGCTACGAGCGCGCCGGCCGGGCGAGCTGCATGCACATCGACGTCAAGAAGCTGGGGCGGATCGCACGGCCCGGCCACCGCGTCACCGGCCAGCGGCGCCGGCCAGCGACCACGCGCACCGGCGGGACGCATCGCAGCTCGGCTGGGAGTTCGTGCACGTCTGCGTCGACGACGCCACCCGCCTCGCCTACGTCGAGGTGCTCGCCGACGAGAAAGGCCGCACCGTCGCTCGGCTTCCTGCGCCGCGCGGTCGCCTTCTACGCCGCCTACGGCATCAGCGTCGAGCGCGTCGATGACCGACAACGGCTCCGGCTACCGCTCGATCGTGCACGCGATCGCCTGCCGCGCGCTCGGCATCCGCCACCTCCGCACCCGGCCCTACCGGCCGCGCACCAACGGCAAAGCAGAGCGCTTCATCCGCACCATGCTCGGCGGCTGGGCCTACGGCGCCATCTACCGCACACAGCCGAACGCACCGCCGCCCTCGCCGGCCTGCAAGACCCCGGGACACGCGGCGCGCTCGACCGGCGCCGCGTGTCTCGTGCTGACGCGATCGCCGCGGCGGCTGCGCCGCCGCGCCGCAGACGCGCGCGCCCCCGCGCGTCAGTGCACGGCAGGCCGCTACAGCGCGGGTCGAGCAGCTCGGCGCGCTCCGTCTCCGGGGCGTGCCGTAGGCGTAGACGACCAGGTCGACGTCGCCGTGGTTCACCGACTGCAGCGCGGTGCCGGGGTCGACGTGGATGACGCCGCCCGCCGGCACGTCCTGCCGCTCGGCCGGATCGCCGACGTACATCGACAGCGTGCCCTCCAGGACGACGAACGTCTCGGCCTGGACCGCGTGGCGGTGGCGGCGGCCCCGGGCGCCGGGCTCGTAGCGCCACACGTTGCCGCGCACCACGGTGAAGCCGGCCAGGTCGCTCAGCTCGGCGACGTGGCGCGCGGGCTCGCCGGGCTCGTGCGGCGCGTGGTCTACGAGAACTGGTCGGGCCGGACGACGTGGAATCCCATCGCCGGAGCCTAGCTCCGGCCCAGCTGCGCGAGCCGCGGCACGACGGCCTCGCAGACCTGCGCCACCCAGGTCGCCGGGTCGGGGGCCTTCGCGCTCAGCCAGACCTGGTCGATGCCTGCCTGCGCGAGGCCGTCCATCGCGGCGACGAAGCCGTCGACGTCGTCCAGCGGGTTGGCGCTCAGGATGACGGTCTTCTCGATCTCGGCGAAGTCGCGGCCCTCGGTCTCGCAGTGGCCGGCCAGCACCTGCAGCTTGTGCGCCACCTGCTCGGGCGTCGCGCTGAAGAGGTTGCAGGCGTCGGCGTACCTCGCGACCAGGCGGAGCGTCTTCTTCTCGCCGCTGCCGCCGATCATGATGCGCGGCCGCGGCCGCTGGATCGGACGCGGCGAGCAGAGCGTCTCGGCCAGCTGGTAGTGCCGGCCCTCGTACGGCCCGTCGTCGTCGCTCCACATCTGGTTGCAGATCTGCAGCGTCTCCTCGAGCCGCTCGAACCGCTCGCCCATGGGCGGGAACGGGACGCCGAGGGCGAGGTGCTCGCGCTCGTACCAGCCGGCGCCGAGGCCGAGCAGCGCGCGGCCGCCCGACAGCACGTCGAGCGTGGTGACGATCTTCGCGAGCAGCCCCGGGTGGCGGTACGTGACGCCGGTGACCAGCAGGCCGAGCGTGATGCGCTGCGTCTGGCCCGCCACGAAGCCGAGCGACGTGTAGCCCTCCAGCATCGGGTCGGGGGCGCCGCCGGCGAGCTGCTCCATCTGGAACCAGTGGTCCATCAGCGTGAAGGTCGCGCACCCGCCCTCCTCCGCGGCGCGGGCGGTGGCGGCGAGCGTCGGCGCCAGCGCCTCGGCACCGCCCGGGAGCGTGAAGTTCGGGAAGTGGATGGCCAGCTTCATGGGGCGCGCTCCTCGGTTGCGGCCCGGCTCGACCGATCGGGAGGACCCTATCCGGCTATTCGTACCAGGCCGCTGGCGCCAGTCGCCGCTCCGTCTCGTACGCGGTCTCGTGGCTCGTCATCAGCGTCGCGCCGAGGCTCCGCTCGAGCGCCTCGAGACGCTCCCAGCTGGCCACCATCGCGTCGGGGCTCCACAGCACGGAGGGCAGCGCGCGCTGTCGCATCTTGCCGAGGTCGTAGGCGGCGTCGCCGACGAGGATCACCGGCCCGCTGTCGAGGTGCACGAGCAGCGACTGATGGCCCGCCGTGTGCCCGGGTGTCGGGAACGCGATCAGCCGGCCGTCACCGAGGATGTCGCAGTCGCCCTCGATCTCGTGCCAGGCCGTGACGCTCTCGAACTCGTGCCGGATGAACTGCGGCGGGTTGCGCTGGTAGACGGGCGGCCAGAGGGCGAAGGGCAGCTCGGCCCGGTTGAGGTGCACCGTCGCGCGGTCGAACAGCGTCAGGCCGCCGGCGTGGTCGTAGTGCAGGTGCGACTGGACGATGTGGCCGACGTCGTCGGGTGCGACGCCGACGGTCTGCAGCAGGCTGACCGCGTCGTCGCCGGGCGCCATCCTGATCGGATAGGCGTCGACGTGCTCGCCGAAGTGGGCGGCCGGATCGCTGATCGACAGCGGGTGCATGCCGGTGTCGAACAGGATGTTCTCGCCCGCGTGCTGGATCAGGAAGAAGAAGTACGGCACCATCATCGGCGCGCCGCAGTCGGGGTCGTTCGGGTCGAACAGCGAGCGCATCGACAGCTCGCCGCCGCAGTGGAACGCGTACAGGCGCATCAGGCGACCGAGAAGTCGACCGTGCTCTCCTCACGGGGCGGATGGCCGCCGCACTCCTTCGCCACGGCCGGCATCACGCGCTCGGCGAAGCAGCGCATCTGCTCCTCGATCTCGGCGCTCTTGAAGCCGGCCAGCTCGAAGTGGCAGTTGAGCATGAAGTCCTCGCCGTAGCCGGCGCCGTCGCGGATGCCGATGATCTTCTCGACGATCTCGTCGACGGTGCCGTGCAGGGCGATGCCCTTCTCGCGCAGCAGCGGCGCGGTGATCTTCATGTCCAGCGGGTACGGCTGCTCGCCCGGGTTCACGAGCGCGGCGGAGAACCCGAACGCGCCGTAGAAGTCCCACTGCACCTCGACGCCGCGGGCGGCCCGGTCGAGGTCGCCGATGCCGTCGTCGACGATGTGGATCATGCGGTCGGTGATGACGCCGCGCCGGCGCTCCCGGTCCCAGCCCGAACGCGAACTCGCCGCGGTCGAGCCGGTCGGGCCAGCCGGCCGCCTCGGCCGCCGTGTAGTAGCGATCCATGTCGCGCTTCAGGCGCTCGTTGGTGGAGGCGTTGAAGTACCCGTTGACGCCGTGCTCGGCCGCGTACTTGATCGACCGGGCGCTGGTCAGCGGCTGCCAGATCTGCGGGTACGGCTTCTGCAGCGGCTTCGGGAACACCTGGAGCTCGCGGAGCGTCGTCTCCTTCGACGAGATCGGCATGCTGCTGGTCGCGTACTCGTCCTCGGCCGCGACCTTCAGCGCCCGCTCGAGCAGGCCGTCGCCCTGGTCGCGCAGGTAGGCCATCGTCTGGCGGTGGTGCCAGCGCGTGAACGTCGGCGGGATGGTGAAGAACTCGCCGTGGTGCGAGAACGAGTCCTCCGTCCAGCACTTCAGGATGATCGCGAAGGTCTCCTCGAACATCGCGCGGTTCTTCTCCTGGTCCTGGATCGTCGACCCGAAGGCCGCGCCCAGCGTCTCGACCTCGCGCGGCTGGTAGCCGCGGCCGATGCCGAAGTCGAGCCGGCCGCCGCTGATGATGTCGAGCATCGCGGCCTGCTCGGCGATGCGCACCGGATGGTGCTCGGTCGTGACGTTCGTGCCCTGCGCGAGCCGGATCCGCTTCGTCAGCGCCGCGATCGCGGTCTCGGCCAGCAGCGGGTTCGGGCTGAACTCCGCACCCTCCGGCTGGAAGTGGTGCTCGGACATGAAGTAGTAGTCGAAGCCCAGCTGGTCGGCGAGGACACCCTGGCGGATCTGGCCGATCTGCACCCGGGCGTACGACTCGGCCAGCGCCTGCAGGTCGCCGTCGGGAATCACCATCTCGTCGACGACCTTGGTGGGAAGATCGGTCGCGCCGTTCTGGAAGATGCCGAACTCGACTGTCATCGCATGCCCTTCGTCGGGTGTCGCCACGCCCGCTGCGTCGCGGCGCGCAGGATCTCGCGTCGGGGACCAAATAGCACCGCGGGCCCATCGGTGGAGGGCGGCGCGGTCGCGAGTGTGTGACAGCTAGCCCTTCGCGTACGTTCCGGTCAGCACGGCCTGTCCGAGAGCGGTTGCGGCGGCGGCCTCGATCGCGGCGCGGTCGGGCGTGCCCTCGATCGGCGCCGGCAGGGCGTAGAGCGTGAAGATGTAGCGGTGCGTGCCGCTCGGCGGGCACGGGCCGGCGTAGCCGGGCTCGCCGGCGCCGCTCGAGCCGGGTGCTCCCGCGGTCGTGCCCTCGTCCAGCTTGGTGGTGGCGGGATCGATGCCGGCGAGCACCCAGTGCGTGAAGCCGCCGTCGACGGCGGCGTCGGGATCGACGACGAGGAGCGCCAGCGACTTCGTTCCCTCCGGCACGCCGCTCCACCGCAGGGCGGGCGAGACGCCGGCGCCCTGGCAGGTGAACTTCTGCGGGATCGCCTCGTTGTCGCCGAACGCGGTCGAGGTGAGGGTGAAGGCGTCCGCGGCATCGGCTGCGGTGGTGGCCTCGGCCGCGGTGGTCGCCTCGGCCGTCGTGGCCGCCACGGTGGTGGCCGGCGCGGCCGGCGCCGTCGTCGCGGCGGTCTCGTCGTCGCTCGAGCCGCACGCGGCGAGCAGCGAAACCGTCATCGTGACCGCGATCGCCAGACCGGCGGAGCGGATCCGTGCGCTCATTGCTGCGCTCTCTTTCCCGCGCGTTCCAGCGACGGAATGTCATTCGACGTATAAGCGTTTCGTATAGTATTCGCCGCCGCTCGCGGCGCGTTATGGTTTGGCCCGCGACGGGCCGAAACGTTCAGAGGAACGGGATACATGGCACTGCAGCTCAACGACACGGCCCCGGATTTCCAGGCCGAGACGACGGAAGGCCCGATCAGCTTCCACGACTGGATCGGCGACTCCTGGGCGGTGCTCTTCTCGCACCCCAAGGACTTTACGCCGGTCTGCACCACCGAGCTCGGCTACATGGCGAGCATCAAGCCCGAGTTCGACCGCCGCGGCGTCAAGGTGATCGGGCTGTCGGTCGACGCGCTCGACCGGCACGCCGACTGGGCGAAGGACATCGAGGAGACGCAGGGCACGGCTCCCAACTATCCGATCATCGGCGACTCCGACTACAACGTCTCGAAGCTGTACGGCATGCTGGCCGCGAGCGTCGACGGCGATCACCTGGTGCGGACGCCGGCCGACAACCAGGCCGTGCGCAACGTGTTCGTGATCGGGCCGGACAAGAAGGTCAAGCTGATCCTCGTCTACCCGATGACGACCGGACGCAACTTCGACGAGGTGCTGCGCGTGATCGACTCGCTGCAGCTGACCGCCAAGCACAAGGTGGCGACCCCGGCGCAGTGGCAGCAGGGCGACAAGGTCATCATCGCCGGCTCGGTCTCCAACGACCAGGCCAAGGAGCTCTGGCCGGAGGGCTGGGACGAGCCCAAGCCGTACATCCGGATCGTCCCGCAGCCCAGCTGAATCACCCCGCGCGCCGGCGCTTGACGATTCCGCAACGTTTGTCCGTTTGCCACCGTGGCATGTCGGAGATGACTGCGGCGTTTCGTCTCGCTCCGGCGACGGCGGGCGGAGATGGCCACACCAACTCCGAGTTCTCCCGATAAGCAAGGGGATGGGGAGGACGGCGCCGCAGCCCTTCCCGCCGAGAAAACGGACGGCGACGGCCCGCATGTCCCCTGTGTGATGCGGGCCGTCGCCGTGGGAACCGCGCCGGGGGAGACCGGCGACGGAGTGGGTGGGTGACCGGATCCTCCCCGCCGGCGCGAAGGGTCAAACGCGGCGCGGCAGGCGCCGCCGGCAACGGTCACCGGTCGGCGATGCTCAGGTCGAAGGCTCGCGGACGGGCCGGAGCGAGAGGTACGCGGGAGAGATCTGATCCGTGCGTCTCACCGAGCCATCCAAGCGGTGGACGACGACCTCGCCGCCACCGGCCTTGACGACGATGTCCCGGGCTCGCTCCTCGGCCTGCGACTCCGTGTCGTGGTGGGACGAGATCCGCTTCGCCCCGGGCTTGACGACGTTCCAGCCGCCGCCCGGGACAGGGACGACGTGTCGGCGAGTGCGCATGCCGACTGGTCCCCCGGTGGCCCGGGAGCAAACGCGCTAGCCGGTGGCGAGCTGATCGAGCGGCACGTCCGGGTCGGCGAGGCGGCGCCGGTCGACGACGGCGCGGCTGGTGATGAGGGCCTGGAGCGTCTCGTTGACGTCCCAGATGTTCATGTTCATGCCGGCTACGACCCGGCCGCCGTCGAGCCAGAAGGCGATGAACTCGCGGCCGGCGGGATCGCCGCGGAACACGACCTCGTCCCAGGTGCGCGGGTGGCCGGAGTACTCCATGCCGGTGTCGTACTGGTCGGAGTAGAAGAACGGCAGCTTGTCGAACACGGCCGGCTGGCCGAGCATGCCGTGCGCCGCCACCGGGCCCTGGTTCAGCGCCGTCGCCCAGTGCTCGACGCGGACCCGGTCCGGGTAGAACGGGTGCTCCGCGTTGGCGATGTCGCCGGCGGCGTAGATGCCGGGGATGCTCGACTGCAGGTGCTGGTCGACGAGCACGCCGTTGTCGACCGCGATACCGGCCTGCTCGGCCAGTGCGACGCGGGGCGTGACGCCGATGCCGGCCACGACCAGGTCGCAGTCGAGGGTGTCGCCGGCCCGGGTGCGGACGCGTTCGACGCGGCCGCTGCCCTCGATCGCCGTGATGCCGTCGCCGAGCCGCCAGGTGACGCCGTGCTCGGCGTGCAGGTCGCGGTAGATGGTGCCGACCTCGTCGCCGAGGATCTTCGCGAGCGGCAGCTGGTCGGGAGCGATCACGGTCACGTCCATGCCCGATTCGCGCGCCGATGCGGCGATCTCGCAGCCGATCCAGCCGGCGCCGATCACGACCAGGCGGCCGCCCTGCTCGACCGCGTCGTGCAGCGCGTCGGCGTCGGCCATGGAGCGCAGGTAGTGGATGCCGTGAAGGTCGGCGCCCGGCAGGTCGAGGCGGCGCGGCTCGGCACCGGTCGCGAGCAGCAGCCGGTCGTAGCGGAGGCGGTCGCCGTCGTCGAGCTCCAGCGTCCGAGCGGTCGTGTCCAGCGCGGTGGCGGTGCGGCCGAGCCGCAGCTCGATGTCGTGCGCGCCGTAGAAGCCCTCCTCGTGCACGAAGACCGAGCCTGGCTCCGACTCGCCGCGCAGGTACTCCTTCGACAGCGGCGGCCGGTTGTACGGTCGCCGATCCTCCGAGCCGAGCAGCACGACGCGGCCGTCGAAGCCCTCGGCGCGGAGCGTCTCCGCCGCCCGCGCGCCCGCCAGGCCGGCCCCCACGATCACGAACGTCAGGTCACTCGTCATCTGCGCCCCCTCGAGCAGTGCCGAAGAACGTTCCCGGACGATACCGCCGCCAAACGATCAGCCGGTAGGCTCTGCGCCGCAGCCCGCGACGGAAGGAGCCAGCGATGGCAGCGCCAGGTGATCGGATCGCCCGCGACCGTGAGGCCGGCTTCGGCTCGCGGACGTGGTACTTCCCGGACGGCGATCGGCCGCCGCACGTCGACGGCCCGCACGAGCCGCACGAGGCGCTGCTGATCCTGAACGTCGCCGACCGCCCGGCGCACGTCGAGATCGACGTCTTCTGGACCGACCGCGATCCGACCATCGGCCTGGCGGTGATGATCGAGGCGGAGCGCGTCGCCTCGGTCCGCGTCCCGTGGGCGGACCTCGACCCGGCCGGCAACGCGTTCGACATCCCGGTGCGCACCCAATACGCGATGCGCGTCCGCAGCGACGTCCCGGTCATCTGCCAGTACGGCCGCCTCGAGATGGACCCGTCCTTCGCCCTCTATACGACGATGGGCCTGCCGGACGTGGACGACGTCTGACCATTGAGCGACACCGGCGGCATAGCTCGAACTCACCGACGAGCGTGTCCGCGCTGCGCGCGAAGTCGCGCAGGATGCCGATGTGGCAGTGCCACATCGTTGCCTGCGTACTGATCGGCGCTCGGGCTCGAGCCGGCCTGTGCGGTTTGCCACTGGGGTCTGACCCCGAAAACGGCCGAATTGGGGTCTGACCCCGAAAAGCCGTTTTCGGGGGACAGGCCTGGCGCACCGGAGTCGCGCGGAAGGCGCGCGGATCGCGCGATCTGCGCGCGTTGCGGGTGTTCGGGTCCGGACAATGCGTGTTCCGTGACGGTTTTTTTGTCTGACCAAAGTCAGACAAATTGCCTGTGCGCGGCCCGGATTGCTGGCCGAAGCGCCTTCCGCGCAGCCACCGATGCCCGAATACTTCAGCCACACGATCTGGAGGAGTCGCATGCCGCTCGACCCGGAGATTCAGGCGCTGCTGGGGGATGGTGCCGACGATGGACCCGCCTTCTCGCTCGGCGTCGAGGCGTCGCGCGCGGCGGAGTACGACTTCATCGAGCTGTGCGGCCCCGAGGAGCCCGTCGCGTCGGTCGTCGATCGCACGGTGCCGGTCGAGGGCGGCGAGATCGGCGTCCGCGTCTACACCCCCGAGGGCACCGGGCCGTTTCCGGCACTCGTCTACTTCCACGGCGGCGGCTGGGTGGCCGGCGACCTGAACACGATGGACCGGCCGTGCCGCACGTTCGCGAACGGCGCCGGGTGCGTCGTCGTGTCGGTCGACTACCGCTGCGCGCCCGAGAGCCGCTTTCCGACCGCCGCCAACGACAGCTTCGCGGCGACGCGATGGGTGGCGGAGAACGCCGCCGCGCTCGGCATCGACGCCTCGCGGATCGCGGTCGGCGGCGACAGCGCCGGCGGCAACCTGGCCGCGGTTGTCAGCCAGATGGCCCGCGACGCGGGCGGCCCGGAGATCGTCTTCCAGCTGATGATCTACCCCGTCACCGACTTCGCGTTCGACACCCCGTCGTACCGCGAGGTGGGCGAGGGCTACGGTCTGACGACCCCGATGATGGAGTGGTTCTGGGAGCAGTACCTCGCCGACCCGGCGGACGGCGCGAACCCGTACGCGTCGCCCATCCGGGCGACCAGCCTGGCCGGCCTGCCGCCGGCCGCCGTCTACGTCGTCGAGTACGACCCGCTGCGGGACGAGGGCCTCGCCTACGCGGAGGCGTTGCGCGCCGCCGGCGTGCCGGCCGACGCGCGGTGCTTCGACGGGCTCGTGCACGGCTACCTGCAGATGGGCGCCGTCTCCGGCGCGGCCCGTCAGGCCGTCGCCGACACGGTGCAGGCGCTCCGCACGGGTCTCCGGTCCGGCTAGGGGGAATATGAAGAAGGCCCGCGCCGGGGACTGGCGCAGGCCTTCTCTCATCTCTCCGGCTCGGGAAGGGGGACGCCGGCCGGTCGAGATCTGGTGACGAGCGTAACGTCTTGCCGCGACGAGCGATAGGGGCCGTCCGGCCTACATTTCACCGGCCTTTGTGCGTGCAAGAACCTAGGCGAACAGCTGCGCCACGAGCTCGTAGGAGTGACGCCGGTCGGCGTGGTCGTAGGCCGATGTCGAGATCATCAGCTCGTCGGCGGCGGTCAGCTCGAGCAGCTCCTCGATGCCGGCCTTGACGGTCTCGGCGTCGCCGCAGATGTACCCCGCCATGTGCTCGTCGACGACGGCGGTCTCCTCGCTCGTGTAGCGGTGCGCGAGCGCCTCGGCCGGGGTCGGCGTGCGGCCCGGCCGGCCGCGCCGGAGGTTGAGGATCGCGAGGCGCGACGTCGCGACGATGCGCTCCGCCTCCTCGTCGCTGTCGGCGCACACGATCGACGTGCAGACCATGGCGTACGGCTGCCGGAGCCGCTCGGACGGTGCGAAGTGCTCGCGGTACAGGGCGAGCGCGGGCAGCGTGTTGCGCGCGCTGAAGTGCCGGGCGAAGGCGAACGGCAGCCCGAGCATGCCGGCCAGCTGCGCGCTGTAGCCGCTCGACCCGAGCAGCCAGATGTCGGGCGCGTCGCCCTCACCCGGCGTGGCGGTGATGCCCTCGACGCGGCCGTCGAAGTACGCGGTCAGCTCGGCCAGCTGGCCGGGGAAGTCGTCGGCGACGCGCGGGTCGACGGTGCGTCGCAGCGCGGCGGCGGTGTAGCCGTCGGTGCCGGGCGCGCGCCCGAGGCCGAGGTCGATGCGGCCGGGGTGCAGCGCCTCGAGCGTGCCGAACTGCTCGGCGATCACGAGTGGGGCGTGGTTGGGCAGCATCACGCCGCCCGAGCCCACGCGCAGCCCGGTGGTGCCGGCGGCCAGGTGCGCGAGCAGCACGGCGGGTGCCGAGCTGGCGATGCCCGGCATGTTGTGGTGCTCGGCCACCCAGAAGCGGTGGTAGCCGAGTCGCTCGACGTGCTGCGCGAGATCGAGCGAGTTGGCGAGTGCCTGGGACGCGCTCGAGCCCTCGGCCACGGGCGCGAGGTCCAGCACGGAGAACGGGACGGGAGAGGTCAACGACACCCTTCTTCCAACGGCCGCGCATCCCGCGCTGTTCCACGGCAGGGGTCAGGTCGGGGGAATCATCGTCCGGCCCCGATCGAAGCGAGGAAGCGGCGGACAGTCGCGTCGAACCTGGCCGGTGCTTCGATGAAGCACGCGTGGCCGAGGCCGGGCAGGACCTCGAGCGTCGCGGCGGGGATCGCTCCGTGGAGGGCCTCCGCGACCTCGAGCCTCGAGCGCTCGTCGGCGTCCCCGTAGACCAGCAACGTCGGTACGGCGACGGTCGGAAGCATGTCGCGCTGATCGGCTTCGGCCAGCGCGAACGCCATCGATCGCGTACCGGCCGGCCGGATGCTGCGCATGATCCCGGCGAGCTCGACCGCCTGCGCGGCCGGCATCTGGTCCGAGAACAGTCCCGGCATCGTCGTGGGTTCGAACTCGCCCGCCGGCAGCTTCGCGAGCTCCAGTGCGAAGGCCAGTCGCCGGGCCACCTCAACGGCCGGCAGTGACCCCGCCCAGCCGGCGTATGCGCCGACGAGCACCAGCGAGGCAACGAGCTCGGGATGCCGGCGGTACAGCTCGAGCGCCAGGCTCGTGCCCCAGGAGTGGCCCAGTACGTGAGGCCGGTCGATGTCCAACGCGCCGACGAACCGGGCGAGGCAGTCGGCGAACTCGGGCATGCGGAACGTGTCGGGCGGATCGAACGAGGCGCCGCACCCGGGCGCATCCCAGGCGACCACCGTGTAGTCGTCGGCGAACGCCTCGATCGTTGCTCGCCACACGCGCCGGTCCGACACGGCGCCGTGGAGGAGCAGCAGCGCGGGCCCCTCGCCGGCACGGTCGAAGGCGATCCTGCCGCCGTCTACCTCCACATGCTCCACGGCTACCCCGCTTCGCGCGACGCGAACCGGGTCATCTGCAGCCACGCCGGCCTGAACCCGCGGCGCTCGTAGAGCCGGATCGCGTCGCGGTTCGGCTCGATCGCGCCGATCACCTGGTCGACCACGCCGGCGGCGGCCAGGCGCGCGTCGACCGCGTCCATGACGGCCGACCCGAGACCGCGGCCGCGGGCCCGCTCGGCCACGACCAGCATCTTCAGATCGGCGACGTCGCGCCCGGTCTGCCAGGTGTCGCCCCAGAGCGGGTCCTCGCGTGTGACGCCGTAGTACGCCAGCGCCGTCGGCGCGTCCGACGGGCCGACGCGGACGAGGTGGTGCTCCTCCGCGGCCTCGCGGAACAGGTCGCCGACGATCTCCCAGGAGGCGGCGTCCGGGATGTACGGCCCGAGGTGCGGTGCGACCGCCTGATGGTGGTGGTGCAGTTCCAGCCACAGCGATTCGAGGGCGTCGACCTCGCCGGGTGCAACCTCCTCGACCGTGGCCGCGGCGCCCGCGTCGATCTGCGGCGGCCGCCGGAACCGCGTCATCGTCAGCCACGTCGGCGAGAACCCGCGCCGGCGGTACAGCTCGATCGCGCGGACGTTGGCGGGAACGACGCCGATCACGCGGTCGACCGAGCCCGCCGCGTCGAGGCGCGCCTCGACGGCGTCGAGCAGCGTGGAGCCGACGCCCTTGCCGCGCGCGTCCGGCCGCACGACGAGCGTGACGAGCTCGTCCAGGACCACCGCCGTCACGAACGTCGCCGACCAGTGCGTCACCTCGCTGCCCACCACGGCGTAGCCGAGATCGACGCCGTCCTCGTGCGCCACCAGCGCGAAGCCGCCGGCCGCCAGCGTGTCGGCGTACAGCGCGCGGCGCACGGGCCAGGACGCGGCGTCGTCGACGTAGGGCGCCAGCTCCGGCGCCACTGCCTGATGGTGGGCGTGCAGCAGCAACCAGAGCGGCTCGAGACGATCGATCGCCGCGGGGCCGATCTCCTCGAGCTTCACCGGCTGCACCGTTGGGCGGCCACCATCGGTCAAATATGCCCGGCGGCCCGATCACCGTCAAACGCCACGCCGAGCAGGATCGCGGCCCGCAGCGACGTAGAATGCGGGCCTGTCCGAGCATGGATCCCACGCCGTTCCGGCGTCCGGTGGTGAAGGGTTCGGGCATCGAGTGCCGGACCCGGCGGCCGCGGACTCCGCCCTCGAGTTGTCGCTCGCGCCGCTGACACGGCGTGGCTTCGCGGTCTCGGCCGGTCGTGCCGCGGCCGCGTTCGCGCTGCTGATGGCCGAGCCGTGGCGCTTCGGTGGGCTGCTCGACGAGGCGATGGCGGCGACGCCCGCGGTCGGGTTCGCCGACGCCGACTACTGGGCGTTCATCGATCCGATCGTCGAGCACATGGATCGCCTCTGGCTCGATCGCGATGCGTGCTACGTGATCCGCGGCGCCGGCGAGACGGTCATCAACGCCGCGCTCTGCACCATCCACGCGATCGCCGCGATGGAGGGTCACGACGGCCCGTCGCGCAACGACCGGCGCGCCGTGATGCTCGCCCGCCGGCTGTGCGCGCCGACGCCGTGGAGCGATCGCCGGACGCCGCTCGTGCCGGACAAGATGTTCCACCGGCCGGGCTGGATCGAGAGCATGCACGACCGGGAGGGCACGTTCGACAAGTCGATCGACCCGAAGGTGGCGGAGGCGCTGGAGGCGGTCTGGCGCGCCCGGCACGTCCTGCAGGTGCCGGAGTCGCTGGTGCACCTGATGGTCTCGCGCGTGAACGCCTGCGCGCACGGCCCGTTCTTCCGGTACCCCGGCATCCGCCTCAACCAGCTGAACTGGAACGCCGAGCTGTACGCCTACGCCGCCACCATGACCGGCAACCCGAGCCTGCTGCGCTCCGACTACCGCCGCCAGGTCGTGCGGTTCTGCGACGGCGCCAAGCGGCCGTGGACGAAGCCGTACATGCAGACCGCCGACGGCGGCTCGTCGAACCTCGGCCCGGGCTACCGCTTCCACTACCTGCCGAACCAGCGGGCGGCGCATCCGTTCAACATCGACTCGGCCGAGTACGCGAACATCACCATCCACTTCCTGCTGTTCCACGCGCAGGCCCGCAAGGCCGGCATGGAGCCGCTCAGCCGCGCCCACCACGCGCTGCTCGAGGCGTGGGTGGAGCGAACCCTGATGGGCTACTGGACGCACGCCGGGTTCCTCAACTGGGACTCCGGTCTGGGCCTCACCCGCTGGCAGATCGGCAAGACGTTCGCGTTCGCGCAGCAGGGCCTCCTGGCGATCGCGAGGTCGCCGCAGTTCCACTCCCGGGCAGAGTTCGCGCCGTGGTCGAAGTACCTGCTCGACCAGGGCTTCACGCTGTACCAGCGGTGGGCGCGCGAGGACGGCGACGGGCTGTTCGCGCCGCCGTTCCTGAACGACGCGCACGCCGAGCGCGGCGGCGGGCAGGCCGGCAAGTTCCTGTTCGCGGTGCGCATGGCCGCCAACGCCGCCCGCGCCATCGACCTCGGCCTCGGCACCGCAAAGGCGGTCGTGCCGCGGCCGTTCTACGCCTTCGATCCCGACATCGGCCGGCTCGCGGTCTCGACGCCCACCTACTCCGCCGCCCTGCTCGGCGTCAACCGCGGCGCCGTCCCCTACGGCGGCACCGAGATCGCCCGGTTGTACGACGCCGACGGGCGGCCAGTGGCGACCATCGGCAGCACCGCCCCGGGCGGGTTCGGCGTCGTCGTCCGCAAGGTCGACAACCGCATCGTCGCCACCTCGCAGAAGACGCTCAGGCGCGGCTCGGTGGCGCACCCGCCGATCCGCCTCACCGACGCACCGCGCGGTCGCGGCCGGCTCGCCGCGTACCCGCGGCACGCGTACGCGGCGGCATTCAACCGGCTCGCCGCCGTGGGCGTCGTGCAGAAGGCCGGCATCACGATCCGCACGGCGCACGTCTTCCGCAGCACCTCCGTCGAGACCACCTGGAAGGTGCAGTCGTCGAAGGTACGCCGCCTGAAGATCGACGCGCTGCTGCCCTCGCGCTGGCGGGCCGCGAAGATCGAGGCCGTACTGCACGACGGCACGCACGTGCCGCTGATCGTGAACTCCCGCCCGGCGAAGCGGCGGCTGCTGCTTCGCGACGTCGCCTGGTTCTACGTCCAGAGCGTCGACAGCGGCTACGTCGTCGTGGTGCGCAAGGCGCCCGCCCGGGCGCTGGCGTTCGCGCTGCCGACGCGTCCCAGCGGCTTCGAGCCGCACCCGGGCCCGACGCTCGCGCTGCGCCTCTCGAACGGCTCCAAGGTGCGCAACCGCACGCTCACCGCGGTCATCGCCCCGGCGCGAAGCCCGGCCGAGGCGGGCACCGTCGCAGCCTCACTGATCGCTAACAAGTAGCCCAGAACACCCTGGTACGGTGCGCCGATGCGCCGGCTGCTCGCCCTCGTGATCCTCGCCCTGGTCGTCGCTCCCGCCGCGGTGGCGGCGGTGCGGCACGGGACGGCCCACCCCGATCGCCTGATCGGCACCAGCCGTGCCGACGTCATGGAGGGCCTCGGCGGCAACGACACGCTGATCGGGTACTCGGGCGGCGACACGATGCACGGCGGCCGCGGCAACGACCGGCTGTTCGGCGGGCCCGGCGACGACCACATGGACGGTGGCGACGGCGACGACCGCCTCGAGGGCGGCCCGGGCGACGACGAGATCATCGAGGAGGGCCTCGGCCACGACCTCATCTACGGCGGCCCGGGCGACGACATCATCGACGGCAACCGCGCGCCCGACCGCATCTTCGGCGGCACCGGCGACGACGTCATCTACGGCGGCCCCGCCCGCGACGTCATCGACTGCGGCCCGGGCATGGACATCGTCTACCTCAATCTCGAGAGCGAGAAGAAGGTCGTCGAAGAACTGCGAGGACATCCGCGACGAGCCCGACGTCGCGTTCCGGCGGTGCCCCGACGGCGGGACGGAGCGAGGCCGAGACGATGGTCGGCGGCGAGGGCAACGACATCTGCGACGGGCGCGGCGGCAACGACCTCATCGACGGCGCCGGCGGCAACGACCTCCTCTTCGGCCGGGCGGGCGACGACAAGATGGCCGGCCGCAAGGGCAACGACCGCGTCGACGGTGGCACGGGCAACGACTTCATCGAGGGCGACCGCGGCAACGACATCCTCTACGGCCGGTCGGGCAACGACGAGCTGATCGGCGGCTTCGGCACCGACCGCCTCTACGGCGGCACGGGCAACGACCTGCTGCGCGGCCTGGGCGCGGCCGACCTGATCGACTGCGGCCCCGGCAACGACACGGCGTACGTGCGCGCAGAGGACCACGTCAAGAACTGCGAGCACGTCCGCAAGCCGTAGTCAGGCGATGCGCAGGCGGCCGCGGCGCGCGCGCTCGGCGCTGGCCGCATCGCGGTAGTGCACGTCGCGCAGCCCGGTCAGCTCGGGCTCACGACCCAGGCCGTAGCCGGCGAACAGGCAGTCGCCGACGGTGAAGCCGACGTGCTCGAGCGGGATGTCGGCGATGCGCCGGTCGGGCCGGTCGAGCAGCGTCAGGATCGCGATGCCGGCCGGCCCGTAGGCCTCCAGCGCCTGCACCGCGAACCGCAGCCGCAGGCCGGTGTCGACGATCGCGGTCACGACCACGACGTCGCGGTCGCGCAGATCGGTCGCGCCCGAGCGCACCAGCCGGGCGCGTGTCCCGCCGGCGCCGAACGCCGTGACGTGGACGCCCTCGCACGCCACCGGCACCGTCAGCGCCGCCGCGAGGTCGGCCGCCAGCGCCTCGGCCTCCGGCAGCACCGGCAGCAGCACGACGCCGGCGGGATGCGCGGCGTCCAGCGCCGCGGCCAGCTGTCCGATGCGCTGCGACACCTCGCCGGCCGGGATCGCGACCGGGCCGGGGCTCGTGGTCACGCGGCTCCGGCCTGCAGGCCGTGGTTCTCGGCCAGGCGCTCGATGTCGCGGCGCGTGAACAGCTTCACGCGCACGCCGGGATACCGCTCCTCGAGCAGCCGCACCTTGCGGTTCTTGCGCGTCGCCAGCGCCTGCCGCATGGTCGTCACCTCGACGTAGAGGTCCATCTCGGGCAGGTAGAAGTCGGGCGTGAACGCGTCGCGCACGCGGCCCTGGTCGTCGACCTCGAGGTCGAAGGTGCGTGGCTCGTACTCCCAGCGGATGCCGTGGAAGTCGAGCAGCCGCGCACACTGCTCCTCGACGGCATTCACGAAGCGCGTCACGCCAGCGCACGATAGGCCCCGGCTCGGACGACACCGCCGAAAAACGGGCGGGACCAAAACGAGGCACCGAGCCGGTTGCTCAAGTCGCCTGCGACCCGCGTACCTTCAGCCGAAGCTTCCAGCACCCGTGTCGGAGTCGTCCTGCGCCCCGTACTCGGTGCACGAGGAAACGTACCGGCAGCCCCTCCTTCACCGCAAGGAAGCCAGAAGGGAAAAGTCCGCTATTTGCGCCGGTTCACGTACGCGCGGCGCCGCGGGCCGCCATGCCGATGCGCGCCCGCGCCCGGACGTCGGGGAGGCTGCGGGCGCCGTCGGCGTCGATCAGCACCGGCACCATCCACGAGCCGGCGGCGGCGAGGTCGGGGTGGCGGCTGGAGGCCATGGCCGACAGCAGTTGGCGCTCGGTGAGGACGCCGACCGGCAGGTCGTCCCCGTCGACCACGAGCGCGATCGACTCGTTCGCGTCCTGCATCCGTCGGGCAGCGGTGCCGAGCGTGGTGTCCCGCGGGATCCGGATCATGGGCGTGCTCGCCTCCATGCCTCGTCGCGTCCGCGGCCGTGCGCGGACTCGTATCACACGATACGACTATTCACATGATTTGCAAGTGATATAAACGCGTCCGGCTGGGAGCACCCGAAGCCGGCGCCACGGCGGTCGTTGCGCGGTTTTCGGCCGCTCGGCGGTAGCCTGCGACGCAGATGCAGCGCCGCGAAGACCTCAGAAACGTCGCCATCGTGGCGCACGTCGACCACGGCAAGACCACGCTCGTCGACGCCATGCTCTGGCAGACCGGCGCCTTCCGCGCCAACCAGGACGTCAACGAGCGCGTCATGGACTCGACCGACCTGGAGCGCGAGAAGGGCATCACGATCCTCGCGAAGAACACCGCCATCCGTCACGGCGCCGCGAAGATCAACATCGTCGACACGCCCGGCCACGCCGACTTCGGCGGCGAGGTGGAGCGCGCGCTGACGATGGTCGACGGCGTGCTGCTGCTGGTCGACGCCAGCGAGGGGCCGCTGCCGCAGACGCGCTTCGTGCTGCGCAAGGCGCTCGAGGCGAACCTGAAGGTGATCCTGGTCGTGAACAAGGTCGACCGGCCCGACGCCCGCGTCACCGAGGTCGTCGACGAGACCTACTCGCTGTTCCTCGACCTCGACGCGCGCGACGACCAGATCGAGTTCCCGATCGTCTACTGCAACGCCCGCGAGGGCAAGGCGTCGAACGTCGGCCCCGACGACCTGGCCGACGATCTCGAGCCCCTCTTCCAGACGCTGCTCGAGCACATCCCGGCGCCCGTGCACGACCCCGGCCATCCGCTGCAGGCGCTCGTCACCAACCTCGACGCGTCGCCGTACGTCGGCCGCCTCGCCATCTGCCGCGTCATGCACGGCGTCATCACGCGCGGCCAGCAGATCGCCTGGTGCCGCTCCGACGGCGAGATCGAGCGCGTCAAGGTGACCGAGCTGTACGTGACCGAGGCGCTCGACCGCACCGATGCCGACGAGGCCGGCCCGGGCGAGATCATCGCCGTCGCGGGCCTGCCCGAGGTGACGATCGGCGAGACGCTGGCCGACCCCGACGACCCGCGCGCGCTGCCGCTGATCCGCGTCGACGAGCCGAGCCTGTCGATGACGATCGGCATCAACACGTCGCCGCTGGTCGGCGAGAAGGGCTCGAAGCTGACCGCGCGCATGGTGCGCGGCCGCCTGGAGGCCGAGACGATCGGCAACGTCTCCATCCGCGTCATCGACACCGAGCGCCCCGAGACCTGGGAGGTCCAGGGCCGCGGCGAGCTGCAGCTCGCGGTGCTGGTCGAGTCGATGCGGCGCGAGGGCTACGAGCTGACCGTCGGCAAGCCGCAGGTCGTGACGCGCGAGATCGACGGCCGCATGAACGAGCCGATGGAGCGCCTCGCGATCGACGTGCCCGAGGACTTCTCCGGCGTCGTCATCCAGCTGCTCGGCCTGCGCAAGGGCCGGCTCGAGTCGATGGTCAACCACGGCTCCGGCTGGGTGCGCATGGACTACCTGGTGCCGGCGCGCGGTCTGATCGGCTTCCGCACCGAGTTCCTCACCGAGACGCGCGGCACCGGCCAGCTGCACCACGTGTTCGAGGGCTGGGAGCCGTGGCACGGCGAGATCCGCACGCGCACCAACGGCTCGCTGGTCGCCGATCGCCGGGGCGCCGTGACGGCCTACGCGATCACGAACCTGCAGGAGCGCGGCGAGCTGTTCGTGCCGCCGGGCGCCGACGTGTACGAGGGCATGGTGGTCGGCGTCAACTCCCGGGCCGAGGACATGGACGTCAACCCCACCAAGGAAAAGCACCTCACGAACCACCGCAAGGCGTACAGCGAGGAGCTCGTGCGCCTCGTGCCGCACCGCGAGCTGTCGCTCGAGCAGGCGCTCGAGTTCATCCGCGAGGACGAGTGCGTCGAGGTGACGCCGTCCGCGGTCCGGCTGCGCAAGGTGATCCTCGAGTACAACGCCCGCCGGCAGGCCGAGAAGCGCGCCGCGGCACGCGCGTAGCGCCACCCGGAGGTACGATCGTGGCATGGCCCTCGTCCGCGGAGCTTGCCCGCACGACTGCCCGGACACCTGCGCCTTCCACGTGACGGTCGAAGACGGCCGCGCCGACGAAGCTCGCCGGCCGCGCCGACCATCCGATCACGGCCGGCTTCCTCTGCGGCAAGGTGTCCGACTACCTCGAGCGCGTCTACTCGCCGGAGCGCCTGCTGCACCCGCTGATCCGCACCGGCGCGAAGGGCTCGGGCGCGTTCCGCGAGGCGACCTGGGACGAGGCGCTCGACCTGGCCGCAGCCGGGATCGCGCAGGCGATCGAGCGGCACGGCCCGGAGTCGGTGCTGCCCTACTCGTACCTCGGCACGATGGGCGTCGCTGCAGGGCGGTGCGATGGCCGACCGGTTCATGTCGGCCATCGGCGCCTCGGGCCTCGTGCGCACCATCTGCGCCTCGGCCGGCGCCGCCGGCGTCGGCATCGCCACGGGGCAGTCGCCCGAGGTCGATCCGGAGGAGTGGCCGCGGGCGAAGCTGATCGTCTGCTGGGGCTGGAACCCGATGTCGACGGCACCGCACCTGTGGCGCCTGATCACCCTCGCCCGCCGCGACGGCGCGAAGCTGGTCGTGATCGACCCCTTCCGCAGCCGCACGGCGCGCGTCGCCGACCAGCACCTCACGCCGCTGCCCGGCACCGACGGCGCGCTGGCGCTCGGCATCCTGCGCGCGCTGCTCGACGCCGGCCTCGCCGACGAGGAGTGGTGCCGCGCGAACGCCGTCGGGTACGACGAGCTGGTCGAGCGCCTCGGCGACTACCCGGTCGAGCGCTGTGCCGCCCTCTGCGACATCGCCGGCGACGTGATCCGCGCGCTCGCGCACGAGATCGCGACGGTGCAGCCGTCGCTGATCCGCCTCGGCGTCGGCGCGCAGCGTCACGCCGGCGCGCCGATCGCCTACCGCACCGTCGCGTGCATCCCGGCCCTCGCCGGTTCGTGGCGTCACCGCGGCGGCGGCCTCTCCTACATCCCGCGCGCGGCGACGAACGCGCTCGACACCGGCGTGCTGCAGCGGCCCGCGCTCCAGCGCGGCGCCCCGCGGTCGCTGAACATGTCGCAGCTCGGCGAGGCCCTGACCGACCCGGCCCTGGCGCCGCCGGTGACCTCGCTGGTCGTGTGGGCCTCGAACCCGGCGGCCGTCGCGCCCGACCAGGCCGCAGGTGCTGGCCGGCCTGGCGCGGGACGACCTGCACACCGTCGTGCTCGAGCACTACCTGACCGACACGGCGCGCTTCGCCGACGTCGTGCTGCCGGCCACCATGCAACTCGAGCACCTCGACCTGCACTGGTCGTGGGGCCACCACTACCTGACGCTGAACGAGCCGGCGATCGAGCCGGTGGGCGAGTGCCTGCCGAACAGCGAGATCTTCCGGCGGCTGGCCGCGCGGCTCGGGCCTCGACGACCCGGCCTTCCGCGAGACGGACGAGGAGATGCTGGAGGAGGTGCTCGCCGCCGCGCCCGAGTCGATCGACCCGGCCGACCTGCGGGCGCGCGGCTTCACCAAGATCGACCTCGGCCAGGGGCCGCTGCCGCACGCCGCGGGCGGCTTCCGCACGCCGTCGGGCAAGCTCGAGCTGCTCGCCGCCGCGCTGGGCGACCAGGGCATCGACCCGCTGCCGCACTACGACCCGCCGGCCGAGGTGGCCGACGACGCGCTGGCGGCGCGGCTGCCGCTGGCGCTGCTGACGCCGAAGACGCACCTGTTCCTCAACTCGACCTTCGCGAACGGCGTCCGCCAGCACGCCGCGCAGCCCGAGCCGATGGTCTACCTCAACGCGGCCGATGCCGATCCGCGCGGCATCGCCGACGGCGACCGGGTGCGCGTGGCCAACGACCGCGGCGCCTTCCAGTGCCGCGCGGTCGTCTCGGACGAGGCCCGGCCAGGCGTCGTCGTGGCGCCGATGGGCTGGTGGAATACCGACTACGAGGGTGGCGTTTCCCCCAGGTAGCGACTCCGCAACTGCTCACGCGGCTGGGTGAGGCACCCACGTTCAACGACTGCCGCGTCGAAGTGGCTCGCGTCTAGGCCACGTTTAGGTTCCGCTCCTCAGGGGGATGACGAACCTGGCGGCTCCCGGTCGCCGCCTCCTTAACGCAACCTGAACGCCCGCGGAACCGGGAACAACCTAGGCGGGTCGTACGTTTGAACTACTGAATCCACCAACACCGGGCACTGGCTGCACGACTCCGGGAGGGCGGTGGATGAACTACGAAAAACCATCGGTCTGGCCGTGGGGGTACAACCGGACCGGGTGAACGTGCGTATACCACATCAAGGGGCGACCCCAGGAACCCCCGGGGTGCCAGCGAATAGGCATATCTCAATGACCGATCAGACTGTTACCACTGCACAACTCGACGCACTCCTCGTCCGCGGGTCGGACGACGGGTTCGTGCGGGCCGAAGAGGTTCGGGAGCTCACCGAGGCGCTCGAGCTCGATCGCAGCGATCTCGACGAGCTGAACGCGCTCTTCGAGTCGCATGGCATCGAGATCCGCGAGGTCGAGGCGGCTCCCGCAGCCGTAGCGCCCGCTGCGCCGGCTTCCACCGGCGGCGGCGTGCCCGACGACTCGCTCGATCTGTTCCTGCAGCAGATCGGCCGCTACCCGCTGCTCACCGCCCGCGAGGAGATCGAGCTGGCGAAGCGCATCGAGCGCGGCGACCCGGCTGCCAAGGAGCGGATGATCACGTCCAACCTGCGGCTCGTCGTGTCGATCGCGAAGAAGTACCGCGGCACGCATGACCTGTCGTTCCTGGATCTCATCCAGGAGGGCATGCTCGGCCTGATCCGCGCCGTCGAGAAGTTCGACTGGCGCCGCGGGCACAAGTTCTCCACGTACGCCACGTGGTGGATCCGCCAGGCCGTCGACCGTGGTATCCAGAATCGCTCCCGCGCGATCCGGCTCCCCGTGCACGTCATCGAGCGCGAGCGGCGCGTCAGCCGCGTCGAGCGCGATCTCACGGGCAAGCTCGGCCGTCTGCCGGACGACGAGGAAGTCGCCACCGCGGCTCGTCTCTCGACCGACGAGGTGCGTGCCGTCCGCGAGGCAGCTCGCACGGTCATGAGCCTCGACCAGCCCGTCGGCGACGAGGGCGGCACCGCTGCCCACGAGCTGATCGGCACCGACGAGAACGAGCCGACCGACGAGATCTTCGCGGCCAACGCCAAGGACGCGCTGCGCGACGCGATGGAGACGCTCACCGAGATCGAGCGCACCGTGCTGGTGCGCCGCTACGGTCTCGACGGAGAGGATCCCGCGACGCTCAAGGAGATCGGCGAGCAGCTCAGCCTCACGTCCGAGCGGGTCCGTCAGATCGAGTCCGGCGCGCTGCGCCGCCTCGCTCAGCGCCGCGAGCTCGCGGGTCTCGCCGCCTAGTTCACGTCGAGACGGCGACGCCAGAGCTCGCTCGCCGCGAGCTCGGCCACCATCGTCTCGACCAGCACGGCAACGAGGGGGTCGTCCGGCACAGCGATGTGCAGGGCGGCCCCCTCAATCGTCCTGCCGACCGCCACGATGGCGCACTCGCGCTCGCGGGCCCAGGTCATCACCTCGGGGTCGTAGCGCGAGCCGGTGAACAGCAGCGCGCGGTAGCCCGGGTGCTTCGTCAGGTACAGGTCGACGTGCAGCCAGTCGCCCGTCTCGCAGCCGTCGGCCGCGATGCGCGGCGCCTCGCGGAACATCAGCGCCGACTGCAGCGCGGAGGAGATCCGCTCGTACGGCGCGATGGTGTAGACGGGGCCGTCGCCGACGACCTCGAGCAGGTCGCCGAGCCACGCCTCGCGCGTGTCGACGATCGCCTGCGCGGCCGCCACGGCGGGGCGCAGCGCGTCGGCGGGCACGCCGGCGATCAGGTGCAGCAGCGCCAGGGTGGCCTGGAACGAGCGGCACGCGATGCCGCCGTCCTCGACGCCGGCCAGCATCGGCAGCACCACGTCGGCATGCTGGGCGATCGCGCCGTCCGGGTAGTTCGTGAGCGCGATCGTGCGGCTGGTGCCGTGGTGGCGCTCCAGGGCCTCGACCGTCTCGGCGCTGCCGCCCGACGCCGAGATGCCGATCGCGAGCGTGTCGGCGGAGGGCGGGAACGGGTGGGCGGCCGACGCCAGCTCGACGTGCGCGTCGATGCCGCGGCTGCGCCACAGCGCGGCGGCCGTCTGCGCGGCGAACTGCGAGCTGCCCATGCCGAGCAGCACGATCCGGCGCGCGTCGCCGAGGCGCACGTCCGCGAGGGGGCCGCCGGGGGCGGCGTAGTGGTCGAGCAGCGTGTCGAGGGCGGCGGGCTCCCGCAGGATGTCCGCCTCGAATCCGGGTTGGTGCACCCGGGGATTATCCGTGCCGGAACAGCCAGCGCATACCGAGGCGCGGCGCGTACAGCCACGACGGCAGGAACCGGGCGGCGTAGATGAACTCGTAGGTCTCCTTCTCGAGCTCGAACGCCCGCAGCAGCGCGGGGTCGAACTCGAGGCCGGTGTCGGACGCCTCGAGCGCCGCCGCGTAGGCCTCGATGCAGCGCTCCTGCGCCCGCTCGATCCACGTGTCGACGTCGAACGCGGGCGTCTCCATGCCCGACGCGCGCAGCTCGGCCATCCGCGCGACGTGGTCGAGCGAGCGGACGAGGCAGGCGAGGTCGCGCATCGCGCTGGCCGGGCGGCGGCGGTCGTCCATCGACCGCGTCGGCTCGCCCTCGAAGTCGACCACGTGCACGCCGCTGGGCGACCGCAGGAACTGGCCCCAGTGCAGGTCGCCGTGGGTGCGCGACAGCAGCGGCGGCTCGACGTGCTCGAACGCCGCGAGGCCCGCCCGGATGCGGGGCTCGAGCGCCTTCAGCTCCTCGCCGGCCTCGCCTTCGACGGTCACGAGCGCCACGTCGAGCTGGCGGTCGGCGGCCGTGCGCCAGCGGTGCAGGTCCTCTGCCGTCGCGCGCTGCGTGCCCATCTCGCGGGCCAGCGCGACGTGCAGCTCGCCCGCGATGCGGCCGATCTCGGCCACGTCGTCGGTCGCGGCCTCGAGGTCGGCCTTCTGCGAGCCCGCGATCAGCCGGCCCAGCTGCGACGCCATGCCCTCCCACGGGTCGATCGAGTCGGGCACGAATCGCTGGACGATCGCCAGCGCCGTCTCGCGACCGTCGGCGTCGAGGTGGTGGAGCGAGCCCGGCGAAGGCCGGCACGTGCGGGTAGCCGGCGTGCTCCAGGGCGCGGCCCAGCTCGACCTCGGGGTGCTCGCCGGTCGCGAGCAGCCGGTAGGCCTTCAGCACGACGCGCTCGCCGAGGATGACCGAGGTGTTCGACTGGTCGACGCCCAGCGCGCGCTCGCCCGCCATCGCGGGCTCCTGCGTCAGCAGCGGCGTCGGGCGCAGCTCGAACAGGCCGTGGACGCCGGGCAGCTCGCCGCCGGCGCGCAGCGCGGCCATGAGCGCCTCCCAGAAGCCCTCGCCGATGCGCGGCTCCCAGACGTGGCCGGCCCGCGAGACGTACGCGGGCAGCAGGTAGCGCTCGCCCGGCCCCTCGTCGCGGTACGACACGTCGACCAGCAGCAGGTACGCCTCGGGCAGCTCGGGAATCGGCAGCGCGTCGGCGAGATGGAGCGCGGCGATGCCCCGGCCCTTGCCCGCGAACCAGCGCGCGCGTTCGATCCGGGCCAGGTCGAGCCCATCCAGCGCGCGGCTGACGTCGGTCACGCTCACACTCAGACTCTACGCACGTGCGGCCCGTTCGATCAGATCGGCGGCCCGCACACGGCCCGGATCGGCCTTCACACGTACCGAGATCTTCTGCATTCTATCGCGAATGTTAGTGGTTGTTGAGCACGGAATCTATCGCGCTCGTGAGATCGGCCGGCTCCCAGGCGTAGGTCGGGAGGCGCCGCCCGAAGCCGAGCTCCTCGACGCGCTGCGCGTTGTCGTACTGGTCCCAGAACAGCGGCAGCGTGATCATCGGCAGGCCGTGGTGGAAGCACTCCGTCGTCGTGTTGTTGCCGCCGTGGGTGATGACCAGGTCGCAGAGCGGCATCAGCAGCGGCTGCGGCAGGTACTCGGCGCCCCACTGCCGGTCGCGCAGCGTGATCTCGTCGGCCTGGGGGCCCTTGGAGACGATGTAGCGGTGCGGCGTCGCGGCCAGCGCGTCGCAGAGGCGCTGCATCAGGCCGACGTCGGCCGACCCGAGCGAGCCGAGCGACAGGTAGATGAGCGAGCCGTCGCCGTGCCGGATCTCGTCGGGCAGCTCGGCCTCGCCGGCCTCCTCGCGCACGCACGTGTCGATGCGGTGCCAGTTCGGCCCGAGCGGGCGCTCGCGGGCGTAGTCGGCCTCGGCCGGGTACAGGTAGAGGTTCAGGTCGGGCGACTCGTGGATGAACGACCGCGGCTTCAGCCCGGGCGCGCCGCGCTCGCGGCAGAACTCGTCGAAGCCCGTCCAGAGCGGGCCGAGGTGCTGATCGTAGGCCGCCCAGAACTCGTCCCAGCCGGTGCGGTCGCCGGCGGCGTAGCCGGAGAACACGGGCGGCACGGCGGGGTCGAGGATCTCGGCCGGGTTGCACGAGACGATGCGCGCCCACCGCTTCGCCCGGGCCGGCAGCGCCGGGAACGTGCAGACGTTGTCCTCGACCACGATGTCGGGCTGCAGCTCGTCGATGATCTCGCAGAGCCGGTCCTCGACGTAGCGGGCGCCGTCGACGAGCGCGCCCATGGTCGGCGCGATGAACGTCTCCAGCTGCTCGATCGTGGGCTTGCGGAACTCGGGCGACGTGGCGGCGATGAAGTCCTTCCAGAACTGGCCCGGCGCCTCCTCGACCTCCGGCGGCGGCCCGAGCCGCATCAGGCGCTCCTCGAACCCGCGTGCCTCGAGGGTGCCCGCGAACGACTCCTCGATGATGAACACCACCCGGACGCCGCGCGACTGCAGCACCTGGCCGATGCCGACGCAGTTGTTGGTCGGCCCGTAGGCCCCCTCCGGGAAGAACACCACCGTCGGCTCTGCAGCCACCCCCGCACCTCCGTCTGCTGGACCGGGCGAACATATCATCCTGAATCCGCGCGGCGCGGGCGCATCGCATCCCGCCAGGAGTCGCCAGGCCGCTCCCCGGCGGGGTGCAGGCCTCGTCGCTTCGCTCGGGAGGCCCACACCCCGCCGGTGCGCTTCGGCGTTCCAGCACCTCGGAAAGGGCGCTGCCCTTCCGCTCGGCACTGGAACACTCGACCTGACGGCTCTGGCGGGCGCGCTGCGCCCGTGCCGCACGAATCCATGATGATTCCGACGTGGCGATCGCCGTCCCCGCTCCGCTTCGCCTGCCGGTGTTCCGCGCCTGGTGGACGGCACTGCAGCTGTCGAACGCCGGCACGTGGATGCAGCAGGTCGCGGCCGGCTGGCTCGTGTTCGAGGCGACGCACTCCGCCGCGATGGTCGGCCTGCTCGGCCTCGCGCAGCGCGGCCCGTCGCTGCTGCTGACCCCGATCGCGGGCCGGCTCGCCGACCAGCACGACCGGCGGCGGCTGCTGGCGTTCACGCTCACCGGCCAGCTGGTGATCGCCGGCGCGCTGACGGTCGTGGCGCTCACCGGCCACGCCAGTCCCGCGGTGCTGATCGTGCTGTCCGGCGCGGGCGGCGTCGCGCAGGCCATGCAGTACCCCGCGCAGCTCGCGACCATCTCGACCCTCGTGCCGCCGGAGTCGCTGCACACCGCGGTCTCGCTCAACTCGGCCGGGTTCAACCTGGCCCGGGTGGTGGGGCCGGCGGCGGCCGGTGCGCTGCTGCTGGTGTCGGACGGCGCTGCCGTCTGCTTCGCGCTCAACACCCTCTCGTTCGTGCTGCCGCTGGTCGTTCTCCGGCGGCTGCCGACTGCCAGCGCCGGCGCGCGCTCGGCGGCCGCGACGGTGCGCGGCGGGGTCGCGCACGCCTACCGATCGCCGCCGTTGCGCCGCCTGCTGGTCGGCTGCGCGATCTTCACCTTCTGCGCCGCGCCGCTGACCATCCTGGCTCCGGCGTACGCCGACGCGCTCGGCGGCGGCCCCGACGCCCTCGGCGGTCTGCTCGCGGCCTTCGGCGCGGGGGCGATGGTGAGCGCGCTGTTCGTCGTCCGGTTGTCGCGCCGGATCGGCCGTGGCCGCGTCATCTCCTGCGCGATGCTCGGCTACGCGGTCGTCGGCGCCATCGCCGCGCTGGCGCCGTCGCCGCTGCTCGCGGCCCTGCCGTGCGCGCTGGCCGGCGCCTGCTGGCTGTCGGTGTTCGCCACCACGAACGCGTCCATCCAGCTGATCTCGGAGGACCACCTGCGCGGCCGCATGCTGGCGCTGTACCTGTGGACGCTGGTCGGGCCGATGGCCGTGTCGGGTCTCGTGGTCGGCTGGGTGGCCGGCCTCGTCGGCACGCGGGCCGCGCTGGCGGGTCTGTCGGCCCCGCTCGCGGCGTACGCGTTGTACGCCCTGGCAACCCCGGTCGCGGGCGTCGACGCCGACGAACCGGCAGATTTGTCTGACTAAAGTCAGATAAGAGCTTCGTGCCCGAACTGACGGCGATCGTGCCCGAACGCGCACATCCAGTGCCATGTCGCGCGACCTGCGCGTCTTCCGTGCGTGAAACGTTCTGGGGTCTGACCCCAGGAACGGCGAAATTGGGGTCAGACCCCAATGCGGATATCGCACAAGCGCGGTGCGGCGCGAGGCTACGCGGCGGGGGCGTGCCAGCGCTCGAAGGCGCGCGTGAAGGCGGAGAGGAGCGCCGCGTAGAGGTCGTCCGGGCCGGCCTCGCGCAGGCGGCGCACCCAGCGGCGGCGCTCGCGGGCGCGGTCGAGCAGGCTGTGGTCGCCGAGCGCCGTCGCCTCGGCGATGCCCGCCTCGGCGCGGGCCTCGATGGCGCGGCGGATGCGGTCGGCCTCCGAGGCGCGGCGCTCCAGCCGGCGGAGGTCGACCAGGCATGGCGGGCAGGGCCGCACGACGGGGTTGTCGACCCGCGGCCCGGCGCAGAAGCCGCAGATGGGGCAGCCGTAGGCGGCCAGCCGGATCTTGTCGGAGCGCACCGCGGAGGCGCCCTCGAGCAGCACCCACACCGGCTCGTCGTCGCCGTCGGACTCGGTGCCGCGCACGGTCTCGAGCAGATCGCCCTCGTACGGCCACACCCGCACGCGGTCGCCGCCGCGCAGGCCGGTGCGGGGCTCGAACCGCGCGACGTCGGGCTCCGGCTGGCGCTCGGGCCAGGGCTCCGGGTCGGTCGTGTCGAGGCGGACGACGGATGGGCCGCCGGCCGGGTCGGGCCACGGCAGGTCGTCCTCGATCCACCCGAGCAGGGCGTCCTTGGCCTCGTTCAGCGCCCGCGTCAGCGTCTCGGCCGCCTTGGCCTTCTTCGTCGCCGACCCGTGCAGGTCGGGATGCGTCCGCGCCACCCGCGCCCGCCAGGCGGCGTTCACCTCACGCGCGGTCACGGGTGGGACGAGACCGAGCAACCACAGCGCACGCGCGCACTCGCGTGCAGACCGCCTCGCCACTAGGCCGCGACGCCTCGGACCTGCCGCAGCGCGACGGTCAGTGCGGCCAGACCGACCTCGACGTCGCCGTCCAGCCCGCCGAGCAGCCGGTTCAGGCGCTCGTAGGTCTCGGAGCGGGTGGCGAGGTACAGCTCGACGGCCTCCTCGACGGGGCTGTCCGGGGCGGCGAGCAGCACGCGCTCCGCCACCTCGCGGCGCACGGCCATGAGGTCGTCCTCCATCGCCAGCGCGGCCCAGCGCTCCCACCGCGACTCGGTCTTGAGCGCGAAGACGCGCTGCTCGAGCGCGTCGATGTGGAGCTGCTCGCCGACCAGGAAGAACGTCTTGGCGACGTCCTGCAGCGACCGGCCGGTGATCTGCGCGACCTGCGCGATGTCGGGGCTGTGGGTGAGCTCGGGCTGCCACGCGTGCTTGCGGGCCAGCTCGGGATCGACGCCCTGGTCGACCAGTGCGTCGGCGACGGACGTGCGATGCGCGCGCCAGTCGTCGGGGCCGGCCGTGTCGATCACGCCGGCCAGCTCGGCGAACGCGGCGCTGTGCGGCGCGATCACGTCGTCGAGGCCGCCCGGCTGCGGGTGCAGCAGGTACCAGCGGGCGACGTCCTCGACCATCGAGTCGACGCCGACCATCAGCCGGTTCTGCAGCGCCGGATCCATGGTGCCGTCGAGCGCCTCGATGGCCGACCAGCGGGCGACCGCACCGGTGACCTGGCGCGCGATGTAGTACGCGCGCACCACCTCGGCCTGCTCGGCGCCCGTCTCGGAGCAGAGCCGCGAGACGAACGTGATGCCCTGCGAGTTGACGACGTCGTTCGCGATGATGGTCGCCACCAGCTCGCGCCGCAGCGGCGTGCCGGCCGAGCAGGTGGCCGAAGCGCTCGACGACCCGCGGCGGGAAGTACCCGCGCAGCTCGCGGTCGAGGTACGGGTCGTCGACGAGGCTCGCCTCGAGCAGCGACGTCTTCAGGCTGCGCTTGGCGTAGGCGAGCAGCACGCACAGCTCGGGGCGCTCCATCGCGCGGCCCTGCCGGTGGCGCTCGGCCATCTCCTCGCTGGTCGGCAGGAACTCGATCGGTCGCTCCAGCAGGCGCGTCGCCCTCCAGCCGGTGCATGAGGTCGTCGTAGGCCTCGATGCGGTCCTGCGAGACGGCCACCTCCTGCGAGAGGATCTGCGCCTGCAGGTAGTTGTCGTAGAGCACGTGCGCGGCAGACGTCGTCCTCGACCTCGGCCAGCAGCTCGTCGCGCTGCTTGCGCGTCAGGTCGCCGGCGGCCTCGGGGATGCCGAGCAGGATCTTGAGGTTGACCTCGTGGTCGGAGCAGTCGACGCCGGCCGAGTTGTCGATGGCGTCGGTGTTGATGCGCCCGCCGGTCGCGGCGTACTCGATGCGGCCGCGCTGCGTGAAGCCGAGGTTGCCGCCCTCGCCGACGACGCGGACGCGCAGGTCGCGGCCGTCGACGCGGATGCGCGTCGTTGGTGCGGTCGCCGACCTCGGCGTGCGACTCGTCGGAGGCCTTCACGAACGTGCCGATGCCGCCGTTCCAGAACAGGTCGACCGGGCGCGCGCAGGATCGCGGTCATCAGCTCGGCCGGCGGCAGCGCCGTGACCGACTCGTCGAGGCCGAGCGCGGCGCGGACCTCGGGGCCGAGCGGCACGCTCTTGGCGTCGAGGCCGAAGACGCCGCCGCCGGCGCTGATCTTCGATCGGTCGTAGTCGTCCCACGACGAGCCCGGCAGGTCGAAGAGGCGCCTTGCGCTCGGCGAATCCGACGCGCCGGGTCGGGGTCGGGGTCGAGGAACACGTGGCGGTGGTCGAACGCGGCCACCAGCCGGATCTGGTCGGAGAGCAGCATGCCGTTGCCGAACACGTCGCCCGACATGTCGCCGATGCCGACGACGGTGAACGGCTCGGTGGCGACGTTCGAGGCCGAGCTCGCGGAAGTGGCGCTTGACCGACTCCCACGCGCCCCGCGCGGTGATGCCGAGCTTCTTGTGGTCGTAGCCGGCCGAGCCGCCCGACGCGAACGCGTCGCCGAGCCAGAAGCCGTACGACTCCGAGATGGCGTTCGCGGTGTCGGAGAGCGACGCCGTGCCCTTGTCGGCGGCGACCACGAGGTAGGGGTCGTCGCCGTCGAGGATGCGCACGCCGGCCGGCTGGACGACCTCGCCGGCGACGAGGTTGTCGGTGATGTCGAGCATGCCCGACATGAGCGTCGTGTACTGGCGGACGACCTCGTCCCGCAGCTCCTGGCGGTCGGCGGGCGGGTGCTTGAGCACGAAGCCGCCCTTCGAGCCGACCGGGACGATGACGGCGTTCTTGACCATCTGCGCCTTCATCAGGCCCGAGGATCTCGGTGCGGTAGTCCTCGGGGCGGTCCGACCAGCGGATGCCGCCGCGGGCGACGCGGCCGCCGCGCAGGTGGATGCCCTCCATGGCCGGCGAGTAGACGAAGATCTCGTACAGCGGATACGGCTTCGGCATCAGCGGCACGGCCGCCGACGCGAACTTGAACGACAGGTGCGGCCGGTTCAGGAACGCGTTCGTGCGCACCGTCGCGTCGACCGTGCCGAGGTGGTTGCGCAGGATGCGGTCGTCGTCGAGCGAGGTGATGGCGTCGAGCGCCGCGAGGATCTGCTGGCGCAGCGCGTCCTCCTCGCCGGCCACGATCGGCCGGGCCGGATCGAACCGCACCTCGAAGTAGCGCACCAGCTAGCGCCGACACGTCGGGATGGCGCGCGAAGGTGGCGTTCTGGTACTCGATCGGCAGCTGCGCGCCGACCCGCTGGCGGTACTTGCGGTACGCCCGCAGCACCGCCACCTGGTGCCAGGTCAGCCCGGCGGAGATGACCAGCCGGTTGAGCGCGTCGGACTCGGCCTGGCCGTGCCAGACGGCCGCGATGCAGTCGGCCACGCGCTCGCCGCAGGTCGCGAGGTCGAGCAGCCGGCCGTTCTCGTCGAGCACGCCGAAGTTGTGCAGGAAGGTCTCGCCGTCGCCGCCGTTGAGGCGCGTCGGCACCTCCTCGTCGACCTGCAGGCCGAGGTTCTCGAGAATCGGCAGGACCTCGGACAGCTGCACCTTGCCGCCGGTCTTGTAGATGCCGACGCGCGTCAGATCCTGCGGCCCGCCGCGCTCGTTCTGCAGCGCGACCGCGGAACGGCTCGCCGCCGGCGAGGTTCTCGAACTGCTCGACGTCGACCAGCGCCATCGAGATGTCGGTGGAGTTCTTGTAGTAGTCGGGGAACCGCTCGCGGTACGTCTCGGCCAGGCGGGCGCCGTGCTCCTCGCCGTAGATGGCGACGAGCCGCTCGCGCAGCCGGTCGTCCCACGTGCGGGTGAGGGCGATCACCTCGTGCTCGAGCTCGGTCAGCGACACGTCGGGCGGCGGGCCGGTCACGTGCACGGTGAAGTGGATGCGCGCCGCCAGCTCGGTCTCGCCGAGCGACAGGTACTGGTCGACCGACTCGCCGCCGAAGCGCGACTGCACCAGCTCGAGCAGGCGCTGCTGCAGCTCGGCGTTGTACCGGTCGCGCGGCAGCGCGATGGTGATCGGACACCGAGCGGCCCTCGGCGTCGTGCCGCACGAACATCTTGACCTGGCGTCGCTCCTCCAGGTGCAGGAGGCCCATCACCTCGGCGCGCAGGTCGTCGACGCTGGCGCCGAACAGGTCGTCCTTCGGGAACGACTCGTACAGCGCGACCGCCGCCTTGTAGTCGTGCGTGCCCTCGATCAGGTCCTCGGCCTCGATGATCTGGCGCAGCTTGCGGCGCAGGATCGGCACGCGGCCGGCGGGCTCGGCGTAGGCCTTCGAGGTGAACAGGCCGATCAGGCGCAGCTCGCCCAGGATCTCGCCCGCCCGCATCGACGCGCTTGACACCGACGTAGTCCATCCGCTCGTGGCGGTGCACGGTCGCGAACCGGTTCGTCTTCGACACGAGCAGCAGGTCGCCGCCGGTGATGCGCTCGCGCAGCCGCGGCTCGATCGAGACGAGCGGCATCGGCGTCGCGGTAGTGGCTCGACGCCTCGTCGGCGAGGATGCCGAGGCCCGAGCCCGGCACGATCGACACCGCGCCGGCCTCGATGGCGTACTCGCGGTAGCCGAGGAAGAGGAAGTTGTCCTCGAACAGCCAGCCGAGGAACGCGACGGCCTCCTCCACCTCGTCGGCGGAGTAGCGCGCCGCGGCCGCGTGCGCCGCCTCGACCATGGCGGGCACGCGCTCGCGCATGTCGCGGAAGTCGCGGACGGCCGCCTGGACGTCGCCGAGCACCTCGCGCATGCGGTCGCAGAGCTCCATCAGCTCCTCGCTCGACAGCTGGCGCTCGAGCTCGAAGTGCATCACCGACTCGCGGCTGTCGGTCTCGCGGGCGTGCAGCACGGCGGTGATGCGGCCGGCCTCGTCGCGCTCGGCGCCGATCACCGGGTGGATCTTCTCGCGCACCGTCAGGCCCTGCGACGTCGAACTCGGCCGAGACGGAGTCGACCAGGAACGGCGAGTCGGGCGTGTTCGTCTCGAGCACCGAGCCCGGCAGCGAGTAGCCGTCGGCCTGCAGCGTCGGGTTGAACGCGCGCACGGCCAGCGGCTCGGAGCCGCGCCGGTCGGCCAGGTCGAAGGCGCCGACGATCTCGCCGAACAGCTCCTCGGCCGAGCGGCCGGCGAGCAGGTCGGCCGACATGCGGCGGAGGTAGGCCTCGGCGAACGCACGGAGCATCGGCGCCCGCGCCCCCGTCCGCTCACTGATGCGGGCGTACAGCTCGCCGATGACGGGACTCTGGGTGGTGCTCACCGTGTAAGGCTATTCGACGGAGCGCACTCCGTGTTGCCCGGCCGCGGTCGCGGTCAGTGGGGAACGGCGGCGGCGGTCGCGACGACGTGGATCACGGGCTTCGCGAACCGGCGCTCCGCCTGTTCGACGAGGCCGTGCCGCAGCCAGCGCGACCGCTTCTCGGGATGCGTCGAGATGACGATCATGATCGGCCTTGAAGTCCATCAGGGCGTCGTTGATGGCGTGCAGCGGACGCATGTCACCGACGCGGCCCTCGGCGCTCAGGCCCTCGGCCCGGAGCACTTCGAGCGTCTGCTGCAGCCGATCCTCGGCCGCCTCGATCGCGCCCTCCTGCGTCCACACCGTGCCGTACCGCTCGTGCAACGGGCGCGCGGGCACCATCACGTAGTAGTCCGATGTCTTCTCGTCCTCCAGCCGCCGCAGCTCGTGCAGCAGCTCATCGGCTCCGACGGTTTCGTTGGCGACGACCAGGATCTTCGACATCCGCGCACACCTCCGTGATCGGAATTCGTCACGGATGATACAACGCGCTTGCGCGCCGTTCCAGGGCGCCGAGCGGTCCGTTACGGAGGCTTAATGCTCGGGCTGGTGCTTGACGTACTGCGCCATGCCGATCGCGGCGGCGATGAAGACCACCGAGCCGATGATGCCGTAGTAGTCGAACGGCATCGCGTCGACGCCCTTCGCGAGGATGACGATCACGTTGCAGACCACGATCGTGATGGCGATCGTGTACATGATGAACACCGAGACCGCGGTGTGATCGGTGATGTTGGGGCCTGACACGAGTCCTCCGGACGCCTGCTCTGCATCGAAGATAGCAGGACGTGTACGCTCACCTCTCCTACTCCCCAGACCCTGGAGCGGAACGTGACGCAGCGGCGCTACCTGCTCGCCGAGAGCGAGATCCCGACGCATTGGTACAACGTCATGGCGGATGTCGGGCCGCCCCCGCCGCCCCTGCATCCGGGCACCGGCGAGCCGGTCGGGCCCGACATGCTGACGCCCCTGTTCCCGATGGCGCTGATCGGGCAGGAGATGTCGCCCGAGCGCTGGCACCCGATCCCGGACATCGTCCGCGAGATCTACTCGATGTGGCGCCCGACGCCGCTCTACCGGGCGCTCGGCCTGGAGCAGGCGCTCGGCACGGACTGCAAGATCTTCTACAAGTACGAGGGCGTCTCGCCCGCCGGCTCCCACAAGCCGAACACCGCCGTCCCGCAGGCGTACTACAACCAGCAGGAGGGCGTGAAGCGCATCGCCACCGAGACGGGCGCCGGCCAGTGGGGCTCGTCGCTTGCTTTTGCCGGCACCAAGTTCGGCATCGAGGTCAAGGTCTACATGGTGCGCGTGTCCTACGACACGAAGCCGTACCGGCGGGCGATGATGGAGACCTGGGGCAGCACGGTCGTCGGGTCGCCGTCCACGGACACCAACGCCGGCCGCGCGGCGCTCGAGGCGAACCCCGACTCGACCGGGTCGCTGGGTCTCGCCATCTCCGAGGCCGTCGAGGACGCCGCCACGCGCGACGACACCAAGTACGCGCTCGGCTCGGTGCTCAACCACGTGCTGATGCACCAGACGGTGATCGGTCAGGAGGCGCAGAAGCAGCTCGAGCAGGCGGGTGCGTACCCCGACGTCGTCGTCGGCTGCACCGGCGGCGGCTCGAACTTCGCCGGCATCGCGTTCCCGTTCGTGGCCGAGAAGGCCGCCGGGAAGGCGCTGCGCATCGTCGCGGCCGAGCCCGCCAGCTGCCCGTCGCTGACGCGTGGCCACTACGGCTACGACTTCGGCGACACCGCGCAGATGACGCCGCTGCTGCCCATGCACACGCTCGGCCACACGTTCATGCCGGCGCCCATCCACGCCGGTGGCCTGCGCTACCACGGCATGGCGCCGCTGGTCTCGAAGCTCGTGCACGAGGGCATCGTCGAGGCCGTCGCCTACCGCCAGAACGAGTGCTTCGCGGCCGGCGTCCGGTTCGCCGCGGCCGAGGGAATCATCCCGGCGCCCGAGGCCAACCACGCGATCCGCGCGGTCGAGGTCGAGGTCGAGGCGGCCCGCGCGGCCGGCGAGAGCCGCACGATCCTCTTCAACCTCTGCGGGCACGGGTACCTGGAGCTGGGTGCCTACCAGCAGTACCTGAACGGCGAACTCGTCGACTTCGAGCTGCCGCAGGCCGACATCGACGCGGCCGCCGAGGTGCTCGTGGGGATGCCCTCCGCGGGCTAGCTCCAGCGCGGGCCTCGATCTTCGCGGCGGCCATCGGTAGTGTGAGCGCATGACGCGTCGCGCACTGCTGACGGTCGCCGCCTCGGCCCTCACCCTCCTGTCCGCAACGACCGCCGGCGCGGCTCCCGGCGCTCTCGATCCGGGGTACGGCACCGGTGGGGTGGCGACGATCAACGCGGGCACGGAGCCGACGAATGCCGCGGCGCTGACGACGCGCGTCGGCGGCGACGGCCGCCTGTACACGGCGGCTCTCTCCGGCGACGGGTCGCGGTTCGTGGCGCGCGTCGAGGCGCGCTCGGCGACGACCGGCGCCATCGACGCGAGCTTCGCAGCGGGCGGGCGCAACGTCCGGCTACGCGGGGACGCGCAGCCGATCGGTCTCGCGGTCAGCGCGGCAGCAACGCCGACGGTGCACCTCGGCATGGTCGCCGACGATCTCGGCGTCCCCCTGGTCGCGATGGCCCGGATCAACGCCGCGGGCGCGCTCGATCCCACGTACGGAGGCGGCGACGGCATCGGCACGATCGCCGTCCCGAACCTCCCGTCCGCACGCATCTTCCGGGACGGGCTCCAGGGCTTCGCCGGCGTCGCCGGCCCCCTCGTGCTCGCGGATGGCCGCGCGTACCTGGTCCTGTCGCGCATCACGGGCCTGGACGCGGCGACGATCGTCGTCCGGTTCACGGCCGCCGGTCTCCCGGACGCGGCGTTCGGCGGCGGTGACGGCGTCGTCGAGTTGCCGGGCCTCGCGGTCAACGACCTCGCGGCCCCGGCAGACGGGTCGTCCCTCTACCTGGCGGGCTCCACGCTCGTGCTCGGCGGGACGCTCTCGCTCGTCCGCCTGACGGCCGGCGGGCGCGCTCGACCCGGCGTTCGCCGGCGGCCGGGTGAACACCGTGGTCCCCGCCAGCAGTTCCGCTTCCGCACGCGGCGTGCTCCTCACGGCCACCGATGTCACGATCGCCGGTCAGGCCACCGTGGTCGGCGGCAATGCGGTGGTGCTCGTCCGCTACACCCTGGCGGGCGCACAGGTGGGCAGCGTCGTCACCGGACCTCCGGCCGCCGGCAAGTCGGTCGGCGGGTTCGCACAGGCCGCCGCCGGCGGCCAGTACTGGGTCGCCCAGACGGGCTCGGGCTCACCGACTCCGCTGGTCATCGAGCGATTCAGCTCCGTCAACGGCCTGTACGACGCGGTGTACGGCACGAAAACGCTCGCCCTGACGGGCGGCGTGACGGTGAACGACCTGGCCGCCATCGCGCCCGCGCCCGGCGACCTGATCGTGAGCGGCGCTCTCCAGACCGTCGCACCGAACGGCAAGGCCGCCTTCGTCATGCGCGTGGACACGACCGGCGTGCCCGAGGCGGGCTTCGGTACCGCGGGCGTCGTCGCACCGACCCGCGGCGCCGTTCGCGCACGGGTGCTCGCGACCTCGCTGCAGCAGCTCGCGGGCGGTGCCGTCGTCCTCGGCGGCGCGGCCACGGACGGCGGCCTCGAGGACGGCGTGTTCGCCCGGCTCACCCCGGGCGGGCTCGTGGATGGCGGCTTCTCGGGCGGCACGCTCATCGTCCCGCAGGGAACCGGTCAGTCCTACGTCTTCGGCCTCGACGCCGACAAGCAGGGCAACCTGGCCGGCGCGGGCCGCGCCCAGTCGGGCGGCGATGCGATCACGGTGCAGCGACTGAACGCGAACGGCACGCTGGCAGCCGCCTTCCCGCCCGCGATCGTGGCGACGGCCATGCCCGCCCAGGCCGGCGACGTGCTGATCGACGGCACCGGGCTGATCGTCGGCGGCACCGTCAACGCGCCCGGCGGCTCCAAGCTCTACCTGACGCGGGTCGGGGCCGGCGGCGTCCCCGACGCCACGTTCGGGACGGGCGGCACGACCCAGTTGCAGATCGGGACGCAGGCCGGCGTGAACGAGATGATCCGCCTCTCGAACGGCAAGTTCGTCGCCTCGCTCTTCACGTCGGTGGCCGGCGTCTCGCGGATGGGGATCGCCCGGTTCACGGCCCGCGGGCTGCTCGACACGACGTTCGCCGGCGGCGCCGGGTACGCGCTGGTCGCTCCGCCCGGTCTGGGGGCGAACCCACGGGCACTCGCCCTCGCGCCCGACGGCGGCTTCGTGATGCTCGGCCTCGTCTCCGGCGCCGGCGTGGAGGGCTACGGCATCGCCCGGTTCACGCCGACGGGCGCGTTCGACCCGACCTTCGGCAGCGGCGGGTTCCGTGTCTCGACCCTGCCGAACGCCTCCGCGCTGCGCTTCGCGGAGGGGCTCGCCGTCGCGGCGGACGGCCGGATCGTCTTCTCCTACGCCGATCTGCTCGGGACCTCCAGCACGACCTACGTCGCGCGGCTCTCGGCGCGCGGGGTGCCGGACACGTCATTCGGCTCGCACGGCACGGCCGTCCTCCCGGGCAGGTTCTTCGGGGAGAGCGACAGCGTCGCGGTCGTGCCGGATGGCCGGATCATCGTCGCCGGTGGTGGTCCCACCGGTCGTGAGCTGGCGGCCGCCCGGCTGCTGTCCGATCGACCGAAGGTCACGACGCGCCCCGCCGACCGGCGCAAGAAGACGTCGGCGAGGGCGTCGGGCAGGGTGACGCCGCTGGGCGGCGTGACCACCTGGTGGGTGGAGTACGGGCGCACGAAGAAGTACGGCAGGCGCTCGACGAAGCGCACCATCTCCGGTGTGGCCGGCACCCGGACGGTACGCGCGACGCTGAAGCGGCTGCGCCGCAACACGAAGTACCACTTCCGCATCGTCGCGCAGAACGGCTCGGGCATCACGAAGGGCTCGGATCGCACCCTGCGGACGCGCCGCTGATCAGGCGCGCGACGGGATCGCGCGGGCGATGAATGCTGCGAGGTCGGCCTTGAGCGCCGCGAGCGAGGGCTCGTGGATGTACATCATGTGGCCGGCCTCGTAGTACGCCGTCGTCACGTTGCCGCGCAGCGTCGGCGTCGAGCGCGAGGTGGTCGATGACGATGTCGGTCGTGAAGTGCGGCGTGGCCAGGTCGTAGTAGCCGCTCGCGACGAACACGTGCAGCCCGGGGTTGCCGGAGACCGTCTTGCGCAGCAGCTCGCCGACGTTGACGTACTTGTTCTCGTGGTCGGCGTAGCTCCACGTCTTCCACAGGTCGGGGTGGAGGATCTCGTACGTCCGGTCGGTCTCGAAGCCGAGGTCGCCGCGCACGTAGTCGTTGAACGTGGCCGCGAAGGGCGCCATGGTGGCGCCGAACGACGCGTCGTCCTCGGCGTGCTCCCCGGCGGCGTCGCGGTCGATGCCCTTGAAGCGGCTGTCGAGCCGGCCGACGGTGCGGCGCTCGTCGCGCAGCAGCTCCTTGAAGAAGCGCTGGTCGACGATGCGCAGGTCGGTGCGATCGATGTAGTCCTCCGACAGGCCGGTGTAGCGCGCGAGCTGCGTGATCATGCGCGCGCGCTCGTCGTCGGCGAGGCGGGCGCCCTTGGCCAGCGCGACGGCGTACTCCTCGATGGCGAACCGCTCCACCTCGGCGACGGTGGCGCGCAGGTCGGCCTGCAGGTCGGGCGCGAGCCGGCCGTGGTACCAGGCGGTCGCGGCGTAGGTCGGCAGGAACCCGATGTACGGCGCGTCGTTGCCGTGGTCGAACTCCAGCTGCCCGAAGTCGAGCGCGCCCGAGACCAGCATCAGGCCGTTCAGGAACAGGCCGTGGCGCTCCTGCAGGTGCGCGGCGACGCCGGCGCCGCGGGTCGTGCCGTAGCTCTCGCCGATCAGGAACTTCGGCGACGTCCAGCGCCGGTTGCGCGTCGTCCAGAGGCGGATCACCTCGCTGATCGACTCGATGTCGCGCTGGAAGCCGTGGAACTGCTTCGCCTTCTCGCCCACCACGGCGCGGCTGTAGCCGGTCGAGACGGGGTCGATGAAGACGATGTCGGAGACGTCGAGCAGCGAGTGCTCGTTGTCGACGAGCCGGAACGGCCCGGTGGTGACGCCCTCGGTGACCGGCGCGCGGCGCGGCCCGAGCAGGCCGAGGTGCAGCCAGACCGACGCCGAGCCGGGGCCGCCGTTGAACGCGAAGGTGACGGGCCGGTCGCCCCGGTTCTCGACGCTGTCGAGCGTGTAGGCGATCACCGACACCTCGGCGCGCGGCTTGTCCCCCTCCGACGCGCCCTCGTCGTCGCCCTTCGTCTTCTCGCTCTCCTCCTTCAGCACGATCGTGCCGCAGGAGACGGTGTACGGCGAGCTCGCGGCCGCCGACGACGGCCGAGTGATAGGTCTTGACGAGCCGGTCCTCGGGCGCGGGCGGGGTCGGCGGGGGCGGCGGCGAAGCGGGCTCGGTCATCGCCCGACTATTGCAGAATCGGCCCGCTCGCATCCTGCGCGTCGTCCGCGCGCCTGCCGGTATACTCGGAGAGTCCGCGGGGGGCGTAGTTCAGTTGGTTAGAACGCCGGCCTGTCACGCCGGAGGCCGCGGGTTCGAGTCCCGTCGCTCCCGTCCGTTGGATACCCAACGCCGCCCCACGGGGTGGCGTTGGGCGTTTCAGGGTCGGCGCGGCGGCCGGCGGTGACGTAGCCTGACGCCATGTCTGCCGACCCCGCCGCCCTGCTCGCCGAGCTGCGCGCCCACGAGGCCGCCCTGGTATTCGACCGCTTCGACGAGGACGACGCGTGGCGCCTCGGCGTGCAGCTCGTGGAGGCTGCCCGGGCCGAGGAGCTGCCGATTGCGATCTCGATCCGCCGGAACGGCCAGCGCCTGTTCCACGCCGCGCTGCCCGGCGCATCCGCCGACAACGACGGCTGGCTCGAACGCAAGTGCCGCGTCGTCGACCGGTACGGCGCGAGCTCCTACGCCGTCGGCACAGCGTTCGTCGTCGACGGCTCGACCTTCGACGAGTCCTCGCGCCTCGATACCGGCCTCTACGCGGCGCACGGAGGTGCCTTCCCGGTGCGCATCAAGGGAGTCGGCGTGGTCGGCACCGTCGCCGTCTCGGGCCTGCCGCAGGCGGACGACCACGCCTTCGTGGTGCGGGAGCTGGGGCGGTTCCTCGACGTTCCTCTGGCGTAGCGTGACCTCCGAGCACCCGAATGCGACGGCGTACCGGCGGGCGGCTGATGCCTTTCGCTCGCGCGACCTGGCGCAGCTCGAGACGCTGATCGCCGACGACGTCCTCTGGCACGTCCCGGGCGCGCATCCCATGGCCGGCGAGGTCCGCGGCCGCGACGCGCTGATGGCCTGGCTCGGGGAGCTGCGCTCGATCGGCTTCTGGCTGACGGAGCAGGACGTCTTCGGAAACGACGACCACGTGTGCGCGCTCAGCGTGATGGGCGCGCGGCGGGACGGCGTCGACGTGCAGACGCGCGTCGTGAGCGTGTTCCGCTACCGGGACGGGCAGCAGGTCGAGCGGTGGATCCACCCGGAGGATCCCGTCGTCTGGGAGGAGATGTTCGCCTGTCTCCGTCCGGCGATCGAGATCGGCTGGCACACGACCGGAGCGGGAGGGGCTGCGGCCGCTGTTCGAGCTGGCCGAGGAGCCGGAGGTGCTGGACTCCTACCTCGAGCTCGGTCGCGTGCTCGTCGCGCTCGAGGACGGCGCGCCCGTCGGCCACCTGCAGCTCGTCGACCCGGGCCTGCCGGCGACGCTCGAGGTGAAGAACATGGCCGTCGCCGAGACCCATCACCGCCGGGGCATCGGGCGGGCGCTGGTGGAGCGCGCAATCGCCGAGTGCCGGGCCGAGGGTGCGGCAACGCTGCTCGTCGCGACCGCGGCGGCCGACACCGGCAACCTGCGCTTCTACCAGCGGCTCGGCTTCCGGCTGCTGCGGGTGCAGCGCGACGCGTTCACCGCGGCGGAGGGCTACCGGGACGGCATCGTGATCGGCGGCATCCCGCTGCGCGATCGGGTGTGGCTGTCGCAGGACCTCTAGGCGGCGGTCGCCGAGTTCGGCTGGCCGCACCGTAAGACGCCGGTGGGCACGCCGACAGCGGGCCGGGATGCTGCGACCGTGGAGTCATGTCGTCCATCGCGCTGCGCAGGCCACCCTCGGCCCTCCACCTTGCCCGGTTCCTCGCCTTCGCGCGCACCGAGCTCGGCGTCGTCGTGCTGGCACTCGGCGTCATCGGCCTCCACATCGCCGACGACAACTACCTCCAGCCCGCGGCCGGCACGTCTCCCGCCGACCACCTCGCAAGCGGCCTGATTCCCCTCGCGATCCTGGCGGCAGTCGCGGCGTTCTACCCGCGCCTCCGGGCGGGAGCGCGCGCGGCCACCGCGGCGACACTCGGCGCGATCGGTGTCTCGATCGGCTTCCCCGGCAGCTACCAGCTGCTCGACGGAACCGCGTCCGGCGACCACTACACCGGCCTCGCCGCAGCCGCCGCCGGTCTCGTGCTCCTCGCCGTCGCCCCGGTCGTCCTCTGGAAGAGCCGCAAGACGAGCGGCAGCCGCCGGCGCCGCTACGCGCGGCGGGCCGGCAGCGTCGCCATCGCCCTCGCCACGGCAGCCGTCGTGTTCCTCGTCGTCGTCTTCCCGATCGGGTTCGCCTACGGGTACACGCACATCGGCCACACCTCCGCATCCGTCGACAAGGTCGGTCTCCCGCACGAGTCCGTCACCCTGACGACGAGCGACGGCATCGAGCTCTCCGCCGCCTACGTCCCCTCCGCGAACGGCGCCGCGGTCGTCGTCTTCCCGGGAGCCGCCGCGCTGAAGGAAGCGCGGATGATCGCCCGTCACGGCTACGGCGTGCTGCTCGTCGATCCCCGCGGCCAGGGCAGGAGCGGTGGCGACAACGTCCACTGGGCCGGCGACCGCGACCTGAGCGCCGCCGCCGAGTACCTCCAGGCCCGCGCTGACGTCGACCCCCGCCGCATCGCCGGCTTCGGCTCCTCGGTCGGCGGCGAGATCCTGATCGAGACCGCGGCCCAGTCCGACGCCTACGCCGCCGTCATCTCCGAAGGCGCGGGACTCCGCATCGGCGAGGGCGGCGACCTGCTGAAGGGCGCCGGGCGGCTGATGGCCCCCGCGCTCACGACGCTCACCCTGGCCACGAGCGTCTTCTCCAACCAGACCCCGCCGCCGCCGCTGGTCGAGCGAATCGGACAGATCGCGCCGCGCCCGGTCTTCCTGATCTACGCGGATCCAGGTGACGGCGGCGAGAAGGAGCGGCAGCCCGGCTACTACGCCGCCGCCGGCGAACCGAAGCAGCTGTGGAAGGTGCCGGGTGCCTCCCACACCGGCGGCATCGACGCCCAGCCGGCGGAGTTCGAGCGACGCGTCATCGCCTTCCTGGACGAGGCGCTGGTCGGTTCGATGCGCTGATTGCGAATCCGAGCGGGGATCGCCGGCGCCAGGCGGGCTAACGCCCCTGCGCCACCTTCTCGCACCGGTCGAGGAGGCGATCGTCGCCGAGCTCGCGCACCCAGTCGGCGAACGTGTCGGTCGGCCCCGTCCAGCGCAGCTGGTCGATGTCGGCCAGCAGCTCGATCTCGCTGCGGAGCGTGGCCAGATCCTTGAACAGCAGCGCCAGCTCGCGGCGCTCGCCCAGGACCGCGTCGGGGAACGCCTCGATCGGGCCGTGCTCGTTGATGAGCCGCGCGGCGCCGACCATGCCGATGCCGGGGATGCCGGGGTAGCCGTCGGCGCTGTCGCCGACGAGGGCGAGCAGGTCGGGGATGTACACCGGGTCGACGCGGAACTTCTCGCGCACGCCGTCCTCGTTGCGGACGATGCCCGCGCGCCGGTCGATCTGCACGACGCGGTCGCCGACGACGCACTGCGCGAGGTCCTTGTCGGGCGTCCAGATGCGCACCTGGTCGACCGAGGCGTCGGCGGCGCCGAACCGCGCGGCCGCCGCCAGCGCGTCGTCGGCCTCGTACTCGACCATCGGCCAGACGGCGACGCCCATCGCGTGCAGCGCCTGCTCGAGCGGCTCGAACTGGAGGCGCAGCGCCGGGTCGATGCCGGCGCCGGACTTGTAGCCGGCCCACATCGGGTTGCGGAACGACTCGATCACGTGGTCGGTGGCGACGCCGACGTGCGTGCCGCCCTGCTCGAGCGTCTCGAGCACGGTGTGCAGCACGCCGCTCGCGGCCCCGAGCCGGCGATCCGTGCCGCCGCGCTTGCGCCCGTAGAAGTGCCGGAACAGCTCGTACGTGCCGTCGATGAGGTGGATGACCATGCCGCTCACATCCGTTCGGGAGTTTCGATACCGAGCAGGTCGAGGCCGGTGGCGAGCGTGCGCGCCGTGACGTCGCAGAGTGCGAGACGGCTGGCGCGGAGCTCGGGCGGCACATCGCTGCGCAACACGGGGCAGGCGTCGTAGAACGCCGTGAACGCCTGGGCCAGGTCGAACAGCTCGTTGCAGAGCCGGTGCGGAGCGAGGCGCTCGATCGACTCGCGGATGGCCGGCGGAAAGCCCAGCAGCGCGAGTGCGAGGGCTCGTTCCTCGGGCGCGTCGAGCGTGGGCACGACGCCCCTGGAGGCGTCGGCCGCGTCGCCCGCGCGGCGGAAGATCGAGCGGATCCGGGCGTGCGCGTACTGCAGGTACGGCGCCGTGAAGCCGTCCAGCGAGAGCATGCGCTCCCAGCTGAAGACGTAGTCGCCGACCCGGTCGCTCGACAGGTCGGCGAACTTGACCGCGCCGATGCCGATGGCGCGCGCGATGGCGGCGCGCTCGTCGGGCTCGAGCTCGCCGCTGCGCTCGTCGACGACGGACTGCGCCCGCCGGACGGCCTCGTCCAGCAGGTCGGCGAGCGACAGCGTCTCGCCCGATCGCGAGCGCAGCATCTTCTTGTCCTCGCCCAGCACGTTGCCGAACGGCACGTGCACGCAGCGCGCCGGCGGCGCCAGCCAGCCCGCCATCTCGCAGACCTTCCACGCCATCGCGAAGTGCTGGGCCTGCGGCGCGCCGACGACGTAGACGAGCCACGTCGCGTGCAGCCGGCCGACGCGGTCGCGCACCGTCGCGAGGTCGGTGGTCGTGTAGTTGTAGCCGCCGTCGGCCTTCCGGACGATGACCGGCATCGGCTCGCCGTCACGACCGGCGAAGCCCGGCGGGTAGACGACCATGGCGCCGTCCGACTCCTCCAGCAGGCCCTTCTCGCCGAGCTCGGCGACCACGCCCGCGAGCTGCGGGTTGTAGAAGCTCTCGCCGACGATGTCGGCCGGCGTCAGCAGCACGCCGAGGCGGTCGTACACCTCCTGGAACTCGCGCGCCGACTGGTCGACGAGCACCTGCCACAGCTGCAGCGTCTCGGGGTCGCCGGCCTGCAGCAGCACGACGCGCTCGCCGCTGCGCGCGCGGAAGGCGGCGTCCTCGTCGAACACCGCGCGCGCCTGCCGGTAGAACGTCGTCAGGTCGCCGGCGCCGAGGTCGCCGACCGCCGCGGTGCCGCCGATGTCGACGAGGTGCTCGATCAGCATGCCGAACGGCGTGCCCCAGTCGCCGACGTGGTTCTCGCGGATCACCTCGTGGCCCGCGAAGGTCAGCAGCCGGACGATCGCGTCGCCGATCACGGTCGATCGCAGGTGCCCGACGTGCATCTCCTTCGCCACGTTCGGCGCGGAGTAGTCGACCACGGCCCGCTCGGGATTCGCCGCGGGCGGCACGCCGAGGCGCGCATCGGCGGCCATCTCGGCGACGGCGCGGGCCAGGTACGCCTCGCTCAGGGTCACGTTGATGAAGCCCGCGCCGGCCACCTCGACCAGCCGCGCGACGTCGGCGAGGTCGTCCTGCGCGACGACCTGCTCGGCGATCTCGCGCGGCGGCCGCCCGAGTCGCTTCGCGAGCGCGAGCGCGCCGTTGGCCTGCAGGTCGCAGCGGTCGGAGACGCGGACGACGGGGTCGGAGCCGGGCGCGACGGCGTCGAACATCGCCGTCAGGCGGGCGGTCAGCGTGGCGAGGACGTCGGGCACGGCGGCCAATCATTCCACGCCGCCGTGCGAGGGCACGTGGGTGCCCGGGTCACGCGGGCGTCGACAGCCAGCGCACCTCGCCGTCGTGCACCTCGTCCGTCGGCGTCAGGCCGGCGGCGGCCGCCACCGCGGCCGACGCCGCGTGGTCCGGATGGATGTGCGCCGTGATCGTGCGGACACCGGCCGCGCCGAGCCAGCCGACGAGCCCGGCTGCGGCCTCCTTCGCGATGCCGCGGCCCTGCCACGGCGTCCCCACCTCCCAGGCCACCTCCGCCGTCTCGCTGCGGATGGTCGCCTGCACGACGCCGGCGAGGCACGACGCGTCGCGCAGCGAGATCACCCAGTTCCGCCACACCGTCGCGGGATCGCCCGAGCCTGCGACCAGCCGCTCGTAGCGGGCGCGGAGCGCGGCGGGCTCCGGCGGCTCGCCACCGGTGAAGCGGTACAGGGCCGGGTCGGCCAGCACCGCGGCCATCTCGGCGGCGTGGTCGACGCGCAGCGGCAGGAGGTCGAGCCGCGCGGTGCGGATGGCCTCCATCGCGCCAGCATGCCCGATGCGGCCCGGCGAGACGATCGCCGGGCCGCATGGGAGGAGCCGCATGCCCGTGCTTCGATGCTGCCCGGCGCCGGATGGCGCCGGGCTCCACCTCGCTCTACGCCAGAGCCGGCTCCTCGGCGCCCGGGTGGGCGACGCCGGCGTTGGCGGTCGACTCGGCCCGGCCGGGTGCGCGCAGCGCGACGAACAGCGCCCCGAGTGCGAGGGCGACGGCACCCACACCGAGCCCGCGGCTGAGGCCGTCCATGAACGCCGTCTGGGCGTGGGCGATGAGCTCGTCGCCGCCCGCACCCAGCCGGGCGCCGATCTGCTCGGCGGCGGCCAGCGACGAGCTGGCCCCGTCCGCGGCGCCGGCCGGCAGCGAGGCGGTGGCCTCGGTCATGCTCGAGCGGTAGGCGGCGTTGAACAGGCTGCCGAGCACCGCGATGCCGAGCGCCCCGCCGAGCTCGCGCGAGACGTCGTTGACGGCCGACGCCACGCCCTGCTTCTCGGCCGGGAGCGAGGCGATGATGGCCGTCGTCGCGGGCGCACCGGCGAGCGCGATGCCGGCGCCGAACGGCACCAGCCCGAGCAGGAAGTGCCAGTACGACGTGCCGACGTCCATGGTCGCGAAGATGGCCAGTCCGATCGCCATCGACGTGAGGCCGGCGGCGCCGGCCACCCGCACGCCCAGGCGCGCGGCCAGCAGCGGCGAGACGCGCGACAGCGGGATCACGAGCAGGGCCATCGGCAGCAGGGCCGCGGCTGCCTTGATCGGGGAGAACCCGAGCACCAGCTGCAGGTAGGGGAGGGCCAGGAACAGGAAGCCGAACACCGCGAAGAACTGGACGGTGATCGAGAGCGACCCGGCGCCGAAGCCCCGGCGCAGGAAGTTGCGCGGGTCGAGCATCGGCTCGTCGCGGCGCAGCTCCCAGCCGACGAAGGCGGCGATGGCGGCGACACCGGCGAGGATGGCGGTGAGGGTGACCGGGGCCGTCCAGCCGCGCTCGGGGCCCTCGATGATGCCGTACACGAACGCCGCCAGACCGGCCGCCGACAGCAGCGTGCCGACGGGGTCGAGGCGCGGCGGGATCGCGGCCCGCGTCGACGGGACGACGGCCAGCGTGCCGGCCAGCGCGAGGATTGCGAGCACGACGTTCAGGCCGAACACCGACGGCCAGTCGAACCACTCGAGCAGCACGCCGGAGGTGACGAGCCCGAGCACGCCGCCGCCGGCGGCGACGCCGGCCCACGTTCCGACCGCCTTGCCGCGCTCCTCGGGCGGGAACACGGTCGTGATGACGGACAGCGTCACGGGCATCACGCACGCCGCGCCGACGCCCATCAGCACGCGGAGGCCGATCAGCTGGGCCGGTGAGTGCGCGAACAGCGCCACCAGCGATGCGCTGCCGAACAGCGCCAGCCCGAAGGCCAGCACCGGCTTGCGGCCGAAGCGGTCGCCGATCGCGCCGGCGGGCAGGAGCAGCGCCGCGAACGACAGCGCGTAGGCGTCGACGATCCACTGCAGCTGCGTCTGCGTGGCGCCGATGTCACGCGCGATCGCCGGCAGCGCCACGTTGAGGCTGGCGACGGCGGCGACCACCATCATCAGCGAGAGGCACATCACCCGGAGGATCGCCCCGCGCTGTTTTCGTTCATCCATCGTCTTGATCTTGCTGAGCATGGTCGATCCTTTCAGGATTTCTACGACTGTTGAATTCAACGAGTGTAGACTTCTGATATGTCCATGTCAAGCCCCTCGCGGCCGCAGCGGCCGGCGCCGTGGGACGACGCAGACGCGCGAGGCGATCGCGCTCGCCGCGCAGACCCAGTTCGCCGAGCTCGGCTACGACCGCGCCACGTTCCGGTCGATCGCGACCGCCGCCGGCGTCGACCCGGCGCTGGTCGTCCACTTCTTCGGCTCGAAGGAGCAGCTGTTCCACGAGGTGATGAAGCTGCCGCCCGGCGTCGCCGACGCTCATGGCGGGCCTCGCGCAGGTGCCGCGGGCCGAGGTCGGCCGGCGGCTCGCCGAGGCGATCGTCGGCGCGCTCGAGAACCCGGTCACGCGGCCGATCGTGATCGGGCGGATCCGCTCTGCCAGCCAGCATCCCGGAGGCGGCCGAGCCTGGTGCGCGAGGCCGTCAGCCGCGACATGGCGCGGCTGACCTCGGCGCTCGAGCGTCGACCAGCCCGACGTGCGCGCCGACCTGGTCGGCGTCGCAGGTGGTCGGCATCGCGTTCGCCCGCTACATCGTCCGGGTCGAGCCGCTCGCCTCCATGCCGGCGGCGCGGGTCGTCGAGCTGCTCGCGCCGACGTTCCAGCGCTACCTGGTCGAGCCGCTCGGCGTCTAGAGCTCGGCCAGCCGCCGCTCGAGCAGGCGCCGGTCAGCGTCGTCGGGGTCGGTCAGCTCGAGCGCGCGCACGGTAGGCGGCGCGGGCCTCGTCCGGCCGGTCGAGCCGGCGCAGCAGCTCGCCGCGCGTCGAGTGCAGGTAGCGGTAGTCGTCGAGCGCGAGGGCATCGATGATCGCGAGGCCCGCCTCCGGGCCCTCCGCCTCGGCGACCGCGACCGCGCGGTTCAGCTCGACCACGGGCGAGCCGGTGAGCCGCCCGAGCTCGGCGTAGAGGAGCGCGATCTGGCGCCAGTCGTGCGGGTCGTCGGCGTGCAGCGAGGCGATCGCGGCCTGCAGCACGTAGGGGCCGCGGCCGTGCTGCGCGAGGGCGCGGTCGAGCGCGGCGCGGCCGTCGGCGATCTGGCCCTCGTCCCACAGCGCACGGTCCTGGTCGTCCAGCAGCACGCGCTCGCCGTCGACGAACCGCGCGTCACGGCGCGAGTCGTGCAGCAGCATCAGCGCCACCAGGGCCTGCACCTCGGGCTCGTCGGGCATCAGCTCGGCCAGCGACCGCCCGAGGCGCAGCGCCTCGGCGGCCAGGTCGTTGCGGCCCGCGTACCCCTCGTTGAAGATCAGGTAGACGACCGCCAGCACCGCGGCCAGCCGGTCGGGCAGGAGGTGCGGCGGCGGCACGCGGAACGGGATGCCGGCGGTGCGGATCTTGTTCCTGGCGCGCACCAGGCGCTGCGCCATCGTCGCCTCGGGCACCAGGAAGGCGCGCGCGATCTCGGTCGTCGTGAGGCCCCCGAGCGTCCGCAGCGTCAGTGCCACCTGCGCCTCGGTCGCGAGCGCCGGGTGGCAGCACGTGAAGATCAGCTCGAGCCGCTCGTCGGGGAAGGTCGTCTCGTCCACCGTGTCCTCCACGGTCTGCGGCACGTCGAGCAGCCGGGTCTTCTGCAGCAGCGTGCGGTCGCGGTGGATGCGGTTGATGGCCCGGTTGCGGGCCGTGGTCGTCAGCCAGGCGCCCGGGTTGTCGGGCATCCCGTCCCGCGGCCAGCGCTCCGCCGCGATGGCGAACGCCTCCTGGGCGGCCTCCTCGGCGAGCTCGAAGTCGCCGAGGAAGCCGATCAGGGCAGCGAGGACGCGTCCCCACTGGTCGCGGAAGATCTGGTCGAGCGGGTCTACCACTGCTCGGTCGGGCGCACCTCGATCGCGCCGCCCATGCGGGCGGCAGGGACCTTCGAGGCGATCTCGATCGCGGCGTCGAGGTCGTCCGCCTCGAGGATGAAGTAGCCGCCGAGCGCCTCCTTCGTGTCGACGAACGGGCCGTCGGTGGTGAGCGTCCGGCCGTCCTGCACCCGCACCGTGGTGGCCGTCTCGGGCGCCGCCATCGCCTCGCCCGGCGTCACGCCCGGGATCTCGTTCAGCGCGTGGTAGGCGGCGTAGACGGCGTTCTGCTCGTCGGGCGAGAGCGTGGCCCAGGCCTCGGGATCCCGCGGTGTGGGGGTGGTCCCCTGATGGATCAGCATCACGTACTTCATGGCGTCCTCCTTGTGGGATGGTCGCTCATACGACAAACGGGTGCCGCGGAAATCGACAGGTCATGCGAAGTCGTTACGCATCGCCGTCGGCGGCGGCGCGGAGCGCGGCGATGTCGAGCTTCTTCATGCCGAACATCGCCTGCATCGCGCGCTGGCCGCGCGACGGGTCGGGATCGCCGAGCAGCGCCTCCATCTCGGCCGTCGGGCTGACCTGCCACGACAGGCCGTAGCGGTCCTTCAGCCAGCCGCAGGGCCCCTCCTCGCCGCCGGCGGTGAGCTTCTCCCAGTAGTAGTCCACCTCCGCCTGGTCGGCGCAGTCGACGCAGCAGCGACACCGCCTCGCTGAACGTGAACTCCGGCCCGCCGTTGATGGCGCTGACGTTCTGCCCGTCGAGCACGAAGTCGACGACCATCACCGTCCCCGCCTCGCGCGGGCCGGCCTCGGTGTAGTGGAAGACGTTCCTGATGCGCGAGTTCGGGAACACGGACACGTAGAACTCGGCGGCCTCGAGGCCCTCGGTGTCGAACCAGAGGTTGGGGGTGATCGTCGGCATCGCGTCGCTCCTTCGCTCGGTCGGTGCTGTCAGTGGTATTGACGGCGCCGCGGCCGGGAATCATCGCCGCGGTGTCAGCAGGCGCCCGTCGCGGCGACGGCACCCGCCGAGCTGCCGCTCGAGCTGGCGTCCTCGGCGAGGCCGCGCACGACGAACGTCGCGAACAGCAGCAGCCCGGGCTCGACCAGCGCCAGGTCGGCGACGGTCACGGCCACGGGCCGCTTGCCCCAGCCCTTGCCGTCGAGGAGGGCCAGTTCGGTCTCGCCGTCGAGCAGCGCGTAGCGCTCGCGCCAGCTGCTCGAGGGACGGAGGGCGTACTCGCGATGCTCCCAGCGCAGCGTGCCGCCGCGGCGGAGGCCGCCGCGGGGCTCGAACTCGCCGACGACGACGCCGCCCTCGTCCGTGGCGCGGGCGATCACGCGCCAGAAGCCCGACCGCGCGAGCTCCCACGTGCGGTCGCCGGCCTCCGCGGTCGCACGCTGCGCGACCAGAAGCCGCCAGGCGCAGGGTGCCGACGTCGCCCAGCGTGTAGAGCTTGCGGTCTTGCGGGCTGCGGGTCAGCTCGAGCTCGGCCATGGGGACATTCTGCTCGCTCATGCGATGTCCCGCCGCGTGCAGGCGGTGGTCTTCGCCTACGAGAACGGCCTGGCCGACCAGCGCGACTGACGCGTCGCGCGTCGGTCGCGTGCCGACTCGTGACCGGCGTGTGACGTCTCGCGCGATCCGTGCGGCCGTCCGTGTGAGAAACGTTCTGGGGTCAGACCCCAATTCGGGCGTTTTCGGGGTCTGACCCCGGGTCGTGCCGGTGGATCTGCGCGCGCGGGATGTTTCGGGCGGCCGGGCGAGGGGAGGCGCCTTCCTTGGATGGCCGCTGGCCGGCCGCCCCTTCCTGGGAGGATGAGCATGGCAGTACGAGGACGCACGGCCGCGATCGGAGCGACGATCGCGGTCCTTTCACTGGTCGCCGTCGGGGCGGTCGCGGCGACGTCGCGCACGTCGAGCGACGAGCGCGCGCTGCAGCCGACGCGCGAGCGACCGCCAGCCAGACCATCGAGCGCAAGGTCAACGCGCTGCTGCGGCGGATGACGCTCGAAGGAGAAGCTGCAGCAGCTGCAGCTGCTCTCCGACGGGCAGATCACCGACGCCGACGCGCAAGGCCGGCGTCGGCTCGCGTCTTCAGCCTCACCGACCCGGCGAAGATCAACCACTTCCAGCACATCGCGGTCGAGCAGTCGCGGCTGCACATCCCGATCCTGTTCGCCTACGACACGATCCACGGCTACCGGACGATCTTCCCGATCCCGCTCGGCGCCGCGAGCAGCTTCGACCCGTCGGTCGCGACCGCGGACGACACCGATCGGCGCGCGCGAGTCGGCGACCGTCGGCATCAAGCAGATCTACAGCCCGATGGTCGACGTCTCGCACGAGCCGCGCTGGGGCCGCATCGCCGAGGGCGCCGGCGAGGACCCGTACCTCGGCTCGGTGTTCGCCGCCGCCCGGGTGAAGGCCGCCCAGGGCCGCGACTACAGCGCGCCCGACAAGGTCGTCACGAGCGTCAAGCACTTCGCCGCCTACGGCCAGCCCGAGGGCGGCCGCGACTACAACACCACCGACATGTCCGAGCAGCGGCTGCGCAACCTCTACCTGCCGCCGTTCAAGGCCGCGATCGACGCCGGCTCCGACACCGTGATGTGCTCGTTCAACGCGATCAACGGCGTGCCCGGCTGCGCGAACCCGTACACCGAGACCGACATCCTCAAGGAGCGAGTGGGGCTTCGACGGCTTCGTCGAGAGCGACTACACCGCCGTCGCCGAGCTGCGCGCCTGCCCGCCGGTGAAGCCGGACGAGGGCCCGTGCGGCCACGGCGTCGCGGCCGACGGCCCGGACGCCGCGGCGCCGGCGCTCAACGCCGGCACCGACTCGGAGATGGTCAGCGACGCTACATCCGCGACTACGGCCGGCAGCTGCGTCGCCGAGCAGCCGCGATCCCGATGTCGCGCATCGACGACGCGGTGCGCCGGATCCTGCGCGTGAAGTTCCGCGCCGGCCTGTTCGAGCACCCGTACGTCGACCAGGCGAAGGCCGCCGACGCCGCGCAGCGTTCGTGACGCCGGCCGACCGGGCCGCGGCCCGCGCCGCGGCCGGCAAGTCGATGGTGCTGCTGAAGAACGACGACGGCGATCGCTGCCGCTCGACCCGGCCAAGACGACCGCCGTCATCGGCCCGCTCGGCGACGACCAGCACGACATGCTCGGCCCGTGGTGGGGCAGGGGCGACGACGACGACGCCGTCTCGCGTGTTCGACGGCATCAAGGCCCAGAGCCCGACGCCACGTTCACCGAGGGCTGCACGATCGCTCGACAAGGACCCGCCGACCAACACGCCCGGCCGACGAGTGCGGCTCCGACGCCGGCTTCGCGGCCGCCGTCGCCGCGGCCAACGCCGCCGACCAGGTCGTGCTCGCGCTCGGCGAGACGCCGCGGGCATGAGCGGCGAGGCCGGCCGCGCGCAGCGACATCGACCTGCCCGGGCAAGCAGCAGGAGCTGATCGACGCGATCAAGGCGACCGGCAAGCCGTTCGTCGGTCGTGCTGTTCAACGGCCGGCCGCTGACGCTGACGCAAGGTCGACGCGGCTGCGCCGGCGATCCTCGAGGCCTGGTTCCCGGGCATCGAGGCCGGCAACGCCGTCGCCGACGTCCTGTTCGGCAAGGTGAACCCCGGCGGCAAGCTGCCGGTCATCGTTCCCGCGGCGCGATCGGCCAGGTGCCGATCTACTACAACCACGAGCCGACCGGCCGTCCGTGCGACGCGACCTCGAAGTACAACTCGCGCTACCGCGACCTGCCGTCTGCGACCCGCTGTACCCGTTCGGCTTCGGGCTCAGCTACACGACGTTCTCGGTCACGAACCTGCAGCTCGAGCGCGACGAGCGTGTCGCCGCAGCGGCCGCGTCACGCGCCACGGTCGACGTGACCAACACCGGCACGCGTCGAGGGCGACGAGGTCGTGCAGCTCTACATCCACGACCCCGTCGCGAGCATCTCGCAGCCGGTGCGCCGCCTGCGCGGCTTCGAGCGGGTGACGCTCGCGCCCGGGCGAGACGCAGACGGTCACCTTCACGCTCGACCGCAGCGACTTCGGCTTCTACGACAACCGCGGCAAGTTCGTGGTCGAGCCGGGGCAGATCGACGTGTACGCCGGCGACAGCTCGGCCGCCAAGCTGAAGCAGTCGTTCCGGATCCGCGGCTGATCCAGCCCGCACGCGCTCGCGTTGCCGGTGCCCTCGGGCGCCGGCAACGCGAGCGTCAGTGCGCGTCGAGGCGGGCGCACAGATCCTTGCGCGACGTCACCTCGAGCTTCGCGAAGACCCGCGTCAGGTGCCCTTCGACGGTGCGCATGGTGATGTACAGCGCCTGGGCGATCTCGCGGTTCGTCAGTCCGTCGGCCGCCAGCTCGGCCACCCGGCGCTCGCTCGCCGTCAGGGCGGCGGTGCCGGTGAGCACGGCCCGCCGCGGCCGCGCGCCGGTGGCGCGCAGCTCGACCTCGGCCTGCGCGGCCAGGGATCGCGCGCCGGCGCGGTGCGCGACGTCGAGCGCCTCGACGAGGTGCTGGCGCGCCTCGCGGCGGTGGTTGGTGCGCCGCAGCAACGCGCCCAGCTCGGTCAGCGCCAGCGCGCGCTCCAGCGGTACGCGCGCCTCCGCCAGGCACTCGACGCTCTCACGCAGCAGCGCCTCGCCCTCGCCCGGAGCGGCCACGACACCGGCCGCGCGCAGCGCGACGCCGAGCGTGCGCCGCCCGCCGTAGGCGCGCGCCAGGTCGACCTCCTCACCGGCGAGGCGACGGGCGGCCGCCGGATCGCCGAGGGCGTGGTGGGCGAGCGCGGCGGTCGACCGCCACGCGAGGTAGCCCGGCGACGTCGACCCGGTGCCGACGGCGATGTCGCCCGCGGCCAGGATCTCGCCCAGCGCCTCGGCCGGACGCTGCTGGGCGAGCCGCAGGCGTCCGCGCGCCAGACGCAGCACCGCGGTCGTCTGCGTGCGGCGCATGTCGAGGACGTTGAACGAGCCGAGCACCCGTTCGGCCGCCTCCAGCTCGCCCTGCTCGACGAACGAGTTCGCCAGGATCGCGCCCGCCAGCTTGCGATACAGCTCGAGCGGCGCGAGGCCACCGGCCTCGAGCACCGACCGGGCGTCGCCCTCGGCGCCCTGCAGGTCGCCCCGCCGCAGCAGCAGCCAGGCGCGCTGGGCGAGGCTGGTCGTGAACAGCACCGGGTCGCCGGTGCGACGCGCCTCGGCCACGCCGGCGTCGAGCGCGATCTGCGCCTGCTCGTGCGCGTCGGCCCAGATCAGCGCCACGCAGGACTGGGCGAACCACGGCAGGTCGGTCGGCTCGGGGACCACCCGGGGCCCGGCGGCGAGCGCGCGCTGCGCGAGGGCGGCGCAGGTCGCCACCGGCTCGTTGCCGTGCACGGCGACCAGCGCCGCCACGCCGAGGACCTCCCGGGGCGCGCCCGGATCGTCGGCGGCGCGGCGCATCGCCTGCAACCGCGATGCGATGGCCGGCGCGGTCGCCGCATCGAGCATGCCGGCGCTCAGGGCCAGCGACTCGAGGAGCTGCTTCGCGGGTCCGCCGGCGTCGGTGAGCCGGGCCGCGGCCAGGTCGACCACGTCGACCGCCGGGCCGATCTCGTCGGCCCGCGCCAGCACGTGCGCCAGCACGAGCGCGGTGCCGAGCCGCGCGCCGTCGTCGCCGGCCGCGGCCAGCGCCTCGCGCAGCCGGGCCTCGCCGTTGGGCTCGCCGGCGGTAGCCTCCGCGACGCCGAGCTCGAACAGGACCTGGGCGCGGATCTCGGGCGCCGGCGGCTCGGCCAGCGCGCGGCGCAGGTAGGCCGCGGCCGACTCGGGCGCGCCGCGCCGGGAGGCGGTGCGCGCCGCCTCGGTCAGCAGCTCGACGGTCCACGGGTCGCCGCGCGGTGCGCTGGCGACCAGGTGCTCGGCCACGCGCTCGTCGCCGCCGTTGCGTGCGGCGAGCAGCTCGGCTGCGCGGCGATGTGCGCGCAGGCGCTCGGCGTGCGGCACCTCCTCGAGCACGGCTGCGCGCACGATCGGATGCACGAACGCGAGGGGCTGGTGCGGCTCGAACACGCCGGCGCCGACCAGGAGATCGACGGCCTCGGCTGCCGTCACGAGGTCGATACCGGCCAGGTCGGCCGCCTGGTGCAGGTGGGCGGTCTCGAGCACGGCGACGGCGCCGGCGAGCCGGATGGCGCTCGCCGGCAGGCGGCCGAGGCGCAGCAGGATGGTGCGGCCGAGCGTCCGCGCGCCGAGGGCGTCGACCTGCGCCGCGTTGGCCGCGGTCGGCTCGACCTCCTCGTCGCGCATCGCCGACAGCAGCTCGCGCACCAGGAAGGGCAGGCCGCCGGTCGCCCGGTGGCAGGCCGTTGCGAAGGACGGCGCCGGAGGCTCGCCCAGCCCGGCCTCGATCAGGCGCGCAACGGCCGGCTCGGACAGCGGCGACGGCCGCAGGATGCAGGCCGCGCGGTCGGCGAGCAGCGCGCCCAGCATGCCGCCGGCCGTCGGCTCGGACTGCGGGCGGGCGGCGACCACGATGGCGAGGGCGAGCTCCTCGAGCCTCGGCAGCAGGAAGGCGAGGAAGCGCAGCGAGGCGGGGTCGGCCCAGTGCGCGTCGTCGACCGTGATGACGAGCGGCTCGTCGCCCGCCAGGTTGGCGCACAGCCAGTAGAGGCCGTGCAGCACCGCGAACGATGCGTCGGGGGCCTCGGCCTCGCCGGCGTCGGCGTCGGCGCCGGGGAGCGCCAGCATCCGGGCGGCAACGCCGGCCGGACCCTGGAAGAGGTCGTCGCGCCGGCTGGCCGGCGTGGCCGCCAGGGCGGGCTCGAGCAGCTGGCGTGCGACGCCGAAGGCGAAGTCCCGCTCCAGCTCGCCGCCGCGGGCCCGGAGGACGACGGATGCCGGCGGCGCGGGCCGCATCGGCCGTCGCCTCGATCAGCGACGACTTGCCGATGCCGGCGGCCCCCTCCAGGACGAGCAGGGTTCCCTGGCCGGCCTGCGCCCGGCTCAGCGCCTCGTCGATGCGCGCGAGCTCCTGCTCGCGTTCGAGCACGCCGGCACCGCGCGCCGGGGCGGCGGAGGGTCTGCGGCTGGCCACGGCCACCGACGCAGGGTGACGACGGATCGACGGCCGGAGGTGCGGCCTCCCGGCGTCCGGCCCGGGGCCAGCCCGAGTGGCCGCGGTACGGCTAGCCGCACCGTGGTGCGACGGGCGGAATCGGCCGTGAAATGTCAGGGGGGTGCCCACGGTGCGAGGTGGCCATGCGGTCCGCACACTGGTGCCATACCGCGGCCACGCCGCAGCTATCCCCCGACGAAGGATCCAGTGCAGATGCCCACCTACACCTATCCATCCCGCCCCATCAAGCGCCCTCGCCGGCTGCCCACCGGCGAGATCGAGATCGTCCGGGTCAGCACGCCGCTCGACTTCGCACAGTCCGCGCTGCTGCTCGGCGAGCAACGCGCGTACACCGAGCGGCTGATCGGCTACGACCTCGACGAGGTGCAGCCATCGGCGCAGTTCGAGTACGCGTTCCTCTCGGACTTCTACTCGCCGCCGAACGGCCAGCTGCTGCTGGCCCGGGTCGCCGAGGCGCCGGTCGGCGTGATCGGCGTGCGCCGCCTCGACGAGGACCTCGGCGAGTGCAAGCGGTTCTTCGTCCGGCGGTCGGCGCGCGGCCTCGGCATCGGCCGGATGCTCGTCACCGAACTGCTGTCCCTCTCCCGCAGCCTCGGGTTCCAGTCGCTGTACGCCGAGACCTGGCCGGCGAAGATGTCGGCCTCGTACGAGATGTGCCGCCGGCTCGGCTTCCGCGACACCGCGAAGCGCAACTTCCACGACGTGGACGGCATCATCGCGATGCAACTGCCGCTCGACGCGATCGCCGCCTGAGGCACGAGAAGTCGGCCGCCGGAGCGGCAGCCGTCTGACCACCACCCACGACAACAACCGAAGGATCGATCATGGACTACCGCGCCATCATGCGCAGTCAGACCGAGATCGGCACGGCCGCAGCGCGCAACGCGGCCACGCGCGCGAAGCGCCGCACCGCCGACCGGAATCGCTGACAGACCCGGTGGGACGACGGCTGATCACGTCGTCCCACCGGGTGCCGGCAGCTCGTAGCAGTCGTGCTGCTCGATGTGCGCGATGCGGCCGTCGCGCACGACGTAGTGCGCGACGCACCACGCGGTCAGCCGCGAGCCGGCCGGGAGCGGACCCGCGGTGACGGCGAGCTCACCGCTCCAGCGGAACCGGGTGACGACCGTGTCACCCGCCGCGACGTGATCGCGGACCTCGTAGGACTGCCACGCAAGCAACGTGCGCCCGGTGTCCATGCCGTGCAGCATCCCGGCGAGGCTCCGCTCGCCACCGGCGGGGTTCACGAGGCTTGGCCGGTCGATGAACCGCACGTCCTCGGTGAGCAGGGCCTCCAGCTCGGCCGGCTCGGGCCAGCGGCGATCGAATGCCGCGAGCCACCGCTCGACCACGGCGATGTTGCGGTCCTCCGTCGGGCCGTTCATGGCGGCCAGTATCGCACTCGGGGCCTGGCGTGAGAGGGCGACCGCCGGTGATGGCAATTCCCCCGACCGAGTGATGAATCAGTAGTTTTCAGTAGACATTATTCGGCTCGGCCCGCGGTGATGTCCAAGGGCAGATCTCCCCGTCGAGGAAGGGAACTCCCCATGAAGTGGATGCCGAACCGCCGCGTCGCCCGCGTCGCCATGATCGTCACCTCGCTCGCCGCCTTCGTGGTGTCGTCCGGCGCCGGCACGCGCTGGGGCTACTAGGACCTTCCAGCACATGCGCCCCGGGTCACCGCAAGGGGGTGACCCGGGGCGTGCTCTTTTCCGGGGACTACCGCAGCGCCTTGAGGGCGGGGCCGAGCGCCTGGTCGGCGTGCAGCACCGGCTCGAACAGGTCGCCGTGCTCGGCCAGCCGTGCCAGCGCCACCGCCATCGGGAAGTCGCGCGGACGCAGGTCCTCGGTCAGCTCGTCCCACCGCAGCGGCGTCGACACCGGCGCACCGGGCTTCGGCCGCACGGAGTAGGCCGAGGCGATGGTGCGCCCGTGACCGTTCTGCCGGTGGTCGACGAGGACGCCCTGGCGCTTCTCCTTCAGCCACTCCGTCGTCACATCACCGGGGTGTTGCGTCTCGAGCCGGCGCGCCAGCAGCTCGGCGAACTCGTACGTGTCGCCGTAGGTGGAGCGCCGGACGATCGGCACCGCGATGTGGATGCCGTCCGAGCCGCTGGTCTTGACGAACGAGACGAGCCCGAGGTCGTCCAGGGCGGCGCGCACGTGGTGCGCGACGCGCACGCAGAGGGCGAACGCGTCGGGCTCCTCCGGCGGGTCGAGGTCGAACAGCACGTAGTCCGGCCGTTCGGGCAGGTCGACGCGCGAGTACCAGGCGTTCATGTCGATGCAGTGCATCTGCACCATCCAGAGCAGGGCCTCGCGCGAGTTGACGAGCGGGAAGTCGACCATCCGCGTCGCCCCCTTGCCGCCGCGCTGGGTGGTCTGGAACTGCCGCGTCGGGATCCACTCGGGCATCCCCTTGGGCGCCTGCTTCTGGAAGAACGCGCCTCCCGGCAGACCCTCGCGCCACCGCTTCATCGTGAACGGGCGGTCGTACAGGTGCGGCACGATCGCGCCGGACACCTGGTCGTAGTAGGCGAACAGGTCGCCCTTCGTCACACCGTCGTCCGGAAACAGCACGCGGTCGCCGCTCGACAGCTTCACCTCGGGGCTCACCTGCGGCACGCTAGCCGAGCCGCGGCACGCACGTCGGCCGGGTGTCGGCCGCGTCGCGCCCGCGCGGCTCAAGCGGCGTGGTCGGACAACCGATATCTGTGGGAATCGTGAGCGACGACGCCTCTCCGTCTGCCCCGACGTATCCGCCCGGGCTGTTGCGGTACACGTCGGCGGTCGTCGCGACCTCCGTCCCGGTCGTCGTCGCCGCGCTCATCTCGATCGCGCAGGGCAGCATCAGCACCGGCGCCCTGGTCGGCGTGCTGCTGTTCGCGGCCGCGTCCATCTCGGCCGAGCTCAATCCGGTTCCCCTCGACGAGACGGCCTCGCGGTCGGTCTCGCTGTCGTTCATCTTCCTGCTCGCGTCGCAGGTGCTGTTCGGCTGGCAGTACGCCGTCGTCGCGTCGATCGCCACGATGGCCGTGAGCCAGGCGATCGAGCGGATCGACCTGCGCCGGGCCTCCTTCAACACCAGCGTCTACGTGCTGGCGACGTTCGCTTCTGCGGTGCCGGGCTTCCTGCTCGGCTGGGACGGGGCGGCGCTGACGGCGGCCGACGCGGGCCAGCTGACGATCCTCGTGCTCGTCGGCGGCGTCGTCTTCCTGTTCACGAACATCATCCTGATCGCCATCGTCGTGGCGCTCGCGCGCGGCGCGTCGGTGCGGGCCATGCTCGACGACTACGTCCGCCACGCCGGTCCGGCGTTCGCGATCATGTGCTTCATCGCCGCGCTCGCGACGGCGCTGTGGAAGGTGCTGCCGCAGCTCGAGCTGCTGCTGGCCGGGCCGCTCTTCGCCCTCGCGCTCTACCAGCGCTACGCGTACCGCAGCGTGCTCGCCAAGCGCGACGCCGAGACCGACGGGCTGACGCTCCTGCCGAACCACCGCGCCTTCCAGGCCGACATCCAGGAGGCGCTCGGCGCCACCGGCACGGAGACCGAGACCGGTCGCGCTCGCGATGCTCGACATCGACGACTTCAAGAGCATCAACGACCAGTTCGGGCATCCGGTCGGCGACGAGGTGCTGAACTCCGTGGCGGAGGCGCTGCGCGACGAGCTCGGTGGCAACCGCTGCTTCCGCGTCGGCGGCGAGGAGTTCGCCGTGCTGATGCCGGGCCTGGACGGAGCGGAGGCGACCGCGCTGATCGACCGGCTCCACGCGCGGCTGGCGCGCACCGAGTGCGCGCACGGCGCCCCGATCACCATCAGCGCCGGCATCGCCGTCTACCCCGACACGGCCGACTCGCGCGGCGAGCTGCTGCGCGTCGCCGACAGCGCGCTGTACTGGGCGAAGAACCACGGCAAGGGCCGCTCCTGCCTCTACACGCCCAACATCGTGCGCATCCGGTCGCGCCAGGAGATCGCCGAGGAGGCCGCCCGCCTCGCCCGGCTGCGCGCCGCCGAGGCGCTGATCCGCGTCGTCGACGCGAAGGACAACTACACCGGCGAGCACTCGCAGGCGGTCAGCGAGCTGGTCCAGGGCATCGGCGCGCACCTCGGCCTCGACGCCGAGACGCTCGAGCAGCTGCGCCTCGCCGGGCTGCTGCACGACCTCGGCAAGGTCGCGATCCCCGACAGCATCCTGCAGAAGAGCGAGGGCCTCGACGCCGAGGAGGCGATCGTGCTGCGCGAGCATCCCGAGATCGGCTACCGGCTGCTCGAGGACGCCGGCGTCGCGCCCGTGCACGAGTGGGTGCGCCACCACCACGAGGCGTGGGACGGCAGCGGCTATCCGCTCGGCCTCGCGGGTGACGAGATCCCGCTCGGGTCGCGCATCATCCTCGTCGCCGACGCGTACCACGCGATGACGTCGGACCGGCCCTATCGCAAGGGCCGCTCGACCCGCGAGGCGCTGGCCGAGCTGCGGCGCTGCTGCTGGGTGCAGTTCGACGCCCGCGTCGTGGCCGCGCTCGAGGCGCACCTGGGAGAGATCGAACGGCAGCAGGCGGAGGCGGTCTGATGGTGCTCGTGTTCGCGATCGTCGTCGGCATCGTGATCGGCCTCGCGCTGGGCGGCCGGCTCAGCCGCCTCGCCGACCTGGAGCTGCGCGGCATGCCGCTGTTCGCCGCGGCCCTGCTGCTGCAGGTGCTCGCGTTCCCGTCCGGCGTGTTCCCGTGGGAGGTCTCCGACGGCACGGCGACGGCGCTGTGGCTCGGCACCTACGGGCTGCTGATCGTGATCGTGGTGCTGAACCGCCGCGTCACGGGGTTCTGGATCGCGGGCGCCGGGATGCTGTCGAACCTGATCGCGATCACCGCGAACGGCGGCCACATGCCGGCGCTGACGAGCGCGCTGCGTGGCGCCGGCGCCCCGTTCGAGGGCGTCGTCAACAACAGCGTCGCCAACGACCATCCGAACGTCGCGTGGCTGGTCGACCGCTGGGCGGCCCCCGACTGGGTGCTCGGCGCGAACGTCTACTCGGTGGGCGACGTGCTGCTCGGCATCGGCGGCGTCGTGATCGTCGTCGCCGCGATGGGCCCGCGCCTGCCGGTCAGGCGGCGGGCCGCCGCCGGCGGCTGAGCACGCCGAACACGCCGATCACGGCCACCGTGGCGACCGCCACCCAGACGGTCGGCAGGTCGTCCCAGCGGTCGATCATCTCCAGCCCGCCGGGAATGCTGGCGGTGGTGAACGCCTCCATGATCGCGAGCCAGCCGGCCGCGAACAGGAGCTCCGTCCGCTCGAGGGCGATCAGCGCGAAGAACGTCGCGAACAGGACCGCCCAGAGCAGCCAGAGCAGCGTGAACTTCCAGTCGTCCAGGTCGAACAGCGTCACGAGCCCGATGAACACCGACACGGCGGTGGCCCACGCGAAGTACCAGCCGATGCCCTTCGAGTCGTGGCCCGTCCACGCGTTCAGCGCCACCCAGAGGTAGGTGACGCCGAACAGCAGGAACCCCGCAGCGCCGGCCAGCGCCGCCTCGTCGGCGCCGTCCGGGAGCGCCAGCCGACCCGCGTTCACGACCAGCACGGCGCCGACCATCGCGTTCACCGGCGCCCCTCCCTTCGGCTCGATCCGGCCGAGCAGCGTCAGGCCGTTCACGAACAGCACCGCGCCGATGAAGAAGAGGCTGACGGCCGACATGGGTCAGCCGCAGAGGCGCAGGCCCGCGACCGCGATGCCCTGCGCGCAGTGCACCAGGTCGTCGATCGGCACGTACTCGCCGACGGTGTGCGCCCAGTCGATGTGGCTCGGCCCGTACATCAGCGCCGGGGTGTTCGCCTCGAGCGCGAAGGTGGCGCCGTCGTACCAGGAGCCGAGGCCGCCCAGCGTCAGCGGCAGGCCGAGCGCCGCGTTGGCGCCCAGCAGCGCGCGCACGCTCGGCGTGTCGACCGGGGTCTCCGACGGGTTCACCTCGGTGTGCCAGTCGAACGTCGGCGGGTTCTCGGCCAGCCACGGATCGGCGTCGCACCAGCGGCGCAGGTAGGTCTCGACCTCCTCCTGCACGCTGCTCGTCCAGCCGACCTGGTCGGCCTGGCCGGGCAGCACCAGCACGGCCAGCATCAGCGTCGCGCGGTTCGGGATGGTGACGATCCAGCCGGCGTCGGCGACGAACCGCGAGCAGACGATGTCGGGCATCGGCAGCAGCGGGTGCCGCGACTCGGGCCGGCTGCGCCAGTCGAGGCGCAGGCGGTCGACGCCGGTCAGGAAGTGCTGCGCCTTCTCGATCGCGTTCACGGCGCCGCCGCTGCGGAAGTGGGCGTGCTCCTGCTCGGTGTGGCCGGCGCGGCCGGGGATCGTCACGGTGCAGTACGCGCTGCCGCGGCAGGCGGGCCAGACCTCGAGGCCGGACGGCTCGGGGACGATCGCGAAGTCGGCCGACACGCCGTGCCGCGCGCAGGCCAGCGCGCCCCAGCCGCCGCACTCCTCGTCGGTGTTCGTGCAGACGGTCGACGTCGCCGCGCAGCAGGCCGGTGCGGGCCAGCGCCTCGGCGGCGACGACCATCGAGGCGATGCCGCCCTTCATGTCGCACGAGCCGCGGCCGACGATGCGGCCGTCGCCGACCAGCGGATCGAACGGGTCGTGCGTCCAGCCGTCCTCCATGCGCGCCGTGACGACGTCGATGTGGCCGTTCAGCAGCAGCGACCGGCCGCCGCCGGTGCCGGCGAACTTCGCGGCCAGCTGCGGGCGGCCGGCGAAGCCGATGCCCTCGGGCGGCGTCAGCGGGTGGTTCTCCACCTCGGCCGGGGCCGGCTCCCAGATGTCGACGTCGGCGCCGCTCGCCCGCAGGCGCTCGCCGAGGTAGGCCTGCAGCGCGGCGTCCTGCCGCGCCGGCGAGGCGGGCTCCTCGCGGCTCTGGGTGTCGAACCGGATCAGGTCGCAGGCGAGCGCGACGATCTCGTCGCGCCGGCCGGCGATCTCGTCGGTGAGTGCCCGCTCGGCGGGCGTCAGCTGGGTCGAGTCGAGCGGGTCAGTCATCGTGGCGGCGAGCCTACCAGCCCTCACCGTCCGCCCGTTGGCTCGGTCCCGCGCGCCTTCCGTGCGTTCCCGCGCGCCTTCGACACCCGGGGTCAGACCCCGAAAACGCTCGGATTGGGGTCTGACCCCAGAACTTTTCACGCGCGGAAGGCGCGCGGATCGCGACCGTAGCACGGCGTTCGAAGATGGCACGGCGCGCGCCCGGGCACCGGACGCGCTATCGTCGCGCCGATCAGGTCTCGGTGATGAACAGCGTGTTGCCGTCCGGATCGCGGAAGAAGAACATCGGCGGCACCGGATCGCCCATGCGGGAGATCTCCGCGTCGACGTCGACGCCGGCGGCCTTCATCGCCGCGTGGTCGGCCTCGATGTCGGGCGTCTCGAACGCGATGCCGGTGTCGACACCGATCGGGCTGCCCTCCGGCGGCGGCACGATCGCGAGCGTCGTGACGGCGCCCACCGGGGCCACCTCGAGCCACGTGTACTCCGGCGACATGACGAACTCGCCGCGCACCTCGAAGCCGAGCGTCTCCACGTAGAACGCCCGCGCCCGGGCCTGGTCGGAGACGGGGACGACGACCCGTCCCACCTGCTTGATGCCGGTTCCGGTCTGCTGCATTGCGTCCTCCTGATGGTCAGCGCGCCGGGCCCCGGCGCGCGGTGTTCAGGATAGACCGCGGCCGCGCTCAGGACTCATCGGCGGCGATCGCGATGATCTCCGGGGTGCCCGGACCAACCGCCGCGCCGTCCCAGTCGCCGAGCCAGCGGACGTCGCCGAAGCCCGCCGTCGCGAGCAGCCCCGCGATCGCCTCCTGCGACCGGAACCGCAGCGTGCTCGGCCCGACCAGCTGCTCGCCCGGCGCCGGCAGGCGGTAGCGCGTCTCGAACGTCACCAGCTCGCCGTCCACCGCGGTCACGTCCCACTCCGCCTCGACCGCGCCGACACCGTCGACCTGCGCGACCTCGCGCGAACCGGGCGCCGTCCACTCCTCCCACTCGCGCGCAAGCGGGTTGCGGCTCTCGAAGCCGAACCGCCCGCCGGGCGCCAGGTGGCCGCGGACGGCGCGGAACACGCGCGTCGACGTCGGCGTCGTCCAGGAACACCTGGAACACGTGGCCCGTCATGACGACGAGATCGAACCGCTCCCCGAGATCGAGCTCGCGTGCGTCGCCCTCGACCCACCGGACGCGGTCCCCGCCGGGCCGCAGCCGCGCGATCGCCAGCATCGCCGCCGCCGGGTCGACGCCGGTCGCCACGTGTCCGCGCTCGGCGAGCGCGCAGGCCAGCCGGCCGGTGCCGCAGCCGAGGTCGAGCACGCGCCGCGGCGGCGTCCCGGCGAGCTCGAGGAAGAACGCCGCGTCGTCGCCCCACCCGTTGAACGCGTCGTACAGCGCCGCCAGCCGCGGGTCGCTGAAGATCGTGTCGGGCGCGCTCATCCCCACGCCAGGTGCAGCTCCGGCACCTTCCGGAACGCGAACCCGACCGGTTCGGCCGCCGACACGAGGCGCAGGCCGGGGAGGCCGTCGAGCAGCGCCCGGATCGCGATCGCACCCTGCAGCCGCGCCAGGTGGAAGCCCAGGCAGTGGTGCTCGCCGTAGGAGAACGACAGGTGCCGGCGCGCGTTGTGGCGCGTCACGTCGAACCGCGCCGGGATCGGCGAACACGGCCGGATCGCGGCTCGCGGCCAGCGACGACACGCCCACGAACTCGCCCGCGGCCGAGCAGCACGTCGCCGAGCTCGGTGCGCGGCGTCGTCGTCCAGCGCTCCACGAACGCCACCGGCGTGACCAGCCGCATCGACTCCTCGAGCGCGTTCGGCAACAGGTCGGGCTGCTCGCGCACCAGCGCCAGCGCGTCGGGATGCTGCAGCAGCATCGCCATCGTGTTCACGACCAGCGACTCGATCGTCTCGATGGCACCGAACAGCACCACGCGCAGCTGCGCCACGATCTCGTCGTCGTCGAGATCGCCGGGCGTGTTCGCGACCGCCGACGTGACCGAGTCGTCCGGGGTCGCGCGCACCCGCGCCAGCTCGGCGTGCAGCAGCGCGTTCAGCTCGGCCCGCGCCGCGTCGGCCAGGCGCTGCGGCCCGGGGTCGCCGTCGTAGACCATCGCGCCGGCGAAGGCCGCGTAGAACGACATGATCCGGCCGACGTCGGCCAGCCCGAGGCCGAGCACGTCGGCGGCCACGCGGACCGCGAACGGCCCCGCGAACGCCGCGCCCAGCTCGCACGCGCCGGCCGGCCGCAGATCTCGAAGCAGCGCGTCGGTGCGCGCCGCGATCGGCTCGCCGAACGTGTCGCGCACGGCCCGCATGCGAAACGGCGCGTCGAACGGCGCCCGCTGGCGCGTGTGCGCGTCGCCCTGCGAGGTCAGCATCATCACGCCCAGCGACGCCCGCACCAGGTTCGGCTCGGCCCACACCGAGAAGGCGTCGCGCCGGCCGAGCACGGAGCGCGCGAGCTCCCACGACGTCACCAGCCAGCCGCCGAGCGCCGGCACCCACGACACCGGCTCGGCCTCGCGCAGGCGGTCGAGCGCGCCGATGCGCGCGTGCTCCGTCAGGTCGTCGAACGTGATCGCGGCGCCGACCGGGAACCGCGCCGCGCGCGCCTCCTCCTCGTCGGTCGAGAGCTCGACCTGCGGGATGAGGTCGCCGGTCACCGTCACACGTCCTGCAGCGGCCGGCGTTCGGGGGCGTCGAGCCACGGACGCACCTGCTCCAGCGCGGCGCCGATGCGGAACGGCGTCACGTCGTCGTAGCGGCGGCCGACGATCTGCATGCCGACCGGCACGCCGTTGGACGCGAACCCGGCGGGCACGACCAGCACCGGGTTGCGGCTGCAGATGTTGAACGGGATCGTCATGCACGACCAGTAGTAGTGCGGCACCGTCGACGCCGCCGATCTCGAGCGTGTGGTCGACGTAGTCGTCGCCCGCGATCAGCCCGCGCGACGAGCAGGTCGGCCACAGCAGCGCGTCGTACGTCGCGTGGATGGCCTCGAGGTCGGCGTGCAGCTTCGTCTCGCCGGTCAGGCCCTCGAGGATGCGGGCCGGCGTCATGCCCGCGCTCTCCTCGTACACCGCGATCGTGTACGCGCAGAGCTGGTCGCGGTGCTCCATCGCCGGCGGCCATCGACGGGCCCATCAGGCTGCCCGTAGTGCGCGTCGGCGAGGGCCATCGTGTGGGCCGGCCCGAAGCCCGGCATCTCGACCTCCTCGACGGTCGCGCCGCATGCCTCGAGCGTCGCCGCCGCCTCGCGGATCGCGGCCGCCACGTCGTCGTCGACCGGCCAGTCGTCGGGCCGCACGCAGAGCGCGATGCGCATGCCGGCGATGCCCTCGAACGTCGCCGGCAGCTCGTACTTCGGCGCGATCGCGGCCGCGTCGGCCGGATGCGGACCGGCGATCACGTTCTCGAACAGCGCGCAGTCGGCGATGGTGCGGGCCAGCGGCCCGTTGTGGCAGTAGATGTCCATGTTGAACGGCGGCAGCTGCGGGACGCGGCCGTACGGCGCCTTGAAGCCGACGACGCCGTTCCAGGCCGCCGGTGTGCGGATGGAGCCGCCGATGTCGGAGCCGGTGGCGAGCGTCGACGTGCCGGACGCCAGCGAGGCGCCGGTGCCGCCGGACGAGCCGCCGACCGCGAACTCCGGGTTCCACGGGTTGCGCGTGACGCCCCACAGCCGCGAGTGCGTGAACCCCGCCGACGAGAACTCGGGCGTCGTCGTGCGGGCGTGCGCGATGCCGCCGGCGGCGAGGATGCGCTCCGCCATCGGGTCGGTGACCTCGGCGATGTCGTCGCGGTGCAGCAGCGAGCCCATGCTGCACGGCTGGCCGGTGATCGGCACCTCGTCCTTGATGCCGACGCAGATGCCCTCGAGCGCCCGCGGCGCCTCGCCGCGGCCCATGTACCGGGCCTCGGCCGACCGCGCCTGCTCCAGCGCCTCGTCGAAGTACGTCACGCACAGCGCGTTCACCGTCGGCTCGACGGCGGCGGCGCGATCGATCAGCGCCTGCGTCAGCTCGACGGGGGACAGCGAGCGGTCGCGGAACCGGGCCAGCGCCTCGGTCGCCGACAGGTAGGCGAGGTCGCTCACGCGTTCGTCTCGACCATCGGCCGGCGGCTCGCCCACGGCTTCATCTTCTCCAGCGCGGCCCCGGCCCGGAAGGCCGTGAGGTCGTCGTACGGCCGCGCCACCAGCTGCACGCTGGTCGGCACGCCGTTGTCGGCGAACCCGCTCGGCACCGCCAGCACCGGGCTGCGGCTGCAGATGTTGAAGGGCGGCGTCATGCAGGCGGCCAGGTACCAGTCCAGCGTCTCGCCGCCGATCTCGAGCCCGTGACCGACGTAGTCGTCGCCGGCGATCAGGCCCCGCGACGCGCACGTGGGGACGACCAGCAGCTCGTACCGATCGTGGATGTCGCCCAGCTCGAAGTGCAGCTGTCCCTCGCCCACCAGGCCCTCGTAGAACGACGTCTCGGCGATCGCGGCCAGCGACCGCTCGGCCATGTCGATCGCGTACGGCGTCATCAGCTCGCGGTGCTCGAGCTCGGTGGCGATCCACGCGCCGAAGATGGCGCCGAAGTGGATCAGCGTCAGCCGGCCGATGTTCTCGTGGCCCCAGCTCGAGCCCATCTCGATCTCCTCGACGATGGCGCCGGCGTCGACCAGGGCGGCCGCGGCCTCGCGGGTGTTGGCCGCCACGTCGTCGTCGACCGGCCAGCCGCCGGGCGTCACGCACAGCGCGACCTTCATGCCCTCGATGCCGTCGTCGAACGTCAGCGGCAGCGTCAGCTTCGGCGCGATCGCGACCGGGTCGTGCTTGTACGGACCGGCGATGGTGTTCTCGAACAGCGCGCAGTCGGCCACGGTGCGCGCGAGCGGCCCGGTGTGGCAGTAGTGGTCGAGGTTGAACGGCGGCGTCTGCGGCACGCGGCCGTACGGCGGCTTGAAGCCGACGACGCCGTTCCAGGCCGCGGGGATGCGGATCGAGCCGCCGATGTCGGAGCCGGTGGCGAGCGTCGACGTGCCCGCCGCGAGCGTCGCGCCGGAGCCGCCGGACGAGCCGCCGACGCCGAACTCCGGGTTCCACGGGTTGCGCGTGATGCCCCACAGCCGCGAGTGGGTGAACCCGGCGCACGAGAACTCCGGCGCCGTCGTGCGGGCGTGCAGGATCGCGCCCGCATCGATCAGCCGCTGCCCGACCGGGTCGGTGTAGTCGGGCATCTCGTCCTTGTAGCGCAGCGATCCCATGCTGCAGGGCTGGCCCGCGATCGGCATCTCGTCCTTGATGCCGACGCAGATCCCCTCCAGCGGCCGCGGCTCCTCACCGTTGCCCGCGTACCGCTTCTCGGCCTCGCGCGCCTGCTCCAGCGCCTGGTCGAAGTACGTGATGCAGAGCGCGTTCACGGTCGGCTCGACCTCGGCCGCCCGGGCGACCAGCGCCTCGGTCAGCTCGACCGGCGAGAGGGAGCGGTCGCGGAACCGGGCGAGGGCCTCGGTCGCGGAGAGGTAGGCCAGATCGGTGCTCATGGCCGGTGATCCTACGTCACGGCCCGCATCTTGTAAACGGTGTTGACGTCGACCGCCGGGATCACCATAATCCCGCGGCAGGGGATGGGACTGGTGAGGGAGCAAGCTGTGCGGCTCGACCGTGCGCGTATCGTCGACGCGGCGTTGACCATCGCCGCGCGCGACGGTGCGCCGGCCGTCACCATGCGGCGGCTCGGGACCGAGCTGGGCGTCGACGCGACGGCGTTCTACCGTCACTTCCGTACGAAGGACGACCTCGTCGCGGCGATGGCGGAGCGGTTGCTGGAACGCGAGCTCGAGGCGATCGACCTGAGCGGCGGCTGGCGGGAGAATCTCCGCCAGCTGCTCTGGGGCGCCTGGGGCGTGTACCGCGGCCACCCGGGGTTCGCAGAGACCATCGCGCGGCTGCCCGACGACGGCGACTATCTCGCGCGGGCCGCGGACCGGATGCTGGCAGAGCTGCGCCGCGCCGGGCTGTCCCGCGTCGATGCGGCGCTGTTCTATCACTCGGCGGTCGACCTGATCGCGGGCACCGGCCTGTTCCTGGCGATCGCGCCGCGCCTGGCCACCGACGACGGTCGCGCCGAGCTGCGGTGCGCGCTGGCCGCCCTGCCGGCGACGACGCACCCGGCCGTGCACGACGTGGCGGAGCATCTCTATCCGCCGGTGGAAGAGGTATTTGCGAACTCCGTCGAGCTGCTGCTCGACGCGATCGAACTGCGAAGTGCTCGAGGAAACCCAGCGCCACGAGGAGGAGCGATGACGCGTACACAGGGGAAGGCCGGGACGCTTGCGGCCCTGATTGCGGTGCTCGCCATTGCCGCGGGTTGCGGCAAGTCGGCAGACGACGTGAATGCGCCGGCCACCAATGCCGGCACCGACGCGGCGGCGACGACCGGCGGCGCGGCACCGACCGACCAGAAGTCGATCACCTCGCCGGCACCGACCGGCGACGTCACCGAACCGCTCGTCTGGGGCGTCTATCGCGAGACCAACACGCTCGACCCGATCTTCGCGTTCGACTACCCGGAGAACACGGTCCTCTTCAACATGTGCGAGGCCGTCCTGCGAGCAGCAGGCCGACGGATCGATCGCCCCCGGCCTCGGCGACGATCACCAGCCCCGACCCGACCACGTTCGTCATCACGCTCAAGGACGGCGATCACGTTCTGGGACGGCAAGCCGCTGACCGCCGACGACGTCGTCTACAGCCTCGGCCGGGCCCGCGACCCGAAGCTCGGCGGCTTCTACCCGCAGGTGTTCGCGCGGGTGAAGGACATCAAGGCGACCGGGCCGCTCGAGGTCACGATCACGCTGACCGAGCCCGACTACTGGTTCCGCAACGAGCTGTCCGGCCCGGCCGGCGTCGTCCTGCGAGCAGGCGTTCGTCGAGGCCGCCGGGCGAGAAGTTCGGCACCGTCGACGGCGGCACCATGTGCACCGGCCCGTACAAGCTCGACTCGTGGAAGACCGGCGAGGGCGTCACGATCGTCAAGAACGACGCCTACTGGGATCCGCGCTGACGCCGGCAGGGTCGCGAAGGTGACGTTCAAGGGCTACCCCGACGACGCGGCCGTCACGTCGGCCTTCCTGACCGGCGAGCTCGACGGCTACTACCCGCTGCAGCTGACGACGCTCGACCAGCTGCGAGTCGTCCGACCAAGGTGAACGTCTACCAGGGCCCGTCGGCCGCGTCCGACGCGATGATCATCTCGAGCTACGCGGGCGTGCTCGGCGACGTGCGCGTGCGCCGGGCGCTCTCGATGGCGATCGACCGGCAAGCCGCTGATCGACCAGCTGTACAAGGGCGCCGCGACGCTGCCCCGCGCGCTCTTCGGCGCCGGGCACCTGGGGCTACGCGCCCGGACGTGTTCCAGGCCGCGTGGGACGCGCTGCCCGACCCGGACCGTCGACCTCGAGGCCGCGAAGGCGCTGATCAAGGAGGCCGGCGCCGAGGGCAAGACCCATCACGGCTCGGCACGTCGGCCGAGCTGACTGCCGCTCAACACCGAGGCGCAGGCCGTCCAGTCGGCGGCCCAGGCGATCGGCCTGAAGGCCGAGCTGAAGTCGACGTCGGCCGCCAACTACATCAACTTCTTCATCGATCCCGAGGCCCGCAAGAACATCGACGGGTTCTTCACGATCAACTACGGCGACTACGCCGACCCGGCCGCGCTGCTCTCGACGCTGTCGCTCGAGGGCGGCTCGCAGAACTTCGGCGGCTACGACGAACGCCGAGGTGACGACGGCGCATGAACGAGGCCGCGCGCGGCGAGGCCGACGACACCAAGCGCGCCGAGCACGTCGTGGCGGCGCAGAAGATCATCACCGACGAGCTGGCGTGGATCCCGATGACGCATCCCCGACACGGTGCTGGTCATGAACAAGGCGATCACCGGAGCGCCGACCTCGTTCGTCTACATGTTCGGTCCCTGGCTGGCCGTCGCTCGGCGCGGCCGGCTAGACCGGAGGCGATCGGGTTGCTGCGGTTCCTGCGTCGAAGCGGCTCGCGACGCTCGTCGCGACGCTGCTCGTGTCGAGCTTCGTGATCTACGGCTCGCTGTACCTGGCACCCGGCAACCCGATCGCCACCCTCACCGGAGGGCGCACGCCGACGCCCGAGGCGATCGCGATCCTCGAGCACGCGCTACCACCTGGACGAGCCGTTCCTCGTCCGCTACTGGCTGTGGCTGAAGGCGGCCCTGACGGGCGACTTCGGCGTCTCGATCCCGCACCGCCAGGAGGTCGTCCGACCTCATCACCGGGCGGGCCAGCGGTGACCGCTCGCGCTCGTCCTCTACGCGTCGCTGATCATCCTCACGGTGGGCATCGGCCTGGGCCTGCTGGCGGCGCTGCGGCCGGGCGCCCTCGACTCCAGCGTGGTCGTCGCGACGACCGTCTCGGCGGCCTTCCCGGCGTTCGTGGCGGCGATCGTGCTGCTGCTGGTGTTCGCCGTCAACCTCGGCTGGTTTCCCGCCACCGGCGAGGGCGAGGGGTTCGTCGACTCGGATCTACCACCTGACGCTGCCGGCGATCGCGCTCGGCGATGACGTCGATGGCGCTGGTCGCGCGCGTCACCCGATCGTCGGTGCGTGACGAGCTCGGCCGCGAGCACGTGCAGACCGCGGTCAGCCGCGGCATCCCGTTCCGGCTCGTCTGCGCCGCCACGTGCTGCGCAACGCGGCGATTCCGATCACGACGATCGCCGGCCTGACGATCGCGTCGCTGATCGCCATCGCGGCGGTGGTCGAGCGGGCGTTCGCGCTGAACGGCCTCGGCGCCTACCTGGTCGAGGCGGCGCCTGAACGAAGGACTTCGCCGTCGTCCAGGGCATCTCGCTGGTGCTCGTCGCGGCGTTCGTGATCACCAACACGGTGGTCGACATCCTCTACGCGCTGCTCGACCCGCGGGTCAAGCTGGGGACGCAGGGCCCAGTGAGCGTCGATCGCCGCCGGCGAGGCCGCCGTGCGCGCGCGTCGCCGCGGGATCCCCGGGCCTGCGCGGCACCGGCTGGGTCGGCCACGTCTGCGCCGGCGTGATCGTGTTCGCGCTGCTGATCGCGGTGATCGGGCCGTACATCGCGCCGCACGACCCGAACTTCGTCCAGCTCGCGCTACGCCTACGTCGGCCCGGTCGGCGACCACTACCTCGGCTTCGACGGCCGCGGCCGCGACCTGCTCTCGCGGCTGCTCGTGCGGCGCGCGGACCGCCGATCTTCGGCGCCGTCGCCGTGGTCGTGCATCTCGATCGCCATCGGCACGCTCCTCGCCATCGCGGCGGCGTGGCGCGGCGGCTGGTTCGACAACGTCGTCGGCGCCGGTGCTCGACGTGCTGTTCGCGTTTCCCGGCGATCCTGATCGCCGTCATGGCCGCCGCCGTGTTCGGGCCGAGCCTGCAGGCCGCCGTGATCGCGCTCGTCGGTCGCCTACACGCCGTACATCGCGCGGGTGCTGCGCGGCGCGGCGCTGCGCGAGCGCGCCCAGCTGTACATCGTCGGCGCTCGAGGTGCAGGGCCTCGGCCGGCGATCGCCATCTGCATCGCGGCACCTCGTGCCGAACATCATCGGCCTCGTGGTCGCGCAGGGCACGATCCTGTTCGGCTACGCGATGGTCGACCTGGCGGCGATCTCGTTCATCGGCCTCGGCGTGCAGTCGCCGCAGGCCGACTGGGGCGTGATGGTGTCCGAGGGACGCGCCGGCGTGCTCACGGGCTACCCGCTCGAGTCGCTGTCGGCGGGCCTCTGCATCGTCGTCGTGGTGGTCGCCGTCAACCTGCTCGGCGAGCGGCTCGCCGACCGCGCGCAGCGGGCACAGCGGTGACGTCGCTGCTCGAGATCGAGGGCCTCACCGTGACGCCTGCCGGTGGAGGGCGAGCAGCGCGCCGTGCTGCGCGACGTGTCGCTCGCGATCGCCGCGGGCGAGGCGGTCGGCCTGGTCGGCGAGTCGGGCTCGGGCAAGTCGATGACCGCCCGCGCCGTCGCGCGGATCCTGCCGCCGGGCGCCGTCGTCGAGGGCCGCGATCACGTTCGACGAGCGCGACGTGCGAGCGCTGCGCGGCAGCGCGCTGCGGCAGTACCGCGGCGAGGTCGCGGTCGATCTTCCAGGACCCGCGCGCGCACACGAACCCGGTGCGCACGATCGGCGACTTCATGACCGAGGCGCTGCGCACCGTGCGCAGGCGTCGCGCGGCGCCGAGGCCCGCGAGCGCGGCCGCGCAGGTGCTGGACGAGGTCGGCATCGACGACGGCGAGCGCCGGCTCGAGCCAGTACCCGCACGAGCTGTCGGGCGGCATGCTGCAGCGCGTGATGATCGGCGCCGCGCTGCTGACCGAGCCGCGCCTGATCCTCGCCGACGAGCCGACCACCGCGCTCGACGTGACCACGCAGGCCGAGGTGATGGCGATCCTCGACGAGCTGCGCCGCGAGCGCGGCCTGGCACTGCTGTTCATCACCCACGACCTGGAGCTGGCCGAGCGCCGTCTGCGACCGCACGACCGTCATGTACGCCGGGCGAGGTGGTCGAGACGCAGCCCGCCTCGGCGCCTGCACGACGACCCGCGGCATCCGTACAGCGCGGCGCTGGTGGCGGCCCGGCCGCGCATCGACGCCACCGCCGAGCGCCTCGCGGCGATCCCCGGCCGGCCGCTGTCGGCGTTCGAGGCGCCCGCCGGCTGCGCCTTCGCGACCGCGCTGCCCGCACGTCCAGGACCGCTGCCGCGAGACGGCACCCGGAGCTGCGGCCGACGCTCGGCCGGGGCCTGGTGCGCTGCATCCGCGCCGAGGAGATCCACGGGACCTGGCGGCGGGCCATGTCTGAGCGCCGTCGTCGAGGTCGAGGGCCTGCGCAAGGAGTTCGGCCAGCTGGTCGCCGTCGACGACGTGTCGCTTCGCGTCGAGGCCGGCCGGTCGCTGGCCATCGTCGGCGAGTCCGGCTCGGGCAAGACCACCGTGGCCCGCATGATCATCGGCCTCGAGCGGCCCACCGCGGGCGTCATCCGCGCGCTCGGCCGCGACCGCTCCACGCCGGCGCGCAGCGGCGCCGGAGCGCCGCACGCCGCGGCGCCGAGGTGCAGATCGTCTTCCAGGACCCGTACTCCAGCCTCGACCCGCGGCAGACGGTTCACGGATCGATCGACGAGGTGCTGCGGCTGCATCGCGGCGGCTCGAGCGACGAGCGCCGCGGCCCGGGTGCTCGAGCTGGCCGAGCTGGTCGGCCTCGACGAGCGGCAGACCCGCGCCCGCTCCCGCGCCGGCTGTCCGGCGGCCAGCGCCAGCGCGTCGCGATCGCCCGCGCGCTGGCGGCCGAGCCGCAGGTGCTGATCCTGGACGAGTCGGTCGCCGCGCTCGACGTCTCGATCCAGGCCCAGGTGCTGAACCTGCTGGCCGACATCCGCGACGCGCACCGGCGTCTCCTACATCCTCATCTCGCACGACCTGGCCGTCGTCCGGCAGCTGACCGACGACTGCGTCGTCATGCACCGCGGCAAGATCGTCGAGCGCGGGCCGTCGGACCAGGTGCTCGACCACCCGCAGGATCCGTACACGCAGCTGCTGCGCGCGAGCGTGCCGGGCCCCGGCTGGAAGCCCGTCCGCCGCACCCGCGCGGCGACCGCCGCGTCCAGCGAGCACATGACCATGAAGCGGCCCGAGACCTGGCGGGCCACCGACGCCGAGGATCCGATGTCGCCATCAGCTCGAACATGCCCTCGAATATCTCGTCATCGTATCGTCAAGATAAAGTCGAACTCTCTCTGACCGCCAGTTCGCCAGTAGGCGCCACCTCGCGAGACGTTCCGCTCCAGCGAGGCCCCAGCAGGGGCGCTAGGCCGTCACGCACGCAGGTGGGCGAGAGTCTCCCCCGTGCAGGTATCAGACATCAACGACGCCGTTCAGGGATGCATCGCGAGGTCTGCGCTATCAATCCGCCCGACCTAGACGAACATCGGCGACTCGGGCAGGATCTGCCCGCCGTCGACCACGATCGTCTGGCCCGTCACGTAGCAGGCCTCGTCCGAGGCGAAGAACAGGTGCGCGTGCGCGATGTCGATCGGCGCCGCGAACCGCCGCATCGGGATGTTGGCGGCGACGCCCTCGACCTCCTCCGGCGTCAGCAGCACCTTCACGCCCTCCGTCAGCACCGTGCCCGGCTCGACCCCGTTGACGGTGATCGGGTACGACACGAGCTCGAGCGCGAGCGACCGGATGAAGCCGTTCAGGGCCGCCTTCGAGGCGCCGTAGTGCGTGAAGCCGGGGTAGCCGACCTTCGGACCGGTGATCGACGACGTGATCGTGATGCGGCCGTTCGCCGACTGCTTGAGGTGCGGCAGGCAGGCCTGGACGGTGTAGAACGCGCTGCGGACGTTGACGTTCATCACCAGCGCCCACTCCTCGTCGGTGATGTCCTCGACGAGGTGGTTCGGGTAGATGCCGGCGTTCTGCGTGAGGATGTCGATGCCGCCGAACTGCTCGGCCGCGGCGGCCGCCATGGCCTCCACGTCCTCGCGCTTCGTCACGTCGGCGGTGCAGGCGACGGCGCCCTTGCCGATCTCGCTCGCCGCCGTGGCGGCGGCCTCGGCATCGCGGTCGACCACGAGGACGCGCGCTCCCTCCCGGGCGTAGACCTCGGCGGTGGCGCGGCCGATGCCGCGCGCCGCGCCGGTCACGACCGCGGAGCGGCCCTCGAGTCGTCCTGCCATCAGGCGTCCTTCCATTCGAGGTCGGGTCCCGCGTGCCGCTCGACGATGTCGGCGATCGTCTCGTGACGCTTGGCGAGCGCCGCGCGGCCGTCGCGGACGACGACCGTCGCGGGCCGCACCATCGCGTTGAAGTTCGAGCCCGACGTGTCGCAGTACGCGCCGTGGCCGGTGTGCACCAGCAGGTCGCCGACGGCGACGTCGGGCAGCTTCACGTCCTCGGCGGAGGAGTCGTACGCGCAGGTCTGGCCGACGATGTCGGCCAGCATGCCGTTGTCCGGATCGTCGGCGCGCGTGCAGTGCACGACCTGGTGCGCGACCTTCTGCATGCCCTTGGCGGTGAACTGCTGCATGGAGGAGTCGCAGGTGATGAACCGCCGCGGCGGCGACGAGTGGCCGTCCTTGACGTCGGTGACGGCGGTCAGCAGCACGATGTCCTTCGCCACCTGGTAGCGGCCGGTCTCGAACTGCAGGGTCGGCAGCTTGTCCTCGGCGAACGTCGCGCGGATCGGCCCGGTGACGGCGTCGATGTACTGGTCGATGGCCGGCAGCGGGTACAGCTCGCCGTCGCCGACGTTGCCCGGGCGAGACCATGAAGATGCCGTTGCCGGAGGCGAAGCCGCCGCCGCAGTCGATGCGCTCCACGGTGACGCCGAGCTCCGACTCGATCTGCTTCGCGTAGCGGCAGATCTCGGTCATCACGTCGCGGTGGTGGCCGGTCTCGATCGCGATCGAGTAGTCGCCCGCCACGCCCGAGAAGGCGAGGTGGTGGTGCAGGCCGGCGAACCGCAGACCGGGCGCGTCGCGGACGTAGGCGATCACGCGATCGGCCTCGCCGCTGGCGACGTTGATGCCGAACTTGCCCTCCCAGATCTTCAGGGTCGACTCGTAGCTCGGGTCGTGGTCGATCAGGTCCTCGTAGCCCAGCTGCAGCCGCACGACGCAGTCGACGACCGAGCCCGCGGCGACCGCGGCGTCGTTGAGGCGCTGGGCCTCGCCGATCGAGTCGACGTTGATCTGCCGTACGCCGAGCTCGGCGGCCAGGCGCAGCATGGTCGGGCTCTTGCCGTTGCCGTTGATGATGCAGCGCCTCGGGTCGGCGCCGGCCAGGCGGGCGATCTCGAACTCCGCCTCGCCGGTGCAGTCGAAGCGGCCGCCGGCCTCCTGCAGCGTGCGCACGATCGCGAGCGTGTTGTTCGCCTTGATCGAGTAGTGGCACTCGATCGACGGGTACCGGGCCTCCCACGCCGCGACGAAGCGCGCGTAGTTGTGCTCGATGCCGCGCAGCGAGGCGACCCAGGTCGGCGTCCCGAACTCGCGCGCGACCTGCTCGAGGTCGCATCCGTCCAGGAAAGGCGCCCGTTGCGCGACTCCATCAGCTCCGGCCAGTCGGCCTCGCGCGGCACGGCTGCCACGGTCTCGTTCACTGCCATCTCGTCCTCCGTGTCAGGATCGCGAACGTACCAGTACCGGGCAGCACCCGCAATTTGCATGGGGGCGGGCCTTCATTGCCGGCTCCGTGCGGCAAGCGCGTGCAGCGTCGGGCGCAGCTCGACGGCCAGCGACCGGTACAGCGCGTAGCCCTCCTCGTAGGCGTCACCGACCTCGCGCGGAACGATCGGCTCGCCCAGGCGGACGTGGTCGCGGATGCACTCCCAGCCGGGGACGGCTGCCGATGCCGACCCCGGCCGCGACGGCGGCCCCGAGCGCGGCGCCGGGGTGGTCGAGCACCGGCGTCAGGGGCACGCGGACGACGTCGGCGATGACCTGCTTCCACAGGGTCGAGCGGCTGCCGCCGTTGGTGACCCGCGCCGTGCCGAGGCCGAGGCCGAGCTCGCCGAACACCTCGACGTGGTGGCGGAAGCCGAACGCGACCGCCTCGAGGCAGGCGCGGTGCAGGTGGCCGGGGCCGTGCCCGAGGTGGAGGCCGAGGAACCCGCCGCGCAGCTCCGGGTCGTGCAGCGGCGACTTCTCGCCCAGGAACCACGGCAGGCAGAGGAGGCCGTTCGCACCCGGCCCGGCGGCGTCGGCGGCGGCGTCGAGCTCGGCGAGGTCGGTGCCCCCGACGATGGCCTGGAGCCAGCGCAGCAGCGACCCGCTGGTCGCCATGCAGCCGTTCGGCAGCCAGCGCCCGGGCGCCGGGTGGGCGTCGAGGTAGAGGCGCTCGTCCAGCACGGGCGCGTCGCTGACGGCGAGGATGTCGCCGGACGAGCCGAGCTTGACCAGCCAGTCGCCCGGCTCGGCCAGCCCCGCCGCGTAGGCCGCGAACACGTGGTCGGCGCCGCCCACCACGATCGGCGTGTCCGCCGCGAGCCCGGTCGCGGCGGCGGCCGAGGCGGACACCTCGCCCAGCACCGTGCCGGACGAGACCGGCGGCGGCAGCAGCTCCGGCGGGCAGCCGGCCAGGGCCGCGAGGTCGAGCGCGGGGCGGCCGTCGAGCTCGTAGAGGCCCGACTCGAGCGCCCAGTTGCGCTCCACGTGGGGCGGTGCGCCGAGCGCGCGGGCGAGCCACTCGTACGAGCCGGCGAGGCTGTGCGTCGCCGCCCAGGTGCCGGCCTCGTGCCGGGCCAGCCAGCGCAGCGTCGGCCCGACCGACTGCTGCGTCAGCGCCGAGCCGGTGCGGCGGACGAGGTCGACGCCGTGCAGCTCGGCCCGCAGCTCGGCGATCTCGGCCACGGCCCGCGCGTCGTTGTAGAGGATCGCGGGGCGCAGCGGCCGGCCGGCCTCGTCGCAGCAGATCACCGCGGGCACCAGGCCCGCGATCGCGACCGCGGCCACGTCGCCGGCGACGGCGCCCGCGGTCTGCAGCAGCTCGGGGACGAGCGCGCACGTCGCCTGCCACCAGTCGGCCGGATCGGCCTCGGCGTAGGCCGGCCCGGGGGCATGCAGGGGCGTCGGCCGCTGCGCGACGGCGACCAGGCCGGCGCCGGGATCGAGCAGCACGGCCTTCGTGCCCGACGAGCCGATGTCGATGCCGAGCAGCAGCGACATCAGGCCGAGCGGGCGGCGTCGACGAAGCGCCGCACGCGCTCCGGGTCGACCGGGTTCCACGTCGAGCCGTCGACCTTGAGGTCGGAGCCGACGATGCAGCCGTCGCAGTGCGCCAGGTACCGCGCGATGGTGCCGGCCTTGGCGCCGGTGTTGAGCAGCACCGGCACGTCGTCCGACAGCGCGTCGCGCACCTCGGCCACGGCGTCGACGCCGGGCTCGGTGCCGGCCATCGGTCCCGACACGAGCACCGCGTCGGCCAGGCTCGAGAAGACCGCCGACTGGGCGGCCTGCACCGGCGTGCGGCGCCCGATCGGCGACGCGAACTCCGGCGTGATGTTCATGAACACCGCCAGGTCGTCCCGGTCGAGACGTCGCCGCTCGCGCAGCACCCAGGCCGCGTCGGGCTGCCACAGGCCCATGTCCGACTCGTAGGTGCCGGTCACCACCTCGCGCATGAAGGCGGCGTCGCTGGCGCACGCGACGGACAGCGCGCACTGCGCGTCCCACAGCACGTCGACGCCGAACGGGCCGGTCAGCAGCGGCCGGCACTCCGCCACGACGCGTCCCATCACGGCGGCCGTCGTCCGGTCGGTCTCGAGCTGGTACGGGCGATCGCCCTCGTTGCAGAACAGGATCGCGTCGAAGCCCGCGGGCACGAGGTGCTCGAGGTCGCGGCGGACGGCGTCGACCAGGCCCTGGATGCCGGCGGCGGCGTCGTAGAGCGGCGTGCCGGGCAGCGGCGGCAGGTGCGCCATCGCGATCAGCGGGCGCTGCACGGACGGGAAGATGGTGCGGAACCGGGACACGGCTCGCAACGATACCGGGGGAACGCGAGGCAGGCGCGCCGGTGTTGCGGAGCGGACTCGATCTGTGCGATGTTCTCTCTCACGCGCCTCGAGGAGACCGTATGACGACCGCAGAAGGCCCGACCATCGCCGACGCCCTCCAGTTGCTCGGGCAGTCGGACACCGTCGAGTTCAAGCTCACGGTGCCGGACACCGACCAGCGCTCCTCGGTGATGGCGCTCGGGATGGATCCGCTCGAGGCAGAACTCCGCCAGGCAGTGTTCTTCGACACGCCCGACCTGGCACTCGATCGAGCCGGCGTCGTGGTCCGGGCCCGCCGGGTGACCCGTGGCGGCGACATCGTGGTCAAGCTGCGGCCGCTCGAGCCGAGCACGCTCTCGAAGAAGCTCCGCAAGATGCCCGGGTTCGGCGTCGAGGTCGACGCGATGCCGGGGAAGATCGTCTGCTCCGGCACCCTCAAGGCTCCCGCCGACAACGAGGCTATCCGCCGCGTCATAGCGGGAAAGCGTGCGCTCGCGAAGCTTCTGACGCCCGAGCAGCAGGCGCTGTTCGCAGCGAACGCACCGGACGGCATCGACTTGAACTCGCTGGTGCCGCTGGGGCCGATCAACCTGCTCAAGCTCAAGTTCACACCGCGCGGCTACCCACGCCGGATGGTGGCGGAGATGTGGTTCTTCCCGAACGGGTCGCGCATCCTCGAGCTGTCGACCAAGTGCCTGCCTTCAGAGGCCGGCGAGACACTCACCACCACCAAGGCGCTGCTGGCCAAGCACGGCGTCACGCTGACCGGCGTACAGGAAACGAAGACGCGGGCCGCGCTGGTGTTCTTCTCGAAGCTTGCCGTCGCCCGGGCCGAGAAGGCCGCTGCGGAGGCGGCCGCCTAGAGCCGAACGCTGCGCGGCGCCGAGTTGCCGGGCTCCGCCGGCTGGGACCGGCGCTGCGCGACGACGGCTCCTGCGACGACGAGCAGCCCACCGGCGATCTGCGGCGTCGTGACCACGCTGCCCAGCGTGAACGCGGCGATGCCCGCGGTCGCGACCGGCTCGAGCGTCATCACGATCGACGCGCGCGTCGGGCCGAGCAGCCGGACGCCGAACAGGAACGCGCCGTGCGGCAGGGCGGTGGAGAGGATGGCGAGCACCGCCACGTAGAGCGCGCCGCGCGGCGTGACGTCGGTCGTCAGCTGGCCGGTCGCGGCACCGGCGCCGGCCAGCGCGAGCGCCGCGCCGGCGCACACCAGCGCAGCGAGCTGCAGCGGCGCCAGGCGGCGCATGATGCCGTCGGCCGCCAGCACGTAGGCGGCGTAGCCGGCGGCGGCGCCGAAGGCGAGGGCGAGGCCGATCAGGTCGAACCGCGCGGCGCCGCCCGCGGCGAGCGCGACCAGCGTGCCGGTGAGCGCGAGGCCGAGGGCGACCGCGGTGCGCGGGCGGAAGCGGTCGCGGCGCAGGGCGATGGCGCCGAGCGCGACCAGCGCGGGGTAGGTGGCGAGCAGCAGGCCGGCCAGCGGCGCGTCGATGCGCTGCACGGCGCCCAGGAACAGGGCCGCCTGGAGCCCGAACAGCCCGGCGCCCAGCAGCACGGCGCGCATCACGTCGCGCGCGGCCGGCGCCGCGTGGCGCGCGGCCAGCGGCCACAGCGCGATCGCCGCCAGGCCGAACCGCACCGGCAGCAGCGTCAGCAGCGGGACGCCCTCGTGCGCGGCGAGGGTGGCGAGCGTCGACAGGCCGCCGAACGCGGCGGCGGCGAGGAGGCAGAAGAGGACACCGGGGTTGCGCATGTCCTGAGCATCGGCGCATGTGACATATCGACGTATACTTTCCTTCCTGGGAGAAGCGAAGGTGTTTCCTTGACGTTGCAGCAGCTCCGGTACTTCCTGGCGACCGCCGAGCACGGGTCGTTCAGCGCCGCGGCGGGCGAGCTGCACCTGGCCCAGCCATCGGTCTCGGAGCAGGTGCGGCTGCTGGAGTCGGAGCTCGGCGTCGCGCTGTTCGTCCGGGCCGGGCGCTCGCTGGCGCTGACCGAGGCCGGGCGCACGCTGCGCGGGCACGCCGGCCGGGTGCTCGCCTCCGTCGACGACGCGCGCAGCGCCGTCGCCGAGGTGCGCCAGGTGCTGACGGGCACCGTCACGCTCGGCATCTTCGGCACGGCCTCCTACTACTTCGTGGCCGAGGTGATCGAGGCGTTCCGGCGGCGCCATCCGGGCGTGCGCGTGCGGCTGGTGGGCGAGAACTCGGCGCAGGTGGTCGAGGACGTCCGGGCCGGCCGCATCGAGGCCGGCGTCGTGGTGCTGCCGGTCGACGACGAGGCGCTCGACGTGCGGCCGATCGGGCGCGACGAGGTGCTCTACGCGAGCGCGCGGCTGCGCCGCGTGAAGCAGCCGGCGACCATCGAGCACGTCGCCTCGGTGCCGCTGGTGCTGGCGTTCGCCACGCACGGCGTGCGCGACCCGACCCGGCGGCAACTCGCCGCGCGGGCGCAGATCGCGGGCCTCTCGATCGAGCCGGCGATCGAGGTGGAGGATCTCGAGACGGCCGTCGACATCGCCGCGCGCGGACTGGCCGACACGGTGATCAGCTCGGCGATCGCGAGCTCGCCGTCGTTTCCGAAGGGCCTCGGCGTCGTGTCGTTCGCCGAGCCGTTCCACGAGACGTTCGCGATCGTGACGCGGCGCCAGACGGTGCTGTCGCCCGCGGTGGCCGCACTGCTGCGCGTCGCGGAGCGCCGGCTGTCCGCCCGGCAGGCCGAGGAGTAGGCCGCCGGTTCGCTAGGATCGCGGCGTGGAGTTCGATCGCGACGACCTCGCCGCGGCCACCGCGCCGCTGAACCAGGCCCGTTCGATGCCCGCGGGGTTCTACACGGATCCGGCGGTGTTCGATCTCGAGCGCGAGCACATCCTCCTGCAGCGCTGGTTCTTCACGTGTCGCGAGGAGATGGTGCCGAACGCCGGCGACTACCGGTCGTTCGACACGGTCGGCGGCCCCATCTTCCTCATGCGCGGCGCCGACGGCGTGCTGCGCGCGTTCGCCAACTACTGCCGGCACCGCGGCTCGCTGCTGGTCGACGGAGAGGGCTGCACGAAGCGCCTGATCTGCCCGTACCACGCGTGGAGCTACATGCTCGACGGGTCGCTCTGGGGCTGCCCCGACATGAAGGACGCGGAGGGCTTCGACCGCGTCGAGAACGGCCTCGTGCCCGTGCGCATGGAGACGTGGAACGGGTTCGTGTTCTGCACGTTCGCCGCCGACGCGCCGCCGCTGCTGGAGTCGCTCGGCGACCTGCCGGAGCGCATGGCGTCGCACCGGCTGGACGAGATGCGATGCACGTGGAAGATGACGCTCGAGCCGCAGTGCAACTGGAAGCTGATCCTCGAGAACGCGATGGAGACGTACCACACGGGGATCGTCCACAAGGACACGGTCGGCAAGCAGTCGTCGCGCACGCTCGACACCCGCGGCGACTGGCTCTGCATCCAGGTGATCTCGGGTCGTTCGATCGCGACGCATGCGCGACGACGCGCCGACGTTCGAGCCCATCGCGGGCCTCGACGACGACGCGCAGCAGGGCACGTACTTCACGGTCATCCACCCGACCTGCCAGCTGGTGATGGCGCAGGACTGCATGTGGTGGCTCAACGTCACGCCGCTGGCGCACGACCGGTCGCTGCTCGAGGTCGGCGGGTGCTTCCCGGCCCACGTGCTGGACGATCCCGACTTCGAGGCGAAGGCCGCGCCGTACTACGAGCGGTGGGAGGCCGTCGCCCGCGAGGACGTCGACATCCTCGAGCGCCAGCAGCGCGCGCTGGGCTCGGTGCTGTACCGCCCGGGCCCGCTGTCGTGGCGCGACGACGAGGTGCAGGCGATCGGCATCTGGGTGCTCGACCACCTCCCGATCGAGGCCTGAGCCGACCGCGGCACGGACCGCGCGCCACCCGGCACGAAGCGGCACAGACCCGCGCGCCACCCCCGGCATACCGTCGTCTGACAGCGACGGAAGGACCCGCAAGTGGCGCCCCATCTCGAGACGATCGACGTGCCCGCCGGCGTGGAGGACGCGGCCGCGATCGCGCTCGACCACCCGTTCGTCGTCGACGCGCTGGCCTGGGGCCTGCGGTCGATGGTCGACCTGCTGGCCGAGCACAACGAGGGCCCTGGCTCGATCGAGCTGGGCGGCCCGGCGCGCATGCTGCGCGAGCGGCTGGAAGACCTCTACGCCGCCGGCGAGGGCCCGCGCCTGCGGGGCGCCCGCCGCACGCCGCGCCAGCTGCTCGCGCTGACGCGGTACGCGCGGCGCACCGTGGTGCCGGCCTTCGCCTCGATGGCCGACCTGCCGCCGATGGCGGGCGACTCGGCCATCGACGCGCTGCGCGACGAGCTCGGTGCGATGGTCGCGCCGGTGGGCGGAGCCGGTGCCGGCCGGCTGCCGACGTGCGAGGAGCTGCTGGCCTCGGCGCCGTCCGACCACGCCACCTGGCTGCGGGTGACGACGGCGCTGCTGGCCGACGACGCCGCCGACCGCGTGCTGCGCCACAGCGGCATCTGCGTGGTGTGCGAGGTGGTCGACGAGCTCATCGACGAGCTGCAGTCGCGCGACGAGCCGGCGGTGTCGCTGCTCGAGTTCGTCGACGAGCAGCGCGAGGAGCTGACCCGCGCACACGCCTTCGCGTGGCTGGCGGCGCACCGCCAGGCGTGGACGGTCACCGAGCGCCGGCTGGCCGGCGTCGGCCACCGCGCCGGCGACCTCGACGCGCTGCGGCACGTCGTCGGGCTGACGCTGCACGAGGCGGCGTTCCCCTCCTCGCTCGAGCTGCTCGCGCACCTGGCCGTGTTCGTCGACGACGCGCTGGTGGAGTAGGCGATGATGTCGCGATGGCCGACACCATTCCGGCGACGTTCGAGGTGCTCGACGATCGCTTCAGCGGCTGCTCGGGCGACGACCGCCTGGAGCGCCTGTTCGACGACTGCCGCTGGGCCGAGGGGCCCGTGTACCTGCCGGCGGCGCGGTCGCTGGTGTGGAGCGACATCCCCAACGACCGCATGCTGCGGTGGGACGAGACGACCGGCGCGGTCGGCGTGTTCCGCCATCCGTGCGGGTACACGAACGGCCACACGCTCGACGCCCAGGGGCGGATCGTCTCGTGCGAGCACGGCGGCCGGCGCGTCTCCCGCACCGAGCACGACGGCTCGGTCACGACGCTCGTCGACCGGGTCGACGGCAAGCGGCTGAACAGCCCCAACGACGTCGTCGTCCGGAGCGACGGCTCGATCTGGTTCACCGATCCGTCGTACGGCATCGACAGCGACTACGAGGGGCACCGGGCCGAGAGCGAGACGGAGGGCTGCCACGTGTACCGCATCGATCCGGTCACCGGCGCGACGACGCGGGTCGCCGACGACTTCGTGCGGCCGAACGGCCTCGCCTTCTCGCTCGACGAGAAGACGCTGTACATCTCCGACACGCGGCGCCGTCACATGCGCCGCATGGCGGTCGGCGACGACGGCAGCCTCACCGACGGGGGCGTGTTCGCGGAGTGCACGGTCGGCGGCTTCGACGGCTTCCGCCTCGACACCGAGGGCCGCATCTGGGCGTCGGCCGGCGACGGCGTCCACTGCATCGCGCCCGACGGCACCCTGATCGGCAAGCTGCTGGTGCCGGAGACGGTCTCGAACCTGGTGTTCGGCGGCCCGAAGCGCAACCACCTGTTCATGACGGCCACGACGTCGGTGTACGCGATCCTCACGAACGTGAACGGCGCGCCCGGCCCCTGGCAGCGCTGACGCAGCCTCGGAGCGTCCGTTCCGTGCCCTCAGGGGAGTCTGGGAAGACGGCTCGGACAATTTCCGTCACCGGACTCGCGCCCACCATGTCGGCGTCAACGCAGCCCGTCACCGAACAAGCGAAACGGGGAATTCCGGTGCCAGGCACCGAATGTCCGCCCATGGCACGTTCCCGCGCGCGGCTGTGCGGGTTCCGGTGCCGTTCGCGCGCCGCGCCAGCGTTGCGCGCGCCGACGGCTTACTGCGGTTTCGGAGCGTCCGCAGCCTGCGTGGGCGTCGGTCAGTCGCCCGTGGCGGCGGCTGACTCCGGCAGGGCTTCGACCCGCACCAGGGTGCCGTGGATGGCGGTCGAGTCGCCCATGTCCGTCCGCCGGGACATCGTCAGGACGTTCACGTTCGCCCCGCCCGGCTCGTTCGTCAGCCAGCGGCCCTTCGGGATCAGGGCGACGCCCTCGGGCACGCCGTCGCCGATCGCGACCTCGACCGTGAGCGCGCCGTCGTCGCTGGTGACGCGCACCCGGTCGCCGGCGACGAGGCCGCGCTTGGCCGCCTCGTTGGCGTGGACGGTGACGGTCATCGCGCCGAGCCGGCCGCGGATCTTGCGGTCGTTCGAGAAGCTCGCGTTCATCGTCCACGGCGAGGCCGGCGACAGCAGGCGCAGCAGGCCGTCGGCCGGCGGCTCGTCGGCGTGCGGATCGGGCACCCGCGCGTGGCCGTCGGCCTCGGCGGCGGCGCTGGCGATCTCGATGCGGCCGCTGGGCGTGTCGAACACGCCGTCGGCGAACTGGTCGAACGCCTGGCCGGTCGGGTAGACGGAGCCGGCGGCACGCAGCTCGTCCAGGCTCGCGACGAGGTCGCTGCCGGCGACGAGCCGCTCCATGATCGACTCGTCGGCCTCGAACAGCGCCGGGTCGTCGTAGCCCATGGCGGCGGCCAGGTTGCGGAAGATCTCGCTGTTGCGCATCGCCTCGCCCGGTGGGGCGACGGCCTTCACCTGGGCGGCGAGGCCGAGGTCGAAGTACGGCACCACGACGTCGTCGTGCTCGAGGAACGTCGCGGCCGGCAGCACGATGTCGGCGTAGCGGGCGGTGTCGGTCGGGAACGGGTCGACGACGAGGGTGAACAGGTCGTCGCGGGAGAGCGCGGCGAGGATCTCGCGCTGCCGCGGCGCCGACGCCGCGATGTTCATGTTCCAGCAGACCAGCGCGCGCGAGCGGCCGGGATCGGCCAGCACGTCGGCCAGATCCATGTGCGAGATCGGCGGCGAGGGCGAGGCGAGGTGCTCGGGCACCAGCGCGTCGTAGTCGACGCCGACGCGGTCGCCGCTGTTCATGTACATGAAGCCCGCGCCCGGCTTGCCGAGGTTGCCGGTGATGGCCGGCAGCGTCGCGCAGGCGCGGAAGATGTTGCCGCCGTTCGGCTGCCGCTGCAGGCCCTGGCCGAGCCACAGCAGCGACGGGCCGGCGCCGTACAGCCGCGCGACGCGCTCGATGTCGCCGGCCGCGACGCCGGTGAGCGCCGCCGTGCGCTCCGGCGTGCAGTCGGCGAGCAGCGGCTCGAGCTCGTCGAACCCGGTCGTGTGCTGCGCGATGTAGTCGCGGTCGAGCAGGCCGTCGCGCGCGATCACGTGCATGAGGCCGAACGCCAGCGCGGCGTCCGTGCCGGGGCGCGGTGCGAGGTGGATGCCGGCGCGCGCGGCGGTCGGCGTCTTGATCGGATCGATCACGACCACGGTGCCCTGGGCCTCGCCCAGCCAGTGCTCGTCCTGGTGCGGGCCGCACGCCGACGGGTTCGCGCCCCAGACGAGGATGCACCGCGCGCCGTCGCGGGTGCGTGGGTCGAACCCGGTCTCCGACGTGCCGTACAGGTAGCCGAGCGCGACGTGGCCGGCGAGGTTGCAGATGGTGTCGGGCGTGACCTCGGTGGTGGCCATCTGGCCCAGCAGGCGCATCGGGAACGTGTAGCCCACGAGGCCGAGCGTGCCCGTGTAGTGGGCGTTCAGGATCGCCGCACCGCCGTGCTCGGCGATCACGCCGCCGAGCCGCTCGGCGCACTCGGTGAGCGCCTCGTCCCACGAGATCTGCTCGAACTCGCCGCTGCCCTTGGGCCCGGTGCGGCGCAGCGGGTGGATGACGCGCTGCGCCGGATCGAGCCACGCGCCGTTGTAGCCGAGCGTGCACTTGCGGCACAGCTTGCCGCGCGCGATCGGGTGGTCGGGATCGCCGCGCACGTGCCGCACCTTGCCGTCTCGCACGGCGACGAGGACGCCGCAGGCGTCGTAGCAGTCGCGCGGGCACGTGGTGCGGATGACCTGGTCGATGCGGGCATCGTCCCATACCCGGACCCGCGCCGTCGGTCAGCCCCAGACCTCGCGGGCGGTCTCGACGACAAGCCGGAGCTTCGCCAACTGGTCGGCCTCGGTCAGCGCGTTGCCCTCGACGGTCGACGAGAACCCGCACTGCGGCGACAGGCACAGCTGCTCCACGTCGACGAAGCGGCTCGCCTCCTCGATGCGGCGCTTCAGCTCGTCCTTCACCTCCAGGTCGCCCCGCTTGGTGGTGACGAGGCCCAGCACGACGAGCTTGCCCTTGGGCAGGAACCGCAGCGGCTCGAACCCGCCCGAGCGGTCGTCGTCGAACTCCATGAAGAACCCGTCCACGTCGAGCTCGTTCAGCAGCACCTCGGCCACGAACTCGTAGCTGCCCTCCGCCATCCACGACGAGCGGAAGTTGCCGCGGCACATGTGCGTCGTCACCCGCATGCCGGCGGGGCGGCCCGTGAGCGCCTCGTTCATGCGCCGGATGTACGCCTCGTGCTGGTGCTCGGGGTCGCCGCCGATGTCGGCGATGTGCTGGCGCTGCGCCGGGTCGTTCAGGTACGCGAGGCTCGTGTCGTCGAGCTGCAGGTACGTGCATCCGAGCGCGCCGAGCCGCGCGATCTGCTCGCGGTACGCGGCGGCCAGGTCGGTCCAGAACTCGTCCAGGTCGGGGTAGACCGTCTCGTCGATCGCCTGGCGCCCGCCGCGGTAGTGCACCATGCTCGGCGACGGGATCGTCAGCTTCGGGACGGCCGACGTGACGGTGTCGCGCAGGAACGCGAAGGCGTCGCCGAAGATCGTCTGCTCGAGGTGCACCGGCGCGTCGACGCGCAGCGACGGCGGCACGAACACGACCGTGCCATCCGCATTGCGGAACTCGACCGTCGTCGCGCCGTCCATGATGCGCGAGATCCCGCCGAGCTGGAAGATGAAGTCCATGTGCCACGAGGCGCGCCGGAACTCGCCGTCGGTCGCCGACTGCAGCCCGGCGTCCTCCTGCATCTTCACCACGTCGCGGATCGCCTCGTCCTCGATCTCACGGAGCGCAGGCGCGCTCAGGACTCCGACCTTGCGGGCTTCACGGGCGTCGAGCAGGCGCCGCGGCCGCAGGAGGCTGCCGACGTGGTCGGCGCGGAACGGGGGGATGTCGAGCCAGGTCACGTCGATCTCCCGGTGGGGGTCGTGAGCGCCGAGCCGGACAGCCCGACGTAGTTCTCGGCGAGGCTGCGCCGCGCCGCCTCCGACGAGCAGACGTAGCGCAGCCGGGCGAGCTGGGCGCGCTGCTCGAACGGGTCGTCGGGCCGGTGCAGCAGCCGCGTCATGAACAGCGAGAAGTCCTCCGCCCGCCAGACCCGCGCGAGGCAGTCGGCCGTGTAGCGGTCGAGCAGCGCGCCGTCGCCCGACCCGAACCACCGGGTCAGCGCCGCCGCCAGCGTCGCCACGTCGTGGGCGGCGAGGTTCAGCCCCTTGGCGCCGGTCGGCGGCACGATGTGCGCGGCGTCGCCGGCCAGGAACAGCCGGCCGTGCTGCATCGGCTCGCAGACGAACGACCGCATCGGCAGCACGCTCTTCTCGATCGTCTCGCCGCGACCCACGCGGAACGACGGGTCGTCCCGCCGCGCGAACCGCACGTCGAGCTCGTCCCAGATGCGCTCGTCGGGCCAGTCGTCGATCTGCTCGTCGGGCGCCACCTGCAGGTACAGGCGCGACACCGTCGGCGAGCGCATGGAGTACAGCGCGAACCCGCGCTCGTGCGACGCGTAGACCAGCTCGTCGGTGGCCGGCGCGGCGTGCGCCAGGATGCCCAGCCACGCGAACGGGTACGACGTCTCGAACGTGCGGCGCAGCGACTCGGGCACGGCGTCGCGGCAGACGCCGTGGAAGCCGTCGCAGCCCGCGACGACGGCGCACCGCAGCTCGTGATCGCGGCCGTCGTGCCGGAACGTGACCCGCGGCGCGTCGCCCGTGACGTCGTGCACGGCGACGTCGCCGGCCTCGAACCGCAGGTCGCCGCCGGCCGCCTCGCGGTGCTCGATCAGGTCGCGCGTCAGCTCCTGCTGGCCGTACACGACCACGTGCCTGCCGGTCAGCGCCGCGAAGTCGATGCGGTGCGGCACGCCGTCCACCTGCAGCTCGATGCCGTGGTGGACGAGCCCGTCGCGGTCCATCCGCTCGCCGACGCCGGCGTCGCGGATCAGCCGGGCGATGTCGTGTTCGAGCACGCCCGCCCGGACGCGCGCGAGGCAGTACGCGCGGCTGCGCTGCTCGAGGACCACCGACTCGATGCCCTCCAGCGCGAGCAGCTGCGAGAGCAGCAGGCCCGCCGGGCCGGCCCCGACGATGGCCACCTGGGTCTGCTCGTGGACGGTCACGTCAGAGGGCGAAGAACGTCGTCTGGCCGGCGCCCTGCAGCCGGATGTCGAAGCGCAGGGATCCGTCATCGGGGACGGCGACGAGCGTCGACCGCTCCTCCGGCGACAGCAGCCCGAGCACCGGATCCTCGTCGTTCGCGGTCGCCTCGTCGGGGAAGTAGAGCCGCGTCACGAGGCGCTTCAGCAGCCCGCGGGCGAACACGCCGACCGCGATGTGCGGTGCCTGCGAGGCGCCCGTCGGGATACGCCACCCGCCCGGGCTTGACCGTCACGATCTCGAACGCGCCGCCGGCCACGGTGCCCGCGCGGGCGAGCCCCGAGAAGCCCGGCGCGTCGTAGCGCCCCTGCGGGTCGGCCTGCCACGTCTCGATCAGGCCGTCCGGCACCGGCGCGCCCGCACCGTCCAGCAGCTGCCCGCGGATGACGATCGCCCCCGGCGACGCGCGCGGGACGACCTCCGGCCCGATCAGCTCGCGCAGCAGCCCGATGTGCAGGTACGGCCCGACCGTCTGCGAGCCCGTCAGCCCGAGGTCAGCCATGGTCGGGATCCCCGGGCGTCGGGTTGCGGCCGCCGACGACGATGTCGAACCGGTAGCCGAGCGCCCAGTCGGGCTCGGTCAGCGCCGGGTCGAACTGCGACACCAGCCGGTCGCGCGCCGCATCGCCCGCGATCGACTGGAAGATCGGGTCGATCGCGAGCAGCGGGTCGCCCGGGAAGTACATCTGCGTCACCAGGCGCTCGGCGAACGAGCGCCCGAACAGCGAGAAGTGGATGTGGTTCGGGCGCCAGGCGTTCGGGTGGTTCGGCCACGGGTAGGCGCCGGGCTTGATCGTGACGAAGCGGTACCGGCCGTCGGCATCGGTCAGCGCGCGGCCGGCACCCGAGAAGTTCGGGTCGATCGGCGCGGGATGCCGGTCGGTCTCGTGGCGGTAGCGGCCCGACGCGTTCGCCTGCCAGATCTCGACCAGCTGGCCCGCGACCGGCCGGCCGTCGTCGCCGAGCACCCGGCCGGAGACGATCACCCGCTCGCCGATCGGCTCGCCGTCGTGCTGGCGGGTGAGGTCGTTGTCCGTCTCGAGCAGCGCGGACTCGCCGAACACCGGCGCCGTCAGCTCGGTGAGGGTGTGCGGCAGGATCACCAGCGGCTCCGCCGGCGCGCGCAGCCGCGTGCCGACGTAGTCGGCGTGCAGGTACGGCGGGTCGATGCCCGCGCCGTACCGCTCGTCGGTGATCCTGTCCGCGCGCGTCATCTGCCGGAAACGGTAGTGCAACGTCGCCCGGCGGTACCGATCCCCTATCGTCCCGCCATGGCGCGCGATCCGAGGCACGACGTGCTGTTCGAGCCGATCGCGATCGGGCCGAAGACGCTTCGCAACCGCTTCTACCAGACGCCGCACTCGACCGGATTCGGCGAGCGGCCCGCCTCGCAGGCGGCGTTTCGCGCCACGCGCGCCGCGGGCGGCTGGGCGGGCGTCAACCTCGAGCTCACCTCGATCGACCCCGAGGCGGACCGGTCGCCGGTGCCGACGCCGGCGAAGCTGTGGGACGACTCCGACGTCGCCCGCGTGCGACTGCTGGCCGACGCGGTGCACGCCGAGGGCTCGATCGTCGGCGCCGAGCTGTGGCACGGCGGCTACAACATCGACGGCTCGCCGTCGCGCCTGCCGCCGGGCGGCCCGAGCGTGCTGCCGGCCGACCACTTCCCGCTCACCTACAGCTACGCGATGTCGACGGCGCAGATCGGCCGCGTCGTCGGGCTCTACGCCGACGCCGCCGCGCGCGCCGAGGCGGCGGGCCTCGACCTGGTCTACGCCTACGGCTCGCACTCGTACCTGCCGGCGCAGTTCCTGTCGCCCTTCGCCAACCGGCGCGACGACGACGTACGGCGGCTCGCTGCGCAACCGCGCCCGCTTCTGGCTCGAGGTGATCGAGGCCGTCCGCACCGCGACCGGCGGCCGGCTGGCGATCGCGGTCCGGGTCGGCATCGACCCGAGCGCGACGCTCGGCCTCGCCATCGACGACGTGCTCGCGTTCGTGCGGATGGCCGACGACATGGTCGACCTCTGGGACGTCAACGTCGCCACGATCGGCGAGCCGTGGCTCGACATGCGGCCGTCGCGCATCGACGCCCAGGGCTACCAGACGGCGCTGTCCGGCCGGGTGCGCGAGGCGACCTCGAAGCCCATCGTCGGCGTCGGCCGCCTGACCGATCCCGACGCGATGGCCGACATCGTCCGCTCCGGCGTCTGGGACATCGTCGGCGGCGCCCGGCCGTCGATCGCCGACCCGTACCTGCCCGCGAAGATCGAGGCCGGCCGCTACGACGACATCCGCGAGTGCATCGGCTGCAACATCTGCCTCGCGCGCGTGCAGACCAGCGACCAGATCATGTGCACGCAGAACCCGACCGCCGGCGAGGAGCACCGCCGCGGCTGGCATCCCGAGCGGGTGCCGCCGGTGGCCGACCGGCGCCGCGACGCGCTCGTCGTCGGCGGCGGCGTCGCCGGCCTGCAGTGCGCGCTGACGCTGGCCCGGCGCGGGCTGGCGCGCGTGCACCTGGTCGAGCGGAACCCGCAGCTGGGCGGGTACGCGGCGCTCGCCGCCGGCCTGCCGGGGCTGGGGGAGTGGCAGCGCGCGATCGACTGGCGGCGCGGGCAGCTGGCGCGCTCGAAGAACGTCGAGATCCACACCGTCGACCGAGCTGACGGCGGCCGAGATCGCCGACTACGGCGCCGACATCGTCGTGCTCGCGACCGGTGCCGAGTGGCGCGCCGACGGCCTCGCCCCGGCCACGCACGAGCCGCTGCCCGGTGCCGGCGATGCGCACACGCTGACGCCCGAGCAGGTCGTCGCCGGTGCCGAGGTGGGCCGGCGCGTCGTGGTCTACGACTGCGAGGGCTACTTCATGGGCGCCGGCATGGCCGAGCTGCTCGCCGGCCGCGGGCACGACGTCACCCTCGTGACGCCGCTCGCCGCGGTGGGGCCGTTCCTCGACCGCACCTTCGAGGGCGACCACGCCCGCCGCCGCCTGCACGCGCTCGGCTGCCGGGTGGTGTGCGAGACCGAGCTGACCGCCGTCGGCGCCGGCGCGGCCGCGACGCGCCACGTCTTCGGCGACCCGGGCGAGATCGCCGCCGACACCGTCGTGCTCGTCACCGCCCGCCGACCGCGCGACGAGCTGCGCCTGGCGCTGGCCGGCGCCTACGCGGTCGGCGACTGCGTGGCGCCGCGGCTGCTGGCCGACTGCATCTTCGACGGGCACCGCCTCGCGATGGAGATCGAGGAGCCCGACCCGATGGTGCCCGCGCGCGTTGCGCGAGCCGCGCGAGGTCTGCCGCCGACCGCCGACGGCGCCGGCGCGTCGCCCGGGCCGACGGGATGCTGCCTCACGCCGGTCGCAGCGCCTTGAACAGCACGAACGCGTCGGACGACGTGGGCAGCCGCTGGACGACCATGCCGCGCGCCTCGACCATCGCGGCCAGGTCGCGCTCGGGGTACCAGGAGTTGAACGGCGACACGGCCGCGGTGACGAGGGCGCCGAGCGGCCGCGGGTGCCAGTTGACCATCCGCGCGTCGGCGACGGCGATCACGCCGTCCTGCCGGAGCACCCGCATGATCTCGTCCAGCGCCGGCGAGATGCGCGGCACGCACGACAGCCCGAACGACGACACGACCGCGTCGAACATGCCGTCGGCGAACGGCAGGCCGTCGGAGATGTCGGCCTCGAGCAGCTCGGCGTCGACCGCGCGGCTGCGCGCGCGGGCCAGCATGCTGGACGAGATGTCGACGCCGACGACGCGGCCGCCGGGCCCGACGGCGTCGAGCAGCAGCGGCAGGTTGCGGCCCGGCCCGCAGGCGACGTCGAGCACCTGGGCGCCCGTCTCGATGCCGGCCGCGAGCACCATCTCGCGGTGCATGCGGCGTCCGGCGCGGCCGAACGAGCAGCGCCGTCAGCGGGTCGTAGAGCCCCGTGCGGGAGATCAGGTTGAACCGGTGTCCGCGGATCAATGCGCGTGTTGCCCGTGGCAACGCTCCTTCTCGGGAGGGACGTCGAGCGCGGGGTTCCGGTCGAAGAAGCCGAACGGCTTGAGCCAGAACGAGACCACGTCGGCCGGCATCACGGGCCAGTCCTCGGGCCGCGTGATGTGGTGGATGCCGAACACGTACCAGAGCACCACGTCGGTGTCTGCGATCGGGCGGTCGGCCGCCGTCCAGGCGGGCAGGCCGAGGTCGTCCGAGCTCTGGGTGGGGAACTCGCCGCACGGCCAGCGCTCGTCGTCGCGGTGCGGCGTCACCCACAGCTGGTGGCGGATCGCCTCGGCCCGCTGCAGCACCGCCGAGCCCTCGGGCAGCAGCGTCGGCACGCAGCCGGTCGGCACGAGCTTGTAGGCGACCGGCGCGCCGTGGCGCGTTGCGCCGGCCGGGGTTGGCGACCTTCCAGCCGCGCTGGGTCGCCCAGTCGTAGTCGCGGCGGCCGGCCGACTCCGTCTCGCAGCGGCGTCGCGACGGTGCACCAGCGCCGACGCCGTGCGGGTTGTCGGCGCCCGACCGGCATCGGCTCGGAGTGCGGTCTCGACGACGGTGTTGGCGCCGCCGTCCACGTCGAGGTCGAGCCGCGCCACGATGAAGTGCTGGTGGTGCGGCGCGTAGGTGCGCTCGTCGACGGTCGTGCCGTACGGCGACGCGTCGGCCGTCGCCGAGGCCGGTGGTGACCATGATGCCGGTCGCGCGCACCTCGCACTCGATGTTGCCGTCCTGGTAGAAGCGCCAGTAGACGAGGTACTCGTAGTTCGCGACGGTGACGTGGAACGACACGACCATGCCGCCGCATCCGCCGCACCTCGGCGCCGGCGTCGCGCGTCGACGTGCTTCCACAGCACCGCGTTGTCCTCCTCGTGGAGGCAGATCGCGTTGCGGATCGTGAACGGCTCGCCGTGCGAGTCGGGCAGCACCGCGTCGAGGTAGCGGATCTCGCCCAGGCAGTCGCAGCCGAGCTCGAGCGACTGCGTCATCAGGCCGAGGCCCCACTCGCCGATGTCGAACGCGGTGCGCCGGTAGTGGTCGGGCGTCGGGTCGCGGTACGGGCACGACCATCTCGGCGAAGCTGAGCCGGTGCGCGATCGGCCGCATCGCGCCCGCCGTCCTCGTAGCCGACGGCGTGCAGCACGAGGCCCTCGCGGTAGTTGAAGCCGATCCGCATGCGCCAGCGCTGCCAGCGCAGCTCGTTGCCGTCGAGCGTGAACGAGACGCCCTCGGGCTGCTCGATCGCGAGCGGGCGCAGGTCGTCGCGCAGCACCTGGCCGGGCACGAGCGCCGGCACGTACTCGCCCATCACCTCGGGCCGGTCGTTCGACGCCGTCGTCCTCGATCTCGCAGCACCTCGAGCGCGTTCATGTCGACGATCACGTGCAGGCCGCTGAGGAAGTTGGCGTAGGGGTTGCGCGTCCGGCGAGTTGCGCAGCCAGACGTCGCACCAGCCGACGCGGCGGTCGCGCCACTGCTCGGGCACCAGCGCGTCGCCGTACGCCCAGACGTCGAACAGCACCAGGGTCGGGTCGGTGACGCCGCGGCGCTGCAGCGCCGCCAGCACGTCGGGATGCTCGCGCAGCATCTCGTCGCACTCGTGGTACTCGTCGGGCGTGAAGTTCGGCTGCGATGCCGGGCCGCTGCGTCCCACTCGGTCACCGCGTTCGCGGCCAGGTCGACCAGCGCCGTGTAGGCGCGCGCCGTCGGCGCGGTTCCAGGTCACGATCCGCGCCCGCCGCTCGACGGCGGTGCCGTCCCAGGCCTGCCAGCCAGGCCTTCGCCGGCTCCTCCAGCGTCACGCTGGCGAACCGGAACGTCGGCGGCAGATCGCGCTCCCGGCGCACGATGGCGACGGCCTGGCGTGATCTCGTCGGCAGAGAGCGGATCGAGGGGGTGCATCCGGTGGCGGCGAGTGTAACCGGACCGGCGACGACGCGTGCGGACGCCATCGTGGATAATATGTCTCGCTAATACGAGACATAAGGAGTACAGCATGTCCCAGGTCCTCGGAGAGGTGCTCGACGCGAACGCCGGCTACGTCGCGTCGTTCGACAAGGGCGAGCTCGCGCTGCCGCCCGCCCGGCGGTTCGCGATCCTCACCTGCATGGACGCGCGGCTCGACCCGGCCAAGTACGCCGGCCTCAGCGAGGGCGACGCGCACGTCATCCGCAACGCCGGCGGCCGCGCGTCGCGACGATGCCATCCGGTCGCTGGTGATCTCGTACAAGCTGCTCGGCACGGCGGAGTGGTTCGTCATCCACCACACCGACTGCGGCATGGAGTTCTTCACCGACGACGTCATCCGCGGCCTGCTCGACTCGAGCCTCGAGACCGCCGCGCTGGGCGCCGAGGGCTTCTACGACGTCGGCACCGGCCCGGGCTCGACCGAGGCGCGCTACATCGACTGGCTGACGATCGCCGACCAGCAGGGCAGCGTCGTCGAGGACGTGACGCGGATCCGCAACCACCCGCTCGTCCCGGGCCGCATTCCGATCTACGGGTACCTCTACGACGTGCGCAGCGGCCGCCTGATCGAGGTCGAGGCGGCCACCGCTGCAGGGCGCCCGGTCGGTAGGCGATGACGTCCTCGACCTCGTGGCGCGGCGGCGGACGCCCCCACCGGGGGAGGGCTGCCTCCCCGGGGTGGGGAGGTCGTTCCCACCGAACCTCCGATGAACCTGGTGGAGGCTCCCCAACTCCTCCCCGACGTCGGCGAATGTCGGTCATCGAAGGAGAACCATGTCCGCACGCACCTTTGGCTCGAAGACCGGGCGCGTCCCGTTCCGTGTGGTGATCGCGGTTGCGATCGCGGCCATCCTCGGCACCGGTGCGTACGCGTTCACGGCGTCCAACACCGTCGCCAACTCCACTGCCGGCAGCGGCGTGGGCACGGTCAGCGGCTACACCGTCTCGGGCATCCACTACTCGCTCAACGCCACCACGCCGGCGAACATCGACTCGCTGAACTTCACCGTCTCGCCGGTCATCCCCAGCACGGGCGGCGGCAAGGTCATCGTCCAGGCCGCGCTCACCAGCGGTGGCCCGACGACCTACACTGCACCAGCAACACCACGGGCGAGACCGTCACCTGCGCGACGACGTCGTCCGCAACTGTTGGCCGACAAGCTGACCAGCCTCACGGTGATCGCTGCCCAGTAGGTCGCAGCGGTCGGCATTGTCGATCAAGGGCAGACCCGGACGACACCGCTGAGGCGGTGTCGTCCGGGAGCTGCGAGGGAGCACCATGCGAGCGCACGGATCGGGAATCATCGGCACCTTGTGCGGCGTCGCGCTGTTCGCGTCGATGCTGCTGCTGTTCGCTCCGGTGCAGGTGGGCGGCCCCAGCTCGTATGCCGTCACCGAGGGCATCAGCATGCTCCCGCTGCTGCACACCGGCGACCTCGCCGTGATGCACACGCAGACCTCGTACGGCGTCGGTGACGCCGTGCTGTACAACAGCCCGGTCCTCCACCGCCCGGTGCTCCACCGCATCATCGCCATCGAGGACGGGCAGTACTCCCTCCGCGGCGACAACAACGATTTCACCGACCCCGGCACGATTCCGGCCAGCGCCATCGTCGGCAAGCTCTGGTTCCACCTGCCGCGCGTCGGCGGCTGGGTCGGCTGGCTGACCGCGCCGTCCCACGCCGCGCTGGCCGCGGTGGCGGCGGTGCTGATCCTGATCCTCGGCGGCCGGGCCAAGCGAGGCCGCCGGGCGCGACGCCGCGGTCACGCGGCGCGGCCCGAACCGCAGACCGCATTCCCCCAGAGCTCATCGAGCAGAGGTGCCACCGTGCAACCCGTCACCCCCCGCGACTTCGTGCTGAAAGGCGTCAACCTGCCCCGCGCGCTGCGGCCGCTGGGCGGTCTGCTGGCGTTCGCGCTGCTCGTATCCGCCATCGCCTTCGCCGTGCCGTCCAACCGCGAGGCGGCGGCGCCCGGCGCCTTCCGGCAGCTCGGCGACTTCTCGTACGTCAGCAAGCTGGCGGCGCCGAACGCGGCGTTCCCGAGCGGGCTGGCGCAGACCGGCGACCCGCTGCTGCTCGACCTCTTCCACCGCGCCGACGTGCGGTTCAACTACCAGTTCAACACGCAGCTTCCCCACGACGTCAAGGGGACGATCGCCCTCAACACGGTGATCTCGGCGTCCACGTCCTACCGCCGGACGTTCCCGCTGACGAAGGCCGCCCCGTTCGCGGGCGACACGGCCAGCATCGCCGGGGTCATCGATCTCGCCGCCGCTCGAGCGTTCCTCGACCAGCTCTCGGCCGACTCCGGCTCGGTGGGCTCCGACTACCAGGTCGACGTCCAGGCGGTCGTCAACGTCACCGGCGTGGTCGGCGGCAAGCCGATCACCGAGACGTTCACGCCGGTCCTGCCGTTCAGCTTCAACCACCAGCTGATGAAGCTCGCCGCGCCTGCCGCGGCCGCGCCGGCCGCGGGTGGAAGCGACTACACCGCCACCACCAGCGGGCTCGCGGCGATCCTCAACCCCGAACAGGCCGGCAGCATCACGCGCCATGTGGCGAACTCGGTCACGGTGCTGCGGTTCCACCTCGACGTCGTGAAGCTCCGGGTCTTCGGCATCGGTCTCGCGCTCCTCGCGTTCATCGCGATGATCCTGCTCCTGATCGCGCGGCCGCCGATCAAGGCCCGGCGCGAGCAGGACCTGATCGCCAAGCGGTACGGCGCGCTGCTGGTGCCGGTGGTCTCGGTCAACCCCGAGGGTCGCGTCACGATCGACCTGCCCGACTTCCACAGCCTCGCCCGCGTCGCGCAGCACTACGAGCAGCTCGTGCTGTTCGAGCAGCAGGGCCGCTCGACGACCTACGCCGTGGACGAGGACGGCCGCCTGTACGTCTACAAGATCGAACGCGCCGGCGGGCCCGGCATGCGCGGGCGCGGGCCCGATTCGGGCGGCAAGCGTCCCGTCGCCGTGACCGCACCGGCGGCCCCCGAGCCGACGGTGAAGCGGCCGTCGCAGCGCGCCGCACCGGCAGCCGCCGCACCGCCGCCGGCCGCCGCGACCACGCGGGCGCCGGTGACCCCCGGCCGCGAGGGCATGCTCGTGTCGGTGTCGCCCCGCAAGCTGATCCGCCCCGCCGGCGCGGTCGTGCTGCTGGTCGCCTGCCTCTCGGTCGTGACCGGCTTCACGGCCACCAACACCGTTCCCGTGACGTTCGCCGGCAAGAGCTCGCAGTCGCTCTCCTACGCCCAGCTGACGCCGACGCGGTGCGCCGCGCTGGCGATCAACAACGGCCAGCTGATGCCCGTCACCGCCACGTCCGCCACGGGGACCGCCGACAACGACCTGATCCTCGGCGCCAACCGCACCGGCACCGTCAACTACAACGGCAAGGCAGGAAACGACTGCATCGTCGCCGGCGGCCGGTCGGGGACGAACAACATCATCGACGGCGGCACCGGCTCGAATGACATCTGCATCGGCGCGCCGGCGCCCGCGAGCAACACCTTCAAGAACTGCGACCAGAAGTACTGACGGTGCAGGCGGTCCGGTTGCGGGTTTCCCGCAGCCGGATTGCAGGATCTGCCGAGGACCGGCCCGCAGGCGGCCGATAGCGTCACTCGCAATGAACCGGACGATGGTGGTGTTCAACCTGATCTACCTCGGGCTGGTGGTGCTGGGGCTCGTGGTGTTCGCGATGATCTTCCTGTCCACCCGTGCGAAGGCCCGCGCGAAGCCGATGAACGTCGCGCGCTGGAAACGGCGTGAGAACGTCTGGTTCGCGATCGTGGTGATCGCGCTGGTCGGCTCCGCCGCCGCGACCATCTTCAAGACGCCGTGGAACGCGGAGGCGCGCGCCGATCAGCAGGTCGTCGACGTGCTCGCCCAGCAGTACGGCTTCACGTTCTCGACCACCACCATCAAGGCGGGGCAGCAGGTCGAGTTCCGGATGACGGCCAAGGACGTCAACCACGCCTTCGCGATCTACGACCCGTCCGGCACGTTCGTCGCGCAGGCGCAGATGATGCCGCAGTGGCCGTCGACGCTGCGGCTGACGCTGAAGGAGCCGGGCACGTACGCGGTGCGCTGCTTCGAGTACTGCGGCATCGGGCATCACACGATGGTCACGAGCTTCGAGGTCGTGCCGTGAGCGTCGTCGGAGCCCCGGCCGGCTACCTCGGCCGGACGGGCGAGGCCGAGCTGAGCGTCGCCGCCGTGCGCGACCGGGCGAAGTCGCTGGTGCTGCGCCACGTGCTCACCTCGACGTTGTTCTTCCTGGTCGGCGGGTCGCTCGGCGGCGTGCTCCGCGAGAGCCAGGCCGAGGTCATCACCGTCTCGCCGGCGGTCTGGTACGAGCTGATGACGGCGCACGGCCTCGCGACCTTCGTCGGCTGGGCCGCCTTCTGCCTGATGGGGCTGTCGTACTGGATCCTGCAGGAGGCCGGCTTCGAGCTGCGCGGCTGGGGGTACCGGTGGGCCGCCATCTCGTGGTGGACGATGGTGATCGGCGTCGCCGGCATCGTCATCACGGTGCTGGCGCAGCACTTCGCCGGCTCGTGGGTGTTCCTCTACCCGCTGCCGTTCTCCTCGACGGGCCAGTGGACGGAGACGACGACGGCGCTGTTCGCGCTGGCGGTGCTCTCGGTCGGACTGTCGATCTTCGCCTACTGCTTCGCGCTGCTCGCCGTGCTGACGGGCCCGGGGCTCGGCGCGCGCGCCGGCTCGAGCTTCGGGCACCGGGTGCTCTGCGCCCTCGGGTTCGGGTACCTGCGGCCGAAGCGCTTCGCGACCGACCGGCCGCTGCCGTACGCCGCGATCCCGCTCGCGGTGATCGCGCTCGACATGATCGTCGCGACGCTGCCGCTCGCCATCCTGCTCGTGCTGATGGTCGTCCAGGCCATCCAGCCGTCCGTGACGGTCGACCCGCTGCTCGCGAAGACGATGCTCTGGTGGTTCGGCCACCCGGTCGTCTACCTGCTGCTGTTCCCGGCCGTCGCCGTCTACTACCACATCATCCCGAAGCTCGCCGGACGCGATCTGGTGGCCGGCCACATCATCGCCGTGGCCTGGACGATCGCCGTCGTCTCGAACGTGATCATCGGCGCGCATCACATGTACACCGACTTCCCGGAGAGCTTCCAGCAGTCGGTCAACAGCTTCACGCAGCCGCTCACCTACGCGGTGACGATCCCGTCGGCGATCTCGCTGTTCTCGCTCGCCTTCACGATCTACCGGTCGGCCTTCGACTGGTCGAGCCCGGCGGCGCGGTTCCTCTCCGTCGCCCTGGTCTCGTGGCTGATCGCGGGCCTGCAGGGCGTCGGCCTCGCGACGATCCAGTACGACGTCGTCGCGCACAACACCCTGTGGGTCGTCGGGCACTTCCACAACATGGCGCTGATCCACATCGGGATGGTGATCTTCGGCGCCATCTACTACTTCCTGCCGGGCATCGTCGGCAGACCGTGGCACTCGCTGCGCCTCGCCGACTGGCACCTGGCGCTGACCGTGGTCGGCGGCTACGGATCGGTGATCCCGTGGATGTGGCAGGGCCTCGAGGGCGCGCCGCGCCGGTTCGCGGTCCTGCCCGGCGAGTACCTGACGATGAGCCAGCTGGCGCTGCCGTTCGTCGCGATGATCGTGGTCGGTCAGGCGATCTTCGCCTACAACCTCGCCCGGACACTGGGCGTGACGTGGCTGTCCGGGGCGCTCGGCCCGAAGCCGCCCGACGACGCCCGGGCCGACACGATGGCGCGCGAGGAGCCGCGGGACGTGCTGGCGGGGCTGCTCGCCGCCGGCGGCGTGGCGCTCGCGATCCCGTCGCTGTGGCAGAGCCCGTTCCTGTGGGCGCCCCTCGGCATCCTCGCCGGCTACGTCGCGGTGGCGCTCGGCGCGCGCCGCCAGGGCGCGTGGTCGATGCTGCTGGCGTTGCTGCTGCTCGTCGTCGGGCCTGCTGATCCAGCTCTAGCGTCCCGCGGGTTTCCCGCAGCGGTGCACCGCGATGTCACCGATTCGACGGTCCCGGCGCGGTGCGACGCTCTAGAGGTTCCGCGATCAGTACTCCCTGGAGGTTGGAAGATGTCGAAGCTGCTGGTGGGCTATGACGGCACGGAGAGCGCCAAGGCGGCGCTCGACCGAGCAGCCACGATGACGCTGTACGGCGACACGCTCGGCGTCATCAGCGTGGCTCCGCGAGTCGCCGGCGGGCCGCGCTCCGGTGGCCCCTTCGTCGCGGGCGACGGCCCGGCCGAGCATCGCGCCGAGCTGGCCGAGGCGATGGAGTTCCTCGCCGGCCGTGGCGTCGAGGCGCGCACCATCGAGGCCGATCGGCGATCCCGCCGACGCCATCTGCGAGGCCGCCGAGCGCGACGGCTACTCGCTGATCATCGTCGGCAGCCGCAACCAGAACAGCATGCAGCGCGCGCTCCTCGGGTCCGTCTCGGACCGCGTCGCGCACCACGCCTCCTGCGACGTGCTGATCGTCAAGTAGCGACCCCCTCGTCAGACGAGCGCGGCGGCTGCGAGGGCGACCACGCAGCCGCCGACCGCCGTCACGGTCCTCCAGCCGAGGGTCGTCACGAGGCCCGGCTCGCCGCGTTCGTCGCCGTGCCGGGCCCGGGCGCGCTGGCGGGCCTCTCGGGCAACGACCCCGGCGGCATCACCGCCTACTCCATCCTCGGTGCCGCACACGGCTACGAGCTGTTGTGGATGCTCGTCATCGCGACCGCGATGCTGGTGACGCTGGTGGCTCACCGACCTGGACGGCAGGCGGGTCGTCCGAGTGGAGCGCAGGACGCTGGTCCTCGACCGGATCGCGGCGGTCCACCTGGCGGGCGCGAGCCACGCCCCGCTCAGCCTCGCGACCGCCCATGCGCGCCTGACGGCGCGGCGACATCGCCGGCGGCGGCGCGGACACGGAGTGCGACCACGGGCCAGGCGGCGCCGCCGAGGTGCACCGCAAGGTCGCGGAGCCGGCCGACGCGGGTGCCGTCGGTGACGATCGCGGCGCCGAGGATGTCGCCCAGCGCCCACGCCTCGGCGGGCACGCTTCGGGGCGCGGGCGCGGTCATCCACAGCGGAATACTGGCGGGTCCCCGGATGCCGGGGGGTGTCGGGGGAGGTGGCGTTCCCGGGAACCCGCCAGCAGCTCTACGCGCGGGCCGGCTCGCGGACGGCGCGGCTCGTCACGACCGTCACGGGGACGGTCGAGTGCGTCATGACAGAGCGCGAGACGGATCCGACGAGCGCGCCGCGCACGCCGCCGAACCCGCGGGAGCCCATGATGATCAGGTTCGCGTCCAGGTCGTTGGCGAGACGCACGATCTCCTTTGCCGCGTCGCCGGTGGCGACGTACGGCTTGGTGTCGATGCCGGCGGCATTCGCGGTCGCCGCGGCGGCCTGGGCGAGATGCTCGGCGCCGTGCGGCTGCTCGACCTCCGTGACGGGCGGTGCGAGGCCCTTGCCGCCGGGCACGGGCACGTGCACCGCGACGACGGCGAGCTTCGCGCCCGTGTCCTTGGCCAGTTCGATGGCGAGCTCCAGGGCTTCGGCGGCCTCGGGCGATCCATCCGTTGCGTGCACGATGAGGTCCATCGACCTCTCCTTTCCGTCAGTGCCAACGAACAGATGATCCGTCGCCGCGGGTACCGCGCCATCCGCGGGTGCCGCCATCCGCGGTGCGGATTTTCCGCAGTGCGGCACGGGGTTTGCGTTGCGGACAACCACGCAGCCGGACTGCGCCGATCACCGATGGCGGGAGGCTCGCCGGTTGGGATGCTGGCTAGCAGCCGAAAGGAGCCGCCATGAAGGCCGCCGTCGTCCGCAGCTTCGACCGACCGCTCGAGATCGAGGATCTGCCGATCCCCGAGCCCGGAGCCCGAACAGGCGCTCGTCCGCATCGAGGCGTGCGGCCTGTGCCACACCGACATCCACGCCGCCCGCGGCGAGTGGCCCGTGCGGCCGACGCCGCCGTTCATCCCCGGTCACGAGGGTGTGGGCATCGTCGAGCGACTGGGCACCGGCCCCAGCCACGGCGTCTCCGTGGGTGACCGCGTCGCGCTGCCGTGGCTCGGCTACGCCTGCGGCGACTGCCGGTACTGCAACTCGGGGCGCGAGACGCTCTGTCTGTCGCAGCGCAACACCGGCTACGCCATCGACGGCGGGTTCGCCGAGTACGCGGTCGGCGTACACGCGGCACGTCGTGCGCGTGCCGGCCGAGGTCAGCGCGCTCGACGCGGCGCCGCTCACCTGCGCCGGCGTCACGACCTACAAGGCCGTGAAGGTGTCCGGCGCGACCTCCGCGAGCCTGGTCGCCGTCTTCGGCGTCGGCGGGCTCGGCCATCTGGCGCTCCAGTACGCGCGCGCAACGGGCGCCGCCGTGGTCGCGGTCGACACGAACGCCGACCGCCTGGAATCGGCCCGCGAGCTCGGGGCCGACCATCTCGTGCACGTCGGCGAGGAGGATCCGGTCGCTGCGATCCAGCGCCTCGGCGGCGCCGACGCGGCCATCGCGACCGCGGTCAACCCGAGCGCCTTCGAGCAGGCCATGGGCTCGCTCGCCCGCGGCGGTACGCTGGTCTGCGTGGGCCTCCCCGCCGACAACGGCATGCGCGTCCCGATCTTCGAGACGGTGCTCGGCGGCCTCACGATCCGCGGGTCGATCGTCGGCACGCATCGCGACCTGGAGGAGACCTTCGAGCTGCACCGCCGCGGCCTGACGCGCGTCCTGCGGTCGGAGTGCCGGCTGGACGACGTCAACGACGCCATCGAGCAGGTGCTCGACGGCAGCGCCCCGGCGCCGCGGATGGTCTTCGACATGACACCCGTTGCGGCCGCGCCGGCCGGAGCCGGAGCCGCGACGGCCGGTGCCTGACGCCACCGGCCGCGCCGACCGCATCGACGCCGGCCTGCGCGCCGCGGGCACCCCTGCCCGCGCCGAGCAGGAGCGGCGGTACCTGAAGAGCGACCTCCACCACTACGGGGCGACCGTTCCGGCGATCCGCTCGGTCGTGAAGGCCGCCCTCGCCGCCGAGCCGGACCTGGGCCACGACGACCTCGTCGCGGTCGTCGTGGCCCTGTGGGACCGCCCGGTGCACGAGTGCCGGATGGCGGGCGTCGAGCTGCTCGATCTCGGCTCGGATCACCTGCTCGCGAGCGACCTCGACCTCGTCGAGCGGCTGATCCGGGAGTCGCGGACCTGGGCGCTGGTCGACGGCCTCGCGGCGAGCGTGGCCGGCGGTCTCGTGGAGCGGTACCCGGCGCTGGTCGCGACGATCGACCGCTGGGCCGGGGACGACGACTTCTGGGTGCGTCGATCCGCCCTGCTCGCGCTGCTGCTGCCGCTGCGGCGCGGGGAGGGGGACTTCGAGCGCTTTTCGCGCTACGCCGACGCGATGCTGGACGAGCGGGAGTTCTTCATCCGCAAGGCCATCGGCTGGGTGCTCCGCGAGGCCTCGAAGAAGCAGCCGGATCGCGTCTTCGCGTGGCTCGAGCCACGCGCCGGCCGCGCCTCGGGCGTCACGGTCCGGGAGGCCGTCAAGTACCTGTCGGAGGCGCAGCGGGAGACGATCCTGGCGGCGTATCGCTCGCACCCCAAGTCCATCCGATGACCTCCGGCGCGTCGATGCCGTGCTCGCGCGTGTGGCGTCGCGCGCGGTTGCGCGCGTCGACCATGTCCTGGCGGACCTCGACCGCGCTCGTCCCGAGCGACGGCACCCGGTCGATCACGTCGGCGACGAGGTGGAACCGGTCGAGGTCGTTCAGCATCACCATGTCGAACGGCGTCGTGGTGGTGCCCTCCTCCCGGTAGCCGCGCACGTGGATGTTGCGATGGTTCGTGCGCCGGTACGTCAGGCGGTGGATCAGCCACGGGTAGCCGTGGTACGCGAAGATCACGGGCTTGTCGGGCGTGAAGATGGCGTCGAACTCGGCGTCGGGAAGGCCGTGCGGATGCTCGGAGGCGGGCTGCAGGCGCATCAGGTCGACCACGTTCACGACCCGCACCCGCAGGTGCGGGAGCCGGTCGCGCAGGATGCTCACCGCCGCCAGCGTCTCGAGCGTCGGCACGTCACCGGCGCAGGCCATCACGACGTCCGGGTCGTCGTCGCCCTCGTTCGTCGCCCAGTCCCAGACGCCGAGCCCGCGCGTGCAGTGGTCGGCGGCCTCCTCGATCGTGAGCCAGTTCGGCGCCGGCTGCTTGCCGGCGACGATGACGTTCACGTAGTCGCGGCTGCGCAGGCAGTGGTCGCCCACCGACAGCAGGGTGTTCGCATCGGGCGGCAGGTACACGCGGATCACCTCGGCCCGCTTGTTCATGACGTGGTCGATGAACCCGGGGTCCTGGTGCGAGAACCCGTTGTGGTCCTGGCGCCACACGTGCGACGTGAGCAGGTAGTTGAGCGACGCGACCGGCCGCCGCCAGGGGATGCTGTGCGCGGTCTTGAGCCACTTCGCATGCTGGTTGAACATCGAGTCGACGATGTGGACGAACGCCTCGTAGCACGAGAAGAGGCCGTGCCGGCCCGTCAGCAGGTAGCCCTCGAGCCAGCCCTGGCAGACGTGCTCCGACAGGATCTCCATGACCCGGCCGTCGGCTGCGAGGTGCTCGTCGTCGGGCGTGCGCTCGCCCATCCAGGCGCGGTCCGTGACCGCGAAGACGTCGCCCAGGCGGTTGGAGGCCGTCTCGTCGGGGCCGACGATGCGGAAGTTGCGGGCAGCGGCGTTCAGGCGCATCACCTCGGCCAGGTAGCGCCCGAGCACGCGGGTCGCCTCGGCCGTCGTCGATCCGGGCCGCGGCACGTCGACGCCGAAGGCGCGGAACTCGGGCAGGACGAGGTCGCGCAGCAGCTCGCCGCCGTTGGCGTGCGGGCTCGATCCCATCCGCTTCGACCGCGAGGGCGCCAGCGCGCGGATCATCTCGACCGGACGGCCGTCCGCGTCGAACAGCTCCTCGGGCCGGTAGCTGCGCAGCCATCGCTCGAGGGCCGCGAGGTGATCCGGGTTCGTCCGGGTGGCTGACAACGGCACCTGGTGCGAGCGCCAGGTACCCTCGACCTTGAGGCCGTCGACCGTGTGCGGCCCCGTCCACCCCTTCGGTGTCCGCAGCACGATCATCGGCCAGCGGGGACGCCGGACGGCGCCGCCAGTGCGGGCCGCGTCCTGGATACGGCGGATGTCGGCGTACGCGTCGTCGAGCGCCGCCGCCAACGCCTGGTGCACGAGCTCGGGATCGTCGCCCGACACGATCAGCGGCCGGTGTCCGTAGCCCTCCAGGAGCTGGGTCAGCTCGGCCTCGCCGATCCGCGCGAGCACGGTGGGGTTCGCGATCTTCCAGCCGTTCAGGTGCAGGATCGGCAGGACCGCACCGTCGGTCGCCGGGTTGAGGAACTTGTTCGCGTGCCAGCTGGCCGCGAGCGGCCCGGTCTCGGCCTCGCCGTCGCCGATCACGCAGGCCACGGTCAGATCGGGGTTGTCGAGGGCGGCGCCGTAGGCGTGCGCGAGCGCGTAGCCGAGCTCGCCGCCCTCGTGGATGGAGCCGGGCGTCTCGGGCGCGACATGGCTCGGTACGCCGCCCGGGAACGAGAACTGGCGGAACAGCTCGAGCATCCCGGCGCCGTCCTCGGTGATCGTCGGCCAGTGCTCCGTGTAGGAGCCCTCGAGCCACGTGCTCGCGCACATCGCCGGGCCGCCGTGGCCGGGGCCGGCGACGAACAGCAGGTCGGCGTCGTGCGCGACGATGAGCCGGTTCAGGTGCGCGTAGAGCAGGTTCAGCCCCGGCGTCGTGCCCCAGTGGCCGAGCAGGCGCGGCTTGACGTGCTCCGGCCGCAGCGGCTCGCGCAGGAGCGGGTTCGCCAGCAGGTAGATCTGGCCGGCGCTGAGGTAGTTCGCGGCGCGCCACCACGCATCGATCGCGGCGACTTCGCGGGGGGCGAGCGCCGGCTCCTCAGCCATACCGCCTGCGACCCGTCTGGACGACGTCGACATAGCCCGCCCGCTGGCGGGCAGCATCCGTGCCGAGCGCCTCGCTGAGCAGGCCGCGCACGCCGTCGAGGGTGGCGAACTGGTTGCTCCGCATCCACGCGACCAGCCCGTCGGTCAGGTTGGTGAGATACTCGGGGCCGTGCCGCAGCAGCGCGGAGGCGGTCATCACGACGTCGGCGCCGGCGAGCAGGAACTTGGCGACCTCGGCCGGTCCCTCCACGCCCGTCGTCGCGGCCAGCGAGACGCCGACGCGGCCCCGCAGCAGCGCGATCCACGTCATCGGCAGCGTCGACTCGCGCGCCGTCGACAGGTGCAGGCGCGACACCACCGTGAGCTCCTCGGGGTCGATGTCCGGCTGCAGGAAGCGGTTGAAGAGCACGAGGCCGTCGGCGCCGGCGGCGGCGAGCCGCAGGGCGACCGCACCCGGAGCGCTGAACCAGGGCGGGAGCTTCACCGCGACCGGGATCGTCACCACCGACTTCACGCTCGCGAGGATCTCGACGTAGCGATCTTCGACCGCGGCCGCCGACGTGCCGACGTCGGCGGGGATGTCGTAGATGTTCAGCTCGATCGCGGCGGCTCCCGCCTGCTGCAGCGCATGGGCGTACGCGGGCCAGCCACCGCCGCTGCCGCCGTTCAGGCTCGCGATGACGGGCACGTCGACCTCGGCCACCGCCGCGCGGATCAGCTCCAGCCCGTCGGATGCGTCGTCCAGGGTGACCGCGGCGGCCGGCGGGTAGGCGCTGACGTGTTCGAGCCGGCCGATGGCGCGGGCGTTCCCGGCCAGGAGCCGTTCGGCGTCGCGGAACACCTGCTCCTCGAACACCGACGGCAGGACGATCGCGCCCGCGCCGGCTCGCGCCAGCCGGCGGATGCCGTCGAGCGTCCCCGTCAGCGGCGACGGCGAGGCGACGATCGGGCTGCGCAGCGTCAGCCCCAGATAGGTGGTGGTCAGATCGACCGGCGAGGACGTCTGCGAGGCAGCCATCGCAGCAGCATCGATCGTCGCCCGCCGGGGCGCTACGGCGTCAGCGCGCTCTTTGCTTGCGGGGTTTCCGCAAGCCCCTCCGGCGCTAGCCGTCCACCGCGGGCTCCGGCACCGCCGGCTCGGACGTCGCCGGCGGTGGGGTGCCGGGATCGCGGCCGCCCGCGTCGAGGTGGAAGGGCGGATACTCGTCGCGCATCAGGGTCGAGTAGGCGATCACGCGGAACACCCAGCGGTTCAGGCCCATCACGAAGCGGAAGACGTCGCGCGGATAGCTGCCGCCGAACAGGAGCCAGACGCCGGCGATGAGGACCAGGATGCCGATCAGCCCGCCGCCCGGATGGCCGGGGCCGAGACCGAACGCCTCGTCGTGTTCGCCGCTCCACCAGCCCGCGCTCCACCAGACCCCGCTGCCGAACACGGCGACGATGAGGTACTGCGGGATGGCCAGCAGCCACCACTTGACGAGCACCAGGCCGCGCGACAGCCGCTCCGGATAGTCGATCGCGAGCCGCGCCGGGTAGTCGGGAACGTCCTCCAGCGTGAACGGCGGGTACCGGTCGGTGCCGAGGGCGCTGTAGGAGTAGAAGCCCACCCGCCACGTCCACCGCAGGACGCCGACGTTGAAGTCGAAGAGCGCGCGCGGGTAGCGGCCGGTGAAGAGGATCGCGAAGAACGCGATGAAGCCGACGACGGCGAACGCGATCCAGAGGAACCAGAGGATGATGAAGTGCGGGATCGCGAGCAGCCACTTGACGAGCCACAGCCACCGGCTCACGCCGTCGTCGAGCTGCCCGTCCAGCCGCAGCGGGTAGACGCGGGCATGCGGGTCGGTGCTCCAGGCGCCCGACGCCGGCAGCGGCGGTGCCGTCGCTTCGCCCGGCGCCGCGGCTGCGGGTGCCGGATGCCGCAGACCCGTCGCGCCGACGACCACCATCACGAGCGAGATGGCGAGCAGCAGTCCGCCGCCGACCAGCAGGCCGATCAGCACCGGCAGGAGCCAGTCGGCCTTGGCGCCGACGGCGACGGCGACGTCGACACCGCGGCCGGCGTTGGCGTTCATCACCACGGCCGCCCACTCGCCCGTCCGCACGTCCCAGCTGAGCGTCTGCGTGCCCGACCCGGTGGCCGACGCGACCCAGAAGCGCTGGTCGGCCGGCGGCGCCGGCGTCTGGCCGCCGCCCGTCTGGCGCCGGAACCGCACGTCGACATCGCCCAGATCGGGCCCGGAGAAGTCGGCGTGGACGATCTCGTCGTGCGCGACGCCCTGCAGGTAGCGCTCGACGTCGGTCTCGCGGGCGATGCCGACGAAGACCGGGGCGCCCTCCGACCCGGTGACGCGCAGGCGGACCGTCCCCAGCCGCCCGTCGCCGAAGGCCCAGTCGTCCGGGGCCGAGCCGAGGTCGATCTTCTGCGACGTGATCGCGAAGGTCGGCGACCGGAGGCGCTCGGTGGACGTCGTCAGGTACCCGTCCGCATCGCGCTGCGTGCCGTACGCCCAGCCGAGCACCCCGCCCCCGGCGAGGAGGCCGAGCGAGACCAGCATGAGCAGTCCGCCGAAGGCCAGCAGCAGGACCCGGCCGACCCGGACGCCCTCGTGGGGGGCGGTGTTCTCGACCGTGCTCACGTCTCACTCCATTCGATCGCGGCGGGCAGCGCCGCACCGGCTCCATGGTGGCGGGTTCCGCCCTGCGTCGCATCCCGGCAGGCGCGCGTCCCGGTAGCGGGAAACCCGCACGGCGTCGCCGCCGGGTGTGGCCGGTGCGCGGCGCCGGACGGTGGGGTATGGTCGTTGCAGCAGCATGGCTTCCGACGATCAGGTCCCGGCTGGCGTGAGCCCTGCACCGTCATCGCACGGACTCGATGGGCGGCGCCTGCGGCTGCTCCTCGACATCGGGCAGTCGGTCGTCTCCGAGCTCGACCTCGAGGTGGTCCTGGCCAAGGTGCTCGCCGCGGCGCGAGAGCTCACCGGCGCGCGGTACGCGGCGGTGGGCGTGATGGCACCCGACCGGCGATCCCTCGAGCGCTTCGTGACGAGCGGCATCGATAGCGAGACGCAGATGCGGATCGGCGAGCTGCCCCGCGGCCGCGGCATCCTCGGCTACCTGATCGAAGAGCCGCGTCCCCTGCGGTTGGCCGACGTCGGCTCGCACCCCCGGTCGTACGGCTTCCCCCTGGGCCATCCGCCGATGTCGACCTTTCTCGGCGTTCCCGTGATCGTCCGGGGCCGGGCGTGGGGCAATCTCTACCTGACCGAGAAGGAGACCGGCGCGTTCGACGAGCAGGACGAGGCGGCGATCGTCGTCCTCGCCTCGTGGGCCGCCAAGGCCATCGACAACGCGCGGCTGTACCAGGCGGAGCAGACCCGTCGCGACGTGCTCGAGCGCACGGTCCGCGCGCTGGAGACCACGACCGACATCGCCCGCGCCATCGGCGGCGAGACCCGGCTCGAGCGGGTGCTCGAGCTGATCGTCAAGCGCGGCCGGGCGCTGGTCGAGGCCGAGAGCATGGTGCTGCTGCTGCAGGATGGCGACGAGCTCGTCGTGACGGCGGTCGCCGGAGCCGTCGATCCCGACGTGGTCGGCCAGCGCGTACCGATCGAGGGCTCGGAGACCGGCTCGGTCCTGCGGAAGCGCCGGGCGGAACGACTCTCGGACGTCAAGGCGCGGCTGCGCTTCGGTCTCGGCGAACGCATCGCCGCCACGACGGGGCTGCTCGTGCCGCTGCTGTTCCACGGCCGGGCGCTGGGCGTGCTCGGCGCGTTCGACCGGCTCACCGCCGGACCCGGGTTCACGGCCGAGGACGAGCGGCTGATGGACGCCTTCGCTGCGAGCGCCGCCACGGCGGTCGCGACGGCGCAGAACGTCGCCCAGCTGGGCCTGCGGCGCAGCATCGAGGCGGCCGAGGCCGAGCGCGGGCGCTGGGCGCGCGAGCTGCACGACGACACGCTCCAGGAGCTCGCCGCACTCAAGATCGGCCTGGCGAGCGCGCGGCGGGCGACCGATCCGGCGGTGGTGTCGGCCACGCTCGACGACGCCGTGGCGCAGATCGACTCCACGATCCGCGACCTGCGCGCGATCATCAACGACCTGCGCCCCGCTGCGCTGGACGCGCTCGGCGTGGTGCCGGCCGTGGAGGCGCTCGTCGAGCGGGCGAAGGGGCGGGCGGCGGTCGACATCTCCGTCCGCGCGGATCTGGCGTTCGAGGCCGGGCGCTCGACGCAGCGGCTCGAGCCGGCGACCGAGCTCGCCGTCTACCGGCTGGTGCAGGAGGCGCTGACGAACGCCGTGCGTCACGCCGATGCGGCCCGCATCCACATCGACATGGCCGAGCACGACGACCTGCTCACGATCACGGTCCACGACGACGGGGCGGGCTTCGATCCCGTCGACACGCATGCCGGTTTCGGCCTGATCGGCATGCGCGAGCGCGTCGCGTTCGCGGGCGGCAGCCTGACGGTCGAGTCGTCGGCCGACGGGACGCAGCTCGTGTTCACGCTGCCGGCGACGCGTCGGCCGGAGGAAGGGATTGCCGGCGAGGCCGACCCGGCCTCAGCGCCGGCGGACGCCGCCGACAACGTCTAGGAAGCGCTCCGGCGTCTCGTCGGTCAGCAGGTGCGCCGATGCCCCCGCCTGCAGAGCGGCCCGCGCGAAGGCAGGGTCTCCGTCCAGGCCGACCGCAACCAGGGGGATCCCCCCGAGGCTGGCGACCAGCTCCGCGAGCGACGGGGAGGTGCCGGGCGGAGCGAGGTGGAGATCGAACACGACCACATCGACGTGCTCGATGGCCGCCATCCGCGCGAGGTGCACCGTGCTCGAGACCAGGGCCGCGACCTCGATCTCGCCGTCGCTCTCGAGTGCCGTCCGCAGGGCCGCCCGGGTGCGGCCGTGCGCGATGGCGAGCAGCACGCGGATCGCGCCGGAGCCGGTGGAAGCTGTCGCGTGCGCGTTCACCGCCTCAGCATCGCTCCTTCCGCGAAATCGCCCATCCGGGCGGTCGCGGCTCTGCGGCGCGGGTTTCCCGAGGATCGTCCTGCGTGCAGCTGCCGGCGGCTGCCGATCCCGGGGTCGGTGCCATGTCGCCTGCGGGTTTCCCGCGATCGAGCGTCAGGGTGACGCCGATGTGAGGGCGACCGGTCGCCGCCTACGCTCACGGAAAGCGAGAGGAGCCCTCATGAAGACCATCGTGATCGGGACGGACGGATCCGAGCCGGCAGCCGCGGCGCTTGCAACGGCGTTCCAGCTCGCCGCCGACACCGGCGCGGGTGTCCTCTGCGTCGGCGTCGACGACTCGTTCTCGAAGGACGGCATCGATCCCGCCCCGACGGCCGCGGCGGAGTCCGCCGCCGGACGGGCGCGCGAGCGTGGCATCCAGGCCGAGTTCGTGACACGCGTCGGCCCCGCCGCAGAGCAGCTGCTCGCCGCCGCCGACGCCTGCGACGCAGATCTGATCGTCGTCGGCTCGCGGGGCCGGGGCCGGCTGACGAGCGCGGTGCTCGGCAGCGTCGCGCACGGGCTGATCCGGCACAGTACGCGGCCGGTCCTCGTCGTCACCGCGACGGCCGATCCCGCAGCGGTAGCGGCCGAGGCCACGAGCTCGGCCGTCGCGTCGGACGGGTGAGCCCGTGTTCCAGACGGTCATCGTCACGATCGACGGTTCGGAGCTCGCGCTCGACGCGGCCCGCCTGGCCGTGCTGATCGCGGATCCGCAGGCGCGGGTCGTGGCGGTGACGGTGGCCGACGCCGCTCAGGCCGCCGACCTGTCAGCCGGGTCGTCGAGGAAGCTTTCGGTCGCCGCCGCGACGGCGGCGCTGGAGACGGCGGCGGCGAGCGTCCTGCCGCCGGGTGCCGCTGCGGGCTCGCCGGTCGAGACGACGATCCTGCACGGATTCGCCCCGGCGGTGATCGGTGCGGCGGTTCAGCACGAGACGGCTGACCTGATCAGCGTCGGCATGACGCGCTCGAGCCGGGCCGAGGGCTTCTTCACCGGCGACCTGGCCACCGAACTGCTCCACGCCGCGGCATGCTCGGTGCTCGCCGGGCGCCCGGCCGGCCGACGTGCCACGGGACTGGTCGTCGTCGGTGTCGACGGCTCGCCCAGCTCCGCCCGTGCACTGGCCGCCGCCCGGCACATCTGCCGGCGGCTCGGTGCCCGGCTGCGCGTCGTGGCGGCGACGGGAGGGAAGCCGATCGACATGGAGGCGGCCCGGGCCATGGCGGGTGACGACGTGGTCGCGGTCGACTCGGCCGGCGCCGTCGACGCACTGACGGCGGCGTCGTCCGGCGCCGACCTGCTGGTGGTCGGCAGCCGCGGCCTCCACGGCCTCCGGTCGCTGGGGAGCGTCTCGGAGCGCATCGCGCACGCCGCGCCCTGCTCCACGCTCGTCTATCGCTGAGCAGCACGGACCGACTGCGGGTTTCCGCCGGTCGCCTAGGCGATTGCGCCGACGGCCAGGGCGGCCGGAGCGTGCGAGCATGCGGACATGGAACAGCATGCCGGCACCGCAGCCCCTGCCCCCGAGAGCGCCGACCGCCCCGTCATCGTCGGCGTCGACGGCTCGGAAGGGTCGCGAGCAGCCCTCCGATTCGCGATCGACGAGGCGCGCCGGCGTGGCGCGCCGCTGCGGATCGTGGTTGCCTGGCTGGTCCCGGTCTCGGTGTATGCCGGTGCGCCGCTGCCGCCCGATTTTCCCGAGAACTGCGAGATCGAAGCGCGGGCGCTGGCCGACGATGCGCTGCTGACGGTCGGCTACCCGGGCGACGTGCCGTACGAGATCGTCACGCGGCGGGGATCGCCCGATACCGCGCTGCTCGCCGAGGCGGACGACGCGGCCGTGCTCGTGGTCGGCTCGCGCGGGGTGGGTGGCTTCCGCGAGCTGCTGCTCGGCTCGGTCAGCCAGGCCTGCGTGCACCACGCCACGTGTCCCGTCATCGTCGTGCCGCACGGCCGGGTCCCGATCACCCGGTAGCCGGGCCGCACGGGCGCGAGGTCGGTGACCGGCATCGCCGTTTACGACGACCGGTGCGGGTGATGGACAGAGGCGTCGCTGGACGGGTAGTAGATGGTCTCGTGACCATCGTCCCAGCGCACGGCGAAGTGCGGCCGGGTGGCGTCGCCCAGGATCTTCATGATCTCGCCGACGCGCGCCACGTCGCCGACGTGCCGCGCCTCGACGACGATCGCATCGCCGACCTCCCAGTCGGCCACGCGCTTCGGCTCGCGGCCGGCGGTCATGCCGACGCCTCCGCCGGCACCCGCGCCTCGTGCTCGCCCGCCCGCCGCGCCGGATCCGGCACGACGACGACCGGGCAGTGCGCGTGGTGGACGCAGGCCTGGCTGACCGAGCCGAGCAGCAGCTCGCGGAAGCCGCCGAGCCCGCGCGAGCCGACGACGAGGAGATCTGCGGAGCGCGCCTGCGCCACGAGCACGCCGGCGGGCTGTCCCTGTGCGACGACGATCTCGACGGAGACGTCGCCGGCACCGCCGACGGTCTCGAGGGATCGGTCGATCGACGTCCGCGCCGCCCGCTCGGACTCCTCCGTGAAGTCCGTCGGCAACGGCACGCCCATGTAGGCGGGAGAGGGGATCGACCAGGCGCCGACCACGCGCAGCGAGGCGCCGTGCCGGCGAGCCTCGTCGATCGCGTAGCGGAGCGCCGCCTCGGCGCCGGACGAGCCGTCGACGCCGACGACGATCGTGCGCGCGCGCTCGGTGTCCTGGGCGTCAGCGGAGGTGTGGTTGCCTGGTTCCATGGCTGCATGCTCCCGCCGGTTGCGGGCCGCCGCGTCGGGGAAGCCGCGCCGCGGCAGTGCGGAGAACCCGAAGGCCGTGTCGGGCGGAGACCGATGGCGGCGAGCGGCGGGCGCGCGACCCTGCACTGAGGGCCGAGGGCCCCGGCCCCGAACTCGGAGGTGCATTCGCATGACTGCCGATGACGTCGCCCAGTTGCTCCGACGGTCGCCGCTGTTCGGGGACCTCGATGCTCCCTGGCTGCTGGCGCTCGCCCGCTACGGCGACGAGGCCCGGTTCGACGCCGGCGCGCTCCTCGCGCGCGACGGCTGGCCGGCCGACCGGTTCTACGTGCTGCTCGAGGGAACCGTGGCGCTCGAGGTGCACGAGCCGGATGGCGACCCCGTGCCGATCGAGACGCTCACGGTTCCCGAGGTGGTCGGCTGGAGCTGGCTGATGCCGCCCTACCGGTGGCACTTCGACGTCCGGGCCGAGACCCCCGTCCGCGCCATCGCGATCGAGGCGGAGGCGCTGCGCGTCGCGATGGCCGAGGACGCATCCTTCGGATACGCGCTGACCGCGCGTTTCACCCGCGTGCTGCTGCAGCGGCTCCAGGCGACGCGGTTGCGGCTGGTCGCCGTGGCGCGGCGGTAGGCCGATGGCGGACGCGCGCTCGATCAGGGTGCGATGCGCGTGCCGGCCGTTCCGGCGACGGCCGCGACGGCGTCGTCGAGCGCCGCGATCACCGTCGTCCCGCCCCGTTGGCGAAGAGGACCGCGGTCTCCACGCATCCGTGCGAAGGGCCCGGCAAGGGTTCGGGTTTCCCGCCGCCTCCGGCGTGTGGCCCACCGATGGCGTGCCCGCCGGGCAGCGCGAAGCTGCTCCGATGCAGAGCGTTCACGCAGCCGCGGGGTCGCGGTCACCGCACGCGCCGGCACTCACCCTTCGCCGTCGTCTCGTCCTCGTCGCAACCGAGCTGGTCGTCGGCATCGGGGCGCTGTTCGGCGGCTACGGCCTGCTCTCCGACGCGGAGGGTCTCGGCGCGGAGCAGTCGTGGCTGGACGGCAGCCCGTTCTCCGACTACACGATCCCCGGTCTCGTGCTGCTCGTCGTCGTCGGCGGCGGGCTGCTGACGGCCGCCGCGCTGGCCGCGCTCGGGCATCGCCTGGCGGCAGCTGCAGCGCTCTCCATGGGCGTCGTGTTGCTCGCCTGGGGCATCGTCGAGACGCTGACCATCGGCTGGCAGGGGCCGCCGCAGGTCGTGATGCTCGCCGTGTTCGTCGTCGCGCCGGCCGCCGTGCTGATCGGGATAGGGCGCGCCGCGCTGCGTCCCGTCAACCGGGTACCGGAGGACGGGGCACCGACCGCCGGGTGACGATCTTCACCCAGTCGATGCGCACCAGCAGCACCAGCGCGGCCAGCATCGCCACCTGCAGGGCGATGCCGAGTGGCGAGCGGAACGCACCCTCGATCACGTCGCCGAACCGGGCGTCGGCGGCCTTGCCGAGCCCGACGTAGATGGAGTAGCTGACCAGCCGCCCGGCGAAGAAGGCCGCGGCGAGCGGTCGCAGCGGCACCGCGATCAGCCCGGCGGCGACGAACAGCTGCGCGGAGGGCAGCGGCGAGAGCAGGAACAGGCCGAGGCTCGCGGCCGTCCGGCCACGTGAGCCCGACAGCACCGTCCGCGCCGCGTCGAGCCCCTCGCGGCGCCGGGCGGAGAGCCGGCCGCGGAAGGCGCCCGCTCCGAGCGCCAGCACCACGCGGCCGAGCGTGGCCGCCGTGGCGCCGATCAGCACCAGCGCGACGGGATCGAGGTCGCGGGCGATCTCGAACCACACCAGGACCGCCCACGTCGGCGGCCCGAACGCCGGGAGCAGGTTGACGCCGAAGACCACGCCGGCGAGGAGCAGGTACTGCGCCATCGCCTACCGGAGCGGTGCGCCGCCCGCCGCCCGCGCCACCCGGATGCGGGCGTCGACGGCCACCGCGGACAGGCCCGGCTCGAGCGCGATCAGCGGGTTGATGTCGAGCTCCGCGAGCAATGGCACCTCGTCCGCGATGTACGCGATCCGCAGCAGCGCGTCGCGGACGGCGACGAGGTCGCCACCGGGCCGACCGCGGAACCCGTCCAGCCGGCGTCGCACGCGCGGGGCCGCGAGCAACTCGTCGGCGTCGGTGTCGGTGACCGGCGTGATCCGGAACGCGACGTCGGCGGCCAGCTCGGTCTCGATGCCGCCGGTGCCGAAGGCGACCAACGGGCCGAACACGGGGTCGCTGGTGACGCCGATCAGGCACTCGATGCCCGCCTCGACCTCCTCTTCGACGACGACTCCGGTGAAGCGGTCGCCGATACCGTGGCGCATCGCCGCGGCCCGGATGTCGCGGAACGCCGCGGCGGCGCCGTGCGCCGACGTGACCCCGCGCCGGATGCCGTCGACCTCGGTCTTGTGCTGGACTCCCTCGGCGACGATCTTGAGGACCGCGCTCGGGACCTGGAGCTCACCGAACGCCGCGCCGGCGGCCGCACCCGATGCGGCCGCGGCGCTGCGCGGCTGCCGGATGCCGGCGGCGGCCAGGACGGCCCGGACGTCGGCCGGCCCGAGCCACGCGTCGGCGGCGTCCGCCAGGGCCGCCTCGCAGAGCGCGTTGATGGCCGCCACGTCGACGTCGGTGAACCGGATCACCTCGCCGCGCGGCCGGCGCCGGTGCGCCGCCAGCCGGGCGGCGTGACCCAGCGCGCGCGCCGCGCTCTCGGGGAACGTGAAGCACGGGATCCGGTCCTCGCCGCGGCCCGCGTTGAGCGCCGGCGGTTCGCCCCGCGCGCCGATCAGGCAGGCCAGCAGCGGCTTGGGCGTACTCGCCGGCCAGGCGGTGCCGATCGCGGTCGCGATCACGTCGGGGCCTGCCAGCAGGGTTGGCGCATGCAGCGCCACGACGGCGTCGACGCCGGGGTCGTCGTGCAGCGCCCGCAGCGCGGCGCCGTAGGACTCCGGGCTGGTCGCCGCCAGCACGTCGACCGGGTTCGCGACGCTGGCACCGGCGGGCAGCAGCGCCGTCAGCCGTGTCCGGGTCTCCTCGGTCAGCGAGGCGACCTCCAGCGCGGCGGCCTCGCAGGCGTCGGCGCAGAGGATGCCGAAGCCGCCGGCGTTCGTCACGATGGCGACCCGGTTGCCCGCCGGCACCGGCTGGTGCGCGAACAGCCGGACGGCGTCGAACAGCTCCTCGATGGTGTCGGTGCGGACGACGCCGGCCTGCCGGAACAGGGCATCGACGGCGACCTCCTTCGCCGCCAGCGACGCGGTGTGCGAGGCGGCGGCGCGGGCGCCGGCGGTGCTGCGCCCGGCCTTCACCGCGACGATCGGCTTGCGTGCCGTCACCCGCCGCGCGATGCGGGCGAACTTGCGCGGGTTGCCGAACGACTCGAGGTAGAGGGCGATCACCCTCGCCGTCCGGTCGTCCTCCCAGCGTCTCGAGCAGGTCGTTCGGCGACACGTCGGCGCGGTTGCCGACCGAGACGAACGACGCGACGCCGATCCCGAGGTCGGCCGCCTGCTCGAGCAGCGCGATGCCGACGGCGCCGGATTGCGAGGAGATGGCGACGTTGCCGGCCGGCGGGCTGGTGCGGGCGAACGTCGCGTCGAACTCGAAGCCGGGCCGCCGCGAGAGGACGCCGAGGCAGTTCGGCCCGACCAGCCGGACGCTGGCCGCGCGGCAGCGGCGCTTCAGCTCCGCCTCGGCCGCGGCGCCGGCGGCCGACGACTCGCCGAAGCCCGCAGTGACCACGACGATGGCGCGGACGCCCGCGGCGATGCAGTCGTCGGCGGCCGCCAGCACGCCGTCCGCGGGGATGCACACGATCGCCAGATCGACCGGCGCTGCCACGTCGGCGACACGCGCGTGGGCGGGAAGGCCGGCCACCGTCTTCGCGGACCGGTTGATCGGATAGACCCCACCGGCGTAGCCGCTCGCGATGATGTTCGCCAGCACGGCGTGGCCGACGGAGGCCGGGGTGCGCGAGGCGCCGACGATGGCGATGCCGCGCGGCTCGAAGAGGGGCCGCAGCGACGCCACCGAGCCGATGTGGTCGCGTGCGTCCCGGGCCCCGGCGTACGTCTCGGCCGGGCCGAGGTCGACCATCACCTCGTACTCCGAGCCACTGACGACGCGGCGGACGCCGAACCCCAGGGTCGCGAGCAGGTTCAGCATCGGGCGGTTCTCGATCAGCACCAGCGCGAGCAGGCGCTGGAATCCCTCGGCGCGCGCCGACTCGGCCAGCCGCTCGACCAGCCGCATGCCGACGCCTTCACCGTGGTCCTGGTCGCTGACGACGACCGCCAGCTCGGCCAGGCCGGGCTCGGTGAGCGGGATGTAGCAGGCGGCGCCCACCAGCTCACCGTCGCGCGCCGCGACGAACCGACGGGCGCCGGCGCCGCCGAGCAGCCGCTCGGCGCGTGGCGCGCTGGCCGGCGGAGTGGAACCGCAGGCGCACCGTCTCCGGCGACAGGCGGCCGACCATCTCCTCCACCAGCGGCAGGTCGGCCGGCGCGAACTCGCGCACCACGGCCGTCGAGCCGTCGCGGAGCAGGACCGTGTCGCCGGATCCGGGGATCACGCCGGCCCCGGTCGCCGGGCACGCAACGCGTTCAGGATCACGGCGACGTCGATTCCCTCCTGCAGGACCGCTCCGGCCACCGGCGGCAGGTACCCCAGGGCGGCCACGCCCATCGCCGCGATGGAGAGTGCGATCCCGACGACCACGGACTGCTTCGCGATCGCCAGCGAGCGCCGGCCGATCGCGACGGCGTCGACCACGCGAGCGATCCGGTCGCCCACGATGACCGCGTCGGCCGTCTCGGACGAGATGGTCGCGCCGCGCACCGGCGAGGGCGATGCCGACGTCCGCCATGGCCAGGGCCGGCGCGTCGTTGACGCCGTCCCCGACCATGATCACCGGGTTCAGGTCGGCGTTCGCGCGGAGCGCCCGGACGAGGTCGAGCTTGTCCTCGGGCGCCTGGTCGGCATAGGTGCGGTCGACGCCGAGCGCAGCGCCGATCTCGTCCGCTCGCGCCCGGTGGTCGCCGGTCGCCAGCGCGACGTGCCGGATGCCGGCCCGGCGGAGCGCGGGGACGAGGTCGGCCGCGTCGGGCCGCAGGGGATCGCCGATCCCGATCACGCCGGCGAACGCGCCGTCCACGGCGACGGCGACCCCGTCGAGATCGTCCACGCCGGCGATGATGTCTCCGTCGTAGCCGCGGTCCCGCAGCCACGAGACGTTGCCGACCTCGACGCGGCGGCCGTCGACCTGGCCCTCGATGCCGGCACCGGGCCGCTCGACGACCGCCTGCGGCGCGTGCAGCGCGAGCTCACGGTTCTGCGCCTCGTGCACGAGCGCCCGCGCGACGGTATGGGCCGAGAGCTGGTCGAGGGACGCCGCGAGCCGGAGCATCTCGTCGGCCGGGACGGAGCCGGCGGCGTGGATGCGGCCGACGGTCGGCGCGCCGACGGTGACGGTGCCCGTCTTGTCCAGCAGCACCGAGCGCGCCTCGCCGAGCCGCTCGATCACACCGGCTCCCTTGATGACGACGCCGATCGAGGCCGCGCGGGAGACGCCGGCGACGAGCGCGATCGGCGCCGCCAGGATGAGCGGGCACGGCGTCGCCACGACGAGGACGGCGAGCGCCCGGACGGGGTCGCCGCTGACGGCCCACGCGATGCCGGCCACGCCGAGCGCGAACGGGAGGAAGTACGCGGCGTAGCGGTCGGCCACGCGCACGAACGGCGCTCGCTGCTGTCCCGCCGCCTCGACCAGCCGCACGAGCGCCGCGTAGGCGCTGGCCGCGGCCGGGCGGGTGGTTCGGATCTCGAACGCCGCTCCCGCGTTGGCGACGCCGCTGCGCACGGGGTCGCCGCGGCGGTGCGTCGCGGGCAGCGGCTCGCCCGTCAGCGTCGACTCGTCGATCAGCGCCTCGGCGGTCGTGATCTCGCCGTCGACCGGGACGATCTCGCCGCTGCCGATGACGACGAGGTCGCCGACCTCGACGGCCTCCACCGGCACCTCCGTGACGGTCTCGCCGTCGCGTCGGCGGGCGAACTTCGGCATCCGCTCCACGAGCGCGGTCAGCTCGCGCCGGGCGCGCCGGTCGGCCGACGCCTCGAGCGCGTTGCCGCCGGCGAGCATCACGGCGATCACGGCGGCGACGAGGTACTCGCCGAGCACGAGCGCGGCGGCGATCGCGACGAGCGCGATGCCGTCGACCCCGACGTCGCCCCGCAGCAGTGAACGCGCCACCGACCAGACGAGCGGCACCAGGATGACGGCGCTGGAGGCGGCCAGCACGGCATTGCCGGCGGTTGACGAGCCGACCAGCAGCAGCGTGCCGCCGACCGCGAGCCCGAACACGGCCGCGCCGCCGAGGATGAACTCCCACGAGACCGACCGGCCCGCGCGCTGCATCCGGACTGTCACCCGCCGAACGTACCAGCGTGCGGTGGGCGTCTCATCCGCGCGCACGCGGTAACCGGGTGCGGAGAGTCCGCGATCGCGGACTCGGCGGAGGATCAGCCCAGTTGCACGAGCCGGTGCTCGAGCGCGTACCGCACCAGGTCGGCGCGCGTCTCCAGGCGGAGCTTGTTCAGGATGTGCCGGCGGTGCGCCTCGACCGTGCGCACGCTCAGGTAGAGCTGCTTCGCGATCTCCTGGTTGGTGTAGCCGAGCGCGATCAGCCGCAGCACGTCGCGCTCCCGGTCGGACAGGTCGTCCTCGGGCTCCGACAGCACGAGCCGCGCCGCGAGTGCCTGATAGACGTACATCTTGTCGGCCAGCACCGCGCGGATGGCGTCTGCAAGATCGTCGGCCGCCGCGTCCTTGAGGACGTAGCCCTGCGCGCCGCGCTCGAATGCCCGGCGGGCGGCGGCGATGTCGTCCTCCATCGAGAGCATCACGACGCGCGGGCCGATCTCGCGGAGCTCGGCGATCACGTCGAGACCCGACGTCGTACCGAGGTTCACGTCGAGGACGACGACGTCGGGGCTCAGTCGCCGCGTCTGGCGGACCGCCTCGCGGGCGTCGGCGCACTCGCCGACGACCTCGAACTCGCCGCCGTCGCTGAGCAGTCGCGCGACGCCGGCCCGAACGATTGCATGATCATCGACGAGCAGCACGCGCGGCATGGGCGCAACCATAGCTCGCGGCGATGCGGAAATGCCGTAGGAGGATTCGGCGGGGCCACGGAATGCAGGCCGCCCGGGGTGAACGTACGGTGGGAGTACCGAAGGGACCGTCCATGTCGCTGAAGATTCTCGTCGCCTACGCAACCAGGAAGGGCTCGACCCGGGAGGTCGCGGGCGCGCTCGCCGAGGAGCTCAGGGCGCGTGGAGCCGACGTCACCACGCTCGCCGCCGGCGAGGTGACGGACGTCACCGCCTACGACGGCGTCGTGCTGGGCGGTTCGATCTACATGGGGCGCTGGCACGCCGACGCCCGGCGGCTCCTGGCGCGTCACACCGAGCAGCTCGCGAACCGGCAGCTGGCGGTGTTCGCGATCGGCCCGCTGACGTCGGGCCTCGACGACCTGGCAGCCGCGCGGCGCCAGCTCGATCACGCGCTCGACAAGCTCGCCGAGGTGCACCCGGTCACCGTCGCCGTCTTCGGCGGCGTCGTCGATCCGGCGAAGCTCCACTTCCCGTTCAACCACATGGCCGCGACCGATGCCCGCGACTGGGATCAGATCCGCGGCTGGGCCCGCAAGGTCGGCGCGACCTTCGTGGCGGCCAGCTCGGCCGCCTGAGGGCAGCGACACGCCGGCCGCGGTCGGCCACTATGCCGGGGTGCGCATCCTCGTCGTCAACGCCGGGTCGAGCAGCCTCAAGCTGCGGGTGCTGGACGGCGCCGACACGCTCGTGGCCCAGGCCGACGTCGCGGTCGGCGGCCTTCCCGCGCCGGAGGGACCGCTTCGCCGCGCCCTCGATGGCTGGGGCAGCATCGACGCGGTCGGCCACCGAGTCGTCCACGGAGGCCGCGCGTACACCGCGCCGGTCGTCGTCGACGACGCGGTGCTCGCCGACCTGCGGCGGCTGACCGACCTGGCCCCGCTGCACCAGCCCGCGGCGCTGGACGCGATCGAGCTGGTGCGGCGGATCCGGCCGGGCGTGCCGGCCGTCGCGTGCTTCGACACCGCCTTCCACGCCGGCCTTCCGGCTGCCGCGGCGACCTACGCGCTCCCGGCTCGCTGGCGCGACCCGCTCGGCGTGCGGCGGTACGGCTTCCACGGCCTCTCGCACGCCTACGCGTCGCGCCGGGCCGCCGAGCTGCTCGGCCGCGACGAGGCCGGGCTGCGCGTCGTGACGTGCCACCTCGGCGCCGGCGCTTCCCTGGCGGCCGTTCACGGTGGTCGCTCCGTCGACACGACGATGGGGTTCACGCCGCTCGACGGCCTCGTCATGGCGACGCGGTCGGGCGCGCTCGACCCTGGCCTGGTGCTGTGGCTCGAGCGTCACGCGGGGGTGCCGCCCGCCGAGCTGGAGCACGAGCTCGAGCATGGATCCGGCCTGGTCGCCCTCGCGGGCACGTCCGACATGCGCGAGGTCGTGGTGCGCGCCGCGGCCGGTGAGCGGGACGCGGCGCTGGCGCTCGACGTCTACCTGCACCGCCTCCGGGCGCTGATCGGAAGCATGGCCGCGGCACTGGGCGGGCTCGACGCGCTCGTGTTCACGGGCGGCGTCGGCGAGGGCTCGGCGGTCGTGCGCGCCGGCGCCGCCGACGGCCTCGGCTTCCTCGGCGTCGCGGTGGACGGCAACCGCAACGCGGACGTCGACGGCGACACGGACATCTCCCTGCCGGATGCGCCGGTGCGGACGCTGGTCGTCGCCGCCCGCGAGGACCTGGAGATCGCGCGCGGCGTGCGGGCCGCACTCGCCTAGAGACGGCGAAGGGGCCGCCCGAGGGCGGCCCCTTCTGCTCCAACGAGGGGGGCTCGTCAGACCGTGGCGGGCGTACCGGCCGTCGCGTCCTTGCGGACGGTGACGGGGGCGGTCTCGCGGCCGCGGAGCGCGCCGGCGAGGGCGAGGATCCCGAAGCCGATGCCCGAGAGCAGCAGGGCGATGCCGACGACCACTCCGAAGAGCGCGGTCTGCGACGCCATGTAGGAGGAGTTGAGCGCCGTGCTGAGGGCGGTCTCGCTGATCCAGATGTTCCGGGCCGGGTTGTCGAGCGGCTTCCCGGTCGGGCCCTTCGTCGCGGCGGCGGCGTCGTTGGTGCCCTTGCCGTCGTCGGTCGCGAAGCGCGGCATCTGCGAGTAGGTCAGGCCGCCGGTGGCCTCGAGCGCGTGGATGCGCATGTAGCTGGCGAAGCAGCGGGCGCGGTCGCCCGAATCGATCGGGACGCCGGCGACGTTGCACGTCGGCAGCGCGACGGTCGACGCCAGGCCGGCCTCCTTCGCCTCGGCGGCAACGGTCTCGGGCGTCATGTCCGGCGAGCCGACGATCTTCTCCTGCTCGAGCGCCGACTGCACCGTCGAACGGCCGTCGACACCCATCGCAATCGCTCCGATGCCGAATGCGATCAGCACGGCCGCCGCGACGAGTCCACCGATTTCAAGGATCTTGCGCATCTCGTACTCCCCTGGGCCCGCGGCCCGGTCGTTTCCCTGTCGTCACTCTCGCTTCGCCGCCCGGACACGCCATCGGGGGCCGCCCACGGACCTGACGCGGGTTCCCCGCGCCGGGCCTGCGGGTATCGCACGTACGGTCGGAGCCCTTTACCGAACGCGCCGACTCGGGTATAAGCGCTTGATCGAGCGGAGGTCGGAATGGCGAAGTACCTGGTCGGCTACGACGGCAGCACGAGCGCCAAGGCGGCGCTGGCGCGCGCGGCGGAGATGACGCGGGAAGGCGACACGCTGGGTGTCATCAGCGTTGCGCCGATCGTGGGCGGCGGGGCGCGCTCCGGCGGCCCGTTCGTCGCCGGCGACGGTCCGACCGAGCATCGGGCGGAGCTGGCCGAGGCCGTCGCCTTCCTGGCGGGGCGCGGCATCGAGGCGACGACCATCGAGGCGATCGGCGATCCCGGCACGTCCATCTGCGAGGCCGCCGAGCGGGACGGCTACACGACGATCGTCGTCGGCAGCCGCAACCAGTCCGGCGCTCAGCGCCTGGTGCTCGGCTCGGTGTCGGACCGCGTGGCGCACCACGCGCACTGCGACGTGCTGATCGTCAAGTAGCCGGCCGGTGCAGCCGCCGGCGGCTCACCAGGCGGGGGCCTCCGGCGGGTCGGGCTCCGTCGGGGCCGCGGCGCGCTCCGAGGCGGCCGGAGTACCGGGATCGCGTCCGCCCTGATCGAGGCTGAACGGCGGGTACTCGTCGCGCATCAGCGTGGCGTAGGCCACGACGCGGAAGGTCCAGCGGTTGAGCCCCATCGCGAACCGGAACAGGCCTTGCGGGTAGCGGCCGCCGAACAGCAGCCACAGGGCCGCGATGATGATGAGGATCCCGATCAGCCCGCCCTCGGTCGAGGTGGTGTGCCAGTCGGACGCGCCGTCGCCCTGGTTGACGTTCCCGCCGCTGGAGACGGCGCCGCCGATGAACACCCCGACGATCGCGTAGTGCGGAATGGCGAGCAGCCACCACTTGAACAGCACGCGGGCACGCGAGAGCCGCTCGGGGTAGTCGACGTTGAGGCGTGCCGGGTAGTCGGGGTCGTCGGCGAGCGAGAACGGCGGGTAGCGGTCGGTGCCGAGCACGCTGTACGCGTAGAACGCGACGCGCCATCCCCACCGCAACACCCCGACGTTGAAGTCGAAGATCGAACGCGGGTACCTGCCCGTGAAGAGGATCCCGAAGAACGCGATGACGGTGGCGAAGAAGAACGCGATCGCGAGGAAGAAGAGGACGATGTAGTGCGGGATCGCGAGGAACCACTTCACGAGCCACATCCACCTCGAGAGGTTCTCGTCCATCGTGCCGTCGAGCCGCGCCGGGTAGATCGCCGCCCCGGTCTCGTCCGGCCGCGTGTCGCCAGGGAGGTCTTTCCATGCATCCATGGCGACCATCATGGTCCTCCGGCCCCGGTGCGTCGCTCGGGGAGCCGGAGGCGGGGTGGCCTCAGGGACGCGTCGGCGGCACCTCGCCCGACTGGTAGTCGACGGCGGCGGCCAGGTCGAAGACGGTGAAGTGGCCCCGCCGGTCGGGCAGGCGCTCGAACGCGCCGACCTTGCCGGAGTCCGGATAGAGGCAGATGTCGGCCTCGCCGCTAGTCGAGATCGACAGGAACCGCGCCGGCTGCTCGCTCCAGTTCGCCACCTGGTGCGCGCCCGCCTCGCCGGTCTCGAAGCGCACCGCCTCGCCGGTCCGAAGCTCGCGCCACCCGGCCGGCGTGCGGACGCTGGGCGTGCCCTCCAGCACGATCAGCACCTCCTCCTCCTGCAGGTGGAAGTGGTACGGGTAGGCCGCCTGGCCGGGCGCGATCTCCCACACGCTGAGGCCGAGCCGCTCCGTCCCGAGCGCCCAGCCGAGCCGGCCGCGGCGCGCCTCGAACCCGGGGGCGTCGCGCAGCTCGAGCGGTTCAAGTTCGTCGATGTTCGGCATGCGGCAAGTATCACGGCGCCGCGCTGCGGCTCTATCCGGCATGGGAACGAAGCGCGAGGTGCAACGGACTGGCGTTCCACCCACCCGCGCGCACTGCGGCCCTGCGGGTCGCCCGGGGGTGGCCGGCGCGGCCAGCTCGGGTGGCCTCGCGGGGCGTTAGCACGTCCACGCCGCCGGCTTCACGTACGATCGCCGGCATGGATGACGGCCATGACGTGATCGTGATCGGCGGCGGTTTCGCCGGACTGCGGGCAGCGCGCGACCTGACGGACGCGGGGCGCGACGTCGTGCTGCTCGAGGCGCGCGACCGGCTCGGCGGCCGCACCTGGACGCGGCCCTTCAACGGCGACGGCCCGCCGGTCGAGGTGGGCGGCACGTGGTTCACGCCCGAGCAATGCGAGGTGCCGCGCGAGCTCGAGCGCTACGGCTTCGACACGCGCACGTACGGCGGCCCGACCCGGGTGCGGTGGCGCACCGGCGGTGAGCTGCGCGACGTGCTGCCGGTGCCGTTCGAGGAGATCGGCGAGCTCGAGCGCGCGCTCGTGACCATCGCCCGCGACGCCGAGCGCTCGCGCGCCGGCACGCTCGGCGACGTCGCCTCGCTGTCGTGCACCGCCTACGTCGAGCAGCTCGGCGTGCCGGCCGCGACCAGCGACTTCCTGAAGGCGTGGTGGGTCATGATCGGCGGCACCCATCCCGATCGCGGCGCCGTCATCGATGCGCTGCAGGCGATCGCGAACCACGGTGGCGTGTCGGGCCTGATGACCACGCTGCGGTTCGCGCCCGCCGCGGGCTGGACGGCGCTGGCCGAGGCGATCGGTGCCGGATCTCGACGTGCGCCGCGGCAGCGAGGTCGTCGTGGTGCGCCAGGACGACGGCGGCGTCGAGGCCACGCTCGCCGACGGCACCGTCGTGCGCGGCGCGCACGGCGTGGTGGCGGTGCCCATCAACGTGCTGCCGGTCATCGCGTTCGATCCGCCGCTGCCGGTGCCGACGGCGGAGGCCGCCGGCACCAACGCGGGCCGCGCCTACAAGATCTGGTTCCACGCCCGCGGCCTGCCCGCGGCGTCGGTGGCCGCGGGTGCCGGCGTCGGCGTCGACTGGATCTACGCCGACCGCGACCTCGGCGACGGCACCGTGCTGGCGCTCGGCTTCGGCTACGAGGACCCGTCGTTCGACCCGCGGGACGCGGCGCAGGTGGAGGCGGCGCTGCGCGCGTTCTGGCCCGAGGCGGAGCTGCTCTCCTACGACCTGCACGACTGGAACACCGACCCGCACGCGCTCGGCACCTGGCCGACGGCCACGGTCGGCAAGGCGGAGCTGCTGACGCCGGAGCGCTTCCCGCCGCACGGCCGGCTGTACCTGGCCGGCGCCGACGTCGCGCCGCACGACGCCGGCTGGATCGAGGGGGCCTTCCTCTCCGGCGCGGCCGCGGCCGTGTGGGCGCTCGCCGCGGGCGCGGGGGAATAGCTCCCGGCTGCCGTCGTTGGCACGACGGTACGCCCGAACCGCCTGGAAGGTGAAACCCCGAATGGGATCCACGATGGAAGCCCCCGACCCGCGGCGCTGGATGGCGCTCGCCGTCGTCTGCGTCGCGTTCTTCATGACCGTCCTCGACGTCTCGATCGTCAACGTCGCGCTGCCGTCGATCGGCGCCGACCTGCAGTTCTCGGAGTCGACGCTGCAGTGGGTGATCACCGCCTACGCGATCACGTTCGGCGGCTTCCTGCTGCTCGGCGGCCGCGCCGCCGACCTGCTCGGCCGCCGCAAGATGTTCGTCGCCGGCGTGATCCTCTTCACGATCGCGTCGTTCGCCTGCGGCCTCGCGAGCAGCGACACCGCGCTGATCGCCGCGCGGGCCGTGCAGGGCCTCGGCGCCGCGCTCGTCACGCCCGCGGGTCTGTCGATCGTGTCGACGACCTTCACCGAGGGCGCGGAGCGCAACAAGGCGCTCGGCATCTGGGGCGCGGTCGGCGGCTCCGGCGCCGCCGTCGGCGTGCTCGCGGGCGGCCTGCTCACGGAGTACCTCGGGTGGGAGTGGATCTTCTTCGTCAACGTGCCGGTCGGTATCGCCGTGCTCGCCGTGATTCGCCGGTTCGTGCTCGAGAGCCGGGCCGAGGGCATCGATCGCGCGGCCGACCCGCTCGGCGCGATCACCATCACCGCCGGCCTGGCGCTGCTCGTCTACACCATCTCGAACGCGCCGGAGGAGGGCTGGGCGTCGGCCCGGACGATCGTGCTCGGCATCGTCTGCCCTGCTGCTGCTGGCGAGCTTCGTGCTGGTCGAGTCGCGCGTCCGCGCGCCGCTCGTGCGGCTGTCGTTCTTCCGGCACCAGACCGTCTCCGCGTCGAACGTGGTCGGCTTCCTGCTCGGCGCCGCGCTGTTCTCGAACTTCTTCCTGCTGACGCTGTTCGTGCAGCAGGTGCTCGGGTTCTCGGCGCTCAAGGCGGGCGTCACGTTCCTCGCGACGGCCGGCACTGCGGTCGTGGTCGCCGGCGGCGCCCAGGCGCTGACGACCAAGATCGGTCCGAAGCCGGTGATGGCGATCGGCCTCGCGCTGCTCGGCGCGGGCGCGGTCGTCTACACGCAGCTGCCGGTCGACGCGAGCTTCGGCTCCGACCTGCTGCTGGGCTACGTCCTGGTCGGCGTCGGCATCCCGATGGCGTTCATCCCGGTGTCGATCGCCGCGCTGGCCGGGGTCGAGGCGCACGAGGCGGGGCTGGCGTCGGGCCTCATCAACACGTCGCAGCAGATCGGCGGTGCGATCGGCGTCGCCGTCGCCTCGTCGATCCTCTTCACGCGTGTCGACACCCTCGTCGGTGAGGGCGTCGCGCCGCCCCTGGCGATCACGGACGGCGTCCACCTCGCGTTCTGGGTCGTCGCCGCCGTGGCCGCGCTGGCGGTCGTCGCCGCGCTCGTGTTCGTGAAGTCGGCCGAGATCTCCAACCCCGGCGAGGTCGAGGCCGTCACCGTCGTCTGACGAAGAAGGAACGGGGCCCGGCGGCGAAACCGGGCCCCGTTGGAGGGAGGGTGGTGCGGACCGGCGGCGCGGCGGCGTGTGGCGCGGCTGCGGTGGGTATCGCCTGTCCGGAAGTGGACAGTACGAGCCGCCCGGCAACCTGAGGGGATCGGACTGGCGACGGTGTGGTGTCGATCCGGTGACCACGCCCGTTTGGGCTGCAAATGGGCCGTACCGTGGGGTCCGTGACGCCCCTCATCGCACTCATCGCCCACGACGCGAAGAAGTCGGAGATGCTCGAGCTCGTCAAGGAGCATCTCGCCCACCTCGCCGGCACCGGCCTCGTCGCCACGGAGACCACCGGCCGCATGCTCCACGACGAGCTCGGCCTGGACATCCGCCGCGTGCTCTCCGGCCCGTTCGGCGGCGACCTGCAGATCGGCGCCCTGGTGGCGTCGGAGCGGATCGGCCTGGTCGTGTTCCTGCGCGACCCGCTCTCGGCCCACGCCCACGACCCCGACATCAACGCCCTGATGAAGGTCTGCGACGTCCATCGCGTGCCGCTCGCGACGAACGTCGGCTCGGCCCGGCTCTGCCTGCGCTCCTACCGGCCACGCGTGGCGGCGCTCGCGGCGTGGCGCGACCACGAGGAGGACGACTGATGACCGGACGTGCGCTCTACGACGTCGGCGAGCCCGACGCGCTCGCCCACTGGCTCGCGCAGCATCCGCACGTCGTGATGCTGGCCGGCTCGAGCCAGCTCGACTCGTACCTCGACACCGGCTCGGGCGTGCTGCTGCAGCAGGGTCAGCTGCTGCGGATCCGGCGGCGCGACGGCTCGACCGACGCGATGCTGCGCGACCTCGCCACCGACACGACCATCGTCGAGGACGCCCGCGACGGCTGCCTGCCCGAGGGCGGCACCATCGACTCGCTGGTGCGCGCCCTCGCCGACCGCGAGCCGATCGGGACGGTGCGCACGGTGCTGACGCGGCGCCGCCGGTTCGTGCTGCTGGCGCGCCGCGACTGGGAGACCGAGATCACGCTCGACGCGTCCGACGTGACGGCCCACGGCACGCTGCCGGCGCGGTACTGGACGTGCGAGGTGGTGGCGCTGCGCTCGCGGCCCGTCGACCCGGTGTTCCTCGACCAGTCTGGAGCGGATCGGCGAGCTGCGCGCCGGCGCGATGGAGCCGTGGCAGCGCGGGCTGGGTCGTGCGGTCCCGCGAGCCGGTCGCGGGATAGCGCCTCAGGCCCCGCCGATCCGGACCACCTCGCCCGTGCGCGCCGACTCCTCGGCCGCGAGCGTCGCCTCCAGCGCCGCCGTCGCGTCCTCGGGCGTCCCGATCGCGGGTGTGGTGCCGCTCAGCCCGCAGCGCGCGAAGTAGGAGAACTCCTCGCGCAGGGCGCCGCCCCGCACGCCGTCGAACTCCGGCCAGTAGGTGGTGTCGGGGCTGTGCAGCTTGACGCCGTCGACGATGCCGAGGTTGGGGAACGTGTCCTGCACGTGGATGATCCCCTCGGTGCCGATGATCGACATGCGCTCGTCGATGTCGAAGGGCGTCTGCTCGGGCATGCACCAGACGGTCTCCAGCGTGGCCGTGGCGCCGCCGGCGAAGCGGTACATCGTCTGGCCGATGTCGGGATGCTTCAGGCCGCGCACGTCGACCGTCTGCGCGTAGGCCGACGCGATCCGGTCGCCGGTGAACCACAGCATGATGTCGGTGTCGTGGATCGCGTCGCCCACGATCGGCCCGATCTTCTCGAGGATCGTCGGCGTCCAGGCGGCCGGGATGTTGCGGCGCGACGAGAGCGCCACGATCTTGCCGATGCGCCCGGCGTCGATGGCCTGCTTGGCCATCCGGTAGCGCGGGTTGAAGCGGACGATGTGGCCGATGAAGAGGATGCCCTTGCTGCCCTTCGACGCGGCCAGGATCGTCCGGGCATCCGCGACGGTCGATGCGATCGGCTTCTCGAGGAAGACGTGCTTGCCGGCAGCGAGCGCCGCGACGGCGGGCTCGGTGTGCTGGTCCCACATGGTGCAGATCGACACGGCGTCGATCTCCGGGTCGGCCAGCATGTCGTGGTAGTCCGTGTAGGTCTTGGTCACGCCGAACTTGGCGCCCAGCGCCGCCAGCCGATCGGGCGTGCGCGTGCAGAGCGCGGCCAGCTCCAGGCTCGGGACGCCGACGATGGTCTCGCAGTGGATCTCGCCGAACCAGCCCAGCCCGATGACCCCGATACGAAGACGGTCCACGCGATTCCTCCTCAGCTCCGTGACCCCGGCAGCGTGTCAGACGCCGGCGTCGGCGGCCAGCGCGGCCATGTCCGGGAACGTCGCGTCGGGCTTCGCGTCGGCGGGCGGGGTCGCGCCGTTGCCGCCGCCTCTCGCCGCGCGGCGGTTGATCCACGCCGTCGTCATGCCGAGCTGCTTCGCGGGCACGTGGTCGTGGAACAGGCTCTGGGCGACGTGCAGGATCTGGCCGCGCGGCACGCCGATGCGCTCGTGCGCGTAGTGGAAGTTCGCCGGGTCGGGCTTGTAGGAGCCGACCTGCTCCGCGGTGATGACGTAGTCGAACCGCACGCCGAGCCGCGCCTCCGAGAGCGCGAACAGGTCGTCGTCGCAGTTCGTGATCACGCCGAGCTGGAACCGCGTCTGCAGCCGTCGCAGCGCGTCGCCCGAGTCGGGGAACGCCGGCCAGTCGGCGACGGACCCGCCGAACGCGGCGGTCTGCTCCTCGGTGACGGTGACACCCAGCTCGGCCGCGACGTTGCGGAGCGTCTCGGCCAGTACCTCGCGGTACAGGCGGTACGGCACCTCCGCCTCATGCTCGTGCCGGCCGAACAGCTCCAGCAGTTGCTCGCGCGGATGGTCGCCGAGGGCCTCCGTCATGGCGGCCGCGATGCCGCTCTCCCAGTCGATCAGGGTGCCGTAGCAGTCGAAGGTGAGCACCTCGAACGGCGTGTAGTCGATGGCGGACATGGCGCAATTGTCTCAGGATTCCGCGTCGCGGGCGCGCTGTCCGATTTCCGCTAGTCAGGGCCCGGTCCGGCTGTCACGATGCCCTCATGGACGACGAGCACCTGTACCGGCTGTTCGAGAGCCGCGACCCGCGCTTCGACGGTCGCGTGTACCTCGGTGTGACGTCGACGCGCATCTACTGCCGGCCGAGCTGCCCGGCGATGTCGCCGAAGCGCTCCAACATGCGCTTCTACCGCACGGCGGCCGCCGCGCAGCGCGCCGGCTTCCGGGCGTGCAAGCGCTGCCGGCCCGACGCCTCGCCCGGGTCGCCGGAGTGGAACGTGCGCGCCGACGCCGTCGGCCGGGCGATGCGGCTGATCCAGGACGGCGTGCTCGACCGCGAGGGCGTGGGCGGCGTCGCCGGCCGGCTCGGCTACTCCGAGCGCCACCTGACGCGGCTCGTCACCGACGAGCTCGGCGCCGGGCCGCTCGCGATCGCCCGCGCCCAGCGCGCGCAGACGGCGCGGACGCTGATCGAGACGACCGCGATGCCGTTCACCGACGTCGCGTTCGCGGCCGGCTTCGCGAGCATCCGCCAGTTCAACGACACGGTCCGCGAGGTGTTCGCGCAGTCGCCGACCGAGCTGCGCGCTCGCGCGCGGACGGTTCCCGCGACGGGCAGCGCGATCGAGCTGCGGTTGCCGTATCGCGCACCGGTCGCGTGGGGCGAGCTGACGGCGTTCCTCGGCTTCCGGGCCATCGCCGGCGTCGAGGAGATCGACGGCGACACGTACCGGCGGGTGCTCGATCTGGCGCACGGCGCGGCCGTCGCGGCGATGCGGCCGGGCGACGGCCACGTCGCCTGCACGCTGACGCTCGACGACGTGCGCGACCTGGCCCAGGCGGTCGCGACGGTGCGGCGCCTGCTCGATCTCGACGCCGACCCGGTCGCGATCGACGACGACCTCGGCGCCGATCCGGTGCTCGGCCCGCTGGTCGCGGCGCGGCCCGGGCTGCGGGTGCCCGGCGCGGCCGCGCCGCACGAGCTGGTCGCGCGGGCGGTGCTCGGCCAGCAGGTCTCGGTGGCCGGGCGCGCGCACGCTCGCCGGCCGGCTGGTCGAGCACTACGGCACGCCGCTCGAGACGCCCGACGGCACGCTCACGCATCGCTTCCCGAGCGCCGCGGATCTGGCCGAGGTGGCCGACGAGCACCTCGCGATGCCGGTCCGGCGCCGAGACACCTTCCGCACCGTGATGCGGCTCATCGCCGACGGCGACCTCGACCTCTCGCCCGGCGCGGACCGCACCGTGGCGCGTCGCGAGCTGACGGCCGTCGCCGGCATCGGGCCGTGGACGGCGGAGTACGTGGCGATGCGGGCGCTCGGCGATCCCGACGCCTGGCCCGCCACCGACCTCGGCGTCAAGCACGCGCTGAAGGCGCTCGGCGCCGACCCCTCCGCCGCGGAGCGCTGGCGCCCGTGGCGGTCCTACGCAACCTTCCACCTCTGGAGCACGCTATGACGCACTACGCCCATCTCGAGAGCCCCGTCGGCCAGCTGCTGCTGACCGCGGCGGACGACACGCTGACCGGCCTCTACCTCCCGCGCGAGGAGCGCGCGCCCGACCCGTCGTGGCAGGAGGGCGGGCCCTTTCTGGACGAGGTGCAGCGCCAGCTGAGCGCGTACTTCGACGGCCGGCGACAGGCGTTCGACATGCCGCTCGACCCCGCCGGCACCGCGTGGCAGCGCCGGGTCTGGGCCGAGCTCGCGCGGATCCCGTACGGCGAGACGATCTCGTACGCCGAGCTGGCGCGCCGCGCCGAGCACCCGTCCGCGGTACGCGCCGCCGGCGCGGCCAACGGCCGCAACCCGATCTCGATCGTGATCCCGTGTCACCGCGTGATCGGGGCCGACGGGCGGCTCACCGGCTACTCGGGCGGCCTCGACGCCAAGCGCTGGCTGCTCACGCACGAGGGCATCGCCGCGTGAGCCTCGCGACCCTCCACGACTACGCCGCCTCGGGCAACTGCCTCAAGGTGCGCGTGCTGTTCGGCCTGCTCGGCCGGGACTACCGGCGTGTCGCCGTCGACATCTTCGACGGCGGCACGCTGACCGCCGAGTACGGCGCGCTGAACCCGCTGCGCGAGACACCGGTGCTGGTGACCGGCGACGGCGAGGTGGTGACGCAGTCGAACGCCATCCTCTGGTTCCTCGCCGAGGGCACGCCCTTCCTGCCGGCCGACGCGCTGTCCCGCGCGCGGGTGGTGCAGTGGCTGCTGTTCGAGCAGGAGCGCGTCATGCCGGGCATCGCCAACCCGCGGTTCCGGCTGCTGACCGGACGCGCCGCCCTCGATCCGGAGGGTGTCGCCGCCCGCCAGGAGACGGGCCGCGAGGCGCTCGCCATCCTCGACGCGGAGCTGGCGACGCGGCCGTTCCTGGTCGGCGACGCGCCGACGATCGCCGACCTGGCGGTGTACGGCTACGCCCACGTCGCGGACGAGGCGCAGATCCCGCTCGCGCCGTACGCCGCGGTGAGGGCGTGGATCGGCCGCCTCGAGGCGCTGCCGGGCTTCGAGAACGACTTCGCCCCGTACCCGCCGAACGCCGCCCCGGGCGCCGGGAGCTCGATCTACGACCCGCGCCCGTGACCGACCCGCGCTCGCGCGCACGGCCGCGCACGCCACGGCGTACCTGGATCGGGCTGGCGCGAGCGGCCGGTTGCGGCGACCGGCGACTGCCGACGAGCTGCGCGGCCGGCTGGCTCGCCCGCTGGCGGACGAGCGGCGTACCGGCGGCCGACGTGGTCGACGACCTCGTGCGCGACGTCGAGGGCGGCCTGATCGGGTCGTGCCGGACCGCGCTTCTTCGGCTGGGTGATCGGCGGCACGCTGCCGGCCGCGCTGGCTCGCCGACTGGCTCGTGTCGACGTGGGACCAGAACGCGTGCATCTACGCCACCTCCCCGGCCAGCGCGATCGTGGAGGAGGTGGCGGGCGCGTGGCTGCTCGACCTGCTCGGCCTGCCGGCCGATGCGTCGGTGGCGTTCGTGACCGGCACGCAGCTGGCCGCACGTGACGGCGCTGCGCGGTGGCGCGCAGCCACCTGCTGGCGCAGCGCGGCCACGACGTCGAGCGGCGCGGGCTGCACGGCGCGCCACCGCTGCGCGTGCTGGCCGGCGCGCAGCACCACAGCTCGCTCGACCGCGCGGTGCGCCTGCTCGGGCTCGGCGTCGACGCGCTGGAGCAGGCGCCCGCCGACGCCGTCGGGCGCATCGACCCGGCCGGGCTCGCGACCGCGCTGGACGACCGGCCCGCGATCGTCTGCCTCGCCGCGCGGCGACCTCAACGCGGGCGCCTTCGACGACTTCGCGGCATGCATCGACGTCGCCCACGCGCACGGTGCCTGGGTGCACGTCGACGGCGCCTTCGGCCTGTGGGCGGCGGCGAGCCCGAAGCTGCGCCACCTGCTGGCGGGTGCGGCGCGGGCCGACTCGTGGGCCACCGACGCGCACAAGTGGCTGAACGCGCCGTACGACTGCGGCATCGTCGCGACGGCCCATCCCGACCGGCACCGGGCGACCGATGACGATGACCGCGTCGTACATGCCCGAGGCCACCGACCGGGTGTCGATGGACTGGAACCCGGAGTGGTCGCGGCGCGCCAGGGCGACGCCGGTGTACGCCGCCATCCGCAGCCTCGGCCGCAACGGCGTCGCCGACCTGGTCGAGACCCCCGAAACCCCAATTTGGCGCTTTTTGGGGTCTGACCCCGAAAAGCCGTTTTCGGGGGACAGGCCTGGCGCACGGGACACGCGCGGAAGGCGCGCGGATCGCGCGATCTGTGCGCTTTGCGTGTGTTCGGGTCCGGACAATGCGTCTTCCGTGCGCACTTTTTTGTCTGACTAAAGTCAGACAAATCGCCGTGCTCCGCTGTTCCTCCGACCACCACCTGATCGCTCTCGGGGATGATGTGGATCGCGCGTGCGGCCGATGGGCCGCGGCTCGCACCCGGCGACCATCAGGTCATGGAAAGCGAATCCCCCAAGAACCGCGCCGTCTGGCGCATTCCGGGCCTCATCGTCCTCGTTGCCGTCGCGGTCGGCGGTTTCGTCGTCGCGGCCTCGGCGCGCCACGTCACGGTCTCGGAGGAGACGGCGACGTACCCGGCCGCCGACCGCCTCGAGCTCGACAGCGGCGCCGGCGACATCGTCGTCCGCGGCGAGGACCGGTCCGACATCAAGGTCGACAGCCGCATCCGGTCGACCGGCAGCGACCCGAAGCTCACCGCCGACACCAGCGCCGGCCGGCTGCGGCTGCGCGCCTCGTGCCACCACTCGTTCTTCAACTGGGATACCGGCGACGACACGTTCGGCATCGGCCCGCTGTGCGCCGTCAGCTACACCGTGGCCGTTCCCCGCGAGACCTCGCTGTCGGTGGACTCCGGCACCGGCGACGTCCGCGCCGACGGCATCGCGTCGCCGGCGGTGAGCATCGACAGCGGCACCGGCGACATCGTGCTGAACTTCGTCGCCGCGCCGCGCGACATCGAGATCAATAGCGGCACCGGCGACGTCACCGTGCGCGTGCCCGCCGGCGCCTACGACATCGGCACCGACTCCGGCATCGGCGATGTCGTGCTCGGCTTCGGCATCGAGCACGACGCCGCCAGCACCAACCGCATCCGCATCGACAGCGGCACCGGCGACGTGACGATCGAGCGCTCCGATGTCTAGCCTCGCCCGCAACCCCGTCACCGCCGCGTTCGCGCCGATCGCCAGCGCGCGCACCTGGGCCGGCGTCGCCTACCTGATCGTCGGCTTCGCCATCGGCATCGGCGAGTTCATCTTCCTCGTCACGGGCCTCGCCGTCGGGTTCGGCCTGTCGGTCGTGATCGTCGGCATCCCGCTGCTGCTCGCCGTCGTGACGGCGAGTCGCGCACTCGGGGCGATGGATCGCAGCATCGCCAACACCCTGCTCGGCGCCAGGATCGAGACGCCGCCGGCGCACCGGCACGCGGAGGGTCCGCTGCTGCAGCGGCTGCGCGCCGTCGTGATGGCGCCCTCGACCTGGCGGTCGTTCGGCTGGCTGCTGCTGCGCTTCCCGCTGTCGCTGGTCTCGTTCGTCGTCCCGGCGGCGATGGTCGGCGCCGCCGTGGCGCTGGTGCTCGAGCCGCTGGTCGGCGGCCTGCAGGACGCCGCCGCGCTGCCGCGCATCGCCAGCTTCGCGGCCGCCGCCGCCCTCGTGTTCCTGGCGCTGAACGTGGTCGACGGCTTCGCGGCCATCCACCGCATCCTCGCCGGCGCGCTGCTGGGCCCGTCGAGCAACGACGAGCTCGTGCGCCTGCGGGCCGACACCGCCCGGCTCGGCGCCCGCGCCGACCTGGCCCGCGACCTGCACGACTCGGTGGGACACTCGGTGACCGCGATCGTGCTGCAGGCCAGCGCCGCCCGGCGCGTGCTGGAGACCGACCAGGCCTTCGTGGCCGGTGCCCTGGAGGCGATCGAGGTGCAGGGCCGCGACGCCATGGACGAGCTCGATCGCGTGCTCGCCGTGCTGCGCGACGAGCCGTCGGGCATGCGGCCGGCGTCGGGCCTCGGCGACATCGACGACCTCGTCGGCCGCACCCGCGCCGCCGGGCTGCCGATCACCCTGGAGCGCCGCGGCGACCTCGCCGCCGTGCCACCGGCGATCGGTCGCGAGGGCTACCGCGTGCTGCAGGAGGCGCTCACCAACGTGCTGCGCCACGCCTCGGGGGCGACCACCTCCGCGGTCGTGGCGGCCGGCGCCGAGGGCCTCGAGATCCTCGTCGTCAACGGCCCCGGCGTGGCGATCGTGCCGGGGCGCGAGAGCGGCGGTCGCGGGTTGCGCGGCATCTCCGAGCGCGTCGGCGCGGTCGGCGGCACCCTCGAGCACGGGCCCGACGGCTCCGGCGGCTACCGTTTGCGGGCGATGTTCCCCCGCGTCCGGTCATGATCCGCCTGCTCGTCGCCGACGACGACGCGCTCGTGCGCGGCGGTCTGCGCACGCTGCTGCAGACCGAGCCGGACATCGAGGTCGTGGGCGAGGCGGCGGACGGCGTGGAGGCCGTCCGCCGCGCCCGCGAGCTCGACCCCGACGTGGTGCTGATGGACGTGCGCATGCCCCGCATGGACGGCATCGAGGCGACCCGCGCGATCGTCGCCCACTCCGTCGAGCGGCCGCGCGTGCTGGTCGTGACCACGTTCGAGCACGACGAGTACGTCTACGACGCGCTGCGCGCCGGCGCGAGCGGCTTCGTGCTGAAGCGCGTGCAGCCGGAGGAGCTGGCGCAGGCCGTCCGCATCGTCGCGAGCGGCGAGTCGCTCGTCTTCCCGGCCCTCACCCGGCGACTCGTGGAGCGGCACGCCACCCGCGTCGATCCCGGCGACCGCCGCGCCCTGCTGCTGGCCCAGCTGACCGACCGCGAGGCCGAGACGCTGCGGCTGGTCGCCCGCGGGCGGTCGAACCAGGAGATCGCCGACGAGTTCGTCGTCGCCGTGCACACGGTCAAGACGCACGTCGCGCGCGTGCTCGCGAAGCTCGAGGTGCGCGACCGCACCCAGGCCGTCGTGCTCGCGTACGAGACCGGCTTCGTGCAGCCCGGCGAGTATGCCTCTGCGTCAGCTCAGATAGCGCTCGGCCGCGAGCGCGATCACCTTCGCGCAGCCGACCAGGTCGGCGACCGCGATCGACTCGTTCGGCAGGCCCTGGCCGTGGATGCGCGCGCCGATCATCGCCGCCGGCTTGCCGCGCTCGCGCCACAGGCGCGTGTCGGACGCGGTGATGCCGAACTCCGGCCGCGGGCGCGTGCCGAGCACCTGCTCGCCGGCATCCAGCATCGCCACGACGAGCGGATCGGCGGGATCGGTCCAGTTCGCCTCCATCGCCTGGATCTCGGTGCACGACGCGCCCGGATGGCGGGCGATCACCTCGGCCACGAACGGCCGCACCTCGGCCAGTGTCAGGCCCGGCGGCAGACGCAGGTCGACCTCGGCGCGGCACTCGTCGGCCACGAGGTTGATCTTGCGGCCGCCCTCGATCCGGCCCACGTTGAACGTGCAGACGCCGAGCACGGCGTCGTCGGCGTAGGTGAGCGCCTCGGCCGGCAGCCCGCTCGGTGCCGCCGGCGGCGAGCGCCGCGTGCACCTCGGCCGGCATCTCGACCTGCCAGTCGCGGTACGCGGCGAGGTCGCGCAGCACGTCGCCCATCGTGTCGATCGCGTTGCGCAGGCCGGGTGCGAAGGCCGCCGCGCCGCCGTCGCCCGCCGTGCGCACCTCGAGCCAGAGCATGCCCTTCTCGCCGCACAGCACGAAGTCGGGTGACGTCGGCTCGGCCCCGATCGAGGCGTCGCCGGCGAGATCGGGCCGCTCGGTCAGCACCAGCGGGGCGCCGTGGGGCGAGAAGCTCATCTCGTCCGAGACCGCGCACAGCGACAAGCGGCCCCGCAGGTCGCCGCGCTCGGCCAGCGCCAGGAAGGCGTAGAGGATCGTCGTCAGGCCGCTCTTCATGTCGCCCGCGCCGCGCCCGTGCAGCCGGCCGTCGGCGATCTCGCCCGACCGGGCGGGCCGCGTCCACAGCGCGGCATCGCCGTCGGGGTACACGTCCATGTGGCCGTTCAGCACCAGGTGCGGGCCGGGGGAGGTGCCCTCGATGGTGGCGACCAGGTTCGGCGTGTGGTCCTGGTCGGCGATCGTCGCGACCTCGATGCCGTGCCGCTCGAGCAGCTCGCGGACGGCCGCGGCGACCGGCCGCGTGTCGCCCGGCGGGTTCGGGCTCGGCTGCTGGATCAGGTGCGAGGCGAACGCCGCGATCTCGTCCGCGCGGCTGTCGATGAAGTCGGTGACGGTCATTGGGGCGGCAGCGTATGCTGCCGCGCATGATCGTGCGCACCATCGACGAGATCGCAGGCACCGACCGTGACGTTTCCGGCGAGGGCTGGCGCAGCCGGCGGCTGATGCGCCGGGACGACGGCGTGGAGCACTCGGTGCACTACACCGAGATCAAGGCCGGATCCGAGCAGCACCTCTGGTACAAGAACCACTACGAGACGAACCTCTGCATCGCGGGCGAGGGCGAGGTCGTCGACGTCGCGACCGGCGAGACGCACGCCATCGTGCCCGGCACGATGTACGTGCTCGACCAGCACGACCGGCACATCCTTCGCGCACACACCGACGTGACGCTCGTGTGCACGTTCTGGCCGGCGCTCACCGGCCACGAGAAGCACGACGCCGACGGCAGCTACCTGCCGGCGTCGGACTAGCCTCTAGACCGGCAAGCCGGCCGCCAGCCGGGCGAAGCGCCCGGCGATGATCTCGCCGTGCGGCTGCCACGCGTCGACCATCTCCGGCAGCTCGTCGACGATCTCCTGCACGTCGACGCCGCGCGCGCGGAGCGGGTCGCCGCCCAGCTCGAACCACCGGTCGACGTGGCCGGCGAGCTCGGCGTGGAACTGGACGCCCCACGCGTAGGGCGCGAAGCGGATGGCCTGCGGCGTGCCGTCGGCGGCCGCCAGCACGGTCGCGTCCGGCGGCGGGATGGCGATGTACTCGTGCCACGACAGCGGCCGCAGCGTGTCGGGCAGGCCGCCGAGCAGCGGGTCGTCGTCGGCCTGGAACTCGACCGGCAGAAAGCCCACGCGGAGTCGCCCGAGCGGCCCGGCCGACCCGCCGAGGGCCTGCGACATCAGCTGCACGCCGAGGCAGACGCCGAGCGTCGGTACCTCCCGCGCGATGGCCTGGCGATACAGGGCGCGCACCTCGGGCAGCCACGGGTGCGCGGCATCCTCGTCGGGATGCATGACCCCGCCGAGGCCGATCAACCCGCTGATCTCACCGGCGTGGAGCGGCGGCGCCGGCTCGTCGAAGGTGCGCCACGTATGGATCTCGAAGCCGGCCGCGCGCAGGGGCGGTTCGAGGACGCCGAGAAATCCACCGGGGGAGTGCTGCAGGACGAGGATGCGACGGGTCACGTGACACGGGAACGCTACCGGCAACCGTAGTCTTCCGCCGATGCGCATCGACGTCGCCGATCTCACCGATACCGCCGCCTACCGCATCCTCACCGACTCCGTCGTGCCGCGGCCCGTGGCGTGGGTGTCGACGCTCGGCCCGGACGGATCGCGCAACCTGGCGCCGTTCTCGTTCTTCCAGGCCATCGGCGGCGCGCCGCCGACCGTGATCATCTCGGTCGGGCGCCACGGCGACGGCGATCGCAAGGACTCGGCGGCGAACGCCATGGCAGCCGGCGAGCTGGTGGTCAACATCGTCTCCGAGGACCTGCTGGAGCAGATGAACGCCACGTCGGGCGACTACCTCAGCGACGTCGACGAGTTCGACGTCGCTGGCGTGACGGCGGCGGTCTGCGAGCACGTCGCGGCGCCGCGCGTGGCAGAGGCGCCCGTCTCCTTCGAGTGCCGCGTCTCCTCGTCGGTGGTGATCGGCCGCGAGGAGCCCTCCGACTACGTCCTGCTGATCTGCGAGGTGGTGGCGTTCCACGTCCGCGACGGGCTGCTGCAGGACGGACGCATCGATCCGGCGCTGCTGCGGCCGATCTGCCGCCTCGGCGGCACGGGGTTCGCGCGCCTGGGCGAGATCATCCACCTCGCGCGCCCGCGGATCCCCCGCAGCTGAGCGTTATCCGGGACACGACTGGGCCGGTCCGATGCCGCCTGAGCGGGGCATCTCGGGTACGGTGACGGAGGAATGTCCGCGGACGAGTCGCACGAGGCCGTCGAGTTGCCCGCCGAGGACGCCGGAACGGGTGGCGCCACCGAACCCGTGAGTCCGGCGGACGAGAAGGTTGCCGCCGAGGCGCCAGACGAGGGAGCCGAGGCATTGGTCGAAGAGCCACAGGTCGAGGAAGTGCCGGTCGCGGAGACGCAGGCCGAGGAGCCGGTCGCCGAGGCGCCGGCCGAGGAGCCCGCGGCCGAGGTGGCCGCCGAGGAGCCCGTGGCTGAGGAGCCTGCTGCCGAGGCGCCCGCTGCTGAGGCCCCTGCTGCTGATGAGCCGGTGGCTGAGGCGCCCGTCGAGGAGGCTGCCGCTGAGGCGCCCGTCGCCGAGGAGCCCGTCGGCGCGAGGAGTCCGTCGTCGAGGGGGCTGCCGCCGAGGCGCCCGTCGTCGAGGAGCCCACTGCCGATGCGCCCGCTGCTGACGCTCCCGCTGCCGAGGCGCCGGCCGACCCGGCCGCCGAGGCCACCGGCCGCCGATGCTCCCGCCGACGGCGAGAAGCCCGCCGAGACCATCGAGGCCGTGCGCGCCGACAGCCCCGAGGCCGCCCAGGTCGTGCGCACCGCGATCGTCGAGGAGGCCGAGCGACTGAGCGCCTCGTCCGATTGGGTGAAAGCCGCCAACGGCTTCCGCGAGCTGCTCGAGCGCTGGCGCGCCGTCGGCTCGGCCGGCCGCGAGATCGACGACGCCCTGTGGGCCCGCTTCTCGACCGCGCGCGACGCCTTCTTCGAGCGCCGCAACGCGCACCACGCGGAGCGCTCGCGCCTGTCGGCCGAGGCCGCCGCGAAGAAGAAGGAGCTGATCGCCGAGTGCGAGGGCCTGCTCGAGCTGGGCGACCCGCGCAAGATCGGTGACGGCCTCGACCGGATGATGGCCGAGTGGAAGGCCGCCGGCCGCGCCGGATCCGAGGACCAGGCGCTCTGGCAGCAGTTCCGCGGTGCCCGCGACCGCGTGTTCGCGCTGCGCCGCGAGCTGGCCGCCGCCCGGCAGCGCCGGCGCGAGGAGATCAAGGTCGCCAAGGAGGGTCTCATCGCCGAGGCCAAGGCCGTCGGCGGCCTGCCGCCGGAGGAGCTCCAGGCCGAGCTCGATCGGCTGATGACGGCGTGGAAGCGCGCCGGCTCGGCCGGTCGCGACGCCGACGACGAGCTGTGGCAGCAGTTCCGCGAGGCGCGCGGCGTCGGGTTCTCCCGGCTCCGCCAGGCCGCGGCCCGCGCCGAGCGGTCGGCCGCCAACGCCGCCGCCACGGCCGAGCAGACCGTCGTCACCGCGCAGCGGATGGCGTTCTCGGATGCCGACGTGACGCGCGACGAGGTGGAGCGGCTGGAGCGCAACTTCGCCCGTGCCGCCGACGCCGTCGAGCCCGAGGTCAAGGAGCAGTTCCAGGAGGCCCTCGGCCGCCTGAAGGATCGCGCCACCGAGAAGCAGACCGCCGTGCCGAGCAGCAACCCGCTGTCTGCCGCGCGCATCAAGCTCGAGCAGAACATCAGCGAGCTCGAGCAGCGCGTCGAGCAGTATCGCGCCGAGGGCAGCCGTGAGCTGGGCCGGGCCGAGAAGCGCCTCGCCGAGGAGCGCCAGAAGCTCGAGCGCATGGCCTCGCTCATGGGCTCCTGAGCAATACTCCAGGCGTCATGGATCCCGAGCTCGTCGCCCTTCGCGACCGCTACCGCGCCTTCATGGAGGCGCACGTCTACCCGAACGAGATGGCCCTCTACGCCGAGGACGCCGCCGCCGACGCGCTCATCGCGCAGCTGCGCGAGCGCGCCCGCGCCGAGGGGCTGTGGGCGCCGCACATCGGCCCCGAGGCAGGCGGCACCGGGCGTGGCTTCCTCGCCTACGCCTACCTGAACGAGGAGATCGGGCGCTGCTTCTGGGCGCAGCTGATCTTCGGCTGCCAGGCGCCCGACGCCGGCAACTCCGAGATCCTCGAGATGTTCGGCACGCCGCAGCAGCGCACCGACTTCCTCGAGCCGCTGGTGCGCGGCGACGTGCGCTCGTACTTCGCGATGACCGAGCGCGCCGTCTCCGGGTCGGACCCGACCGGCCTCGAGACCCGCGCGGTGCTGGACGGCGACGAGTGGGTCATCGACGGCGACAAGTGGTTCCAGACCGGTGCCGACGGTGCGGCCTTCGGCATCGTCATGGCCGTCACCGATCCCGACGGCGCGCCGCACCGTCACATCTCGCAGATCATCGTGCCGGCCGACACGCCGGGCGTCGAGGTCGTGCGACCCGTGCCGGTCCTCGGTCACACCGGCCACGGCTGGAACACGCACTGCGAGGTGCGGTTCCGCGGTGCGCGCGTGCCCGCCGCGAACCTGCTCGGCGAGCGCGGCGACGGCTTCCGCATCGCGCAGAAGCGCCTCGGTCCGGGCCGCATCCACCACGTCATGCGCTGGCTCGGGCAGATGCAGCGCGCGTTCGACCTCATGTGCACCTACGCGCTCGAGCGCGAGGCGTTCGGGTCGCGGCTGGCCGACAAGCAGACCATCCAGAACTGGATCGCCGACTCCGCCGCCGAGATCCAGGGCTGCCGCCTGATGACGCTCCACGCCGCCGGGCTGATCGACACCGGCGAGGAGGCCCGCGTCGAGATCTCCGCGCTCAAGTTCTCGGCCGCCAAGGTGCTGCACGACGTCATCGACCGCGCCGTCCAGACGCACGGCGCGCTCGGCATCTCGGGCGACTCGCCGCTGTCGCAGATGTACCTCGCCGCGCGCTTCGCCCGCATCTACGACGGCCCCGACGAGGTGCACCGCATGGTCGTCGCTCGCCGGATCCTCAAGAGCTACGAGCGGGGCGATGGCTGGCGGTTCCACTGACCTCTTCGTGCCGGAGGTCGTCGAGCGCTTTCTCGACGCGCACGGCATCGGCGAGGGCCCGGTCACGTACCGCCCGCTCGGCGACGGCCACTCGAACCTGACCTACCTGGTGGAGCGCGGTGGCACGCAGGTCGTGCTGCGCCGCCCGCCGCGCCCGCCGCTGCCGCCCTCGGCCCACGACATGCTGCGCGAGTCGGCGATCGTCTCGCGCCTGCACGCCGCCGGCGCACGGGTGCCCGCGGTGCTTGCGGTGTGCGACGACGAGTCGCTGCTCGGCGTGCCCTTCTACGTCATGGAGCTCTCTCCCGGGGTGCCGATCGACACCGCGTTGCCGCCGGCCATCGACACGCCATCCGACCGCGCGCGGCTGGGCGAGGAGTTCGTCGACGCGCTGGCCGAGATCCACGCGATCGACCCCGAGGCGGCCGACCTGTCGTCGTTCGGGCGGCCCGACGGCTACCTCGAGCGGCAGATCGGACGGTTCCTGAAGATCTGGCCGCACAACGCCACCCGCGACCTGCCCGTCGTCGACGAGCTCGGCGCCTGGCTGCTCGCGCACCTGCCGCCGGCGGTGCCGGCGACCGTCGTGCACGGCGACTACCGGGTCGGCAACCTGCTCGTCGCCGAGGACGCCCCGGCGCGCATCAGCGCGGTGCTCGACTGGGAGCTGTCGACGATCGGCGACCCGCTCGCCGACCTGGGGTATCTGCTGTCGATGTACACCGACGACACGGAGCCGGCGCCGGGCCATCCGCCGCTGTCGCCGGTGACGGCCGAGCTCGGGTTCCCGAGCCGGGCCGAGCTGGCGCGCCTGTACGCGGCGCGCACCGGCCGCGACACGTCGCGCATCGCCTGGTACGAGTGCCTGGCGCACTGGAAGGCCGCGGTGTTCCTCGAGAACATGTGGAAGCGCTACGTGGAGGGCGACCGCGACGACGCGTTCGCGCGGGCCATGGAGCAGGGCGTGCCGGCGAAGCTGGCGGCGGCCGAGGCCGCCGCGGCGCGCGACACGGCGTAGCGGGCGCCGCCGCCTTGCCCGAACTCGCAGCGGTGGTGGTCGTCGTCGGGCTGTCGGGCCTCGGCTCGTTCGTGCAGGGCGCAACCGGTCTCGGATACGGGCTCGTGGTGGCGCCGGCGCTGTTCGCGGTGCTCGAACCGCGGCAGGCGCTCTACGCGACGCTGCTCTCGGCGCTCGTCCTGAACGGCCTGATGCTGGTCGGCGGCTCGCGGCCCGTGGTGCGCACCCGGGCGGCCGGCACGGTGCTGCTGTGGGCGCTCCCCGGATTCGTGGTGGGTGCGATGCTGGTCGGGTACATCTCGCGGTCGCACCTTCAGGTGGCGGTCGGCATCGCGGTCGTGCTCGCGGTGCTGGCCCGCGCCTGGCACCCGGGCGTGGTCACCGATCCGCGGCGCCGCTCGGTGATCCGGGCCGGCGCCGGGCTGGGGGCCGGCCTGCTGACGACCACCATCTCGGCCAACGGCCCGCCGCTCGCGCTGTGGCTGGACGCCGAAGGCACGCACGGCCGCGAGCTGCGCGACACGCTGCAGGTGCTGTTCGCCGGCTTCAATCTGGCCGGCGTCGCGGCGCTCGCCTTCCACGAGTTGCCGCGGTCGCACACGATGGCGGTGACCGCGCTGCTGCTGCCGGGGCTGGTCGCCGGGCTGATCGCCGGGCGTCGCCTCGCGCCGCGGCTGTCGGCGCCGACGGCTCGGCGCCTGGCGCTGGGCGTGATCTGCGCAACCGGCGCAGGGAGCGTCGTTGCAGGTCTCCTGTAGCGTTCGGCCGGTGCGCCTCCTCTCGCTTCCCGCGCTGCTCGTCGTCGTGCTGTTCGGCGCCGCCTGCGGTGGTTCGGGTGGCCCGGGCGGCCAGCCGGGGCAGGTCGTGACGGTGACGAAGACGGTGTTCACCACGCCCGGCAAGTCGGTGCCCGTCCCCGCCGACGGGCCGCTGACGGCGGACGGGTACCGCGCCATCACCGCGGGCCTGCGCAAGCTGCTCGGGCGCGACCCGCTGCTGCTGCAGGTCGGCCTGTACGACGAGTACGCGTACTTCCGCGTCTACGACAGGACCACCGGCTTCGCCGACGACTACAACTGGCGCAACGGCGTGTTCGCGCCGCCCGAGCCGTTCAAGGTCGGCTCGACCGACGTGGCGCGCTCGCTGTTCGCGCTCGAGGAGATCGCGCCCGACGGCCCGAGCACGTTCGTGCGCAACATGGCCGCGATCGAGCTGGACGGCGCCGGCGACGACACGCCGTACGTGAGCATCTCCCGCAACTACGCGAGCGGCGACGAGCTCGGCGCGGTGGTCATGCGCTCGGGCATCGACGGCACCCGCCAGTACCTGTCCGTGACGGGCAATAGTCGCGGCCAGATCATCGAGCGCACCCTCAGCTGACGGCCGCGTGAGGGTCTAGCGCGATCTCCGTGTCCACCGGCGCACGCTCCGCACCATCTGCGAACGCCGTGCGACATGTCGGGCGACACGTGCGCCTTCGGCGCGGAAGCGTTCTGGGGTCAGACCCCAGCGAGGCGGTTTTCGGGGTCTGACCCCAGAACGTAGGAGCCATGAATACGCGCGGAAGACGCGCGCGTCAGCCCGGCAGGACGACCGTGCGGTAGCGCTCCGGGTCCGTGGCGCCCTCGGTGTTGACCACCAGGGCGGAGCGGATCTGGCCGAAGCCGATCTGGTTGCGCAGCTGCTCGCTGAGCGGGTCCGTGGCCAGCGCGATCAGGCCCGCGGTGCCCGCGGCGCCCGACTCGCCCGCCTCCAGGCCGAGCTTCGCCAGACGGCGCGCGGCGGCATCCGACTCCGGATCGTCCAGCACCACGACGCCCGAGAGCCCGCCGATCAGCGTCTGCCAGCCGGCCGCCGAGGGCGTGCCGGCGACCAGGCACGCCATGGTCGTGGGCGTCTCCTCGATCGTGACGGGCTTCCGCGCCGCGACCGAGATGGCGACGCAGGCGGAGCCGGCCGGCTCGGCGCCGACGGCGGGGATGCCGCGCGAGATCGCCCAGCGGACGCCGCTCGAGGCGAACGCGCCGACGCCCATCTGCAGCACCACCAGGTCGACCGACGCGCCGACGCGCATCGAGCGCCTCGGCCGCCTCGGCGAACAGCGTGCCGTAGCCCTGGATCACCCACTCGCCCAGCGGGGACGAGGCATTCGGGTCGGCGTCGTTGACGGCCAGCGCCGCCAGGGTCGGCGTCCGCGTCGGCGATCGACGCATCGACGGCGGCGTCGTATCCCTCCGGCGACGATGACCACCTCGGCGCCCTCGCCCGCCACCGCGTCCCGGCGCGCCTGCGCGGTGGACGACGACATGTAGATGGTCGAGTCGAGGCCCAGCAGCGCCGCCATCCGCGCCACCGCGCGGCCGTGGTTGCCGGCGGTCGCCGTCGTCAGCCGGCGGACGCCCTGGCGCGCCGCCGCCGCGCGCAGCTCGTCGAGGTCGCTGGAGCCGCCGAGCAGCTGCGCGACGGCCCAGCTGGCGCCGAGGAACTTGAACGCCGGCAGGCCGAACCGGCTCGACTCGTCCTTGACGAACACGTCGTCGAGTCCGAGCTCGTTCGCCAGGTCGGTCGCGCGCACGAGCGGCGTCGTCTCGTAGCCCGGCAGTGCGCGGTGGAACGCGAGCGTGTCGGCCGGCGCCGGCACGGTCGCCGGGGCGGGCGATGTTCAGCACGGCGCGGTTCATCGGGGCTCCTCGAGTCCAAGGGTGCGGGCGAGCAGGCCGGTCGCAGCGGCGATGCTCTTCAGGTGCGGCGCAGGGGTGCCGGTGAGGTCGGCGAGCTCGACGACGGCCGTGACGATCGCGCCCAGCTCGAGCGGCTTGCCCGCCTCCAGGTCCATCAGCGTCGACGTCTTGTGCTCGCCGACGCGCTCGGCGCCCGACAGCCGCCGCTCGATCTCGACCGCCGGCTCGCAGCCGACGGCGCGGGCGATCTCGACCGTCTCGGCCATCATCGCCGCGACCACCTCGCGCGTGGCCGGATCGGTCGCGATGCGCACCATCGTCGCGCGCGTGAGACGCCGAAAGCGGGATTGAACGCGACGTTGCCCATCAGCTTGACCCAGATGTCGTTCCGGATGTCGGGCTCGACCGGGCACTTCAGGCCGCCGGCGATCATCGCCTCGCTGAACCGCACGCACCGGTCGGAGATGGTGCCGTCCGGCTCGCCGATCGAGAACCGCGTGCCCTCGATGTGACGGATCACGCCCGGCGCCTCGAGCTCGGTGGCGCAGTAGACGACGCAGCCGATCGCGCGCTCGGGTGCGATCACCGCGCTCGTCGCGCCGTCCGGGTCGACCGCCTCGATGCGGCGCCCCGCGTACGGCCCGCCGAGGCCGTGGAAGTACCACCACGGCAGCCCGTTCTGCGCCGCGACGACGGCGGTCGTGTCGTGCAGCAGCGGCGCCAGCAGGGCACCCGCCGACGCGTACTGGTAGGCCTTCAGGCCGAGGAACACGACGTCGACCGGCCCGATCTCGGCCGGGTCGTCGGTCGCCGGCGCGTGCGCCGTGAAGTCGCCGCGCTCCGACAGCACGCGCACGCCGTGCTCGCGCATCGCCGCCAGGTTCGCGCCGCGCGCCACGAGGTGCACGTCGGCGCCGCCGCGGTGCAGGGCCGCGCCGACGTAGCCGCCGATCGCACCGGCCCCGACGATCGCGATCCTCATCCGGCGCCGATCCGCTCGGCCATCGTGCGCCGCTGGATCTTGCCCGTCGCGCCCTTCGGGATCTCGTCCATCGGCACGATCCGCGTCGGCACCTTGAAGCTCGCGAGCAGGTCGGCGCAGTGCCGCTGCAGCCCGGCCTCGTCGGCCTCGGCGGTCAGCACGACCACGGCGCCGACCGTCTCGCCGTACTTGGCGTCGGGCAGCGAGAACGCGACGGCCTCGGTCACCGCCGGGTGCTTCAGCAGCGCGTCCTCGACCTCGTGCGGCGAGATCTTCTCGCCGCCGCGGTTGATCAGCTCCTTGATCCGGCCCGGCGAGGTGGACGTAGCCCTCGGCGTCGAGCGACCCGGAGTCGCCGGTGCGGAACCAGCCGTCGCGGAACGAGGCCGCGTTCGCCTCGGGGTTCGAGCGGTAGCCGTCGACGACGCCGGGGCCGCGCACGCAGACCTCGCCGACCTCGCCCACGGCGAGCGCGTTCCAGTCGTCGTCGAGGATCGCGATCTCGGTGCCCGTCGCCACGCCGACCGTCGCCGGCCGGCGCTCGGCCGGCGGCAGCGGGTTGGAGGCCATCTGGTGCGCCGCCTCGGTCATGCCGTAGGCCTCGACCAGCGGTATCTGGAAGCGCTCCTCGAACTCGGCCATCAGCGGCGCGGCGAGCGCCGACGAGCACGAGCGGGCGAACCGCAGCGCGTGCGCCGGCCGGTCCGATCCCTCGCGCTCGCGGGTCGTGAGGATGTGGTGGATCGTCGGCACGGCGGAGTACCAGGTGGCGCCGTGCGCGGCGCCGTCGGTCCAGAACGCGTTCGCCGAGAACCGCCGCGGGCACAGCACCGTGCCGCCCGACACCAGCGTGGCGAGGGTCGAGGCGACCAGCCCGTGCACGTGGAACAGCGGCATCACGCAGTGGCTCGTGTCGGCGGGCGCGAGCGCGTAGGTGGCGGCGACCGTGCGGGCCGACGCCATCAGGTTGCGCTGGCGGATCGGCACCTGCTTCGGCCGCGCCGTCGTGCCGCTGGTGTGCAGCAGCAGCGCCACCGCATCGGGATCGGGAGCCGGCAGCGCGCCCGCCCGGATCGCCACCGAGATCGCCGAGATCGACCGCGCCCGGCAGCTCGGCCGCGTCGTCGCCGCGCCCGATCACGAGCCGCGGCTGCAGGTCGTCGAGGTAGAAGGCGAACTCCTTCGCCGTGTAGCCCGGATTGAGCGGCGCGGCGGCGGCGCCGGCGGCCACGACGGCCAGGAACGTCGTCACGATCTCGGGCCCGTTGGCCATCGAGAACGCGACCACGTCGCCGGGCACGACACCGCGGCTGACCAGCACCCGCCCGAGCCGCTCGACCTCGGCGCCCAGCTCGCCGTAGGTGATGCGGAGGCCGGCGGCCGGCTCGACGAGGGCGAGCTGGTCGGCCGGTGCGGCGAGGGGGAGGATCGGCTCGCTCATCGCCGGAAGGATACGCAGGCGTAGGATGCCGCCATGGCAGACGTGACGGTACGGACGCTCGACGGCGTGGCGGCGCAGGTCTCGACCGGCGACCACGAGTTCCTGGTGGACGAGCCGCCGCCCATCGGACGAGGACCGCGGACCCGATCCGTACGAGCTCCTGCTGACGGCGCTGGGCTCGTGCACGGCGATCACGACGATGCTCTACGCGCGCCGCAAGGGCTGGCCGCTGGAGGCCGTCGAGGTGCATCTCACCCACGCGCGGGCGCACACCGACGACTGCGCGAGCGGCGGCTACTGCGACAGCGCCGAGGTGCACGTCGAGCTCGAGGGGCCGCTCGACGACGACCAGCGGCACCGGCTCCACGACATCTCGACGCGCTGCCCGGTCGCGCGCACGCTGGCGCGCGGCATCGAGGTCGTGCACGTCTGAGTCGGCGTCAGGCGGTGACGCCGCGCTCGGCCAGCAGCCGCTCGAGCGCCGTGATCCACGCCGTGTAGTACGCGGCGGCGGGATCCTCGTCCGGGTCGTACCCGTGCTCGGCGATGGCGGCCGCGAGCGCGTCGCGCCACTCGCCGACCCCGACGCCGAGCGCGCGCATCGTGACGACGCCCATGCCGAGCGCACGGGCCTGCCACGGCTCCTCGAACACCAGCTCGCCGTTCGACCGCGGCAGCTCCAGCTCGGTCAGGATCGGATCCGCCGCGTGCTCATGCCGTCGCCGGCGCCTTCGGCAGGCCGGTGCCGATCATCGAGTCGCGCGTCACCAGCTCGGCCAGCTCGTCGGCCGACATGCCCTCGGTGCCCTCGGGCCGCATCGGCAGCACGATGTAGCGCACCTCGGCGGTCGAGTCCCAGACGCGCACCTCGGTCTCCTCCGGCAGCTCGAGGCCGAACTCGGCCAGCACCGCGCGCGGCTCGGCGACCACCCGGGCGCGGTAGGGCGCGCTCTTGTACCAGGTCGGCGGCAGCCCGAGCACGGGCCACGGGTAGCACGAGCAGAGCGTGCAGACGATCACGTTGTGCACGTCGGGCGTGTTCTCGGCGACCACCATCGTGTGGCCCTCCTCGCCGCCGTAGCCCATCTCGTGGATGGCGGACGAGCCGTCGCGCAGCAGCCGCTCGCGGTACTCGGGATCGGTCCACGCCCGGGCCACCACGCGGGCGCCGTTCTGCGGCCCGACGTCGTTGACGTACAGGTCGATCACCGCGTCGATGGCGTCGGTCGAGACGAGCCCCTTCTCGACCAGCAGTGCCTCGAGCGCGCGCGTGCGCAGCTCCGCCTCGCTCGCCGGCAGCGGATGGTGGTGCCCGTCCTCGCCGTGGTCGTGGCCGTGCTCGTGGTGATGGTCGTGGCCGTGCTCAGACATGGTCAGGCTCCAGGTAGCGTTCCCACAGGTCGGCGTGGACGACGTGGCGCTCGACATCGTCGCCCCACAGCTCGCCGCTGTCGAATGCGACGGCGTACACCGGCTCGGTCGCGGCGTTGTCGACGTCGGGCACGCCGTCCAGGCCCTGCACCCGCGCGACCGTGCCGCGGGCGCCGCGCAGGTACCGCGGACAGCGCGTGTGGCCGGCCGGGCCGCATGCGCCGCACCCGCACGCGCGTCGCCGATGGCGAACCGCGCGTCGGGCGCCGGCTCGAGCGGCCGCTTGCGCCGCAGCGCCCGCACCAGCGACGCCGCGCCCTCGGGGTCGGACGTGCGCGGCATCGCCTCGCCGGCGCCGAGGCGCCGCTGCCCAGTCGGCGACCTCCTCGTGCGTGATCGCGCCCGACTCGACCAGCGCCTGCTCGGCCTCGTACAGCCAGCGCTCGTAGTAGGTGCCCGACAGGTAGCGCACCGGATCGAGCCGCTCGATCGTGTGCCGGAAGGCGTGCGACGAGCCGGGGCCGGTGACGAGTGCGAGCACGAACGCGCGGAGCTCCCAGTCGGCGTGGGTGGGCGTCCTCCGAGCCGGGCCAGACCGCCGCGCCGAACCCCTGCATGCCGCCCACGTCGTGGACGCCGTCCACTAGCCGGCGGGCTCCAGGTAGCCCTCCCACAGGTCGGCCAGCACCGCGCCCCGGTCGGCGTCGGCGCCCCAGACGTCGACGGCGTCGAACGACACCAGGTAGACCGGCTCGGCGCCGGCGCCGGGCCGCACGTCGTTGCACTGCACGCGCTGCGACCACGCCCTCGACGCCGCGCAGGTAGCGGGGGCTGCGGTTGTGGCCGGGCGGCCGCATGCGCCGCACGCGCACCCGGTCGCCGACGGCGTGGCGCGGGTTCGACCGCGGCGGGCAGCGTCGGCGCGTCGGCGAGCGCCTTCAGCAGCCGCTCGACCTGCGCCGGATCCGACGTCGGCGCGACCTCCTCGCCGGCCTGCAGCCGCTCGATCATCGCCTCGACCTCGCCCGGCCGGATGACGCCGTTCTCGAGCAGGCCGCGCTCGGTCGAGTACACCCAGCGGTCGAAGTAGCCGGCCGCCAGGTACTCGGCGGGCGGCATCTCCTCGCGGTCGGCGCGGCCGTTGTTGACGCGCAGGCGCTCGAACCCGGTGACCAGGTTCATGGCGAGGATGCGCGACTCCCAGGCGATGGTGGTAGGGGGCGTCGGAGCCCGGCACGACGACGGGCCCGAAGCCCTGCATGCCGCCCATGTCGTGGACTCCATCCACGCGGGGCACGATACTCCAGCCCATGCCGCATTACGACCTGCCGCTCGCCGAGCTGCGCAACCACCGCTGCGCCGCGCCGCCGCCCGCGGACCTCGACGACTACTGGCAGCGCGCGCTCGGCGTGGCCCGGTCGCGCGCCGCCGAACCGGTGTACGAGCCGTACGAGGAGGCCGCGTACGGCAGCCTCGCGGTCGACGACGTCACGTTCACGGGCGCCGACGGTCATCCGATCAAGGCGTGGTTCCTGCGGCCTCGCGGGGCGACCGGCAAGCTGCCCTGCCGGGTCACCTTCATCGGCTACGGCGGCGGCCGCAACCTGCCGCTCGAGCACGCGCTGTACGCGGCCGCCGGCTACGCGGTGTTCGTCATGGACTCCCGCGCGCAGGGCGGCGAGTGGAAGGTCGGGCACACGCCCGACCCCGGCGCCGGCTTCTCCGGGCCGGAGCATCCGGGCGTGCTGACGCGCGGCGTGCTCGACCCCGAGACGTACTACTTCCGCCGGCTCTACGTCGACGCGGTGCGCGCGGTCGAGACGGCCGCGGCCCATCCGCAGGTCGACCCCGACCGGGTCGCGGTGTCGGGCGCCTCGCAGGGCGGTGGCCTGTCGCTGGCGGCGGCGGCGCTGGCGCCGGAGCTGGTGCGACTCTGCCACGCCGACATCCCGTTCCTCTGCGACATCGAGCGCGCGATCACGCTCGCACCCGACGCGCCGTACACCGAGCTCGCCGCCTACCTGGCGCTGCACACCGACCTCGAGGACGCCGTCGCGCGCACGCTGCGCTACATCGACAACGCGCTGCTGGCGCCGCGCATCCGCTGCCGCACGCTGATCTCGTGCGGGCTGATGGACACGATCTGCCCGCCGTCGACGGTGTTCGCCGCGTACAACGCGATCACGGCCCCCAAGGACATCGGCATCTACACCTTCGCCGGGCACGAGACGCCCGTCGCGCACCAGGAACGCCAGCTGGCCGAGTTCGCAGCCGAGCTCGCGTAGCCGTGGCTGCCGACCGCCCCGCGCGTCCTGCGCGTCTTCATCTCGTCCACGTTCCGCGACATGCAGGGCGAGCGCGAGGAGCTCGTCAAGCGCGTGTTCCCCGAGATCCGCCGCCGCTGCGAGGAGCGCGGCGTCGTGTGGGGCGAGGTCGACCTGCGCTGGGGCGTCACCGACGAGCAGAAGGCGGAGGACGCGGTGCTGCCGATCTGCCTGGCCGAGATCGAGCGCACGCGCCCGTACTTCATCGGCATGCTCGGCGACCGCTACGGCTGGGTGCCGGACGAGATCCCGACCGACCTGGCCGACCGCGAGGCGTGGCTGACCGACGACCGGGGCCGGTCGGTGACCGAGATGGAGATCCTCCACGGGGTGCTGCGCAGCCCGGAGATGGCGGGCCACGCGTACTTCTACCTGCGCGACCCGGCGTGGACGGAGTCGCTGCCCGAGGCGGAGCAGGCGACCTACGAGGAGGCGTCCGACGAGGGCCGCGCTCGCCTCGCCGACCTCAAGGATCGCGTCCGCGCGTCGGGCTTCCCCGTGCGCGACTATCCCGACCCGCGCGGCATCGGCGAGCTGGTGCGCACCGACCTGCTGGCGCTCGTCGACCGGCTGTACCCGGCGGCCGAGACGCCCGACGCCCTCGAGCAGGCGCGCGTCGACCAGGAGGCGTACGCCGCCTGGCTTCAGACCAACACCATCGAGCGCCGGGCCGACCTGGTCGCCGTCGACGTGGCCGTCGACGCCGAGGGGCCCGGCGTGGTCGTCTCCGGCGCACCCGGCGGCGGCGTCTCGACGCTGCTCGCGGCCTACGCCGCCGAGCGCCGCGAGCGCCATCCCGACGAGCTCGTGATCTCGTACTTCGTCGACGCCCAGCGCGGCGAGGCGTCGGAGCGCGAGCTGCTCGCCTACCTGTGCCGGGCCCTCGGCGACGCGGAGCCGGCGGGCGACCTCCGCGGCCGCGTCCGCACGCTGCTCGAGCAGGCGTGCGCGACCCGGCCGGTGGTGCTCGTGATCGACGGCCTGCACCTCATCGAGGTGGCCGGCGGCGGTGTCGCCTGGCTGCCGTCGCCGGCGCCCGGCCGGCTGCGCCTGGTGGCAGGCACCCGACCCGGCGCGACGGTCGCGTGGCTGGTGCAGCGGGGCCTCGGGCGCGTCGACCTGCAGCAGTTCGACGCCGCGCAGCGGCAGCTGGCGACGACGACGTTCCTGGCGGCGTACTCGAAGGGGCTCGACCGGCCGCTGCTGGAGCGCATCGCGGCCGCCGAGCAGTGCGCCAGCCCGCGGCACCTGCGCACGGTGCTGGACGAGCTGCGCCAGCACGGCGACCACTTCACGCTGCCGCAGCTGCTCGACTCGCTGCTCGCGCCGCGCGACCTCGCGGGCCTGGTCGAGGTCGTGCTCGACCGCTACCAGCGCGACTACGAGCTCGACTTCCCGGGCCTCGTCGGCTCGGTGCTCGGACCGCTCGCGGCGTCGCGCACCGGGCTGACGGAGGCCGAGCTGCTCGACCTGCTGGGCGACGGCGCGCGGCGGCCGCTGTCGCAGCTGCAGCTGGGTGCCGGCAGCCTGATCGGCGACTTCGGCGGCAGGCTGCGGCTGGCCTTCGACCAGGTGCAGGCCGCAGCGCACCGCCGCTACCTGGCCGATGCGCCGGCCGTGCACCGGCGCATCGCGGCGCTGTTCCAGGCCGATCCGTACGCGCCGCGCGCCCTCGAGGAGCTGCCCTGGCAGCTGCTGGCCGCCGGCGACGCCGAGCAGCTCCGCGCGCTGCTGGTCGACCCCGCCTTCATCGAGGCCGCGCACGACCGCGACGCCAACCTGCTGGCGCGGCTCTGGGCGCGTCTCGAGGAGACCTCGCCGTTCCGCGCCGCCACCGCGTACGCGCCCTTCGCCGCGACGCCGCTGGCCCGGGCGACCTCGATCGTGACGCCGATCGTGGCCCAGTTCGGCGGCGGGCCGGTGGTGCTGGAGCTGCGCCGCGCCGCGGTCGACGCGCTGCGATCCGACGACCCGAAGGGCAACCTGCCCGCGGCCCTCGCCAACCTCGCGGCCGCCCAGCACGGCGTCGGCGACCTGGCCGGGGCGCTCGTGACGCTGGACGAGCTCGACCGCGCGCTGGCCGGCGGCGGCGCGCCAGAGATCCGCATCGCCCTGCACCAGAACCGCGGCGTCGTGCTGCGTCACCTCGGCCGCACCGACGAGGCGCTGCGCGACCTGGAGCGCGCCGAGGCGCTGGCGCGCGAGGCGGGACGGCCCGGCGACGTGCAGTCGGCGGCCGGCGAGCGCGCCGGCGTGCTGGCGCAGGCCGGGCGCATCCCGGAGGCGCTCGAGGCGACCGGCGTGCAGGTCGAGGCGGCGACCGCGAGCGGCGAGGCGCCGGCCCGCATGCGCGCGCTGCTGACCCGCGCCTCGCTGCTGTTCCAGACGAACGACATCGCCGGCGCCGCGCGGGCGACGGCCGAGGGCGAGTTCATCGCGCGCGACCTCGGCGACCTCGAGTGGCTGGCGACCGCGCTCACCCTGCACGTGCAGCTGCGCGGCTGGGAGAACCGCCTCGACCTGGCCCGCGACCAGCTGACCGAGCTGATCTCGGTGCGCGAGCGTCTCGGGCAGGACGACGTCGTCGCGCAGCTGCGCGCGTACCTGGCCCAGATCCCCGAGGCCGTCAAGACCGACGACCTCGCGCGCCTGCGCGACATGGAGCAGGAGGCGCTGCGGCTGCAGGGCCGCGGCGACCACGAGGGGTGCATCCGGATCTGCACCGAGATGGCCGACATCGCCCGCCGCTCGGGCAACGACCGCGGCCTGGCGAGCGCTCTCGGCAACACCGCCGTGTCGCTGTACTACCTCGGCCGCAACGAGCAGGCGCTGCCGCTGCTGAACGAGCAGATCGCGCTGCAGCGCAAGATCGGCGACCCGGTCGCCCTCGCCACGGCGCTGGCGAACACCGGCGAGCTGAACGGGCGCCTCGGCAACACGGACGCCGCGCTCGCGATGATCGCCGAGGCCGAGCAGCTCGCCCGCGGCGCCGGCCAGGCGCAGTTCGCCACGCAGATCGCGGCGCTGGCAGAGCAGATCCGGCGGCGGTAGGATCGCCCCCGAAGGAGGGCCGATGCCTGAACGTGCAACCGGAACGCCGTGCTGGGTCGACGTCAGCGTCCCCGACGTCGAGGCCGCGAAGACCTTCTACACCGCGCTGCTCGGCTGGGACTGCCGCACCGACCCCCGCCCCGAGGCGGGCGGGTACACGATGTGCTTCGTGGACGACGTGGTGGCGGCGGCGATCACGCCGATGTGGGGCGAGGACGCGAAGGCCGGCTGGTCGGTGTACCTCGCCTCGGACGACACCGACCTGAGTGCGACCGCGGTGACCGAGAACGGCGGCCAGGTGCTGGCGGCGCCGATGGACATCTTCGACGCCGGGCGCATGGCGTTCTGCGTCGACCCCGTCGGCGCGACCTTCGGCATCTGGCAGAAGGCCCGGCACCGCGGCTTCGAGACGGACTACGTGCCGGGCGCCGTGGCGTGGATCGAGCTCGTCGCCCGCGACGCGCCGGCCGCCGCGGCGTTCTACGAGGCGGTGTTCGGCCTCGAGGCCGAGCCGTTCCCCGGCATGCCGGACAGCTACTGGCTGCTGCAGCAGGGCGGCGTCACGGCGGCCGGCCTGATCGAGCTGGACGAGGAGCGGTCGGGCGCCGAGGGCTCCCACTGGCGGGTGTACGTCGCCGTCGCCGACATCGACGCCGCGCTCGAGCAGACGGTGGCGCTGGGCGGTTCCGTCGAGGTGCCGGCGTTCGCGGCCGAGGGCATCGGCCGCATCGCGTTCGTCCGCGACCCGTTCAACGTTCGGCTGGGCGTCATCCAGCCAGCGGCTGCGGGCTCGTAGCCGGCACGGCGTCCAGCCGCAGCACCTCGAGCCCGGCCAGCGCCAGCACGGCGGGGATGCGCCGCGCCGCCTCGCGGCTGTCGGCCTGCGCCGCCGCGGGCAGGTCCTCGAACGGCACCAGCAGCGGGTTGTGGCGCAGCGTCGCGTCGCGCTGCGGCGCGTACGTCCAGCCCGCCGCCGTGCGCTCGGCGCGCCAGCGGTCGTGCTCCCGGCGGGCCAGATCGTCGATCTCCGCGGGCGTCAGCTCGACGTGGGGGACGCCCCAGCCGCCGAGCGGCACCAGGTCGCAGCCGATCGCGGCCAGGCCCTGCGAGAGCGAGTCGGCCTGGCGGCGATTCGACTCCTGCACCTCGGCCGGCAGCTCGTCCCACGGGACGTCGTAGGGCGTGTCCTCGGCCCGGTCGGTGTAGTCGGCGTGGATGGCGCGCGCCACCTGCTCGTGCGCGCCGCCCTCGACGATCTCCCGTGTGCACGCACGCTCGAGCAGCGGAAACGGGATCACGCCGGCCGCGGTCGCGCCCTCGCCCAGCAGCAGCGACAGGCCGCCGCTGCCCGAGGTGCGGGCGATCACCTCGACCGGCTCGTTGCCGACCAGGCGGCGGATCAGCAGCGCCGTCGTCACGGCGCGCGCGTCGTCGTCGAAGCAGACCGCGACCGTCGTCACGCCGCCGCCGAGCACCGCGTGCAGGCGGTCGGCCGCGTCGCGCCCGGGCCGCTCCAGGTCGATGTCGATCGGGTCGATGCGCGCCTGCTGCGCGAGCCCCGGCTGGGCCAGCAGGATCGCCTGCACGCGCGCCTGGGCGTCGCGGTCGATGACCGTGATGGTGGTCGAGCCGTCGCGCGATCCACGCGCCGCGGCCTCGAGCAGGCAGCGGCCGAACTGGCCCACGCCGACGATCACCAGGTGCACCGGCCGCGTGCCGGCCGCGGTCTCGAGCGGGTGGTAGGAGAGCAGCAGCCGGGCGCCGGCCGAGTACACGTCGAAGAAGTCGAACCGCACGCCGCTGCCCGCCGTGCGCAGCGACTGGTGGCGCATCAGCGCGCAGAGCCCGGCATCGCTGAGGTGCACGGCGGCGCGCAGCGGCCCGGCTCCGGGCTCGCGCTCGACGCTCGAGATGGCCGCGACCACCTCCGCGTTGGTGGCGTCGGTGCCGCAGACCACGACCACCTCGGCCGCGCTCGCCAGACCGGCCTGCACCAGCTGGTGGCGGATGCGCGCGTCGCCCTCCACGACCTTGCCCTCGCGGCGGCGCAGCGCGGCCACGCCGGCGATCGACGGGTCGACCTCGACCGCCACGACGTCGCGGCCCGCGTCGGCCAGCGCCGGTCGCGATCCGCGAGCCGCGATCGCCCAGGCCGAGCACCACGGAGTGCCCGCGGCGGCGGCGCGCGCGCCAGGCGTCGGAGCGACGGCGGGAGACGGCGGCGATGCCCTCGAGCAGCGATGCGGCGGCGACCAGTGGGCCGAGCCAGCGCGCCACCTGCAGCTGCCAGTTGGCGTTGCCGAGCTCGAGGCTGAAGCCGAGGCCGAACAGGTCGCTCAGCTGGTACAGGTCGTCCGCGAACGAGCGTCCGTCCGGTGCCAGGCGCATGCCCCACATGCCGAGCGCCGCGGTCGCGATCCAGCCGACCAGCAGCACCTTCCAGCGACCGCTGGCCTTCGACAGCGAGACGAACAGCGAGATCATCCGAGTCCCTCCACGTGCGTCACCGGCTCGCGCGTCACGCCGTCGCGCGCGTCGGCCGCCTCGATCCACGTCAGCGTCAGCCGCCGGTCGCGGGCGGCCTCGACGATCTCGCCGGTGCCGCCCGGTCCGCGCGCCTCGCCACCGTTCCACAGCGCGATCAGCTCGTCGCAGCGCTCGACCATCGCGAGGCCCTGGGCGCGGTAGCACTCGGGCCGGTCCACCGCGGGCACCGCCTCGACCGTCGTCGGCGTGCTCCAGCAGGCGCCGGAAGTCGGCGGGCCGCTCCATGTCGGTGGCGAAGTCGTCGACCGGCAGCGGCAGCAGCGCCTCGATGTCCCAGGCGCGCACCAGCGCGCGCCTGGCGACCAGCTCGTCGGCGCCCTCCGCGAAGCCCGATACCAGCGCCCACGGCGCCGGTCGGCGGAGCTCGATCGCGGCCAGCGCATCGTCGACCGCGGTGGCCAGGTCGGGGTGCGGCGCGAGCAGCCTGTGCCCGGTCACTCCGATGCGCGTCGCCACCATCCGAACCCTATACGCTGCCGCCCGTGACACGCCTCGCCGGCGCCGAGTCGGGCACGCTGTCCCTCCTCGCGCGCGATCTGCTGCTGCGCCACCGGCGCATCTCGATGGTCGGCCTCTCCGCGAACCCCTCGCGGCCCAGCTACCGCGTGGCCGTCCACATGCTCGCCTACGGCTACGACGTGGTGCCGGTGAACCCGACCGTCACGTCGGTGCTCGGTCGCGACGCCGTACCGTCGCTGTCCGCCGTCGAGGGCCCGCTCGGCATCGTCGACGTGTTCCGCCGGCCGGAGGAGATCCCCGCCGTCGTCGAGGAGGCGATCGCCGTCGGCTGCGAGGCGGTGTGGCTGCAGCTCGGCCTCGTCTCGCCCGAGGCGGAGGAGATGTGCCGCGCGGCCGGCGTCCCGTTCGTGCAGGACCGCTGCATCAAGATGGAGCACTGCCGCTGGTTCGGCGGCCTCAACTGGGTCGGCCTGTCGACCGGCGTCATCTCGTCGCGACGCGAGGAGACCGCAGCGTGCCGGCTGACCGCGGCGTTCGGGTTCGACACCCGCCAGATCCACGCCGGTCAGCGCGTCGACGCGACCACCGGCGCCCGGGCGATGCCGATCTACCAGACGGCCTCGTACGTCTTCGAGGACACGCAGCACGCGGCCGACCTGTTCGACCTGAACCGCTTCGGCAACACCTACACGCGCATCGTCAACCCGACCACGGCGGCCTTCGAGGAGCGCGTCGCCTCGCTGGAGGGCGGCGTCGGCGCGCTCGCGACGGCGTCCGGCCTCGGCGCCACCGCGATCGCCGTGCTGACGCTGTCCGGCCAGGGCGACGAGATCGTCTCGAGCGCGAACCTCTACGGCGGCACGCACAACCAGCTCGCGATCCAGTTCCCGCGCTTCGGCATCACCACGCGCTTCGTCGACCCGCGGCGACCTGGACGCGGTGCGGGCGGCGATCACCGACCGCACGACGCTGCTGTACGCCGAGACGATCGGCAACCCGCGCATCGACGTGCTGGACATCGCCGGCTGGGCGCAGATCGCCGCCGACGCAGGGCTGCCGCTGATGATCGACAACACCTTCGCGACGCCGTACCTGTGCCGCCCGTTCGAGCACGGCGCGCACATCGTCGTGCACTCCGCGACGAAGTTCATCGGCGGGCACGGCACGTCGATCGGCGGCGTGATCGTCGACTCCGGCGCGTACGACTGGGGCAGCGGCCGGTTCCCCGGCGTCACCGAGCCGTCGGCGGGCTACCGCGGCATGCGGTTCCACGAGACGTTCGGCAACTTCGCGTTCATCATGAAGGCGCGGGTCGAGACGATGCGCGACCTCGGCCCGGTGCTGTCGCCGTTCAACGCCTTCCTGTTCCTGCAGGGCCTCGAGACGCTGTCGCTGCGGATGGACCGCCACTGCGCGAACGCCCGCGCGATCGCGGCGCACCTGCGCGCGCATCCGCGCGTCAGCTGGGTGTCGTACCCCGACCAGCCCGACTCGCCGTACGCCGCGCACGCCGCCCGCTACCTGCCGAAGGGCCAGGGGTCGATCATGGCGTTCGGCATCGCCGGCGACCGCGCCGCGGGCGGCCGCTTCATCGAGGCGTGCGAGCTGCTGCTCGCACCTCGCGAACGTCGGCGACGCGAAGACGCTCGTCATCCACCCGGGCTCGACCACGCACCGGCGCCTCGACGACGAGGCCCTCGCCGCGAGCGGCGTCACGCCCGACATGATCCGTCTCTCGGTCGGTCTCGAGGACGTGGACGACCTCATCTGGGACATCGACCAGGCACTGGAGCGATCTGCATGACGACCCTCGACTGGCGCTACAAGGGCCTCCCGCTCGACCTCGGCGAGATCGAGCTCGCCGACATCGGCAAGCAGGGCTGGAACGTGCTGCGGGGCGACCTGCCGACGCCGGTGATGGTGCTGCTGCGCGACCCGCTCGCCGACAACATCGCGGCGATGGCCGCCTGGTGCGCCGAGCGCGACCTGCTGCTGGCGCCGCACGGCAAGTCGACGATGGCGCCGCAGATCTTCGAGCGCCAGCTGGCCGCCGGCGCCTGGGCGCTCACCTGCGCCACGCCGTGGCACCTGCGCGTGTACCGCGAGGTGGGCGTGCAGCGGGTCATCTACGCCAACGAGCTGGTCGAGCCGGCCGCGCTGCGCTACGTCGCGGCCGAGCTGACGCGCGATCCGGCGTTCGAGATCTACTGCCTGGCCGACTCGGTCGCCAGCGTCGGGATCATGCAGCGCGAGCTCGCCGCGGCCGGCGCGCCACGCGCCATCGGCGTGCTGGTCGAGGTCGGTCAGGAGGGCGGCCGCTGCGGCTGCCGCACCGTCGAGGAGGCGGTCGCGGTGGCCGAGGCGATCACCGCCGCGCCGCTGCTGGACCTGGCCGGCGTGGAGGCCTTCGAGGGGCTCCGCTCCGTCGCCGATCTGGATGCCGCGGTGGCGGGGGTCGACGCGTTCATGGCGCGCCTGCTCGAGGTGTTCGACCGCGTCGGGCACCTGTTGCCGGAGAAGCCGGTCCTGACCGCCGGCGGCAGCGCGTTCTTCGACCGCGTGGCGCTGGCGTTCGCGGGCCGGCCGGTCACCGCGGTCATTCGCAGCGGCTGCTACGTGACGCAGGACGGCGGCCACTACGACCGCGTCTCGCCGCTCGGCAGCGCCCGCGGCGGCCCGTTGCGCAACGCGATGGAGGTGTGGGGCGTCGTGCTGTCGCGGCCCGAGCCGGGCCTCGCGGTGACGAGCTTCGGCCGCCGGGACGTGCCCTACGACCTCGGCCTGCCGGCGCCGGTCTGGCTCGCCCGCGACGGCGAGCGGCGGCCACTCGAGGGCTGCGAGACGATCGCGCTCTCGGACCAGCACGGCCACGTGCGCGTGCCGGCCGGCCTCGACATCCGTCCCGGCGACCTGCTCGGCGCGACGATCAGCCACCCGTGCGGCGCGTTCGACCGCTGGCGCCTGCTGCCGGTGGTCGACGACGCGTACGACGTGGTCGACGCCGTCACCACGGTCTTCTGAGCCGGCCACCGTCGGGCGGGACGAACCGCCGACCGGCCGATTGGATACAATCGACACCATGGGAGACGGCCGGATCGAGGTCGTCAGCATCGTCGATCGCGTCTACGAGTCCGTGCGAACGCGCATTCTGGACGGCTCGCTCGAGCGAGGGGCGAGGCTGCGACAGGAGGCGCTCGCCGCAGAGCTCGGTGTCAGCCGCACGCCGTTGCGCGAGGCGCTCCGCCGGCTGGCGAGCGAGGGCCTGGTCGAGCTGGAGCCGAACCGCGGCGCGCGGATTCCCGACCTCTCGCGAGACGACATGCTGACCGCCTACGAGGCGCGGCTCGCGCTCGAGCCCGGCGCCGCCCGCCTGGCCGCGGCCAGCCGCGACCGCGACGCGCTGGAGCGCATGCGCTCGGCGATCGAGCGGCACCGCCGCGCCACCACGCACATCGCGCTGTTCGACGCCAACCGGGCGTTCCACCTCGCGCTCGTCGACGGCGCCCGCAACGAGCACCTGTCGCGGGTCGCGGGCATCCTCTGGGCGTCGCGCATCGGCGCGGTCATCTACGGCAAGCAGGACGAGACGCCCGAGCAGGTCGCCGCCGACGCCGACGACCACGCGCGCATCGTCGAGGCCGTCGCCGCGGGTGACGCGGATCGCGCCGAGCGGCTCGTGCGCGAGCACGTCGGCGACGCCCTCGAGGCGTTCCGGAGCTTCGCGTGATGGAGCCCGATCCCGGCCCGGTCCGCACCCGGCGGCGCGAGGAGCTGCGGCGCCGGCACCAGGTGCGGCGGCGGCGCGGCATGGCGCTGGCGGCGGTCGTGGTGCTGGTCGGCGCGGCCGCGGCGGGGTCGGCGATCACGCGCGGCGACGACGCGCCGGACAAGACCACGGCAGGGGGCACGACGACCGAGGCAGCCGGCTCCCCCGTCGCCGCGACCGGCACCGGCGAGGCGCCGCCGGCCGGTACGACGACCGCCGCCGCCGCGCCGCTCACCGACGTCGTGATCGGCTGGGCCGGCGACATGGTGCCGGCGTCGTCGGAGATCGCGCTGCCGTCCGACCCGTCGATCCTGCTCTCCGGGGTCAGGGACGTGCTCACCTCGCCCGACGTGACGATGGTCAACCTCGAGGGCACGCTCACCGAGGGCGGCGACTCCAAGTGCGGTCCGGGCTCGACCGACTGCTTCGCGTTCCGCTCGCCGCCGTCGTACGCGACGGTGTTCAAGAAGGCCGGCATCGACGTGGTCAACCACGCGAACAACCACGCGTTCGACTTCGGCCAGTCGGGCTACACCGACACGCGCCGGGCCGTGCGCCGGGCCGGGCTCCGCTCGACCGGCGGCCCGAAGGACGTCACGGTGATCGAGCGCGACGGCGTCAAGATCGCCTTCGTCGGGTTCGCACCGTACAGCTGGTCGGGGCCGCTCAACGACCCCGCCGGCGTCAAGGCGCTGGTCGAACGCGCCGCCGCGCGCGCCGACCTCGTCGTGGTCGCGTTCCACGGCGGCGCGGAAGGGTCGGACGCCCAGCACGTCCCGCGCGGCCGCGAGACCTACCTGGGCGAGGATCGCGGCGACCTGCGCAAGTTCGCGCGCACGGCCGTCAACGCCGGCGCCGACCTGGTCGTGGGCTCCGGCCCGCACGTGGTGCGCGGCATGGAGTTCTACAAGGGCCACCTGATCGCGTACTCGGCGGGCAACTTCGTGGGCTACGGCGGCGTGTTCGGCCTCTCCGGCCCGACCGCCGTGTCCTACGTGCTGCACGTGCGCCTGCGCTCCGACGGGCGGTTCAGGTCGGCGAAGATCATCCCGACGCTGCTGACCGGTCAGGGCATCGCCGAACACGACTCCTCGGAGCAGGCGATCACCCTCGTACGCTCGCTCACGCAGGAGGATTTTCCGTCTTCCGGGGCGAGAATCGCAGAAAGTGGTGCGATCCGGCCGCCGACGTAGTAATCTGCGACCGTCGGTCGAGTTGGCCGATACAGGAAAGAACGTCAGTGTGGTTCGCGGGTACGTGCACCTCCAGCGTTCGTGATCGGGAGGTGCCAATATGGCTACCGGAACCGTGAAGTGGTTCAACGACGCCAAGGGATTCGGCTTTGTCGAGCCCGATGAAGGCGGCAAGGACCTCTTCGTCCACTTCTCCAACATCGCAGCGTCGGGTTTCCGCTCGCTGCCGGAGGGTGCGAAGGTCGAGTACGAGGCGCGCCAGGGGACCAAGGGTCCCGAGGCGATCAACGTCACCCTGCTCTAGCACTCCTTCGCTAGTAGTTCGGCGCGGCGCTGCCCACGGGCAGCGCCGCCCGACGGACAACGACGCCGGCGAGCACCCGCTCGCCGGCGTCGACGTCTATCTGGGCCCCTGGCGCGGCCAGCGCGCGATCCAGCGTCGCCAGCGCGATCGCCCGGCCCGCGCGCCGCACGGAGCGCGCGCCCACGCGCACCTCGCCCACCTCCACGCCCGCGACGCGCAGCTTCGCGTGCGCGAACGGCGACGGCCCCTCGTGCTCGATGGCGACCAGCACCCGCGCGTCGTCGGTCGGGCGCGAACTCGCCCATGCCGGCCAGCGCGGGCGCGACCGGCTGCGGGAAGTCGCGCTCCAGGCACGGCTCGGCGTCCTCGATGCGGACGGTCTCGAGCGCGGTCGATCCGACCGGCAGGGCACCCAGCGCGACGAGCGAGTCCCAGCAGGCACGGGCGCCGTCGCGTCCGCAGTAGAGGGTGGCGCGGTCGGCGCCGGTGCCGCACAGCAGCGTGCTCGCGCCGCCCGGGGCGAAGTCGGTGCGCAGCTCGCCGGCGGCGGGCGCCACGCCGCCCAGCACGGCCGCGAGGCCCGGGCCGCGCAGCCGCATGCGCACGAGCTGGTCGCCGTGCTCCAGCAGTTCGACGCCCGCGTCCTCGAGGATGCGCTCCGCCGTCGGGTTGGAGCAGTCGATCATCAGCCGGTCGGGTGCGCGGCGGACGACGGTCGCGGTGGCGGTGATGCGGTCGCCGTCGAGGACGATGGCGGCGCGCACGTCGGCCGGGCCGGGATCGAACAGCCGGAACCGCAGCAGCCGCAGCAGCGCGCCGACGGCGGCGTCGCCCGCCACCTCCAGCAGGGCGCGGGGAGCGATGCGGTCGATCGCGCAGCCCGACCTGATCGCCGCGTACTCCGCCTGCTCGCCCGCGTCGTAGGCGGCCGGGATCGAGCGGATCGGGGGCGGCGTGCTCATCGGCGGAGACTATCGCTACCCTGCCGCCCGTAAGCGACGCGGAGCTGGTGCATGGCAACGGAAGCCTGGATTACGTTCGAGGCAAGGATGCGCGAGATCGAGGACCTGTCGGCGACGCTGAGCCTCCTCGGCTGGGACGAGCAGACGTACTGCTCGCGCAAGGGCCGCGCGGCCCGCGCGCAGCACTCGGCGACGCTCGCGACGCTGGTGCACGAGCGCACGGTCGACCCGGTCTTCGGCGACGCGATCGAGACGCTGGCCGCCGACGGCGCCGAGCTGTCCGAGGCCGAGCGCGCGATGGTGCGCCTCGCGAAGCACGACCGCGACCGCAGCGTGAAGCTTCCCGCCGAGCTGGTGCGCGCCCTGCGTCAGCAGGCGTCGCGTTCCAACGAGGCGTGGGAGCGGGCCCGCGTCGCGAAGGACTTCTCCGATCTGGCAGCCCGAGCTGGAGGCGATGCTCGCGCTCAAGATCCAGCACGCCGAGGCGCTCGCCGACGGCGGCGACCTGTACGACGCGCTGCTCGACGCGTACGAGCCGGGGATGACGGTCGCGGAGCTCGATCCGCTGCTCGAGGGCCTGCGCGCCGACCTGGTGCCGTTCGTCCAGCAGGTGCTCGACCGGCCGAAGCCCGACACGTCGTTCCTGGCCGGCCCGTACGACAAGGGGCGCCAGGAGCAGCTGACGCTGCGGCTGCTGCGCGACTTCGGGTTCGACTTCGAGGCGGGGCGCCAGGACATCTCGACGCATCCGTTCTGCGGCGGCCCCGGCCCGCAGGACGTGCGGATGACGACGCGCTACTACGACTCGCTCGAGCCGGGCGCGCTGCTGTCGTCGATGCACGAGTGCGGCCACGGCCTCTACGAGCAGGGCATGCCGGCGGTGTACGCCCGCACCGCCGTGGCCCACGCGCCGTCGCTCGGCCTGCACGAGTCGCAGTCGCGGTTCTGGGAGAACGTCGTCGGCCGGTCGCGCCCGTTCTGGTCGCACTACCTGCCGGTCGCGCAGGAGTTCTTCCCGGAGCATCTCGCGCAGCGTCGGCCTGGACGACTTCCTGCGCGGCATCAACGCCGTCGAGGCGGGCGCCATCCGCGTCGACGCCGACGAGGTGACCTACAACCTCCACATCCTCGTGCGCTACGAGCTGGAGCGCGAGCTGCTCGGCGGCCGCCTCGCCGTCGCCGACCTGCCCGAGGCGTGGAACGCGCGCTACACGTCGTACCTCGGGTACACGCCGAAGAACGACCTCGAGGGCGTCATGCAGGACATCCACTGGGCGTGGGGCGAGATGGGGTACTTCGCGACGTACACCCTCGGCAACCTCTACTCGGCGGCGATCGCGGAGACGATGCGCGCCGAGGTCGACCTGGACGAGCTGATGGCCGCGGGCAACTTCGAGCCGATCCTGCAGTGGCTGCGCGAGCGCATCCACTCGCAGGGCAGCATCCGCGAGGGCGACGACCTGATGCGAGAGGTGACGGGCCGCCCCCTGGGCCACGAGGCCTTCATGGCGTACCTGCGCGAGAAGTACAGCGCCCTGTACGGCATCTAGCGCGTGCACACTCCCGCGCGCTTCGGCGCGTGTCCGATGCGCGGGGTCTGACCCCGAAAACGCGTCTCGCTGGGGTCTGACCCCAGAACGTTTCCGCGCGGAAGGCGCACGGATCGCGCGACGGCTGATCGAAGTCTCGGGTCCGTGCGGAAGCGCGCGCCGATCGTTACCGCAAGCGCTGTAGGGTCGGCGCTACGGAGCGGTGCGGTCGTTCGCGACGAAGGCGGCGTGGGTGACCGGCATGCTGGCCGCCCCACAGCTCCTCGACCGCGGCGGCGAAGACGCGGATCTCGCGCTGCGCCGTCTCGTCGTTGCGCAGCGACAGGAAGTGCATGATCGAGCGCGCGTTGACCGTCCAGTAGAACTCGGTGTAGATGCCGACGGGCAGCACGCTGCGCGCGACCTCCTTCGCGACGCCGTCGTCGAGCAGCGCGCGGTAGGTCGCATACGACGACGGCGTACGACGCCTGCATGGCCGACCGCGTCTTCTCCGCCAGCTCGGGCCGACCGGCTCGAACGTGTAGGCGCCCGGCTTGCCGACCTGCGTGCGCACGTCGGCTGCGGCCGGCACGTAGAACGCCTCGGCCAGCTCGGTGTAGCGCCCCGACAGCTCGTTGAACGATCCGACGCGGTGGCGGAACCACTCGCGCGCCACGAAGATCGGGCAGCGGACGTGGAAGCGGAACGCGTTGTGCTCGAACGGCGTGCCGTGGCGCTCGCGCATCAGGAACCGGACGAGGCCCTGGTTGCGCTCGTCGAGCTCGTCGGCGTGCGACCCGAACGACACCCGCGCGGCGTTGACGACCGACAGGTCGTCGCCCATCTGGGCGTCGAGCCGCACGAAGCCGTCGTCGAGCAGGTCGATCCGCGTCACGAGGGCCAGTCTATCGACCGGCGTCCCGGCTCAGGCCGCGCGCACGATCCAGTTCGTCGTCCACTTCGGGTCGCCGTCGGCGGGCTCGCTCGTGACCCAGACGCGCTTGAATCCGTCCGCGGCCGCGGGCAGCGGCACCGTCACCGTCGCCTTGCCGGAGGCATCGGGCTCGATGGTGCCGAGCGAGATCCGCGCCTTCGGGTCCTCGCGCGATCCACACCTCGTACGTCGTACGCCGCCGGCCGGCGGCTGCACGTCGCTCAGCTCGATCCGCAGCGCGGGCGCGCCGTCGACCGTGCCGTTCGACGACGGTGCCGCTCGCGCCGGCCCACTTGGTCGGCGGTCGGTCATCGCGCGCTGCTGGGTCGGCTGGAACGCGTCGGACGAGTCGCCGGTGAACGCCAGCGATCGCGAGCACCGCCGTCGCGACCGCCAGGCCGGCGGTGGCGACGCGCCAGGTCGTGACGCTCTGGAACCGGCGCCGCCAGGCCGGACGCGCGCCGCACGGGCACGGGGCCCGCGATCTCGCGCGATGCGCGCCTCGAGCGCCTCGGACGGCTCCGGCAGCGGGCCGCCGCGCGGACGAGCCCGTCGACGTAGCGCAGGTCGTCGAGCTCGGAACGGCAGTCGGGGCAGACGGCGACGTGCGCGCGCAGCGCGGCCGTCCGCGTCGGGTCGGCGAGGCCCGGCACGATCAGGTCGGCCAGCTGCAGCCGCGCGTCCTCGTGGTCGATCACAGCGTCTCCGCCGGTGCGAGCGACTCGGCCAGGCGCGCGAGCGCGTTGCGGGTCCGCGTCTTGACGGTGCCGAGCGGCACGTCGATGCGCTCGGCGATCTCGGACTGCGTGAGGCCCTGGAAGTACGCCAGCTCGATCACCTCGCGCGCCCGCGGGTTCAGCGACGCCAGCGCGACGTGGATGCGGAACCGCTCGGCGGCGCGCAGCGCCTGGTCGTCGGGGCCGAGGCCGGGGTCGGCGGTGTCGGGTACGTCGTCGAGAATCGTCATCCGGCGCCGGCGCGCGACGTCGCGGGCCGCGTTGCGGGCGATGGTGAAGATCCAGCCGGACGGAGCGCCGCGTTCGGGATCGAAGGTCGCCGCGACGCGCCAGATGGTCGCGAACGTCTCCTGCGCGACGTCCTCGGCCGGCGGCGTCGTCGGCCGAGCATCCGCCGCCCGAGCGCGAGCACCGGTCCGGACAGCCGGCGCCAGAGCGTGGCGAACGCCTCGGCGTCACCTTCGCCGATGCGGACCAGCAGTTCGCCGTCCGTCACGTCCGTGGGACATGGGACCAGTATGCACCCGGTCAGGGCTGCTGATAAGACTGACCACCGTGGGGGATACGCAGGAAGTCAGCAGGACGGATTCGCGTCACAGCGCGAGCCGGCCGCCGTCGACCACGAGCTCGGCCCCGGTCACGTACGGCGCCGTCAGCAGGTAGCGCACGGCGCCCGCGATGTCCGACGGCTGGCCGAGGCGCTGCAGCGGCACGTCGCGGCTCAGCTCGTCGCCGTCGTCGCCGTCGGGCAGCAGCACCGTGCCCGGCTGGACGATCGAGACGCGGATCCGCGGCGCCAGCGAGCGCGGCGAGGCCGCGCACCAGCGGGCGCAGCGCGCCCTTGGCCGCGGAGTGCGGCAGGAACGACGGCCAGCCCGCGACGCCGGCGACGTCGCCGATGAACACGATCGCGCCGCCGTCCGACAGCAGGCGACCGGCCGCCTGGGCGACGAACAGCCCGCCGCGCAGGGTGGCGCCGATGGCCTCCTCGAACAGCTCCGGGCGTGATGTCCGGCCAGCGCCACGCCGCGGAACCCGGCCGACGCCGCGTGCACCACGCCGTCGAGCCCGCCGAGCAGCCGCGCCGCCTCCTCGACCGCGGCGACCGCCTGCGCCGGGTCGGCGAGGTCGGCGCTGCACGGCCTGCACGCCCGCCGCCGCGAGCGCGTCCTCCGGCGGCGCGCTGCGGTACGTCACGCAGACGGCCGCGCCGGCGGCGGCGAGGTCGAGCGCGATCGCCGCGCCGAGGCGGCGCCCGCCGCCGGTGACGAGGATCTTCGCGTCCGGGAGATCGACCATGCCGGTACGCTAGCGCCGGTGACCGCGCCCAACTGGATCTCCGTCGCGCGCATCGTTCTGGTGCCGGTCTGCGTGGCGCTGTTGCTGGCGGGCGGCGAGGACGAGATCCGGCTGGCGGCCGGCGGTGTTCGTCGTCGCGGCGCTGAGCGACTTCCTCGACGGCTACGTGGCGCGGTCGCGCAACTCGTCGACGACGTTCGGCAAGTTCGTCGACCCGCTCGCCGACAAGCTGCTCGTCACCTGCGTGCTGATCGCGCTGGTCGAGATGCAGCGCGTCGCCGCCTGGGTGGCGATGGTGATCGTGGCGCGCGAGTTCGCCGTGTCGGGCCTGCGCATGATCGCCGCGTCGAGCGAGGTGATCGCGGCCTCGCCGCTCGGCGAAGTGGAAGACGTTCGCGCAGATGGTCGCGATCCTGGCGCTGATGCTCAACACGCGAGCACGATGCGGTCAACGACGTGCTGGTCGGCGCGGCCGTGGTGCTCACCGTCGCGAGCGCCGCGCAGTACTTCTGGGCCGCGCGCGGGCCACCTGCTCGGCGACGCGGCGGGACGCCCGTGACCGCCGGCCAGGTCGTGCTGGTGGTGGCGGCGTACCTGGGCGGCTCGCTGCCGTTCGGCTACTGGGCGGGCCGCCTGCACGGCATCGACATCCGCCAGGAGGGGTCGGGCAACACGGGCGCGACCAACGTGTGGCGCGTGCTGGGCAAGCGCGCCGGCATCCCGGTGCTGCTGCTCGACATGGCGAAGGGGTTCGTGCCGGCGCTGATCGGGCTGCAGATCGCCGGCGCCGGCACCGCCATCGTCGCGGGCGCGGCGGCCGTCGCGGGCCACACCTTCCCGGTCCTGCTCGGCTTCGGCGGCGGCAAGGGCGTCGCCACGAGCGCCGGCGTGGTGCTGGCCGTGACGCCGGTTCACGGAATCGTGCTGGTGCTCGTGTTCGCAACCGTGTTATGGCTGTTCCGATACGTCTCACTGGCCTCGATGGTCGTCGCCGTGCTGTATCCGCTGACCTGCCTGGCGACGGGCGAGCCGTGGCCGGTGATCGTGTTCGGAGCGATCGGCGCGCTCGGCATCGTCGTCCGCCACCGTGCGAACATCGGGCGCCTGCGGGCCGGTACCGAGTCGAAGACGCGCTCGTTCGGTCGCGGCGCCCCCGGACGAGGAGCCACATGACGCAGGACCCGATCCACCTCGGACGTCTCATGAGCGCGATCGCGCACGACCTGCGCACGCCGCTCGCGACCATCTACGGCTTCGCCAAGACCATCGAGCGCGGCGGCGGGCTGGACGAGCGCCAGGAGCGCTTCCTCGGCCTCATCATCGCCGCCGCGGCCGACATGGACCGCATGATCGAGAACGTCTCGACCGTCGGCCACATCGCCGAGGAGCGCATGTCGCTCGACACGGGCCGCGGTGGGTACCGACGCGCTCGCGCAGGCCGCAGCCGAGGCGGTGCCGGAGCGCGCCGACGGTCGCAGCGTCGTCGTGCGGCCCGGCACCGCCGCGCTGGTCGACACCGACGCCGACCGCGCCGCGCGCGCCGTGGCGCTCGTCGCCGAGGCGGCGCTGCGCCTCGAGCCGAGCCGCCAGGAGGCCTACCTGCAGCCCGACGGCACGACGATCCGGACCGGCCCGTTCTCGGCGCAGCTGCTGCCCGGGCCTCGAGGCCCACGGCCGCGACGTGCCGGTCGAGACGGCGCGCATCGTGCTCGCCCACCTCGGCGCCAGCCTCGTCACCGAGGGCGAGGAGCTGGTCGTGCGGTTCGACGCCGCCTAGCTGCCTCTAGCGCAGCAGCTTGCTCATGCGCCGGTCGGCCAGCACCTTGCCGCCGGTCTGGCAGCGCGGGCAGTAGACGATCCGGTTCGACTCGAAGTCGATGAAGCGCAGGGTCTCGCGCAGCGCGGGCAGGGCTCGCCGTCGTGCCCGTGGATCCGCAGCAGCCGGCCGTCGTTGCGCAGCGGCAGGACCAGCCCCTGGCGCTCGTTGCACTCGGCGACGCCGCGCTCCAGCACCTCGCGGATCGCGGTGTAGAGCCGCGCGCGGCCGTGCGGCGTCGAGCCGCGTCGAGATCGTGAACGGCGACAGCATCGCCGCGTGCAGGATCTCGTCGGCGAACGCGCGGCCGATGCCGGCGATCGCGCGCCCGTCGCGCAGCAGCGCGTTCAGCTGGCGCGGCGCGTGGTCGAGCACGGCCTCGAACGCCGCGAGGTCGAACGCCTCGTCCAGCGGCTCCGGGCCGAGGTGGCCGAGCAGGCCCTCGAGCCCGGCCGCGTCGTAGAGGCCGACGCGCATGCTCTTCCGCGTGCCGCCCTCGGTCGCCAGCAGCGCGCCGCCGTCGTCGAAGTGCACCTCCAGCACCGGCGTCTTCGGCCGCTTCGCCGTCTCCGGCGCGTACCAGCCGATGCGGCCCATCGTCATCAGGTGCACCGCCAGCGTCAGGTCGCCGGTGTCGAACAGCAGGTGCTTGCCGCGCCGCCGGACGCCGTCGAACGTGCGGCCCGTGAGCTCGGTCGAGCGGCGGCGCGCCGGTCTTCAGCACGGCGAAGTGCGCGCGGGGCGTGCGGACGACCGGCGCCGCGGTGACGTGCGGCTCGATGGCCGCCACGAGCGCTTCCAGCTCCGGTAGCTCCGGCATGGGGTGAGAGTACTGCGCCGCGGGACGCACCGGGGCCGCAGTAGGCTGCCCGGGTGAGCGCCGGGTGCGAGGTCAGCCTGCTGCGGGGCGGCATGGTCGAGTCGGTGCACGACGTCGCCGTGGTGGTCACTGACCGCGACGGCGCCGTCGTGGCCGAGACGCCCGGCGCGGCCGCCCTGCCCGTGTTCCTGCGCTCGGCTGCCAAGCCGTTCCAGGCCGAGCCGGCGGTGCGCGCGGGCGTGCTGGAGCGCCTCGGTCTCGACGACCGCCACCTCGCCCTCGCCTGCGCCTCGCACCTCGGGCGCCCCGAGCACGTCGCGCTCGCGGCGGAGATGCTGGCCGCGGCCGGCCTCGGCCCGGGCGACCTCGCCTGCGGCCCCGGCGACGATGGCGGCCCGCTCGCGCCACATGTGCTCGGGCAACCACGCGCTCGGCCTCGCGCTGTGCGTGTGCGAGGGCTGGCCGACGGCCGGCTACCTCGATCCGGCGCACCCGCTGCAGGTGACGATGCGCGGCGCGCTCGAGGCGGTCTCGGGCGTCGGGGCGGAGGACGCGGTCGACGGCTGCGGCATGCGCGCGTACCGATTGCCGCTCGGCGTGCTACGCCGCGGTGTTCGGCGCCCTCGGGGCGGCCACCGGTGCGCTCGGCCGGTGTGCGGCCGCCATGCGCGCCCACCCCGACCTGGTGCGCGGCGCCGGCGAGGTCGACACCGAGCTGATGCGCGCCGAGCCCTCGCTGGTCGCGAAGGTGGGGGCCGAGGCGACGCATCGGCGTCGGCCTCGCCGACGGCCGCGGCCTGGCGCTCAAGGTGCGCGACGGGGCGTGGCGCGCGATGGAGCCCGCGGCGGTCCACGCGACCCGCGCCGCCTTCGGTCTCGCCGCCGCCGGCGCGGCGCTCGAGCGCCATGCGACGCCCCCGATCTGCACCGCGCGCGGCGATGTCGTCGGTTCGCTCGTCGATCCGCATAGAACTCATGCGTGAAACCACGTAAACCTCCAACGTCGCGGGAGTTGCGATCGGCACGAGGTCCGCCATAATCCGGCGCCGGAGGAGGTATGGACGAGGCCTGGGAAGCCGCGTTCTACTCCGTGGGGAAGGGGCGGTGTACACGGTGAATGGTGATCGATGCTGACGGTCGACATCCAGTTGCCCGATGTCGAGGAGCTGCAGAAGCTCGTCGAGATCGGGCTCGAACGCGGGTTCGTGACGTACGACGAGGTGTCGTCCGTCGTCGATGAGGTCGAGCTCACCAAGGAGCAGGTGGAGGACTTCTACGCCTACCTGTTCGAGCACGGCGTGGGGCTGGCGGACGCCGAGGGCAACCTCGTCGGCACGCCGGCCGCCGAGACGAAGACGCCCGAGATCGACCTCACGGTCGAGCCGAGCCTCGACTCGCTGCGCCTGTACCTGCGCGAGATCGGCCGGGTGCCGCTGCTGACGGGCGAGCAGGAGATCTCGCTCGCCAAGCGCATCGAGCGCGGCGATCTGATCGCCAAGCGCCAGATGACCGAGGCCAACCTGCGGCTGGTCGTATCGATCGCGAAGGGGTACCTGGGCCGCGGCCTGACGTTCCTCGACCTGATCCAGGAGGGCTCGCTGGGGCTGATCCGCGCGGTCGAGAAGTTCGACTACCGCAAGGGCTTCAAGTTCTCCACGTACGCGACCTGGTGGATCCGCCAGGCCGTCACCCGGGCCATCGCCGACAAGGCGCGCACGATCCGCATCCCGGTGCACATGGTCGAGAAGCTGAACAAGGTGATCCACACCGAGCGCCAGCTGGTGCAGCGCCTGGGTCGCGAGCCGCGTCCCGACGAGATCGCGACCGAGCTGCGCATGGCGGTCACCGAGGTGCGCGAGATCCAGCGCATGTCGCAGCTGCCGATCTCGCTCGAGCGGCCCGTGGGCGAGGAGGACGACTCGCAGTTCGGCGACTTCGTCGAGGACATCACCGCCGAGAGCCCGTACGCCTCGGCCACCCTCAACCTGCGGCGCGAGGACATCGATCGCGTGCTGTGCTCGCTGCCCGAGCGCGACCGGCGGGTGCTCGAGCTGCGCTACGGCCTGAACGGCCAGCAGCCCTGCACGCTCGAGGAGGTCGGACGCCAGTTCGGGGTCACCCGCGAGCGCATCCGGCAGATCGAGAACAACACGCTGAAGCGCCTCGAGACCCTGCCCGAGTCGCAGGGGCTGCGCGACGCGATGGCGGAGGCCTGACCGCTGCTATCGGCGTGAGCCTTCGGTAGAGTCCGAGGTCGAGGGAGCGTGCCCGAGTGGCTAAAGGGGATGGGCTGTAAACCCATTGGCATTGCCTACGTTGGTTCGAATCCAACCGCTCCCATCGTCGTCGGCGGCGAGGGTCAGTTTCGTCGAGACTCCGCCGACCAGTGTCTCCGAGCCCGAGATCGTGGCGCGGTTGCGGCCCGTCTCCTTCGCGCTGTAGAGCGCGACATCGGCGCGGGCCAGGAGGCTCTCCGGCCGCCGGTGCGGGACTGAGGCGCGAGCGGCGCCGATCGACACCGCGACGGTCAGGTGCGTCGGGCCGCCGATGCTGATCGGATGCGTGCAGACTGCGAGCCGCAGGCGCTCGGCGAGCCGGTGCAACTGGGTGTCGTCCTCGACGTCGGCGAGGAGCACGCAGAACTCCTCGCCGCCCCAGCGCGCGACGATGTCGTCCGGCCGCGTCGCCTGCTTCAGCCGCCTCGCGACGGTGCGCAGCACGTCGTCCCCGACGCCGTGCCCGTACTCGTCGTTGATCTGCTTGAAGTGGTCGACGTCGACCATGGCGACGGCGATCCGGGAGCCGGGGCGCGTCAGCCGGTCGCGCAGCTCGACGTCGAGGTGCCGCCGGTTGTAGAGCTCGGTCAGGGGGTCGACGGTCGAGAGGTGCTCGAGCTGGTCGACGAGCGCCGCCCGCTCGCGCTCCAGCGCCCGCTCGACGGAGATGTCCCGCACCGCTCCCGTGACGAAGACCCTGCCGTCCTGCGTCGTGACGCGCCACCGGTCACGCACCCAGCGCACGATGCCGTCGGCGCCGACGAGCCGGTACTCGTGCTGGATGATCTCGCCCTCGCGGTCGCGCAACTCGCTGAAGCGCCACACCTCGTGGTATGCCGCCGCGTCGTCGGGGTGGACGCAGCCGTCGTACGCCGCCAGCAGGTCGGCGGTCGGCCGATCCGACCCCAGCAGCGCCGCGAGACCCGGTCCGCTGGCGGTCATCGCGAGCTCCTCGGCGGTCGTCAGTTCGCCGCTGTAGAGAAACTCGCCGATCACCTCGGCGGAGCGCGCGAACGCGGCTCGCGCGGTCTCGGCGTCGGTCGTCGCGTCGCGGATCCGGCGCAGCAGCTCCGTCCGGTCGGACACGTCCTTGACCAGGATCACGCGGGAGCCGTCCGCCGGGTCGAGGCTGGCCGTGACGATCGCCTGGAAGCGCTCGCCGTCCCGGCGCCGGTAGGTGATCTCGTGTTCGCGGTAGCCGTCGCCCGCGACGCCGTCGATGAAGGCCCGCATCGCCGGCACCTCGTCGTCGAGCCAGAACGGCAGCGGCTGTCCGGCCCCGACCAGCTCGGACTCGGCGAAGCCCGTCATCGCGCACATGGCCTCGTTCACGTAGACGATCCGGCCGTCGGCCGAGCAGCGCATGATGCCGTCGCGGATCGTCTCGAGGACGACCGCGAGCGCAGCGTTTCGCTGCTGCAGCGTGGTGGAGGCCTTGCTGGTCAACACGACTCCGTCTCGGTGGGCTCCCCGGTATCGGGCCTGAGCCACACCTGCCGACTGGTCGTACGGCTCCTATCGGCAGCGGCTGCCGATCGCGTGAACCGCGGTGCGTCAGCCGGCCCGCCCGAACACCGCGCATACCGGCGCGGGACGGTGGCAGTCCCTCGGCCAGTTCGCGCGCACGGAGGGGGTGAAATGGCGGTAGACTGGCGGTGTCCCGCCCCGAACCACCGGCTGGCCATATGCCGTCCTCAAAGCACTGGGAGGCGACCGCTGCGGCCGGTCATCGGTCGAGAGCGGGTAGCGCGTTGCTCGCGTTGGAGGCCGGATGCTAGCCCAGCCCGACAGCTGGATGGATGGCGAGGTGGGACGGCAGTGCGTCGTCCGCGACGCGAACGAGCTGCTGGAGCTGGCCAACGAGAGCCTGGGTCCCTGCGTCGTCCGCGGACGACTGCGGTGCGAGTGCGACGATCCGGCCTGCGATGCGCAGATCTCACCGACGCACGCCGAGTACGAGGCGGTGCGGGCGAGTGGCAGCCGGTTCCTGATCGCGATCGACCATGAGAACCCCATGAATGCCTGCGTGGTCAGCGAGGGCGAGCGCTACGCGGTCGTCGACGTGGTCGTCGGCGCTGCGCGGTATGCCGTCAGGGCGCAGAACCCGCGTCATTCATGGATCGAACGCTGCGCCCAGCGGCGCGATCCGGGGTGCGAGGGAGGCGCTGCGTGAACGGCGACCATCTCCGGGTCCTGGTCGCGAACGAGCGCGAGGACCGGATCGCGTTGGTGACGACCCTGGTGACGAAGCTCGGGCACACCGTGATCGCCGGGTCGACCGACGTCGCCGGCATCGGCGACCTCACCGCGCGCGAGCATCCGGATGTCGCGCTGGTGGGCCTGGGCACGAGCTCGGCGCACGCACTGGAGCTGATCGAGCGGATCGTGCGCGAGGCCGACTGCCCCGTGATCGCCGTGCTCGAGGGTCGCGACGCGGCGTTCGTGAGCGCGGCGGCCAAGCGGGGAGTGTTCTCCTACATCGTCGACGGTACCCCCGAGGAACTGCAGAGCGCGCTCGACATCACGCTCCGCCGGTTCGCGGAGTACCACGACCTGCAGGGCGCGTTCGGGCGTCGCGCCAGCACCGAGCGGGCGAAGGGCATCCTCATGGAGCGCCACGCCATCGACGAGCGCGCGGCGTTCGAGTTGCTGCGCGACCAGTCCCGGCGGTCCGGCCGCAAGCTCATCGACATCGCGAATGCGGTCCTCGAGGGCCACCTGCTGCTGCCGGGAAACGCTGCGGCCAAGGGCTCGGTGGACGGGGCCCGCCGCGACGACGGGGCCGGCTAGGTGCCACCCGCCGCGAGGCCGCCGGTGTGGACGATCTCGTCCAGCTCCAGCGGTGCGAACAGGGCGAGAAGCTCGTCCACGACCGGCAGGCGCTGGGTGCGTGCCGACGTGACGATGCCGATGGTACGGGTCAGCACCGGGTCGACGAGTGGGATCGCCCGCAGCCCCGGCGGGCAGCGCCTGCGTGACCACCCACGTCTGGGCCGTGACGCCGGGGATGCCGCTGCGGGCGTGGGCGAGCACGGCAGACACCGAGTTCGTCTCGACGACCGGCTCGGGCACGGCGCCGGCCGCGGCGAAGGCGCTGTCGACGATGCGGCGGTGCTGCATGTCGGGCGTCAGCAGGCACAGCGGCAGCGTCGCCGCCTCGGCCCAGCCGATCGTGGTGCGGTCGCCGAGCTCGCCGTCGGCGGGGGCGAGCAGCAGGTAGCGCTCCCGCCACAGCGGGCGCATGTCGACGTCGGCGAGCGGCTCGTTGTCCAGGTAGGTGAGGCCGGCGTCGAGCTCGCCGTGGGTGAGCCCGTGCGCGATCTCGCGCGACGTCATCGAGTGCAGCGTCACGCGCATGCGCGGGTGGTGCTCGCGGAAGCGCGTGGTGACGAGCGACGAGGTCGGCAGCGAGGTGGGGATGGCGCCGAGGCGGAGCGTGCCGATGAGGCCCTCGCGCAGCCGCGAGACCTCCTGCTCGAGGCCGCGCAGGTTGTCGACGGCCCGCTGCGCCCACGTCAGCACCCGCTCGCCCTCGGGCGTCAGGCCCTCGAACCGCCGCCCGCGCACGACCAGCGGCACGCCCAGCTCGCGCTCCAGGCTGCGGATCGCCTCCGACAGCGCCGGCTGCGACACGTGGCACGCCGCCGCGGCACGTCCGAAGTGCCGCTCCCGGTCGAGCGCGACGAGATACTCGAGCTGGCGAGGGAACACGCGGCCTATCGTAGACCGCCGATCTGATCGGCGCGACCTATGGAAAGGTCGTAGGCGCATTCCGGCGTCACGCCCGGCGCGCACGTCGTGCCGGAACACGGTCGGTCCGCGCCATGTCGCCCGATCCGTGCGCCTTCGGCGCGGAAACGTGTCTGGGGTCAGACCCCGAGAACGGCCGAATCGGGGTCAGACCCCGCGCATGGGAGGCGCACGAGAGCGCGCGGAAGTCACGCGTCAGTCCCAGCGGCGCAGCTCCGTCGCGTCCTCCGTCGTCAGGATCGCGAAGCAGGCCGGGCAGGGGCCCTCGAGGCGGTCGTTGCCGGCGGCGTCGCGCCAGAGACGGCCGCGCCACGGCTCCAGCTGGAAGCCGCACGCCTTGCAGGGACCGGGCACGACGTTCCTGCTCGTAGGGCACCGAGACGAGCGTCTCGCAGCGGTGGCAGACGAACTGCTCGAAGGTGAAGCTGAGGCTGAATCCGGTGCGCAGCTCGTGCGTCGCCGAGCACCCGTCGCAGCGCAGCTCGTAGTCGACGCCTCCCATCGCCCAATTCTGCACGGACTGCGATCCCGGTCACGAGACACGCCGGGAAATGGTCGAGAACTGCAGGGAACGACCTGCGTCAGCCGTACCATGTCGTCATGGCGGTCGCCGGAGAAACGCGCGAGGCGCGCGAGATCCCCTACACCATCTACGGGCGCCGGCGGCGCCCGTGGCTCAGGCACGCCGCCATCATCGGGTCGGCGCTCGGGGCCGTCCTGATCGTCGGCCTGGGCGCGAACGCGTGGATGACCCGCGACGTGATCCAGCCCGGCGTGTCCGTCGGCGGCGTCGACGTGGGCGGCATGTCGAAGACCGAGGCGCGCGCCCTGCTGGCGCGCGAGATCGGCGACCGGCTCGGCCGGCCGGTGCAGGTCCGCACCGCTGCCGGCACCGTCACCGTCGTGCCCGGGACGAGCGGCATCGGCATCGATCTCGACCAGGCGCTCGCCACCGCCTACTCCAGCGGGCGCCTCGAGGCGCGCCTGCTGCCGCACCTGTGGTCGACGCAGATCGACCCGCCGCTCGAGATCACGAGCACGACCTTCCTGCCCGAGTCGCTCGCGGGGCTGCAGGCGAAGCCCAAGGACGCCGAGCTCGTCGTCAAGAGCGACGGCACGGCGCGTGTGGTCGACGGGGTGGCCGGCGCCACGTTCGACACGCCGGCGACGCTGCGGCTGATCGGCCTCGCCGGCCTCGCCGGGCGCACCTCGGTCGACGTCCCCGTCCAGCAGCCCCAGCCGGCCATCTCCACCGATGCGGCGAAGGCCGCGATGCTGCGGGCGCTGCAGCTGCTGGCCGAGCCGATCCCGCTGCGCTTCAACGGCAGGCGCGTCGGCACGCTGACGCCGAAGCAGCTCGCGCCCCTGCTGAAGGCCGCGCCCGCGGGTGGCGACGTCGCGCTGTCGATCGACTCGAAGGGCCTCAAGGCACTGCTCAAGCCGATGGCGAAGAAGGTCGAGCGGGCGCCGCGCAACGCCTCCTTCACCACCAACGGCAAGAACGCGCACATCAAGCCCGACCGCGACGGCCTCAAGGTCAACGCCGCCCTGACGGCGACGAACATCGTCTCGGCCGGCACCGGCGAGACGCAGAACGCCGCGCGTCGGCGTGACCCGCAAGGAAGCGGCGTTCACCACCGAGGATGCGAAGAAGCTCGGCATCAACGTGCGGCTCTTCACGAAGCCGATCACGACGCTGATGGGCGGCTCGTCGGCGAACCGGATCCACAACGTGCATCTGCTCGCCGACATGCTGGACGGCAAGATCATCAAGCCCGGCCAGGCGTTCGACTTCAACAAGGTCGTCGGCCAGCGCACGGCGGAGCGCGGCTTCAAGGTCGGCCAGCAGATCGAGAACGGCCAGCTCGTGCCCGCCATCGGCGGCGGCGTGTGCCAGGTCGTGACGACGCTGTACGACGCCGCGTTCTACGCCGGCCTGAAGATCACCGACCGCCGCAACCACGACTTCTACATCTCGCACTACCCGCTCGGCATGGACGCCACCGTGTCGTGGGGCGGCCCCGAGTTCCGGTTCGTGAACACGCTCAAGCACGCGATCCTGATCAAGACGTCGTACACCAACTCGACCATGTCGGTGCAGCTGTACGGCACGCGCGAGGGCATCACGGTCACGCAGAAGACCAGCGCGAGGAGCAACTTCACGTCGGCCGGCGTGCGCAAGATCCCCGACCCGACGGTCGCGCCGGGCGAAGAGGTGCGCAGCGGCGGCGGCACCGGCGGCTTCACGGTCACCGTCTTCCGCACGGTCAAGCGCAACGGCAAGGTGATCCGCAAGGACCAGTTCACGTCGCGCTACACGCCGCAGGACGTGATCATCAAGGTCGGCCCGCCGAAGCCCAAGGACAAGGCGAAGGATCCGGCCGCGACCGGCGACACCGGCGCCGACCCGGCCGCCTAGGCCCTACGGCCGCTTCGGCCCGCGACCGGCGAGCGGCCGCAGCACCTCGGGCAGCCACCAGTTCCAGCGGCCCATCAGCATCATCAGGCTCGGCACGATCAGGGCCCGGATGAGCGTCGCGTCGAGCAGGATCGCGACCGCCAGCCCGAAGCCGAACTGCTGCATCTCGATGAACCGCGACGCGGCGAGGCCGCAGAACGCGATCACCATGATCAGCGCCGCCGACGTGATCAGCTTGCCGGTCTTCGCGAGGCCGGCGGCGACGGCCCGCGCGTTGTCGGGCACCTCGTCGTACTCCTCGCGCATGCGCGAGAGGAGGAACACCTCGTAGTCCATCGACAGGCCGAACAGGAACGCGAACAGGAACAGCGGGATCCACACGGCGATCTGCTCGGTCTGGTGGAACCCGACCAGGTCGGCGCCGACGCCGTGCTGGAAGACGGCGACCATCAGGCCGTAGGCGCCGGCGACCGAGAGGGCGTTCATGAGCACCGCCTTCACCGGCAGCAGCACCGAGCGGAAGGCGCGGAACAGCACCGCGACCGTCGCCGCGATCACGATCAGCGCGATCCACCAGAAGTTGCCGTACAGCGCCTGCTGGAAGTCGTAGAACACCGCCGGCCCGCCGCCGACGACGAACGACCCGGCCGGTAGCAGGCCGGGGAGCACGGTGTGGCGCAGGTGCCGGACGAGCTCGTTCGACGCGGCCGAGCCGATCTCGTCGTCGCTGAAGACGTTCACCAGCGTCCCGGTCGGCCCGGGCACGACGACCGCCGCTCGGACGCCGGCCGCGGCCTCGATCTGCGGCAGCACGCGCTCCACGTCGGCGGCCGGCCGGTCGACCAGGATCCGCACCGGCGCGACGCCGCCCGACCCGAACTCGGCGGCCAGCAGCTTGACGCCCTGCGCGCCGGGGCCGGTGACGGGGTAGACGGCGAGCGGCGTCGAGCCGAGCGCGATGTTGCGAACCGGCGCCGCGGCGACCACGATCACCGCGCCGCCGACGAGCAGGAACACCAGCGGCGCGCGCATGATCTGCTCGGCGATGCGCCGCCACGGTCGCGACTCCGACTCGCGAGAGCACGCGCTCCGGCACGACGCGGAGGCTGTTGATGCGGTGGCCGAGCATCGCCATCAGCGCCGGCAGCAGGGTGAGCGCGGCGGCGATGGTGACGATCGGGATGAGGATGCCGGCGAGGCCGAACGACTGCACGAACGGCACGGGCACGAGCAACAGCACGCCGAGGCCGATGCCGACCGTGACGCCGGAGAACACCACGGCGCGCACGGCCGTCTGCATCGTCGCCGCCACGGCGTCGGGCACGTCGCGGCCGGCGTGCGAGCTCCTCGCGGAAGCGGTAGACGACGAGCAGCGAGTAGTCGATCGCGATGCCGAGTCCGACCAGCGTCACGACGTTGGGCGCGAACACCGTGACGTCGGTGACGTGGGAGAGCGCGAACACGATCGACAGCACGATCGGGATCACGAACAGCGCCAGCAGCAGCGGCACGATGCCGGCGACGAGGCTGCCGAGCACGACGACGAGCACGATCAGCGACAGCGCGCCCGCGACCAGCTCGGCGCGCACCAGGTCGCTCGCGCAGCGCGGGGTTCATGCTCGAGCTGCACCACGGGCCCGCCCGAGACGAGCACCGTGAACGGCAGCGGCCGGGCGGTGGCGACGCGGCGCGCGGCCGGCACGCTGTCCTGCGCCTCGAGCTGGTCGTCGAACGGGATGTTGATGTAGCCGACCAGGCCCGACGGCCCGATCGCCGACGGCGCCGGTGGGCGAGGCGAACGGCGAGTCGATCTTGCGGCCCGGAAACGCCGCGCGCGTGTCGGCCACCAGCTGCTCGATCGCGGGCTTCTGCTCTGCCAGCGGCGTCGAGCTCTGCAGGACGAGCTGGATCGGCTCGGTGCGCGGGATGCCGAACTCGGCCGCCAGCCGCTTGCCCGCCACCACGCTCTCGGAGCCGGGCAGCTCCTGGCGCGGGCGTCAGCGCGTCGCCGGCGACGAAGATGAACGCCACGGCGGCGGCCAGGACGGCGATCCAGAGCGCCGAGGACGGTGCGCCGGCGGCGGTAGACGAGAGCTGCGAGGCGCTGCATGGGCGCGGGGGTTGTAGCAGCGCCGGGGCGGCCACCTCGCGATCAGATCGAAGCGCCGGCCACCATCAGGCCTCGGCTGCCGCCCGAACGAGCTCGAGCGTCAGCGGCCAGCCCTCGTCGTACGACTGCCGCGCCTCGAGCGGCTGCCGGAGCAGCTCCCAGCCGCGGTGCGTCGACCTCGACCCGGCACGCGTCGTCGGCCACCCGCCTGAACCGCACCTCGACCTGCGTGTAGGGGCGCTGCGTGAGGGACGGGTTCCAGTCGAGCTCGAGCAGGGCCCCCGGCTGCCAGGTGACGACCCGGCCCCAGTCCAGCTGCGTGCCGTTCTCGAGCACCTCGTACACGCGACCGCCGACGCGCGGCTCGATCACGCAGTCGACCGCGGTGCGGCCGTCCAGGCCCGCGCCGATGGAGTGCAGGTGCAGCGGCCACCAGGTGGCCATCCGCTCGGTGAAGACGGTGAAGGCGTGGTCGGCGCTGCAGCGCAGATCGATGCCGTGCTCGACGGCCGGGAGCGAGGTGGTGGTCATGTCATCCCTTTCGAAGGTCGTTTCGGCGGCATCCTTGAAGGCGGTCAGAGCGTCGCTCCAGAAGCCCTCGATCCACGCCTGCAGCTCGTGCAGCGCGTCGTGCTCGACGGCGTAGATGCGCTGCGTTCCCGCGCGGCGCTCGCGCACGAGGCCGGCCTCGCGCAGTACGCGGAGGTGCTTGGAGACGGCCGGCTGCGTGATCGGCAGGCCGCGGCCGAGCTCGCCCGCGGCCAGCTCGCCGAAGCGCAGGCGCTCCAGGATGGTGCGGCGGGTGGGGTCGGCGAGCGCCGTCAGCACCATTCCATAACTCATGGGATATATAAATGCACAGGAAAGTAGACGTGTCAAGTCGCGCATGCGTTTCGCGCAGACGCCGCTGTGTAAACTGCGGGGGTGCTGGAGGCTCAGCTCAGCGATGTCACCGGACTCCCGGGCACGCGGCGGCAGCTCCTCGAGGTGCTGAAGCGGCGCGGCGAGGCACGTGCCGAGGAGCTCGCCGAGGCGCTCGGCGTGACGGTGTCGGCGGCCCGGCAGCATCTGGCCGCGCTGCAGGCGGCGGCGCTCGTCTCCCACCGCGAGCTGAAGGGCACGCCCGGCCGGCCGAAGCACGTCTACCACCTGACGCCGGCGGCCGAGGAGCTGTTCCCGAAGTCGTACGACGAGTTCGCCACCGACCTGCTGGAGTTCGTGGGGGAGGAGGCGCCCGACCTGCTCGAGCGCATGTTCGAGAAGCGCCGGCAGGCGCGTCTCGTCCGCACCCGCGAGCGGCTCGCCGGCAAGTCGTTCGACGCGCGTCTGAACGAGATCGCGACGATCCTCGACGAGGACGGCTACCTGACGGCGGTCGAGCGCCTCGACGACGGCTCCTACGTCCTGCAGGAGCACAACTGCGCCATCCTCGGCGTCGCCCGCGTGTCGCAGATCCCGTGCACGTCGGAGATCGACTTCCTCCGCGAGGCGCTTCCCGACGCCACGGTCGAGCGCGTCGCGCACATGCTGGGCGGCCAGCACCGCTGCGCCTACCGCATCGTCCCGGCCGCCACAAGCGGCCTAGCCACGCCGTTTTCGCCCGCAACGGGCGAACAATAGGTTTCGACGGTCTTTGGCCATATTCACGATGCCTGAGGAAGCCGAGAGCTATCCAAAAGGTTGGTGTGGGAAGGTCGCTGCGTGGCCATCTCTGCGTCCCCCGCGCAGAGGCGTCTGGTGTCCTTTCCCACGCTCCTCTGCGTCCTCCTCGTTGCTGCCGTCGCCGCATCCGGTGCGGCGTACGGCGTCATGCGCCTGCTCGACCCGGCGCAGCCCGCTGTAGGAAGCACGAGTCGAGCAGCCCTCCCCGGGCAGTCGTTCCCCACCTCGTTCGGCGAGGTCTCCATCGAGCACATCGAGCGCACCTCCGGACTCACGTCCGAGGCGCTGTCCGGCGTGACGCATGGCATCCAGGGTCTCGTCCCGGTCGGCAGCGAGCAGGTGGAGGTCAGCCTGCTCCTGCACAACACGGCCGGCCACCAGACCCGTTGGGCCACGAAGTTCTTCACGATGAAGAGCGGCGCCGACGGTACGCGCACGACGGCCCCCGTGACCGTCGGGAACCCCGGTGGCTACATCCCCTCCGGCGCCATGGTCGAGGCGCTGCTGACGTTCGTCGTGCTCAGCGACGGCAACGCCCAGCGGCTCATCTACCACGACCCGGCCAACGGCAAGGCTGTGGAGATTCCTCTGGGCCGCGCATACCGGGCTGATGGCAGCCCAGGAGATGCGACGCATGGCCACTAGAGGCGAAGGAGGAAGAGGAACCGTGCGTACCCGCATCCCCACCGGCGTCCCCGCCGGGCTCGCGGCCATCTGCGCCGGGGTCTGGCTGGCGCTCGTGCATCAGGCTTCCGGCCTGACGCTCGCGACCGGGCCGTCGCCCGCCTTCACGGCGGTCCGCGACGTGCTGATCGGCTTCCCGATCGCGTTCGGCCTCGCCTATGCCGCCGGTCGCCTCGCGCGCCAGGCGGCGACGCCCGTGCGTGCGACGGCCATCGCGGCCGGCGCCGCCGTGGGGGTTGCACTGGCGGCCCAGGTCCGCCTCCAGATTCTCGAGTCGGGTGCAACGGATGCACTGCCGTTGCCCCTCGCGCTCGGCCGTGACGCCGCCCTGGCGCTCGCGGTTGCGTTTCCCATCGCGCTCCTCGCGAGCAACCGCCGTCGCCTCGGTGGCGGGCTGTTCGTGCGCATGGGAGCGGCGGCGCTCGCCCTCGCGGGCGTGGCTGCCGTCGCCGGTGCCGCGACGGGGGGTGGGGGAGCTGGTGGGGTCTGTCCGACCGGTGCCCCCGTCCGGCACTTCGACGTCGTCTCCATCGACGTCGACATCACCCTGAACAACTTCAAGGATCACGATTCGCTCGGGCAGATGTACGTGCTGCGCGACCGGATCGCCGCCGTCCGTGCGCAGGAGGCCTCGAAGAAGGTCTCGATCGGCCAGCACGGCAACGACGCGATCCAGCCGCTGGCGATCCGCGCCAACGGCGGCGACTGCGTGACGATCTCGTTCGAGAACCAGTCGAACCGGGGCGACTACGGCATCCACATCGACGGCGTCGCGTTCTCCGCCACGTCGTCCGGCGACGCGGTCGGCAAGAACGCGCCGACCAACGTGCCCAAGGGCGGCACCGCCGAGTACACGTACTTCGTCCCGCCGGGCCGCCAGAACGAGGGCGCGCACTACATGCATCCCGGCCCGGGCAACCGCGGCGCCGTCTCGCACGGCCTGTGGGGCGCGCTCATGGCCGAGCCGGCGGGCTCGCACTACCTGAACCCGAACGACGGCACCGAGCTGAAGTCGGGCTGGGAGGCGATCATCGTCCCGGGCGCCGGCCAGGGCAAGGCGTTCCGCGAGTACATGATCGGTCTCCACGAGATCGGCGACGAGTCGTACGACGTCAAGCGCGGCAACGGCAAGTCGATGCCGAAGATCGATCCGCACACCGAGGCCTACCGGCCCGGCTCGCGCGGCATCAACTACCGCTCCGAGCCCTTCATCAACCGGCTCGACAAGGCGCCGCTCGAGGACGCGCACTCGCTACTCCTCGTACACCTTCGGCGATCCCGACGACGCCGACCCCGCGCGCCTACCTCGGCGACCCGACCAAGTTCCGCCTCATCCACGGCGGCTCCGAGCTGTTCCACGTCTTCCACCTGCACGGTGGCGGCGACCGCTGGCGCTTCGACCCGGTCGCGGACCAGTCGTGGGACTACAACGACACCGGCCTGAACAAGCACCCGGCCGTCCAGACGTCGAACTCGATGCGGCTCGACTCGCAGGCCACCGGCCCGGGCGAGAGCTACAACCTCGAGATCGAGGGCGGCGCCGGCGGCGTCCAGCAGGCCGCGGGCGACTTCCTCTGGCACTGCCACATCGCGCACCACTACCTCGGCGGGCATGTGGGCGTTCTGGCGGACGTACGACACGCTGCAGCCCGACCTGATGCCGCTGCCCGACCGCGCCGCGCGCGCTGCCGGCGTCGACTCGGCCGGCCTGATCGGCCGCACGATGCCCGACGGCACCGTCATCACCAAGGACAACCTCGACGCCTGGATCCGCCCGCAGCTGCCACCGCAGGGCAAGCGGAACAACACCCAGGACGCCGCGGTCCTCGACTGGAAGATCGACACAACCAACCCGGCCAAACCCGTCTACCTGAACGAACAGGAAGACACGACGCCCTGGCCCAACAACAAGAACGTCATACCCGGGCACCCGACGGGCGAACGCGGAGACGTGTTCGTCGGGAACAGACCGAAGATATTGTTCGACCCGCTCAACGGCAGACCGGCCTTCCCGTTACTCCGGACACATGTCGCCGTGAGACCACCGTTCTCCGGCAACGGGCACACCGGTGCGCCCTGGCTGGGCGAGCAGGGTGAGGCCCCACCGACATCGGCGGTCGACCCCTTCGCCAACCGCGCGGACGGGCTCTGCCCGCACAACTCGTCGACCGGTCCGTCCGTTCAACCTGGTCGGCATCGAACGTGACATCAACGACACGTCGAGCGGCCCCGCGAACACCGAACGGCGCCATCTTCGCCCTCGCGGAGGAGAAGCAGGGCAAGCTCGACGGCAGCATCCCGTTCGATCCGCTGATCATCCGTGCCAACGCGGGCGACTGCGTGAAGCTGACGCTGACGTCCGAGATGACCGACACCAAGGCCACCGACGGCTTCTCGAAGATCAACCTCCACGTCCACCACGTGCAGTTCGATCCGCAGGCCTCGGACGGCGTCATCTCCGGCTACTCGTACGAGCAGTCCGTCCGCCCGTACAAGCTCGAGGACCCGCAGCTGACGGCTGCGGCCCCGGCCGGCACCAACGTGCTGCACCTGACCAGCGTGGCGAAGTTCCACCAGGGCGCGTACCTGGCCGCGGGCCTCGGCACCGACTGGATCGAGCCGGCGCAGATCGCGTCGATCGACGCGGCGACGAAGACGATCACGCTCGCCAAGCCGCTCACCAAGGACCACGCGAACGGCGAGTGGGCCGGCGTCGAGTTCGTGCAGTCGCATCTGGTATCCCGACGTCGTGCTCGACAACGTGTTCTTCCACGACCACGTCGACGGCCTCCACACCTGGCAGCGCGGCATGGTCGGGCAGATCCTGGTGGAGCCCAAGGGCTCGACCTACCACGACCCGAAGACCGGGCGCCGAGCTGCGCTCCGGCACGATCGCCGACATCCACACCACCAACCCGCTCATCCCGGGCGTCATCACCGGCTCGTTCCGCGAGTTCGCCGTGATGCCGATCGACCAGGTGGCGGGCGTCGACTCGACCTTCAACCTCCGCTCCGAGCCGGTCGCGAACCGCGGCACCGACCCGTCGCTGTGGTTCTCCTCCTACAAGTTCGGCGATCCGTACACGCCGCTTCCCAAGGCGTATCCCGGTGACCCGTTCGTGATCCGGACGATCTCGGCCAACCCGAGCGTCGACACGCTCCACATCGACGGCATGCGGTTCTACAAGGACCCGCGCTACGCGGACTCCGCCGGGCCGTCCAGCTCGCCCATCAACACCTTCCACCAGATGGTGTCGGAGAAGTTCACCGTCTCGCTCGACGGTGGCGCCGGCGGCCCGCAGCACGTGCCGGGCGACTACCTGTACTCGAACGGCGTCGGAAAGCCGCCAGAAGGACGGCGCGTGGGGCCTGATCCGCGTGCTCGACGGCAACGACACCAACCTGAAGCCGCTGCCCGGCTATCCGGCTCCGGCCACGCCGGCATCTGCGCCGGCCATGACCGGCGGCCGTCCGCCCGAGGCCGATCCGGGCAACCCGTGCCCGGCCGGCGCGCCGTCCAAGGCGTTCGCCGTCAGCGCCGCCGACGTCAAGTCGAACACGTTCAACAACGGCGTCCGCTCGGCCTTCGTCCCGACCGGCCTGGCCGAGGCGACCAAGCGGGGCACGTACACGCCCGAGCCGCTGGTGCTGCACGTCGCAGCCGGTGACTGCGTGACCGTCACGCTGAAGAACGAGCGGGCCTCCGGCCGCGTCTCGTTCCACGCCGACGGCCTGCTGCGCCCGCCGTCGTCCAGCGGCGTCAACCTCGGCTACACGCCCGAGCAGACCGTCGCCGTCGGCCAGACCCGCACGTACCGGCTCTACGCGGACACGCCGAAGATCGGCGCCGCGCTGATCGCCAACTACGGCTCCGACGAGGGCAAGACGGACGGCCTCTACGGCGCGATCGTCGTGTCCGAGAAGGGCGCCTACTTCACCAACCCGGTCAACGGCGCCCCGGTCACCGTCGGCACCAAGGTCGACGTGCACTACCCGATGCCGGGTGGTGTCGTGAAGAGCTACCGCGACTTCACGCTCCTGTTCGCGGAGCACGACCCGAGCCTCGGCCAGGACCACATGCCGTACCCGACGGAGCTCAAGAACGGCGCCTTCGTCAACTACCAGACGGCCCCGGTCGGCGATGACACGTACGGCTTCTCCTCGGCCTACGGCGACCCGAAGACGCCGATCCTGAAGGCCTACGTCGGCGACGAGGTCGTCGTCCATGCGGTCATCGCGGCCGGCACCGAGCAGGCCCACACGTTCAACCTCGGCGGTCAGTCGTTCGACCTCGACCACAACGTCACCAACTCGACGCTCCTGTCGACCATCGGCCTCGGGCCGATGGAGAAGTTCGACGCCACGCTCAAGGCCGGCGGTTCCGGTCTCCAGCCCGGCGACTACTTCTACGGTGATGCAGCGTCGCCCGATGGCGCAGGCCGGCTCGTGGGGCCTGATGCGCGTCATGTCGGACGCCGCCTGCCCGATCCGCCCGCTCGACGGCCGAACCTGCCTCGGCGGCTAACCAACCGGATGACACGGAGGCGGGCCGGCGCGGCCCGCCTCCGAAATCCGACCTCACCCCATGAAGCTCAAGACCCCCCTCATCCTCCTCATCCTCTCGCGCGCTGCTGCTGGCAGTGCCCGGCGTCGGCCTCGGCCGCGGCGAGCGTGAAGCGCTTCCCGACGGGCGCCAAGGTCGGCTCCATCTCGGCCAGCGCCAAGCGCACGCACGAAGACCGTCTCGGTCAAGGTCAACCTCGCGCTCAAGGCCCCGAAGGGCAGCTGGCGCGCGGGTGTGCTGGTGTCGCTGATCTGCGGCGACCGGTCGCTGTCCGGCTCGTTCAAGCTGGTCAAGTTCAAGGGCAAGACCGGCAAGACGCGCAAGATCACGACAACCATCAAGGTGCCGGCGGGCACCTGCAGGGTGAAGCGACGCGTCGTCGCCTCGGTGCTCGTGTCGAAGACGACGGTCGGCGCTGCGACCTGGGCGCGCGGCCAGACGTCGCTCCGCAAGGTCTAGGCGAGGAGCGCCCGCCCGCCGCTAGGGCAGGCGCCAGCGGACGGAGCGGCCGTCGACGCGGCACTCGACCAGGTCGGGCCGCGCCTCGAGCACCTCGAGCTCCGGCGGTGCGGGCGACGACACCGACGGCGGCGAGATGAGGGTGACGATCGCGTCGCCGTGCACGCGGGGCACCTCGATCGCCGTGCCCTCGCCGACGAAGAGCGCCTGCGGGCGGCCGCTGCCGGCGACGACGATGTCGGCCGCCGGGCCGCGCATCACCCACGTGCCGCGGCGGACGGCGGTGCGCCAGCTCGGCGCCCGGGGACAGGCAGGTGACGCTGTCCTCGGCGCGGCCGTGGTCGACGATCAGCCAGGCGCCGCCCGGCGAGCATGGCGATCTGGCGCCGCCGGTGCTCGTTCGCGGCGACGACCACGTCGGTCTTCCACCGGCCGGTACGGGTCACGAGCACGCCGTCGTCGGCACCGTCGGGCGCGATCAGGATCTCGCCGAGGCGGGTCGAGATGGACGCGCCCAGCGTCGACTCGTCGAGCAGCAGGCGCCGCTCGTCGGCGAACGGCGTCGATCCCGGCGCCCCAGCCGGTGCGCTGCACGTGCACGCCGACGTAGCGGAACGACGGCGTTGCGGCTGGCGGGCGGGCGGCCGTCGCGGCCGGCGGTGCCGGCCCAGCGCAGGTCGTCGCGGCCGGTGATGTCGGCGGCGAGCTGCAGGTCGTGGCCGCCGGCGAGCCGCCCGGTCTCGGGATCGACGGCCGCGGTGTGCATGACGAACTCGCAGACGGCGGCGACCCGGTCGGCGAAGCCGCCCGGCAGGTGCAGGGCGAAGCGGCGGGCGTTCTCGACGGCCGCGAGCCAGCGGCGGAGCGCGCGCCGGTGCTCGTCGACCGTGCCGGAGCGATGGCCGCCGTCGGGCCAGGCGGCTGCGGCGAGGCCGCGGTCGAGCTCGGTGATGGCCCGCTCCGCGAGACCCTCGGCGCCCTCGAACGCGAGGCCCGGCGACCAGCAGCGCGTGGGTGGCCTCGGCGTGGCAGGCGCCGGCGGCGGGCACCCGGGCGGCGAGGGCGCCGGCATGCCGGCCGATGCCGCCCTCGATCAGCGCCGCGACGTCGGGCGCGAGGCCGCCGAACTGCGGCGCCTCGGCCAGCATGCGCCAGGACCGCAGGACGTTCTCGATGCGCGCGGCGAGCACTGCCGGGCGATGGTCGGGCTCGGCCGCGAGCGGCGGCACGACGATGGCGATCCAGGCCTCGAGGTAGCGGGCGCCGCCGCCGGCCGCGAAGGCCAGGGCGAGAGCGCGGGTGGCATCGAGGCTGTCGTCCGAGCGCGCGCGGCCCGACGCCAGCGCGTCCGCGACGGCGGGGCGGGAGCGATCGTGGTCGTCCGGCACGGTGAAGACCGGTCGGGGGATCCCGTCCCTCGCTGCGGACGCGCGCACGGTCAACCGCCCCTGCTCGAGGGATCCGCGCCGGCACGCGCAGGTAAGGCCACAGGGCGAGCGTGCGCGAGGCTCGTCACGTATGCAACGCGCGATTGGTCGTACGACTGCGAAATAGCGAGACTTCGCGGATTCAAGCCGTGAGGTAAATGGAGATTTCGTGGAATCTCCGAAGAACTCCCAAAGGTCGGCAAAGGGAAGTGGAGAGACACTGACCGCATCCCACCAGACGGGACACCAGGCCGGATCGGCCGTGGGACGGCCGACCGGCACCCCAACCGGCGGGCGAGAACCGTTCTGACCGACCTGCGACCGGCGGGCCCGCCGCCGCATGGACCGGTCGAACCTGCGGCCCCACCGCAGTCCGTCGCCGGCGTCCCCGCGGACGTCGCCCCCACGACAATCGTTCGGAGCTGAGCCTTGATGAGAATCAGAACCCCGCGGCAGCGCCTCGCCGCCCTGGCAGGAGCGGTGGTCGCCGGTACCGCGATCCTCGCCGTGTCGGGCCTCGTCGCGTCCGCGGCCGGTCTCGATCTGAACAACGGCACCGCGACGCCGTTCCACCTCGCCAAGGTGGGACCCATCAACCAGCTCGACGGCCTGCCGGCCGCGGATCCGCTGCACGACGCGTCGGCGAACGGCTTCCCCTACTGGTACTCCGACGGCACCGACGCGCTCGAGCTGTGCCTCGACAAGCCGGTCGGCGCGGTCGACAACTGCGCGCTCGCAGGCTCCATCCCCGACCCCGATGCCCCGATCACGTTCCCCCAGGCCACGGACGGGCCGCACAACTTCCCGGAGGAGGCCTTCTACTGGATGGCCACCGGCGGCGGCACGCTGGGCACCGGCCGGTCGCTGGTCGTGATGGCGCTCGAGGCGGCGTTCGCGAACGGCCTGCCGCAGCCCGGCGACCAGATGGTGTTCGCCCGCACGCGGCTGCGCATCGACGTCCCGGTCGACGGCCAGTACACGGTCGTCTGGCCCTACGGCAAGGAGGACTTCGCCGCCACCGCCGGCCGGCGGACGATCAACGTCACCCAGGACGTCGGCATCACGCCCGGCCAGTTCACCGACGCGCTGAGTGGCAACATCGGCCCGTTCCTGCGCTGGGACGGCTCGGCGCCCGCGCCGCCCGAGGGCTTCCTCGGCGACGCCGGCACGCTCCATGACGTCACGGGCTCGCCGTTCGTCTACGGCGGGCGCGCGGCCAACTTCTTCCGCATCGAGGGGCCGGCCGGCGCGCAGCTGCGCACCGCCGGCGGCGCGAACCCGTGCCCCGACCGCCCGACGGACACCAACTGCATCGAGTACCCGCAGTTCACGATCGTCGGCAAGCAGGCCGGCCGCAAGGGCGTCGAGGGCACCCGCGCCACCTACACCCGCAGCGGCGCCACGACCAGCATCGACCTGTTCGGCTACTCCGCGCCCGGCGCCCACCTGCAGGCCGGCGGCAGCGGCATCCCGACCACCGACCTGAACGCCGACGAGGCGAGCGGGTTCTACTTCGCGCGCCTGGCCGAGCCGACGGCCACGTTCGACCCGGGCAAGACGCTGGTCCTGCGCAACCTCACCGACGTGCCGAGCACCCGCTCGATCGTGCGGCTCACCGACGCCGTCGCGATCGACGAGGCGACGTACTACAACACCCCGAGCGCCGGGCACGCGAAGGGCGACCTGGTCGTCACCGCGCGCACCTCGGACGACCAGAACACCGCGCCGCTGACCGTGGTCGACGTCGGCACCCTGCCGGCCGCCGGCCCCGCCGACGGCCCGCGGACGGCCACGTTCGGAGACGGCCCCGGCGCCGGCGTCTCGGCACCGCCCGCCATGGTGAAGGTGACCTCGGCGATGGGCGGCTCGACCAGCATCCCCGTGACCATCGTCGGCGACGCGTCGCCGGTCACCGCGCCGTCCGCCGTCATCGGCATCACCGGCGCCACCGGGCCGGCCGGCCACGCGCTGGCGCTCGAACCAGCTGACGCTGGCAGGCGCCAACTCGGCCGGCGACTTCGGTGCCTGGCGCTGGCGCATCAACACGCCGACGTCGGCGACGCCGGGCTTCGACGCGGCGGCGAACACGCCGACGCTCGTGTCCGGCCCGCTGACCGGCGTCGTCGACGCGTCCGTGTTCGAGGTGCTGCCGGTCAAGGTGCTGATCCCGAACGTCGCCGGCAGCCCCGCCCACGACGTCTCGTTCACCCTCGAGCTGTACCCCGACCAGGCCGCGATGCTGGCCTCGACGGGCGCGCTCGACGCCCGCACCGTCACCGTCCACGTCGATGCGGTGCCGCCGGCGCCCGTCGTCGCGCTGCCTGCCGCCGCCACGCGCGTGCAGGCCGCCGTCGCCAAGCGCGCGCCGGCGCCCAACGGACGCGTCACCGCTCGGCTGGTGATCAAGGCGAAGGCCCGTGCCGGCAACAAGTGCGTGCTGCGCACCACGAAGCAGGTGCTCGCTCGCAAGACCTGCGGCCGCACCCAGACCGTCTTCGTCGTCACGGCGAAGAAGGGGACGGTGGTCTACGTCCAGATCAGCGGCAAGAAGCAGAAGACCGTCACAACGAAGCGCATCCGCCTCTAGCGGACTCGCCCGGGCCGGCATCGTCGCGGATGCCGGTCCGGGCGCGACGTATCTCCCGACGGCCTCGGCCCTCTACCTGACGTGACGAGCCTCCGCGCACGCCGGCCGCGTCCCCCATCCGGGGGTTGCTTTGCACGGAGTTCCTCGAATCCGCCCCTGCTAAGGGTCGTGAAGGTACATAATCCTCTAAGTCCCTCTTGACGCTGCACAGGTTCATGGGGGACATTCACCAGAGAGATTCCGATCGTGCGGACGCGCCTGTCGCCCGCGACGGCTCGTCCGGTTCCATCCCCAACCGCACCCGCCGTCCTCCCGCTCCACGTCCTGCACCCTACGGAAGAGCACGCTTGTTGCACGCGGAACGCCCCCGCACGCGCGGCAACTCCGAACCGGACACCCTCGTCCGCGTCCGGCTGTTCGGCCCCATCTCCGTCCAGGCGGGAGATACCGTGCTGGGCCCGCGCGAGTTCGGCGGCATCAAGCCGAAGCAGATCTTCGAGATCCTGCTGCTCGAGCGCGGCCATCCCGTGCCGAAGGACCGCCTGGCGGAGTGGCTGTGGGGCGATGCGCTGCCGCGCAACGTCGCGGCGACGCTCGAGACGTACATCTCGAACATCCGGTCGGCCTTCGGGCCGAGCCGCATCGGCCACAAGCTGGTCGTCACCGAGCGCGACGCCTACCGGCTCGACGGCTCGATCTGCGAGGTCGACCTCGACCTGTTCGACCGGCTCGTCGCCGGCCGGCAGCAGGGCAAGGCCGTTCGCGTGTCGCTGGAGAGCGCGCTGGAGCTCGCGCGCGGCGAGGTGCTGGAGGACGAGCCGTGGGCCGAGTGGGCCGAGCCCGTCCGCGAGCGGTACCGGCGCGCCACCCTGCGCGCGCGCCTCGACCTGGCCGAGCTGCTGCTCGGCCTGCGCGACTTCCCGGCCGCGGCCCTGCACGCCGAGCTGGCCCTGGCGCAGGAGGCGCTCGACGAGCGCGCCGTGCGCCTGACGATGCTCGCCCGCTATGCGATGGGCCGGCAGGGCGAGGCGCTCGACGCCTACCGCCAGTGCCGCGCGGCGCTGGCGAAGGACCTCGGCCTCGAGCCGACGCCCGAGACCAAGGGTCTCGAGGCCGCCATGCTGCGGCAGGAGGCGCTCGAGGCGCTGCTGCCCGCGCGGGTGGTCGAGGAGCAGGGCGGCGGTACAAGCCGCCCCGTCGGCGAGCCGTCGCTGGACGGCCTCGGCCTCGATCTCGACACCGAGCTCGGCGACCTCGTCGAGGTGGCGCTGGCCGGTGCGTGCGCCCTCGCGCACGTCGGCGGCGGCGAGCAGGCCGTGCTGCGGTTGCTCGAGGAGGCGTCGCGCCTCCGCGAGGCACTGGCCGGTAACGGCGACCGGGTGCGGGCGCTCGAGCTGCTGCGCGGCCTCATCCTCCGCGGTCGCGGAGGCGTGGGAGGGCCGCACTGATGCCGCGCCGCCTGCCGTCCGCCGTCTGGAAGTTCGCCATCTCGGGCCTCGCGGTGCTGGTGCTGATCGTCGGCGCGGGCGTGTTCATCCTCGATCGCATCGCCGAGGGCGACGCCATCGACAACGCCGCCGAGATCACGCAGCTGGCCGCGCACGGTGCCGTCGAGCCGAACCTCGGCGACGACCTGCTGACCGGCGATCCCGAGGCGCTCGCCCGCCTCGACAAGGTCGTGCGCACGCGCGTGCTGAGCGAGTCCGTCGTGGGCGTGAAGGTGTGGACGCCCGACGGCCGCATCGTCTACGCCGACGATCCGCAGCTGATCGGCAAGACGTACCCGCTGCCGGCCGACGTGTCGTCGCTGGGCGAGGGCGACGAGGTCAAGGCGGGTGTCGCCGACCTGTCGCGGCCGGAGAACGCGTCCGACCGCGACCACGGCAAGCTGCTCGAGGTGTTCACCGTGGTGCAGACCCCCTCGGGCCAGCCGCTGCTGTTCGAGCTGTACCGCGACTACTCGTCGGTGACGTCCGACGCGCGTGAGGCCTGGTGGACGTTCGGCCTCGCCGCGCTGGCCGGCCTCGTCGCCCTGTGGCTGATCCAGCTGCCGCTCGCGCTCAACCTCGCGCGGCGCCTGCGGCGCGGCCAGGAGGATCGCGAGCAGCTGCTGATCCGCGCCATCGACGCGTCCGACGCCGAGCGCCGCCGGATCGCGTCGGACCTGCACGACGGCGTCGTCCAGGACCTCGCCGGCCTGTCGTTCAGCCTGGCGGCCGCCGCCGACCGCGCCACCGCGCGCGGCGCGGTCGAGTCGTCCGAGATCCTCGACCGAGCTGCCGCATCGGCCCGGCGCGCCGTGCGCCAGATGCGCTCGCTGCTGGTCGACATCTACCCGCCGAACCTGCACACCGTCGGCCTCGAGTCGGCCCTCCGCGACCTGCTGTCGCCGCTGCAGGCGCAGGGCATCGAGTCGAAGCTCGACGTGTCGCCCGACCTGCGCCTCGCGCCGGCCACCGAGCGCCTGCTGTTCGTGACGGCGCGGGAGGCCATCCGCAACGTCTCGCGGCACGCCGACGCCAGCGCCACCAACGTGCGCGTCGCCACCGACGGCCACCGCGTCGAGCTGGTCGTGGCCGACGACGGCCGGGGATTCGCCGGCCGAAGAGGTGCTCGCGAAGGGGCCGAACGGCCACCTCGGGCTGGCGCTGCTGAGCGACCTGGCCGAACGGGCCGGCGGCGACCTGGCCGTCGAGTCGAAGGACGGCGAGGGCACGCGCCTCACCCTCGGAGTGCCGAGCGCGTGATCCGCGTGATGCTCGTCGACGACCATCCCGTGCTGCGGGAGGGTGTGCGCGAGTTCCTCACCGGCCACGACGACCTCGAGGTCGTCGGCACGGCTGCCGACGGCGACGAGGCCGGCCGGATGGCGGCGGTGGCGCAGCCCGACGTGGTGCTGATGGACCTGCGCATGCCGGGCTCCGACGGCGTTGCGGGCACGATCGCCGTGCTGCGCGCGGTGCCGACCGCCAAGGTGATGGTGCTGACGGCGCTCTCCGACGTCGACCACATCATCCGCGCGCTCGAGGCGGGTGCCTCGGGCTACCTGCTCAAGGACGCGCCCGCGAAGGACGTGGTCGACGGCGTGCGCGCCGCGATGGCCGGCGAGTGCGATCCGAAGGAGGCGATCGAAGAGCTCGGCAAGCGTCGCGGCGAGATCCTCTCGGAGCGCGACGTCGAGCTGCTGCGCCTGACGATCACGGGCCGCGTTCCCGCCGACGGCTCCCTCACCGGCGAGCTGATCGCGCTGTACCGGCGCATCGGCGTGCACGACGCCGAGGGCGCCGCCCTCTGGGCACGCCGGCACGACGTGGCCTAGGGCCTTGACCTAGACTCCGCGCGGTGTTCACCGTCGTCGGAGGCCTGCTCGCGGCCGTGTGCTGGTCGGCTGCAGGGCTCGCGTCGAGCGTGGCGGGACGCAGGGTCGGCCCGATGCTGGCGCTCGCGTGGGTGAACCTGGCGGCGATGCTGGTCGTCCTCGTCGTGGCGCTCGTCCTCGACGGCATCCCGCACGACATCCCCGGCGTCGAGGTCGCGTGGGTGTCGATCTACGGTCTGGCGCTGGTGGGCGCGCTGGCCGCGGCCTTCAAGTCGATGACGCTCGGACCGGTGGGGCTGGTGGCGCCGGTGATCTCGACCGAGGGCGCGTTCGCGACCCTGTTCGGGCTGGCGCTGGGCGAGGCGGTCGGCGGCACCACGGGCCTCGCGCTGGGCCTGATCGTGATCGGCATCGTGCTGTCGGCCATCGACACCGATCCGCTCGGCGGCGGCAGCATGCTGGCGGCGACGGCGGTGAACCGCAAGGCGCTGTCGATCGGCCTGGCCAGCGCGGTGCTGTTCGCGATCTCGCTGGTCGCGGCCAGCCGGTGCGACACCCTCGGCGTGCCGTGGACGATCGCCGTCGGGCGCATCACCGGCCTGCTGCTGATCACCATCCCCGTGCTGGCGCGCGAGCGACTGCGGCGGCCGGTCGGTGCCTACCGGATGCTGACGCTCAACGGCGCCGGCGACCTGCTCGGCTTCACGCTGTTCCTGATGGCGACCGAGGACGGCGTCGCGGTGCCCGCGGTGCTGGCGTCGCAGTACGCGACCATCACCGCGCTGTTCGGCTACTTCGTCTTCAAGGAGCGCCTGAAGACGTGGCAGTGGGCGGGCGTCATCCTGACGATCGCCGGCACCGCGCTGGTGGGCGCTACGACGGCCTGACGACGCGGCTGAAGCGCTCGGCCGCCTCGATCGCGACGACCAGGCTCGACTCCGACGCGATGCCTTGCCCGGCGATGGCGAATGCCGTGCCGTGGTCGACGCTGGTGCGCACGAACGGCAGGCCGAGCGTGACGTTGACGCCCTCGTCGAGGCCGAGGTACTTGATCGGGATCAGGCCCTGGTCGTGGTACTGCGCGACGACGACGTCGAAGGCGCCCTCGCGCGCCGACATGAAGACGGTGTCGCCGGGCAGCGGGCCGGTGACGTCGTGGCCCTCGGCGCGGGCGGCCTCGATGGCGGGGGTGATGATGCGCGCCTCCTCGTCGCCGAACAGGCCGCCCTCCCCGGCGTGCGGGTTGAGGCCGGCGACGGCGATGCGGGGCCGCTCCAGATCGAACGCGGGGCCAACGCTGGCGGCGGCGCGGATGGTGCGCAGCTCGGCGTCGAAGTCGAGCTGCCGGATGGCGTCGAGCAGCGAGACGTGCACGCTGACGAGCACCACCCGCAGCACCGGGTTGTAGAGCATCATCGTCACGTGCTCGACTCCGGCGAGGTCGGCCAGCATCTCGGTGTGGCCCGGGTACGGCACGCCGGCGAGGCTGAGCGCCTCCTTGTTGATGGGCGCGGTGACGATGGCGCGCATCTCGCCCGCGGTGACCTCGGCGACGGCGCGCCTGATGGCGTCGAAGGCGGCCTGGCCGGCAGCGGCGCCGACCTGGCCGATCGCGAGATCGCCGAGGTGGGAGGTCTCGAGGACGTCGATGTTGCCCGGTGCGCCGCGACGGTCGGCGACTCGGTCGATGCCGTGGAGTGTGACGTCGAGGCCGAGGTTCGCGACCTCGCGCTGCATCACGGCGAGGTCGCCGACGACGACCACGTCCGCGGCGAGGTTGCCGTCGGAGGCGAGCGCCTTGGCGCAGATCTCGGGGCCGATGCCGGCGGGGTCGCCCATCGTGAGCGCGAGCGGCGGGGTCACGCGACGCCTTCGGTGAGATGCCGGTGGAGGGCGACCAGGGTGTCGGCATCGCCGAAGCCGCCGGCCTTGGTGACGAGCATCGCGCCACTGGCGAGCCGGCCGCGGACGATGCCGGGCGCGGGCTCGTCGAGGACCTCGACGGTGGGCTGGTCGAGACCGGCGACGACCGCGCGGACGGTCTCGCCGCCGGTGACGATGAGCCCCTCGTAGCCGGCGGCGAGGAGGGCGCGCGCCTGGCGGGCGAGGTCGTCGCCGACGGCCCTGGCGGACTCGGCGGTGACGGCGGCCGTGACGGGCGGGGCGGTGACGAAGGCGACGTCGGTGGTGGGGCCGAGGTGCTCGCGGAGGCGGTCGAGCTGCGTCTGGTTGACCGCGTGCATCGACCCGATGATGACCGCGATGCGCCGGATCGGCGCGATCGGTGGGCGGGGAGCCGCGTTCGCCCGGCGCTGCTTGCGAGCCAGGGCGTGGGCCAGCCCGGGCGACCCGACCCACAGCACGTCCGCGTCGTCGGCCGCGGCGACGATCGCGTCGAGGTCGTCGTCGGTCTCGGCGTCGCGGATCTCGACGCCGGTGAGCGGCGCGAGCAGCCGCTCGATGTTGCCGGTGGCGACCGCCTGGCGCGCGTCGGAGGCGAACGAGCTGGCACCGAGGTCGACGCCGTCGAGGAACTGCACGCCGTCGCGGGTCGTGCGGCCGCCGGCGGGGAAGGCGGGCGCGAAGATCACGCGCCGGCGGCCGCTGGCCTTCCACGCAGCCTCGATCTCGAGCGGCAGATGCCCGCGCAGCGTCGAGTCGACCGTCTTGTAGAGCACGTCGGCGTCGCGCACCTGCAGCGTGGCGGCGCGGCTGAGCCCGGCGGACTCGCCGGCCGGCCGGCTGCGCGAGTCGATGTCGATCGAGACCAGCTCGGCATCGGCGGGCGGCGCGAATCCCTCGACGACGACGGCTGCCCGGTCGACGGCCCGGTACGCGACGAACGGCCCCGCGCCGTCCATGGCGCTGGTGAAGTCGTCAGCGATGATCCCGATGCGCAGCGCCACCGCCGGAAGTGGAGCACAGGGGCCTCGCCGGCGGGCGCGCTACTGCTGGTCGCGCGCGGTGTCGTCGCGGCGCGGGCCGGCGGCCTGCGCGACGCGGTGCTCGCGGGCGTGCCAGACGGCGAACCGGCCCTCGGGCGTCTCGAGCCACTCGTCGAACTCCCGCTCGAACCGCGCGAAGATGCGGGCGCGCGCGCCATGACACGGGAAGTCGCCTTCGGGACGCTGGTATTCACCGGCCATTAGGGCAGCCTAACACGAATTTCGGCCTGCCGGTCACCCCTGTCCGGGTGACCGGCAGGCCCGACGAGCTGCTACTTCTGGTACTCGCTCAGGAAGCGCTCGAACGTGCGCATGTGACCCTCCTCGTCGCGGAGGATGTCGATCACCTGGTCCTGCGTGGCCCAGTCGATGCCGTCGCAGGTCTCGATGATGCGCGTGTAGTGCTCGATCGCCCCGGCCTCCGCGGTGATGACGCCGTTGATGACGGCGACCACGTCGGTCGGGTCGGCGGGCGGCTGCAGGTAGGTCTGCTCGGGCGAGATGTCGAGCGACCCGGGCGGCGTGCCGTACAGCTCCTTGATCCGCTTGGCGAAGGCCCGGGCATGCCCGAGCTCCTCGGTGACGTCGGCGGCGAGCGCCTCGGCGATCTCGCTCGCGCGCACGCCGTCGAGGTGCTCGGAGAGGGCCAGGTAGTTCATGACCGTCTCCATCTCCATCCAGTACGCCTTGTGGAGGAGCTCGAGGATCTCGGCCCGCTTCGAGGCGTTCGCCTCCGCGAGGATTCCGACTGACAGCTGCTTCGTGGTCGCCATGTGCGCCTCTCTCTCGTTGCTCACCAATCGCTGGCAGCCACAATACTAAGTGATTCAAAAAAGCACGGCGCTTGTTTGGGCAACCTACGTGTATCCTTGTGTCCGGATGATCCAGCCAGCCGCCGACCCGCTGCTCAGCGCCCTGCGCACCCGCGGCCACCGCGTCACGCCGCAGCGCCTGGCCATGGCGGCGCTGCTGCGGGACCTCGACCACCACGCGACGGCCGAGGAGATCCACGGGCTCGTCGGCGAGCGGGTGCCCGGTATCTCGCTGCCCACCGTCTACGCCACGCTGGAGCTGATGGAGGAGCTCGGCCTCGTCCGCCGGCTCGCCACCGACGGCGGCACCGCGCTGTTCGATGCGCGGACCGAGGAGCACCACCACGCGATCTGCCGCCACTGCGGCGTGGTCGTCGATCTCGACGCGCAGCCCGATCACGGCGCGCTGCTCGACGCTGCCCGTGGTGCCGGGTTTGCACCGGAGCACGCGCAGGTGGTCGTGAGTGGTGTCTGCGCGCGCTGCGCGCCCACCCCGTGAGCAAGGTCGTCAAGGCCAAGAAGTCCTGCTGCAAGTCGCGCCCGCGCTGCAAGAACTGCCCGGTCGTATGGAAGCGCCTCGAGGCCGCGGGGCACGCGGCGCGGATCGACAAGCGCCACTGGCTCCAGGTCGGGGGCAAGATCCCGAAGGCGCTGATGAAGCTGATGCGGGCCTGATCCGGCCCGAGCCGCTCGCAGCCGGACGTCGGGAGATTGCCGTCCGGGAGCCCTGCCGTTCGCTAGACTCAGATGCGAGCTCGCCCGGCCGGTTCCGGGCGTTTCGCCCTCTTAGCTCAGTTGGTAGAGCACCTCCATGGTAAGGAGGGGGTCAGCAGTTCGAGTCTGCTAGAGGGCTTCGGAAAAGCGCCGCATTTGCGGCGCTTTTCTTGTTCTGGCGTCGATCCGATCGCCGAATCGGACTGAAAACAGGCGTTTGGCGTGTTCCCGCAATGTTCCCGCGCGATGGGCGTGAAGTCGTTGGAACCGTGTCTTCAAGCCGGACCGTCGCCTTACGACCCCTCCCGCCGCGGGAAGGGGGTCGTTCAGGGCGATGTGGCATTGTTGAGCGTTTCGCACCGCCCGTGGCTGCGGGAACACCTCGTCGGGGACGAGCCATTCCCGAGTTCCCGGCTCCGTCAGGGACCGTGAAAGACGGGGCCGCTCGTGAGCTCGCCGACGGCATCGTCGAGGTGCTGTCGGAGCAGCTCGAGTGCTTGGGTGGTATCGCTCGTCGCGATCGCGGTCAGGAGGCGTCGGTGCTCGTGCGCGAGCTCGGCGGGAGACGCGTAGGCGGGCCGGAGCTGCGCAACGGCCAGCCGGATCTCGTCTTCCAGCAGCTCGAAGAGTCGGAGTAGCCGTGTGCTGCCGGTCGCCTCCGTGAGGGTCCTGTGGAACTCGAGGTCCGCTTCCACGACCTCGCCCCAGTTGGCCTCCTTCCCGAACGCTTCGAGGCGGGCGACGGCCCGCTCGGCTGCATCGAGCCGTCCTCCCGCTTCGGTGAGCCGTTGCACGACGTCGCGTTCGATCAGCGTGCGGGCCCGGAAGAGATCGTGGACGTCGTCTCGCGTGAGTTTAGGCACGAACGCACTCCGATTCGCTTCTCGCTGCAGGAGGCCGGTCAGCACGAGATGCTGGAGAGCGGCTCGGACGGTCGGGCGTGCAACGCCGTACTCCTCGGCCAGTTCGACCTCGCGGAGCGGCGCACCGGGGCTCAGCTCGCCGGCGACGACGCGGGCGCGAATCGCGTCGGCCACCGCGTCGATCACGGAGATCGCTCTGAGGTCCTCGCGGCGTCGCGGGCGAGGAGATGGTTCGGACGTGGTCATAGGCTCGTTGAACTGTAGGGTGCGGCCCAGCTTGACATGATGTAATCATGTCATACAATCTGATCGTGGTGATGAGCGAGCGCCAGAACGTGATCGAGGAGGGCATCGATGTTCTCTGAGCAGCGGATCGCATGCGACTGCCCGGTGCTGCCCCTGCCGTCTCTGCGGATCGACCGCGTCCCGATCCATGAGGTGGACGCGGCAGGCGGCTCGTCGTGCGTCGGCGGCGTCCTGACGATCGGTGCGCAGGCGCCGGACCTTGGCGGCATCCCGCTCGTGCTGGCGGCGTCGGTGGATGTGATCGCCCCGGGCCGGCGCGACATCGCCTGCGACACGATCCTCGACGTCGCGCCGCTGGCGACGAAGGTCGAGGGACGGCTCGGCAGCGGCGTCACCCGTCTAGCGAGCGGCGTCGTGCTGGTGCTCACGGCGCGCGACGCCGACGGCGTACAGGCCGGAGAGTTCGGCGACTCCCACGGCGTGCTCTCCGAGCGAATGGACGCGGTGGCCTGCGGCACACCGGATCCGGATGACTGGATCGTGCGGGTCAGCGTCGTGCTCGAGGCGGGCACGACGAAGGAGCGACGCGGCCCGCTGGCGGCGCACCGCGTGGCCGACCGCGTGGCCGACGGGATCCGCAACGCGCTCCGCGATGCGGCGCCGAGCGATGTCGAAACCGGGCCGACGCTCGAGGAGCCGCGGCGGCGCGGCGGGTTGCGGGTGCTCTACGCGAAGCTCGTGATGGGCCAGGGCGCGATGCACGAGAAGCTCCTGCTGCCCCTCGAGCCGGCGGGCGTCGAGGGCGGTCGCTCGATCATCGATCTCGGCCAGGGTCCTGTGCTGCTGCGCGCGAACGAGCTGCGCGACGGCGCGATGCGCTCGCTCTGCTGCGTCAGCCCGTCGACGAAGGAGACGACGCTGCACGCCTGGCGCGACCCCATCCTCACCCGGCTCGCCGACGATGAGTTGATCGACCTCGTCGGCGTCGCCGTGTTCGGCAGCCCGGCCGCGGAGGCGGACAAGATGTTCACCGCCGAGCGAGTGGCGGCGCTCGCGTCGGGCATGGCCCCGGATGGCGTGATCGTTGCGACCGAGGGGTTCGGCAACAACCACATCGACTGGGCGCACGCGATCGCCGGGATCCTGCGCCACGGCACGCCGACCGTCGGCGTCACCTGGGCGGCCGACCAGGGACGGCTGGTCGTCGGGAACGAGTACCTCGTCGCGCTCGTCGAGGTCAACCGCTCCGCGACCGGCCGCGAGACCCTGCGGCTCGGCGAGAACACCGCCACGGCCGCCGATGCCGAGCGCGCCACGGCCATGCTCCGCTCGTTCGTGGCGGGCATCGACATCCACCCGGCGCACGGAGCGTGGGACCCGGGGGCGGTCGAGGCCAACCAGGCGCTCGTGGCGCAGGCAGGCCGCGGAGGCATGGTCGACGGCCTCTGCTCGGAGATCCCCATCGCGGCGCTTGCCGCGCCGACCCTCGCGCCGCTGCGGGTGCCACTCGCTCGAGCGCGGATCGCGCTCGTCAGCGCTGCCGGACCCTACGTGCGTGGCGACGCGCCGTTCGCCGGCGCCGGTGACTCCACCTTCCGCGTGATCCCGGGAACGACGCCCGCCACGGAAATCGTCTACGGCGTCGGCTCGTACGACCACTCCGACGTCAACGCGGATCCGAACGTCATGCTCCCGCTCGAGCGCCTCTCGGAGCTCGCCGCGGCAGGCGAGATCGGCGCCGCTGCCGCCGAGCACTACGGCTTCAACGGCGGCGGTGGCGACCTCGAGAAGCTGCGCGCCGAACTCGCCCCGCAACTGATCGACCGGCTTCGTGCGATGCACGCCGACGCCGTCATCTTCACCGGTGGTTGAGGCTCCTGCCACCGCTCCGCTGTGACCGTACAGCGGGCGGTTGAGGAGGCAGGTCTGCCCTCCGTGATCATCGCGAGCCTCCCCACCATCGCCGCCCAGTCGGGAGCGCCGCGCGTCCTCGCGGTCGACACCCCGATGGGCGCCGCTCTCGGCGCGCCCGGCGACGCCGACCAGCAGCGCGGCATCCTCATCGAGGCGCTCACGCTGCTGGAGTGCGCCGACCGGCCGGGCGCGATCGTGCCCGCCCGTGGCCGCTACCGCACCCCGTGACACCACCACCATGGAGAGCCCGATGCCCGTCGACTACGACGCCTTCGACGTCCTGACCTTCGACACCTACGGCACCCTGATCGACTGGGAGGCCGGCATCGCGGCCGCGCTGCGCGCGGCGCTCCCACAGCTCGCGGGGCTCAGCGACGACGAGCTCTGCGAGCGGTTCGCCGCCTACGAGTCCGCAGCCGAAGTGCCCTACCAGCCCTACCGCGGCGTCCTCGCCGACTCGCTGCGCGCGGTCGCGCACGAGTACGACGTCGTGGTCGACGACGCCGCCGTTGCACGCTTCTCCGAGAGCGTGCGCGACTGGCCGACCTTCCCCGACTCCGCCGCCGCGCTCGCACGCCTGAAGGAGCGGTTCAAGCTCGCCGTCATCACCAACTGCGACACCGACCTCTTCGCCGCCTCCAGCGCGCGCCTCGGCGTCGAGTTCGACTGGATCATCACCGCGGAGATCGCCGGCAGCTACAAGCCCGACCTCAATAACTTCCACGTCGCTTTCGAGACCATCGAGGCGTCGCGCGAGCGCATCCTCCACGTCGCCCAGAGCCTCTTCCACGACCACGTCCCGGCCAAGTCGCTCGGCATGACGACCGTCTGGATCGATCGCCGCCACGACCGCTCCGGATTCGGCGCCACGCCGCCCGCCAGCGCCACCCCCGACGCCCGCTTCGAGAGTATGCAGGAATTCGCCGACGACGCCTGCGAAACACCCAGCTGAGCGACAGCACCGCCCGACCGGCTCAGAGGCGCTCGAGGTTGTGCGAGGCGGCCCAGCGGAGGACGGCGATCTCCAGCTGGCGGCGCGTTTTGAAGACGCGATCGGCGATCAGTTAGGCCTTGAGGACCCGGCCGGGCCGCACTGCTATCGTCGGTCGGGCCGCGCGAGAGACTGCTCGAGCCGTCGTGGGACCGCGGGAACGCTGCGGGAACACCGCGTCGACTGTCGACAACGACAGGGAACGCGCGCGACTCGGCGAGGCACTCGAAGCCGTCTGAACGCACGGATCCGGGGTACCTGAGCGGTCACCGTTACCCGCGCGTGGACAGGTCCGATCCGAATGGTAAGGAGGGGGTCAGCAGTTCGAGTCTGCTAGAGGGCTTCGCGAAGTACCTGCAAAACGGGGTTTTTTCGGGAATTGGACACGTGGCTGTAGCGGTCGGCGGTGCCCGATGCACACCCATCCGACGCAGAATTTGCCGCAGACGCATGCCGTTGGAACCACGCCGCGACCCGATTCGCCACGCGTAGCACGTTGTTGACCCCCTCCTCCGGCCTGACCACTTCTCTTCCACGCAGGAGGTCACCGGTTCGATCCGGTCGTGAGGCTGGCGCCGGCGCCAGTGTGATGCGCTTCCGTTGACACGTCGATAGTTCGCGCCGGACGGCGCGCAGCTCGTCCAGGCGTGGAGCGAATTGCGGCATACTGCTCTCCATGCAATACGACGTCGTCTGGCCGCGGTCGCCGCTAGCCGCCGCCCGCCGCCCGCTCTCCCCGCGCATCGATGGTGTCGCGGGCAAGCGCATCGGCTTCATGTGGGAGTACCTGTTCCGCGGCGAGGAGCTGTTCCCGGCACTGGCCGACGAGTTGCGCGCGCGCGGCGCCGACGTCGTGAGCTACGAGGCGTTCGGCAACCTGCACGGGCCTGACGAGGCGCAGCTCGTCGGTGAGATCCCGTCAGTCATCGCTGCCCGCGGCATCGACGCCGTGGTCAGCGGTGTCGGGGCTTGAGGCAGTTGCACGCCCGCCGTGTTGCGGGCATCCGTTGCTGCCGAGCGCGCCGGCGTTCCGTCCGTCTCGATCGTCTCTCCCGGCTTCGAGCGCCAGGCCGTCGCCACCGGTCGCGGTCTCGGGTTCGACCTGATGCGCCTCGCCGTGCTCGATGGCCACCCTGATGGCTTCACGTCGGACGAGCTGATCGCCGGCTTCATGGCCCGTACCGTGCCGCAGATCGTCGAGGGCCTCACTGCGGCGCTGGGCGACGACGGCGAGGCCGCTGACGAGCCGCTGGCGCTGGACGTCGTCGTGTCGGGGTCGTACGACGACATCTACGACCGCTTCGCCGCCGAGGGCTGGTGCGACGGCCTGCCGTTCGTGCTGCCGACGCGTGCGGCCGTTGAGGCGTTCATCGCCGTCACGGGGCACGATCCGTGGCGCTCGCTCGGTGCGGTGAAGCCGAGCGGCCGTGAGGTCACCGTGTGGTCGGTGGCAGTAAACGGGGTGATGGCCGGGTGTCGTCCCGAGCATCTGCCGATTCTGCTCGCGCTGGCCGGCACGCTGGTCGGGCCGCGGTACGGTGTCGAGCACTCGGGTAGCACGACAGGTGCCGACGCGCTGATCGTGCTGGATGGCCCATGTGTCACCGAGCTCGGCTTCAACCACGGGCAGGGCGCCCAGCGCGAAGGCGCGCGCGCCAACACCACCGTCGGCCGCTGGCTGCGCCTGTTCCTGCGCAACGTGTGCGGCTTCACCGCCGACGAGCACGACAAGGGCACCTTCGGCCACCCCACCAAACCGGTGCTGGCGGAGGATATGGCTGCACTGGCCGACGTGGGCTGGGGTCCCGTGTCGGCCGATTTCGGCTTCGGCCCCTCCGACGACGCCGTAACCGTCGGGCGCATCAACTCGACGGTGCTCGTCGGTAGCGTCTTCGGCACCACCCCCGAGGCGATCGTGCCCTACCTCGCCGACGGTCTCGCCCGCGTCACGGGCTGGGACCTCACCCACGTGTTCGGCCTCGGTCGCGGCGACTACCGACCGCTGCTCGTGCTCTCGCCGATGCTGGCACGCGTGTTCGGCAGAGCGGGGTGGAGCAAGGAACAGGTCCAGATGGCGCTGTTCGAACATGCCCGCATCCCGGCGTGGAAGTTCGAGAAGCTGATCGGCGAGTGGAGCAACCTCACTGCCGGGCGCCGCACGCTCGTCGACATCGCCGAAAACGGGGAGCTGCCGGAGACGTTCGCCCAGTCCGACGATCCAGAGCGCCTGGTGCCGATCGTCACCAGGCCCTCGAAGTTTGTGATCGCCGTCGCCGGCGACCCCAACCGCGCCAACGCGTTGGCGATGGCCCACGACGGCCTCCATGGCAATTGGACAGCCGCCTTCGTCGACCGATCCCCTAGCCTCGACCTGGCCTGCCGCATCGGGGACGAGTCCTGCAGCTGACCCGCGCCGGAGCTAGAGAGGGACCTCAGATCCAGAAATAACAGGAGCTTGTCGCGCAGCGCGTGGGCGCGTACGCGGGTCTGCATTGCGCCGGCACGCTGCAGGCCAGGGCCGAGGCGCTCGGTGACGTGGGGCCTACGCGTCGTCGCCGACGTCGTTCGCGAGCAGCGTCACGCCGTCGCCGCCGATGTACTCCAAGTGCTATCCGCTGGATCGAAGCGGACACAGGCCATTGATCGGCGTCCGCCAAGTTCTCGAGTGACCGCCATCTCGCCCGGTACGGGGCGGCGTCGATGGCATGAACGTACCCTCGGCGGGAACCCATCGAGCCGTGGATGCCGCACACCGCTGATGCAGGAGGGTAGAAGCGGGCACTTTCGGAAACCTTCGGCGTGGTCACGAAGTGGGTCGATCGGGAGGGCGGACGCGCTGCGCCCCGCGATACAATCACCACTCCGGACGAACCGCGTGGAGTCGACGTTGGGAGGGTCACTAGGTCCGCATCCGATCCGCACCCATCGGGGCGAAAACCGCCTCGAAGCGGCGTGGACGAGCGTGCCAAAACGGGCACGAATCACCTGCATATTCGGCTCTTCCGTCGCCTTCCGTACCACACCGTATGAGCCACTTACGCGGATGGTAAGGAGGGGGTCAGCGGTTCGAGTCTGCTAGAGGGCTCTCGGAAAGCGTCGCATTTGCGGCGCTTTTCTTGTTCTTGCGTCGATCCAATCGCCGAATCGGACTGGAAACAGGCGTTGGCGTGTTCCCGCGATGTTCCCGCGCGATGGGCGTGGCGTCGTCGGAACCGCGTCTTCAAGCCGAATCGGCGCCTGGCTGACCCCTTCCGCGGTGCAGAAGGGGTTGGCGCGTCCGACCAGAAGAGCCGCCGTTGCGGTCAGCGCGGATGGCGGCTCAGACGATTGGCATGGCTTTCGGACGGCGAACTCATCGCCGGCGGCGCGCGCCTCGCGCCATGCCGGACACTGACAGCCTGTAAAGCAAAAGAATGTCGTTGAGAGAGTGCTCAAGGCTCTCAGAGAGCTACATGCGGGTGAAAGATTTTGCTGATCACGATCCACTTGCCTTCGATCTTCAGGAGATGGAAAAAATCAGTGAAGCAGAGACCGGAAACATCGTTGGCGTCAATGCGGGCGCTGGCGGCAGTCCCGACGATCTCGATGCGGACGATGGCGCCCTGAGCTTCAGGCGACGGACGGAAGTCTTTGTCGACGCCGTCGAACAGATTCTGGATTGCACCGCCTGCGAGCTTTCCGTCAGCTCCGACGCTGAACATGGTCGCCTGATCGCTGAAGGCCGGCTTCATGATGCTGCTATTGGCCTGCTTGCAGCCATCGATGTACTTGTTCAACACCTCGGTAATGGCCTTGTGTTCTTGAACGTAGGTAGGTTTGGTCATGGTCTTGCTCCTGGTTGAGGTTGGGGAATCTGTGGGCCGGCGTGCGCGCCGGGATGTGCGTGTGGTCCGGCAGGAACAGCGAACTCGAAACCCCGCTCCTCGAGGAGTACACCCAAATCGGCGGGCTGAACCGCATCCTGCGTCGGAAACATGATGAGCCCGAGCTGCATCGTGATCAGCAGCGCTCCACGGCTCAGGCGGTCAAGCCGAGACGGTTGGCAAGATCGTGCATTGCGGCTCGGGAGGCGTCAGCATCGTTCGCGGGCGGCCAGAAGACGCAGCGATGGATTCCCGCCGCCTCGTACGCGGCGATGTCGTCCACCTCTGCGGCGAACAGCGAAACGGGGATGTCGGGGCGCCCGGCGTCACGCGCAGGGCCAGGAACGCCGTAACTCGTTCGATGATGTCAGGTGCGTTCTCCGGCATCCATTCGTCGCCGTATTCGAGGACCCGGTCTTCTGCCTTCTTTCCGTTACCGCCGATCAGAATCGGCGGGTGCGGCTTCTGCACCGGCTTCGGCCACGACTTGATTCGATCGAACTTGACGAACTCGCCAGCATAGGTGGCGACCTCCTTCGTCCAGATCTCCTTCATCGCGAGCGTCCGTTCGCGCATCACCGATATCCGGCGCCGAGGATCGGTGCCGTGATTCAGCATCTCGACCTCGTTCCATCCGGCGCCAATCCCGAAGAGAATTCGGCCGTTCGACACTTGATCGAGCGACGCGACCGCCTTCGCAGTGACGATGGGATCACGCTGCGTCACCAGCAGAATCGCCGTGCCGAGCTTGATGCGAGACGTCACGGCCGCAGCGACCGCGAGGGCGATCATCGGGTCCATGACCTGGCTGTATTCCGGCGGCATCACGTCGCCCTCGGGGAACTCCGCGGGGAAGAGAGTGCTGTCGACGGGAATGTGCGTGTGGTCGAGAACCCACAACAATTCGAACCCGAGTCCCTCGGCCAATTGGGCTATCTCGGCGGGGAGGATGCCTTCGGCGGTTTGCGCAATCCAGACGCCGTATTTCACGCCGGGCAGCATTTGTTGCGCGAAGGCCGAAAAGCCGAGTAGGCGATCTGAATCGACCGAGCCGGGATGAGCCCGGTACTCACCACCACCAGAGGGCAATGACGGTCGATGGCGCGCGCCAAGCTCATGGTCGAGAGGCTAGCGACCCGCTCGATAGCGCGAAAATAGCAAAGCACTATGCGCGGATCGGGATTTTCTTATCCCGCCCGCCGCGAGCTCCGGCCCTGAGCGCCGCGCGATGCATGGCGAGCCCGACGCCACCGACCGTGGTCACGCCCCTGCCTCACGGTGGTCGCCGTTCGCCGACGCCGTGGACACCTACCTTCTCGAAGCGGACCACGTGGGAGGGGCGATCGTCCTTAACCACCCCGCGAGACCGCTCGAGCCGCTGTCGGGACCGCGGGAACCCTGCGGGAACACCGCGCCGACAACGACGGGGAACACGGGAGGCTCAGGGAGACACCCGGAACCGTCTGAGCGCACGGATCCGGGGGACATGAGGGGTCACCGTTACCCCCGCTTGGACAGCTCCGATCCGAATGGTAAGGAGGGGGTCAGCAGTTCGAGTCTGCTAGAGGGCTCTACGGAAGTGCCTGCAAATCGTGCACTTCGTCTGCATTGGACGCCGTTGCAGGGCCGGTCCGCGGGAACGATACGCGAACTCTGGTGTTCCGGCGGTGTTCCCGCGTGGATCGTTGAGCCGGTCGTGGTTGGCTCAACCATGCGGCTTCGAGTAGTGGTGACACCCTCTTGAGGAGAGAGGTACGGCGTGGGACGCGAGTCCGCCCGAGGGCACGCGGGAGCCGAGTCGCTGGCCAATGCGCCGACGGACGGGCTCTCGGTGCTGACTTAGGCGACCGGCGCCGTGGTGTCGTGGCCGAGCGCGGCCCGCCAGGTGGCGAGCGTGGACTCGCGATGGACGAGCATGGCCGCGGCCGCTGCTTCAGGGTCGCGCTCGTCGAGCGCGTGGACGATGACTCGGTGTTCGCGCTGGGCTTCCTCGCGCACGTCGGGGACTAGCCCGTACACACTGCTCCCCCGCCGCGCCTGCCAGCCCCGGTCGAAGAGGTCGCTCATGATCTAGGACTTCAGGCTCGGCGGGCGCGTTCATTGCGGCATGCAGCGCGCGGTTCGCACGCGCGAACGAAGTGCGTCGCCGTGGACGACTCGTTCGGCCTCCTCCAGCCGCTCGTGGACGACCGCGAGGCTCGCGGCGTATGCGGCGGCGCGGCCTCGAGCACGGCGAGCACCTCGAGCCACATCCGGATACCGATCAGCTCGACGACCGTCTCAGGATCGATCGGCGCCACGGAGGTTCCGCGATGGCTCTCGGTGCGGACTAGCCCGTCGCCTTCGAGCATTCTGATCGCGTCGCGAACGGGCATCACGCTCAGCCCGAGTTCGGCCGCCATTGGCCGCAGCAGCAGGCGTTCACCGGGCTGGAGCTCGCCCTCGAGGATACGCCGGCGTAGCGTCTGGTACGCGTAGCCGGCCTTGGTGACCGGAGATCCGGGGATGCCGTCGAGGGTCGACATGGGGAATTGAGAATGCCTTCCAGGGCTGGGCGGTACGATCTGCCGCTGATACCGAATATGTATCACAGATATTCGGATTGATATATCTCAGATATGTGATATCATTCTGTCATGGCTGACGAACCAATGGGATCAGGCGCCGCACTCCACGAGATGGCGCGTCGCGTTGTCGTCGACTATCTCGGCGTCACGAAAGGCGAGGCGTTCCTCCTGATCACCGACCAGGAGACGCCGCCGGCACTGGCCGAGGCGCTGCTTGCGGCAGCGAACGAGCGGGCGTCGACCCCGTGCACGCTCGGATGCGGACGCGCCGGACGAGCGGGCAGGAGCCGCCGGACGTGATCGCCGCGGCGATGCTCGCCGCCGACGTCTGCCTCAGCATCGCCAAGAAGTCGATCTTCCACACCGAGGCCGCCGGGCGCGCGAAGGCGTCGGGAACGCGCGGGTGCTTCAACGCACCGGTCGACCTGACCGCCTGGACGCACGGCGCGATGACCGCCGACTACCGAGCGATCCGCATCGTCGCGGAGCGACTCGCAGCGCGGCTGCGGGGCGCCGAGTGGGTGCACGTCACCTCGCCGGCGGGAACCGACGTGACGGTGATGGTGAAGGGCCGCGAGCCGCGCGGCTGGTACACCGGCATCGTCGAGAAGCCGGGCGAGGTGTCCGCCTACCCCGGCGGGGAGGTGTCATTCCCGCCCGTCGAAGGCAAGTCGCACGGCGTCATCGTGTTCGAGCGGGTGATGACCGACCTCGGCCCGCTGGCGACCCCGATCCGGATAACGCTCGAGAACGGCCTCGCCGCTCAGATCGACGGCGACGCGGACGCCGAGCGCCTCCGGCGGGTGATCGACGGCGTGTCGGGAGCCACGAACATCGGCGAGCTCGGCATCGGTCTCAACCCGGTCGCGCGGATCACGGACGACATCACCGAGACCAAGAAGCGGATCGGCACCGCCCACCTCGCGCTCGGCGACAGCGCCGGCGGCTACGGCGGCACCGTGATCTCGGACCTGCACCTCGACGGGATGTGCATGGACGTCACGATCGACGTCGACGGCGAGGTCGTTGTGCGCGACGGCGAGGTGCTGGTATGAGCACCGCCCAGCGCGCCAAGGTGATCGAGGCAGCGCACCTGATCGACGGCGAGTGGATCCGCGAGGGCGAGCTGTTCGAGTCGTACTCGACCAGCGACGGCTCGCTGCTGTGCACGGCGCCGATCGCCGACGCCGGCATCGTCGACCGCGCGGTGATGGCGGCCCGCCGCGCGCACCAGACGAGCGGCTGGAAGGAGCGACGCGCGGGCGACCGCGCGAGGGTGCTGCTGGAGATGGCAGATCGCCTCGAGGCGGCGCTGCCGGAGATCTCGCAGCTCGGCTCCGCCGAGATGGGCAAGCCGATCCGGCCGATGGAGGTGCGCGAGATCGAGGGCGCAGCCGACAAGCTGCGCTACTTCGCCGGCGCCGCACGCGTACTCGACGGCACCGTCACCGGCGCATCGCCGGCCGAGGTGCTTGACATCACGGTGCCCTACCCGGTCGGCGTCTGCGGACTCGTGATCCCGTGGAACGACCCCGTCGACCTCGCCGTCCGCAAGATCGGCGCTGCGCTCGCCGCCGGCTGCACGATGGTCGTGAAGCCATCCGAGGAGACGCCGGCCTCGACGGAAGCGCTGTTCCGGCTATTTGACGACCTGCCGGGCCTGCCGCCGGGCGTGATCAACCTCGTCCACGGGCCGGGCGACCCGACCGGCGAGGCGCTCGTCTCGCATCCCGAGGTCGACAAGGTCTCGTTCACTGGCTCGACCGCGACCGGCAAGCGCATCATGGAGCTCGCCGCGCGGACGCTGAAGCGGATCTCGGTGGAGTGCGGCGGCAAGGCGCCGTGCCTGCTGTTCGCCGACTGCGAGCTCGACAAGGCGCTCGACGCACTCAGTTTCGGCGCGTTCTTCTACGCCGGCCAGTCGTGCACCGCGGCAACGCGGATCCTCGTCGAACGGCCGCTGTATGACCGGTTCGTGGAGGAGTTCGCCCGGCGCGTCGAGGCGCTGCCGGTCGGGGACCCGCTCGATCGCGGCTCGCTCGTCGGGCCGCTCGTGTCCGAGCGACAGGTGGCACGCGTGAAGGCGTTCCTGGACGGCGTCGCTGCCGACGGCGGCACGTTCGTCACCGGCGGCACCGTCGATGGCCTGTTCATCCAGCCGACGATCGTCACGGGCGTGGCGCCAACCTCGCACATCGCGCGCGAGGAAGTGTTCGGCCCGGTGGTCTGCATCTTTCCGTTCGACAGCGAGGCCGACGCGATCAGCCTCGCCAACGACGTCCGCTACGGCCTCGCCGCGAGCGTCTGGTCACGCGACGTGTCACGGGTGCTGCGCGTCACCCGCCAGCTCGACTTCGGCGACGTCTGGGTGAACACCCACTACATCCGGCAGACCGAGACGCCGTTTGGCGGCTGGAAGGAGAGCGGCGTCGGCCGCGAGCTCGGCCTCGACGGGATCCGCGAGTACCTCTCGTTCAAGCGGATCGCGTGGGACGCCGCGCCCGACTATCACCTCAAGGCGTGGTGGGATACCAGTGCGTGATCGACCCGGTGCTCGCGTACGTCGGGGATCCCGCCAGATTGCTTGCGCTCGGACATGGGAGGAATCGCATGAACAGGTCTGATGTCGTCATCGTCGGCTGCGGCGTGATCGGCGCCGCCACCGCCTACGAGCTCGCCCGCCGCGGCACCAGCGTCACGGTCATCGAGGGCGAGTATCCCGCCTACGGTGCATCCGGCCGGAACGTCGGCTTCCTCTGGTCCGACACGCGCCGGGAAGGCGTTGAGATGGAGTACGCGCTCGCCGGCCGGCGCCGCTACGACACGCTGGTCGACGAGATCGACGACTTCGAGTTCCGCGCCGGCGGCGGGATGATCTACTTCTTCGAGCACCAGCAGCACATCTTTCCGGCGTTCGTCGAGAGCCGCCGCAAGGCTGGCCTCGACATGGAGCTGCTCGACGCGCAGGCCGCACGGGAGCGGTGTCCGATCCTCCCCGAGGACATCGGCGGCGCCACCTGGAACCCGGCCGACGGCCACGTCCGCCCGGAGGCGGTCACACAGAGCCTGATCAAAGCCGCCCAGCAGCACGGCGCCCGGCTGGTGCAGGGCACGCCGGTGACCGGGCTCGAGATCGCCGGCGGACGCTGCACCGGCGTGCGCACCGCCGACGGCGGATACGCGGGCGATACCGTGATCGTTGCCGCCGGGGCGTGGACGCCGACGCTGCTTGACCCGATCGGCGTGAGGGTGCCGATCGACGCGATGCGGCTGCAGGTGATCGAGACCGAGCCGATCGAGCAGCGGTTCGATCCGGTGCTGTACGGCTCAACCGCGATCAAGCAGTACGCACTCACGAAGGTGCTCGACGGGTTCGACCCCGACGACTTCACACACCCGCTGGAGAACGCGATTCCCGGCACCGAGAATCTCGAGCTGGCAGCGCAGCGCCAGGACGGCTCCGTGATCCTCGGCATCTCGATGGACTTCGTCGGTCTCGACCACCGGCTGTCCGTCGGCGCGATGGCACTGACGATGGGCGTGATCGCCGATCACCTGCCGGCGCTGCGCGATCTGCCGATCCGCCGCACCTGGGCTGGCCTGCTGCCGCAGACGCCGGACGCGCTGCCGATCATGGACCGCGCTCCAGGCATCGACAACCTGGTGATCGCCGCCGGGCACGTGTTCGGCCAGGGCGCAGGCCCGTTCACCGGGCTGCTGCTTTCACAGATGGTGCTGGGCGAACCGACCGAGCTCGACATGTCGCCGTTCCGCTACGACCGCGAGGCGATCCGCGAAGCTGTCGACTCCGCAGCCGAGCTGAGGAACCTGGTGAGCCGGCGCGGCGACGATCCGGGCTGGAACCGGCGTCGTCGGCCGACGCCGAAGGCCGAAGTCGATGTCGCCGATAGCGTCGTCGTGCCCGCCGAGGCGGACGCGATCATCGCCCAGCTGCGCGACATCGAGTTCGTCGCAAGCTGCCTGCCCGGCCTCGTCCCCGATTCACTCACGCCCGCCGACGACGGCAGCTACGCGGCGCAGATGCGCCAGACCGCGCTCGGTGTCACCGCCACCTGGGCGATCTCGATCGTGCTCGACGCACCACCCGACCGGCGCGGCGTGTCCGTCGTGCTCGCGGGCACCGAGCCGCGCCTCAACCTCACCATGGCAGGCACCGCCGACGTCGACGTGGCCACCGACACGGAGGCGGGAGCGCCGGTCGCCTACCGCGGCCACGTCGTCGTCGAAGGACGCCTCGCAGCCACCGGCGGACCGATCATCCGACGGCTCGTCGGCGAGATCCTCGGCCGCTTCGTCGCCGCACTCGCCGCCTCGGGCCGGAAGGCGCGCCCTACCCGCGCCAGCTCCGCGATCGCCGCCGGCGCGCCGGCCGTCGCCCGCAGCTTCCGCTTCCACCGCGCCCGTGGCGCGACCTGCGGCGAGGGCTGGTGCTTCCAGTGCAAGACCGAGGACGGCCTTGCCTGTCGTCTCCCGGCCGACGGCGCGACGATCTCGCGCGACCGGCTGCGACCGCTCGGCCGCTTCGCCGAGCGCTACCCGCCCTGGTTCTACGAGCGGCGACTGCTGCGGCCGCGCGCACTGCGAGGACGGTTCCTGCACGCGCTTCGACACCTATCCGCCGCCCCCGAGCTCGGCGAGGCACCGACTGCGCGCGAGCCGCGTAGCTACGTCAGGGAGTCCGTCGCGGCGGTCGTCGTCGGGAACGCTCCCGCGCCCGACGACGCCGTCCGCGTCGGCGGCACCACCGGCCGCACCATCGTCGGGATCTACCCCGACCGCGTGATCGGCCTCCTCGACGGCGACCAGCTGCGTGAAATCGCGTTCGAGCGGCTGATCCTCGAGCCGACACGCCGGCTGCGGCTCCCGCCGATCGCCGGCAACGACCTGCCCGGCGTGATCGGCGCCGACGCGCTGCGCCGCTACCTCGACGCCGGCGACGTGCCCCGCGGGCGTCGCCTCGCGGTCTGGGGCAGCGACGACGCCTCCAGCGACATTCGCACGCTGGCCGAACGCCGTGGCCTCATCGTCGCCTGGGCATCTGCGACGGCGCCGCGCCGGATCCTCGGGTCCGACCGCGTCACCGGCGTCGATGTCGGTGAACAGGTCGCCTGCGACCTGTTCGTCACCGCCGTCTCCCAGCCTGCGCTGGAACTCGTGCTGCAAGCTGGAGCGACTGCCCGTCTCACCGATGGCGAGCTGCCGGTGCTGGTGCTCGACGACATCCCGGACTGGATCGAGATCATCGGCGACGCCGCCGTGACCGGCTCCGGCATCCCCGATGTCGCCGCCGACGGCAGCGCGTTCGCGTGCTTCTGCGAGGACGTGCGGATCCGCGACCTGCGCGACTGCGTCGCCCAGGGCTTCACGGACGCTGAGCTCGTCAAGCGGCGAACCGGGGCGATGACCGGGCCGTGCCAGGGCAAACTCTGCGCGTGCAACGTGCTCGCCGAGCTGCGGGCGCTCGGGGTGCCGGCCCGCCCGACGACCGCCCGGCCGCTCGCACAGCCGATCACGCTCGGAGAGCTCGCCGCCGGTGCCTAGGATCGTGGTCATCGGCGCCGGCATCGCCGGCCTCTGCGTCGCGGTCGAGCTGCACAATCGCGGCGCGGCGGTGACCGTCGTCGAACGCCGCTACCCAGGATCCGGCAACAGCGGACGCAACGTCGGGCGGATGCGCCGGACGCAGCTCACCGCCGACCTCACCGAGTATGCCTGCGCTGCGCTAGACCGGTGGGAGGAACTCGACCAGCTGATGGGCGGCCGCAACCCGCTGCTGTATCCGACCAGTTACAGCTGGGCGCTGTACCGGGATGAGGAACGCGCCCGGATCGAGGCGCTGCAGCCGGCCTGGGCCGCCTACGGCGCACGGGCCAGCATCGTGTCCACGGACGAGCTGCTCAACTGCAACCCGATCCTCGTCGGCGGCGAGCGGCCCTGCTCGGGCGTCATTACCGACGGCGTGATCATCCACCACGACGCCGCCATCCACGGCCTCTACCTGGAGGCCCGATCGGGAGGCGTCGACTTCGTCGCCAACGACCCTGTCGTCGATGCGATCGACGACGGCGATCGCGTGGTCGGAGTCGTCACCGCCTCCGGGCGGCGGCTCCAGGCGGACGTCGTCGTTAACGCGAGTGGCGCCCGCTCCGGCGACGTGTCGCGGATGCTCGGCGTCGAGCTTCCCAACCGCGCGGTGCGGCGCGAGGTGCTCGTGACCGAGCCGAAGCGTCCGTTCATGCGCGGGGCCGTCGTGTTCTACACCCCGCAGGAGGGCTGGTTCAATCAGACCCTCCGCGGCGAATTCGTCGCCGGCGTCGTCGACACCGACGAACCGCTCGGCTTCAACGAAGGCTCGAGCCTCCAGTTCCTCGCCCGCACGGCGCGGGTGATGACGGCGAAGGCGCCACGGCTTGCGAGCCTGCGCGTGATCCGCCAATGGGCGGGGTGTTACGACTGGACACCCGACAAGCGGCCGATCGTCGGCTTCAACGCCGCCCGGCCCGGCCTCTACCAGCTGAACGGCTGGTCCGGCCGGGGCTTCCACCTCGGCCCGCTGACCGCCCGCCTCGCCGCGCGTGAGATCCTCGGTAACGGCCGTGACCCGCTGCTGAACGCGTTCGTCGCCGACCGGTTCGTCGACACGGACGCAGCCGTCGGCCCGACCGCCGACTACTTCGGCAGCTACCGATGACCGGAGCGGAGATGCCCAACCAGGCAGATCGCAGCGGCGCCCTCACCGGCCGTGCCAACACCTCCGAAGCCCGTCTCGAACGAGCGTTTCCGGGCGGTCGGATCAACAAGCTGGTACTGCCCGGCGGCCGCCGGATCGTTATCGAACGCGGTCGCGGGGCGCGGCTGATCGACGAGCACGGCCGCGAGTTCGTCGACTACCTCCTCAGCTCCGGCCCGATGATCCTCGGCCACGGCCACCCGCACGTCGTCGAGGCGATCCACCGCCAGGTCGAGCTCGGCACGACGTTCCATCTCCCGTCCGAGCCGACGATCGCGCTCGCCGAGCGCGTGATCGAGCTGGTGCCGTGCGCCGAGCAGGTGCGTTACTGCAGCACCGGCTCGGAAGCGACCATGTTCGCGCTCCGCGTCGCCCGCGCCGCGACCGGCCGCGACGCCGTGCTCCGGTTCGAGGGCGCGTTCAACGGCAACCACGACGTCGCGCTGATGAGCCTCACGCCGACGAAGCCGTCCGACTTCCCGCACCCGGAACGCAACTCCGCCGGCATCCCCGCATCGGCAGAAGCCGACGTCCTGATCGCACCGTTCAACGACCTCGCTGCGACCGAACGGCTCGTCGACGAGCACGCGTCCGCCTGGCCGCGATCATCGTCGAGCCGGTGCAACGCGTGATCCGGCCGCTCCCTGGCTTCCTGGAGGGACTGCGCGCGCTCTGCGATCGGCACGGCATCGTGCTCGTGTTCGACGAGGTCGTGACCGGCTTCCGGCTCGCTCCCGGCGGCGCACAGGAACGGTTCGGCGTCACCCCCGACGTCTGCGCGCTCGGCAAGATCCTCGGCGGCGGCCTGCCGCTCGCGGCGGTCGCCGGCTCGGAGGAGGTCATGGACGCTGCCGCCGGAACAGGAGCCGCGGCCGCCTACATCTCCGGCACGCTGTCGGGCAATCCGCTCGCAGCTGCTGCCGGCCTGGCGACGCTCGAGGTCCTGCAGGAGCCAGGCACGTACGAGCGGCTGGACGCGATGGGCGAGCGGATCAGCCGCGGCCTCGCCGCTGCCCTTGCCGACGCGGGCTTCGTTGCCGTCGTTCCGTCCGTCGGTCCGATCTTCAACGTCCTGTTCACCGACCGCATGCCGGTGGACTATCGCGGGCAGGCCGTGGCAGAGCGTGAGCTGGCCGCGGCACTGGCCGGCGGACTGATCGACCGCGGGTTCCTCTACACCGGCAGCAAGGGATACCTGTCACTCGCGCACAGCGACGCGGACATCGACCGCACGGTGGAGACGGCCCACGACGTCGGCACGCGCCTTGCCTCCGGCGAACGAGAAGAGCGTTCGACGACTTGACCATCCCGTGGAGAGGACCGTGATTCGTGGATGATTCTTCCGCAAGGCTCGACGTCGGCGACGTCCGCGTCAACACGCACTGCATGCCGAGTGGCGCGTACCTGACGATCAGGGTCGGTAACCCCTGATGTCGCGCACCGTAATCATCGTCGGCGGCGGGATCGTCGGCTGCTCCGCCGCCTACTTTCTCGCGCGCGAGGGAGCACAGGTCACGCTCTTGGAGGCCGAGGAGGTTGCGTACGGCGCCTCCGGGCGGAACCCCGGCTTTGTTTGGCTCCACCTGCGCAGCCCCGGCTTCGCAACCGCCGCCTCGAAAGGCAGCCGCCGGCTCTACGACGAGTTCGCAGCCGAGTTGGACGACTTCGAGTCCGACCCGCCGGCGGGATCCTCTTCTTCACGACACCGGAGCAGGGTCGGTTCTTGCAGGAGTACCACGCGTTCCGCGCGGCCGACGGGCTTGATTTCGAACTGATCGACGCCGGCGAGGTGCGAAGGCTCGTACCCCCGATTCGCAGGACGTCTCCTGGGGCGTCGTTCTGCCCCGAAGGACGCTTACATCAACACGCCGAAGCTCGTCCAAGCGCTCGCCGCGGGAGCTCGACGCCACGGTGCGCAGATCCGGGAACACGAGCCAGCGCTGGAGCTCGTCGACGGTGGCGTGAGGACGACAGCCGGTGTCGTCTCGGCGGACGCAATCGTCGTCGCGGCAGGTGTCTGGTCGCCCGCGCTGCTTGCACCTCGCGGCATTGTCTTGCCGGTCGGAGCGGAGCGGCTGCACGTGGTCGGACTCGAACCGTCCGGCGATCGCATCGACCCGCTGGTCTACGCGCCAAGTGCGATTCCCAAGTACGAGATGCTCCGGAACCTCCCCGGCTACGACCCCGCCGACTGGATCGCCCCATACGAGGATCCGAACGTCGACCTGGTGCCGGTGCTATCGCAACGCGCCGACGGAACGATCCTCCTCGGATGCGCGAGCGACTACCCGAAGACGCTTGATGCTCGTCCGACGCTGGAGGCTGTGGCGCTTACCTTGCGCTCCATGCAAGCCGACTTCCCGGGCTTGTGCAAGGCATCGATCTCGCGCGCATGGGCTGGGCTCCTGCCGTATACACCGGACACCCTTCCAGTGATCGAGGAGGTGAGGCCTGGGCTGTTCGTCGCCGCCGGACACGTCTACGGGAATTCGGCTGGCCCGATGACTGGAAAGTTGCTGACGCAACTCGTGCTCGGTGAGGAACCCGAGATCGACCTGGCGGCGTGCCGGTTTGACCGCGGGCTCCCCGTGCCTCAGCTCGGAGTCGCGCAGGCCTGGTAACTCTCAGGCTCGTACGCCTCGGCATGGCGACATCCCGTGCCACGTCGCGGGAACACTGCGGGAACATCAGACAGGGAACCCGTGTCCACGCGAGGGTACGTCCGACCCGAAGCGGGTGACGGAAATCCTCGGAGGAATGCGCCCTCGCGTGCCCTGAGGTGCTCTCGCGTGGCCAGGCGCCCACCCCCTGACCGGGATGGTAAGGAGGGGGTCAGCAGTTCGAGTCTGCTAGAGGGCTCTCGGAAAAGCGCCGCATTTGCGGCGCTTTTCTTGTTCAGGTGTCGACGCAATCGCCGAACCGAACTGAAAACGGGAGTGCCGCGTGTTCCCGCAATGTTCCCGCGTAAGGGGCTCAGCGCCGTCGGAACCGCGCCTTCAAGCCAAATCAGCGCCGCCTGACCCCTTCCACCGTGGAGAAAGGGCTCGCGCGTCCGACCCAGGAGGGCCGCCGCTGCGGTCAACGCGGGCGGCGGCTTCGACGATGATCGGGTCGAGGCTGTGGCCGGCGGCGGAAGGAGCGCCGCATCCGTCGGTGCGGGGTGCTCGGTGGAGCGTCGCGGATGCCCCTTGGTAGTGTCGGCCCGTGTCGAACTACGACGTGATCGTCGTCGGTGCCGGCCTCGCCGGTCTCGCGGCGGCCCGCGACCTGGCAGCACAGGGACGCCGGGTGCTGGTCGTCGAGGCGCGCGACCGGCTCGGTGGCCGCGTCTGGGTGCGCCGCTTCGCGGGCTACAGCCTCGAGCTCGACTTCGGCGGCACCTGGATCCTCCCACGCGAGCACCCTGCAGTGGTCGAGGAGCTCGAACGGTACGGCATCGGCACGCTCGACACGCCCGCGCCGGAACGATTCGTGAACGTGCTGGGCGACGAGCGGACGAGCGTCTCGTCGATCGCCGACGCGGAGCTCGCGGCGCTCGACGCCGCCTGCCGCGCCGCCGCCGGTCGCGCCTCACTCGCGAGCGCCCTCACGGATGCCGCGGTCTCGCCGCTGGCGCGGTGCTACGCGACGGCGTACACCCGGTACCTCTACGGCGCCGACCCTGCCGAGGTGGCGCCGAGCCGCCGTGGCGCGTTCATCGAGCCGGACCACTACTCGACGAAGATCGCGGGCGGCACCCGCAGCCTCGTCGAAGCGCTCGCCGCTGACGCCGCCGTGGCACTCCGGCTCTCCGCTCCCGTCACCGCGATCGACCAGACGGCGGCGGGGGTCTCCGTGTCGCTCGCGTCGGGCGAGCGGCTTACGGCCGCCGCAGCGGTGATCGCGCTGCCGGTCAACGTCTGGAACACGATCTCGTTCCACCCCGCACTCGCCCCGGCGAAGGCTGCGCTGGCGTCCGACGGACACGCCGGCCACTCGGTGAAGACCTGGGCGATCATCACCGGCGCGCCCGACGTCGTCCGTGGGCTCGCCGACGCCGGTCCGATCGCGTACCTGCGCACCGAACGGCTCCTCCCGGGCGGCCGCTCGCTCCTCGTCGGGTTCGGTGCCGACCCGGCCTTCGACCCGACCGACCGCGCCGCCGTCGAGCGCGCCATCCGTCGCTTCCTCCCCGACGCCGTCGTCGTCGCCAGCGACGGACACGACTGGAACGCCGATGCCTACGCCCGCGGCACCTGGTTCGCACCGCGACCCGACCAGGCGGACCTTCCCGACGTCCGCCAGGCCCATGGACGCCTCACCTTCGCCGGCGGTGACCTCTCGGAAGCCACACCGGGGACGCTCAACGGCGCCATCGACACCGGCCGCGCAGCAGCGCGGGAGGTCGAGTCGATCCTCGGCTAGGCGATCGTGGGCCGCTGAGACGGTCGCCGCGCCGGCGAGACACGCGGAACCGTCTGAGCGCACGGATACGGGAGACATGAGCGGTCACCGTCACCCCCGCCCGGACATGTCCGTTCCGAATGGTAAGGAAGGGGGTCAACGGTTCGAGTCCGTTAGAGGGCTTCTCTTCTTTCCCTGCAAGCGCTGGATATGACGGGTCCGGCGACGAAGGTCCGGCGGGCCGTGCGCAGAAAATGCGCAGATCCTCGCCACGAGCCTCAGCGATGACCTCCTCCGCAGAGCGCGCCGCGACGGCCTCGAGCTCGTCGATCACGTGGGCGTAGGTATCGAGCGTCATCGTCGGCGCGTGTCCGGCCTGGGCGGCGACGTAGACGACGCTCCGGCCCTCGGCCAAGAGGAGGGATATGAAGGCGTGGCGGAGGTCGTACGGGCGACCGAGCTGGAGCTCTGCCTTCTGAACGGCGGGCTTGAAGACCCGCTTGCGCCAGTTGCGGTAGTCGCTGTCTTTCCACGGGCCGCCGTCGGGGCGCGGGAAGACGAGCGCGTCGGGCCGCGGATCGCGGCAGATCTTGCGCCACGCGATTCGCTTGACGACGTCGGGCAGTTCGCCCGGCGACGGTGTGCCGTCCCGATAGATGCCGTGCTTCTCAGAACAGAGAGACGCTCATCGCCGTGGGGTCGTCCATCCGCGCCTCCGAGGCGAGATCCTGGAGGCGCTGGAGCGGTTGCGCCCGCGCGACACCAAATAGCGAGATCGAGGTCGAGCATCAGCAACCTCACCAGAGACGAGGCGATCGTGCCCGGCAGCAAGGTCGGTGCGTTGATCGGCTTCGGTATCGACGGCGAGGAGGGCATCGAGGCGGGCGCTCTGACGGGCACACTGGGCGGTGCCCCTCCGTGACGTCATCGCACGCGCCGGCTTCCGCCTTGCCGACGGGTCGATCAGCCCGCTCGACCTCATCGCCATCGGGCTGGTGTCGGCGTTCCGCTCACGCGACGGCCGGCCGCGCCGGGGTTGGCTTCCTCGTCGCGGCCGCCGGCGCTGAGGAGGGCAAGCTGCAGCCCGTTGACGTCGGGCATCACGCCGAGGGCGGGGTCGGCGACGCGACCGGGCGGGATACCGCGGCCGAGGAGGCATTCGCGCGCGGCGGCGGGCACGGGGGTTGGAGTTGCACAGGGCGCGCTGCCGTGCGGGACGAATGGCCGCGCGCTCACGACGGCGCACCGAGCGGTGTTGTCGCCGGGAGAAGCATCGCCCGGGTGCCCTACTGGTCGGGACGCCCCAGCGCGCCGCTCGGTTCGTCGGAACGAGGGCACGATGCCGGCGTCCGCTGCGAGTTCCACCAGGCGACGCCGTCGCGTCGCGACATGCGCGGCGAGGGTCGCGCTGTCGAGTTGGGGCTGCAGGACATCGGCGAGTGCCAGGTAGTAGCCGAGCTGCCGGGCCGGCGTGGCCTCGTATTGGGCCCAAACTAGAGGCCCGCAGCGCGCGTAGTTCCGTAGCAGCTCGTCGCTGTTCGCGCACAGATCGGCAGCCTTCAGCCACAGCGCCTCGCGGTGCCGTTCCCCAGCCCGCTCCAGGGCCCCGTGCTTCTGTTCGGCCCAGGTCAACGGCGAGCCGTTCGCGTTGTGAGTCGGAATGGTCATCCAGGAAACCAGGGCTGCGACGCGGACGCCGAAGCGATCGCGGATCTCTTCGATCGTCGTCGGCGTGTGCTCGACGACGTCGTGCAGGTAGGCGGCGCACAGCATGCGGCTAGACGCGCCGGTCTCGTCGATCAGCGCGACGACCGCCGCAACGTGGTCGAAGTACGGGCTGTGTCGATCCCGGCCGAACTCGCCGCGATGGCGACGCTCGGCGAATCGCTCTGCGCGCGCCACGATCCGCGGCCGGTCGATGGTTCGCGGCGCGCCCGGATACCGGATCGGCGAGGGCGAGGGCGAGACGCGAGCATGCCGGGTCGTGGACTCGGCTACGAGCGCGGACACGGCCAACGTGTTCCTCTCTGCGTGGGGAAGTGCTCGCTTCGCACGTTGCGGTTCGTGCCGGCCGATGTCGACCTTGGGCACTGCGGTTCGTCTCCTCCTGAGCCTTCCCGTCCGTTCTACGGACGAGCGCCGCGTTGCCACCGGCTGGACGCTGTGTCGCGACGTGCGGGTCAGAGGCCTCGTTCGGCCGTGACGCGGCCGGATTCCTCCGCGGACTGCAGCGCGGCGTAGTCGCGCTCGTTCTGGTCCGCGTACGTCTCGGCGAACGCGGCCAGGGCCTGGTCGAACGCGTCGGATCGGCCCAGGTAGCTCGCGATCGCGATCGCGTCACCAGACCGGGCGTGGCACTTGGCGAGTGCCCAGCCGCAGATCTTGGCGTACTCGGTCATCGAGCTCGGCGTCATCGTCTCCACGACTGCCGACCCTTTTGCGTCCCAGAGCTGCCGCACGTAGAAGTCGCGGTCGACGCCGTCGAACCCGGTCGACTGCACCCAGCCGAGCATGATGTCGGTCGCTGCCTGGGTGAGCTGCTGGCCCTCGACGACCCGCTGGCCGTGGTGGGAGAACGCGCTCTTGCCAAGGAACGGCTCGAGCACCGACGCCTCTGCCTGCTTGGCCTGGAGGAACAGCGGGTCGCTGTCGTCGCGGCCTAGCATCAGCACGACCCATGCGCTGGTGCCGACGCTGCCGACGCCGACGACCTTGCGGGCGGAATGGACGTAGCGGAAGCGCTCGAGCAGCGCCCGGCGGTCTCCCGGCAGTGTGCGCGTGTACGCGCGTATGAGGTCGTGCAGGCGCTGGTCGATCATCGCCCGATCCTGCGGCGGATCGAGCTCCTCGACCGGGACGATCAGCGGGGGGTCGCTGACGATTCGCAGCTCCCCGTCAACGACGTGTGTGAGCTTGGAGAGCGCCTTCAGGCTCGTCTTCGAGCGTGCCTTGGCGAGGCCACGATCCATCTGCCGCGACTGCTTCTTGCTCGCCTGCCGACGGAACAGCTCCAGGATCTGCTCCACGTCGAGTCGCGCGTACCACAGCTCGAGGGTGCCCATGCCGGCGAAGCTCTCCATCGCCTGCCGGTACGAGGCGGTCACCGCGCGGTTGATCGCGACCCGTTCCTTGCGGTTGAAGCCGCGGTCGCGGCCGGCCACGGCGAAGCTCGTCACGAGCCGTTTCAGGTCCCACTCGAACGGGCCCGGCAGCGTCTCGTCGAAGTCGTTGACGCTGAACACCAGCCGTCGATCGGGCGAGGCGTAGACGCCGAAGTTGGAGAGGTGCGCGTCCCCGCACAGCTGCACGTGCAGCCCTGTCCGAGGCGCGCCCCCGAGGTCCGCCGCCATCAGATAGGCGGCGCCGCGGTAGAACGTGAACGGCGACACCAGCATGCGCCCGTACCGGATCGGGATCAGCTCGGGCACGCGCGTGGCTGCCTGTTCCTCGAGCAGGTCGACCGGATCGCGGCGGTGGGCAGCCGGAGCCCACTCGGCGTGGGTCGCGCGTGGCACCTCGGCCCGCTCGGTCTTGCCGTGGGCGGCGCGCTCGTCCGGGGACAGGTGCGGGGGCACTGCCCGGTGCTCAACGGACGAACGGCGCGACCTCGCGCGTCCGCGTGCAGGCTTGGAGGCGTCTGCGGGCTTGGGGGGGGAATCGACGTCCGGCACGGTGGCTCCTCTGGGGGGGTTCGCAGGGTCGCGGACCGCACGCCGTCCTCGCTCCGGATGGCGGGACTGAGGACGGCGGCGGTCCTGGTCGTTACTCCGCTGCGTCCGCCTCGTCGGCGAGCTCGGCCAGCTCGATCGCGACCCCGATCGCCTTCGCGATATTCGACGCCGCCGACACGACGCGTGCGGTCCCGACGATCGGGGTGACTGCCGTCAGGACACCCTGAATTCGCGCCGGGTCGATGTCGAGCTCGCTGGCGGCTCCGAGGTTCAGCAGGTACGAGGCCACCGGGGCGTCGACCGCGACGAGGGCGGCGATGCGGACGAGCATCAGCGCCTCGACGTCGAGGCTCGACGCCTCGATCGAGGCGGCGGTCATGCCCTTGATAAGATCGATCAGCGAGGTGTCGGTCCGCGGATCTGCCATCTGCGTCTCCCTTGTGCGTTGGGCGCGGCCTGGGCAGCGCCCGTTTTCTCGGCCCCGGCTCAGTCGCGCGGGACTCTCGACGCCAACGTACAGAAGGGCCGCCGGTCGGAGCATCGGCCGATGTGGCCGATATCCGAGGGCGCGGGACCTCAGTCCGACTGCGGGGCCGGCGCGGGCCGGCTCGGTGGCGGCCCGAGGCCGGCGCGTTCGATGATCTCGACCGCCTCCGACCTGCCCGGGACCCCGAGCTTGTGGTAGATCGACGCGACGTGGGTCTTGACGGTCGCGCGCGAGAGGTAGACGCGATCGGCGATCTCCTGCAGCGATTGATGCGTGGCCAGGAACCCGACCAGCCGTAGCTCGGCCGGCGTCAGCCCGAAGGCCTCGCCGCTGCTGATCCGCCCGGCGAGGTGCTGCCGGCGGGCGGGGAGCACTCCCGCGTCGGGATACCCCCGGAGTGCGTCGTCCGCCACCTCTGCGAAGTCGAGCGCGCCCGCGAGGTCGCCGGCGTCCAGGCTGATGTCGGCGCAGCGCAGCGCGACGTCGGCACTCAGCCACGGGACGCCGTGGAGCAACGGACCGAGCCGCCTGACACGCTCGAGGTGGCGCGCGGCCGCCAGGTGGTCACCGCGCTGCTGCCGCACGAGCGCTGCCGCCGCGTAGCCGACGGTGCTCTGGGCGATCGCTTCGAGATGCGCCCCTTCGACCAACGCCATCGCTTCGGCCACCCATCGCTCGGCGCTTCGCCGATCGCCCGTCTCGGTGGCCGCGAAGGCCAGATAACCCAGGCAGAAGACCCGCACGTGTGCGAGTTCGGGCCGGTCGCTCGTCAGCGCGAGCGCCTCGCTGAACGCAGCGATCGCTTCGTGTCGCCGGCCCAGGAGCACGTTCGCCACGCCCAGCGCGCGGCACGCGCTGAGCACCCACCGCGTGCCCGCCTGCTTCTCCGCGGCGTAGACGAACTCGGCGTCGCGAAGCATCCCGTGGATTCCGTCGGGAGCGACGGCCGATCGGACATTCGCGAGCGCGGAGCGCAAGGATGTCGACCCGTCAGCGGATGCCACGTCGAGAGGGCTCCGCTCGGCCGCCGCGACGAACCGGCGTCCCCGCACCGCCTGGCCGAGCAGCACGGCGACCCAGGCGGCCGAGATGGCGAGCTGTGCGTCCGACTCGATCTCCTCGTCCGTGCACCGGTCGAGCCAGAGCCGCAAGGTCTCGATCTGACCGCGGCCGGCGAGCTCGTCCCAGTGGCGGAGGGCGATCCTTCCGGCGTGCGCGAGGTCGCCGCTCGCGTGCGCGTAGGCGAACGCCTCGTCCGGCCGGCCGTGCCGCTCGCACCAGAGCGCCGCCCGCGACAGGTACGTGGAGAGGAGATCAGGATGGTGACGCTCGAGCTCGCGCCGGAGGAGATCACCAAAGAGACGGTGGTAGCGGTACCACTCGCGGCGATCGTCGAGCGGGACGACGAAGGCGTTCGAACGTGCGAGGGCGTCGAGCGAATCGGCGGCATCGCTCGTGCCGAGCACCGCGTCGCACAGGGGCGCGTTCATCCGGTCGAGAATCGACGTCGCGAGCAGGAACCTTCTCAGCTCGTCCGACTGGCGCTCGAGGACCTCTTCGATGAGGTAGTCGGCGATCTGTGGCTGATCGCCGGTCAGCCGGGCAGCCCGCGTCGCGGCATCGTCACGCCCACGCAGCGACAGCGTCGCGAGCGCGACCCCAGCAGCCCACCCTTCCGTCCGCTCCCGTAGCGCTTCAGCGGCCACGTCCGACAGTTCGAGGCCGCCGCTCGCAGCGATCTGACGGGTCTCGTTCGCGTCGAGCGCGAGGGTCGTGGCTCCGATCTCGAACACGTCCCCGCCTGCTCGCAGGCGGGCCAGCGGGACTCCCGGATTGCCTCGCGACACCAGCACCAGCTGCGAGCCGGACCCAACCTGGTCGGTGAGAAACGAGAGGATCGCGCGGCTCTTCTGGCCGGTGATGAGGTCGACGTCGTCCAGCACGAGGACGAAGGGGTCGCGCTCGGCGAGATCGGCAGCGAGAAGCGGGAGGACGATCTCGTCGATCCTCGGCGACCGGCGCGACAGCTCCTCGAGGAGCTTGTGCCGCATCGTTCCGATCCGCTCGAGCGCCGCCGCGACACGGGCGAGCAGGACCACCGGATCGTTGTCGCCGTGGCCGAGCTGCACCCAGCCGCCGGGCCTCGAATCGGCGTCGCTCCACTGCGCGGCAAGCGTCGACTTACCGTACCCCGCGGGCGCCGAGATCAGCACCACCCGGCTGCGCTGCGCTGCCCGGCGCAGGGCGGCGAGACGGGCCCGCTGCAGCGCATCGTGCCGAACGGGCGGCACGAGTGCCGCTGGCTCACGTTGCTGCGGCAGGATCTGGTCGGCGGCGGACATTCCGATCGGCCTGACCTACCTGCGGCCGCGGCACGACCCGCGCGCGGCAGCCCCTCGACGAGGTCTGCATCGACCGAAACGCCACGGTCATGGCCCATCCTTCAGCGATTGAGGTCTCCCGGCGGCCAGCCGCGCAAGAGACCGCTCCGACGAGAATATCAGCCTCTTTGGCCGAGGCCTGATCGCCGCGCAGCCCCCGTAGGGTAGGCAGCGTGGCTGGACAGCCGAGACCCGCCCGAACGAGGAACGCCGCCGAACCGCCTCGGCTGACTCCATCCGAGACCGGTGTCCTCGCCCTGCTCCCGACGCATCTGACGCTCGCTGCGATCGGCGACCGGCTCGGCATCGGTCGGCCGACCGTGAAGACCCACGTCCAGCACATCTACGAGAAGCTCGGCGCCACGAACCGGGCCGAGGCGGTCGAGTCGGCCGAGAACGCCGGCCTGCTGCCCACGGCCGGAATGCACCGGTGGCCAGATGCTGGTCGTCCCGGCCTCGACGAGCGAGGTGCAACGGGCGGGAACGTGCCGCGTGCGAATCGCACGCGCCGTGGCCTCGGTCATCGTCCGTGTACCAGCCGGACCGCACACGGACGCCGGGCAACTGCGATCATCGTCGTGACGACTGCGGCCGACCGCCTCTTCCGCCGCTGCCAAGGCTTCGGGCTTGGTGCTGCTCACGCTGGCGGCGGCGCAGTTCGTGATGGCGCTGGACATGACGGTGATGAACACGGCGATCGCGACGGTCGCCAAGCGACGTCGGGACCGACGTGACCGGGATCCAGACGGCGATCACGCTGTACACGCTGGTGATGGCGTCGTTGATGATCACCGGCGGGAGGGTCGGGGAGATCATCGGCCGGAAGCGGGCGTTCACGATCGGCTGCGTCGTCTACGCGTGCGGGTCGCTGACGACGGCGCTGTCTCACAGCCTGACGGTGCTGATCATCGGCTGGTCGTTCCTGGAGGGATTCGGCGCGGTGCTGATCATGCCGGCGATCGTCGCGCTCGTCGCCTCGAACTTCGGACAAGCCGGACCGGCCGCGCGCGTACGGGCTCGTGGCGGCCGCCGGCGCGATCGCCGCTGCGGTGGGGCCGGTGATCGGCGGCTTGTTCACGACCTATGCCTCGTGGCGGTGGGTGTTCGTCGGCGAGGTGCTGATCGTGATCGTGATCCTCGCTCTGGCGCGGCGGGTGAACGACACACCGCCCGAGAAGGGCGTCAAGCTCGACCTGGTCGGCACCGGGCTGTCGGCGGCCGGCCTCGGGCTGATCGTGATCGGCATCCTGCGCTCGGGCGCGTGGGGGTTCGTGCGGCCCAAGCCGGGTGCTCCCGAGTGGCTCGGGCTCTCGCCGGTGATCTGGCTCGTGCTCGCGGGCGGTGTGGTGGTCGGCCTGTTCGCGGCGTGGGAGAACCGGCGTATCGCACGCGGCCAGGCTGCGCTGATCGACCCGAAGATGCTGCGGAACATCCAGCTGCGCGACGGCGTCACCTCGTTCTTCTTCCTGTTCCTCGTCCAGGCCGGGATCTTCTTCGTCGTTCCGCTGTTCCTGTCGGTCGCGCTCGGTCTGTCGGCGGTCGCGACGGGCGTGCGTCTGCTGCCGCTCTCGCTGATGCTGCTGCTCTTCGCGGCCGGAGTTCCCAAGGTGTTTCCGAACGCGAACCCGCGGCGGGTCATCCGCCTCGGCTTCATGGCCATGTTCGCCGGGCTCGTGCTCCTGGTCGCCCTGCTCGACTACGGCGCCGGAGCGGAGATCGTCACCTGGCCGCTGCTGCTCGCCGGTGCCGGGATCGGCTCGATCGCCTCCCAGCTCGGGAGCCGTGACCGTGTCGGCGGTGCCCGACGAGCAGAGCGGCGAGGTGGGCGGGATCCAGAACACCGGCACACAGCTCGGCGCGTCGATCGGCACCGCGCTGGCGGGCGCCGTGCTCATCTCCGCGTTGACCGCCTCGTTCCTCACCGGCATCCAGAACAACCCGGCCGTCCCCGATCGCGTCGCCGCCAAGGCACAGACGAACCTCGCCGGCGGCGTCCCGTTCATCTCCGACGCCGACCTCAAGGCCGCGCTCTCCGACGCGCACGTCCCACCGAGGACGGCCGACGCGATCGTGCAGACCAACGAGCAGAGCCGGATCGACGGGCTGCGCGTCGCCGTGTCGATCCTGGCGCTCTTCGCGCTCGTCGCCCTGCTGTTCACCGGCGGCATCCCGACAGTCCAGCCCGGCGCCCAGGCCAAGCCCCGCTCAGCGCCGACATAGCCATGGGCAGCGCCGCAAGGGCTGGTCGTGCAGAGCATGATTCGGGCACGCATGGCTGACGACGACCAGATCCCGACGGCGCCAGCCTCGTTGGGCAAGGCGAGGAGAAGGCGTTGAGGGTGATGGTGGAGACCAGGGGACACGAGCTGGACGTCGCCGTCGCCGTCGCCGCCGGAGGTGCCTGAGCCGGTGGACGACTACTGGGGCACCGGCCGGATCGAGGCGTTCAGCGACGGCGTGTTCGCGATCGCGATCACGCTGCTCATTCTCGAGATCGGCGTGCCGGAGTCGGAGTTCGACGATCTGTGGCGCGGCATCGCCGACCAGTGGCCCTCCTACCTCGCGTATGCGACGAGCTTTCTCACGATCGGAGGGATCTGGATCGCCCACCACGGCATCTTCCGGCGCCTGCAGTACGCGAACCGGCGGGTGATGCTGATGAACCTGATGCTGCTGATGGCGGTCTCGTTCCTGCCCTTCCCGACGAAGCTGATGGCCGAAGCGATCCACGACGACGACGCCGAGCGCGCGGCGGTGATCTTCTACGGCGGATCGTTGCTCGTGATCTCGCTCCTGCTCTGCGCTGCTGTGGGCCGTCGGTCGCCCGGGACCGCGATCTCCTCAGGCCCGAGGTGAGCGAGGCGGAGGTCAACGCGATCGCCGTCGGCACGGCGCCGCACCATCGGCCTCTACGTCGCGATCATCGCGCTCGCCTTCTTCGCCCCCCGGGTGGCCGCGTTCGGCTATCTGGTCATCGCGATCGTCGCCGTGCTGCGAACGTGCGGCGACCGTGACCGGGAACCGAGAGTTGAGCGAGAGACTGGCGCGTGCCCTCGTCCGGCCGAGGGGTCGGCGCGGCGCTGCTCGTTGGTCCAGCCCTCGGTCGCAGTGGTGACGTAGAGCCAGATTGAGGCCCGGCCCCGCCGAAGGCGCAGCATGTACATTCTCGGGCCGGCGCCGGTGTTGCACTTCGCGGAGCGTGCCGTCGGGCGCGTAGCGGTGGACCACGTCCATCTCCGTAGATCGCGACCCAGATGTCACCGGCGGCGTCGACCGTCATCCCGTCGGGCGCTCCGACGACCCCTGCGGCACCGTGGCCAGGATCTGGCCGGCTGAGATCGTGCCGCGGTCGCCGTCGAACGCGAAGGCGTGGATCACGCGTCGGCCGCTGTCCACGAGGTACATGGTGTTTCCGTCTGGGCTCCAGCCGATGCCGTTCGAGATCGTCAACCCGTCGAGCATCAGCTCGACCCGCCCATCATGTTCGAGCCGGTAGAGGGCGCCGCCTCCTTCGGTCCTCGTGGTGGATCGCGCCCGTCAGGCGCAGAGCGGCCGACGTAGAACGATTGCTTGTGATGTGTGCCGACATCCAGCCGGATGGAAGATCACATGCGGCGCATCGGCCGCGATTGCGTCGAGCCGGTCGCCGAATCGGACTGAAATCAGGAGCTTGGCGGCGTGACAATCGAGCGCGTGCGTCCCCCGCGAGCGCTGGCAGAGGCAACTGCCGGACGGATCGGGCTGGCGGGCTCGCGACGATGTAGCGCGCTCCCGAACCCGCGCTGTCGACTTCTGTGGACTTCGTCCAGAGCGCCGAGTCGGTGTCCGCTGACCCCTTCCGCCGTGCAGAAAGGCCTGCGCGGCGGACGACGAGGAGGTGGCGAGTCCGGCAGGCGTGCGCCGTCGATTGCCGAAGAAACAGACCTGCCGTCGGGAGTAGACGTGGATGAGCCCGCCGATCAGGTCGCGGCGTTCGATCATGCAGGCGCCGGCTGGTGGTGTCTGATCGGGTGGGGAGGCCGTGGGCGCGGTGGGGCGCGCCCGCTCGGTGCGCCCCCGTCGCCCGGTCGATCAGCCGGCGGTCGACAGACGCTCGATCAGATCAGCCGCCCGCGCGGTGCCGGGGTTCGCCTGCAGCCGCCGGGCGATGGTGCGCCATGCGGTCGTGCAGCCCGTGATCTGCCAGCAGCCTCTCGATCGCCGAGCGCAGCTGGTCGGCCTCGAAGCCATAGGTGTCGAGGCGCACGCCGAAGCCGGTCTCGTGCACGCGCTGGGCGTTGTCGTGCTGATCCCAGAACACCGGCAGCACGATCATCGGCTTGCCGTGATGGAAGCACTCGGTGGTGGTGTTGTTGCCGCCGTGCGTGATCACCAGGTCGACCAGGGGCAGGATCGAGGGCTGGGGCAGGAACTCCGCGCCCCACATGTTGTCGGCCAGCTCGTACTGGTCGTGCTGCGGCCCCTTGGAGACGATGAAGCGATGCGGCAGCGCTGCCGAGCACCTCCACGAGGCGCTCCATCAGGCCGACGTCGGCCGAGGCCAGCGAGCCCAGCGAGAGGTAGATGAGGGCGCCCTCGCCGTCGCGCAGCCGATCGGGCAGCTCGAACGGCGGGGTCACCGCGTACGCACGCAGGAGTCGAGCCGCTGCCAGGTCGCATCGAGCGGACGTGATCGCGGGTAGTCGGCCTCCTGCGGGGTACAGGTACAGGTTCAGGTGCGGCGAGCGGTGGATGAACTCCAGCGGCTCCAGGGGCGGCGCGCCCTGCTCCTGGACCCACTCGTTGAAGTCGCTCCACAGCTCGTGGTGCGTGCGTCGGTACTCGGCGCGAAAGGCCTCCCAGCCGCTGCGATCGGCGGCCGGATAGCCGGCGAACACCGGCGGCAGGTCGGGATCCTTCACCTCCAACGGGTTGCAGGACACGATCCGCACCCAGGGCACGCCGGCCGTCACGACCGCCGGGAAGCACGGCACGTTGTCCTCCACCAGCACGTCGGGGCGCACCTCATCGATGATCTCGCGCAGGCGCGGCTCCACGTAGCGGCTGCCGTCCACCATGCGCCTGCCAGAGGGGCAGGATGAACTCCGCCCAGCTGCTCGATGGTGGGCTTTCGGAAGATCGGCGAGTTGACGCGGATGAAGTCCTTCCAGAACTGGCCCGGCACCTCCTCCTCCTGCGGCCTCGGACCCAGTCGCATCAGCGCCTCCTCGAAGCCGCGAGCGGCCAGGGCGCCCTCGAAGGACTCCTCGATGATGAACACGACCCGGTGCCCGCGGGCCCGCAGCTGCTCGCCGATGCCGACGCAGTTGTTGGTGGGGCCGAAGGCGCCCTCCGGGAAGAAGACGATGGTCTTGCGTGGAACTCACACGCACCTCCGATCACGCATGCCGGTGCCCTCGCTCCTTCGACGTCGTCGGTTCGGCGGCGGTCAGCATACCGTCTGCGTCAGGGTCCGAATCGCGTTCCTCCGGGCTCGGCGACGGCACTGCTACGCTCGCGGGCGGTTCTTCGCGGTGTCGTACAGGGGCATCGGGGCGACCGTCGCGGGGGCGGTCCCGCCCTCGACGGCGACCTCGACGCTGCTCACCGTCGCGGGCGAGGTCGGTGCGCAGCACCGTCAGGCCGATGACCTTGCCGAGCGTCGGGCTCTCGCACGGGCTCGTCAGCGTGCCGACCCGCTCGCCGTCCTTGGTGACGGCGGCGCCGTACTCGGGAACGGCGCCGTCGACGACGAGGGTGACGAACCGGTTGGGCGGGCTCGCCGCCTCGGCTGCGAGCGCGTCCTTGCCGCAGAACTCGGGCTTGTCGAGGCGGATGAGCTTGTCGAGCCCGACGTCGTACGGGCTCGTCTCGTGCTGGAAGTAGTCGCGTCCGATGAAGAGCAGCCCGGACTCGATCCTGATCGTCTCGACGGCCGCCAACCCGTAGCGGCCTGGCGCCGGCCCCGACCACCGCGTCCCAGAGCTGCTCGGCGCTCGTCGGGCGAGCAGAACAGCTCGTACCCGAGCTCGCCCGAGTAGCCCGTTCGCGACACCCAGCACGGGACGCCGCCGACCATCACCCGCTCCGGCCAGAAGCGGAAGTAGCGGAGCCCCGAGACGTCGGCATCGGTCAGGCTCTGGAGGAGCTCGCGTGAGCGGGGGCCGCTGATCCCGAGCTGCGGGAGCGACGTCGTCATCGGCTCGATCTCGACCGAGAGGCCGTCGCTGACGGCCCTGGAAGTGATCGAGATCGGAGTCGAGCGCGGTGACCGCGATGCACCGCGTCTGCGGCGGTCTTGAAGACCGTGCATTCGCCGACCATCTTGCCGTTCCCGTCGCAGAACGGCGTGTACCGCACCTGCCCGACCTCGAGGCTCAGCATGTCGTTCGTGAAGATGCGGTCGGCCGCCTTCACGGCGTCCGGGCCGCTGAACGCCAGCTTGCGCAGCGGCGACGCGTCCCAGACAGCCGACGTCGTTGCGGATCGCGTGGTGCTCGGCGACGGGGTCGCCGAAGTGCTTCGGCCAGTACCAGCCTTCCCGGTCGAGGTGCTGGACGACTCCCATCGCTCGCTGCGGGCGATCGAACGCCGTCCGCCTGGATCTCCTCGCCCATCGAGCGCGCTCCTCATCCTCTCCCGTACGCGGGGCCGCCGTCGGACCGTCGCGCTCGACCGCGCGACCGAGCCGGCGAGAGTATAGGAGACCTGAAGGATCCCACTATTTGGGAGTTGGTTCAGTCGGCGGTTGGCTGGTATGCGCGAGCGCGTCGAGGCGGTGGCGCCCGTCGGTCTGGTCGCTCGGTGGCTGAGCGTGGTGAGGCCGAAGGTAAGTGCTCGTCAGCCGGGCGCGAGGCGGACCAGTTCGGCATGGATGGCGGCGGCGGCCTCGTCGACGGTCCCGAGGGGCAACTCGACGTGCGCGTCGGCCGCGCCGATCAGCATCGCGTTGTACGGGATGTCGTCGGCGTCGCCCGAGCCGCGGAAGTCGCTCCGGAACAGCACGACCGGCTTCTTCGTGGCATAGGCGTAGCCGCACTCCCAGCACGTCCCCGAGTCCGGATCGGCGCCGTCCATGATCGCGACGACGCCATCGGCCCAGTCGAGGCCCGCGAGGTCCTTCAGGAAGATGGCCTTCCCGGTCGGCTCCGATGCCGGGTTCTCCTGGGGCAGGAACACCTCGTGGCCGGCCGTTCGCAACCGGGTCGCCAACTGCGCGTTGAACTCGCGCTCGGGCGTGGTGAACAAGGGGCCCGCCAGGTAGATCTTCACGTCAGGTCACCATCGCTCTCGTGATCGGCCCGAATCGGACGGACAACATTCTTGACGCTGCGTCAGCGCCGCTCTAGGGTTCCCGCGCTCGTATGGGCTGCACCGGATCCTTCGAGAGCGTGGACGCGGCCGCCGGACGGGGCGCGGGATGACCTCCGCAGGACGCCGGGACGACGTCTCGGAGCGGGTGCTGGCCGCCGTCGACGCGCTCGTGCCGGAGCTCCTCGCGAGCGTGGCCGAGGCCGTGCGCATCGCGAGCGTCAACCCGAAGTATCCCGGCCAGAGCCACGACGAGCTCGTCGGCCGCGAGTCGGAGGTGGCGGCGCTCGTCTCGCGCGTCCACGCCGCGGCCGGGGCGGAGCTCGACGTGTTCGCGATCGAGCCGGGGCGCGACAACGCGGTCGGCACGGTGCGCGGCGCAGGCGGTGGGCGCTCGCTGGTCCTGAACGGGCACATCGACGTCGTGCCTCCCGGCAACCCCGCGCTCTGGACGGTCGACCCGTTCGCGCGGCACGGAGTCCGACGGCCGCATCTGGGGCCGCGGCTCGACGGACATGAAGGCCGGCGTCCTCGCGCAGGCCTACGCCGCCGTCGCCCTGCGGCGCGCCGGCGTGCGCCTCGCGGGCGACCTCGTGCTCGCTGCGGTCGTCGGCGAGGAGGTCGGCGACCACGAGGCGGGCACGACCGCGACCATCCGGCGCGGCCACGTCGGCGACGTCGCCGTGATCGCCGAGCCGACTGCCCCTCCCGACCCGCTCGCCGTCGTCCCCGTCACCCCCGGCATGCTCTGGTTCGTCGTGCGCGTGGAGGGCCGGGCCGCCCACGCGGGCTTCCGCGGCGAGACCGTGCACCCCACCGTCTACGGGCAGGCGCTCGGCGTGAACGCGATCGACAAGCTGTTCCTCGTCTACGAGGGCCTGCGCCGGCTCGAGGACGAGTGGGCGCAGACGAAGCGGCACCCGCTCTTCCCCAACGGCAAGTTCGGGATCCTGCCCGGCGTCATCCGCGGCGGCCCCTACGGCATCGACGTGCCGTTCTTCCTCGCCGAGTCGGCCGAGATCGAGTACTGCGCGATCGTCTACCCGGACGAGCCCACGAGCGCCGCGCGGGCCGAGATCGAAGCGCGTCTCGCCAGCGTCGCCGCCGCCGATCCGTGGCTCCGGGAGCATCCGCCGACGGTCGACTGGCGCCTCGCCTGGGAGCCGTACCGGCTCGACCCCGAGCATCCGATCATGGCGGCGCTCGCCCTCTCGCACGAGCGCGCCGCCGTCGGCACGCGCTTCGCGGGGCCGCCGCCGGTGCACGGCTTCGGCGGCGTCTGCGACGCGACCTGGTACGAGCAGGCCGGCATCCCCGCGGTGATCTACGGCCCCGGCGACCTGCGTCTCGCCCACGCGAGCGATGAGCACGTCGAGGTGGACGAGGTGATCGCGGCATGCAAGACGTTCGCGCTGCTCGCCGTCGAGTGGTGCGGCCTCGCGCCCGGCTAGCGGGTGGATTCTCTGGGCGAACCCCCGACGTGAGAGAGAGGATGTGCGATGCGCGCGTTGATCTGCGGAGCCGGCGTCGGGGGACTGTCGGCGGGCATCGCGCTCCAACGCGAAGGCTTCGAGGTCGTGGTGCTCGAACGCGCGCCCGATCTGCGCGTGTCGGGATTCGGTCTCAACCTGTGGCCGAACGCCGGCCGTGCGCTGTACTCGCTGGGGCTCCAGCGCCAGTACGACGCGATCTCCGTGCCGCTCAAGCGGTACTGGACACTCGCGTCGACGGGCGAGGTGACGTACAAGCGAGACGTCGCAGGCTGGCCCGAACGATTCGGCGCTCCGGCGACCGGTGTCTACAGGAGCGAGCTCAGCGGGATGCTGGCCGAGGCCCTCGGTACGGAGCACATCAGGTTCGACCATGAGCTGATGGCGGTTCGTGACGATGGGCAGAGGGTCGTGTGCACGCTCGCGAACGGCGAGGAGCTGACAGGTGATCTCCTGATCGGAGCCGACGGCATCTACTCGAAGACCCGGGCCTGTCTGTATGGCGAGCTTCCGCACCGTGAGAACCCGCATCACGCGTACCGGTGGCGCGGTCACGTCCGACTCGCGGACACCGACATCGACGGTGAGGCCGAGACCGAGGTCTTCGGTGGCCGGGCGTTCTTCGGAACGATCCCCACCGGTGAAGGACGGGCGTACTGGTTCGCCTCCGGCCCGGGAATCAACTCCCTCGATGACTTCATAGCGTGTTTCGGAACGTGGGAGCACACGCACGTTCCCGGGACGATCGCGGCCACCGCACGCGACGAGATCCAGCAGACGAAGCTCCTGGATCTGGCCGAGCCGCCGGCGAGGTGGACTCGGGGGCGCGTGACGCTCCTGGGGGACGCGGCGCACCCGATGATGCCCGACCTCGCGCAGGGCGCCAGTCAGACGTTCGTGGACTCCGCCGTGCTCGGCGAGTGCCTCTCGGCCGGTACCGCGGTCGAGGACGGCCTGCGGGCGTATGAGGAGCGACGTCGTCCTGCGGCAGACGCCGTCGTCGAGCTGTCTCGTCGCGGCATGTTCACCCGTGCTCGCGATGGTTCCGACCGTGAGGAGGTGGACCCGATCGCGCTGCGCTACGAGCGGGGTGTCGAAGGTGTCGCGGACGTCGAGATGTAGGTCTCGAACCCCTTGACAGCGGCCGAACGATGGGTAAGGGTTCCCGCCCGAGACCGGTCGGCGAGCCCGATCGCCGGCCCACGACCGAAGTGCGGCGACGGGCATTCGCCGGTAGCCATCGGATGGGAGTCGTCCGTGACGGACAATGCACACGCGCCCGGGTGGGGTGCTCCCCAGCGCATCATGCCGGCGGACTTCTGGGACTGGAGCATCCCGACCCCGTTGTCCCAGGGGTGGAGATGCGGCCCACTCGTGTTCGTCGGTGGCCAGATCTCTGCCGACGCACACGGCCGCACCATCGGTGTCGGCGATATCGAACTCCAGACGCGGAACGTCTTCAACAACGTTCGCACGGTGCTCCACGAGGCGGGTGCGGAGATGCGCCACCTCGTCAAGTTCAACACCTACTACGTCTTCGAAGGTGAAGGCGACGAGATCCGCGAGTACTGGGAGAAGATGACCGCGGTGCGCCTCGAGTTCCTCGAGGACCCGGGGCCGGTCGGCACGGCCATCCGCGTCCCCGGCCTCGCCTACCCCGGCCTCCTGATCGAGGTCGACGGCATCGCCTACGTGCCCGAGTAGGCCGGCCGGCGCGACCCTCATCGGCGAACGCAACAGCGAGGACAAGCCATGGAAGCAAGCAGCCGTCCCGACCGCGCGCCGACCGGTGGAGCGCACCTCTTGGAGCGCCGCCTCCAGGTGGTGGATCTCACCCGTGAGATCTACCAGGGCATGCCCATCTGGCACGCCCACCAGCGCCCGTTCATCATCGAGAACCACCGCCGCGAAGACGCACCCCGGCTGTTCGGTACCGCACCGTTCCTGGCGCGCAACCTGCTCATCAGCGAGCACACGGGTACGCATGCCGACGCCATCTACGAGTACGACCCGGACGGCCCTCCGCTGGACGAGACGCCGCTCGCGTACTACTACGGTGACGCCTGCTGCATCGACGTGTCGAGCACGCGCTATCCGGATTTCCTGACGCCTGAGGTGCTCGAGGCGGCGAATCAGGCGGCAGGCTCCATCATCCGCGAAGGCGACATCGTGCTTCTGCACACCGGGCATGGCGCGCGCACCTACCCGCGCGATGAGTACCTGCGCGATTACACGGGTCTGAACCGGGCCGGCGCCCTCTGGCTCGCGGACCGTGGCGTCGTCAACATCTGCGTGGACGCGGTCTCCATCGACCAATCCGACGACGGCGAACTCGAGGCGCACGTCGTGTGCCGCGAGCGCCAGATCGTCAACACCGAGAGCCTGTGCAATCTCGAGCAGCTCGTCGGGAAGCGGTTCACCTACTTCGGGTTGCCGCTGAACATCGACGGTGGAACGGGGTCGCCGATTCGCGCGGTCGCGGTTCTCAACGCGTGATCAGAGCCGGGAGACGGTGAGGCGCGCGTCGAGGATCGCCTGCTCGATGCCGCGTGGTGCGTCGGCATCGCCGACCGTCACGATGGCTGCGCCCGAGCCGGCGAGCGAGTCGCGCACCGCGGTGTTGGGGACCGGCGAGTCGATCCAGATGAGCGCGTCGATGCCGGTCAGCGTCTCGGTGGTGCGGTTGAAGCCGCGGCGCAGCACGAGGCCGCCGGGTACCGACCCGACGATCTGGGTCACGGGGTGGAACTCGACGTCCCGTTCCGCGAGCGCCTGGTACTCGAGGCGCCAGTTCGTGACCTCGAGCGCGGCACCGGGATACGCCTCGGGCGTCAGGTAGCGCACCCTGGCACCGCGCTCGGCGAGGACGCGCGCGACGTTGAACCCGGGCCAGTCCGCCGCGGCGTCGTAGATGACGATCGCGTCCCCTGCGAGGTCGCCTGCGAGCGCGTCGCCGAGCGAGACGAGGGGCACGTGGTCGGCGAGCCGGTCGATGCCCTCGGTCGTGATGGTGCGGCTCGGCGCAGGGCGGTCGCGGTAGGAGGCTCCGGTCGCCACGACGATGACCTCGGGATCGATCGCCGCGATCGCCTCGGGCGTCACCTCGTGGCCCGTGTGGATCTCCACCCCGAGCGCGATGCACTGCTGCTCGAGCCAGTCGACGATCGCGGCGAGCTCCGATCGGCCCGGCGTCGCCGCTGCGAGGCGGACCTGTCCGCCCACCCTGCCGGCTCGCTCGAGCAGCGTCACCCGGTGGCCACGCGCGGCGGCGGTCCGGGCCGACTCGAGCCCGGCCGGTCCGCCGCCGATCACGACGACGCGCCTGCCGCCGTCGCCCCGCTCGATCTCCTCGGGGATGTCCAGCTCGTGACCGACGCGAGGGTTGTGGATGCAGCGGATGTCTCCACCGTGCTCGAGCCGCCCGAGGCAGTTCATCGCGCCGACGCACGGCCGGATGTCGGCGGTGCGCCCGGTGCGGGCCTTCTCGGGCAGGTGCGGGTCCGCGATCAGGGCGCGGACCATCGCCACGCCGTCACAGCTGCCGGCGGCGAGCATGTCCTCGGCGGTGCGCGGGTGGTTGATGCGCCCGACCATGAAGACGGGGACGTCGACGACGCTCTTGATCAGGCGGCCGTAGCGCTGCCACAGGCCCGGCTCGAACGTCATGTTCGGCACGTTGCGCGCCATGTTCAGCGCGTCGGAGTAGTGGCCCATCGTGAGGCTGACGTAGTCGAGCCGGCCCCAGGTGCCGATCGTCCCGATGATCTCGGCCATCTCGAAGTCGTCGGGGTCGCCGGCGTCGAGCCCGGCGGCGGTCAGCCGCGCACCGACCGCGACCTCGGCGCCGGCGGCCTCGCGCACCGCGCGGACGATCAGCTCGGCGAAGCGCAGACGGTGCTCCAGGTCGCCGCCCCAGTCGTCGGTGCGCCGGTTCGTCTTCGGGGACATGAACTGCTCGACCAGGTTGCCGTGCGCGAAGTGGAGCTCGATGCCCGACAGGCCGCCGGCCCGGCAGCGCGCCGCGGCCGACGCGAACGCGTCCACGATCTCGAGAATCTCGCGCTCGTCGAGGGCGTGGGGTACGCGCCATCGCCCGTCGAGGTAGCTGGCGGCGATGCTCGACGGGGCCACGAAGCGCTCCGCGCCGCGGCCGGTGAACTCGCCCTGGCTGCCGGGGTGGTAGAGCTCGGCGACGTAGTGGGCACCGAACTCCTGCACGGCCCGGCCGACGGCCTCGTAGCTCTCGACCACGCGATCGTCGATGTTGTAGAGGTCGAGGTAGTCGCCGGTCACCGAGGTGGCCTGCGAGACGATCATCGCGGCGCCACCCCGGGCGCGCTCCCGGTGGTACTCGATCAGCTGCTCGGTGTACTCGCCGCGGTCGGCGAACCGCGTCTGGTGAGCGGCGTTGACGATCCGGTTCCGTAGGGTGATCGGGCCGACGCGCAACGGCGAGAACAGGGTCGGGTACTCGGGCGGCGGCTGGGGCATCGGCCGCATGCTAGGCCATGCCCGGAAGCCCAACGAGGCGGGCGCGGGCGTCCAAGCTTCGGCGCGGCGCAGGCGCACCCCGGTACGCTCCCGCCCGTGATCGCAGCGGTATCGGTCCTCGGGGTGAACTGCTCGCCGAGCGGTGGCGGCAAGACGCGGGCGGCGATCGAGGCGGTGCTCGCGGGTGCCGCCGCGGCCGGCGGCGAGACCCGGTTGGTCGAGCTCGCCGACGGCGACGATCTCGCGCCCGTCATCGCCCGCTCGAGGCGAGCTCCGCGTTCGTGTTCGGCTCGCCGATGTACCGCGCGACCTTCGCGGCGCCCTTCAAGGCGCTGATGGACGCCGTCCCCCGTGGCATGCACGGCGAGCAGTCGGCGCCGTTGACCGGGCGCGCAGCCGTCACGGTGGCGACCGCCGCGAGCGATCACCACTTCCTCGGTCCGGCGGGGATGCGTGACGTCCTGGTCGACTTCTTCGCCTGCCACGTCGTCTCGCCGGGCCTCTACGTCCCGGCCTACGGCTACGACGAGCACGGCGCGCTGACCGAGCCGTTCGCCGGTCGCGCAGACGCTGCTCGGCCGTGCGCTGGTCGAGCTCGCACGGGCGATCGACGCCTCCGCCGCGCTCCGTGCGGTCACGCCGAACGTGTAGCGCGCGAGCCGCTCAGAACGACAGGAGCTTGTCGCGCAGCGTGCCCGGGCCGTACGCGGTCTGCATGGCGCCGGCGCGCTGCAGGGCCGGGGCGAGGCGCTCGGTGACGTTGGTGATGAACGTGTCGTCGCCGACGTCGTTCGCGAGCAGCATCACGCCGTCGCCGCCGATGTGCTCCATCACCTCGATCAGCTCGTCGGCGATCGCCTCGGGCGTGCCGATCGGCTGCCACTGGCCGCCGACGCCGACGGTCGAGATCACCTCGCGGAAGGTCATCCCCTTGGCACCGAGCAGCTTCATGCCGTCGTAGACCGAGGTGTGGCCGCCCGGCTCGAGGTCCATCGGGAACGGGCCGTCCGGGTCGAACCGGGACAGGTCGAGGTCGAGCTCCGACCCGTTCTGCACTACCAGGGCCTCGAACTTGGCGTCCGAGGTGAGGTCGCTGACCGTCGCGCCCGGCCGGTCGCTGAAGTGCACGGCGACCAGGAACATCACCCGCACCTCATCGGGATTGCGGCCGTGGCCGCGCACGCGCTCCCGGACATCTTCGCGGAATGCCTTCATCTCGTCCGGCCCGCCGTAGGCGCCCGCGAGGATCAGGTCGGCGTACTTCGACGCGAACGCGCGCCCGCGGTCGGATCCGCCCGCCTGCGCGATCAGCGGGCGTCCCTGCGGCGAGCGGGGCGAGTTGAGCGGTCCGCGCACGCGGAAGTACTCACCGGCGTGCTCGAGCGCGTGCACCTTGCTCGCGTCGACGTAGGTGTTGGTGGCGAGGTCCTGCACCATCGCGCCCTCCTCCCACCCGTCCCAGAGGCCGTTCACGGCGTCGAGGAACTCCGCCGCCATCGCGTAGCGATCGGCGTGCGACGGCATTCCGTCGAGGCCGAAGTTCTGCGCCGACGTCCGCTCGCTGGTCGTGACGACGTTGAACCCCACCCGGCCGCCGCTGAGGCTGTCGACGGTCGAGAACAGCCGGGCGACGTGCCACGGCGGGTAGAAGGTCGTGGTGCAGGTCGCGATCAGTCCGAGGCCCGTAGTGTTGTGGGCGAGCAGCGGCAGCAGCGGGATCGGGTCGCTCTTCGGTGCGTAGATGGCGTACTTCAGGTCGAGATCGCGGCTGCCGCCGACCGCCTCTGACACCGACAGCGTGTCCTCGAAGAAGAGGAAGTCGAGGCAGGCGGCATCGAGGCGGCGGGCGAGGTCGACGAAGTACCGCCCGTTTGACCAGTCGCTGCCGTCCGTGCGCGAGTCCGTCGCCTGCCAGGCCGGCGGGCCGAACTTCGTGAAGTACCCGAGATGGAACGTCCTGCCGGGCACGAGCCCTCCGATCAGGTCTTTTGCGAGCGCACTGAGAGCGCAACGCGAGCCGAGGCTGGCGGCCGCAGGCCAGCGGCAGGCTCGTTCGAATCGGATGCGACCGTAGACGAGCGCCGCACCAGCGTCAAGCGCGCGCGGCTGCCTCGCCAACTGCGATCGCAAGTGCTCGTAGGCTAGTCTCCTGATCACTACAGCGTTCGGCGTTCAGCAGCGGAGGCGGAGAGGTGGTGCGGTGCCCGAGGCAAGCGAGTTCCTGCGGCGCGAGCGGCTCCACGTGCGGTCGTTCTTTCCGTCCTTCGAGTGGGCGAGCGAGGGCTCGCCGTCGCCACGCAACGCGCTACGCGTGCCGCTGGCCGAGGCCCGGGTCGGGCTCGTCTCGACCGCGGGCGGCTATGTCCGCGGGCAGGAGCGGTTCTCGCTCGCAGACGAGGGGGATCCGACGGTGCGCGTGTTCGGCTGGGACGAGCCGGTGCGGTTCGCGCACGCCGGCTATGACACGCGGCGCGCCTACCGCGATCCCGAGGTGGTGCTGCCGCGACAGACGCTGACGCGCCTGGCCGCGGCCGGGGCGATCGGGAGCACGGCGCCCCGGGCGCTGTCGCTGATGGGCTACATCCCGGACCCGGCCGCCCTGCTCGCCGAGACCGGGCCGCGGGTCGCCGCAGAGCTCGTCGCGGATGCCGTCGACCTGGTGCTGCTCGTCCCCGCTTGACCGGTCTGTCAGCAGTCGGTCGGGCTGCTCCAACGCGTGCTCGACGAGCACGGCCTCGCCACCGTCTCGATCACGCAGGTGCGCGAGGTGACCGAGCGGGTGCGGCCATCGCTGGCCTGCCTGGTCGAGACGCCGTTCGGGCTCACCCTCGGCGGGGTCGGCGACGAGGCCGCGCACGCGCGCATCGTCGCGGGCGCGCTGGCCGAGTCGGGGCGCTCGCACGAGGCGGGTACGATCGTCGATCTCGGGGAGCGCTGGACGGTTGACGACGAGCGCGAGCGCCAGCTCGCGGTCGAGGAGATCTCGCCCGACGCCTGAGCGCGCGCGTCAGCTCAAGGGCCTGCGAGCGTCTGTGCCGCGGCCGCGGTGAGCTGCTGCCAGCCGACGCGGCTCGTGCCGGCCGGCCTGGCGGCGTCGAGGATCCGTCGGATCGCGGGCGCGCCCGGCGATTGCCCGGTCGCCATCGAGGACCATCGTGCGGTCATGGCGGGTGATGAGCTCGAGGGCGGTTGCGAGCTGATCGATGGTGAGCCCGAGAGCCGCGAGGTCGTCATGGTCGTAGGCGCAGACGTCGACGGCGGGTGGGCTGCCGAGATGCTGCTGCCAGATGCGCTGGACGTGCTGGTGCCAGGTCGCCTCGAGCGCGACCTCTGCCGCCGCGTCCCGGAGGTAGCGCATCACGGCCGAGCAGTCCGATATCAGGAGTCCGACGCGCTCGCGGCGGTGCGCGGCGGCAAGTGCGGCGACTTCGCGGTCGAGCGCGTCGATCAGCGCGTCGGGGTCGAGGTGCGGGGTGGCGTAGGGATACGCGCCGAGCGCGAAGCGCCGGGTCGTCGCCCGGGTCGGGTCGTCGTCGCTCGGTGCGGCGCGGGTCGGCGAGGTGCAGCCAGTGGTCGACGTCGGCCCCGAGGGCCGCGTCGACCGCGCCGAGCAACCCGGCGGGCGGGGGCGCGACGACGTAGGCGAGCACGTGGGCGCCCGCTTCTGGCCGGACGGCGTCTCCGGCGCGGATCAGCGCGCCGAGTTCGAGGTCGAGCGCGTCGGCGAGGCGCCGAACGATCGCGAGGCTCGGGACGGGCGGCCGGCGCGTGCTGGGGTTGTTCCCGGTCTCGAGCGCGGTCACGTAGGCCGGCGAGATGTCGGCCCGCGCTGCGAGCGCGCGGACGGAGAGCCCGAGCTGCTGCCGGCGGTCGCGGATCTCGGTTCCGAGGGGGGACGCGTTGCGGGCGTTCATCGCTGTTCAGTGTAGTGGCCGCGGCTGGTGGGCTCGCGGCGCCCGGGGCCGTCGCACGGTCGGTGTTGACGACCGCCCCTTGCGATCATTATACTGATCGTCGTTCAGCAGAAAGATCGACCGAGGTCGAGCCGATAGGAGGTCAGCCGTGTCCGAGCACGTCGCTCGTCGAGATGTCGTCTGCTCGTTGCCCGAGCCCGGCTGGAACTACGGCCATGGTCGCTCGCCGTTCTATCGCTACAACGTCGCCGACGGCGCCGCCTACTGCATCTACAACCGCCGCATGATGCCGGTGTCCGTGACGACGTCGACGCGCGAGGAGGGCTACTGGGCGTTGCGCCGCGACGTCACCCGGCTCGACACCGGCGAACTGCCGACCGCGATCACGGGCCCCGACGCCGGCCGGCTGCTCGACCGCATCTTCACGCGCAAGGTCTCGACGCTGCAGCCGGGTCGCTGCGGCTACGGCATCGCCTGCTGGCCCGACGGCGGCGTGCTCGTCGACGGAATCGTCGTCCGGCTGGCAGAGGACTGCTTCTGGTACGTGCAGGCCGACGGCGACTTCGTCGGCTGGCTGAAGGCGCACGCGCTCGGGCTGGACGTGACGATCTCCGACCCGCGCTCGTACGTGCACCAACTGCAGGGCCCGAAGGCGCTCGACCTGCTCGCCGCGGTCGTCGACGGCGGCGCGCCGGAGAGCTTCCGCTACTTCGACGCGCGTGAGGTCTCGATCGCCGGCCAGCCCGTGCTGATCACCCGCACCGGCTGGACGGGCGAGGTCGGCTTCGAGATCTACACGCGGCCGGGGATCGACACCGACGCCCTCTGGGATCGAGTGACCGAGGCCGGGAGGGCGTTCGGGCTCGTGAACATCGGCCTGGATCCGATGGACACGCGCCGCATCGAGGCGGCGATCCTGAACAACCTGTCGGACATGGACGCCTCGATGACGCCGTTCGCGGCGGGGCTCGGCGACTTCGTCGACCTCGACCGCGACGACGACTTCTTCGGCAAGGCGGCACTGAGATCGGCCGACCGGCGGACGCGGATCTACGGCATCCGCTGCGAGAGCGGCGAGCCGCTGATCGGCGCGCCCGTGACCCGGGACGGCACGGAGATCGGCGTCGTCACCGCGGCCGCCTGGAGCCCGTACCTCGAGTGCGGCGTCGGCTTCCTGCGGCTCCACAGCGCCGACGACGTCGACCCGCGCGCTGCCAGCGTCGTCGGCTTCGACCTCGCCGAGCACGCCTGCGCGATCGTCGACCTGCCCTTCTACGACGCCGAGAAGCGGATCCCGCGCGGCCTCGAGATCGCCGCGGTCTGAGGGACCGGAGGGCCGGATGCGGCGTTCGTCGAGGCGAACGCCGCATCCCGCTCCCACCGGCGAGGTCCCTACGCCGGAGCCCCCGGCGCGGCCGGTCCGATGCGGTACGGGCGCATCATCTCGTTGTCCTCGTGCTCCACGATGTGGCAGTGCCAGGCGAACTGGCCGGCCGTGCCGAACCGGGCCCGGATGCGGGTGACCTCGCCGGGGAAGGCCGTGACGGTGTCCTTGAACCCGAGTTCCCACGGTTCCGGCGCTCGCGGCGAGCCGCTCAGCTGGACGGGTTGCACCGGCTCGCCGGTCGCGTCGTCGAGCACCAGCGCCTGCCGGTTGACGACCTCGAACACGACCTCGTGCACGTGCATCGGATGCGCATCGGCCGTGAAGTTGTAGAACTCCCAGACTTCGGTATCGCCGACGTTCGGCGTCTCGCTGACCGGGTCTCCCCACATCATCGCGACCGGCACACCCGCGTCGACCGTCCCCAGTCGGGCCTCCGACGGGCCGTCGTGGACGTCCGACATCATCTCGAGCAGGGCGAGTGGCCGGGTCCTGGTGGCAGCGGGCAGCGGCGTGATGGCCGGCAGTCGCAGGTACTGCGGCGGTGTGCTCAGGTCGAGCTTGCGGCCGGGCATGACGCGGAACTGCATCACCTGGCCGGTCGAGGCGGGATCTGCCACGTCGAAGTCGCCACCGGCTTCGCCGCCACCGTACGGCTCGTCCGGGCCGACGTTGCCCAGGACGTACCTACCGGCTGCGACGTTCGAGAAGTCGACGATCACGTCGGCGCGCTCCGCCAGGCCCATCTGGAGTCGGTTCCCGTGCTGGCCCGTGATGTGGACGGGAGCCGGCAGCAAGCCACCCTCGTTCCCGATCTGCCAGACGTCGATGCCCGGGATCTGGTTGAAGTCGAGCATCAGGAACCGCGACTGGCAGCCGTTCAGGAACCGGAATCGGTACCGCACGCGGTCGACGTCGAGGTAGGGCCACGTCTTGCCGTTCACCATCATGGTGTTGCCGAAGAACTCCGGGTTCCAGATCGGCGAGACGTTGGACTCGGGGATGAACGGTCCGGTGAAGGTGTCGAAGAACTCCCGTGTATCCGGGTAGAAGAGCGACCCGTCGCTGTTGAAGGAGCGGTCCTGCACCGCGATCGGGATCTCGCGGTACTTGCGCAGCGACGACGAGAGCAGCTGCTCCCACTCGGCGGGCGCCGGACCCGGCAGCAACGCCAGACGACCGTTGCGCGTGTCCCGCACGGCCAGATCTCCGTCGGGCCCACCGCGGATGATGTAGAAGCCGGCCGGGCCGGCGTAGACGTTGAGGCGCGTCATGCCCACGGCGTGGTCGTGGTACCACTTCGTCGAGGCCCGATCGGCGTTCGGATACTGGAAGACGGCGCTGCCGCGGGCCCACGACGCGCCGAACCGCGCGGCGGCCTTTCCCTTGAAGTACCCGTACCACGTCCCCTCGGTGGCATACGACGCGGGAATGTTGCGGGCGTCCGGCAGGTACCACGCCTCCGAGTACCCGTCGCTCTCGTCCCCGACGCCGACGGCGCCGTGGACGTGCGTGACGATCGGCACCGGGCCGGTGTAGCGACCGGGCGTGCTCGCATGGGTCGGGCGCATGTCGCGCTCGGCGATGCCGCCGGGCGGGTTGGCCCAGTGCAGCGTCTGATCGACGGGCAGGAGATGCGGCAGGAAGTTGCCCGACGCGTCCCGCAGGTTGTTGATCCACTTGACCCGCACGGGGCGGTTCGCGCGCGCTTCGATCGTCAGCGAGGGCGCGTTGTGCAGCAGCAGTCCCTTGGAGTTGGCCGCGCTCACGGCACCGTATCCCCAGACCGTCGTGGCGGGGAACCCCGCCGGCAGGATCTGCTGTGCGAACTGCTCCATCGAGATCTCGTAGTAGTCGAGGTCGCGACTGATCCGCGCACGGGGCATGACCGGCGGGATCAGAAGCGGTGTGACGAACTTCGGTACGGAGGCGGCGTCAACCGTCCCACCGGGGATGGCAGCCGAGGCCCACGGGACGAACCGGCCGTGGATCGGGACGTAGAGCGTTGCGACTCCAGCCGCCGAGAGCCTCAGGAATGAGCGGCGGCTGAGCATTGGGGGTTCCATGCCTTCGTCGATCCTTTCACGGGTCGGGGAGTGGCCGCCGACGGGGCGAGTGCGGCGCGAGGGGTACGCCACTCCGGATTCGTTCCATCGTCGACCCGATCGTCACGCCGACGGAAGACGGCAACGCCGCAGATCGCCGACGGGATATCCGACCGACGATCGCGGGACGATCGAACCCACATCACGGCAGTCCACGGATGCGTTTCGCCGCCGACGTGATCGTCGCGCGCGAGCGCCACCGTACCGTTCGGCCGCTGCTCGCAGGCCGTGTCGTGTCCGCCGAGGACTGGACGTTCCGCTCGCGCGAGCTGCGCTCGGCGACGTCAGCCTCGACGTCTAGTGCACGAGCTCGCGATCGGCCTTGCCGATCTGCCACGACACGCCGTAGCGATCCGTGGCCCAGCCGAAGCACGAGCTGAATCCGTAGTCGTCCACCGGCATCTTCACGTCGCCCTCCGACGCGATCTGGGCGAAGAGGAGGCGAACCTGCTCCTCGTCGTCGCACCGCACGAAGATGGACATCGACGGCGTGAAGTCGAACCCGTGCCGCATCGGGCTGTCGAATGCGATGAAGTCGCGGTCAGCCAGTGCGAAGTACACGGTCGCGCCCGCCGCGCCGTTGTCGATCGCCCGCTCGATACGTGATCCGGGCACGAGCGAGACGTACCACTCGGCTGCCTCGCGCGCCCGACCGTCTTGAAACATGAGATGCGTGAGTACGTCCATGCCGGCGATCGTACGTCCATGCACGCTCGAACGTCGTACGGCTCGAGCCGGCGCATCCTGCAGCTGCGCGGCGGCGTCGTGTGGCGCTAGGCTGGCGTCATGATCGATGCCGAGGGCCGCGCGCTCGGGGTGACCACCGAGAACTGGCTCGACCCGCCGTACAACCGCTGGGGCTTCCGCCACGTCCCGGATCTCGTGCGCACCGCGGCGATCTCCCGCGGTTCCGGGCCGGTTCGCGAGCTGCCCCGCGCCGAGCGCGACCTCGACGGCTTCGCGTTCGACCACGGTGGGCGCACGCTACACGCTCGCCGAGATGCTCGCCGAGACGTCGACGGACGGCGTTCGTCGTGATCCACGACGGCGCTGTCGTGACCGAGCAGTACTTCGGCGGCATGCAGCCGACCGACACGCACCTCCTGATGTCGTGCTCGAAGTCGCTCGACGTCGATCCTCTGCGGCGTGCTCGCCGGTCGCGGCCTGCTCGCGCCGACGGACCTCGTGACCGACCACCTGCCGCGAGCTCTCCGGCACGTGCCTGGGAGGGCTGCCGGATCCAGGACATCCTCGACATGCGCGTCGGCATCGCCTGGGACTTCGACGTCGACGAGTACACGATCATCGACGTCTCCGACTACCGCACGCACGACCGGGCCGGCGAGATCCCGACCGACACCGAGACCTGGATCCGCACCATCGGCCGCGGCCCGCACGGCCACGGCGAAGGCCCGTTCCGCTACTGCTCGCTCGCGTCGGACGTGCTCGGCTGGGTGCTCGTCGCGGGTCGGCGGGGCGCCGTTCCCGGAGCTCTTCTCGCGCGAGGTCTGGTCGCGGATCGGCGCCGAGCACGACGCCGCGATCATGCTCGACCACGCCGGCTTCGCGATCGTCGAGGGCGGCATCTGCACCACGCTCCGCGATCTCGCGCGGTTCGGGCTGATGTGCCTCGAGGACGGCAGGATCGGCGGCGAGCAGGTGGTTCCCGCCGACTGGATCACGCGCGTCTGCGTCCGCGATGCCGGCGCTGATCGAGGCGTTCCGCGCATCGGACATGGCCGACCCGACGCGGCCCGACGCCTTCTACCACGACAAGTGGTGGGTGTTCGACGGGCCGCGCGGCGTCTACACGGGCCTCGGCATGAACGGGCAGGCGATCCTCGTCCACCGGCCGTCGCGGACGGTGATCGCGAAGTTCTCGACGTTCGCCGACGCGCTCGACTGGGACGCCTTCGCGCCTCCACCACGCGGGGATGATCGCCCTCTGCGAGCACCTCGCCGACGCGCGATGACCGACAAGCGAGGACGCACGAGCGCCGGCATCCTGCTCTGGCGCAGCCGGTGCAGACGGCGTCGAGGTGCTGCTCGCGCACCAGGGCGGGCCCTTCTGGGTCAAGAAGGACCTCGGCCACTGGACGGTGCCGAAGGGCGAGATCGAGCCCGGTGAGGAGCGCGTCGGCGTGGCCCGCCGCGAGTTCCTCGAGGAGACGGGGCATCGCCGTTCCGGCCGGGCCGCTCGTCGACCTCGGCGAGATCACGCAGAAGTCCGGCAAGGTCGTGCTGGCGTGGGCGGTGCGCGGCGATCTCGACCCGTCGCAGGCCTTCAGCAACACCTACGACATGGAGTGGCCGCCGCGCTCCGGCCGCATCCAGTCCTTCCCCGAGATCGACCGCGTCGAGTGGTTCGACCTCGACGAGGCGGCGCCGTCGGCTGAAGGCGGCGCAGGTGCCGTTCCTGGATCGCCTCCGGGCGGCGCTCGCCGACCAGCGCGACTGACGACCTCGTCCCGGCGGCTCCGGCTGTGAGCCGCGTTGCGCTTCGGATCCGTTCGGCCGTCGAGCCATCCTAGACTGGCCGGGTCGACCCTCTGGAGGCTTCGTGTCTGATCGTCCGAACATCGTCCTCGTCCACGGCGCGTGGGCCGACGGCTCGTGCTGGAGCGGCGTGATCGAGCGCCTCCAGGCGGCGGGCTACACCGTGACGGCACCGCAGTTCGCGCTGGGCGCCGATCGCCGACGACGTCGCGAAGCTGCGGCTGGTGCTGGGGCGCCAGAACGGGCCGACCGTCGTCGTGGGGCACTCGTACGGCGGGCAGATCATCACGTCGCTCGGCGCCGAGGCTCCGAACGCGGTCGGCGCTCGTCTACATCGCAGCGTTCGGGCTCGACGAGGGCGAGTCGATCGGCGCCCTGCTCGGGCAGGGGCCGCCGACGCCTGCTCTGGCGCATCTCGACGTGGACGAGCGCGGGTACGCGTGGCTGCCGGAGGAGGACTTCGTCGGGCATTTCGCGGCCGACGTGGATCGCGCGAAGGCACGGGTGATGTTCGCGGCGCAGCAGCCCCTCTCGACGGCTGCGCTCGGCGACGTCCTGGGTGCGCCGGCGTGGAAGTCGCTGCCGTCGTGGTACCTGGTGGCGCAGAACGACGAGGCGATTCCGCCCGACGCCCAGCGGCTGTTCTCCTCGCGCATGGGTGCGACGACCGTCGAGGTGGCGTCGAGCCACGTGGCCATGGTCTCGCAGCCGGACGCGGTCGTGCAGCTGATCGAGGCGGCCGCGGGATAGGGGAAGGAGCTGCACATGACAACGGACACAGACGCAGCGCCCGACGGCGACCGCTGACGGCCTGCTGGGGCGGATCAGCCGAACGGTCGCCGACCACGCGACGGTCGCGACCGTCTTCGGCGACCCGATCGAGCGTGACGGGGTCACGGTGATCCCGGTGGCGCGCGTGCGCTTCGGCTTCGGTGGCGGCGCCGGCGGCGGTAGCAGCCCGGATCAGGGCGAGGGCTCCGGCAGTGGTGGCGGTGGCGGCGGAGCCGTGCGCCCGGTCGGCTACATCGAGATGCGCGACGGCGCCGCCCAGTTCAGGCGGATCACCGACTCCCGCGACGTGCTCGTCCTCGCGGCGGCAGCGTCGCTCACTGCGCTCGCATTCGGCCGTCTGCTGTCGCGGCGCGCACGGGCCTGAGGGGATCGGCAGGGCGGCGGCCCGCGTAGGAGCGCTTTCAAGATGCTCGTCGGCTGAGTTCCGGCTCGCTCGTCACAGTTCGCGGCGAAGCGGACGCCTTCCAGACATGATCGCGCTGGTGGACACGGACACGGACCGGCCAGGGGAACGCGGTGACGCCGCCTTCGAGCTGCTGTTCACGCACTGCTCGCGCCGCCTCGGCGTGTTCATCGCGCAGTTGGTTCGTGATCGGGACCTCGCCGACGACGTGCTCCAGGAGACCTTCGCGTCGGCGTTCCGGGACCGCGATCGGCTCGGTGCGGTCGAGCGACCCGAGGCGTGGCTGTTCGGGATCGCACGGAACCGCGCGCTCGACGCACTGCGCCGCAACCGCCGTGCGCGCGCGACCTTCCAGCGGCTCGTGTCGCGAGCCGAGCCCCGCGTCGCGACGGACCCTGCGTGGTCGAGGTGATGGACGTGCTCGAGCGGGTGCTCGACCCGGAGGACCGCGCGATCGTGGTGCTTCGCTACCTGCACGGCTTCGACGCTCCTGCGATCGCCGAGATCACCGGCCGATCGCCCGACGCGGTGCGCAAACGCCTCGAGCGGGCACGGGCGCGGCTCGCCCAGGAGGTGACGCGGTGACCGGCGACGAGCAGGATCGGGTGGTCGCGGACTTCCTGCGGCCGCTGGAGCGGGTCGAGCCGGCGTCGCTCGGCCGTCGCAGCGTCCGCCGGGCGCCCCGCGCCGGCCGGGTCACGCTGGTTGTCGCCAGCGCCCTGGCGCTGGGACTGGCCGTGGCGGCGGTCGCGCTGCGTCGCCCGGAAGCGGAGCGCGCGCCGGGGCCGGCGGCGACCACGCAGCCGGCGGTGACGGCGGCCGAGGCGGCCACGGTCACGGTCTCGCGGACCAAGATCTCGAAGCGCACCGCGTCGGGCGCGGTCACGGAGCTGCCGGGCGAGGTGCTGGCCGCGGCGCCCTCGCCGGACCGGACGCTGCTCGCGTACCTCGCCTCGGACGCCGGCGGGCGCTGCACGCTCCGGCTGCTCGACCTGCGGTCGTGGACGAGCCGCGACCTCGACGCCTGCCCGGACCCCGGTAACTACCGGCCTCGGATGGATCGTCCGATCCGGGTTGTCGCCGGCGACCAGGAGGCCAACCTCGACCCCTGGCTCGGGCCGACCTGGTCGCCGGACGGCGGGACGATCCTGTACGGCTGTCACGAGGACTTCACGATCTGCGCTCTCGACGTCAGGAGCAGCCGCCGGGAAGCGCTGATCGACAGCGCCGCGGTGGCCGCCACCTTCTCGCCGGACGGGTCGCAGATCGCGTACCTGCGGCCGGCGCCGACCGGTGCGCGGCTGCAGGTGTGGGTCGCCGCCCGCGACGGCTCCGGCGCCCGCCGCATCGCGACGGGGAAACAGGACTGCTGCCGCGCTACCCATCCGCAGCTCGGGTTCACTCCCGACGGCGACCAGCTGGTCGTCTGGGGCGTCGAGGCGGAGGTCGTCGACCTGGCAACGGGCGCTGTCAGCGGGTTGCCGCCCGCGAAGCCGAGCGGCGGCCTCGGCCGGCCGCTCGAGTTCCCGCTGGCGGTGGCCGGCGCCGCACCCTCCACTACCGGCCCTGCCGCGCAGACCGCAGCCGTCGCGAAGTCGATCCGCGACATCACGGCCCGGCTGGAGGAGGGGCGCGGGCGACGGTGGTCGTGCGACGGCGACGGCGCAGTCGAGAGCTACCGCGGCCATCCGCACGAGGATCCGGCCCCGGTCGGCCGGGACGTCAACGACATCGTGCACCAGGCCGCGCTGCCGTTCAGCCTCGGCGACGACGTCGAGAGCCTGACCAGGGGCGACTTCGCGACGATCGTCGACGGGCTCTGCCCTGGCTGACCTCCTCCGGCTGACCCTCGGCGATGGCGCAATCGGCCGTCCGTCGGACGGCGGTGGTGGCGCGCCTTCTGGTCTTGACGATGTGCGCGTACGATCCCTGAAAGCGCCGAGCGAGGAGTCTGCATGGCCCTGCACAGCGACCTTCCGACCCGTTCCCAGATCGGCCGGCTCCTGGAGAGCCGACACCCTGCGACTGTCTCGATCTACCTCCCCGCGGACCCGGCCTCGCCCGGCGACGCAGAGCGCATCGAGCTGCAGAATCTCGCGACCGAGGCGCGGCGGCAACTGGAGCTCGCCGGCATCGATGCGGCCAGCGTGGCGACGATCGACGACGCCATCGCCGAGCTCGGCGAGGACGACGAGTTCTGGCGCCATCAGGCGCGGAGCCTCGCGATCTTCGCCACGCCCGAGCGGCAGACGACGTTCAGGTTGCCGAACCGGCTCGTCGGCGCTGTCGAGGTGTCCGACCGCTGTCACGTGAAGCCGCTCCTGCGCGCGTTGACGTTCCCGCACGTGTGCTTCGTCCTGGCGCTCGCGCAGGGCTCTGTCCGCCTGGTCGAGGTGACACCCGACCTCGCGCCCGTGGAGGTTCGCGTGCCCGAGCTGCCGCGGGACGTTGCGAGCGCGGCCGGAAAGGCCTCGATCAAGGATCGGTCGCCGAGCGGTAGGAGCCAGGGCTCGGAGGGCCAGAAGGTCCGCATGCGCCAGTACGCGCGGCAGATCGATCAGGCCCTGCGGCCGCTGCTGAACGGCCTCGACGTGCCGCTGATCCTCGCCGCCGCCGAGCCGATCGACAGCATCTATCGGTCGGTGAACACCTATCCGCACCTCGTGGCGGCGACGATTCCCGGCAATCCCGAGGCGACGTCGGATGCCGACCTCGCCACGGCCGCCCGGGCCGTCCTCGACGAGGTCTACGCGACCGAGCTGCGCGAGATCCACGAGCTGTACGGCCTGCGCGACGCAGAGGACCGCGCGGCCTCAGACGTCGTCAACGTCGCTCGCGCCGCGACCTTCGGCGCAGTCGACACGGTGCTCGTCGACATCGACGAGGTCGTCCCCGGGGTCGTCGACGAGGGCACCGGCAGCGTCACGTTCGTCGACGAGAACGATGCGACCAGCTACGGCGTCATCGACGAGATCGCCCGCCGGGTCTGGCTCCAGGGCGGGCGCGTGCTGGCAGTCAGGCGCGCCGACATCCCGGGCGGCGGGTCGGTCGCGGCCATCCTCCGCTACCCGGTCTGAGCAGGCCGCCGGCGGGGAGCGCCCTCTGCGGGTGGACGGTGCTCTCGCCTCGGTGATACTTGCACCCACGGATCGGTCTGCGAACGGCCGCCCGTGCCCGAACCCGTACCGACGAGGAGGACTCCGTGTCCGCGACCGATCGTTGCGCCCGGTTCCACGAGCTGCACCGGCAGGGGACGTTCCTGATGCCGAACCCGTGGGACGTCGGCTCTGCCCGGCTCCTCGCCGTCGCTCGGGTTCGATGCGCTCGCGACCACCAGCGCGGGCTTCGCCTGGACGCATCGGCAAGGACGACCAGGCGGTGACGCGGGACGAGGTCGTCTCGCACGTCGCGGCAGCTCGCCGACGGCGGTCGACGTGCCGCTCGCGGTCGACAGCGAGCGGCTCTACGCCGACGACCCTGGCGGCGTGGCCGAGACCGTCCGCATGCTCGCCGACGCCGGCGCGGCCGGCTGCTCGATCGAGGACTACGACCCGGCGACCGGGCGGATCGACGACATCGGGCCGGCGGCCGAGCGCGTCGCCGCGGCGGTCGGCCGCGCGCTCGCGAGACCGGGCTGGTGCTGACCGCCCGGGCCGAGAACCACATCTACGGCGGCACCGACCTCGACGACACGATCGCGCGGCTGGTCGCCTACCGCGACGCCGGCGCCGACGTGCGTCTACGCGCCGGGCCTCAGCGACGCGGCGAGATCCGCCGCCGTGGTCGAAGCGGTCGGACGCGCCCGTCAACGTGCTCGCCCTGCGCGGCGGCCCGACCGTCGCCGAGCTGGCCGAGATCGGCGTCCGGCGCATCTCGACCGGCGGCTTCCTCGCGCGCGCCGCCTACGGCGCGCTGGTCGCCGCCGCGCAGGAGCTGCTCGCGACGGGCACCTCCGAGTACGCGCAGACCGGCCTCACGCCGGCCGATCGAGCGGCGTTCGCGCCGAGGTAGCCGGCTGAGGGCCGCTCGCGCGGCTCTGAAAGTCGGCGGCGAAATACTTGCGTTGACAACGACGTTCGATCAGGTGATGAACACGACGACCGCGTTGCCCAAGAAGATCGGCTTCCTCTCGTTCGGCGCCTGGCATCCCGGCGGCGGCCTGACCCACACCGGCAGCGACGCGCTGCTGCAGACGGTCGAGCTCGCCGTCGCCGCCGAGGAGATCGGGCATCGACGGCGCGTTCGTCCGCGTCCACCACTTCGCGCGCCAGCTCGCCTCGCCGTTCCCGCTGCTCGCTGCGATCGGCGTCAAGACGAGCCGGATCGAGATCGGGACCGGCGTGATCGACATGCGCTACGAGAACCCGCTCTACATGGCGGAGACCGCTGCCGCGGCGGATCTGCTCGCCGGCGGCCGGCTCCAGCTCGGCGTCAGCCGCGGCTCGCCCGAGCCGGCCTGGCGCGGCGCCGAGGCGTTCGGCTACCTCCGTCGACCCGCGACGAGGCGCGCGAGAAGACGCGCGCTCTTCCGCGCCGCGATCGCCGGCGACGGCGTCGTCCACGCCGACGCGGGCGGCCGGCCCGCGCGACGCGATGCTCGCCGTCCAGCCGCAGTCGCCCGGCCTCGTCCGACCGGATCTGGTGGGGCTCCGGCTCGCGCGAGACCGCCGTCTGGGCGGGCGAGCAGGGCATGAACCTGATGAGCTCCACGCTGCTGCTCGAGGACACGAAGGTGCCGTTCGACGAGCTCCAGGCCGAGCAGATCGCAGCTGTTCCGCGAGGCGTGGGCGAAGGCCGGCCACGACCGGGAGCCGCGCGTCTCCGTCAGCCGCAGCGTCATGCCGATCACCTCCGACCTCGACCGGCGGCTGTTCGGCGCGCGACGCGAACGAGGACCAGGTCGGCTGGCTCGACGGCGCATCAGCCGCTTCGGCCGCACCTACACCGGCGAGCCCGACCGGATCGCCGACGAGCTCGCCGACGACGCCGCCGTCCAGGCCGCCGACACGATGCTGCTGACCGTTCCCAGCCAGCTCGGCGTCGACTACAACGCCGCGATGCTCGAGACGATCGCCCGCGACATCGCGCCCGCGATCGGCTGGAGCCCGGCGAACGTCACGAAGCCGTTGGCCTGACGTCTCGGCGATACTTGCCGTCCCGAAGAGGAGGGCCCGTGTCCGCCAACGATCGTTGCGCCCGGTTCCATGAGCTGCACCGGCAGGGGACGTTCCTGATGCCGAACCCGTGGGACGTCGGCTCTGCCCGGCTCCTCGAATCGCTGGGCTTCGATGCGCTCGCGACGACCAGCGCCGGGCTTCGCCTGGAGCATCGGCAAGGACGACCAGGCGGTCACGCGGGACGAGGTCGTCTCGCACGTGCGGCAGCTCGCCGACGGCGGTCGACGTGCCGCTCGCGGTCGACAGCGAGCGGCTGCTACGCCGACGACCCCGGCGGCGTGGCCGAGACCGTCCGCATGCTCGCCGACGCGGGCGCGGCCGGCTGCTCGATCGAGGACTACGACCCCGCCACCGGGCGGATCGACGACGTCGGGCTGGCGGCCGAGCGCGTCGCCGCTGCCGCGGCGGCGCATGCCTGCGAGACCGGGCTGGTGCTGACCGCGCCGCGCAGAGAACCACCTCTACGGCGGCGACGATCTCGACGACACCATCGCGCGGCTGCAGGCCTACCGCGCCGCCGGTGCCGACGTCGTGTACGCGCCCGGCCTGAGCGACCCGGCCAGATCCGCACGCCTGGTCGAGGCGGTCGGAGCGCCCGTCAACGTCCTCGCGCTCCGGGCGGCCCGACCGTCGCCGAGCTCGCCGAGCTCGGCGCGCGCCGGGTCTCGACCGGCGGCGCCCTCGCCAGCGCCGCCTACGGCGCGCTGCTCGTCGGCGCGCGCGAGCTGCTCGCTACCGGCACCTCTGAGTACCTTCGGTACGCCCGCCTCGCCCCCGCCGACCGGGCGGCGTTCGAGCCGAGGTAGCCCGGCTGGGGGCCGCTCGCGCGGCCCCCAGCCTTCGTTCTACGGCGTCTGCGTGACCGTCACGCCGGCGTTGCTGACGATCGCGGCCACCGTGTTCAGGTTCAGCGACAGGGCGACCAGGTTCAGCGTGCCGACGTCACCGGCCGACACCTGCTGGTCGGCTCGGACACCGACGCTGTTGCTCGACGAGC
>CAVTAC010000007.1:0-377171 GCA_963732645.1 uncultured Actinomycetes bacterium
TCTCCGCCAACGCCTTTTCCGAAAACGGCGCGTTGAGATAGAGAGCGCGTTGGCGTCGCCGCCGGGGCGGTTGTGGCCGAAGGAGGCGTCCAAGAATAACATCTTGTGCTGGATTTTCTTGGTCATTAAGTGCTTCCAGTAAAAGGGACAAGAAATATTATGACGGTTTCAAATTGGAAAGTGCAGCCGCCAGCAGCGCTGGCTTTGTTTTTGGCGACGATGGCGCTGGCGCTTTCGATCAAGAACTCTCCCGCCCCGCCCAACGCATCCGGCGTGCAACTGACATCGGATCTTGGCTCGGCCTATGTTCCGCAGTTTGGAGAAAATGGACTGGTATGTTATGAAATTCAAGGTAGAACCAAGGGGTTTATAGGTCTGGAGCACGGCACTGTAAAGCTAATGGGCAAAGGCAAGAGCAGCGTCTCTTTTGAAATTTTCGAACCGGGTTGCGCGTCAGTTACAGCCACTGGCGCCAAGGCACTTAATGTAGTCAAGAGCAGCGATTTTGATGGACAGTTGAAGGTCACAGTCCAGAAAATCAAAGCCAAGTCTGGTGCGGGTTTTATCGCAACTCCGCAGAATGCGGGACTGGAAGTGCGAGTCGCGGAATTACCGGCTTGCAAAGTTACTATGTAGGTGAAGGCGCCGGCGAAAATGACGCGCGCGGCCTGCGGAACTATGGATTTGGCTATCAGGCCCTGCAGTCTGTCATTAGCGGCGAACAAAATATTGCCATTGGCTGGCGCGCCCTCTACAAGCTCACCGGCGCCAAAGCAAATGTTGCTGTGGGGACAAGGGCGCTTTGGCAAAACCTGACCGGCTACAATAACACTGCGGTGGGAACAGCCGCGCTGGAGAGCAATGTCACTGGTTATGACAACGCAGCGTTTGGTGTCCGGGCGCTGGCGCTCACAGAATCTGGCCTCGATAACACCGGCATTGGAACCGATTCATTCGAAGAAAACGTGTCGGGCAGCCGCAATACCGGCCTGGGGACGTATTCAGGGCGGCGAAACAAAACTTCATCTTACAATACGGCAGGCGGTTATGGCGCCATGTATCGTTACATCGGCACTTTGGGGCACAATACGAGCCTTGGGGTAAATTCGCTCGGGGCTTTGCTGGACGGTGGACTGAATACCGCCGTTGGAGTTAACTCTGGCTTGCAGGCAGAAACTGCGATCGAGTCAACATGGATAGGCTCTGAATCAGGGACAAGCGACCTGCAGAAGAAAGACGTCAAAAACTCAACCGCCATTGGGGCTGGTTCATTCACCGACAGCGACAATCAGGTTTCAATCGGCAACAAGCTGACGGCCCAGTTGCGGGCTTGGGAACTCTGACGCTGAAGTCCGCTTACCCTGCAACGGGAGAAGGCGTCGAGGCGGGCTCCATTTTTGTTGGAGAGGATGGGAATCTTTACTTCAAGTCCATCACAGGAAAAGTCGCGAAGCTGACATATCTTTCGGCCATCCAGTAGGACGACGGCTCCGCCTTGTAAACACTTCAGGCGCTGGGGACGATGGCGCAAGAAACTGCCGGTCATGAGCGTCATCCTCGCCAGCCGCAAATACCAGATGCTGCTGGCCGAATACGCCAATGTCGGCGCGGCCAGACGGCGGACGGAGATGCTGGATCTGGGCAGGCCCGATCTCGACTGGGTGAAGCTGGCGGAGGGCATGGGCGTCGAGGCCGCGCGGACGGAGACGCTGGAGGGATGCGCGGCGCTGATGCGGGGGAGCTTTGGGCGCAAGGGGCCCTTTTTTGGTGGAGCTGCTGATTTGAGGCGAATTAGTCGTCCGTGAAGTATTCCCAAGCCATTGAATAGACTCGCAAATTGAGCGAAAATCGCAAGAAAATATTGCAAGGTTTTGGGGACCCGATAAGCAGTTCCTTGCAATTCCTTCGACCAAAAGAACGCTTGGCTGCGCCGGTTGCCAGATTTCAACGCTGAGCAGATTCTGTTCCGTTCGTGGTTTGATTGCTGACCGTTCCGAAAGTCAGCTGCTTTTCAAGCCGCGCGACGCCATCTCTGAATTCTTCACGGACGACGAATTATGCGGCACGAGTTTGGACTCCGCGCCTAGCCAACTCTCCAAACGTCCTGCTGCCCTTATGGAAGGGGCCACATTGAACGCTTGATTCGAGCTTGCAAAATTCTAAGCGTGTCGGACGCGTGTTGCGTTATGGGGAAAAGTTGAGGCAGTTGCTCACCCAGTTAGCTCTTCAAGACTGTTGAGCTTGATCAATTCAATCTCAGGCTCCTCTGATATCTCGTCTTCCAGCAAATCCAGCGCCATTCCGGGAAGTTTGCTCACAAGCGCCTCAAGTGAGGCCGCCTCGGTCGCAAGGCCGATATGACCGTCAGCAACGGCAACCCAGACTTGTGCTTCATCGTCCCATGCGGTTCGGACTGTGATTTTTCGTTTCGTTGGATGCATGAGACACTATATCACGAGCCGCATAATTGAAAACCGCAGCCTTGTCCCGCTCTCAATGGAGCGGGCCAACGGCTCGGGACGGCGCTGGTCCTGCTTCGCTCTTCGAGCTTCGCAGGATTGGGTGCCTTATCCTGCACCGTCGCTTATGGTTTCGCAGAATTAAGCTCCCCATCCTGCGTAGCTCGAAGAGCGAAGCAGGACCGGCGCCGCGCCATCGGTCAGCTGCGCCTCCCTCAAACCCCCTCCATATCAAACTGCAATCTCTTCGCCGACTCAATCGCCGGGTGTGCCCTGATCTCCGCCAGCGCCTTTTCCGGAAACGGCGCGTCGAGATACAGGAGCGCGATGGCGTCGCCGCCGGGGCGGTTTCTGCCGAGCTGGAAGTTGGCGATGTTGACTTCGTTCTTGCCGCACAGCGTCCCCAAGAAGTCCGATGATGCCCGGCGCGTCGGCGTTGGTCGTGTAGAGCATGTGGCGGCCGACTTCGGCGTCGAGGTTGATGCCCTTGATCTGGATGAAGCGCGGCTTGCCGTCGGAAAAGCACGTGCCGGCGATGGTGCGCGTCTTGTGCTCGGTCTTCACCGTCAGCTTGATATAGCCGTCGAACACGCCGGACTTGTCGCGCTTGATTTCCGACAGCATGACGCCGCGCTCCTTGGCCATGACGGGGCGGAGACCATGTTGACCTCCGGCATCTGCGGGCGCATCAGGCCGGCGAGCGCGGCTGAAATCAGCGCCTTGGTGTTCATGTTGGCGGTCGAGCCGTCAAACAGGATTTCGACTTCCTTGATCGGCTCGTCCGTCGCCTGGCCGACAAATGCGCCGAGAACTTCCGCGAGCTTGACGAAAGGCCGCAGGCGCGGCGCTTCCTCGGCGCTGATCGACGGCATGTTGATGGCGTTCGAGACCGCGCCCTTGACCAGATAATCCGACATCTGCTCGGCCACCTGCAAGCGCGACATTCTCCTGCGCTTCGGAGGTGGATGCGCCAAGATGCGGCGTGCAGACGACGTTGGGCAGTTTGAACAGAGGCGAGTCGGTGGCTGGTTCGGTCTCGAACACGTCAAGGCCAGCGCCCGCCACCTTGCCGGACTTGCAAGGCCGCCAGCAGCGCCGCCTCGTCCACCAGCCCGCCGCGCGCGCAGTTGATGATGCGCACGCCTTTTTTCATCTTGGCGATGGCGTCCGCCGAAATCACATTGCGGGTCTTCTCCGTCAGCGGCGTGTGCAGCGTGATGAAATCGGCGCGGGCGAACAGCTCGTCCAGCTCGACTTTTTCCACGCCAAGGTCCGCGGCGCGCTGTTCGGACAGGAACGGGTCGAAGGCGACGACATGCATTTTCAGGCCGACACCGCGCATAGCCACAATCGAGCCGATATTGCCGCAGCCGACAATGCCGAGCGTCTTGCCGGTGATCTCGACGCCCATGAAGCGGTTCTTCTCCCACTTGCCAGCCTTCGTGGATGCGTCGGCTTCGGGCAGGTCGCGGGCGACGGCGAACATCATGGCGATGGCGTGCTCGGCGGTGGTGATCGAATTGCCGAACGGCGTGTTCATCACGATGATGCCGCGCCGCGAGGCGGCGGGAATGTCGACATTGTCGACGCCGATGCCGGCCCGGCCGATGACCTTGAGATTGGTCGCGGCGGCGATCAGCTTTTCGGTGACTTTCGTCGCCGAGCGGATGGCGAGGCCGTCATACTGGCCGATGACGGCGAGCAGAGCATCCTTGTCCTTGCCAAGGTCGGGCAGGTAATCGACCTCGACGCCCCGGTCCTTGAAAATCTGCACGGCGGTGGGGGAAAGTTTGTCGGAAACGAGAACGCGTGGCGCCATTGGAGTATCCTTTTCGAGTTAGCGCTGCCCCTCATCCGGCCCTTCGGGCCACCTTCTCCCCGTAAGGACGGGGCAGAAGGGAGAGAGGCGCTTTGTTGGTTTCCCCTCTCCCCGTCCTTCCCTTGAGAAGGACGGGAGAGGGCAGGGTGAGGGGCATTCTAAAGCTCGATCTGCCTAGGCGGCGCTTTCAGCGCGGCCTTCTGAGACGCAAAAGCCCAGTCGAGCCAAGGCAGCAGCGCCTCAATGTCCGACGTCTCCACCGTCGCGCCGCACCAGATGCGCAGGCCCGCCGGGGCATCGCGGTAGGAGCCGGTGTCAAAGGCGACGCCTTCTTTTTCCAGAGCCGAGACAAGGCCCTTGGCAAAAGCCGCCTGCCCGTCCGCATCCAGAGCCAGAACGTCCGGATCGGAAATGGTGAGGCACACGGAAGTGTTCGAGCGCGTTTCTTGCTTCACCGAAAGGTTCGAAAGCCATGAGGATTTATCGACAAAGGCGTTCAGCGCGCCGGCATTCCTGTCCGCCCGGCCAATCAGCCCTTTGAGCCCGCCAACCGACTTCGCCCAGTTCAGCGCATCGATATAATCTTCGACGCACAGCATGGACGGCGTGTTGATCGTCTCGCCCTGGAAAATGCCTTCGATCAGCTTGCCGCCGGAAGTCAGCCGGAAAATCTTCGGCAGCGGCCATGCGGGCTTGTAGCTTTCAAGGCGCGCGACAGCGCGGGGCGACAGGATCAGCATCCCATGCGCGCCCTCGCCGCCGAGCACTTTCTGCCACGAGAAGGTCACGACATCGAGCTTGGAGAAATCCATGTCCTGCGCGAAAGCGGCGGAAGTTGCATCGCAGATGGTTAGCCCCTTGCGGTCCGCCGGAATGAAATCCGCATTCGGCACGCGCGCGCCGGACGTGGTGCCGTTCCAGGTGAAAACCACGTCGCGGTCGAAATCGACTTTGGAGAAATCAACGATCTCGCCATAGGGCGCAATGAAAGTGCGCGCGTCAGCAAGCTTCAGCTGCTTCACCACAGTCGGTGACCCAGCCCTCGCCGAAACTTTCCCACGCCACCATGTCCACGCCGCGCTCGCCGAGCAGCGACCACATGCGCCATTTCGACCGCGCCGGTGTCGGAGGCGGGGACGATGCCGATGCGGTAGTCGGCGGGAACTTGCAGCACTTCGCGGGTCAGGTCGATGGCCAGCTTCAGCTTGTTTTTGCCGATCTTGGCGCGGTGCGAGCGGCCAAGCGCGGCGTCCTGCAATGCGCTGAGCGACCAGCCGGGACGCTTGGCGCAGGGACCTGAGGAAAAATTGGGATTGGCTGGGCGGTTGCCCGGTTTGGCGGTGGTCATGTCTGCTATCCTTCCAGATAGTGGCCCCTCGTTGGGGAGGGGTGGCCCGCTGCGGCAACTAATTGACGCGGCGCAGACAGTCAAGAAATTTGTTTGGAGCGACATTTGTCGTCAACAAAAAGAAAATGGCGGGCACGAGGCCCGCCTTTTGGATCAGACGTGCAGCTGACAGGTCACCAGATTTCGTAACGCAGGCCCATCTTGACCTGATGCAGGCCGAAATCCGTCGCTGGCGATGCTGGATCCCGGTGTTGGGCCATAGGGTATTGTGCCAAACGCCGCCGCCAATGCTGGTGAACTTGTAGCTCGTGTCCAGATGCAGGCCCTTCGAAAGCTCATAGGAAACGCCCGCCGTCAGCGCCATGGCCAGCTTCCAGTTGGTGCCGTTGTTCAGGACGCCTGGCTCGGTGTAAACTGCGTTCGAGAGCTGGCTGCGCGACGGTTCCGGACGCGCTGCAGGCTTCCCTGTGCACATCGCCTGCGACTGGAATGCAGGTGATTGAGTTGGTCTCTTCCTTCCAGTTGATTTTCGCAACGCCAAGGCCCGCGCCCAGAAATGGCGTGAACCCGTTGAAAGTGCCGAGATCTGCGTAGGCATTGCCCATCGCATACCAGGCGTTGTAGCTCGCCTCGTCTTTGCGCAGGCAGTTGTTGATATCGTAATCGGACCCATGTAAACGACGCTGGTCACAAGATCGATATACTCGCCGGTGCCGTTACACGGCCCTGTCGGCGCGACAAGCTGCGTATTGCTGAAATTGCTGCCGAACACCCGGTCAAGCGTCGTGTCCATCCTGAAAATGTCATTGAACCTGTAGCCGAAACCAACGCCCACATTGAGTCCCATCGGCATATGAATTGTCGAAAGTGACCGGCGTCAGATCATAGAGCGTCGCTGTTTTGCCTGCCGCCGATATTGTAGCCGACATCGCCGCGGATGTACCAGCCGGTGCCGATTTCGACCGGCACGTAATTGTCCTCAAGCACTTGCGCTGGAATGATCTGGTCGACATCCGCCGCCAGAACCGGCGCAGCAAACACAGATGTCAACAGAGCCAGCGCGGGCAAAAAGCGGAGGGCGAGTTTCATGAATATGCTCCAGCAGCTTGTGGCGACGAAAAATCGCCAGCTTCAACTGGGGCCGATAATTAACTATAAGTCTTAAGCTGCGGTTAACCCTGTTGTCCGCGCGCTCTGAATATTTGCGGCATGCAAAGCAAAACCGCCCGGCTTTTGGCCGGGCGGTTTGTGGAATTCAAAACTGTTACTTGTAAACCGGTCCGCCGTCATAGCCGCCGCCGTGATGGCCGCCGCCATGATGACCGCCGCCGCAGCCCTTGCCGCCGATCGCCCAGCGCAGACCGGCGCGGGCTTCATGCGTCCTCAGAGCTGCCATGATCGCCGGGACCGGCAAAACCGGCAAATTCAAACATTCTGCCGCCTTCGACATGGCGGAACCGGTAACCGACATCGGCTTTCAGGTTGCAGGTGATATCGACGGAAGCGCCAGCCATGAGCGCGGCGCTGGCGCGCCAGCCTGCGCCGCCGCCATGCTGGACGGGCGGATTGCAGGATGCCGGATTGGCAGCGTCACATTCAATGTTGCGCAAACCGTCCCACTTGATGCGGGTCACGCCAATGCCGGCGCCGACATAAGGAGTGACGCCGCCGAATGTTCCAACATCGACATAGGCGTTCGCCATGACGCTGAGGGCGCTGTAGGCGTCTGAGTCAGTGGAGATGCAGTTTGCCACGCACCGCGCCGCCGATGCCGCAAGGGCCGCCGGTAGTGCTGCCGGTGAACTTGGCGCTGGAGAAATAGTCAGCCGTCAAATCAGCGCGCAGATGTTTGGTGACTTGGTAGCCGATACCGCCGCCGAACGAATAGGCATTCTCGAGTTCGCCGAACAGCGTGTTGCTGCCGCCGAGCGGAGCGCCATAGGTCACATACTCTGCTTCCAGACTGCCGTTCAGCACATAAGTCGGCGTCGCCGCGAATATACCATCCGCCTGCTGACTCAATGATGACCGGCGGATTGTCAATGACCATCGGCGGCTCTTCCGGCGGCAGGTCGGCGGCGAAAACCGGGGCGCTGAAGCTTGCGAGAGCGGCGCTTATCAAGAGCAGACTGGCAATCTTTTTCATCACGAAATTTCCTTCATTGGCAGCGAACGCAACAAACGCCAATCGCAAAGCCTGGTTGAACTCCATGAAGGATAATGATCGACAAAAGTTAAATCTGCCTTAACTCTGTCCGTTCACCACACAGATTAACCAGAAATCATTCAAATTTTATCGAAGAAAAAAGGCGCCCGGCGCCGCGCTTTCTGGATCGAATGGCAGCTTACTGGCTCAGGCGGCGTTTTTGACCGCGCCAATCACGTCAATGATATCGTTGACAACGGTCTCGACCAGATCCTTGTCATCGCCTTCCGCCATGACCCGGATCAGCGGTTCGGTGCCGGACGGACGGATGACAAGACGGCCCGTTGAGCCGAGCCGCGACGACGCATCCTCAATGGCGCTTTTGACCTGCTTGTTCTCCAGCGGCTTGCCGCCGGAGAAGCGGATGTTTTTCAGCAGCTGCGGCACGGGTTCGAACTTGTTGCAGACTTCGCTCACCGGCTTGCCGAGTTTCTTCACGCAGGCCAGCACCTGCAGCGCCGAGACCAGACCGTCGCCGGTGGTCGAAAAATCCGACAGAACCAGATGGCCGGACTGCTCGCCGCCGATATTGAAGCCATGCTCGCGCATATGTTCGACCACATAGCGGTCGCCGACTTTGGTGCGGGCAAGATTAAGGCCCTTGCCGTTCAAGAAGCGCTCAAAGCCGAGATTGGACATGATCGTCGCCACAACGCCGCCAGCGGCAAGCCGGCCGGTCTCGTGCCAGTCTTCGGAAATCGCCGCCATGATCTGGTCGCCGTCGATCACCACGCCGTTTTCGTCGACGAGCAGCACCCGGTCAGCGTCGCCGTCAAGCGCAATGCCGATATCGGCGCGCACTTCCTTGACTTTCTTGATCAGCGACAGCGGATGCGTTGAGCCGCAATCCTCATTGATGTTGGTGCCGTTCGGCTCGTTGTGGATGGTGACGACATCCGCGCCGAGTTCCCACAGCGCTGCGGGCGCCACCTTGTAGGCCGCGCCATTGGCGCAATCGATGACGATGCGCAGTCCTTCCAGCGACAGGTTGCGCGGCAGCGTGCGCTTGGCAAATTCAATGTAGCGGTCATGAATGCCGTCAATGCGCTTGGCGCGGCCAAGATCGCCATTGTCGGCGAGAGCCTTGGACAGGTCCTCGTCGATCAGCCGCTCGATTTCCAGCTCCAGCTCGTCCGACAGCTTGTAGCCGTCCGGCCCGAACAGCTTGATGCCATTGTCATGAAAGGCATTGTGCGAGGCCGAAATCATCACGCCGACGTCGGCGCGCAGCGAGCGCGACAGCATGGCAACGGCGGGCGTCGGGATCGGCCCGAGCAGGAAACACGTCCATGCCCGCCGCTGTAAAGCCCGCCACCATGGCGTTTTCGATCATGTAGCCGGAAAGCCGCGTGTCTTTGCCGATCACGACCCGGTGGCGGTGGTCGCCATTGCGGAATGCCGCGCCGACGGCCATGCCGACTTTCATGGCAATGTCCGGCGTCATGGGAAATTGGTTTGCCCGGCCGCGAATGCCGTCAGTGCCAAAATATTTGCGCGTCATGCTATCCCCGCATACCCCGCATGCGCCCTCGAGGCACTTTTGCCATATTCTGCGCCAACACGTACATCACAAAATGTTCGCACGCTGTAATGCAAGCGCCGCTTGGCACATGGCGCTAAGCTGTTAAGAGAGTATGAAAGAAATGCTTACAAATGATGAAAGCGCCCGACGGCGCTTTCACTATGAAGCGGTGAGTTGCTCAGCCTTGCGGCAACGGCTCCATGCCCGTGTCAGGTTCGCCGCCCTTGCTCTTGCGCGGCTTGCCGCTTTTCGGCACGGCGCTGCCGCGCGTCTGCGGCTTCTTCGCCGTCGTCGCGCGTCGGCTTGATGCCCTTGATCAGCGCCTTGATTTCATCGCCCGACAGCGTCTCATATTCGAGCAGCGCCTCGGCGATGGCGATGAAATCCTTGCGGTGCTTGGTGATCAGCCGCCGCGCTTCGGTCTCGCCATGCTCGATCAGCTTGCGCACTTCCTCGTCGATGATCTTCGCCGTTTCGTCCGACATATTGGTCGACTGCGCCACCGAATGGCCGAGGAACACTTCCTGCTCGCTGGAGCGGTAGCGCACGCGGCCGAGCTTTTCGGACATGCCCCATTCCATCACCATGGAGCGGGCAAGGCTGGTCGCCATCTGGATGTCGCCGCTGGCGCCAGTCGTGACTTTCTTCGGCCCGAAGGTCAGGATTTCCGCTTCGCGCCCGCCAAACAGCATGATGAGCCGCGAAATCGCCTTCTCATAGGTCCAGTTATAGCGGTCCGATTCCGGCAGCGTCATCACCATGCCGAGCGAACGGCCGCGCGGAATGATCGTCGCCTTGTGGATCGGATCGATGGTTTCGGGCAGAAGATGCGCGATGATCGCATGGCCGGCCTCGTGATAGGCGGTGTTCTTCTTCTCGTCCGCCGTCATGGCCAGCGACTTGCGCTCCGCGCCCATCATCACCTTGTCCTTGGCGTCCTCGAACTCGGACATGGTGACGATGCGCTTGTTGCGCCGCGCCGCAAGCAGCGCCGCCTCGTTGACGAGGTTCATCAGGTCCGCGCCGGAGAAGCCGGGCGTGCCGCGCGCCAGAATTTTCAGATCGACATTCGGCGCCAGCGGCACGTTGCGGATATGCACCTTCAGAATCTTCTCGCGCCCGTTCACATCCGGATTGGACACGACGACCTGGCGGTCAAAGCGGCCCGGACGCATCAATGCGGGGTCAAGCACATCCGGCCGGTTGGTGGCGGCGATCAGGATGACGCCTTCATTGGCCTCAAACCCGTCCATCTCGACCAAGCAGCTGGTTCAGCGTCTGCTCGCGCTCGTCATTGCCGCCGCCAAGGCCCGCGCCGCGATGGCGTCCGACGGCGTCGATTTCGTCGATGAAGATGATGCAGGGCGCGTTCTTCTTGGCCTGCTCGAACATGTCGCGCACGCGGCTCGCGCCGACGCCGACAAACATTTCGACAAAGTCCGAGCCGGAAATGGTGAAGAACGGCACATTGGCTTCGCCCGCGATGGCGCGCGCCAGCAGCGTCTTGCCGGTGCCGGGAGGGCCGACGAGCAGCACGCCGCGCGGAATGCGCCCGCCGAGCCGCTGGAATTTGGTCGGGTCTTTCAGGAATTCAACGATTTCTTCGAGGTCAACCTTGGCTTCGTCAATGCCCGCGACATCCTGAAATGTCACGCGGCCATGCGACTCGGTCAAAAGCTTGGCCTTGGACTTGCCAAAGCCCATCGCCCCGCGCGAGCCGCCCTGCATCTGGCGCATGAAGAAAATCCAGACGCCCAGAATGATGAGCATCGGCAGCCAGGAGACAAGGATGCTGACGAGCGAATTGGAGCCGTCGCTTTCGGGACGCGCGGAAATCACGATATTCTTTGTCCTGCAGGCGGCTGACCAGCTGCGCGTCATCCGGCGCATAGGTCTGGAACGCCGCGCCATTGTCCGCATAGGTGCCGGAAATCCGGTTGCCGGCAATCGTCACCGCTCTTGACCTTGCCGCTGTCAACATCGCTCAGGAAGCGCGAATACTCGATCTCCTGCGAGTTCACCCGCTGCGCCGGGCTCTGGAACAGATTGAAAAGCGCGATAAGCAACAAGGCGATAATCGCCCAAAGCGCAAAATTTCGGTAGTTTGGGTTCATCCCTAATTCCAGTCCCGGAAAGCAATGGTCATTGACCAACACAATAATAGCACAAGATAGGTGCGAACAGTGTTCTTGCCAAGGCGCAAACTGCCGCAGGAGCAGATATAATGCCGTCAAGGTGAACAAGGCGGCGGCGAAAACGCTCGGAAACCGACAGTCCGCGCCAGAGCAGAGGCCGACTGCAAGGTCAAACAGCGGCACACGCAGCGGCCAGGGATTGAGCAGGCGGCGCGCTTGCGTTCACGGGCGGTCCGCCGCCGTGATCTCCGGGTCAGCGCCAGCGCCTGCCGCCACAGGCTGTCCGGCGCGTCAGACTGTGACGGCGCCGTCGGCTATTTCGCCGGGGCTGAACTGGCAATGGCTTGCGCAGCGCTTCCGGAATACCACGGCAGTCGCAATTTCGCCGTTCGGCGTCTCGTCAGGCACATCCCGCTTTTCCCGCAGGACAAACAGCCCCTGCTTGCGCCGGTCGAGCAGGGCTCCGGAAACCGTCAGCGAAACGGCTCGCCGCGCGCACAGCATCGACAAGAGACTCGCGCGCTCGTCAAACGTCAATCATCTTGCGGAGCCCGCCCGCATGCGCGAAGCAGATTCTCAGCACCTCCGCCGCGGCATCACATCGTGGTCCCGCGCCAAGCTCCGCCGAGATCAGCAGCAGGCCGGGCAAAACCTCGCTGTGCATAGCGTGTCGATCGATCGGTGCGCCGTGCGCAGCGATCCAAGCTCCAGCCTTGGCCGCGACCATTGCGCTGCACATGCCCGCAATCCGTCAAGCGTCTCGCGCATCCGCCCGCGCCAGCGTTTGCCGCACGGCAACGCGCTCAAAGTCCGGATTGTCATTGGACGGATCGTCGATCCATTTGAGGCCGCGCTTCGATCAAGGCGCCCCGCAGATCAAGCCGCCGCGCCTTCAAACAGCGGCCGCGCGAACCAGAGCATGCGGACCATCGTCAAAGTCGTTGAAGGACAGCGTGGCCGGCGCAATGCCCGCAAGACCCGGCCCTTCGCCGCGCAGAGCGCGCATAGCCACAGTCTCCAGCTGGTCGTCTTCCGTGTGGCCGGTCAGGACAAGCTTGCCCCAACCTCCCGCGCGGCCTGGGCAAGCAGATCGTAACGCGCCTCGCGCGCGGCGGCCTGGATGCCGGATGCGGGCTTTGCGCCGCTCCCAGCGCTTAGTGATATGCGCAATGCCCAAGCTCGCGCAGAGCGACGTTGACGCTTTCGCGCCTCATGCGCCGATCCGGCGCGCAGATCCGTGATCAACCGTACGGCATCAGCTGCGGCGCGGAAGGCGATCCGTCAGATACTCATGCAGCAAGAACCAGAAGCGCCGGTTGAATCGCTGCCGCCGGAAACCGCTACGGCAATGCGGTCATGGCCTGAAAAATCAAAGGATGAGAAATGCGCTGGTCGAACTCGGCCATCACGCGTCGGTCAGCAGCCGGCTTTGGCCTGCTCCGCTGCCACGCGCTCCACAACGGCGGGGGCGGCTTTCGGATATTTCTTCGTCACCTGCGCAAAAGTCGCGCACGCGACGTCTTTGTTTTCAAGAGCAGAAAGCGACACGCCGAGCTTCAGCAGCATGTCCGGCGCCTTCTTCGACTTCGGAAATTCTTTCTGCGCTTTCAGCAGAACTTCCGCGGCGTCGCGGTAGCGGTCCTGCCCGATCAGCGATTCGCCCAGCCAATAGCGCGCGTCCGCCGTCTGCGGGTCGGCCGGAAAATTGTCGATATGAGTGCGGAACGCCGCCTCCGCGCTCGGATATTCGCCGCCGAGAATATGTTCATAGCCGGTCTTGTAGAGCTCTGCCGGATTGTCCGCCGGCGGGAATTGCCGCAACCTTGTCCGGGCTGCACTGCCGTGCCGCCGACCGGATTGCCGTTCTCGTCGAACTGTCACCGTGCCAAGGTCCTGCGGCGGCGCGCCAACGTCCCCTGCGTGCCGTCAATGGTCGCCGGCAACGTCATCGCCAGAGCCGGTATTGTCCGTCGTCACAACGCGGACAGGCCTGGTCCGGGTCTTTCGGGCGTCTCGACGGCGCGTCAGCGGCAGTGTCCGGCAGGCTTGACCTTCGGCCCGGCATTGCCTTGCTTTGACTTTTCGATCTCCTGAAAGCGGAACTCGTTGTCTTCCTGCAGTTTGCGCATCTGCTCCTGCATTTGCAGGATCTGGAACGTCAGCTCCTCGACCTTGCCGTTCAAGAGCCTGATCTGCTCCTCCATCTGCACATTGCCGGCTGCATCCTGCGCCAGCAGCACCGGCGCTTCGCCCGGAATTTCCGCCTGCGGCAGCGGAATGCCGCCAGCCATGGCCTTCAAGCCGCAAGCTGCCCGCGTAGATTTGACTGAAGAGCCAGACCTGGCGCAGCGCCGGCCGTCAGCAGCAGGGCTGCCAGGAAATGCTGATTTGATGCCCATGAAATAGTTCCGTGTTCTTGCCCCATGCAGACCGGCGGAAGCCGCCGCCCCCTCATCATCTATACACAACAGCAGGATTCGGCCAAATTTTGTTGGGAACACGTCAACAAAAAAGCGGCCCCGAAGGACCGCTTTTCAATTTCGCTTGCTGAAGGCAGGATCAGCTGCCAGCGCCGCCCAGAACCGTGACCGCGCGCCGGTTCTGCGACCAGCAGGAAATGTCATCGCACACCGCGACCGGACGCTCTTTGCCGTAGGAAATCGTCTTCATCTTGCCCTTGGCAATGCCTGAGCCGAGCGAGAAGTCACGGGTGGCGGCGGCACGGCGCGCGCCGAGCGCGATGTTATATTCGCGCGTGCCGCGCTCGTCGGCATGGCCTTCAACGGTGATCGCATAGTTCGGATATTGGGCGAGCCAGGCCGCCTGCTTGGTCAGCGTCGCCTGCGCGTCGGCGCGCACGACGGAGGAATCGGTGTCAAAGAAAATCCGGTCGCCGACATTGACGGCGAAGTCCTGCGCCGACCCGGCGTGCTGCGCCATTGCGCGCCATTGGCCCCAAGGCCGAGATCGCCGGCATTGTTGGGCAGGGCGTTCTTCTTTGAGGCGCAGCCCGTGACGGCCAGCGCCAAAAACAGCGCGACCATGGCCGGGTTGCGGGAAAGTGTTGCGAGACGGCGCATGGCCGGACTCCTTGCAATTGAATGGTTTTCGTTGAAGAACGAGTAACCACGTTTGCGTTAACCGCCGCTCAACAAACAGGGTTAACAAAACCTGAAGCGGATGAACTTGAGAAAGACGGGGCGCAAGGCCCCGCTTCAAAGTCCTATTTGCCGCCCAATGCGGCGAAAGCGCGGCGTTTGGAGAAGGGCGGCCTATTCGTTGAACAGATCGGAATGGGTTCCTGTTCTGGCAAGCGACAGTTCAGTGCCATCGACACGGTAAACAAGCAGCCAATCCGGCTCAATATGTAGTTCGCGATAACGCTTCCACTCGCTCTTGAGCGGATGATCGCGATACTCAGGCGGGATCTTCGCTTCGGACATGAGAAGTGCACGACTTTGCGGAGCTTACTCATGTCTTTGCCGCGCTTTTCCAGCCTCTTTACGTCTCGTTTGAAACGTCCAGACTGAACTGCCAAGAGCATGGCATATGCCAAGATCCTTGAACAAGGCCTCGGCGTCGGCAAACCGCGTGCCCTTGCCTGCATCCAGTTCTTTCATCGCCGCAATCGTCTTGGCATTGGGAACCTTGATCTCGAAAGGCAGGCGCTTTTCATCCGCCACCCGCAGCATGAGCAGGCGGATGGCATCAGAGATCGTCAGCCCCATCGCTTCGAGAGCGATGGAAGCCTTCACTTTGGTTGCGGTGTCGATGCGCGCCCGCACAATGGAATCGGCATTCATGCTGATTTGATCTCCAAGAAAGTTTGTGGCTCTAATGTAGCTACAAAACTGGGCGAAATGCAAGCCTCACTCCAATATCGGCGACCATGCCGGGTCGGAAGCGCCGCCGGGCGTTGGGATCGGCTGGTTGTTGCGGCCGGTCAGGTCGATGGAATAGAGGCCCGGATTGCCGCCCGAAGGCTGCGAGAAAAAGGCCAGCACCCGGCCATTCGGTGCCCAGGTCGGACCTTCATTGTGGAAGCCCGTCGTCAAAATCCGCTCGCCCGAGCCGTCGGTCTTCATCACGCCGATGGAGAACTGCCCGCCGGACTGTTTGGTGAAGGCGATCAGATCGCCGCGCGGCGACCAGACCGGCGTCGAGTACGAGCCGTCGCCAAACGAGATGCGGTTCGGCTCCGAGCCGCCCGCGCTCATGACATAAAGCTGCTGCTTGCCGCCGCGGTCGGATTCAAACACGATCTGGCCGCCGTCCGGCGAATAGGAGGCGCCGACGTGTCGATTGCCGCCGAGTTGGTGAGGCGCGTCACCGCGCGGCTGCGCAGATCCATCGTGTAGAGATTGGCGCTGCCATTGTCCTGCAAGAGGCTCATGAACGACCTTCTGCCCATCCGGCGAAAAGCGCGGCGCAATGGTGATGCCCGGAAAATTGCCGACCTTTTCACGCTGGCCGGTTTCGAGCTGCAAAAGATAAATCGCCGGCTCGTCGCCGTCGAACGACATATAGGTGACTTCCTGCTTGTTCGGCGAGAAGCGCGGCGTCAGCACAAGGTCTTTGCCGCTTGTCAGAGTGCGCACATTCGCGCCATCCTGATCCATGATGGCGAGCTTCTTGATGCGCTTGTCCTTCGGACCGGACTCGGAGACAAACACGATGCGCGTGTCGAAATAGCCCTTCTCGCCCGTCAGCCGCTCATAGATCGCGTCGGCGATAATATGGGCGATGCGCCGCCAATTGTCCGGGTTGGCATAAAACTGTTGCCCGTCAAATTGCTGTCCGGCGAACGTATCCCAGAGCCGGTATTCAGCCCTCAAACGACCGTCGCCCTCTTGCGTCACGCGTCCGGTGACCACCGTGTCGTGGGTCAGTAGCAGCCTCGGCCGGATTCCCATCGCACTCTGGGATCAGGCCTTCATCGCGTTGGCTGCGTTCGGAACCACGGCCGTTGCGGCGCGGGCACTCGGACCTGAGGGGTTCGGGAGGCTGGCGTTCCTCCAGATCGCGGTCGCCTTGGCGAGCCTTGTGCCAGCGTCGCTTCTGAGCGCTCCGATGTTGGGGCGCCGCCGGCGTGACGCGACTCGCGGGAACGACTCCTACGCCCTCCGGACCGTCACGGTCTTCATGGTCGCCGGTCCGCTGATCGCGGTAACGTGCGGTGCGATTGCACTCGGGTTCGGTCTCGACCGTAGCAGTGTCCTCGCGGCTGCAGCCATCTTCCTGGCGTCGCAGAGCCTCGAGTTGGTGCGGCGGTCACTCCACGCGTCATCGAAGGCGGTAGCCGCCCTGGTAGCGGATGGAGTAGGCCACGGTTCTGGTCTAGCGATGGTCATACTCGTGGGGTCTTCATCGGCTCCAACGGTGGAATCGTTGGTGGCTGCGCTGGTCTGTGGTTGGATTCTCGGCACTGTCGTCGGCCTCGCGGCCCTTCGATGGAGGCCGATGTTCTCCGGGACGGGTGAAATTGTCCGTCGTGGGTGGGCGGTCGGAACGTGGCTTCTCGTTGCTGGCGTTCTACAGTTCGCGTCGACGCAGTCCTTCGTCCTCTACGGCGGGGTGCACCTAGGTGCGCAGGCAGTGGGAGTTGTTCGTGGTGCGGAAATTCTGTATCGGCCTGCTGCTGTGGTCTTGTTGTATCTGGACATAAGGCAACCCCTCGAGTTTGCGGAAACTGTACCGACCTTGGGGGACCCCGTTCTCTGAAGTCCGCGTATGTCCGGCGCTCGTGGGTGTTTGCTGGCGGCTTTGGAGCCTACGCAGTGGTGGCGTGGCTCCTAGCGCCGGCGGTGCTACCTCGCTTGCTCGGTGGCGGATTCACTGACTCGGTGCGACTGGTGCCGTTGTACGGCGCCTACTACCTTCTCTCGGCGTTGACCCGGTCGGCAATTTCGGTGTCGACCGTACTTGAGCGAACTCGCGTCGCTGCCGTTGGGCAGACGATCGGGGTCTTGATCACGGCGTGCATATGCGTGCCTCTGGTCAACGAGTTTGGAACCACGGGGATCCTCGTCGGCCTGGTCGGTACTGCCACAGTTGTCGCCGGAATTCTCATGGGCGGCGCACTCGCGAGACTGGCGACGCTCACTCAGTCGGGATCGTAGGCGCGGGGTGACCGGCCGCCGACGCTTCTGAGCACGGCTTGAGTCCATCGGCGGTCTGCGGCGCGCGGCGGGGTGTAGGCCGGCCTGCGCCGCCTGCGTGGTCGCTTACGGAGCCAGCCGGTGCGTGACGCGCTGGTCGAACTGGGTCGGCATCGGTGTTGCGGCACAGGAACCGTTCGCCCGTGTTCCCATCCCGCCGCCGCCCCATCATCTTCTCCCAGGCGGATCACGCCCGCTTCTCCGCCGCCATCGCCCTCGCCTGGGGCAACGACGACTTCCCGCGGCCGCCGCTGCCGTTCGACGCCTTCGTTCGCGGCGTCGCCCTGCACGACCGCGGCTACGGCGAGCTCGACAACGACCCGCTGCTGCAGACGCCTCGCGATCGGTGGCTCGAGATCCAGCGCAACGGCTTCCGGCCGCGCGGGGTCGAGCCGATCGTCGACCTGATCGTCGCGCTCCACGTCCGGCGGCTCGTCGGCAGCGATCCGGCGGGCGACGAGATGGCGGCGCAGCTGCCGGGGCTCTACGCCGCCGCCGGCGTCTCCGAGGCCGACGGGCTGGCGGCCGACGCCATCACCAACCTCTGCGACAGCGTCGCGTTCGACTTCTGCTTCGAGGAGCCCGAGTCCGGCACGGCCGCCGGGATCCACTTCCGGGTCGACGGTCTGGGCGTCGTCGAGCTCGATCCGTGGCCGCTGTCGCGTGCCGCGGCTGGTCGGCCTCGTGACGGCGTACGAGGCCGACGGCTATCCCGAGCGGCTCGAGCCCGTCGTCGTCCCCTTCTCGATCGTCCCCGGATGAGACGTCTGCGGGCCGAGCACAGACGCTGCGACAGTCGACATGCACAGATGCATGTTATTCTGCGTCTATGCCTAAGACGGTGCAGATTCGCGATCTGGCCGACGAGACGTACGCGACGCTGCGCCAGCGAGCTGCGGCGGCCGGCCTCGGGTTGCCGGAGTACCTGAGACGCGAGCTCACACGCCTGGCCGAGCGAGCCGACCCGGCCGAGGCGCTGCGTCGGCAGCGTGCTCTCGTCGCCGCTTCGGACCGCGGGCCGACTCGCGACGAGATCCTCGCCGCGCTCCACGACGAACGCCGACCGTGAGAGAGATCGTCGCCGACGCCTCGATACTCGTCGAGGTGCTCGTGGCGCGCTCGACGACCGCGCTCGCAGCGCTCGACGATGCGGTCATCCACGCCCCTCACCTGGTCGACGTCGAGGTGACGCAGGCCCTCCGCGGCTTGCACCGGGCAGGGGCGATCGAGCATGCGATTGCGATCGGCGCGCGGACGGCCCTGCTGGATGTCGTCGACGCACCGCTATCCGCACGACGTGCTCCTCGACCGGGTCTGGGAGCTCCGCGCCAATCTGAGCGCCTACGACGCGTCCTACGTGGCGCTCGCCGAGGCACTCGGCCTCCCGCTCGTCACCTGCGATCGGCGCCTTGCGTTGGCTCCCGGGGTGACGTGCCCCGTCGAGCTGGCCTGACCGGCCGTTAGCATTTGCCCATGCCGCTCGCGCACCACGCGAAGGCCGTGTGGGCGAGCGCCATCCTCCTCGTTGCCCTGGTGCCCGCCGTCTCGGGCCTCGCCCGCGGCAACCCGCTGCCCGGCGTGCGGGTCTCGGAGCTGCTGATCATCGTCGTCGGGCTCGGCGTCCTCGCGACGATGCGGGGGCCGCGCATGGACAGGGTCGACTACGCGGCGTTCGCGTACTGCGGCGCCACGCTGCTGCTCGGCGCGCTCGACCTGTTCGGGCTGCGGGCCGGATGGGTGACGTTCGACGGTGTCCAGACGCTCGGCGGGCCGCTCGTCTTCCTGCTCCTGTACCGCGCCTGCCGGGTCGGGCTCACCGACTCCCGCGACGTGCGGATCGTGCTGCGCGTGGTCGTGCTGAGCGCCATCCCGGTCGGCATCTGGGCGGTGGCACAGGCGCTCGACCTCGGGCCGGCGCGCTCGTGGGCCGTCTCGTGGACCGGCGACGACCAGTTCTCGGCCCTCGAGGACCTCGGGCTCGGCCGGGCCACCGGGCCGTTCGGGCACCCGCACACGCTCGGGGCCTACCTCGTGGTGATCACGCTCGTCGCCGTCGCGCTCATCCTGCGGCCCGGGCAACAGGTGCTGCAGAAGCGGTGGCTGCTCGTGGTCCTGCTCTGCTGCGCCGGTGGCTTTGCCGCCTCCGCCACCGCCGCACCCGCGATCGCGGCGCTCGCCGGCACCGTCTGGCTCGGCATCCGCGCGGGGCAGGGCAGGCGCGTCCTCGTCGCCGCGCTCGCGGTCACCGCCGTCGCCGCGCTGGCAGCCGCGCCGCTGATCGCCGACCGCGTGCAGCAGCAGTTCGACCCGGCGTTCGACGGCGCGCAGAGCACCTCGGTCGTGCCGCAGACCATCCGCCACCGCGCCGACGTGTGGTGGCACCAGTACCGGCCGGCGCTGCGCGGCCACTGGCTCAGCGGGTGGGGGCCGGGCACGCCGGCGGGCGTCGCCTACCCGTTCACCGAGTCGCTCTACGTGACGCTGCTCGTGCGCGGCGGCGTGCTGCTGCTGCTGGTCTACGGCGCCTTCGTGTGGATCGTGGTCGCCGCGCTGCGCGCCCGCTCCGGCAGCGATCCGCCCGAGCGCGGCGCGGTGGCCGAGGCGCTCGCCGTGGCCACGGTGCTGTTCGTGCCGCTGCACCTGCTCGAGCCGTACTTCGTCACCACGGGCATGCCGCACCTGTGGTGGGCGCTGCTCGGCCTGGCGATGGCCGTGTCGGTGCCGCCACGGGAAGCGGCGGCGGACGCCGAATCTCGCCCCCGCTAGGCCCTTCCGACACCGTATCCTGGGGCCATGTCGCCGGTTGTCGTCTGCGGCCGACCGCAGAACCTCGCGCGGGCCCGAGAGCTCGCCGCGGCTCTGGGTGGTGAGGCGACGTCCTCACCTTGGCGGCGACCCGTCTCGCGGCGGCCGTGGATCGTCACGGTGCCGCCGACCGAGATCGCCCTCGCCACGGTCTGGTCGCGCACCGTGCTCGACGCGCACACCGGCGCCTTCGGGCTGAAGGGCGACCGGCGCTCCGCCCGGCGGCTCGGGCTGCTGCGCCGGTGCGCGGCGCGGGCCGACGCGGTGCTCGTGTGCTCCGACGCGCTCGCCGAGCGGGTCGCGGCGTGGGGAGGACGACCGCTCGTCGTCCACGAGGCGCCGCCGCTCGAGACCGTCGCGGCCGCACGCGAGGTGCACTCCGAGCCGCACGTGCTGGTTCCCGGCTACTTCTCGCACGACGAGCCGATCGACGAGGCGCTCGCGGCGCTGCGCCTGCTGCCCGGCGTGGTGCTCGACTTCTGCGGGGCGATCGAGCGGCTGCCGCCGGCGCTCGTGGCCGGCGCGCCGGCGAACGCGCTCTTTCACGGCCGGCTCTCGCACGACGACTACGTGCAGGCCATCGACCGCGCCGACGTGGTGCTGGCGCTGACCACCCAGCCGGAGTCCGTCATGCGCGTCGCCTGCGAGGCCGTGTGGCACGGGCGACCGCTCGTGATCTCCGACCTGCCCATCAACCGCGCGCTGTTTCCGCACGCCGTCTTCGTCGCCAACAACGCGGCCGCCATCGCCGCCGGGGTCAGCGACGCGCTGGTGCGCCACGCCGAGCTGCGGGCGCGCGCGCCTCAGGCCCGCGCGCTGCAGGAGGCGCGGTGGGACGACCAGCGCGACGCGCTGAAGGCCGTGCTCGGGATCTAGCGCTCGCGACGCGCGGGCGTCAGGCGTGCTTGATCTGCGCGCGCACCATCCACAGCTGCTTCTCGAGCTCGCGCACGACCTCGACCAGCACGTCCTGCGAGGCGCCGTCCAGCTCGCCGAGCCGGTCCATGCGGTTGCGGGCGCGCTCGGCGACCTCGGCGATGCGGCGCGCCAGCTCGCGCAGCACGGCGTCGTCCTCCACCGAGCCGCGGGCGATCTTGCGCAGCTCCTCGCTGGCGGCGACCGCGTCGGCCTGACCGTCGGGGAACTCGCCGATCGCGACGGCCCGCTCGGCCACCACGTCCGACAGCTCGCGCCACGAGTCGACCAGCACGTCGATCTCGAGGTGCACGCTGCGGAACCGCGGCCCGACGACGCTCCAGTGCAGCTGCTTGCCCACCAGCGCCAGGTCGATCAGGTCGACGAGCGTCGCCTGCAGCTCGCTGCCGATCGCGTCGCGGTTGTGCGCGTCGAGCGCCGGCAGGTGGGTGAGATTCGAGGTCGAAGTCACGGGCCGCTCCTTGTCGGGACCCGTTGATCGTAGCGCTCGGCCGCGAGCCGGTCGGCTACTGCTGGTAGCCCTCGACCTCGTCGGCCGGGCGCATGCTCGCCGAGTCCGGGTCGACGCCCGCGTCCCGCTTCGCACGACGCTGCCGCAGGAGATCCCACGACTGGTCGAGCGAGACCTTCACGGCCTCGGCCCGGCGGCGATCCTCATCGGTGCCGTGGCCCGCGGCCTCGCGCTCCCACAGCTGGTGCTCCTCGGCTACGAGCTTCTCGATGCGCTCGTGAATCTGGTCGTCATTCATGGCGGCATCCTAGGCGCTCGGCTAGCGACGGACCCTGATCGTGATGCGCGCGCCGTTGTCGCGCTTGGCGCCGCGGGCGGGGGAGGTGCCGAGCACGAGGCCCTTCTTCACGCCGCTGCCGGTGACCTTGCTGACCTTGGTGCGGCAGCCGGCGTTGCCGAGCTTCGTCTGCGCAGCCGGCGGCGTCAGCCCGCGGACGTTGCCGACCGTGCAGCGCTTGGGCACCGTGAGGCTGAGCGCGGCCTTGGTGACGAGCGCACCCTTGCGGCCGGTGGCGGTGCAGGTCAGACGCTTGCCGAGATCGGCCTTGGCGACCGCGTACGTGCGCGCCTTGCGGCCCTTGACGGCGCGGGTGCCGCGCTTCCACGCGTACCCCGTCGTGGTGGCGCCGGCGAACGCGGTGCACGTCAGCTTCGTGCCGACGATGGGGAAGCCCGCGAACTTGGTCGCGAGCGCCGCCGGCGCGATGGCCCGCGGCGCCGAGTCGACGGTCGCGGCACCGACGCCGTTGCGCGCGACGGCGCGGCAGCGCAGGCTGCGGCCGGCGTCGGCCACCACCGGCTTGTAGGTCCTCGCCGTCGCGCCGGCGATGACCGCGGCATCGCGCAGCCAGGCGATCGAGCGGATGATGCCCTCGCCGGTCGCGGTCGCGGGCACGGTGCAGGTGTGGGTCGCGCCGACGCGGCCGTTGCCGGCCATCGTCGTGACACCCGACAGCTTCGGCAACGCGAAGGCCGCCTCGTACACGTCCTGGGAGGTATCCGTGTCGCCCGCCGTCAGCGCGGTGACGGTGTGGAAGAGGATCCGCGAGCCGTCGGCGGCCATCTGCGAAGGCGCCAGGGTCGTGCCGTCGGCGACGCCGGGCGCGAGGCGGCGGGGACCGTCGACGGTGGCCTCGTACACGTCGCCGAGGCCGTTCGCATCGCCCGTGCCGACGATGTCGGCCGTCGAGAAGAAGATCGTCCGCGGCCGGCTGCTGGGGATCGTCGCGTTGGGGAAGACGAGCCCGGCGGCGCCGGTGCCGGGTGTGAGCAGCAGCAGGGCGCCGTCGGGCCGGCGGAGGTAGGCGTCGATCTGGCCGTCGCCGTCGGTCGCCGGATCGAGGCTCTCCGACGTCAGGAACGCGATCGAGCCGTCGGCGCTCTCGCCGGCGAACGTCGCGTTGTCGGTCGTGGTGCCGCCCGAGACCAGCCGCAGCGATCCCGTCGGCGCGGCGCTCGTACAGGTCGATGGCGCTGTCGGTGTCCTGGGCCGGCAGCACCTGCTCGGTGGTGCTGAAGACCACGCTGCTGCCGTCGTCGAGCCCGCCGGCGATGCTGGCCGCGGCGTTGGTGCCGACGTTCGAGATCAGCCGAAGGCTGCCGTTCGCGCGGCGCTCGTAGACGTCGCCGCCGGTGTCGTTGTCCGCCGGGTCGAGCGCCACCGTCGTGGTGAACCACGTCCGCGTGCCGGCGCGGTTCTCGAAGCCGAGCGTCGCGACGGCGATGGCGGGATCTCCCGGGGTGGCGAGGACGTACGGCCCGCCGGCGGTGGGCACGAGATAGGTGTCGGCGACGCTGTCGGCATCGGCGGGCACGAGCTTGTCGGCGGTGAAGAAGGTGACCTGTGCTCCGTCCGCGCTGATGACGCGGCGGGCCGCGCGGCGTCTGGAGCGCCAGCGCCGTGCCCGGCGTGACGAGCCGGACGGTCCCGTCGGCACGCCGGTCGTAGAGGTCGAGGACGGCGTCACCGTCGCCCGTCTGCGGGACGGGCTCGGTGGTCGAGAACAGCACGTGGTCGCCGCTGTCGGACGCATCGATGAAGTTGGCCTGGAAGGTGCCGTTGCCCGCGCTGATGAGGCGGATGGCGCCGTCGCGGCGCTCCTCGTAGACGTCGGTGTTGGCGTCGGTGTCGGCCGCGACGTCCTTGTCGGTCGTCAGGTACCACGTCCGGTTGCCGTCGGCGCTGACCCCGGCGAACGCCGAGCCGGCGGCGCCCTTGCCGGTTCCGATCAGCTGCACCTTGCCGTTGCTGTCGCGCGCGTAGACGTCGAGGGCGCTGTTGGTGTCCTCCGGCACGAGGCTCTCGCTCGTGCTGAACAGCGCGCGGCTGCCGTCCGCCGACATCCCGACGCCGGTCGGGATGTCGGTCAGTGTCGCGTTGCCTGAGACCAGGCGAACGGTGCGATCGGGCGCGGCCGCCGAGGCGTCCGCGGTGGCGACGACGAGGAGTCCAAAGGTTGCGAGGAAGAGCGCGGGGTACCGCATGGGCGCCGATCCTACAGTTTCTTGGCGCACCTTGCTGGTAATTCTGCTGTCGCTCGTCGAACTCGTCGGCACGACGGGCGAAAATCCTCCCTAGCGACGCACCTTGATCGTGATTCTCGCGCCGTTTGCCAGCTTCGCCTTCTTCGCCGGCGACGTCCCGAGCACGAGGCCCTTCTTGACGCCGCTGCCCGCGACCGTGACGGTCCTCGTGCGGCAGCCGGCATTGCCGAGCCGATTCTTCGCGGCGGCCGGCGTCAGCCCGCGCACGGCCGGAACGACGCAACGGCGCGGCACGGTGATGCGCAGGGTGGCCTTCGACACCAGCGCGCCGGCCCGCCCGGTGGCCGTGCACGTGAGGCGCTTGCCGAGGTCGGCCTTCGCGACCTTGTAGGTGCGGGCGGTGCGGCCGCGGACGGTGCGCGTGCCGCGCTTCCACGCGTAGCTCGTCGTCCGCGCGCCCGAGAACGTCGTGCACGTCAGCTTCAGGCCGACGATCGGGAAGCCCGCGAGCCGGGTGGCGGCGGCGACCGGCGCGATGCCGCGGGTGGCAGACACCGCGGCCGCGCTGCCGATCGGGTTGCGGGCCGTCACGCGGCAGCGCACCAGGTGGCCGGCGTCGGCGAGCACGATGCGATACGTCGCCGCGGTGGCGCCCTTGATGACGGTCGCATCGCGCAGCCACGCGATCGCCGTCGTCGTCGCCTCGCCGGTCGCCGTGGGCGGAGCACAGGTGAGGGTCGATCCGACTTTCGCCGTGCCGCTCAGCCCCGGTGCGCCGGCCAGCGTCGGCAGGGCGAAGTCGGCCTCGTAGACGTCCTGCGCGCCGTCGCCGTCTGGAGTGCCTGCGATCGACGACGTGGTCAGGAAGAGCGATCCGCGAGCCGTCGGCGGCCTGGCTGAAGGTGTAGTCGGTGCCGGTCGGCACGCCTGCTGCCAGCAGACGCGCGCCGTCGGCGGTCGCCTCGTACGCATCGGCCGCGCCGTTCGTGTCGCCCGTCGCGGGCAGGTCGGTGGCCGAGAAGACGGTGCGCGCGAGGCTGCTCGGAACCGCGGGGCCGGGGTAGAGGATCGAGATCGAGGCGGGCGTCCCGGGCGTCAGCAGCACGAGCTCGCCGTCGGGGCGCCGCAGGTAGACGTCGCCCGAGTCGGCGATGTCGGTGTCGGCCGGCAGCAGGCTCTCGGCCGACTGGAACACGACCGATCCGTCGGCGTTCTCGCCCATGAACTCGGCGCTCAGCGCGTCGGTCGTGCCACCGGAGACCAGGTGCAGCGAGTCGTCGGCGCGGCGCTCGTAGAGGTCGAAGCCGGTCGTGTCGCCGTCGGCGGGCAGCAGCTTCTCCCGGGTGCGGAAGATCAGGCTGCTGCCGTCGTCGAGGCCGCCGACCAGGTCGGCGTCGGTGTCCTCGGTGCCGCCCGAGACCAGGCGCAGCGTGCCGTCGGCGCGGCGCTCGTACACGTCGATCGTCGCGTCGGCGTCGGCCGTCACCAGCTGGTCGTCCGACACGAACCAGGCGACCGTGCCGGCGCGGTTGAGGCGGGCGAAGGCCGGGCTCGAGAAGGTGTTCGGCGTGAGCAGCACCTCGGGGCCGCCGGAGGTGGGGACGCTGTAGCTGTCGAGCAGCAGGTCGCCGTCGGCGGCGTCGAGCGACTCCGTCGTGGAGAACGAGAGGCGGGCGCCGTCAGCGCTCAGGGCGTTGCGGTCCGCGAACGCGTCCATCGCCACGGCCGTGCCGGGCGTCAGCAGCGCCAGCGAGCCGTCGCCGCGGCGGTCGTACAGGTCGCGGACGGTGTCGCCGTCGACATCGGGAAGCACCGCCTCGTCGGTGCCGAACACCACGTGGTCGCCGGTCGCCGAGCCCTGCACGAAGGTCGCGTCGAACGCGCCGATGCCGAGGCTGATCTGCCGCAGCGTGCCGTCCCGGTGGCGCTCGTAGACGTCGATCCTGCCGTCGGTGTCGGCCGTCACGTCGCCGTGCGTCGTCGTGTACCAGGTGCGACTGCCGTCGGCGCTCACGCCGCCGAACGTGGGCGCGGCCCCGGTGGCGCCCGAGCTGACCAGCTGCAGCGTGCCGTCGGCGTCGCGGGCGTAGAGGTCGGCGGTGCCGTTGCCGTCGGCGGCCACGAGCGGCTCGGTCGTGGTGAAGACCGTGCGCGTGCCGTCGGCCGACATGCCGGCCAGGAACGCGTGCGTCGACGCCTGGCCGGGCGAGATCAGGCGCACGGTGCGCTGCGGCGCGGCGGCCGAGGCGGGCGACGCAGCCACGGCCACGAGGCCGAGCGCGATCAGGGCCAGAGCGATGCGAGGCATCTTTATGACTTTAGTCACAGAAAACTGACTTCGGGGGACCGGGGTGGGATCGGTACGCTTGGCGCGTGCTCGCCCTCCTGATGCGCCGCTGGTGGGTGCTCGCCGCCTGTGCCCTGCTCGCCGCCGCCGGCGCGCTCGTCATCACGGCACTGCGGCCCGCGCCGTACGTCGCGTCGGCCTACGTGGCCGTGCCGGTCGCGGCCGCCGCCGACGTCGGCGACCGCAACGCCCAGGCGCTCGCGATCGCCCAGGTGCTGGGATCCGATGCCGCCGTCGCGGCGCGTGCGGGCGGTGGGCTGCAGGTGCTCGGCACCGAGGACACGACGCAGATCGAGCTGCGCGTGTCCGCCGACAGCGCAGCGCAGGCCGTCGCGGGCGCGCGCCTCGCGGCAGAGACCGTCGTCGCAGGCACGGCCGCCGTGCCGGCCGGCTCGCTGGTCGTGCTCGAACTGCCCGACACCGGCACGCGCGACGGCGTCAGCCCGGCCGAGGCCGCTGCCGTTGCGGCCCTGCTCGGGCTCGTCGCAGGTGCGATCGGCATCGGCTGGCGCCACCGATCGCTCGCCGACGATCCCGATTCTGCCAAGTAACCTGTGTCCGTGGGAGTGGCGGTTCCGTGAGCGTGGCTGCGGAGACACCGGTGGCCGTCGAGGTACCGGCGCGCGATCGCGTGCGCGCGATCGCCGTCCCCGCTGCGACGGTGGGCGTGCCGATGCTGCTCGTGGCCGGGCTGGCGCTCGCCAACGGCGGCTCCGAGCCGACGCAGTGGGGGTGGGTCGCCCTGCTGCTGCTGTGGACGGGCGCCACCGGCGTGCTGCTGACGCGGCTCGAGCTCGCGTGGTTCGACGTCCTGTTCCTGGGCGGCCTGATGGCGCTGCTGGGCTGGGTCGCGGCGTCGCTGCTGTGGACGAACGACGTGTCGCACACGCTGGACGAGATCCAGCGCGTGGCCGTCTACCCGGCTGCCGCCCTGGCGGCGCTCGGGCTCGGCTCGCGACGCGCGCTGCCGCAGATCACCGCGGGCGTGTGGGCCGGCGGCGTGGTCGCCTGCGCCTACGCCCTCTCGACGCGGCTCCTGCCCGAGACGTTCGGCGACTTCGACTCGACCACCACGAGCTACCGCCTGACCGACCCGTTTCCGTACTGGAACATGCTCGGCGGCCTCGCCGGCCTGTCGCTCGTGGTCGCCCTGGGGCTCGCCGTCCGCGCGCAACCCGTGTGGCTGCGCTGCCTGGCGGCGGCGTCGCTGCCGCTGCTGGCGCTGACGCTCTACTTCACCTTCTCGCGCGGGGGCATGGCGGCCACCGGCGTCGCCCTGCTGGTGATGCTGCTGCTCGACCCGAGCCGCACGCGGCTCGCGACCGAGGGCATCGTGCTGTCGGTGATACCGGCGGTCGCGGTCTACGCGGCCTCGCAGCGCGACGGGCTCACGCGGCGCGACGCGCCGCTGTCGGTCGCCGCCGACGACGGGCGGTCGATCGCCCTGCTGCTGCTCGTGCTGATGGGCGCGGCGGTGATCGTGACGCTGCTGCTGACGGTGGCCGAGCGGCGCATCACGCTGTCCAGCGACCTGCGGACGGCGTGGACCGTGATCCTGTTCGGCGGCCTGATCGCCCTCGCGGTCGCGGCGACGATCCCGCGCGGCGGGCCCGTCGATGTCGTCGCAGGACGCGTGGAACTCGTTCAACGGCGACCCGGTCGGCACGGCCGACGACGGCGACCTCACCAGCCGCCTGTTCGACGCGTCGTCCAACGGCCGCAAGGAGCTGTGGACGGTCGCGCTCGACCAGTGGCGCGACCATCCCGATCGCGGGCGCGGGCGCGGGCACCTTCACGGCCGCCTTCTACGCGCGCGACGACCGCGTGTTCGACACCGAGAACGCGCACTCGCTGTACTTCGAGACGCTCGGCGAGCTGGGCATCGTCGGCGGGCTGCTCGTGCTGCTGGTGGTGCTGACGCCGTTCGCGGCGGGCATCAAGGCGCGGCGCGAGCCGCTCGTCGGCGACGGCGCTCGGCGGGTACGTCGTCATCGTCGCGCAGGCCGCGGTGGACACCGACTGGGAGTCGCCCGCGGTGATCGTCCCGGCGTTGCTGCTGGGCGGCGCGGTCGTGGCCGCGGCGCGGGGCAGACGGCTGCCGGTCGGCCCGGTCGGCCGCGGCGTGCTCGTCGGCTTCGCGATCCTGATGGCCGTGCTGTGCGGCTACGCGCTGTCGGCCAACCGCGCGATCGACGAGGCCGCGGCCGCCAGCGAGACGCAACCCGTGCGCCGCCATCGCCGCCGCCCGGCGCGCCACCGACCGCATGCCGTGGAGCGCCCGCGCGTGGCAGGCGCTCGCCGGCACGTACATCAACGCCGGCGATCCCGAGAGCGCGCGGCTCGCCTACAGCCGCGCCCTCGAGCAGGCGCCGACCGACTTCCGGCTCTGGGTCGCCTCGGGCGGCGTGCAGGATCCGGCGGCGGCGGCCGACGGTGTTCGCGAAGGCGCGCGAGCTCAACCCGCACCTGAACGCCGGACGCATCGATCGAGCCGTTCGACCCCGTCGAGTTCCCGCGGGTGGTCTGCTGATGGCGCGCCAGGACCCGCTCGCGAACCCGGAGGAGGCCGTGCGGCGCGTGTACGCGTACGCCGCCTACCGCCTGGGCGACGGCGCCGAGGCCGAGGACGTCACGTCGGCCACCATCGAGCGCGCGCTGAAGTACCGCAGCTCGTACGACTCGGGCAAGGGCGATCCGGCCGCGTGGCTGGTCGGCATCGCGCGGCGCACCATCGACGAGCACTACCGGCGCCAGGCGCTGGCCGAGACCGTCGCCACGGTGCCCGAGCGCGCGGACGACCCGTTCGAGGACCGCTCCGTCGAGCGGCTCGCGCATCGCCGGCGCGGTCGGCCGGCTCGATCCCGCGCGAGCGCGAGCTGGTGGCGCTGCGGTACGGCGCCGACCTGACCGCGCGCCAGATCGCCGAGCTGCTCGGCCAGCGCACCAACACCGTCGAGGTGGCGCTGCACCGGGCCCTCGGGCGCCTGCGCGGCGATGGTCGAGCCGCCGGATCCGGAACCCGCTGTAAGGAAACCGGGGCCGCCGGCGGTAGAGGGGTTATGAACGATTTCGAGAGCGACTTCGAGCTCGAGCTCCACGAGTCCCGCCCCGCGCCCCGTGGCGAGCTGCTCGACAGCCTCGTCTCGAAGATCGGCACCCGCCCCGCGCCGGTGCGCAAGAGCAAGTGGCAGCTGCGGCTCGCCGCCGTCATGGCGTGCGCTGCGCTGCTCGGCCTGGCCGGGCTCGGCGGCGTGTCGGTCGCGTCCAACGCGGTCTCCAAGTCGGGCCGCAGCGGCAACTCGGAGCAGAGCGAGGGCAAGCACGGCGGCTCGCCGAAGCCGAAGGGCAACAAGCGCGTCCCCGTGTGCCTGAACGGCTCGCAGACGGTCCTCTACTTCAAGTTCAAGAAGGCCGTCAAGATCGTGCTGATCAAGCATCGCGGCGTGTTCGCGACGCCTGGTCGTCCGCCGACCTGCCCGGCCGTCTGATCCGGCGCCTGCTCAGGCCCGCGGTCTATCGCGCGGAGGCGATCCTCGATCGTCTCCGCGGCGTCCGCCGCGCGCCCGAGGAGGTGTTCGGCGAGATCCACGACGCGCGCTCCTGGGGCGGCGCGTCGGTGTCCGGCGGCGGGTCCGATCCCGCGACGACGGCGCCGCTGCTCGAGGCGCTGCCGCCGCTGCTGACCGCGATCGGCGTGCGCACGATCCTCGACGCTCCCTGCGGCGACGGCAACTGGATGGCCCGGCTGGACTACGCGTTCGAGCACTACACCGGCCTCGACGTGGTGCCGGCCGTGGTCGAGGCGGCGGCAGCGGCACACGGCGGGCCGGGTCGCGAGTACCGCGTCGGCGACCTGATCCGCGACCCGCTGCCGAAGGCCGACCTGGTGCTGTGCCGCGACTGCCTGGTGCACCTGCCGTTCGCGGAGGGCATGGAGGCGCTCGCCAACATCCGCCGGTCGGGCGCGACCTGGCTGCTCGCGACCACGTTCCCCGCGCGCGAGTCGAACGCCGACATCCGCATGGGCCGCTGGCGGCCGCTCAACCTGTGCCGGCCGCCGTACTCGCTGCCCGAGCCCGAGCAGCTCGTGAACGAGCGGTTCGACGCCGACCCGCGGTTCGCCGACAAGTCGCTCGGCCTCTGGCGCCTCGCGTAGCCGGGCTACCATCCCGGGCATGACGGGCGAGCTCGACCGCGGAACGGCAGAACGCGTGATCGCGCGCGCCATGGAGCTGTCCGGCCAGCGATCGCCGCGGCCTCTCGCCCGACCAGCTGGTGGCCATCGGCGCCGAGCTGGGCGTCGCCGAGGTGCACGTGCGGCGGGCGCTGGCCGAGGTGCTCTCGAAGCCGCACGCGCGTGCGCGCGCTCGACCGCAGCGTCGTCGGCCGCCCGGCACGTGGAGCTGCTGCCGGCCGAGGCCGACCGCCTGCTCGACGACGTGGTTCGAGCAGGTCGACGGCATGCGCGCGCTGCGCCACACCGGTCCCGAGCTCGGCGTCTGGGCGCCGCGCACCGGCATGGTCGCGGGCGCCCGCGCCGCCATGGCCAAGGCCGGCGGCGCCGACCTCGACCTGCGCGAGTCGCCCGGCGTGACGTCGACCGTCGAGCCGATCGGCGACCAGTCGGCGCTGGTGCGGCTCGAGGCGCGCGTGAAGCGCGACTACGCCATGACGGCCGGCATCGTCGGTGCGGGCGGCGCCACCGCCTCGCTCATCCTCGGCGCCGTCGTGTGGTGGCCGCTCGCCGCCGGCGTCGTCGCCGCCGGGGCCGGCGCCTACGGGCTGCTGCGCGCCCAGCGGTCGGAGTCGGAGCTGGTCGCGCTCGCGCTCGAGCGCCGTCTCGACGCCGTCTCCGCCTGCCGCGAGCCGGCCGTGCGCACGCCGTCGATGTCCGGCGCGCTGGGCAAGGTCGCCGACCTCGCCGGCCGCGCGCGGCGCTCCGGCACGCGCACCTGAGGGGCCCGACCGGCAGGACTCCGTTGTTCCACGATGTAGGATTCCCGCGATAGCGCGCACTGATTTGCACCGCCGCTTGCAAGCGCGCGCCTCTCGCAAGAGGGGCGAACCAAAAGCTAAAGAGCACCGGGAGGCCGTTCTTGCCCATGTCTGATCCCAACCAGTACCTGGCCCTCGTGCGGTCCCGCACGGTGTTCAAGGACGGGGCGATGGGCACGCAGATCCAGGACGCCGAGCTGGACGATTCGGCCTACGGCGGCTACCCGGGCAACGTCGACCACCTGACGCTGTCCGCGCCCGACGTGATTCGCAACATCCACCGCGCGTACCTGGACGCCGGCGCCGACTACGTCATCACGAACTCGTTCCAGTCGACCCGGCTGCGGCTCGAGGAGTGGGGGCTGGGCGAGCAGACGCTCGAGCACAACCGCGCCGCGGCCGCCCTGGCGCGCGAGATGTGCGACGAGTTCGCCACCGCCGACTGGCCGCGCTTCGTGGCCGGCTCGATCGGCCCCACCGGCATGCTGCCGTCGGGCAACGACCCGACGCTGTCGGCGATCACCTATCCGGAGCTGGTCGAGCTGTTCCGCGAGCAGACCATCGGCCTGCTCGCCGGCGGCGCCGACCTGCTGCAGATCGAGACGATGCAGGACATCCTCGAGACGCGCGCGGCCATCACCGGCGCCCGGCGGGCGTTCACCGAGGCCGGCAGGGCCGTGCCGCTGCAGGTGTCGGTCGCGCTCGACGTGACCGGCCGCATGCTGCTCGGCACCGACATCGGCGCCGTCGCCGCGATCCTCCGCGGCATGAAGGCCGACATCATCGGCACGAACTGCTCCGTCGGGCCCGAGCACCTGCGCGAGCCGGTGCGGTACCTGTGCCAGGAGTGCGACCTGCCGGTCGTCGTGGTGCCGAACGCCGGCCTGCCGCTGAACGTCGACGGCGAGACCGTGTACCCGCTCGGGCCGTCCGAGATGGCCGAGCAGATGGCGGCGTTCGTGCACGACTGGGGCGCCAACGTCGTCGGCGGCTGCTGCGGCACGACGCCGGAGCACATCCGCCAGCTGCGCGAGGCCGTCGGCGCGGGCACCTCGAAGCGCCGCCATCCGGTGTTCCGGCCGGCGATCGCCTCGGCCATGACGGCCGTCGAGCTGCACCAGGAGCCGCGCCCGATGATCGTCGGCGAGCGCGTCAACACGCAGGGCTCGCGCAAGATCAAGGAGTTCATGCTCGCCGACGACTACGACGGCGTGCTCGGTGTCGCGCGCGACCAGGTCGAGTACGGCGCGCACGCCCTCGACGTCTGCCTGGCGCTGACCGAGCGCGGCGACGAGGCCGACCAGATGGCGATCGTCACCAAGAAGCTCGCGATGGGCATCGAGGTGCCGCTGATGTTCGACACGCTCGAGACCGACGCGCTGAAGCGCGGGCTCGAGACGTATCCCGGCCGCGCGATCGTCAACTCGATCAACATGGAGAACGGCCGCGGGCGCATCGAGGAGTACGTGCCGATCATCGTCGAGCACGGTGCCGCGGTCGTCGCGCTCACCATCGACGAGGCCGGCATGGCGAAGACGCGTGACGAGAAGCTCCGCGTCGCGCGCGTGATCCACGACATCTGCGTGGACGAGTACGGGCTGGCGCCGGAGGACCTCATCTTCGACGCGCTCACGTTCACGCTCGCGACCGGCGACGAGGAGTGGATCGACTCCGCCGTCGAGACCATCGAGGGCATCCGCCTGATCAAGCGCGAGCTGCCCGGCGTGCTGACGTCGCTCGGCGTCTCGAACGTGTCGTTCGGCCTGTCGCCGCGCGCCCGCTCCGTGCTCAACTCGATCTTCCTGCACCACTGCGTCGACGCCGGCCTCGACATGGCGATGGTCAACCCGGCGCACACGATCCCGTACATGGACATCGACGAGCTGGAGCGCGGGCTCGCCGACGACCTCGTGCTGAACCGCCGGCCCGACGCGCTGCAGCGGCTCATCTCGCACTTCGACTCGATGCCGATGGAGGAGGAGACGGGCGCCTCCAAGATCGACAAGTACGCGGGCGTCGAGGTGGACGAGCGGATCCACCAGAAGATCCTCCACCGCGTCAAGGACGGCATCGAGGACGACATCGAGGAGGCCCTCGACAAGCGCGGCGCGCGCAAGAACGACGAGGCCGTCGACCTGCTCAACAACGTGCTGCTGCCCGCGATGAAGGACGTCGGCGACCGGTTCGGGCGCGGCGAGCTGATCCTGCCGTTCGTGCTGCAGTCGGCCGAGGTGATGAAGAAGGCCGTCGCGAAGCTCGAGAACTTCCTCGACCGCATCGAGGGCCAGTCGAAGGGCAAGATCGTGCTCGCCACCGTGTACGGCGACGTGCACGACATCGGCAAGAGCCTCGTCAACACGATCCTCTCCAACAACGGCTACACGACGTTCGACCTCGGGCCGGCAGGTGCCGATCCAGGTCATCCTCGACAAGGCGACCGAGGTCGGCGCCGACGCGATCGGCCTCTCGGCGCTGCTGGTGTCGACGTCGAAGCAGATGCCGCTGCGCGCTGCACGAGCTCGACGCGCGCGGCCTCGACTTCCCGGTGCTGATCGGCGGCGCGGCGATCAACCGCTCGTTCGGCCGGCGCATCTGGCACCTCGAGGACGGCCGGCCGTACGCCGGCGGCGTCTACTACTGCACGGACGCGTTCGAGGGGCTCGACACGATCGAGCTGCTCAGCACGCCCGCCGGCCGGGCCGGGCTGAAGGAGGCGCGCCAGGCCGAGGCCGACAAGTACCTGGCCGAGGTGTCGCGGGCGCGTGCCGTGCGTCCCGCCGTCGAGCCGGGCCAGCGCGCCGACCTGCCGCGCGCCCCCGTTCCGTCGGTGCCGTTCCTCGGCGCCCGCGTGGCCGACGACGTGCCGATGGAGGCCGTCTGGGCCGGCATGGATCTGAAGACGCTCTACAAGTCGAGCTGGGGCGCCAAGAACGCGCGCGGCGAGGAGTTCGACGAGCTGGTGCGCACCGACTTCGAGCCGCGCCGCCTGCGGATGCAGCGTGGAGGGCGTCGAGCAGGGCTGGCTGCGTCCGCGCGGCGTGTACGGCTACTTCCGCTGCGCCGCCGACGGCGAGGCGCTGGTGATCTTCGACGAGGGCGGCGAGTCCGAGCTCGGGCGCCTGCAGTTCCCGCGCCAGGAGCGCCACGACCGGCTCTGCGATCCCCGACTACTTCCGCCCGATCGACGACGACGAGCGCGACATCGTCGCGTTCCAGGTCGTCACGGTCGGCCGCGAGGCGCAGGATCACGTCGACGCGCTGTACGCCGCCGAGGAGTACTCGGAGCAGTACTTCGCGCACGGCATCGCGATCGCCGCGACGGAGGGCATGGCCGAGGCGCTGCACCAGCGGGTGAAGCGCGAGATGGGCATCGACGCCGAGCAGGGCCGGCGCTACTCGTGGGGCTATCCGGCGTGCCCCGATCTGGAGCACCACGTGCTGGTGTGCGACCTGCTGGGCGCCCAGGAGGCGATCGGCATCGGCCTCACGTCGGCGTTCCAGCTCGATCCGGAGCAGTCGACGGCCGCGATCGTCGTGCACCACCCGTCGGCGGTCTACTTCAGCGCCCTCCGCTCAGACCGCGCCACGGCGTAGCCGCTCGAACGGTTCGGCGCGGAACGCGGCGTTCCGCGCGTCGCCGCGCGGCCGCCGCCCGCCCCGCGCGCGGACCACACCAATCGCGCCGATCCCGTGACGTTCGTCCATCCGTGTCCGTTTTCGCACCGCGTGCCAAAACGGACATCGCCCGGAGCCGTCACGCCGACGCGCGGAACCGTCGGCCGCCGTCGTCCGAACGCGCACGAAACGCCCGCAAACCGCGCCGAAGCGTCACTTCGTGGCCGCCCTCGTACCAGGCACCAAGCGGCCACAACGTCACGCTTCCGTGCGTTCGCGCGCGCCGCGGTACGGGTCGTGCGCCTCCGGCCCGCGACGCCGGCGGCCGGTCGCACGGCCTGCGCGCGACCCGTCGCGGGACGCGCTCGAAAGCGCGCGGAAGCGTGACGTTGTGGCCGGATCGGTGCCAGGCACCCGTACGGACACGGCCGTCGGGTACGCGCGCGCGGGGCGTCTGGAACTGGCCGTCCGGCAGGGTTTCGGAAGGTCGCCGGGTATACTCGACTCGACATTCCGCCTGCAACGGGGAACTCGAAACTCGCCCCGTGCGACGTGACCGTGCCGACGCCGCTACCTGAAACCTCCATCGCGCTCCGGCCTGGTGCCCGAGCATGATCTCGACTCCCGATGGCAGCGGGCCCGTCCGCCCCTCGATGCGCATCTACCGCGCCGAGAGCGTCAAGGCGCCCAAGAAGCGCCGCCGCGTGCTGCGGTTCTTCCTGTGGACGTTCCTCGTCGTGGGCCTCGTCACCGCCACCGGTGCCGGCGCGTTCTACTACTACCTCCGCGACGCCGTCGACCAGATCACCGAGGCGAAGACGCCCGACGAGGTGGACGCCGCCCACAGCCTCGAGGATCCCAGCCTCAACACGTCCGCGCCGTCGGCGAAGCGGCCGGTCATCTTCCTGCTGATCGGCCAGGACCGCCGGACCCGGCGAGACGCGCGGCCGCTCCGACACGCTGATGCTGGTGCGGGTCGACCCGAAGACGAAGATCGTCTCGATGCTCTCGTTCCCGCGCGACTGGATCGTCAACATCCCCGGCTACGGGCCGCAGGAGATCACGAACTCGTTCTTCCTGGGCGGCCCGAAGCTGACGATCGACACCATCAAGTCGGTCACCGGCATCACGCCGAACTACTACGTCAGCGTCGACTTCGACGCGTTCACGCAGACCGTGAACGCCTTCAAGGGCGCCTACGTCGACGTCGACCGCCGCTACTACAACCTGAACCAGAACACCGCGGGCACGAACTTCAACTCGATCGACATCGAGCCCGGCTACCAGCTGATGCGGGGCCAGGACGCGCTCGAGTACGTGCGCCACCGCCACGACGACGACGACACGTACCGCCTCGCGCGGCAGCAGCTGTTCCTGCGCGAGTTCAAGGTGAAGCTCGACCCGATCAGCATCGGCCGCAACCTCGGGACGCTGCTCGACACCGCGAAGAAGAACCTCAAGATCATCGGCAAGAAGCAGATGTCGCTCAACGACATGGAGCTCTACGCCAACACGCTGCGGTCGATCCCGAAGAACAACATGGTCAACGTGCGGTTCGTCGGCCACGCGCACCCGACGCTGGCCGGCCGCATCTCCGTCGACCAGTCCGAGGTCGACGCGACCGTCGACGCAGTTCCTCGATCCCGACCCGACGCAGGCCAACCGCGCCGCCGACGAGGCCGCCGGCAAGGTCAAGAAGACGAGCACCAAGTTCGATGCCGCGACCATCCAGGTCGAGGTCCGCAACGGCAACGGCAAGGTCGGCGCCGCCGCCGATCTCGAGCAGCAGCTGCGTGAAGCGCGGCTGGAAGAACGCCCGTGCGCACGGCGACGCCGAGAGCAGCGACTACTTCGACTCGGTCATCTACTACGGCGACAAGGCCGGGTCGAAGGAGGCCGCAACCGCACTCAAGGCGCTCATCAACCCGAGCGAGATCAAGCCGCTCGACGCCGCCGAGATCGCCGCGCTGAACGCCTCGGTCGCGAGCCCCGACGATCCCGCGTCGCAGGTCTACGCCGACGTCGTGGCGGTGGTCGGCCAGACGTTCGACACGCTCGCGCCCGAGAAGGTCAAGGCGCTGCCGGCCGACGTGAAGGCCCGCATCGCCACCGACCGCTCGCGCGACCTGGCGGCGTGGAAGAAGGCGCAGAAGGGCATGGGGCACTCGATCATGTACCCGACGAAGCTGCCGAACGACACCGTCACGGGCGACCCGCAGATCAAGTCGTACCCGGCCTTCCGCCGCTACAAGCTGCGCGGCAAGAACGCCCTGCACGTGACGTACTACGAGACGTCCGACGGCGGCCAAGACGACGTTCGGCGTGCAGATCCTCGACTGGGAGACGCCGCCGCTGCTGCAGACGCCCAACGAGACTCGTACGCAGAACAACATCGAGTACCTGCTCTACTTCAACGGCGCGAAGCTCCATCGCGTCGCCTGGCACTGGAACAAGCGGACGTACTGGCTGTCCAACTCGATCGTCGACGGCCTCTCCAACTCGACCATGTGGGCGATCGCGACCGGCTTCCGTCGCATCCCCAGCTAGCCGCAGAAGGAGTCACATGAGTCGCGAGCCGATCGGCGTGATCGGAGTGGGGTACGTGGGCCTCGTCACGGCCGCGTGCTTCGCCGACCTGGGTCACACCGTCATCTGCCGCGACATCGACCCCGCCAAGGTCGAGATGCTGCGCGGCGGCGCCGTGCCGATGCACGAGCCCGGGCTCGACGACCTGATCCGCCGCAACCGCAACCGGCTGCGCTTCACGCTCGACCTCGAGGAGATGTTCGCCGAGGCCCGCCTCGCCTTCATCTGCGTCGACACGCCGCCGATGCCGTCGGGCGACGCCGACCTGTCGCGCGTGCAGTCCGTCATCGACGCGATCCCGCCCAGCGCCGAGGGCGCGGGCCTGGTGATGAAGTCGACCGTGCCCGTCGGCACCGGCGAGAACGTGCGCCTGCGCCTCGACGCGCGCGGCCTGCACGGCGTCGCGTACATGTCGAACCCGGAGTTCCTGCGCGAGGGCTCGGCGGTGAGCGACTTCATGGCGCCCGACCGCGTCGTCGTCGGCGCCGTCAGCGAGGAGGACGCCGAGCGCGTCGCCCGGCTGTACGACGGCATCGACACCGAGATCGTGCGCACCGACGTCGCGTCGGCCGAGATGATCAAGCTGGCCGCGAACGCGTTCCTGGCGACCAAGATCTCGTTCATCAACGAGATCGCGAACGTCTGCGAGGCCGTCGGCGCCGACGTGGCCGAGGTGGCGCGCGGCATGGGCCTCGACCGCCGCATCGGCGCGAGCTTCTTGCGGCCAGGCATTGGGTATGGCGGTAGCTGCCTGGTCGGCGACGAGACGGTGCTGGTACGTCGCGACGGCGTCACGCGCCTGGTCGAGCTCGAGGCGCTCCATGCCGAGCTCGGGGGCGGTGACATGATCGAGCCCGACGGGCTGGAGGTGCTGAGCTGGCGCGCCGAGGGAGCTGGCCCGGAGTTCCTGCCCGTCAGCCACATGACCAGCCGCCACTCGGACGCGCTCGTCGAGGTCCGCACCAAGATGGGCCGTCGCGTCACGGTCACCGACGACCACCCGTTCGTCGTGGTCGACGGTGTCACGGGGGCCGTCGACACCCGCCTGGCCCGCGACCTCACCGAGGCCGACTGGATCCCGATCGCGCAGGGCTCGGCGGAGGCGGACAGCGACGCCGAGCTCGTCGGTGCCCTCGCTCATCCCGGCCGGCAGCCGGTCTCGACATCCGAAGATGGCACGGTGACGCGAGCCGAGGATGTCCGCGGGTTCGGCGCAGCTCGGCGAGCGGAGCTCAACGACCTGCACCTGGACGATGACCTCGGTCTCGGCCGCAATGCGCACTCGCACGCCCTCCCCGATGCGATCTGGGATCGGCCGATCGCCGAGAAGCGCGCGCTGCTCGCTGGACTCTGGCTGGTCGGCGGCTCGTGGTGGCACATCGGCGGCGGTTCCGACGTCGTACCTCGAGTACGAAACCACTCGCCGCCCGCTCGCCGACGGCATGCTCCGCCTTCTCGGCGAGTGCGGAATCGTCGCGCGGATGAAGGTCGGCCGCACGGCGAAGTCGACGTGCGACACCTACTGGCTGATGATCTCCGGCGCCGACCAGGTCGAGAGGATGCTCGATCTCGTTCCGGAGGCCGACACGCCGGCGATCCGCGCGTCCATCGCGGCGCAGGCGAAGCGCATTGCGCCGACGGGATTCCGCCGTGGCCTGGTCAACGGCGCCGTCGCACGCGTCACGAGCGTCATGCCGGTCGCAGCAAGCGAGACGGTCTACTCGCTCGAGGTGCCGGGAGCTCACACGTTCGTCACGACCGGCGGACTCGTGGTGCACAACTGCTTCCCGAAGGACGTGCGAGCGCTCAAGCAGCTCGCCGGCAACTCCGGATACCACTTCCAGCTCCTGACCGCCGTGATCGAGGTCAACGAGCTGCAGAAGCGGCGCGTCATCTCGAAGCTGCAGCACCACCTCGGGTCGCTGCGCGACAAGAAGATCGCGCTGCTCGGCATCGCCTTCAAGCCCAACACCGACGACACCCGCGAGGCCTCGAGCCTCGTGCTGGCCTCGCGGCTGGCCGCAGAGGGCGCCGAGGTGCGCGCGTACGACCCGGTCGCGTCCGGCGCGCACCTGGAGGCGGTCGGCGCGATCGTCGTCTCCTCGCCCGCCGAGGCCCTGGCCGACGCGGATGCCGCCGTGATCGTGACGGAGTGGAACGAGTTCCGCGCGGTCCTCGACCCCGCGATGCGCGACTCGATGGCGCGGCCGCTGCTGATCGACGGCCGCAACCTGCTCGACCCGGCCGAGGCTGCCGCCGCCGGCTTCGAGTACGACTCCGTGGGCCGCCCGCGGCGCACCGGCGAGGTTGCCCCGGCGTGATCGCCGTGATCCTCGTCGGTGGGGAAGGCACGCGCCTGCGTCCGCTGACGCTCGATCGCCCGAAGGCGATGCTGCCGATCGGCGACCGGCCGTTCCTGGCGCACATGCTCGAGCGGCTCGCCACGGCCGGCGTGAAGCGCGTCGTCTTCAGCTGCGGCTACCTGCCCGACCCGATCGTGGCGGGCTTCGGCGACATGTACGACGGCATGGCGCTGGAGTACGCCGTCGAGCCGGAGCCCATGGACACGGCCGGTGCGATCCGCTTCGCGATCGAGGGCCGGCTCGACGACGCGCCCTTCTTCGCGCTGAACGGCGACGTGCTGATGGAGGCCTCGCTGGGCGACCTGATGGCCTTCCACGTCACGCACGGTGCGCGCGGCGACCGTGACGCTGACCGAGGTGCCCGACCCGACGCGCTACGGCCTCGTGCTCACCGACGCCGACGGGCGCGTCGAGGCGTTCGTCGAGAAGCCGGAGCCCGGCGCCGAGGTGCAGCTCGAGCCGCCGTACTGGATCAACGCCGGCGCCTACGTTCTCGACCGCTGGTTCCTCGACACGGTGCCCTACATGCAGCGCGTCAACATCGAGCGCGAGGTGTTTCCGCAGCTCGTCGGCCACGGCCTCTACGGCTGGCGCTGCACCGGCTACTGGAACGACATCGGCACGCCGGACAGCTACCTGGCCGCCAACATGCACGTCTCCGGCGGCGACACCGTGCTCGCTGGCCGGCGCCTCCGTGGCCGGCGACGCGACCGTCGACCGCAGCGTCGTCCACGAGGACGCCGTGATCGGCGCGGGCGCCGTCGTGACCGACTCCGTGATCGGCCGTGGCGCCATCGTCGGCGCCCGGGCGCGCGTCTCGGACAAGTCGATCGTCGCCGCCGGCGTCGAGATCGCCGAGAGCCGCACGGTCACCGGCGAGCGAGTCTTCCTGGAGGTTGGAGATGGCGCCTGAGACCATGCACGGCCAGGCCATGGCGCTCGGCGCGCAGCTGCGTGCCGCCGCACCGCTGGCGCAGGGCGCGCTGCAGGGCGCCGGGCCGTTCCGCAACGTCGCGCTGTGCGGCCTCGGCGGATCGGCCGCGGGCGGCCGCCTCGCCGCCGCGCTGCTGGCCGAGGAGCTGAAGCTTCCCGTCGAGGTGCCGGTCGGCCTGACGCTGCCCGGCTGGGTCGGGCCCGACACGCTCGTCGTCGTCACGTCGTACTCGGGCGAGACGGCCGAGGCGCTCGACTGGTTCGTCGAGGCCGGCGAGCGCCGCGCCACCCGGGTCGCGCTCGGATCGGGCGGCACGCTGGCCGCGCTGGCCGAGACCGACGACGTGCCCGTGATCACGGTCGAGGGCGGCTACCAGCCGCGGGGCGCGCTCGGCCTGCTGCTCGCACCGCTGCTCGTGCTGCTCGGCGAGGCGGGCGCGGCGCCCGACACGACCGACCTGATCGCCCGTGGCGCCGACGCGGCCGACGCCGCGGCAGCCCGCGACGACGAGGCCCGCGCCATCGCCGAGCGCCTCGCCGGTCACGTCACCGTGCTGTACGGCTCCGGCCTGCGCGCGGCGGTCGCGGTGCGGCTCAAGAACCAGATCAACGAGAACGCCAAGGTCGCCGCGTTCGCCGGTGCCGTCCCCGAGATCGCGCACAACGAGATCCTCGGCTGGCTGCAGGCGCCGCGCGCGAAGCAGCGGCACGCCGCCGTCTTCCTGCGCGACTTCGCCGAGACGCGGGCGGTCGCCACGCTCAGCGACGCGATGGCGCGGTTCGTCGGCGGCGACGGCGGTCTGGTCGAGACGTGGGCCGCAGACGGACCGGACGAGCGCGCCCGCGCCTTCGGCCTCCTGCTGTTCGGCGACCTGGTGTCGTGCCACCTCGCCGACGTGGAGAAGGTCGACCCGATGGACATCACCCGCCTCACCGCACTCAAGGCGGAAATGGCCGCCGGCCGCTAGAGTGCCGCGCCGTGCCAGGGCACGACGTCAAGGACCTCTCCCTCGCCCAGGAGGGTCGGGGTCGCATCGAGTGGGCCGATCGCGACATGCCGGTGCTCAAGGCGATTCGCGAGCGGTTCGCGCGCGAGCGCCCGCTCGAGGGCATCCGCATCACCGCGTGCATGCACGTCACCGCCGAGACGGCCAACCTCATGCGCGCGCTGGCCGCCGGTGGCGCCGACGTGCTGCTGTGCGCGTCGAACCCCGTCTCGACCCAGGACGACGTCGCCGCGGCGCTGGTGGAGGAGTACGGCATCGCGGCCTACGCCATCCGCGGCGAGGACCACGACACGTACTACGCGCACATCCACGCGGCGCTCGACCATCGCCCCGCGATCGTCATGGACGATGGCGCCGACCTGCTCGGCGTGCTGCACGCCGACCGCCGCGACAACCTCTTCGAGGTGATCGTCGGCACCGAGGGCACGACCACCGGCGTCATGCGGCTGAAGGCGATGGAGGCCGACGGCGTGCTCGCGTTCCCGATCATCGCCGTCAACGAGGCGCAGACGAAGCACCTGTTCGAGGACCGCTACGGCACGGGCCAGTCGACCATCGACGGCATCATCCGCGCCACCAACATGCTGCTCGCGGGCCGCACCATGGTCGTCGCCGGCTACGGCCTCGCGGGCCGCGGCATCGCCGACCGCGCGCGCGGCATGGGCGCCCACGTGATCGTGCTCGAGGTCGACCCGATGCGCGCGCTGCAGGCCGTGATGGACGGGCATCGCGTGATGCCCGTCGCCGATGCCGCGCGCCGCGGCGACATCTTCGTGACGGTCACGGGCGACAAGCACGTGCTGCGCGCCGAGCACTTCGAGGTCATGCGCGACGGCGCCATCATCGCCAACGCCGGCCACTTCAACGTCGAGGTCGACGTGCCGGCGCTCGAGGCGATGGCCATCGAGCGCACGATGCCGCGTCCCGACATCGAGCTGTTCCGCCTGCCCGACGGCCGCCAGATCGCGCTGCTGGCCGAGGGCCGGCTCGTCAACCTCGGCGCCGCCGAGGGCATCCCGGCCTCGGTCATGGACATGACCTACGCCAACCAGGTGCTGTCGGTCGAGTACGCCGTCCGCCACGGCGCCGACCTGGAGCGCCGCGTGTACGTGGTGCCCGATGCCATCGACACCGAGATCGCGCGCCTCAAGCTCGGCACGCTGGGCCTCGAGATCGACCAGCTGACGTCGGACCAGGAGCGCTACCTCGCGACCTGGGACGAGGGCACGTAGCCCTGCTGCAGCCTCACGACATCATCCGCCTCGAGGACGAGGCGGTGGTGCTCCTCGACCAGACGCGGCTGCCGCAGGAGCGCGTCGAGCGCTCGTGCCGGACGGTCGCCGACCTGGTCGACGCGATCCAGGTGCTCGCCGTCCGCGGCGCGCCGGCGCTCGGCGTCGCGGGCGCGATGGGCGTCGCGCTGGCCGCGCGCACGGCGCCCGATCACCCGGTCGGCATGCGCCAGTACCTGGCCGAGCAGGGCGCGGTGCTGGCCGCCGCCCGCCCGACGGCCGTCAACCTGGCGTGGGGCGTCGGCCGAGGCGCTGTCCGAGCTCGACCGCGGCGTGGCCAACCCGCAGGAGGCGCGCGGCCGCATCGCCGCCCGGGCGCGCCGCATCCACGGCGACGAGGTGGCCCGCTGCCGGGCCATGGGCGCCCACGGCGCGACCCTGTTCGCGGACGGCTCCCACCTGATGACGCAGTGCAACACCGGCGGCCTCGCCACCGGCGGCTACGGCACGGCGCTCGGCGTCGTGCTGGCCCTGGCCGAGCGCGGCGGCGACCCGCACGTGTGGGTGCCCGAGACGCGGCCGCTGCTGCAGGGCGCGCGGCTGACGGCCTACGAGCTGGCCGAGGCGGGCATCCGGCACACCCTCGTCACCGACAACGCGACCGGCGCGATCCTGCGCGAGGGCGGCGTGGCGGGCATCGTCGTCGGCGCCGACCGCATCGCCGCGAACGGCGATACGGCGAACAAGATCGGCACCTACAACCTGGCCGTGCTCGCGCACCACCACGGCGTGCCGTTCTACGTCGTCGCGCCGACGTCGACGATCGACCCGGAGACCGCCTCGGGCGACCTGATCCCGATCGAGCAGCGCCCCGCCGACGAGGTGACGGGCTTCGGCGGCGTCGTGACGGCGCCCGATGCGACCTTCGCGCGCAACGACGCGTTCGACGTCACGCCGGCGGCGCTGATCACCGCCATCGTCACCGAGCGGGGCGTGCTGCGACCGCCGTACGACCTGGCCGGGGAGCGGCCCGAGTGAATATCGTCGACGGCATCGTCGAGCCGCCCGCACCGGGCGACGTCTCGCCGCTGCCCGAGCCGGGCACGCCCGAGCACGCGCGCGACGAGGCGCTGGGCGCCGCCGCGCTGCAGCGCGGCGAGGTGGCCCTCGTGGTGCTCGCCGGCGGCATGGCGACGCGCATGGGCGGCGTCGTCAAGGCCCTCGTCGAGGCGGTCGACGGCCTCACGTTCCTCGACATCCGCCTGCGCGAGCTGGACGCCGTCGAGCGCCGCTACGGTCGCCGGCCGCCGCTCCTGATGATGACCTCGGCGGCCACCGACGGGCCGATCCGCGAGGCGCTCGGCGACCGCGCCGATGGCGACGCGATCGGCCTCTTCCAGCAGGGCGTCGCGCTGCGCGAGACACCCGAGGGCGACGTGTTCCGCGACGACGACGGCAACCCGTCGGAGTACGCGCAGGGCCACGGAGACCTGGTCGACGCGCTCCGCGACTCGGGCCTGCTCGAGCGGTTCGTCCGCGGCGGCGGCACGACGCTGATGCTCGCGAACCTCGACAACCTCGGCGCGACGCTCGACGCCGCCGTGGTCGGCTGGCACCTCTCCCACGGGGCGGCGCTGTCGTGCGAGGTCGTCGCCGCCGGCAGCGACCGCGGCGGCTGGCCGGTGCGCTGGAACGGCCGGCCGGTGATCCTCGAGGACTTCCGGCTGCCGCCGGGCTTCGATCCGGCCACGTCGGGCGTGTTCAACACCAACACCTTCCACGCCGACGCGCGGGCGCTGCTCGCCCACGACGGCGAGTGGACGTGGTTCGTGGTGGAGAAGGAGGTCGACGGCCGGCCGGCCATCCAGCGCGAGCGGCTGCTGGGCGAGCTGACCAGCCACCTCGACACCCGCTTCGTGCAGGTGCCGCGCGACGGCCCCGAGTCGCGCTTCCTGCCGGTGAAGGACCACGACGAGCTCGCCGCCCGCCAGCCCGAGCTGCGAGCCGCACTCACCGCGCGCGGCATCTTGTAGTGCCCCTGCCGCGGCTGCTCTGGCTGCTGTCGTTCGTGATCATGCTCGACGGCCGCACGATGGTCACGATCCTGCCCGACATCGCGGCCGACCTGGACGTGTCGGTGCCCGCGGCCGGCATCGCGATCACGGCGTACCTGATCCCGTACGGCGTCTGCCAGCTGGCCTGGGGGCCGCTCGCCGACCGGGTCGGGCCGATGCGCGTGATCGCGTTCGCGATCGTGGCGTTCACCTGCGTCGTCGCCGCCTCGACGCTGGCCGGGAGCCTGCCGGTGCTGGCCGGGATCCGGCTCGTCACGGGCGGCATCGCGGCCGCGTTCTTCCCGCTCGCGCTGGTGACCATGGGCGAGCTGGTGCCGTACGACCAGCGCCAGGAGGCGATCGCGAAGCTGGTCGCGGCCTCGGCCAGCGGCCTGCTGGCCGGCGCCGCGCTGGGCGGGATCCTGACGGAGCTGTTCTCGTGGCGGGCGATCTTCGTCGTCGACGCCGCGCTCGCCGCCCTGCTGATCGTGCCGCTCTGGCGCGCCCGCAACGCGGTGCCGGCGCGCGGCCGCCAGCCGTCGCAGCACGGCGCGATCCTGCGCAACCGGAAGGCGCGCGTGCTGTTCGCGCTCGTGGCGCTGGAGGGCGCCGGGTTCCACGGCGGCAACGCCTACCTCGGGGCGCTGCTGCACGACGAGCACGGCCTCTCCTACGTGCTGACGGGCGGCGTGCTCGCGGTGGAGGCGGTGGCGTCCGTGGGCGCCACGCGGCTGATCCGGCCGCTGCTCGCGCGCGTCGGCGAGCGCCGGATGATGCTGCTGGGCGCGACCATGATGGGCGCCGGCTTCCTGGTCGCGGCGGCCGCGCCCAGCTGGGTGCTGGTCGTGCCGGGGGTGGCGTTCGTCGGCCTCGGCCTGCCGATCTGCCACTCGGTGCTGCAGACGCGCGGCACCGAGATCGCGCCCGAGGCCCGTGGCACGGCCATCTCGTTCTTCGTCTTCTCGCTGTTCATGGGCGGCGCGATCGGCACGGCGCTGCTGGGCCTCGTGCTCGACGCGCGCGGGTTCACCACCACCATCGCGCTGGCGGGCTGCGCCCTTCTGGTGCTGGCCTACGCCGCCAGCCGCACCAGCTCGCCGCGCTCGTCGAGGAAGGTCTCGACGGCCTGAACCATGCGGTCGTGGTCGTCTTCGGTCAGCGGCAGCGACAGCGCCATGAACCCGCGGCGGCCGTACGAGCAGCCGTGCTCCAGGCAGTGCAGGTGCAGCAGCGCCCGCAGACCGGTGAGCGTCGCCGGATCGCCCTTGATGTCGGCCGTGGAGCGCAGCGGGCCGCGCCCGAAGTGCAGGCCGATCATCGAGCCGCGGCCGCTCGCGAAGAACGGCAGGTCGCGCGCCGCGCCAGCGGCGGTGAGGCGCTCGCGCAGCCGGTCGCCGCTCGCGTTCAGCTGCTCGGCCGCGTCGGGGGTGTAGATCTGCGTCAGCCCGGCCAGCCCGGCCGCCATCGTCAGCACGTTGTTGTTGAACGTGCCGGCGTGGGGGAGCGCGTCGGCGCGGCTGGGGTCGAACCGCGCCATCAGCTCGGCCCGGCCGCCGAAGGCGCCGAACGTCATGCCGCCGCCGACGTACTTGCCGAGCGACGTCAGGTCCGGCGTCACGCCGGTGGTCAGCTGCAGGCCGCCCGGCGACAGCCGCGAGGTCATCACCTCGTCGAAGATCAGCACGACGCCGTGCTCGGTGGTGGCCGCGCGCAGCGTCTCCAGGAAGCCCTGCTCGGCCGGGATGCAGCCGGCGCTGCCCTGCAGCGGCTCGACGATGACGGCGGCCAGGCGGTCGGCGTTCTCGGCGATCAGGCGCGCCGCGCCCTCCGCGTCGTTGTACTGGCCCATGATCGTCGGGTACGGGGCGTTGATGGGCGAGCCGGCGGCCGTCGCGTAGAAGAACACGCCGCCGTGGTAGCCGCCCTCGAACACCAGGATCGCCTCGCGGCCCGTGTGCACGCGCGCCAGCGAGATGGCGAGCATGTTCGCCTCGGTGCCGGAGTTGGTGAACCGCACCAGGTCGATCGACGGGAAGCGCCCGCAGACGGCGGCGGCGAGGCCGGCCTCGTACTCGTTGGGCGCGCCGAAGCAGATGCCGTCGGCCAGCGCCTCGCGGACGGCGCCGAGGATGATCGGGTGCGAGTGGCCGTACAGGCCGGCCGTGTACTCGCCCAGGAAGTCGGTGTAGACGTGGTCGTCGACGTCGGTGATGGTCGCGCCCGAGGCCTTCGCGATCGTGAGCGGAAACGGCGCCACGTGGATCACGGTGCGCGTGTTGCCGCCCGGCATGGAGCGCTGGCGCTCCACGTGCAGGCCGTTCGAGGCCGGGTTGGCGGCGACGTAGCGCGCCTCGGCCTCGGCAACGGCGGCGGCGAGCTCGGCGCTCATCGGAGAACCTCCCAGTAGCGCGCCTGGACGGCGCGGATATCGTCGATGGCGGCCGCGGCGTGGCCGGGCGGGTCGGGCAGGAACGCGAGCGGGTCGGGCAGGGTCTCCTCGAGGCCCAGCACGCCCTCGACGGTCGCGAGCAGGCAGGCGGCGGAGTACGTGCGCGAGTAGCCGCCCTCCTGCACCAGCAGCAACTGGCCGCCCGTGTGCCGGTCGGCCAGCGCCCGCGCGCGCTGGCCGAGCCCGCGGAAGCCCGCCATGGTCACGCACTGGCGCGCGTTCGGGTCGTACTGGTTGGCGTCCTGGCCCGAGGCGATGATGATCATGCCCGGGTCGAACGCGGTCACGATCGGCGCCACGATCTCGTCGAACGTCGTGCGGTACGCGTGGTCGCCGCTGCCCAGCGGCAGCTCGACGTTGACGTTGAAGCCCTCGCCGGCGCCGGCGCCCGTCTCGGTCGGCGCGCCCGTCTCGGGGTGGCTCGCGCCCCAGCTGCCGTGCGCCATGTGCCAGGAGACCGTCAGCACGTCGTCGCGCTCGTAGAACAGCGTCTGCGTGCCGTTGCCGTGGTGCACGTCCCAGTCCAGGATCGCGACCCGCTCGATGCCGCGGCGGCGCGCGTTCTCGGCCGCCAGGGCGGTGTTGTTGAAGAAGCAGTAGCCGTCGGCCGTGCGGCTCGAGGCGTGGTGGCCGGGCGGGCGCACCAGCGCGTAGGCCAGCGCGCGTGTCGCCGTCCAGCACGGCGTCGCAGGCGCCGATCGCGGTGCCCGCCGCAGCCGTCAGCGCGGGCCAGGAGCCAGGCGCCGTGAGCGTCGTGCGCGTCCACCAGCGGCCCGTCTCGCAGCTGGCGCGCACCTCCTCGATGTAGCCGGGATCGTGCAGCCAGGCGAGCTCGTCGACGGTCGCATGGCGGCCGTCGCGCCAGCGCAGGTGGCCGGCGTACGGGCCGTCGTGCAGGGCGCTGTACATGTTGCGCACGCGGTCGGCGTTCTCCGCGTGCGTCTCGGGTACCGCGAGCCAGCCGGGATCCGCGGCGTCGAACAGCCCGGCTCCGGTGTCGTGCGCGAGAACGTCCGGGTGCCAGTGGACGTCGAGGATCGAAGACATGCCAGGCGTTGTACGGGCGAACGCGCGTCGCGTCAACTTCACTCTCTTGTGGCGCCGCGGAAATGCCGATGCGGGAGGCTGTGGGTGGCCAAGAAGATGATCTGCGCTCGACCGAGCGATCGTTGCTCGGCACACTTGCCGGCGTGCTGTCTGCCGTGCCGGACTACCTCTTCGCCTGGCTCGTCGAGCCCGAGGAGGAGGCCGTGCCGCTGTTCGAGAGCCGCCGGCTGTCGCAGACGATCGGCCGCAGCGTGCCGCTCGGGCCGCTCGATCTGCTGCGCGCGTCGGTCGATCCGGCCGAGAGCGACCGGCTCGAGGTGCTCATCCGGGCCATGACCGACGGCAGCGACGAGGTGAGCGGCGACCTGCTCGTGATCCGCGACGACGGCGAGAGGCACCAGGTGACGCTCACCGGCGTGTGCACGCCCGAGCCCGACGGCGGCGTGCGGGTGGAGGGCGTGATCCGCGACCTCGGCCCGCCCGAGGCGATCCGCGAGCAGCTCGAGGCAGCGCTCGAGGAGGCCAGCCAGGCGTACGACATGCGCGTCGCGACGCAGCAGGTGCTCGAGGACCGCAACCGCCAGCTGGCCGATATCTCCGTCACCGACCACCTGACGGGCGCGAAGAACCGCCGCTACTTCATGACGGCCCTGCGCACCGAGCTCGACCGCGCCGACCGGATCGATCCCCCGGCCGTGCTGCTGATCGACGTCGACCGCTTCAAGTCGGTCAACGACACCTACGGGCACCTCGCGGGCGACACCGTGCTGATCGCCGTCGCCGAGCGCCTGCGCACGGCGATCCGCGAGGGGGACACCGTCGCGCGCTACGGCGGCGAGGAGTTCGCCGTGCTGCTGCCCGAGATTCCCGACACCGAGACGCTCGAGTGGCGCGCCGAGGCCATTCGCAAGAGCATCTCGATGAGCCCGGTCGAGCTGCCCGGCGGCACGGAGCTGGTGGTCACCGCCTCGTGCGGCGCCGCGATCTGGACCGCGGGCGAGACCGACGAGGCGCTGCTCGACGCCGCCGACCGCGGCCTGTACGCCGCCAAGCGCGGCGGCCGCGACGGCACGCGGCTGGTCTCGTCGCTGACCGCCGACGAGCTCGAGGCCGACGAGCCCGAGGTGTTCCAGCTGGCGCGCGGCCTGGCGCTTCGCCGTCACCGTGCGCGAGGCATCGCCCGAGCATCACTGCGCCGAGGTCGCCGACCTCGCCGGCCGCATCGCCACCGAGCTCGGCCTGTCGGAGGGCGTCGCCCTGCGCTGCCGGCTCGGCGGGTGGCTGCACGACATCGGCAAGCTCGCGATCCCCGACCGCGTGCTGCAGGCGGCGTCGACCTCGGACGAGGCGCGCGCGATCCTGCGCACCCACGTCGATCGCGGCGCGGAGATCGTCTCCCAGCTCGCGGCGCTCGGCGGCGCGGCCGGCGCGGTTCGCCACCACCACGAGCGATACGACGGCACCGGCTACCCCGACGCGCTCGCCGGCGACGAGATCCCCATCGACGCGCGCATCGTCGCGGCCGCCGACGCCTGGTCGGCGATCCGGGCCGGGCGCCCCTACCAGGAGGCGCTCGACCCGGCGCGCGCGCTGCAGCAGATCCAGGCGAGCGCCGGCAGCAGCCTCGATCCGGCGGTGGTCGCGGCGCTGGCGGCGGTCGTGACCGCGGCGCCGGAGGTCACATCCGCCCGGCGAGGTCGTCCTGCTCCGGCGGAGCGTCGTTCAGAAGCTGCGTGACCGTGACGGCGCGGTAGCCGCGCCGCTCGATCTCCTCGAGGATCCTCGGTAGGGCCGCGACGGTCTTGCGGCGATCGCCGCCGCCGTCGTGCAGCAGGATGATCGAGCCGGGCCGCAGCGCCTTGCGCACCCGGGCGACCAGCTTCTTCGCGGTCACGCCCGGGTCGTAGTCGTGCGCGTCGACGCTCCAGACGACCGGCAGCATGCCCGCCTGGCGCACCTCGCGGTTCGTGCCCGGGCGCATCGCGCCGTACGGCGGCCGGAACAGCCGCGGCGCGTGCCCGACGGCGCTGCGGACGACGTCGTTCGCGCCCTGCACCTCGTCGTGGCGGGCCCGCTTCGCGAGCGCCGTCAGCGACGCGTGCGACCACGTGTGGTTGCCGATCTCGTGGCCCGACTCGACCGTGCGGCGCAGCAGCGCGACGTTGGGCTCGGCGTTGCGGCCGACGATGAAGAAGGTCGCCTTGGCGTTGTGCTTGTCGAGGATGTCGAGCACCTGGCCGGTGTAGGCCGAGGGCCCGTCGTCGAAGGTCAGGGCGACCTCGTTGGCCGCCGCTGCCGGCGCTGCCCACGGCCTCGCCCGACGGCACGGCCTCCTCGACGGGCCGCTGGAGCTTCCAGTCGGCGTCGATGGCCGGTTGGCGGCGTCGTGAACGTCCCGGCCGCGCTGGACACGTTGCCGAGGGTCGGAGCCGCCGCCGACGAGGTGCGTCGTGCGTTCGAGGCGTTCAGCGAGACGTGGACGGCCAGCGCCGCCCCGGCCGCGGCCAGCAGCGCGAGGACGGCGACCCGTCCGAGTCCGCGACGGCGCCGTCGGCGGGCGTTCCGGGCCACTACGTCACCCGACTTCGCGAAGTCGCTGCGTCTGGACGCATCCGGGACGCGATCGTCACGTTCGGCGCGGAAGGGTGGGGTGGTGGAGTGGGCATGCTCGGAGGGTGGACGTCAGAGCGCTCTTCGCCCCTGCTCGGTGCCTCTCCTGCCGCGCGCCCGGACCGGTCGTCTGCGGCGCGTGCGATGCGGCGCTCGTGCGGCTCGTCGGGCCGCGGTGCGGGCGGTGCGGCCGGCCGACGCTGCGCGACGCCGACGCGTGCCGCGAGTGCGCCGGACGCCGCCTCGCGTTCGTCTCGGCCCGCGGCGCCGTGTCACTCGCCGGCCCGGCGCACGCGCTCGTCCGGGCCTGGAAGGACCGCGGCATGCGAAGCGCGGCCGACGTGGCGGCCGCGCTCGTCGTGGCCGTCGTCGAGGCGCCGCCGGCGCTCGCCGTGCTGGTGCCCGTGCCCGCGCTGCGCGCCCGCGCCGCCTGGCGGGGCGGCGATGGCGCGGCGTCGCTCGCCGCCTCGCTCGCCGAGGCCTGGCAGCTCGATCTGGCCGGCCCGCTGCGCCGCGCCGGCACGCGGCCGCAGCGCGGCCTCGACCGCGACGAGCGGCGGCGCAACGCCCGCGCGCAGTTCACCGCCGTCGGCGCCGTCTCGGGCCACGTGCTGCTGGTCGACGACGTCTACACCACGGGTGCGACGGCCGACGTCTGCGCGCGTCTGCTGCGGCGCGCCGGTGCCGCGCGCGTCGACGTGGTCACGTTCGCGCGGGCGGTCAGGTGGTGATGCCGCCGAGCGCCCGCAGCGGGGCGAGCGCGTGGCCGGGCACGCGGGCCGGCTCGCCGATGCCGCGCGCGAGCAGGTACACGCGCGCCGCCTCCTCGGTGGCGAGCGTCGCCTGGAGGGCGCTGACGATGTCGGGGCCGACCGTGACGAGGCCGTGGTTGCGGATCACGACGGCGCGCACGGGGCCGCGCAGCACGGCCTCCAGCGACAGGGCCATCTCGTCCGAGCCGGGCGTCGCGTACGGCACGACGGGCGCCGGGCCGCCGGCGCGCGCGGCCTGCTCGGCCAGCACCAGCGGCACCTCGTCCAGCACGAGTCCGAGAGCGGTGGCGTGGGGCGCGTGCGAGTGGATGACGGCGCCGTGGCCCGCGCGCAGCAGCGCCAGGTGGCTGGGCAGCTCGCTGGTCGGCGCCGGGCCCGACCGGTGCTCGCCGTCGTGCAGGCCCACCTCGGCGATGCCGTCGGCGGTCGCCTCGCGGGCCTGCAGGCCGGTGGCGGTGACGAGCGCGATGCCCGAGCTGCGCTCGGCGACCGAGGCGTTGCCCTCGGCGCCCTGCACGATGCCGGCGTCGCCGAGCGACAGGTACGCGGCCGCGACGACCTGCTTGAGGACGTCGATCACGCGGGGAAGTCGAGCTCGAGGTCGAGGGCGGTGGCGACGTTGATCAGCATGCCGACGGCATTGAAGCGGATCACCTCGGCCTGCGACGCGCCGCTGAGCTTGCCGATGTGCTCCATCAGGCCCGCGAAGCGCTCGCGGCCCCCGGGGCGAAGCGTCTCGTCGGCGGCGCAGGCGGCGTAGAAGTGCAGCTGCAGTGCGAGCACCTCGCGGTCGGAGATCAGCTCGCGGTAGGCCGTGCCCATCGCCGTCATCTTCTCGCCGGGCGGTGCGGCCTCCGCGGCAGCGGTGAACACGTCGTGCAGCTGGTGGAAGCAGTCGTCGGCGACGGCGAGGAACAGCGCCTGCTTGGTGCCGAACAGGCGGATCACGTACGGCTGCGACACGCCCGCGCGGGCGGCGATCGCGTCGGTGGTGGCGGCGGCGTAGCCACGGGCCGCGAACTCGGACCGGGCCGCCTGGACGATCTGTTCACGCCGCTCGTCGGCGGTCATTCGGGTGCGCACGCTTGACATGTTATCAGCGGATTACTACGCTTGTTGTTATCCGATGATTACAAGGAGTCGATGAGATGGATCGCCGAGGAGTCACCGCACTGATCGTCACCGGCCTGGCGCTCTTCATGACGGTGCTGGACAACCTGGTCGTCACCACCGCGCTGCCGAGCATGCGCGCCGACCTGGGCGCCGACGTGAGCGACCTGCAGTGGTTCGTGAACGCCTACACGCTCACGTTCGCCGTCCTGCTCCTGACCGGGGCGGCCCTCGGCGACCGGTTCGGTCGCCGGCGCGTGTTCATGCTCGGCCTCGGGCTCTTCACCGTCGCCTCGGCCGCCGCTGCGCTCGCGACCAGCGCCGATGCGCTGATCGCCGCCCGTGCCCTCCAGGGCGTCGGCGGCGCGATCGTCACGCCGCTCACGCTGACGCTGCTGGCGCAGGCGTTCCCGCCCGGCCGCCGCGGCGTCGCGCTGGGCATCTGGTCGGGCATCGCCGGCGTCGCGGTCGCGATCGGGCCGGTCATCGGCGGCGCGGTCGTCGACGGCATCTCGTGGCACTGGATCTTCTGGTTCAACGTGCCCGTCGGCATCCTCACGATCGCGCTCGCGAGCCGGTTCCTCGAGGAGAGCCACGGCCCCAGCGGGCGGCTCGACCTGGGTGGCGCGGCCCTGGCCACCGTCGCCCTCGCCGGCATCGTCTGGGGCGTCGTGCGCGGCAACGACCTCGGGCTGGACCTCGACGCAGGTGCTCGGCGCCCTCACGGTCGGCGTGGCCGGGCCGTCGCGTTCGTCGTCTGGGAGACGCGCGTCGCGGCGCCCATGCTGCCGCTGCGCCTGTTCCGCTCGCGCGCCTTCACGGCCACCAACCTCGTGTCGCTGGCCATGTACTTCGGCACCTTCGGCTCGATCTTCCTGCTGGCCCAGTTCCTGCAGACCGTGCAGGGCTACTCGGCCGTTCGAGGCGGGCGTGCGGACGCTGCCGTGGACGATCATGCCGATGTTCATCGCCCCGATCGCCGGCGCGCTGTCCGACCGCATCGGCGGCCGCCCGCTGATGGCGGCCGGCCTCGCCCTGCAGGCGATCGCGCTGGCGTGGCTGGCGTCGATCACCACCGTCGACGTCGCCTACTCGCGCATCATCCTGCCGTTCATCCTCGCCGGCACCGGCATGGCGCTCGTGTTCGCGCCGGTCGCCAACGTCGTCATGGGCGCCGTCCGCGCCGAGGAGCAGGGCCTGGCCTCGGCCGCGAACAACATGATCCGCGAGGTCGGCGGCGTGCTCGGCATCGCGGTGCTGGTCGCGATCTTCTCGGCCGCGGGCGGGTACGGCTCGGGGCAGGCGTTCGTCGACGGCCTGGTGCCGGCGGTGTACACCGGCGCGGGCGTGCTCGCCCTCGGCGCCATCGCCGCGCTGCAGGTGCCACGAATCCGCAACACCGTTGCGCCGATCGGGCGGTAGTCTTGGGAGCACCGGCGACGAAAGGAACCAGGATGCAGATCGAGGTACATGGTCGCAACCTTCCCGTCACGCCACCCCTGCGCGAGTACGTGGGGAAGCGTTTTCAGCGGCTCGACCGGCTGTTCACGCGCGAGTGCACGTGCGACGTCGAGCTCTCGGTCGAGCGCAACCCGCGCATCGCCGAGTCGCAGATCGCCGAGGCGACGCTCCTGACGCGCGGCCACGTCGTCCGCGCCCGCGCGACCGCCGTCGACATGTACGCCGCCATCGACGGGCTCGCCGACCGTGTGCGACGCCAGGTCGCCGACCTCTCCGAGCGGGCGTCCTACGGCCGGCCGCGCCACGCGGTGCCACCGGCAGAGGGCGCTCCGGTCGAGGACATCGTCGCCGACCTCGGCCTGGAGGAGACCGGCTAGCCGGCTCCCGCGATCACCCGCTCGGCCGCGAGGCCGAACGCCTGCAGCGCCAGCTCGAGATGCTCGACCGGCGTGTCCTCCTCCTTCGCGTGGCTGATGCCGTTCGTGGACGAGGAGAACACCATCACCGTCGGCACGCCGGTGCGCGCCACCTCGGCGGCGTCGTGCAGCGGGCCGGACGGCAGCGCGCCGGTCGGTGCCGGTGACCTCGCGGATGGCGGCGGCGGCGATCTCGATCAGGCCCTGGTCGAAGGCGATCGGCTCGATGCCCCAGATCCGCTCGATCTCGACCGTGCAGCCCTCCTCGGCGGCGAGCCGCTCGGCGGCGGCGATGAACTCGGCCTTCATCGCGGCGAGCTCGTCGGCCTGCAGGTGGCGCTGGTCGACGAGGATCTCGGTGCGCCCGGGCACGGCCGTGACCACGCCCGGCGTGCAGGTGGCGGCGCCGACGGTGCAGAGGCCGTCGTGGCGCAGCGCGATCTCCCGCAGCTCGAGCGCCGTGCGGGCCGCGGCGAGGAACGAGTCCTGGCGCTGGCGGATCGGCGTCGAGCCGGCGTGCGCGGCCTGGCCCGTGAAGTGCGCGCGGAAGCGCTCGATGCCGACGGTGCCGAGCACGGTGCCGACGGCGAGGCCCTCGGCCTCGAGCACCGGGCCCTGCTCGATGTGCAGCTCGAGGTAGGCGCGGGCGCCGTCGAGGCGGTTGCCGGCCGCGAGCACGCCGTCGATCTCGACGCCGTACTCGCGCAGCACGTCCTCCAGCCGGTTGCCCTCGCGGTCGCGCAGGTCGGCGAGCTCCGACGGGCACCAGGTAGCCGGAGACGGCGGACGAGCCGAACAGGCTGCGGGCGAAGCGCGCGCCCTCCTCGTCCGCGAAGTCGACGAACGCGACGGTGCACGGCGGCGTGCCGGCCTCGGCCGTCGCCCGCAGCACCTCGAGCGCGCCGGCGATGCCGAGCACGCCGTCGAGCCAGCCGCCCGCGGGCACCGAGTCGACGTGGGAGCCGACGATCACCATGCCGTCGCCGGGGCCGCGCAGGTACGCCCAGACGTTGCCGGCCTCGTCGCGCTCGATCGTCCGCGCCGGTCGCCTCCAGCTGCTCGTGCACGTAGGCGCGCGCCTTCAGCCACTCGTCCGTCCAGCAGACGCGGCGGGCGCCGCCGGTGCCGTGCCCGCCGGTCAGCTCGGCGATCGCGCGCAGGTCGGCGATCGCGCGGGCGGGGTCGAACGGCATCAGGATCCTCCGTAGGTCGCGCGGGCCACGAACCGGCCGTGGCCGGGTCGCGTGTGGATCGTGCCGTCGTCCCAGACGGTCGTGCCGCGGCACCAGGGTGGTGCGCACGCTGCCGTGCGTCCGGCGGCCCTCGAACACGTCGTAGTCGACCGCCATCAGCGACGTCTCGCGCGAGAAGACGTGCTCCGCGCGCGGGGTCGAAGATGGCGACGTCGGCGTCCTTGCCGGGCGCGAGCTCGCCCTTGCTCGGTGAGGCCGAAGATGCGCGCCGGCGCGGTGGACGAGCAGCTCGACGGCGCGGCTCGGCGTCAGCCGGCCCTCGCGCACGCCGTGCTCCCACAGCAGGTTCACGCGGTGCTGGATCAGCGCGAGGCCGTTCGGGATCTTCGAGAAGTCGCCGAGGCCGAGGCGCCTTCTGCTCGTCGTTGAACGGGCAGTGGTCGGTCGACAGCACCTGCAGGTGGTCGTTGGCGATGGCGTCCCACAGGAACGGCTGGTTGACGCGGGTCGCGCAGCGGCGGCGAGCAGACGTAGCGGGCGCCCTCGAAGCCGTCCAGGCCGGGGCGGGCGAGGTCGGAGACGTCGAGGGTGAGGTACTGGATGCAGGTCTCGCCCATCGCGTCGACGCCGCGGGCGCGGCCGGCGATGATCTCCTCCGCGGCGCCCTGGCAGGTGACGTGGACGATGTAGATCGGCGTGCCGGCGTACTCGGCGATGCGCACGGCGCGGCTGGTCGCCTCGGCCTCGAAGATCTCCGGCCGGGTCTCGGCGTGCACGCTTCGGCTCGGTGCGGCCGGCGGCGAGCGCCTGGTGGACGAGCAGGTCGATCGCGTCGCCGTTCTCGGCGTGCACCATCACGAGGCCGCCGGTGGCCTTCGACTCCTGCAGCACGCGCAGGAACTGGTCGTCGGTGACCATCAGCACGCCGCGGTAGGCGAGGAACACCTTGAAGGTCGTGACGCCGGCCTCGATCATCGCGCCCATGTCGGCGATCGTGGGCGCGGTGGCGTTGGTGATCGCCATGTGGAAGCCGTAGTCGACGTGCGCGGTGCCCTCGGCGCGGCCCTGCCACTCGGCCAGCGAGTCGACGAGCCCGTCGGGGTGCATCTGCAGCGCGAAGTCGACGATGCAGGTGGTGCCGCCGGCCGCGGCGGCCTGCGTGCCCGTGTCGTAGTCGTCGATCGACCAGGTGCCGCCGAACGGCATCTTCAGGTGCGTGTGCGGGTCGACGGCGCCCGGCAGCACGAAGCAGCCGGTGGCGTCGATGACCTCGGCGTCGACGTCGCCGATCGTCCCGACCTCGGCGATGGTCTCGCCGTCGATCAGCACGTCCGCGAGCGTCGCATCGGCTGCGGTCACGACGGTCCCGCCGCGGATCACCTTCATCGCCCTGCCTCCTGCGTCGCCTGCCGGGGCATTGTCCGCGAGGTCGCCGGAGATTGCACGCGGCGGCGCGGCGGACGCACGCGGATGGCCGTGAATCGCACGCGGTGCGAAAACGGCCACGGAATGCGTGTTCCGTGCGGGGATCGGCTCGTTCTCGTCACGGGTCGTGCGCGTCTCGTACACGGCCGGCGGCGGGGCCCTCGGGCGCCGGAACGCGTGCATTGCGCCGGGCTTCTCGCGGGCGGAGGTCGCCGTTACGAGGGCTGCGGATGGCCGTTTTCGCACGCGGTGCGAAAACGGCCACGTCGACGCGTGTTCCGTGCCGGGATACCTTCGTTGTGGCACGGGTCGTGCGCGGGTCGACCGCGTTAGCTGGCCAGCTTGGGCCAGCATCCGGCGGAGCGGGCCCTCGGCGAAGCCCTCGACCGGGAAGGCGAGCTGGCCGATCAAGGCGCCCTCCAGCAGGTAGCCGGCCACGTCGACGTCGAGCTCGTCGCCGACCAGCTGCGCCAGGGCCTCGCGGTACGCGGCGTCCCAGCGCGCGGCCAGGTCGCGCAGCTCGGGCCGGCGGCCCGCCTCGAGCATCAGCTCGAACTGCGCCGCCAGGGGTGCGTCGGGATCGGTCAGCTGCGCGTCGGCCAGCGCCACCAGGCGGTCGACCGCCGTGCCCTCCGTGCGCGCCGCGTGCTCGGCGACCAGCGCGATCGACCGCTCGATCGTCAGCTCGAAGGCCTCGCGGACGAGCGCCTCCTTCGACGCGAAGTAGTACGTCGTCGACGCCAGCGGCACGCCCGCCTCGGCCGCCACCGCGCGGTGCGTGACCGCGTCGGCGCCGCGCGCGCCGATGACGCGCAGCGTCGCCTCGACGATCGCGGCCCGCCGCTTGCTCACGCCGTGCCCTTCGGAGGATCGCACGGCGTTCGCCACCGCGTGCAAGGGCCTCCGCTTCGCTGCGGCCGTTGCACGCTACAGCGCCCGCAGCGCCTCGCGCGAGCTCGTCAGGCCCGACTCGATGGCGCCGTCCATGAACCCGGCCCAGCCGTTCGCGAGGTCGGATCCCGCCAGCACGACGCGGCCCTCCGGCCGGCGCATCTCGGCGTGGAACCGCGTGTACCAGCCGGGCCGGTGGATGGCCCACGTGCCGCGCGCGTACGGGTCGCCGAGCCAGTCGTGCGCGGTCGCGTCGAGCACCTCGTAGCCGGGCAGGATCGTGTCCATCGCGGCCTGCACCGCACCGCGGTCGGCGGCGTCGATGGCGGCGCCGTCGCGGCCGAAGCCGATCATCGTCTGCGTGCCGTCGTCGTAGCGCCACTCGGTCGCCAGGTAGCCGAACTCGTGGCCCGGCTGGATCGCGTTCTGCGTCGCCCGCGTCGCCGCGCGCGCGGACGAAGATCTTGATGCCGCGCGACGCCTGGCCGTACGCGATCGCCTCCTGCTTGAGCTCGGACAGACCCGGCTCGAAGCGTGATCGAGCCGAGCGTGTTGAGCGGCACCGCCACGATCACCGCGCGCGCCGGCAGCGTCTCGCCGGCAGCCGTCGTCACCTCGACGCCGCCGGCCGTCTGCGCGACGGCCGCGACCGGCGTCTCGAGCCGCGTCTCGAACTGCGCGCCGCCCGCGATGGCGCTCAGCAGCGTCCGCGTGCCGCCCTGGATCGTGACGCGGCCGCCGGTGTACTGGGTGAGCGCGAGGCTCGAGCCGCTCAGCACGTGCCAGCGGACGACCGCGAACGCGCCGGCCTCGTGCGCGAAGCCGTGCGCGAGCGACTCGCACTCGGCCAGCAGCACCTCGCGCTCCTCGGCGTCGAGCTCCAGCTCGTCGATGCGCTCGAGGATGGACTTGCCGGTCGAACCGCTCCATCGCCGCGCCGCCGGCGAGCGGCGCGTACGGGTTCGGCAGCGCCTCCTCGCAGCCGGCCACGAACCGGTTCCAGCCGCGCTCGGCGATCGCGTCGCGATCGGCCGCCGTGCCGCGTGCGGCGCTCGCCGTCGACCCACCAGCTGGTGTTCGCCTCCGGGTCGGAGAGCACCGCGCCGACGCCGCCGCGCGTCATCTCCGACCAGGCGTGGGGCTGGTGCCAGTGCACCCAGCCGCCGCCGTACTCGATCTCCTGGCCGTTCCAGTCGGCCGTCCACGTGCGCCCGCCGAGGCGGTCCTTGGCCTCCAGCAGCAGCGCGCTGCGCCCGGCCAGCGCGACCTCGCGGGCCGCCGTCACGCCGGCGAAGCCGCCGCCGATCACGATCACGTCGTGCATGCGTCCATCCCCTGGTACATATGTACCGTACAAATGTACCAGGACGCGCGGTCTAGCGGAAGCGCGGGATGACCTGCTCGCCGTACGCCCGCAGCGTCTCCTCCTGCGAGCCGGTCATGAGGTAGATGTTGAACTGCCGCACGCCCATCTCCGCCATCGCCTGCAGCTTGGCCACGTGGTCGTCGACCGAGCCGAGGATGCAGAACCGGTCGCAGGTCTCGTCGTCGACGAACGACCCGTGTGCCGCACCCACGCGGGAGTGCTCCGAGTAGTCGTAGAACTCGCGCCGGTTCAGGTACTCGGTCAGCGTGGGAGGCAGCAGCGACTGGTCGTAGCGCTTCAGCAGGTCGACGACGTGGTTGGAGACCATCGCCGGGAACCACCGCACCAGCTCGCGCGCCGCCGCCTTGTCGTCGGACAGCACCACCGGCGCGCACACGATCGGCTCCAGCGCCGCGGGGTCGCGGCCGGCGTCGGACGCCGCCGCGCGGGCCTGATCCATGATCCACTCGATGATGTCGAGGTCGGCGAGCTGGATGATCACGCCGTTCGCCTCGCGACCCGCGACGGCCAGCACCTTCGGCCCGTAGCCGGCCACGTAGATCGGGATCTCGGGCGCGTCACTGGCCCACTCGAGCACGATCTCGCGGTCGTTCAGCGTGCCCGGCCGCCCGTTCATCAGCTCGCGGATCAGCGCCGTCGAGCGCGCGAACTCGCCGACCGTGACCGGGTCGTAGCCGATCGTGCGCCGGGCCGAGTCGCCGCGGCCGATGCCGTGGACGACGCGCCCCGGGTACATGTCGTTCAGCGTCGCGTGGTAGCTCGCGCTGACCGTCGGCTCGCGCGTGCCGGGGTTCGTGACGCAGAAGCCGAGCCGGATCCGCTCGGTCGCCGCCAGCGCCGCCGGCAGGAACACCGAGCCGTCCTGCCACAGCACGTGCGAGTCGTACGTCCAGGCGTTGTCGAACCCGCACTGCTCGGCCAGCTGCACCAGCTCGACGAACCGCGAGCACGGCGGGTCGGGCAGGATCGTCGCGCCGAAGCTCAGCACGCGCACTTCTCGGCGACGACGGTGCGCCACCCGCGGCCGGCGAACGCCTCGGCCGCGAGCGCCTCGGTGAGGTCGTCGGGCGTGTCGAGGTCGAGCGCGAGCCCGGGCCGGTCGACCAGCACCGACTCGACGCCGGCGGCCCGCGCCAGCGCCGCGTGCACGGACGAGCTGCGCGGCGAGCCGAACGCCGGCACGATCGCCCCGGGCGGCCGCAGCGCGAGCGCGTTGGTGCCCTCGTCGTGCGCGCGGCCGATCGCGACGCCCTGCGCGGGGCACGCCTCGATCATCGCGTCGATGTCGGCCGCCACCAGCGTCGGCAGGTCGGCGGAGAGGAACAGCACGCCGTCGGGCGCCGGCCGCAGCCAGGCCCAGCGCGTGCCGCAGGCCCGGCGTTCCACTCCAGCCCGCCGTCGGACACGGACGGCGCCCCGCAGGCGTTCGCCGACCGCGGCCGCCAGCGGGTCGTCGGTGACGACGGAGACGGCCGTCGCCCGCTCGGCCGCGAACGCCTGCGCGAGCGCGTCCTCGAGCAGCGCGAGCATCAGCGAGCGGCGCTGGCCGGCATCGAGGATGCCGGACAGCCGTTGCTTGCAGGCGTCGAGGCGCTTGATCGGGACGAGGACGTGCAAGCGGCTAGCCCTCGTACCCCGCGTCGGCGACGGCGAGGGCCTCGTCGATCAGCTCGAGGCCGGCGCGCGCCTCCTCGGGCGTGATCACGAGCGGCGGCACGACCATCAGCACGTTCCAGTGCACCATGGTCGCGAGGCCGAGCTCCCAGCACTTGCGCTGGAAGGCGCCGACGGCGCCCATGTCCTTGCCGGCGGCGTTGAACGGCGCCAGCATCTCGCGCGTCTCGCGGTTCTTGACCAGCTCGACGCCCCAGAAGCAGCCCTTGCCGCGCACCTCGCCGATCGACGGGTGCCGCTCCTGCAGCTCCCGCAGGCCCGGCCCGAGCACGTCTTAGCCGATGCTCGCGGCGTTCTCGATGATGCCCTCCTCCTTGAAGGCCTCGATCGAGGCGACGGCCGCGGCGCACGCCAGCGGGTGGCCGGAGTAGGTCAGGCCGCCCATGTAGGCGCGCTCCATGAACGTGTCGGCGATGCGGCGCGAGATCAGCAGCGCGCCGAGCGGCACGTAGCCGGAGTTGATGCCCTTCGCACAGGCGATCAGGTCGGGCTCGACGTCCCAGTGGTCGCACGCGAACCACTTGCCGGTGCGGCCGAACCCCGCCATCACCTCGTCGCAGATCATGACGATGCCGTGCTTCGTGCACAGCTCGCGGACGCCCTGCAGGTAGCCGTCGGGCGGCACCAGGATGCCGTTCGTGCCGACGACCGACTCGAGGATGATGCCGGCGACCGTGTGGGCGCCCTCGTACATCAGGATCTCCTCGAGGTGCTTGAGCGCGCGCTCGCACTCCTCGGCCTCGGTGGTGGCGTTGAACGACGAGCGGTAGGGATACGGCCCGCAGAAGTGCACGACGCCGGCCATGCCGGGCTCGGCCGCCCAGCGGCGCGGGTCGCCGGTGAGGACGATCGAGCCGCCGGTGCCGCCGTGGTAGGAGCGGTACGTCGCCATCACCTTGTGGCGGCCGGTGTAGATGCGCGCCATGCGCATCGCGTTCTCGGTCGCCTCGGCGCCGCCGTTCGTGAAGAACGCCATGTCGATGTCGCCGGGCGCGAGCTCGGCCACCATCGCGGCCAGCTCGGCCCGCTTGGCGTTGGCGTGCTGCGGCGCGACGGTGCACAGCAGGTCGGCCTGCTCCTTGATGGCCGCGACCACCTTCGGGTGCTGGTGGCCGATGTTGGTGTTCACCAGCTGCGACGAGAAGTCGAGGTAGCGCTTGCCGTCGTGGTCCCACATGTAGACGCCCTCGGCCCGCTCGACGGCGAGGGGCGCGATGGCGCCCTGGGCGCTCCAGGAGTGGAAGACGTGCGCCTTCTCGAGCTGCTGCAGCTCGCTGTTGGACAGCTTCGCGGTCGTCGCCATCAGTGCGTGTCCCCCTGCTCCGTGAAGAACTTGCCGCTCGGCCCGCCCGAGAACCAGCGCGTCGTGACCGTCTTCTTGCGCGTGTAGAAGTCGACCGCCTCGCCCGCCTGCGCGTGCGTGTCGCCGAAGAACGAGTCCTTCCAGCCCGTGAAGGGGAAGAACCCGACCGGCGCGGCGACGCCGACGTTGACGCCGATCATGCCGACCTGCACGTCGGCGCGGTAGCGGCGCACGGCCGCGCCCGACTCCGTGAAGATCGACGTGCCGTTGCCGTACCGCGACGAGTTCACGATCTCGATCGCGTGCTCGAGCGAGTCGGCGTGCAGCACCGTCAGCACCGGGCCGAAGATCTCCTCCTGGGCGACCTCCATGTCGGGCGTGACGCCGTCGATGATCGTCGGGCCGACGAAGGCGCCGTTCGAGCCGCCCGCCTGGCGGCCGTCGACGGCGAGCGTCGCGCCGGCCTCGAGGCCCTTGTCGATCATGCCCATGATGCGGTCGCGCGCGCTGGTCGAGACGACCGGGCCGACCGAGACGCCCTTCTCCATGCCGTCGCCGACCGTGAGGGCCTCGACCTTGGGCAGCAGCGCGTCGAACAGCGGCCCCTTGGCGTCGCCGACCGTGACGATGACCGAGCCCGCCATGCAGCGCTGGCCGGCCGCGCCGAACGCGGAGCCGATGATGTTGTCGGCGGTCTTGTCCATGAGCGCGTCGGGCATGACGACCATGTGGTTCTTCGCGCCGCCGAGCGCCTGCACGCGCTTGCCCTGCTCGGCCGAGCGGCGGTAGATGTACGCGGCCGTCTTGGCCGAGCCGACGAACGAGATGGCGTCGATCTCGGGCGAGTCGAGCATCGCGTTGACGACGTCGGCCGAGCCGTTCACGAGGTTGATGACGCCCGGCGGCAGGCCGCCGACCTCGTCCATGATCTCCCACATCAGGGCCTGCGTCATCGGCACCTGCTCGGAGGGCTTCAGCACGTAGGCGTTGCCGCACGCGATGGCGTAGGGCAGGAACCAGAACGGCACCATGGCCGGGAAGTTGAAGGGCACGATGTTGCCGATCACGCCGACCGGCTGGCGGATGGTCTCGCAGTCGATGGCGGTCGCGACGCCCTCGAGGATGTTGCCCTGCATCATGGTCGGCACGCCGCACGCGGCCTCGATGTTCTCGACCGAGCGGGCCACCTCGGCCTGCGCGTCGGGATACGTCTTGCCCATCTCGCGCGTGATCGTCGCGGCGATGTCGTCGCTGCGGTCGATGAACGCCTGGCGGATGTCGTACAGCCAGCGGGTGCGCTCGATCACCGACACCTTGCGCCACGTCTTGAACGCCTCCCGCGCGGTGCGCGCGGCCTCGTCGAGCTCGGCCTTGGAGGACAGCGGCACGCGGGCCAGCACGTCGCCGGTGGCCGGGTTCCTGATGTCGAGGAAGTCACTGCTGGACGAGTCGACCCAGCGGCCTCCGACGTAGTTGCGCAGGGTGCGGACCCCGGTCTTCTCGGGGGCGGGAACGGTGGTGCTCATCAGCGGACGTCTCCTTCGGATCCGGGCGGTGTCCTGGCTGCATGGTACTGCTCTGCGCTCGTCGCCGGGAGCCCGAGGCGTCGGGCGCCGGAACCGGGGCTACCAGCCGCGCAGGCGCGTCGGGTCGATGCGCAGCGGCACCGAGTACTCGCCGGCGAACGACGCCGGCGTCCAGCCGTTGCGAGCGATGAACGGGCCGTACTTGGAGACGTAGGTCGGCACCTGGTCGGCGGGCGGGTCGTCGCTGACCGCGGCGGTGCCCGACACGATCACGATGTCGCTGCCCCGGCCGTCGCCGTCGAGGTGCAGTCGTCACGCGGGGATTCGCGGCGATGTTGCGCAGCTTCGGCGTGTCCGGCTTCGAGTAGAGGAGGATGCTGGAGCCGTCCCACTCGAACCAGATCGGGCTCGGCTGCGGCTGTCCGTCGGGGCTCACCGTGATCAGCCAGGCGATGGGCTCGTCCCGCAGGCGGCGCGCCGCCCGCTCGCCAAACGGCGTGGTGGTGTCGATCGAGATTGGCATCCGGGGCATGCTACCGGCGTGCGGGTGACCATCCTCTCCGGCGGTGTCGGCGGTGCGCGGTTCACGCTCGGCGTGCTCGCGGCCGAGCCGGCGGCGGCCGTGACGGTGGTCGCGAACGTCGGCGACGACCTCGAGCACTGGGACCTGCACGTCTCGCCCGACGTCGACACGGTGCTGTACACGCTGTCCGGCCGCGTCGGCGAGCTGGGCTGGGGCGTGCGCGACGACACGCGCGGCGCGATGGGCGTGGTGGCCGAGCTGGGCGGCGCCGACTGGTTCATCCTCGGCGACCGCGACGTCGGCCTGCACCTGGTGCGCACCGCGCGCCTGCGCGCGGGCGAGCCGCTGTCGGCCATCGTCGCCGACGTCGCCGCGCGCCTGGGCGTGCCGGCGACCGTCATCCCGGCCACCGACGGCCGCCTGCGCACCGTGATGGAGACGGCCGAGGGCGAGCTGCCGTTCCAGGACTGGCTGGTGCGCCGCCGGGCCGAGCCGCGCGTCTCGGCGATCCGCTTCGACGGCGCCGGCGTCGCGCCCGCACCTGGCGTGCTGGCGGCCATCGCCGGCGCCGACCGCGTGTTGCTGGCGCCGTCGAACCCCTTCATCTCGCTCGACCCGATCCTGGCCGTGGCGGGCGTCCGCGACGCCGTGGTGGCCCGCCGCGACGACGTCGTCGCCGTGTCGCCGATCATCGCCGGCCGCGCCGTCAAGGGGCCGCTCGGCGAGCTGCTCGACTCGCTCGGCCACGAGCGCAGCGCGCTCGGCGTGGCCCGGTACCTGGCGCCGCTGGCCGGCACGTTCGTGCTCGACGACGCCGACGCGGCGCTGGCGCCGGCCATCATGGCGCTCGGCCTGCGCGTGGTCGTGGCCGACACGCTGATGCAGGACCCGGCCGTCCGGGCCGCGCTCGCGCGCACCGCGCTCGCGGCATGACCGACCTCGTGGTGACGCCGGTCGAGGGCCTGCCGCAGATCGCGGCGGGCGACGACCTCGGCGCGCTCATCGCCGGCGCGGTCGACCTCGTTGCCGGCGACGTCGTGGTGGTCGCGCAGAAGGCGGTCTCCAAGGCCGAGGGACGCACCGTCGACCTGGCGACCGTGCAGCCGCGCCCCGAGGCGGTCGAGATCGCGGGCGGGGTGGAGGATCCGCGCTTCGTCGAGGTCGTGCTGCGCGAGTCGGCGCGGGTCGTGCGGCGGCGCGGCAGCCTGCTGATCTGCGAGACGCGGCACGGGCTGGTCTGCGCCTCGGCCGGCGTCGATCGCTCCAACGCCGCGCGGCCCGACCTCGTGGTGCTGCTGCCGCTCGACCCCGACGCCTCGGCCGCGCGCCTCCGGGCGGCGCTGCCGGCGGGCGTCGCGGTGCTGGTGTCCGACTCGTTCGGCCGGCCGTTCCGCCAGGGCATCACGGGCGTCGCGATCGGCTGCGCGGGCCTCGAGCCGCTCGACGACCGGGTCGGCCGGCCCGACGACGCCGGGCGGCCGTTCGCCGGCACGATCGTGCACGTGGCCGACGAGCTGGCGGCGATCGCCGACCACGTGATGGGGCCGGCCGGCGGCGTCCCGGCGGTGCGCATCCGCGGCGCGCGCACGGTGGCCGGCGGCACCGGGGCGGGCGTCGACGACGATGCCGGCCGACCGCGACTGTTCCGTTGACGTCCAGAATCCGGTTGCGCGTGCAATCAGAGGTAGGATGCCGCGGATGACGGCGGCCCTCGACGCTCGCGACGCCCTCGATCTCGCGCGCGACGGCGGTGATCTCGACGACCTCTGCGCGACGGGCCCGTGACGTCCGGGAGCGGGCGTGGGGCGGGGTCGTCACCTACTCGCCGAAGGTCTTCATCCCGCTCACGGCCCTGTGCCGCGACGTCTGCCACTACTGCACGTTCGCGCACCCGCCGCGGCGCGGCCAGCGCGCGTTCCTGACCATCGACGAGGTGCTCGCGATCGCGCGGGCGGGCGCGGCAGCCGGCTGCCGCGAGGCGCTGTTCACGCTCGGCGACAAGCCCGAGCTGCGCTACCGCGTGGCGCGCGAGGAGCTGGCCGAGCTGGGCCACGAGACGACCGCGTCGTACCTGGTCGAGGCGGCCCGCGCGGTGCTGGAGGAGACCGGCCTGCTGCCGCACGCGAACCCCGGCATCCTCGACGACGACGAGCTCGCCGCGGTGCGCACGGTCGCGCCGTCGCAGGGGATCATGCTCGAGACGGCGTCGGCGCGGCTGTCGGAGCGCGGCATGCCGCACTTCGGGTCGCCCGACAAGGATCCCGACGTCCGGCTGGACGCGCTGGAGCGCGCCGGCCGGCTGCGGATCCCGTACACCAGCGGCATCCTGATCGGCATCGGCGAGACCCGCACGCGAGCGCGTCGAGGCGCTGCTGAAGCTGCGCGACCTGCACCTGCGGCACGGGCACCTGCAGGAGGTGATCGTCCAGAACTTCCGCGCCAAGGCCGGCACGAAGATGGCCGCGGCGCCCGAGCCGTCGCTCGACGACCACCTGTGGACGATCGCCGTCGCCCGGCTGATCCTGCCCGACGAGGTGTCGCTGCAGGCGCCGCCGAACCTGGCGTACGACGGCTTCCCGCGGCTGCTCGAGGCCGGCATCAACGACTGGGGCGGCGTCTCGCCCGTCACGCCCGACCACGTCAACCCCGAGGCGCCCTGGCCCGACCTCGAGCGGCTCGGCGCGGCCACCGCCGCCGCCGGCCTGACGCTGCTGCCGCGGCTCGCCGTGTACCCGCGCTTCCTGCGCGACCCGGCCACCTGGCTCGACCCGAAGGTCGTGCCGTCGGTGAACGCCGCGGCCGACGGCCTCGGGCTCTCGCGGCCGGCCGAGGAGTGGTTCATCGGCGCGTCGGGCGGCACGCCGCCGTCGTGGTCGCGGCCCCGCACCGGCGGCGTCTCGCGCGGCCTTCGGCGAGGCGCTCGAGGCGACGCACCACACGCGGGCGCAGGCCACGGCGCTGCTGTCGGCCCGCGGCCCCGAGGTCGACCTGCTCGTCGGCGCGGCCGACCGGATGCGCGCCGAGCGCAACGGCGACGAGGTCACCTACGTCGTCTGCCGGAACATCAACTACACCAACGTCTGCTACTTCAAGTGCGGCTTCTGCGCGTTCTCGAAGGGCAAGCTGGCCGAGAACCTGCGCGGCCCCGCGTACCTGCTCGGCCGCGACGAGATCCTGCGCCGCTGCCACGAGGCGTGGGAGCGCGGCGGCACCGAGGTGTGCCTGCAGGGCGGCATCCATCCCGGCTTCACCGGCCAGTGGTACATCGAGCTGGTCGAGGCGATCCGGGCCGAGCTGCCCGACCTGCACATCCACGCGTTCTCGCCGCTCGAGGTCTGGCAGGGCGCGCACACGGCGGAGATGCCGCTGCGCGACTACCTGGCGCGCCTGCGCGACGCCGGGCTCGGCTCGCTGCCGGGCACCGCGGCCGAGATCCTCGACGACGACGTGCGGCGCACGCTGTGCCCCGACAAGGTGTCGACGTCGCAGTGGCTCGAGGTGATGCGCACGGCGCACTCGCTCGGCATCCGCACGACCTCCACGATCATGTTCGGCCACATCGAGCAGCCCGTGCACCAGGCCAACCACCTGCTCGCGCTGCGCGACCTGGCCGCGCGACACGGGCGGCTTCACCGAGTTCGTGCCGCTGCCGTTCGTGCACGCCGAGGCGCCGATCGGCCTCAAGGGCCTCACCCGCCGCGGGCCGACGTTCGAGGAGTCGGTCGTGCTGCACGCCGCGTCGCGGCTGCTGCTCGACCCGTACATCACGAGCATCCAGGCGTCGTGGGTCAAGCTCGGGCCGGAGGGCGCGGGCGTGCTGCTCGGCGCCGGCGTGAACGACCTCGGCGGCACGCTCATGAACGAGTCGATCTCGCGCGCCGCCGGCGCCAGCCACGGCCAGGAGTGCCCGCCCGAGCGGATGGAGGAAGTGATCCGCGCCGCCGGGCGCGTGCCGGTGCAGCGCACGACGCTGTACGGCCGCCCGCCCGAGGCGCAGCGCGCCCGCAGCTTCGGCGCCGCGCCGCTCGAGCCGACGCCGGCGCCGCCGTACGACGACTCGGGCCTCGTCAAGCCGGCGAAGCTGCACCGGCCGGGGCTCGCCGCCCGCTGATCAGCCGAAGCGCGAGCGCAGACGCGGCAGCACGTCGCGGCTGAACAGCTCGAGGAAGCGCGCCTGGTCGGGGCCGGGCGCGTGGAACACCAGCTCGCTGAAGCCGAGCTCCACGTACGGCGCGATCTTCTCGACCACCTCGTCGGGATCGGTCGAGACGATGAAGCGGGTGTGCGCGCGGTCGATGGCGGCGTCGGCGAGGCGCTCCATCTCGATCGGGTCCTCGACGCCGGTCTTCTCGTCGGGCGTCAGCGCCAGCGCCGCCCACCAGTCGCAGTTGCGCAGGGCGGTCTCGGCGTCGGTGTCGTAGGAGACCTTGATCTCGATCATGTGCCGCACGGCGCCCGGGTCGCGCCCGGCCGCGGCGGCGCCCTCCGCGACGGCGGCGGTGAGCTGCTCGTAGAGCTCGGGCTTCTTGCCGCTGGTGCAGATGAAGCCGTCGCCGACGGTGCCGGCGAGCTTGGCGGCGAGCGGGCCGGAGGCGGCGACGTAGATCGGCACGGCCTCGTCGGGGCGGTCGTAGATCGTGGCGTGCTGCGTCTTGTAGTACTCGCCGTCGAAGTCGACGCGCTCCTCGCTCCAGAGCCGGCGGATCAGCTCGATCGCCTCGGTCAGGCGCAGGCGGCGCTCCTTGCCGGTCGGCCACTCGGCGCCCGGTGGCGGGCGTCTCGTTGAGCGACTCGCCGGTGCCGACGCCGAGGAAGACGCGACCCGGGCTGAGCACGCCGAGCGTGCCGAACGCCTGCGCGATGATCGACGGGTGGTAGCGCAGCGTGGGCGTGAGGACGCTCGTGCCGAGCGTGATCTGGCTCGGTCGCCTGGCCGGCGGCGCCGAGCCACGCGAGGGCGTTCGGGGCGTGGCCGGTCTTGTGGCGCCAGGGCTGGAAGTGGTCGGACAGCGCGGCGATCTCGAAGCCGAGTCGCTCGGCCTGCTGCGTCCAGTCGACCAGGTCGCGCGGGCCGAACTGCTCGGCCGACGCCTTCCAGCCGTAGCGCATCAGGCGGCCCGGTCGGCCAGCCCGAGGGCGCTGTTCGCGGCGCGCGCCAGGCCCGGGTCGGAGCCGTTCGCCCACCGCATCGCGTGCGGGCGCCAGTCCTGCCAGCGGGTGCGGAACGCGCCGGCGAGGAAGACGCGGGCGACGGCGTCCCAGCCCTCGTCGTCGAGGTCGGGGGCGATGCGCTCGAGCAGCCTCGCGGCTCGCTCGGCCGGCAGCACGGTCAGGAACGGCGCCGCGGCGGAGGCGGGCGAGCGGCCGTCCTCGAGGCGGGCCAGCGGCAGGCACCGCTCGACCACGCGCTCGGCGACGCGGCGGTCGCCGCCGGCCACCAGCGACAGCTGGCGCGCGGCGTGCCACAGCAGGGCGGGCGCGTCGGATTCGAGCAGGCGCTCGCCGACGACGCGGACGATCTCGGTGTAGGGCGTCTCGTCGCCGAGCGAGTCGACCGTGACCTCCGAGACCCACTCGTCGGCGACGCGGGCGCGGGCCCGGCCGGGCGGCAGCGTCTCGGTCTCGCGCACCAGCTGGTCGACCAGGTCGGCCAGCCCGGCGAGATCGCCGAGCGGCACGTCGAGCGTGGTGGCGGCGAACGCCTCGGTGTCGACGACGGCGCTGTCGAGCCAGCGCGCGGTGGGCTCCAGATCGCCGGCCACCATCGCCCGCAGCGCCTCGCGGCCGCTGGCGGTGCCGAGCATCACCCGGCAGCCGGGGCGGAGGATGGCGAGCGGCACGCTCTCGTCGCGCTCGACGCGGTCGAGGATCGTCGCGAGCACCGGCCGGCGCAGGGCCAGCGCCAGCAGCGCGCCGGTCTCGGCCTCGTCGCGCCCGAGGCGCAGCGCCTGCAGCGCGAGGTCGATCACGGCGGCGTCGGGAGCCCGGCGCGCACCGAGCGGGAACAGGTCGCGGAGCGACGCGGCGGCCGCGCAATCGGTGCGGTCGAACCGCGTCTCCACGGCAGCCGCGGCCTCGCGCAGAGTGACCTGCCGCCCCCGGTACGCCGTGAGAAGCGCCATCGCAAATGCTGCCGCCGCCCGCTCCGTCGTCATCGCCGTGAACCGTACACCCGGCTCGGCGATAGAGCGCCAGCACCGCGATCCTCCGGCGCGCCGCGCGGTAGGCTTCCGCCTATGTCGCTGTTGAATCGCGTGCTGCGCGTCGGCGAGGGCCGCCGGCTCAAGGTCCTCGAGGAAGCCGCGCGCACCGTTAACTCGCTCGAAGATCAGATCACCCCGCTCTCCGACGAGGAGCTGCGGGAACGCTACGGTCAGCTGCGCGACCAGGTGCGGGCGCGCATCGCCGAGGGCGGAGATTCCGAGAAGGCGCTCCGCGAGGTGCAGGCCGAGTGCTTCGCGATCGTCCGCGAGGCCGGCTGGCGGGCGCTCGGCATGCGCCACTTCGACGTGCAGATCATGGGTGGCTACACGCTCGGCGACGGCACCATCGCCGAGATGAAGACCGGTGAGGGCAAGACGCTGGTGGCGACGCTGGCCGTCTGCTTCCGCGCGCTGGCCGGCAACGGCGTGCACCTCGTCACGGTCAACGACTACCTCGCCAAGCGCGACGCCGACTGGATGGGGCCGCTCTACCGCTTCCTCGGCGTGACGGTCGGCGTGATCCAGTCGAACATGCCGCAGGACGCGCGCAAGGCCGCGTACGACTGCGAGGTCACCTACGGCACGAACTCCGAGTTCGGCTTCGACTACCTGCGCGACAACCTCGCCGTCGACGCGGGCGGCACCGTCCAGCGCGGCCACTACTACGCGATCGTGGACGAGGTCGACTCGATCCTGATCGACGAGGCGCGCACGCCGCTGATCATCTCCGGGCAGCCGGAGGAGGCCGCGGGCACGTACTACGAGTTCGCGCGCATCGCGAAGCGCCTCACGATCCCCGAGGACTACGAGGTCGACGAGAAGCGCAAGACCGTCTCACCGACCGAGGAGGGCGTCCACAAGGTCGAGAAGGCGCTCGGCGTCGACAACCTCTACGCGCCCGGCAACGGGCAGCTCGTCAACCACCTGATCCAGTCGCTGAAGGCCGAGTCGCACTACAAGCGCGACGTCGAGTACGTGGTGCAGGACGGCGAGGTCAAGATCGTCGACGAGTTCACCGGCCGCATCATGGAGGGCCGCCGCTGGTCGGAGGGCCTGCACCAGGCGGTGGAGGCGAAGGAGGGCGTGAAGATCGAGGCCGAGAACATCACGGTCGCGACCGTCACGATCCAGAACTACTTCCGCATGTACGAGCGCCTGGCCGGCATGACCGGCACGGCCGCCACCGAGGCGAACGAGTTCGGCGAGATCTACAAGCTCGAGGTCGTGTCGATCCCGACCAACGTGCCGATGATCCGCAACGACCAGAACGACGTCGTCTACAAGACGAAGGACGAGAAGTTCGCCGCGGTCGCCGCCGACATCGCCGAGCGCCACCAGAAGGGCCAGCCGGTGCTGGTCGGCACCATCTCGATCGAGATCTCCGAGATGCTCTCCAACCAGCTCGTCGCGAAGGGCATTCCGCACAACGTGCTGAACGCCAAGCAGCACGAGCGCGAGGCCGAGATCATCGTCGACGCCGGGCAGAAGGGCGCGGTCACGATCGCGACCAACATGGCCGGCCGCGGTGTCGACATCAAGCTGGGCGAGGGCGTGCCCGAGGCGGGCGGCCTGTACGTGCTCGGCACCGAGCGGCACGAGTCGCGGCGCATCGACAACCAGCTGCGCGGCCGCTCGGGCCGCCAGGGCGACCCGGGCGAGACGCGCTTCTACCTCTCCGCCGAGGACGACGTGGTGCGCCTGTTCGCCGGCGACCGCATCTACAAGATCCTCGACCGGCTGAAGGTGCCGCGAGGGCGAGCCGATCGAGCACTCGATGCTCACGAACCGCATCGAGGGCGCGCAGAAGCGCGTCGAGGAGCACAACTTCGAGATCCGCAAGAACGTCCTCAAGTACGACGACGTGCTGAACATCCAGCGCGGCGTCGTCTACGAGCAGCGCCACCGGGTGCTGAACGGCGAGGACATCTCCGACCTGATCCGCGAGTGGATGGACGAGACGGTCTGGAGCATCGTCGAGGCGCACACCGACGAGTCGTTCGCCGAGGAGTGGGATCTCGAGGGGATGATGGTCGGCCTGCGCGGCACGTATCCCGTGTCGTTCACGCTCGAGGAGCTGGGCAACCAGGAGACGCTGTCGAAGGAGGACCTCCTCGACCGTGTCGCCGCCGACGCGCAGCAGGCCTACGAGCACAAGGAGGCGACCGTCGCGCGGATCGCCCCCGACCTGATGCGGCAGGCCGAGCGCTTCTACCTGCTGCAGTCGATCGACCAGCACTGGCGCCAGCACCTGGACGACATGGAGTACCTGCGCGAGGGCATCCACCTGCGCGGTCTCGCGCAGAAGGACCCGCTGGTCGAGTACCGCACCGAGGGCCACTCGATGTTCTCCGACATGATGGTGCGGGTGCAGGAGGAGGTCATCTCGAACCTCTTCCACTTCGTCGTCGAGGTCGAGGGCCCGCAGGGCGCCGAGGGGCCGACCGCGGTCATCGACGCGTTCGATCCCGACCGCGGCGGACCGGCGCTCGAAGGCCTCATCGCGCAGCACGAGGAGCACTCGGCGCTGGCCGACGCGCGCTCGTCGGGCTTCGTCGCGAACGGCGAGGTCGAGGAGCCGATCGACATCCTCCCCGAGCCGGTCGAGCAGCGGCGCGTCGAGGTCGAGGTCGGCCGCAACGACCCGTGCTGGTGCGGCAGCGGCAAGAAGTTCAAGCGCTGCCACGGCGCCGTCTGAGCGACAGCGCCGCCAGACAGAGCAGGCCGAGCACGAGCTGCAGCGTGGTGCGTTCCGCGTTGCGGGTCAGGCGCGCGCCGGTGTCCAGCGTCGTCGCCAGGTAGCTGACCGTGAGGCCGGCGCCGAGCAGCGCGGCCCAGACGACTGCGAGGGTGCGGATGCGGCCGCGCGTGACGGCGAGCACGATGATCGCCAGCGCCGTCGCGAGGCCCCAGGCGGACGGCGTCAGGACGCGGCCGGCGATGGTCGCGACGATGCCCGGGATGTCGCCGGCGCGGTCGACGACGTGGGACGGGCCGCCCGCGAAGTCGGGGTCGGTCAGGTCGTGGGCGGCGCGGAAGGCGCGCCACGGCAGGTAGACGACGAGGGCGGCGACGGCCGGGTAGAGGACGGCGCGGCGGCGCGTGACGATGGCCGCGGCGAGCAGGATCGCGACCGTGCCGAGCAGGCCCTCGTTCTTCGTCAGGACCGCGGCGGCGGCGAACAGGGCGGCGATGGCGAGGAGCCGGCGGTCGTCGTCCTCCGTCAGGGCGCGCAGGGTGGCGACGAGCGTGATGGCGAGGAGGCCGGCGAGGATGGCGTCGGCGTTGCCGGCGGAGGCGTTGGCGACCACGACCGGGCTGGCGGCGAACGGGGCGAGGAAGGCGAGCGACCACCACTGGCAGACGCGGTCCGACAGCAGCGCGAAGGCGCCGAGCAGCAGGCAGCCGAGCACGATGAGGGCGTTCGCGCGCAGGACCGCGTCGTCGTAGCCGCCGTTGATCCGCAGCGCCGTCGCCTGGATCTCGGGCCACAGGATCGGGTACTCCGGGTGCGGGGCGGGGTAGAGCGCGGGGTCGAACGGCGGCGAGTCGGGCGTGCCGAACGCGAGCAGCGCGTGGGCCTTGAACGCCCACGTCACGAGCCCGTCGAAGGCCGACAGCGGCGTGGCGGCGGCGATGGCGGCCTGCAGCAGCGTCCAGGCGGCGAGGAGCGCGGCGGGCAGCGAGGGGCGGGGGAGGCGGGGGAGTCCTCGCCGTGCGATGGCGATCCCGGTCAGGACGGCGGCGGCGATCGCGAGGGCGATGGGGCCGATCTCGAGGCCGGCGGTCGCGGCGGTGGCGAGCACGACGCCGGCGGCGGCGATGCCGGTGGCCGGGGCGAGCGCGGGCCGGTCGATGCCGGCGAGCGCGAGCAGCGGGGCGCCGAGGGCGGTGAAGAGGACGGCGGCGACGAGCGCGGCGATCATCGGATCCGCTCCACGGCGATCGCCCCGGTGGGCGAGATGCGGACGCGGAGGGTGGCGGCGCCGGCGTCGGTGGTGCGGGCGGCGGGCAGCAGCGCCTTGGCGACGTACATCTCGGCGACGGCGGGCCGCACGGCACCGCCGGCGGGCGGCGTGACGACGACGTAGCGGTCGGCGGAGGTGCGCGGGACGCCGTCCGTGGCCGCGCTGATCCCCTGGATCCCGGCGAACCGCCGCGCCGCGCTGTCGATGCCCCCGTCGGTCGCCTGGATCGCGTCCCGCGTCGAGTTGACGGCGAGCCACGCAGCCGATGCCGCGAGGAGGATCGCAAGGACGCGTCGCTGCACCGCGGCAGCTTACGCCGCAGACCGTGCGGCGACGATGGCGGCGGCCGCGAGGTCGACGTGCCGCTCGTACGCCGGGAGGCCCTGCAGCGTTCCGCTCCGGAAGATCTCGGGCAGCCAGAGCGTCTCGAGCCAGACGGGGCCCGACTCGATGCCGAGCGTGGCCCGGTGCGATGTCCACCGGTAGTCGCCCGCATCGTTGGCGAGGCCGGCCGCGACCGGGTTCACGGCGATGTAGGCGGCGACGTTCGCCACCTCGCCGTGCGTGTGGAGGGCGCTGGAGCCGAACCGACCCGCCGTCGCGTGGCCGAAGCGATCGCGACGCCTGTTGAGGCGCATCGCCTGCGTCGTGCCGAGCAGGTGCATCCCGCGGACGAGCGCCTCGTGCGATGCCTCGACGAGGACGTGGTGATGCGTCCGCATCAGGCAGTGGGCGTGGATCTTCCACCCGTGGCGCTCGACGGCACGACCGTAGAGGTCGTACTGGGCGTGGTGGTCGGCGTCGTCCTCGAACAGCACGAGCCCGCCGGTCCCGCGCGAGTAGACGTGGTAGAAGCCGGCGTTGGAGCGTTCACGGGGTCGTCTGGCCATGTCCCGAGCGTAGGCCTCCGCGTCGTGCCATCCCTCGCCCCGTTCCGCGCATCTCCGCAACAACAGCGCGCATCGCAGCCGATCCGCGCGCATGCGTGTGAGAAAAGTTCTGGGGTCAGACCCCAAGAACGGCCATTCCGGGGTCTGACCCCGGGACTTTCGGCTCCCGGCTCGGCCCGCCCGGAGGGCCACCGGACAGGGAACCCTGGCCCTTCGCTACCCTCCTTTCCGTGTCCGACGCTGCCGCACCCGTTCAGGAACCCGAGGATCTTGCGGCTGCCGTCGAGGAGTTGAGGGCCCGGCTCGTCTGGGTCCGTGATTACCTTTGACCCCGACGCGCTCCGCACCCGCATCGCCGAGCTCGACGAGGCCATCTCCGCACCCGGCTTCTGGGACGACGCCCGCGCTGCCGGCAAGGTGAGCGCCGAGCGGGCGAAGCTCGCCCGCGAACTGGAGCTGTTCGATCGCCTGTCGGCCGAGCTGGACGACCTGCCGACGATGGTCGAGCTCGCCGCCGAGGACGAGGAGATGGCCGCCGAGCTCGCCGCCAGCGTCGCAGCGCGTCCGGCGCGAGATCGACGCGCTCCAGGAGGCCGCCCTCTTCACCGGCGAGTACGACGGCGGCCCCGCGCTCGTGCAGGTCACGTCCGGCGCCGGCGGCACCGACGCCCAGGACTGGGCCGAGATGCTGCTGCGCATGTACCTGCGCTGGGCCGAGCATCGCGGCTACAAGGCGGCGCTGATCGAGGCGACGCCGGGCGAGGAGGCGGGCATCAAGTCGGCCACCTTCACGCTCGAGGGCGACAACGCGTACGGCGTCATCCAGGCCGAGAAGGGCGTCCACCGGCTGGTGCGCCTCTCGCCGTTCGACAAGGACCACCGCCGCCACACCGCGTTCGCGAGCCTCACCACCGCCCCGTGGCTCGACGACGACGTGGCCGTCGACATCGACGAGAAGGACCTGCGCATCGACACGTACCGCGCGCAGGGCGCCGGCGGCCAGCACGTCAACAAGACCGATTCCGCCGTCCGGATCACGCACCTGCCCACCGGCACCGTCGTCCAGTGCCAGAACGAGCGGTCGCAGCAGCAGAACCGCCAGGTCGCGATGCGCGTGCTGAAGAGCCGCCTGCTCGAGCTCGAGATCAAGCGGCGCGAGGCCGAGCTGGCGAAGGAGCGCGGCGAGGCGCAGGACATCTCGTTCGGAAGTCAAATCCGTTCGTATGTCCTGCACCCGTACACGATGGTCAACGATCACCGCACGGGCCTCAAGGACGGCAACATCAACGCCGTCCTCGAGGGCGACCTCGACCCGTTCATCCGGTCCTTCCTGCTCACCCGCGCGACCGGCGCCGACGCTCACGCTTAGCGGCATTTGCAGGATGTTCCCGCGCGACTGCTATGACGCCGGGGATTCGTGGGCTACATTGGTGCGCAGCGGATGCTGAAACGCGAAGGGTCCATTGGCGGGGCGGATACCGACGCCCCGATGTCTCCGGCCATTCGGCGTGACGACTCCTTCGAGTGGGAGACGCCCGCCGTCGTGCCGGAGGTGCAGAGCGACGACTTGACCGACGCCGAGCGCGCGGCGATCGACCGTGCGAACGAGGAGGCGCGCCGCCGGCGCGCCGAGGCGTACGCCGCGATGGCCCCGGCGACCGGCGAGTACGAGCGTCCGCCCGCGCCGAAGCAGAGCGCGATGATCCTGCTCGAGAACGTCACGAAGGTCTACCCGGGCAACGTGACGGGCCTGAAGGACGTGTCGCTGCAGATCGACAAGGGCGAGTGGGTCTTCCTCGTCGGCGCGTCCGGATCGGGCAAGTCGACGATGATCAAGCTGCTGCTGAAGGAGATCGACGCGACCCGCGGCAACGTCATCGTCGGCGGCCGCTCGCTGTCGAAGCTGCGCCGCTCGCGCATCCCGCAGCTGCGCCGCAACATCGGCTGCGTGTTCCAGGACTTCAAGCTGCTCCCGAACCGCACGGTGTTCGACAACGTCGCGTACGCGCTCGAGGTCCAGGGCCAGCGCCGCAACGAGATCGAGCGCAAGGTGCCGGAGATCCTCCACCTCGTCGGCCTCGGCGAGAAGATGGACAAGTTCCCGAACGAGCTGTCCGGCGGCCAGGCGCAGCGCGTCTCGATCGCGCGGGCGTTCGTGAACCACCCGCCGCTGCTGATCTGCGACGAGCCCACGGGCAACCTCGACCCCGACACGTCGATCGGCATCATGCAGCTGCTGTACCGCATCCAGCGCACCGGCACGACCGTGCTGATGGCGACCCACGACCGCGAGATGGTCGACAAGATGCGCCGCCGCGTGGTGGCCCTCGAAGACGCCCGCATCGTCCGCGACGACCGCCGCGGCGGGTACATCTCGGAGGACGTGCGATGACCCACGGCCGCATGGGATGGTTCTTCGGCGAGGCGCTGAAGTCGCTGCGCTCCAACTTCTCGACCACGCTCGCCGCCGTCGTCACGGTGCTGATCGTGCTCTACCTGTTCGGCATCGGCGCGGCGCTCGGCTCGTACATCTTCTCGTACACCGAGAAGGTGCGCAGCGACGTCACCATCAAGGTCTGGGTGTCCGACGACGCCAAGGACTCGCAGCGCACCGCCATCCGCGCGCGCCTCGCGGCCGACCCGCGCATCGAGACGAACAGCATCACGTTCGTGACGAAGGACCAGGCGCTGGCCGAGGCCAAGAAGAAGTTCTCCGCCGGCACCATCCAGTTCCTCGCCGGCAACCCGTTCCCGGCCCGCTTCGAGGTGAAGGCGAAGGATCCCGACCAGAGCGCCGCGATCGCATCGTCCGTCGCGGGCATGAAGGGGCTCGAACCGACCACCGACACGCTGCCGAACCCCGACTACGGCGCCAAGACGGCAGACAAGGTGCTGTCCACTGCGGGCGTGATCGAGGCGGTGATCGCCGGCATTGCGGTCGTGCTCGGCATCGCGGCGGTGCTGCTGATCGGCAACACGATCCGGCTCTCCATCTTCGCGCGCCGTCGCGAGGTCGAGGTCATGAAGCTCGTCGGCGCCACCAACTGGTTCGTGCGCTGGCCGTTCATGCTCGAGGGGATGATCTGCGGCGTGATGGGTGCGATCGGCGCCGTCATCGTGATGTTCATCTCGTACGAGGCCCTGCGCGGCTACTTCGAGACCGAGACGCTCTCCGGCCAGGGTGGCAGCGTCGGTGCGCTGGCGTTCTGGCAGGTCGCGATCCTGCTGATGATCGCGGGACTCGGGCTCGGCGCCGCCGGCTCGGGCCTGACGATGCGCAAGTTCCTGCGCGTCTGACGCCTTGGCGCTCGTCTGCTGCGAGGTCGTCCGGCGGGGCCGGTTCCTCGTCGCGGACCCGTACCTGACGCCCGGCTACCCGCTGGCGCTCGGCCGGCGCGGCTCGACCGTCGCGCACGAGGGCGAGCTGGTGCTGGTCGAGGTCGCGCCGGGCGGCGGCCGCGCCCGCGTCGTCGAGCGGCTCGGCTCGCCGTGGGACATCCGCGCGCTGCTGCACGGCCTTGCGGGCGAGGCCGGCGCCGCCCTGCCGTTCCCCGCCGCCGCCGAGGCGGAGGCGCTCGACCTGCCGCGCGATCCGGCACCGCCGTCGGGCGACCGCCGCGACCTGCGCGACCGCGTCGCGTTCACGGTCGACCCGGGCACGGCGAAGGACCACGACGACGCCATCACCGTGGAGCGGACCGGTGACGGTCTGCGCGTGTTCGTGCACATCGCCGACGTGACCGCGGTGGTCGGCGTGGGTTCGGCGCTGGACCGCGAGGCGGTCGAACGCGGCTTCTCGTCGTACCTGCCGGGCCGCGTCGACCCGATGCTGCCGCCCGCGCTGTCGGCCGGGCTCTGCAGCCTGGTGCCGGACCGGCCGCGCGACGTCGTCACGGTCGAGATCCCGTTCGACGCCGACCTGAAGCCGGGCCGGCCGTCGTTCTACCGCGCGCAGATCGTGTCGCGCCGCCGCTTCGCGTACTCCGACGTCGAGCGGATCCTGGCCGGCGCCGACGACCCGCTGGCCGAGCCGCTGCGCGACGCCCAGCGCATCGCCGCCGCCCTCCGCGCCCGCCGCGCCGCCCGCGGCGCGCTGCAGATCGTCAGCCGCGAGCTCGAGATTCAGGTCGAGGGCGAGCGCGTCGCCGACGTGCGCATGATCGGCGAGCCGGCCGCGCACGCCCTCGTCGAGGAGCTGATGATCCTCGCGAACGAGGCCGTCGCCGAGCTGCTCGCGCGCCGCAAGGCGCCGGCGCTGTTTCGCGTCCACGACCAGCCCGACCCGGCCGGCGTGCAGCGCCTGTACGACCAGCTCGCCGATCTCGACGTGCCGACGCCGCCGTTGCCCGACGTGCTGGCGCCGTCCGACGCGGCGGCCGCGATCGGCCGCGCGTCCGACGCCGTCGCGCGCCACGCGACCGCCGCCGGCCGCGGCACCGAGGCCTGGACGACGCTCGTGCTGCGCGCCGTCATGCAGGCCCGCTACGCCCCGGCCAACGGTGGCCACGCGGGCCTCGCGACGCCCTTCTACTGCCACTTCACGAGCCCGATCCGCCGCTACCCCGACGTGACCGTGCACCGCGCGCTGCTGGGCGCGATCGGCGTCGGCCCCGTGCCGGAGCGAGACGGTCTCGACGACCTCGCGACGGCGCTGTCGGAGCGCGAGCGGGAGTGGTCGCGCCTCGAGCGCCGCGGCGACTCCATCTGCCTCGCCGCGCACCTGCGCGAGCGGCCGGAGGACGACGAGGTCGTGCGGGCGGGCGAGATCACGGGCCTCATCGGCGGCGGGCTGTTCGTGCGCTTCGACGGGGTCTACGACGGCATGGTGCCGAGCCGCCGCCTGGGGCCGGAGGAGTTCGAGGTGTCCGAGCTGGGCACGTCGCTGAACGGCCGCGAGGGGCGGCGCTTCCGCCTCGGCGACCGCATCGACGTGACGGTCGACCGCGTCGACGTGCCGCGCGGCCGGGTGTCGCTCAGCCCGCGAGCTCGGCGATCGACGTGACGATGCGGTCGGGCACCGCCACCGGCGCCTCCGGCAGGCCGCGGCCGCGCACGTCGACCCACACGCCGTGCATGCCGACGGCCTGAGCGCCGCCGACGTCGAACACCAGGTTGTCGCCGACCATCCAGGCCTCGTCGGGCCCGGCCGAGAACGCGCGCAGCGCCCGCAGGAACGCCTCCGGCTCGGGCTTGCCGAAGCCGACCTCGCCCTCGATGCCGACGTAGTCGAAGTGCGCCTCGAGCGAGAACCGCTCGATCTTCCAGCGCTGGTGCCGCGCGCTGCCGTTGGTCAGCAGCCCCAGCCGCACGCCTCGCCCGCGCAGCAGCGTCGAGCGCCTCGATCGCGCCCGGCAGCGGCGCGATCGCCTCGTCGCGCAGCTCGTTCAGGCGGGCCGAGACGCGGGTCGACAGTCCATCGTCGGGCAGCCCGAGGTTCGCGAGCGCCGTCGCCGCGATCGTGCGCCGCGCCTCGAGCAGGTCGGCGCGCCCCGTGCGGTGCCGGTCCGGATCGGACCAGAACCAGGCGCCCGCGGCGCGGATGGCGTCGTAGAGCCCTTCCGGGGCGCCGCTGTCGATGCACGCCTGCTCCCAGGCGGCGGACGCGCCGCCGGTGTCGTCGAGGATCGTGTCGTCGAGGTCGAAGAGGATCACGGGCGGAAGCATCGGCCCAAGAGTACGTGCCCGGCTAGGCTGCCTGCGTGAGCGAGCTCCGGCCGCACGAGATCCTGCTCGTCGAGGATGACGAGGTGATCCGCGAGGCGACGGCCGAGAGCCTGCGCCGCGACGGCTTCGAGGTGCGCATGGCCGGCACCGGCCCCGACGGCCTGGCGGCCTTCCGCGAGCGCGAGCCGTCGCTCGCGATCCTCGACGTGATGCTGCCCGGCTTCGGCGGCGTGGAGCTGTGCCGCGAGATCCGGCGCGACTCGCAGGTGCCGATCGTGTTCCTCAGCGCCCGCACCGACGCGATCGACATCGTGCTGGGCCTCGAGGCGGGCGCCGACGACTACGTCACCAAGCCGTTCGAGCCGGCCGTGCTGGCCGCGCGCGTGCGGGCCGCCCTGCGCCGCGCGCGTCCCGCGCCGATGCCCGACGGCGGCGTCGACCGCGTCGGCACCGTTGCCATCGACCGCGCCGGCCACGTCGTCACCAAGGACGCCGAGCCGATCGCGCTGACGCCCACCGAGTACCGCCTGCTGGCCGAGCTGATGGACAACCCGGGCGTCGCGCTCGACCGGGCCGCCCTGCTGGAGCGCGTCTGGGGCTACGGCTGGGCGGGCGACTCGCGCCTCGTCGACGTCCACATCCAGCGGCTGCGCGCGAAGATCGAGGACGACCCCACGAACCCCGAGCTCGTGCTCACGGTGCGTGGCGTGGGGTACAAGCTGGCTCGTGTCTGAGCCCCGCTTGACGCTACCCTAAAGCCATGAGCCTGCGGCTCAAGCTGGCGCTTGCCATCGCAACCATTGCGGGTCTCGTCGCGGGCCTGACGGGCGTCGTGGTCTACGACCGCGAGAAGTCCGATCGCCAGGACCGGGCGCGCCTTGGCGTCGCGCAGACCGTGCGCGTCTTCGCGGCGCTCCTCAGCGATCCCGACCTCACGAATCCGCCGCCTGGCGCGGTCATCGAGGCCGCAAAGGGTCCCGACAACCCGCAGATCCCGGCCGCGCTGCGCGCGCGTCTGACCGACGACCGCGTCTACTCGCTGATTGCGCCCGTCTCGGGCATCCCGTTCGTGATCGCCGGCACCCGGCTGCCCGACGGTCAGCGCGTCTACGCGCAGGGCACCTTCCTGGTCGACGCCAACGCCCTCGCCGACCTGCGCGTTGCGCTGGTGCAGGTCTGCATCGGCGGCGCGTTGCTGGGCGCCATGCTCGGCTTCGCCGTATCGCTGCTGCTCGGCAGGCGCCTGCGCGGGCAGGTCGCGCTCGCCCGGCGCCTCGCGGCGGGCGACCTCGACGCGCGGCTGAACCCGACCGGCAGCGACGAGATCGCGCAGCTCGGCCACGCCCTGGACGACATGGCCGAGGCGCTGTCCCGCAAGCTGGGCGAGCTGGACGAGTCGGCCGAGCGCGAGAAGCGCTTCTCGAGCGACGTGGCGCACGAGCTGCGCACGCCGGTGACCGGCCTGGTCGCCGCCGCGGCGCTGCTGGACGACTCGCGCGCGGCTGGCATGGTGCGCGAGCGCGCCTCGGCGCTGGCCGCGCTGGTCGAGGACCTGCTCGAGGTGATGCGCCTCGAGTCGGGCGAGCTGCCGCGGCTCGACCCGTTCGACCTGGCGCGCCTCGTCCGCGACGTCGTGCACCTGCGGCTCCCGGGCGCCGAGGTCGACGCGCCGCCCGAGCTGCACGTCCTCTGCGACCCGCGGCGCGTCGAGCGCATCGTCGCGAACCTGCTGGACAACGCCCGCCGCCACGGCCGGCCGCCGGTGCGCGTGCGGGTCGAGGTGAACGGCGACGACGCGCTGGTCGAGGTGCGCGACCACGGCGAGGGTTTCGGCCAGTTCCTGCCGCACGCGGGCGAGCGGTTCGCGCTCGCGCGGCCCGAGCGGGGCGGCGGCACGGGCCTCGGGCTCGCGATCTGCCGTGGTCAGGCGCGCATCATCGGCGCCACGCTCGACCTGCGAGACGACGGCGGCGCGGTCGCGCAGTTGCGGCTCCCGCACGCCGTCACTGCCCGTCCGTCGACGGTGCAGACGGCCCTGGAGATCGCATGAGGCGCCTGTTTGCCCTGCTGGCGCTCGCCCTGATCGTGGCCGGCTGCGGCGCGGGGGAAGGCATCCGCGACGAGGGCGGCCAGGCCGTCGTCAGCCCGATCGACAACGCCGGCGTCGCCGAGCGCCCCATCTTCGTCTACCTCTTGCGCTACGGTCAGCTGGTGAAGGTTCAGCGCACCGTCCCGGGCGCCCAGGCACCCGAGCGCGAGGCGCTGCTGGCGCTGCTCGACGGCCCCAATACCCGCGAACAGGGCCAGCGGTTCACCAGCGCCATCCCGCTGCACACGACCCTGGCCTCGCTGCAGGTGCCGAACGGCTCCGCCGCGGTCGATCTGATCGCGCCGGACGACAACGGCATCCTGCGCACCGCGACGTCCGACGACGTCGATGCCCGGCAGCGCCAGCTGATGCTCAAGCAGATCGTCTACACCCTGACCGAGTTCCCCGACATCGACAACGTCGAGGTGCGCCTGAACGGCGAGTCCGTCCCGCTCGGCAAGCAGTTTCCCGGCACCACGCTGACCCGTCGCTTCTTCGACGACGCCAAGGTCGCGGCGCCGCACGACCAGACCCGGTGCGGCGGCACCACCGAGCCGACCGGCAAGGGCAAGGCGCTGCGCGTGCCCGAGGCTTCGGTCGACGGCAGCTTCGTCGTGTTCAAGGGCGAGACGACCGCGAAGCGCGGCAAGATCATCGTCCAGCTGTGGCAGGACAACCGCCTGCTGCGCTCGCTGGAGGGCGACGGCGCGCTGTACAACCAGCCCACCGAGGGCGGCACCGACCCGTGCGCGCAGTTCGACGGCCGGCTCGAGATCCCGTGGGGCGTGACCGGCGACGTCGAGTTCAAGGTGACGCTGCAGTCCGACGGCGCCGACGAGAAGGATCGCGTCGTGACCCACAACCTCGTCGTCCGAGGCGGCTGAGATGCGCCGCAGCCTGATCGTGGCTGCGGTGATCGCCGTCGCCGCCCTCTTCGCCGCGTGCGGCGGGAGTGGCGACGACGGAGACGGCGCGAGCGCGACTGCGGTCTCGACCGAGGCGCCCGCGCCGCCGCCCGTCAGCTCCACCGGCGCCGCGCCGACCGCGCCGGCGACGACGGTCGAGGGGCCGTCGCACGACGTGACGCTGTGGTTCGTGCAGGACGGAAAGCCCGTGTCGGTGACGCGCAAGGCGCCCGAGACCGACGAGGTGGCGCGCCAGTCGGTCGAGCTGCTGCTGCTCGGCCCGACGGCCGAGGAGGCTGCGACCGGCCTCTCCTCGCAGATCGTGGACGGCGCCCAGCTGAACGCGATCGCGATCCGCGAGGAGGTCGCGACCGTCGACCTCAGCCCCGAGATCGACGCCGTCGTCGCCGGGGCGCCCGACGCCGGCGCCGCGAACCAGCTGAAGCTCGGCCAGATCGTGCGCACGCTGAGCGAGTTCGAGACGGTGAAGTGGGTGCGGGTCGTGGTGAACGGGCTGGAGCAGACCTTCGCGGCGCCCGACGACGGCGTCTACCAGGGGCTCCTGAACCCGAAGCTCGTGGACGACGGCAAGGACGGGCCGCCGTGGATCGAGATCGGCCCGGTCGAGATCGACCGCACCACGGTGCACTTCGCCGGCACGGCCGACGTGTTCGAGGGCGCGCTGCAGGCGCGGCTCGTCCAGGACGGAAAGACGCTGATCGAGGCGCCCGTGCAGGCCTCGTGCGGCACGGGGTGCCGCGGCTCCTACGTGCTCGAGTTCAACGCGCCCGACGGCACCACGGGCAAGGTCACGCTCGAGGTCTACTCGACGTCGGCCGAGGACGGCAGCGTCGACGAGATCGCGCGCAAGGACCTCACGCTCGCTGAGCCTGGCTGAGAAACGCCGAAGTACCATGCGCCGGTGAGCGAGGGCATAAAGACGATCGCGTCGAACCGGCGCGCACTGCACGAGTACGAGGTGCTGGAGCGCTTCGAGGCCGGCATCGAGCTGTTCGGCACCGAGGTGAAGTCGCTGCGCCTCGGGCGCGTCAGCCTGGCCGAGGCGTTCGCGGTCGTGCGCGACCACGAGGTCTACCTGATCGCGTGCACCATCGAGCCCTACGCGCAGGGCAACCGCGCCAACCACGCGCCGGCACGTGACCGGCGCTTGCTGCTGCACGCGCGCGAGATCGAGCGCCTGCGCCAGAGCACGGCCGAGAAGGGGCTCGCGATCATCGCGCTGCGCCTGTACTTCAAGGCCGGGCGCGTGAAGGCCGAGCTGGCGCTCGCACGCGGCCGCAACGTCGTCGACAAGCGCCACGCGATGGCGGAGCGCGACGCGCGCCGGGAGATCGAGCGCGCGGTGCGGCGCGGCGACCGCGAGTGACCTCTGCGGGCGGCCGGCCGGTCGCGCCGCGGCTGCTGGCGCTCGGGCTCGCGCTGATCGGGCTGCTCGGCATCGCCTCGTCGATCACACCGTCGCTGCGCGAGCGCAACGACGTGCTCGGCTCGCTGTTCCCCGCGTCCGTGCGGTCGATCGCGACCGGCGCGACGCTGGCGACCTCGGTGGCGCTGCTGATCGTCGCGGGCGGCCTCGTGCGACGACGCCACCGCTCGTGGCAGGCGGCCGTCGTGATGGTGTCGGTCGTCGCCGTGCTGCACATCGTCAAGGGCCTCGACGTCGAGGAGGCGACGGCGTCGCTGGCGCTGCTCGCCGGCCTGCTGATCTGGCGCCGCGACTTCGACGTCGAGGGCGACCCCGAGACGCCGCGGACGTTCCGGCGCCATCTGGCCGTGGCGCTGGCCGGCCTGGTCGTGCTCGGCTTCCTGCTGATCGAGGGACAGAGCCTGCTCGAGGGCGACCTGTTGCCGCCGCTGCAGGCCACGATCGAGCTGCTCCACAACGTGGCGGGGCTGGGCCCGGAGCGCCTGGAGGGACGCGGCTCGACGGCCGTCTCGCGGGCGATCCTGCTGTACTCGATCGTCGCGGCGGGCTGGCTGCTGTTCCTGTGGCTGAAGCCGCGCCGCCAGTACGTGCGGCAGCACGCGCGCGACCGCGCCGATGCCCGGCGCATCGTGCTCGAGTCGGGCACCGACACGCTCGACTACTTCGCGCTGCGGCGCGACAAGGACTACTTCTTCGGCGCCGACCGCGACGCGTTCATCGCCTACCGCGTGTCGGGCGGCGTGGCCCTGATCTCGGGCGACCCGGTGGGCCGGCCGGCGGTCTGCGCGGAGGTGCTGCGCGCGTTCGTCGACTTCGGGCACCGGCACGGCTGGCGGATCGCGGCGATCGGCGTCGGCCCCGACTTCGTGCCGACGTACGAGGCGGTCGGCCTGCGCACGGTCTACATCGGCGACGAGGCGGTCGTCGACCCGCGCACCTTCTCGCTCGAGGGCCGGCCGATCCGCAAGGTGCGGCAGTCGGTGCACCGCCTCGAGAAGGCGGGCTACACGGTGATCGTGCGGCGCCGCGACGAGCTGACGCCCGAGCTGCTGGCGAGCCTGCTGCGCGTGTCGCAGCTGTGGCTGGGCGGGCAGCCGGAGCGCGGCTTCTCGATGGCGATGGACGACCTGTGGGCGCCCGAGCACGCCTCGGCGGTGTTCGCGATCGCGCTCGCGTCGGACGGGCGGCCGCACGGGTTCATCCACTTCGTGCCGGTGCCGCGCGCCCGGTCGCTGTCGCTGTCGGCGATGCGCCGCCTGCCGGAGACCCCGAACGGCCTGATGGAGTTCCTGCTGTGCGAGACGTTCGCGTGGGGCGAGAGAGCACGACATCGAGCGCGTGTCGCTGAACTTCAACGCCTTCGGCGAGCTGCTGCGCAGCACCGACGACGACCTGCCGGCGTGGGAGCGGATGCTGAAGGGCACGCTGGAGCGCGCCGACCGCTTCTTCCAGGTGGAGCGCCTGCTCGGGTTCAACCGCAAGTTCTTCCCGGCCTGGGAGCCGCGCCACGCGGCCTTCGAGCAGCGCCGTGATCTCCCGCTGGCGGCGCTGGTGCTGCTGACGGCGGAATCGCTGGTCGAGTTTCCGCGCCCGATCAGGCGACTGTGGCGGCGACTCTTGCCCGCGGTACACTGAGGGAGTCCCGGGGGCGACCTGGCTTCGACGTGGTTTGCTGAGCGGGACGGACTGCAAGCCGAGGATCCCGGTTGGCCTCGTTAATCACCCGGGAAACCAGAACTGCGAAGTCCGATACGGATCTCGCTTTCGCTGCCTGAGTAATTAGGTAACGAGCTGTCGACCGGAGCTGGGCCCGTGGCCCCGGATCGGCATCAATCAACGGGCTTGTCCGCCGACTGAGCGCCTCTGCAGTCGGCGGAGACCCTGAGTGAGGCTGGCCCGGTGCTCGTACTGCCCCCGCGACAGGCACCGGGCGAGATCTAGGCGGGGGACATGCTTGTAGACGTTCGTTCCGGGCGATCGCGGACGCGGGTTCGATTCCCGCCGCCTCCCCATAGCCCTCCCGCCCAGCTGAGGGCGGGGGGAGCGCCAGGTCGATAGCCCAGGCCGCGGAGCGCTCCGGGACCCGGTCGCTGAGTCGAGGGATGATGCGAGTTGATGGATCCGAGGCAGCGGCCACGCGGGCGAGCCGTGCCTGATCTCGTTGTCGCAGACCACATCGGGCGGCTGCGTCCGGATACGGATGCCTGCGCTCTCCCGACAAAACGGCGGCGGCCATGGAGAGAGAGCGCGCAGGCGGCGGCCGCCCGACTGGAACCAAGTTTTTCCGAGCCCTCGCCGGATCGACTTCTTGACGCCGCGGCGGCTGCACCGACGTGTGTCCATTCGCCGAGAATCGGCCTGCGCGCTTACGGGGGGATGGTCGAACCCGTCGCTGAGCTGGCTCGGGCGCTACTCCGGCGTCGAGGATCTATCACGATCCAGCTTCCGCGTGTCACGAGTTTCGAGGTGCTTGGTGGGTTCGCTGGGTTGCGCAGGCTCGGGCTGGGCAGAGACGCGCTCGCGGACGACGTCGTTGGCGTTTCTGGCCAGGCTCCCGCAGCTCGAGGAACTTTGGATCGAGTCGCTCGACCGTGATTTTGATGCGATTGGCAAGGTCGCGGGCTTGCGACAGCTGCGACTGCAGACACCTCGGGTGAGAAGCCTCGAAGCCCTGGCGGGACACGAGCGGCTGGAAGCCGTCGAAGTCACCTTTGGAGGACATCCGCGACCTCGCGCCGCTCGCAACGGTGCCCGGGCTGCGCGCCCATGGTGCTCTATCAGGTCAGCGATGCCTTTCGACCGCCTGATCTTGCGCCGCTCGACGAGAGACGGGTCGGCTGGCCGCTCGGGCGGGCGCGGGCCGCCCTTACGCAACGTGGACAGTGCGTCGAAGCGCTGACCAGAGGGTCGCGGCCGACGCTGCGCTGATCCTGACCCTTGAACGGATGATGGGTTCGACGACGCTCGACGTTGCCCTCAGCGATTGTGACGCGCTGGACCAGCTCGACCTCGTCGAGTCCGAAGCCGGCCGACGGGCGTCTCGCCCGCGCTGTGCGGGGGGAGGCGGCCCGAAGCACGTCGATGTCGTCGATCACGACCCCCTCTGCTGCGGGATCTCAGCTTGATGCGAGGGAATCGGGCGTTCGCGATGGAGAGACCCTGTGCGCGGCCGCGGTACGGTTTCTCCGCGCCCCACCCGGATCTCGCGAAGGGCGCGGAGGTCGAATGGCGCCGTCCGGTAGCGGATTACCTCGCTGGCTGAAGCGAATTCACGAGCGAGCACCGATCACTGAGTGACTGAGCCCCACTTTCGTCGACTCGGGGAGGCCTCGAGTAGCGTGTGGTCCGACGGTTTGAGAGATGTGTGCACTCCGCAGTGCCTCCATCCTCCCGCCCTCCGCTTCGGAGGGCGGGAACGGGGGCGGACCGCGCGAAGTCGGGCTGCGGGCGATCCTGGAGTCCGGCACCCGTCGTTCGCTCGACGAGCCGAAGCGGCCATCAAGTTGCCGGCCGTCTACGAGGGCCGTTGGAGGCCGTTCGGCCCAGCCGTCCCGCGGGAGACGCCGACCAGCGGGCGTGCCCGTTCAGGGGGCCGGCGGGTGCCGCGTAGCTCCCGTCGGCGTCGTGCTTCTCATCTCCGGACAGGGCCGGCCAGAACGTGCAAGCCAGGACGAGGTGCGTGTGCGCACGGAGGATGTGCCGGTCGTGCTGGTCGAGCACGTAGATCGTGCCGGGCCGGATCGGGTGCGTCTGGCCGGTCGCCTCGTCCACGACCTCACCCTCGCCGGAGATGCAGAAGTTCGTCTCGTAGTGGTGCTTGAACCAGATGGTCAACTGGGCGCCGGCGCTGATCTCCGTGTAGTGCACCGAGTGCTCGACGCCATCATCGCGGCGGATCAGGCGGCGGCTCCGCCAGCCGTCGCCGGAGACGTCACGCTCGGTGCCTGCGATCTCGTCGATAGTGCGCACGATCATGGCGCGGCATCCTACAACGTGTGCCTGGGCGTGCTAGTGGCCTGGCGCCGCGCGGTGCCGAAGGTCCGTAGCTCCCGGAGGTCGCCTCCGTGACGCACGAGGCGCCCGCGGGCGCTGTGGCGACTCCGGCCGCCGCCCCGCGCGATGCACCATCGGGATTCGGCCGCTGGATCGCGGCGAATGCCGCCGTGGCGATCCCGCTGTCGATGGCTCCGATCACCTTCGGGCTCGCGACGCTGTCGCAGGGCGATGTCAACGGGGGCGCGCTGATGGTGGCGGCGATGACAGGCGCAGAGGTCTTGGGGTCCGTTCCGATCGCGGCGACCGGGAGACGATTCTCGGCAACGGGGTTCGCGAGGTTCCTGGCCACCGTTCGCACGGCCGCGTTCGTCGGTCTTGCCCTCGCGCTCGCTGCCGACGCTTCGCTGGTCGTGCTGGTGGTGGCTGCCAGTCTGGCCGGCGTGGTCAACGGAGCGCTGGTCGGCGTGCTGCGAGCGATCCTGAACGACACGGTCGCCAGGGATCGGCTGCCGCGCGCGATCGGCGTTGCGGCAACCGTGAACGAAGTCGTCTTCGTCACCGGCCCGATTCTCGCGTCGACGCTTGGCGGCGCGTCGGTCATCGCGGCCGTTGGCGTCATGGCGATCTCCAGTGCCGTACCGATCGGTGCGCTGCGCCGGGTGCCACGCCGGGCGGTGCGAGGGCGATCGCGCGCCCATCGCGGGTCGATTCCTCTCAGCACCGGGATCTGGCTGTTCGCGAGGGTCGCCATGACTGCCTGCGTCGCGTCCATCGAGGTCGGCGCGGTGGTCCTGGCGATCGATCACGGCCTCTCGCCTCGGGCTGCACTGCTGTTCGTGGTTCCGTTGTGCATCGCGTCCGTGCTCGGCGGCGTGTGGATCAGCGTCCGCAACCGTCGCCTGCGACTGCCAACAGTCGCCGCGATGCTGCTGCTCACCGCCGGCGCCATGGTTCTCATCAGCGTCACTACGTGGATCTGGGCGGCGATCGCGAGTGCGGTCCTGGTCGGTCTGTTCCTGGCACCGCTCTCCACGGCGTTCTCGCTGTTCCTGGATGATCTTCTGCCGGCCGACCGGAGGACCGAGGGTTTCGCGTTGCTACGCAGCTCGCACGCGATCGGGCTGATCGTCGCCTCCGCGTTGATCGCGCTGGTCTCGCTGGATGCGGCCCTCGCCGTATCAGCGGCCCTTGCGCTCAGCTCGGTCATCGTCGTGGCCGCCGCCGGCATGCGTCGGCGCCTCATAGCCCGCCGTCGTGAGGTCGTGTCGGCGTCGGCCGAGGAACTGAAGTAGCGATCTGGTGGGTTCGCCATCGCCGACCGCGGGGCGAAGCGCCTCGAGATCGGCGGCAATTCGACCTAGACGGCGTCGCCGGCGCGCTCGGCGGGGGCTCCGACGAGCGGCCCGACGCAGAAGTGCTCCATGTGCCGCTCGGCGAGCCGGCTGTGGTATTCGCCGAACTCCGCCGTGGCGTCCTTGCCGCCGTACATGCGGGCCACGAAGGGCCCGCCCGGGTGGTGGTCCTTCCACTCGGTGAAGTCGTAGACCTTGCCGCGGATGACGACCCAGCAGTCGTCGAACGACGTGTGCTGCGCGAGCTCCTCGCGCGTGACGGGCCGGTCGCCGGTCCATGGCTTCGCCGGCTTCCAGAGGCTGCGGGCGATCTCCCGGCGCGCGCTCCGAGCGCCTCGGTCCGCGAGCGGAAGTCCCACGGCCCGAGCTTCCTGAGCGGCAGCTTGTCGCCGATCTCGCGCGCGTCGAACGCGTAGATCCACGAGTCGTCGCTGCCCGCACGCTCGGTGTGATCGAAGACGGGGTAGTCTCGCTCGTTGACCGCCGCGAGGATCTGCCGGCGCTGAGGCGAGTCCGCCGGCTCGAGGTGCTTGAAGAGGAACTTCGACGCGAACTGGAAGCGCGTCGCGCGGTAGTAGCGCACGCGCTCGTAGTGCAACAGCGCGCGGTAGATGTCGCTGCCGTGGAGCTCGAAGCACTTGCCCAGTGCCGCGGCGTCCTCGAAGGCCTGCGCGGCGCCCTGGCCGAAGGTCGGCAGCATCGGGTGAGCGGCGTCACCCACCAGGCCCACGCGACCCTCCGTCCAGTTCTCGAGCGCGTCCCGGTCGTAGAGCCCCCACTTCGTCGGGTTCTCGATCAGGCTCGGTGAGTGCGACGACGTCGTCGTGACGGGGGTCCCCCTCGAACGCCGTGCTCATGTTGCCGACCATCTCCTCGCGGTCGGCGGGGAACCAGTCGCCCTCTTCGCGCTCGAACTCGTCGGCGTTGGGCTCGTAGTAGGCGAGCCACACGTTGAGCAGCTCGCCGCCGCGGACCCAGTACGTGAGGTGCTGCGCCGTCGGGGTCTCGCGGCTGTCCATCGACATCGTCTCGATGGGGTTGTGGTCGAGCGGGCTGCCGTCGGGCTTGCGCGCCGCGGCGACCTTGTCCCTCGGGACCAGACCGCGGTAGACGACGACCTCGGTCCAGCGCTTGGTCGACACGCCGGGCCAGACCGCATCCAGCACCCGGGAGTTGACGCCGTCGGCACCGATCAGCAGGTCGCCGGTCTCCATCGTGCCGTCGGAGAACGTCACGGTCACGGACTCGTCGTCCTGGCTGACGGCCTCCAGGCGCTTGGCCATGTGGACCTGGATCGGGCAGTTGACGCCCGTCTCCGGCGCGAACTCGAAGACCCGCTTGTAGAGGGCCATCAGCAGGTCGAGGCGGTGCATGTGGTGGAAGCCGGCGTTGTCGCCGGCCGAGGTGTTGTGGTCGAGCGGCTTCCGCGTGATCGAGCCGTCCTCCCAGACCATCCGCGTCTCGTGGAGGATCGCCGCCCTGCCGCCGTCGACTGCCCCGTTCGGCGCCCTTCGGGTCACCGCCGTCGAGGTCGACGCCGAGCCACCGGCACAGCCGCGCGCCGTTCGGGGGGATGTTCAGGCCCGCTCCCGCGGTGCTCGGCGTGCGTGTCTGCTCGAAGACGTCGATCGTCGTGAAGACGCCCGACTCCCGCAGCGCCAGAGCGGTCATCAGCCCCGCCATGCCACCACCTGCGATAAGTGCCCGCACGAAGTCCCTCCAGTTCCTCTCCGTGGGCGGCGTCCGACTGCGCGAGCGGCGCACGCCGCGGCGACCGTAGCTCGGAACCATCGGGAGGGCAAGTTGCGCGCCGCCGCAGAGCAGTGTCAGAGTGCGGCGCGTGACACGGACGAGATGGAGCGAGCTCAGCCCGCGCGCCCGCGAACTGATCGTGATCGGCGCCGCCTTCGAGGCGGTGCTGAAAACCGCCGCCCTGGTTGATCTTGCGCGGCGCCCGGCCGCCGAGGTTCGCGGATCGAAGCGGCGGTGGGCGTTCGCGATCGTGCTGATCAACTCCGTCGGCATCGCGCCCCTGGCCTACCTCGTCGCCGGGCGGAAACGCGCCGGCTGACCGGCCCGCCTGCGGACTCGTCGGCTCGGTCGGTGGGCGTGCGACTAGGCTCCATGGATGCCCGACGCTCCTGCCATTGATACCCACGGGCTCGCAAAGCACTACGGCGACGTGCGCGCGGTGGACGGGGTCGATCTCACCGTCGCGCGCGGTGAATGCTTCGGTCTGCTCGGCCACAACGGCGCGGGCAAGACCACCATGATTCGGATGCTGACCTGCCGTGCTCGTCCCACGGCCGGGACGGCAGCCGTTCTGGGCCATGACATCGTGGAGGGGCGCGATGCGCTCCGCCCGCGCATCAACCTGGTCTCGGACGAACAGAACCTGCACCCGCGCCTCACCGGCCGTCAGACGCTGCGTTTCTGGGCCGATCTGTACGGCGTGGAGCGCAGTCGCGTTGACGAGCTGCTGGTGCTGGTCGGGCTCGATGCCGAGAACACGACCCCCGTGAAGGACTGGTCGACCGGCATGCGCCAGCGGATCGTCATTGCGCGTGCGCTCGTGAATGACCCGGCGGTGATCTTCATGGACGAGCCGACGCGTGGGCTCGATCCGGCATCTGCGCGCACGCTGCGGGGCATCGCCCGCGATCTCGTGGCACGCGGAACGACCGTCTTTCTGACCACGCATGACATGGGCGGAGGCCGACGAGCTCTGCGACCGGGTCGCGTTCATGTCCGAGGGGCGGATCGTGGCGCTCGACACGCCGCGCGCATTGCGTCTGAAGCACGCGGACGCGACCGATGTCCGCGCGCGCGTGGTCCTCGACGACGGCTCCGAGCGCGATCTGGACCTGGCGGACGATGCGGGTCGGCGCGAGCTCGACCAGCTGCTTGCCGGCGGGCGGGTACGGGCGCTGCACACGAACGAGCCGACGCTCGCCGACGTCTTCGTCCAACTCGCTGGACGGCCGCTCGATGAGACGGACCGGGCACCCGCGTGAACCTGCGCCGCATCCGTACGCTCTTCACCCGCGACATGCGCGACGCGATCCGCGACGGCCGCATCCTCGTCGCCATCGTGCTCCCCATCGGACTGGTCGTCTACTTCGGCATCGCGCTGCCCGACCCGGATGAACGGCCCAGCGCGACGCTCGTCGTCGCCACCGGCGTCGAGCAGGGCCTCGTGGATGAGGTGCGCGAAGCCGCACGCGACTCGGTCGAGCTGGACGTGAAGCGCGTCGCTGACGAGCGAGCCGCCCGGGACCAGGTCGACGATTCATCGAGCTCGGTCGGTCTCGTGGCCGCCGGCGAGGGGTTCGAGCTGTTCGTCCGGGGTGACGTCGATGAAGGGGGCTCGATCCTCGCGTCGGTCACGGAGCGGGTCTCGGCACAGGGGGGTGCACCGTCGCCGGTCGACGTGAAGCTGACGGTGGTCGCCCCGGAGGCGAGCGGCGCGCTCGACGTCATCGGCCTGAATGCCAGCTTCGCCCTGTTCGGAATCGTGATGCTCACCGGCTTCATCGCCCTGCTCGTGATTCCCGTCCTCTTCGTGGAGGAGATCACGCTGCGCACGCTCGAAGCGCTGCAGCTCGTGGCCACCACGGCGGAGATCGTCCTCGCCAAGGTGCTCGTCGGGATGACCTACTGCGCGCTCTCGATCGGCTTGATCATCGCGCTCGGAGGCCTCGACATCGAGCAACCCGTCGCCTTCGTGCTGGCAGCGCTCGCGCTCGCGCTGGCGATGACGGGGTTCGGCCTCGCGCTGGGTCTGCTGCTCGGCGACGGCGGAAAGGTCAACACGTGGTCGGGCGTCGTGCTCATCCCGTTCCTGATCCCCGTGTTCGTGGTGCTCGGGCCCGAGCAGCCGTGGCGCATCGCCGGCGAGCTGCTGCCAACCGGAGCCGGTACGCAGCTGCTCGCCGCAGCGCTCGATCCATCAGTCGCAGATCCGATCGCGCTGCCCATCGTCGTCCTCGCCGCGTGGACCATCGCGGGCTTCGCCACGACGTGGCGGCTGCTCGAACGCCGGGCGGCATGACCGCTCCGGAGCCTACCGGTGGCGCACGCGGCGCCGTTCAGAGGGCCTTGCGGCCGACGACCGCGAACATCTCGGCCGCGGCGACCCAGACATCCTCGGACGCCGTGTGCTGCGCCGCCCCCGCGATCAGCTTGTCGGCGTCATATCCGTCGAGCGCGCCGGTCGCCGCGGCATTCGGCAAGGCGGCGGCCCACGTCTGCTCCCAGAGGTACTTCTCGGGCCCCTCGCGGAACACCGGCTGATCCGTGGCGATGGACTCCGTCCGGAGACCAGCCGCCAGCATCAGCTCGTGGAGGCGGACGCCGATCGAGTAGTCGACGCCGAGTTTCGCCTGAATCCGAGGCACGATCTCCTCGACGACGGTCCGGTACTCGCCGCACGGCGGCATGGCGCGGATCGTGCGCATGTCGAAGTCGACGAGCACGAGTCGTCCGCCGTCGTTCAGGAGTCGCGCCATCTCCGCCACGGCGCTGGCCGGATCCTGGAGGTGACACAGCACCAGCCTGCAGAAGACGAGGTCGAACGCGCCCGTCGGCAACGGCAGCTCGTACACGCTTCCGACGTGGTACTCGATCGCGCCGGCCGCGGCGGGGGAAGGCGTCGACCTCGCGACCTCGACCTGGTCAGCCGCGACGTCGATCGCGTCCACACGACCGGCGGCCCCGATGCGCTCGGCCATCCAGCGGGCGATCGTGCCCGTGCCGCAGCCGACGTCGGCGACGCGCACGCACTCACCGATCCGTCCCGCCTCGAGCGCCCTGACACTGACCGGCCCGTAGACGGCATGGATCAGATCCAGACGGGACTTGTCGTCGGAACCGGTCGGCAGAACGTAGTCGTCCCCGACCCGGCTCACGGGCTGTGCTGTCATCTCCCCTCCGCTCCCATTGCGCAGTGGTCTCCACGTGAAGTGGCGAACGTCACGAGCGCGATCCTAGCGAGTTGCGGCTTGGCGCGGCGGCGCGGCCTCCCCAGCATGGGGGACGAGGCGATCCCTCAGGGTGGGGGAGCGAGCAGGTGCGCGGTTCCGACGGGCAGTGTGAGGCGCGACCGCGGCTCCCTCCCCCGAAGGACGACCATGTCTCCGCACGCGCCGTCGTCGTTCGCGCTCGCCGCGGGCGCGCAGCCCGATCGCGGCGCACCTCACCATTCAGCAGCTGAGCTGATCTCTGGGGCCTCCAGCTGATCCTGAATGCGCTGTGGACGGGCGCGTTCTTCGGACTGCGGTCTCCGTGGCTCGGGCTCGCCGTGATCCTGGCGCTGCTCGCGACGATCGGACTCCTCGTGATCCGAGCGCTGTCGGTCGACCGCCGGGCGTCGGTCTTGCTCCTTCCCTACCTCGCGTGGGTCGGCTTCGCGACGGCGCTCAACGTCGCGATCGTCTCTCTGAACTGAGGGATCTACGCGGGAGCGGTGCCTGCGGCGACGATCAGCTCGCACGGGCCCTCGAAGCCGTCCGCCGTCTCGAACCGTGAGAGTTCGCGCTCGATCTCGCTCCACGTCTCCTCGCGGTCGACCTCGCTCAGCCCGGCGAGCATCTGGTGCAGGGCGCCGAAGGACTCGCGCGCGAAGCGGACGAACTCGGCAGCGGACGCAAGCCGCACGGGAGCGTCGATGCTCCGCGCCTCGACGTCGATGAAGCCCGCCCGCTCGAGCGCCGCTTCGATCACACCGGGGGCGCCCAGGCTGAACGGGCCCGGCTGGCCCTGCGCCGGTGCCGGCAGCTGCGCTCGGCGACGGATGATCGCCACCGGGATCGAGAAGAAGGGGTTGGCTTCGGGCGTCGAGTAGACGATCCCGGCCAGCCGGCCGCCGGGCCTGAGCGCGCGCCGCATACCGACGAAGGCAGCGTGCTGGTCCGGGAAGTAGATGAACCCGACGCGCGAGATGACCGCGTCGAAGGCGCCCGGCTCCACGTCCAGTTGCTCGCCGTCCAGCACCCGGGTCACGACGTTGGACAGCCCGGCGTCGCGCGCGCGGCGCTCGGCGAAGGCGAGGATGTTGCTGGCGATATCGGTGGCCAGCACCTGGCCGTCGGGCCCGACCCGCCGCGCCGCCGCGAGGGTCTGGCCACCGGCGCCGGCCGCCACGTCGAGCACCCGCGCCCTCGGGGTGACGCCAGCCAGGTCGAGCATCGCCTCGGTTGCCTCGCCGAGCCACGCCTCGAGTGTCGGGCCCCAGCGGTACCAGGGCTCGGCTGCGGTCTGCCACTGGTCGGTCGTCGTGCGCTTGTACGCGTCCGGGTCGAATGTCGTGTCCATGTCAGCCTCCGTCATCGCTCCGAATCGCGACGCCGGCGGCCCACGCGATGCCGCCGCCCAGGTGGCGGCGGAAGGACGTCGTCCGGTACGTGGCGGCGCCGTGGCCGAGTGCGGTGAAGAACGAGCGCCCGGCGCCGATCCGCTGCGTCCAGGCGATCGGGTGATCGCGGCCCATGCCGAAGGCCCCCGGCCGGTACGTGCGCTCGTCCACGCGCAGCAGCACGTGCACGTGCGGGCGTGGATTGGCGCGGAACGCGTACCACTCGTCGGTGCGCCGCTGCCGGTGCGGCAGGCCGCGCGTCGCGGGATGGGCGCCGTCCGTGACCACCACGGTTGCCGCCTGCACCGCCGGATGGCCGCGGAAGCGGGCGCCGAGCAGCCGGCCGAAGAACGGCCAGCGCGTCTCCGTGTTGGCCGCGGAGTGGACGCCGACGAAGCCGCCGCCGCCCTGCACGTAGCGCTGCAGCGCCGCCTCCTGCGGCGGATCGAGCACGTCGCCGCTCGTGAGCAGGAAGACGACCGCGCGGAACCGGCGCAGCGAGGCGTCGGTGAACGCCTCGGGTCGCGTCGTGACGGACACCGAGAAGCCGCGGCTGCGCCCGATCGCCCGCACCGCCCCGACGGCGGCGGGGATCGACGCGTGGTGGAAGCCCTCCGTGCGCGTGAAGACGAGCACGCGGTAGCGCGGTGCGCCCTCGGCGGCCGGCGGACCGACCGTCGCGACGACCGCCAGCGCCAGCAGCACAGCGGTGCGGAGCGTCGTCCTCAGGCCGTCCAGGATACCGCGCCGCCCGAGTCGTCAGGCGGCCCGTCGTGCGATGAAGAGCGTCCGGGTCGACGTGACGAGGGCGTCGCCCCAGGCGACGTCGGCGACCCGGTCGGCGGCATCGGCGAGCGCCGCGACGTCGGCCGGGGGGAGCGCGTCGTGCAGGTTGCGGAGCGCAGCCCCCACGTACCGGCGGATCACCGGCTGCAGCGACCGTTCGACGGGCGCGGTCACCGAGTCGGTCAGCGTGCGCGTATCGAGCAGTTCGAGGCCCGCCTGCTCGAGCATGCCGGCGTAGGCCCCGACGTTCGTGATGCCGGGCAGCGATCCCCGGGTCCGCTCGTGCCACGCGGTCTGCGCCGCTTCCACGCGGTCCCAGATCCCGGGCTGTCCGAGGTCGTGCGCGGGACACACCACCATCGGATCGGCGCGCTCGAGGAGGCAGAGCAACCCCCGGGGACGCAGCAGCACGGCGAAACCGTCCAGCGCGGCCTGCTCGTCGGCGGTGTGGTGCAGCGCCAGCGCCGCCCAGACGAGATCGAAGGTGCCGAGCGCTCGCAGATCGTCGTTCAGATCGAGCGAGAGCAGTTCCACGCGGCTGGAGACACCGTGGCGCTCGGCGCGAGTAGCGGCGCGCGCGAGCATGACCGGCGATCCGTCCACGCCGACCACCGTCGCGGCGTCGAATGCCTCCGCCAGCGACGAGGTCGCCACGCCCGGTCCGCAGCCGAGGTCGGCGACGCGCCGAACCTCGCTGCGGTCGGCGTCGAGGAGTTCGGTGCAGAGCGCCACCGCCTGCCCGGTGAGTCCGGCTGCGAGCTCGCCTTCGGCCTCGAGGAGCACCGCCATCCGGTCATCCTGGAATCCTGCGTGGCCGTGGACGTGCGCGGGGTGCGTCATGCCGGCCACGGTAGCGCCTCGTTGCCCGCAGCGCATATGATCTTGCCAATGACGCAAGATCATGCGCTCGAGGAGGCCGCCCGTCGTCGCCTCCGCTCGCTGCGCCAGGCACGTGGCTGGTCGCTCGACGACCTCGCAGACCGCACCTACATCAGCGCATCGACGCTGAGCCGGCTCGAGAGCGGACAGCGGAGACTCGCGATCGATCACCTCGTCACGCTCGCCCGGGTGCTCGGCAGCACCGTCGAGGAGCTCGTCGCCGTCGACGACGACGCCGAGGTCGTGATTCGGCCGAGGACCGATCAGAGCGGCTCCACGACCTACTGGCGACTCAGTCGTGCCGACGACACCTCGGGGCGCACGGTGGTCAAGATGCGCATCCCCGCGCACGAGGAGCTGCCGGAGATGCGCGTCCACCAGGGCCGTGACTGGTTCTACGTCCTCGAGGGCACCGTCCACCTGCGCCTCGGCACGCGCGACATCTTCGTGACGGCCGGAAACGCGGCCAGCTTCGACACCATGACCCCGCACAGCATGAGCGGCCACGACGGTCCGACCGAGATCCTCTCGATCCTCGATCACCACGGCGAGCGCGCCCACCTGCACGAAGACTGACGTCGGTCGCGCGTGCCGCCCGCCGCTGCGGGAGCGGTTCCTCACGTCGTACGTACGGGGGATGGCGGGGCACCCGACTCGTCCCCCACGCGTTTCGGCAGGTTGGTACGAACGAGGGAGGCGGTCTGACCGCTGCCACCGATGTCAGTGGGGTAGGCAGCACCGCGGGTCGCGATCGGGGTGCACTTCAAAGGCCGCGCCGCGGACCGTGGCGATGGCCGCCTCCCCAAACCCCAGGAGCAAACACGTGGTACACCCGATTGCCAACGCCGCCCCATGCGGCGCATCCGTCCGCCGGCGCGCAGTGCGGTCGAGCGCGCTCGGCGCGGTGGTCGCCGCGTCGTTCCTCGCCCTCAGCGCCAGCGTCGTCCAGGCAGCGCCCGCCGTGGGCCTCGGCACCTCCGGCGCGTACGCGCTCCTCGCCGGCCAGGCCATCACCAACACCGGCCCGTCCGTGATCAGCGGCAACATCGGCACGAACCCCGGCGCGGCCATCAGCGGCTTCCCGCCGGGCGTCATCACCGACGGCGTCATCCACGCCGCCGACGCGCCCGCGCTGCAGGCGCAGGCCGACCTCACGACCGCCTACAACGACGCGGCCAGCCGCACCGGTGCCGCAGTCGGCCCGCAGCTCGGCGGCCAGAGCCTGACGCCGGGCGTCTACAACGGCGGCGCCCTCAACCTCACGGGCGTGCTGACGCTGAACGGCCCGGGCGTCTACATCTTCACGGCCTCCTCGTCGCTGATCGCCGCGACCAGCAGCACCGTGAACCTGATCAACGGCGCCACCGCCTGCAACGTCTTCTGGCAGGTGACCAGCTCCGCCACCCTGAACGGGCCGGAGTTCGTCGGCACCGTCATGGCGCTCAGCTCGATCACCGTCGGCAACGGCGTGCACGTGGTCGGACGCCTGATGGCCCGCAACGGCAACGTCACTCTGATCAACGACCGCGTCGAGGCCCAGCCGTGCATCACCGGCGGCGGCTCCGGCGGCGGCTCTGGCGGCGGCGGTACTGGCGGCGGCGGCACCGGCGGCGGCGGTACTGGCGGCGGCGGTACTGGCGGCGGCGGCACCGGTGGCACCGGCGGCGGCACGACGACGACGGCAAGGGCCGCTCCGGCCCGCTTCCGCCCGTCCGCCAGCTTCGTCGGACCGTGCGGCGATCCCTGGTACGCGGCCCGATTCAACAACCGCAAGTCGAACCGCACCGTCACGTTCACCGTCAGCTACGTGCAGTACCCCAGCGGCCGGACGGTCACCTTCAAGCGGAAGGTCCGCAAGGGCCGCACGTTCAAGAGCCACTACTACCACGTCGTCGGCTCCACCACGATGACGGTACGTGGACCCGGCCGCCATCTCCTGCGGCGGATCCACACCGCGCCGCCGGGCAACTACCGACCCTGCTAGCGGTCTGATGTGAGCCCTCCGCGCGCACTCGAGGCGCGCGGGAGCCGCACATCACCCTCGAGATCGGCAAGCAACGTCCACATCGGCTCCGTGCCGGTGTGGACGTTGCCGTTGCTGCATCGCGCGACCCGCCGCGAGCTCGTCGCGCCCCACCTCGCCGACACGGGAAGTGGGTGATCTTCGTGAGGTAGGGCGGCGGCCGGATGCGCCACGCACCGGCTCCGTCGTAGCGTCGTCGTATGGCGCAGCGGCACCTCTCGGCTCTCCGGTTCATCTTCGTGGCCCTGATCCTCGTGGCTGCCGCGACGGTGACCGCGCCCGCCCGGGCCGCGGCCATCGCCAAGCCGACCGTCGACGCCTCCGCCGCGCAGGCCCGGATCGTCAACGGCACCGCCGCTGCCGAGGGCTCGTGGCCGTTCATCGTGTCGCTCCGGCACAGCTCGGACAGCGGCCAGTTCTGCGGCGGCTCGGTCATCGCCGACAACCTGATCCTCACCGCCGCCCACTGCGTCACGAAGGCGGGCACGGCGCAGAAGGTCGCGGCCGGGTCGCTGTACGTGGTCGCCAAGCAGACCCGCCTCGACGACGGCACCGGCGAGTCGCTGCAGGTCGCGCAGGTCGTCATCAACCCGGCCTACGTGCCCTCCTCCTTTGCCGGCGACGCGGCCCTGCTGGTGCTGAAGGGTCGCACCACCGCCCCCGCGATCGCGCTCGCCGACGACGCCTTCGAGGCCTCGGCCCTGACCGCGGACGCCTGGGTGTGGACGGCCGGCTGGGGCTCGACCACGCCGAACGTGCCGACCTCGAACAACTACGGCGCCCGGTGGCCGAACCAGCTGATGGCGACCGCGCTGCGCATCTCGACGCCGGCCGCGTGCAACGCCCGCTACGGCGTCGGCTACTTCACCAGCTCGAACCTCTGTGTCGGCCGCGCCGACTCGACCTTCTGCAACGGCGACTCCGGCGGCCCGCACGTCGTGCAGGCGTCGGACGGCACGTGGAGGCAGATCGGCATCACCAGCTTCACGCTTCTCGAGGCCGACGCGTCCGGCCGCCGCTGGGCCTGCACCAAGAACTTCGCGGCGATCGAGCGGGTCGCCGCGATCACCGGCTGGGTCACCGCCACCGCCAAGGCCTACAACGCCGGCGCCGGCGCCGTCAGCACCACCGCCGGCGCCCAGCTCGGCGACTTCGTCGCACCGTCGCTGACGCTGAAGGCCCAGAAGGCGAAGGCGGGCCGCGCCTTCCGGCTCGCCTACACGGTGATCGACAACTCCCGCGTCAGCGCCGAGACGGTCGTCATCAAGAAGGGCTCGCGGGTCGTGGCTCGCGCTCGCACCGCCTTCGGCCCGTCCACGGGCGGCGCCTACTCGATGCGGATCGAGGGCCTCGCCAAGGGCACCTACACGGTCGTGCTGGTCAGCCGCGACAAGCCCGGCAACACGTCGCGCGCCTCCAGCGCCCGGCTCATCGTCCGCTAGGTGACTGCCGGTGCCGCCGCAGAGCGCGCGCAGCTCCCGGCTACTCGGCGTGGAACACGGTGCATCCGGCAGCCCGCGCCGCGGCGGCCGATCGGAAGCCGCCGGGGTCAAACGGGCCGCGGTGGAGCGCAGACCCTCGGGCGGCTGCCTCGCTCAGCACCTTGTCCGCCGGGCAGCGCCAGCCGAAGCCTGCCCAGTCCCCGTTGTCGGTCCTACGGTCGAGGTAGAGCCCGCGGTAGCGGAACGTCACGCCTTGGTAGTCGAACGGCACGCCCATGCGCGGCCGCAGCACCTCAGCAGCCCGGTACCACCACGCAAGCGCTTCCTCGTCGGACACGCCAGCACCGACCCGTAGGTCGACGCTGCAGGTCTGCGGCCCGCCGTCCTCATAGGTGTCCGGGACGCAGTACACGTCGGCGTGCGAATCGGGCGGCGCCGGCGCCACCAGGGCTCTGGTGGGTCGCACCGGGTCGCCTGGGTTGTTTACGCCGCAGCCCGCCAGTGCGAGGGCCGCCATAAGCGCCGCCGCAAGCGGCCAACGTGGTCGACGGCTGCCGCAGGCCTTCACCACCTCGCGCGCCGCCTCGTGCATGGCTCGATTGTCTTTCAGCCATGAGGACGGTGGGTACCCGAGCCCGGCGAACGGTCATCTGTAGCCGATGAGCGGTCTACACCGGCTTCGAAGCCGGGTTCATGCGACCGGGCAACAGCTGCGAGCGGGTGCGAAGCGCGTGAGCGAAATCCGCGAAACAGTCTCACGCCCAGCCGCCCTCACCGAAGTGAGTTTCGCGGAACGATTCGCGCGACTCACCTAGGGACTGCGCAGGCTAGCTCTCGCTCACCGATCGGCATTCCGGCGGAACCCGACCGGCGCCGGGTCGGGCGCGAGCGGGCTCAGCGGCAGGCCCGCCGCGGGCTCGAGCGCGTTGAAGCCCGGCGGGGCGATGTCGTTCGGCCCGTCCGGCGAGAACATCGCGGCGAGGAGCTGGATCTGCCCGCGCGCCACGCCGAGCTCGCCCATGCCGCCGCCGTACAGCGCGAGGCCGCGCTCCTCGCACGCCGCGTAGATTGCGAACAGGTCGCGCAACCGGCCCACGCGGCTGGGCTTCACGTTGCATGTGCGCGCTCGGACGGGCTGGGCGTCGAGGTCGGCGACGGTGTGGATCGGCGCGTCGTAGGAGACGCGGCCGGCGTGCGGTTCGAGCAGCGCCGTGATCTCGGGCCGGTCGTGCGGATCCTCCACGAGCGCCTCGGGCAGCCCTGCGAGCACGCGCTCGTACAGGGCGGGGAGCATGGTCCGGATCCTCGATCTCGAGCCCGTAGCGGCCCTTGAAGTCGACGACGTGCACGGCACCGGTGCGCGCGAGTGCCGCCACCGTCTGATCGGTCCACGCCTCGTGCACGTCGAGCTTGAAGCGCAGCCGCGGGTAGCGCTCCAGCCGGCGCAGCACCTTCGGCACGACGTCGGGGTCGCCCATCCCGAACGAGTTCACGTACGAGACGGGCCGCGGCTCGCGCCCCAGCACCTCGTGCAGCGGTCGGCCCGCCTGCGCGAGCGCGAGGTCGAGGGCGGCGGACTCGTACGCCCAGTTGCGAAAGCGGCGGACCATGTCGCCGAACTCGGGCTCGCCGCCCGGCCACTGATCCAGCGTTTCGAGGTGCGCGCAGAACGAGCCGAGCGTCCACACGCCGGCGAGCGCCAGGTCGGGGCCGTCCGGCTCGAGGAACAGTGTGATGTCCTCGCCCAGCCCCTCGTGCCCGGCGCCGGTGAGACGCACGAGCCGCGTCGAGTGGGCCTCGCCGAACCCCGGGCCCGGGTCGAGCCGCCCGTAGCCGAGATGCTCGACGACGAGCGGCAGGTCGGCGAGCGCGGGCCAGTGATCCACGGCGGCACCGTACGCGAGGTGCCCGGCCGGATCCAGGCCACGGCGCGGGACGTCCGGTCAATACGGCCGAACGCCCCGCGCGGTGAGGAGTTCTCCGCGTCAGTGTGCGCCGACCGCCGGGCCGGTGTCCTCATGCGAGCGTCGAGTGGCGAGCGCACCGGCACCGGCGACGCCGAGCAGGGCGGCAGCCGCGGCGCCGCCGATCGCGGCGTCGGTCCAGTCGAAGCCCGCGTCGCGCGTGACGACGACCGCCTGCACGGCGGGCGCCGGGGACGGCGTGGCCCCGGGCGTCGAATCGCCGCGCGGGGAACGGCTTTGCGGCCGCGACGGGCGCTGCGACTGCGAGCGCGACGAGTGCCGCGCCGAGGCGGATGCGGGTGCGGGTGTGGGTGTGGGCCATGGTGGCTCCTTGTCCTGCGGGCCGGCAGGGGCGGCCCGTCCCGAATACGAGACGCGTCGTGCGCTCCTGATACGCCTACCGCGCTCCGGCTCCGAGGACCGCTTCGGCCGGCGCCGGGCTAGCGCCCGAGGAGGTCCTGGAATGCGGGGTCTTCGCGGATCGGGTCGAAGTCGGTGTCCTGCGCGGCCATCTGCGCGGCGAGGTCCGACATCCCGATCGCGTGGCGGAGGTGGGCGATCGCCGGCCTCCGTCCGGCCGGCGAGGCTCTCGCAGCAGGCGACGTTGTAGTACAGGTAGCCCTGCTCCGGATGGGCCGCGATCAGCTCCGCGCCGCGGTCGGCCGCCTCCGTGTACCGGCCGGCCTCGTACAGCGGGTGCACCTCGTCCCAGAGCCCGGGGATGTGGCCCTGGATCGTGTCCGGCAGGCCCACCCAGGGGTGGCGGCGGTTGTCGTAGGCCGACTCCGTGGGCGGTGGGAACGACGGGTCGGCGAACGCGCCCGCGAAGACGACGATGCGGTCGGGCTCCGTCTGCGCGGTGCAGAAGACCGACGAGCCGCAGTCCGGGCAGAAGTGGAAGATGCCCTCCCGGCGGTCGGGCTCGTCCGACACCCGGGCGAAGTCGCTGAACCGGCCCGTGATCCGTACCTGATCGGTGCTGAAGCCGGCCTGCACCCCGAAGGCGCTGCCGGTTCGACGCTGGCATGCGAGGCAGTTGCAGATGGAGACGGTCTGCGGCTCGCCCGTGACTTCGAGACGGAGTTGCCCGCAGTGGCACGCGGCTTCCCGGGTCATGGCCGCGAACGCTAGACGATCTCGGAGCCCGTTACTCGCTGTCGCGGACGCGCGCGACGACCCGCTCGAGCACCGCCTTGACGGTCGACTCCTTGGGCGCGCCGCCGAGGCTCTGGAACCCGACCGCGGTCAGCACCCGGCCGGTGCGGACGAACACGTAGTCGCCGACCGCGCTCTCGCGCTCCACGGTGTAGTCGGCGCGGTACGCGACGGTCTCGTCGCCGACGGTCGGGAAGTCGAGTTCATCCGCGCTCAGGTACTTCAGCGTCGGTGTCGATCGGCGCGCGTTCTGCTTGCCGAAGCAGTCGATCGCCTCGATCGTCGCGACCGCGGCGAGCGCCTCGGAGGCGGCGTCCCCGTCCGGGAAGGTCCACGCCAGCGAGGAGACGAGGCTCTGGCTGCGATTGCCGACGAACCACCGGCCGGTGACGGTGCCCGCCGGGTCGAGCTTCCGCACGGGCGCGGTGAAACAGCGGCTGGGCGAGCCCGGCGGGGTGATCCCCTTGAAGCCGAGCCCGGAGGGCAGGTCGCTGCGCTGCACCAGTCCGGCCCGCGCCAGCCGCCGCTCGGCGACCGGGTCGGCCGGCGGTGCCGCCTCCGTCGTCGCCGGTGCCTCCTCGGTCGTCTCGGGCGCGGCCTCGGTGACGGTCTCGGTCTCGGTCACGGTCGTCTCGACCGCCGCATCGCCCGTGTCCGTCTCGTCGGTCGGGGTGGGTTCGGTCGTTCCCGCCTCGGTCGTCGTCCCGGCGTCGGTGGTCGTTCCGGACCCGATCGTGCCCGGCAGGGTCGGAAGCGTCCCGTCGCCGCCTCCGCCACCACAGGCGGTGAGGAACAGCACGACGGCGAGCCCGGCGAGAAATCGCATCCGCCGAGGATACGCCGACGGGCGGACGCCAGTGGCGGCGCGACGGCAGTAGAGTCCGCGCGAGAGAGAGGAGCGCGAATGACCGGCCGCCGGCCGATCGTCCTGCGGGCCGCCGATACGGCTGACGCCGAGCTGCTCGCGCGCCTGACCGTCACCGTCCAGATCCTCCACCGCGACGCGCGACCCGACGTCTTCCGCGACCCCGACCACGCGGCGCTGAGCGCGTTCTTCGCCGCCGAGCTGGCCGACGAGGGTTGCACGGCGGTGGTGGCGGAGCTGGACGGCCAGCCCGCCGGCTTCGCGCTGCTCTACCTGCGCGAGCGCACCGGCGCGTTCGCCGTCGAGGCTCGCATCCCTGCACATCGACCAGATCTCGGTCGAGCCCTGGGCCCGGCGTCGCGGCGTCGGCCGCGCTCTGGTCGCGGAAGCGCGCCGGCACGCTCGCGAACATGGCTGCGGCCGGCTCGAGACCAGCGTGTGGCAGTTCAACGACGCGAGTCTCGCGTTCTTCGCCGCCGAGGGCTTCGGCTGCCACATGCAGCGCCTGGAGGCGGCTCCGTGACGCCGCGAGCCTCTGTCAGTCCCGGTCGGCGCCCCGGCGGCGGAACACCATCACGCAGCCGACGATGACGAGGACTCCCATGAAGAGCGCGGCGAAGTAACCCATGCCGCGATTCTACGCGGTCGAGCCGCGCGTAGGAGCCGCGGACGAGGCCCGCCCCGGTGCGGGGCGGGCCCTGTCCATCTTCGATCGCGGCCTCGGATCAGGCGTGGTAGCGGCCGGCGAACTGCGCGGCCTGCGGCTTCCCCTTGTGCCCGGCCTCCTTCATGATCGGCGGGACGGTCGGGTCGGAGACGAAGCTCGCCCAGCCCTGCTCGTCCCAGTCGAAGATCACCCAGACGCGGTCGTCCTCGCTGGGATCGCGGAAGACGAGAGCGCCCTTCGAGCCGTGCTCCTGGCGCTTGTCGGCGCCGGCGGTGGAGAAGACCTCGAGGAACCGGTCGAGGTCCTCGATCTGGGTGGTTGCGAGCAGCATGGTGGGTCCTTTCGTGGTGGGTTTGTTCGGTGTCAGACGGACAGGAGGGGCGTGCCGACCTGGCGTTCCTGCGGATCGATCGCGCCGAGTCGCTCGACGACCTCGAACCGGCCGTCCCGGGCGCGCGCGATGTACATGTTCAGGCGGAGGTGGTGCTGCCCCGGAACCATCTGGGCCGGCCCGCCCGGGCCGTCGGCGATCTCGGCGTGGTCGAGCGCCGCGATCACGTCGGCCTGGGTCAGCGACCCGGCCTCGGTCACGGCCGCGGCCCACAGGCGGATGCCGCGGTACAGGCCGGAGCAGGCGCTGCCGCCGGTGAACTGCGCCGCGCCGGGGTAGAGCGCGTCGTACTGCGCGAGCAGCTTCCGGCTGAACGGATCGTCGACGTCCTGGTAGTAGTCGAGGCAGCCGTAGAGGCCCTCGACCTGCTCCGCCGGCACCATGTTCAGGAAGTTCTCGTCGAAGTAGGTGCAGACCAGCTGCCCGCCGCGGCTCGCGAAGCCGGACGCGTGCAGCTCGGCGAAGAACGGCGTCACGCCGGGCGGCACGATCGTGTTGAACACGACGTCGGCACCGCTCGCGGTGATCCCTCGACCGTCGCCGCGTAGTCCATGTGGTCGAGCGGGTGGTACTCCTCGCCCACGATCGACCCGCCGTTGGCCGTGACGATCTCGCGCACGCGTGCGTTCAGCACCCGCGGCCAGATGTAGTCGGCCGACGGCAGGTAGAACGTGCGCGCACCGGTCTCGCGCATCAGCCACGGATCAGCGGGTCGACCTGCTGCGCGGGCACCGGGCCGGTGCAGAAGATGAGCGGATCCGACTCCTGCCCCTCGTACTGCTCGGGATAGATGTAGAGGGTCTTGCCCTCGACCACCGCCGGGCCCTTGATCGCCTGGCGCGTGGAGCTGTAGATGCCGCCGAAGAGGACGTCGACCCGGTCCTCTCCGACCAGCTTCGCGGCGGCGGCCGCGGCGGTGGCGTCGTCGGTCGCGCCGTCCTCGATGACACAGCTCGAGCCGGCGACCCAGCAGCCCGCCCTTGGCATTGATGTCGCCGACCACCATCCGGGCGACGTTGGCGTTCGCGAGCCCCGCGAACGAGAGCGGGCCGGTCTGCTCCGCGATCACTCCCACACGGATCGGGCCGTCCCCCTGCGTTGGTCCTGGTGCCATGCCTGTCCTCCTTCGGTGAGCGCCGTCCGCAGCTCGGGTTCGTGTTCGCGGCGTCGGCGTGAGACGATCCTGGCGGCCCGCAACCCGCGGAACATCGGGAGGACTCCCCAACTTGGACACGCCGCTTCGCCTGGCCGAGTTCGTCGCCACGCTCGCGCTCGCCCAGGACAACGCGTTCGGGCAGCCGCTCGAGTCGCAGCTGCGGTCGTGTCTGCTCGCCTCGTGGATGTGCGACGCCGCGGACTACGGGCCAGAGGTGTCCGAGACGGCGTACTGGGTCGCGCTGCTGCGGTACATCGGCTGCACCGGGCACGCGCACGAGGTCGCCACGCTGTTCGGGGACGAGATCGCGATCCGCTCGCGGACGCTCGTCCACGACGCCGCCAATCCGACCGAGGTGATGCACGACGTCGTCGACTACGCCACCGCGTGGCGGCCCGCGGAGGAGCGCGACGCGATCATCGCCATGATCCAGCAGACGGCGCACCAGTGGGCGGTGCACAACTTCGCGTCCGGGTGCGAGGTCGCCGACATGCTCGTCCAGCGGCTCGATTTCGGCCCCGGCGTCCGGGAGGCGCTCGCCTGCACGTTCGAGCGCTGGAACGGCAACGGCTTTCCGACGCATGCGGCGGGGGAGGCGATCCCGCTGCCGATGCGGATCGTGCACGTCAGCCACGACATGGAGGCGATCGGCCGGCTGTTCTCGCCCGAGCAGGCGATCGAGACGGTGCGCGAGCGGCGCGATCGCACCTACGACCCGGCGCTCTCCGACCTGTTCGCCGAGCACGGGCAGCGAATGGTTCGCCCGCCTCGGCGAGCTCGACCCCTGGGACGCCGTCCTGGCGCTCGAGCCCGAACCGCGCCGGATGCTGGAGGGCGAGGCGCTCGACCAGGCTCTCAACGTCGCGGCCGACTTCATCGACCTGAAGTCGCCCTACATGGGCGGGCACAGCCGCCGCTGCGCGCAGATCGCCGCCGACGCGGCCAGCCTGCTCGGGCTCTCCGACGACGCGATCGCGCGGATCCGCCGCTCGGCGCTCGTCCACGACTTCGGCATCACCGCGGTGCCCAACTCGATCTGGGACAAGGCCGGCGAGCTGACCCGCACGGAGTTCGATCGCGTCGAGCTCCACCCGATGCTGACCGAGCAGATGCTGCGGCGCTCGCCGGCCCTCGCGGCGCTCAATCCCATCGCCGCGGCGCACCACGAGAAGTGCGACGGATCCGGCTACCACCGGCGCGTCACGAGCCGACGCCAGCGATCTGGCGGCCTGCGTGCTGGCGGCGACGGAGGTCTACGTCGGGCTGACCGCCGAACGCGCGGACCGCGCACCGTTCTCGGCCGAGGACGCCGCGGCCGAGCTGCGCCGCCTCGAGGCGGAGGGCGTGCTCGAGCCGCGGGCGGCGCGCGCCGTGCTCGTCGCGGTCGGTCACGGGGAGCCGGCCGAGCGGACGCGCCGGCGACCGGACAATCCGGGCGGCCTGTCGAGGCGCGAGGTCGACGTGCTCGGCCTCGCGGCCCGTGGGCTGACGACCCGTCAGATCGCCGACCGGCTCGTCATCTCGCCGAAGACGGCCGACCGCCACATCCAGAACGTCTACGGCAAGATCGGGGTCTCGACGCGCGCCGCGGCCGCGCTCTGGGCGATGCAGCACGACGTCGTCCGCGTCTAGCGCGACAGCGACAGCTCCGCGATCGACTCGCGCCGTGGCAGGTGTAAGCTGGCCGAGGAATGGACTGGCCGATCCTTGCGGGCGTGCCGGCCGAGGATGCCGCGGCGATGCTCGCGATCGCGCGCAGGCGGAGCTTCCGCCGGGGCGAGATCGTGTTCCACGCCGGCGATCCGGGCGATGCGCTCCACCTGGTGCGGCGCGGACGGTTCGCCGTGCGCGCGATGACGCCACGGGGCGAGGCGGCGATCCTGAGCATTGTGGGGCCCGGTGAGGCATTCGGGGAGATCGCGCTGCTCGCCGCGGATCATCAGCGGAGCGCCACGGTCGAGGCGCTCGAGCCGAGCGAGACCCTCAGCATCGTGCGCTCGGAGTTCCAGCGTCTCGCCGCGCGCCATCCCGGAGTGCTGAACGCGTTGGCGGTGATGCTCACGCATCGCGTGCAGCGTCTGTCGCGCCGCGTGCTGGTCGCGCACTACCTCGATGCCGATGCCCGGGTTCGCTGGGCACTCGCCGACCTCGCCGACACCTACCGCTCCGGCGAGGATGCAGCCGTCGTACCGCTTACGCAGGAGCAGATCGCCGAGCTCGCGGGCACCAGCCGGGCGACCGTGAACCGCGTGCTGCGGGAGGAGCAGGACCGCGACGCCGTCCGGCTCCAGCGCGGCCGTGTGACCGTGCTCGACGTGGCCGCGCTGCAGCGGCGCGTGCGCGCCTGAGGCGCTCCACGCGAGTGTGACGACGGCCACAGCCCCGGCGTCGTCGACCGCGCGCGACCGCGAGCCTCCGCGCTCGTACCTTCGATGCATCCGGCACGAACGCCGGCAACCCGGAGGGAAGCAGCGATGAGCGAGACCCACCGGCCGGGACGGCGAACCACGCTCCTGGCCACCGTATTCGCGGCCGTCACGACGATGGCGACTGCCGGCGACGCGAGCGCGTCGAACCCGGATCTGATCGGGCGCCGCGGCCCGCCCGCATCCGGGGTGCCAGCGGTCGCCGGTACGCCGCACGTCGGGCGGACGGTCAGGTGCGATCCCGGAACCTGGACCTCCGGGTGGAGGCGCGACGGGCACGACATCGTCAGTGTCCCGCGCTGCACGCCGCGCCTCGCGCCAGCCGATGCCGGGCACGAGGTCTCGTGTCGCGTCATCGTCCGCAAGGCGATGGGCGCCGCCCGCGTGAGAACGTATCGCGTCTACGCGCACCGCTGACCGTGGCTCCTCCGACCTGGTCGCAGTCCGCTGCGGCCAGGTCGACGCGCCTACGACTCGCGGATTGCGGCGAGGCGGTCGCGCGTTCGTCCGGCCATCACGATGTTGCCCTTGCGCTCGTACCGCGCGATGGCCTCCTCGAAGGCGGCGCACGCTTCCGCGTCGCGGCCGGCCATGGACAGGACCTCACCGAAGGCCGCGTACACCGTCGCCTGGGGGTCGAGGGTCTCGGTGCGGTCGCACATCGCTACGGTCTCCCGGATCAGCTGCTCCGCCGCTTCGTGCTCACCCCGGTACGCGAGGAGCTTGGCCTTCACCGGCCGCCACTCCAGCTCCCTTCCGATGATCCCGCCCGAGCAGATCGCCGCGGCGCGATCGGCCCAGACCTCGGCCTCTTCGTGCCGGCCGAGCTCGTAGTGCACCTCGGCCTGAACCGCGGCCGCCCCGCACCGGAAGCCGTCGTTTCCCAGCTCTTCGTGCATCCGGAAGCCCTCCGCCGCGTACGCCGTGGCGGCGGCGAGGTCGCCCGCCAGCAGCTCGACGTTGGTGGACTCGAAGACGGTCAGGTTCGCGAGCAGGGTGCCGCCGCCGCGCTCCGCCTGCTCCTTGCGCGCGACCTCCAGGATCGCGCGCGCCTCGTCGAAGCGGCCGACCATCGCCAGCGACCACGAGCGGTAGGCGCGGAAGAACTGGTCTCGCCCGACGCGTGCCTCGTGCTCGTCGAGCCACGCGAGCAGCTCGGGAACCGGCGTCGTCCCGGCGAAGCGCAGACCGGCCCGGACCGACGGGGCCCAGCTCGGCAGGTGACCGGCTCGCCCGGCGTGAGCGAAGCCTCGCTCGAAGGCCGCCAGCCCTGCGTCGATCCTCTCCCGCCAGCAGAGCGCGTTTCCGAGCGCGGCGTAGCCGACGTACAGCGCCATGTCGTCGGCGGCGGCCTCGAACTCGGGCAGCGCGCGGGCCGATGACCGCGTCCAGTTGCTCGATCGAGCCGCCTGAGTCCAACTCGGTCCGATGCATGGCCGCACGAACCTTCCCGCACAGCTCGCCGACCCGGTCGCCGATCGCGGCCGAGCGTTCGGCGAGGGCCTCGGCGCGCCGGAGCGCCTCGTCCGACCGGCCGGCCCACTCGAGCGCGTCGCCGAGCTCCGCCTCGAGCAGGAGGTCGCGCTCGCCGGCCGGCGCGAGCGCCGACGCGCGCACGTACAGGGAGACGGCGGCACCGTAGTCCTGGCGCGCCGACGCGCGCTGACCACCCGCGATCAGGTGCCGCCGCGCGGCAGCCGCCAGCGCGCCGCCGTCCGCCGTCCCGAGCTCGGCGTGGTACTGGCAGGCCCGCTCGAAGTGGTAGCCGACGATCTCGCTCTGCTCCACCAGGCCGGCGCCGTGCTGCTCCAGCCACGACGCGAAGCGGGCGTGGAGGTCGGCCCGCGTCGCCTTTGGCATCGCGTCGTACGCCGCGTCACGGATCAGGAGGTGGCGGAACCGGAAGCCGTCGTCGCCCGCAAGCTGCGGCGTGTCCGGCCGGATCAGGTTCTTGCGGACGAGTGCCGCCAGGCTCGGCGTCACCGACGTCTGCGGCGGCGCCAGCGCCTGCACGCCGCCGCGGTGGAAGACCTCTCCCTCGATCGAGCCCCATTCCAGCACGCTGCGCTCCGAGGGCTCGAGCTGGTCGAGGCGCGTCGAGAGCAGCGCCCGGAGCGTCGGCGGGACGATCACCTCGCCGTGCGTCTCGGCGGCCATCGCCAGCATCTCCTCGACGAACAGCGGATTGCCGCCGGCGGAGCGCGTGATCTGGTCGCGCAGCTCCGCGCGAGATCTGCGGCGGGATCAACGCGTCGACATCCGCGGCGCCGAGCGGCTCGAGGCGGAGCGTCACCGGCCACGCGGCATGGCGCTCGGCGAGCTCAGGGCGCGCCATGCAGAGCAGCAGGATCGGGGCGTCCGACGACAGGAGCGCGACGTGCTCGATCAGCTCGAGCAAGGGTTGCTCGCCCCACTGGATGTCGTCGAAGACGACCGCCAGCGGCCCGTCGACGGCGGCCTCCTCGAGCGTCTTGCGGACGGCCCAGGCGATCTCCTCGCCGGACGTGGACGCGTCCGCCTCGCCCAGCAGCGACCGGATCGCGCGCCGCGGCGGCGGGGTCCCGCGGCACGACCCCGGCCTGCTGTCACGACCTCGACGACGGGCGAGTAGGTGATGCCGTCGCCATACGGCAGGCAGCGGCCGCGCAAGGCGGTCGCCTCGGCCGAGGCCAGGAACTCCGCGGCGAGCCGCGACTTGCCGACGCCGGCCTCGCCGACGACCGTGACGAGCTCGCAACGTCGCTCGGCCCGGACACGCTGCCACGCGCGCCGGAGGATCGGCGAGCTCGTCCGCGCGACCGACGAACCGTCCCCGGTACGACCGCTCCCGCGCCGGGTGGACGCGCAGCAGCCGGAAGCGCCGGAACCGGGTCGGCCTTCCCTCGCAGCCGGAGCGGCTCGATCGCCTCGACGTCGGCGGCGGCGCCGACGAGGTCGACGGTCGGCCGGCCCAGCAGCACGTCTCCCGGCTGTGCGGCCTGTTCCAGCCGTGCGGCGATGTTGACGGCGTCCCCGGTTGCCAGGCGCTCGTCGGTTCCGGTCATCACCTCGCCTGTCATGACGCCGATGCGGCCCTCGAGGCCGAGCGCCGGGAGCGCGTCACGCATCTCTGCCGCCGCCCGGACGGCGCGCAGCGCGTCGTCCTCGTGCAGCTCGGGCACGCCGAACACGGCCATCACGGCGTCGCCGATGAACTTCTCGACGGTGCCGCCGTGGTGCTCGACGATCACCTTCATGCGGTCGAAGTACGCCGCGAGCACCGCGCGCTGCCGCTCCGGGTCGAGCTGCTCTCCGAGCGCGGTGGAGCCGACCACGTCGCAGAACAGCACCGTGACGACCTTGCGCTGCCCGCGCCGGGACGCCGCCATGCCCGGCCGCGCGCCGCATTCGGGGCAGAACTTGAATGCTCCCTCGGAGACGTACCCGCAGATCGAACAAGCCGGCACGCGACCAGCATACGCCCGGGTGCGTTTGCGCACGAGGTATCCGGCCGGCGGCGCAGCGGCTCCTGCATTTCGCGGATCCGTAGGAGCGAGCCGGTGCCGGCCGATCGCGTGCGCGACCTCGACGCGCCCGACTGGCTTGACTCCGTCGGTGTCCCCGACCAGCTCGAGCAGCCGCTGCACTGCCTCAACCGCATCAAGAACGTGCTCATCATCGGGGCTCCTCGCCCTCGGCCTGGTCGCCGTGCTAACCCGGGAGTCCCGCAGCGCCGGCGAGGACGGCGACGCCGGGACGCCGAGCGGCACGTCCTCCGAACCGCCGGGGTGAACCCGGCGCGACCCGTCCGCGGCACTGGATGGGGCGCCAGGTCAACTCGTCAGTCGCCGCCCGGACACGTCCATCTCGCGCGGCACCGGGTCGCCGGTTGTCGGCGGGTCGGTAGTGAGGATGCCTGCGAGTTGATCGCGAGAGTCGATCCCGAGCTTCCGGAAGGCGCGGTGCAGATGCGCTTCGATCGTCTTGATGCTGAGGAAGAGGCTGGCGGCGACCTCGCGATTCGTCGCGCCGGCCGCCACCGCTGATGCGACGTTGAGCTCCTGCGGCGTGAGGTGTTCGGTGGCGGCGGCATCGGGCAGGAGCCGGGAGCGTCTCGCCCGCCGCGCGGAGCTCGTCGCGGGTTCGGTCCAGACCACGACTGCGAGCGGAGCCGCTCGAAGATCGAGAGTCCCGCACGCAGCTGCTCGCGGGCGTCGACGCGACGTCCCTCGCGCCGCAGCCGCTCGCCGTAGCAGAACCGGCTCCGAGCCTCCTCGAACGGCATGGACAGCCCTGCGAACGCCCTTACCGACTCCCGGAACGGCGGATCGAAGTCGTCGTCGAGAAGGCCGTGGATGCGCGCCATCGCCGCGAAGCCCCAGTCCTGCGACACGCCCGGCGCGATCGTTCGAGTGTCTCGGCCGCGGCTGCCGGCCGCCCGAGACGGACGTAGGACTCGGCGAGATCGAAGGCACTCGTGCAGACATCGAACGAGGCCGGGGCGGCCGAGGTCGACGCCGGCCTCGAGCACCGCGCTCACGGCCGCCGGTTCGCCGAGACCGAGGTGCATCCGGCCTAGCAGACAGGCGGTCGTATCCCACCCGTTCCAGAACATCGGGCTCGGGAGCTGCTCGGGGTACCCAGCGACACGCCTCGCGGTCGCCGCGCATTGCGGCTACGTCGCACAGGTACCACACGCCGTGCCGCTCGAACCCGGTCTGCCCGGTGTCGCGACCGATCGTCCGCGTCTCTTCCGCGTAGGCCGCGGCGGCGTCGAAGTTCCCGACGGCCACCTCTAGGGCGGACAGCGTTCCGCACGCGTACGCCACCAGGCTCAGCGCGCCCCGCTCTCGCGCCGTGGCCAGCGCTCGAGAAGCCAGGTCGCGAGCAAGCTCGAACTCGCACAGCCAGCCGTAGGAGACTGCGGCTGAGATGAGGGTGTGGAGGTCGTCCTCGTCCCCGGTCGTGGTCTCGAGCTCCAGGCGAAGCCGCTCGACGAAGCGCAGTGCCGCAGCGCGGTCTCCGGTCACGAGCAACGCGGCGCAGAGCCACGGCGTGTCGCGGGCGTCGAGCGCGGCCCCGTGGGACTGGACGAGCGCCACCGCGAGCGCCGCCGTGGCGACCATCGTGGCATGGTCGGCGTTGAACGCCGAGTCGACCGCGGCGCCGGCAAGCGCGACCGCACGGTGTGCGTCGAGCGGCGCCACGCGGATCGCCTCGTCGAGCAGCAGCGCGTGCAGCCGTCGGTCTCACCGCTGACGTCGGCGATCCGGCCGCGCAACAGCTGTGCGTCCGCGCGGAGGAGGGCATCGGACGAGCGCGCCTGCGCCGCGTCCAGCAGCTCGATCGCCCGCTGCCAGCGTCCGCACCTGCCAGTACGCGTCGGCGGCGGCGACCTCCCGGCGTGCGCGGGGCTCGGCGTCGGGCGTCAGGTTTGCCGCGCGCGCATGCGCGCGCGCCGCGGCCGCGTACCCCGCGCGCGACCGCGCCTCGTGCGCCGCCGCGTCGAGCGCCGCCGCGACGGGCTCGTCGGGGCCAACCGTTGCGGCAGCCCGGTGCCACGCCCGGCGCGATGCCTGCCAGTCGCCGTGCAGCGAGTCGCCGATCGCGCAGTGCGCGGCGCGGCGGTCGGGAGCGGCGGCGCGCTGGTAGACCGCCGACCGCACCAACGGATGCCGGAACTCGATGCGGCCGTCTCGAACGACGACGAGGCCGGCGGTCTCCGCCTCCTCGAAGTCGGCGTCGGCCAGACCGAGGAGGCTCGCGGCACCACGGACGGTCGCGGTCTCGCCCGAGTCGTCCGCAGCGACGACGAGGAGCGCCGCCTGGCCCGCCGTCGACAACTGCGACACGCGGCGCGCGAACCCGGCCTCGAGCGCGGCGGAGATCGGGATCGGCGCTTCGATCGCCTCGCCGGCGGCGTCGTGATCGCCGAACTCGGTGACGGCGAGTGGATTGCCTCGCGTCAGGCGGTACAGGCGCTCCGCCTGCCCACGGTCGAGCGTCGACCCGGTGGCTGCCTCCGCAAGCCGCGTCGTCGCCTGCCGGTCGAGGCCGTCAAGCGCCAGCAACTGGTCGGCGGTCAGCCCCGCGAGGTTCGACTCGTCCGTCCGTTCGGTGAGGATTACGGCGACCGGGTCGCCGGCGAGCCGGTGGACGGCGAACAGGAGCGCGTCGAGCGATGCCCTATCGAGCCACTGCACGTCGTCGGCCACGACCAGCACCGGCGAGCCCGACGCGATCGAGCCCTATCGGCGATGCTTCCGCCGTGGACGACGGAATCGCGATCGGCGACGATGGCCGGCACCGGTGCTCGTGGGGCACGTCGACCGACGACTACGTGGCCTACCACGACACCGAGTGGGGCTTCCCGGTCTCGGACGACCGGCGGCTGTTCGAGAAGATCTGCCTGGAGGGGTTCCAGTCGGGGCTCTCGTGGCTGACGATCCTGCGCAAGCGCGAGGCCTTCCGCGCCGCCTTCGCCGGGTTCGACCCTTCCCGCGTGGCCGAGTTCGGCGACGACGACGTCACGCGCCTGCTCGGTGACGCCGGCATCGTCCGGCACGGCGGCAAGATCCGCTCGACCATCAACAACGCGCGCTGCGTGCTCGACGTCGTCGAGGAGTGGGGCTCGTTCGCCGCCTACGTGTGGTCGTTCGAGGCGCCCGACGAGCGCCCGGACGAGGCCGCGACGATCGACTGGCGGCGCGCCAACACCACGTCGCCCGAGTCGGTCGCGATGGCGAAGGACCTGAAGAAGCGCGGCTTCTCGTTCGTCGGGCCGACCACCGTCTACGCCTTCATGCAGGCGATGGGCCTCGTCAACGACCATCTCGAGCGCTGCTTCGTGCGCGACGAGGTGGAGGCGGCGCGGGCGGTGTTCGCGCCGCCTGCCAGGCGGCAGGCATGATCGAGCTTCGCGCCGGCGACGTGACGGTCGGCCTCGTGCCGCAGATCGGCGGCAGCATCGCGGCGTTCCGCCTCGGCGGCATCGACGTGATGCGGTCGCTGTCGGACGCCGACCTCGAGGCCGGCAACGTCCTCGGCGTCGCGTCGTTTCCGATGGTGCCGTACGCGAATCGCATCGCCGGCAACGCGTTCGAGTTCCAGGGCCGGCGGTACACGTTCGCGATGAACAACCCGCCCGAGATCTACAACGTGCACGGCACCGGCTGGCTGCGACCGTGGACGGTGACCGAGAGCAGCGACTCGACGGCGACCCTGAGCCTCGAGGTGATCGAGCCGGGAGAGGCCTACGCCTACCGCGCCACGCAGCGCTACGCCGTGGATGCCGAAGGCCTGAGCGTCGACATGACCGTCACGAACGAGGGTGCCGAGGCGATGCCCTTCGGCTTCGGGCACCACCCGTGGTTCGACCGCGATCCCGACGTGACCGTGCAGTTCTCCGCCCGGACGTTCCACCTGAACGAGCCGGAGGTCGTGATCGGCGAGCGCATCGCGCTGCCGCCGGAGGTCGCGTTCGACCCGCCGCGCGGCCTGCCCGACCGCTGGCGGTGCAGCGACTACGGGGGCTGGGAGGGACCGGCGACGGTCCGGTTCCCCGGCCGCGGCGTGGGGCTGGCGATCACCGCCGATCCGGTGTTCGGGCACCTGATGGTCTACGCCGACCCCCGTCTGCCGGTGTTCTGCGTCGAGCCGCAGACCAACGCCTCGTGCGCGTTCGACCGCGCCGGCGGCTTCGAGGATCCGGACGACGGCGTGATCATCCTCGAGCCAGGGGCCACCACCGGCGGCAGCCTGCGGTTCGTGCCGTTCCGGCTCGCGACCTGAGAGGAGTCCCGATGGAGCACAGCGAGGTCGTCCGCCGGCGTCGGATGGTGCGCGCGTACAGCGACCGGCCGCTGCCGGAGGGCACCGCCGACCGGCTCGTCCGGGCCGCGCTGCGGGCGCCGTCGGCAGGCTTCTCGCAGGGCTGGGGCTTCCTGGTGCTCGACGCCGCCGCCGACCGGTCGCGGTTCTGGGACACGATCGACTCGGCGGACTGGACCTATCCGCCCGAGCTGCGCGCGGCACCGCTGGTGATCGTCACGCTCTCCAACAAGAGCGTCTACCTCGAGCGGTACGCGCAGCCGGACAAGGGCTGGGAGGACCGCTCCGAGTCGCACTGGCCGGCGCCGTACTGGGACATCGACACCGGCATGGCGGCGCTGATGATCCTGCTCGGCGCCGTCGACATGGGGCTCGGCGCGCTGTTCTTCGGGATCGCGCCGGAGCGCATCGAGGCGTTCCGGACGGCGTTCGAGGTGCCGGTGGAGTTCAACCCGATCGGCGCCGTCAGCGTCGGCTACGCCGAGACCGACGCCGACCCGGGCGGCTCTGCGCGCACCCGTCGCCGGCGGGCGGTCGGCGAGGTCGTCCACCACGGCCGGTTCGGCCGGCCGTGGGAGTCGGACGGCTAGGCAACCGTTGCGGCGGCGCCGCTGAGGCCAGCCATCAGCTCCCACTCGGTGGCGTAGACGTGCGCCGTCTTGACGTGCAGCGTCAGCCGCCCGACGGGCACGCCCAGCGCGCCCGCGACGTGTTCCTGGAGGTGCGCCAGCTCGACGAGGTTGCCGTACGCCTTCTTGCCGAAGTCGAGGCCGTGCGCGTAGACGACCAGCTCGACGGCGTCACCGGGCCGCCAGAAGTCGAGCAGGCTCACGCAGGGGATGTACGTCGTGTCGGCGAGCGGCTCGAAGGTCGTGATCGTCGCGTCGCGGCAGGTGGGATCGGCGCGGAGGCGGTCGATCACCCAGGCCAGCTGGTCGCGCCCGCTGGCGCCGTAATCGAACAGCCTGGCCGCGTAGCTGCGGGCACCGCCGAGCTCGGGGACGCCCTGGTGGACGAAGAAGTTGTCGTGCATCCAGGCCAGCCAGGCCGGATCGCCGAGCTCGGCGATCACCGGATCGGCGGTCGCCGGTCGCTCGACCTCGAGCGTCAGGCCGGGCACCTCGCGCGTCTCGAGCCCGCCCCAGGAGGCCGCCACGCCGCGCTCGAGGATCGCCCGCGAGACGGCCAGCCACCCCTCGCCCAACGTCGCCGCCTCGATCTGCGTCACCGCCATGGCCCGAGGCTAACGCACGGCGCGACGGCGGGCAACGCGGGTCAGTACGACCAGGAGGCGGGCGCCCCGGCCAGCTCGAGATCGAGCTCGCCGCCGGCGCGGCACTGCGGCGAGTGGTACTCGGGCGGCTGCTCGAAGCGCTGGTCGGTGAACTCCGCCACCTGGCCGGCGACGGCTGCGGGCACGCCCAGCGCCGTCGCGCTCAGGCCCACCTTCTGCAGCGCGTAGCACTCGGCCTCGGCCTCGTCGACGACCCCGTCGACATGCTGCTGCTCGTGCGCGAGCGTCGCGATGGCGACGATCGCGTCCTCCACCGCGGGCGTGCAGGTGGCGTACGGCGCGTCCGCGCCACGCACGCAGTCCAGCGAGCCCGGCGCGAGGATGACCCGCTCCAGGTTGAAGCAGACGCGCGCCGTCAGGTGGATCAGCCGGTCGCCGTCGTAGACGAAGCCCAGGTCCTCGAAATCGTCGGGATCGAGCGGCTCCGTCCGCACGTAGGGCGGGTCGCAGGTGACGGTCGGCCGGTCGCTGCCGGAGGCCCGCGCGGCGGGCGCGAGCGCCGCCTCGAGCGCAGTCGTCGCCGTGTCCCAGTTCAGGATCTCGTCCAGGCAGCGGGTCGCGGTGCGCTCGTACTGCTCCAGCAGGGCGAGCTGCTTGTCGGCGAGGTCGTCGACGCGTCGGTCGAGCGCGTTGAGGCGGTCGACGCCCGCGTTGTACCGGTCGATCTCCCGATCGGCGTCGGCGCCGCCTGCCTCCAGCGCGTCGATCGTCGCGTCCTGCCGGGTGAGCGAGCGGTCGAGGGAGGCCGCGCGCTTGTCGAGCCGGTCGCCGAGCGCGATCTGCTTCCGCGACGTCGCCTCGTAGGTGGCCAGTTGCGCGGTGCAGCCCGCGGAGAGCCGCCGGGCGATTCCACCGACGGGCTCGGCCGGCGCCGAGTCGGTGGCTGCGTTGCCGCTCGACCCGCAGCCCGCGACGACGCAGGCGAGCACCACGAGGAGGGCAGCCGCGGGCGCGTCCCGATCGGGACGGAGGTGGAGGGCTGCCAGGCAGCATCGTCAAACGATATCGACTGTGAGCCGGATTCCGGGGCTGCGACCCGGATAGCCGATGTCGGTGGAACGAGGCAGTAGTGCGACGCCCATATCAATACCGTTGCGTGAGGCGTATAACTGCGCGATGTCGCAGGCCGTCAGAGCGCGACGAATCGTCTCGGTGCTCGTGGCCGACGTCGCCGGCTCGACGTCGATCGCAGAGGCCCTCGGGCCCGAGCGGTCGAAGCTCCTCTTCGACGACATCGTGGGCCTGATCCGCGAGGAGGTCGAGCGGTTCGACGGAACAGTCGCGCAACTGACGGGCGATGGCGTCCTGGCGCTGTTCGGTGCGCCGGTCGCGCACGAGGACGACGCCGAGCGGGCCGTTCGCGCCGCGCTCGCGATGCGTGAGGCGCTCGATGCGTATGCGGCCCAGGCGCTGGCCGACCTACGGGCTCGACCTCGGCGCGCGGGTGGCGGTCAGCACGGGGCCGGTCGTCGTGCCGGCCGGCGACGCACCGCCGCACGTCCTCTACAACGCGCTCGGCGACACCGTCAACGTCGCCGCGCGGCTGCAGGTGCTCGGTGGCCTCGTCGTGTGTTCTGCGACCGCGCACGAGATCGTCGCGCTCGTCGACGTCGAGCCGCTCGGCGACGTCCGGCTGAAGGGGAGAGGCGCGCCGGTCGCGCGCCTACCGCGTCGTCGGCGTCCGCGCGCAGGCGCCGCCCCGTGTGGAGTCGCCGTTCATCGGGCGCGCGGCGGAGCTCGCGGCGCTGGCCGAAGCCCTCGACGGCTTGCTCGGTGGATCGGGCGCCATCGTCTCCATCACCGGCGAACCGGGCATCGGCAAGTCACGTCTCGTGCGCCGAGGAGGAGCGCTTCGCCGGCGACATCCGGTTCCTCACGGGCCACGCCGTGGCCTACGCCGAGACGATCCCGTACTGGCCGGTCCGCGAGCAGCTCCGGGGCTGGCTCGAACTGGGCGTCTCCGATCCGGAGGCGCGCGTGCGCCTGGAACTGCGGGCCGAGCTTGCCCGCGTGCTCGACGGCGACGCGCGCAGGCGTATCCGTTCCTCGCCACCCTGCTCGGCCTTCCCCTGGAGGAGGAGCACGAGCAGCGGGTTCGCGAGCTCGCGCCCGACGCCGTCCGACACGAGACCTTCTACTGGATCTACCGGCTGGTCTGCGCGCTCGCGGCGAGAGCGTCCGCTGTGCCTGGTGCTCGAGGATCTCCACTGGTCGGACGAGGCGACGCTGTCGCTTCTCGACGAGCTGCTGTCCGCAGCCGAGCAGGCTCCGGTCTGCTTCCTGATCGTCCATCGCAGCGACCCCGACCATCCCGCCTGGCAGCTCGTGAGCCGCGCCCGCCGGCGGTTCCGGCGCCTGTTCTGCGAGCTCGAGCTGGAGCCCCTGCTCGAGGCGGACGCGCGGTCGCTCGCCGAGGCCGACGCCGGCGGGACGTTGTCGGCGGGGCTCGCGGCAGCTGCTCGCCGAGCGAACGGGAGGGAACCCCTACTTCGTCGGCGAGGCGATCCGCGACCTCCGCGAGCGCGGTGCGCTCGGCGGGAGGAGCGGCCGCGTCGTTCTCGTGGGCGAGGCGTCGATACCGGCTGCGCTCCAGGAGCGCGCTCCAGGCGCGGCTCGACCGACTCGACGCCGAGGCGCGCGAGCTGATCACGACGGCGGCCGTGATCGGGCGGACGTTCGGCCTCCCGCTGCTGGAGCGGCTTCTCCCGAGAGCGCTGCTCGGGCCGACGCTCTCCGAGCTCCAGTGGCTGCAGCTCGTGGTGGAAGAGCGGGGCGGAGCCGCCCCCGAGTACCGCTTCCGTCACGGGCTCGTGCAGGAGGCCGCCTACGAGACGCTCGTCCAGCGACCACCGGCGCGATCTTCACCGGCGTGTGGGCGAGGCGCTCGAGGACCTCCACCGCGAGTCCCCGGCCGAGGTGCTACGGGCTGCTCGCGCATCACTTCGCAGAAGCCGACGAACCGGAGCGGGCGGTCGAGTACCTGTCAAGGCCGGTGACGCGGCCCGCGCCGCCTACGCCGATGACGAGGCGATCGAGTTGTACCGGCGCGCGCTCGCGTTCATGGAGCGGACCGGCGACGACGCGCGCGCCCGCCAGACGCTGCTCCGGATCGCCCTCACCCACCACGCCGGGTCCGACTACCCCGCTGCGAACGCGGCCCTGGAAGCGGCGTTCGCCCGGCCCGCACCGGTGCCGTGCCGGCTGGACCGAGCGAGGAGGTATCGTGGGTCGTCGTGGCGGGCTGGCCCGTCGACCAGACCGTGCCGGGTCGGCTCGTCGAGCGACCTCGGGGAGTGGGTCACGCTCAACCTCTTCCGTGGCCTCGTCGCGATCGGCCGTGAGTCCGAGATCGAGCCCGACCTGGCGGAGCGGTTCAGCGTCTCGGACGACGGGTGCTCGTACCGGTTCACGCTTCGCGGCGACGCCCGCTGGAGCGACGGCGTGCCCGTCACCGCCGACGACTTCGCCTTCACCTACGACCGGATGGTGGAGGACCAGATGGTCTCCGCACCAGCGCTGGCCGGCGTCACGGCCGACGCCGTCGACGACCGCACGCTCGAGATCACGCTCGCCGAGGCTCGGAACCACTTCCTGTACCTGCTCGGCCAGCCGGGGTTCTTCGCGTGGCCGCGGCACGTCTACGAGCAACGCGGCCGAGGCAGGCTGGCACGACATCCCGCTCGTCGGGAACGGGCCGTTCGTCCTCACCGCCCGCGACGCGCTCACCGACGGGTCGCCGGGTCGTGATCACGTTCGAAGCAGCACCCGGGTGGTACGGAGCGCGCGGGAATATCGGCCGGGTGACGATGACGCTCGATCCGACGCCCGCCCACGCCGGTGATCAGTGGCGGGCCGGTGAGCACGACGTGATGTACGACGTGCTGGTCTCGCACGGTGCCGGCATCACACCGAACGAGACGACGGTCGCGCAGCACGATCCCGACGCGACGACGATGTACCTCAGCCTCGCCGCCAACCGGTCGCCGCTGGATGACGTCGTGGTGCGGCGGGCACTCGCGCACGCAATCGACCGGCACGGTCTGACGTGGTCGCTCGAGTCGGCGCCGACGGGTGCGGGCGGGATGATCCCACCGTCGATCTCCGGGCACTCGCCCCGTGTCGCCCCCGCGTTCGACCCGGATCGCGCCATGGAGCTGCTGCGCAAGGCCGGCCATCCCGGAGGCCGTGGACTCGGCGAGCTCGTACTCGCGCACTTCGGTGTCGACGAGGAGTGGGGGGAGCTCATCGCCGCCCAGCTGGCACGCGTGGGGTTCCGCGTGCGCCGGCGGATCTGCCTGTCGGTTGCGGCCCTCCTGGCCGAGATCCCGAACGTCCACCTCTACTTCTGGGTCGCCGGGGCCGACTCTCCCGACCCTGCCGCCGGGTTCCTGGAGCCGTTCTACCACTGGGCGACCTGGTTCTACCGTGACGAGCAGCTCGACCGGCTGCTGGCTCGAGCGACCATGGCTCGCGACCAGGACGAGCGTCTCCGCCTCTGCCGCGAGTTCGAGCGGCTCTGGATCGGCGAGCTGGTGGCCGTGGTGCCCCTCGGCTACATCGAGCGCCTGGTCTGGCGGCGGCCGTGGCTGACCGGATTCTGGGCGAACGCGTTCTCCAAGTCGTCGTTCGCCGAGGCGGTCGTGACTCGGCCCGAGCCTCTTTCCTGACCTCGGTTCCCGGCGGCTCCCCCGAACGGGGGAGGGGGATCCTGGCCCGATCCCGACTACACAGGGGTGATGACTCCCCCATCGTGCGGCTTCGCGCGGCCGCACCTCGTGGGGCTGGCCGTCGCCCTCGCCTCGCTCTTCGGCCTGCCGGCGCTCGCCGCGGCCGCCCCGTCGGCCGGCTCCAACGCCGCGTCCGTCGCCAGCGGCGATCACGGCCAGACGACCGATCGGGGCCGCGGCGCCACCGTCGCCCGCTACGCCCGCCGCATGCTCGGCGTGCCGTACGTCACCGCCGGCGCGACACCGCGCGGTGTGGACTGCAGCGGCCTGACGATGCTCGCCTACCGCAAGGTCGGCACGAAGCTCCGGCACGACACCGGCGACCAGTGGAACTCGGGACAGCACCGCTACAAGCTCTCGCAGCTGCGGCCGGGCGACCTGGTGTTCTTCTTCCAGGACCACCACCACGTCGGCATCTACATCGGCGGCGGCAAGCTCATCCATGCACCGAAGCCGGGCGATCGCGTCAAGGTCGCCTCGATGCGCAACTCGTGGTTCGCCGGCAACTTCTCCGGCTCCGTGCGCCCGCGCCGCTAGGGCAGCAGCCGCCGCACGAGGCGCGTGAGCGCGTCGAGGTCGTCCTGGTCGGTCGTCAGCCGCGACGACAACTCTTCGTCGTGCGTCGATTCATCGCAGATCGGCGAGACTCGGAGCGTTGCGGATCGCGGGGCTGAGCGTGCCCCACACCGCCAGCGCCAGCCCGCAGGCCGCGAAGACCGCGACGGTTGCCCGAGCGGACACCGCGCCCAGGAGCACACCGGCCACGAGCGGCCCGAGCGGCGCGACGGCGAGCGAGATCGTCGTGCGGACGCCTTCCACGCGTCCGATCAGTCGATCGGGTGTGACCGCGATGCGGTAGCCCGTGACGACCGAGTCGGACACCGGGATCGCGATCGCCGTCGGCAGGATCCCGGCCAGCAGCACGTAGACGCTGGGCCAGACGAGGAAGGCCGTGCAGCCCAGCCAGGCCCACAGCTCGAGCAGCAGGATCGTGCGTACCTCGAGCCGGCGCCGGAACAGCGGTGAGATCAGCGAGCCGAGCAGGATGCAGGCACCGAACGTCGCCGTCAGGAGGCCGATCTGGCCGCCGGACAGCCCGTCGCGCTCGGCGAGCACCACGATGGTCAGCAGCAGGCCGGGCAGCGCGAAGTTGCCGAGGCCCCAGAGCAGGGCGCAGGTGCGGAGGAACGGGTGGCTCCAGAGAAAGCGAACGCCATCGGCCACGCGCGTGCGCAGGCCGGCCGGATCGACCGGGCGTGCGTCCTGGAACGGTGTCCGCATGCCGATGAGCGAGCCGATCGAGAAGAGATACGACGCGGCGTCGACGAGGAACGGCACCGCGCGGCCGATGCGCGAAGAGCGCGCCGCCGACGGGCGGTCCGAGCAGCATGACGGCAGCCGATCGTGCCTCCTGCACGCCCGCGGCGGCCGGCAGCTGCCGCGCCGGGACGACCGCGCGCAGCGCCCCCGCGGCGGCCGGGGCGAAGATCGCCGAGCCCGTGCCCTCCACGAATGCGACGACCGCGATCTGCCAGAAGGCGAGCCTGTCGGACACGATCGCGGCACCGAGGCTCGCGACGGCCAGGCCGCGGACGACGTCGGCCCCGATCATCAGCCGCTTCCGGTTGAAGCGATCGGCCGCGACGCCGGCGGGCAGGGCGAAGACCGCCGACGGCAGGAGCCGGGCGAACATCACGATGCCCGCCTTCGTCGCGGAGCCGGTCGTCGCGAGGACCAGCAGCGGGTACGCGATCGTCGTTGCCTCGGAGCCCGCGCCGGACAACAGCCGGCCCGTCTGCAGCAGGCGGAAGTCCCGGTTGCGGGAGAGGGGGACGATGCCCACGGCAGCGAGCATCCTCGCAGAGCGAGCCGGCCCGGCCCAGGTTAAGCCGGCACACGCTTCTGCCGATAGAAGGGCTGGAGCCGCACCTGCGTGATCTTGGGCCGTACAACGGCAGATCGAGGAGCAGTGAGGCGGATGAAGATCCCGGAGCGGCGGCTGTCGCAGCCGGCCGAGGAGGCAGGGTGTGACGGGCGATCGCCTGCGGTGAGCGCGGCCGATCCGCTCATGCGCGCCGCGCCGCGCCGTGCTCCGCGGTCGCCGCGCACGTTCCTCGCCGGGATCGCCCGTCGGTTCGGTGCCGGCCGCCGGTACGACCTGACCTGGGTCGGCGAGTCGATGCTGCACACCACGCAGGGACTCGCCGTCTACGTCTTCCATGGCGAGGCGACCATCGGCGGCGACCTCGTCGTCACCCACCGCGGCCCCGGCCGCGACCGGCTGCTCGGCGGCGTCGCCACCGGGGTCGTCCGGGTCGACTGGGGGCACGCGGTGCACCCCGAGGACCGGGCGCTCCACCGCGCCGCGGAGTCGTACGTGCAGCTCTCGAAGGGCCTGCCGATCGCGGCGTCGTTCCGCATCGTCGGCATGGACGGCGTCACCCGCTGGGTGAGCGAGCACCTGGCGCCGCGCTGGGAGCACGGCCGCCTGCTGGTCGACGGCGTCGTCATCGACGTCACCAGCCAGCGCGTCGCACGCACGGAGGCCGAGCAGGCGCAGCGGCGCCTGGAGGCCGTGATGCGCTCGGCGAACACGTATGTCTGGGTGGCGGAGGTGGGCGCCGACGGCGTCATGACGAGCGTCTACAGCGTGGCGGGCATCGAGCGGATCATGGGTCGCGGCGTCGAGGAGACCGGCCCGGTGCCTCGCTGGCGCAGCGTCGTGCATCCCGACGACGTCGACCGGTTCGACGCGGTCATCGTCGCCGCCGGACATGGCCGCTCGTTCGACATCGAGTACCGGCTGAACGGCCTCGACGGCGTCACGCGCATCGTGCGCGACCAGGCCGTCGCGACGCTGCTCGGGAACGGCCGGTACCGGCTGGACGGCCTGGTGCAGGAGGTGACCGCGGACCACGAGGCGCGACGCGCGCTGGGTGCGGCGCTGGCGATCGCCGAGGACCGCGCCGAGGAGGTCGAGGAACTGCTGGCCGAGACGTCGTCACTGCACGCGCTGGCCGAGGCGGCCAGGCTCGCTGCCGAGGACCACGCGCACCGGCTCGCAGCCGCCCATGCCGAGCTGGAGCGCATCGGCCGGCTCGACTCGCTGACCGGTCTCACCAACCGCCGCTACGCGACCAAGGTCATGGACGAGGCGCTGGCCCGGCGCGACCCCGTCGGCATCGCGATGCTCGACGTGGACGGCTTCAAGCGCGTCAACGACACCTACGGCCACGCCGGCGGTGACGCCGTGCTGATCGAGATCGCGCGCCGCCTGGCCGCGACCCGCGCCGAAGATCTCGTCGCCCGCTGGGGCGGGGAGGAGTTCTGCGTCCTCCTGACGGGCATCGACGACGACGAGTCGCTGTACGCGGCGTCGGAGCGCCTGCGCGAGGCGGTTGCATCGGAGCCCGTCCTGCTCGACGACGGCTCGGCCGTCGACATCACGGTGTCGATCGGCGCGGGCCGGCCGAAGTGCCCGTCCGAACGCCTGGAGCGGCTCGTGATCGCCGCCGACGAGGCGCTCTACGACGCGAAGCGCGGCGGCCGCAACCGGGTGTGCCTCGTGCCCGAGCTGCCCGTGGAGTCGCAGGTCCGCCGCATCTCCTGACCGTGGGCGGCGTCGGCGGGGGCCGTGGCTACCCTGCCAGCTCGCGGCGACCAGCGGAGGCTCTCCCGACGTGCTCGACTTCTACCAGATCACCGGCAGCTCCTCGTTCGCGGTCCGGTGCGCGCTCGAGGAGATCGGCGTCGAGTACCGCGCTGTCGACATCGAGCCGTTCGAGCGCTCGCACCCGGCGAGCTTCGGCCAGGTGAACCCGTGGCGGCGGGTGCCCGCGATCTGCGACGGCGAGACCGAGGTGTACGAGACCGGCGCGTGCCTGCTGTACCTGGCCGAGCGGTTTCCCGCCGCCGCGCTCGAGCCGCCACCGGGCGACCCGGCGCGCGGTGCCTACCTGCGCTGGCTGGTGTGGCTCTCCGACACGTTCCGGCCGCTGCTGGGAGCGCATCATGGCGCCGCAGTTCTTCACCACCACCGACCTCGAGGGCGTGCGCGCCAAAGGTCTCGAGGAGCTGGCCGAGGTGGGCGCGACGCTCGAGGCCGAGCTGCGCGGCCGCACCTGGTGCCTCGGCGACCGCTACACGGTGGCCGACATCTACCTCTACATGCTGGTCGGCTGGCAGCACTACAAGTCCGGGCTGCGCATCGGCGGTGACGCGCTGCAGGAGCACTACGCGCGGGTGGGCGAGCGGCCGGCGATCGCGCGCACGCGCGAGCTCGACGATCTCGACGAGCGGCTCCTGCGCCACCATCCGGAGCTCCGCGCCGGTCGCCCGGTGGATGCTCCGGTCGTCGACCTGGGATAGCGTCCGGGGGCGACCTGCGTCACAATGGCGGAGTTCGCTGCGCGCCCCTCGCGCAGGCCCCCGAACACCATGGCGACGGCTTACCCTCGACGACTTCTTCGTCTTGCCCTGCACGTAGCAGCCGGGCCGCAGGAGAACGGGTTCCGCCGGTTCTGGCTGTCGCTGGCCATCACCATGTTCGGCACGTGGGCGGGCGCCGTGGCGCTCACCGTCCGGCTCTACGACCAGACGCACTCGACCACCTGGGCGTCGCTGCTGTACGTCGCGGAGTTCGCGCCGACCGTCTTCATCGGGATCCTGCTCGGGCGCCTGCTCGACCGGCTGCCGCCCGTGCGCGCGCTCGCCGTCTTCGAGCTGACCGCGGCCGCCACCTGGCTGATCCTGGTCGTGGTCGACGCGCCGCCGCTGGTGATCGCGCTCGCGGTCGTGAACGGCGCCTGCGCCGGCGCGTACAAGATCATCGCCACGTCCGCCACGTCCATGCTGGTCTCGGCCAAGAACCTCGACGCGGCCAACGCCGCGACGCTGTCGATCGACAACATCATGACCCTCGCCGGCTACGCGGTCGGCGGCGTGCTGATCGGCATCACGGCGCCCGAGTTCGTGCTCGGCATGAACGCCGTCACGTTCCTGATCTCGGCGCTGCTGCTGCTGACGCTCCCGTCCATCGCGGCTCCGCGCGGCCTCGGGATGCCGCACGAGTCGTGGTGGCAACAGGTCACCGCCGGCGCGCGCCGGATGGCCGGGCACCCGCGCCTGCGCGTCGTGCTGGTGGCCCTGCCGCTGGCGACCGCGGCGGTCGGCATGGGCAACGCGCTGCAGATCCCGCTGCTGCGCGGCGCCGTCGGCGCCTCGGCGGCGGCGATCGGCTTCGTGCTCGCCACGCACGCCTTCGGCCTCGTGTTCGGCGCGTGGGCGGGGCCGTTCCTGCCGAAGCGCACGGCCACGTTCCTGCTCGGCATGGTCGTGATGGGCGTCGGCCTGCTGCCGATGCTGTTCAGCTCGAGCATCCCGCTGATCGCGGCCGGCATCCTCGTCTCGGGCCTCGGCAACGGCGTCGTCATCATCCGCTTCCGCACGACCATGCAGATGTCGACCGCGCCGGAGGACCGCGCGTCGACGATCGCGTTCATCTACTCCTTCTCGTTCGGGGTCGGCGTGCTGGGCGCGGCCCTGGCGGGGCCCGTCGCCGAGCTGGTCGACCTGCGCCCGGCGATCGCCGTCACGGTCGTCCTGTTCATGGTCGCGGCCCTGGCGGGTGCCGTCACCGACTTCGTCGACCGCCGCCGGTACGACCCGGTCACCACCGCGTACGGCGAGGACGCGCTCGCCGGCGTGGGCGCCCGCGAGGCACGAATGCGCGAGTTTGACCCGACCGGGGGAAGCTCATCGGCCACCGATCAGCCGATGACAGGTACGTGATCTCCCACGACCAGTCTTCCGAAGACCGCCGTCGCGCTCTCCTCGGGGCCGTCTCATCCATGCACGAGCAGCACGACCGGCGCCAGTCCCGCGCGGCCCGCCTGCACGGCGCGCGCATCGCCACGATCGGCGATGACCCGTTCTCGCGCTACGAGCTGGCCGAGATCGCGGAGCGCTGCGACGGCACCATCGTGCGCCTCGACGACGATCCGACGCTCGTGATCCGCCGCGGGCGGTTCCTGGTCGCCGAGACGCAGGAGCTGCGGCAGCAGGGCATCGTCGTCATCGACGCGGCCGAGCTGGCCGAGATGCAGGAGTCGCACGACGCCGTCTACCGCCCGGAGTCGCTGCGCAAGGCGTGCCGGCGCGCGGTGGAGGGCTCGAACGGCCGCCGGCTGGTGCTGCCGCCGCGCGATCCGGCCGAGCGCGTGCAGGAGGCGGCCCGCTCGGGCGGCTTCGCCACGCGCAGCGGCCGCCGCGCCGCCTGACGCTCTGGCAGACTTGCGCGACACGATCGCGGGAGCACGGGGATGAGCAGCACGCCGTACGGGCAGGCCATCGCGGGGCTGGTGGTCGATGGCAAGCAGATCCGGGCCGGGGTGTTCAACGAGCGCGAGGTGCGCACCGCAGCCGGTCTGACGATGGTCGTCGGCGCGTTCGCATTCGTCGAGGCGTGGCTCGGCAAGGAGTACGCGCCGATCAAGCTCGTCACCATCCTGTTCGCGATCGAGTTCGGCCTCCGCGTCGCCGTGGGGATCCGCTACAGCCCGTTCGGCCAGCTGGCCCGCCTGATCACCTCGGGCCAGGAGCCGGAGTGGGTGTCGGCCAAGCCCAAGCGGTTCGCGTGGATCATGGGCCTGGTGCTGTCGTCGGCGATGGTGGTCATCACGCAGCTGAACATCCACGGGATGCTGCCGCTGACGGTCTGCGTCTTCTGCCTGACGCTGATGTGGATGGAGGCGGTGCTCGGCCTCTGCCTCGGCTGCCAGATCTACGCGTTCTCGGTGCGGCGCGGCTGGTTCGCGCGCGACGACGCGTACGAGATCTGCGCCGGCGGCGGGTGCACCATCGAGGAGCGCGGCCTCCGCGCCTGACGCCGGCGCCGTCAGCCGACGGCGTCCGCGTGCTCGAGAAACGCCAGCACGGCGGAGCGGGTCGCATCGGGCGCATCGGCGTGGTACGCGTGGCCCGCGCCGTCGATCAGGTGCAGCGCGCCGCCCGTCCGGCGGGCGAGCCGGATCGCGTTGCGAGCCGGCACGAGCGGATCGTCGGCGCCGTGCAGCACGAGCACCGGCATCGCGAGGCGGCGCGGACGCCGGCAGAGGTGCAGCGCGGCGGCGACGACCTGCCGTCGCAGCCCGGCCGAGCCGAGCCGGACGTGGACGAGGGCCGAGCGGATCTCGCGCAGCGATCCGGCGGGGCCCGCCAGGCGGGCGAGGGCGCGCAGGCGGTCGCGCGGGTCGCGGTGCAGGAGCGCGCGGGCGGTCGCGGCGAGGGTCCGCAGCCGCGGCAGCGCGAGGTCGCGGCCGCCGGCCAGCGCCGCGCCCAGGACGACGCTGCGGACGCGGGCGGGGTGCGCGGCCGCCAGCCGCTCGGCCACCAGCCCGCCGAAGCAGTACCCGTAGACGTCGGCGGCGCGCACGCCGCAGGCGTCGAGGACGGCGACGGCGTCGGCGGCCAGCCGACCGGTCGTGAAGACGCGCCCGCGGGAGGACGAGCGCCCCGAGCCGCGGGTGTCGACCAGGATCACGTCGTGCCGCTCCTCGAGCCAGGCGACGGTCTGCCGCCACGACGCGAGCGTCAGGCCGAGCCCGGCGAGCAGCAGCACGGGCGGCGCACCCACCGCACCGCGGCGGCGGTAGAAGATGGACGCGCCGTCGGGCGCGATCGCGTAGGGCATCTCGGTCAAGGTATTCGCACGGCGGCCCCGGTCGGTGCGGTCCGGCGCACCCGGGCTTGACGGTGCGTTCCGGCTCGGTCAGGGTGCCAGCCATGCCGGACCGCGCAGACGTGCTCGTGATCGGGAGCGGTGCCTCGGGCGCCGTCGTCAGCCGCCACCTGGCCGAGCGCGGGTTCTCGGTCGTCTGCCTCGAGCAGGGCCACTGGGTGAACGCCTCCGAGTACCCGGGCAACCGGCCGGAGTGGGAGCTCGAGATGTCGCAGCGCTGGCATCACGACCCGAACCTGCGCACCCGCGCCGACGACTACCCGGTCGAGGTCACCGATGCGGAGATCCTGCCGCAGATGTTCTCGGGCGTGGGCGGCTCGACGCTGCACTACGGCGGGCACTTCCCCCGCCTGCTGCCGTCCGACTTCCGGGTCAGGACGCTGGACGACGTCGGCGACGACTGGCCGATCACCTACGACGACCTGCTGCCGTACTACGAGCGCACCGACATCGACCTCGGCGTCTCCGGCCTCGGCGGCGATCCGGCGCTGCCACCCGGCGCCGCCCCGCCGCTGCCGCCGCTCCCCATCAACGCGTACGGGCGCAAGGCGGCGGAGGGCATGAACGCGCTCGGCTGGCACTGGTGGCCGGCGCCGAATGCGATCGCGTCGCGCGACTACCGCAACCTGCAGCGCTGCGCCCGGTACGGGACCTGCGAGACCGGCTGCCCGCACGGCGCCAAGGCCAGCGTCGACCTGACGCACTGGCCCGAGGCGATCAGGCACGGCGCGCGGCTGGTCACCGGCGCCCGCGTCCGCGAGGTGACCGTCGACGCGGCGGGCCGCGCGCGCGGAGCGATCTACCGCGACCGCAGCGGGCGCCGAGCACCACCAGGAGGCCGACATCGTGGTGCTGGCCGCCAACGGCGTCGGCACGCCGCGGCTGATGCTGCTCTCGGCCTCGCCGCAGCATCCGGCGGGCCTCGCCAACTCATCCGGCCTGGTCGGGCGACGGCTGATGCTGCACCCGACCGGCGTCGTGGTGGGCGTCTACGACGACGACCTCGAGGCGTGGAAGGGCCCGGCCGGCCAGCCGATCCACTCGTTCCAGTTCTACGACACCGACACCGACCGCGGGTTCGTGCGCGGCGCCAAGTGGCAGGTGATGCCCACGCAGGGGCCGCACCGCATGATCTCGCTGCTGGACGGCGAGCCGTTCGACAAGGCGTGGGGGAGCGCGCTGCAGGAGCACGTGCGCAGCCACATCGGCCGCTGCGTCGACTGGGGCGCGATCACCGAGGACCTGCCCGACGAGCGAAACGGCGTCACGCTCGATCCCGTGGTGCGCGACGGCGACGGCATCCCGGCGCCGCGCATCACGTACACGGTCGCGGAGAACAACTGGCGCCAGCTCGACTGGCACCTGGACCGCCTCACCGAGGCGCACCTGGCCGGCGGTGCGCGCGCCACGTACCGGCTGCGGATCTGCAACGACCAGCCCGGGCACCTGCTCGGCACCGCGCGGATGGGCACCGACCCGGCCACCAGCGTGTGCGATCCGTGGGGCCGCACGCACGACGTGCCGAACCTGTTCGTCGTCGACGGCAGCCTGTTCGTGACGGCGGGCGGCGTGAACCCGACGTCGACCATCTGCGCGCTCGCCCTGCGCACGGCCGAGCACATCGCCGACACGGCCTCGAAGCAGGCGGTGGCGACGTGACGCCCGAGGACCGCGCGGCGTTCGCCCGCCTCGCCGACGAGCTGCTGCCCGCGACCGGCGACCTGCCGGCGCCCTCCAGCCTCGGCATCGAGGCGAAGTGGCTCGACCGGGCGCTGGCGACGCGACCCGATCTGGAGGCCGATCTGGCGCGGGCGCTGGCGTCGGGTTCGAGCGCGCAGGCCCTGCACGCCGACGACCCGGCGGCCTTCTTCGCGCTCGGGCTGATGGCGACGGGCGCCTACTACCTGCACCCGCGCGTGCGTCGCCTGATCGGCTACCCGGGCCAGAAGCCCGACCCGGCGGCCGACGACGAGAGCGACTACTGGCTGCGTGACGGGTTGCTCGATCCGGTCATCGAACGTGGGCCGATCTGGCGTCAGGCGTGACGGCGACGCGCGAGACGTTCGCCGGCATGGGCGGCGTCGAGAAGGCGATCTGGTACTTCGCGTCGTTCCTGTCGACGGGCCTCTTCCTCTACGGCATCTACCGGTTGGTGCGCCGGTGGCGGGCGGGCCGCGGCGCGCTGCCGCGGCCGCGGATCGGCGACGACGCTGCGGATCGTGCTGACGCACGTGTGGATCCGGCGCCGCGCCGGGTTCGCCGGCTACGCGCACGCCGGCGTCTTCTACGGCTTCCTGGTCCTGTTCGCCGGCACGGCGATCCTCGCGTTCCAGGACGACTTCGCCGAGCCGGTGCTCGGCTGGACGTTCTGGGAGGGCGCCTTCTACAAGGGCTACTCGCTGTTCCTCGACCTGTTCGGCCTGGCGCTGGTGATCGGCGTCGGCTTCTTCATCGCGCGCCGGTTCACGACGCGGCCGTCGAAGCTCACGTACGGCGCCGGCGACTGGGCGTTCATCGGCCTGCTGTTCTTCCTGGCGCTGAGCGGCTTCGCGCTGGAGGCGCTGCGCATCGCCATCGACCAGCCCGACTTCGAGGTGTGGGCGCCGGTGGGCTACGCGGTCGGCAACGGCCTGCACGCCGCCGGGCTCGGGCCGGAGACGGCCGAGACGCTGCGGCACGTCACGTGGTGGGTGCACGGCATCGTGGCCCTCGTCGTTCGTGGCGGCGATCCCGCGCACCAAGGCGCTGCACATGATGGCGGGGCCGGCGGGCGTGTCGGTGCGCGACGCGCAGGTGAAGACGACGCTGCCGGCCGAGCCCGAGGCGGGCTACGCGGCGTTCTCCGACTTCCTGCCGCGGCACCTGGTCGACCTCGACGCCTGCACGCGCTGCGGCCGCTGCCACGAGGCGTGTCCCGCGACGGCGTCGGGCCTGCCGCTGTCGCCGCGCGACCTGGTGCTCGACCTGCAGCGCCAGGCGCAGGCGGGGCCGGAGCCGCGGATCGCCTCCGACACGCTGTGGTCGTGCATGCAGTGCATGGCGTGCGTCGAGATCTGCCCGGTCGGCATCGAGCACGTGCCGATCATCAACCTGCTGCGACGCGACCTGATCGAGAAGGGCGATCTCGACGACGGGCTGCAGAACGTGCTGGAGGCGGTCGCGACGAGCGGCAACTCGTTCGGCGAGTCGCGGCGCAAGCGCGCCCGCTGGGCGCGCGACCTGGAGTTCGAGGTGCGCGACGCCCGCAAGGAGCCGGTCGACGTGCTGTGGTTCGTCGGCGACTACGCGAGCCTCGACCCGCGCAACCAGCGCAACACGATCGCGCTGGCGCGGCTGCTGGAGGCCGCCGGCGTCGACTTCGGGATCCTCCACGACGCCGAGCGCACGGCCGGCAACGACGTGCGGCGCGCGGGGGAGGAGGGGCTCTTCCGGAGCCTCGCGGAGGAGAACATCGAGCAGATCTCGCGCTGCGAGTTCACGCGCATCCTGACCAGCGATCCGCACGGCTTCAACACGCTGCGCAACGAGTATCCGGCGCTCGGCGCGCCATGGACGGCCGAGCAGGTCGTGCACCACTCGCAGCTGCTGGGCGAGCTGCTCGAGGCGGGTTCGCTGACGGTGGCGCAGCCGCTCGGCCGCACCGTCACGTACCACGATCCGTGCGCGCTCGGGCGCTACAACGGCGTCTACGACCCGCCGCGCGAGTTGCTGGCGCGGATCGGCCTCGAGCTGGTCGAGATGCCCCGCAACCGCGACAACTCCTTCTGCTGCGGTGCCGGCGGCGGCCGCATCTGGATGCGCGAGCCGCAGGCGGGCCGTCCGTCGGAGGACCGCATCCACGAGGCGGTCGCGCTGGGTGGCCGGGTCACGCAGTTCGTGGTCGCGTGCCCGAAAGACGTGACCATGTACGAGGACGCGATCAAGACCACCGGCTCGAGCGACCGGCTCGAGCTGGCCGAGCTGTCGGAGCTGGTCGCCGAGGCGTGCCTCGGTCCGGCGCCGGTGGCCGCGGAGTAACGAGGAGACGGAAATGCAGCGGTTCGAGGGCAAGGTCGGGCTCGTCACGGGCGGCGCCAGCGGCATCGGCCGCGCGGTCGCGCAGCGGCTGACGGAGGAGGGCGCGCAGGTCGTCATCGCCGACATCGACGAGGAGGGCGGCGCGCGCGTCGCGGCCGAGAACGCGGCGATCACGTTCCTGCGCACCGACGTCTCGCAGGGCGACCAGGTCGAGGCGACCGTCCGCGCGATCGTCGAGCGGTTCGGCAAGCTCGACGTGGTGCACGCCAACGCCGGCATCGAGACGCCGCCGCTGCTGCTCGCCGACACGCCGGACGAGTGGTTCGACCGCGCGATCGCGGTGAACGCGAAGGGCATCTTCCTCACCTGCAAGCACTCGATCAACCACTTCATGGAGCGGGGCGAGGGCGGCGCGATCGTCTGCACCAGCTCGATCCTCGACCCGGGCGCGTTCGCGAAGATCGGCGTCTACTCGATCTCCAAGGCGGCGGTCGGTGCGATCGTGCGCGCCATCGCCGTCGAGTACGCGACGCACGGCATCCGCGCGAACGCGATCCTGCCCGGCGCCACGGCGACGCCGCTGGTGGAGCGCGAGATCGCCGACTCGCAGGATCCGGTCACGCAGCGGAAGATGATCGAGGGCCTGCAGATGATGAAGCGCCTCGGCAAGCCGTCCGAGATCGCCGCCGCGGTCGCCTTCCTCCTCTCCGACGACGCGTCGTTCATGACCGGCGCCTCGGTCCCGGTCGACGGCGGCTGCCTGGCGTCTCTGCCGGGGCCGGACGTGCTGACGGAGGCGGAGTTCGGCACCTACTGGCAGACGAGGGGATGACGATGAACCGGTTCGAGGGCAAGGTCGCGCTGGTCACGGGCGGCGGCAGCGGCATCGGCAACGCGGTGGCGGTGCGGCTCGCATCGGAGGGCGCGCAGGTCGTGATCGCCGACGTCGACGAGGAGGCCGGCGAGCGCGTCGCCGCGTCGACCGAGGCGATCTCGTTCATCCGCACCGACGTCACGCAGGGCGACCAGGTCGCGAGCCTCGTCGACACCATCGTCGAGCGGTTCGGCAAGCTCGACGCCGTGCACGCGAACGCCGGCATCGAGTCGCCGTTCCTGCTGCTTCACGAGACGCCGGACGAGTGGTTCGACCGCGCCCTCGCGGTCAACACGAAGGGCATCTTCCTCACGTGCAAGCACGCGATCCGGCACTTCATGGAGCGGGGCGAGGGCGGTGCGATCGTCTGCACGAGTTCGATCCACGACGTCGCTTCGTATCCGAAGATCGGCGTCTACGCGATCTCGAAGGGCGCCGTCGGTGCGATCGTGCGGGCCATCGCCGTGGAGTACGCGACGCACGGGATCCGCGCGAACGCGATCCTGCCAGGCGCCACGCTGACGCCGATGGTGCAGCGCGAGATCGACGACGCCGCCGACCCGGCGGCGCAGGAGCGGATGATCAACGCGCTGCAGATGATGAAGCGCTGCGCCCAGCCGTCCGAGATCGCCGCGGTGGTCGCCTTCCTCCTCTCGGACGACGCGTCGTTCATGACGGGCGCCTCGGTCCCGGTCGACGGCGGCGGCCTGGCCTCCCTGCCGGGCCCGGACGTGCTGACGACGGAGGAGTTCGGCACCTACTGGCAAACGCACCCGGTCGCCTGACGAGCACACCGGCACCTTTCGCGCGCCTTCCGTTGCACTCCCGTGCCTGCCCGTTCGCGCGGATCTGCCGCGGAGATCGACGCACGGAAGGCGCGTCGGACCGCGCCGGGATTCCGAGGCGCGTTCCGGCGGACGCGGTCGGGCGGCATCCGACTGGACATTCGGCTGCGCGGGTACGGAACTTGTCCGGCTGAGCGGCTCGGCGCGCGGCACCGAGACGCTCGTGGCGGCACGGCTGCGCGGCACTCGTCGCCCTTCGGGCTCGGTCGCGCGGCTGACGGCACGCTGCGCGTCTCCGTGTGCGGCACCGAGACGCTCGCGGCGGCACGGTTTCGCGCGTCTGTCGTTGCGCTCCGGGCGCTGTTCGCGCGGGTTACGGCACGCTGACGCGCTCGCGGAGCCACGGGAGGGCTACCGCCGGGTCCTCGCTGTCGATCTCCCTCGCCAGGCGGTGGCCGTCGAAGATCGCGTCGGCCAGGATGCGCGGGGCGACGCAGTCGCCGACGCGGTAGACGCCCTCGACGTCGCCCGGATCGTCCACCAGCGCGTGGTAGAGGGCGTCGTCGGAACGACGCTGCGTGACCAGCACGATCGCGCCCGCGTCGACGTCGGCGAGGCTCGCCGGCAGCGGCGCCGTCTGCAGGCCCGCCGCGGCCAGGCGCGGGCGCAGCGCCGGCGCCTCCAGCGTCTCGTCGAGCAGCGGGGCGACGACGGTCGAACGGCGAGTGGTACGTGACCTTCCGCCCCCGCTGCAAGCGCCAGCTCGGCGCAGCCGACGCCGACCAGGTAGCCCTCGCAGTCCAGCACCGCGACGTCGCCGTCGGGCAGCCCGTCGAGCACCTGCTCCGGCGTCACCGTGCGCGGGTCGTCGACCGCGATCGGGCCGCCCGCGTAGACGCTGAAGCCGTCCGCCGCCCACGCTGGAGCCGGTCGCGACCACCACCAGCTCGGCGCCGTACGTGCGGATGTCGTCGGCGGTCAGCTCCTCGCCGGTGATCACCTCGATGCTGCGCCGCAGCTTCTTCAGCTGGATGCGGCGCCAGTCGAGCACGCGCGCCCAGTCGCCGAGGCCCGGCAGCTGCGGCAGCCAGCGCAGGTGCCCGCCGATCTCGGGCGCCGCGTCGACGAGATGCACGCGCTTGAAGCCGCGCTTCGCCAGCACGATCGCGCACTCCAGCCCGGCCGGCCCGGCGCCGACCACCAGCACGTCCTTGCCGGCGTTCGACGCCGGCTCGAACCGCTCCGGATGCCAGCCGCGGCGGTGCTCCTCGCCGGCCGTCGCGTTCTGCGTGCAGCCCAGGTGCCGCGCGTAGTTGGCCCGCGAGTAGCACTGGTTGCAGCCGATGCACTCGCGGATCTCGTCGTAGCGGCCGTCGCGGATCTTCGCCGGCAGGAACGGGTCGGCGATCGACGGCCGGGCAGCGCCGATGACGTCGATCGCGCCGCTCGAGACGTGCGCGGCCATCATGTCCGGATCGGTGTAGCGGCCGACGCCGACCATCGGCTTCGCCGTCGCGCCGCGCATCCACCGGGTCAGCTCCAGCTGGTAGCCCTGGACGTAGGACCGCGACGCGCCGGAGTCGGTCCGGAACTCGCCCGCGTCGGCGCCGATGGCCGCGTCCCAGAGGTCGACGTACGGATCGGCGGCGCGCACGAAGGCGGCGCCCTCCTCGGGCTCGATGCCGGTCGCCGCGAACGAGTCGGCCGCGACCCGCACCGCGATCGCGCACCGGTCGCCGACCGCCTCGCTGACACGCTCGATCGCCTCCAGCCAGAACCGCGCGCGGTTCTCGACCGAGCCGCCGTACGCGTCGGTGCGGCGGTTGGTGCGCGAGGAGAGGAACTGCGTCGGCAGGTAGGAGTGCGAGCCGTAGACGTAGACGATGTCGAAGCCCGCCTCGACCGCCCGCCGGGCCGCCGCCACCCACGCGTCCTGCTCGCGGCGGATGTCGGCCGCCGTCATCGCCTGCGGCACGTTCCACGGCAGGTGCTCGTTCGCGATCTGGCTCGGCGCCAGCGGTCGGCAGCCGGCTCTCGCGCACCGTCGCCATCGCGCCGCCGTGCCACAGCTCGACCCCGGCCAGCGCGCCGTGCGCGTGCACGGCCTCGGTCATCAGCCGCAGCGACGCCACGTCCTCGTCGTCCCACAGGCGCGAGGAGACGTACGGCTCGTCGTCGGAGGTGGGGGAGATCGAGCAGTACTCCGTGCACACCGCGCCCCAGCCGCCGTCGGCCTTCATGCCGCGGTGCGCGGCCTGCGTGAACGGCTTCGTGACGCCGAACCCGGTGCAGTGCGGCACCTGGTAGAAGCGGTTCGGCAGCGTCACCGGCCCGATCGGGACGGGCTCGAAGAGGATGTCGTGGCGCGGGTCTCTCACGCGTCGAGCACCGCCTTGCGGCGCGCCATGAACTCCTGCAGCTCCGCGTCGACCGCGTCGTCGATGCCCGGGATCCTCGTAGCTCGCGAGCAGCTTCTTCCACTCCGGCACCGCGGCCTGGTCGGCCGTCGGCGCGCCCTGCTTGACCCACGTCGGATGGGCCTGCGAGCGGAACAGCGGCGAGATGGTGAGCCACGCGCGGTAGTGCTCGAGCGTGTGCGGCGACGCCAGGAACATGCCGGCCGGCCCCTCGTCGCGGATCGCGTCGTAGCGCCAGGTGCTCGGCGTCCACGACGATGCCCTCGCGCAGCCGGTCGAACATCTTCAGCACCTCGACGTCGAGCACGAACTTCTCGAACGACGCGGTCAGCCCGCCCTCCAGCCAGCCGGCCGCGTGCAGCACGAGGTCGGAGCCGGAGTGGTACGTGGCCCAGAGCGCCATCGACGTCTCGTACGCCGACTGCGCGTCGACCGCGTTGCCGCTGCAGAGGCCGCCGCCGCCGCGATACGGCAGGCCGTAGTGCCGCGCCAGCTGGCCGCCGGCGAGCGTCGCCAGCACGCCCTCGGGCATGCCCAGCGCAGGGCCGCCCGAGCGCATGTCGACGCCGGAGAAGAACGAGCCGTAGAGGCACGGCGTGCCCGGGCCGCACCAGCTGCGCGATGGCCACGCCCGACAGCGCCTCGGCGATCTGCAGCGACAGCCCGGCCGCCAGCGACACCGGCGCGGTCGCCCCCGCCAGCATGAACGGCGTCATCGCCACCGGCTGGCCGGCCGAGGCCCACGCGATGATGCACTCCACCATCAGCGAGTCCCACACCAGCGGGCTGTTGGGGTTGACGATGCCGATGATCGCGGGCGTCTCGGCGATCGCGTCGCGCCCGCCGCAGGCGATGGCCGCCATGGTGACGGCGTCGTCGGCCTTCTCGCCGGCCGTGCCGTAGCAGACGTACGGCTTGTCGGACCAGCGCAGGCAGGCGTAGTCGAGGTCGAGGTAGCGGCTGATCTCCGACAGGTCGGCGGCCTCGGTGACGCCCGACTGCAGGCAGCCGATCACGTCGGCGGCGTGCGCCATCTGCGTCAGCTCCACGTACGCGTCGAGCGTGCCGTCGCGCCGGCCGCGCTCCAGGTCGGAGCAGAACGGCGAGCCGCCGACCGGCGTCAGCACCATCGAGCCGCCGCCGACGTGCACCTCGCGCGCCGCGTTGCGCGGCCGCAGCGTGAAGCTCGCCGGCGCCTTCGCCACCTGCTCCATCACGAAGCCGCGATCGAGGCGCACCCGCGTGCCGTCGACCGTCTGGCCGGCGGTGCGCAGCAGCTCGATGCCGGCCTCGGAGCCCACCTCGATGCCGATCTCCTCCAGGATCTTCATCGCCTGGTCGTGGACGGAGGAGATGGCGCCGGGCGTCAGCACCTCGATGGGCGCCTCGAACATCAGGCCTGCTTCTCGGGCAGCCGCCAGGCGTTCGACCAGGCGCGATGGCCGTGCACGTCGTCGACCTCGACCCGCGCCCAGCGCCAGTACTCGAGCGGCGCGAAGCGCGCGGCCGTGATCAGCCCGTCGCCGTCGCGCTCCAGCACCTCGCCCTGGTAGCTCATCGCGAACCGGTCGGCGTTCACGACGCCGCCGTCCCAGGCCCCCGAGCGCAGGCGGATCGAACGGGCGGGCGAGCACCGCACCTCGGTGATCTCGCCGTCCACCTCGATGGAGTGGATGGTCGGCCCGGCGGAGCCATAGGCGCGGCCGTGCACGCAGCGCGTCGATGACCGCCTCCTTGCTGCGCTCGGCCGCCAGCACCATCGTCCAGCCGTTGCGCGAGTCCTGCCCCGGGTAGTGCGTGTCGTCGGTGGCGATCGCGAACGGCGTGGCGCCGAGCTGCAGGATGTCGTCCCAGTGCACGCTCGACAGGCCGCTGCCCTGCGTCAGCTCCGACGCCGCGTTGAACACCTCGAGGCCGACCAGCGAGGGCGCGTCCAGGTAGTGCTGCGGGTTGAGCCCGCTCCAGTACGGGTGGCACAGGTACGGCGCGCCGCCCTGCTCGCGGATCCACGCGGCCAGCGCCCTCGATGGTGGGGAAGTAGTCGCGCACCTCGGGCAGCACCTCGACCCCGAGCGCCAGCACCTCGGCCTCGTCGCTCGGGCCCTCGCAGCGGGCCGACAGCTCGCTCGACGGCATCACCAGGATGTCGTCGGTGGCGTGGTCGGTGACGTGCCAGTGGTCGGTGATGGCGAGCACGTCGAAGCCCGCGCGCGCGAAGTGGTCGCAGAGCCCGGCGGGCGTGGCGTCACCGTCGGAGTTGGTGGTGTGGGAGTGCAGCTGGCAGCGCAGCCAGATGCCGTCGCCGGTGGGGAACACGTTCACGGAGCAGACAGTACGGCCGCCTGGTTCGCTCAGCCAGGGCCAGAATCACCAGCGCGAGCGGTCCACGGCGTGCCCGGCCATCTCGATCGAGGCCTCGAGCAGCGCCGCCGCCAGCGGCGCCGCGGCGCCCGGCACGCGGCCGAACCCGAGCAGCAGGGTCTGCGTCGTCGAGCGCCGGCTCGGCCCGGAAGTGCTCCACCGTCCGCACCCGGACGCGCTGCGCGTCGGCGGCCGCGGCCAGCTCGGCCACGCCGACCGGCCGCGGGCAGCGTCAGCGTCAGGTGCAGCCCGGCCGCGCTGCCGCCTGCGACGGCGGCCGGCAGCGCCCGCTCCAGCGCGGCCAGCAGCGCCGTCCGCCGCCGCGCGTACTCCACCCGCAGGCGCCGCACGCCGCGCTCGAAGGCGGCGCTGGCGAGCAGCCGGGCGAAGGCCAGCTGGTCGAGCGAGGGCGAGGCGCCGCCGAGCTCCCAGCGCAGCGTGCCGGCGTCGGCGGCCAGCTGCGGCGGCACCACGATCCAGCCCAGCCGCAGCGCCGGGGCGAGCGTGCGCGACGCGGTGCCGATGTACAGCACCCGCTCGCGCGCGAGGCCCTGCAGGGCGCCGACCGGCCGGCGGTCGTAGCGCAGCTCGCCGTCGTAGTCGTCCTCGACCAGCAGCGCGTCGGCGCCGCGGGCCCACTGCAGCAACGCCTGCCGGCGCTCGGGCGGCAGCGTGCCGCCGCCCGGGTACTGGTGCGCGGGCGTCAGGAACGCCGCGCCCACGCCCGCACCCGCCAGCGCGTCGACGATCAGCCCGTGGGCGTCGGTGGGCAGCGGCACCGGCTCCAGGCCGGCGCCGACGACGGCGGCGCGCAGCTCGTCGCCGCACGGGTCCTCCAGCGCGACCCGCCGCACGCCGGCGCGCACGAGCAGCCGCGCGGCCAGGTGCACGCCCTGGATCGACCCCTGGCAGATGACGACGTCGCGGGGATCGGCGGCGACGGCGCGGGCGCGGCCCAGGTAGTCGGCCAGCGCCACGCGGAGGTCGGCCTGGCCGCGCGGGTCGCCGTACGCCAGCGCCGCGCCCGGGGCGGCGTCGAGCGCGGCGCCGTAGGCACGCAGCCAGCCGCGCCGGTCGAACAGCGCCGTGTCCACCGTCTCGATCGAGAAGTCGACCAGCGGCGCGCGCGGCGGCGGATCGGGCGCCTTCAGCCGGGGCGCGCCGGGCACGGCCACCACGACCGGAGCCGAGCGCGGCGCGACGCGCAGGAAGCCCTGTGCGTGCAGCTCGTCGTACGCCTCGACCACCACACCGCGGGACACCCGCAGCTCGGCCGCCAGCACGCGGGAGGCCGGCAGCCGCACGCCCGCCCGCAGCGAGCCGAGCCGGATCGCGTCGCGCAGCCGCGACGCGAGCTGGTCGCGCAGCGGCTCGGGTGCTGCGCGATCGAGCTCGACGAGGAGCTCCGAGGGCCCACTGGTCCGGCTCACCGGACGCATTGTGGCGGCTTTCGGCGGGCCACCGCCACCTGTACGATGTCCGGACTGATTCTTGAGTCAGAACGGAGAGGGAGTTTCATGGCCGAGCACCAGGGCCCGCGCCCGCTGAACCGCCGCGAGCTGCTCGCCGGCGCAGGCACCGGTATTCTCGCGATCTACCTGGTCGGCTGCGGGGGCTCGTCCTCGAAGCTGCCGACGACGGCGTCGGGCACCGCGCCCGCCACCACCGGTGGCGGCGCCACGACGGCCGCCGACGGCGCCGGCGTCGGCGTTCCCGGCCCGCCCGCCGCGGGTGGCACGCCGGGCGGCAAGCTGGTCGTCGTGTGGCAGGCGGAGGGCAACTCCAACGACCCGGCGATCGGCTACACCGGCACCAGCTGGGACTCGATCTGCAACCTCACGTTCGCGCCGCTGTACACCTACAGCGAGAGCAACGACCCGCAGCCGCACTGCGCGTCCGACCTGCCCGAGATCTCGGCCGACGGCCTCACGTACACCATCCCGCTGCGCGACGGCGTGACGTTCCACAACGGCCGCCCCGTGGTGGCCGAGGACTACGCCTACGCCTGGGATCGCGTGCTCGACCCGGCCAACGAGAGCTGGGCGGCGAGCTACATCTACACGATCCAGGGCGCGAAGGAGCGCTACGAGGACGGCGCGACGACCGTCACCGGCATCAAGGTGATCGATCCGACAGACGATCCAGGTCACCCTCGTCCAGCCGGACGTCACCTTCCTGTACGCGCTGACGCAGCCGTTCATGGCGCCGGTGCCGAAGGAGGCCGTCGAGGAGTTCGGCAAGGACTTCCAGGCGCACGTCGTCGGCAACGGCCCGTACAAGCTGACCACGTACAACCCGGGCGGCCAGACGATGGTGTTCGACCGGCACACCGAGTACCACTGGCCGGGCCTGCCCTACGTCGACCAGGTCGAGTACCTGCTGGGGCGTCGACGCGGGCGTGCAGATCCTCGAGCTGTCGAAGGGCGACGCCGACGTGCTCGCCGACGGCCTCGACGCGCAGAACCTGGCGAAGATGCGGCGCGACCCGAAGCAGAAGGAGAACATCTTCGAGCAGCCGCTGCTCGCGCAGCGCTGGGTGAACCTCGACCAGAGCCGGCAGCCGCTGTTCAAGGACATCAAGGTGCGCCAGGCGCTCAACTACGCCACCGACCGCGACGCGCTGTCGAAGGTCACCGGCGACACGGCGTTCACGTTCGGCGCGCCGTTCCCGAAGGACCTGCCGGGCTTCCCGCGCACGTTCCAGCCGTTCACGTACGACCCGGAGAAGGCGAAGGCGCTGCTGGCCGAGGCCGGCGTCTCCAACCCCACGTTCGACTTCTGGCTGTCGTCCGACTCGTCCGACGAGACGAAGCTCGGGCAGATCCTGCAGCAGCAGTGGGCGGCCGTCGGCATCAACGCGAAGATCCGCGGCGAGGCGAACGCCGACGCGCTCTTCCAGCTGACCATCGACAACAAGTGCGACGCGTGGTTCTCGCTGTACTACGCGATCTACCCGACCATGATCGACCTGATCAGCCAGTACTACGAGACCGACGGCTCGTCGAACTACACGCACTACACGAACCCGCAGGTGGACGAGCTGACGGCGAAGGCCCGTCAGACGACCGACCAGGTCGCCCGCGACACGCTGCTCGCGCAGGTGGAGCAGATCGTCGGCGACGACTCGGTGCACGTGTTCCTGCAGACCGCGAACTGGCTGATGGGCGTCGACCTCGCCAAGGTGCAGAACTTCCACTACTCCGGTGTCTACGGCGCTTACTACGACCGCCTCTGGCTCGCGTAGGCGAGCCGCCGCCCGGCGGTCCAGCATCACCCTCTGGCTCGGCGTCGCCGTGCTGGTGCTGGTCGTCGGGTTCGTCCTCGCCGCGCCGTTGTTCGGAAGTCCGTACACGGTCTACGCCGACGGGCTCGGCCCGGACGGGCTGCCGGTCGGCGTCGGCACGCCCGGGCACCCGCTCGGGACCGACGAGATCGGCCGCGACATGCTCGCGCGGGCGGCGTGGGGCGGACGGGAGACGCTGAAGTTCACGTTCATCGCCAACCTCACGTCGATGCTGCTGGGCGCCATCGTCGGCGTGATCGCCGGCTTCTACCGCGGCTGGGTCGAGCAGGTCCTGATGCGCATCACCGACATCTTCCTGAGCGTCCCGACGGCGATCACCGGCCTGGCGCTGGCGTCGATCTTCGGCACCGGCATCTCCGGCCTCGTGCTCGTCATCACGGTGCTCTACTGGGCCTGGACGGCGCGGCTGGTGTTCGGCGAGACGCTGGCGCTGCGGCGCCGCGCGTTCGTGGAGGCCGCGGTCTCCTCGGGCGTCGGCGGCCTCACGATCGTCCGCCGCCACATCCTGCCGCACCTCGGGCCGATGCTGCTCACCGTCGGCGCGCTCAACGGCGCCTCGGTCGTGTCGATCGGCGCCGGCCTCTCCTTCCTCGGCGCGGGCATGCAGCCGCCGACGCCGGAGTGGGGGTCGATGCTCGAGCAGGGCCAGGGCGCGTTCCAGTACGCGCCGCAGATGCTGCTCGTGCCGCTGGTCTGCATCGTGCTGACGGTGCTGTCGTTCGTGCTGCTCGCCGAGGGGCTCGCGCGCCGCGGCCAGGTCTCCCTGCGCAGGTCATGGCTCGATACCTGACCCTCCGCATCGCGTTCGGCTTCCTGACGATCGTCGGGGTCGTGCTGCTGACGTTCGCCCTCCAGTTCATGGTGCCGGGCGATCCGGCGCGCCGGATCGCCGGCCCGCGCGCCGATCCGGTCGTGCTCGCCACGGTGCGCGCCAACCTGCACCTCGACGACCCGGTCACGACGCAGCTCGTCGCCTACGTCGAGGCCGTCGGCCAGGGCGATCTGGGGCTGTCGTACATCCGGCGCCGCGAGGTGTTCGACATGATCTTCGAGGTGCTGCCGGCGACGCTGCTGCTGGCCAGCGCGGGGCTGGTGATCGAGATCGTGCTCGGCAGCGCGCTCGGGCTGTGGGACGGCCTGCGGCGACGCAGGTCGAGCGGCCTGGCGGCGTTCAACATCCTGCTGCTCTCGATCCCCACCTACACGCTCGGCTTCCTGCTGCTCTACATCTTCGGCTTCAAGCTCGGCCTGCTGCCGCTGTCGGGCGGCCCGGGCTTCAAGGAGCTGGTGCTGCCCGCCATCACGCTCGGCCTGTTCGGCGTGCCGTACTACGCGAGCGTCGTGGCCGAGTCGATCCGCGTGGCCGCGTCGTCGCCGTACGCGCGTACGGCGATCGCCAAGGGCCTGGCGCCGAACCAGGTGGTGCGCGGCCACCTGCTGCGCAACTGCCTGTCGCCGGTGATCACGCTGGCCGGCCTCGACATCGCGATCTACGTCTCTGGCGTCGTGTTCGTCGAGACGGTGTTCGCGTGGCCGGGCATCGGCGTGCTGGCGCAGGAGAGCTTCGAGAAGCTCGACCGGCCGGTGCTGATGGGCACCGTCATCGTCGGCGCCGTCGTCGTGGTGCTGTTCAACCTCGTGGCCGACATCCTGCGCATGTTCGTCGACCCGCGGACGCGGTCGGAGTCGGCATGACGACGCTCGTACTGGACACCATCGACGTGCAGTACGACGGCTTCGCGGCCGTGCGCGGCGCGTCGGTGTCGGTCCGCGGCGGCCGCACGCTGGCGCTGGTGGGCGAGTCGGGATCGGGCAAGTCGTCGCTGGCGCTCGCGGCCGCCCGGCTGTTGCCGCCGGGCACCGACGTGGCCGGCAGCATCCGCGTCGGCGACCGCGAGCTGTCGGAGCTGAAGGGCGAGGAGCTGCGCGCGGCCCGCGGCCGCATCGTCGGCTACCTGGCGCAGGACGCCATGGCGGCGCTGAACCCCGTGATGCGCGTCGGCAAGCAGGTGGCCGAGGTGTACGAGCGGCACGAGAAGGCGTCCAGCCGCGATGCGCAGAAGCGGGCCGTCGACCTGCTGCGGCGCGTCGGCATCCAGGGCCCCGAGATCGTCGCCCGCAAGTACCCGCACGAGCTGTCGGGCGGCATGCGCCAGCGCGTCATGATCGCGATCGCCCTGGCGCTGGCGCCCGAGGTGCTGATCGCCGACGAGCCCACCACGGCGCTCGACGTGACGGTGCAGGCCGAGATCCTCGCGCTGGTGCGCGAGCTGCAGGCCGAGCGCCAGCTGGTCGTCGTGTGGATCACGCACGACATGGGCGTCGTCGCCGAGATCGCCGACGAGGTGGCCGTCATGTACGGCGGCCGCATCGTCGAGCACGCGCCGGTGGACGAGGTGTTCGCGCGACCGCTGCACCCGTACACGGCCGCCCTGATCGGCTCGGCCCGCGAGGAGCCCGGCACGCCGCCGAAGGCGCCGTTCGTGACCATCGCCGGGCAGCCGCCGAGCGGCGAGGTGCCGCCCGGCTGCCCGTTCCACCCGCGCTGCCCGATCGCCGTGGCGCGCTGCTCGACCGACATCCCGGCCATCCGCGAGCTGGGGGTGGGGCATACCGTCGCCTGTCATCTCGCTGGCTGACGTCCACAAGCGGTACGGGCCGGTGCGGGCGCTCGACGGCGTCTCGCTCGAGCTCGAGCCGGGGCGGACGGTCGGCCTGGTCGGCGAGTCCGGCTCGGGCAAGTCGACCGCCGGTCGACTGATCCTCGGCCTCGAGCGCCCGACCTCGGGCGAGCTGCGCTTCCAGGGCGCGACGTACCCGCGCAACGCGCGCGGCCTGCGGCCCCTGCGGCGGGCCGTGTCGATGGTGTTCCAGGACCCGTACGACTCGCTCGACGCGCGGTTCAAGGTGCGCGACGTCGTCGCGGAGCCGCTGAAGGCCCACGGCATGTGGCGCAAGAGCGGCGCGGCCCGGGTCGACGAGCTGTTCACCGCGGTCGGGCTGGACGGCGTCTCGCCCGACACCTACCCGACCGAGCTGTCGGGCGGCCAGCGCCAGCGGCTGGGCATCGCCCGCGCCCTCGCCACCGGCCCCGATCTCGTGGTCTGCGACGAGCCCACCTCGGCGCTCGACGTGTCGGTGCAGGCGCAGATCCTCAACCTGCTGCTGCGGCTGCAGGCCGATCTGGGCGTCGGCTACCTGTTCATCACCCACGACCTCGACGTCGTGCGGCGCATCAGCGACGACGTCGTCGTGCTGTACGCCGGCACCGTGGTCGAGCAGGGCCCGGCCCAGGACGTGGCGCTGCGCCCGCAGCACCCGTACACGCAGGCGCTGGTGAGCGCGATCCCGTCGGCCGACCCGCAGCACCGCCGGCTGGCCGGCCGCAAGCCCGCGGCGGAGGGCATCGCCAGCGCCGCCGCCACCGGCTGCCCGTTCTCGACCCGCTGCCCGCGGGTGACCGAGATCTGCCGGGCCGAGCGCCCGGCTGCTGAAGGGCGGCGCGCACGGCGTCGCCTGCCACCACCCCGGACCGTGAGAAGGCAGACTGCCGCCTGATGAAGACCCTCGTATGCATCAAGCAGGTCGGCACGGTGGCCGACGACCTGGAGTTCACCGACGACGGCCGCGCCATCGATCCCGACTTCCTCGACTACTCCCTCAACGAGTGGGACGCGTGCGCCGTCGAGGCTGCGCTCGCCCTGCGCGAGGCCGACGCCGGGCGAGGTCATCGCCCTCACCGCCGGCGACGACGAGGCCGACAAGGTCGTGCAGCGCGCGCTCGCGATGGGCGCCGACCGCGGCGTCCGGATCGCGCTCCACGACGCAGGATCCGCTCTCGGCCGCGCGCGCCCTGGCGACCGTGGCGGGCGCCGAGTCGCCCGACCTCGTGCTCTGCGGCGTCCAGTCGGCCGATCTCGCCAACGGCGCCGTCGGTGCCGCGCTGGCGGGCCTGCTGGGCCTGCCGTTCGTCGGCGTCGCGGTGTCGGTCGAGCGCGACGGCGCGGGCCTGCTGGTCTCGCGCGAGCTGGAGGGCGGCCTGCTGGAGCAGGTGGCCGTGCAGCTGCCCGCCGTGGTGTCGGTGCAGACCGGCATCAACAGCCCGCGCTACGTCAACTTCCGTCAGCTGAAGCAGGCCGAGGCGACCGAGATCGACGTTCGCGACGGCGCCGACGCGCCGGGCGCGACCAGCTGGCAGATGCTGGAGCCGCCCAAGGGCGAGGGCGCCGAGATGCTGCCGGGCCGCGCCGCCGAGGTGGCGGCGCGCATCGTCGAGCTGGTCGGGGAGCGGCGCTCATGAGCGTTCTCGTCATCGCCGAGCACCGCCAGGGTGCGCTGCGCGACGTGACGGCCGAGCTGGTCGGCGCCGGCATCCTGCGCTCGGCGCGGCCCCGTCGCCGTCGCCGTGCTGGCCGGATCGCCCGGCCCGCTGGCCGACGCCTGCGCGCTGCAGGGCGTCGACGAGGTGATCGAGGTCGCGACGCCGTCCGACGGGTTCGACTCCGACGTCTGGCGCGCCGCCGTCGAGGCGCTCGTCCGCGACCGCTCGCCGCAGGTCGTGCTGGTCGCGCACTCGGTCGACGGCATGAGCTTCGGCCCCGCCGTCGCCGCGAAGCTCGGGCTCGGGCTGGTCACCGACGTGGTCGAGCTGGGCACGTCGGGGCGACGGCCTCGCGGCCACCCGGGCGCCGTACGGCGGCAAGGTCTCGATGTCGGTCGAGGTGCCCACCGGCAGCGTGATCCAGGTGCGGGGCGCCACGTTCGCGGCCGCCGCGCCGGGCGGCTCGCCGCAGCGCACGACGTTCGCGTGCCCGCCGGTCACGTCGCGCCTCGCGCACCGCGGCTACGTCGAGCAGCCCGCCGGCGAGGTCGACATCACGGGCGCCGAGGTGATCGTCTCGATCGGCCGCGGCATCGGCGAGCAGGACAACATCGAGCTGTTCGAGCGCGTGGCGGCCAAGCTGGGCGCCACCCTGGCCTCGTCCAGGCCGCTGGTCGACGCCGGCTGGATGCCGCACGAGCGCCAGGTCGGGCAGTCCGGCACCACCGTCAAGCCCAGCGTCTACCTGGCGTTCGGCATCTCGGGCGCCGTGCAGCACCTGGCCGGCATGAAGGCCGCGCGCACCATCATCGCCGTCAACACCGACGCCCAGGCGCCCATCTTCGGCGTCGCGCACTACGGATCCACGGTCGACGCGCTCGACGTGGCGGAGGCCATCGCAGATGCCTGACGTGCCGTTCGAGATCGCCGAGTACCGCCGGCGCGCCGCCGGCGTGCGGGAGGAGATGGCGCGCCGCGACATCGACGTGCTGCTCGTCACCAGCGCACCGAACACCTGCTACCTGACCGGCTTCGAGTCGATCTGGTACCCGCCGCGGGCGCCGGTCGGCATCGTCGTCACCCGTGACTCGGAGCAGATCGTCTTCTGCGACTACGAGCGGCACCAGAACCAGGTGCAGATGCTCGCGCACTTCGACGACGCGATCTTCTACGAGTACACGACCGCCATCGACACGATCGCGAGCGAGTTCAAGCGCCGCGGCTGGTGCGACGGCACGGTCGGCATCGAGTACTGGTCGATCAACCCCGGCCCGCCGCTGCTGCGCGAGGTGGCCGACGCGATTGCTGCCAAGGGCGCGAAGGTGGTGGCCGGCGACTGGGTCGTGAACCGCGTCCGGGCCGTCAAGTCGCCCGCCGAGATCGACCGCGTGCGCCGCGGCGCGCAGATCGCCGACGAGGCGTTCGAGCAGGTGCTGGCCGAGATCCGCCCCGGCATGACCGAGCTGCAGATCTCGGCCCGCGTCGATCTGGCGATGGCCGACCGCGGCGGCGAGCCCGCCGCGCTGCGGACGATGATCTCGGCCGGTCCCGACGTCTGGTGCCGCACGCACGGCACGCCCGGCCGCCGCCCGGTCGAGCGCGGCGACATCATGTACTTCGACACCGCCGGCGTCGTCGACCGCTACCACGCCGACCTCTGCCGCACGGTCTCGATCGGCACCGACCACGCCCGCGTGCGCGAGATCATGGAGGTCACGCGCGGCTCGGTCGACGCCGTCATCGCCGCCGTCAAGCCGGGCGACCCGCTCGACGTCGCCCAGCGCGTGGCCGAGGACTACGTCTTCTCGCGCTTCGACCGCGACAACGTCTGGTGGGTCGGCGGGTACGCGATGGGCCTCGCGCTGCCGCCCGACTGGGTCGGCCACACGTACCTCTCCAACGACGCGTTCGAGCAGTTCACGTGGCAGCCGGGCTACCTGACGAACTACGAGAACATCCTCTACGACCGCGACGGGCAGTTCACCGCCTCGTACATGGAGATGCTGCTGATGACCGAGACCGGCATCGAGGTGCTGTCGCGCGTCGACCGTGGCTTGCACGTCGCACCCGGCGGATAGAGTCCGGGGCGATGTCCGAGTACCAGATCACCTACTGGCGCGACCTGCCGTCCCTGGTCACCGCGCGCGACGGCGACGTCGTCTCCAAGGCCGAGCTGCCGCCGCGGTTCGCGGAGAAGATCGACCAGGTCGCGATGGACGAGGGGCTGACCGGCTCGGACGAGTACCTGGAAGGCTGGCGCCGCGGCGACTGGACGCCCGGCGACGGCACCCCGAGCGAGCTCGTGGCCGCCGTGATCGCGCGTCTCGAGCAGGAGCACCCCGAATGAACTTGTATGACCGTCTCGATCGCGGCGACCTCGTCCTCGGCGACGGCGCCATGGGCACGATGCTGCAGGAGGCCGGGCTCGACGACGGCGGCGCATCCGAGCTGTGGAACGTCGAGCGGCCCGATCCCGTGGCCGAGATCCTGGCCGGCTACGCCGAGTCCGGCGCGCAGTACCTGACCACCAACACGTTCGGCGGCACGGCGGCGCGCCTGGAGCTGCACGGGCTGGGCGAGCGCGCCGAGGAGCTGTCGCGCGCCGGGGCCGAGGTGGCACGCGGCGTCGCCGACCGGTTCGGCATCATGGTCGCCGGCGACGTCGGCCCGACCGGCGAGATCCTGTTCCCGCTCGGCGTCATGGAGCAGGACGAGGCGCAGCGCCTGTTCGAGGTGCAGATCCGCGGTCTGCGGGACGGCGGCGCCGACTTCCTGCTGATCGAGACCATGAGCGCGCTGGAGGAGGTCGAGGCCGCCGTCCGTGCCGCCCAGGCCGCCGCGCCCGAGCTGCCGATCGCGGTCACGATGAGCTTCGACACCAACCTCCGCACGATGATGGGCGTCACGCCGGCGCAGGCAGTGCAGACCATCTCCGGCTGGGGCGTGCGCGTCGTCGGCGCCAACTGCGGTCGCGGCCCGGGCGAGATCGAGACGATCATGGGCCAGATGGCCGAGGCGCGGCCCGACGGCGTCCACCTGATGGCGCAGTCCAACGCCGGCCTGCCGAAGCTGGTCGGCGACGTGTTCGCCTACGACGGCACGCCCGAGGTGATGGCCGGCTACGCCCGCCGCGCCCGCGAGCTCGGCATCGCCGTCATCGGCGGCTGCTGCGGGTCGACGCCCGCCCACATCGCCGCGATGCGGGACGCGCTGGCCGTCAGCGCGTGATCGTCGTCGACCCCCGCCTGCACGAGGCGGAGCGGGTCGCGGCGCTGCTCGGTGCGGAGCTGCCGGACGACCTCGTCGCGGCCGCTGCCCGGTGCTCGGTGCTCGTCGTCGACGAGTGGACGCCCGAGGGCGCGCCGCACGTGCTCGCCGCGCGGGCGGCCGGGGCCGAGGTGACGTGCCTGGCCGAGCTCGTGCTGCAGCGCTCCGCGGTGCCGGTCGTCGGCATCACGGGCACCGCCGGCAAGACGACCGCCTGCCACCGGCTGGCGGCCATGCTCGACGCCGCGGAGCGGCCGTACGCGATGGGACGCACGGCCCGCGCGGCCAACGCGTGGCCCGACGCCGACCTGTACGAGCGGGCGCCGCTGCTCGAGCCGCCCGCCGTGCTGATCGCCGAGCTGACATCGACGCACCTGGCGTGGATGTCGACCTCGCCCGAGATCGCCGTCGTCACCTGCCTGTGGCCCGACCATGCCGAGCTGCACGGCTCGGTCGAGGCCTACGTCGCGGCGAAGCGGCGGATCGTGGCGTTCCAGGGGCCGGACGACCTCGCGCTGCTGGGGCCTGGCGTGCCGTTCCTCGGCCCCGGCCGCACCGTGCACTTCGAGGGCGATCCCGCCGCCGCCGTCGCCTACGAGCTGGGCATGGGGGACGTCGGCATCCCCGATCCGGTGCTGCCGCACCGCTTCTGCGAGCTGGCCGGCCCGGCCGGCATCCGCGTGGTCGACGACGGCATGGCGGCGACGCCGGCCAAGGCGGCGTTCGGCGTCGCCCGGCTGGCGCGCGAGCTGGGCTCGCTGGAGCGCGTCGTGCTGCTGGCCGGCGGCCTCGACGACGGGGTGCACCGGGCGGCGGAGGAGGAGCGGGCGCTGGTGCGGGCCTGCGACGACGTGCGCGGCGCGCGCGTCGTGGCGTTCGGCGACGCCGCGCCGCGCATCGCGGCGCTGCTGCCCGACGCGACGGTGGTCGCCGACCTCGACGCCGCCGTGGCCGCCGGGCTGGCGCTCGCGCGGCCGGGCGACGGGCTGCTGCTGGCGCCGATGTTCCCGCTCGCGATGGCCGACCGCGAGCGGTTCAGCTCCCGGTGGTAGCGGGCGGCGCGTTCGGGTCGATCTCCCACGCCGTCGCCAGCGCCAGCATCGCCTCGAGGCGCTTGGCCGAGACGTCGTCGGGCGCCGGGCAGGTGTCCTTGAACTGCGCCTGACCGGCCCTGTCGCCGTCGACGAAGTACAGCAGGTCGACGTCGCAGTGCCACGCGTTCTTCCCGCCGACGCAGGTGGCCAGGAACTCGTCCGGGCCGATCCTTGATCGTGCCCGCCTTGAAGCGGCTGGAGCACGCCCCGCCGCCCGACAGCAGCTGGATGCAGCCGGCCGACCCGGCCAGGTCGCGGCAGGCCAGCGGGCCGAGCCCGACGTCCTTCTTCTGCCGCGAGATCAGCTGCGCCGTGAACGAGGCCGCCAGCCGGCCGATGGCGTCGGGCGGCGCCACGTCGGTCGTCGCCGGCGCGGTCGTGCCCGGAGCGGTCTCAGCGGGCGCCGGGAACGTGTCGCCGGCGGGCAGCGTGGGCTGCGGGGCGACCGTGGAGGCCGCCTTGTCGCCCTCGTCCCCGCACGCCGTGACGAGCACGGCGGCGAGCACGAGGGCGACGAGACGACGCATGGAAGGAGCCTACAGAACCCCGCAGGCGCGAGCGGTGTTGGGCCACGGGCTGAAGCCGCGGGCGTCGTAGGCCCGCTCGGCGACCGCGACCTGGGCGGCCGGCGGCCAGCGGTCGGCGGTGCCGTAGCGCTTCAGCAGGTCGTCGCCGTAGGCGGCCATGAACCCGGAGTTCATCTGCAGGCCGCCGTGGTACGGGCCGTTCGGGTCGTTCCACGCGCCCTCGTGGCCGTGGATGCACATCCAGTCGTCCCAGCGGTCGAGCGTGCGCCAGAGCGGCTTCTTGGTCTTCACGACCGCCAGCCGGTGGAGCCAGAAGGCGCGCTCGGCGGCGAGGTCGGCGGTGGTGCCGGCCAGGCGGGCCGGGCGCTGCCGGATGTCGAGGCGGCCGCGCTGGTCGCGCAGTCGCACGACCCTGCGTGCGCAGCGTGCGCACGCGGTCGCGCAGCTGGGCGGTGGTGCAGACGGTCTCGCCGCAGAGCGGCCGGGTGGGAGCGTGCTCGACACGGGCCGAGGCGGTTGCGGGGACGTACAGGACAGCAGCGAACATGCCTGCGCAGAGCAGGCGGGATAGGGCTCTTGACACGGGTACCTCGCTTCCCCGGCACGTCGGAGAACGCGGGCACGGAAGTGCCGCACAAGAGCTGACGGAGCCGGATCAGGAGCGGTGGGCCTGCACGCACGCCGTCGCGACGACCGCGGCCCACCTGGTTGTCTCGGAACGGCCCCCAACGTACCACGGGTTCCGGACGGGGCCGCCGGGGCGGCCCCGTCCGGGTTGATCCGTCAGTCAGCCGAGACGAACTCCTCGGCCCGGTCCTCGTTGCCCTTCAGTGGCACGTCGACCATCTTCTTGCGCACCGGCTCGCCGAGCTTGTAGAAGAGGAGGCCGGCGAGGAAGGTGATGCCGATCGCGACGGCCGCGATCGTCGTGTACTTGGCGCGGGAGACGTCTTCCGGCAGCCCGGCGTCGTTCAGGAGCTGGCCGTCGAGGAAGCCCGGGAAGATCGCGACGATCGAGGCGAAGACCGCCCAGAAGGTCGTCAGCAGGCCGCACGTCCAGACGCCCTTCATCCCGAACGGGACCTTGTACGGACGGTTGACGTGCGGGTGGCTGTACCGCAGCTTGATCAGCGTCGGGAAGATCAGGATGTACGACAGCGTCGTGAAGGTCAGGACGATGCCGATCATCACGTTGAACGTCGACGCTGCGCTGCCGTCCGAGATCTGCGTCGCGGCGACGAAGACGATCGTCGAGAACACGCCGGAGAGGAAGTTGACGTTCACCGGGGTGCCGAGACGGGCCGAGAAGCGGCCGAGGACCGCCGGGCCGGCGCCGTCGTAGCAGGCGACGGCCTGGCTGCGGTCGGATCCCATCAGCCACGTGCAGGCGCTCGAGACGAGGGCCAGGATGAATCCGATGGCGGCGATCTTGGTCATGATGTCGGCGGCGCCGCCGTAGACCGTGAAGACGGCCGCAACCGACGTCATGAAGCCGTCGAGGCCGGTGATCTCGTCCTTCGGCAGCACGCAGATGACGGCCAGGATCGGCAGGCCGTAGAGCAGGATCGCCGTGACGAACGCGCGCAGCACGGTGTACGGGACGTCCTTCTGGGGATCCTTCATCTCGTCGCCCGCGGCGCTCGGCAGCTCGAAGCCGACGTAGTTGAAGAACAGCACCGGCACGAGCGCGATGAACAGCGCCGTACGTCGGCTTGAACTCGCCACCGGCCGGGATGCTGCAGGCCGTTCTTGATGGCGTAGATGATCGTGCTGATCACGAAGAGTCCGAGCACGCCGATCCGGCACCAGGCGCCGATGGTCGGGATCCACTTGCCGATGCCGAACGAGAGGATGGCGGAGTAGACCGAGAACCAGATGAAGCCGATCCCGACGGCGTAGTGCAGGAAGCCGCCGGACGAGATGTCGAAGAAGAACTCGTTCACGGCGCCGATGGTGAGCAGCGCGAGGGTCGCGCCGATCCAGATCGGGTTCGAGAACCAGTAGAACACCGCGTTGATGGCGGCGGTGAGGCGACCCCACGCCAGGCGCGTCCACACGTACGCGCCGCCCTCCTCGGTGAACGCCGCGCCGAGCTCCGCGGTCAGCAGCGCGTAGGGCAGGAAGAAGAAGACGCCGAGGAAGATCAGCCAGGTGAAGCCCTGGGCGCCCTCGGCTGCGACGACACCGAGCGTGTCGACGCCGACGATCGTGCAGATCAGGAAGAAGTAGATGTCGAACCGCGTGAAGTGCTTTTGAAGCTTCGCCTTCTCGGCGACGGCCATCTCGGTCGACGCTTCGGTGAACTCGCCACCCGTTCCCACTGCAGCCATGCAACCCTCCCGAGGTCACGCGAACCACACTATCGTGTCGTTCTGCAGGCCGTTCGTCAACGGCGGCGGCAGCGCTGCCAGCCGGATCACGCCCGGTTTGGCCTGACGACAGCGATCAGCGGCGGACGACGACGAGCGTATCGAGGCTCGGATCGCTGCAGTACGAGATCTTGGACCCCGCCGCGTGCTCGTCGCGCAGCGCCTCGATGATCTCGGCCGAGACCACCTCGCCGGGCGCCAGCGCGGGGATGCCCGGCGGGTACGGCGTCACGGTCTCGGCGCAGATGCGGCCGACCGCCTGCGCCACCGGCAGCCGCTCGTGGTCGGCGAAGAACGCCTCGCGCGGCGACATGCCCGGCTCGGGATGGGACGTGAAGGCGACCGACGCCAGCGGCGGCCGGGGCGTGCCCCGGTGCCGCTCGATCGAGGCCGGCAGGAAGTCGACCAGCCGATCGACCCAGGCGTCGGACACGCCGACGTGCAGCAGCGGCACGAGCAGCGAGCGATCGACCATCTCGAACCGGATGCCCGCCTCGTAGGCGTCGGCCTCGACCCTGAAGCCGTCGGCGCCGGTGCCGTCCAGCGAGACGACGATCTTCGTCGGGTCGATGACGTGCACCGACGGCGCGTCGGGGCGCATCAGCCGCACGCCCTCGATGCCCTCCAGCGTCGCGCGGACGCGCTCGGCCTGGCGCAGCGTGCGGTCGAGCAACGCGACGCCGTCGTGCTCCAGCAGGGCGCGGGCGCGGTCGATCGACGCGTAGATGGCGCCGGACGGGCTGGTCGTGTTGAGCAGGTCGAACGCCTCCGCGATGCGGCGCACGTCGAGCGTCTCGCGGGCGAACAGCAGCGCCGACTGCGTGAACGCGGGCAGCGTCTTGTGGGTGGACAGCACCAGCGCGTCGGCGCCGAGCGCCATCGCGTGCTGCGGCAGGCCGGGGTGGAAGCCGAGGTGGGCGCCCCAGGCCCCGTCCACGAGCAGCGGCACGCCCGCGGCCCGGCAGCAGCCGGCGAGCGCGGCGATGTCGGACAGCACGCCGACGTACGAGGGCTCGGTCAGGAAGACGGCGCTGGCGTCGGGGTGGGCCGACAGCGCATCCGCCACCTGTGCGGGCGGCATCCCACCCGGCAGCCCGGTGCGGGGATCGAGCTCCGGCCGCACGAACACGGGGTTGAGGCCGCCGAGCACGAACGCGGAGAAGAGCGAGCGGTGGATCGTCCGCGACACGATCACGGTGGCACCCGGGCGAGCGACGCCCAGCGCCATGGCCTGGTTGGCCTGGCTGGAGCCGTTGACGACGAACCGGCACCAGTCGGCGCCCCAGGCGCGAGCGGCGCGGGCCTCGGCGGCCGCCAGCATGCCCTTGCTCTCGCGCAGGTCGTCGATCGCGCTGGTCAGCGGGAGGTCGAGTTCCAGGAACGCGTCCGCCACGGCGGGGTTGCGGCCATGGCCGGGTGTGGTGAATGATGCGACGTCAGCGGCGAGGAACTCGCGGGCTGCGTCGTCGAGGGCGGCGTCGGGCACGGGCGGACGTTAGCGAATGCGACTTCGCGTAGACTTGCCCCTGCTGACTGTCCAGTCAGTCAGACTCTCCACGCACATGGCCCCGATGAACGATCGCACCTCCGAGCTGCTCGACGCCGCCTGCCGCGTGATCGCACGCGCCGGTGCCGCGCGGCTGCGCATGTCCGACGTGGCGCGCGAGGCCGATGTCTCGACCGCCCTCGTCCACTACTACTTCGCCACGAGGCCCGACCTGCTGCGGGCGGCCTTCCTGTTCGCCGACGCCCGCGTCGACACCTACGTGGACGAGCTGATCGCCGGCCTCGACACCGCGGCCGAGCGGCTCGAGCGCCTGCTCAGCGTCTACGTGGCCGACAGCGACGAGCTGATGCGCGAGAACAGCCATCCTGTGGCGCGAGATGTGGTCGCACGCCGTGTTCGACGAGTCGCTGCGCGCCGTCGTCGAGGAGTCGTACGCCGACTGGCTCGACCAGGTGCAGACCGCCATCACCGACGCGGTGGCGGAGGGCTCGGCCACCACCGACGACATCGACGGCGCGAGCCACCGTCTGGCGGCCATCGTCGACGGCCTCTCGTCGCGCATCGCGCTCGGGATGCTGACCGGCCCGCGCGCCGCCGAGCTGGTGCGCGACGCGCTCGCGATCGAGCTGCACCTCCACCTCCCGTCCCCGCACACCGGCACGTGACGGCCACCCTCCGCACCGACCTGCGGCCGTTCCTCGAGCCCGCGACCGCCGTCGTGCTCGGCGCGTCGGAGCGCAACAGCGTCGCCGGCCAGTTCGTGCGCAACCTGCAGCCCGGCGGGTGCCTGGTGACGGGAACGCACCCCGTCAACCGCGAGCTGGGCGGCGCCGTCGTGGTGCCGTCGATCTCCGATCTCGACCACGTGCCCGACCTGGCCTGCGTCGGGCTGGGCGCCGGCAACGTCGTCGCCGGCGTCGAGGCGGCACTGGAGCACGGCACGCGCCACTTCGTGGTACCCGGCCTCGGCCCGGAGACCGGGCCGGCCGGCGCCGCCGCGCGCATCCGCCTGGCGGAGCTGTGCGAGGAGTACGACGCGCGCATGGTCGGGCCCGAACTGCATGGGCGTGATGGCGCCGGGCGGCGCGTCGGCCTGGATCGGCAGCGTGCTCGCCCAGCGTGCGGCCCGGCGGCGTCGGCCTGCTGGTGCAGTCGGGCTCGTTCGGCGAGGCCGTCGGCGGCATGGGCGCCCGCGTCGGCATCCGCGGCATGGTGTCGAGCGGCAACGAGGTCGCCAGCGACGCCGCCGACTGGCTGGCGTTCTACGCCGGCGACCCGCGCACGACGGCGATCGGGCTGATGCTGGAGGCGCTGCGGCGCCCCGCGGAGTTCGAGGACGCGCTGCGCCAGGCGGCCGAGGCCAGCGAAGCCGGTGATCGTCGTCAAGGTCGGCACGAGCCAGGTCGGCGCCGAGCGGGCGCTCGCGCACTCCGGTGCCATCGCCGGCTCCGACGCGGCGTTCGACGCGCTCTGCCGCGCCTACGGCGTCGTGCGCTGCGACGACTACGGCGACTGGATCGAGGCGCTCGAGGTGTTCGGCAGCGGCCGCCGTCCGAGCGGCCCGAACCTCGTCGTCATCACCAACTCGGGCGGCGAGGGCGAGCACGCGGCCGACCTGGCCGAGCGCGCGGGCATCCCGCTGCAGCCGCTGCCGGCCGACCTGCAGCAGCAGCTGGACGCGGACTGGGACTTCCACGGCGTCGCGAACCCGATCGACTACTACGCGGTCGCCGAGCAGGCCGTGATCCTGCCGGCCGTGGCCCGCGCCGCCGCGTCGCACCCCGCCATCGACGGCGTGCTGCTGAACATCGACCAGTCGCTGCGGTTCCAGCTGTACGAGCACGACACCAGCCTGCTGGCGGCCGAGCTCGTGACCACGCTGGCGCGCGAGACGGGCTCGTTCCTCGCCATCCTGTCGACCGCCACGGCCGACGCGCCCGACCACATCCTCCACACCTGCGCCGCCGACGGCGTGCCGGTGCTGAAGGGGCACGGGCCGGGCCTGCGCGCCGTCGCCGCGGCCGCCCGCTGGAGCCCGACGCTGCCCGACGTCCGCGAGGGGCCGCAGGCACCGGCCGGCAGCGGGCCGATGCGACCGCTGCCCGAGTTCGACTCGCGGCGCCTGCTGGGCCTCGCCGGCCCGCGGGAGGAGCGCGCGACGACCGCCGAGGAGGCCGTCGCGGCGGCCCGGCGGATCGGCTACCCGGTGGTCGTCAAGAGCGACGGCCCGGCACACAAGGAGCGCGTCGGCGGCGTCGTGCTCGGCCTCGCCGACGACGCCGGCGTGCGCGCTGCCGCCGAGCGGCTGGGCGACGTGATCGTCTGCGAGGAGCTGCGCGGCGGCGTCGAGGTGCTGTGCGGGGTCGTCCGCGACCCGGGCCTCGGCCCGATGGTGCTGTGCGGCGTCGGCGGCTCCTGGGCCGAGCCGATGCGCGAGACCTCTCGCACCATGCTCGCGCCGCTGTCGCAGGCCGAGGCGGAGGCGCTGGTGCGCGACGTGGTGCCGGTCGCCCGCCGCCTCGACGACGCCGGCGTCGCGGCGGTCGCCCGCACGCTGGTGGCGCTCGGCGACGCCGCCGTCGCCGACCCGCGGATCGCCGAGATCGACGTCAACCCCCTGCGCGTCACCGGCGGCGACACCGTCGCGCTCGACGCGCTCGTCGTGCTGGAGGAAACGTGACTGAGGTCGTCCTCTACGAGCGCCGCGGTCCGTCCGCGTGGATCACGCTCAACCGCCCCGACAAGCTGAACGCGCTCAGCCACGAGCTGCGCGACGCCCTGTCCGCGGCCCTGCAGCGCGCGGCCGACGACGACGAGGTGCGCGTCGTGGTCCTGACCGGCAACGGCCGCGCCTTCTCCGCCGGCTACGACATGTCGGAGGAGGCCGCGATCAGCCTCGCCAGCGCCGACGAGTGGCGCCGTGAGCTCGCCGCCGACATCGACGTGACCATGCAGCTCTGGCGGCTGGAGAAGCCGACCATCGCGCTGGTGCGCGGCTGGTGCCTGGCCGGCGGCCTCGAGACCGCGATGGCCGCCGACCTGCTCGTCTGCACGCCCGACGCCCGGTTCGGCGAGCCCGAGATCCGCTACGGCTCCGGCCCGGTGGCGCTGCTGATGCCGTACGTGCTCAACCAGCGCGTCACCCGCGAGCTGCTGTTCACCGGCGACGTCATCGACGCCGACGAGGCGCTGCGCGTCGGGCCTCGTGAACCGCATCGTCGAGGCCGACCGCATCGAGGAGGAGGTGTCGCGCCTCGTCGCCCGCATCGCGCCGACGCCGCTCGCCGTCCTCAAGCTGACGAAGCAGGCGATCAACCGCGCCTACCTCTGCATGGGCCTCGCGGAGGCCGTCGAGGCCAACATCGACCTCTCCGCCATCCTCAACTCCGCCGGCACGCCCGAGCAGGAGCAGTTCGACACGATCGTCCGCACCGAGGGCCTCAAGGCCGCGCTCGCATGGCGCGACACGCGCTACGGCGAGGTGCTCGGAACCCTCGGTATCAAGGAGTAAGCCATGGACTTCGCCCTCACGCCCGCCCAGGAGGAGCTGCGCCGCCGCGCCGCCGCCTTCGTCGACGACGTGTGCATCCCGCTCGAGCTGAAGGCCGAGCTGCACGGCCTCGACGCCGACGACAAGCAGCACGTGCTCGACGCCTCGTTCGCCGCCGGCATGGTCGGCGCCGGGCCACCTGAAGATCCACGGCGGCGCCGAGCTGTCGATGGTCGAGCAGGTGATCGTGCACGAGGAGCTCGGCCGCAACACGAACGCCGTCTGGTGGTGCGGGGCCGGCGCCTACAACGTGCTCGGCCTCGGCACGCCCGAGCAGATCGAGCGCTACCTCAAGCCCAGCCTGCGCGGCGAGCGCGCCGACGCCTACGCCGTCACCGAGCGCGACGCGGGCTCCGACGCGAACGGCGTCGCCGGCACCGCCGTGCGCACCGACGCGCGGCTTCCGGATCCAGACCGAGAAGTGGTTCGTGACCACCGGCGACGTGGCCGACTACTACATCGTCATGGTCAACGTCGTCGACGGCGACGACCGCCTGCCGACGCTGTTCCTGGTCGACCGCTGCCGTCGACGGCATCACGTTCCTCGAGGACCCGCCGTTCACCCACAACTACCCGCACGGCCACCCGACCATCCTGTTCGACGTCGAGGTGCCCGCCGACGCGGTGCTGGGCGGCGAGGAGATGATCGGCAAGCGGCGCCGAGCTGCAGAACATGTGGTTCGTCGAGGAGCGCATCCACATCGCCGCGCGCTGCGTGGGCGCGATGCGCCGGCTGCTCGACGAGACGGTCGCCTGGACGCTGTCGCGCGAGCAGGGCGGCGTCCGCATCCACGACCACCAGGGCGTCTCGTTCCCGCTCGCCGACTCGGCCGCCGACGCGGCCGCCGGCCGGCTGCTGACCTACCACCTGGCGCAGCTGGTCGACGACGGCGCCGACCCGAAGCTCGTCCACGGCAAGGCGGCGATGGCGAAGCTGTTCACCTCCGAGGCCGCCGGCCGCTGCGCCGACCGCTGCGTGCAGGCCTTCGGCGGCCGCGGCTACATGCGCACCAACGTGGCCGAGCGGTTCCTGCGCGAGCTGCGCGTCGACCGCATCTGGGAGGGCACCTCCGAGATCCAGCGGCTGATCGTGGCCCGCGGCCTCGAGAAGCGCGGCGTGGAGCGCATGCTCGGCGCATGAGGGACCTGACACCGCTGTTCGAGCCGCGCTCCGTCGCGCTCGTCGGCGCCTCGAGCGATCGCATGAAGTGGGGCGGATGGTTCGCCATCAGCCTCCTCGGCCAGGCCGGCCACCCGCCGGTCCACATGGTCTCGCGGCGGGCCGGCGACGTGTTCGGCCAGCAGGCGGTGCCGTCGCTGCTCGACCTCGACGAGGCGCCCGACCTCGCCATCCTGTCGATCCCGGCCGCCGCCGTGGAGGGCGCCGTCGCCGATGCCGTGCAGCTCGGCGTGAAGGCGGTCGCGGTGATCGCCGCCGGCTTCGGCGAGATGGGCGCGGAGGGTCTCGCGCTGCAGGACCGGCTCGTGGAGACGGCGCGGGCGGCCGACATGCTGCTGCTCGGCCCGAACTGCCTCGGCCTGCTCGACACGCACGCCGGCCTGAACGCGACCGGCGGCGACCAGCCGACCGGCGGCGTCTCGCTGGTCTCGCAGTCGGGCAACCTGGCGCTCGAGGTCGGGCTGCTGCTGACCGCCGAGCGGCAGGGCTTCGCGCGGTTCGTCTCGGTCGGCAACCAGGCCGACCTGACGATCCCCGACATGCTGTGGTCGCTGGTCGACCACGAGCCGACGCGGGTCGTGGCGTGCTACGTGGAGGACCCGAAGGACGGGCCCGAGTTCGTGGCCGCCGTGCGGGCGCTGGCCGAGGCGGGCAAGCCGCCGCTGGTGATCAAGGCGGGGCGCACCGACGTCGGCGCGCGCGCCGCGCACTCGCACACGGGCTCGCTGGCGGGCTCGGCGCGGGTGTTCTCGGCGGCCCTGCGCGATGCGGGCGGCATCCCGGTGTCGTCGCCGGGCGAGCTGGTCGACCGCGCCCGCGCGCTGCTGGGCGGCGCCCGCAGCCGCGGCCGGCGCGTCGCCGTGCTGGCCGACGGCGGCGGGCACGGCGTGCTCGCGGCCGACCTGCTCACCGACGCCGGCTTCGAGCTGGCGCCGCTGGCGGCCGAGACGTCGGCGCGCGTGCAGCCGCACCTGCCGCTGACGCAGGTCTCGAACCCGGTCGACCTGGCCGGCGCGGGCGAGTCCGACATCTACACCTTCGCGCACATCACGGACGCCCTGGTCGACGATCCGAACGTCGACGCGGTGCTCTTCACGGGCTTCTTCGGCGGCTACGCGAGCTACTCGCCCGAGGCGGCCGAGCAGGAGCTGGCCGTCTCCGCCCGCATCGCCGAGCTGCGCGACCAGAGCGGCAAGCCGCTGCTGATCCAGTCGATGCAGGTGCCGTCGCGGCCGCCGGCGATCCTCGCGCTCGACGCCCGCGCGGTGCCGACCTACGAGCGCATCGAGAGCGCCATCCGCGGCCTCGACGCCGTCGTCGCCCGCGACGCGGCGCCGGTGCGCAGCCGCGCAGCCGGCGCCGGCGACGAGCGTCGTCCGCGCCACGTACCCCGAGGCGCGCGAGCTGCTCGCCGCCGCCGGCATCGCGTTCCCGGACGGCGACCTGGCCGTCGACGACGCCGCCGCCGGGCAGATCGCGGCCGGCATCGGCGCGCCGGTGGCGCTGAAGGCCGTCTCGCCCGACCTGCTGCACAAGACCGACGCGGGCGGCGTGATGCTGGGCATCGACCCGGCCGATGCCGCGGCTGCCGCGGCGACGATGCGCGCGCGGGTCGGGCATGCCGCTCGACGGGGTGTTCGTGGAGCGCATGGCGGCGTCGGGCGGCGTCGACCTGGTGGTCGGCGCGCGGCGCGATCCGACGTTCGGGCCGGTGATCCTGATCGGCGTCGGCGGCATCTTCGTCGAGACGCTGGACGACGTCATCCTCACGCTCGCGCCGGCTGATCCGGCGCACGTCGAGGCGCTGCTGCGGACGCTGCGCGCCTGGCCGCTGCTGGCCGGTGCCCGCGGTGCGCGACCGGTCGACGCGGCCGCGGTGGCGCGGGTGGCGTGCGCCATCGGCGACGTGCTGCTGGGACGGCCCGATCTGGACGAGATCGAGGTCAATCCGCTGCGGGCGACCGCCGACGGCGTGATCGCGCTTGACGCGCGAATCGTCATGGCATGATGCGTTCACAGTGCTGATCTACCTCGCTTTCGTCATCCCGCCGCTGCTGCTCGGCCTCTGGGCCCAGCACTGGGTCAAGAAGCTCGTTCGCCAAGTGGAGCCAGGTGCCGGCCGGGCAACATCTCCGGCGCCGACGTGGCGCAGCGGATCCTCGCCGCCAACGGCCTGCAGTCGATCCCCGTCTCGGTGACCCCGGGCGAGCTGTCCGACCACTACGACCCGCGCGACAAGTCGGTGCACCTCTCGCAGGCCGTCGCCCAGTCGACTCGGTCGCGTCGATCGCCGTCGCCGCGCACGAGGTCGGCCACGCGATCCAGCACGCCAAGGGCAACGCCTTCTTCAAGTTCCGCACGGTGCTCGCCGCGCCGGTGCAGATCGCGAGCCAGTCTGGTATCTTCCTGCTGTTCGGCGGCATGCTGCTGCGGCCAGCTGGAGCTGATCGAGCATCGGCGATCGCGCTGTACGCCATGGTCGTGCTGTTCCACCTCGTCACGCTGCCGGTCGAGTTCGACGCCTCGCGCCGCGCGATGGGGCAGCTCGAGGCGCTCGGGATCACGGCCGACGGCGACCGTCCACGCCGGCGCCCGCAACGTGCTGACCGCCGCCGCGATGACCTACGTGGCCGGCGCCCTGGCGGCCCTCTCGCAGCTGCTTACTTCGTGTTCATCTTCATCGGGCAGCGCAACTAGCTCTCGAGCCGGTGGTCGGCGTACGGGCGACGGCCCGGTTGCCGACGCACGGACGTCGCGCGATCAGCGTGGCGGCTCGAGTCGCGGCCGACCGGGCGCTCCGAGCGTCGGCGCCTGACGCCGCAGGCTGGAGAGCGAGCCGTCGTCGAGACGCTGACGGCGGAGGCGGCAGGCGTGCCGCGAGCGCGAGATCGGTGCCGCGCGCCAGGACGCGCATCGCGTCGATCTTCGGCGGCGTCACGACGACGCGTAGCCGCTCGCGGGCCGTTTTCGCACGCGGTGCGAAAACGGCCACGATTTGCGTGTTCTGCGCGGGGTTTGGTCAGTTGCGGCACAGGTCGTGCGAGATCGGTACGTGCCTCCCGAGCCGCCCGTCCCGACGGCGATCTCGCGCGGCCGCCGGGTTTGCGCCGTGCGCCGGCGAGAACGAGGGTCGCGGGATGGCCGTTTTCGCATGCGGTGCGAAAACGGCCACGGATTGCGTGTTCGGTGCGGGATTTGGTCGGTTCCGGCACGTGGCGTGCGGGTCCGGTGCGCTGTCACCGGTTCGCTCGCACGGCCTCGAGCTCGACGCGGAACGAGGGCACGTGCAGGCGGCCGGCCGCGTCGGGCGGAACCCGCTCGGCGTAGCGCGTCGACGACCTCGTCGATCCACGCTGCGCGGCGGTCCTCCGGTAGGCGGTCGGTGTACGGCATCCACGTCGTGCGGATCCAGCCCGCCAGGCCCGCGTGGCCCTCGTGCACGACGTCGCGCGGCACCAGGTCGAGGCGCACGATCTCGAGGCCGGACGCCTCGACGATGCGGCCGGTAGACCTCGAGCGACGGCATCAGCCACGGGAACGCGGAAGCCCGCGAACGCCTCGCGCCACGCCGGCCGGGCGTTGACCTCGTCGGCGGCCGCGGTCAGCTCGGCCATGTTGCCGGCGCCCGGGAACTGCGCGTGGAGGCGGCCGCCCGGCACCAGCGCGCGCCGGACCGCCGCGAGCGCCTCGACGTGGCCGTCGACCACCCAGTGCAGCGCCGTGAACGACACGGCGACGTCGAACTCGCGCGTCGAACGGCAGCTCGCGCACGTCGGCCACCACGAACGTGCACTCCGGGTGCTCGCGGGCCGCCAGCGCGACCATCGCGGGCGAGCGGTCGCAGCCGGTCACCGAGGCGGCGCGGATCAGCGCCGTCACCTTGCCGTCGCCGCAGCCGATGTCGAGCACGCGGGCGTCGGCCGGGATGGCGATCCGCGTCAGGAACTCCTGCGCAAGCGCGAGCTGCGCGTGCGAGTTCGCGCGGTAGTCCGTCGCATCCCAGACGTGCACCGGCTCTACGATACCCGCCATGGAGATCGTCACCGGGCGCCCGCCGTTCGCATGGGCCGAGAGCGTGCAGTACTCGCAGTCCGTCGCCGCCGGCGACCTCGTGTTCACCGCCGGGCAGGGCGGATTCGACGACGACGGCAACGTCGTCGAGGGCGGCTTCGAGGCGCAGGTGCGCCAGACGTTCGCCAACGTCGCGGCCGCGCTGGCGGTGCACGGGGCATCGCTCGACGGCATCGTCAAGCTGACGGTCTACGTGGCCGACCGCGCCGACTACGACGTCTTCAAGCGCGTCCGCGCCGAGCTGCTGACGCCGCCGTACCCGGCCGGCACGGCCGTCCAGGCCACGCTGCTGATCGACGGGATGCTGTTCGAGATGGACGCGGTGGCCGTGCGGGGCGGCGTGCGCCGGGCGCAGTGAGCGAGCGCTACCCGACGCTGCTGTCGCCGGTCCGGCTGGGCCCGGCCAGCGCTCCGCAACCGCATCGTCTCGACGTCGCACCAGACGAGCCTCGTGCACGACGGCGTGCCGACCGACGACTTCCTCGCCTACCAGGAGGCACGCGCCCGCGGCGGTGCGGCGGCCATCTTCATCGAGGCCACCGCGGTGCACGAGACCGGGCTCCTGACGTCGCACTCCATCGCCGGCTTCGATCCGGCCGTCGTGCCCGTCTACCGGCGCCTCGGCGACGCGCTGCGGTCGCACGGCGCCGGGCTGTTCCTGCAGCTGTTCCACGGCGGCCGCGAGCGCATCACGGCCGCGCCGCGACCTGCCGCCGTCGCGCCCTCTGCCGTGCCGTCGCCGCGGTTCCACGTCGAGCCGCGCGCGCTCACGAAGCGCGACATCGCCGACCTGATCGCGGCCTTCGCCGACTGCGCCGCCAAGGCGCGCGAGGGCGGGGTGGACGGGCTCGAGGTGTCGATGTCGCACGGCTACCTGGGCGCCCAGTTCTTCTCGCCGATGACCAACCACCGCGACGACGAGTACGGCCTCGAGCACGGCCTGCGGTTCGCGCGCGAGGTGCTCACGGCGGTGCGCGAGGCCGCCGGCGACCGGGTCGCCGTCGGCGTCCGCCTCGCGGCCGACGAGGGGCCCACCGGCGCGCTCGGGCCGGCCGAGTGCGCCCGCATCGCCCGCGGGCTGTGCGGCGACGGCCTGGTCGACTTCGTCGACCTCGCGCTCGGCTACTCGGCCACGCTGATGGGCTCGGTCGGCATCGTCCCGCCGCCGCCCGTCGAGCGCAACGCCATCGCCGAGCCGGCCGGCGCCGTGCGCGCCGCGCTGCCGGGCGTGCCGATGATCGCCACCACCCGCGTCGTCAGCCTCGACGACGCCGAGCGGCTGCTCGCCGACGGCCAGGCCGACGTGATCGGCATGACCCGCGCGATGATCGCCGACCCCGACCTGATCGCGAAGGCCGCCAGCGGCCGCACCGACGACGTGCTGCACTGCATCGGCTGCAACCAGGGCTGCATCGGCCACTACCACGCGGGCACCACCATCGCCTGCGTCGTCAACCCGCGCACCGGGCGCGAGCGCACGCTGCCGCAGCCCGTGCCGGGCAGCTCGAACCGCGACGTGCTGGTCATCGGCGGCGGGCCGGCGGGCATCGCCGCCGCCATCGAGGCGGCGCGCTCCGGCGACCGCGTGACGCTGCTCGAGCGCTCCGACGAGATCGGCGGCCAGTTGCGCCTCGCCGGCCGCGCGCCCGCGCACACCGAGACGTGGGAGGTCTACGCCGGCGACGTCCGGCGCGACCTGGCCGCCGCCGGCGTCGACGTGCGCCTCGGCACCACCGCCACCGCGGCCGACGCCGAGGGCCGCGACCTGGTCGTCGTCGCCACCGGCGCCCGGCCGTACCGCCCGCCGATCGCGCTCGCGCCTGCCGTTCCGCGTGGTGCAGGCGTGGGAGGCCATCGCCGACCCCGGCTCGATCGAGGGGCCGGCGCTGGTCGCCGACTGGGGCGGCGGCTACGAGGGCCTCGACGCCGCCGAGCTGCTGGCGGCCGCCGGGCTGCGAGGTCGAGCTCGCGTCGGGCGGCGTCGTGCCGGGCGAGGACGTGCACCAGTACCAGCGCAACCTCTACCTGGCCCGCCTCGACGAGGCCGGCGTGCGCATCCGCCACCACCTCGAGCTGACGCCCGACGGCCGCGCGCTGCGCCACGTGTTCTCGGGCCGCGAGGAGGAGATCGGGCCGATCGCGACGCTCGTGCTGGCGCAGGGCCGCACGCCCGACGACGAGCTGTGGCGCACGCTCGAGGGACGCCCGGGCGTCGTGCGGGCGGGCGACGTGCTCGGGCCGCGATCGGCCGAGGAGGCGATCCTCGAAGGCACGCTCGCCGTGCGCTAGGTTGGGTTCGTGGCCCTGTTCGGACGAGCACGCAGGATCACGATGGCGCTGCCGATCGGTCGCCCCTGGCAGACGCCGTCGGGCTGCGTCGTGCGCTGCGACGAGATCCGCATCGGCCGCGGCGCGCCCGTCGCAGGTGCCCGGGCTCGACCGACGAGGATCTCGCCCGGCACGACGCGTGGGCGCAGATCACGATCGTCGAGCCGCCGCCCGAGCACTCGGTCTGGCTGCACGTCGGCTCCGAGCTCGCCATCGACCGCGAGATCTGGCGCGTCGAGCTGATCGCCGACGGGCCGCCGCGGCCGCTCGTCGCGCGGCACGTCCGTCGTCCGCCCGGCCGGCCAGGTCGTGACGCTGACGCGCGAGTCGTAGCCGCGTCAGCCGGTGTTGCGCAGCCCGGCCGCGATGCCGGCGATGGTGCGCGCCAGCGGCCCGCGAACGGCCTCGTGCGCCTCCTCGTCCAGCGCCGGATCGCGCAGCCGCGCCAGCAGCGCCACCTGCGCGGCGTTGAGCGCGTCGACGAACGGGTTGCGGCGCGCGATCGTCCGCTGCAGCACCGGGTGGCGGTCGAGCAGCTCGCCCGAGCGCGTCACCGTCAGCACGGCGTCGACGGCCAGGTCGTGCTCGTCGCGGATGCGCTGCCAGAGGCGGTCGCGGTCCGGCCCGGGCGGCACCAGGTCGAGGTAGGCGGCGGCGACCGGCGTGCTCGACTTGGCGAGCGCCATCTCGACCGCCTCGACGAGGGTGCGGAAGAACGGCCAGTCGCGGTACAGCCGGCGCAGCAGCCGCAGGTCGGCCGGCCGGTCGAGGCGGCTCGCGAGCGAGGTGCCGACGCCGTACCAGGCGGGCACCGGCACGCGGGCCTGCGTCCACGCGAACACCCACGGGATGGCGCGCAGCGACTCCAGGCCGGCCGCGTCGGGACGGCGCGCCGGCCGCGAGCCGAGCTGCAGCAGCGCCAGCTCCGACACGGGCGTGAAGGCCTCGAAGAACGGCACGAAGCCGGGATCGTCGATCAGCACGCGGTAGCTCGCGTGCGCGATCGCGGCGAGCTCCTCCATCAGCGCCGCGCCGTCGGCCGACGGCGCCGAGCCGGCGACGTCGGGGAACGCCGACAGCAGCGTCGCGGCGCTGGCCGCCTCGAGGTTGCGGAGCGCGAGGCCCGGCAGCAGGTACTTGAACGCGATCGTCTCGCCCTGGTCGGTGATCTGCAGGCGCCCGGGCGGACGGCCCGGCGGCCGCGCGAGGATGGCGTCGAACGTCGGCGCGCCGCCGCGGCCGGTCGAGCCGCCGCGCCCGTGGAAGATCACGATCTCGGCGCCCTGCCGCCGCGCGACGTCGGCGATCTGGCGCTGCGCCTCGTGGATCGCCCACTGCGCGGTCAGGAATCCCGCGTCCTTGGCGGCGTCGGAGTAGCCGACCATCACGGTCGCCCGCGGCCGCGGCAGCAGCCCGGCGGTCAGCGCCCGGTCGACGATCGCCGGCGCCTCGGCCAGGTCGGCCAGCGTCTCGAACAGCGGCGTCACGGCGAGTCCGGTGCCGGCCACCAGCTCGTGCGCGACGGCGATGTCGTCGAACGACGAGGCGCCGGAGATGATCAGCCGGTCGATCGCGGCCTGGCCGCTCGGCGGCCGCGATCGTGTCGCGCGCCCGCTGCGTGCCGGCCCGCACGTCGGCGACGTGCATGCGCAGGTCGAGCCGCGCGAGGTGCAGGCCGAAGATCTCGACCGTCCGCCGCAGCGCCGCCAGCCGCCCGTCGGCGATCCGGCCGCCGTGGTTGGCGCGCAGGCTGGCGTCGATGAGGTCGAGGTCGCGCTGCAGCTCGGCCGGCGTCGGCGTAGACGGGCTCGTCGCGGCCGGCGAGCTCGTTGTCGAGCCGGCGCCAGATGGCGGTCAGCTTGCGCCGGTACGGCTCGGTCGCGTTGCGGACGCCGACGTCGGCGTGCACCCACGGCAGCTCCGCGCTCGTCGGCCTCGATCGACGCCGCCAGCGCGTCGGAGACGCCGGCCAGTGCGACCGACAGGCCGAGCGCGCGGGACAGCTCGCGCACCTCGTTGCGGTAGTGCGCGACCAGCAGGCTCCGCGACCGGGCCAGCGCCCGGACGACGTCGTCCGGCCCGGCGTTGGGGTTGCCGTCCTGGTCGCCGCCGATCCACGTGCGAAACGCCAGCGGCGGCGGCGTGCCCGGCAGGTTGCGGTGCCACTCGCCGGCCAGCTCGGCCGCGGCGCGCAGCAGGCTCTTCTCGAAGAACCAGAGCCCCTGCCGGATCTCGTCGTCGACGGTCGGGCGGATCGACCGCACGTCGTCGGACAGCCAGAGGATCGTCGCCTCCTCGGCGATCGCGCTCGCGATGTCGCTGCGGCGCGTGGCCGACAGGTACGGCGCGTCGAGCTCGTGCAGCAGCTCGGCCAGGTGCAGCTGGCTCTGCAGGAAGGTGCGGCGGGCGGCCTCGGTCGGGTGCGCGGTCAGCACCAGCTCGAGGTGCACGTCGTCGCGCGCGGCGCGGACGATCTCGGTGTCGGCGACGCCGCCCTCGCGCAGCCGCGCGACGGCGTCGGCGATGCTCTCGGGCAGCGGCGTGCCGTCGTCGCGCTGGCGGCGGCGACGCAGGCGATGCACCTGCTCGGCCAGGTTCGCGAGGTGCAGCTCGTGCCCGAGCGCGCGCACCAGCAGCGTCAGGTCGTCGAGCGCCAGGCCCTCGATGGCCGACCGGGTGCGGCCGACCGCGGCGACGGTGCCGGCGCGGCGCGCGGCGGCGGCGTCGGCGACCGCGCGGTCGACGATCGACGTGACGTGGCCGCCGGCCAGCTCGGCGATCGCCGTGCGCAGCGCACCGGTCAGCAGGCGTGACGTCGCGGTCGAGCTCCTCGTGGCGTCCGGTGCTGATGCGAACGAGGGTACCGGAAGGTCGCGTGGCGGCCGTCCGCCCGTCCGGCGATCATGCCGCGCATGCCGGTCGACTTCCTCTTCCTGTCCCAAGACGACGTCGTCGCGGCGGGCGGCACCGACATGCCCGCCGTCATCGACGTGATCGAGGGCGCGTTCCGTCTCAAGGCCGACGGGCAGGTGATCAACCCGAACAAGGTGCTGCTGACCTGGTCGGACGAGCCCGGCACCCAGGAGCTGCCACGGCCGCATCATGGCGATGCCCGCCTGGGTGGGCGGCGAGTGGGACGTGGCCGGCCTGAAGTGGATCCCGAGCGTGCCCGCCAACCTCGGCCGCGGCCTGCCGCGCGCCAACGCGATCGTGCTGCTGTCCGACCGCGAGACGGGGCTGCCGGTGGCGGTGCTCGACGGCACCGTCATCTCGGCGATGCGCACCGGCGCGCGTCACCGGCGTCGCGCTCCGGCACCTGGCGCGGGAGGGCGCACGCACCGCCGGCCTGCTCGGCGCCGGCGTGCTGACGCGCACGCAGCTGATGGCGCTGGCGGCGACCCGGCCGGGCCTCGAGATGGCCCGCGTCTACGACCCGAACACCGCCCGCACCGAGGCGCTGCTGGCCGAGCTGGCGCCGACGCTGCCGTTCCCGGTCGCCGTCGCGCACTCCGAGCGCGAGGCCTGCGAGGGCGCCGACATCATCATCCCGTCGACCCTCGCCGTGACGCCCACCATCGACAAGGAGTGGGTGCCGGAGGGCGGCCTCGTCGTGCTCGTCTCGTCGCTCGACGGGCCCGAGGACCTGCACACCGTCAGCGACCTGCTGGTGGTCGACGACCGCGACCACGAGGGCACGGCCGACACCCGCTACCTGCGCCGTCTGCGCGACGCCGGCATCGCCGCGGCCGACGACGCCGTCGACCTGGCGGAGGTGGTCTCCGGCCGGCACCCGGGCCGGACGTCGGACGAGCAGCGCATCGTCTGCTCGCCGGTCGGCCTCGGCATGGACGACGTCGTGACGGCCGCCTACGTGCTGCGCAACGCGAAGGAGCGCGGCCTCGGCACGAGCCTGCGCCTCCGCGACGAGCCGCTCTGGATGTAGAACGGACGTTCCGCCGGATGGCGCCGAAGGCCGAACACGCCGAGATCGAGGTCTCGGGCCGCACCGTCTCGATCTCGAGCCCGGACAAGGTCTTCTTCAAGGAGCGCGGCGAGACGAAGCTCGACCTCGTCCGCTACGTGATCGCGGTCGGCGAGCCGCTGCTGCGCGCCATCGGCGGGCGGCCGATCCTGATGGAGCGCTACCCCGACGGGGCCTCCGGCAAGTCGTTCTTCCAGAAGCGCGTGCCGAAGGGCGCGCCGGACTGGCTCGAGACCGTCACGGTCGCGACCGTGAACGGCACCGAGTCGGACGCGCTGGTGGCCGTCGACGTGGCGCATCTGGTCTGGGCCGTCAACCTCGGCTGCCTCGGCTTCCACGCCTGGCCGACCCTGGCGGCCGACCCCGAGCACGCCGACGAGCTGCGCATCGACCTCGACCCGCGGCCCGGGCGTGACGTTCGAGATGGTGCGCGAGACGGCCGTCGAGGCGCGGGCGCTGCTCGCCGAGCACGGCCTGACCGGCTTCGCGAAGACCACCGGCCGCCGCGGCATCCACATCTACGCGCGCCTCGCGCCGCGGTACGACTCCTACCAGGTGCGCGCCGCCGCGGTGGCCGTCGCCCGCGAGCTGGAGCGCCGCCGGCCCGACGCTCTGCACCTGGGCCTGGTGGAAGGAGGAGCGCGGCGCCGCGCGTGTTCGTCGACTACAACCAGAACGCGCCGCACAAGACGGTCTTCTCCGCCTGGGGCGCCCGCGCCCGCGTCGGCGGCGCAGGTGTCGGCGCCGTTCGCCTGGGACGAGCTCGACGACCGTCGATCCCGACGCCATGACGATCGCCTCGGTGCCGCCGCGCGTGGCCGAGCGGGGCGACCCGTGGGCGACGATCGGCGACCACCGCGAGGACCTCGACTCGCTGCTGGAGCGGTCGGCGCACGACCTCGCGAGCGGGATGATGGACGCGCCGTGGCCGCCGGTGTACCCGAAGATGCCGAACGAGCCGCCGCGGGTCGCGCCGAGCCGCGCGCGTAAGGCAGAACCCGAAGCGGACGGCTAGGCAGCCGCCTCGCCCGCATACTTCCAGCCGGACCACGAGCCGGAGGAGTGCATGGGGTTTCCCAGCGGAGAGGTGGCGATCGTCGGCGTGTACGAGTCGCCGCGCCGGAAGGCGCCGGGCGTGCACCCGTACGAGATCCAGGCGGAGTGCATCCTCGGTGCGCTCGCCGACGCGGGCCTCGAGCTCGGCGACGTCGACGGGTTCGCGACCGCGGCCGGCTTCCCGTCCGAGGGCGGCCTGCAGATGTCGCTCTGCGAGGTGGCCGAGTACATGGGCATCCACCCGCGGTGGTTCGACTCGACCGACATCGGCGGCGCCGCGTTCATCACGCACGCCGGCCACGCGGCGCTCGCCATCGCCGCCGGCATGGCCGACGTCGTGGTCGTCTCCTACGCGGCCGCGGGCTACTCCGGCATCCCCGAGATCCCGTTCGCCGACTACGGCACCAACAGCGCCGGCCCGGGCCAGTTCGAGGTGCCGTACGGGCCGTCGACCGTGTCCACCTACGCGCTCGCCGCGACGCGCCACATGCACGAGTTCGGCACCACGCCCGAGCAGCTCGCGCAGATCGCCGTGCAGTGCCGCGCGAACGCCGCGAACAACCCCGACGCGCGCTTCCGCGACCCGATCGAGGTGGCCGACGTGCTCGCCTCGCCGATGATCGCGACGCCGCTGCACCGGCTCGACTGCTGCATCGTGTCCGACTCCGGCGGCGCGTTCGTGATGACGTCGAAGCGCAGGGCCGAGCAGCTGTCGCAGAAGGGCGTCTACGTGCTCGGCTGGGGCGAGGCGCTGGGCCAGATCTCGATGAACCAGATGTGGCCGTTCACCGAGACGGCCGCCGTGCACTCCGGCGCGCGGGCGTTCGAGAGCGCCGGGCTGAAGCCGGCCGACATCGACGTGGCGCAGGTCTACGACTCGTTCACGATCACCGTGCTGCTGACGCTCGAGTCGCTCGGCTTCTGCGGGCGCGGGGAGGGGGGAGCGTTCGTGGAGTCGGGCTCCCTGCCGTTCAACACCGACGGCGGCGGGCTGTCGTCCAACCACCCCGGGCGCCGCGGCGTGTTCACGGTCATCGAGGGCGTCCGCCAGCTGCGCGGCACCTCGCCCGGGCGTGCAGCTCGACGACCCGAAGACGTGCCTGGTGAGCGGCACGGGCGGCTCGCTCTCGGCCACCGCGACGATGATCCTGGGGGTCTGAGATGATGCGACAAGCCCCGTCCCCTGCCCGACGCGCTGACCGCAGCCGTACTGGGACGCCGCCGCCGAGGGCCGCCTGCTCGTGCAGCGCTGCGCCGCCTGCGACGCGTACCAGTGGTACCCGCGCGCCCACTGCGTCGCGTGCGGCGCCGGCGAGCCCGCCTGGGTGGAGGCCGCCGGCACCGGCCGGCTGCACACGTACTCGGTGCTCCAGAAGACGCCGAACCCCGAGTTCGTCGCCCGACCTGCCCTACGTGCTCGGCATCGTCGAGCTGGACGAGGGCGTGCGCGTGAGCGCGAACGTCGTCGACGTCGACCACGACGCGCTGGCCTGCGACCTGCCCGTGCGCGTCGTCTTCGTCGACGGCCTGCCCTGCTTCACAGGAGCGTGAGATGACCATCTACCTCGAGGACTACGCCGTCGGCCAGGTCTTCACGTCGGTCGGCCGCACCGTCACCGAGGCCGACATCATGGCCTTCGCCGGCGTCTCGGGCGACTTCAACCAGCTGCACATCAACGAGCAGTGGGTGACCGCCAACACGCCCTTCAGGGGGCGCATCGCGCACGGCCTGCTGGTGCTCTCGATCTCGAGCGGCCTCGCCACGCCCGGCATGGACGACGTCGAGGTGATCGCCTACCTGGAGGCGTCGCGCAAGTTCGTCGGGCCGACCTATCCGGGCGACACCATCCACACGGTCACGACGGTGCTCGACACGCGCCCGTCGCGCTCGCGGCCGGGCATGGGCGTGCTGACGACGAGCGTCGAGGTCGTCAACCAGGACGGCGAGGTCGTCCAGACCGGCACCGACGCCGTGATGATCACCACGCGGCCGCAGGACGCCTGATGCGGCGCCTGGAGGGCCGCGTCGCGCTCGTCACCGGCGGCGGCTCGGGCATCGGTGCGGCCACGGCCCGGCGGCTCTCGTCCGAGGGCGCGCACGTGGTCTGCGCCGACATGAACCTGGCCGCCGCGCAGGCCGTCGCGGCCGAGGTGGCGGGGGCCGCGGTCGAGCACGACGTCGTCGACCGCGCGTCGTGGGAGGCGCTGATGGCGAGCGTCGGCGGCGTCGACATCCTCGTCAACAACGCCGGCGTGACGCGCGACCGGTCGCTGCTGAAGATGACCGACGAGGAGTGGCAGACGGTCATCGACGTGCACCTGAAGGGCATGTGGCTCGGCTGCCAGCACGTCGTGCCGTCGATGCGCGAGCGCGGCGGCGGGGCGATCGTGAACCTCTCCTCGGAGGCCCGCCACGGCGCCTTCGGCCAGGCCAACTACGCCGCCGCGAAGGCCGGCATCGTCGGCCTGACGCGCACCGTCGCCATCGAGCACGCGCGCCACGGCGTGCGCTGCAACGCGGTCGCGCCGGGCGCGACCGAGACGCCGATGACCCAGGCGGTGCCGCAGGAGGTCAAGGACACGTGGATTCCCAACATCCCGCTGCGCCGGTTCGCGGACCCGTCGGAGATCGCCGCGGCGATCGCCTTCCTGGCATCGGATGACGCCTCGTACGTGACCGGACAGTGTCTCGGAGTCGATGGAGGGACGGGATGGAGCTAGACGACGTCCAGCGCGATCTGCAGGCGCTGGCGCACGAGTTCGCCGAGCGCGAGATGCGGCCGCTGGCGCACCAGTACGACGAGTCCGAGGAGTTCCCGTGGCCCGTCGTCCGCAAGGCGGCCGAGGTCGGGCTGACCTGCTACGACCTGCCCGAGGAGTACGGCGGCGGCGGCGTCGACAGCCTCGTCACGGCGGTCGCGATCATCGAGGAGCTGGCCTGGGGCTGCTCCGCGATGGCGGGCTGCATCGGCGGCGGCGGCTTCTTCGCCGGCCCCATCGTGGCGCTCGGCACGCCGGAGCAGAAGGAGCGCTGGCTGCCGCCGCTGTGCTCGCCGACCGACCCGGTCGTGGGCGCGCTCGCCACCACCGAGCCGAACGCCGGCTCGGACGCCGCGGCGATGACGACGTCGGCCGTGAAGGTCGACGGCGGCTACGTGCTGAACGGCCAGAAGACGTGGATCTCGTGCGCGCCGACGGCCGACCAGTACATCGTGTTCGCGCAGACGGTGCCGGGATCGCGGTCGCGCGGCATCACCGCGTTCCTGCTGCTGCGCGGCGACGAGGGCTTCGAGATCGGCAAGAAGATCCCGAAGATGGGCGCCCGCTGCTACCCGGCGGCGGAGCTGTTCTTCCACGACTGCTTCGTGGCGGACGACCGGCGCGTCGGCGACGAGGGCCAGGGCTTCTACGGCCTGATGCGGTGGTTCGACGTCTCGCGCGTGACGCTCGGCGCGAACGGCGTCGGCATCGGCCGCGCGGCGCTCGAGTACGCCGTCGAGTACGCCAAGGAGCGCGAGCAGTTCGGCAAGAAGATCCACGAGTTCCAGGCCGTCTCGTTCCGGCTCGTCGACGCGAAGATGAAGCTCGACCAGGCGCGGATGCTGACGTACCACGCGGCCCGTCTGGCCGACGCGGGCAAGCCGTTCGCGATCGAGGCGGCGCAGGCCAAGCTGGCCGGGTCGGAGGCGGCGTGGTTCGCCACCTGGGCGGCCGTCGATGACGCTCGGCGGCTACTCCTACTCGCGCGAGTACCCGGTCGAGCGGTGGATGCGCGCCGCGAAGCTCGAGGAGCTGTACGAGGGGACGTCGGACATCCAGCGGCTGATCATCGGTCGCTCGATGTTCAAGTGAGCCGCGACCTCACGCCGCTGCTCAACCCGCGCTCGGTCGCGGTCGTCGGGGCGTCCGACGACCCGGCCAAGTGGGGGTTCGGCATCGCCCGCGGCGTGCTGCGCGGGTCCGATCGCCGCCGGGTGGAGCTCGTCAACGCCCGCAGCGCCGACCGTGCAGGGGCTGCCGACGGTGGCGTCGCTGCGCGACCTGGCCGAGCCGGTCGACCTGGCCGTGCTGGTGGTGCCCGCGCACGCCTTCGAGGGGGTCGTCGAGGACGGCCTGGCCCGCGGCGTGCGCGCGTTCATCGGCATCACGATCGGCTTCGCCGAGGCGGGGGCGGAGGGCCGCGCGGTCGAGGAGCGGGTCGCCCGCCGGGTGCGCGAGTCGGGCGCCGTGCTGCTCGGGCCGAACTGCATGGGCGTCTGGGCGGGCCACGAGGCGTTCGACGCGGCGTGGCTCGACAACGGCCAGGTGCCGGGGCCGCTCGCGCTCGTCTCCCAGTCGGGCGGGCTGGGCGTCGACTTCGCGTCGTACGGCATCGAGATGGGCCTCGGGATGTCGCACTTCGTGTCGGTCGGCAACCAGGCGGACGTCACGATCGGCGACGTCATCTCGCACCTCGCGCACGACCCCGAGGTGCGCGCGATCGGCGTCTACTGCGAGGACTTCCGCGACGGCCGCGGGTTCCTGCGCGCCGTCGCCGAGGCGCGCGCGGCCGACAAGCCGGTGATCGTGCTGTCGCCCACGGGCGAGCCGGCCGCCCGCGCCGCGCAGTCGCACACCGGCTCGCTGGTCTCGACGCGGCGCGTCGTGGCGGCGGCGCTGGGCGACGCCGGCGCGCTGCTGGTGGCGACGCCGGAGGAGCTGATGGAGGCCGCGCAGGGGCTGCTGATGACGACGCGGCCGCGCGGCCGGCGGGTCGGCGTGCTGTCGGACGGCGGCGGCATCGCGGTGATCGCGACCGGCGTGCTGGCGGCCGACGGGTTCGTCGTGCCCGAGCTGTCCGACGGCCTGCAGGCGCGGCTGCGCGAGCTGCGGCCGGCGCCGCGTCGACGCGCAACCCGATCGACCTGACGGCCGTGTTCGACGACCTCGACACCTACCCGCGGGTGCTCGACGCGCTGATGGCGAGCGGCGAGCTCGACGCGGCGATCCTCGTCGGCAGCTTCGGCACGATGACGCACGAGGAGCCCGGGCGCCTGGACGAGACCGTGGCCGCCGCGAAGCTGGCCGCCGCCGGGCACCCGCTGGTGGCGGCGGTGCAGTGGATCGACGAGCCGCCGTGGCGGGCGCTGCGCGACGGCGGCGTGCCGGCGTTCCGGCGCGTCGGCTCGGCCTGCCGTGCGCTGGCGGCCGCGCACCGGTTCGCGACCGCCGACGTGCGCGTGACGCCCGACTGGCCGGCGGCGGCGGCGCCTGTTCCCGGCACGGGGTACATGGCGGCGCGGGCGCTGCTGCAGGCCGGCGGCGTGCCGTTCGCCGACGCGGCGGAGGTCGCGTCGGCCGATGAGGCGGTGGCGGCGGCCGGCCGGATCGGCTACCCGGTGGTGCTGAAGGCGCTCGGCGCCGAGCACAAGTCGGACGGCGGCGGGGTGGTGCTGGGTCTCGGCGACGCCCGACGGCGCTGGCCGCCGCGGTCGCCGACCTCGAGGCGCGGCTGCGCCCGCCGTCGTTCAGCGTCGAGCGCATGGTCGTCGCGCCCGTCTCGGCCGAGCTGGTCTGCGGCGTGATCTGGGACCCGCGGTTCGGCCCGGTGGCGCTCGTCGGCGGCGGCGGCACGGCGGTCGAGCTGCTGGACGACGTCGTGCTGGCGCTCGCGCCGCTGACGCCGGCCGAGGCGGAGGCCGCGCTCCGGCGGCTGCGCACCTTCCCGCTGCTGGACGGCTATCGCGGCCGCCCGCCGCTCGCGATCGGCGCCGCAGCCGAGGCGATCGCGGCGCTGACCCGCGTCGCGGCCGCCCACCCCGAGCTGGCCGAGGTCGAGGTGAACCCGCTGCTCGTCACGCCCGACTTCGCTCTGGCCCTCGATGCACGTACGATCCGGGCATGAGCCTCGTCGCCGAGATCGATGCCAAGCTGACCGCCGGTTACACGTTCCCCTCGCGCTGGTACTGGGATCCCGCGATCTACCGCCTCGAGCTCGACGCGATCTGGGCGCACTCCTGGCACTACCACTGCGGGCTGAACGCGGCGCCCGCGACCGTGCAGATGGGCGAGCTCTCGTTCACGGTCGAGGTCGACGCCGACGGCGTGCCGCACGCCACGTGCAACGGCGCGCCGGCGCGGGCCGAGGCCTGGCACGGGCTGGTGTTCGTGAACGCCGACCTGGACGCCGCCACGCTCGCCGAGACGTACCCGGCGCTGGACGAGATCTGCGCCGAGCACCCGTTCGAGATCGGCGACCGCCTGCCCGTGCCCTCCGGGGGTGCGCCGGTGGCCGCGAACTGGAAGATCTGGGTCGAGAACGCGAGCGAGTGCTACCACTGCCCGACCATCCACCAGCACTCGTTCTCCGACGCCTACGAGGTCGCCCACGGGGTCTACGAGTACCGCAACGAGGGCAAGGTCCTCTGCCAGCTGACGCCGCCGAACGAGAAGGCGAAGCGGTTCGGGTACGCCGGCAACGAGTACCGCTACTGGTACCTGTTCCCGTCGACGTTCCTGCAGATGGACGACTTCCACACCAGCGCCGGCCGCGTGCACCCGACCGGCGTCGAGTCGTGCTTCACCGACGGTGACTCGTGGCTGCAGCCGGGGCTCGACCCGGCGGCGGTGGCCGAGTGGGACGAGATGTGGCGGATGACGATGCAGGAGGACATCGACGCGGTCGCGATCCAGCAGCCGAACCTGCGCTCCGGCCTCGTGCCGCACGGCCGCCTGATGCCGAGCTCCGAGAGTGCGATCGCGCACTTCCACCGGCTCTGCTTCGAAGCGCTGCGCGACCGGCTCGCGTAGCGTTCCGGCATGCAGCACCGTTCGTTCTGGCTTCAGGAGGCGCTCGGCGACGCGCCCGACCAGCCGCCGCTCGAGGGCGCCGCGCGCGCCGACATCGCGATCATGGGCGGCGGCTTCGTCGGCCTGTGGACGGCGATCCGCATCAAGGAGCGCGACCCGGCGTGCGACGTCGTGGTGCTCGAGCAGGACGTCTGCGGCGGCGGCGCCAGCGGCCGCAACGGCGGCGAGGTGCTGTCGTGGTGGGCGAAGGCCGGCAAGCTCGTCGACCTCTGCGGCCGCGAGGAGGCGATCCGCATCGGCAAGGCGTCGGTCGACGCCATCGGCGAGATCGAGGAGTTCTGCAAGGCGCACCAGATCGACGCCGACTTCAACCGCGGCGGCTACCTGTGGACGGCCACCACCGAGGCCCAGCTGGGCGCGTGGGACTCGACCGTCGAGCTGCTGCGCGACCTGGGCGCACCGGCGCTCGAGCTGCTCGAGCCCGCCGAGGTGGCGCGCCGCGCCGGGTCGCCCGTGCACATCGCCGGCGTGCTCGATCCGAGCGCCGCCACCGTCCAGCCCGCCAAGCTCGCCCGCGGCCTGCGCCGCGTCGCGCTGGAGATGGGCGTGCGCATCCACGAGCACTCGCGCGTCACCGATCTCGACCGGCGCAGCCCGGCCGTGCTGCGGACGCAGAACGGCGCGCTGACCGCGGATCGCGTCGTGATCGCGACCAACGCCTGGGCGGCCAGCATGCGCGAGCTGCACACGCGCCTGGTCGTCATCTCGAGCGACATCATCCTCACCGAGGAGGCGCCCGACCGGCTGGCCGAGATCGGCTGGACGGGGTACGAGGCGATCTCCGACTCGCAGGTGATGATCCACTACTACCGGCGCACGCCGCAGGGTCGCGTGATGTTCGGCAAGGGCGGCTGGGGCATCGCGATGGCGGGGCGGCTGCCCGCGAGCTTCGACCGGCACGAGGGCCGCGCGCGCGACGTCGAGGCGAACTTCCGGCGCATCTACCCGACCCTCGCCGACGTCAAGGTCGAGCACGACTGGTCGGGGCCGATCGACCGCTGCGTACCACGGGCTGCCGATCTTCGGGCGCCTGGGCGGGCGCGAGCACCTCATCTACGGCGTCGGCTGGAGCGGCAACGGCGTCGGCCCGTCGGTGCTGGGCGGCAAGATCCTCGCCTCGCTGGCGCTGGGCGAGCGAGACGAGTGGTCGCAGTCGCCGTTCGTGGGCGAGCGCTCCGGGCGGTTCCCGCCCGACCCCGTGCGGTTCACGGGCGCCCACGTGGTGCGCAGCGCGGTCGTGCGCATGGAGCGCGCGTTCGCCGAGGGCCGGGAGCCACGGCCGTGGGACACCTTTGTTGCGGGATTCGCTCCTGCGGGGATCATCCCCAAGAAGACGAAGGACGGCTAGCCGGTGACGGATTTCCAGGACGACGCGCAGCTCGATACCGGGCAGGTCGAGGACCGCCGTGGCCGGCGCGCGGCCGGACGCCCGGTCGCGATCGGCGGCGGCGCGCTCGGCATCGTCGTCGTGATCATCACGCTGCTCCTCGGCGGCAACCCGCTCGGCAGCGACGGCGGCGGCCTGGGCGGGCTCAGCGACCTGAACGCCGGCCAGGTGGGCGAGAGCGCGCCGCCGAGCGACATCCAGACGGAGTGCCGCACCGGCGCGGACGCCGAGCGCCGCGAGGACTGCCGCGCGATCGCGTACGTGAACTCGATCAACGACTACTGGCAGTCGACGTTCGACGCGGTTCACGCCGGCCACGACGGTGTTCTTCACGGACAGCGTCGACACGGGCTGCGGGCAGGCGACGTCGGACGTCGGGCCGTTCTACTGCCCGCCCGATCAGAAGATCTACATCGACCTCGGGTTCCTGGCCGAGCTGCGCGACCGGTTCGGCGCCAGCGGCGGCGCGTTCGCGCAGGGCTACATCCTGGCGCACGAGTACGGGCACCACGTGCAGAACCTCCTGGGCGTGCTCGACCAGCGTGGCGGGCGACCGCACCGGGCCGCAGAGCGCGGCCGTGCGGTCGGAGCTGCAGGCCGACTGCTACGCGGGCGCCTGGGCGGCGAACGCGACCCGGTCGGGCGTCGTCGCGAGGGTCACGGAGGCCGACATCGCCGAGGCGCTCGACGCGGCGTCGGCCGTGGGCGACGACCGCATCCAGACGGCCACGCAGGGCCAGGTGAACCCGGAGTCGTGGACGCACGGATCGGCCGCGCAGCGGGTGAAGTGGTTCCGCGCCGGATACGACTCCGGCGACCCGCGAAAGTGCGACACGTTCGCCGGGTCGATCTGATCAAGTAACGGCCGTCGCAAGCCGATACTGGGAGCAGTATGGCTCCCCGCCAGAACCTGCCGATCGTCCTCGACTACGGTGATGGACGCGTCGCTCCGCGCCGTCACCCGGACGCTCGACCGGTCCGGCCTGTCGTTCTACATCGACAGCGAGATGCCGGTGCCGAGCCCGGGTCACGAGATCGCGTTCGAGGCGCGCATCGGCGGCGGCGGCGCGCGCGGCCGCGCTCGGGTGCTGCGCGTCGACCACGTGGACGACGGCGTCGGCCGCGAGATGGTCGCCCTCTGCGACGTGCTGGAGCTGCATGGCGCCGCGGAGCGCGTGATCGCCCGCGCCGGGTTCCGCGAGCGCGTGGTGGAGTTCGCGACGAAGCACCGCGACGGCGACCGGATCCTGGAGGCCGCCGGCGGCGGGCTGACGCGCCGCATGCGTCCGGACACGAGCCCGATCCGTCCGCGCGAGGCGCACTGGGTCCAGGAGCCGCAGCGGGTCGAGCCCGAGCAGCCGGCGCCCGACCCCGGCGCCGGCGAACGAGGGCCTCCCGCACCAGGGCACGTCGAAGCCGAAGCCCCCGGGCCGCACCCGTCCGACGCGTCCGGGCCGCCATCACTGGGAAGTCGACAACCGCTTCAAGCGCGGCGGCTCGTAGGCGTCTGACAGCCAGCGCTTGATCGTCCGCGTGCGTGCGGCCGTAGTGGCTCGGCGATCTCGTGGACGCGTGTAGCCGTAGACTCGCGGGCATGGCGGACGTGCTCCGAGGGTGAGCCTGTCGGCGCCGGGCAGGAACGCCGCCAACGCGGGCCGACCGCCGCTCTCGAGGTCGATGGCGGCATCGATCGCTGCCGCCATGCTCGTGCCACGCTCGGCGAAGAGGCGATGCGTGTAGGAGTCGTGAGGTGCGGCCGCGCGGATCTCGCCGGCCGCGTGGGCGCGGTACGAGCCGTGCGCCCACTCGAGCGGGTGCGCGGCAGAGTCCGGCGCGGACCGGGTTCATCGCGATGTAGACGCTGACCGCGCGGGCAGCTCGATGGTCGGGCACCTCGGACGCGTGGAACCGCCGGCCGACGAGGTGGTTGACCCGGCCGTGGCGCCGGTTGTACCGCGAGCGCGTAGCGGTGGCTCACGAACCACAGCAGCTGCGAGACCTCCGGCCATCTCGCCCTCGAGCAGCAGGTGGACGTGGTTGCCCATCTGGACGTCCTGGTGGCACTCGACCTGGTAGTCGGCGATGCCCGTCGTCGAGCAGGTCGTAGAACCGCTCGCGATCGTCGTCGTCCTCGAACATCGACCGCCGGTTGTTTCCGCGCGTCGTGATGTGGTGCAGCCGGCAATCGGGCAGTGGCGGCGCGGAGTCGTCGTGGGCATGCGCATGAGCTCCGCATCTCGCCGAGACGCGTTCGTGCACGCGCGGAATCGCGCGACGCGTGCGCCGAACCGATCGTGCCACGCACCAAGGCCACGCGGTCTGGCGCCGCGACGTGCCGGCACCGCAACGGACACGCGCGGCGAGCGCGCACGTCACGTCCACGACGCGCGACGGTGCGCGTGGCCGTTTCGGTGCCAGGCACCCGATCGCAGGACGGTTCGGCTGCCGAGGCGTCGCCGAGCCGTCGACCGGCGTGTCGTGCCGCGGCGCGTCGTGCGCGACACGCGCGGAGCGGCGGCACGCGAACGGCCGGCTGCCGTGCACGGGTCAGCGCGGCGCGACGGCTCGTCGCGCTCGGCGGATCCGGCCGGCGCTAGAGGCGCTTGCGGAAGGCGCGGACCTCGGGCGTTTGCCAGTCCGCGTGGTCGTTGCGCCAGCCCTTGCGATCCTTGAAGAGGCGGTGGTTGTTCACCATCGCGTGGCCGATCACGTCGGCGTTCGCTGATCGCGTAGCGACCCTGCAGCCAGCGCACGAGACGCAGCGCGGCCCGGGCCTGCTTCGGGCGGTTCAGGATCTTGCGCGCGGCGGCGCGGGCGTCGCCGCCGGTCTCCTGCACCATCTCGATGCCGACCGACACGTGGTTGATGCCGACCGCATGCCGGCAGCGCACGTTCAGCGGCACCAGCTGATGGATCTTGCCCGACTTCTCGATCACGAAGTGGGCGCAGGTCCCCGGCTTCTCGCCGCGGTTGGCGGCGTTCGACGCGAACGTGTTCCAGGTGCTCGAGTACGAGTTGTTGGCCGTGAAGTGCAGCACGATCACGCGCGGGTGGAGCTTCGACGACGCCGTGCCGTAGTGCCGCTTCGAGTAGGCCGCCATCTGCGCGCGACGGCCCGACCCGTACGGGATCGGGCTCTGCACGATGGTCGGCTGGGGTGCGACGAGCGCGAGCGTCGCGAGCGCAGCGGCGAGCACTACAGGCGCACCCGCAAGCGGTCACGCCGATGCCGACCCTCGACGATGCGGACGGTGCCGGAGCGCGAGCGCATCACGATGGACGTCGTGAACGCCTCCTCGGAGGTGAACCGCACGCCCTTGAGGATATCCCCCTCCGTGACGCCGGTCGCCGCAAAGAAGCAGTTATCCCCTGCAATCAGGTCATCGCTGGTGAGAATCCGGTCGGGATCGATGCCCGCCGCGATGGTCCGCGCGCGCTCGTCGTCGTCGCGCGGCGCCATCCGGCCGAGCAGCGCGCCGCCCGTCGCCTTGATCGCCGCGGCCGAGAGCACGCCCTCCGGCGTACCGCCGATGCCCCACAGCAGGTCGATGCCGGTATCGGGCCAGACGGCCATCAGCGATCCGGCCACGTCGCCGTCGGGGATCAGGCGGATGCGGCCGCCGTGCGCGCGGACGCGCTCGATGCGCTCGGCGTGCCGCTCGCGGTCGAGGATCACGACCATCAGGTCGCCGACGCTGACCCGCCGGCGCGCCGCGACGCGGTCGAGCACGTCCTCGATCGGGTCGGTCAGCGACAGCAGGTCGGCGATGTCGGAGCCGCCGGCCATCTTCTCCATGTACACGCACGGGCCGGGGTCGAACATCGTCCCGCGCTCGGACAGCGCGACCACGCAGAGGGCGTTCGGCTGTCCCTTGGCGGTCAGCGTCGTGCCCTCCAGCGGGTCGACGGCGATGTCCACGGCGGGCTGCGAGCCGTCGCCGATGCGCTCGCCGTTGTAGAGCATCGGCGCCTCGTCCTTCTCGCCCTCGCCGATCACCACGACGCCGTCCATCGAGATGCCGGCCATGGTCGCGCGCATGGCGTCGACGGCCGCGGCGTCGGCCGCGTTCTTGTCGCCGCGGCCGACCCAGCGGCTGGCGGAGAGGGCCGCCGCCTCGGTCACCCGGACCAGCTCCAGCGCGAGGTTTCGATCGGGAGTCTGCGAGCTCATGAGGCCGAAGCCTACTTCGTGTACGCTCGACCCGGTGAACGCGACGACCACCTCTCCGCTCGATGTCGCGGCGCTCCGGCGCCGCTTCCCCGCCCTCTCGCGCACCGTCGACGGGCGCCCCGCGGCCTTCCTCGACGGGCCCGGCGGCTCGCAGACGCCCGACGCCGTGATCGACGCGATGACCGCCTACCTGCGCGGCTCGAACGCCAATCTCGGCGGCGCCTTCGTGACCAGCGCGGAGTCCGACGCGCTGTACGAGCGGGCGCGCCAGGCGGGCGCCGACTTCACCGGCTCGCGGCCGGAGGAGATCGCGTTCGGCGCCAACATGACGACGCTCAACTTCCTGCTCGCGCACGCCGTCGCGCGCACGCTGAAGGAGGGCGACGAGATCATCGTCACGCAGCTCGACCACGACGGCAACGTGTCGCCGTGGCTGCGCATCGCCGACGACTACGCGCTCACCGTCCACACCGTGCCGGTGCGGCCCGACGACGTGACGCTCGACATCGACGCGCTCGAGGCGCTGCTGTCCGACCGGACGAAGATCGTCGCGTTCACGCTCGCCTCCAACGCGGTCGGCTCGAAGCCCGACGCGCGCCGCATCTCCGACCTCGCGCACTCCGTCGGCGCGCTCGCCTGGGCCGACGCCGTGCACTACGCGCCGCACGGCCGCATCGACCGCGTCGCGCATGGGCCTCGACGTCGTCGTCTGCTCGCCGTACAAGTTCTTCGGCCCGCACCTGGGCCTGGCCGCGATCCGCCACGACCTGGCCGAGCGCTGGCCCGCCGACCGCGTGCGCCCGGCCGACGAGACGCCCGCCGGCCACCGCTACGAGACCGGCACGCAGTCGCACGAGGCGCTGGCCGGCTTCGTCGCCGCCGTCGAGTACCTGGCGGAGCTGGGGGAGGGCGCCACGCAGCAGCGAGCGCCTCGACTCGGCCTTCTCGCGCATCACGAGCCTACGAGGAGTCGCTGTCGGCCCACGCGCTGACGCGCCTCACCTCGACGCCCGGCGTCCGCCTCTACGGCATCGCCGACCCGGCCCGCGTCGCGGAGCGCACGCCCACCTTCGCCTTCACCATCGCCGGCGCCACGCCGCGCGACATCGCCGCCGAGCTGGGCCGCGAGGGCATCTTCGTGTGGGACGGCAACTACTACGCCCTCGGCGCCATGCTCGCGCTCGGCCTGGAGGAGCACGGCGGAGCGGTGCGCGCCGGCTTCCTGCACTACACGACGCTGGACGAGGTCGACCGCTTCTGCGACCTCGTCGCCGCCATCGCCGCGCGGGGGTAGCAAACCCCGCTCCTGCGTTACAATCGACGCGCTGCATGCGGATGTGGCGGAATTGGTAGACGCGCACGGTTCAGGTCCGTGTGTCCGAAAGGACGTGGAGGTTCAAGTCCTCTCATCCGCACTGTCGAAGCCCGCTCGGTGAGCGGGCTTCGGTCGTCCTGGCTTCAGGTGATGCGTCCCCCGGGTTGCACCCCGGTCGGCCGGAGTGGTTGAATCACGCGAACGCTCGGCGAATTGGGGGGAACCATGAGGCGACGATCGATCCTGGCCGCGGTGCTGCTGGCCAGCCTTGCGCTGCTCGGCGCGGAGCGCTGCCGGAGGCGCCGCGGCGCGCAGCGCCGAGCGGCGGCAACGGCGGGCACCACGCGGCGAAGGCGAAGCACCGCCCGACGAAGGTGCTGATCGTGCTGTTCGACCAGATGCGGCCGGAGTACGCCGACCGGTTCGGCATGACCAACTTCAAGTCCATCCGCGACGGCGGCCGGTACTTCAAGAAGTCGTACGTCGGCTACATGGGCTCCGAGACCGTCATCAGCCACAACGCGATCGTCTCGGGCCAGCTGCCGAAGCACATGGGCTGGGTCGACGAGGCCTACCGCGACACCAAGAACCTGCTCGGCGGCGGCGCCGGGAAGATGTGGGTCACCGGCGACCTGACCCTCGCCCAGTTCCAGACGATCATCGAGGACGAGGGCTACCCGAAGCTCGCCGACTACCTGCACAAGAAGTCGCCGGGCTCGAAGTTCATCGCCGTCGGCGAGAAGTCGTACGCGGTCGAGTCGGCCGTGGCCGGCACCGGCGACATCGGCGTGCGGCTCTCGAGCCGCGTCTCGGACGGCTCCTGCCCGGCGATCGGCATCTACCGCAAGCCCGCCGGGCGCAACGTCCCGGCCTACCTGAGCGACCCCGCCTGCGGCCGCTACTCCATCAACTCCGACAAGGCGAACGACTTCGGCACGCTGGGCGCGTTCCCGTCCTGGATGTACCCGGAGGACGGCGACCGGTTCTTCCCCGGCGACGACCCCGCGCACCTGGGCGGCGACGTCTGGGCCGCCGACGCCGCGATGGCGATGATGGAGAACGAGAACTGGTCGGGGATGTTCGTCACCCTGGGCGGCATCGACAAGGCCGGCCACATGTGGGGCGCGTACCACGACCAGAGCGTCGATCCGTCGGACCCCGGCTTCCAGACGCACGTGCCGGAGGCCGCCCGCACCGCCGACGAGCAGTTCGGCCGCATCCTCGCGAAGCTGCAGGCGCTCGGCCAGCTCGACGACACGCTGATCGTGCTGACGGCCGACCACGGCGCCACCTACGCCGAGAACTTCTACGGCAAGCCGACGCTCAACGCCGGCGACACCGAACTGGTACGACGGCGACTCGGTCAACGACGGCCCGTTCCTCGATCCGTCGCCGGCACTCGCGCCGCTGATCGCGACCGGCAACGTGCAGTTCTCGTACCAGTCGACGTCGATCCAGGCCTGGCTGACCGATGCCTCGAAGGCGAAGCAGAAGGAGGCCACGGCGGCGCTGATGACGATGCCCGGCGTGATGGCGACCTACCGCCGCGTCGGCCATCGCTTCAAGCTCGTCGCCCGCAACGAAGATGACGAAGGCCGAGAAGCGCTGGTGGAAGAAGCACGGGCAGGAGATCATCGACACGATGGCCGGCGACAGCGGGCCCGACGTCGTCGCGCTCCTGCACGACGAGACGAGCTACAGCGTGATCGGCGACCACGGCTCGGCGAGCGAGAACGACCAGCGCATCCCGATCGTGTTCTGGAAGGCCGGCATGAAGCCCGAGCGGTCCGGCGGCACGATGCGCAACGTCGACATCATGCCCACCATCCTGAAGGCGATGGGCATCAAGAAGACCGCGCGCACCGACGGCAAGGCGCGCTCGATCGGTCACTGACGAGCCCGGGGCGGGCCGCGCTCGCGGCCCGCCCCGACCATCGCCGCCGGCCCGCCGCGGGCGTCCCCGGGCCGCCTGTAGGGTGTCGCCCGATGCCGGCGTGGCGATGAACCGGGCGGTCGTCGGAGCCGCCATGATCGTCGGCTGCAGCGTCGCGATCCAGACGGCGGCGGCCGTCGCGCACGACCTGTTCGACCTGCTCGGGCCGACCGGCGTCTCGGCCCTCCGCTTCGGTCTCGGGGCGCTGGTGCTGCTGGCGATCGCGCGGCCGTCGGTGCGCGGCCGGGACGCAGCCGACCTGGAGGGCGATCGTGGCGTACGGCGTGTCGCTGGCCGTGCTGAACGTGACGTTCTTCGAGGCGATCGACCGGATCCCGATGGGCATCGCGGTCACGCTCGCCTTCGTCGGGCCGCTGGCGATGGCGCTGGCCGCGTCGCGCCGCCGGCGCGACGTCGGCATCGCCCTGCTCGCCGCCGCCGGCGTGATCACGCTCGGCGGGCTCGACCGGCCCGACTCGGTCGCGGGCGTCGTGCTCGCGCTGCTGACCGGCTGCGCGTGGATCGCCGTCGCCTACGCCGGCCGCAGCGTCGGCAGCCTGACGCGGCGCATGGACGGTCTCGCGCTCGCCCTGCCGATCGCCGCACTGCTGACGCTGCCGCTCGGTGTCGGGCTACGTTCGACGACGATCGACCGCCACACGCTCGTGCTCGCCCTGCTGATCGCCGTCGGCGGCCTGATCGTGCCGTTCGCGCTCGAGCTGGAGGGACTGCGCCGCCTCGAGCCGCGCATCGTCGCCGTCGTCTACAGCGTCGACCCCGGCATCGCGGCCGTCGTCGGCTTCCTGGTCCTGGACGAGCGCCTGACCCTGCCGCAGATCGTGGCGCTGGTGGCGGTGATGGCCGCCAGCGCCGGCGCCACGGCCACGCGCGGCGGAGGAGGCGGAGCCGGTCGCCGCGACGACCGAGGCCGTCTAGGGGATCTCGATCGAGACGCGCGTGCCGCGGCCCGGCTCGGAGGCGATCGCGACCTGGCCGCCGAGCGACTGGACGCGGTCGGCGAGCAGCGCGAGGCCCATGTGCCCGGCGGCCCGCTGCTCGGCCAGGTCGGCGGCGCTCATGCCGCGACCGTCGTCGGCGATGGTCAGCTTCGTGCCGTCGCCGTTGGCGCTGAGCGCAGATCTCGACCGCGGTCGCAGCGGCGTGCCGCACGACGTTGCGCAGCGCCTCCTGCGTGGCGCGGTAGACGATCTCCTCGGTGTCGTGGTCGAGCGGGCGCTCGACGCGCGTGTCGATCTGCACGGCCAGCCCGCGCGAGCGCAGCGGCTGGGCGAGCGCGTCGAGCGCGGCGTCGATGCCCTCGTCGCTGCGGTCCTGCGGGTACAGGTCGACCAGCAGCGTGCGCAGCGCACGCATGCTCTCGCGCGAGACGCTGGCGCCGCGCCGCAGCGTGCGGCGCACCTCGGTGTCCTCGGGTATCCGGTCGGCGGTCGCGCCCAGCTCGAACGCGATGCCCGCCAGGTCCTGCAGCGGCCCGTCGTGCAGCTCGCTCGCGATCCGCCGGCGCTCGTCGGCGCTCGCCTGGTCGGCGCGGCGGGCGAGCACCTCGCGGCGCTGCTGCTCGCTGCGGATCCGGCGCGCCAGCCAGTAGCCGAGCGGCAGCTGGGCGATCGCCAGCGCCGCCAGCGTGACCAGGAAGACGGGCACGTACGCGCGCCAGATGCGGTCGGACGACTTGTCGATGCGGCTCGCGGCCTGGTACGTCTCGACCAGCACGCGCGTCGCCGTTGTCGAGGCGCAGCGGCAGGTAGACCTCCATCAGCCGGCCCTGGCTGCGCTCGAACTCGTTCTCCTGGCCCGTCAGGTCGGACAGCTCGCGCCTTGACGACGTTGTCGTCCAGCGCCTCGACCTGGTCGTCCTTCAGCGGGAACGTCTGGCCGATCAGGCGCTGCTCGTCGGAGTAGACGACCTTGCCGGTCTCGGTCCAGATCTTCACGCGCACGATCGGATCGATCGAGCGCTCGCTCGCGCACGATCTTGTCGAACTCGGTCGACCGCCGCCGGGTCGCCCGCCAGCACCTGCTCGTTCAGCGCCGGCTTCAGCACGCCGTCGCCGACGACCGTGGTGAGGGTGCGCGCGTCGCGGATCGCCTGGTCGGTCGCGACGCGGCGCAGCATGTAGGTGCCGACCGTGCCGATCACGATCAGCAGCAGCACCACCGAGAAGCCCCACTGGTAGAGCGCGATCCGGCGCCCGGTCGTGCCCCGGCCCGGCAGCACCTCGGCCTTGACCGGCCCGGCCGCCTGCGGCAGCGCGCCGGCCTCGTCGTGGGCTGCGAACGCCCGGCGCACGTCAGCCGGCCGCCGGTGTGGTGAAACGTCGATGCACGACAGGCCTCGTCAACTCAGATTGAACGTATAGCCACGAACGGCGGCGCACAACCCCGGTCGCGCAGCGCCGCCGCTCCTCATCCCGGCACCCGCACCCAGAACGTGACGCCGCGACCCGGGCGGTTGACGATGCCCGCCGAGCCGCCGTGCGCGCCCGCGACGGTGCGGACGAGCGCCAGCCCGAGGCCCGATCCGGCGCTGCCGGGCGTCGCCCGGTAGAAGGGCTCGAAGACGGCGTCCTCGTGCCCCGCCGGCACGCCGCCGCCCTCGTCCGCGACCTCGAACCGCCACGCGTCCTCCTCGTCGACGGCGCGCAGGACCACGCGGGTCGACGCCGTCGCCGTGCTCGGCGGCGTTCTGCAGCAGGCTCAGCAGCACCTGGCGCATGCGCGCCGGATCGATGTCGGCCTCCACGCCGGCCGGCGGGAGCGTGGCCGCGAGGCGCCCGCCGAGCAGCGGCTCCGGCGCTCGCTGCGACCTCCTCCAGAAACGGTGCGAGCGGCGTCGGCTTGCGGCGCACGAAGCCAGGCGAGTCGGCGCGCGCGAGGGCGGCCATGTCGTCGACGATGTGCGAGATGCGGTCGAGCTCGGCGTGCAGCGCCGGGTCGTCGCCCGTGGCGCGTCGATCGAGCGGCGCAGCTCGGCGACGGGCTGGCGCAGCTCCTCCGCCGCGTCGCGCATGAAGTGGTGCTGGCGCAGGAACGAGCCCTCGAGCCGCTCCAGCATGCGGTTCAGCGTCACCGTCAGGGCGGCCAGCCGCGGTGCGGCCTCGCCCATCGGCAGGCGCGTGGCCGAGGTTGCCGTCGCGCGTGATCTCGTCGGCCGCGTTGCGCGATGTCCTCCATCAGCTCGTTCTCGACGGTCTGCGCCATCCAGCCGCGGTAGGCCACGAACAGCAGGCCGAGCGGCACGGCCACCAGCGCGAGGCCCCACGGGCTGGCGTCCCACGCGATCGCCGCCAGCAGGCCGACGGAGACGTTGCCGAGCCACGACAGCGCGTTGATGCGCCACGGCCCGAGCAGCACGTCGCGGAACCGCTCGCCCTGCGCCAGCGAGATGACCAGCGACGACGGTGCCGGCGTTGATGAGCGAGCAGATCGCGAGCGCCAGCGCCGCCATCAGCCAGGCGACCGGGTCGGTCGGGTCGCGGCGCTCGATCAGCCCGTAGGTCAGCTCGGCCGTCAGCATCGCGATCGCGACCTGCCCGGCGTTGAAGGCGATCTTGTGCGTCTCGGTGCGGCGGTAGTACTGCCACGCCACCGTGCCGGCGATGGCGCCGACGGTGGGCACGCCGCGCGGCGCGAGCACCAGCGCCGCGATCCAGACGCTCTCCTCGAGCGAGAAGTGCTCCAGTTCGCCGGCGTGCGGGAAGGTGAGCACCATCTGGGCGCCGAGGCCGACCGCGCCCGCGATCAGCAGCAGCGCGAAGGCGTGCTGCTCGTCCATCGGCATCGTCCACGAGATGGCGACGCCGAGCGCGACGGCGCCGCCGAGGACGACGGCGCCGATCAGCACCCGGGCCGGCGCCGGCAGGCGGGGCGCGACGGCGGTGGTCATCGCCACGACACCGACCCCCAGTGGCGAGCGCCCCAGTGCCGGGCGGCCCAGGCGGCGGGATCCCAGCCGGCGGCGACCCAGTCGGAGGCGCCCCAGTGGCGCGCCTCCCAGGCCACCTGCGGCGCGGGCGCGGTGGCCGGGACGGCGGCGAGCGGCGTCCGCTCGGTGACGCGCGCCGCCCACGGCGTGGCCGCGAACGTGGCCGGCGTCCAGGGAGTCGCCGGCGTAGGCGACCGCGTCCCAGGGGAGGCCGAGCGCGTCGATCTCGCCGTCAGCGGCTCGGGTGCGCCGTCGCCGTCGAGGTCGGCCACGACGGCCTCCGAGCCGCGGCTGGCGGCGATGCTGCCGAGCCCGGTCGAGAAGGCCAGCCCGCGGTTCGCGCGCGGGATCGGCGCGCCGCCGCCCTTGCCCGACTTGTCGGGGTTCGCGCGGCTGATCGCGTCGGCGGCGTCGAGCAGGCCGGCGCCGGCGCCCTCGCCCGCCAGCGCGTCGTCGGCCGCCGCGATCAGCGAGCCCTTCACCTGGTCGGGCGTCAGCGATGGGTTGAGCGTCGACCATGCGGGCGGCCACGCCCGAGACGACGGCCGCCGCCTGCGACGTGCCGGAGCCCTTGAAGTACGCGGCGCCCAGCCGCGCGTCGGGGTTGAAGACGTCGATGGCCGAGTCCGGGGCGCGCAGCGAGACGAGGGAGACGCCGGGCGCGACCAGGTCGGGCTTGCCGGCGCTGCGGCTCGAGAACGCCGCGACGGCGTCGTCGGCCGACGGTGGCGGTGCCGTTGATGTCGGCCGCGCCGACCGTGATCACGAACGGGTCGTCGCCCGGCTTCGAGACGGCGCCCGCGCCGTTGCCGGCCGACACGACGACGACGAGGCCGGCGCGCCAGGCCTGCTCGACCGCGAAGTCGAGCGGGTCGCGATCGGTCTCCTGGACGCCGTCGGTGCCGTAGGAGAGGTTGACGACCCGCAGGCCGTAGCGGGCGCGGTTCGAGACGGCCCACTGCAGGCCGGCGATGACGGTGGAGACGTCGGTCGCACCGTCCCAGCCGGCGACCTTGACGGAGACGAGGCCCGCCTCGGGCGCCGCGCCGGGGTAGGCGCCGCCGGCGAGGGAGCCGTTGCCGGCGATCAGCCCCGCCATGTGCGTGCCGTGGCCGTAGTGGTCGAGCCCGTCGCCCTCGGACGTCAGGTCGATGCGCGCCAGCAGGCGGGTGCCGAGGTCGGCCGACGGCGTCACGCCGGTGTCGATCAGCGCGACGCCGACGCCCTGGCCGCGGTACCTCGACGGCGCCGGCGGCGAGACGCACCGCGGTCTGCCACGTCGTGTTCGGCGGCAGCGCGTCGTAGCAGTCGGGCGCGTCGGGGTCGCAGCCGGCGGGAAGCGCCTGCGGCTGCAGCGCGGCGTCGCGAGTAGACGGCGCGGATGGCCGGCGAGTGCCGGAGCGTCGCGATCCGGCCGGTGGGCACGGTGGCCGCGAAGCCGCCCAGCAGCGGCAGTTGCCGGCCGACATGGCCGCCCAGGCGCTGCACGAGCCGCTCGGCCGTCTGCGACGCGGGCGTCCGCTCGCGGACGACGACGCGCGTGCCTGCGGCCGCGACGGCAGGCGCCCACGCCAGCGTCAGCAGAAGTGCGACGAGGGGGCCGAGAAGCGCGCGCGGAACCGGGACGGGGATTCCCACACGGGCCGAGCATTGCGCCAAGCTCTGTCGAGATGTACATCAGACTTCGGTCGTACGACCACGATCTGTTCCGGACCGTTGCGCGTATCTCCCTCTGATGCTCCCACCCACCGCCACCATCCGCGTGCTCCTGTGCGACGACCACATCGTCGTGCGCGAGGGCCTTGCCCGCCTGCTCGAGAACGCCGAGGGCATCGAGGTCGTGGCGGTCGCCTCCGACGGCCTGGAGGGCGTCGAGCAGGCGCGGGCGACGCGGCCGGACGTGATCCTGATGGATCTCTCGATGCCGAACCTCGACGGCGTCGGCGCGACCCGGGCGATCATCGCCGAGCTGCCGGAGACCTACATCGTCGTCCTGACGTCGTTCGCCGACCGCGACCGGGTGCTCGAGGCCATCGACGCCGGCGCGGCCGGCTACGTGCTGAAGGACTCCGACGGCGCCGAGGTGGTGCGGGCCATCCGCGCCGCGGCGGCCGGCGACGCGCCGCTCGACCCGCGCGCGGCCCGGGCGGTGCTCACGCGCCGATCGCGCGAGACGCCGTCCACGAGCCTCACGCCGCGCGAGCGCGAGGTGCTGGCGCTGGTCGGCGCCGGCCTCTCGAACAAGGTGATCGCGATCCGCCTCGGCATCTCCGAGGCGACCGTCAAGGCGCACCTGACCCGCATCTACCAGCAGATCGGCGTCACCGACCGCACGCAGGCCGCCCTCTGGGCCCGCGAGCACAACGCCGACCTAGCGCGTTTGCGTGCGCCTTCCATGCGCGGGGTCTGACCCCGAAATCGCCTCCGCTGGGGTCTGACCCCAGAACGCTTCCGCGCCGGAGGCACACGGATCGGGCGACATGGCGCGGAACGCGCGCGGAAGGACACGGACCGCGCGCAGCTGGACACACGGAACGCGCTAGGGCGACGCGGCGCGCGCGGCGGCGCTAGGAGCCGTCGCGCAGCAGCTCGGCCACGCGGAAGGCGAGGTCGATCGACTGGCGGCCGTTCAGGCGCGGGTCGAGCACCGTCTCGTAGCGCTCGGTCAGGTGCTCGTCGAGGATCTCCTCGGCGCCGCCCAGGCACTCCGTCACGTCGTCGCCGGTCAGCTCGACGTGGATGCCGCCCGGCTGCGTGCCCTCGGCGCGATGGGCGCGGAAGAAGCCGCCGATCTCGCGCACGATGTCGTCGAGGTGCCGCGTCTTCGTGCCGGCCGACGTGAGGTACGTGTTGGCGTGCATGGGATCGCAGGCCCACAGCACCGGGTGCTCGGCGGCGCGCGACGGCGGCGAGCAGCGGCCGCAGGCGATCCTCGACGCGGTCGGCGCCCATGCGCGCGATCAGCGTCAGGCGGCCCGGGCACGCGGGCGGGGTTGAGGGTCTCGCAGAGCGCGAGCACCTCCTCCGCCGTGGCGGACGGCCCGAGCTTGACGCCGAGCGGGTTGCCGACGCCGCGCAGGAACTCCAGGTGGGCGCCGTCGATCTGGCGCGTGCGCTCGCCGATCCACAGCATGTGGGCCGAGCAGTCGTACCACTCGCCGGTGGTGGAGTCGACGCGGGTCAGCGCCTCCTCGTAGCCGAGGATGAGCGCCTCGTGGCTCGTGTACAGGTCGACCTGGTGCAGCTGGTGCGTGGCCTCGAGGTCGATGCCGCAGGCGCGCATGAACCGCAGCGCCCGCTCGATCTCCTCGGCCAGCGCCTCGTAGCGCCGCCCCTCGCGGCTGGTGGCGACGAACTCCTGGTTCCAGGCGTGCACGCGCGAGAGGTCGGCGAAGCCGCCCTTGGTGTACGCGCGCAGCAGGTTCAGCGTCGAGGCCGACTGGTGGTACGCCTGGACGAGCCGCGCCGGATCGGGCCGCCGTGCCTCGGGCGTCGGTGCCGCGCCGTTCACGATGTGGCCGCGGAACACCGGCAGGTCGACGTCGCCGACGCGCTCGGTGGGAGCCGACCGCGGCTTCGCGAACTGGCCGGCGATGCGCCCGACCTTGATCGCCGGGCACGCCGGACGAGTAGGTCAGCACGACCGACATCTGCAGGATCACGCGCAGCAGCTCGCGGATCTTGGGCGCTGCGAAGGCGTCGAACGACTCGGCGCAGTCACCGGCCTGGATCAGGAACGCGCGGCCCTCGGAAGCGTGGCCGAGCGCCGTCGTGAGAGCGCGGGCCTCGCCGGCGAAGACCAGCGGCGGGAAGCCGCCGATGGTCGCGAGCGCAGACTCCAGCGCCGCCTGGTCGGGCCAGTCGGGCTGCTGCGCGGCCGGACGGTCGCGCCACGAGACGGGTGTCCACGTGTCGAGCACTCCACACAGGTTGCCCGCAAATCGGCGATCGCGCCGCAGCGGCGTGCGTCAGCCCGGGCTGGCAGGGGCCGGCCAGCAGTTCGGCGAGCTCGTCGCCGGCGTAGCCGAGCTCGCGCAGGACCTCGTCGGTGTGCTGGCCCAGGGTGGGCGGAGCGGAGCGCGCCGTCAGGTGCTCGCCGTCGATGGCGATCGGCGAGCGGAACGTGCGCACCGTGCCCGCCGTGGCGTGCGCGTGGTCGACGATCGCCCACGGCGAGTCGGCCGCGACCTCGGGGACGGTGCGGATCGGGCCGCCGGGCACGCGGGCGCGGTCGAACACGCGCGATCCACTCGGCCACGGTGCGCGTCGCGAACAGCTCCTGCAGGCGCGGCACCAGCTCGGCCCGCTCGGCCACGCGGCCGGCGTTCGTCGCGTAGCGCGGGTCGTCGGCCAGCTCCAGCGCCCCCGCCTCGGTGCAGAACGAGCGGAACTGCACGTCGCTGCCGACCGCCAGGTTGACGAACCCGTCGGCGGCCCGGAACGTCTCGTACGGCACCAGCGAGGGGTGCGCGTTGCCGAACCGCTCCGGCTCGATGCCGGCCACCAGCACCTCGGTCGCGCGGTTGCCGAGCCAGGCGATCTGCGAGCCGAACAGCGACACGGCGACGGCCGGCGCGCGGCCGGTCGCGCGGGCCTCGATGATCGCGGCGAGGATGCCGCTGGCGGCGAACATGCCGCTCGTGATGTCGGCGACCGCGACGCCGACCTTCATCGGGTCGCCGTCCACGTCGCCGGTCACCGACATGATGCCGCCGTCGCCCTGGATGGCGAAGTCGTAGCCGGGACGGTGCGCGTTCGGGCTGTCGGCCGGGTACCCGGTGATCGAGCAGTAGACGACCTCGGGGCGTGCGCCGACGAGCGTCTCGCGGTCGAGGCCGAGCCTGGCCGCGGCGCCGGGGAGGAAGTTCTCGACCACCACGTCGGCCGTCGCCGCCAGCCGCTGCACGACCGCGAGGCCGCGCGGGTCGGTCACGTCGACCGCGACGGAGCGCTTGCCGCGGTTCGCGGCCATGAAGTACGTCGACTCGCCCTCGACGAAGGGCGGGCCCCACGCGCGCGACTGGTCGCCGCTGCCCGGGCGCTCGATCTTCGATCACCTCGGCGCCGAGGTCGGACAGCATCATCGTGCAGTACGGGCCGGCCAGCACCCTCGACAGGTCGAGGACGCGCAGGCCGGCGAGCGGGCCAGCCGAGCTCACGCTGCGAGCGCCTCGCGGATGATGTCCAGGTGCGCGTCCGGGTCGACCGGGCTCCACACCTTCTCGACGGTGCCGTCGGCATCGATCAGGACCGTGGAGCGCACGACGCCCATCTTGCCGTTCGGGCGCTCGGCCCAGAAGCCGTAGGCCTCGAGCGCGGCGTGGTCGGTGTCGGCCAGCAGCGGGAACGGGCAGCGAGAACTTCTCCTTGAAGCGGACGTGGCTCTCGACGTCGTCGGGCGAGACGCCGAACAGCCGCGCGCCGGTGGCCTCGACGTAGCCCCAGCCGTCGCGCAGCGCGCACGCCTGGCGCGTGCAGCCGGGCGTGTCGTCCTTGGGATAGAAGTACAGGACGACGCGCGGCGCCGCGCAGGTCGGCGAGGCGCACGGTCGCGCCCGTGTCGTCGGCGAGCGCGAAGTCGGGAGCGGGCTCTCCCGCGGTGGCAGTCATGCCGGGGATTCTCGCGCATACTTGCGCGCCGTGCCGGTCGTCCACCAGGCCCTGGGCGGCTTCGTCGTCGCGATCAACCTGATCGCCGGGCATCTGGGGCCTCTTCATCTGGCGCGGCCGGCTGCGGGCCAACCGCGTGTTCGAGCAGGTGCTGGCCCTCTCGCACACGATCATCTTCGGCCAGGCGCTGCTCGGCCTGCTGCTGCTGGCCGGCGAGCTACCGCGCGCCGGTGCAGCTGCACTACGTCTACGGCCTGGCCCCGGCCGTCGCCGTGCTGTTCGCGTACTCGTCCCGCACCGAGGACACGCGCCGCAACATCCTCGTCTTCGCCGTCATCGCGATCCTGGCCGGGCTGCTCGCCGGGCGCGCCTTCATGACGGGCGAGGGCTACGGGTAAGCTCCTGCACCATGAGTCGCGAGGCAGTTCGGAACATCTGCATCGTCGATCGCGCTCGTGCTCGTCGTGGCGGTGCCCGCCGGGGGCGGCGCGCTGGCCGGGATCGTGCTGCTGGTGCTGCGGATCCTGATGATCGCGGCGTTCCTGTACTTCGGCTACATCCTGTGGCGCGAGAACAAGCACAAGACCGCCTGGCTGCCCCAGCGGCAGCGCGCGATCCTGTACGCCGCGGCCGCGCTGCTGGGCGTGCTGCTGCTGGGCTCGTTCTTCTATTCGAACTGGAACGTGGTCTCCGCGATCGTGTTCTTCGCCCTCGTCGGAGGCCTCGGATATCTCATCTGGCGGATCCTCGACGATTCTCGTCGCTACTATTAGGCGCATGAGGTTTCGGGGGATTTTCTTCGGAGTCGTCGTCCTGGCGGGCGCGGCGATCGCGACCGGCGCGCCGACGGCGGGCGCCATGCCGCCGAACGACTCGCGCCTGGAACCGGCGAAGATGTTCGTGCCGGACCCGGATATGACGGGCATCCGGCGCAAGGCCGAGCGGGTCAACGGCCCGGCGATCGATCCGGACGCTCGCTGACCGGGCGCGCCGTTCGAGGACGCGCGCGATCCGCCGCTCGTGCAGCCCGTCGCGCCGGACGGCGGCCTGCAGCCGTCCTCGAACTGTTCGACCGGCCATCGATCATGGCGGCGCCGACCAGCGCCGACTGGTACGCGCAGCGCACCGTCTGGTACGAGATCACGCAAGGACGCCACCGGTGCGCCCTTCTCCCAGGACGACGCTCGTGACGATCGACACCGGCGGCAGCACGTTCGCCTCGGCGCTCGCGGTGTTCTCCGGGCGCTCCGCCGCGGCGTTCAACCCGGCCGCCCCGGTCCTGCCGACGAACGTCGTCGCGTGCGACCGCAACACCGACCACCGTCGTCCCGGCGCGTCGTGTCGTTCATCGCCAAGCCGGGAACGTCGCTACTTCCTGATGGCCGGCGTCGCGCCGCTGCCGTCGTCGCCGTCGAGCGGCAACCTGCGCCTGTCGATGCGGGTCCTCGACATCGAGACGCCTGTCGTGACCGATCGAGCTCGATGAGATTCCCGACGTCAGATACGGTCTTCGAGTACACCGTGTCGGCCAACGACGCCGCTGCGGTCGCGTCGATCTGCGGTCACGCAGCAGAAGGGGAGCAACGCGCCGGCGGACGCTCGACGCGGGTCGCCCTCGGATCGAAGTGCGACGTGGCGCATATGAAGAGCCGGACGCGGATCGGCCGGTACTGCGTTCGCGGGATCGAGCGTGCTCGTTCACTGGGCGCGCGTCGGCGCGACGAAGGAGTTCGGCCGGGTCGCTCGCGAAGTTCACCGACCCGGCCGGCAACGTCGGCACCAACAGCCTGCAGACCGAGCTGCGCGACCGTCAGCCGCCGAGGATCACGCGAGGCCTCTGCCCGCTGGACGCGGCGCGGCCGGCTGTTCGTCACGGCCACCTGCGCGGGCGGCCCGGGCAAGATCAACGTCCAGTACGGCACGGGGAAGAAGAGCGCCGGTAAGGGCACGGTGTTCAACTCCACCCGGAAGCACGACGATGCGGATCCGGAAGGCCTATCCCGAAGGTCACGCGCCGTACGACGTTCATCCACGTCGTCTGCCAGCGACAAGTCGGGCAACGCCGACGACACCTGGCTCTTCCTGCAGCGCTGATCGCGCGTCTTCCGTGACGGACCGTGACGGTCCGGCGCGCCGACGAGGTGCGACGCTGGCTGCGTGGCACGCGAACGGGGACAGGCGACGATCGAGACGGTGGTCCTCCTGCCGCTCGTCCTCGCTTGCCCTGCTCGCCGCCGCGCAGGGGGTGACGGCGGCCTGGGCCTCGGTCGAGGCGGCCGACGCCGCTCGCGCAGCCGTGCGGGCGGCGCTCGTCGGAGGCGACGCCGCCCGCACGGCACGCGCGGCGCTGCCGCCGACGCTGCGCCAGCGCCGCGCGCGTCCGCATCGGCGGCCGACGGCCGCGTGCGGGTCGAGGTGGTCGCGCCGCCCGGCTGGGGTGCGATCCGCGTCGCGGGCGAGGCGGGATGAGGTCGTCGCGCGGCCAGGCCGCGCTCGAGCTGGTCGTCGTCGTGCCGCTGGCCGTCGCGCTCGCCCTCGCGGTGGCGCTCGCCATCGCCGCGGCCGGCGCGGGCGTGGCGGCCGAGCACGCGCTCGACCGCGGCATCGTCGCGGCCGCCGGCGGCGCCGATCCGGTCGTCGCCGCCCGCACCGCCCTGCCGCGCGGCCTGCTGCCCACCAGCCGGGTCGTGCTGCGCGGCGGTGTGCTCACCGTGCGCGTCGATCCGTCCGGGCCCGCTGCCGGCCATCGAGGCGCGGGCGGTGCTGCCGTGATGCGCGGGCAGGCCACGGTCGCCGTCGTCATCGCCCTCGCCATCGGCGGCGCGCTGGCGCTGCTGGTCGGCCGAGCGCGCGCGGCTCGCGGTCGAGCGCGCCCACGCGCAGCGGGCCGCCGACAGCGGCGGCGCTGGCGGCGGTGCTCGAGGGCTCGCTCGATCCCGAGCGGCAGCGCACCGCCGCCGACCGGGCCGCGGGCCGCGCCGCGGCCCGCGTGGTGCGGCTCGACCTGGACGGCGGCCGCGTCCGCGTGCTGGTGCGCCTCGCGCGGCGGCCGCTGCAGCTGCCGGCGCTGCTCGGCGGCGCGCGGCTGCACCTCGCGGCCTCCGCCCGGGCCGAGGCCGAGGGCGACCCGGGCGCGCTGCTGCCCGCCGCCGCTCCGGCCGCGCTACGCCGGCATGGTGCGCGACGCGGCCCGCACCGAGGGCGTGCCCGCGGCGCTGCTGGCCGCCCAGCTGCAGGTCGAGTCGGGGTTCGACCCGCGCAGCGTGTCGAGCGCCGGCGCCCAGGGCATCGCGCAGTTCATGCCGGGCACGTGGGCCGGCGCCTGGAACCCGTGGCGGCGCGGCAGCCCGTTCGATCCGGCCGTCGCCATCCCGGCGCAGGCGCGGCTGATGGCCGGCCTGCTGCGGCAGTTCGACGGCGACGTCGAGCGGGCGCTGGCGGGCTACAACGCCGGTCCCGGCGCGCGCCCGGCTGCCGCCGTCGTCGTGGCCGGCCGAGACCCGCGCGTACGTGCCGAGCGGTGCTCGCGCTGGCCGGTGCGGGCCATGGCGGTGCGCGCCTCGTCCGCTGACTACGATGCATGCCATGACGGGCGTCGAGGTGATCCGCGAACGCGCCCGCGAGCTGCCCGACGCACCGGGCGTCTACCTGTTCTCGGGCGAGGACGGGAGCGTGCTGTACGTCGGCAAGGCCAAGTCGCTCAAGAAGCGCGTCGGCTCGTACGCGCGGGGCGACCGGGCCCTGGACCGGAAGACCACCGACCTGGTGCTGCGGGTGGCGGCGGTCGACACCATGCTCGCGCAGTCCGAGACCGAGGCGCTGTTCCTCGAGCAGAACCTGATCAAGCGGCACCGGCCGACGTTCAACATCCGGCTCCGCGACGACAAGAGCTACCCGTACATCGCCGTCACGGTCGGCGACAAGTTCCCCCGCGTGCTGTTCACGCGCGAGCGGCACCGCAAGGGCGTGCGCTACTTCGGCCCGTACGCCAGCGCGTCGAAGGTGCGCGAGACGCTCGACGTGCTCAACCGCGTGTTCCCGTACCGCCCGTGCGAGGGGCCCGAGCCCGGCCGGCGCAGCGGCATCCCGTGCCTCGACTACCACATCGGCCGCTGCCTCGGCCCGTGCGTCGGGTACGTGTCGGAGGAGGGGTACCGCGAGCTGATCGACGGCATCATCGAGTTCCTCGAGGGCCGCAGCGGGCCGATCGAGCGCGAGCTGGCGCGCGAGATGAAGAGCGCCGCGACCGAGCGCCGCTACGAGGACGCCGCCCGCGCCCGCAACCGGCTGGAGGCCGTCAGGCACCTGCGCGAGCGCCAGCTCGTCGACCGCCCGGGCGTCGGCGACCTCGACGTGTTCGGCATCGCGCAGGACGACGACCTGGCGACGGTGCTGATCCTGCCGCTGCGCGGCGGCCGGCTCGGCGACCGGTTCACCTTCGTCGTCGAGAACGCCGCCTCGTCGTCGCCCGACGAGCTCGTGCTGCTGGCGGCCGAGGAGCGCTACGGCGGGCCGAACGGCTCCGTGCCGCCGCTGGTGTGCGTGCCGGCCGAGCTGGAGGAGGGCGAGCTGATCGGCGAGCTGCTGTCGGAGTGGCGCGGCGGCCGGGTCGAGCTGCGCGTGCCCGAGCGCGGCGACAACCGCAAGCTGCTCGAGCTCGCGCAGACGCAACGCCGCCCACGCGCTGGCCGAGGCGCGGCTGCAGGGCGAGCGCACCCGGCTGCGCCGGTTCGGTGCGCTGGAGGAGCTGCGCGAGGTGCTGAACCTCGAGTCGCTGCCGCTGCGCATCGAGTGCTTCGACATCTCGAACCTCGGCGAGCAGGCGACGGTGGCCTCGATGGTCGTGTTCGAGCAGGGCGTGCCGAAGAAGGCCGACTACCGCATCTTCGGCATCGGCCACGGGCAGGGCCAGGACGACTTCGCCTCGATGTCGGAGGCCGTGCGGCGGCGGTTCACGCGGCTCGCGAACGCCGACTCGGCCGACGACGGCTACGACCCCGGCTTCGCCTCCGTGCCGAACCTCGTCGTCATCGACGGCGGCAAGGGCCAGCTGTCGGCGGCGCTCGGCGCGCTCGACGGCCTCGACCTGCCGCGCGTGGCCGCGATCGGCCTCGCGAAGCGGATCGAGGAGGTGTACGTGCCGGGCCGCTCCGATCCGATCCTGCTGCCGCCCGACTCGCCGGCGCTGCTGCTGCTTCGGCGCATCCGCGACGAGGCGCACCGGTTCGCGCTCAAGCACCACCGCCGCCGGCGCGCCAAGGCGAGCGGCACCGACTCGCTGTTCGACCGCCTGCCCGGCGTCGGCCCGGCTCGCAAGCAGCTGCTGCTGGCGCACTTCGGCTCGCCCGCCGGCGTGCTCGGCGCCACGCGCCGACGAGCTCGAGGCGGTGCCGGGCCTGCCGCTGAAGACGGCGCGCGAGATCCACGCCTTCCTGAACAAGACCGGCGGCGCGGCGCCCACGTGAGCAGCGTCGTATCCGTCGTCTACGAGGCGCCGGGCTGGGGCGTCGGCGAGGTGGTGTACCGCGACGACGTGGCCATCCACCACGAGTCGCCGGAGGAGGTCGACCGTCCCGGCTCGGCCCCGCGCACCCGCGCGCAGCGCGAGCTGGTCGACCTGCTCGTCGCCTACTTCGCGGGCGAGCGCGTCACGTTCGCCGACTTCGACCTCGCGCCGACGCTGGCGTGGGCCGGCGTGACGCCCTTCGAGGAGACCTGCCTGCGCGAGCTGCAGCAGGTGCCCTACGGCGAGACGGTGTCCTACGGCGACCTGGCGCGGCGCGCCGGGCGGCGACCGCGCGCATCGCGCGGCCGGCTCGGTCTGCGCGCGCGGTACCCTCTCGATCGTCGTGCCCTACCACCGCGTGATCCGCGCCGACGGCAGCATCGGCGAGTGGGGCCCGGAGGGCAACGCCTACAAGCTGCGCCTGCTGCGGCACGAGGGCCTGCACCTGTGAAGGGGCCGCGGATCGTCTGCCTCGGCGGCGGCACCGGCCTGTCGACGGTGCTGCGCGGCCTGAAGGCCGTCGGTCAGGAGCCGACCGCCATCGTGACGCTGACCGACGACGGCGGCTCGTCCGGCCGGCTGCGCCGCGAGCTGGACATCCCGCCGCCCGGCGACGTGCGGGCCTGCCTGGTGGCGCTGGCCGAGGACGAGTCGTTCATGGGCCACATGTTCCAGCACCGCTTCACGCGCGGCGAGCTGGCGGGGCACAACCTCGGCAACCTCTTCCTGGCCGCGCTGACCGAGCTCGCGGGCTCGTTCGACGAGGCGGTCGCGCTCACCTCGCACGCGCTCGCCATCGCCGGGCGAGGTGCTGCACCGCCACGCGCGAGCCGGCCGTGCTGGTGGCCGAGATGGACGACGGACGCGTCGTCGCGGGCGAGTCGGCGGTCGCGTCCGATCGCAGCGGCGTGCGGCGGCTGCGGCCTCGAGCCGGCCGACGCCCGACGTGCATCCCGACACCGTGGCGGCCATCGAGCGCGCCGACCTGATCGTGCTCGGCCCGGGCTCGCTGTTCACGTCGACGCTGCCGCCGCTGCTGGTGCCCGCCATCCGCGATGCCGATCTTCACGTCGCGACGCGCGCCGCGTGTACGTGGCGAACCTGCTCCAGCAGCCGGGCGAGACGATCGGCTACGCGCGCCGCCAACCACCTCGACCGGCTCGTGCAGCACGTGGGCGAGGGCATCGTCGACACGGTCATCGTGCCGCACTTCCGGCGGCTCGTCGACCGACCTGATCCCGGTCGAGTTCGACCGCTCCGCGCTGCTCGAGCGCGGCGTGGAGGTGGTCGGCGGCGCACGTCACGATCGGGCACCACCACGACCCGGTGGCGCTGGCGCGGCAGCTCGTGCGCCAGGCCCGCCGGCCCGTCGTGCCGCGCGTGAGCTTCTCGGAGGAGGTGCGCGAGGAGCTCGCGTCGGCGCCGCTGCCGGACCGGGCGTGCTGCCGGCGGGCGCTGCTGTGCGGCCTCGTCCGCACGGCCGGCTCCTACCACCTGCGCGGCGCGCGGCGAGGTGCACGTCGAGGTCGAGCTGCCCGCCGGGCGACCGGCCCGGCGCGCGGTCGAGCTGCTGCGCTCGCTCGGCGCGACCTGCGAGATCCGCACCCACCGCGAGCGCCGCTTCCAGAGCGGCCAGCGCGTCGAGATCAGCTGCGCCGGCGACGCCGCGACGCTCGAGGTGCTGCACGACGCGGGCATCCTGTCGGCGTCGTTCGCGCCCGATGGGCCGGCCGCCGGCGCGGCTGCTGACGCCGGTCGCTGCTGCCGCGGCGCGTACCTGCGCGGCGCGTTCCTCGGCCGCCGGCACCGTCGCGCCGCCGCGGCGTCCGGCGCACCTCGAGATCCGCACGCACGACGCCGACGCGGCCGCCGACCTGCAGGCGATCGCGGCCCGCGACGGCATCGAGCTGCGCGTGCGCGAGCGCGCGGCGCCACGCGGCCGTGTACGCCAAGCGCATCGGGACGGTGGAGGACCTGCTCGCGCACATCGGCGCCAGCGAGGCCGTCGTCCGGCTGGCCGAGGGCGAGGTCGTCTCGTTCGCGCGCGAGCGACGCGAACCGGCAGGCGAACGCCGAGACGGCGAACATCCGCCGGCACGTCGTGGCCGCGCGCCGTCAGCTGCTCGCGATCGGCCTGCTCGACCTCGACCGCTGCGGCCCGAGCTGGCCGAGGCGGCCGCGCTGCGGCTCGCGCACCCGGAGCTGCCGCTGGCGGAGCTGGCGGCGCCTCGGCGACCTCTCGAAGGCCACGCTGGCCGGGCGCCTGCGGCGCATCGAGGCGCTCGCCGAGGACGCGCTGACGAGGGGGCCCGGCGACGCGCGAGCGCCCGTAAGATAGACCGCATGACTCGGATCGCCATCAACGGCTTCGGCCGGATCGGCCGCAACTTCTTCCGCGCCGCGGCAGCGCGCAATATCAAGCTGGACATCGTCGGCATCAACGACCTCACCGACGCGAAGACGCTCGCGCACCTGCTGCGCTACGACTCCGTGCTGGGCCGGTTCGACGGCGACGTCGAGGTGTCCGACGGCGGCCTCGTCGTGAACGGCGACGAGATCCGCGTGCTGGCCGAGCGCGATCCGGCGAACCTGCCGTGGAAGGAGCTCGGCGCCGACATCGTGCTCGAGTCGACCGGCTTCTTCACCGGCCGCGAGGGCGCCTCGAAGCACCTCACGGCGGGCGCCTCGAAGGTGATCATCTCGGCGCCGGCGACCGATCCCGACGTGACGCTCGTGCTCGGCGTCAACGACGACGCCTACGACCCGGCGTCGCACCACATCATCTCGAACGCGTCGTGCACCACGAACTGCCTCGGCCCGGTCGCCAAGGTGCTGCTCGACGAGTTCGGCATCGAGCACGGCTTCATGACGACCACGCACGCGTACACGAACGACCAGGCGATCCTCGACATGCCGCACAAGGACCTGCGCCGCGCGCGCGCGGCCGCGGTCTCGGTGATCCCCACGTCGACCGGCGCCGCCAAGGCGATCGGCCTCGTGATCCCGGAGCTGAAGGGCAAGATGGACGGCATCGCCATGCGCGTGCCGGTGCCCGACGGCTCGGTCGTCGACCTGGTCTGCAACCTCGGCCGCGAGACGACCCGCGACGAGGTCAACGCGGTGCTGAAGGCGAAGGCCGACACCGGCCGGCTGGAGGGCATCCTGGCGTACACGGAGGACCCGATCGTGTCGATCGACATCGTCGGCACCACGTACTCCTCGATCCTCGACTCGGGCCTGACGATGGCGGCCGGCAAGTTCGTCAAGGTCGTGTCGTGGTACGACAACGAGTTCGGGTACTCGAACCGGCTCGTCGACCTCGTCCAGCGCGTCTGAGGCGGCGCGTGGCCCGGCGCGCGCGCATCGACGACCTGGGCGACCTCGCGCGGCAAGCGGGTGCTCGTGCGCGTCGACTTCAACGTCCCGCTCGACGACGGGGTGGTCGGCGACGACACGCGCATCCGCGCGGCGCGCGAGACGATCGACGACCTCCGCGGCGCGCGGCGCGCGGGTGATCCTCTGCTCGCACCTCGGCCGGCCCAAGGGGCGCGTCGCCGAGGAGTTCTCGCTGCGGCCCGTGGCGGCGTACCTGGCGCAAGCTGCTCGGCGCGCACGTGGCGTTCGCGACGGACTGCGTCGGCCCGGCAGGCCGAGGCCGCCGTCGGCGAAGCTGCGGCGACGGCGACGTGCTGCTGCTCGAGAACGTCCGGTTCCACGCCGGCGAGGAGCAGAACGACCCCGAGTTCGCCGCGGCGCTGGCCGCGCTGGCCGACGCGTACGTCAACGACGCGTTCGGCGCCGCGCACCGCGCCCACGCCTCGACCGAGGGCGTGGCGCACCTGCTGCCCGCCGCCGCCGGGCACCTGCTGGAGCGCGAGGTGTCGACCCTGTCGGCGCTGCTCGAGTCGCCCGCGCGGCCGTTCGTGGCGGTCGTCGGCGGCGCCAAGGTGACCGACAAGATCGGCGTCATCGAGCGGCTCTGCGAGGTGGCCGACGAGATCCTGATCGGCGGCGCGATGGCGTACACGTTCGCGATCGCGAACGGCGGCTGCGGTCGGCGGCTCGCTGCACGAGGACGAGGCCGGCCAGGAGACCGCCCGCAAGGCGCAGGCCCACGCCGAAGGAGCGCGGCTGCAAGCTGCGGCTGCCGGCCGACTCGGTCGCCGCCGACGCCTTCGCGGCCGACGCGAACACGCAGGTCGTGCCCACCGACGCGGTGCCCGGACGGCTGGATGGGCCTCGACATCGGGCCCGCCGCGGCCGCGCTGTACGCGACGCGCGTGCGCAGCGCGTCGACGGTGCTGTGGAACGGGCCGATGGGCGTGTTCGAGCTGGCCCCGTTCGCGGCCGGCACGAAGGCGCTGGCCGAGGCGGTCGCCGACTGCCGCGGCACCACCGTGGTCGGCGGCGGCGACTCCGTCGCGGCCATCACGCAGCTCGGCCTGGCCGACCGGGTGACGCACGTGTCGACCGGCGGCGGCGCCAGCCTCGAGCTGCTCGAGGGCCGCGTGCTGCCCGGTGTCGCGGCCATCCCCGACGTCGACTAGCGCGTGCCCGAGCCCATCGTCGCCATCGGGCCGGGCGCGTGGGAGGTGCGCAGCCGCGCGCTGGTGCTCGAGGTGCTGCGCGACGACGTGACGTTCACCGTCGACGACCCGCGGTTCTCGACGGCCATGGTCGTCGGGCCCAGCATGCTCTCGACCGACGGGGCCGAGCACGCCCGGCACCGGGCGCCGTTCGCCCGCACCTACCGCCTGGATGCCGTCCGCCGCGACCACACCGATGCCGTGCGGGCCGAGTGCGACGCGCTCATCGACCGGTTCGACGGCGCGGGGGAGGCAGAGCTGCGGCGGCAGCTGGCGGGCCCGCTCGCGGTCGCCACGATGGCGCGGGCGCTGGGCCTCGACGCGCTGCCGGTGGCGACGGTGCTCGGCTGGTACGAGGCGATCGTGGCGGCCGTGACGAGGTGACGGACGGCGGGGAGGTCACGCCCGCAGGGCGCGCGGCGTTCGCGGCGATGGCCGACCACCTGCGGCCGGCGCTGCCCGCGGCGGGCGACCTGACGCCGGACGAGGCGGTCTCGAACGCCGCGGTGCTGCTGTTCGGCGGGGTCGAGACGACCGAGGGCATGATCTCGAACGCGATCCTGCACGTGCTGGCGCACCCGGAGCAGCGGGCGCTGCTCGAGGCGGACCGCTCGCTGCTCGCGGACGCCGTCAACGAGTCGCTGCGGCTCGATCCGGCGGCGCCGTTCGTCGACCGGTACGCGACGGCCGACGTCACGCTGGCGGGGCCGAGGTGCGGCGCGGCGACCTGGTGCGCGTCTCGCTGCGGCACGCGAACCGCGACCCGGCGGTGTTCGCCGACCCGGAGCGGTTCGACCTGCAGCGGCCCGACCTGCGGCTGCAGCTGGCCTTCGCGCAGGGCCCGCACGTCTGCCTCGGCATGCACCTGGCGCGGCTCGAGACGGCGACGGCGCTCGACCGGCTGCTCGACCGCCTGCCCGGCGTGGCGCTCGATCCGGCCCGGCCGGCCGTGATCGGCGGCGCCGTGTTCCACAAGCCGCCCGAGCTGTGGGTGCGCTGGTAGGGCGAACGTCCGTTCGCTTCTCGCGAACATTTGTTCGTATCCGACCCGGCCCCTACACTCCCTGCGTGGTCATCCTCGGACTCGACCCCGGCATCGCGTCGACCGGCTTCGGCGTGGTGGAGACGTCCGGCTCCCGCGTCCGCGCGGTGGCGTCCGGCGTCATCAAGACGACGCCGCGCCAGCCGCACGCCGAGCGCCTCGCGATCATCCACGCCGGCGTCGCCGAGCTGATCCGCGCCCACGGCGCCACCGAGGCGTCGGTCGAGGAGCTGTTCGTCGGGCCCGACCCGCGCGGCATGCTGCTGCTGTCGCAGGCCCGCGGCTCCGCGCTCGCGGCCTGCGGGCTGGCGGCGATCGAGGTGTCGGAGTACTCGGTCTCGACCATCAAGGCGGCCGTCTGCGGCTACGGCCGGGCCGAGAAGGCGCAGGTCGCACGCATGGTGCGCGCCATCCTCTCGCTCGACGCCGACCCGCGCTCCGAGCACGAGGCCGACGCGCTCGCCGCCGCCATCTGCCACACGCAGCGCTCGCGGCAGCCCGCGCTGGGAGGCCGCGCGTGATCGCGCACGTCACCGGCCGCGTCGTCAGCCGCGAGGCCGAGCGGCCTCGTGCTCGACGTCGGCGGCATCGGCTTCGAGCTGCTCACCACGCGCAGCGCCGAGCGCCTGGCCACGCCGGGCGAGATGGTGACCGTCGAGACCTTCCTGCACGTCCGCGAGGACGCGCTGCAGCTGTTCGGCTTCGCCGACGCCGGCGAGCGGTCGCTGTTCAAGCTGCTGATGGGCGTCTCCGGCATCGGCCCCAAGCTGGCGCTCGCGATCGTCTCGGCCTACGGGCCGGAGCAGCTGCAGCGCGCCATCGCGAGCCAGGACGTGGCGCTGCTCGCGTCGGTGTCCGGCGTCGGGCGCAAGACGGCGCAGCGCATCTGCGTCGACCTCAAGGACAAGATGGGCGGCGTCGGCGCCGCGGCCGTCGCCAGCGCCAACGGGGCGGCTGCCGTCGCCGCGCCCGGCGTGCCGCTCGGCGCCGACCTCAGCGACCCGTACTACGGCGCGCGCGAGGCGCTCGTCGCGCTCGGCTACTCGCTGGCCGACTGCGAGGCCGCGCTCGACGGCGTCGAGGGCACCGAGGACGAACGCGTGCGGGCCGGGCCTCGCGCGCCTGCGCGGCGCGGTCGCGCGGTGATCGTGGACGAGCGCATGGTCGACCCGGCCGAGCAGGGGCCCGAGGACGACGGCACGCTGCGCCCGCAGCGGCTGTCCGAGTTCCTCGGCCAGCCGCGGGTCGTCGGGCAGCTGTCGGTCTACCTCGAGGCGGCGCGCGGCCGCGGCGAGGCGTGCGACCACGTGCTGCTGGCCGGTCCCGCCGGGCCTCGGCAAGACCAGCCTCGCGCACATCGTCGCCGAACGAGATGGGCTCGCGGATCCACACCATCTCGGGGCCGGCGCTCGAGCGCAAGGGCGACATGGCCGCGATCCTGACGGCGCTCGAGCCGCACGACGTGCTGTTCATCGACGAGATCCACCGCACGCCGCGGGCCATCGAGGAGCTGCTGTACTCGGCCATGGAGGACGGCGTGATCGACATCGTGATCGGCTCCGGGCCGGGCGCGCGCACGCTGCGTCTCGACCTGGCGCGCGTTCACGCTGGTCGGCGCCACCACGCGCGCCGGCATGCTCACGAAGCCGCTGCACGACCGGTTCGGCATCCACTTCCGGCTCGAGCACTACCCCGTCGCCGACCTCGCGCGCATCGTCGCGCGCTCGGCCACCATCCTCGGCCTGCCGGTCTCGACCGAGGGCGCCGAGGTGATCGCCGGCCGCGCCCGGGGCACGCCGCGCATCGGCAACCGGCTGCTGCGCCGCGTGCGCGACGTCGCGCAGGTGCGCGGCATCGAGCGCGTCGACCGCGACGATGGCGGTCGAGGCGCTCGACTTCCTGCAGGTCGACGCCGACGGGCTCGACCACGCCGACCGCACGCTGCTGCAGACCATGGCCGAGAAGTTCGCGGGCGGCCCGGTCGGCCTCAGCACCCTCGCGGTCGCGCTGGGCGAGGATCCGGGCACGCTCGAGGAGGTCTACGAGCCGTACCTGATCCAGCAGGGCCTGATCCAGCGCACGCCGCGCGGGCGCGTGCTCACCGCGGCGGGGACGTCGGACACTGGGGCTGCCGGAGCTGCCAGGGGAGCCTCAGCTGTTCGACTGACGGGCACGCCCGCCACGCAGACGGTGCCGGCCATGCGGTCGTGCACGCGCGCGGTGCCGGTCGCCGGCGAACAGCAGGCCGACCGAGATGCCCGCGAACGACACGCGCGACGAACAGCACGCCGATGGCGACGTACGTGCCGGCGTTCTCGCCGGTGCCGTCGTAGTTGATCGCCTCGTCGATCTGGATCACGCAGCAGCGGCAGCGCGATCAGCGATCCGAGCAGCAGCACCTTGCCGACGCCCTCGCGGACAGCCGGCCCGCGGGTAGGCCGGCGCGCGGCCGTCGTCGCCGACCACGTGGATGCGCAGCAGCCGCTTGCCGACGCGTGCGGCCGTTGGCGCCGATCGAGACCGGGCCGTACAGCAGCGCGGCCAGGATGATCACGGCCATCAGCCCCTCCTGGCCGCCGGCGGCCGGGGTCGGGTCGGCGATGCGCTCGGGCAGCACCGCCAGCACGAGCACGGCGGGCACGGCGAACAGCGCCAGGTCGAGGAGCGGCCGCGGCGACCCGCCGCCACGGGCCGGCCAGGCGCGCGAAGCCGGCGTGGCTGCCGTCGGCGGCGACGATGCGCTGCGACCCGCAGTTGCCGCACCGGTCCCAGTCGTAGGGCGTCGGCGCGGAGCAGATGGGGCAGGGGAGGACGGGCGCGATCATGGGGAGCGCCGGTCGAGCAGGACCCGGCGGGTCTCACGATACGCGTCGAGCGCCGCCTGGCGCAGCTCCTCGGGCGTCGCGGCGACCTTCGCCGCGGCCGTGCCGGGCGGCGCCGGCCTCGACCGAAGCCGGCGCGACCTCCGCCGGGGCGACGGCGGAGTCCGGCCGCGCTGGCCGCGCCGGCACCGTTGTCGGTCGCCGAGAGCGGCGCTGCCGCCGGTGCCTGGGCGGCCGACTGCGAGAGCACCTCGGGCGCTCCCGAGGCGCGCTGCTGCGTCGGAGCCGTTGTCGTTGCCCGACTGCGACACCACGAGCGCGCCGGCGACGATCGCCGCCACCGGCAGCGCGCCCAGCACCGCGCGTCGCACCCACGGCCGGCGGCGCCGGGCGGGAGCGGCGCCGGGAGCGGGCAGCTGCGAGTCGAGCACGCGCTCCAGGCGCGCGACGACGGCGGGCGGCGCGGGCTCCTCGCCGAGACCGGCGAGGAGCGCGCGCACGCGGTCGAGCTCCGCCGCCGACGGCTCGTCGTGCTCGGGCATGCCGGGGTTGTCGCTCATTCGAAGGGTTCGACGGGATCGAGGGCATCGGGTTCCCGCAGCGCGACGGCGAGCAGCGCGCGGGCCCGGAACACCCGGGACTTGACCGTACCAGCCGGTACGCCGAGGAGCTCCGCCGCCTCGCCGGCGCCGAGGCCGGCGATGTCGCAGAGCACGACCGCCTCGCGGAACTCGTCCGGCAGCGCGGCCAGCGCGCGCTCCAGCGCCTGGCGCTGCGAGCTCCTGGGCGAACGGGTCGCCCGGCGCGGCCGGCTCGTAGGCGCCGTCGTCGTCGATCGCCTGGTCGCGGCTGTGGCGGCGGTTGATGACGTCGTAGGAGGCGTTCGCGGCGATGCGGTACAGCCACGTCGACACCCGCGCCCGGCCGCCGAAGCGCCCGAGCGCGCGGTAGGCGTTCAGGAACGTGTCCTGCAGCGCGTCCTCGGCGTCGGCGGGGTTGCGCGTCAGCCGCAGCGCAACGGCGTACACCCGGTCGCGGTGGCGGACGACGAGCTCGTCGAAGGCCGCTCTGTCGCCTCGCTGTGCGCGCCGGACGAGCTCCTCGTCCGTTCCTCCGCCGGCCATCCTGGGCGGAGAGCGTACCGTTCGGCGCGGTGCGCACCGATCAGCTGGACTACGACCTCCCCGCGGAGCTGGTCGCGCAGGCTCCCGCCGAGCCGCGGGATGCCGCGCGGCTGCTGGTCTACGACCGGGCCTCCGCGACCACGCGCCACCGGCACTTCCGCGACCTGCTGGACGAGCTGCGCGACGACGACATCGTGGTCGTCAACGCCACCCGGGTGCTGCCCGTGCGCGTGCACGCGCGGCGGCCGACCGGCGGCATGGCCGAGGTGCTGCTGGTCGAGCCCCGTGGCGACGGCACGTGGGAGGCGCTGGCGCGGCCCGCTGCGCAAGCTGACGCCCGGCACGCGCCTCGTCGCCTCGCCGGGGCTCGAGATCGAGATCGGCGAGCGGCTGGAGGGCGGGCGCGTGGTCGTGCGGCCGATCGCCGCCGGCACGCTCGAGGACGCGCTGCGCGAGCGTGGGGGAGATGCCGCTGCCGCCGTACATCCGCGAGCGCTCGGCCGATCCGGAGCGCTACCAGACGGTCTATGCGCGGACCGCGGGCTCGGCCGCCGCGCCCACCGCCGGCCTGCACTTCACGCCCGAGCTGCTGCAGGCGGTGCGCGACGCGCTGCACCGTCGTCGAGGTCGACCTGCGGATCGGTCTCGACACCTTCCGGCCCGTGCTCGCCGACGACCTGGACGAGCACGAGATGCACTCGGAGGCGTACGCCATCGACCCGGGCGTGCGCGAGCTGCTGCGCGGCGCCCGCACCGCGGGCCGTCGCGTGGTCGCGGTCGGCACGACGGCGACGCGCGTGCTGGAGACGATCGCGGACCCGGCCGCCCCCGACGCGGGCCGCACGAGGCTGAAGATCCAGCCCGGCTACCGGTTCGCGCTGGTGGATGCCCTGGTGACGAACTTCCACCTGCCGCGCAGCACGCTGCTGGCGCTGGTGATGGCCTTCGCCGGCGAGGCCGAGACCCGCCGCCTGTACGAGGAGGCGGTGCGCGAGCGCTACCGCTTCTACTCGTTCGGCGACGCGATGCTGATCACGTAGGCGTCGCTCTCGACCCTAGCGCGAACTCCGTGCCCGGCGGCGTACCGATCGCGCCGTTCCGCGAACATCTCCTACCGATCGCGCGATCCGCGCGCCTTCCGCGCGGAAACGTTCTGGGGTCAGACCCCAATACGGCCCGAACTGGGGTCAGACCCCGCGCATGGGAGGCGCACGAGAGCGCGCGGAAGTGTGCCGTCAGCAGGCGCCGGAGGGCGGGCCGGACGGCTTCCAGTCCCTCGTGATCGACGGGAGGCGGACGACCTCGAAGTCGGCGCCGCTGATCGGATGCGCCTGGTTGATGGCGCCGATCGTCGGCTCCCAGCGGGCGTCGCTGGTGCCGGACAGGTACACCGCCGAACCCTGGTCGGCGAAGATCATCCCGTAGCGCTTCAGCGCCCGCACGATCGCCAGCGCCGGACCGCGGTACGGCGCCTCCGGGAACGACGCGCGCAGCCGCAGCCGGGCGCCGTACGGCAGGCACGCGGGCGTCTGCCGCGTGCCGAGGTGACGCGCCGGCGCCACGTACGCGCGCTGCGCCCGCTGCACCGTGAAGCGGATGGCGTGCCGGATCTCGCCCGTCGCCGCCTCCTCGTACCGCAGCAGGCCGGGGAAGATCGGCAGGCCGGCGGCGTCGGCCGACGTCCAGCCGGCGGGCCGCAGCGTCGTCCGCGAGAGGTCGTAGACGGCGCTCGACGACACCCGGAACCCGTTCGTCGTGCGGACGGCGTTGTACAGCTCGTAGAGGCGGCAGCTGCCCTGCTGGAGCGCGAGCACGTGCCGGTCGCCGCCGTCGGGGTCGTTGCCCGGGCCGTCCCAGCCCTCGATCGGCGCGCCGAGCGGGATCGGCATCGGCCCCGGATCCGACTCGTCGGAGTAGTCGGCGCCGTCGGTGCCGTAGGTGATCCGCGCGGTGGTCTTCGAGCAGCGTCGCCGGCACCAGCGTCCACGGCAGGCCGTAGAACCGCTCCGTCGCGCCCATGTCGAGATGCACGCGATGCCCGGCCAGCGACGCCGCGATGTAGACCGACGAGTACGGGTCGACCGGATCGGCGCGGACATCGCGGTTCCACGGGCTCGCGGCCGGGAACACCTGGCAGCCGCCGACGACGGGCGGCCGGATGCCGCGTGCATCGCGCGTGATGCGCACCAGCGGCCGCGTCCAGGCCGAGCAGGACGCCTTGCGACACGCCCGCACGCGGAACGAGTAGCCGGTGTCGGGCTTCAGCTGCCGGACGGTCACCTTGCGCGTGTTCCGCGACAGCAGCACGCGGCGCGATCCGGCCCGCAGCTCGTACCGCGTCTCGTTGCGCGCCCGGTCGGTCCACGCCAGCGTCACCGCGGTGGTCGTGATCTTCGTCGCGCGCAGGCCCGTGGCGGCCTTCGGGGCTGCGGCGGCCGACGGGGCGAGCACGGCGAGCAGGATGCCGGCGAGGGCCTTCAGTCCCATCGCTCGAACCCTACTACCCTGCGGGCGATGCAGCCTGGCGCGTTCGAGGTACATGCGACGGACGGCGCGGCCCGGGCGGCAACGCTCCACACGGCGCACGGCCCGATCGAGACGCCCGCCTTCATGCCCGTGGGCACGAAGGCGTCGGTGAAGGCCATGTCGCCGGCGGAGCTGACCGACATCGGCGCCCAGGTCGTGCTCGGCAACACGTACCACCTGCACTTCCGTCCGGGCGAGGACGTGATCGCCGAGCTGGGCGGGCTGCACCGGTTCATGGGCTGGGACAGGCCGATCCTGACCGACTCCGGCGGCTTCCAGGTCTTCTCGCTGCTCGACACGGCCCGCATCGACCCGGACGGCGTCACCTTCCGCTCCGTCTACGACGGCACCGAGGCGCGGTTCACGCCCGAGGTGGCGATGGGGATCCAGCGCGAGCTCGGCTCCGACATCGCGATGTGCTTCGACGAGTGCCCGCCCGGCGGGGCGCCGCGCGCGGCCGTCGTCGCCGCCGTCGATCGCACGCTGCGCTGGGCCGAGCGCTGCTACGCGACCGAGCCGGCGCCGGGCCAGCTGCGGTTCGGCATCTGCCAGGGCGGCATCGACCTCGGGCTGCGCCGCGACTGCGCCGACTCCCTGACCGCGATCCCGTTCGACGGCTTCGCGCTGGGCGGGCTGTCGGTGGGCGAGGACCGGCCGGTGATGTTCGACGTCACGGAGCAGACGACGCCGCTGCTTCCCGCCGACCGGCCGCGCTACTTCATGGGCATCGGCGACCCGGAGGCGATCCTGCGCGTCATCGCCGCCGGCATCGACATGTTCGACTGCGTCCTGCCCACCCGGCTCGGCCGCACGGGCTCGGCATTCACGTGGGAGGGCCGGCTGAACCTGCGAAACGCGCGGTTCGCCCGGGATGCCGGACCGCTCGACGAGAGCTGCCGCTGTCCCGCCTGCCGGCAGTTCTCACGGGCCTACATTCGCCATCTCGTGACCCAGCAAGAGGTGCTCGGACTGCGGCTACTGACGGTCCACAACCTCTTCTTCCTGTTAAATTTGACGCGGGAAGCGCGTGATGCGATCCGGAGCGGCACGTTTGCCGCCTTCCTGGACGCGTCCCTTTCCCGACTCGCCTCCGACTGAGAGACTCCTTTCGTGAACATCGCCGGCCTCCTCCCGATCGTCCTTCTGGGTGTCGTGTTCTGGGCGCTCCTGATCCGTCCGCAGCAGAAGGCCAAGGCCGCTGCCAAGGAAATGCAGACCGCGCTGTCGCCCGGTGACGAGGTCACCACCGTCGGCGGCATCTTCGGGATCGTGCGCGAGCTCGACACCGGCACCGTCGACCTGGAGGTCTCCGAGGACGTGATCGTGCGCTTCGACCGTCGCGCCGTGAACCGGATCGTCCGCGACATCCCGGCCGAGGACGCCGACGCGCACCGGATCGGCGACGACGAGGACGAGGAGTACCCTGACGACGAGGAGCTGGTCGCCGAGGCACCCCACGAGACGGACGAGCCGGCCGCCGACGGGCCTGCGAACGACGATCCCTCCACCCCCGTAGACGCGCCCGAGCCGGCGCGCTAACGGTTCGCCCCGAACCTCCCGATAACCCACATCGTGCGCAGCCGCGGAAACATCTTCATCATCGTGCTCGTGCTGGCGTTGCTCGCCGGCACTGCAGCGCTGTTCGTCACGCGTGAGCCCGTCCTCGGGCTCGATCTGCGCGGTGGATCCGAGATCGTCCTGCAGGCGCAGCCCGACCCGGGCGTCGAGGTCACGCCGGCGATCATGGATCAGGCCGTCGCGATCTACAACAAGCGCCTGAACTCGCTCGGCACCACGGAGCCGTCCATCCAGAAGGACGGCAACGACAAGATCACGATCCAGCTGCCGGGCGAGAAGAACCCCGATCGCGTCGCGGCGCTGGTCGGATCGACCGGCACGCTGTACTTCCTGCCGCTGCAGGACGCGCTGACGCCGGGCGTGTCGCGCTCGGTCGTCGAGGGTGCCGGCATCCAGGAGAAGGACTCGCTCTGGAACCTGCTCGAGCCGGTGCAGGACGACATCGAGGGGTCGACCGCGTTCTACGCGTTCGACAACAACAAGCGCCCGCGCAACCGCCAGGCCGCGAAGACGCCGGAGCAGCTCCTGCAGCAGCTGCAGGTGACCAAGCTGCCCGCCGGCTGGACGCAGATGGCGGTGCCGAAGGACAAGATCGCCGTCTACTGCCAGCCGACCGAGAACCGGTCGTGCCCGGTCGGCCTCACGACCGAGGGCAAGACGTACTGGTACATGTTCGACCTGCCGGCGAAGGACAAGCTCCTCACCGGCAAGGACCTGTCGACCGCGCGCGCCGACTTCGATCCGTCCACCGGCGAGCCCGTCGTCTCGATGCAGTTCAACGATCGCGGCGGCAAGCTCTTCAAGGAGATCACCGGCGACCTCGCGCGGCAGGGCAAGGCCGACTTCGACGAGGCCAAGGCGGCCGATCCGAACGCCGACCCGCTCAACTACGTGCGGCAGTTCACCGTCATCCTCGACGGCGAGCTCGAGACCTACCCGTACATCGACTTCCAGCGCACGCCGGACGGCATCGGCAAGGACTCCCAGATCACGGGCGTCACGCTCGAGGAGGCCAAGGACGTCGCGACCGTGCTCGCGTCCGGCTCGCTGCCGGTCGAGTTCGCGCGCCTGTCGCAGACGCAGGTCTCGGCCACGCTCGGCAAGACGTCGCTCGAGCAGGGCCTGATCGCGGGTATCGCGGGCCTGCTCATCGTGATGGTCTGGATGATCGTCTTCTACCGGTTCCTGGGCGTCATCGCCGACCTCGCGCTGCTCATCTACGCGGCGCTGTTCTTCGGCGTGATCCTGTTCATACCGGTGACGCTGACCCTGCCGGGCATCGCGGGTCTGATCCTCACGATCGGCGTCGCAGCCGACGCGAACATCGTGGTCTTCGAACGCATCAAGGAGGAGGTGCGCGCCGGCAGAAGCGTGCGCGCCGCCATCTCCGTCGGGCTACCGCAAGGGCTTCTCGACGATCATCGACGCCAACGCCGTGACGCTGATCACCGCGTCGGTGCTGTTCGTCGCCAGCCAGTCGAGCGTCCGCGGCTTCGCCTTCCTGCTGGCCATCGGCGTGCTCGTGTCGATGTTCACGGCCGTCGCGGCGACGCGGGCCATGCTCGGCATCCTGGGCGGCTTCAAGTGGTTCAACAACGCCGCCTTCATGGGCGCCACCGCCAAGCCGGTGCGCTGGAAGATCGACGTCGTCGGCCGCACGAAGATGTGGTTCCTCATCTCCGGCGTGGTCGTCGCGGTCAGCCTCGGCTCGCTCGCCTACCAGGGCGTGAACCGCGGTCTCGACTTCACCGGCGGCACCCGCCTCGCGTTCGCGATGACCGACCCGGCCGGCGCGACGGTGGACGAGGTCCGCGACATCGCGGAGACCATCGACCCCGAGCTCGGCGACGCCATCATCCGCGGCACCGGCGTGCCCGTCACGGCCGACCACTACAGCGGCTTCCAGATGGAGTCGAAGGAGATCCAGGCGCAGGACGTCGTCGACTTCCGGTTCGCGCTGAACAAGGAGTTCGGCGAGACCGCCGTGCCGATCGACAAGTTCTCGCAGACGACCGTGTCCGGCTCGTTCGGCCGCGAGATCCTGCAGTCGGCCATCCTCGCCTTCGTCTTCTCGCTGGTGCTGATCGTCGCCTACCTCGCCTTCCGGTTCGACTGGCGGTACGCGGCGCCCACCATTGCCGCGCTCATCCACGACCTGATCATCACGCTCGGCGTGTACTCGATCACCGGGCGGGAGGTCACATCGGCGACGGTGGCCGCCATCCTCACGATTCTCGGTTACTCGCTGTACGACACGATCATCGTGTTCGACCGCGTGCGTGAGAACGAACGCCTGCTGCGACGGCACACCTACGGCCAGATCGTGAACATCTCGCTCTGGGAGACGCTGACGCGCTCGCTGAACACCAGCTTCATCACGCTGCTGCCGATCGCGAGCCTGTTCGTGTTCGGCGGCGAGACGCTGAAGGACTTCGCGTTCGCGCTGCTGGTCGGCATCGTCGCCGGCGCCTACTCGAGCTTCTTCATCGCCAGCCCGCTGCTCGTGCTGCTGAAGCGCAACGAGCCGGAGTTCAAGAAGCGCCAGGGCTCCGACGAGCTGCCCGCGATCTTCCTGCGCTCGACGGTTCCCGCCGCTGCCCCGGCGGCGGCCCCGGCCGACCCGGCGCCGACGCCCGCGCCGACCCCGGCGGGCGTTGCCACCAACGGTGCCGACGCGACGGCGCCGCCGGTCGCCGACGACCGCATCCGTGCGGCCCGCGAGCGCCGCGGCGACCGCAAGCGCAAGCGCTAGCTCGAACCGCGCGTCACCCGTCCGACCCGGTCCATACCGTACGGGTGTGAGACTCGTCGTCGACCCCTGCCCGTTCGAGGCCTCGGAGCACCTGCGGCGCGCCCTCGGCGTGTCGCGCGTGATGGCCGACGTGCTCGTCCGGCGCGGTCTCGACGACCCCGAGGAGGCGCGCGCGTTCCTGGCACTGCGCGGCCCGCAGCACGACCCGCTCGACCTCGGCGACATGGCGGCGGCGTGCGACGTCATCGAGGCCGCCATCGCCGACGGGCGCAAGATCGTCGTGCACGGCGACTACGACGTCGACGGCATCTGCGCCACGGCGGTCGCGACGGCGGTCATCGCGGCACTGGGCGGGACGGTCGAGCCGTTCCTGCCGAGCCGGTTCGACGAGGGCTACGGCCTCGCGGTCGAGACGGTCGAGCGCCTCGCGGCCGACGGCTGCGGCCTGCTGGTGACGGTCGACTGCGGCATCACGGCCGTCGCCGCCGCCGCCCGCGCGGCCGAGCTCGGGCTGGCGCTCGTGATCACCGACCACCACCGGCCGGCCGACGAGCTGCCGGCGTGCCCCATCGTCGCCCCGCACGGCCGCGGCGACTACCCGGCCGACCTGTGCGGCACCGGCGTCGCCTGGAAGCTCGGCGAGGCGCTGGTCGCCCGGGCCGGCGCCGACCGCGCGATCGTCGAGCGCGAGCTCGACCTGGTGGCGCTCGCCACCGTCGCCGACATCGTGCCGCTGAAGGGCGAGAACCGGGCGCTGGTGCGCTCGGGCCTCGAGGCCCTGCGCCGGACGAGCCGTCCCGGCCTCGACGCGCTGATGCGCGTCGCCCGCTGCGAGCGCACGCGCATCGGCTCCACCGAGATCGGCTTCCGGCTGGCGCCGCGCATCAACGCGGCCGGCCGGCTCGGCCACCCGCGCGAGGCGCTCGAGCTGCTCACCACCACCGACGAGCGCCGCGCGCGCGAGCTGGCCGACGTGCTCGACGCCCGCAACCGCGAGCGGCAGGCGGTGGAGGGCGAGATCCTGCGCGACGCGCTCGCGCTGGCCGAGGCGCTGCCCGACGAGCGCCGGGCGCAGCGCGGCCTGGTGCTCGCCTCGCCCGACTGGCACGTGGGCGTCGTCGGCATCGTCGCCGCCCGCGTGGCCGAGCGGCTGCGCCGGCCGACGGTGCTGATCGCCCTCGAGGGCGAGGAGGGCCGCGGGTCGGGCCGCTCGCTGCCGACGTTCGACCTGCACGCCGGCCTGGCCGCCTGCTCCGAGCACCTGCTGGCGTGGGGCGGGCACCGCGCCGCGGCGGGCGTCACCGTGCGCGCCGACGCCGTCGAGGCATTCGCGGCCGCGTTCGCCGCCCACGCCGACGCGACGCTCGAGGACGACGACCTGGTCGCGGTCGAGCGCATGGACGCCGTCGTGTCGCTGTCCGACGTCTCGCTCGACCTGGCCGACGAGCTCGCGCAGCTGGAGCCGCACGGTCTCGGCAACCCCTCCGTCCGGCTGCTGGTGCCGGGCATCGAGCTGGCCGGCGTCGCCACGCTCGGCCAGGAGGGCAAGCACCTGCGGTTCACGGCGCGCTCGGCCGCCGGCACCTGCCGCACCGTCTTCTGGGGCGCCGGCGGCGACCTCGCGCGCCTCTCGCAGGGCGGCCGCTACGACCTCAACTGCCGCGTGGAGCGCAACGACTACAACGGCACCTCCAGCGTGCAGCTCACCGCCCGCGCCGTGCTGCCGATCAAGCCGGCGCCGCTGGTGTCGGAGCCCTGCACGGTGCACGGGGCGCCGGTCGCCCGCGCCGGGCTGCACGACGTCGTCCGGCCGCGGCGCGCTGGCCGAGCTGGTGCGGCTCGCCGCCACCGGCGAGGGCCTGCTGGTCGTCTGCGCCGACGCCGCCCGCCGCCGGCAGCTGCTGGCCGGGCCGCTCGCGCCCTGGCGCTACGGGCTCGACGGCGCGGTCATCCTGGGCGCCGACGGCTGCGAGCTCGTCGCCGGCGCGGTCGGCCCGCGCATGGTCGGGCTCGTGTCGCACGCGGCGATCGACACCGAGGCGATGCTGGCGTTCAGGCACGTGGCGGTGCTCGATCCACCCGTCACGGTCGCAGACCGCGACACCCTTGCCGCCCTGCCGGTCGCGCACGTGCACCTCGTGTGGGGCGTGGCCGAGCGCACCGCCGCCCTGCGGACGATCGAGGAGCGCGCGCCGCGCACGCTCTGCGCCGCCATCTGGAAGACGCTCGCCGACGGCCCGGTCGAGCTGGCCGAGCTCGACCCCGACGCCGCCTGGGCGGCCGAGGTGCTGGCGACCGCGGGCCTCGCCGACGTTCGAGGCCGGCGCCGTGCGCCGCCTCGACGTGGCCAGCCGGGTGCGCCTCGACGACGTGCCGGCCTACGCCGAGCGCGCCGCCGCGCACGCCGCGGCCATGCAGCTCGTCGGCTGACCTAGGGTCGGCTCAGGCGCCGTGCGTCCACGTCGGCGGGCGCTTGTCGAGGAAGGCGCCGATGCCCTCCTGCGCGTCGGTGGCGGCGGCGTTCTGCGCCATCACGTGCTGCGTGTGCTCGTAGGCGCCGGCCTCGGAGCGGTCGATCTGCTCCCAGAAGGCGGCCTTGCCGATCGCCAGCGTGTACGCCGACGACGAGGCCACGCGGGCGGCCAGCTCGTCGACCGCGGCGTCCAGCTCGGCGGCCGGCACGACGTGGTTGATGAGACCCCAGTCGGCGGCCGTCGGCGCGTCGATGGGCGTGCCGGTGAGCAGCATCTCCATGGCCCGCTTGCGGCCCACGGCGCGCGAGACGGCGACCATCGGCGTCGAGCAGAACAGGCCGATCTTGACGCCGGGCGTGGCGAACGTGGCCTCCTCCGCGGCGATCGCGAGGTCGCACGTCGCGACCAGCTGGCAGCCGGCGGCGGTGGCGATGCCGTGCACGCGCGCGATCACCGGCTGCGGGACGGCGTGGATGGTCTGCATCAGCTGCGTGCAGACGGAGAACAGCTCGTCGTAGAACGCCGGCTCGCGGCCGCGCATCTCGGACAGGTCGTGGCCGGCCGAGAAGGCCGGGCCGTTGCCGGCCAGCACGATGACGCGGCACTCGGGGTCGGCGGACAGCTCGCGCAGGCCGGCGATGGCCTCCTGCATGAGGGCCAGGCTGAGGGCGTTGCGGCGGGTGGGCCGGTTCAGCGTCAGGCGGCCGGTCGCGCCGTCGCGGGCGACCGTGATGTGCTCGTAGTCCGTGCGGGTCTGGGCGGCGCTCATGGCCGAAGTGTACGACGCTGGTGCGGGCGGGTACCATGAGGTCAGGCATGCCCGCAACCCTTCCCGACGCCGCCGAACGCCATCGCGAGCTCCTGGAGGAGCTCGTCGACGACCTGTTCGCGTACATGCCCGACGCCGAGACGACGCTCGTGGCCGACGCGTTCGCGTTCGCCTGCGAGCACCACGACGGGCAGCTGCGCAAGAGCGGCGAGGAGTACATCCTGCACCCGTGGGGCGTCGCCAAGGTCTGCGCGCGCCTGCAGCAGCCGCCGGCGGTGCTGGCGGCGGCGCTCCTGCACGACGTGGTCGAGGACACCGACGCCACCTCCGATGAGATCGCGCAGCGGTTCGGCGAGGACGTGCGGCTGCTGGTCGACGGCGTCACCAAGCTGTCGCGCATCCAGTTCGCGTCGCGCGAGGAGGCGGAGGCCGAGAACTACCGCAAGATGATCCTCTCGATGTCGCAGGACATCCGGGTCGTCGTGATCAAGCTGGCCGACCGCCTGCACAACATGCGGACGCTCTCCTACCTGGGCAAGCAGAAGCAGATCCAGAAGGCGAAGGAGACCCTCGAGGTCTACGCGCCGATCGCGCACCGGCTGGGCATCCACTCCATCAAGTGGGAGCTCGAGGATCTCGCGTTCGTGACGCTCTACCCGCGCAAGTACGCCGAGATCGAGAAGATGGTCAACGAGCGCCGGGCCGACCGCGAGCAGTTCGTCGCCGAGGCGGGCCGCGAGCTGCTGACCGAGCTCGACCGCGTCGGCGTGCACGCGCAGATGGCCGGCCGCGCGAAGCACTTCTACTCGATCTTCGAGAAGATGACGCGGCGCGGCAAGGAGTTCAACGAGATCTACGACCTGACCGCGATGCGCGTCCGGGTCGAGTCCGACAAGGACTGCTACGGCGCGATCGGCGTCATCCACGCGCTGTGGAAGCCGATGCCGGGGCGGTTCAAGGACTACATCGCGATGCCGAAGACGAACGGCTACCAGTCGCTGCACACGACGGTGATCGGACCGCAGGGCAAGCCGCTCGAGATCCAGGTGCGCACGCACCGCATGCACCAGACGGCCGAGTTCGGCGTCGCGGCGCACTGGCTGTACAAGGACGGCAAGCCGCCGTCGCCGCAGCGCTGGCTGCACGAGGTGGTGGAGGGGGCCGACGACGCCGATCCGCAGGTGTTCATGGACGCGCTGCGCACCGGCCTGTTCGACGAGGAGGTGTACGTCTTCACGCCGAAGGGCGAGCTGAAGGCGCTCGCCTCGGGCGCGACGCCGCTCGACTTCGCGTACGCCGTCCACACCGACGTCGGCCACCGCTGCGTGGGCGCGAAGGTGAACGGCCGCATCGTGCCGCTCTCCTACACGCTGCTGTCGGGCGACATCGTCGAGGTGCTCACCTCGAAGTCCGACCGCGGCCCGTCGCGCGACTGGCTGAAGGTCGTGCGGACCACCCGCGCGCGCAACAAGATCCGCGCCTGGTTCGCGAAGGAGCAGCGCGAGGACACCGAGCAGAAGGGCCGCGACTCGCTGCACCAGGCGCTCAAGTCGAACGGGCTGCCGCACCAGAAGATCGGCTCCTCGCCGCTGCTGGCCGCGCTGATCCGCGAGATGGGCTTCAAGAAGGCCGAGGACTTCTACGTCGCCATCGGCAGCAACAAGGTGCCGGTCGGGCAGGTCGTGACGAAGATCCTGCAGCGCCTGAAGACGCAGGAGGCGGTGCCCGAGTCGACCGCCGACCAGCTGATCCGCCGGCGCGGCCGCTCGCAGGCCGTCGAGGGCTCCAACTTCGGCATCGTGGTCGACGGCGTCGCCGACGACGCCTCCGTGCTGGTGCGCATGGCGCGCTGCTGCACGCCGGTGCCGGGCGACGAGATCACCGGCTACATCTCGGTCGGCCGCGGCATCACCATCCACCGCACCGACTGCCCCAACGCACGCGCCCTGATGCGCAACCCCGAGCGCTTCACGCCGGTGGAGTGGGACGGCGAGGCGCAGCAGTCGTTCCGCGTCACCGTCGCCGTCGACTCGTGGGATCGCACGCGCCTGCTGGAGGACGTGGGGCGGACGTTCGCCGAGAACGGCACCAACGTGGTCGAGTACGGCGGCCACGTGCAGGAGGGCATGGCGCGCAACTGGTACGTCATCGAGATCACCGACGTGCGCACGCTGCGCGCGGTGCTGTCGGGCCTGCGCCAGATCGAGTCGGTCTTCGACGCCTACCGGGTCACGCCCACCGCGCGCTGATGCGGGCAGCCGTTCGCCGGTCCGTGAGCTAGGCTCTTTCCATGGACTTGATGGAAGGTGAAGCCCTCATCTGGCAGGGCCGGCCGTCGTGGCGCGCGATGATGTCGTACTGGAGCTCGATCATCCTGCTGGCGATCGTCGTGATCGTCGTCGGCGTGCTGATCGACCAGACCACGTGGTTCGGGCTCGCCGCGGCGATCATCCTGGCCATCGGCCTGGCCAAGGGCTGGCTGGAGCGGGTCGGGACGCTCTACACCGTCACCGACCGGCGGATCGTCATCCGGCACGGCATCCTGTCCCGCAAGGAACGCGCCGCGCACATCGATCGCGTCCAGAACGTGAACCTCTCCCAGTCGTTCCTCGACCGGGTGTTCGGCGTCGGCACGCTCGACTTCGACACGGCCGGCACCGAGGACTCCGACTTCAAGTTCCGCGGCATCGACGACCCGCACGAGCTCCGCACGCGCATCGACACCGAGTACGTCCGGCGCACGCGCGAGATGCCGTCGGGCATGAGCTGAGGTCGAGCTAGAGCCTCAGGGGTTCCACGCCTCGCCGCCGGTGTCCCACCCGACGAGGCAGAACGGCGACAGCAGCTTCGCGATGCGGTCGAACGCGTCGCGGTCGTCCTCTTCGAGCGGCGTGCCGAGCACGATCTCGGCGATGCTGGAGTCGTCGTAGGTGATCGGCACGACGGCCTGCGGCTCGGCGTAGGCGCCGCCCGGACGGGCCATCGAGCATGCCGCCGTCCTCGACGAAGCGGATGCCGCAGAAGGTCTCGAACCGCTTCGCGATGGTGGCGACCGACTGGCGCAGGATCTCGTCCGCCTCGGACTCGCGGTGGATGATGCGCTCCACGGCCTCGACCGCGCCGGAGCGCCGGCCGGCCGGGCCCTCCTCGGGCACCGCGGCGGTGGAGCGTCCCTCGAGCAGGTCGACGGCGTTGCGGTACGTCTCGGGCACGGTCACCGGGCGGCGGTTCGCCACGTCGATCAGCACGACCACCTGCTCGGCGCTGCAGAGCTCCTCGCCGTGGTCGTCGCAGGCCGAGAACTGGAAGACGACGCTGGAGGTGCCGATGCGCTCGACGCGCACGAACACCTCGAGCAGGTCGTCGAACCGCGCCGGAGCGTGGTACTCGACCCGGTTCGCGCGCATCACGAACTCGCGGTCGGCGGGGGACGTGTGCAGCAGGCTCAGGTGCCGCAGGTACTCGACCCGGGCGCGGTCGAAGTACGGCATGTAGCGGCCGTAGTAGACGACGCCCTGCGCGTCGGTCTCGTCGAACCCGACCCGCACGGTGTGCGAGAAGCGGAACGGCGGCTTGCGGTCGGTCACACTCACGCGTTGATGACCGCCAGCACCTCGTCGCGCCGGCGCACCATGTCGGCCTCGGTGTAGGCCTCGAGGTTCAGGCGCAGCAGCGGCTCGGTGTTGGAGGGCCGCACGTTGAAGTGCCAGTCGGGGAAGTCGATCGACACGCCGTCGAGGTGCGAGCACCTCGGCGCCGGCGCCGAACCGGTCCTTCAGCTCCTGCAGCTTCAGCGCGACGTCGCGCACCGGCGTGTTGATCTCGCCGGAGATGTGGTACTTCTCGCGCAGCGGACGGATCAGCTTCGCCAGCGAGCCGCCCTTGCGCGAGACCAGCTCGAGCAGCACCAGGGCGGGCACGATGCCGGTGTCGACGCTGTAGAAGTCGCGGAAGTAGTAGTGGCCCGAGACCTCGCCGGCGAACTGGGCGTCCTCCTCGCGCATGCGCACCTTGATGAAGGCGTGGCCGACGCGCGACCGCGACGGCCCGGCCGCCGCAGCGCTCGATCGTGTCGGGCACCGCGCGCGAGGCGCGCAGGTCGTAGAGGATGGTCGCGCCCGGGTGCTTCTCCAGCGCGGCCTCGGCCAGCAGTGCCGTCATGAAGTCGCCGGGCACGAACTCGCCCTCGTCGTCGACGAAGAAGCAGCGGTCGGCGTCGCCGTCCCAGGCGATGCCGAGGTCGGCGCCCTCCTCGCGCACCTTGCCGACGATGAACGCGCGGTTCTCCTCCAGCAGCGGGTTCGGCAGGTGGTGCGGGAAGGTGCCGTCGGGCTCCATGTAGCACGGGATGGCCTGGATCGGCAGCCGCGGCAGCACCTGCGACAGCATCGTCCCGGCCATGCCGTTGGCGCCGTCCAGCACGACCTTCAGCGGCGCGATCGCGCCCACGTCGACGATGCTCAGCACCTTCTCGGTGAAGCCCTCGAGCACCGGGAACGTGCCGCGCTTGCCCGGTGCGGCCGGCGTCTTGAAGTCGCCCGCGAGCGCGATGGTGCGCATCTTGTCGAGGCCGGTGTCGCCGCCGACGGGCAGCACGCCGCGGCGCACGATCTTCATGCCGTTGTACTCGGCCGGGTTGTGCGACGCCGTGACGGCGATGCCGCCCTCGTAGCCGTGCTCGCCGACGGCGTAGTACATCATCTCGGTGCCGGCGAGGCCGATGTCGTCGACGTCGCAGCCGGCGTCGAGGGCGCCGCGGATGGCGGCCTCCGACAGCTCGGGCGACGACAGCCGCATGTCGTGGCCGACGGCGATGCGCTTGGGGGAGAAGTGGTCGACGTACGCGCGGGCGATGCGGTACGCGCCGTCCGCATCGAGCTCGTCCGGCACCACGCCACGGACGTCGTACGCCTTGAAGACCTTCGGGTCGAGCGTCACGGGTGCAGGCTACACGCTGCCCCAGGCGTCCCGCAGCAGCTGCCACGTGTCGTCCAGGTGCTGCGCCATCACCCGCACGTCGGCGAGCACGGGCATGAAGTTGACGTCGCCGTTCCAGCGCGGCACGACGTGCAGGTGCAGGTGGCCCTCCACGCCCGCGCCGGCGGGCCGGCCGAGGTTGAGGCCGGCGTTGGCGCCGTGCGGCTTGAGCGTCACGTCGAGCATCTCGAGCGACTGCGCGAGCAGCTCCCACAGCTCGGCGCGCTCCTCGGCGTCCAGGTCGCCGGGCTTCGCCAGGTGCCGGTACGGCGCGACCATCAGGTGCCCGTTGGTGTACGGGTAGAGGTTCAGCATCACGAAGCAGCGGGCGCCGCGGTGCACGACGAGCGCCTCGTGGTCGTCGGCGCCCTGCTTGGCGCAGAACACGCACTCGATCTCGTTCTCGCCCGAGGCGGACTTCACGTACTGCAGTCGCCACGGGGCCCAGAGCCGCTCCATGGGGCGTTAGCGTAGCGTCAGGAGGGTGGGTCGGCCTTGCGCCCGCCGGCCGCCGCTGCCCTGTGGGATGCCCGTCACCCACGCGCGGCGCGGTAGCGTACGGCGGTGGCGGACTTCCCGGACATCGAGGCGCTCGCGGCGGCGATTGCCGGGCGACCGCCGGACTCGCTGGTCGGCGTCCGCGCCGCCGTGATGCTCTGCCTGCGCGACCGGGGGCGGGGCACCGAGGTCGTCATCGGGCGGCGGCAGGAGCGCTCCGACGATCCGTGGTCCGGCCAGATGAGCCTGCCCGGCGGCCGCCTCGACCACCCGGACGAGCCGGCGTTGGCGGCGGCCGTCCGCGAGACCATCGAGGAGGTCGGCTTCGACCCGCTCGCGCACGGCGACCTGCTCGGGCCGCTCGAGACCGTGCACGGCGGGGCGCGCCAGGTGTTCGTCGCGACGTTCGCGGTCGAGATCACGTCCGACGTCGGGCCTGCATCGTCGGTCGAGCTGCCATCGACGTGGTGGATGCCGTTCGCCGAGTGCGAGGAGCGATCGGTCCACGTGCCCGAGGTGCCGTATCGGGTGCCGGCGTTCGTGGGCACGGGGCCGGACGGTCGCGAGTCGGTCGTCTGGGGCATGACCTACAAGGTGCTCACCAGCGCGCGCGAGCTCGTGCGAGCGCGTGAGAGTAACTCTCAAGTCTCGAGCGAGAGTTAAGATTTTCTCGCGGCGGCCGTCAGAGCCGCCCGCAGCGCCGCCGCACCGTCCGTCAGCACCGGCGTGCCGTGTGCGACGAGCACCAGCTCCGCGTCGTAGCGTCGCCAGCGGCGCCAGCGCGGCCGTCGCCGAGCCCGCGAACCACGCGGTCTGCTCCGGCGTGTCCTCGTGCCACGATGCGGGTGCGACCAGCAGCCCGCCGGGCGGGGCGGTGCCCATCGTGTCCGAGCCGATCACCATGTCGCCGATCACGAGCGCCCGATGCTCGGCGAGGTACAGGGCGATCTCGTCGCGCGGGTCGCCGAACCGGATCTCCGTCACGCCGTCCGGCAGAGCGTCCGTGGTGTCGTAGCGATCGTGCAGGGCGGCGCAGGAGCGGTCGTGCCAGACGATCGTCCGCAGGATCGAGACCGGCAGGCCGCGCCGCTGCACGTCGCGGTCGAGCGCGTCGTAGAACCGCGCCGCCTCGGCCTCGTCCGAGGGTACGAGCGGGTCGATCAGCACCGTCGCGGACGGCGCCTCGTAGTAGACGCAGCCGACCTGCTCCGGCCAGGCGGCCGATCCCTCGCCGCCGGGCTCCCAGTCGGGGTGCGGCGCCGTCCAGCGCCAGAGCCCGTCGCGTAGCCGCTGCACCTCCATGCCGGGAGGCTATCCGCGGTGCCCGCCGGACGCGCGAGTCGTGCCGCAACAGCCAAAGCCCGCACGAAACACGCCGGCCGGTGGCCGTTTTCGCACCGCGTGCGATTCCGGCCATCTGCAGCCGCGCTCCCCGTCGCCGCAGCGCGGGCAACCCCAGGTGCACGCAGGGCCCTGGCGCCTGGTCGCCGGTTCCACGGAACACGCACCGAACACGCACCAGGTGTGACGCGATCGACCAAAGTGCGCGCGGAACAGGTAGTCCGGTGGCCGTTTTCGCACCGCGTGCGAAAACGGACATCGGCCACGCGTCCGCCGCGGATCGACCGCCTCAGGCTTCGAGCCGGTGCGGCGTCACCGCGACGGCCGTGCCGGCCGGCACCCGGCCGTCGTCGCTGCGCACGCAGACGAAGCCGTGGGAGGCCGACAGGCTCGAGAGCGCGCTCGCCCGGCGGCCGAGCGGCGTCGCGACCAGCACGCCGTCCACGGCGGCGAGCGAGACCGGCACGACCGTGTCGACGCCGGGGCGCGAGACGATGTCGCGGCCCAGGCGCGCCGGCAGCAGCGCGGCCGCGGGCGCGCGGCCGGCCAGCATCGCCAGCAACGGCTCGGCGAACAGGGCGTAGGCGACCGCCGCCGAGACGGGATAGCCGGGAACCAGGACGACGGGCACGGCGCCGATGCGGCCGAGCCGCGTCGGGTGCGCCGGGCGCACGCGGACGCCCTGCACGCAGACGTCGCCCAGCTGCGAGATGATCGTCGGCGTCCGGTCGCGGCGGCCGCGCGACGACCCGGCGATCACCAGCACCAGGTCGGCGTCGGCGGCGCAGCGCAGCAGCGCGCGCGTGAGCAGTTCCGGGTCGTCCGTACACGGCGGATGCCGCTCCACGTCGGCGCCCGCGACGGTGGCCAGCGCGGCCAGCATCGGCCCGTTCGCGTCGGCCGTCTCACCGGGCGCGAGCGTGGCGCCGGCGGGGCGGATCTCGTCGCCCGTGGCCAGCACCGCGACGCGGGCGCGGCGGCGGACCGCGAGCGTGGCGTGGCCCGCGCCGGCCGCGACGCCGATCGCGTACGCGTCGAGCACCGCGCCTGCGCGGAGCACGACCGCGCCCTCCGCGATGTCCTCCGCCGCGGGCCGCACGTGGTCGCCGGCGGTGACCCGGCCGGTGATCGCGAGCCCATCGCCCGCCACCGCCGCCACCTCGACGGGGACGACCGCGTCGAAGGCCGCGGGTACCGGCTCGCCGGTGTCGATGGGCACGAACGCCCCGGCGGGCAGCGGCGCGTCACCGACCTCGGCGGCGCGGACGGCGAACCCGTCCATCGCGGCGCAGCGCGTGTTCGGCACGTCGTGCAGCGACTGCAGGTTGAACTGCAGCACGCGGCCGAGCGCCTCGTGCACCGGCACCTCCTCGACATCGAGCGGCGCCTCGAACCCGGCCTCGGCGAGCGAGGACAGCCAGAGGTCGAGCGCCTCGGCCGGTCTCGGGTACTCGGCCTCGCTCACGCCGGGGCGCCGACGAGCACGCGCTCCGGGTGCGCGTAGACGTTCAGGCGGTCGTCGCGGAGGAACCCGACCAGCGTCACGCCGAGGCGCGTCGCGGCCTCGACCGCGAGGCTGGAGGGCGCGGAGATCGCGCACAGGACGGGCACACCGGCCGCCGCCGCCTTCTGCACGAGCTCGAAGCTGGCGCGGCCCGACACGAGCACGATCCGCTCGGACAGCGGCACCTTCTCCTCCAGCAGCTGCTTGCCGATCAGCTTGTCGAGCGCGTTGTGGCGGCCCACGTCCTCCCGCAGGTCGATCAGCGTCCCCTCGCGGTCGAACAGGCCCGCGGCGTGCAGCCCGCCCGTGCGGTCGAACACGCGCTGCCGGTCGCGGAGGGTGTCGGGCAGCGCGCCGAGCAGCGACGACGGCACGTCGAAGCCCTCGGGAATCGGCGCGCAGGTGATCTCGATCTGGTCGATCGACGCCTTGCCGCAGACGCCGCAGCTGGACGTGGCGTAGAAGTTGCGCTGCAGGCCGCCGTCGTCGAACGGGCGGCGCAGGTTGACCGTGACGACGTTGTACTGCTGCTCGGGCGTCTCGACGTCGTCGCAGTACTTGATCGTCTGGATGTCGCCGGCGCCGATCAGCCCCTCGCCGTGCAGGAAGCCTGCGGCGAGCGCGAAGTCGTCGCCCGGCGTGCGCATCGTGACCGCCACGCGGACGGCCTTCTGGCCGGGGCCGCCGCAGCGGATCTCGAGCGGCTCCTCCACGGCCAGGCTGTCGGTGCGGCGCGCACCGGCGTCGCCCTCCACGGCCAGCAGCCGCACCTTCGCCGTGGACGAGCGGTTCATCGCTTGCGCTTCCTCGATCCCCGGTCCTGCACGTGCTGGAACCCGAACCGGCCCTTGATGCAGAGGTTGCCCTCGGTCACGTCGTGGTCGGCGGGGCTCGTGACGCGCACGATCTCGTTGTCCTGCACGTGCAGCTCGAGGTTGCAGCCGACCCCGCAGTACGGGCAGATCGTGGTCGTGACGGTCTGCGCCTCCTCGTCCCACGTGCCGGCCTCGCGCAGGTCGTGCTCCGACTTGAACATCAGCGCGCCGGTGGGGCACACGGCGATGCAGTTGCCGCAGTAGACGCACGCGGACTCGGGCAGGGCGACGACGTACTCGGTCGAGATGCGCGCGTCGAACCCGCGGCCCGCGACGGTGATCGCGAACGTGTTCTGGTGCTGGTCGCCGCAGGCGTCGACGCACTTGTAACAGAGGATGCACTTGGAGTAGTCGCGCACGTAGAGCTCGTTGTCGACCTTGATCGGCGCGTGCACGGTGGCGGCCGTGAGGCCGTCGGGCTCGACGTGGTGGCCGGTGCGCTTGCGGTCGCGCAGCGGGTCGGGCGGGGCGGGCGGCCCGTACCGCTCGGGCTGCGCCTCGTACTCGTCGCAGTAGGCCTGCGCGGCGGGCGACGTCTCGAGGTCGACCGACGACGCCAGGAACTCCAGCACCAGCTTGCGCGAGTGGCGCACGCGGTCGGAGTCGGTCAGCACCTTCATGCCCGGCTCGGCCTTGCGCGAGCACGACGGCGCGAGCACGCGGGCGCCCTCGATCTCGACCACGCAGACGCGGCAGACGTTGGCCGGCGTGAGGGTCTCGCCGTAGCAGAGGGTCGGCGTCGAGACACCGAGCTTCGAGAGGCCGTCGAGGATCGTCTGGCCCTCGAACACCTTCACGGGCTGGCCGTCGACCTCGAACTCGACCATGCGCTTCGGGGCGCCGATGAGCGTCATTTCAGGATCCCCAGCCGGTTGATGGCGGACTCGATCGCGCTCGACGCGGTCTGTCCGAGACCGCAGATCGAGGCGTCGCGCATGCACTGGCCCATCTCGCCGATGAGCGCGATCTCGTCGCCGCGGCCGTTGCCGCCGACGATGCGCGCCAGCGCCTCCTGCTGGCGGACGGTGCCGACGCGGCAGGGCACGCACTGGCCGCACGACTCGTTGCGGAAGAAGGCGGCGATGCGCATCAGCATGCGCGGCAGGTCGACGGTGTCGTCCATCACCAGCACGACGCCGGAGCCGAGCGTGGTCTTCGCCGCGCGGGCCGCCTCCATGGTCAGCGGCAGGTCGAGCTCGTCGGGGCCGACGAAGCCGCCGGCCGCGCCGCCGAGCAGCACCGTCTGCAGCGTCCGGCCCGCGGGCAGCCCGCCGGCCAGGTCGAGCAGCTCGCCCAGCGTCGCGCCGAACGGCACCTCGTAGACGCCGGGCACCACGACGTTGCCGCTGACGCAGAACAGCTTCGTGCCGGTGGAGGCCTCGGTGCCGGTGGCCGCGTAGGCGGGGCCGCCGCCCTGCAGCACGTCGAGCACGTTGACGAGCGTCTCGACGTTGTTGATCACGGTCGGCTTCTGGAAGAGGCCGGCGACGACCGGGAACGGGGGCTTGTTGCGCGGCTCGCCGCGGAAGCCCTCGATCGAGTTGAAGATCGCCGTCTCCTCGCCGCAGATGTAGGCGCCGGCGCCCTTGCGGATCTCGAGGTCGAACGCGAAGCCCTCGCCCAGCACGTCGTCGCCCAGGTAGCCGCGCCGCCGTGCCTCCGCGATCGCGTCGCCGAGGATGCGGTGCGCCATCGGGTACTCGCCGCGCAGGTACACGAAGCCGATCTCGCAGCCCGTCGCATAGCCGGCGATGGTCATCGCCTCGATCAGCGAGAACGGGTCGCCCTCGATCACGACCCGGTCCTTGAAGGTGCCGGGCTCCGACTCGTCGGCGTTGCAGATCAGGTAGTGGGGCCGCGCCGGCTGGCGGGCGACCGCCTCCCACTTGACGCCGGTCGGAAACGCGGCGCCGCCGCGGCCCATCAGCTTGGAGTCCTTGACCTCGCGGATGACGCCGTCGGGGCCGAGGCCGACCGCCATCCGCAGCGTCTCGTAGCCGCCCGCGGCGCGGTAGGCGTCGAGGCTGACCGGATCGATGCGGCCGACGCGCGCCAGCAGGCGCAGCGAGTCGTCGGTCTGCGGCAGGGTCGTGACCGGGTCGCCCGGCACGTCGGCGCCGGCCAGCGCGGAGAGCACGTCGCGCGCGGTGGTGGGCGCGAGCACGCGCTCGTCGGGCGCCTCGCCGGCGTCGGTCACGAGCGCCGCCGGCGCCCGGTCGCACTGGCCGAGGCACGGGCTGCGGTACCAGGTGGCGGAGCCGTCGTCGGACAGGTCGCCCTCGGGGCCGAACCGCTCCTCCAGCTGCGCGATCAGATCGTCGGAGCCGACGCACTTGCACGCCAGGTCCTCGCACACGTGGATCACCCGCGGCGGCCGGGGATCGGTCGCGAGCATGGCGTAGAAGGTGGCCACGCCGTAGGCGTCGGCGGGCGGCACGGTCAGGCGCGTGCAGATGTAGTTGAGCGCGCCGGGGCTGATCCAGCCGATGTGCTCCTGGACGGCCCACAGCGCCGGCAGCAGCTCGTGCCGGCGGCTGCGCGCGGCGTGGCCGCCGCCGGTCGCGATGCGGTCGTCGAGCGGCCGCCGGACACCGCCCGTCCAACCCGTCTCGGGCGGCCCGAGCAGGTGGTCGACCGCGGCGCGCTCGGCGCTGGTCGGCTCGGCGTCGATGGGATGGATGTCCATCAGTCTCCCGTGATCTCGGCCGGCAGCTGGACCTCGGCGCGGTCGGTGGCGGGCGGCGACACGATCTTGTCCACGCGGATCGCCGCGGCCTTGAACTCCGCCGTGCCGCTGAGCGGGTCGGTGACGTCGATCGTGAGCACGTTCGAGTCGACCTGGTCGGGGAAGTGGAACGTCATGAAGCACAGGCCCGGCCGCAGCGCGCGGTCGATGTGCACCGGCGCCTCGACCGATCCGCGGCGTGACGAGACGCGCACGATCTCGCCCTCCTCGAGCAGCAGGCGGTCGGCGTCCTCCGGCGCGAGGTCGAGCGACTCGCCACGGTGCAGCGGCGACGAGTAGCGGTTCGTCTGGGCGCCGGTGTTGTACGACTCGAGCCGGCGGCCGGTGGTCAGCCGCAGCGGGTACTCGGCGTCGAGCGACTCGTACGGCGGCTGGTGCTCGACGATCGTGAACGGCGCCAGCGGCCCCTCGACGGGATCGAGCCAGAGCCGCTCGTGCAGGATCTGCGAGCCCGGATGGTCCTCGTCCGGGCACGGCCACTGGATGCCGCCGAGCGCCTCGAGCCGGTCGTAGCTCATGCCGCGCGTGCATCGGCGACAGCGAGCGCACCTCGTCCCACACCTGCTCGGCGGTCGGGTTGCCCCAGTCGTGGCCCAGGCGCTTCGCGATCTCGCCCAGGATCCACATGTCGTCCATCGCCTCGCCCGGCGGCTCGAGCGCCTTGCGGGTGCGCTGCACGCGGCGCTCCGAGTTGGTGACGGTGCCGTCGGCCTCGCACCACGACGCGGCGGAGGGCAGCACGACGTCGGCCAGCTCGGCGGTGGCCGTCAGGAAGATGTCCTGGACGACCATGAAGTCGAGCTCGCGCAGCAGCTGCCGCGTGCGCTGCACGTCGGCCTCGGACTGCGCCGGGTTCTCGCCGATCACGTACAGCGTGCGCAGCTCGCCGCGCTCCATGCGCGTGGAACATCTGCGTCAGGTGCCAGCCGTAGCGGGGCGTGATGGTGCAGTCCCAGGCGGCCTCGAACTTGGCGCGGGCCGCGTCGTCGCGCTCGATGTCCTGGAAGCCGGTCAGCTTGTTCGGGATGGCGCCCATGTCGCCGCCGCCCTGCACGTTGTTCTGGCCGCGCAGCGGGTTGAGGCCCGAGCCGTAGCGGCCGACGTGGCCGCACAGCAGCGCCAGGTTGATCAGCGACAGCACGTTGTTGACGCCGACGTGGTGCTCGGTGATGCCGAGCGTCCAGCAGATCATCGCCCGGTCGGCCCGCGCGAACGTGTGCGCGACGTCGCGGATCGTGTCGGCCGGCACGCCCGTGATGCGCTCGCCCTCGGCCAGCGTGAACGGCTCCACCGAGGCGGCGTACTCGTCGAAGTTCAGCGTCGAGTGCTCGACGAAGGTGCGGTTCACGAGCCCGGCGTGGATGATCTCGCGGGCGATCGTGTTGGAGAGCGCGATGTCGGTGCCGACATCGAGGCCCATCCAGGTGTCGGCCCACTCCGCCGATGACGTGCGCCGCGGATCGACCACGACCAGCCTGGCGCCGTTGTGGACGCCCTTCAGCAGGTGGTGGAAGAAGATGGATGCGTCGCTCGCGCGTTCGATCCCCACAGCAGGATCACGTCCGTGTGCTCGATCTCCTCGTAGGACGACGTGCCGCCGCCCGCCCCGAATACCGTCGCCAGACCGACGACGCTAGGTGCGTGTCAAGTGCGGTTGCAGGAGTCGATGTTGTTCGACCCCATCACCTGCCGGGACAGCTTGCCGGCGAGGAAGTTCATCTCGTTCGAGGCCTTCGAGCACGAGAAGATGCCGAAGGAGGTGGTGGTGTCGCTGTTTGCCCGGGCCCGGCCGAAGCCCTCCGCCACGCGGTCGAGCGCCTCGTCCCAGGTGGCGGGACGCAGCTCGCCGTTGTCGCGCACGAGCGGGGTGGTGAGACGGCCGGTGGTCATGGGCGTTCCTCCTGCAAGAGAAAGCGATCCAGCACATCGTGACCCGCGCCGGAGGCGGAGGCAACACGGCTGTTCCACTCGATTGATAGGCGCCGCCTATCGTACGTCCCGCGTCGTCGTCCCTTCCCCCTCCCCGCCTTCCCTCTCCCTTACCCTACCCCTTCTCCCCTCCCCTCCCTCCTTCCCCCCCTCTCCCCTTCCCTTTTTCGTGCCCTCTGGCAGAACTTTTGGGTCAACCCAAACGGCTTGGGGTCACCCCTCTCCCACGATCCAGCCCCCCTCGCTTACGCTCTCCGGCGTGACCGATTCGACCGACATCGCCATCGTCGGGGCCGGCATCTTCGGCCTCGCGACCGCCCATGCGCTGTGCCGTGACGGCTCTGACCGCGTGACCCTGCTCGACCGCGGGCTGCCCGCCTCGGGCGACTCCGGGCGGTCGTTCTCGATGGTGCGGCGCCACTACTCGAACGCCGTCACGGCGCGGCTCGCGATCGCCGGCTCGCGCACGATCATGGACTGGAGCGACGAGGTGGGCGTGGCCGACGCCGGCTACGTCCGCTGCGGCTACCTGCTGACGGTGCCCGAGCGCCTGCGCGAGGCGTGCCAGGGCAACGTCGAGCTGCTGCAGGGCCTCGGGCTGGACACGCGGTTCCTCGAGCCCGGCGAGATCGCCGCGGCCGAGCCGGAGCTGTCGCTGGAGGGCGTCGCGGGCGCCGCCTACGAGCCCGACGGCGGCTTCGCCGACGCGCAGAAGATGTGCCTCGGCTGGTACGCGGCGGCGTCGGAGAACGGGCTCGACGGCCGGCTCGGCACCGACGTGAACGGCGATCCGCGTCGAGGGCGGCCGCGTCCGGGGCGTCGAGACGGCGAACGGCTTCCTCGCCACCGACCGGGTGGTGCTCGCCACCGGCGCCTGGGGCAACGAGCTGCTGCGGCCGCTGGGCGCCGAGCAGCCGATCGCGCTGCGTCGCCTGCAGGTTGCGGTGCTGCGCCAGCCGATCGGCGCGCCGCTGCCGACCGCGGTCTGCTCCGACGCCGTCACGAACGTCGTCGTCCGCCCCGACCGCGGGCAGCAGTTCTACGCCGTCGCGTACTTCGGCGACGAGCCCCTGGAGCGCGCCGGCGACTGCGACAACGGCATCTCGGAGGGCTACGAGGCCGTCGTCCGGCGCGCCGTGGCCGAGCGCTACCCGCGGCTGGGCGGCTTCGAGCTGCAGCGCGGCTTCGCGGGGCCGTACGACTCCTCGCCCGACTGGAACCCGATCATCGGCCCGTGCCCCGGCGTCGAGGGCCTGTACCTCGCGCTGGCCTGGTGCGGCCACGGCTTCAAGCTCTCGCCCGCCGTCGGCGAGGTGGTCGCGGCCGAGGTCGCCGGCCGCACGCCGCCGATCGACGTCACCGACCTGCGCCCGACCCGGTTCGCCGAGGGCAAGCTGCTCCACCTCGCGTACGGCCCGGGCGCGCGCGCCTGACCGTGCGCGCCGCGGGCGTCATCCTCGCGGGCGGCCGCTCGCTGCGGATGGGCTCGCCCAAGGCCGCGCTCCCGTGGGGCCCGGGGACGCTGCTCGACCACGTCTGCGCGCTGGTCGCCGAGGCGGTCGACGGGCCGCTGGTCGTCGTCCGCGCGCCCGGCCAGCAGCTGCCCGAACTGCCGGCCGGCGTTCTCGTTGCCGAGGACGCGCGGAGGGCGGAGGGCCGCTGGTCGGCATCCTGGCCGGGCTGGGGGCGGTCGCGGCCCAGGCCGACGCGGCCTACGTGTCGGCGGTCGACATGCCTGGGCTGCGGCCCGCGTTCGTGCGCCGGGTGCTGCAGGGTCTGGACGCCGCGACCGACGTCGTGCTGCCCGAGGCGCACGGCTTCCGGCATCCGCTGGCGGCCGCGTACCGCACCGCCGTGGCCGTGCCGCTGGCCGAGATCGTGGCGGCCGGCGGCGTCAAGCCGGCCGAGCTGTACGCCGTCGTCCGCACCCGCGTCGTCGGCCCCGGCTGGCTGCTCGACGACCCCGTGCTGCGGGCCGCGGATCCAGCGCTCGAGTCGCTGCTGAACGTGAACGATCCGGAAGCCTATGCCGCCGCACATTCAGTAGCCTTCCCGCCATGAGCGATCACGCCGCACTCGACGCTGCCCACGCTCATGCGCGGGCGTTTCTCGACTCCGTCCGCGACCGTCCGGCCGGCCCGTCGGCGACGACCGCCGAGGTGGTCGAGGCGCTCGGCGGCCCGCTGCCGCAGGCCGGCACCGACCCGGTGGCGGTGATCGACCACCTGGCGCGTGCGGCCGAGCCGGGCCTCGTCAACTCGCCCGGGCCGCGCTACTTCGGCTTCGTGATCGGCGGCTCGGTCCCGGCGGCGCTCGCCGCCGACACGCTGCGGTGGCGTGGGACCAGATCGCCGGCATGCAGGTCATGTCGCCGGCGGCCGCCGCGGCCGAGGAGGTGGCGGGCGCGTGGCTGCTCGAGCTGCTCGGGCTGCCGGCCGGCGTGTCGTTCGGCTTCGTCACCGGCGCGCAGATGGCGAACTTCACGTGCCTCGCCGCGGCGCGTCACGCGGTGCTGCAGCGCGCCGGCTGGGACGTCGAGCGCGACGGGCTGCACGTCGCGCCGCGGGTGCGCGTATTCGCGGGCGAGCAGTCGCACGCGACGGTCTACCTCGCGCTGCGCTAGCTGGGTCTCGGCGCGCCGCGGCAGATCCCGGTCGACGGCGAGGGCCGGATGCTGCCCGCGGCGCTGGCGGCGGCGCTCGCCGAGGGCGACGGGCCGGCGATCGTGTGCGCGCAGGCCGGCGACGTCAACAGCGGCGCGTTCGACCGCTTCGCCGAGATCGCCGACAGCTGCGCGGCGCACGGCGCCTGGCTGCACGTCGACGGCGCGTTCGGGCTGTGGGCGGCGGCGAGCCCGTCGCTGCGGCACCTCGTCGCCGGCGTCGAGCGCGCCGACTCGTGGGCCACCGACGCCACAAGTGGCTGAACGTGCCGTACGACTCGGCGGTCGTGTTCGTGCGCGATCCCGAGGCGCACGCCGCGGCGATGACCTGGCAGACGTCGTACGTGACGCCGGGCGAGGGCCGCGGGCCGTACCGGTACGTGCCCGAGGCCTCGCGCCGCGCGCGCGGCTTCGCGGTGTGGGCGGCGATCGCGGCGATGGGTGCCGCGGGCATCGCCGACCTGGTCGACCGCTGCTGCGCGAACGCCCGCCGGTTCGCGGGGCTGATGGCGGCCGAGCCCGGCATCGAGATCCTCAACGAGGTCGTGCTGAACCAGGTCGTCGTGCGGTTCGGCGACTCCGACGCGGTGACGCACGACGTCAGCGCGCGGGTGCAGGCCGAGGGCACGTGCTGGCTCGGCGGCACGACTGGAACGGCCGCGACGCGGTGCGGTTCTCGACCACGAACTGGTCGACGACGGCGGACGACATCGACCGCTCGGCGGCCGCGATCGTCGGCGGCCTATCGGGCCAGCCTGCAGGCGACTGCGGCGGCCGCGAAATGAAATGCGGCGGGCCGCGCTCCCGGGAGCACGACCCGCCGCTCAGAGACGCGCCAGGTGTCTCACCGGCAGCGGATGGCATCCTCGTACCGGCAATCTACCCCTTTTGGGGCCGGCCAAACCCCGTCGGGGCGACGTCTTACGGAACCTTTACCCCGATGGACGCAGGGCCCCGCGGCGACCCGTCCGCGCTGTCACTTCCCCTGCCGGTCGAGCTCGGCGCACTGCTCGCAGAGCGGCCGGTCGCCCGTCCCCGACCGCTTCTCCTGCGGCTCGATGTGGTAGCGCTCGGCGCACAGGGAGTTGTCGTGGTAGACCCGCCGCGCGGCCGGCTCGACCGAGAAGACCGGGCTCACCTGGGGCATCTGCGACTCCTTCGACATCGCCTCGACGTCTACTCTTTTGAGTCGGTGCGAGACGCTCCTGATAGGACTCTCGATAGGAGTTGTAAGTGGTTAAGCTCATCTATTCGGCCATCGCATCGCTCGACGGCTACGTCGCCGACGCGGACGGCCACTTCGACTGGGCCGCGCCGGACGAGGAGGTGCACGCCTTCGTCAACGACCTCGAGCGGCCGGTCGGCACCTACCTCTACGGCCGCCGCATGTACGAGGTGATGGCCGCGTGGGAGACCATGGACGCGACCGCCGACCAGCCGCGTCAGCCGCGACTTCGCGGCGATCTGGCGGGCGGCCGACAAGGTCGTCTACTCGCGGACGCTGGACGCCGTGTCGACGCCGCGGACGCGGCTCGAGCGCGCCTTCGACCCGGCGGCGGTGCGGCGGCTGAAGGAGTCGGCCGGCAGTGACCTCTCGGTCGGCGGCCCGGGGCTCGCCGCGCAGGCGCTCGCGGCCGGGCTGGTGGACGAGTGCCACCTGTTCCTCACGCCCGGTCGTGGTGGGCGGCGGCACGCGGGCGCTGCCGGACGCGTCCGCGCTGGACCTCGAGCTGCTCGACGAGCGCCGCTTCGGGCGGCGTCGTCTACCTGCGCTACCGGGTCGTTGTCTGAGCGGTGGCGCGGTGCGCGCGGACGACGTTCGCCAGACGGTGCAGGTCGTCGTGCGACAGGTCGGTGCGCAGGTCGGCGAGTTCGGCTCGCGCATCCACCAGCACCACCGTGGACGCGGCGTCCGGCGAGCCCTCCGCGAGAAGGTCGTCGATCGCGTCGGCCCAGCGCAAGCGGGCGCGAAGCGACGCCGCCTCGAGCTCGGACGCGTGCGTGATCATGAACATGACCTACCTCCAGTCGATCCCCGAAAACCGGGTACCCGCAGGCTAGGACGCCGCCGTAAGGTGGTCGCGAAGGCGCGCGCGGGAGATGCGAGGAAGCCTTTGCACGGCCCGATCCAAACAATCCAACGGATGTTAGGATGACTTATGGCGAACGACCGCTGCGACTCCTCTGCCTCGACCTGCCACGCGCCGAAGCGCTCAGGAACGACCGTCTCGACGCCGGCGAGGCCACGCGGCGGGCTGCCGTCATCGCGGCGCTCGGTGATCCGACGCGGCTGGTGATCGCCATGGCCCTGCGCGATGGCGTCGAGCTCTGCGTCTGCGACCTCGCGTGGATCGTCGAGCGCTCGCAGAAGCTGGTGTCACACCACCTCCGGCTGCTGCGCGCCCAGGGGCTCGTCCGCTCGCGACGTGACGGGAAGATGGTCATGTACGCGCTCACGGAGGCCGGGCGCGAGGCGCTCGGTGCCGTCGACCGGCTCGACCGTGCGGGAGCCGCCACCGGATGAGGCAGCTGCCCGTGATCCAGCCCGACGCTGCGCCCGCCGGCGACGACGCCGGTGCGTCGACTGCGACCGCCGTCCGGTACCGCGTCGAGGGCATGGACTGCGGCGCGTGCGCGCGGACGCTGGAGCGTGTCGTCGGCGCGCTCGACGGCGTTGATCGGCCGAGGTGTCGTTCGGCGCGGCGACCCTGTCGCTGCGCGGCGACGTGCCGGAGGAGCGCGTGCTCGCGGCCGTGTCGAGCGCGGGCTTCAGGGCCCGGCCGTTCGCCGTCCGGCGGCCCGCGCCGGCGGCGTTCTGGCGGCACGACCGGCGGGCGGTGTCGACGCTCGTGTCGCTGCTGGTGCTGGCCGTCGCCGTGGCCCTCGATCTCGCCGGCGCCGAGCGGGTCTGGTCGAGCCGGCGTACCTGGCGTCGATGGTGATCGGCGGCTGGCCGATCGCGCGGGCGGCGATCGCGGCGCTGCGCCGCCGCTCGCTCGACATGAACGTGCTGATGGCGCTCGCGGCGGTGGGAGCCGTCGCGATCGGCTCGTACGCCGAGGGTGCGTGGGTGCTGGTGCTGTTCGCGCTCGGCACGACGCTGGAGACGTACGCGCTCGATCGCACGCGCCGCTCGGTCGAGTCGCTGGCCGAGCTGGCGCCCGTCGAGGCGCGGGTGCGCGACGGCGGGCGAGGAGCGGATGGTGGCCGTCGAGGAGGTGCCGGTCGGCTCGGTGATCGTCGTGCGGCCGGGCGAGCGGCTGCCCGCTCGACGGCGTCGTCGTCGGCGGCGACTCGGCGTCGACCAGGCGGCCGTGACGGGCGAGGGCATGCCGGTCGACAAGGCCGCCGGCGACGAGGTCTTCGCGGGCACGCTGAACCAGTTCGGCGTGCTCGAGGTGCGCACGACGCGCGACGCCGCCTCGTCCACGATCGGCCGCATCGTGGAGCTGGTCGAGCAGGCGCAGGCGCAGCCGGTCGCCGTCGGAGCGCATGGTCGACCGGTTCGCCCGCGTCTACACGCCGATCGTGCTCGGCGCCGCCGTGCTCGTGGCGGTCGTGCCGGCGCTGCTCGGCGGCGACGCGTCGACGTGGCTGTACCGCGCGCTGGCGCTGCTGATCGTGGCCTGCCCGTGCTCGCTGGTGATCTCGATCCCGGTCGCCGTCGTCTCGGCCATCGGCGCCGCGGCGCGCGGCGGCACCCTGATCAAGGGCGGCGAGGCGCTGGAGAACCTCGCGCGCATCCGCGTCGTCTGCCTCGACAAGACCGGGACGGTCACCGCCGGCGCGCCGAGCCTGGAGGGATCGCCGCGACGGCCCTCGACGAGCCGAGGCGCTGCGCCTCGTGGCCACCGTCGAGCGGCACTCCGAGCACCCGCTCGGGCAAGGCGCTGGTGCGCGCCGCGGCGAGCGCGGCATCACCGTCGCCGAGCCGGCGCGGTTCATGGCGCTGCCCGGGCGCGGCGTCGACGCGCTGGTCGAGGGCCGCGCGCTGTGGGCGGGCGGGCCGCGGCTGGCGCGCGAGCGTCTCGACGCGCGGCGTCGGAGGCGATCGCGGCGCTCGAGGCGCGGGGGCGGACGATGATCGCGCTCGGCGAGCGGGAGCGGCTGCTGGCGGTCTTCAGCCTCGCCGACACCGTGCGGCCGGAGGCGCCGGGCGTCGTCGCCGACCTGCGCCGGCAGGGCGTGCGAGCGCGTCGTGATGCTCACCGGCGACGACGGGCGCCGCCCGCGCGGTGGCCGCGCGCGACCGGCATCGACGAGTGGCACGCGTCGCTGCTGCCCGAGGACAAGCTGCGCCGCGTGGAGGCAGCTGGAGGCCGAGACGGGCGCCGGCGATGGTCGGCGACGGCGTCAACGACGCGCCCGCGCTGGCCGCCGCGCGGGTCGGCGTCGCGATGGGCGCCGCCGGCTCCGACATCGCGCTGGACACCGCCGACGTCGCGCTGATGGCCGACGACCTGTCGCGGCTGCCCGCGGCGCTCGCGCTCGCGCGGCGCGCCGTCGGCGTCATGCGGCAGAACATCGTCGCGTCGCTGGTCGTCAAGGGCGCTGTCCTGGTGCTCGTCCCGTTCGGCCTCGTCACGCTGTGGATGGCCGTCGCCGCCGACATGGGCATGAGCCTGCTCGTCACCGCGAACGGCCTGCGCCTGCTGGGCCGCCGCGCGCGTCAGTAGGGGCGGACTCCTCCCTGGAACGTGGCGGCGTAGTAGCCGGACGTGATCGTCGAGATCTTGACCACGTCGCCCGTGTGCGGCGCGTGCACCATCTGGCCCCCCGATGTACATGCCCATATGGCCGAGGTCGCCGCCGAAGAAGACGAGATCGCCGACCGCGAGGTCGCTCATCCGGCTGATCCGCTGGCCCGACCGCCACTGCGTGCCGGTGAAGTGGCCGAGGCCGATGCCGACCTGCGCGTAGGCGTAGAGCGTCAGGCCCGAGCAGTCGAACCCGACGGTGTTCGCGCCGCGCCCGATGCCGCGGGAGGGGCCACTGGCGTTGCCGCCACCCCAGGAGTAGGAGTGCCGAGCCAGCGCATCGCGGCGGCCACCGCGCGGGCGCCGATCGACCCGTTCGCCGGCGGTGCGATCGGTGTACCGCCACCCCCGCCACCGCCCCTCGAGCCACCGAGGCCGGGGTCGGCGGCTGCCGTCGCCCGCTGCGCGGCTCGCTGGGCGGCGAGCCGGGCCCGGGCCTCGGCGGCGATGCGCTTCTGGCGCGCCGCCTCCTCGCGCTGCAGCTGGGCGATCTCGCCCTCGAGACCCTGCACCAGAGCCTGCTGCGACGCGATGCCCTGCTCGACCTCGCGCTGCGCGGCCGCGGCCTGGGCGACGAGCTGGTCCGCTTGCCGCCGGTCGGACTCGAGTTTGCGCTCGCGGCGTGCCAGCTCGCGGCGCGCGCCGACGAGGTCGCCGATGACCTTCGAGGTCTGGCGGCTGGCGCGCTGCATGGTCGACCGCTGCTCGAGCATCTCCGTCAGCGAACGGGCGCCGAGCAGCGCGGCGATCGCATCCGGATTGCCGGTCCGGTACTCGACCACCAGCCGGTCGGCCAGTGCCGCTCGGGCCCGGCGGACGCTGCCGCGCACCACCGCGATGGCGCGCTCGTTTGCGGTGATCGCCCGCGCACGTCTCCCAGCTGCGCGTCGGCCTGGTTGTAGCGCTCGACGGCCGACTCGAGACGCATCCCGAGCTCGTCGATCTGCGCGCGCGCCTGCTCGGCCTGCGCGCGCTTCGTGCGGATCTGATCCTTGGGTGCGGCGAGCGCCACACGGTCGTGCCGAGCGCGATGACGAGCATCAGCGCTCCTCGTACGAGAGCTCCTACCTCACGGGTTCCTCCAGAGTCGACAGGCCGGGCACGGGCCCGGCAGGACGTCAGGAGGGACTCACGTCAGGAACGACTGCAGCTCTACGCGGCGAAGGGCACGCGGGGGTCGACCGCGTGGCAACGACGGCAGCGACCGCACGATCCGCGGCACGGCGAACGTGAAGCGCGACGGCCGCGAGACGCCGCTGGTGCGGGAGACGAACGCGGCGAGCAGCAGGAAGCCGGCGGCGGCAGCGACGAGGTCGAGCGCGAGGTCGTGATCGCCATCCTCGTGGTGGCCGATGGCCGACGGCGGCGAGATCTCCTCGGCGACGTGGTGCACCACGGCGCGCGCCGCGAACAGCGCGACGAGCAACACCAGGAGGGCCGCGACGAGCCCACGGCGCGAGCGGAGCTGGAGGACCGTCCACCGCATCCGGCGGACCATACCAGCCGCCCGCAGGATGGCGCCGGATCAGTAGTCGCGGATCGACGCCTCGTCCGACCCCTGGAGGTCGTGTCGCCCGGGGTCGTAGGCCTCGACCGGCATGCCCGCTGCGACCCAGCCGTCGAAGCCGCTCGACCACGTCACCGGCGCGGGCCACGCCGAGGTCGCGCAGGACGGCGGCGGCGAGGCTCGTCTGGTAGCCGTGGCGGCACATCAGGAGCACGAACCCGTCCGGCCGTGGCGACCAGCGGGTCGAGGTGCTCGGTACCGGGCGCGCACCGCCACTCGAGGCAGTTTCGGGGGTACCAGATCGATCCCGGAACGACACCGTCGGCGCGGCGCTGCGCATCGGTGCGGATGTCGATCAGCACCGCGCCGGCAGCGATCGCCGCGGGCACGTCGGCCGGGGCGAAACGATCGATGCGGGCGCGGCTGGCGGCGAGCAGCGCGGGCGAGCGGATCTGGTCACACGCCGGGACCGTAGCGTGTGCGAGCCTGCCAGCCGTGAGCGGCCGACCATCGCCACCCGCTCGCCGCCCGTCTCTTTCGCTCGGCGCGGTCGGGGGACACATCCACACCCTCGGTGCTGCGTCGCACCGCCGGCGGCTGCTCGACGGCGTAGCGGGCCACGTCCTCGAGATCGGCGCCGGCGCCGGCATCAGCTTCGGCGACTACCTCCCTGGTGCGGTGGTCGATCTCGTCGCGGTCGAACCGGAGCCGTACCTCCGGCAGCGTGCCGAGCTGGCCGCGACGGTCGCACCGATCCCGGTGAAGGTCATCGACGCGACCGCCGAGCGCCTGCCGTTCGGCGACGCCACGTTCGATGTCGCCGTCACGGCCCGGGTGCTGTGCTCCGTCCAGGACGTCGCGGCCAGCTTGCGCGAACTGCACCGCGTGCTGCGACCGGGCGGCGAGCTGCGCTTCTACGAGCATGTCGTGTCCCGCGAGCCGCGACTCGCGCGCTGGACAGCGCACGCTCGACCTCGTCTGGCCCCGTATCGCCGGCGGCTGCCATGCCAGCCGCGACACCGCCCGCCGATCGGTGACGCCGGGTTCACGATAGAGACCTGCGACGGTTCACGTTCCGGCCGTCTATTTTCGCCTCGCCGGCGGCGCCGTACATCCTCGGCGGCGCCCGGCGAGTGTAGAACATTCGGCGGGTCGGGAGATTGTTCGCGCTAGAGACCGAGCACGCAGTCGCAGGGCGCAGCCGGTGCGCGCCGCACGTGCACCGGCTGCCGGCGGGCCGTCGCACGCGCTGCCTGCCGTTGATCGGCGGAGGCTGCTTCTCATCGAGGCGATGCCCCCGGCAAGAATCGAACTTGCGCCTCAGGTTCCGGAGACCTGCGCTCTATCCACTGAGCTACGGGGGCAGGGCGCCCAGTCTATCGCAGCGCCGACCGGCTCCGGCCCGGTCGAACCTGCTCATATATTGCGCAATTTGCAAAATCTCCCTTATCTCGTTGGGTATCTGTGCCGATGACCCTCTAGCGGGGGATGCCTCTCGGCCTCCCTCGCCCGATGACTACCCCGGAAGACACCGGGTTCGGGGGTTCACACACGCATGACGCATTTGCCGGATAGGGACGGACGCAACGAGAGGGACGAGCCGCTGTGGGCGGTCGAGCCTCCCGAACCTGCGTGGGAGGATCCCACGCCCGAGCCGCAGGCACGCGCCTGGTTCTCGGTTGCCGAGCGGCGCCTCGGCCTGCCTGCGCGCGTTGCCACGCGCGCCGCCGGGCCTGATCGCCGTCGGCGCCCTGATGACCACGGGCGTCGCCATCGCCGCCTTCGCTGACGACGGGACCGGGAGCGCGGGCGACAAGCCGTACTGCTCCGAGTCGGTCACCACCGACTGCGTCGACAAGGACAAGGACAAGGAGAAGGCCGCGGAGCCCGCCGCCTCCTCCGAGGAGTCGAAGCCCGCCGAGGAGCCCGCGGCCGAGCCCGATCCGCCGGCAGCATCGTCGAGGAGGCGCCGCCCGCCGAGGAGCCGCCCGCAGCGACCGAGGACGACGCCCCCGCGTCGGATCCGGCCCCTGCCGACGACCCGGCGCCGGCCGACGACGCGCCCGCGGACGACAACCCGCCCGCCGGCTCGAGCGCGGACGACGCCCCGGCGTCGGACGACGCATCGACGTCGGACGACGGCTCGGCCCCGAGCGACCCGGCCGACCCGGCCGATCCGAGCGACCCGGCCGATCCGGCCGGCGACACCGCGACGCCCGATCCGGGCGCCTCGGCCACGCCGGACGCTCCCGCCACCAACCCGCTGCCGCCGGCACCGGCCGGCACGACGCCGACCACCACCGCGGTGACGGCAGCCCCCGGCGACCTCTCCGCCCTCGCAGGCCTCGAGACGTCGGCCGGCTCCACCTACTTCCAGCTCCCCTCGGGTCGGCGCGCCAGCTCGGGCAACGGCCACACGGGTGGCGTCGCGGGCGGCCTGAGCGACTCGGGCGGCGCCAACGACATCCACGCGGTCGGCATCTCGGCCCTGGCACTGCTGCAGCTGCAGCGCGCCTCGTCGCTGCTGCCCGCGCCGGCCCCGCTGCCGGACATCCGTGAGCTCGACAACCACGAGCTGACGCAGCTGAAGCAGGTCGCCCGCCGCACCGGCGTCGCCTGGACGGTGCTCGCCTCGGCCCAGCGCCTCGGCCTGAAGAAGGGCCAGTCGCTGACCAAGGCCGGCAAGTGGCTGAAGTCGCACGGCGCCACGGGCAACGCGGCCAAGCCGTTCGCCTCCGAGAAGGCGCTCGCCGCCTACTTCGGTTCCAAGGACGCCGGCGAGCGCGCCGCCGCCCTGGCCGCCTACTACTGGGCGGTCGGCACGACGGGCGTGACCCGCGGCCTGGCCGAGGCGTCGACGTCGCTCGGCGACGAGCTGCTCGCCTCGAAGAACGTGAGCGTCTACGGCGGCGGCCGCGCCGACCTGGAGCAGCACCGCATCGACCCGCGGGTCGAGATGGCGATCCGCTACCTGCAGGCCTCGTTCGGCTCGGTCAGCGTCTCGTGCCTGATCTCCGGCCACTCGGTGTTCACCACCTCGGGCAACGTCTCGGCGCACATCTTCGGCCGCGCCGTCGACATCTCCGGCGTCGGTGGCACCTCGATCCTGGGCAACCAGGGCCCGCAGACCGTGACCGAGCGGGCCGTGCGCCTCCTGCTGATGCTGCCGGGCGACGTCGCCCCGCGGCAGATCATCTCGCTGATGGATCTCGACGGCACGACCGGCAACGCGGGCTCGTTCGCCCTGCCGGATCACGCCGATCACATCCACATCGGCTACTAGGCCCATCGACGGGTCGGCCCGGTCAGGCTTCGCGCCTGGCCGGGCCGCCCCTGTTCTTGGCAGCGAATCGCGGGCTGACAGTATGTTTCCGCCCGTGCAGATAACGGCTCGTACGGTCACGCTGGCGCTCGCGGAGACCTTCACCATTGCGCGTGGCTCCTCCGACTCGGAGGACGTCGTGATCGTCGAGCTGACGCACGACGGCATCACCGGCATCGGCGAGGGCTCCCCCGTCGACTACTGGGGCGAGTCGGCCGACTCGATGGCGGCGTTCGTGCTCGAGCACGGGGCCGCGGCGATCGGCGACGACCCGTACGACCTCGAGGGCATCGGCACCCGCCTGCGAGGCGTTCGAGGGCAACACGGGCGCCAAGATGGCGCTCGACGGCGCGCTCCACGACTGGATCGGCAAGCGCGCCGGCCTGCCCGTCTGGCGCCTGCTCGGCGTGACGATGGCGACCATGCCGCAGACCTCGTACACCATCGGCATCGACACGGTGGAGGGCACCGCCGACAAGACGCGGCGCGCGCAGCGCTACGGCGTCCTCAAGGTCAAGGTGGGCGGCGCCGACGACCTCGCGCGGCTCGAGGTGATCCGCGAGCACTCGCAGGCCACGCTGCGCATCGACGGCAACGAGGGCTGGACGCTCGAGACCGCGCGCGAGCTGATGCCGGCGCTGATCGAGCTGGGCGTCGAGTTCGTCGAGCAGCCGTTCCCGGCCGACGACCTGGAGAGCTTCCGCGGGCTGCGCGAGCTGAAGGAGCGCATCCCGGTCGTGATCGACGAGGGCTGCAAGAACCTCGCCAGCGTGGCGCCGATCGCCACCTACGCCGACGGCATCAACATCAAGATCTCGAAGTGCGGCGGCATCCGCGAGGCGGTGCGCATGACGCACGCGGCGCGCGCGCTCGGTATAGGCGTCATGCTCGGCTGCATGATCGAATCGGAGCTGGGCATCGGGCAGGCCCTGCAGCTGGCCCCGCTGGTCGACTGGGTCGACCTCGACGGCCACCTGCTGATCAAGGACGGGCCGTTCCGCGGCCTCGGGTTCGAGGACGGCCGCGTCGTGCTTGTCCGACGCGCCGGGCATCGGGGTCGTGCCGGCATGAGCGAGCGGCTCGCGATCTACGCCGAGGGGCAGTTCGAGACGCTCAACGGCAAGACCGGCCACGGCGTGATCCGCTACGCACCGCGCGAGATCGTCGCCGTGATCGACTCCGGCAACGCGGGCCGCACCGCGGACGAGGTCGTGCCGTACTGCGCCCGGCCGGTGCCGATCGTGGCGACCGTGGCCGAGGCGGCCGCGCTGGGCGCCGACCGGCTGCTGATCGGCGTCGCGCCCGACGGCGGCAGGCTGTCGCAGGAGTGGCGCATCGCGCTGGGCGAGGCGATGGCCCTCGGCATGGACGTCGAGGCCGGCCTGCACAGCGTGCTCGCCGACGATCCCGACCTGGTGGCGCTGGCCACGCAGCACGGCCGTCGAGCTGATCGACCTGCGCGTCGGCCCCGCCGACCTCGACACGCCCGACGGCCCGTACAAGCGCGACCCGTCGCTGCGCGTCATCCAGTCGGTCGGATCCGACTGCGCGATCGGCAAGATGACGGTCACGCTCGAGCTCGACAAGACCGCCCGCGAGCGCGGCGAGCGCAGCGTCTTCGTCGCCACCGGCCAGACCGGGCATCGCCATCTCCGGCTGGGGCATCGCCGTCGACCACGTGATCTCCGACTACATCGCCGGCGCCGCCGAGCGGCTCGTCTACCAGGGCGCCGAGCACGGCGACCTGCTGTTCGTCGAGGGCCAGGGCTCGCTGTACCACCCCGGCTACTCCGGCGTCACGCTCGGCCTCCTGCACGGCGCGGCACCCGACGTGCTGCTGCTCTGCCACCTGGCCGGCCAGACCGCGATCCACTCCTACGAGACGGTGCAGATCCCGCCGCTCTCGAAGGTCGTGGCCCACTACGAGGCGGCGTGCGAGCCGGTGCGTCCGGCCCGCGTGGCCGCCATCGCCCTGAACACGAAGGAGATCGCCGACGAGGCCGAGGCGCGGGCGGCGATCGCCGCCGCCGCCGCCGAGACCGGCCTGGTCGTCGACGATCCCGTGCGCTTCGGCTCGGATCGGCTGCTGGACGCCGTGCTGGCCGCGTTCGACCGGTGAGCGACCCCCGCCCCGAGCGTCTCGCCCGGCTGCTCGGCGGCCGCATGCTCGGGCTCAGCGCCGGTCACAGCGTCGTCGTCGAGTCGCCGCCGGTCGGTGCGCCGCTGGTCGAGGCGCTGGCCGCCTACGCCGGCCGCGTCGGCGCGCACATCGCCTGGCTCGCGATCGGCGGCGGCTACGAGCGCGCCGTGCTCGGCTCCACCGACGCCGGACGACCTGGCGCGCGAGCACCGCCTGCACAGCGCGCTGATGAGCACCGCCGACGCGATGGTCGGCGTCGACGCCGCCCAGGACTCGACCGGGCTGGCCGGCATCCCGGCCGAGCGGTACGCGGCGTGGGCGCGCGGCCGCAAGCCCGGCGGCGAGATCCGGCACCGCCGGCACCTGGAGGGCGGCATGCAGTGGGCCGTCGTCGGGTTCCCCTGCGAGGTGCACGCGGCCGACGCCGGCATGGACTACGACGAGTACGCCGACCTGGTGTACTCCGCCGCGTTCTGCGACCGCGACGGAGCGGAGGAGCGGTGGGACCGGCAGGGCGCCGCGCAGGCGCGGCTGGTCGAGCATCTGGCGCGGGGCCGCGAGCTGCGCATCGTCGCGCCGGGCACCGACCTGACGCTGCGGGTCGACGGGCGGACGTGGGGGAGCTCGGCGGCCGTCACCAACATCCCGGACGGCGAGGTGTTCACCGGCCCGCACGAGGACTCGGCCGAGGGCGTCGTCACGTTCCCCTTCCCGGCGCACCACGCGGGCCGCCGCATCGACGGCGTGCGCCTGGTGTTCGAGCGCGGCGTCGTGGTCGAGGCGCACGCCGACGACGGCCAGGACGTGCTCGACGCGGCGCTCGCGATCGACGCCGGCGCGCGGCGGCTGGGCGAGGTCGGCATCGGCACCAACTACGCGCTGCCGCGGTTCACCGGCCGCACGCTGCTGGACGAGAAGATCGGCGGCACCGTCCACTTCGCGCTCGGGTCGAGCTATCCCGAGACCGGCGGCAGCAACGTCTCGGCGCTGCACTGGGACCTGGTCTGCGACCTGCGCGGCGGCGGCGAGCTGCTGCTCGACGGCCGCGCGATCCAGCGCGACGGCGTGTTCGTCCCGGAGCTCGGTCTCGACCTGTGACGTTCCGCCTCGGCAGCCACGTGTTCGAGCCGGGCGCGCGGACGCTGGTGATGGGGATCGTCAACAACACGCCCGACTCGTTCTACGACGGCGGCCGGCACTACGGCGCCGAGGCCGCCGCGGCGCACGGCAGGGCGCTGCTCGCCGAGGGGGCCGACGTGCTCGACGTCGGCGGCCAGACAGGTCAGATGGGCGCCGAGATCGAGATCGCGGCCGAGATCGGGCGCGTGGTGCCGGTGATCGAGCAGCTGACCGACGCCTGCGTGTCGGTCGACACCTACCGCGCGCCGGTCGCGGCGGCGGCGCTGGCGGCGGGCGCCTCGTTCGTGAACGACTACACCGGCGGGTTCGATCCCGACCTGGCCGGCGTGGTCGCCGCAGGCCGATGCGGGTCTGGTGGTGACGCACTACCGCGGCCGGCCGCGCTCGAACCCGTCGCGGTCGTACGAGGGCAGCGTCGACGAGGTGCTGCGCGAGCTCGAGGCGCAGCTCGCCCACGCCACGGGCGCGGGCGTGGGGGAGGACCGGATCCTCGTCGACCCCGGCTTCGGGTTCGGCAAGTCGACCCGGCTCGACCTGATCCTGCTGCGCGACCTGCACCGCGTGATGGCGCTCGGGTTCCCGGTGCTGGTGGCCTGCTCGCACAAGGAGTTCACGGCCGACGCGACGGGCGCCGAGGAGCACGACCTCGCCCCGACCATCGCCGCCGCCGTGCTGGCGAGCCGTGCCGGCGCCGCGATGCTGCGCCTGCACGACGTCGCCGCCTGCCGGCCGGCGATCGCGCTGGCCGACGCCGTGCGCGGCGTGGAGGGCGCCTGATGCGCATCGCGGTCGTGTCCGACACGCACCTGCCGCGCGGTCAGCGGCAGCTGCCGGCGCGGCTGGTGGAGGAGTGCTCGGCCGCCGACCTCATCCTCCACGCCGGCGACTTCTCGGCGCTGTCCGTGCTGGTCGAGCTGGAGCTGCTCGGGCCGGTGCAGGGCGGTGCTCGGCAACACCGACGACGACGATCTGGCGGCGCGGCTGCCGGTCGAGCGAGTCGTCGAGGCCGAGGGCGTGCGGATCGGGATGGTGCACAACTCGGGGCCGAAGGACGGGCGCGGCGAGCGGCTGCGCGAGCAGTTCCCCGACTGCCAGGCGGTGGTGTTCGGCCACTCGCACCTGCCGCTGATCGAGCGGCACGGCGACCTGCTGCTGCTGAATCCGGGCTCGGCCCTCGAGCACCGCGGCCGTGCGCCCGTGTGCACGATGGCGGTGGTCGAGATCGCCGACGGCCGCCTGACCGCGACCCTGATCGACCTGCCCTAGCCGGTCGACGTCGGCTCGGCCCGGCCGCGCGTCGCGGCGGCCGACCCTTTCGGACGGCGGCTGACGACTCGCCAGGTGGCGGCCATGACGACCACGCCGGCCGCGAGGCCGTAGCCCGCGAGCGACGCCCGCTCCTGCGTGTCCGTGCCGGCGCCGAGGCCGTGCAGTAGCGCCAGGAACCAGACGGCGTAGCCGAGGTAGTGCAGGCGCCGCCAGGTGCGGGTCGACAGGCGGCCGCGCTTCTTCAGGGCGAACGAGACCGGCAGCAGCACGATCAGCCAGGTGGCGGTGACGCCGGCGACGGCGGCCGGTCGCGCACCGACGTAGAACAGCGCGGGCCAGTGCACGCCGTTCGCGTGGTGGATGAGCACCGTCGAGACGTGGACGGCCGTTGCGACGAGGCCGAGCGACGAGACGAACCGGTGGTAGTCGAACTCCGGCTTCGCCGGCGCCGGCAGCGTCCGCGAGGCGACCAGGATGCCCCACGTCACCGACAGGGTGTAGCACCCGAAGGCCACGAAGGCGCTCGCCCGCGTGATCTCCCAGGCGATCATCCGGCCCGATCCGCAACGAGCGCCGTGCGCACCCGGTAGACGACACGCGGCGGCGCGATGCACGACCCGGCGACGCGCCGTGCGGGCCTGCTCGATCGCCGCCAGCAGCCGGCGCGTGCTGTTCGCCGTCTCGCGGCGCAGGGCCGCCCGGCGGGCCGCGATGTCGCGGAGTCGCGTCCCGTGCCGCGACCTCGCGCGCTCGCTCCGCGGCCCACCTGGCGTGCGCGCGGTTGGCCTCGGCGAGCGCCCGGCGCCCGGCGTCCGCGCGGTCGTGCACGGTGGTCGCGGTGACCACGGCGGCGGTCGCGAGGAGGCCGAGGGCGAGGCAGAGGACGCGCTGCAGCCGCGTCACTCGTCGTCGTCCCGCTCGTGGTCGTCGTCGCCGGCCTGCGGCCGGTCGGTGCGGCGCTCGTTGCGGTCGTCGTGCTCGACGCTCGCGCTCGCGGTCGCGCGCGGAGACGGTGCGCGTCGACTGCCGGCGACTCGTCGATGCGGTGGTCGTCCGCGTGCGGCGTCCGCTGCGTCGTCGTGGCGACCTGCCGGGCCGGCTTGCGTCGTGGTTGTCGCCCGGCGGGTGGGCGCCGAGTCGCTGACGACGCGCGTCACGACGACGACGCGCACCGGCTCGATCACGCGCGGGGGCAGGGAGAGCGGCGCCGGCGTCGCCGGCGCCTGCCACGCCAGCAGGCCGGTGGCGCCGCGGCCGACGGGTGCGTCCGTGGCGGCGACCGGGGCGAGCGACGCGACCTGCGGCGAGCGGTGCGCGGCGTGGGTGAAGGCGAGCGTGGCGCAGACGACGGCGCCGGCGCCGACGAGGCCGGCGGTGGAGGCGATCAGCGCGCGGGTGGTGCGGGAACGTGGCATGAGGACTCCTCCTTTGCGGAGCGGGTTCAGCGCTGCGCGGCGATGCGCCGCCAGCGATCGACGGCTGCGAGCAGGCGCTGCTCGCGCCGTCGGTTCGCCTGCACGAGCCGGTTGTAGGAGCCGCGCAGACGGCGGCCGGCCGCGTCAGCGGTGGCGACGCGGGCGCGTGTGGCGGCCAGCTCGGCCTTCCAGGCGGCGGCCTGCGACTGTCGCTGCACGGCAACCCGGCTGGCGGGGCCGTCGTGGACGATCACCGTCACCGCGACGCCGCAGATGACCGCGACGGCGACCGTGTACCACCGTATGAGCGCACGCCGAGGCGAACGTACCTGTGACATCGAGACCTCCCCCACCCGTGGTCGTTGCTGGCAGCGACTACCGAGGACCGATTGAACTCGTCACACCGTAGACGCCGCGGTCGGACGAGGGGTGCGCCGAAAACGGCGAAAAGCGCCAGGCCGGCGGCGAGCGCCGAGACTCGCGCAGGTTCCGCGGCGTTCGGCGTCCGTTTCTGACACAAGTGTCACGGCCCAGGGCGGCCGGATCACGTGAAAAGGGCCCGGGCCGACTCCGGCCCGGGCCCTCAGATCGCCCGGTTCAGACGGTGCGGCCGGCGTGTCCGGGCGCGAACTTGCGCCAGACCCACAGCAGCAGCACCGAGCCGATGATGGCGGTGAGCCACGTCGAGATGTCGAAGAACTCGTCGAGCGGGTGCGCGCCGAAGAGGGCGCTGGCCAAGAAGCCGCCGATCAGGGCGCCGACGACGCCGATGACCATCGTGATGAGAATGCCGCCTCGATCCTCGCCGGGCAGGATCGCCTTCGCGATCATGCCTGCGACCAAGCCGAGAATGAGAAACGCGATGATGCCCATGGAGCCTCCGTCGGTAGACGATCCGTGGTGCCCTCGACGGTCGTTGCCAAAACGTCGGGCCTAGCTGAGCTTCGGGGCCGTCGTCCCGACCTCGCGAGCGTGCACGATCGCCGGATCCTCGGCCGCAGGGCCGGTCTCCGTGCGGTCGCTGCGCTGCCGGTCGTCCGCGAGCTCCTCCGACGTCGCGTTGTCGATCGCGCCCGCGAGGGAGCTGTCGGACGGATCGAGCCCTGCGTCCTGCCGGCCGTCCTCGAGTCGCTTCTCGTCACCCATGGTCGCGCTCCTTCGATCGTTGTACGGCGACGGTTCCCCGGCCTCGGGGGCCGAAACCGCCTCGGCGACGCGATCTCGAGGGCGGGCCTACGGGCACAGGGCGCCCGTCGTGCGTCCGAGCTGGCGTGACCGAACGAGCGCGTGCTACGCGACGGTCGCCGCGGTGGCGTGCGACTCGTCGATCCACGCCACGACCTCGGGGTCGTTGGCGTAGAACAGGAGCGAGTGCTTGGCGCACACCCAGGCGATCCGCGCATGGTCGTCGCCCTCGCGGAGGTGCAGCGCCATCGGCGTCGCGCGGCTCGGACGTTCGCAGCCCGGGAATTGGCAGTGATGGGGCGTCGATGCGTCGAAGCTCATCGGAGTCAGGGTGGACCTCCTCGGGCCGGCTTGCAAGTGGTCGCTGCCCAACACTCCCGGAGCCGGTGAAAAGCTCTGCGCCACGGTGCCCCGGTGGGAGTTTCCCGAGTCGTATCGACGCCGGGTTCGGTCCACGTGATGCGGGGTTCGTGGAACGCTCGGCGTCCCACGAACCCCGCGTCGTCGTCATCGAGGGTTGGTGACGGTCAGGCGACGTCGGTCGCCGCACCCGTCAGTCGTTCGCGGTGCGGGATGCGCAGTGCGGTGCTGGTCCAGCGGGGCATCCACCAGTTGGCCTCGCCCATCAGCCGCATCAGGGCGGGGACGAGGAGGGCGCGGATGACGGTGGCGTCGAGGATGATGCCGGCGGCGATGCCGATGGCGAGGGGCTTGACTTCGTAGCCGGGGCTGGTGGAGAGCACGAGGAAGGCGAACATCAGGATGAGGGCGCCGCTGGTGACGAGTTTGCCGGTGCGGGCGAGGCCGAGTTCGATGGCCTTGTCGGTGTTGCCGGTCTCGTCGTAGGCCTCGCGGATGCGGGACAGCATGAACACCTCGTAGTCCATGGACAGGCCGTACAGGAAGGCGAAGATCATGAGCGGGATGTAGGCCGTGATCGAGCCGGTCGCCTCGATGTCCCAGAGCGACGAGCCGTGGCCCTGCTGGAAGACGATCACGACGATCCCGAAGGCGGCGGCGAGGGAGACGAGGTTGAGCAGCACCGCCTTGAGGGCGAGCACGATGGAGCGGAACGCGCGGGTGAGCAGGATCAGGGTCAGGAGCAGCACCAGGCCGAGCACGTAGGGGGCGCTGCCGAACAGGGCGTGCACGAAGTCGCGGTCGACGGCGGCGATGCCGGTGAGCGTGCCGCCGGAGCCCTCGAGCGCGGCGTTGGAGCGGTCGACGAGGCCCTGGATGCCGGGGGCCGAGCCGTCGATGGCGGGGAACGCCTCGACCAGGGCCGTCTGTCCGGACTGCCAGGTCACCGGGGCTGCGGCGCCCACGATGCCGGGGACGGTGCTCATCGTTGCGGCGATCTGCTGCGCGTCGCCGCCGTTCTCGACGAGGACGTTGAGCGGCTTCATCACGCCGGGCGTGATCTGCGCGTCGGCGAGCATCTGGCGGCCGTCGATCGCGGTGCCGGTGCCGGGGAAGTTGGACAGCTGTGCCTCGTTGGCGTTCAGCTGCGTGCCGAATCCGGCCAGCACGGCGACGATCGCGATGCCGACCGCGGCGACCGCGACCGGGCGCCGGAGTACGAAGCGGGCCCAGCGGCCCCAGGCGCCGTCCTCGGCGTGGCCGCGGTCGATCAGGCGGCGCGGCATCACGCGGACGCTGTTGATGCGCGGGCCGAGCACGGCCAGCATCGCCGGCAGCAGCGTGATCGAGGCGAGCACGGAGACGGCCGGGATCAGCATGCCGGCGACGCCGATCGAGCGGATCAGCGGCAGTGGCAGGAAGACCAGCGACAGCAGGCCGATCGCGACGGTGGAGCCGGAGACGATCACGGAGCGGCCGGCGTGGGTCATCGTCTCGACGACCGCGGACTCGACGTCGCGTCCGTCGCGGAGCTCGTCGCGGAACCGGAAGATCATCAGCAGCGCGTAGTCGATCGCCACGCCGAGGCCGACCAGCGCGATCAGGAACTGGACGATGATCGAGACGTCGGTGACGTAGGTCAGCGCCCAGACCAGCGTGAAGGTGTTGAGGATGGCGGAGATGGCGACGACGATCGGCAGCAGCACCGCCGGCAGCGTCCCGAACACGAACAGCAGGATCACGAGCGCGCCGACGCCGCCGAGGATCGCCTCGACCAGCACCGTCGAACCGCCGCCGGAGCCGCTCTTCGAGGCCTCGCCCAGCGCGTCACGGCCGGTGACGTTGACGGTGATGTCGCTCGGCAGGCCCTTGGCAGCCGCGGCGCGCATCGCCTCGGCACCGCTCGGCGCATCCAGGATGTCGGGCCCGGCCGGGTACACCATCGGCGAACGCCGTGTGCCGGTCGGCCGACACGTAGGCGAGGTTCCCGGTCGAGTAGTAGGAGCTGGTCAGCGCGCCGGGCATCGCCGCCGTCGTGCGCTCGATGGCCTGCTCGATCGCTTGACTCTTCGTCGCGTCGCCGCTGGTGTGAAACACGACCACGCTCGGGCTGCGGGCGCCGGCGCCGAGCGCCGTCAGCGTCCGCTGGCTCGCCTCGTAGGCCGACTTGCCGGGAACCGACGTGCTCTGGAACCAGCGCGACGACACCTGGCCGGCGGCGAAGGCGCCGAAGACGGTGAGTACGAGCCACGCGCCGATCATGAGCCAGCGGCGGCGGACGGTCAGATGTGCAAGGCGGGTCAGCATCGAGGTTCTCCTTCTCGTGGGATCGGGGCGATCACGAGGAGACCGTAGATCTGCCGACGACGCGGCGGAAGACGCACCAGTTGCACGTTGTTGTTGCGTTTGACGCCATGCCAAACGCCGCACGGAGCTCTCGAGCGGGAGTGCTCCCCTACTGCGCGCCGCAGACCGAGCGAACGCAGCCACGGAGCCACCGATGCGCCGGGTCGGCGTCCAGACGGGGGTGCCAGAGCAGCGATACGACGAAGTCCGGCGTGGGGACGGGCAGCGGGAACGTGTGCATGCCGCCGCGGAGGCCCTCGGTGTGTCGTTCCGGGACGGTGGCGATCAGGTCGCTGCCGCGGGCAACGGCCACGGCGGTCGCGAAGCCGCCGACGAACGTCGCGATCTCCCGCTTCGCTCCCGCCGCTTCCAGGGTGTCGTCGATCGGACCGCGATCGAGGCCCTGACGGGAGACGCCGACGTGCCGGCCGGCCGCGTACCGACGGGCAGTGATCGTGCCCGAGCAGAGCGGGTGCCCGAGACGCACGACGCCGACGAGCCGATCGCGGAAGAGCGCCTGCGCTCGCACCTCCGGCCCGGTCGCCTCGTCGATGACGCCCGTTTCGAGGTCGATGGCGGCCTGGCGGAGGGGCGTGCTGTCCTTGTCCGGCTTCTGAACGAAGCGCAGCAGCACCTTCGGAGCCGCGTCGTGCACGCGGGCGATGAGGTCGGGCCCGAAGGTCTCGACGAAGCCCTCGCTCGTCCGGAGCGTGAACGTCCGCTCGAGCTGCGTCAGGTCGGGCGCCTGCGCGGGCCGCAGGACGGTCTGAGCATCCTGCACGAGCTGGCCGACGCGCTCCCGCAGCTCGACCGCGCGAGGCGTCGGAACGAGCCCGCGCCCTGCCCTGACCAGCAGCGGATCGCCCGTGGTCTCACGCAGGCGCGCCAGTGCCCGGCTCATCGCCGACGGGCTCAGCTGCAGGCGTCTGGCCGCGCCCGCAACGCTTCCCTCCTCGAGCAGTACGTCGAGGGTGACGAGCAGATTGAGATCGGGCGTCGACATCCAGCGACCGTAGCAAGCATCGGTGCTGACATGGCGCTGAACGCACGAATAACGTGCAAGTGGTGCGTCTTCCGCCATTCCACCTCGCGGCCTACGGTCTCCGTAGCCCGTCCGGGGTGCCGTGAATGGAGTTCCTGGTGAAGACGATCTCGACGAATCGATCGGCCGCTGGAGGCGCGGAACGCACGGCGCCCGTCCGGTGGGCGCTCGCCAGCCTCTCGCTCCTGATGCTGCTGTCGTCGCTCGGCACCAGCATCGCCAACGTCGGCCTGCCGACCCTGGCGCACGCGTTCGACGCGTCGTTCCAGGCGGTCCAGTGGGTCGTCCTGGCGTACCTGCTCGCCATCACCACCCTGATCGTGAGCGTCGGACGGCTCGGCGACCTCACCGGCCGCCGCCGGCTGTTGCTGGGCGGAATCGCCCTCTTCACGGTGGCATCCGCCGTGTGCGGCGTCGCGCCGAGCCTCGTCGTGCTGATCGCCGCCCGCGCGGCGCAGGGCCTGGGCGCGGCGATCCTGATGGCCCTCACGATCGCCTTCGTCGGCGAGATCGTCCCGAAGGCGCGGACCGGGAGCGCCATGGGGCTCCTCGGCACGATGTCCGCCGATCGGCACCGCCCTCGGCCCGTCGCTCGGCGGCGTGCTGATCGCCGCGACTGGGTTGGCGAGCGATCTTCCTCGTCAACGTCCCGCTCGGGATCGTCGCCTTCGTCCTGGCCCGCCGCCACCTGCCGGCAGACCGCGTTCGGCGAGCGGCGGCACGGCCGGGCTTCGATCACGCCGGCACGCTGGTGCTGGCCGTGACCCTCGCGGCCTACGCGCTCGCGATGACGATCGGACGCGGCGACTTCGGTCGGCTCAACCTCGTCCTGCTCCTGGCCGCCGTCGCCGGCGTCGGCCTCTTCGCGCTCGTCGAGCGGAGGGCGGCATCACCGTTGATCCGCCTGGCGACCTTCCGCGATCCGCTGCTGAGCGCGAGCCTCGCGATGAGCGCGCTCGTCTCGACCGTGATGATGGCGACCCTCGTGGTCGGGCCGTTCTACCTCTCGCGCGGGCTCGGACTCGGTGCCGCCCAGGTCGGACTCGTGCTCTCGGTCGGGCCGATCGCCGCCGCGCTGACGGGCGTGCCGGCCGGCCGCATCGCGGACCGCGTCGGCCAGCACCGCGTCACGATCATCGGCCTGATCGGGATCGCGGCGGGCTCCCTGCTGCTCTCCGTTCTGCCCGCGACGCACGGCGTTCTGGGCTACGTCGCGCCGATCGTCGTCATCACCGTCGGCTACGCGCTGTTCCAGACGGCCAACAACACGTCGGTCATGCGCGACGTCCACGCCGACCAGCGAGGCGTCACGTCCGGCCTCCTCAACCTGTCGCGCAACCTCGGCCTCATCACGGGCGCGTCGGTGATGGGCGCCGTCTTCGCGGTCGCTTCCGCGACCACCGACATCACCACCGCGAGCCCGGCGGCCGTCGCCACCGGCATGCGCACCACGTTCGCAGTGGCAGCGATGCTGACCTTCGTCGCGCTCGTCGCCGCAATCGCGACGTACCGCCGCGCGATGCGGCTGCCATCCCGTCCGCTGGCCGTCGTGTAGCGAGACGAGGGGACGTTCGATCCGTAGACGGCCACCCCTGGGTGCATGGGTGGGGTGGGGCGGCCGCCTACGGCAGAAGCAGCACCTCGCCGGGCCGGATGGTGTCGGTTGCGAGGTCGTTCACCTCTCGGATCGCGGCGACGCCGGAACGCGGGTCGCCTGCGCTCCCGGTCGAAGCGATGCTCCACAGCGTGTCACCCGGTTGCACCGTGTAGCTCACCGAAGGTCCTGCTCCGCTGGAGGGGGTGGCGAATTTCAGTCCGCCGAAGAGGAGCATGCCGAAGACGGTGAGGAAGGCGATGCGGCGCCGGAGGTACACGTCGAACATGTGTTCGATTGTAGACGAACGTCTGTTCGTGTCAAGGACGACTTCGCCCGCCCTGGTCCTATGGCCAGGGCGGGCGAAGACGAAAGCGCCGGCGAGCTACTGCGCGACGACGGTGCGCAGGCCCTGGATCTCGCGGATCGCCGCGAGCTCACGGAGGGCCTCGACCTCGATCTGCCGGATCCGCTCGCGGGTGAGGCCGAACTCGCGTCCGATCTCGTCCAGCGTGCGGGGATCCTGCCCGTCGAGCCCGTACCGCAGCTCGAGCACGCGGCGGTAGCGCTCCGGCAGGGCGGAGAGGCCCATCTGGAGCGCCTCGTGGCGCAGCTGGTCGGCGACGGCGTCCATGGGGTCGATCGCCTCGGCGTCGGCCAGGAAGTCGGAGAACGACGACTCGCCGTCGTCGCCGACGGGCTCCTCGAGGGAGATCGGCGACCGCGCGGCCTTGCGGACGTCGAGCACCTGGTAGAGCGGGAGCTTCGCCTCCTTGGCGATCTCCTCGTTCGACGGCTCGCGGCCCAGCTTCAGCATCAGCGTGCGCTCGGCGCGGTTGATCTTCTGCAGGCGCTCGACCACGTGCACGGGCAGGCGGATCGTGCGGCTCTTGTCGGCGAGGGCGCGGGCGACGGCCTGGCGGATCCACCACGTCGCGTACGTGGAGAACTTCAGGTCGCGGCGCCAGTCGAACTTCTCGACCGCGCGGATCAGCCCGAGGATGCCCTCCTGGATCAGGTCGAGGAAGCCGAGACCCTGGCCGCGGTAGTTCTTCGCGATCGACACCACCAGCCGGAGGTTCGACTCGACCATGTTGCGCTTGGCGTTCAGGTCGCCGCGCTCGACGCGCTTGGCCAGCCGGATCTCGTCCGCCTTGGTGAGCAGCGGGTAGCGCCCGACCTCGTGCAGGAAGAGCTGCAGCGAGTCGGTCGTGCCTTCGTACGCCATCCGCCGCTGTTCGGCGGTCGGCCCCGACGGGGCCTTCGGCTCCTCGACCACGTCGACGCCCTCGGCCTCGAAGAGCCGGTAGACGTCCTCCATCTGCTGGACGTCGAACTCGAACTCGAGAAGCGCCTCGGCGATCTCCGTGAGCGTCAGCGAACCGCGCTCCACTCCGGTTTCGAGCAGCCGCTGGACCTCGGGCAGGTCATGCAGCTCGCTCGGCTGTTCAACCATCATCGACCTGAACTACCCCCTTCGAGCCACGACCGGGCTGGACCACGCCGGACGGTGGCTAGACTTGCGTTCCCCGCGAGGCAAAGCCTCGAAAAATCTTGCGATCGAACCTGGAGCTGAGCGATTCCCCTGCACGTCACTGCACTCTCGCTCGGGCCCTACGGGACCTTCTGCTACTTCGTGAGTCGTTCCGGCGCTGGGGAGGCGTTGGTGATCGATCCGGGCGCAGAGCCCGCGACGATCACGGCTGCACTTTCCGAGGCCGGAGTGAGCTGCGCGGCGATCCTGATCACGCACGGACACTACGATCACGTTGGTGCAGTCGCCCCGATTGCTCAGGGCCACGGATGCCCAGTCTACATCAGTTCCGGCGAGAGCCATATGCTCGAAAACCTGGAAAAAGAGGAGGCCCCCGGCTATGGCCCCCTCGAGTCGTATGAAGCCGACGTGAAGCTCCAGGGTGACGAGAGATTTTCATTGGCTGGATTGGGCATTCAAACCCATCTCGCACCGGGTCATTCGCCCGCCGGCCTGGTGTTCGAGATCTCCGATCCGGAGTCCGGCCAGGTGGCGCTGTTCGTCGGCGACGTGATCTTCCGGGGCTCGGTCGGGCGCACCGACTTCGCCGGCGGGTCGTTCGCCGTGCTCGAGGACTCGATCGTACGGCTGTACGAGACGTGCCCGCTCGACGCGCCGGTGCTGTCCGGCCACTCCGGGCCGACCACGCTCGCCGACGAGCTCCGGACGAACCCGTTCCTCGACGGCGTGCGCCGCCGGGTGGCGGGATGACGACGCACCAGTCGCCGCCGGGCACCCAGGACTGGCTGCCGGACCGGATGGCCATCCGCCGCGCGGTGATCGAGCGGGCGGAGGAGATCTTCGGCGCCGCCGGCTACCGCGAGATGACCGTGCCGCTGATCGAGGACACCGGCCTGTTCGTGCGCACGAGCGGCGAGGGCTCCGACGTCGTCACGAAGGAGATGTACTCCTTCACCGACCGCGGTGACCGCGAGATCTCGCTGCGGCCCGAGCTGACCGCCGGCCTCGTCCGCGCCTACCTGCAGCACGGCATGGCGACGCTGCCGCAGCCGGTGCGCATCTTCTCGACCGGCAACGCGTACCGGTACAACCGCATGCAGCGCGGCCGGCTGCGCGAGTTCGTGCAGTTCGACGTCGAGGCGATCGGCTCGGCCGACCCCGCGGTCGACGCCGAGATCATCGCGCTCGAGATGCGCTGGCTGGCGGCCATCGGCATGGACGGCCTGGAGCTCGAGATCAACTCCATCGACACGCCCGCCGCGCGCCGCGTGTACGTGGAGGAGCTGCGCGCGTTCATCGACGCGCACGCGGACGAGCTGTCGGCCGACGTGCTGCGGCTGCGCGACGTCAACCCGCTGCGGGCCTTCGACACCAAGGACGAGGGATCGCGGGCGGTGCTGGCCGGCGCGCCCAAGATCACCGAGCGGCTATCGCCGGAGGCGGCCGAGCACTTCGCCTCGGTGCGCGCCTTCCTCGACGCGCGCGGCATCGCCTACCGGGTCGAGCCGACGCTCGTGCGCGGGCTCGACTACTACACCCACACGGCGTGGGAGATCAAGTGGCCGCCGCTCGGCGCCCAGTCCACCGTCTCCGGCGGCGGGCGCTACGACGGCTTCGCCGAGATCCTGGGCGGGCCGCCGACGCCGGGCATCGGGTTCGCGGCCGGCATCGACCGCATCGTGCTGGCGCTGCAGGACCAGGGCAAGGCGGAGGCACTGGTGGCCGCGAGCGGGCCCGACCTGTTCGCCCAGGTGACGGTCGACGACGCGCGGCCGCGGGTGCATGCGCTGCTGGACGAGCTGCGGCTCGCCGGCGTGCGCTGCGAGGGCGATCTCGCCGGTCGCAGCGCCAAGGGGCAGCAGAAGCAGGCCGACCGCCTCGGGGCGCGGCTGGTCGCCCAGTGCGGGCCCGACGAGTGGGCGGCCGGTACGGTTCTGCTCCGCGACCGCACCCGTGGCGGCACGGAGACGGTCGCCCTGGACGCCCTCGTGCGCACCGTCATCGAAAGGATCGGAACGTGAGCTGGTATCGGACCCACGGCTGCGGCGAGCTCGGCGCCGGCCTCGCCGGCGAGCGGGTCGTCGTCTCCGGCTTCATCGGACGCCACCGCGACCACGGCGGCCTGATCTTCCTCGACGTGCGCGACGCGAGCGGCGTCGTGCAGGTCGTGATCGACCCCTCCGACGCGCCCGAGGCGCGCGCCGCCGCGCACGCCGCGCGCGTGGAGTCGGTCGTGCGGGTCGAGGGAGCCGTCGCGCGACGCTCGCCGGAGACGGTCAACCCGCGCCTGGCGACGGGTGAGATCGAGCTGCGCTGCGAGGTGCTCGAGGTGCTGTCGCCGGCCGACGCGCTGCCGTTCCAGCTCGACGACGAGGGCGTCGACGAGGCGCTCCGCATCCGCCACCGCGCGCTCGACCTGCGCCGCGACGAGATGACGCAGCGCCTGCGCACGCGGGCGCACGTGACGCGCATCATGCGCCGCCACCTCGAGGACCGCGGGTTCCACGATCTCGAGACGCCGGTGCTGACGAAGTCGACGCCCGAGGGCGCCCGCGACTTCCTGGTGCCGGCGCGGCTGCATCCGGGCTCGTTCTACGCGCTGCCGCAGAGCCCGCAGCTGTTCAAGCAGCTCTACATGATGAGCGGCTTCGAGAAGTACTTCCAGATCGCCCGCTGCTTCCGGGACGAGGCCCAGCGCGCCGACCGGCAGCTGGAGTTCACGCAGCTCGACATCGAGATGGCGTACGTCGAGCGCGACGAGATCCTCGACCTGGTCGAGGGCCTCTACTGCGAGATCTGGCAGGAGGTCAAGGGCATCGAGCTGGCGCGGCCGTTCCCGAAGATCACGTGGCACGAGTCGATGCTGCGGTTCGGGTCCGACAAGCCCGACCTGCGCTACGGCCTCGAGATCGCCGACGTCACCGACCTGGTGCGCGACTCGGAGTTCGGCGTCTTCGCGGGCGCCGCCGCGTCGGGCGGCGTCGTGCGCGCGCTGGCGTGCCCGGGCGCCGCGACGCTGTCGCGCAAGGATCTCGATGCGCTGGCCGAGTTCGCGAAGGAGTGGGGCGGCAAGGGGCTCGCCTACCTGCTGCTCGAGGAGAGCGGCGAGGTGCGGTCGCCGATCGCGAAGTTCCTGTCGCCGGCCGAGCTGGACGGGCTGCGGGCGGCTACCGGCGCCGGCAACGGCGACGCGATCTTCATCGCGGCCGACACCGAGGCCGTCGTCACGCGGGTGCTCGGCGCGCTGCGCCCGCATCTGGCCGACCAGCGCGACCTGTACGACCGCGACGCCTACGCGTTCGCCTTCGTGGTCGACTTCCCGCTGTTCCAGTACGACGAGGACGAGGGGCGGTTCGTGGCCGAGCACCACATGTTCACGGCCCCGAAGCGCGAGCACGAGGCGCTGCTCGACACCGATCCCGGCGCCGTCATCTCCGAGGCGTACGACTTCGTCTGCAACGGGCTCGAGATCGCGTCCGGCTCGCTCAGAATCCACCGCGCCGACCTGCAGCAGAAGATCTTCGACATCGTCGGCTTCTCGAAGGAGGACGCCGAGGAGCGGTTCGGCTTCCTGCTCCGCGCCCTGCGCTACGGCGCCCCGCCGCACGGCGGCATCGCCCCGGGCCTCGACCGCGCCGTGATGCTGCTCGAGCGGACGGACAACATCCGCGACGTGATCGCCTTCCCGAAGATCTCGGGCGGCTTCGACCCGCTCACCGACGCACCGACGCCGGTCGAGCAGTCGCAGCTCGGCGACCTGGGCCTGCAGCTGCGCCCGAAGGCGTAGCTCGAGCGCCGTTCGGCGCGCGACCGGCAATTTCTGCGCCAGGCTCCGAACGGATCCGCGTGGACGCCGCGCTGCGCGACAAATTCGGTGCCAGGCACCGAATTTGCGCGCGCGGCACGCCCGCGCGCGGGTGCGTGCGCTTCCGTCAACCTCCGCGCGCCGGCGGCTCGAGGCGCCGGTCCTGGCGCGCGGCACCGCGACGCGCACGCCTGGCGAGTCGGCGTCGGCGGGTCCTGCGATCGGCCGTCGAGCCGCCGGCCCGAGCGCCTACTCGACAAATTCCGTACCGTGGTTCCGAATTTGTCGAGGAGACCCCTTCTGTGCGGTCCGTCGCAGTTCGGTGGCATTCCGCGCGACCTGCGTGCGCCGTTTCGGGGCGCTGCACCCGGCGGCGCCGCCCTGTCCGGTCGCTAGGCTCTCCACCATGCGAGCAGACGGCCGCCGCGCCGACGAGATCCGCCCCCTGACGTTCGACGTCGACTTCATCACCTCCGCGAGCGGGTCCGTGCTGGTCACGGCCGGCGACACGCGCGTCATCTGCACCGCGATGGTGGAGGAGTCGGTGCCCGGCTGGATGCGCGGCCAGGGCGTCGGGTGGATCACCGCCGAGTACGGGATGCTGCCCGGCTCCACCTCGACGCGGAAGGGGCGCGACGCCACCCGCGGGCGGCTCGACGGCCGCACCGTCGAGATCCAGCGGCTGATCGGGCGCTCGCTGCGCGCCATCGTCGACCGCAACGGCCTCGGCGAGCGCACGGTGTGGGTCGACTGCGACGTGATCCAGGCCGACGGCGGCACCCGCTGCGCCGCGATCACCGGCGGCTACGTGGCGCTGCACCGCGCGCTCGGGCGCCTCGTCACGGCCGGCAAGCTGTCCGAGCTGCCGCTCACCGACACGGTCTCGGCCGTCTCGGTCGGCGTCGTCGACGGCACGCCGGTGCTCGACCTGCCCTACGTGGAAGACGTCCGCGCCGAGACCGACATGAACGTCGTCATGACGGGCGACGGCCGGTTCGTCGAGGTGCAGGGCACCGCGGAGGGTGCACCGTTCGGCCGCGAGGACCTGGACGGGCTCCTCGCCCTCGCCGAGCAGGGCATCCGCGAGATCCGCGCGCTGCAGCTGCGCGCCTGCGCGTTGCCGTGATCTACCTCGCCTCGCAGAACGCCCACAAGGCGCTCGAGCTGGGGCGGCTGCTCGGCTCGGACGTGGCGCCGCTCCCGGGCTACGACGCGCCGGTGGAGGACGGCGACACGTTCACCGCCAACGCCCGCATCAAGGCGCGGGCCGGCGCCGTGGTCGCACCGGCCGGCGCGATGACGGTGGCCGACGACTCGGGCATCGTCGTCGAGGCCCTCGGCGGCGCGCCCGGCATCCACTCCGCCCGCTACGGCGGTGACGGCCTCGACGACGCGGGCCGCGTGACGCACCTGCTGGACGAGCTCGGCGACGCCACCGACCGCCGGGCGGCGTTCGTCTGCGTGCTGGTCGCCATCGCGGCCGACGGCTCCGAGGTGGTGGCCGAGGGGCGCGTCGACGGCACCATCGCCGCCGCCCCGCGGGGCACGAGCGGCTTCGGCTACGACCCGATCTTCGTGCCGGCCGGCGAGACCCGCACCATCGGCGAGCTGTCGGCTGCCGAGAAGGACGCGCTGTCGCACCGGGGACGCGCAGCGGCGGTACTGCGCGCCGCGCTGGGCCGGTGACCGCCGACGCCCGCGGTCGCGCCGCCGCGCTGGCGACGGCCACCAGCGCGATCCTGATCGCCGTCAAGGTGGCGCTCGCGCTCGTGACCGGATCGGTGGCCGTGCTGGCCGAGGCCACGCACGCCGCGGCCGAGCTGTTGCGCACCATCGTCGCGGCCTTCGCCGCGCGGGACGAGGGCCGCCCGGGCGGTACGCCGGCATCGGCCGGCAGGCTGGAGGGCGGCATCGTGGTGGTGGCCGGCGTCGTTGCGGCCTTCGCGTCGCTGCGCACCCTCGGCGGCGACGTCGACGTGCCGCTCGTGGGCATCGCCGGCCTGCTGGCCTGCGCGCTGCTGGCGCGCCTGGTCGCGGCGCGCGTCTCGAGGGTGGCCGCCGCGACCGGATCGGCCGCACTCGCCGCCGACGCCCGCAGCCTGCGCTCCAGCCAGGCGACCGCGGTGCTGGCCGCCGGAGCGCTGGCGATCGTGGTGCTCGCCGACGCCACGTTTCCCGACGCCGTCGGCGGTCTGCTGATCAGCGGCGTGGTGGTGCGCATCGGCGTCGAGCTGATCCAGGCCGCCCGTCCCGGCCGCGAGCGGGTCGGCGCCGCGGAGCTGGCCGCGATCTCCGACGAGCTCGCCGCCGGGCCGCCCGAGGTGGTCGGCTACGGGAAGATCGTGGGCCGCACCGCGGCCGGCGTGCGGCGCATCGATATCGACGTCACGCTCCAGGCCGGCGTGACGCCGCAGCGCATGACGGAGATCGCGGACGTCCTGCGCGGTACCATCGGACGTCGTGTCCCCGGCTGCCGCATCGTCCTGCACCTACGTAAACCTGATAGACCCTCGCGAAAAGCGCGCGTTGGGAACCGGCCGTCACGGCAGTAGGCTGGAGAGTGTGGGAAAAGGAACTTGGAGGCTCGCGGCAACGCTGCTAGCGCTCGCGCTGCCGACGCCTGCCTTCGCGGCCGCCGATCCGAACGATCCGTTCTTCCCGCCGAGAGCGGTCGGCGGGCTGGAAGGCGAAGATCGGCTGGACGCCGCCGCCCAGACATCGCCTACCCGGTGATCGCGATCGTCGACACCGGCCTCTGGTCGGGATTCGACGATTTCGCGGGCTACCTCGACGACGAGAGCGCCGACTGCACGACCTCGAAGACCGCGCGCCGGATGCTGCATCCGGGCGACGTCAACGACACGGACGGGCACGGCACCAAGGTCGGCGACCCTGGCGGCGGCGCCGGCGAACGGCAAGGGCACGGTCGGCGTCTCGCCCGAACTCGCACGTCATCGTCGTCCGCTTCACGCTCAAGAACGGCGACAACTTCGGCTTCACGTGCGCGTTCAACTACCTGGCCGGGATCGCGGCCTCCGGGCAGCCGCTGGTCGTGAACGTCTCGTCCGCGTTCGACCGCGCGCCGCCCGGTGCGCACAGCAGGCGCTCGACCGGCTGATCAAGGCCGGCGCCCTCGTGGTCGCCGCCGCCGGCAACACCAAGGGCGGCAAGGTGCAGTGGCCCGCCAACGCCTCGCACGTGCTGGCCGTCGGCCAGGACAACGGCGACGGCGCGCGCGGCACGAAGCTCGACCTCGTCGCGCCGGGCTCGAACCTGCGACTGCCCGACCTGAACGGCAAGTGGCGTCGTGAGCGCCGATAGCGGCACGTCGTTCTCCGCGCCCATCGTGGCCGGCGCGGCAGCGCGGGTCTGGGGGCCGCTGCCGACGCTCGAGCCGCAGGTCATCACCTACCTGCTGCGCAAGTACGCGAAGGTGCGCGGCGCGCAAGGGTGGACGGCTTCGGGCTCGTCAACATCGCCACGCGCTCTGGCCGGTGCGGCGCAAGGCGGTTCCGTGATCAACGAGGCGGAGCCGAACGACAACCAGTCGACGCGCCCAGCAGAAGGCCGGCTGCAAGCGGGCGTGCACGCTGCAGCGGGCTCGTCACGACGACCGGACGACAAGTTCGACTACTGGCGGCTGCAGCGGGCGCGGCACGTGCTCCGAAGCGAAGCGGCTGAAGACGCGACCGGCGGCGTCGACGCGAACTGCTTCCGCGCCAGCGGGCGCGGCGGTGGCACGTTCATCAAGGTGACGGCGAAGAGGCAGCTCGGCCTCTACACCGTCACCGTCCCGCGTCGCTGACCCCCGCTAGCCCGCCTTCGGGTCGTCGCTCGGCGCCTCGGCGCCGTTGCGCAGCACACCGTGCCGGCCGCGGCCGTACCACCAGTTGATCTCGGCGCCGAGCAGCAGGATGTTGCCCATCAGGAAGAACCAGACGAGCAGCACCACGATGCCGCCGAGGGCCTTCAGCGAATCGACCGTGTCGATCACGTCGACGTAGAGCGGCAGGAAGAAGAAGCCCGCCTGCATCGTCACCGTCGAGAAGATGACGCCGGGCAGCACCTCCTTCGACGTGATCGTCGTGTTCGGGATGTAGCGGTACACGACGAACAGGAACGCCACGGTGACGATGCTCGAGAACATCAGCCCGAGCAGCTCCTCGACCGAGAGCAGGCCGAAGACGGTGTTGGTGTACGACTTCGCCCACGCGGACAGGGCGGTGGTCGCCGTCAGCAGCGTGAAGAGGCCGATGATCGAGCCGAGCACGAGCACGAGCGTCTGCGCCTTCTGCTGCAGGAACGGGCGGTTCGGCACCTCGTAGATGATGTTCAGCGCCGAGCCGATCGCGGACAGCAGCCCGAGCGACGACCACAGCAGGATCACGAGGCCGATCAGTCCGAGCGTCGAGGCCGGCCCGCGCAGATCGTTGACGACCTGGACGATGTCGGACACCGACTGGCCCGGAAAGGCCTGCGACAGCTGGCGGATCAGGAAGCTCGACTCGGTCTGCTGCCCGACGAACTGGAGCGGGAACAGCAGCAGGAACAGCAGCGGCACGAACGACAGCAGCGCGTAGTACGCGATCATCGCGGCGAGGTGCGTGCCGCGGTCGTTGAAGAAGTTGACGAGCCACGGCAGGTGCGGCGACCGTCGGTGATGAGGACGCAGCCCGAGCCATGAACGCGATCCTCTCGTGCTCGTCATCACCCGTACCATACGGGCCGGGCCCGCCGTGGTAGCCTCACGACGACGGCGATCCAGGAGGAGCGATGGACCCCGCCGAGGCTCTGACGGACCTCAAGCAGATCTCGACCCAGGTCGAACGCGCAGTCGTCGTCCGCAACGACGGCACGCTCGAGGCATCCACGCTGCGGGATTCCGCGGCCGCCGAGCGCATCGCGCGCGCGGCCGGCGACCTGTGGCAGGCGGCGGACGACGCGCGGTCGTCGCTGGGCCGCCCGGCCCTCTCGCAGCTCGAGGTGGCGACCCCCGACGGCAGCGTGTTCGCGGTGCGCGACGACGCGCGCATGGTCTGCGCGGTCACCGCCGGCGACCCCACGGTCGGCCTGATCTTCTACGACCTGAAGACGTGCCTGCGCAACATCGCCGAGGAGCCGGTCGAGGCCGCAGTGCCCGAGCCGGCCGCCGCCGGCGAGGGAGGAACCGATGGCGAGGGGTAAGATCGCGGCGATCGCCGTGGCCACCGGGTCGGTGCTCGGGACGGTGCTCGTCCGGCGGCGACGCCGGCTGCACCAGACCCGCGTCGACCTGTACTTCGGCGATGGCTCGATGCTGTCGCTGGCGGACGACGCGCCCGAGTCGGCGGCGATCCTGCCGGCCGCGCACGCCATCCTCGCGGTCTCCGTCACGTGACCGACCTCGCGGCGCGCGTGCGCGCGGCTGCCGTGCTGGAGGGCGACTTCCTGCTGCGCTCGGGGCGCCGCAGCCGCTTCTACGTCGACAAGTACCGCTTCGGCACGCGTCCCGACCTGCTGGCCGAGATCGGCGACGCGCTGGCCGAGCGCATCGCGGAGGTCGAGCCGAGCGCGACCCGCATCGCGGCGCCCGAGGTGGGTGCGATCGCGCTGGCGGCGGCTGCCAGCCTGCGCAGCGGGCTGCCGTTCGTGATCGTCCGCAAGGCACCCAAGGTGTACGGCACCAGCCAGCGCCTGGAAGGGGTCTACGAGGCCGGCGAGCGCATCGTCGTGGTCGAGGACGTCGTCACGTCGGGCGGCGCGGCCATCGACTCCGTGCACGCGCTGCGCGCGGCGGAGCTGGTGTGCGAGACCGTGATCTGCGTGGTCGATCGCGAGGAGGGCGGAGCCGAGGCCATGGCGGCCGACGGCATCGCGCTGCACCGCCTGCTCGATCGCGCGTCGCTCCGCGTCGACTGAGCCCCGAACAGCGGGAGCGGGGCCGGGCTCCCTCCAACGGGCCCGGCCCCGAACCGCGGAACTACGTGCCCTTGACGCTGCCCTTGAGGGACGAGCCAGGGGTGAACTTCGGCACCTTGCCGGCCGGGATATTGACCTTCTCGCCGGTGCGCGGGTTGACGCCCGTCCGAGCGGCCCGGCTCTGCACGTGGAACTTGCCGAAGCCGGTGAACGCGACGTCCCCACCGCTGGCGAGCGTGCTGGAGATGGTGTCGAGCACGGCGTCAACTGCGGCGCCCGCTTCCTTCTTGCTCAGGTTCGCCTTGGCGGCAACACTGTCGATGAACTCAGCTTTAGTCACGCGAGTCCGCCTCCATCCGGGTTGTTGGCGTGGAACGGGCGCGAACTTTACCGGAGGATTCGGATGGACATCGCCGCCTCCTGAGGCCGTTTTCGGCTTAACGGTGCGGTTTGCAGGCATTGTCCGGCCGCTGTGCGAACATACGTTCGTATGCAGCTCGGTCTCGACTCCGCCGACCGGCTCGCCTCGGCCCTGCACGAAGCGCAGGAACCGATGGCGCTGGCCGACGCCGCGCGGCTGCTGCTGAGCAGCAGCCGCGTGCCGGTCGACCTGCAGCGCAAGATCGTCGACCAGGTGGTGCAGGCCGACGCGCGGCTGGCATGGCGCAGCGGCACCGAGATCGCGCTCGCGGCCTGGTCGCCGGTGCGCCTGGCGCTGGGCGACGCGGTGTTCTGCGTGGTCGACCTCGAGACGACGGGCATCCGTCCGGGCGCCGACCGCATCGTCGAGATCGGCGCGGTGCGGGTCGAGGGCTTCGCGCTGGCCGACCGGTTCGAGCGCCTGGTCGACCCCGGCGTGCCGCTGCCGTCCGAGATCACGCGCCTCACCGGCATCCGGCCGCAGGACCTGGCGGGCAGGGTGGGGGTCGGATCCGCGCTGCGGGCGTTCCTGGCCTTCGCCGGCGACGCCGTGCTGGTCGCGCACAACGCCCGCTTCGACATCGGCTTCATCGACGCCGAGCTGCGGCGCCTGCGCGGGCGCCGGTTCGCGGGCACCGTGCTCGACACGGTGCCGCTGGCGCGCAAGCTGGTGCCGGGCCGCACGCGGTACTCGCTGGGCGCCCTCGCCGACCGGTTCTCCACCGACGCCACGCCGTGCCACCGGGCGCTGCCCGACGCGCTGGCCACGGCCGAGATCCTGCTGGCGCTGATCGGCAAGGCGCAGGAGCGCGGCGCCGAGACCGTCGACGACCTGGTGGCGCTGTCCGTGCCGCCGGCCCGGCGCGCCCACACCAAGCGCGCCCTGGCCGAGGCGGCGCCGCGCACGCCGGGCACCTACGTGATGCGCGATGCGGCCGACCGGCCGCTCTACGTCGGCGCCGCCGGCGACCTGCGGCAGCGCACCATGTCGTACTTCCGCGGCGCCGGCACACCGCGTCCGGTCGAGCGCGTGCTGCCGGCGGTCGAGCGGCTCGAGTTCCGCGAGGCCGGCTCGCCGTTCGAGGCCCGGCTGGACGAGATCGGGCTGATCGGCAGGCTGCGGCCCGGTGCCAACCGGCAGGGCGCGCGGCCCGACAAGCTGGCGTTCCTGCGGCTCGAGCGCGAGCGGCTGGCGCGGCTGGTGACGGCCGACGAGGTCGGCGTCGACGGTGCCCTCTACGCGGGGCCGGTCGGGCGGCGGCGGTCGGCCGACGACGTCGCCCGGGCCCTGCGCATGGCGTACGGGCTGCGTTCGTGCCGCGCCGCCGACCCGGTCGAGGAGGGCTGCCTCGAGGGACGGCTCGGCCGCTGCCTGGCGCCCTGCCGCGGCCCGGCCGAGCGCGCCGCCCACGACGCGGCCGCCGACGCGCTGGCCGCCGCGCTGCAGGGCGGCGGCGTGCCCATCGCGCGGATCCGCGAGCGCCGCGCCGCGCTGGCCGCCGACCTCCGGTTCGAGGAGGCGGCGCAGGCTGCGCGACGACGAGGCTGGCGCTGCGCGCGGCCGGCACCGAGCTGCGGCGGGTGCGCGCGGCCCGGTCGCTGCACGGCGTGGTGCTGTGCGCGCACCGCGACCGGCGCCTCGTCGCGGCGTTCGCCGTCGCGCACGGTCTGGTGGTCGAGCAGCGCCCGCTGCCGCGCGCGGGCGACGCGGTGCTCGAGATCTCGGCCCTGGCGACGGCGGTCGCCCGCGGCGTCGCGAACGGCCCGGGGCACGAGGGTCTGCACGCCGTGGCGGCCGAGCGCCGCGACGAGGCGCTGCACGTGGCCGCCGCCTTCGCGCGGCCCGCCTCCACCCACGTCGCCCTGCCCGGTGACGGCGCCGACCTGGTGGCGGCCGTCAGCGCCGCCCGCGAGCGCGTCTGAGCGCCGCGGCCCGGCGTCTACACTGAGGACCGATGCGCGAGCCCGTCCACTTCGCCGATCGCCTCGCAGCGCGGGTCGAAGCGGTCTCCTCGGTGCTGTGCGTCGGCATCGATCCGCGTCCGCCGTTTCCGGCCGAGTGCTACAAGGGGCCTGCGGGACGACCGCTCCGGCCTGGCCCGCGCCGTCGAGCGCTACTGCATCGGCCTGGTCGAGGCGGCCGCCCCGGCCGCGGCCGCGATCAAGCCCCAGGTCGCCTTCTTCGAGGCCCTCGGCGGCTACGGCCTGACGGCGCTGGAGCGCGTCTGCGCCGCGGCCACCGAGCTCGGCGTGCCCGTGATCGCCGACGCCAAGCGCGGCGACATCGCCTCGACGGCCGCCGCCTACGCCGCCGCGTGGCTGGAGCCGCGGCCCGGCGGCGAGCCGCCGCTGGCCGACGCGCTGACGGTGAACCCCTACCTCGGCGGCGACTCGCTCGATCCGTTCGCGGAGGCGTGCGATCGCGCCGGCGGGGGCATCTACGTGCTCGTGCGCACCTCGAACCCCGGATCCGCCGACCTGCAGGCGCTGCAGACGCCCGACGGCGCCGTCTGGGAGTCGTCGGCGCGGCTCGTGGCCGCGCTCGGCGCCGACCGCGTCGGCGCCTCCGGCCTGTCGTCCGTGGGCGCCGTGATCGGCCTCACGCAGCCCGAGGCGCTGCTGCGGGCGCGCGCGCTGATGCCGACGGCGCCGCTGCTGATTCCCGGCCTCGGCGCCCAGGGCGGGCGCATCGAGGACGCGGCGCCCGCCTTCACGCCGCATCCGGCCGCCGGGCTGGTCGTCGCAGCGCGCTCGGTGATCGAGGCGTGGCGCGGACGCGGACGGGGACTGCCGGCACGCAGTTGCGGCCGCGGCGCAGGAGCATCGCACCACGACGTGGAATGTCGTGCGGCATGCGTTTGCGTGATTCCAGCCGCGCCGCGATGCGCCGTCGCTCGTACCGGCGTTTCTCGGCCTGGACGTTCGTCGCCCCTGCGGCGCTGCTCGTGGCGGTCGTGATCGTGGTGTCCGTCATCACGAGCACGCTCGACGCGCGCCGCAAGGAGGCGCGCGGAGCAAGCCCGGCGACGACCGCTGCCGCGACCACGGCGGCCGCCAGCGCCGGCAGCACCGCGACGGGACCGGTCGAGAAGAAGTTCCACCGCGTCAAGGACGGCGAGTCGTTCTCGTCGATCGCCGACGACTTCAACACCTCGGTCGACGCGCTGACCGAGCTGAACCCGAACGTCGACCCGCTGAAGCTCACGCCGGGGGCGCGGATTCGCGTGCAGTAGGCGCCTCGTCGGGCGTCTCCAGCAGCAGCGCGATCAGCAGGCAGTCGCTGGCGTAGGCGGCCAGCGCCAGCACCAGCAGCAGCGCCCCGAGGAAGCCGGGGAAGACGCCGTCGGAGTCGGTGATCGTGCCGACGAAGAGCGAGAAGATGACGTCGCCGACGAAGATGAACGTGATCCACGTCAGCAGCGCCTCGCGCCAGCGGCTGCCGCCAGATGCGCAGGCTGCGCCGGATCGCGTCGGCGATCGTCCGGTCCTCGAAGACGACCGCGTAGTCGGCGAAGCCGAAGATGACGGCCAGCGCGAGCCCGCCGAACAGCGCCGGCACGGCGTAGTCGTTGACGGCCGCCACGCCGAGCCCGAGCGCGAGCGCGGCCCGTGACGAGGTAGATGACGGCGAGCATGCGCGAACGCCCGCGTCCCCGGCCACCAGCGCAGCGCGCCGTCGCTGATCGAGCGGATGAACGCGCCGGCCAGCCACGCGGTCAGCAGCGACGGCGGCGAGCACGAGCGCGACGGCGAGCGCGACGTACGTCGCCGGTCGAGGTGGACGAGGCGCCGAACAGGTCGAGCGTGTCGCGGTCGTCGGCGACGTCGCGGGCGTAGACGTCGAACGTGACGGCGTCGTGCGACGGCCAGCGTGACCGGCAGCATCAGCAGCGCGCCGCCCACCTGGAGGGCGATCGGGAAGAACAGCAGGCGCTGGTTGGACGCCATGATGCGCCCGGCGCGCCGGAGCCAGGCGCCCGTCGCTCGACGGCGCTCGGACAGGGCTGCGCTCCACGGCGGGCAGTATAGGGCGGCGGCGCGGCCCGGCCCGGAAGCGACGGTGACGCGGAGCCGGTGGGCTAGCCTTCGCGCCGTGCGGCGGCCGATCGCGATCATCGCGCTGCTGCTCGCGGGCGCCGTGCCGGCGGCCCGGGCGGCGGAGCCACCCGACGTGACGTTCCCGAGCTACGTGGTCGCCGACGGCCGCGACGGCCGCATCCTGGCCGAGCAGCAGGCCGACGCGCCGCGGGCGATCGCGAGCATCACGAAGATGATGACCGCGTACCTGGCGCTGCAGGCCGGCGCGCTGGAGCAGGCGCTACACCGTCCCGGTCGCCGCGACGACCATCGGCGAGTCGACCGCCGGCCTGCGCGCCGGACGCCGCGTGTCCGGGCCGCGACCTGCTCGAGGCCCTGATGGTGCCGAGCGCCAACGACGCCGCCGAGACGCTCGCGATCGGCATCGACGGCTCCGAGGCGGCGTTCGTGCGCCGCATGAACCGCACCGCGAAGGAGCTCGGCATGACCGACACCGTCTACAAGCGCGCCGTACGGCCTCGACGCCGCGGGCCAGCACTCGACGGCCGCCGACCAGCTGATCCTGGCCCGGGAGCTGATGCAGAACGACGCGGCCTGCGGCCGATCGTCCGGCTGCGGTCGGCCGTCGATCGACGGGCTGCGGCTGGCCGCGGCCAACACGATGCTCGGCGTCTACGCGGGCGCCGACGGCGTCAAGACCGGGCACACCAACGACGCCGGCTGGTGCCTCGCGGCGACCGCGCCGAGCGCGGCGGGCAGCCGCATCTACGTCGTCGGGCTCGGCGCGCGCCGACCAGGCGACCCGCGACCGCGACATCGCGCCGCCTGCTGGACTGGGGCTTCTCGCAGCTGCAGCCGCGTCGTCGCCGTGCGCGCGGGCACGGTCGGCGGCCGGCTGGCGCTGCCGTACGGCGGCACGGTCGACGCGCGCGTCGCAGAAGACGCTGCGCCTCACGATCCGGCCGGGCGAGCAGGTGCGCCTGCGCTACCGGCTGGCGAGCCGCGGAACCGCCGCTCGCCCAGGGCGCAGGCGATCGGCCAGGTGGAGGTGCTGGTCGGCGACACGGTGGCGGCGAAGACGGCGCTCGTCGCGGCCCGCGACGTGGCGGCGCCGGGCCTCGTCGACCGGCTCTCGTTCATGGCCGGTCACCGTGCTCGGACCCCTTCGGGCTCTGATCGTCCGCTACCCTCTCGCGTGGTGATCGTCACCGTCACCCCCAACGCGGCGATCGACAAGACCCTGCAACGTCGCGAACTTCCAGCTCGGCCAGCGGCATCGGTGCCAGCGCGGAGACTCCCTGGCCGGCGGCAAGGGCATCAACGTCGCGCGCGCGCTGAAGCGCCTCGGCGAGCCGGTCGTCGCGTGCGGGCCTGGCCGGCGGCCGCAACGGCACGCTGATCGTCGAGGACCTGATGCGCGAGGGGATCCTGAACGACTTCGTGCGCATCGCCGACGAGTCGCGGATGACCACCGTCGTGACCGATCCGACGCATCGGGCGGCAGACCGAGATCTTCGAGTACGGCCCCGAGGTCGAGCCGGCCGAGCTGGCCGTGCTGTCGCGAGAAGCTCCGCTACCTGTCGGCGCAGCGCCACGGCCATCGTGCTGGCCGGGTCGCTGCCCCGCGCGCGTCGATCCCGACTGGTACGCGCAGACCGTCCGCGACCTGCGCCGGCGCGACGTCGAGCTGGTCGTCGACTCCGAGGGCGACCCGCTGCGCCAGGCGTTCGCCGCGAACCCCGACTGGGTGGCGCCGAACCAGGCCGAGGCCGAGGAGATGGTCGGGCACGAGTTCTCGACCGACGCCGACTTCGCGCTGGCGCTCGACGAGATCGCCGAGATGGGCCCGCGCAACGTGCTCATCACGCGCGAGAACGGCGTGCTACGCGCTCGTGCGCGAGGGCCCGAAGACGCGCCGCTTCCAGGTCGACGTCGAGCCGCGTCGAGGCCGGTCTCGACGGTCGGCTCCGGCGACGCGCTGCTGGCCGGGTTCCTGGCCGCGCGGGTGCGCAAGCGGCCGGTCGAGGAGTGCCTGCGCCAGGCCGTCGGCTGCGGCACCGCCAACACCCGCTCGGTCGGCGCCGGACGCTTCGATCCGCGCGACGCGACGCGGTTTGCCGCGCTCTCTCGGGTAACCGAGCTGACCGGCTCCGCCGTCTGACGCGCTGCGCGGCGCGCCGCGGCCTGCCGTGGCCGTCCGCCACCGTCGCTAGGATCCTCGAAAGCAAACGACATTCGCCGCTCGGCCGTCCGTTCCTTCATCGCCGGCAGATGCGGTGGAGACGCGGGATGGTGACGCAGGCGTGGAGATAGAGATCGGGCGCGGCAAGAAGGCTCGGCGGGCATACGGCTTCGACGACATCGCGATCGTGCCGTCACGGCGCACGCGAGACGCCGAGGACGTCGACATCGGCTGGAAGCTCGGGCCGTACCTGGTCGAGCTGCCGCTGCTCGCCTCGGCCATGGACGGCGTCGTGTCGCCGTCCACGGCGATCGCGCTCGGCAGCATGGGCGGCCTCGGCGTGCTCAACCTCGAGGGCATCTGGGCGCGCTACGACGACGCCGACAAGCAGCTCGAGGAGATCGCCGAAGCTCGACGAAGGCGCGAGGCCACGCGGCGGCATGCAGGAGATCTACCAGGAGCCCGATCAAGCCCGAGCTGATGGCGCAGCGCGTCCGCGAGATCAAGGCGGCCGGCGTGCTCGCCGCCGCCTCGCTGACGCCGCAGCGCGTCCGCGAGAACTACGAGGCGGTGCTCGAGGCGGGGCTCGACATCCTCGTCATCCAGGGCACGGTCGTCTCGGCCGAGCACGTCTCGACGGTCGTCGAGCCGCTCAACCTGAAGGAGTTCATCGCGGCGCTGCCCGTGCCGGTGATCGTCGGCGGCTGTGCCTCGCTACCAGACGGCGCTGCACCTGATGCGCACCGGCGCCGCCGGCGTGCTCGTCGGCGTCGGCCCCGGCGCCGCGTGCACCACGCGCGGCGTGCTCGGCGTCGGCGTCCCGCAGGCCACGGCCATCGCCGACGCCGCGGCCGCCCGCGTCCAGCACCTGATCGAGACCGGCCAGTACTGCAACGTGATCGCCGACGGCGGCATGCGCACCGGCGGCGACATCGCCAAGGCGATCGCCTGCGGCGCCGACGCCGTGATGGTCGGCTCGCCGCTCGCCCGGGCCCACGAGGCGCCCGGCCACGGCTTCCACTGGGGCATGGCGACCTTCCACCCGACGCTGCCGCGCGGCGCCCGCGTGAAGACCGACCAGGTCGCGACGCTCGAGGAGGTCGTGCTCGGCCCGGCCCGCGAGAACGACGGCACGCTCAACCTCATGGGCGCGCTGCGCACGTCGATGGCGACCTGCGGCTACGAGACGATCCACGAGTTCCAGAAGGCCGAGATCATGTTCGCGCCGGCGCTGCAGACCGAGGGCAAGAAGCTGCAGAACGAGCAGGGCATCGGGATGAGCCGCTGATGTCGAGCTTCTGGCCGGACAACGAGTCGCACGTGGCCGAGGTGCCGATCGAGCCGGCGCGCTGGAGGACCGCGGCCGGTGCTGGTGCTCGACTTCGGCGGCGCAGTACGCCCAGCTGATCGCGCGCCGCGTGCGCGAGTGCCGCGTGTACTCCGAGCTCGATCGCCGCACGACACGCCGGCCGACGAGATCGTGGCCCGCGAGCCGCTCGGCATCATCCTCTCCGGCGGCCCGGCGTCGGTGTACGAGCCGAGGGCGCGCCGGCGCTCGATCCGGGCGTGCTCGACCTCGGGATCCCGGTGCTCGGCATCTGCTACGGCATGCAGGCCATGGCGCTCGCGCTCGGCGGCGAGGTCGGGCGGACCGGCAAGGCCGAGTTCGGCAAGGCCGCCGCTCGAGACGCAGCCCGACGCGCGTGCTGTTCCGCGAGCTGGCCGTCGAGCAGAGCTGCTGGATGAGCCACAACGACTCGGTCGACCGGCGTGCCGGCCGGCTTCCGCGTCACCGCCTCGTCGCGGCAACGCGCCGATCGCGGCGATGGAGTCGGCCGAGCGCGGGCTCTACGCCGTGCAGTTCCACCCCGAGGTCGTCGCACACGCCGGCGCGGCCAGGACATCCTCAAGAACTTCCTCTACCGCGGCTGCGAGGCGCCGCGCCACGTGGACGGCCGCGCACGTGATCGAGGAGCAGGTCGCGCGCATCCGCGCAGCAGGTCGGCTCCGAGCGCGTCATCTGCGCGCTGTCCGGCGGCGTCGACTCGGCCGTCGCGGCGCTGCTCGTCCACAAGGCGGTCGGCGACCAGCTGACGTGCGTCTTCGTCGACCACGGGCTGCTCCGCGCAGGGCGAGGCCGAGCAGGTCGTCGAGACGTTCGGCGGCCACCTCGAGGTGCCGCTCGTGCACGTCGCAGGCGCAGGAGCGGTTCCTCGTCGCTCCTGGCCGGCGTGACCGATCCCGAGACGAAGCGCAAGATCATCGGCGAGACGTTCATCCGCGTCTTCGAGGACGAGGCCACGCAAGCTCGACGGCGTCCACTTCCTGGTGCAGGGCACGCTCTACTCCGACGTGATCGAGTCGGGCGTCGAAGACGGCCGCGAAGATCAAGTCGCACCACAACGTCGGCGGCCTGCCCGACGACATGGACATGGAGCTCGTCGAGCCGCTGCGGCTGCTGTTCAAGGACGAGGTGCGGCGCGTCGGCGAGGAGCTCGGGCATGCCGGAGCGCGATGGTCTGGCGCCAGCCGTTCCCCGGGCCCGGGCCTCGCGATCCGCATCATCGGCGACGTCACCGAGGAGCGGCTCGCGATCCTGCGCGCGCGCCGACGCGGTGCTGCAGGAGGAGATCCGCAGCGCCGGCCTGTACGGCGAGCTGTGGCAGAGCTTCGTGGTGCTGCCGGCCATCAAGTCGGTCGGCGTGATGGGCGACTCGCGCACCTACGCCTACCCGGTGGTCATCCGCGCCGTCACCTCCGACGACGCGATGACGGCCGACTGGGCGCGCCTGCCGTACGACCTGCTGGAGCGCATCTCGAGCCGCATCATCAACGAGGTCGCCGGCGTGAACCGCGTGACGCTCGACATCACGTCGAAGCCGCCCGGCACCATCGAGTGGGAGTAGCGGCGGCCGCTTAGCCGCGCAGGATCTCGGCCGCCGCGCCGATCTCGTCCATGTCGCCGGGCGCGGGCGTCCACGGCAGCCGCAGGCCGTCGTCGGCGTAGCGCGGCACCACGTGGATGTGGAAGTGGAAGACGGTCTGCCACGCCGCGGGCTTGCAGGAGTTGATCAGGTTGACGCCCTCGGCGCCGAGATCGTCGAGCGCCCGGCGCGCGAGGTCCTGGGCGGCGAGCGCGCAGGCCGCGAGGTCGTCGGCCGGGATCTCGGTCAGGTCGGCGGCGTGCGCGCGCGGGATCACGAGGCAGTGGCCGCGCGTGCCCGGGTTGATGTCCATGAACGCCAGCGTCCGCTCGTCGGAGCGGACGATCGTGGCGGGAATCTCGCCCGCGACGATCTTGCAGAAGATGCAATCCACGCGGCCAGTCTACTGTTGGACCGCGTGAACTCCAGAACGGCGACCACCCTTGCGCTCGTCAGCTACGGCGTGCTCGCCCTCTGCATCACGAGCCTCTTTCTGGCGATGCGCGAGCTGATGGAGATCGGCGGCTCGTGCGGACAGGGCGGCCCCGACTGCCCCGGCGCCACGGCGGCCACGATCCCGCTGTCGATCATCGTCGGGCTCGGGGCGGCCTTCGCGAGCGTCTTCCTCTCCCTGGCCGCCGGCCTGCCCGTGCTGGCCGGGCTCGCGTGGCCGGCGCTGTTCTGCTCGCTGGGCTGGAACTTCCTGGAGTACGCCTTCGATCCCGAGGCCGGCGGGGTCGAGGTCGGCTTCCTGATCTGCGGCATCCTGTTCTGGGTGATGGGCGCCGGGCCGCTGGTGGGTACGGTGTACGCGCTGCGGGGCAGCTCGGTGGCCCGGACGATGCACGGGTTCCCGAGCGGCGTCGCCCGCCGGATCGAGGGCCGGGCCGGCGTGGATCCGGAGCAGGTGCGCATCGCCGTCCGGGGCGGCTACGTCGCCGTCGGGAGCGCCGCCGCGCTCGGTGTCGTCACCGGCATCTGGCTCCAGACCACCCTGCTATAGTCCGGCCGTTGCCGCAGCGCGGTCCGGTATTCGCGCTGCGCTTTCGCCCCTTTCGAGGGCCCCGCCCAACCACTCCGACGGATCGCCGTTGCCGCAGAAGACCTACAACCCCAAGCCCGGCGAGATCGATCGCTCCTGGTACGTCGTCGACGCCGACGGCGAGACGCTCGGCCGCCTCGCGACCCGCATCGCCGACACGCTGCGCGGCAAGCGCAAGCCGCAGTACGCGCCGCACGTCGACACCGGCGACTTCGTGATCGTCGTCAACTGCGAGCGCATCCGCGTGACGGGCAACAAGCTCGAGCAGAAGATCTACTACCGCCACTCCGGCTATCCGGGCGGCATCAAGCAGCGAACGCTCGCCGAGCAGCTCGCCCGCCGTCCCGAAGAGGTCATCCGGCACGCCGTTCGCGGCATGCTGCCGAAGAACCGCATCGGCCGCGCGCAGCTCCGCAAGCTCAAGGTGTACGCCGGAACCGCGCATCCGCACGACGCGCAGCAGCCGACGGCGCTCCCGTGATTGCAGGAAGGATCTAGACGTTGGCTGAGGACAAGGCCGTCTACAACGGCACCGGCAAGCGCAAGACATCGGTCGCGCGCGTGCGCCTGACTGCCCGGTCAGGGCACGGTCACGTGCAACGGCCGCACCATCGAGGACTACTTCCCGCGCTCGAGCGACCGCATGCTCGCGCTCTCGTCGCTGGTGCTGTCCGGCCAGAACGAGCACTTCGACGTCATCGTGCGCCTGCACGGCGGCGGCGTCACGGGCCAGGCCGGCGCGCTGCGCCACGGCATCGCCCGGGCGCTCTGCGAGGCCGACCCGAACCTGCGGGGCGAGCTCAAGAAGGCGGGCTTCCTGACGCGCGACGCACGCGAGGTCGAGCGCAAGAAGGCCGGCTTCAAGAAGGCGCGCCGCCGCCCGCAGTTCTCCAAGCGCTAGACCGCTCAGGCCGCGTGTGCCTAGGCACTTCTTCGGCACGGACGGCGTTCGCGGGCTCGCGAACGACGATCTCACGCCTGATCTCGCACTCTCGCTCGGCCGCGCCGTCGTGCGGCTCGCCGGCGAGCGGGGCGTCGACCGCCCGCGCGTCGTCGTCGGCCGCGATACGCGCCGCTCGGGGCCGATGCTCGAGGACGCGCTCTGCGCCGGCGTCGCCTCGGCCGGCGGCGTCGCGCTGCGCGCCGGCGTCGTCCCGACGCCGGCGGTGGCCTGGCTGGTGCGCGACCGCGGCGCCGACCTCGGCGCCGTCATCTCCGCCAGCCACAACCCGTACCCCGACAACGGCATCAAGTTCTTCGGCGGCGACGGCTTCAAGCTCACCGACGCCGAGGAGCACCGCGTCGAGGCGCTGCTGAGCGAGGCGTTCGACCCGCCCACGGGCTACGGCGTCGGCACCAGCGAGGAGCTGGCCGACGGGCGCCGAGCAGTACATCGCGTACGTGGCGTCGGTGGTCGACCGCGACCTGCTCCGGCCTGCGCGTCGCGGTGGACTGCGCCAACGGCGCGGCGTCGGCCCTGGCCGGCCGGCTGCTCGACCGCCTCGGCGTCCGCCACGACCTCATCGGCGCGGCGCCCGAACGGCGTCAACATCAACGTCCGCGTCGGCTCGACGCACCTCGAGCACGTCGCCGCCAAGGTCGCCGCGGGCGGCTACGACCTCGGGCCTCGCCTTCGACGGCGACGCCGACCGCCTGCTGTGCGTCGATGCGGCGGGCAGCACCGTCGACGGCGACCACATCCTCGCGATCCTGGCGCGCGACCTGCTGGCCGCCGGCACGCTGCCCGGCAGCCAGGTGGTGCTCACCTCGATGGCCAACCTCGGGCTGCAGCGCGCGCTCGAGACGATGGGCTGCTCGACGATCGTGACCGACGTCGGCGACCGCTACGTGCTGGAGGCGATGCGCCGCGACGGCGCCGAGCTGGGCGGCGAGCAGTCGGGACACGTGATCGCGCTGGCGCACTCCACGACGGGTGACGGGCTGCTGACGGCGGCGCTGCTGCTGGCCGCGCTGGCCCACAGCCGGCGAGGGACTGGCCGACGCCGCGCGCCTGGTGACGAAGTTCCCCCAGCGCCTCGTCTCGGTGCGCGCCGACCGCACGCGCCTGCGCGATGCCGAGGCCGTCTGGGAGGCCGTCCGCACCGTCGAGGCCGAGCTGGGCCGCGACGGCCGCGTGGTGCTGCGCGCCTCGGGCACCGAGCCGCTCGTGCGCGTGATGGTCGAGGCGGCCGACGAGGACGACTGCGAGCGCCTCTGCCAGTTGCTGGTGCAGACCGTCGAGCAGGAACTGGGCCTCGACTAGCGTCCAGGGTTGGCGACGTCCGGGCGACGCCCGTCGTACACTGGCCCCCATGCGTCTCTGGATCAGCGCGGCCGTGACGGCGGTCGTGCTCGCAACCGCGCCCGCATCGTTCGGCGCGACACGTGTCGTGATCGCCGACAAGGGCTTCACCGAGAGCACGGTGATCACCCAGATCTACGGCCTCGCCCTCGAGGCGAAGGGCTACGAGGTCGTGTATCGCCGCGCTCCGTCCAGCGCCGTCGCCGACGCCGCGCTGCGCAAGGGGTCGATCGACCTCTACCCGGAGTACACCTCGACGGCGCTGCTGACGCTGATGAACGAGCCGGCGACGAAGGACCTCAACGTCCTGCTGAAGAAGCTCAACGACCGCTACACCGCGGCGGGCCTGATCGCGACGACGCCGACGCCGTTCGAGGACTCCAACCAGGTGGCGTGCACGGCGGCGGCCGTGAAGAAGCTCAACCTCGTCAACCTCAACACGCTGCGCCGCCACCCGCGCAGCATCGTCTACGCGGCCAACCAGGAGCACCTGCTGCGGCCCGACGGCCTGGTCGTGCTGGCGCGCGACTACGGCGCGCTGTTCCGCGGCCTCGAGATCAAGCCGATCAACAAGCGGTACGACGCGATCCGCTCCGGCGCGGCCCAGTGCGTGTACGCATTCTCGACCGATCCCGAGATCGCGCGGCTGAAGCTCAAGGTGCTGCAGTGACCCGAAGGGCTCGTTCTCCGGCACACCGGCCCATGGGTTCGTGGCGCTGCGCAAGGCCACGGCCGATGCGAATCCCGGCCTGCAGGCCGAGATCGATCGCGTCTCGCGGGTGCTCACGAACGTCGCGCATCCGGGCGCTGAACGAGGAGGTCGGCATCCTCCGGCACTCGGCGCGCAAGGAGGCGGCGGCGTTCCTGGTGGCGCGCGGCATCATCACGCAGGCGCAGGCCACGGCGGCCGGCACCGTGCGGCCGGAGCTGCTCGCCGACGTGGCCACCGGCGGGGCGCCGCCGGTCGGCAAGTCGGCCCGCACCACGCGCGTGTTCTTCATCCGCGGCGAGGGCCGCGTCACGTCGCGCAAGCGCAACCTGCAGAAGGGCCTCTCGGCCGAGGGCGGCGTGAAGACGACCATCCGCCGGCTGCTGGCCGGCCCGACGGTCGGCGAGCGCACGAAGCTCGACCTGCGCACCACGATCCCGAAGGGCACGACGCTGCTCGACCTGAAGGTGCGCGGCGGCATCGCCACCATCACGCTGTCGTCGAAGTTCCTGTCGGGAGAGGACGCCACCGAGATCGCCGCGCGCATCGCGCAGGTGGTGCGGACGGCCGACCAGTTCTCGTTCGTGACGTCGGTGCGGCTCGCGGTCGGCTCGGGCGAGTCGTCTTCGTGGACGCAGAACACCGGCACCAAGCCGGGCACCGTCGTCACGCCGACCAACCCCGGCATCGTCAAGTCGAGCGCCGGCATCACCGCGGTGCAGCGCGCGCTGATCACGGCCAAGTACCTGCCGTCGGGCGCCGCGAACGGCAAGAACGACTACCGCACGCAGCAGGCCGTGATGGCGTTCCAGGCCTGGCACGGGCTGCAGCGCGACGGCCTCGTCGGCCCGGCCACGCGCGCCGCGCTCGAGACCGCCGCACCGCCGCGGCCGACCATCGCGAGCGGCCGCCGCATCGAGGTGTACCGGCAGAAGGGCGTCGTGCTGCTGATCTCCGCCGGCAAGGTCGTGCGGGCGATCCACACCTCGACCGGCAAGCCCGGGTTCGGCACGCCGGCCGGCAGCTACAAGATCTACCGCAAGGCGACGCGCGACTGGTCCTACCCGTTCCAGGTCTGGCTGCCGTTCGCCAGCTACTTCACCGGCGGCTACGCCTTCCACGAGTACGCCGACGTGCCGGCCACGCCGGCCTCGCACGGCTGTGCGCGCATCCCGTCGCCCGAGGCGCCGGTCGTCTACTCGTTCGCGTCGCTCGGCACCGTCGTCAACGTCTACTGAGCCCGGCGGTGGGGTCGCGGCAGCGCGCCGCGACCCCTTCCGGTAGCTACGCCGTGACGCCGGTGTGCGCGCCGGCCGAGCCCTCGACGTCGAACCTCGGCAGCCACGCGAGGCGGCTCGGCAGGTAGAAGTTCCAGCGGCCGAGCAGCTTCATGCTGGCCGGGACGAGGATCGTGCGGACGAGCGTGGCGTCGACCAGCACCGCGATGGCCAGGCCGAAGCCCATCTGCTGGAACATCACCAGCTCGCCGGCCGCGAAGCCGCTGAACACCGCGACCATGATCAGGGCCGCGCCCGTGATCAGGCGGGCGGACGAGGAGATGCCGAACGTGATGGCGTCCTCGGTGTCGCCCGTCTGCAGGAACCGCTCGCGGATGCGCGACAGCAGGAACACGTGGTAGTCCATCGAGAGGCCGAACAGCACGCTGAACAGGAACAGCGGGATCCACGCCTCGACGGTCGTGACCTGCGTGAACCCGAACAGGTCGGCGCCGTAGCCCTCCTGCATCACGAGCACCAGCAGGCCGTACGCCGCGCCGACCGACAGCAGGTTCATCAGGATCGCCACGACCGGCACGACGATGCTGCGGAACGCGATCAGCAGCACGACGAACGACAGCAGGAGCACGATGCCGATCACGATCGGCAGGTACTGGTCGACGATGTCGAAGTAGTCGGCGTTCAGCGACGTGTCGCCGCCGACCGGGCTGTCCGAGACCGTGCGCAGGTAGCGCACCGAGTCGACGGCCTCCTGGCTCGTGGCCGGGGCGTTGACGGGCACGTCGAGCACGCCGTCGGTCAGCACCGGCGTGCCGAAGCGCGGGTCGCCGGCGATCGCGTCGGTGATCTGCTTCGCCTCGGCGTCGCCGGAGACGGGGATGCGCGCGGGGGCGATGCCGCCGACCGAGAAGTCGCGCTCCAGCACGTCGAACGCCTGGCGTGACTCGAGGCTCGACGGCAGCGTCTCGATGCCGGCCGCGCCGGTGTTGATCGACCAGTACGGCACCGACGCCAGCAGCAGCAGGCCGGTGGTTGCGACCAGCCAGGTGACGGGGCGGCGCATGACGGCGCCGACGGCGCGCGGCCAGAAGCCGGGGCCGGTGGACGTGCGGCGGAACCGCTTCGGCAGCAGCCGGCCGACCTGCCCGCGGTCGATGCGGTCGCCGAGCAGCGACAGCACGGCCGGCAGCAGCGTCAGCGCCGCGGCGACGGCTGCCAGCACGACGAGGATGGCGCCGGCGGCGAGCGAGATGAAGATGGTCGTCGGGACGATCAGCATGCCGACCAGGGCGACGACGACGGTGATGCCGCTGAACAGCACGGCGCGGCTCGCGGTCGAGCCGGACCGCTCGATGGCGGCCAGCTTGTCGAGCCCGGCGGCGCGCTCCTCGCGGTAGCGGGAGACGATGAACAGCACGTAGTCGATGCCGACCGCGAGGCCCATCATCGTGATCATGTTCGAGACGAAGAACGACAGCTCGAACACCTGGCCGACGAGCGCCGTCAGGGCCAGCGCGACGATGATCGCGACGCCCGCGAGCATCAGCGGCAGCAACGCCGACACGAGCGCGCCGAACACGATCAGCAGGATCACGAGCGCGACGGGGATGCCGATCGACTCGCCCTTGGCGAGGTCCGACTCGGCGACCTTCTGGAAGTCGCGGTCGATCGAGGCCGGGCCGGCGAAGCGGGCGGATGCGCCCTCGGCCTCGGCGGCCACCTGAGCGGCGGCGATGACGGGCTCGACCTCGTCGCCGGCGGTCTCGCGGTCGCCCTTCAGCACGACCTCGACGAGCGCGCTCGAGGCGGAGACGGGACCGACCTGCGCCGAGGCGACCGCCTGGTCCTTCTGCACGGCCGCCACGACGGCGGCCTGGGCGGCCGGCGAGGCGGGCTCGATCACGACGGTCTCGACGATGCGCTCGGCGGTGCCCTGGCGTTGCTCGATGCCGGTCGCGGCCTGCTTCGACTCGGGGTTCGAGACGAAGCCCTGCTGCGTGGTCAGCGCGCCGGCCAGCAGCGTGGCGATGATCGCGATCGAGGCGACGAGGGCCACGGCCCACGCGGCGACGACGCGCCACGGATGGGCGGCCGATCGGCGGGCCCAGCGGGCGGGGGAGAGGATGGAGGTCATCAGGGGAGGCTCCTTGAATACCGACTGGTTGGTAGGTTTTGTAGTGAAATAGCGATCAGCGATGGAGACCGACCGCGCGGAACGCGTGATCGATGTAGGTGTCCATGTAGTCGGCGAGGTCGTCGCCGCGCAGGTCGGACACGAAGTCGGCGCCGACGAACGAGGTGACGACGAACCAGGCCGCCTTGACGACGTCGACCGAGGGATCCATCGAGCCCTCGGCCTGGGCGGCGCGGAACAGCTGCTCGGTGGTGGTGAACCAGCCTTCGAAGTGCCCGAGCTTGCTGCGCAGCGCCGGCTCGGCGCTGCCGAGCTCCTGGCAGATGCGGCCGAGGGCGGACATCGACGGGTCGGCGTGCTTGCTCGCGACGATCTCGCGCACGATGGCCTCGATCTGATCGATGGCGCGCTCGTGCTGGGAGGCCGTCGCCAGCGCGTGCGCGCGGGCCCGGTCGCGGATGTGGTCGAGCACGGCGAGGGCCAGGTCGGACTTCGACTCGAAGTGGAAGTAGAACCCGCCCTTGGTGAGGCCGGTCTTGCGGATCACGTCGTTGAGCGAGATGCCGCTGTAGCCGTGCTCGGCGAATGCCAGCGCGGCGACGTCGAGGATCCGCTGTCGCGTCTCGGTGCCCTTGTCGGTCACAACCATGCGCCGACTATACAAACCGACCGGTCGGTTTGTCAAATCACGTGAGCGCCGGCAACGGTGTCCGATTCGGCACGCGGTGCCGAATCGGACATCTCCGGCGTGATTCGTCACGGGTTCGTTCGCCTCTTGGCGCGGTCTGCGCGGGTTCCGGCACGAAGCGGGATCCGCGGTGGGCCGCGCTCCCGCAGTGATGGGCTTCGAACCGGTCCGGCGCCCGCTGCGAACAGGTCGCATGACGATGGCGAGCCCCCTCCGTCCGGTCGGCGCCGAGCGGCTCTGCGACGCACTGGCGCTGCTGCGGGAGCGGGGCGTCCGGCTGACCGGGTCGCGGCAGGCGGTGCTCGGCGTGCTGTTCGGCGACACGCAGCTGCGCACCGCGGAGGAGGTCGCCGCCGCGGCCTACGTCGACCTCGCGTCGGCGTACCGCAACCTCGAGACCCTCGAGCAGCTCGGCATCGTCCGGCACGTGCACCTCGGCCACGGGCCGGGGCTGTACGCGCGCAGCGGCCTTGCCGAGCAAGAGCACGCCGTCTGCGAGGACTGCGGGGCGCACCGGTCCGTCGCAGCCGCCGACCTGCAGGCCGCGCGCGAGGCGATCTACGCCGCGACCGGCATCACGGCCCGCTTCTCGCACTTCCCGATCGTGGGCCGCTGCGACGCCTGCACGGAGGCCGCGCGACCGTAGCCGCCGGTACGATGCCGCCCGTGCACGTCGGCATCGACCTGATCGAGATCGACCGGATCACCGCCGCGCTCGCGCGCCATCCGGAGCGCTTCCGCGAGCGCGTCTACACGCCGCGCGAGGTGGCGGAGTGCGAGCGCAAGCCGCGCCCGGCGCAGAGCTACGCGGGCCGCTTCGCCGGCAAGGAGGCCGTCGGCAAGGCGCTGGGCCGGGGCGTGCCGTTCACGTGGACGGAGATCGAGATCGCCGGCCGCGGCAAGCCGCTCGTCAGCCTCACCGGGTCGATGCTCGCAGCCGCCGAACGGCTCGGCGTCGTGCGGGTCGACCTGTCGATGACGCACTCGCGCACGACGGCCGCAGCCGTCGCCATCGCCGTGACCGCCTAGCGGTCGCGGCGGGCCGCTACTTCTTGGCGGCCTTCTTGCGCTTCGCCTTGACCTCTTGCGGACCGCGGGACACGATCGAGGCGGCGTTCGACTTCTTGCGAGCGGCGGTGTTCGGATGCAGGATCCGCTTCGCACCGGCCCGGTCGATCAGCTTCACGAGGGCCACGTGCTCGGCCGCGACAGCGTCGCTGTCACCGGCGTCGACGGCGGTCTGGAGACGCCGGAAATAGGTCTTGATCGAAGACCGGTACTGCAGGTTCTCGAGCCGCTGGCGCTGGCCGACGAGGATCCGCTTCTTCTGCTGCTTGATGTTCGCCACTGCGGGGCAAACGCTACCACAGGGCTCCGCGAGCCCCCACCGGTAGCATGGGCCGGGATGCAAGGCGGACGGCGCATGGCGCGGGCAGCTGCGCTGTTCTCCATCGCGACGGGCCTTTCCCGGATCGTCGGGCTGCTGCGCGAGATCCTGGTCGCGTACGTGTTCGGCGTCCGCGGCGCGATCAACCAGTTCACGATCGCGTCGCAGGTCCCGAACGTCGTGCGCTCGCTGGTCGCCGACGCGGCGCTCGGCGCGGCGTTCATCCCCGTCTTCAACGAGCTGCTCGAGCGCGGGGAGGAGCGCCGCGCGTGGCGCGTCGCCTCGACCGTCGCGACGCTGTCGTTCCTCGGTCTGTCGGCCATCACGGTGGTGACGATGCTCTTCGCCGAGGACATCCTCGGCATCTTCTACGAGGGCCCCGTGCCGGACATGACGGTGCAGCTCACCTGGATCCTGATGCCGACCGTGGTGCTGCTCGGGTTCGCCGGCATCGTGCAGGCGATCCTCAACTCGCTGGGCGAGTTCTTCGTGCCCGCGATCGCGCCGGTGCTGTGGAACGTCGTCATCGCGTTCGGCCTGCTGTACGCGCTGACCCTCGACGACGTCAACGACCAGCTGCTGGTCTACGCCTGGGCGACGCTGGCGGGGACGGTCGTGCAGGTGCTGTTCCCGCTGCCCTGGCTGCGCGGCCGGCAGGGGCGGCTGCAGGTCGCCTTCGACTGGCGCGACAGCGCCGTGCGGCGCGTGTTCGTGCTGATGATGCCGGTCACGCTCGGCCTCGGCCTGATCAACGTGAACGCGCTGGTCGACACGGTGTTCGCGTCGTTCGTCGACGCCGACTACGCCCCGCGCGCGATCGAGAGCGCGTTCCGCGTCTACATGCTGCCGCAGGGCATCTTCGCGGTCGCGATCGCCGCCGTGCTGTTCCCGGCCCTGTCGCGGTTCGCCGCCGCCGGCGACCACGCCGGCTTCCGGCGCACGGTGGGCGAGGGCGTCCGGACGATCCACTACCTGCTGCTGCCGTCGGCCGCGATCTCGGCCGTGCTCGCCGTGCCGATCGTGCAGGTGCTGTTCCAGCGCGGCGCGTTCGACGCCAGCCAGCGCGACCTGGTCGCCCAGTGCCTCGCGGCGTTCTCGCTCGGCCTCGCCGCCAACGGCGCGCTGCTGCTGCTGAACCGCGCGTTCTTCAGCCTCCAGCGCCCGTGGCTGCCGACGGCTGCGGCGGCGGGCAACCTGCTGCTGAACGGCGTGCTCGACTGGCTGCTGTACCAGCCGCTCGGCGTCTGGGGCATCCCGCTCGCCACGTCGATCTCGAACCTCGTGTTCCTGGTCGTGCTGTGGCACGTGCTGCGGCGCTCGATCGGGACGCTCGAGGGCAGCCGCACCCTCCGCGCCGTGCTGCAGATGCTCGGCTGCTGCGTGCCGCTCGCCGCGACGGCGTACGGCCTCTGGTGGATCGTCGACCGCACCCTCGGCGAGTCGTTCGGCGCGCAGCTGACGGGGCTGCTGCTCGGCTCTGCGGCGGGCATCGCCGTCTACGCCTGGCTGACGCGCCGCCTGCAGATTCCCGAGGCCGCGCAGGTCGCCGGGCTGCTGCGCCGGCGCCTCGGCCGCTGAGCCCGGGCGGGCGCTGTCTCCGACACCCACGGCTACGCTGTGATCGGTGGATCAGCGACTCATCCGCAACTTCTCGATCATCGCCCACATCGACCATGGCAAGTCGACGCTGGCCGACCGCATCCTCGAGGTCACGCACTCCGTCACGGAGCGCGAGATGCGCGACCAGCTGCTCGATTCCATGGACATCGAGCGCGAGCGCGGCATCACGATCAAGGCCCAGGCCGTGCGCGTGCTGTGGGAGTTCGAGGGCGAGACGTTCCAGCTGAATCTGATCGACACGCCCGGCCACGTCGACTTCACCTACGAGGTGTCGCGATCGCTGGCCGCGTGCGAGGGCGCGCTGCTGGTCGTCGACGCCGCGCAGGGGGTCGAGGCGCAGACGGTCGCCAACGCGCACCTGGCGATCGACAACAACCTCGAGATCGTGCCGCTGCTGAACAAGATCGACCTGCCGGCGGCCGACCCCGACGCGGTCGCGGCCGAGGTGTCCGACCTGCTCGGCGACAAGCCGGAGCACGTGCTGCGCATCTCGGCCAAGTCGGGCGTCGGCGTCGCCGAACTGCTCGACGCGGTGGTCGAGCGCATTCCGCCGCCCGACGGCGACCGCGCCGCGCCGCCGCGCGCGCTGGTGTTCGACTCCGTGTACGACCAGTACCGCGGCGTGATCGCGTTCGTGCGCGTCGTCGACGGCGTCTTCCGCAAGAGCGACGGCATCGTCGCGATGGCCTCCGCCACGCGCTTCGACGTCGAGGAGGTCGGCGTCATGTCGCCCACGCGCACGCCGATCGACGGCCTCGAGGCGGGCGAGGTGGGCTACATCATCACGGGCCTCAAGGACGTGTCGGAGCTGAAGGTCGGCGACACGCTGACGACGCCGGCGAACCGCGCCACCGAGCCGCTGCCGGGCTACCTCGACGTCAAGCCGATGGTGTTCGCCGGCCTGTTCCCGTCCGACGGCGAGCAGTACTCCGACCTGCGCGACGCGCTCGAGAAGCTGAAGCTCAACGACGCCTCGCTGCACTACGTGCCCGAGACCAGCCAGGCCCTCGGCTTCGGCTTCCGCGTCGGCTTCCTCGGCCTGCTGCACATGGAGGTGATCCGCGAGCGGCTGGAGCGCGAGTTCGACCTCGAGCTGATCGCGACCACGCCCAACGTGGAGTACCGCGTGACGACGGTCACGGGCGACGAGGTGTCGGTCTCGAACCCCTCGCAGATGCCCGACGCGAACGCCATCGAGGAGATCGCCGAGCCGTACGTGAAGAGCTCCGTGATCGTCCCGAAGGAGTACGTCGGCGTCGTCATGGAGCTGTGCCAGGACCGCCGCGGCGAGTTCGACCACATGGAGTACCTGACGCCGACGCGCGTGGCGCTCATCTACAAGCTGCCGCTGGCCGAGATCGTGCTCGACTTCTACGACCAGCTGAAGTCGCGCACCAAGGGCTACGCCTCGTTCGACTACGAGATCTCCGGCTGGACGAGCTCCAACCTCGTCAAGGTCGACATCCTGCTGAACGGCGACGTCGTCGACGCGCTGTCGCTGATCGTGCACCGCGACAAGTCGTACTACGCGGGTCGCGCGCTGGTGGAGCGGCTGCGCGCCATCATCCCGCGCCAGATGTTCGACGTGCCGGTGCAGGCCGCGATCGGGTCGCGCGTGATCGCCCGCGAGACCATCAAGGCGAAGCGCAAGGACGTGCTGTCGAAGTGCTACGGCGGCGACATCTCGCGCAAGCGCAAGCTGATCGAGAAGCAGAAGAAGGGCAAGAAGCGCATGAAGCAGCTCGGCATCGTCGAGGTGCCGCAGGAGGCTTTCCTCGCCGTGCTGTCGCTGGACGAGCCGAAGTAGCCGCTGCGGAGAGTATGCTGCCGCGCCGTGGACGTCGCGGCACCTTTGCGGCCAGTCGAGCCGGCCCGCCGCCGGCGGCGCCCGGCACCCCGAGCGGCTGATCGCCTACGCCTTCGCGGCCGTGATCCTCGTCGGCGCGGGCTTCCTGATGCTGCCGTTCGCGGTCGTCGCGGATGACGGCGCGCCGTTTCTGACCGCGCTCTTCACCAGCACGTCCGCCGTCTGCGTGACCGGGCTCGCCGTCGTCGACACCGGCACGTACTGGAGCCCGTTCGGGCAGGTGGTGATCATGCTCCTGATCCAGATCGGCGGGCTCGGCATCATGACGCTCGCCTCGATCGGCCTGGTGCTGATCGGCCGGCGGCTCGGCCTGCGGCGCCGGGTGCTCGGCTCGGCCGACAAGGGAGGAACCGGGGTCGCGGTCGTGAAGCGGCTGGCGTTCCTGGTCGCGACGCTGACGCTGACGTTCGAGGCGATCGGCGCGGTCGTGCTGTCGGTTCGCCTCGCGACCGCCTACGACTACCCGTTCGGCAAGGCGCTCTGGTACGGCCTCTTCCACTCCGTCTCGGCCTTCAACAACGCCGGGTTCGGCCTGCTCGCGAGCAGCCTCTCGCCGTTCGTGCAGGACTGGCCGGTGAACGTCGCCGTGATGGTGCTGATCATCGCCGGCGGCCTCGGCTTCCCGGTCTGGCTCGAGCTGTACGAGCACCGCTTCCGCGACCTCCGGCACCTGTCGATCCACACCAAGCTGATGCTCGTCGGCACCGCGGCCCTGCTGCTGCTCGGCACCGTCTCGGTGCTGGCGTTCGAGTGGGGGAACCCGGCCACGCTCGGGCAGTACGACACCGCGCACAAGCTCCTGCCGAGCATGTTCCAGTCGGTCACGCCGCGGACGGCCGGGTTCAACACGCTCGACTACGCGCAGATGCACGAGGAGACGTGGCTGGCGCAGATGATGCTGATGTTCGTCGGCGCCGGTCCGGCATCCACCGCGGGCGGCATCAAGCTGACGACGATGCTCGTGCTGTTCCTGTTCATCATCGCCGAGGCGCGGGGCGTGCCGGACACCGTCGCGTTCGGGCGGCGGATTCCCGTCGAGGCGATCCGCCAGGGCTTCTCGATCTCGTTCATCGCCATGAACGCCGTGGTGGTCGGGACGCTGGTGATGCTGATCGACAGCGATGGCCAGTTCGTGCGCGTGCTGTTCGAGGCCGATCTCGGCCTTCGGCACCGTCGGCCTCTCGACGGGGATCACGTTCGGCCTCCCCGACGTCTCGAAGTACGTCCTCGTCGCGCTCATGTACCTCGGGCGCGTCGGTCCCTACACGCTGGCGGCGGCGTTCGCGCTGCGCCAGCGTCCCGTCAAGTTCCGGTACGCAGCGGAGGCTCCCATCATTGGCTAGGAAACGACAGATCCTCGTCCTCGGCCTCGGCCGGTTCGGCTCGGCGGTGGCGACGACGCTGGCCGAGCTCGGCTGCGAGGTGGCCTGCGTCGACACCGACGAGCGCCGCGTCCAGCGCATGGCGCCCCTCGTGACGCAGGCGATGCAGCTCGACTCGACCGACCGCGACGCCCTGGCGCAGATCGGCGTCGGCGACTTCGACGTCGCCGTCGTCTCGATCGGCGCCGACATCGAGGCCTCGATCCTGACGGCGGCGAACCTGGCCGAGCTCGGCTGCCGCGACATCGTGGCCAAGGCCATGACCCTGCCGCACGCCAGGATCCTCGAGAAGGTCGGCGCCCATCGCGTGATCTTCCCCGAGCACGAGATGGGCGTGCGGCTCGGCAACTCGCTGGCCGGCACCAACCTGATCGACTACATGGAGCTCGATCCGCGCTACGCGGTGGCCGAGATCCGCTGTCCGGCGGAGATCGCGGGCCGGACGCTGGCCGAGGCCAACGTCCGCGGCCGCTACGGCGTCATCGTGCTGTGCGTCAAGTCGGGCGACGACGTGCTCGTGATCCCGGACCCCGACCAGCGCATCGAGAAGAGCGACGTGATCGTCGTCGCCGGTCCGACCAAGGACATCGACCGGCTCGCCCGGTAGGCGCTACAGCCAGCGAGCGAGCTTGAACGCCGTGATCATGCCGCCGCCGAGCGCGGCGATGGCGATCGAGACGACCCAGAAGCCGTGCACCTGTCCCTCCCACGGCACGCCGGTGTTCATGCCGAACAGACCGGTCACGAACGTCAGCGGCAGGAACAGCACCGTCAGCACGGTCAGGATGCGGAGGATGCGGCTCTGGCGCTGGTCGATGATCGACTCGTTCGTGCGCTCCAGCGCCTCGGCGACTTCCTTGTAGTTGTCGAGCACGTCCCAGATGCGCTCGGACGCGTCGACCAGGTCGTCGTAGTAGATCTCGAGGTCGCCGGCCAGGAAGCGCGTCGTGTCGCGCTCCAGCAGCCGCAGCGCGGGACGCTGCGGCTTCATGATCTTGCGGTAGGAGATGATCTCCTGCTTGGCGTTGGAGATCTCCTGGACGACCGACTGGCCCTCGTCGAACAGCTCGTCCTCGATGTCGTCGAGCTTGCGGCCGATCGAGTCGAGGATCGGGAAGCAGTACGCGTACATCGCGTCCAGCACCTCGTAGAACACGTACCCGGCGCCCTTGGCGAAGTGCTCGGCGCGCTCGTCGTCGTCCTTCTCGTAGCGACGGAAGAGGGCCGAGATGGGCTTCAGCGGGACGTTCGGGAGCGTGATCAGGTAGTCGCGGCCGATGAAGGCGTTCAGCTCCGCGGCGTACAGCCGCTGCGTGCCGGCGTCGTACCACGGGAAGTGCAGCACGACGAACAGGTAGTCGTCGTAGTCGTCCACCTTCGGTCGCTGGCGACGCGAGCGGACATCCTCCAGGTCGAGCTCGTGGAACGGGAACTCGGTGTCGAGCCAGGCGACCTCAGCGGCGCCGGGCGACTCGATCTGGATCCACCGGAGCCCGGCTTCCTCGAGCACGGCGATGCGCGGCTCCGACGGGCGTGGAGCCGTGACGGTGACTGCGCGGTGCCTGCGAGGGCGGATTCGGGGCATGGTGGTGAGCTGAGGGCTGCATGTACGGGTCACGTAGAGCATACCGCCCGCCTTCGGGTGCGGTACGCTCGCGCACCGTGAAGGTACTCGTCATCGGCGCCGGGCAGGTCGGCACGGCCGTCGTCGCGGCGCTCCACGGCGCGCACGACGTCACGGTCCTCGAGCTCGATCCGGACCGCCTCTCCTCGATCTCGTACCGCTTCGACGTGCTGCCGGTGCAGGGGAGCGGCACGGCGCGCGCCGACCTGCTGCGCGCCGGCGCGCGCGTCACCGACCTCGTCATCGCGGCCACCGACCGCGACGAGACCAACATCGTCGCCGCGATGCTGATCCGGTCCATCTGCGGCGGCAAGATCGTCGTCCGGACGCGGTCGTCGGAGTACTTCGACGCGTGGCGCGCGGGCCACCTCGACGTGGACTTCATCGTGTCGTCCGAGCAGGAGACGGCGCAGGCCGTGGCCCGTGCGATCGGCTACCCGAACGCGCTCCAGACCGACGTCTTCGCCGGCGGTCGCGTCGAGATGGTCGAGTTCGCCGTCGACTCCGCCGACGCCGGCGGGCTGGTCGGGCGGACGCTGGCGGAGGCCAGGATCCCCGACGGCAGCGTGGTCGCGTCGATCATCCGGCCCGACCGCGTGATCGTCCCCCGCGGCGGTGACACGATCGAGGCGGGCGACCGGCTCGTGCTGATCGCGTCGCCGGCGGCGGCGCGGGAGTGGGCCCGGCGCCTCGCGCCGTCGGGCCGCGACATCGGCGAGGTGGTCGTCTTCGGCGGCGGCGAGACCGGGACGAGCATCGCCGGCGTGCTGGCCGCGCTCGAGCTCAACGTCAGCCTCGTCGAGCGCTCGGAGTCGCGCTCGCGCCAGGTGGCCGAACGCCTCCCGAAGGTCCGCGTCTTCCACGCCGACGCGACGGACGGCGACTTCCTCGAGCGGGAGGCCGTCGGCCGGGCCGATGCGGCCGTCTGCTGCACCGACGACGACGGCTCGGACCTGCTGCTCGCCCTGATCGCGCGGCGGATCGGCGTCGGCACCGTGCTCGCGGTCGTCGGCAACCCCGACTTCATCCCGGTCTTCCACGACGCCGGCGTCGCGCTGGCCGTCAACGAGCGCCAGGTGACGGCCGAGGAGATCGTCCGGTTCACCCACGACCCGCGCACCAGCGCGTTCGCGATGCTCGAGAACGACCGCGTGGAGGTGCTCGAGCTCGAGGTGCGATCGTCGAGCGCGCTGCTCGGCAAGCCGTTCGCCGAGCGCCCGCTGGCCGACGCCATCGTCGGGGCGATCGTCCGCGGCGACCGGGTGATCTTCCCGCGCGGCGACGACAGCCTGCAGGCGGGCGACCGCGCGATCATCGTCGCCGACGCGCGCAGCGTGCGGAAGCTGGAGGATGCTCTCTGAGCGTCCGCTCCGCGGTGGACGGCCGCAGCGTCGCCCGTGCCGTCGGCACGCTGGTGCGGTGGTTCTCGCTGACGCTCGTCGATCCCGGTGGTCGTCGCCATCGGCTACGGCGAGCCGACGCTGCCCTTCCTCGTCCCGCTCGTCGGCGGCACCGCGCTCGGCCTCGCGCTGGAGCGCCTGCGCGGTAGCGCGCGCGTGGTCGGCGTCCGCGAGGGGTTCGCGGTCGTCGCGCTCGGGTGGCTGCTCGTGGCCGGGATCGCGTCGGTGCCGTACATCCTCGACGGCGGCGATGCCTCCCGCCCGGTCGACGCGTTCTTCGAGGGCATGTCCGGCATCACCGCCACCGGCTCCAGCATCCTCGTCGACATCCCCGGCCACGACCGCGCGCTGCTGTTCTGGCGGGCGCTCACGCAGTGGATCGGCGGCATGGGGATCGTGGTGCTCGCGATCGCGATCCTGCCCGGCATGTCGATGGGCGGCCGCGGCCTCGCGGAGCGCGAGACGAGCGGGCACGACTACCAGAAGCTGCTGCCGCGGGCGCGCAGCTCGGCGGCCCGGCTGTGGCTGCTCTACGTCGCACTCTCGGTGGCGGCGTTCGTGGCGTTCGCGCTGCTCGGGGCCTGACGGGCGTCGAGCCGCGGATGAGCACGTACGACGCCATCACGACGGCGATGACCACCGTCGCGGCGGGCGGCTTCTCGACCGAGGCGCGCTCGTTCGAGGCGTTCGGCGCCGGCGGCGCAGTGGGTGGCGATCGTGTTCATGTCGCTCGTCGGCGTCAGCTTCGTGCTCTGGTACCGCGCGCTGTTCCGCAGCCACCGCGCGCTGCTGCGCGACGAGGAGCTGCGCCTCTACGCGACCCTGCTCGCGGTCGGCGCGGCCGCTGCTCGCGATCATCCTCTACGCCGAGGGGCGCTACGACGGCTACGACAGCATCCGGCACGGGCTGTTCCAGTCCGCCTCGGCGATCACCGGCACCGGGCTACGCCTCGGTCGACTTCGCGGGGTGGTCGAGCGTCGCGCTGGCGGTGCTGCTGATGCTGATGTTCGCCGGCGGCTGCGCGGGATCGGTGGCCGGCGGCCTCAAGATCGCCCGGGTGCTGCTGGTCGGCCGGCTCGTCAGCCGCGAGGTGCGCCTGACCGTGCACCGGCAGCAGCAGGTGCCCGTGCGCCTGACGGGCCGGACGGTGCCGGAGACCGTGCTGCGCGCGGTCGTGGTGTACGTCGTCCTCTACCTGGCGCTCTTCGCCCTCGGCTCGGTGGCGCTCGCGGCCGACGCCGCGCTGCGCGGCACGCCGGTCGGTCTCGACGAGGCCATCTCGGCATCCGCCGCGACGCTCGGCAACGTCGGCCCGGCCTTCGGAGCCGCCGGTCCGATGGGGTCCTTCGCCGGGTACGGCGACCCCGGCAAGGTCATCATGGCCCTGCTGATGTGGGCCGGGCGCCTCGAGCTGCTGCCGGTCATCGTCATCCTCAGCCGCGCCTACTGGCGGCGCTGACCGTACGATCCCGGTCGCCCACGGTGCTGACACCCGTCGACATCCGCACGACCTTCCGGACCATCGGCTCGATCGTGCGGTGGTTCTCGCTGACGCTGATCGTGCCGGTCGGGGTCGCGCTGATCTACGGCGATCCGACGGCGCCGTTCTGGTGGACGATGCTGATCGGCTTCGTCGCCGGCTCCGCGCTGGAGCGCCTCGGGCCGGCTCGGGACATCGGCCTGCGCGAGGGGTTCCTCGTCGTCGGTCTCGGCTGGCTCGCCATCGCCCTGGTCGGCGGCCTGCCCTACGTGTTCGAGGGCGGCGACATCAAGAGCCCGATCGACGCCTACTTCGAGTCGATGTCGGGGTTCACGACGACCGGCTCGAGCGTGATGACCGACATCGCGAGCCACGGCCACGCGATCCTGTTCTGGCGCTCGATGACCCAGTGGCTCGGGGGCATGGGCATCATCGTGCTGGCGCTCGCGGTGCTGCCGCGGCTCTCGGGCGGCGGCCGCGCGCTGATGGAGCGCGAGTCGCCGGGGCCCGACTTCGACAAGCTCGTGCCGCGCATCCGCGCCACGGCGGCTCGCCTGTGGGGGCTGTACGTCGGCATCTCGGCGATCGGCATCGCCGCGTTCTGGCTGTCGGGCGCGTTCGGCCTCGAGCCGAGGATCGGGCTCTACTCCGCCGTCTGCCACACGTTCGCGGCGATGGCGACGGGCGGCTTCTCGCCGGAGCCGCGGTCGTTCGAGGCGTTCGGCCCGACGGCCCAGTGGATCGCGATCGCCGTCATGGGCGTGGCGGGCGTCAACTTCGGGCTCTGGTACCGCGGGCTGTTCCGGACGCGCCGGGCCTTCCTGCGCGACGAGGAGCTGCGCGGCTACCTCGTCCTGATCGGCGCTGTCGTCGGCCATCTTCGCGGTGCTGCTGGTTCCGAGGACCGGTACGGCGTCGCCGACGCGATCCGGCACGGCGTCTTCCAGGCCGTCTCGACGATCACCACGACGGGCTACGCCTCGGCCGACTTCGCCCTCTGGTCGGCTCCGGCCCTGCTGCTCCTGCTGCTGCTGATGTTTCCCGGCAGCTGCTCCGGCTCGACGGGCGGCGCGATCAAGATCGTCCGCGCGCAGGTCGCGATCCGCGTGATGCGCCGCGAGGTGCGGGGCGCGGCGCACCCGGACCTCGTCCAGCCCGTGCGGATGGGCGGACGGCCGGTCGACGAGCAGGCCGTGCGGGCGGTGATCGGCTTCGTCCTGCTCTACATCGTCGTGTTCATCGTGGGCGCGATCCTGCTCGCGATCGACGCCTCGTCACGCGGGCTGCCGGTATCGGTCGAGGAGGCGCTGGCGGCCTCGGCGACGGCGCTCGGCAACGTCGGCCCGGGGTTCGGCGACAGCGGCCCGATGGGGTCGTTCGCCAACTACGGAACGCCGGGCAAGACGGTGATGATCTGGCTGATGTGGACGGGCCGGCTCGAGCTGTTGCCGGCCCTGGTGCTCGTGTCGCGCTCGTTCTGGCTGCGATAGTCCGGGAGTGAGCCGCAAACGCCTCATCCTGCTCCTGCAGATCGTCCTGCTCACGGCGATGGTCGTGTTCCTGACGATCGAGGTGAAATCCTCGTGGGCCGAGCTCAAGCCGCGCCTCGAGGAGATGGACTACACGCACGTGGCCGCGGCGGCCGCGATCCTCGCCAGCTACTACCTGATCTTCGTGATCGGCTGGGTGCTGATCCTGCGCGCCCTCGAGATGCGGATCGGCTATCCCGACGCGCTCGGCGCCGAGATGCTCTCGATGCTCGCGAAGTACATCCCCGGCGGTGTGTGGACGCCCGCCGCCCGGGTCGTCGCGACGAAGCGGATCGGCATGCCCGCGGGGCCGGTGCTGGCGTCGGTGGGCTATGAGGCGGGCCTGTCCGCCATCTCCGGCGTGATCGTGTTCGCGCTGTCCCTGCCGTTCACGCCGGACGTCGACCTCCCGGTGCCGCTGTGGACGATCATCGGGTTCGCCGCGCTGCTCGTGGTGCTGCTGCACCCGCGCATCTACGGCCCGGCGGCGGACAAGCTGCTGAAGCGCCTCGGCGACGAGCCCATCCCGCGGCTGCCGCTGCGCAGCACGCTCGGCGTGCTGGTCTTCTACGGCGTCACGTGGCTGCTCGGCGGGCTGGCGCTGCGGCAGATGGCGCTGGCGTTCGGCGCCGACGTGCCGCTGTCGCTGTCGGCGGTCGCCTACCTGGGCGGCGCCAGCGCGATCGGCGCCATCGTCTCGGTGCTGGTGGTGTTCGCGCCGTCCGGCCTCGGCGTGCGCGAGGGCACGGTCTACGCCCTGCTGCTCGCGTACATGGACTCGTCCACGGCGCTCGTCGTGGTGGCCCTCAACCGCCTGCTGCTGACGGGCGTCGAGGCGCTGCTGCTCGGCGGCGTGGTCCTGTACCGGCGCACGCGCGCACGCTCGCAGCCCCTCGTCACGCCGGAGCCCGAGCCCGTCAGGGAGTGAACGGCACCGCGACGGCGGCGCAGGGCGCGCCGGAGCCCTCGTTCAGCACCGGCTTCCGGTCGCCGTCGCGGAGCGTGACGGTGAGCGCGACCCTGGTGACGACGACGCGCAGGTAGGCGGTGGTGGAGAGGGCGGTGCAGGTCAGCCCGACGCCCGTGGGCAGCGCGCCGTGCAGGATCAGGCGCCAGCGGTCGGCGTCGGGACGGGTGGCGAGCAGCCCGCCGCGGCCGGTGCCGGTGGCGATCTCGCGGACGCCGGTGCCGATCGCGCCGCCGTCCTCGAGGGTCTGAAGGCGCAGCTCGCCGGCCAGCGTGCCGCCGGCGGCTCCCGCCAGGACCACGACGTTCTGGAGGCCGTTGGCCGGGTCGCGGAGCGCGTCGACGAGGCGCCGGCGCTCGCTGCCGAAGCCCTCGGCGCGATCGTACGGGTCGACGTAGTACTGGCCGAGCGGCACGGGGGAGACGAGCACCTTGAACCGCGACGTCGACTTCTTCAGGCCGGCGAGCAGCGCGTCGTACTGGGCGGTGCCCAGCAGGCGGCGGTTCGGGTCGTCGATGGCGTCGCGGCAGCCGGCGGCGACCGGGTTCTGCAGCGAGGGGATGCCCGAGGTGCCACGAGCGACGTCGGGCATGGTCGGCGCGCGGTCGACGCCGCCGGTCGCGGGACACGCCGCCTGGACGGTGCCGGAGCGGAACGAGCGCGCGTCGAGCAGGAACAGCTCGAGGTTGCGGCCCCAGCGGGCCGTGCGGAACAGGCCGAGCTTGCTGGCCACGGCCGGGTTGCGCAGCAGGAACGCGTCGCGGCCGGCTCCGGCTCCGTCGCCGTTCCAGAGGTAGTAGCCCGAAGTCCCGGCGCGCAGCGGCTTGGTGACGTTGACGCGGCGCTGCTCGGTGGTGGTCGTGGCGACGCCCGTGGCGCCCAGGTCGACGCGGAAATCGGCGCCGGCCAGCCCGGACGCGCTGTTCGCGGGCCGCGCGTCGCTGGTCGCTCCGCCGTGGACGACGAACTTCACCTGGCGGTCGGAGGTCGGCCGGGGCGCGGTCTCGAACTTGCCCTCGCCCGACACCTTGCCGCCCTGGATGAAGCGGAACACGTGGCGATGCCCGGGCGCGAGGCCCTTGATGGTGAGCTTGACGACGTGCCCGGCGCCGCGCGCGCTGACCTTCTTGAAGCGCCCCGTCGGCACCCGCGCGTCGCGGTCGATCACGATCACCCGCACGATGCCGCGGCCCGGCGCGCGCGTCCAGACGACGGCCGTCGTGTCGGTGACGTCACCGGCGGCGACGCCGGACGAGAACGACGCCGCGCCGGCGGGCGCGGCGCAGAGGAGCGCGAGGGGGAGTGCGAGGAGGAGAGGGCGTCGCATGCAGTCCAAGGCTTCGGCCTTGGCGTGAGAACACCTTCTACGTGAGCCCGGTCCAGACCAGCGCGGCGGCGAGCAGCACGTGCCCGGCAGCCAGCGCACGAAGGGCCGCCTCGTGGGGTGCCAGGAGGCGCGCCGTGTCCAGCTCCTCCTCGCGGCCGTCGCTCCACGTGATGCGTCCCTCGACGGCCGCCGCGCGCCGGCGGATGCCTCGTGCCTCGTTCGACAGCCGCCGCTGCGCGAGCGAGAACGCGTAGGCCGCCGCCGCGCCGAGGAAGGCCGCCGGCGCCAGGGTCTCGGCCTGCGCGTAGTAGCCCGTCAGCACGGGGAACGCGCCCCACAGCAGCGCGAAGGCGTGGTCTCCGTGCAGGCGGCCGCCGAACAGCTCCAGGTTGTACGCCGGCACCGCCAGCGCGCCGATCGCGATGAACACCAGCAGGCCGGGGCCGAGCTCGCCGACGCCGGCGATGCCGAGGGCGACGGCGCCCGCGAGGCCGGCGACGGCCAGGCCGCGCAGGGCGCCGCGCGGGATGGTGGTGCGCAGCGGCCGGTCATGCAGCTCGTCCAGGCAGTGCGCAGCGACGCCGACGGCCAGGCCGAACGCCGCCATCGTGGCGACCAGCCGGCCCGCGTCGAGCGTCGGTGCGAGCCCGGCTCCGATCGCCACGTAGGCCAGGTGCCAGGCCGTGTACGGCAGGTGCAGCAGCGTGACGTAGTCGCGCCAGCCGCCCGCCCGCAGCGCGTAGAACGCCGGCGGGCCCGGCTCAGTCCGCACGGCGGCGGCCCCACACGACGATGCCACCGCCGAACGACTTGCGCCGGTACCGGACGTCGACGAAGCCGGCGCGCTCGAAGGCGGCTGCGAGCAGGGGTGGCGGATAGCGGTCGTGGAAGCGCAGGATGCTGGGGCGCAGGAACGTGCCGACGTCGTGCCAGGCGGGCGCGATCAGGCGGCCAGCGAGCGGCAGGCCGACACCGGTGTAGAGGTGCCACAGCCAGCGCAGCGGCCCGCGCGGCGGCACGGAGAACTCGAGGTAGCCGAACGGCGCGCCGGGCTTCAGCACGCGCGCCAGCTCGGACAGCGTCGCGTGCACGTCGTCGACGTACCGCAGCAGGTACGTGAACGTGAGCGCGTCGAAGGAGGCGTCCGCGAAGGGCAGCTCCTCCGCCCGGCCCTCGACGAACGTCACGTCGGAGCTGATCTGCGCGGTGCGCTCGCGGGCGCCGGCGAGCATGCCCGCCGACTGGTCGAGCGCGGTGATCCGGCAGCCGTAGCGGCGGTGCAACTCGCGGATCACGAGCCCTGTCCCGCAGGCGACATCGAGCACGCTCGCGTCGCGCGGAACCGGCACGTGGTCGACCATGAACCGGCGCCAGCGGGGGTCCTGGCCGAACGACAGCCACGACGACCAGCGGTCGTAGTCGGACCCGAGGCCCGCGAACAGCCGTTGCGCGCGCTCGGTGATCGGCTCCGCGGCCATGCCGCGAAGGAGCATACTTCGCATGGGGCGTGAGGCGGACATGGATCATCTTGGGTGCGGCTGTCGCCGCCCTGCTCGCGCCGGCGCCGGCGGTCGGCGCGCCGTACGGCCAGCGCGCCGTCTCGTACTGGCTGTCCAAGCAGCTGCCGTCGGGCGCGTTCCCGGCCATCCCCGAGACGAAGCCCGCGCCGCACTACGGCAACACGATGATGGCGCTGGCGATGGCGCTGCGAAACCACGACCGGTCTGCGGTGGGCGCCGTGCAGCACTGGATCTCGCACCCGCCCGCGACGGCGCCGCACCCGCCGTTCAACGCGTTCGCGGCGCTGCGCACGCGCCGGGCGCTGGGGTCGGCCGCGCCGCGCAGGTGGGATCCCGTGCTGAAGCGCCGCATGGATCACGTCGCGAGCTTCTGGCTGACGGGGAAGTACGTCAACAACTGGTCGCTGGTCGCCGCGGCGGCGGCGATCGAGGCCGACCGGGCCGGCATCGGCAAGTACAAGGCGAAGACGCTGCGGTTCCTGAAGACCCAGTACCTGCCGAAGATCCGCAGCGGTTACGGCGGCGATCCGGGCTCCTGGCCGCTCGCGTACCACGCGTTCGGCCTCGCCTGGGTGGCGCACGTGGCCGAGGCGACGGGCGACGCGCAGCTGCGCAGCGCCGCGGTGAACGGGTGCCGCATCCTGGTGCGCCTGACCAGCCCGATGGGTCGCGTCGCCTGGTACGGCCGCTCGTACGAGGAGTCGTTCGCGCAGGCCGCCGCCGTCTACGCCCTGCGGCGGTGCGAGCGCTGGCACCGCTCCAACGCGGGCCGCTACGAGCGCACGGCCGTGGCGGCGCTGGCGATGCTGCGCCGCGAGCACCCGACCATCCTCGGCCCGCTCGCGATCGTGCCGCGCATGCGCTTCGCGCAGACCATCGCGCGCGACGGCACCGACAACTACGCGCAGCTCGAGGTCTACAACGGGCTGACGCTGGCGCTGCTGGCGATGGCGCCGCCGCCGCTGGTTCCCGCGGCGCCGCCGCCGGCGGGGATCGTGCTCGCGCAGACGTCGCTCGCGGCTGCGGGTGGCCCCGCGCTCGTGACGCTGCGCAACGGCCGCGGGTTCCTCGCCATCTCGCTGCGCAAGGCGCCGGCGGCGCTTGACGGCCGCTCGAGCCTCGGCGTCCACCGGGCCGAGCAGGGCCGCGTGCCGCTGCTGCCGGCGATGACGCCTTCGAGCGCCGCCGACTTCGACCTGCCGTCGGCCACCCGCGTGCGGCTCGAGGGAGCGGCCGTGCTCGCGACCGGTCCCGGCTACCAGCTGCGCATCCGCCTCGACGGCTGCACCGTGGTCGAGCTGCTGAAGGTCACGAGCTCGCGCAGCATCGTGGTCGGCGGCCGCGTGCCGCTGGAGAAGGGGGAGAGCGCGGTCACGACCGCGAGCGGCTGGCGGTCGGGCGGCGGCTTCTTCCGCCTGGGATCGCCGTTCACGCGGCTCGCGACGCGCGTCGAGGCGGGATCCGACCGGTATCGCACCGCGGTGCTGCGGGTTCGCGTCAGCCTGCCGGCCGGCCGCACGCTGCGCGTGGAGCGCGGCGCGGTCTGCTGATCGGCCACAATCGGGGCCATGCGTTTCTCGAAGATGATCCACGCGGTCGACCTCCACGCCTGCGGCGAGCACGGGCGGGTGATCGTCGGCGGCGTCGCCGACGTGCCCGGGGCGTCGATGTTCGAGAAGATGACCTACCTGCGCGACTCGAAGGACTGGGTGCGCCTGATGATGCTGCGCGAGCCGCGCGGCTACCCGGCGGCGAACGTCAACCTGCTGCTGCCGCCGACGCGTGCCCGAGGCCGACGCGGGCTACGTGATCATGGAGCAGGTCGAGTACCCGCCGATGAGTGGCACCAACACGATCTGCGTGGTCACGACCCTGCTCGAGACCGGCATCATCGAGATGCGGGAGCCGGTGACGGAGCTGACCCTCGAGACGCCCGCCGGCCTGGTCGGCGTGAAGGCGACGTGCGACGACGGCAAGGTGACCGCGGTCGAGTTCCGCAACGTGCCGGCGTTCGCCGCGTACCTCGACCGCCAGATCGAGGTCCCGCACCTCGGCACCGTCACGGTCGACGTCGGCTGGGGCGGCATGTTCTACGTGATCGCCGACGCGCGGCAGCTCGATCTCGAGCTGGTGCCGCAGAACGGCGGCGAGATCGTGCGCGTGACCGAGATGATCAAGGCGGCCGCGACCGAGCAGCTGCCCGTCGTGCATCCCGAGAACCCCGGCATCCACGACATCACGATCGGCCAGCTGTACGCGCCGTCGCCGAACCCGGGCGTGTCGCGGCGCAACGTCGTGACCGTCTCGACCGGGCAGCTGGACTGGGACCGGCCGGCCACCTGGACGGGCGCGATCGACCGCTCGCCGTGCGGCACCGGCACCTGCGCCGCGATGGCGTGCCTGCATGCGAAGGGCGAGCTGCAGCTGGGCGAGACGTTCCTGCACGAGGGGATCCTCGGCACCGTGTTCACGGGGCGGCTGCTGGAGGAGACGACCGTCGGCGACCGGACCGCCGTGGTGCCGACCATCGCCGGTCAGGCGTGGATCACCGGCTTCGCGCAGTACGTGCTCGATCCGACGGATCCGTTCCCGGAGGGGTACACGCTGGGTGACATCTGGGGTGGCTGAGCCGCCGCAGCTCTCCGTCGACGGTGCGGCCGTGGCGTTCGAGCCGGGCGACTCGGTCGCGCTCGCGCTGCTGCGCGGCGGCATCCATCCCGGCCGGGGCGGCACGCTCTGCCTGGCCGGCGACTGCCCGAACTGCCTCTGCGTCGTCGACGGCGTCTCGTACGTCCGCGCCTGCCAGACGCCGGCCCGCGACGGCGCCGTCGTCGAGCGCCAGGGCGCGCGCGGCGTGGCGCCCGTGCCCGAGCCGGGCGACGGCGCGCCGATCGGCCTCGAGCACCTGCACTGCGACGTGGCGGTGGTCGGCCGCGGGCCGAGCGGGCGGGCGGCGGCGGCTGAGGCACGCGAGGCGGGGCGCAGCGTGGTCGAGCTCGACGCCGGCGACGGCCAGGAGGTGGTCGGCATCTACGACGGGCCGCGCCTCGTCGTGCGGCGCGCCGGCGGGCATGCTGCACGTCCATGCCGCAGAGGTGGTCGTCGCGACCGGTGCCGCCGAGGCGCATCCGGTCTGCCAGGGCGCCGAGCTGGAAGGGCTGTACACGGCGCGGGCGGCCGACGCGCTGACCGCCGCCGGGTTGACGCTGGGCCGCACGGTGCGGGTCGGCGACGGCTCCCACCCGGTGCGGTTCGAGGGCACGGCACGCGTCGAGGCCGTCGTCGTGCGCGCGCCGGACGGGTCGGAGCAGCGGCACGAGGCCGACGCCGTCGTGCTCGACCTGGGCCTGCATCCGCGCGACGGGCTCGCGCGCCAGGGCGCCGGGTCTCGCCGTCCGCACGGTCGGCGAGGCGGCGACGCCCGGCCCGCTGCCGCCCGCGCCGCCTGCCGACGCGATCGTCTGCCGCTGCACCGGCACCACGGTCGCCGACCTCGACTCGGTGTGGGAGCGCGGGTTCCGCGAGATGGAGCTCGTCAAGCGCGCCACCCTCGCCGGCACCGGCACGTGCCAGGGCGGCGCCTGCCTGCCGCACCTGCGCGCCTACCTGGCGGCGCGGGCGGGGGAGACGCCGCCGCCGTTCACCGCCCGGCCGATGACGCGGCAGATCACGATGGAGGAGGCCGCCGGCGGCGTCTTCTTCCCGCCCGTCCGGCGCACGGCGCTGGACGGCGAGCACCGTGCGCTGGGTGCCCGGATGGAGCGGTTCGGCGGCTGGTGGCGTCCGTGGACCTACGGCGATACGGCCGGCGAGTACGCCGCCGTGCGCGAGGCGGTCTCGATCGGCGACGTCTCGACGCTCGGCAAGGTGCTCGTCAGCGGACCCGACGCCGTGCGGTTCCTGGAGCGGATCTACCCGTGCCGCGTCGGCGATCTGGTGCCTGGCCGCATCCGCTACGCGCTGCTGCTCGACGAGCGCGGCTACGTGTTCGACGACGGCGTCATCGTGCGCGACTCGGAGCGCCGGTTCACGCTCACGTTCACCACCGGCGGCGCGGCCGGCGCCGAGGCCTGGCTGCGCGACTGGGCCGAGGGGTTCGCGTGCGACGTGCGCATCGTCGACCGCACCGTCGCGGTGGCCGCGATCAACGTCACGGGGCCGCGCGCCGCCGAGCTGCTGGCCCGCTGCGGGCTGACCGAGCCGCCGGCGTTCATGCGCGCCGCCGCCGCCGTGGTGGCGGGCGTGCCGTGCGACGTGATGCGTCTCGGGTTCACCGGCGAGCCGTCGTGGGAGCTGCACCATCCGGCCGACCGCTCGGTCGAGCTGTGGCGCGCGCTGCTCGACGCCGGCGCCGACCTCGGCGTGCGCCCGCACGGCCTGCAGGCGCTGCTGGCGCTGCGGCTCGAGAAGGGCCACGTGATCGTCGGCATGGACACCGACTTCGACTCGACGCCGCGCCGCCTGGGCATGGAGTGGGCGGTGCGCAAGGACGGCGTGCGCGACTTCATCGGCGGCGACGCGCTGTCGCGCATCGACGCCTTCCCGCTCGACCGGCGCCTCGTGGCGCTGGAGATGGACGGGCCGGCGCCGGTCGACGGCTCGCCGATCCTCGACGGTGACGCGCTGCGCGGCAACGTCACCTCGGCCTGGTTCTCCGACGCCCTCGGCCGCAGCGTCCTGCTGGCGTTCGCCGACCTGGTCGACGGCGAGCTGCCGGCGGCGTTCCAGGTCGACGGCCGGACGGCGCGCGTGGTCGAGCTGCCGTTCTACGACCGGGAGGGCCTCCGTGTTCGCGCCTGAGCCGGTCGTCGCCACCCGCATCGCGGCAGCGCCGGCGGCGCTCGACGCGCTCGCGCTGCCGGCCGGCACGGTGACGCTGCGACTCGCGCCCGACGACCTGCTGGTGCTGGCCGACGTCGCCCCCGCGGTCGACGACCCCGACGCGATCGTCGTGCCCGACGCCGGCTGGGCGGGCGCGTGGCTCGAGCCCGGCCGCGGCGGCGGCGCTGCTGGCCCGCCACGCCGACTGGCCGCTGCCCGCCGCCGGCCTCGCGCAGGGTGCCGCCGCCGGCGTGCCCGTGAAGGTGCTCGTCGCCGGCGCCCGCACGCTGCTGCTGGTGCCGGCGGCGTTCCAGCTCGAGCTCGTGGAGCGGCTGCGGTGAACGAGTTCGTCGAGCGCCGCATCTCGCTGCTGGGCGCCGCCGAGCCGCGCTCGTCGTACGACGTCGTCATCGTCGGCGGCGGCGGCCATGGGCTGGCGACCGCGTACTACCTGGCGGCGCGGCACGGCATCACGAACGTGGCGGTGCTGGAGCGCTCCTACATCGGTGCCGGCAACTCCGGGCGCAACACGACCGTGATCCGTGCCAACTACGGCATCCCCGACGCCGTCGCCTTCTACCAGCGCAGCCTGGAGCTGTACGAGGGCCTCGAGGCCGAGCTCGACCGCCCCGTCATGCACTCCACCAAGGGCCTCCTGTGGCTGGCGCACTCCGAGGCGACGCTGCGCACCGAGAAGGCGCGCGCGGTGCTGAACACCGCGTGCGGCGCCGACACCGACTTCGTCGAGCCGGCCGAGATCGCGCGGCTGTGCCCGCAGCTCGACCTGACGGGCGACGGCACGTTCCCCGTCCTCGGCGCCTCGTACCACCCGCGCGGCGCGACGGCGCGCCACGACCGGGTCGTATGGGGCTACGCCGAGGGCGCGATGGCGCGGGGCGTGCACGTGCACCAGGGCGTGGGCGTGACCGGGCCTCGTCCGCGACGGTGCGCGCGTGACGGGCGTCGAGACGACGGCGGGCCGCATCAACGCCGGCGTCGTGCTGGGCGCCGTCGGCGGGCACGTCACGACGCTGGCCTCGATGGCCGGCGTGCGGCTGCCGATCCGCACCCATCCGCTGCAGGCCGCCGTGACCAACCACTACCCGCAGTCGCTCGGGCCGATCGTGATCTCGTCCGACCTGCTCGTGTACGTGTCGCAGACGCCGCGCGGAGAGTTCCTGTTCGGCGCCGAGATCGACCGCCAGGCCGGCTACTCGTACCGGTCCGGCCACGACTTCCTGCAGAACTGCGCGCTGCGCGCCATCACGCTGCTGCCGTTCATGCGCCGCATGCGGCTGCTGCGGCAGTGGGTCGGCGTGTGCGACATGAGCCCCGACTACTCGCCGATCATGGGCGAGACCGGGGCGGAGGGCTTCCTGATCACGACCGGCTGGGGCACGTGGGGGTTCAAGGCGATTCCCGCCGGCGGCGAGCAGATGGCGGCCATGATCGCGCAGGGGCGGCCGACCGACCTGATCGCGCCGTTCGCGCTGGATCGCTTCGAGCGCGACCGCACGAAGGCCGACCGCGGATCGGCGGGCACGCATTGAGCTTCCGCATCGACTGCCCGACGTGCGGCCCGCGCTCCTCGACCGAGTTCCGCTACGGCGGCGAGATCCCGGTCGACTGGCTCGACGTGTGGCGCCGCGACAACCCCGAGGGCCCGTGCCGCGAGCGCTGGTTCCACGAGCTCGGGTGCCACCGCTGGCTGACGCTGGTGCGCGACACGCGCGACGACCGTATCCTCGACGTCGTCGACCCCTGAGATCGTGCGATCCGCCTCCTTGCCGGAAGAGCTGCAGCGGTTCGTCGACGAGCGGCTCGAGGAGCGCACGACGACGGAGCTGCGGCGCTCGGCCGGCGAGCTGAGCGCCCGCTACCGCGCGTCGACGGCGGCGGGGCCGGCGGCACGGAGTGCCGACGACATCGCCGCGTACGCGGCGACGCGGCTGCCGGCCACGTACGCCGCCGTGTCGGTGGCTCTGGACGAGCTGCTGCGGGCGGGCTTCGCACCCGTCTCGCAGCTCGATCTCGGCACCGGCCTGGGGTCGGCCGTGTGGGCGGCCGGCGCGGCGTTCGGCGGCTCGCTGCAGCGCGTCACCGCCATCGACGCGGTGGACGGGATGCTGCAGATGGCGGCGGCCGCGGCCGCGACGTCGCAGTCCGCTGCGGTGCGGCGGGCGGAGTGGCGGCGCGCCGACGCGGCGCGGGCGACGCCGGACGGGCCGTTCGACCTGGTGACAGCGTCGTACGTGCTGAACGAGCTGGCGCCCGCGGCGGCGCTCGCCCTGCTGTCGCGGGTCTGGTCGCAGACCGCGGGGGCGCTGGTGCTGGTCGAGCCCGGCACGCCGGCGGACTACCACCGGATGATGGCGTTCCGCCGCCAGCTGATCGGGCTCGGCGCGACCATCCTCGCGCCCTGTCCGCACGACCTCGAGTGCCCGATGCGCGACGACTGGTGCCACTTCGCGGTGCGGCTGCCGAGATCGGCGGCGCACCGCGCTGCCAAGGGCGCGAAGCGCGGCTTCGAGGACGAGAAGTTCACCTACGTCGTCGCCGTCCGCGACGAGGATCCGGATCGCGGCGCCCCGCGCATCCTCCGCCACCCGCTGGTGCGTCCGGGCCACGTCCGCTTCCAGCTGTGCGACCCGTCCGGCGACCTGCGCGAGCAGACGGTCGCCCGCAGCGACCCCGGCTACCGAACGGCCCGCAAGCTCTCGTGGGGCGATCGCTTCGAGGAGTAGGCGCGGCGCGCTGCAGCGCCCGTCGATGTCCGATTCGGCACGCGGTGCCGAATCGGACACGTTCCGCGTCCTCCGTGACACGATTTCACGATTCCGGCGCACGTCGCGCGGTTCCGTCTTCGTCGGCCCGGGCCGGGTCGAAGGCCCGGACGGAGCGTCAAGCCGACGGTGTCCGTTTTCGCACGCGGTGCGGAAAAGGACGCGACTGGGACGTCTTGTGACGCGTCGAGGCTCTGATTCGGCACGGTCCGCGCGCGGTCCGTTTGCTCGGAACGTGGAGAGATGCCCTCACACGACGAGAGGAGCGCCCGACATGGGGCGACGATCCCGCCGGCAGAGCGACTGTCGGTTGCACCACGTCACGACCCGCGGCAATAACCGCCGGATGATCTTCGAGGACGGGGACGACCGCGCGCTGTTCTACGGGCTCCTCGCGACCGCGGTCTCGGAGCACGAGGTCGAGTGTCACCAAGACGTGCAGATGGGCAACCACGTGCACCTGCTTCTCGGCGGCGAGATGGCGGCGGTGTCCGAGGTGATGTGGTTCGTCTGCCAACGCTACGCCGTCGCCTACAACGCGCGGTACGGCCGGAGCAACCACCTCCTTGGACGGCGCTTCCACAGCTCCGAAGTGCCGGATCGGGCTGCCGCCCGCGCCGTCTGCATCTACATCGCGATGAACCCCGTCCGCGGAGGGCTGTGCCGCCACCCCGGCGAGTGGGAGTACGGCTCGTACGCCGCCGCTGTCGGCTTGACCGCGCCCCGCCCACACGTGTCCGCCAACTTCACCGACGCGCTGTTCGCCGGCCGTCGGACGAGCTTTGCCCAGGCCGTCGAAGCCGCCCTCGCGCTCGACCGGGGCGGCCGGCCTCGGCTCGGCGACATCCTGCCCAGCCCCGAGCAGCTCACCGACCAGCACGTCCGGCACGCCCGCGAGGTCTACGGCTTCACGCTCGACGAGATCGCCGAGCACTACGACCGGACGGCGCGGACGCTGCACCGCTGGCTCGCCGCCTGAAGTGGTGCCATGCTCCCGGCCGATGCGCGAGAACGACGTGCGCCGGGCACTCGACGCCGGCGAATCCCCGATCGGCCTGATGATCTTCGAGTTCGGCACCACCGGCCTCGCCCGCATGGCGCGATCCGCGGGCGCCGACTTCGTGCTCTACGACATGGAGCACAGCGGCTGGTCGCCCGAGACGTTGAAGGTGCTGTTCGAGACCGCCCGCGCCGCCGGCGTCACGCCGTTCGCGCGCTGCCGCGACAGCCAGCGGAGCTCGGTCTCGCTCACGCTCGACCTGGGCGCGCTCGGGCTGATGATCCCGATGGTCGAGAGCGCGGAGCAAGCGCGCCAGATCGTCGACTACGCCCGGTACGCACCCGTCGGATCGCGCGGCGTGGCGGTCTACTACGCCGACGACATCGAGCCCGAGGGCCTGCCCGCCACGCTCGCGAAGGCCAACCGCGAGGTCGTGCTGATGCCGCAGATCGAGACGGTGGCGGGCGTCGAGCGCGTCGAGGAGATCGCGGCCGTCGACGGCGTCGACGTGCTCTGGATCGGGCACTACGACCTGACGACCTCGCTGGGCACGCCCGGTGCATTCTGGAACGAGGCGCACACCGCGGCCGTCCAGCGCGTCTTCGCCGCTGCCGCCGCGGTCGGCAAGCCGGTGGGGTCGCTCGCCAACGACGCGGCCGACGCCCGGCGCCTGCTGGCGATGGGCTTCCGCGTGATCGCGCTCGGCGACGCCTCGGTGATCGGCGGCGCCCTGACATCGGCGTTCGCCGACGTTCGAGCGGCTCAACGGTGAGCTAGAACCCGGATCGACTCACCAGGAATCACCCGGTTTCGGTAGGAATTGGAGCGTTTGGCGCGCTTTCATACGGGGGCAGGTCAATCCCCCAGGAGTTTCTTGATGCGCGCCGCCCCTCGTCTCGTACTCGGTTTTCTCGCCGCCGCCACCGCCTCGCTGGCAGTGACCGCCTCCGCCTCGGCGGCGCTGTCACTCGGCCCCGTCGACCTCGGCGCCACGGTGCAGAACGTCGTGAAGCTGAACGTGCTCGGCACGTGCGGCGACCAGGACACGTCCGCCGTGTTCCGGCCCTGGGGCGATCTGTCGCAGTACGTGCTGGCGCCGAACGGCGACTTCGCCACGGCCGGCGACTGGGATCTGGACGGCGACGCGCAGCTCGTCACGACGGCGTCGCCGCGCGGCAACGGCCGCGTGCTGTCGCTCGGCGACGACGGCGAGGCCGTGTCGCCGGTCACCTGCCTGAGCGTCGGGCACCCGACCATCCGCCTGTTCGCCCGCAACGCCGGCGCCGCCGGCTCGAAGCTGCAGGTCAGCGTGCTGATGCGGGGCGCGGGCGGCAAGGTCACCGAGGTGCCCGTCTCGACGCTGACGGCCGACGCATCGTGGGATCCGACGCCGATCATCCCGGTCGTCGCCAACCTGTTCGCGCTCACGTCGGCCGACGGGGCGCTGCCGGTCTCCTTCCGCTTCAAGGCCGTCGGCAGCGGCTCGAAAGCCGGTAAGTGGCAGCTCGACGAGTTCTACGTCGACCCCTTCAAGGGTCACTGAGTACACCGCGCCCCCGGAACGCAATCCGCGTCTCCGGGGGCGCACGTACCCGCGTTCAAGGGGGTGCTGACGCAGGCCGATAGGTGGCTTGATGCAGCAACGCCTGCTGGACAGCGGCGCGGATGAGATCCAGGAGGGCCTCGTCCAGGACCGGAGAGGGCGGCTGAGCCGGGGGCTGAGCGGCCGCGAGCGCATGCACGCCTGGACGTTCACGATCGGGCTGCTCGCCTTCGCCGTACTGCTGCCGCTGGTGGCGGAGTCCGGCCGTCAGCTCGCGTGGGGTGCGCTCATCGCCGTCGGCATCGTCTACGTCGTGTCGACGGGGATCGAGTTCGAGGTCGGCAGCGGCAGCGCGGTGCCGGCCGAGCTGGCCCTGGTGCCGGCGCTCTTCCTGCTGCCCGCACCGCTCGTGCCGCTCACCGTCGCGGCCGCCCTGCTGGTCGGCGACCTGCCGGCCTTCGTCCGCGGCCGGCTGCACTTCGAGCGAGCCGCCACCACCGTCGCCTACGCCTGGTACTCGGTGCCGCCGGCCATCGTGATGCTCGTCGCCGGCGAGCCGCAGCCCGGTATCGAGAGCCTGCCGCTGCTCGGCGCCATCCTCGTGGCGCAGTTCGCCGGCGACCTCGTCTCGACCCTGCTCGGCCAGCGCATCGCCCGCGGCGTGTCCGCCCGCGAGCTGCTGCGGCCGATGGCCTGGGTGTTCCTCGTCGACTGCCTGCTGGCGCCGATCGGCCTGCTGACGGCCATCGTCGCTGCCGACGCGGGATCGGCCGCGGTGCTGCTCGTGCTGCCGCTGATGCTGCTCATCGTCGTGTTCGCGCGCGAGCGCACCGCGCGCATCTCGAACGTGCTCGAGCTCTCGAGCGCCTACCGCGGCACCGCCCTGCTGCTGGGCGACGTGATCGAGGCCGACGACTCCTACACCGGCTCCCACAGCCGCGACGTCGTCGACCTCACCTGCGCGGTCTGCGACGAGATGGGCGTGCCGCAGCGCACGCGCCAGCAGGCGGAGCTGGCGGCGCTGCTGCACGACGTGGGCAAGATCGCGATCCCGAACGAGATCATCACCAAGCCCGGCAAGCTGACACCGGAGGAGCGCGCGCTGATCGAGACGCACACCGTCGAGGGCCAGCGTCTGCTGCACCGCGTCGGCGGCGCGCTGAGCGAGATCGGCGACATCGTCCGCGCGTGCCACGAGCGCTGGGACGGCAAGGGCTACCCGGACGGGAGCGTGGGGGAGGAGGCGCCGCTCGTGGCGCGCATCGTGGCCTGCTGCGACGCGTTCAACGCCATGACCACCGACCGCTCGTACCGCAAGGCGCTGCCGCTCGCCGTGGCGATCGAGGAGCTGGAGCGCAACGCCGGCACGCAGTTCGACCCGGCCGTCGTGACCGCGCTGGTGCGGTGCATCCGCTCCGGCGCGGTGGACGAGGTCGTCGGCGCGCTGCGCCCCGCCGCCTAGGGTCGCGGGTTCAGGGGCGCCCGCGCGGCGACGAACCAGGCGCCGCGCAGCAGCACCGCTCCGCCGATCTCGGCCGCGAGCTGCTCCGCCTCGAGGTAGCGCTTGAACACGCGGTGCCGCGAGCCGTCCTGCAGCACCCGCTCCTGGAACTCCTCGGCCGGCTGCCCGGGCCGCAGCGCGCTGTCGACGACCACGAGCTCGGACGCGACCCGCGCGGCCTCCGCCAGGAACGCCTCGCGCTCGTCCGGCACCAGGTGGCCGTAGAAGTGTCCGGTGAACACCCGGTCGAACGCACCGTCGGCGAACGGCAGCGCCAGGCTGTCGCCCACGATCGCGAGACCGTCGGGCAGGCGGTGCTGCGCGATGCCGACCATCGCGGGGCTCTGGTCGAGGCCGACGACGAGGCCGCGCAGGTGGCGCGTCAAAAATCCCGTGCCGCACGCGACGTCGAGCGTCCGGGCCGGCGCGAGGCCACGCACCAGGTCGACCAGCGCCGTCACCTCGTCCGTCCAGCCGGGCCGCGATCGCGATGCGTGCAAGCCGGTGCCGAGGTACCAGTCGTCGTACTCGGCGGCCCGGCGATCGTAGTACGCGGCCGTCGCCGCGTCGCGTGCGAACGTCACGCGGCGCATGCTAGCGAGGCCCGATCTGCCGCGTCCGGGGTTTCGAACGAGCCCCCGGCCGGGAAGGGTCCCGGTATCGACGAGAGGAGCGAGATGGAGCACGAGGACGAGACCAGGGCCGCGGGACAGATCGTCGACCCCGCCGCCGAGGAGCACGGCTACGTCCCCGGCGACCGCGTCCGGCTCAACCACGACTACACCTTCGGCGAGCGGTTCTACGCGGCCGGCACGGCCGGCGAGATCGTCGAGATCGACGTCACGACCTACGGTGCGACCGAGGGCATCATGGAGACGCTGGGCGCGCGCGTGCGGTTCGACGCCGATTCGAGCCCGTCGGCCGGCTGGGCCCCGTACACCCTGCTCGAGCGCGAGGCCAGCGCCTGAGGCAGCCGTTCGCGGCCGGTGCGAGACTGCCGCGGTGTCCGAAGGCGACCTGATCGCGCGCACCCCGTCGCCCGTCACGACCACGTCGCTGGCAGGCGACCTCCGCACGCTCGGCGTGCGGCCGGGCGGGGTGCTGGTCGTGCATGCCTCGCTGTCGAAGCTCGGCTGGGTGGCGGGCGGTGCGCCGGCCGTGCTGCACGCGATCCTCGACGTGCTCGGGCCCGCCGGCACGCTGCTGGTGCCCGCGCATACGAACCACCTGTCCGACCCGTCCGGCTGGGAGAACCCGCCCGTCCCCGAGGCATGGTGGGCCGAGGTTCGCGACGAGATGCCGGCGTACCGCCCGGACGAGACGCCGGCGCCGTGGATGGGCGCCGTCGCCGCCACCGTGCTCTGCCGCCGCGACGCGGTCCGCAGCTCGCACCCGCACTACTCGTTCGCGGCCATCGGCCCGTTGGCGGAGACGCTGTGCGGGACGCATCCGCTCGACTGGAGCATCGGCCCCGACACGCCGCTCGGCCGGGTGGCGGAGCATGACGGCCAGGTGCTGCTGCTGGGAGTGGGTCACGAGTCGAACACGTCGCTGCACGTCGCGGAGGTGGGGGGCGCCTGGGGCGGCCGCAACGTCGTCGAGGCGACCGCGCCGGCCCTCGTGGACGGCGAGCGCCGGTGGGTGCGCTGGCGCGACGTCGCCTACGACGAGGACGACTTCGCCGTCATCGGCGCGGCGTTCGCGGCCGAGACGGGGCTCGAGCGCGTCGGGCCGGCCGGTCACGGCGAGGCCCGGCTGATGCCGCAGCGCGAGCTGGTGCAGTTCGCCCGCGCGTGGATCGATGCGCATCGCTCCTGAAGGACCACGGCAGCTTCGTGCGACGCTAGCTCGAGCTGGTGGGAGGTTCCGGCAGGCCGCGACGCGCCGCTAACGCCCGGTTTAGCCGTTCGTAACCCGATGCGGGCTCCAATGGCACTCCCGGCTGCCGAGGCGCCGCCGGGAACACCAGGGATCCGGGGGGATACCACATGCACGCTCGACCACTTCCAGCGAGGCGGCGTCGATCGGCCGCGCGAGTAGCGACGGTGCTGCTCGGGCTGACGATCTCGGCCGCACTGGCCGGACCGGCCCAGGCTGCCAAATCAGACGGCTGCGTCGGCGCCGGGTACCGGCTCGTGAACCTCACGACCGGCGCCGTGATCGCGTCGGGCACGACCGACCGATCGATTGCCGCGGCCAGCTTCGGCACGCAGTTCGCGGTCAAGGGCAAGTTCAACGAGTACAACGTCCGCAGCTCCGACTTCGCGGTGCTCGACTACGCCTTCACCGGCGCGGCGAGCAGCGAGGACATGACCGGTGGCGTGCGCACGCCGGTGTGGGCCTCCCGCGTGCCGGACCATCGCGGCCTCAGCCTCTCGAGCGCGATCACGGTCGAGATCGACGGTGACGGCCTCGAGCTGTCGCGCACCGGCTCCGGCCTGTCGATGAAGATCCAGTCGAAGGACTGTGCCCAGGGCGGCATCTTCCAGGCCGAGCCGGAGCGTGGCGACGGCACCCGCACGCGGTTCGTCCACACGCTGGCCACCTCCAGCAACCCGAAGCTGACGCCGTTCTTCTACGACAACCCGAACTTCCGGTCGCGCGTCGGTCAGTTCCTCGGGAACGACTGCACGAGCGTCACCACCGGGCCGCCGAGCCAGTTCTGCGTTCAGGTCGCGACCCGCGTCAACATCGGCAACGACTTCTCGTCGAAGTTCGTGGCCCGTGACAGCGCCCAGGTCGCCACCCGCGTCACCCAGGCCGACTGCAACACCGCCGCCCCGCTCACGCCGAGCGCCCGGCACTGCGGTGGCGTGTCGGTGTGGGACGTCGCGAGCGGTGGCCGGATGGGCTTCGTGACCGGTGAGGACGCGACCGAGGTCGCCAACCCGCCCACGAACTGCACCCAGAACTGCCAGGCCCAGAACCGGGTCCGCGGTCGTCTCGCGAACCTCGGCTTCCCGTTCCCGGTGCCCGCCGGCAGCCGCCTCACGCCCCGCGTGTCGGCCCTGCCGCTGCCCGCGCTGACCGCACCCTGAGTCAGCCGGGCCCGATCGAGGCGCGACCCGAGCGCGGTGTCCACGGTGGACGCCGCGCTCGGCCGTGCTGCACCGGCATCGGCGGTAAGGTGCAGGCGTCCCCGGAGGGAGTGAGCTGATGCGCACGATTCCCGTCCATCTCGTCGGCACTGCCGGCGACCGCTCGTGATCGCGCGCTTCGTCGGCGGCCCGTGGGACGGCCAGACGGAGGAGCGGTCGGACCGCCCGGCGTTCGTCGTCAAGACGGGCGAGCCGACCCCGGCCGTCGACGACTTCGACGACGACAAGGCCGGCGAGGTCTACCTGTACCGCGATGTCGGCGACGCCACCGACGGCGCCGCGCTGTTCGAGGTCGCGGGCCGGCGGCCCGGCTGAGCCTCACCTGATCCGGGTGCCGCCCTACGCTCGGCGGCGAGTACGATTGCCCGCGCATGTCCGCCCGCGATATCGCCGAGCTGATCGCCCTGGTGGGCGCCATCGGCCTCGCCGCGCTCCTGTTGCAGCCGCTCGCCACGCGGCTGCGCCTGCCGGATCCACTGCTGTTCCTCGCACTCGGCGTCGTGATCGGCGGCTGGTCAGAGGCCCAGGTCGCCATCACCGGCGACGTCCTGCAGATCGTCGGGACGGTGGCGCTCGTGATCATCCTCGCCGACGGCGGTCTGCGCTGCGGGTTCGGCGCCTTTCGCACAGTCCTCGGCCCGGTGCTCGCGCTCGGCGTGGTGGGGACGCTGCTGTCGTTCGCGGCGATCGCCGTCCTCGCGCACGAGCTGACGAGCCTGCCCTGGTCGGCGGCGCTGATCATCGGGGCCGTGCTGGCGCCGACCGATCCGGCCGCGGTGTTCTCGGCACTGGCCGGTCAGTCGCACCGCATCGGCCGCATCGGCCGGGTGCTGGAGGGCGAGGCCGGACTCAACGACCCGATCGCGATCGCGCTCGCCGTCGGCCTGGTCGAGGTCGCCGCGAAGGGCGAGACGGCCTCGGTCGAGCGACCTCGCCGTGACGATGGTGCGCGAGGGCGTCGTCGGAGTCGCCGTCGGCGTGGTCGTCGCGCTCGCGTTGACCCGGGTGCTCGGCCCGCTGCGGCCGACCATCACCGCGGCGCCGGCGCTCGCCGTGCTGGCCGGTGCCGCGGTGGCGTTCGGCGGTGCGGCGATGCTGCACGGCTCCGGCTTCGTGGCCGTCTACCTGTTCGGCCTGGTGGTGGGCGACCGGGACGTCCCCGATCGGCACGAGGTGATCGCGCTGCACTCCGAGCTGGCCCACCTCGGCGAGGTCGCGATGTTCGTGCTGCTCGGTGTCGCCGTCACGAAGGTCGACCTCGGCGACGTCGCGGTCGACGGGATCGTCCTGGCGCTCGCGATCATGGTCGTGCTGCGCCCGTTGCTGACCTACCCGACGCTGACCCTGTTCGGCTACTCGCGCGCCGAGTCGGTGTTCGGGTCGCTGGCGGGCCTGCGTGGCGCCGTGCCGATCCTGCTCGCCAGCCTGCCGATCGCCGCCGGCCTGGCCGAGGGTGACACCATCCTCGCGCTCACCGCCGTCGTCGTGTTCGCGTCGCTGCTCGTCCAGGGCGTGCCGCTGCCCCGCGTGGCCGAGCGGCTCGACCTGGGTGATCCCGGCTAGCGTCAGCGGCCCGCCGCTCAGTACGGTGCCGCGCTGGGTGCGAACGCCGCGGAGACCTCGCCCGAGAGCGCGATGTCGTCGGGATCGAGCGCCAGCACCGGCGCACCCGCGCGCAGATCGAGATTGGCAAGGTCGACCCAGACCACGTTCGGGCTGGTCGTCAGCTCGAACAGGTAGCGACCGTCCGTCAAGTCGCAGACGGTGCGGTACTCCGTGTTGTAGATGCCGAACTCGCCGTACGGCGCGCCGAACGGCACCGACGCGTTCCGCGCGATCGCAAGAATCCCCGCGACGGCTTCGCGCGCCGAGCGCGGCTCCGGCAGCAGCGCTCGATAGTAGGAGGCGCGCTGGAACCGATCCCGCGGGTTCACGTTGCCTGGCAGCGGCAGGTCGCGGCTCGGCTCGGACAGGTTGAGCTCCGCAAGCAGCGCGAGCTGCTCGTCGTACGGCGGATCGTTCGTCATGACCGTGAACTCGCGACCGTGGTGTACGACCCGCTCGCCGGCGAGGTGCTCGATGATCGGCGGAGTCGCCGGTTGCGTCCTCGATCGCGAGGTGCACCGTGGCGGGACGCCCGTGCGCCGCGACCGGCGCGATGTCGACGTCGCCGAGCAACTCGAGGGCTTCGGCCACGGTGGCTGCCTGGTCGAGCACGTACTGCGCCCACAGCCCAGCGTGGAGGGCGGGGCGATCGCCGTGCCGAGGCCCGAAGTCGCACGCGTCGAGGTACAGCATGTGCGCGGCGACGCCCGCGGTGTTCATGCCGTCGGCCGCGCCGACGCCGTACACCGTCGTGACGACGCTGCCGTGCTTCGAGCGCCAGCGCAATGGGTGGTCGGCGATCACCTGCCCGCCGCCGAACAGGCCGCCGTCGCGTTCCATGCCGGCCGGCAGCGCTGTGATGATCGGCTCGGTCGACTCGGGCCAGTCCATCGTCCGCCCGACTACGACCGCCAGCTGATTGTCGTTCCAGAGCACCCGCGTGCACATCCCGGCCTCCCGCATCGTGTGCCGTTCCGGCCGGAGAGGTTACAGCCGGCGCGCGCACCGGCAGCGTTCTCGACGCCGTACCACCGCCGAGAACCCCTGTGGTCTCGACCACCACGTCGCGGTGGGCGCGGGCGCGCGCGGCGGACAGAGGCGGCGTCGGCCTGGTCGTACGACGAATGTCCACGATGACGCCGGCGGTGGTTGCCTGTCTACTTCCTCCTACGGCGGCGACCCGGTCGCCGGCTGCGACGGCCTTGGACATGTCCCGCTTCACCGACGAGATGCTCGACCGCGAGTACGCGGCCGCGCTCGCGTTGCGCGACCGGGCCGAGGAGATCGCCCGCGTGCAGCGCGACGCGGTCGCCGCGTACTTCCGCGGCAAGGACGACCTCGCGCCCGAGGCGCAGGAGCAGATCCTCGCCGCGGCGCTCGCGAACGCGAGTCCCGACGCGTATCGGCGCGCGGGCTGGCTGCGGATGCGCGAGATCGCGAACGAGCGCCGTCGGCGTGCTCCGGCGCAGCGCCCGCAGCCGATCTGAACTCCGTGAGCTCTCGCGTCGTCGCGCGCTCGATCACGACTCGAGTGCGAGTGCCGCGAGGAGCACGTCGGCGCTCGTCACCCAGCCGAACAGGGTCTCGATCACCTTCAGCGTCGCCTCGTGCGTCCCGAGCGGCTCCGCGGTGCAGTCCTCGAGCACGATGCACGAGAAGTCGCGGAACGTCGCGTCCCGGACGGTCGAGTCGACGCAGACGCTGGTCGTGCACCCCGTGACGAGCAGGTGCGTCACGCCCAGCTCGCGCAGGACGTCGTCGAGTCCAGTCTCGTAGAAGGCGCTGTAGCGATGCTTCGAGAGGACGATGTCGCCGGGCTGCGGCGCGAGTGCGGCGACGTTCGCGGTGTTCCAGGTGTCACGAATGAGGATCCGGCCGGCCGATCCGTCACCACCCACGACGGCGTCGCCCAGCGCCAGCGGTCGGTGCTTGACGCGATGCGGCCCGTCAGCGGGGCCGGCGTCCGACAGATCCGGCGCGTGCTCCATGTTGACGAAGACGACCGGGATGCCGACGGCGCGGGCGCGTTCGAGCACGGGGCGTGTCGCCTCGGCAGCGGCGGCGATGCCCCGCGTGTCGATGCCTGCGCGATCGAACATGCCCCCGGGCGCGGCGAAGTCGTTCTGCGCGTCGATCACCAGGACCGCCAGGTGACGAGGATCCACCTCGAGCGATTCCGGTCGCGCCGTCAGCATCACCACGATCGCCACGATATCGCGGCCGGCGACGCACGGCCTGAGCGTCAGTTGAGGTGGTGCCACGCGCCCGCGCACCTCTGCCGTCGGCGGAAACACGAAAACCCCCGCAGAAGCAGGGGTTTTCGAAGGTAGCGCATACGGGATTCGAACCCGTGTTACCGGCGTGAGAGGCCAGCGTCCTAGGCCCCTAGACGAATGCGCCACGAGCCGAGAACCGCATTGTACCGAACGCGCGCGGCGCACGCCGCGGCGGCGGAGCTCCCAGCTACAGCTCTGCCAGGAACGGCACGTACGGCATCCACGAGAGCAGGTTGTAGCGCGCGGCGATGCGGCTCGCTCGCGTCCGGTTCGACACGCCCAGCTTGCGGTAGATGTTCGAGAGGTGGAACTTCACCGTCGGCTCGGTGACCGACAGCAACACGGCGATCTCGCGGTTGCCGGCGCCCTCGGTGACGTGGTGCAGGATCTCGCGCTCGCGCGGGGTGAGCGCCTCCTCGGGGCAGCCGTCGGCCACCTCGGCGGCGGGCTCCGGCTCCGCCTGGCGCACGAGGACGAGGGGCGTTGCACCGGGACCGGGGCGGTGGAAGACCGTTCCCCGCGCCGCCTGGCGCAGGACCGCGCCGAGATCACACGGGTAGACCGACTTGGAGACGCAGCTCGTCGCGCCCGCATCGAGGTACGCCGTGATCAGCTGCGGGTCGTCGTCGGCCAGCAGCACGATGACGCGGATGTCGGGCCCTGCGGCGCGGAAGCGCTGGATGTCGGACAGCGCGTCGAGGGGATCGTCGGCGTCGCCGTCGAGGACCACGAGGTCGATGGCCTGGGCGGCGATCAGCGCCGCCGTCTCGTCGCCGTCATCCGTCTGCAGCAGCTGCACCTGGTCGAGGCGTTCGAGCGCCGTCCGGACGATCTCCGAGAGCAGCGACTCCTCGAGGTGGAGCAGCACGTTCACGGGCCGCCGCCGGTTGCGGAGGTGCGTCAGGCTGATTGCCAGCGCGTTGTTCGAGTCGGGCAAGGCCGGACTCCTGTCAGTGGTGGCTAGGGGATGAAGCCGGTACGACAAATGTACCCCGAGATTGCAGAATTGTCATCTTTTTGGCATGCCGAGACTCTGCGCCGGGACTGCCGCCCCAGGACGACCGACGTCCCCCGCGGGCCGAGCCCGCGGGGGACGAAGGTTGTCGAGGTCGTGCTGTCGTGTGCGCTCTAGCGGACGCGCACCGACTTCTTGATGACCACCTTGGCGCCAGAGGCGTCGGTGACCGTGATGGTGAAGCGGTAGGAGCCCTTCTTCACCTTCTTGCCCTTCGAGTCACGCAGGTTCCAGCGGACGCTCGAGGCGCCGGCCTTCTTCACCTTCGTGACCTTCGACCAGACGAGCTTGCCGTTCGGCCGGCGCACCTGCACCCGGACAGTCGCCGCAGTGGAGACGCGGAGGCTGACGCTGACCGGCCGCACCGAGGTGGGAGCCGGCGGCTGCACGATCCGCAGAGCAGCGACGACAACCGCGGCTGCCCGTGACTCGGCCGTCAGCACACCCGGGGCAACAGCGTTCGTGACGTTGCCCGTGATCCGCACGGTGCCGGTCTTGGCACCGATCGGCGCGTTCGCGTTGAACGTGACGCTGAGGCGGCAGGTGCGACCCGGCAGCACGTTCGTGCAGTCCACGTTGGTGGCCGTGAACGGCCCCGTCGTCACGACGCCCGTGACGGTCAGGTTGTTCGCGGCACCATCGTTCGTGACCCTGATCTGCCGCGTGCGAGACTCGCCGATCCGGCGGACGCCGAAGTCGGTCGGGCTCTCGATCGTGGCCGTCGTCAGGGCCGCTGCGATCACTCGCACGCCCCGCAGGAACACGGTGGAGCTGGTGGCATTGGTGGTCAGGTTCAGCTGCGCCGTCCGGGCCGCTGCGATCGGCAGCAGCACCGGCGAGAAGCCAACCTGGATCACGCACGAGCCGCCCGCACCGACCGGATTGCCGGCACACCCGTTGTTCAGGATCGAGAACTGGGCGGCCTGTGCACCGGTCAGCGTGGCAGCGGTCACGTTCAGCGAACCGCCGCCGGTGTTGGACACGGTGATCGACTGCACCGCCGGGGCGGCGCCGATGGCGACGTTCCCGAACTGCAGCGGCGCAGCGGCCGTCGTGCCGGCCGGAGTCACCGACAGCGTCGGCGTTCCCGGAGCCTCGCCGGAGACCGGAACGGTCTGATCGGCGAACTGGAGCTGCTCGATGTTCCAGAGCGTGTCGACACCGTCGATGCCGCCCTGGTGGTCGATCGTCGTGCTGCCGTCACCGTTCGCCGTGATCACGTACTCGGCCAGGAGGCCGCTGAAGATCGCGGTGTCGGTGGCGGCACCTGCGCCGGGGTCGAGCAGCGTGCGTGCGATGCTGATCGAGCCGGCGTCGAGCGTGCCGGCGGCGACCCGGTTGCGGAACGTCGCCATCGTGTCGCCACTGACGGTTCCGTCGGTGAGCTGCACGTTGAGCCAGCGGTCACCGTCGATGATGTCGTCGCCGCCACGACCTTCGAGCAGGTCGCTGCCGTTGCCGCCGACGAGGATGTCGCCGGCGTTGAAGCTGGTGGCTCCGACGGGCAGGATGTCCGCGAGGCCGGCGATCCGGGCGATGCCGGCGGCGGTGAGCTGGTGCTCGGTGCCGAGGACGGTCGCGTCGGCGTCGGTGCCGCGGAGGGTGTCGTTGAAGTTCCACCCGGAGAGGGCCTCGACGTTGTCGAAGCGCTCGCGGATGTTGTCGAGGTCGGGCGGCAGCAGGCCGGTGAAGAACATGTCGTCGTCTGCCGCCTGCGGGTCGCCACGGTGGGTGACCCAGTCGAAGCCGAGCATGCCTTCGCTCCGCTCGATGCCGGGGCCGTTGACCATGATGTCGTCGCCGCCCTCGGAGTCGTAGTCGTCGTTACCGCCGTCACCGGCGATGACGTCGTTGCCGGGCTCGTTGATGTCGTTCTGGAACGGGGCACCGTTGTCGCCCTGGAGCAGGTCGGCCTGGTTGCCGCCCTCGATCCAGTCATCACCGTCGTCGCCGAAGATGGTGTCGGACGACTGGCCGGCGAGGATCATGTCGTTGCCGGCACCGCCGAACGTCTCGGTCGGATCGGAGCCGCCGACGACGAAGTCGTTGCCGAGGCCGCCCTGGTTCAGGTCGAAGCCCTGACCGGAGCTGATGTAGTCGTCACCGTGGCCGCCCTTGATGACGTCGTCACCGAAGTTGTCGGTGAGGATGTCGTCGCCCTCGCCACCGATGAACTGGTCGTTGCCGGCTCCACCCTCGGCGCGGTCGTTGCCGCCGTTCAGGCGCAGGGTGTCGTCACCCTCGCTGGAGTGGATGCGGTCAGGCTCGGTGGTGCTGTCGGAGCCGATCCAGATGACGTGCTCGCCACCGTTGAAGCGGATCGTGCCCGCGGTCGGGTTGTTGCGGATGAGCAGGAGGTTCTCGTCCCACTCGGGCGTCAGCGGATCGTCGAGGATCGGGCCGGTGAGGCCCAGGTTGGGGACGTTGAAGGTGAAGTCCGGCCGGGCGAACACCTCGGCCGGCAGGCCCTCGGCGCTGGTGTTGCGCATGATCAGCTCGGAGAACGAGTTGCCCTCCAGCTGGGTGAGCATGTTCAGGCCGGCGGTGCGCGTCAGGTAGTAGAAGCGGTCGCCGTCCTGCAGGTTCTCCATCTGGGTCTCGAACACCCAGTTGAACGTCGAGCCGAGCAGGCCGCCGAACGGGGCCTGCTTCTCGGCCAGGCCGCCGACCCAGAAGTCGACGCTCTCGAGGCCGGTCACCGGGATGCCGGCGACGTTCGCCCACGAGCCGGTGCCCTCGATGAACTGCTGGCTGTCGCCGGGCGCGAGGATGTCGTCGCCACCCTCGTTGACGTTCGGCGTCAGCGGGTCGTCGCCGAGGATGCCGTCGGGACCCGGGAGGGCCGGGGTTGCCGCGGTGTCGTCTGCGGACTCGTCGGCGTTGGTGGTGAGCGGGTTGTCGCCGAGCACGCCGTCGGGGCCGGGCTGGGCGGGCGTGTCGTCGAGCGACTCGTCCAGTCCGACCGTCAGCGGGTCGTCGCCGAGCACCGGGTGCTCGGCACCGCCGTTGGCCGGGATGTCGTCGGCCGACTCGTCGGCGTTGGTGGTGAGCAGGTTGTCGCCGAGGATGCCGTCCGGGCCCGGATCGGCCGGGACCGCCGGGATGTCGTCGAGGCTCTCGTCGGTGGTGAGCGGATCGTCGCCGAGCACGCCGTCGGGGCCGGGCAGGGTCTCGCCGCTGACGAGCTGCTGCGCGGCGATGCGGCGGCCGCTTGAGGCTACCGGCCGTGATCGGGCCGGCGCCGTCGGGATCGAGGGACATGATCAGCGGATGGTTGCCGTACGCCGCGATGAAGTTGGCGAGCGACTCCGCATGCTTGATGCTGAGCCCGAAGTCGGCCCAGCTCTCGTACGGCGCCAGAATCGGCTCGCCGGAACCGGCGTGCAGCTGGCGACGGGCCGAGTTGAGGCCCGGGATGCCCTCGCTGCGACCACGCGCCATGTTGATGGCGGGAAGGTCGAGCGGGAGGCCGACGAGACGGTTGCGCAGCGCGTCGGTGACGAACTCGTCGAGCTCGTTGCCGACCTGCCGCGACATCGCCTGCACGATCGTGCCGGCGGCGTCGGATGCGCTGACGGGTGCCGTCCCGCCGTTGTTGTCGTGGTCGTTGAACGCGACCGGGTTCAGGAACGCGTCGAACAGGTCGATGTTCGCAGCGCCGGCGGTGCCCGGGGGACGACGTGGCGGCACGGTCGACGGTCTGGGTGAGCATGGAGTGGCCGAAGCGGTAGACGGTGTGTGCGAACTCGGCCACGATGGCCGGGTTGATCTCCGTCTGGTAGCCCGCGAAGAGGTTGATCTGCGGCTGGACGCGGCGGCCGAACTCCTCGAAGACGAGGTGCTGGTACTGCATCTCGGTCACGAACCGGGCGGCCTGGAAGAGCCGCTCGTTGTAGGTCCAGCCGGAGCCGCCGTCGGCGACTGCCGGAGCGGCCGTCTCCCAGTCGGTGATCTCCGCCGGGGACAGCTCGGTGTGGATGACGTTGTCGATGTCGTCCACGAGCCGGTTGTGCTCGGCGTGGAAGACGCTGTGGACGGCGGTCAGGCCGATGTTCTCGTTGCCGCGCCCGTCGCCGGTGACGAAGTGCAGGTCGAGCAGCTCGTCGTCGAAGGTGCCGGCCGGCTGCACCTGGGCAGCGGTGCTGACATCGGTATCGGCGTCGGGCGTCTTGGTGGCCGAGGGCGCCGCGTTGTGTGCGATGTCGTCGAGGAACGCGTGATCGGTCTTGAGCGAGCCGACCACCGAGATCGGCGCCCCCGGGTTGCCCTCGGTCAGATCAGGGTTGGTGCCGGCGTCGGGACCGTCCGGGAAGACGACCTGCGGGAAGCCGTTGGGACCGGGGATGAAGTGGCCGTACGGGTCGGTCGCCAGCAGCGGCACGTTGAGGACGTCGATGTCCTCGAGCTGGATGCCGAGCAGGTTGGCGGCCTGCGTCTTGACCTCGGCCCAGTTGCCGATGTTGCCGGCGATGGCGCCGTCGATCAGGCGGCCGGTCGTGACCGGGTCGCCGGCGACGAGCTCGTACTCGCGCAGGAACACCTGGTGCGACGGGTGCGAGGTGTAGGTCTGGTTCTGATCGACGAACGGCGTCGTCGTGTTCCGGGACTCGTGCCCGTTGAACATCGTCGCCCGGGTCAGCACCATGAAGTTGGTCGGGCTACCGGTGACGAACAGCGGGTCGTCCGGCTGCAGCGGCATGAACACCGAGCCGTTGCCGCCCTTCGTCACCAGGTCGAGGCCGTGGTCGAAGAACTGGCCGAACAGCGTGAACCACGAGTTGTAGGGCGCCGACAGGCCGACGTCAGGGGCGACGTTCGGGATGAACAGCGTGTTGGTGGCGTCCGGGGTCGCGCCCGGGCCGGCGGCCGCGACGGCGGCCGGGTTGCCCGGCGTCTGGTCGACGACCAGGTTCGAGACCGTGCGCGGCTGCGAGTCGACCACGACGCCCGACGTCTGCGTGTACGACGTGATGCCGGGAGGCCCGACGGGGCCGATCCCGGGAACGTTCGAATCCTCGCCCTGCTTGAACTCCGGCGTCAGCATGCGCGGGAACAGCTCGTCCGCCGCGCCGAACTTCGCCTGGCCGGGCTGCAGGTTGTTGCAGGTGCCGTCGACGGTGCGCAGACCGAACGGCAGGCTCGGATCGCCCACCTGGTTCGGCGCCGTGCCGAGCAGCGTGCCGCACGGGTTCGTGGCGGACAGCGTCGTCACGTGCCGCTCGGCGATCCGGATCTGGTCACGGATGAAGCGGATGTCCGAGGCGTTCAGGGTGAAACCCTGGCCGACCGGGGCTGCCGTCGCTTCGGCCGTCCGGTCGACGTTCTTGCCCGTCGGGAGCATCGCGAGCGCCGTGCACGTGACGGCGGCGAGCACCGTCAGCGTACGTGGGCGTGCGAGTGCTGCGAACGAGCGGCGTCGCCGGGACAAGCGGCGATTGCCAGTGGGCGGTCCTTGCATGGTGCGGTTCCTTCCTTGGCCTACGGGGGACGCAAGCGAGCCGCTCGCGCAGGAGCAGCGGGCGCCAACGTACGGCCGCCCCGAACGTCGTGGCCACTAGTCAGGAGGTGAGAGTTCCCACCTATCCGCACGGCTCCCAGGGCTAGCCAGTCGGATGGGTCGCAATTCTCCTGAAAACCTCAACTGTCACGTGAAACTTGAGGATTTTGGGAGCGATTCTGCGACCAGAGACTCCAGCCTCGACCACAGGTCGAGTGTCCGCGGCGGGACCAGCTGAAAGCCGGCTCGGACGCCACGGGGCGGCGGCGAGCCGGCGTCTGCCGGCGGAGTGTCGGCCGCCACCGCGCAGCTCGCGCTGGCGCAGGGTGCCGCGGGCGCCGCGACCGTCGCTCGATCATGCGGCTGGGAGAGGCTGCGGGACTAGGATTCGAACCTAGATAAACGGAGTCAGAGTCCGTTGTCCTGCCGTTAGACGATCCCGCATCGGCTCGCTCACCGTAGCATACGGCCGTGCCGCCGCCGCCATCTTCCAGCCTCGATCTGGGGCCCATCGATCTGCGGCTGTACCCGGTCTGCGTCCTGGCCGGATTCGTGGTCTGGATACTCACCACGGCGCGCATCTGGGAACGCGGCGGCGGCGACCCCGTCGACGCGATGTGGGTGTGCATCCTGGCCGGCCCGATGGCGCTCGTCGGCGCCCGGTTCTACTCGTCGGCCACCGACGCGCTGCAGGGCATCAACTCGCCGCCGCTCGACTTCTCGCAGGGCGGCCTCGGCATCTACGGTGCGATCCTGGCCGGGCTTCGCGGCGATCGTGGTCTCGGCCCGCGTGCGCGGCTGGCCGGTCGGCACGTTCCTCGACTGCGCGGTGCCGGGCCTCGCCCTCGGCCAGGCGGTCGGCCGCTTCGGCAACTACTTCAACCAGGAGCTGGTCGGCGCGCCCACCTCGCTGCCGTGGGGCCTGCGCGTCGACGAGGCGTACCGGCCGCTCGGCTACCTGGACGAGACCACGTTTCACCCCGTGTTCCTGTACGAGGCGATGTGGGGCGTGACCGTCTTCCTCCTGCTGATCGTGCTCTGGCCGCGGTTGTGGGAACGGTTCCGGCCCGGCTCGGTGGCCGCGATGTACGTGATCCTCTACGGCGTCGGGCGGGTCGCGATCGAGGTCGTCCGCATCGACGAGACGCCCGAGCTCGGCGGCGTGCGGTTCAACCAGATCGCGTCGGTGTTCGCGATCGCGACGGGCCTGCTCGTGCTCGCGATGCTCGACCGCAAGCGGCAGTCCCGCTAGGGTCCCGCGCCATGTCGCCGGAGCCGAACTACCCGTACCCGCCCGCGTACTACCTCGCGCTCGTCGAGCACGCCGCGGAGCCGCCGTTCGAGTCGGCGCACGAGCAGACGACCTACTGGGGCCGGGAGTGGGGCGCCCGGGACGAGGTCGGGCCGCTGCGCGCCGTGCTGATGCGCAAGCTGCGCGACGAGTGGAAGATGGTGCGCGAGGACTGCTGGGACGAACGCGCGCAGGCGCTGGTGGATCCCGCCGGCAAGTGGTACTGGGACGACCGCAAGGCGCCCGACATCGCGCGCGCCCAGGCGCAGCAGCAGGGCCTCATCGACACGCTCGAGGCGCAGGGCGTCGAGGTGCACCTGGTGGAGGGCTACAACCCGAGCCACGCCCGCGGCATCTACACGCGCGACCCGCTCGTGACGGTGCCCGGCGGTGCCATCCTCGGCCGGCTCGCACCGACCATGCGCAAGGGCGAGGAGCTGCACATCCACCGCGCGCTGGGCGCGCTCGGCGTGCCGATCCTCCGCACCATCCACGAGACCGGCATGCTCGAGGGCGGCTCGTTCGCGAAGCTGACCCCGACGGTGGCGGCGTACTCCACGTCGATCCGCTGCAACGAGTCGGGCGCGCGGCAGCTGCAGGAGACCCTGGCGTGGCTCGGGATCGAGCTGATCGTCGTGCCGATGGGCGGCTGGTCGATCCACCTCGACGGCCACTTCGGCATGGTCGCCCCCGACAAGGCGCTGGTCGATCCGCTCGGCCTGCCGTGGTGGTTCCTCGACCGTCTCACCGAGCTCGGCATCGAGCAGCTGATCTGCCCGCCGGGCGAGGAGTGGGCGATCAACTCGCTGTGCATCCGGCCCGGCGTGATGGTGATGTGCGAGGGATACCCGCGCACCCGCGAGCTACTCGAGTCGCGCGGCATCGAGGTGATCGCCATCCCGTACGACGAGGTGCAGAAGGGCGGCGGCGGCATCCACTGCTCGACCATGGAGCTCGTGCGGGATCCCGCGTAAGGGGGCTGGGCGGGGAGCTGGCCCGCCGATAGCCTGCGGCGCATGCAACGTCTCGACACGACCGGCCGAGCCGGCCGCGCTGCCCACCTCGTCGCCCGCACGGTCGCCCGCAGCACGTGGCTGCGGCTCCGTGACCAGGCCGGCGAGACCCTCACCGCCGAGCAGGCGGACGAGCTGCGAGCGGCCTTCCGGGCCGACGTCGCGGCACACGGAAACGCATGGTGGGTCGACCCGGTCGACGCCGCCCTGCTGGCGGCGGTCGAGCTGGCCGTCGATGCGGAGGCGGCGCTGCTGTACGAGGACGGCGAGGGGGCCACCGCCGTCGCACTGGTCGCCGAGCACCTCGCCCGGTGCGGGGTCGATCTCGGTGCCGCGGGCCGGCGCGAGCTGGCCCGCGTCTCGTACCCGACGTGCGCGGCCGGCGCCGCCCTCGTCGATGGCGGCGACGCGCGCCTGCTGCCGCGGGCGGTGCAGCCGCGGTTGCGCCGGTCGTACCCCTCGCTGCTGCCGGCCGACGCTGCAAACGCGGCGTTCTACGGCGACCTCGCCGCCCGCGTGCTGCCCGTGGCCGGCTGCACGACCTTCGCCGACCTGCTGGCCCGCGCCGAGGACGAGCGCGGCTCGCTGGCCGGCGACGACCGGTTCCTGCTCGTGCGTGGTGGCACCGACCCGGCGATCCTGCCGCTCGAGTGCCGCTACCTCGCCTGCGACGGTGCGCTGATCGTGATCGGCCCGGACGGCGCCGGCGGCGAGCAGGTCTGGGCGGCCGAGGCGCTGTAAGCGGCTCGAAGGGCCGGGAGCGGACGGCTCCCGGCCCTTCGGCGCGCCGATCTACATCTGCATCATCCGCATCGAGTTGCCGGACGAGTCGCGGAAGCCGGCGTCGAGGCCGTAGGGCTGCTCGGTCGGCTCCTGGCTGAACTCGACGCCCTTGGCCTTCAGCTCCTCGTACGTGCCGCGGCAGTCGTCGGTGGCGAAGAACAGGCCGCCGGCGGCACCCTTGGCGACCAGCGACTTGAGCTGGTCGGAGGTCTCCTGGTCGAAGACGGGCGGGCCTGGCACGGTCATCAGCGCCAGCGCCACCTCGGACTTGGGCGGGGCGACGGTGAGCCAGCGGAAGTTGCCCATCTCCGGCACGGTGACGTCGTCGCGGACCTCCATGCCGAGCTTCTTCGTGTAGAACTCGAGCGCTTCGTCCTGGTCGTTGACCCAGACGTTCACGGTCGTCAGCTTGTCCAACATGCTGTTCCTCCTGGTCGGTGGTTCGAGCGCACGAGGGTCACGTTAGAGCGGTTGCGAGCGGCTGTCTTCTCGAAACGTGCTGGACTGCAGACGGGCCTGCGCCTGGATCACGCAGGTGGGGATCATCGCCCGGTGCGCGGCCGGCGGGTAGGCGGCGCGGTAGCGGGTGGGGGACATGCCGTAGAGCCGTCCGAAGCTGGTCGTGAACGACCCGACGCTGCGCAGGCCGACCATCAGGCAGATCTCCGCCACCGTGCGGTCGGTCGAGCGCAGCAGCGCCGCGGCGCGCTCCAGGCGGCGGGTCAGCAGGTACTGGTGCGGCGTCTCGCCGAACTCGCGCCGGAACTCGCGGCTGAAGTGGGCGGGGGAGAGCCGCGCGGCCTTCGCGGCGGCCGCCACGTCGAGCGGCTCGAAGTAGCGCGCGTCCATGAGGTCCTTCGCGCGGAGCAGGTGGCGGGCGGGAGCGACCGGCTTCACGGGCGAGGCCTACAGGCGGACGACCGGGACGAGGAGCTTCTCCGACTCGCCGTCGATGTGGGCGAAGACCTCGATCCACTCCTCGAGGCCGGAGCCGCGCAGCTTCTTCCGCAGCAGCTCGTCGATCTGGTACACGCCGGCCGAGTTGTTCATCTCGATCTCGACCATGATCGGGCGCTCGACGCCGTCGCGGATGGTGACGGTCTCGATGGCGGCGGCCGACAGCGAGTGGATCGACGTGCGGCCCTCGGCGAACGGGATGCGCGACCGGCCCTTCGCCATGTCGAGGGCGTCGGCGACGCGCACCACGCCGGCCTCCAGCGACAGCGGCTCGCCGTCGGAGCGGTGCGACGTGATGCACTGCAGCACCTCGGCGATCACGACCGTCTTCATCGGCTCCTCGTACAGCCCGTCGAGCATGTCGGGCAGCCGGTCGGCCGCCATGAACAGGCTCCAGTCCTCGTGCCCGCGCCGATGCACCGCCATGCCGACGCAGTGCCAGAGCGCGCCCAGGACGACGACCACCTCGGCGTCCTCGTTGGTCATGCCGTAGTCGTCGACCATGCCCGCCTTGGCGCCCTTGCGGGTGAGGTCGCGCAGCAGCTTCAGCGCGATGTTGGCGACCACCTGGATGTGCACCCACGAGTGGTCGTTGATGCGCATGCGGCGGACGGCGTTCACGTTGGCGACGTGCCACCAGGCGCGCAGCGAGACGTCGGCGTTGGCCCGGGCGACGACCTCGCGGAGGATCTTGTTGCGGCGCGCCGGGATGTTGATGCGCATCGCCGCGACGGCCTCCGCCGGCCCCATGGCCGCGCCGCGCTCGGCCTCGACGGACACGCCGCGGTGGCCCGTGGGCGGCGGCTCGATCTGCTCGTCGTCCGCCATGGCGCATACCGTACACCAGGTGCTGACGACGCCCCGGACGTGGCCCGCGCGCTACCGGCTGCACAAGTACTGGTCGCGCAAGCCGCCCGACCTGGTGGCGGCGCGCATCGCCGCGGCGACCGCCCCGGGCGACCTCGTGCTCGATCCCGTTCTGCGGCTCCGGCGTCGCGCCGATCGAGGCCGCGGCGCTGGGACGGCGGGCGCTGGGCGTCGACGTCAACCCGTTCGCCGTCTTCCTCGCGCGCGCCACCGCGGCGCCGTGCGATCCCGACGCCCTGGCGGCAGTCGGAGCACGGGTGCTGGCGGCGGCGCAGGCCGCGGAGGGCGCCTGGCACCGCACCCCGTGCCGGCGCTGCGGCGGCGACGCGGCGCTCGCGGGCACGGCCCGGCGGGGCGCACGGAGATCGTCGCCGTCCACGTCCGCTGCCCGCGCTGCGGCGGCACGCGGCGCGAGGAGCCGCTGCGGGCCGACCTGCGCCTGGCCGCCCGCGCCGACGCGCTCGGCGACGGTGACGCGCCGCGCCCGCCGGTGTTCGCGGGCTGGCAGACCCGGAAGCTCGTGCGCGCCGGGCTGGCCGACTTCGGCGAGCTGTTCACGACGCGCAACCTCCGCGCGCTGGGCACGATCCGGGCGGCGATCCTGGCCGAGCCCGACGGCGCGCTCCGCGACTGCCTGCTGCTCGCGCTCACCGGCGCGCTGGCGCAGGGCTCGCGGATGATGGCCGACCACGGCCGTGACGGCGGCGGGGCCTCGTGGAAGCTGAACATCTACTGGCTGCCGGAGCGCAGCCTCGAGCTCGACCCGTTCCGCTGCTTCGCGAACCGCCTGCAGCGGGTCGTGGCGGCGAAGCGCGAGACGGCGGAGCTGCTGGCCGGCGCCGAGCCGCCGCGGTTCGTCTGCGCCGACGCGCGCGGCCTGGCGGCGCACGTGCCCGACGGCTCGGTCGCCTACGCGTTCGCCGACCCGCCGTACGGCGGCGAGGGCATCCAGTACGCCGAGCTGTCCGCGCTGTGGTGCGCCTGGCTCGACCCGCCGCTGGAGCCGGCGCACGAGGACGAGATCGGCGAGAACCCGCACCGCGGCCGGGATCGCGACGCCTTCGCGACCGGCCTGCTGGACGGCTTCCGCGCCGTCCACCGGGCGCTGGTGCCGGGCGGGCGGATGACCGTCACGTTCGCGTCGCGCGATCCGCGGTCGTGGCAGGCGCTCGACGCGGCCCTGGCCGGCGCCGGGTTCCGCGTCGACGAGCAGGTCGAGATGGGGCGGTCGGCGCCGGGCCTGACCGAGCGCACGTCACCGGGCGCGACGCGCACCGATGCGTGGCTGGAGTGCGTGCGGCTCGAGCGGTGAGCTTTCCGACTGGACAGACTTAGGTCTGGCCTAAGTATCATGTATTAGGTGACCCTAAGCCAAGCAGTCGGTGTGCGATGACGGCGCTCGTCGATCTGGCCCGCGATCTGCGGCTCGGGGCGGTCCTGGCGCACTCGCTGCCCGGCCTGCGTCTCGAGCTGGTGCGCTCCGACGGGGACGACGTGATGGTCGGGTTCGGTGTCGGCTGCTGCCTCACACCCTGCGAGCTGCGGGCGGCGCTCGTGCATCCCGAGGTGGACGAGAACCCGCTCGGCGGCACCGTCGCGACCCGGCTGCACGACGCGCCGCCGGTCGTGTGGCACGCCGGCCTCGGCGTCTACCGGTACCGCTCCGGCGAGACGTTCGGGTACGCGCACGCCACGCTGCTCGACTCGTTCCAGGTGCGCGACGCCCTGCGCGAGGCGCTCGCCGACGAGCCGACCGACGACCCGCTCTGGGACGACCCGTTCCACGCGCTCACCGACGAGCTGCTCGGCGTCACGCTGCTGTTCTCGCGGCACGAGGGCGATCCGGACGGCGACCTGGCAGAGCAGGCCGAGGCGCGTGCGTTCAAGGCCGCGATCGCGTGCCTCGCAGCCGAGCTCGTCGACACGGTCGCGAGCTGCTGGTAGCCGTCAGCCGGCGGTCGCCCACGCGCCGGTGAGCTTGCCGGCAGCGCGGAGCGTGTCGATCCAGCGCTCCGCCGCGCCGCCGGTGCAGTTGCCGTATCCCGTATCGATGGCGACACCGCCGAGCGTCCCCTCGATCGTCACGCTCGACACGGCCGGCCCGCCGGCGCACGTCGTGTCGGAAACCAGCGGCTGCAGGAGCGCGTAGCGGTCGCGGATCACCGCGTCGCACAAGGCCGATGTCGTGGCGCAGTCGATGACGAGGTGGAGCGGTGGTTTGTCGTCGGTCTCCGATGAAAGGTCGACCGTCAGACGGGTCTGACCCGGCATCGACGCGGGCAGCGCAGTGTTCGGCGTCGGTCCGTCGTGGGCGCTGGCGCAGTCGTAGCAGACGCCGTGGCCCGCGGTGAAGATCCGCGTGCCGTCGGGAGCATCGACTGCGACGAACCGCCGGATGAGCGGGTCGTCGCCGTTTCCGCCGGCGATGTGCAGCCAGTCGGTGCGTCGTGGAGCGAAGAACTCGTGCTCGTCTCGGAACCGCATCTCCGTCGCGACGGCGCCGAAGGGGTAGACGGTCACCTGCGCGTCAAAGCCCGACTGCGTTGCGCGTTCGAGCGCGGCCTGGCCGGCCGCGAGTGCCGCAGTTGCGTCGGAGCCGCCGCTCGTCGCCTCGAGGCCATCGGCAGTCGTACCGCTGTCGGGGAAGGCGTACCAGGTGATCTTGTCGCCGGCGGCGTTGCGACGCACGACGATGGCCTCGGCCGCGATCTGGGCGAGCCAGCGGCCGACACCCGCTTCGGCGGTTGGCACGACCGTGATCTGACGCTGGCCGTTCCGGTGCGTGATGTCTTTCGGGTCCCTTGTCGTCGAATGTCACGCTCGCGACACCCGGCTCGGATCCGAGTGAGGCGAGCACGTCGCGCGTCGTCTCCAGCTGCTGGCCGCGTCGCGCCGGTGACTGCGATGCGCGCGGCGGCCGCCGGATCTGCCTGGACGAAGGTGATACGCCGGCTCGGCCGGCGTCGTCGTCGCTGGGCTCCCCTCCAGCGCAGGCTCGTCGCTGCGTTGGAACGCGTACGCAGCGCCGATCCCAGCGAGGGTGACCAGCACCGCGATGGCGATGACCATCCACCGGCGACGCGAACCTCGAGCGGTCTCGGCGTCGTCGGTCACGCGCCCCTCAGCTGCGCCGCAGGATCTCGATCAGCGCGGCGATCTCGTGCTCGCGGTGGCCGGCGTCGACCGCGCGCGCCGTCAGGTCGCGCACCAGCCGCGGGAACTCGCTGTTCACCCCGGCCTGCTCGGCCGCGGCGAGGATGCCCTCCATGCCGGCCAGGTGCGTGTAGAGCGCGGCCTGGTCGCCGCTGAAGTCGTTGCGCGCGATCAGGTCGCGGGCCAGGGCCGCCTCGGCGGCGATCTCGATGCCGAACGACGGCACCGAGTCGAACACCGCCGCCGGGTCGACGCCCTCCGCCTCGAGGAACGCGGCGCCCTGGAAGAGGCCGATCATGTTGCCGTAGAGGAACGACAGCCAGGCGAGATCGGCTGCGGCTGCGCCGCCGACGGCCTCGCCGACGAAGGTCGGCTTGCCGCCCAGCGCCGCCAGCGTGGCGCGGTGCCGGTCGAAGGCGTCGCGCTCGCCCGAGTAGAAGATGATCGTCGGCTCGTCGCCGATCCGCGCGGGATACGTCGCGATCGAGCCGTCGAGGTAGGCCACGCCCTCGCCGCCCGCCCACTCGGCCATCGCCCGCGCGTCGGCGGGGCCGCCGGTCGCCAGCTGGACGAAGGTCTTGCCGCGCAGCGCGGCGGTGACGCCGGGCGCCGCGAGCACCTCGTACGTCGCGTCGTAGTCGAGCACGCAGCCGACGATCAGGTCGGACGCCGCGCAGGCTGCGTCCGGCGATCCCGTGCGGCCGCTGCGCGTCCATCCCGTGGTCGCGTGGCCGGCGTCGCGAAAGGCGTCGGCCAGGGCGGCGCCCATGTTGCCGAGCCCGAGGACGGTGACGGTGGCCATCGCGTGTCCGCTAGCGGCGCGAGGTGGCGGCCTGGCGGGCCGACCAGTACTTGAGCCCGCGCGAGACGATCCACAGGGCCACGACGACGATGCCCGTGATGATGAAGATGCGCGGCAGGACGCCGACGCTCGGGGGCACGAACCGGTGCGCGAGGACCGTGATCAGCACGACCGCGGCGATGGGCAGGAACCGCTGGAGGAACGGGAGGATCACGCTCACGGGCTACATGGTAGTGGCCCGGGGCCTGATCAGGCGCTCGCGGCCTCGAGCCAGTCGCCGTAGAGCGCCCGGTACCGGCCCGCGCGCTCGAGCAGCTCGTCGTGGTTGCCGCTCTCGACGACGCGGCCGTGCTCGAGCACGAGGATCAGGTCGGCGCGGCGGATGGTCGACAGGCGGTGGGCGACCACGAACGACGTGCGGCCGGCCAGCACGGTCGCGATCGCCTCCTCGATGCGCTCCTCGGTGGCCAGGTCGACGGACGAGGTGGCCTCGTCCAGGATCAGCAGGCGCGGGTCGTGCAGCAGCGCCCGCGCGAGGGCGACCAGCTGCCGCTGCCCGATCGACAGCCGCACGCCGCGCTCCTGCACCGGCGTGTCGTAGCCCAGCGGCAGCGCCTCGATGAACGGCGCCGCGCCGACGGCGGTGGCGGCCGCGCGCACGTCCTCGTCGGAGGCGTCGGGGCGACCGTAGGCGATGTTCTCGCGGATGGTCGTCGCGAACAGGAAGCCCTCCTGCGGGACGATGCCGATCTGCCGGCGCAGCGACGTCTGCTTGACGTGGCGCAGGTCGTGCCCGTCGATCTTGATGGCGCCCGAGGTGGGGTCGTAGAACCGCGCGAGCAGCTTCACGATCGTCGACTTGCCGGCGCCGGTGTGGCCGACCAGCGCCACGGTCTGGCCCGGCTCCGCGTGCAGCGTCAGGCCGTGCAGCACCTCGCGGTCGGCCCGGTAGCCGAAGTGGACGTCGTCGAAGTCGACCGCGCCGTCGATGTCGATGTCGGCCGCGTCGGGGTCGTCGACCAGCTTCGGCTCCACGTCCATCACGTCGAAGATCTTGTCGAGCGCGGCGCTGGCGGCCAGGAACGTGTTGTACAGCTGCGACAGCTGCTGCACCGGATCGAAGAAGTTCGACAGGTACCCGGTGAACGCGACCAGCGTGCCGAGGCCGACCTCGCCCTGGATGTAGAGCCAGCCGCCGTAGCCGAACACGATCGCCGTGCCGATGTTCGACAGCAGGCCGACGGCCGGGAAGTAGTACGCGTTGGCCGCCACCGTCTGCTGGTTGGCGTCGCGGTAGGAGCCGTTCACCGAGCGGAAGTTCGCGAGGTTGGTCTCCTCGCGGCCGTACGCCTGCATCACGCGGACGCCGGACAGGTCTTCCTGCAGCGTCGCCGTGACCAGCCCGAGCCGCTCGCGCATGCGCCGGTACGCCCGGGCCGAGTACACCCGGAACATGGCGGTCGCGACCGCCATCAGCGGGAACACGATGATCGAGGCCAGCGCGAGGCGCCAGTCGAGGTAGAACAGGATCGCGGTCGAGCCGACCAGTGCCAGCGTGCTCGACACGGTCGACGTGAGCCCGTCGGTGACCAGCTGCTGCAGCGCCTCGACGTCGTTGGTGAGGCGCGAGATCAGCACGCCCGCGCGGTTGCGCTCGTAGTACCCGAGCTCGAGGCCCTGCAGGTGGCCGAACAGGTCGCCGCGCAGGTCGGTCAGCACCCGCTCGCCGGCGTACCCGATCTGGTAGGTCTGCACGCCCTGGGCGGCGAACCCGACGATCGAGACGATCAGGAACGCGACGACGATCCAGGTGAGGGTCGTCAGGTCGCGCGGGACGATGGCGTCGTCGATCGCGAGCTTCGCCAGGTACGGGCCCGCGAGGCCGGCGGCGGTGGCGACCAGCATCGCGGCGATGCCGGCGGTGGCGCGCTTCCAGTACGGCCGCACGTAGCGGGCCAGCCGCTGCAGGCGGCGCAGGCCGCGGCCCATCGAGGCGGCCTCGTCGGGCACCGGCACCGAGTTCATGGAGGACGGCCTAGCCAAGCCGGCTCCCGCGCTCGCGCGTCGTGGTCACGGGCTCGCCCTCCTTGGGCGGCACGTAGCGGTCGCCGTCGAGGTCGACGAAGGTGCGGTCGAGCAGGCCGTGCGTGCGGATGCGGCTGTACAGCTCGCTGGTCTCGGCCAGCTCCTCGTGGGAGCCGTCGGCGACGATGCGCCCGCGATCCATCACGACCACCCGCTCGGCCAGCGAGATCGTCGACAGGCGGTGGGCGATGATGATCGTCGTCCGGTCGCGCATCAGCTCCTGCAGCGCCCGCTTGATCTTCGCCTCGGTGGTCGCGTCGACGGCCGCGGTGGCGTCGTCGAGGATCAGGATGCGCGGGTTCACGAGCAGCGCGCGGGCGATCGCGATGCGCTGGCGCTGGCCACCCGACAGGGTCAGGCCGCGCTCGCCGATCTGCGTGGTGTAGCCGTCGGGCAGCGACTCGATGAACTCCGTCGCCTGGGCCCGCTCGGCGGCCTGGCGCACGTCGTCGTCGGTCGCCCACGGGGCGCCGAACGCGATGTTCTCGCGCACCGACGCCGAGAACAGGAAGGTGTCCTCGGTGACGACGCCGATGTTGCGGCGCAGGTCGGTCAGCGCCAGCTCGCGCACGTCGACGCCGTCGACCAGCACGCGGCCGGCGGTGACGTCGTAGAAGCGCGGCACCAGCGTGGTCAGCGTCGTCTTGCCGCAGCCGGTGGGGCCGATCAGCGCGACGGTCGAGCCGGCCGGGATGTCGAGATCGACGTCGCACACGATCGGCCGGTCCGGGTCGTAGCCGAACCGGACGCCCTCGAAGCGGATCGCGCCGCCGGCGTCGGCCGGCAGCGGCTTCGGCTGCGGCGGGTCGGCCAGCTCGGGCTCGAGATCGAGCAGCTCCAGCACGCGGACGCCGCTGGCCACGGCGCGCTGCGCCTGGCCGACCCACATGCCGAGGGCGCGCAGCGGCAGCACCAGCATGGCGAGCAGGAGGTTGAAGCGCACGAAGTCGCCGAGGGTGGTGCGGCCGTCGATGACCATCCAGCCGCCGAGGGCCAGCACCCCGGCGACGGCGAGGGCCGGCACGAACGCCAGCAGCGGCACGTAGACCGCGCGCAGCGCGTTGGCGCGGACGTTGACGCTGAAGATGCGCTCCGACTTGTCGCGGAAGCGCTGCGTCTCGCGCTCCTCCTGGCCGAAGGCCTTCACGACGCGCACGCCGACCACGGCCTCCTCGGCCTGCGTGGTGACGTCGGCGAGCGTCTGCTGCGCCTCGCTCAGCACCGGGTGCGAGACGCGCGAGTAGCGCAGCGCGATGTAGACGATGGGCGGCGCGATCGCGACCGCCACGAGCGACAGCATCGGGTCGGTGATCACGAGCACGATCAGCACGCCGACGATCGTGAACAGGTACTGCGTGAAGAACAGCAGCCCGTAGGACAGGAAGATGCGGACGGTGCCGACGTCGGCCGTCGCGCGGCTCATCAGCTGGCCGGTCTGGTTGCGGTCGTAGAACGAGAACGAGAGCCGCTGCAGGTGCGAGTAGGTGCGGTTGCGCAGGTCGTACTCGATCGACACGGCCATCGTCCCCGACACGAGCCGCCGGATCGTCATCAGGACGAACCGCAGCACGGCGGCGCCGAGCATCAGGCCGATCAGGAACTTCAGCTTGTCGGTGTCGCGCGGCTGGATCGCGTCGTCGATCACGTCGCCGGTCAGCCAGGGCACGGCGAGCTCGAACGCCTGGGCGCCGAGCGCGAGGATGATCGACAGCCACAGCGCCTTCCGGTACGGGCGCGCGAAGCCCATCAGCCGCCGCAGCGTGCCGAGGAACTGGCCCTTCTCGAGCGGCCGGTCGGAAGGGAGAAGCGTTGTTGCCACCTCAGAAGTCAACGCGGCAGGCTACCGAGCCCTTCCCAGCGTGGCCGCCCACGTCCGCGCGGCGTCCACCTCCCGGCCCTGCGTGCCGTCGGCGCCCGTGCCGGCGGCGTCCGGATCGCGCCACAGGCGCTTCATCCACGGCGGCGACGCGGCCGGGTCGAAGCGGAACCGGCGCGAGCGCGCCTCATCAGCGGCGACGAACGTCGGGTCGACCTCGCCGAGCGTGCCGTTCCAGCGGTCGCCCGCCAGGTCGATGTCGCCGGGCAAAAAGCCGTTCGCGTGGGAGCCCGAGGCGCGGTAGATGACCGGCCGCGGGCCGATCGGCCGCCAGGCGGGCGCGCTCGACCACCAGGGGCCGGCGCCGGCCAGCCCGCCGTGCGCCGTGGCCCGGGCGGCGGCGCCATCGGCCGCAAGGCGCACGATCACGCCCTCCCAGTCGTCGCGGTGCGTGCCCAGGCCCGCGGCGGGCAGGTGGGTCGTGCGCGAGTCGGGGTAGTAGAGCCAGTAGTGGATATAGGCAGCTTCGGCCCGGCGCACCAGATGGACGAACGCCACCGCGCGGGCGACGCCGAACCGGGCGCAGGCCCGCAGCCGGCAGCGGGCGAAGTCGACCGGCACGCTCTCGTCCTGGCGGTAGATGTCGCGCTCCAGCACCACGCGCGGGGCGTAGCGCCGGATCAGCGGTCCCCAGGTCGGGCTGCCGATCGCCCAGGTGTCGTCGCGCGCGGGGCTGGGCGGGCGCAGCGCCTTGCGCAACGCGTCGGCCGTCGAGCCGGCCGCGCCGCTCGCGAAGGCGACGCCGACGCCGACGGTGATCGCGGCCGCAAGGCCGGTGAGAAGGGCGAACTCGAGGCTGGCCTGACCGGTGCTCCTGTGCATGGAGGCACGCTCCGCGAGGTGCGCGTGCCGTGGGGTGCGCGCAGGCCCGCGGGTCCGTCACGCAGAGACGCGGGCTGCTCCGAGCTCCGCCGCGATCAGCGCGATCGCGCGCTCGACCAGCACGCGGTGCGCCGGGGTGTTGAGCCAGGCCGAGGCGCCGCTGGGGTGCGGCAGCGGCACGAAGACGCGGCCGTCGACGTCGAACCGGTGGCCGATGATGTCGACCAGCCGGGCGGGGCCGAGCAGGCGCTCGATCGCGAGGCCGCCGACCGGGATCACGAGCGGCGGATCGAGCAGCCGCAGCACGGCGTCCGTCCACGGCGCGCAGGTGCGCAGCTCGGCGGGCGACGGCCGCCGGTCACCGCGACCGCCGGGCAGGCGCCCCGGGTAGCACTTCATGACGGCCGTCATCGCGAACGTGGCGCGGAACCGCGTCTCGTCCTCCAGGTCGTAGGCCGCGAACCAGCGCCGCAGCCGGCGCCCGGCGTCGGCGCCGAACGGTCGGCCGACCGACTCCTCGTGGATGCCCGGCGCCTGCCCGACGATGAGCGCGCGATGGCTGTCACGCACGTCGCTGATCGGCCGTGACTGGGCGTCGGGACACAGGCGACATGGCGCGAGTCGCTCCCGCCACTCCTCGAGCGTCCGGCACTCGCTCCCGGGATGCACGGCGCAAGGGTAGACTGGTGGCGATGACGACGAAGAAGCAGGAGGCGCGCGAGCGCAAGCGGCGCGTCCACGGCTACGAGACCGAGCCGCTCGAGAGCACGGTGGTCGAGCCCGAGCCCGAGGCCCGGCGCGGCTTCCGCAAGGTTCGCCAGCCGCCGAAGGGCGCGGGCAAGCCGACCGCCGCGAAGGCATCCGCCAAGTCGTCCGGCGGCAAGGCCGGCGCCACGGGCCCGCGCGGGCAGAAGATCTACCGCGACGGCGCCGTGATCGTGAACGGCAGGCAGCGCGTTCCCCCGCCGACCTGGCGCCGTACGCTGATCCGGACGGCGGTCTTCCTGCCCGTCATGTGGGTGATCATCCACTTCCTGTTCGCGGATGGCAACATGACGCCGCAGGACGAGCTGATGCTGATCGGCATGTACGCCGTGGTCACGCTCGGCGTGATGCACTTCTCCGAGACGTTCCGGTACCGCCGCCTCGACCGGATGCTCACCGAGTCCGGCTCGCCGCCGCGGGTCTGAGCCCGCGGTAGCTAGCCCACCGCCGCGTGGTCTACACCGCCGCGTATCTGGTTGCCCTCGGCCGGCAGCTGCTCTGGTTCGCCGGTGTCGCGGCGGTGATCGCCGTTGCCGAGCACCTCGTGCCGGCCGGCCCGAACCCGGTCGTCCGTGAGCGGCTGGGCAACTTCCTGATCGTGATCGCCGTCTCGTTCCCGCTGGCCGGTCTCCTGAGCATCGCCGAGTTCGTTCCCCGGACGCTCGTCTCCGAGGGGCTGATCGGCGTCGTGTTCGGCGGGTGGCACCCGACCTCGCTCGTCGGCCTGCTCGGCGCGACCGCGGTCTACGCGTTCGTGTGGGACTCGTTCCAGTACTGGTCGCACCGCGCCCAGCACACGTTCTCGTGGCTCTGGCCGGCCCACGCGCTGCACCACGACGACGACCACCTCAACTCGACGACCGCGTTGCGCAACACGCTGTGGTCGGGCGCCCTCGGGTTCGTTCTCGTCTACCTGCCGACGTCGGTGATCTGCGGGTTCGACCTGCTGACGGTCTACGGCGCCATGGCGCTGTTCGCGACCTGGGGGTTCGTCAACCACGCCAACGTCCGGCTCCGGCTCGGGCCGCTCACGCCGCTGATCTCGGGACCGCAGTGGCACCGTATCCACCACGGGCAAGATCCCGAGTACCACGACGCGAACTTCGCGGCCTTCTTCCCCGTGATCGACCTCGCCTTCGGGACCTACCGGCGGCCGGCCGGTGACGAGTTCCCGGCCAGCGGCCTCGACGGGCGGGAGCGCCCGCCGCTCGGAGCCCGACAGCTCGTGCGCGACGTGCTCGGCCTCGCGCCCCGCCCGTAGAGGGGCTGAGACGCGGACCGGCTCGGGTACCCTCAACCCGGCTTGGACCTCGACGTCATCTTCCTCGGCACGGCCGGCTCGGTGCCGACCGCCTCGCGCATCACCTCGGCCACGCTGATCCGGCGGGGCGGCGAGCGCATTCTCGTGGACTGCGGCGAGGGGGCGCAGCGACGGCTGATGCAGTCGGCCGCCGGGCTCGCCGACATCGAGCTGATCCTGCTCACGCACGCGCACACCGACCACTACCTCGGGCTGCCCGGCCTGCTGAAGACCTTCGACCTGCGCGAGCGCACGGCACCCCTGGCGCTGTACGGCCCGCCGGGCACGCGCGCCCTGGTCGCGTCGCTGGCGCCGATCATCGGCCGCCTCTCGTTCCCGTTCGTCGTGGTCGACCTCGGCGCGGGCGAGGAGGTCGCCTGCGACGGCTACCGCCTGGTCTCGGTGCCGACCGTGCACCGCGGCCCGTCGTGCGGCTGGTCGCTGGTGGAGGACGACCGGCCCGGCCGGTTCGACGTCGACGAGGCGCGCCGCCGCGGCGTGCCGGAGGGCCCGCTGTTCGGCCGGCTGCAGCGCGGGGAGGACGTCGTGCTTCCCGACGGCTCCGCCGTCCGCGCGGCCGAGATCGTGGGCGAGGACCGCATCGGCCGGCGCATCGTCATCTCGGGCGACACGCGCCCGTGCGACGGCGTGCTGGCGGCGTCGATCGGCGCCGACCTGCTGGTGCACGAGGCGACCTTCCTGGTCGACGAGTGGGAACGCGCCCGCGAGACGCGGCACTCGACGGCGCAGGAGGCGGCCGAGCTGGCCGCCGAGGCCGGCGTGGCGATGCTCGTGCTGACGCACCTCTCGACCCGGTACGCGCCGCGTGCCGTGAAGGAGGAGGCCCGGGCCTCCTTCGCCAACGCCCACGTGCCCCGCGACCTCGACTCGGTCGAGCTGCCCTTCCGCGAGCGCGGCGAACCGCGTATCGTCCATGGCGGTGGCGCGCAGCGCGCCGCGGAAGAGGAAGTGACGCCATGACGATCTCGATCCTCGTGGCCGCGGACATCACCGAGGCCGATGAGGTCCAACGCCTGCTCGCCGCCGCCGGCATCGACTCGACGCTGGAACGCGTCGACGCCGAGGGTGCCGCCGGCACGGGGGACGGACCGCTCCGCGTCCTCGTCCCCGCCGACCAGCACGAGTCGGCACTCGCCGCGCTCCAGGCCGCCGCGGAGGCCGAGGACGACGGCGAGGGCGCCGACAATGCCTGGTGAGCTCGTCCGGCTCACCAGCGCGGCGAGCGGACCCGAGGCCGAGATGATCACCGGCCTGCTCCAGAACGCCGGCATCCGCGCGCTGATCCAGCGCACCGCCGCGTTCGACGTGCCCGACTTCCTGGCCGGCGGGCCGCGCGAGGTGTTCGTCCGGTCCGAGGACCACGCCCGCGCAGCCGAGCTCGTCGAAGACCATTTCGGCCTGCACTGAGCCCGGCCGACCCCGGGTGATCCGGGCGGGGTAGGGCGGCGGCCGGATGCGCCGCCGCGCCGCCGGGCCGTAGCGTCGGGGCATGGCGCAAACGCATCGCACGACAGCAAGGCTCGTGGTCCTCGGCGCCGTCCTGGCGCTGGCGACGATCGTGACGGGACCGGCGCGAGCCGGCACCTACACCTTCTCCTTCCAGGAGTCGATCGTCGACGACCGGCTGGCGGGGCCCGCCGTCCACGGCACCTTCGCCGCGCTGCGAGACACCTCCGTGGCGGTCGCCGGCTGGCACGGACCGCGCGTGCGCACCACGGCCGGCGGGCACACCGCCGGCTCGTTCGCGATGCTCGACCTGCTCGCGCCGTCGCCCGCGAAGTTCGTCCAGTCGTCGGTCGTCGTGCGCTACCGCGGCTGCTCGAAGGAGGCCGACGGCGGCTTCTGGGTCGAGGCCTCGGCGATCGTCGGCCAGTCGGAGGCGCTCGGCACGCGCCGCACGCTGCCGCCGTTCGACGGCTGTACCGAGGTGGCGGCCGAGCACCCCGGCTCCTCCACCATCGCGCGGCCCGACCGCATCCGCTTCAAGCTCGGCTCGACCAAGACCGACTCGAGCCACGCCGCCGGCACGTCGCTGCTGATCAACCAGATCACGGGCACCATCGAGGACGTCACGGCGCCCACCGTGACCGCGATGGCCGCCACCGGCACCACCACCGGCGCCGTCCGCGTCGTCACCTGGTCGGCCGCCGACGGGCAGGCGGGCCCGCGCAGCGTGACGCTCCGTGTGACCGGCCCGAACGGCTTCGTGCTCGCGCCGGCCGGCTGGACCGGCACCGCCGCGCCCAACCGCGCCTGCATCGCCGGGCAGCACATGTCGGGCTGCCAGACGACGGTCTCGGGCGCCGCCTCGATCACCCTGCCGGCCGTCACCGGAACGTACACGGCGGCCACGACGGTCACCGACGGCGCCGGCAACGTCGCCGTGCGCACGCTGGACATGGCACGCGTCGCCGCCCCGACCGTGGCGTCGGCGCCGAGCATCGGCGGCGTGGCCCAGGTCGGCCAGACGCTGACCCTCGCCGGCGGCACGTTCGGCAACGGCCCGACCGCGGTCACCTACAGCTTCTACCGGCGCGCAGGCGGGATCCTGACGCCGGTGCAGGCGGCCGGCGCGAGCCGGAGCTACGTCGTCGGCCGGGCCGACCACGGCAGCACGATCGTCGGCCGTGTCACGGGCTCGAACGGGGCCGGCTCGGCCGTGGTCGACAGCCCCGCGTCCGCGGTCGTGCTGCCGGGTCTGCCATCCGGCGGCACGCCCGTGATCGACGGCCTGCCCGCCATCGTGGACCGGCAGCTCGCCGTCGTGCCCGGCACCTGGGACAACGGCGGCGCACCCGGCCGGCCGACCGTGACCGCCGTGCGCTGGTACTCGTGCGCCACGGCGTGCGCGCTCGTCGGGCACTCCGCCACCTACGTCCCGACCGCCGCCGACGTGGGCCGCCGGCTGTCGGCCGAGGTCGACGTCGTCAACGCCGGCGGCACGGCCACCGCCGCGACCGGTCAGACCGGCCTCGTCACCTCCGGCCCGCCGACGCTGGTCAGCGCGCCCGTCGTCTCCGGGCCGGCGCGGGTCGGCGAGACGCTGGCGGCGCTCCCCGCGGTCGCCGCCGGGCACGGCGCGGAGGTGGTCGTCGCCCTCGCGTGGTTCACCTGCCGCGACGCCGGGATCGCCTCCTGCGCCGGGGCGGCCGGAGCGGGCGCGACGCACCTGATCGGCGAGGCCGAGCGCGGCCTGCGCCTGCGGGTGCGCGCCGACGTGCGCAGCGCCGGCGGCGCGATCGTCGCCTGGTCGGCGCCGACCGAGCCCGTGCTGGGCCGCAACGAGTGCGTGCTGGTGGCGCCGGGGACGATCACGGCCTGCGTCGGTGCCTCGTCGCGGATCACGGTCGAGGCGGCGCTGAACCGCACCCGCGTCACCGCGGGCCAGCCGGTCGTCGTGACCGGGCGCGTCACCATCGCGGGCGACGTCGCCCGCCCCGACCGCGTCACCGTCGTGCGCGGCGGGCGCGCCCAGCTGGCCGCCGTCGACGCCGGCGGCGGCTTCGCGCTGACGTTCGTGCCGGTGCTGTCCGAGCGCGTGAAGGTGAGCGTCACCATCGCCGGCCGCGGCGACGCGATCGTGCTCGACGCCGGCGAGGTGCGGGTCGTGCCGCGCATGACGGCGCGGTTCACCGTCCGGCGCGACCGCCTCGGCACCGTCCGCGACCTGCGCGTGACGGGTCGTGTGGTGCCGCGCGTGCCCATCTCGAAGTTCCGTCTGCTGCTCGAGGGACGCACGCCGAAGGGCCGCGTCGTCGGCCTCATCTGCCGCGTCGACGAGCAGCCGGTGGTGCTCGACGGCTCCTACGCCGCCCACTGCCGGTCGCGCGGGCTGCCGCGCCGGGCGACCTACCGGGTGCGCTTCCTGCCCGGCCCCGGCTCGCCGCTCGAGGCGGCCCGGACCGGCTGGCAGCGAGCCGCCCTCCGCAAGTAGTCGGCCCGCACCCGTGGTCGGCGGGCGCGGACGCACCGGGCCCGGACCGCTACGCTGCTCGCAGCACCAAGGTCCCTTTAAGTCCGCGCCCTGAGAGGCCGGAAAGGAGCCCGGCATGACGACTGCGACCGACAAGGTCGTAATGGACGACGACGCGCTGCGCCGGACCCTTGTCCGCATCGCGCACGAGATCGTCGAGAAGAACCCCGAGCTGTCCGACGTGTGCCTCGTCGGCATCTACACGCGGGGCGTCGCGATCGCGCAGCGCCTGCGGCGCGAGATCGCACAGGCGACCGGGTTCGAGCCCGATGTCGGCGCCCTCGACATCTCCTTCTACCGCGACGACGTGACCTCGCGGCAGCCGGTCGTCCACTCGACGCGGCTCGACTTCCCCATCGACGGCCGCACGGTCGTGCTGGTGGACGACGTGCTCTACACCGGGCGCACCATCCGCGCCGCCATCGACGCGCTGTTCGACTACGGGCGCCCGTCCCGCATCCGGCTCGCAGTGCTAGCCGATCGCGGGCACCGCGAGCTGCCCATCCGCGCCGACTACGTGGGCAAGAACCTTCCGACGAGCGCCGGCGAGCGGGTCTTCGTGCGCCTGATGGAGATCGACGAGGTCGACGAGGTGACCATCCGATGAGCGAGTTGCAGTATCCGCCGGCCGATGGCCGGGCCAAGCGCCACCTGATCTCGATGTCCGACCTGGGCCGCGACGACGTGGAGCGCATCCTCGACACCGCCGCGTCGTTCGAGGCGGTGCTGGCGCGCGAGGTGAAGAAGGTGCCGACGCTGCGCGGCCGCACGGTCGTCAACGTCTTCTTCGAGTCGTCGACGCGCACCTCGTCCAGCTTCGAGCTGGCGGCCAAGCGGCTGTCGGCCGACACCATGTCGCTGAAGGCATCGGGGTCGTCGGTCGACAAGGGCGAGTCGCTCAAGGACACGATCCAGACCATCTCCGCCTACGGCCCCGACGTGGTCGTGATCCGTCACGCCGGCATCGGTGCGCCGGGCCTCGTCACCCGCTACACGTCGGCGCACGTGGTGAACGCCGGCGACGGCAAGCACCAGCACCCGACGCAGTGCCTGCTCGACCTCTACACGATGCGCGAGGCGCTCGGCCGGCTCGACGGCCTGCAGATCGCGATCGTGGGCGACGTGCTGCACTCGCGGGTCGCGCGCTCGAACATCCAGGGCTTCGCGATGATGGGCGCCGACGTGCTGCTGGTCGGCCCGCCGACGCTGATCCCGCGCGGCATCGAGGCGACCGGCGTGCGGGTGTCCCACGACATCGCCGACATCGCCGACGCCGACGTGGTCTACGTGCTGCGGATGCAGCACGAGCGCATGCAGGAGGGCGCCAACTTCGTGCCCACGCTGCGCGAGTACACGGCCCGCTGGGGCGTCACCCGCGACCGGGTGCGGCCGAGCCAGTTCGTCATGCATCCGGGGCCGATGAACCGCGGCGTCGAGATCGGCGGCGACCTGGCCGACGCGGCCCAGTCGCTGATCCTGCGCCAGGTCGAGGCCGGGCTCGTGACCCGGATGGCCGTGCTCTACGACCTCGTCACGCGGCCGCACGCCGCGTCCGTCGCCAGCCCCGTCACCAGCTCGGCGGTGGCCTGATGGTGCGGCTCGTCCAGCGCTCCGGCGCGCCCGCCGACATCCTCATCCGCGGCGCCCGCCTGTACGACCCCACGGCCGGCGTCGACACCGTCGCCGACCTGCACGTCTCGGGCGGCGTCATCGTCGCGATCGGCGCCGACCTCGACGCCGGCGGCGCCGAGGTGGTGGAGGCCGAGGGCCTGACCGTGCTGCCGGCCTTCGTCGACCCGCACGTGCACCTGCGCACGCCCGGACAGGAGTACAAGGAGGATCTCGCCACCGGCACCGCGGCTGCGGCCGCCGGCGGCTACTGCGCGATCCTCGGCATGCCGAACACCTCGCCGGTGCTCGACAGCCTGCCGGTGCTCGAGTCGCTGTTCGAGCGCGGGGCGGAGGACTGCGCGATCCCGACCGGCTTCCTGCCGGCCATCTCCGTCGACCTCAAGGGCGGGCAGCTGACCGAGATGCACGCGCTCGCCGAGCGCGGCGCCGCCGGCTTCACCGACGACGGCCGCCCGGTCGAGCGCGCCGGCCTGCTGCGCCGCGCCTTCCAGTACGTGGCGCCGCTCGGCCTGCCGCTCGCGCTGCACGAGGAGGACCTGTCGCTGTCGCGCGGCGGCTCCATGCACGAGGGCACGGTCTCGGCCGAGCTCGGCATCGGCGGCTACCCGTCGATCGCGGAGTCGGCCATGGTGGCCCGCGACCTGCGCATCGCCCGCTACGAGGAGGGCCGCATCCACCTGCAGCACCTCTCGACGCACGAGTCGATCGACGAGGTCGCCTGGGCGCGGTCGGTGGGCGTCCGCGTGTCGGCCGAGGCCTCGCCGCACCACCTGCTGCTCACCGACGAGGCCGTCCGCTCGCTGGACGCCAACGTGAAGATGAACCCGCCGCTGGCCGCCGAGGCCGACCGCCAGGCGCTGATCGAGGCCGTCCGCTCGGGCGTCGTCGACTGCATCGCCACCGACCACGCGCCGCACGCGGCCGAGGAGAAGGAGCAGCCGTTCGAGCAGGCGCCGAACGGCGTCACCGGGCTCGAGACGGCGTTCGCGGCGATCCACACCGGCCTCGTCGGGCCCGGTGTGCTGCCGCTCGCCACCGTCGTCACGGCGATGACCGTCGCACCGGCCCGCGCCTTCGCGCTGGCCGAGCCGCGGCTCGAGGTGGGGGCGCCCGCCGACCTGGCGCTGTGGGATCTCGCTGCCGAGTGGACGGTGCGGGCCGACACGTTCCACTCGCGCAGCAGCAACAACGCGTTCCTCGGCCGCCGGCTGCGCGGCCGCTGCCAGCTGACCATCGCCGGCGGGCAGGTCGCCTTCCGGCTCGTCGACGTCGGGGTGCCCGCATGACGGCGTACGTGCTGCTCGAGGACGGGCGCCGGTTCGACGGCGAGGCCGCCTCGAACCCCGGCGCGGCCCTGGGCGAGGTCGTCTTCACGACCGGCATGACCGGCTACCAGGAGAGCCTCACCGACCCCAGCTTCGCCGGGCAGATCCTGACCTTCACGGCGCCGATGATCGGCAACTACGGCGTCGAGGGCGACGTCGGCGAGTCCGACGGCGTGCAGGTGCGCGCGCTCATCTGCCGCGAGGCCCGCAACGCGCAGCCGCCCGGCCGCGAGGGGCTGATCGACTGGCTCGACGCCGCCGGCGTGCCCGTGCTGACCGGCATCGACACCCGCGCGCTGGTGCGCCACCTGCGCGAGCGCGGTGCCATGCGCGGCGCCGTCGTCACCGACGGCACGCCGCCGGCCGAGGCGGCCGAGCGCATCGCGGCCCTGCCGCCGATGGCCGGCCAGGATCTGGCCGCCGCCGTCTCCCGCCCGCGTGCGGACGCTCGGCGCCACCACGCCGCGGGCCCGCGTGACGGTGCTCGACTACGGCGCGAAGGACTCGATCGCCCGGCTGCTGGCCGAGGCGGGCGCCGACGTGACCGTCGTCCCGCACGACTCGACCGCGGCCGACGTGGCCGCCACCGATCCCGACGGCGTGCTGCTGGCCAACGGCCCCGGCGACCCCGGCGTCATGGACGAGCACGTCGCCAACGTGCGCGCCATGCTGGACGACGACCGGCCGCTGTTCGGCATCTGCCTCGGGCACCAGCTGCTCGCCCGGGCGCTCGGGCTGGAGACGTTCAAGCTGCGCTTCGGCCACCGCGGCGCCAACCACCCGGTGCTCGAGCAGGCCACCGGCCGCGTGCTGGTGACGAGCCAGAACCACGGCTTCGCGGTCGCCGCGCCCGAGGGCGACGACGCCGACGTGGTCGTCACGCACGTCTCGCTCTACGACGGCACGATCGAGGGCCTGCGGGTCTGCCGACCGCGACGTCTGGTCGATGCAGTTCCATCCCGAGGCCTCACCGGGGCCGCACGACGCGCGCGACGCGCTGGTGCGGTTCGTCGAGATCGCCGCCGCGCACGCGAAGGAGACCCGCTGATGCCCCGGCGAGACGACCTGAAGAAGATCTGCGTGATCGGGTCCGGCCCGATCGTGATCGGCCAGGCCTGCGAGTTCGACTACTCCGGCGTGCAGGGACTGCGGGTGCTGCGCCAGGAGGGGTACGAGACGGTCCTGATCAACTCCAACCCGGCGACGATCATGACCGACCCGGGCTGGGCCGACCGCACGTACATCGAGCCGCTCGACCTGGACGGCATCGCCACCGTGCTGCGGCGCGAGCGGCCCGACGCGCTGCTGCCCACCCTGGGCGGTCAGACGGCGCTCAACGCCGCCATGGAGCTGCAGGGCGCGGGCGTGCTGGACGAGCTCGGCATCGAGCTCATCGGCGCGTCCATCCACGCCATCGAGACGGCCGAGGACCGCGAGCTGTTCGCCCGCGCCATGGCCGGCTGCGGGCTGCGCTGCGCCCACTCCCACATCATCCACTCGGTGGCCGAGGCCGAGGCGGCCGTGGCCTCGGGCACGCTGCCGCTGCCGCTCGTGATTCGCCCCGCGTTCACGCTCGGCGGCCAGGGCGGCGGCTTCGCCAACACCCTGGAGGAGCTGCGCTACCACGTGGAGCGCGGCGTCGCCGAGTCGCCGATCGGGCAGGTGCTGCTCGAGGAGTCGCTGCTCGGCTGGGACGAGTTCGAGCTCGAGGTGATCCGCGACCGCCTCGACAACGTGATCATCGTCTGCTCGATCGAGAACCTCGACCCGATGGGCGTCCACACCGGCGACTCGGTCTGCGTCGCTCCCGCGATGACGCTGTCCGACCGCGAGTACCAGGCGCTGCGCGACGCGGCCGTCACCGTGATCCGCGCCGTCGGCGTCGAGACGGGCGGCTCGAACGTGCAGTTCGCGGTCAACCGCGAGACCGGCGAGATCGTCGTGATCGAGATGAACCCGCGCGTCTCGCGCTCGTCGGCGCTGGCCTCGAAGGCGACCGGCTACCCGATCGCGAAGGTCGCCACCAAGCTGGCGATCGGCTACACGCTGGACGAGATCCCGAACGACCTCACCGGCACGACGCCGGCCAGCTTCGAGCCGACGCTCGACTACGTCGTCGTGAAGATGCCGCGGTTCGCGTTCGAGAAGTTCCCGGGCTCCGACGAGCGCCTGACGACGCAGATGAAGTCGGTCGGCGAGGCGATGTCGATCGGCCGCACGTTCACCGAGGCGTTCGGCAAGGCGCTGCGCTCGCGCGAGCTCGACACGTCGCCGCGCCTCACCGGCCCGGTCGACGTGCCGTTCTGGGATCGCTACGACACCATCCTCGCGCGGCTGCGGGCGGGGGAGACGCCCGAGGCGCTCGCGGCCGAGGCCGACGTGCACATCTGGTTCCTGCACGAGCTGGCCCGCATGGTGGCGGTCGAGGAGGAGCTGGTCGCGGCCGGGCTGGGCGGCGTCACGCCGGCGCTGTGGCGTCGCGCCAAGCGGCACGGACTCGGCGACTCGTGGCTCGCCAAGCGGCTCGGGGCGCCCGAGGCCGAGGTGCGCGCCGCGCGCATCGCCGCCGGCGTGCGTCCCGTCTACAAGGCGGTCGACTCGTGCGCCGCCGAGGTCGAGGCGCGCACCAGCTACCGCTACTCGACGTACGAGGACGAGCACGAGCCGGTCGACGACGACCGGCCCAGCGTGCTGATCCTCGGCTCGGGCCCGAACCGCATCGGGCAGGGCCTCGAGTTCGACTACTGCTGCGTGCACGCCGCGATGACGTTCCGCGCGCTGGGGTACGCGGCGATCATGGTGAACTGCAACCCGGAGACGGTGTCGACCGACTACGACACGTCGGACCGGCTCTACTTCGAGCCGCTCACGATCGAGGACGTGCTCGAGATCGTCGAGGTCGAGCAGCCGGCCGGCGTCGTGATCCAGTTCGGCGGCCAGACGCCGCTGCGGCTCGCGAAGCGCCTCATCGACGCCGGCGTCCCGATCCTCGGCACGCCGTTCCACGCCATCGACCTGGCCGAGGACCGCCAGCGGTTCGGCTCGCTGCTCGACTCGATCGGCCTGAAGGCGCCCGCCTGGGCGATCGCGAGCACCGCCGACGAGGCGGCCGAGGCGGCCGCGAAGATCGGCTACCCGGTGCTGGTGCGGCCGAGCTACGTGCTCGGTGGCCGCGCCATGCGCATCTGCTACGACGAGGAGATGCTGCGCTCGGGGCCGATCGCCTCGAGCACGCTGGTCGACTCGTTCGTCGAGGACGCGATCGAGATCGACGTCGACGCGGTCTCCGACGGCGACGACGTGCTGATCGGCGCGGTCATGGAGCACGTCGAGGAGGCGGGCATCCACTCCGGCGACTCGGCCTGCGTGATCCCGGCGCTCGCCATCGGCGACGACGTCGAGGCCGAGGTGCGGCGCCAGACCCGCGAGCTGGCCCGGGCGCTGGGCGTCGTCGGGCTCGTCAACGTGCAGTTCGCCGTCCGCGACGGCGAGGTGTTCGTGATCGAGGCCAACCCGCGCGCCTCGCGCACGGTGCCGTTCGTCGCCAAGGCGACCGGCATGCCGCTGGTCGAGGCCGCCTGCCGGGTGGCGCTCGGCGACCGCATCGCCGACCTCGGTCTGCGCGAGACGACGCCCACGGTGGTGTCGGTGAAGGAGGCCGTGCTGCCGTTCGCGCGGTTCCCCGGCGCCGACGCGCTGCTGGGGCCCGAGATGCGGGCGACCGGCGAGGTGATGGGCATCGGACCCGACTTCGCGACCGCGTTCGCGAAGGCGTCGCGCGCCGCCGGCCAGCCGCTGCCCGGACCGCGGCCCGACCGCCAGTCGGCCGTCGCGATCACGGTCAACGACCGCGACAAGCCCGCCGCGACGCTGCTCGCGCAGCGGTTCCACGACATCGGCTTCCGCATCTATGCCACGGGCGGCACGGCGCGGGCGATCCGCCGGCTCGGCACGCCGGTGGAAGAGGTCTCGAAGGTGCACGCGCCCGGCGTCGCGACCATCCCCGACCTGATCGTGAGCGGCGACGTCGACCTGGTCGTCAACACGCCGCTCGGGCGGGGTGCCCGCGGCGACGGCTACGAGATCCGCCGGGCCTGCACGCAGGCCAAGGTGCCGTGCATCACGACGCTGTCGGGTGCGAGCGCGGCGATCCAGGCGATGGCCCGGGCCTGGAAGGTCGACCCGAAGCCGCTGCAGGAGCTGCATCTGGGTCAGGCGGTCGACGCGCGCGCGCCGGCGTGATCGAGCCGGTCTCTCTCGCCGTCCGCGGCACGGTGGCGGTCGGCAGCTACGTGGTGGTCGAGCTCGACGGCGACGTCGAGGTCGGCCCGCCCGGCACCTTCGCGATGGTGCGCGATCCGCTCGGGGCGGCGTTCCTGCCGCGCCCGGTCGGGCTGTTCCGGCGGCCCGACGGCACGCCCGCCTTCCTGGTCGACCCCGCCTACTCGGTCGGCGCGCTCGCGCACGCGCGCGCGATCGATGTGCTGTCGCCGCTCGGCAGCGGCTTCGACCTGGCGGGCGCGAGGGCCTCGTCGACGCTGCTGGTCGGCGCCGGCATCGGCGCCACGGTGTTCTTCGGCGATGGCTGCCGCGCTGGGCGGTCCGGTGCGGGTCGTCTGCGGGTTCCGGGAGGCCGACGCAGACGGCGATGCTCGACCTGATCGCGCCCGCGGCGGTCAGCGAGGCGGTGGTGGCGCCGCGCCTGGTGACCGAGCTGGTCGACCTGGCGGGCATCGAGCTGGTGCTGGCGTCGGGGCCGGGGGCGATGGTGCGCGCCGTGGCAGCGCTCGCCGCCGAGGCGGGAATCCCCTGCCAGGTGGCGCTCGAGGCGCCGATGGCGTGCGGCTTCGGCGCCTGCTACGGCTGCGCGGTCGAGCTCGACGGCGTGTGGAAGCGGCTCTGCATCGAGGGCCCGGTCGTGGCCGCGGAGCGCCTCTCGTGATCGACCTCGGCGGCCTGCAGCTGGCCCATCCGGTGCTGAACGCGTCGGGCACCCTCGACGCCCGCTCCGCGCACGCGGTGCTGGGCGACGCGACGCTCGGCTGCGCGGCGCACGTCACGAAGACCATCACGCCGGAGCCCCGCGCGGGCAACGCCGCGCCGCGCATCGCCGAGGTGCCGGGCGGCATGATCAACTCGATCGGCCTGCCGGGCCCGGGCATCGACCGCTTCGTCGCCGACGTGCTGCCCGAGACCGCGGCGCTCGTCGACGTGCCGATCATCGTCTCGGTCGGTGGCTTCTCGCCCGACGACTACGTCCGCCTGGCCGAGCGCCTGACCGGGCTCGACGCGGTCGCCGCGCTGGAGCTGAACCTGAGCTGCCCGAACGTCAAGTCGGGCTGCATCTCGATCGGCACCGACCGGCGCGAGACCGAGGCGGTGACGGCGCAGGTGCGGGCGCGGACCGCGAAGCCGCTGCTGGTGAAGCTGTCGCCGAGCGTCGCCGACGTGGCCGAGCTGGCCCGCGCCGCCGAGGCCGGCGGCGCCGACGCGCTGACGCTCACCAACACCGCGCGGGGGATGGTGATGAACCGCTTCACCGGCACCCCGCTGCTCGGCGCCGGCACCGGCGGCGTCTCGGGCCCGGCCCTGCGCCCGCAGTCGCTGGCTGCGGTCGCGGCGGCGCGGGCAGCGGTCGCGATCGCCCTGGTCGGCCTGGGCGGCATCGAGACGGCGGCCGACGCGAGGGACTTCCTGTCGGTCGGCGCGACGGCGGTGGCGGTGGGAACGGCGATCTTCGTCGACCCGCGCGCCCCCCGCCGGGTCCGCGACGGCCTGGCTATCTGAGCTCCCGCGCCATTTTGTGCGCGCCGTGTTGCACGCTACGATCGCGCGGTGCTCCGCGTCACCCTTGTCGCCCTGGTGCTCGGCGTGATCCTTCTGCCGGCCGCGATGTCGGCGGAGATCGCGACGCTCGAGCGCGGCGGACCGTTCGGCGGTTTCGTCTGGGACGTGGCGATCTCGCCTGCCGACCCCGCCGTGCAGTGGGCAGCCACCGACGGTGGCGGCGTCTACCGCAGCGTCGACGGCGGCACCACGTGGGAGCCGCGTGGTGATGCGTCCTTCGCGTTCGCGGTCGCGGCGCACCCGACCCAGCCCCTCTCGGCGCTCTTCGGGGCGGGCGGCGTCTACCGCACGACCGATGGTGGCGCGACGTGGCAGCCACCGCCGTCGTCGATGCTCGGCCTGGTGGCATCCATCGTGTACGCGCCGTCCAACGGCGCCGTCGTCTACGCCGCCACCGAGCAGCCCGCCCACCTCTGGCGCAGCCAGGATGGCGGCTCCACCTGGGCCATCGCCGATCCGCCCGGCCTCTCCGATGTCGTCACGCCGAACCTCGCTCCGGCGCGCCTCGCGGTTGATCCGGCGGACCCGCTCCACGTCCTGGTCGGCGGCGTCCGCGGCGAGTCGCTCGCAGAGAGCGTCGACGGCGGACGCACGTGGGCGACCGTCACCCCTCCCGGCAACGTCGACACCCTCGGCTACCACCCGGCCGTCGGCATCATCGTCTGCTCCCCGGGCGGGTGCGCGGTGTCCGCCGATCACGGGCAGTCGTGGTCGGCGCCGCCGGCGACCGGAGCGGCCTCACCGCCCGTGCTGATGCGCGGGTACAAGCGCGTCAGCCACGTCAGCTACACGTCGGGGTCGCTGATCTTCCCGTTCGACCCGCAGCTGGCACCGAGAGCGGCGGCGACGACGGGGCCTGGAGTTGTGCTTCGAAACAGCTCCGAGTTCGACGGCGGGCTCGCCGGCAGCAACACCGGCCTGGCCGCGAGCCCGCTTGTGAGCGTCACGCGATCGCCGGACGGCACGTACTACGCCTCGAGCGCCCTCGGGGGGCTGTTCCGCTCGGCGGACGGCGTCGCCTGGGCGCGCGTCCCCGGCTTCCCCCGCTACCCGGTGTACGCCCAGGCGGTCGCCACCGATCCGGGCGATCCCGCCGCGGTGTTCGTGTGGGCGGGCGACCAGCTGTATGCGAGCGCGGACCATGGCGTGACGTGGAAGCCGTCGCCGTTCCCGACCGCTGCCCACGGCTACACCGGGCCGGGACGCCTGTTCGTGCGCCCGGCCGCACCGGGCCGGCCTCGCGAGCTGCTGCTCGGCCTCCTGGAGGGCCTGCTGGCGTCGACGGATGACGGCGCGACCTGGGAGGTGCGGTCGAGCCAGCGGTTCAACGCCGGGGTGCAGCTCGCCGACGGCACGCTGCTCGCGTCGGACCTGGAGGGATTGCTGGGCGCGAATCCGCCGCCGCAGGGGGCCGGCGTCGTCCGCCGTTCCCTCGACGGCGGGCGGACGTGGGTCGTGGTGCTCGAGCGCGCCGTCCGCGCCATGGCGACCGACCCGTCGCGACCGGGTCGTGTGATCGCGATGGGCAATGCAGGGGAGGCGCCCGCGATCAGTAACGACGCCGGTGCGACGTGGACGGTGCTGACCGGCACGGGACTTCCCGACGTGGCCGACGACGTCGCGCTCGATCCGTCCGACGCGCTCACGGTCTGGGCCGCCACGGGCCGCGGACTGTTCGTCAGCCGCGACGGCGGCGGCACCTTCGCCCTGGTCACCGCGACGCGTCCGCGGAACGTGGCGGCCCTGCTCCTCCCGATCGCTCCGCCGGTCTCCCCGGCCCTGGCGGCCCATGGTCGCTTCGCGACCGCCCGGGTGGCGCCGCGCAGCGTCGTCGCGTCGCGCGGTCGCGGCGGTGCGGCCGGCGTCGCTCGCATCGTCGTGAGCTCGACCCGGCCGGTGCCGGCCACGCTGCCGCGCATCAACGTCTCCCGGTGGCGGGCCGGCGGCAGCGCTCGCTGCGTCCCGGGGCGCTGGACCTCGCGGACGGTCACCGCCGGCGTCACCTGGCGTCGGGCCGGGAAGGTGCTGCGCGGGCACGGCCGCATCCATCGGCTGTCGACGGCCGATATCCGGGCGGGTCGCCTGACCTGCGAGCAGCGGGCGAACGGCCGCACGGTCCGGTCGCTGCCGTCCGGGCCGCCGGTCGTCAGCGCCGTCAAGGTGATCGGGTCGCTCCGGGTCGGCTCGAAGGTCGTGTGTGCTGCGGTGGTCCAGGGTCCCGCGCGCCTCCGCTACTCGTGGCGGATCGATCGGCGGACGTTCCAGGGCCGGACGTATTCGATCGGCCCGGCCGATCGCGGGCGGCGGGTGTCGTGCGTCGTCCGCGCCGACAACGCGTTCGGGCGGGCGCCCGTGCGTGCCAGCACGATCCGCCGCATCGCCGGCTGATCCCGGCCGGTCACACTCCGGCGCGCTTTCGTGCGCGTTCCACGTGCGGGGTCTGACCCCATTTCGGCCGTTCTCGGGGTCTGACCCCAGAACGTTTCCGTCCCGAGGGCGCGCGGATCGGGCGACATGGCCCGGACCGCGTGGCTCTTGTCACGGAGTGCGCGCCGAGCGTCATGGAATACCGGCTACAACCGGTGAAGGAGTGGATGCGGACGACGGCCGGATCCAGGGTGCGCCGCTCAATGGTCCAGAACGTGGCCCAAGTGGCGGACGCACCCGTCCGTTTCCCCCTTTCGGCGGGCATCGTGACGGTCCCGAAATGGGCCTTATCCATGCCTTCACAGGTGATTTGAAAGACATGTCCGTTTACATCTGCCGAAGTGGCCGATTCCCGCAAGAAAACAGGCGGTTCCGCCTTGCGGCGACGTCCTAGATCGGCCATGATCCGCGTCCCATGTCGACCGCGCAGAAGCTCGCCTCCCAGACCCCAGCACGGAGCCTCGACCAGCGCATGGAGGCGCTGCAGCGCGCGAACGTCATTCGGATCGCCCGCGCGCAGCTGAAGCGCGACCTCAAGTCGGGCGATGCGTCGATCTCGGCCCTCCTCAGCGACCCGCCCGAGTGGGTGCTGACGGCGAAGGTGTTCGACCTGCTGCTGGCCGTGCCGAAGTGCGGCCGGGTGAAGGCCGGGCGCTTCCTCACGACCTGCCGGATCTCGCAGTCGAAGACGGTCGGCGGGCTGTCCGAGCGCCAGCGAGCCGAGCTCGTCGCGCTGCTGCGCCGGTAGCGCACGGGGCGCCGGCCATCGCGATCCTCTTCGTCATCTCCGGGCCTTCCGGAGCCGGCAAGGGCACGCTGATCCACGGCGTGCTGGATCGCGACCCCGACATCGCCGCCGTCGCCGTGTCGGCCACCACCCGTCGCCAGCGCGAGGGGGAGGTGGAGGGGCGCGAGTACTACTTCCTCTCCGACGACGCGTTCCAGGCCCGCGTCGACGCCGACGCCTTCGAGGAACACGTCTCGTTCGCCGGCGGCCGCTACGGAACCCTCAAGGAGGAGGTCGACCGGCTGCTGGCCGAAGGTCGCAACGTGATCCTCGAGCTCGAGGTCGAGGGATCGTTCGCGATCCGCCGCCGCCGGCCCGACGCGTGCCTGATCTTCATCGACGCGCCGCTGGAGGAGCTCGACCGGCGGCTGCGGCGGCGCGCGACCGAGATGGCGGGCGAGATCGAGATGCGTCTCGCGATCGCCAACGCGCAGCGGCGCGAGCGGACGCAGTTCGACCACGTCATCCTCAACGACGACGCGGGTCGGGCCGCCGACGAGCTCTACGCTACGATGCGGTCGGAGATCTCCCGGCAGGGCGGCCGCCCGTCGCCGTAATGATTCGTCTCGAGGCAGCATGATCTATCCGAAGCTCGACGATCTGACTCAGGTCGTTCCGTCCAAGTACGCACTCGTCATCATCGCCGCCAAGCGCGCGCGGCAGCTGAACGCGTACCACCACATGCTCGGTGAGGGCGTGGTCGAGGACGTCGCCCCGCCCCTCGTCGACTCGCGGTCGAAGAACTACCTGACGATGTCGCTCGAGGAGGTCGCTCAGGACCGCCTCGCGTGGGGCACCGACAAGTAATCCACCCGGAGGTCCTGCTCGGCGTCACCGGCGGCATCGCCGCGTACCGCGCCGCCGAGCTGTGCCGCCTGTTCGTCAAGGACGGCCTGGAAGTCCAGGTCGTGATGACGCCCGCCGCCGAGCGGTTCGTCGGCGCCACCACGTTCGCGGGCCTCTCCCGCGCACCGGTGCTCACCGACGCACCGACCGCCGGCGGTCCGATCTACCCGCACCTCGATGCGGCCCGCGCCGCCCGCGTGATGGTCGTCGCACCGTGCTCGGCGAACACGCTCGCGAAGCTGGCCCACGGGCTGGCCGACAACGTGCTGACCGAGTCGGCGCTGGCGCTGGCCGGCCGTCTCGTGGTCGCGCCGGCGATGAACGTGCGCATGTGGGAGCACGCCGCCACGCAGGCCGCGGTCGAGCTGCTGCGAGCGCGTGGCGCCGTGATCGTCGGCCCCGAGCACGGCGAGCTCGCGGAGGGGGAGACCGGCGTCGGCCGCCTGGCCGCGCCCGCCGACATCCACGCCGCCGTCGTCCAGCTGCTGCGCCCCGCCGGTCCGCTCGCCGGCCGCCGCGTGCTGGTCACGGCCGGTGGCACCCGCGAGCCGCTCGACCCGGTGCGCTTCCTCGGCAACCGCTCCAGCGGCCGCATGGGCGTCGCCCTCGCCGACGCCGCCCTGCTGCGCGGCGCCGAGGTCACCACGCTGCTCTGCAACGCCGCTGTGCGTCCCGCCGGCGGCACCGTCGTCGAGACGCCGACCGCCGCCGACCTGGAACGCGAGGCGCTGGCGCGGGCCGCCGACGCCGACGTCGTGCTGATGGCCGCCGCCGTCGCCGACTACCGGCCCGCGCAGGTGGGGGACACGAAGCGCGCGCGCTCCGGCGACTGGTCGCTCGAGCTCGTGCCGACGACCGACATCCTGGCCGCCATCGGCGCCGCCCGCCGCCCCGGCCAGGTGCTGGTGGGATTCGCGGCCGAGACCGGCGACGGCCTCGATCGCGCGCGCGCCAAGCGCGAGCGCAAGGGCGTCGACCTGATCGTCCTGAACGACGTGGCCCGCGCCGACATCGGCTTCGAGGTCGCCGACAACGAGGTCTCGCTGGTCGGCGCCGACGGCGTCGAGCACCTCGCGAAGGCATCGAAGGCCGCGATCGCGGCCGCGATCCTCGACCGCATCGAATCGCTCCTGGGTAGGGCCTGTACGGTTCCGGCCGTGGAGAAGCGCGCACTCATCGCCGACCTCGGCGGCGGCGTCCATCGCGTCACCCAGCCGCTGCCGTGGAGCCTCAACCACGTGCACTGCTACGCGGTCGAGGATCCCGGCGGCTGGACGATCTTCGACGCGGGCCTCGGCACGCCGGGCACCACCGCGCGCTGGCGCGAGGCCTACGCCGAGCTCGGGTCGCCGCACGTGCGGCGCGTCGTCGCGACGCACTACCACCCCGACCACAACGGCGCCACCGCGGCGCTGATGGAGGTCACGGGTGCCGACCAGTTCGTGCAGGGCCGCCGCGACCACGAGCTGACCTACCCCGGGTTCCTCGACCCGACCGGGCCGCCGCGGTTCGAGCAGCACCTGATCTCGATGGGCATGCCGGCCGACGAGGCGCGGTCGTCGACGGTCGACGAGACCGACACGCCGTACTACCCGGCCGATCCCGACGTCCTGCTCGAGGAGGGCGACGTCCTCGACCTGCAGGGCGAGCGCTTCGACGTCTACCACCTGCCGGGCCACGCCGAGGGGCACGTCGTGTTCGTCGGCGCCACCAGCGGGCGCATGTTCGGCGGCGACACGATCCTGAACGAGATCTCGCCCAACGTCGGGCTCTGGGGCGAGGGCGAGTCGAAGGATCCGCTGGCCGAGTTCGCCCACTCGCTGGAGCGCATCCGCGACGAGTTCCAGCCGCGCATCATCTATCCCGGCCACCGCACGCCGATCGAGGACGCCGCCGGCCGGGTGAACGAGCTGCTCGCGCACCACGAGGAGCGCCTCGGCGAGTGCGTGACCGGCGTGGCGGGCGGCGCGGCGACGCCGTACGAGCTCGCGCTCCATCTCTGGGGCTCGCGGCTCGACTACCACCAGCGCCGGTTCGCGATGGTGGAGGCGGCCGCGCACCTCGTGCGGCTGGTCGGTCTGGGACGGGCGCGCGAGGTCACGCCCTTCCGGTTCGCCGTGGTGTGAGCGACACTACCCGGATGCTCGACATCTCCGGCCTGGGTGTGCGTGACGCGAAGGCGCGTGATGCGGCGCTCGCGGCCTTCGGCGAGGCGCTCCTGGGAGCCGCGCGCGCGGCCGACAACGTCGTGCGCTCGACGGCCGAGACCCTCGTCGGCCTGCTCGCCAGCGCCGAGTCCACGGCACGCTCGGCGGCCTGTCAGGCGCTCGGCGTCGTGCTGATCCGCGACACCGAGGGTCCGTGCCTCGGCGACGGCGGCTTCCGCCGCATCCGCGACGCGCTGATCGGCCTCGCGGCCACCGGCCCGGAGGTCGACGCGTCCTGTCTCGCCGACGCGCTGGACGAGGTCGCGCGCCACCGGGAGGCGACGCCGTCCGACCGCGTCGCCGTGGTGCAGGCGCTCGCCACCACGGTGGCGCGCACGACGAAGCCGTTCGACGCCGAGCACGACGAGCGCATCGCCTACGCCCTGGCCGGCGTCGTCGCCGCCGGCGACGTGGCGCCGCGCGAGGCCGCCGACCGCTTCGTGATGGCCCAGCCGTATGCCGGCAGCGCGCGGCTGAACGCGAAGCACGTGCTGCGGGCGACCGCGGCCCGCACCGGCGAGTCGGCCTTCGCCGAGGCCGCCGACCTGCTCGTCACGCGGTAGCTACGAGGCGCAGGGCTGCGGCCGCAGCAGCGCCTTCGTGACGCGCTCGATCGTGGTGGCGCCGTAGGCCGTGCCCGAGTTGCCGAACGTCGTGATGCCGAGGCCCAGCGTCATGCCGCCGCGCTCCAGCCGCGCACCCTGGTGCGTGGCCTTGCCGGTGCCGTAGCCCCAGCCGCCCTTGAACAGCACGCGGAACCCGCGCGGGGCGCCCCGGGGCACGCCCCACCGCTGGTAGGAGACGATCGACGAGAACAGCCGGCGCGCGTACGTGCGGTGCCGCTTCGGCAGGTACTGGTCGAGGCGCCGGAACAGCACCGCCTGGTCGCGGGCGCTGGTCGGCGAGAGGCCCCAGAAGCCGTGGATGAGCTGGAACGAGCGCAGGCCGATGCGCCGTGCCTCGGCCTCGATCTGGCCCTCGCCGAGACGCCCGATCATGGTGCTCGCGGCGCCGTTGTCGGAGTAGCGGATCATGCGGTCGAGCAGGCCCTTCTCGGCCGAGGTGAGCGACCGGCGGCGCACCGACGGCTGGCGCAGGAAGGTCAGCAGCAGCAGGCTCTTGATGGTCGAGACGCCGCGGACGGGCGTGTTGTAGCGCCGGCCGTGGATGTGGCCGCGCGTGTCGATGACGGCGAAGGTGACGTCGCCGGCCCGGCTGCGGGCGACGGCGTCGGCGCGCTTCACCCGCTGCTTCCAGCAGGCCGACTCGGCGTTGGCCGCCGCGGGCACGATCACGAGCAGGAGCAGGGCGGCGAGAAGCGAGCGCACGCCGGGATCCTACGCGCATTTCCCATTCACGGAACCGCAACGGGTCGGCCTGCGTATAGCGCTTATACTGGCCCCGGACCGGGTCCCAGTGTCCTGCAGGCACACAAGGAGTGCGGGTGGAAGCATCGAGCAGCGTGATCCCCCTTGACGCGACGCAGGCGGCGGAGATCGTCGATCGCATCGTGGCCAACGTGAAGCGGGTGATCCACGCGCCGGACGAGACGCTCCGCCTGTGCGTCCTGGCACTCCTCGCCGAGGGCCACGTGATCCTCGAGGACGCGCCCGGCGTGGGCAAGACCCAGCTGGCCAAGGCGCTCGCGAAGTCGGTCGACCTGCGCTTCTCGCGCGCGCAGTTCACGCCCGACCTGCTGCCGTCCGACGTGACCGGCGTGTCGGTGTACAACCAGCGCACCAACGAGTTCGAGTTCCGTCCCGGCCCGGTGTTCACCGACATCCTGCTGGTCGACGAGATCAACCGCGCGTCGCCGAAGACCCAGGCCGCCCTGCTCGAGTGCATGCAGGAGAACCAGGTCACGGTCGACGGCGAGACCTACCGCCTCGAGCCGCCGTTCATGGTGCTCGCGACGCAGAACCCGATCGAGTACGAGGGCACCTATCCGCTGCCCGAGGCCCAGCTCGACCGGTTCATGATGCTGTTGCACCTCGGCTATCCCGAGCTGGCCGACGAGGCCAAGATGCTGTCCGAGCAGGCGCTCGCCGACCCGCTCGAGACGCTGGTTCCGGTCGCCGACGGCGACGAGATCCGCGCCGCCATCGCGGCCGCGAAGGCGCTGCACGTCGAGGAGAGCCTGAACCGGTACGTCGTCGCGCTGCTGCGCCACACGCGGGCAGACGGCCGCGTCGTGCTGGGCGGCAGCCCGCGCAGCGGCATCGCCGTGATGCGCGTGGCCAAGACGCGCGCGCTCTGCGCCGGCCGCGACTTCGTGACGCCCGACGACATCAAGGCCGTCGTCGAGCCGGTCCTCTCGCACCGCGTGATCCTGTCTCCCGAGGCGCGCTCCACCGGCACCACCGGTGCCGACGTGATCGCCGACGCCCTTCGCCACACGCCGGTGCCCGTCTGATGCTGACGGCGCGCGGCCGGCTCGCGCTCCTCCTGGCCGCGGGAATGTACGTCGCGGCCTGGGCGCTCGGTACGCGCGAGGCGTACGCGCCGGCCGTCGGGCTGGCGCTGGCCGTGCTGGCGGCGGTGGTCTACGTGCGGCTCGTCCGCGGCCCGTTCCGTCTGATCCGGCGGGGCGGACCCGGCGAGCACGTCGAGGGCGGCGAGCTGTCGGTGCGGGTCGAGGTGCAGCGCGACGGCGGGCTGGCGCCGGTCGGCGCGCGGCTGTTCGACACGCTGCCGGCCGTCGGCGAGGCGCAGGTGCCGCTGTTCAAGACCGGCGACGTCATGGCCGGGCGGTACACGCTGCGCGGGCTGCCGCGCGGCCGCTACCGGCTCGACAAGGCGCGGCTCGTCATCGACGACCCGTTCGGCCTCGCGCGCAGCGAGCTGGAGCTGCCCGCACAGGGCGCGATCGTCGTCTACCCGCACATCTTCGAGCTCGACCGGCTGTTCCCCGACGGCGGCGGGCCGAACGGCATGTCGGGCCGCTACCTGCTCGCCCGTGGCGCCGGGTTCGACCTGCACTCGGTGCGCGACCACCAGCGCGGCGAGTCGCTGCGCCGCGTGCACTGGCCGTCCACCGCCCGGCGGCAGAAGCTGATGGTGAAGGAGCTCGAGGACGCGCCCCGCGACGAGGCGGCCGTGGTGCTCGACGCCCGGGCCGGCCTGGTGGTCGGCAAGGCGCCCGACTCCTCGTTCGAGATGATGGTGCGGGCGTCCGGCTCGATCCTGCGACGGCTCGCGTCGGAGGGGCGGCGGTCGGCGCTCGTCGTGTCCGGCGCCCGGCTCGAGCGCACCCCCGTGACGTCGCTCGAGGGCGACTGGCGCGTCGCGCTCGAGGTGCTCGCCAGCGTGCAGCCCGACGGCCGCAGGTCGCTCGTCGCCGCGCTGGAGGACGGTCGCGCCGGCCTCGACGCCGCCCGGCTGTTCCTGATCACGACCGAGCTGACGCCGCAGCTGGAGCAGCGGCTGTCGCTCGTCTCCGGCCGTCGTGAGGTGGCGCTGGTGTGGGTGGACGCGCGCACGTGGAACGACCGCGCTCCCGCCGTCGGCGCACCCGAGGGCATCGCGCTGTCGCTGCAGCGTCGCGGCGTCGCCGTCGTCCGCGTGCGCCGCGGCGACGACCTCGGCACGGTGCTGCAGGCGGGCGTGCGCGTCGCCAGCCCGCCGCCGTCCCAGGCGGTGCGCGCATGAGGGCGCTGTTCGAGCGCCTGGCGCCGCCGCTCGCGCTGTACGTCGCGCTGGTCGCGTTCTCGATCTGGCACCTGAAGCAGATCGAGGACCCCGAGATGGCCGACCTGTGGCTGTGGGCGCTGCTGGCGCTCGTGCCGGCCCTGTTCGCCTCGCTCGGGTCGCCGCGGCTGGCGCCGCGCCGCTACGCGCTGCTGGTCGTGCCGACGATCATCGGTGCGATCGGCGCCGCCACCGGCCACTGGCCCTTCCGCCCGCACTTGCTGGGCGACACCGGCTACTTCCGCCTGGTCGGCGGCGACCTGCACGACGGCCTCGACCGGTGGGTGCGCACGCTGCTGCCGTACGACCCCGTGAAGGCGGCGCAGCTGCATGCCGTCGTGGTGCTGGCGATCTTCGCCTGCTTCGCGGCGCTGGCCGCCGCGCTGCTGGTGTGGCGCTCGCCCTACCCGGCGATCGTGGTCGGCTTCATCCCCTTCCTGGTCGTCTCAACGGTCTACGTGCTGCCGCGGCCGACGCTGCGGGCGGCCATCTTCCTGGGCCTGATGCTCGCCGTCCTCGGCGTGCTCTCACAGCGGCGCAGACCCAGCATCCAGCTCGCGGCGGGAGCCGCCGTCGTGCTGGTCGCCGTCCTCGCGGCCACGCTGCCGGGCGTCGCCAAGAGCGCGATGCTCGACTGGAAGCAATGGGGCAAGCCGGAGAAGACCGGCGAGAGCGTCAGCTTCATCTGGAACCACAGCTACGCCGGCCTGAAGCGCCCCAAGCGGCCCGTGACGCTGCTGCGGGTGACCGCCGACAGCCCGTCGTACTGGCGCGCGGTCGTGCTGTCGAACTTCAACGGCGTCGCGTGGGTGGGCGAGCCGACCGTGGTCGAGACCTCGTCGCCCCCGAACGCCGTGGTGCCGCGTGACGCGCTGTCGCCGTCCGCGCAGGGGCTGTCGCTGAAGCAGAAGTCGGTCAAGTTCCAGAACGTCAACCTCGCCACCACCAACCTGGTCGCGCCGGCCGAGGTGCTCGCGATCAAGGGCGTCGACGGCGACGCGGGCCTCATCAGCCGCACGTCCGACGGCGTCTTCTCGACCGACAAGAACGTGCCGGTCGACTCCAGCTGGACGGCCGAGTACCTGCCCGTCCAGCCGTCGATCAAGGACCTCACCGAGTCGCCGGCCGACTACCCGGAGGAGCTGCAGTCGACGTCGCTGTCGCTGCTGGACGAGAGCGTCCAGTTCCCGGTCTGGGGCACGCCCGGACGCGAGGCGGCGGTCGACGACCTGATCAGCCAGAACTTCTTCGACCCGCAGCTGGTGCGCTGGCGCGAGGTGTACGACCAGGCCCGCGCGTTGACGAAGGACGCGAAGTCGCCGTACGAGGCGGTCGCGGCGATCGAGTCGTACTTCCAGTCGAACTACCGCTACGACGAGAAGGCCGACTACTCGCAGGCCACCGACGGGCCGCTGCCGTCGTTCTTCCTCGACGGCAAGCGCGGCTACTGCCAGATGTACGCCGGCACGATGACGGTGATCCTGCGCATGCTCGGCATCCCGTCGCGCATCGGCGAGGGCTTTACCGAGGGCACGCGCAACGTCAGCCGGGGCACGTACGTCGTCACCGACCGCGACGCGCACGCGTGGGTCGAGGTGTGGTTCCCGAAGTACGGCTGGATGGCGTTCGAGCCGACCCCGTCGCGCGAGCTGCCGTTCAACTACTCGACGACGTCGAAGGACTTCTCCGAGGCCGCCCAGTCGGCGCTGGCGGGCGTCGCCGGCTTCGACTCGGCCCGGCTCGAGCAGCTCGCGAAGCTGGCCGGCACCCCGAGCCGCGTGGCCGGTGCCCAGCTCGGCGGCGGCCGCGGACCGCGCGAGGGCGACTTCAGCGTCGGCACGGTCGTCGGCAGGGAGTGGCGCCCGGGGTTCGTCTCGTGGCTCCTGCTGCTCGCCGTCGGCATGGTCGTGCTGCTGGTGCTGGCGAAGCGCCTGCGCTCGGTGATCCCGTACCTCCGCAAGGGACCGCATGCCATCGCCGGTGCCGTCCGGCGCGACCTGGAGGCGTTCGTGCGCGACCAGGGCGTGCCCGATGCGGTCGTGACGCTGACACCGGACGAGTTCGCCCGCATGCTGCGCCGCGAGTTCGGCGTCGACGCGGCCGGCTGGGCGCGCCTGCAGTCGCGGGCCCGGTACGGCCCCAACGACGCGCGGGCCGACGAGGCCGCGCGCAGCGCGCGCACCGAGGCGCGGACCGTGAAGCGCGGCCTGCGCAAGTCGCTCGGCCGTACCGAGCGGGCCCGGGGTGCGGTGCGCCTGCGCTCCCTGCTGCCCTGAGTCCCGGTGCGCTTCGGGTGGTACCTTGAGGGAGTGGACGATGACGCTCCGGTCTACGAGCTCTTCGTGCGCGGCCGGGAGCTGCTGCGTGCCGGCGACACCGGCGCGGCGATCGAGCGGCTCGAGCAGGCGCGCGACCTCGACCCCGAGAAGGGGTCGATCCGGGAGACGCTGGGCCTCGCCTACCTGCGCGCGTCCCGCATGGTCGACGCCGAGGCGGAGCTGACGGTCGCGCTCGACCTGGCGCCGAACGACGCGTACTGCTACTACCTGCTCGGCCGGGCGCAGCAGGGTCTCGGCTTCCTGGAGCTCGCCCGCGGCTCGTACAAGATGGCGCACTGGCTCGACCCTCGCTCCGACGAGTACCGGCGCGCACTCGACCGGCTGCCCGCGGCCTGACGACGGCGGTGCGCGCGGTCGTCCAGCGGGTCTCGGAGGCCCGCGTCACGGTGGCGGGGGAGACGGTCGGCGCGATCGGACCGGGCCTGCTGGTGCTGCTCGGCGTCTCACACGACGACGACGAGGCGGCGGTCACGGGCCTGGCCGGCAAGATCGCGCGGCTGCGGATCTTCGAGGACGACGCGGGCCACATGAACCGCTCCGTGCTCGACACGGGCGGCGCGGTGCTGGCCGTCTCGCAGTTCACGCTGCTGGCCGACACGCGCAAGGGCAACCGCCCGTCGTTCATGGCCGCGGCGCCGCCCGAGCGCGCCGAACCGCTCTACGAGACGTTCGTCGCGGCGCTCCGGACGCTCGGCCTGGAGGTCGCGACGGGGCGCTTCGGACGGTCGATGGAGGTGGCCCTGGTGAACAG
>CAVTAC010000008.1:0-583717 GCA_963732645.1 uncultured Actinomycetes bacterium
GTACGATCGGTGTGTGGAAGCTGGGCCGCGACACCGCTGACTCGCATCGAGCGAGCCATCGTCGCCTTCGGGATGACAGTGCTTGTCGTCGTCGGCTGCGCGTTCCTCGCCTCCGTCACATCCCGCTACATCGAGCTTCCGCGCGGCGACCCCGACATCGGACGCGAGGTGCTCGCATTCCTGTGGACGCTGACGGCCGTTGCCACCGCCGCGCTCGTCGCGCTCGCCGTCCGATCGGTGTGGTCAGTGCGGATGCTCTGGACGATTCCTCCGCTGCTGATCCTGCTGATACCTGCGACGGTCGTGGCCAGCGCGTGGCGAGCCCACAGCGTCGTCACACGCGACGCGCAGCAGGCCGTCGGCGCGGCGAAACTGGCGTTCCCCGCGTACTGGGCCGGCGCAGCGGCCGGCCACCGTGGCGCGAGCGTCTACGTCATCTGGCGACGCGCGCCACGACGTCGTGATCGCCGAGTACGAGGATGGCCAGTTCAGGGGACCGTGGGTCGCCACGACGGCGCCCGGCAGTCGACTCGACGCCCGGTACCTCTCGGGTCTCGTCGACGAAGGGGTCGTGCGTTGCGTCGTCCCGTTCGCGATGCCCGCCGCCGACGTCTACGTCATCGGGCCAGTCGGGCCGCAGATCCCCGGCTGCGGACTCGACGACGAGTTCCTGCGTCCGCGGCCGATACTCGCGAGCTGACGCGCCGCCGCTGCGATAGCCTCACTCCCACCGAGAGGAGGAGGCGAGATGGCGGAAGGCAACGGCGGCCGCCCGGCCGCGCTGGCGGCGATCGGCAACACGCCCATCGTGCGGCTGACGCGCATCGTCGGGCCGGAGTCGGCCGAGGTGTGGGTCAAGCTCGAGGCGGCGAACCCGACCGGCTCCTACAAGGACCGCATGGCGATCGCGATGATCGAGGGCGCGGAGCGATCCGGCGGGCTGCGGCCCGGCCAGACCGTCGTCGAGTACACCGGCGGCTCGACCGGGTCGTCGCTGTCGTTCGTCTGCGCCGTGAAGGGCTACCCGACGCGCATCGTCACGTCCGACGCGTTCGCGGTCGAGAAGCTCGCGACCATGCGCGCGTTCGGCGCCACGCTCGACGTGCTGCCGAGCCCGGAGGGCATCACGCCGCGGCTCATCCCCGCCATGCGCGAGCGCGCGCTCGAGGTCGCGGCCGAGATCGACGGCTACCGCACGAACCAGTTCGAGAACCACGACATGGTCGACGGGTACGCCGAGATGGGCGCGGAGATGCTCGCGCAGCTCGACGGCCGCATCGACGCGTGGGTGTCGTACGTCGGCACCGCCGGCTGCCTGCTCGGCGTCGCCGGAGCGCTGCGCAAGGGCGCGCCCGGCGTGCGGGTCGTGGCGGTCGAGCCGGCCGAGTCGGCGGTCCTCTCCGGCGGAGCGGCCGGCACGCACCGCATCGAGGGAGGCGGCATCGGCTTCGTGCCGCCGCTGCTCGACGTCGCGCGCGACATCGACGACGTCCACGCGGTGCCGCAGGACGAGGCGTTCGCGATGGCCCGCCGGGCGGCGCGCGAGGAGGGCGTCTGGTCGGGGCCGTCGAGCGGCGCGAACCTGGTCGCGGCGCTCGCCGTGGCGAAGGAGCTCGGGCCGGGGCATCGGGTCGTCACCGTTGCGGTCGACTCGGGGCTGAAGTATCTGGGTGGGGCGCTGTACCGGCAGCACTGAGTGCGCGCGCCAAGAGGCATCGCTACGCCGCGGTGAGGACTGCCAATGCCCGCTCGGCGAGTGCGAGGTGGAGAGGATCGGGTACTGACACGGACGCCTCGGGGTGCTCGTCGAACATGCCAGCCAGCTTGCGCAGGGCCGTGCGCTGCCCCGGGGTCAAAAGGTCGCGCGCTGCGAGAGGATCGTCGAGCAGGCTTAGGAGCAGGGCGAAGTCTTGGCGGTGGGTCGCCGCCCGGGCGGTTGAGATCGCGCGCGCCTTGATCAGAATCGCTCCGAGGATGTCCGGGACGGGAATCGTCCCGCTCCGACCGGCGATCGCGACATCGATGGGAGTGGTGCGTCCCAGCGCCCACGTCCCGCCCGGCACGCTGATCGTGCGGTACGGCGGGATCGTCCCAGCGAAGTGGCGCGGGCCGAGGCCATCGGGGGCGAGCACGTCCACCACAACTCCATCGCGCGGGCGATGGAAACGGTGGTTGACCTCTGAGGAGATGCTCTCGGCCGTATCGAGGGCGAAGCCGAGCGCGATGAGCTCCGAGCTGATCCTCTCCGCCTGAGTGGCTGTGAGTCGCTGGTCAGCCAGCACGTCGAAGTCGCGAGTGGCGCGAGGAAGTATCCGGCCGTGGATCGAAGCGTGCACGGCGACCATCTGCGCGCCGATGAGCGTCCAACCGTCCGGGACACGCTCGGCCAAATCGAGGAGCGCATGCCACGTTGCCTCGTCGGCGATCCCGCGCGGCGTGATCTCGATCATGCGCCGCCGACGATCAGCATGTCGTCGATCTTCCTCAGGAGACGCTCCCCTGCAAGATGCACGCGGGCATCGAGCGACTCGACCAGGTCCACAGCAACGACGGCAATCGGCGCGACGCGCTGGCCGGGATCGAACGGCTCAACGCCCTTGATGACGCGGAGAACCACGTTGGACGCGTCCCGCGGGCCAGAGCGAAGCGCGTGTTCGTCGACGACCGCGGCCGCGTGGTGGTCGAGGACGTACGCCTCAAAGCGCGGCGGCCCGATCAGGTCGAGATCAAACTCGATGGCGGCCGACTCGCCACATCGAACGAGCCTGGGATCGGCGGCTAGTCGAACGAGCTCGGCGTCGTGCACGAGATATTCCTCACGGTCGGCTCGATCACGTAGCCGCGGGAGGAGAGGCGAGAGCCCTGCGCCGCGCAGCCGGCGGCGGAGGCGCGATCGCTCGGCTGCTGACAGCCACGATGCCGCTGGCTGCACGGCTGCAAACCCCGCCGCCTCGGATGCCAGCCACAACGCACCGAACGCCGCCCGCGGGCCGAGCGGCCGTCCACTCGGGCGGTTGAGGAGCGCCAGCTGGCGGACGTCGGATTGGCGCAGCACCAGCCGTGAGCCGACGCGCTCGGCCGGGAGCGCTCCACTCTGAACGAGCTGGTACACGCGCTGCTCGTGCAGGCCAAGCACCGCCGCGGCGTCGGCCGCGCTCAGGAATTCCGCCTGCATGACTGAATACTATACGTGAATATAGATATCAGTCAACACCTGGCGTAGGGTGGTGGAGCCCGGGCGCGACAATGGGACGCGTCTATTGCTTATGCCTGAAAGGCAAACGATGCGCGGCAGGCGGCATGTCCCGTAACCCTGCGCTTCTCGGAAGTCAGCACCCGGGCCTCGCCGATCCTAGCGCCTGCCCGGCGCCGGAATCAAGGGGCTAGTACCTGTGCGCTCGGCTGCAGGCAATGCAAGCACCGCGGCGCGCACGGGATCGCGCTCGTCGGCCGCTGCGTCCGTCACGGTCCTGCCTAGACCGCGCTCTCGAGCAGCTGCTTCAGGCGACGCAGGTCCTTCGTGTTGGCACGGCGCATCGCGCGCGCCATGAACGGCGCGACGAACCTCGAGAAGCCCTCCGGTTCGCCGCGGTTGCGAAGCTCCATCCGCGTCCCACCCTCGGCCGGCGCCCAGATATAGGTCGTCTCCATCGGGAACGGGCCGTCGGCAGTGCGCATCACCAGCAGCCGCTCTGGCTCGAACGCGACGATCTCGTACGTGTACGACAGCCGGCGGCCGAGGAACTGCGCGACGAACGCGATCTGCGAGCCCACCGCCATCGGCGGCGGCGTCTTCCACTCGACGCTCTTGATGTTCGCGTACCAGGCCGTCGCGTTGCCCGGATCGCCCGCGAACGCGGCGACATCGGCAGGCGCCCGGCCGATCTCGATCGCGGTGCGGACGTCGACAGGCATCGCCTGCCCATTCAAGCACCTCCCGGCGCTCCCTGATACTTCCCGGATGGACGAACGACAACTGCGGGTGGCGGCCGCGGCGCGCGCGGCCGGCGCCGGGTGGGCGATCATCACCTCGCCCGACCCCGTCTGTTACGCGACCGGCTTCGAGTCACCCTACGAGACCGGGCCGAGCCCGTTCGGCGGCGGGCCGGCGACCGCCCTGGTCGCGCCCGACGGAACGGCCCACCTGGTCGTCGTCAACACCGAGCTCGGCGGCGCGCAGGCCAGCCGCGCCGCGTCCTCCACCGGCTACGAGGGCTTCAGCACCGACCACCCGCTGCATGGCTGGACCGAGCACGCCGACGCGGTCGCGCGTGTCGCGGCCGATGTGGGGCTGAGCGGCGACGTCGCCGTCGAGCGCGCCACGTTCGGCTGGGCGATGGGCGAGGCGCTCGCCGGTCTCGCCGACCGGTTCGTCCCGTTCGATGCCCAGCTGTCGAACGCGCGGATGGTGAAGACCGCCGACGAGATCGTGGCCATGCGCCGCGCGGCCGAGGTGACGGCCGTGGGCCAGCGCGAGGCCCTGCGGGCGAGCACCGCAGGGCGCACAGAGCTCGAGGTCTTCAGCGACATCCGCCGCGCGATGGAGACCGCCGCCGGCGGTCGCATCTGTGTCGCCGGCGAGTACAGCTCGGGCGTCGACCGGACGCCGGCGGTGTTCGACTGGCCGCGCAACCGCCCGCTCGAGGTCGGCGACCCGGTCGTCGCCGACATCGCACCGCGCGTCGCGGGCTACTGGGGCGACTCGTGCAACACGCTGGTCATCGGCGGCGAGCCGTCGGCCGAACAGCGGCGTGTGCTAGCCGCCGCGCAGGCCGGCATCGAGAAGGCTTGCGAGTCGCTCCGTCCCGGCATCACCGCGGCCGAGTTCGACGCCGGCGTGCGCGCCGCCGTGATCGCGGCCGGCGGTGTCGACTACGTGCACCACTCCGGCCACGGCATCGGCACGTCGGTGCACGAGAACCCTCGCCTGGTCTCGGGCGACCACACCGTGCTTCAGCCGGGAATGGTGATCATGTGCGAGCCGGCCACCTACCTCCCGGGTGTCGCCTCGGCCCGGCTGGAGTGGATGTTCCTCGTCACGGAGACGGGCAACGAGGTGCTCACCGACTTCGAGCACCGCATCGGCTGAGACGTCAGACGTCGTCCTTGCCGACGTGCATGGCGCCCATCACGTCCACCGTGCTCGCCTTGAACGCCATGTAGCCCGCGTCGACCGGGAAGATGCCGCCCGTCATCGCCGACGCCTCGTCCGACGCGAGGAACACCACGAACGGCACGACCTCCTCCGGCGACGGGATCGGCAGCAGGTGCAGGCTCTGGATCGAGGCGCGCGCCGCCGGGTCGTCCAGCCACAGCATCTGCGGCTCGGTCGCCACGAACGCCGGGCAGACCGCGTTCACCCGCACGCCATCCGGCGCCATGCCGGCCGCGAACGAGCGAGTCAGTGCGACCACTCCGCCCTTCGCCGCCGTGTACGCGTCCAGGCCGGCCACGCCGATCAGCGCGTCGGTGGTGGCGGTGAGGATGATCGAGCCGCCGTGCTGCTCGAGCATCTGCCGCCCGACGTGCTTGCAGACGTGGAACGTGCCCGTCAGCACCAGGTCGATCATCCGCTGCCAGACGGCGTCGTCCATCTCGGTCAGCCGCGTGTCCTGATGGTTCACGAAGTGCACGTCGACGGCGCAGTGGTAGAGGATGTCGACCGCACCGAACTCGTGCACCGCGCGCTCCACCATCGCCGCCACCGCCTCGCCGGAGGTGACGTCGGTCGGCACCACCAGGGCGCGGCCGCCGGCTTCGCGGATGGAGGTTGCGACCGCCTCGCCGCGCGCCTCGTCGATCTCGGCCAGCACCACCGCGGCGCCCTCCCGCGCGAACGCGACCGATCCCGCGCGGCCCAGGCCGGAGCCCGCGCCGGTCACGACCGCAACCTTGCCCTCGAGCCGTCCGCCCACCGCTCCTCCTCGTCTCAGACCCGCGGCCGGATCAGGTACTCGCGGTCGTAGTAGGGATCGTCCGGCGGCGGCGTCTGTCGACCCGCCACCTCGCTGGCATGGAACGCCGCGTAGTGCGCGACGCGCTCCCGGTCGAGCTCGACGCCGAGACCCGGCCCCTGCGGTACGTCGAGGAAGCACCCGTCGAACTGCAGGGGCCCGCCGACGATCACGTCGTCGGTCAGGTTCGGGTAGTAGGTCTGCGAGTCGAGCACCAGGTTGCGGTGCGCGGCGTGGAAGTGCAGCATCAGCGCGGTGCCGACGCCGAGCTCGCCGAACGTGTGCGTCAGCGCCGGCAGGCCCGCCACCTCGGCGATCTGGGCGGCAGTCCGCGCTCCGGCGATGCCCGCATCGAAGCGCGGATCCAGCTGCACCGCGTCGGCGGCGCCGTGCCGCACCACGGCCAGCGTGCCCTCGACCGACAGGCTCGACTCGTGCGCCAGGATCGGCACCGGCACCCGGGCCCGGAGGCGCGCGAGCTCTTCGGGATCGCCGGGCGGGATCGGCTGCTCGATGTACTCCAGGTCGTAGGCCGCCAGGCGATCGAGCAGCCGCTTGGCCAGACCCGGCGACCAGGCGCCGTTGGCATCGACGCGAATCTTCGGCCCGTCACCCACCGCCTCGCGGACGGCGCGCACACGCGCCTCGTCCACCTCGGGCGCGAACCCGACCTTGAAGTACAGCGTCCGGAACCCCTCGGCCACCCGCGCCAGCGCATCCTCGGCCATGCGCTCCGGCTCGTCCGGCACGAGGTCGGCGTGGAACCCCGAGCGGGTGCGCCAGGCTCCGCCCCACAGCCGGTGCAGCGGCTGCCCGAGGATGCGGCCCGTCAGATCCCACAGCGCGGTGTCGATGCCCGACAGCGCCCACGAGACGCCCTGCGTCCCCAGGTGCGCCATGCCGGTCTCGGCGTACAGCCGCCGCCGGATCAGGTCGTGGTCGAGCGGGTCGGCGCCGACCACCAGCGGCGCCACCGCCTCGATCATCGCGGTCGTCACCGCGGCGCTGCCGGCCCATACCACGGGGGCCTCGCCGATTCCGGTCAGGCCCTCGTCGGTGACCAGCTCGACCAGCACGGCCTGCAGCGCATTCGTGCCGTGCCCGGTGCGCCGCCAGCTCGACCGGTAGGTGCGCTTCTGCGGCACGGCGACCGCGGTCGTGCGCAGCTCGACGATCTTCATGCGGTGCTCCTGAACATGCGCGGTGGTCCCGACGAGATGGCCGCGCCGCGCGCCGCGACGAGGTCGGCGAGGTGGCCGTCGACGGTCAGCGCCAGGTCGCGCACGCGATCGGCGGGCAGGCCACCGTACGCCGCGTGGACCCGGCTGCACAGCTCCATCAGCGTGCCCGGTCCCTCGGCCAGCGCCTCTGCGGTGAGCGCCTCGAAGCGATCGCACGCAGCGGCCGACTCGGCCAGGAACCCGGCCGTCGAGGCCGCGTCCATGACCGGCTCGTGGCCGGTCAGCAGCACCGTGACGGGCAGCGCCGCCAGTCGCGCGACCGTGGCGCGGTACGTGGCCGGCGGCGTGTACATGGGCGGGATGTAGCCGTTGCCGGCGCGGTCGGTGATCGCCCGGCCCATCGCGGCGTCGGCCGCAGCCAGCACGCCGTCGGCCGCCAGCCAGGCGGCGGTGTGGCCGGGGCTGTGGCCCGCCGTCGCGAGCAGCGTCACGGAGCGGCCGCCGAGGTCGATCGTGGTGCCGTCGCCGACCGGCTCGGGCGGATCGAACGGCGCGCCGAAGCGCGCCAGCGCGCGCTCGTGCATCTCCTCGGTGAACGGCACGTCGTCGAACGCGGCGAACCGCGCGTAGCGCTCGCGGATCGCACGCTCGGGCACGCCCATCAGCGGCACGTCGCGAGCGCCGGCGACAACGCGCGAGCCGGGGTAGACGGCGAGCACCTCCGCGGTGCCGGCAACGTGGTCGCCGTCGGGGTGCGTGAGGAGCACGATCGGCGGCACTCCGAGGCGCGCCAGCACCGGCAGGATGCCGTCGGCCGGCGAGCCCGGCAGGCCGGTGTCCACCACCAGCGCCGCGCGAGCGCCGGCGATCACGACCTGCCGGATGATGCGCGGACCGTCGGGCTGCTCGCACGCGAACACCCGGTCGGCGACCTCGCGGACGACCGGACCCTCGCTCACGATCCGAGCCCCTCGAGCAGCCGGGCGACCAGCTCGCCCGCGTCGTCGCCCGACATGGAGAGCCGCCCGAGCCGCACCAGGTCCGGCACGTCGTACGCCTCCAGCGCGCGGAATCCGAACACCATCGGCGTGATCTGCGGGCTCTCGACCAGCAGCTCCTCGAGGCCGGCGACGAAGCCCGTGCCGACGGCGCCGGCGATGTCGTCGTCCAGCGCGGCCGCCAGCAGTGCCACCAGCGCGAACGGCCCGTCACCGTGGACGGCGATGCGCCGCTTGTCGATCTGCTGGCCCGTGGAGTACCGCTCCGACAGCATCCGGACACATGCCCGCAGGTCGCGGACGCGGTCGGCGAGCAGGTCGCGGTCGAGCAGCCAGGCCGCCGTCGCGACCTCGAACTCCGATGCCGCGCTCTCGCCGGTGCCGCGCAGGTCGGGCGCCAGCACCGCCCAGCCGCGCGCGCGGGCGGTCGCGGCCGCCGGGCCTGCCAGCGCCACCGCCTTGCCGCCCTCGTCGATCGTCACCAGCACGCCGGGCACCTCGTCCCACCCGTCCGGCAGCAGCAGCACGGCGTCGAGCGTGATCGCGGGCGCGACCGTGAGCTCGAGGCGCTGGCCGTAGCCGCCGTCCGCCAGCACGATGTGGTTGGCGACGCGGGCCGAGACCGTGGGATCGAGCAGGCCGCCGAGGGCTGCCGCCACCGCTGCACGATCGGGTGCGCGTCCGGCCCGCAGCGATCCGGCCACCGCGCGCGCCAGCCCGACCAGCACGGGATTCGTGTCGACGTCGGCCGCGAGCGCCTCGCCCGGCAGCCGCCCGGCAGGCCGCGACGTGGTCTGCGGCGTGGCGGCGCGGGCGACGTCGTGCGTCACCGCCCACGCCGACGCGAGCAGCGGCGCCGGCGTCTCGGGTGGCGGCGTCGGCGCACCGAGCGAGCGAGCGAGCGCCGTGGCCGCCGCGACGCGCATCGCCGGATGGAGGCCGTGGCCGCCGGCCAGCTCGACCAGCCGCACGCCGCCGTCGGCACCGGCCGCCGCGTAGGCGCGAGCGGCCTCGGCCACCACGATGCGGGCGCCGGCGATGGGGAACGGCGGGTCGTCGACGGCGTGCACCACGGTCACGGCACGCGGTGCGGCGGCGGCCAGCACGTGGCCCATGTTCGCCGTCGCAGCGAGCCGCGGCACCTGGTTGCAGAGGTCGACCCACCCGTCCCAGCCGGTGCCGTACGCGGCGTCGCGCAGCTGCGACAGGTGCGTGTTGACGATGCAGCAGATGCACGCCGCGGCGACGCGATCGTCGACCGCCGCGGCGAACGCCGAGACGAACCCGCCGCCGGACGCGCCGGTGACGGCGAGCCGCGCCGGCGTCGACGTCGTCCCGCGCAGCCAGCACGTCGAGGCCGCCCATCGTCTCGGCGACCATGACGCCGAGCGAGGTGAACCCGGCCAGCAGCGGCGCGAGCTGCCCGTGCTGGTGCCAGCCGGTGCGTCGCTCGCCCTGGCCGATCGGGTCGTAGCAGAGCACTGCGATTCCCGCCCGCGCCAGCAGCACGTTGTAGCGCTGCACGTCGGGTTCGAGGCGCGCGTTCTCCATCCAGTGACCGGGCGCGTGCACCACGGCGGGATGCGGGCCGGTCGTCGTCGGCCGGTAGACGTGCGCCGGCACGACCAGCCCGGGCACGGCCTCGTAGGTGCCGACCTCGACCGCGTAGCCGTCGCCGGCGATCTCGCGCACCGGCTGCCACGCACCCGGTATGCGCGGGATCCGGTCGATGCCGAGGCACCAGCCGATCCGCTCGCGCAGCGCCCTCAGGGCCGCCACCGGGTCGGGCGCGGCGGCCGGGTCGGGCAACCGCTCGGCCAGCTCGGCGGCCCGGGCCAGGATCGCCGCCGGCAGCATCCCCGCGCGCGGGGGCGCGGCGAGCAGCTCGCCGAGCCCGCGGCTCACTTCCCGAACCCTGCCGTCAGTCCCCGGATGAAGAACCGCTGCCCGACGATGTACAGCAGCAGCATCGGGATCGTCGCGATCAGCGCGCCCGTCATGACGAGCGGCTCGTTCGGCGATGAAGCGGCCCTGGAAGAACGTCAGGCCGGCGGTGAGCGTCCGCGCCTGGTCGTCCTGCAGGAACACGAGCGCGATCAGCAGCTCGTTCCACACCCACACCGCGTTCACGACGACGATGGTCATGATCGCGGGTGCGGACAGCGGCACGATCACGCTCCACAGCGTGCGCAGCTGGCCGGCGCCGTCGATGCGCGCCGCCTCCTCGAGGCTGCGGGGGATGGTCGCGAAGAAGTTCACGAGCAGGTAGATCGAGAACGGGATCAGCAGCCCGACGTAGATGATCACCACGGCGAACCGCGAGTTGACGAGGCCGAGGTTGACGAAGAACAGGAACAGCGGCACCACCAGCACCACCGGCGGCACCACCATCAGCACGACGTTGAGTCCGATGAACGGCAGCCGCCCGGGGAAGCGCATGCGGGCCAGCGGGTACGCGGCCAGCGCCGACACGATCGCGGCGACCACCACGCTGGCGGTCGTGATGATCAGGCTGTTGGCCACCCACGTCAGCAGCTGCCCGTCGCGGAACGCGTCGTGGAAGTTCTGGAGGGTCGGGTCGGTCGGCGGCAGGAACTGGTTGTCGAGGTATTCCTTGCGGGTCTTGAACGACGTGATGACGATGAAGTAGAGGGGGTAGAGCGTCAGCACGCCGATGCCGAGCATCGCCGCCTGCGCGACGCCCCAGCCGGCGGTGCTGCCCTCGTTGCGCCTACTCAAGGTTCATCTCCACCGACGTGCGGCGCACCTGGACGATGATCAGCACGGTCGTCGCGAGCAGCAGGAGGATGGCGGAGGCCGCGGCGAAGCTCGGCGACCGGAACGTGAAGGCGTTGTCGAACACGTAGAACTCGAGCACGTAGCTGGCGAAGTTGGGACCGCCCTGCGTGGTCGAGTACACGTACGCGAACACCCACGACAGCATCGTGATCAGCTCGAGCGTCACGAACGCGGTGATCACCGAGCGCATCTGCGGCAGCGTGATGCGGCGCTTGAGCTGCCACCAGGTGCAGCCGTCGATGCGGGCCGCCTGGTCGACCTCCTCCGGCAGGCTCAGCAGCCGCGCCAGGAACAGCACCACGCCGAAGCCGAGCTCGTGGTAGACGATGATCGTCGCGATCGAGCTCAGCACCCACGACGGGTCGCCCAGCCAGTCCTGCTCGAGGAACCCGAGGCCGACGGCGCCGAACACGGTGTTGATCACGCCGTTCAGGCTCAGCAGGTAGACGAAGGTGGTACCGAGCACCGGGATGGCGAGCATGTACGGCAGGAAGATGATCGTGCGGTACAGCCGCCAGCCGCGGACGCCCTCGTGCAGCACGAAGGCGATCGCGAGCGCCAGCACCAGCACCACCGGCACGCTCAGGAGCAGCAACAGGTTGTGCTTCACGGCGTCGCGGAAGATGGGGTCGTCGAGGATGAACCGGTAGTTGTTCAGCTGCGCCGGGCCCTCGTCGCCGTTGTTGCCGGTATGGACCGACACGTAGCCGAGCCGCCCCAGCGAGTACAGGAAGACGACGCCGATGAACAGGGCGGCGGGCAAGATCAGCAGGTACGCGGTGAGCACCGGCCGCACCCGCCCGCCGATCGCGTTGCGACGTCGCGGCGCCTTCGGCGTGGCCGCGCCCTGCACGTCGACCGCCACGCTTTACGACCCCGCGCCGGCCCGCGCGTACGGGCGGAGCACGCCGCGCGGCATCGTGCAGTAGGCCGTGAAGTCGGTGTTGGAGACCTGGCAGATGCCGGTGTCGGCGACCATCCCCATCAGCAGCGCGGCCTTCTCGCGTGACAGTTCGAAGTCGTCGACGACCCAGTCGAGCAGCTCGCGGAACGCTTGCCGGGCGGCCCACTCGAGCGGGGTGCCGGCGACGATCGTCGTGATGCGGTCGGCCGTCTCGAGCCGCGGCCAGCGGAGGGAGGCCGGCCGTGGTCGCAGCTCGGCCGTGGCGGTCACCAGCGCGCCCACCTCCGGCGGCCCGACGATCTCGCCGTCGCTCATCAGCGCCTTGCAGTCCCCGAAGTAGAGGCCTGCGCCGGCATGCTCGTAGGGCAGCACCAGCGTGGCTCCCGCGACGAGCTCCTTGCAATCCAGGTTGCCGCCGTAGCGACCCTGGAGCATCGCGTGCAGTTCGCCCTCGGCCGGCGCCACCGCCAGGCAGCCGACCAGCGGCCGCGACGGCAGCGTCGTGTGCTCGTCGAACCGGACGCTGCCGTCCGACGACTCGTACAGCGCGACGGCCGTCTCGTGGTCCCACCACGCGAGCGGGTCCTCGTCGGCGTACGGGCCGAACACGCAGACGCCCGGCGTCACGACCTCGACCTCGTGGATGGTGACCGCGACCACGCCGCCGGGCTCGGCCCCGGCCACGGCGATGGGCCCCGTCACCGCCCACTTCACGGCCTCGGCCGCGTGGTAGGTCTCGGGCGTGAAGTTCCTCGGGCGAGCGGAAGTAGTTCGACCAGCCCTCGACGGCGTCGACCGTGAACGTCTCGCCCGGCTGCACGGTCCCGATCGGCTCGTGGTGCGGGCTGTAGGCGTACTTGTGGTCGGCCGACGTGAAGTGCTGCATCAGCGACTGTTTAGCGGATCAGCCCGCGCGCCGCGACCTGCAGCACCCGCTCGACGACGCCGTCGCGGACGCCGAGCATGGCGTCCTGCAGGTTCACGCAGCCGCAGGCGTGGTTCGGGATGATCTGGAGGTGGTCGCCGACCCGTGGCCGCTCGGTCAGGGCCGCGACGTCGACGTAGCCGTGCTCCTCGTTGATGTCCTTGAGGTGGGCGCCCGGCCAGACCGACGATGACGCCGTGGCCGCCGTCGTCGTGCGAGTCGGACGTGAGCGTCTTCGAGCCCGCGTCGACCACGATCTGGTCGGGCACCGCGTCGGAGATGACGGTCACCTCGACCCAGAGCGCGCCCTGCTCGACGCCCTCGTTGGGCGGGTCGTTGCGGTCGCCCAGCGCATAGGTGCCGGAGCGCAGCTCCGTCACACACGTCTCGTGCGTCAGCCAGCGGGTCGGCGTCGAGCCGCCCGAGACCCGGTCGCACGCGATGCCGGCGGCCAGGAAGGCGTCGCGGGTCTCGCGTAACTGGGCGTCGGCCGCCATCAGGCGTGAGCGCACGGTCTCGGCGTCGCCCCGGCAGTGGCCCGGGTAGCAGCTGATGCCGGTCACGCTGACCGCCGGGAGCTTCGCGAGAGCCCTGCGCGACGGCCAGCGCACCGGCCGCCGTGCCCTGGCCGGTGCGGTGCAGGCCGACGTCGAGCTCGACCAGCAGCTCTGCCGTGACACCGCGCTTCTGCAGCGCGGCCGAGAGCGACTCGGCCGCCCACACGGAGTCGACGGCGACCGTCAGCTCCAGCCCCTCGGCGACGAGACGCGCCAGCCGGTCGGCCTTCTCCGGCCCGAACGGCGGGTAGTGCATCAGGAGCCGCGGCGCACCGGCCTCGTGGAAGACCTCGGCCTCGCCGGTCTTCGCAACGGTGAGGCCGCCCGCCCCGAGCGCCACCTGCCGCATGCCGATCTCGGCCGTCTTGTGCGTCTTCGTGTGCGGCCACAGCTCGATGCCGTGCTCGGTCGCGTAGCTCTGCAGGCCGGAGAGATTGCGCTCCAGCCGGTCGAGGTCGACGACCGCCACCGGCGTCTCGACCTCGGCCAGCGACCGGCCGACCTGCTCGCCGAGCAGCTTGATCGTGCGTTCCGACGCCGTCATCACGGCGCCACCTCCTTGTCGAGGGGCGCCGTGACGACGGCCGTGCCGGTCAGACGCATTGCGCGTCGGGTCAACTCACGAGCCCGGCTGGAATGCCTGCCAGTTCTTCAGCTCATCCGGCTTCTGCGCCCGCCACTGCGCGGCGGCGCGCTCCCGGATCTCGGCGGCGGCAGCTGCATCGCCCTGGCCGTTGATGACGAGCTGCTGGGCCGGTGCGTTGCCGTTCAGGTCGACCTGCGGCGGGAAGAAGTTCTGCAGCCAGATCTGCGTCCCGGTCGTGTTGAAGGCGTACAGCTGCTTGTCGATCGGATCGGTGATCTTCGCGGTGTCGAACCGGTCGTCGGCCGGCGGCGTGCCGGTCGCGGTGTACCAGACGTCGAGCATCTCCGGCGTGTGGAGGAAGGCGAGGAAGTCGGCCGCCTCCTTCTGGTGCTTCGACCACGAGGTCACGAAGTACGACGTCGACTGGGTCGCGTTGTACGCGTCCTTGAGCGGCCCGGTGCCGTAGATCGGCCACTTCGTCAGGATCAGGTTGTCGGCGCCGAGGTCCTTCGCCCACTGGCGGACGCTGCCGTCGGTGCCCACCGCCATCGCGGCCTTGCCGGCGGCGAACTGCTCCTGGCCCTTCGCCAGGCCGACCGAGGCGACGTCGTCGTTGAAGCACTTGGCCTCGGCCATCTGCTGCCACGCCTTGCCGAAGTCGGAGAACTCGGGGTCGGTGTAGCTCTTCGCGCCGGTCGAGGCCTGCACGACGTCGTCGAGCGAGTTGAGGCTCTGCAGCATCAGCTGCGTCGTCCAGAAGGTGTCGTTGCCGTAGGCGAACGGCGTGATGCCCTTCGCGCGGAGCGCGGTGCACGCGTTGATGACGTCGGGCCACGTCGCCGGCGCGGTGGTGATGCCGGCCTCCGCGAGCAGGGACTTGTTGAACACCCACGGGATCCCGATCAGGTACAGCGGCATGGCCCAGACCTTGCCGTCGTACGTGTTCTCGGACGTGTTCAGCCAGTGCGCGACCTCGTCGGCCGGCACCAGGTCGGAGATCGCGGTGACCGCGCCGCCCCAGACCTGCGTCAGCACCGGGCCGGTCGCCCACTGGGCGCCGATGTCCGGCCCGGCCTTGGCCGCGGCGGCGGCCTGGAACGTGGCGATGAAGGTGTCGGTGGCCTGCTCGACGACCTTGATGGAGATGTTGGGGTTCTTCGCGACGTACGCCGTCACGGCGGCGGCGATCGCCTTGTTCGCGCCCGGCGCGTCGGCATCGCCCCAGAACCACATGGTCAGGCTGACCTTCTCGCCGCTCGCGGCGGCGCTGGTGGCGCCGGCAGCCGCGGTTGTCGCGCTGGCCGCGGTCGAGGAGTCCTTGTCGTCGGACCCGCCGCAGGCGGCGAGCACGAGGCCCGTCATCACCACGGCGAGACCCATCCACCAGGCCTTCGATCCCCGAGACACCGTTCGCATGGCTCCTCCTCCTCGATCACGCCCGCGTTCACCGTCAGTAAAACGGCGACCTCCACCGGGTCCGCGGATGATGTCACCGCGGCACGGCGAGCGCAAGGAAGCGGGCCGTCGTTCAGAAGGCCGGCGGGCTGATCACGTCGACGCAGATCACGACCTCGTCCCCCACCGCTGTGACGCGGTGCGGCCGGGTGGGATCAAACGTGATGCAGTCGCCGGCGTGCAGGTCGAGGACCTCGTCGCCGATCTCGAGCCGGGCGTGGCCCTGGAGGAACAGGTTGGCCTCCTCGCCGGGATGCGCGCGTGGCTGGCCGGTGCTGGAATGACCCGGCTCCAGCTCCCAGACCGCGATCTCGAACGCTCCGTCGAGCGAGGGGGACAGGAGCTCGAATCGAAACGCGCCGTCCTCCGCGACGATCGTGCGTCCCGACCCCCGCCGGACGATGCCGGCGACGGTGCCCTCCTCCTCGAGCAGGCGGAACGGCGACGTCCCCAACGCGTCCGCGATGTTCCGCAGCGTGTCCAGCGACGGATCGAGCAGGCCTCGTTCCACCTGGCTCAGCATCGACACCGACACGGCGGCCGTGGTCGACAGCTGCGCCAGCGTCAGCCCGTGCGCGTGGCGGCGGCGGCGAATGGCTCCGCCAAGCTGTCGGCGCTGGATCTCGCGGAAGTCGGGCGCAGCGCTCATTTCAGCCTCACCAAAACCGATGCTAGCATCGGAGGCCATGAGCGACCCGCTCGACCCCGCCGCGGCGGTCCTCGTCACCGGTGCCGCCGGCGGCCTCGGCGCGGCGCTTGTGGACGCGCTGCTGGCACGTGGCGATCGGGTGGTGGCGCTCGACCGCACCGCGGTCGAGGCGCGGGACGGCGTCCGCTCCTACGCCGTCGACCTGCTCGACGAGGCGGCCGTCGCGGCGGCACTGGCCGACGCGACTGCGGCCGGGCGCGGCATCCGGCACGTGGTCGCCATCGCCGGCGGCGCGCTGCCGGAGGAGAAGGCTTGCGTCGATCCGGCCGGCCTGACCCTCGAGGTCTTCCGTGCGGTCGCTCGATCAGAACCTGGTCACGGCCTGGATCGCCCTGCACGCCGCGCTACCGCACCTGCGGGCGGTGGGCGGCGACCGCTCGATCACGCTCACGTCGTCCACCGACGCGCTCGCCGCGTACGGGCTGCCGGCCTATGCCGCCGCGAAGGCGGGCCTGCTCGGCCTCGTTCGCTCGCTCGCCGCGACGCTCGGCGCCGACGGCATCCGCATCAACGCCGTGGCCCCCGGCGACGTCCCGACGGCGCGCAACGTGCGCGAGTGGGCGCACGTTCCGGGCTGGTACGACCGGCTCCGCGAGGCGTCGGTGCTCGACCGGCTCGGCACCCCGGCCGACATCGCCGAGACGTATCTCGCGCTGATCGACCTGCAGCACGTCACCGGCCAGACGATCGTCGTCGACGGTGGCCAGACCATCGCCCGTCCCGACGCCGGCGCGCGCGCCGATGCCCGAGGAGAGGAACGCCCGTGAGGGTCGCAACCATCGAGACGACGATCGTGTCGGTGCCGTACCTGCACCGCGAGGTGTCGAGCCAGGTCGCTCGCGACGGCGTCACGGACATCCTCGTCCGGGTCGAGACGGACGACGGCGCGGTCGGCTGGGGCGAGGCGTGCAGCGGCGCGGACGCGGCGTCGGTGGAAGCGGCGGTGAAGGCGATGGCGCCGTTCGTGATCGGCCGCGATCCGTGGAATCGCGAGGCGATGCAGGCCGACCTCTTCACCCACGGCCTGTGGCAGTTCCGCACCGGCACCGGCAACTTCGCGTGGGCCGGGGTCGACATGGCGCTCCTCGACCTCTGCGGCCGGGCGGCCGGCCAGCCCCTGTACCGCCTGCTCGGAGGGCTCCATCGCAACGAGGTCTCGTACTTCTCCTACCTGGCCCGCGGCAGCGACGAGGACCTGCAGGCACAGTGCGCGCAGGGCGTGGCGCAGGGCTACGAGACGTTCTATCTGAAGGTCGGCATCGACCCGGAGGCCGACATCGCGATGGTCGCCACCGTGCGCGCTGCCCTCGGGCCGGCGCCGCGGCTGCGCCTCGACGCGAACGGCACGTGGAGCGTGCCGGACGCCCTTCGCATCCTGGGCCGCATGGCGGAGCACGACATCGACCTGGTCGAGCAGCCGGTTCGTGACCATCCGATCGGCCAACTCGCCGAGGTGCGGGCGCGGCTGCCCATGGCGGTGTGCGCCAACGAGGGCATGTGGAGCGAGGCCGACGCGTACGCGCGGATCCGCGCGCGCCAGGCCGACGTGTACTGCTTCAGCCCGTACTGGGTCGGCTCCATCGGAGCGTTCCACCGGCTGGCGCACGTCGCGCACCTCGAGGGTCTGCAGGTCTGCAAGCACACGCATGGCGAGCTCGGTCTCGCGGCCGCGGCCTCCCAGCACGTGCTGCTGACGCTGCCGAACATCGTCGAGGGGCACCAGCAGACCGCCCAGGTGATGGGCTCCGACATCCTGACGGAGCCGCTGCCCATCGCGACGTCGCCGCGGTGGGGCGTGCCGGACGGTGTCGGACTCGGAGTCGAGGTCGATCTCGACGCGGTGCGCGATGCCGCGCGCCTCTACGAGCTGGAGGGCCAGTTCCTGCCGTACCAGCGCGAGCAGCTGGGTCGCGAGGAGCGCGCGTAGCCGCTCAGCGGTCGCAACCGACCGCCGGCGGACTGGCCGCCGCGATACCGCCGGCGGCGACCAGGCTCGGAGAGCGATGCGCCGCCTCTGGCTCCTGGCCCTCGTTCCATTCCTCGCCTCGGGATGCGCGTTCTCGCGGCACGAGCTCGTCCCGGCCGGGGAGGGCTTCGACGCCGCCCACAGCACCTTCACGCCGGTGACCCTGCAGCGCTTCGACGAGTTCCCGCTCTACTGGCTGGGAGAGAAGTTCGAGCAGTGGGAGCTGGTCACCATTCTCGGCCCGTATCCGGGGTCGCGTCAGATCTCCATCCTCTACGGGCGCTGCCGTCCGGTCGGCGGCGACGAGCCGCGTTGCTCGCCGCCCGTTGCGATCCAGATCCAGCCGCTCTGCGACCACCTCGACTCGGTTGCACACCATGGCGCGCGGAAGAAGTTCCGCGTGCGTGGCGCACCTGTGGGCGGTCGGCCGCACATGCGCGTGCTGTTCACCGACCGGGTGCAGATCAAGGTGGTGGCCAACGCCGGCACCGACCCCGACCGCGGCCGGCGCGTCTTCGAGGCGCTCCAGTCGGCGAACGCCGTCGGCCCGCAGGTCGGGCCGGGCGACCCGCTGCCGCCCGCGAGCCTCGCGGTGCTGGGCGGCGAGGCGCCGTGCACCGTCCCGGCCCGGTAGGCCGGGCGAGATCCGCCGTGGGAGTTCCGCACGCCTTCGTGCGTGTCCCATGCGTGGGGTCTGACCCCGAAATCGCCTTTCCTGGGGTCTGACCCCAGAACGCTTCCGCGCGGAAGGCGCGCGGATTGCGCGATGGGGCACGGTCCGGTGCAGAGATGGCACGGGGCGACTCGTTCGCGGCACGAAGTCGCGGCTGACGGTCCCGGTCCAGTGCCCAGCGGCCCTCAGGCCGCGGTATCGTCGCTGCATGCGCAGCCTGATGGTCAGCCCCACGTACCAGGAAGCCGAGGGCATCGAGGCGTTCGTCGAGCGGTTCGGTGCGGCTCGGGCCGACTTCGAGCTGCTGATCGTCGACGACGGTTCGCCGGACGGCACGGGCGCCATCGTCGAGCGCCTGGCGGAGACGAGGCCGTGGCTGCACCTGCTGTCACGCTCCGGCAAGGGCGGGCTGGGCAGCGCCTACCGCGCCGGGTTCGCCTGGGCGCTCGAGCGCGACTACGAGCTGGTCGGGCAGATCGACGCCGACGGGCAGCATCCGCCCGAGTCGCTGGTCGCGCTGCGCGCGCGGCTCGAGAGCGAGGGCGCCGACGTGCTGATCGGCTCGCGCTACGTGGTCGGCGGCGACACCGGCGACTGGCCCGCGTACCGGCGCGCGATGAGCGGCGTCGCCGGCTGGACGACGCGGCGCGCGACCGGGCTGCGCCAGCGCGACCTGTCGGGCGGCTTCAAGCTCTGGCGCGCCTCGGCGCTGCGGGCGATCGACGTGGCGACCACCAACGCGCAGGGCTACGGCTTCCAGATCGAGACCACCATGCGCGCGCACCGCGCGGGCCTGAGCATCATCGAGGAGCCGATCAGCTTCGGCGTGCGCATGCAGGGCGAGTCGAAGCTGTCGAGCGACGTCGTCGTCGAGGGCGCGAAGCTGCTCGTGACGCTGCGGCGCGACCCCTGGTCGCCCATCCCGCCGGCCGAGTGACCGCGTAACTCGTGCGGGATCCCTGAGCCGGGGAACCGATCGTCGCCGGCCCACGAACAGGGTCTACACGATGCGCCTGGACGGGGCGCAAGGAGACATAGACATGTTCGGTTACCCGCATCTGCGGAGGCGCTCGCTTGGCGTCGTTGCGACCCTATCCCTCACCGCCGCCATTGCTGCCGGTTGCGGCGGCTCTGACTCGGCGACCACCGCCACGACCGCGCCGGCCGCCGGCTCGACCGGTACGGCGACCACCATGCCGGCCTCCACGATGGAGATGACCACGACGACGGCCGCCGGCAAGCCCGGCTTCAACGACGCCGTCGACCTGCGCGTCACCCTCAACCGCCTGCTCGGCGAGCACATGCTGATCGCGGTCGACGCGACGCAGACCGCGCTGCTCGGCGGCAAGAGCTTCGACGCCAAGGGCGCCCAGCTCCAGGCCAACACCGACGACCTCGCCGACGCCATCGGCGGGCTCTACGGCGACGACGCCAAGGCCGCGTTCTCCAACCAGTGGAACGCGCACAACGGCTACTTCGTCAACTACACCGTCGGCACCGCCAAGGGCGACGAGGCCGCCAAGCAGAAGGCCGTCGACGGCCTGATGATGTACCAGAAGGACTTCGGCGAGTTCCTCGCCACCGCCACCGGCCTGCCGGCCGAGGCCGTCCAGGCGCAGCTCGCCATGCACGTCATGCACACCGCCAAGGCCGTCGACGCGTTCGGCACCAAGGACTACGACGGCTCGTACGCCAACGCCGCCCAGGGCTACGTCCACATGGGCGCCACCGGTGACATCCTGGCCGAGGCGATCGCCAAGCAGAAGTCGCTCGGCGCCACCACCAGCCCGGCCGCCGACCTGCGCGTCAAGCTCGGCGACCTGCTGGCCGAGCACGCCGCCCTGGCGATCGTCGCCATGGAGCGGGGCTTCGACGGCTCGCCCGACTTCGACGCGGCCGCGGCCACGCTCGACAAGAACACCGTCGCCCTCGGCGACCTGATCGGCGGCGCCTTCGGCGACGAGGCGAAGACCGCGTTCCTGGCGCAGTGGCGCCAGCACATCGGCTTCTTCGTCAACTACGTGACCGCGCTGGCCAAGAAGGACGAGGCCGGCCAGGCCGAGGCCAAGAAGGGCCTCGACGGCTACATCGCCGAGCACGGCGACTTCCTCGCCGGCGCCACCGGCCTGCCGGCCGACGCCGTCAAGGCGCCAGCTGCAGATGCACGTCGACGAGCTGCTGAAGACCATCGACGCGTACGCCGCCGGCGACTACGAGGCGGCCACCGCCGGTGCACGTGAGTCGTTCGCCCACATGTACGAGACGGGCGACGCGCTGGCCGGCGGCATCATCGCCGAGAAGCAGCTGATGTAGGCATCCCCACGCGTGTCCCCTTCGCGGCCTGCAACGGGCCCGCCGGCACCCCTCGCCGGCGGGCCCGCTCGCGTCCTCGGGCGAGCTTGTTGCCGAACCAGCGAGGGGTTTCGAGCGAATGCAACGTGTGACAAGTCGCCCCGCCAGCACCGCGTCGCGCACCCGCGACCGGGCCCTGCTCCACTGCTCGGACGAGGCGCTCGTCGCGCGCACCGCTCGTGGCGACGAGGCGGCGTTCGCCGAGCTGTACGACCGGCTCGGCGCCCTCTCCTACGCGCTGGCGGTGCGCATCCTGCGCAGCCCCTCGCTGGCCGAGGAGGCAGTGCAGGAGGCGTTCGTCTCGGTGTGGCGCGGTGCCGCGCGGTTCGACGCGCGGCGTGGCAGCGCCCGCTCGTGGGTGCTGCTCCAGGTGCGTGCCCGGTCGATCGACCGCGTGCGGCACGAGGAGTGCCGCGGCGGCCAGAGCGCCGAGCTCGACGCCGAGCTGCTCGAGAGCGTCAGCGCCGGGCCGGACGACGAGGCCTGGTCGCGGCTCGAGCGCGAGCGCCTCGAGGCCGCGCTCGCGACCATCCCCGACCGCGAGCGCGAACTGATCGAGCTCGCCTACTTCGAGGGCTACACGCAGTCCGAGCTGGCGACGCGCCTCGGGCTGCCGCTCGGCACCGTCAAGCGGCGGACCTTCGACGCGCTGGCGCGCCTGCGGGGCCTGCTGGAGGGCGAGCGATGATCAGCGCCGACTTCCATCCGTCCGACGACCTGCTCGTGGGCTTCGCGCTCGACGAGCTCGACGGCGGGCAGCGCGAGGCCGTCGACGCGCACCTCGACGAGTGCGACCGCTGTCAGCGCGACTACGCGGCGACCACCGACACGCTCGCGCTGCTGGCGCTCGCCGCGCCGCCGGTCGAGCCGCCCGCGCAGCCTGCGGGCGCGGGTGCTCGAGGTGCCGCGTGCGTCTCCGCGCCGGGTGGCGCGGGTGCGACGCTGGACGTGGACGTGGACCTGGCCGCGGGTCGCCGTGCCGGCGATGGTGGTCGCGGGCGTCGTCGCGGTCGCGGTCGCGCTGCCGCAGATGACGTCGTCCGGTGGGCGCACGGTGCAGTTCTCCAACGCCGCCGGCGCGGTCGAGGTGTCGGGCGATTCCGCGCGCCTGGTTGGCTGGACGCTCGGGCCGGCGCCGGCTGGTCGCGCCTACGAGGTGTGGGTGATGCGCCCGGGCGCGGCGCCGCGAGCGGTCGCGCTGATGACCGACATCGAGCCGATGTCGATCGCCGACGTGCGCGCCGGCGACCAGATCGGCGTCACGGTCGAGCCGGCCGCCGGCTCGCCGGGGCCGACCACCGCGCCGGTCGCCATCGCGCAGATCACGTAGCGCGCAGGGCGGCCACGACGCGGTCGAGGTTGTCGCGCCAGATCTCCACCGGCGTGGGCGGCAGCACCTCGTCCCACAGCTCGCAGAGGCTGCCGACGACCTGCGGCAGGCGGGCCGGCCGCGCGATCAGCCACCAGTGGAGGTGCTCCGAGCCGTCGCCCCAGCGGCACACGTGCACGCGGCCGATCTCGCCGATGCCGCGGACGGCCCGCTCGGCCTTCGCGAGCATCAGGCCCAGGCTCGCGGCGAGTTCGTCGGGCAGGTCGCCCGGCTCGGCGTAGTGCTCGCGCGGCTCGACGAACAGGACGACGGGCATGCCGGTCGGGGCGCGGGTCGACGACACGCGCCAGTGCTCGTCCGTCCACAGGTAGTCGCTGTCGGGCCTCGTGCAGCCGCGGCAGTCGACGCCCCCGGCCCCGTGCCGCGGTGGCTCGGCCTCCAGCGGCGCCTCGAGCGGCCGCACGTCGATCTCGCCGCTGAACGGAAACGTCTCCCAGTCCGCCACGTCGGGCATCACCAGCCGGTCGTGGCACCGGTCGTAGATCTCCTCTGCCGTTTCGGGCATCGCGCTACCTCCTGGTGTGACGACGGACGGGCGTGTCGGATTGGTGCCTGGCACGAATACGACATCGTGGCGAAGAGTTCGGTCCCGGTCGAGGGCACGGGCGATGTCCGTTTTGGCACGCGGTGCCAAATCGGACACGGATGGCGTCTTTCGTGACGGCCTGGGCGCGATCCGTGCGTTCCGTGTGGGAGCGGTGCGTGGACTCGCCGCGGCGAGGGCCCCGCCGTAGCAGCTGCGGATGTCCGATTTCGCACGCGGTGCGGAATCGGACACGGATGGCGTGATTTGTGACGGGTTTGGCGTGGAACGTTGCGGTGCGTTCAGCGCCAGCGCTCTACCAGGGCTCGCTGCTCCGGCATCTCCGGGGAGGCGTCGTAGCGGCCGATCTGCTCGCGCAGACTCGCGATGCGCGCCAGCGCCTCGCCGCTCCCCATGCCGTGGCGGATCAGGTGGCACGCCACGACCGTGCCGGTTCGGCCGACGCCGGCCCAGCAGTGCACGTAGACGGCGTGCCCCTCGGCCTGCAGGCCGTCGATCAGGTCGAGCGTCTCCGTCAGGGCGTCGTCGGTCGGGATGCCGAAGTCGCCGATCGGCCGCCGGTGGTGCACGGCGTCGCCGATCAGGCCGTCGTACGCGTCGAGCTCGCCCGCCTGCGTCAGGTCGACGAAGGCCGTAATCCCGGCGTCGAGCAGCCCTCGCACGGTCTCCGGCCGCGGATGTGGCCCCGCCGCCAGCCGCCCCGGCTCGACCCAGTACCAGGCCGTCATTCCCAGGGCTGCTGGTCGACGCCCTCGAGCAGCACCATCTCCGACGTGGCGGTGGCCATGCGCAGCGCCTTGGCCTCGGCGTACTCCGGCGAGTGCCAGAACGCCCGCGCCTGCTCGGCCGACGGGAACTCGAGCAGCACCAGGCGCTTGGGCTCCCAGTCGCCCTCGAGCACCTCGGTGGCGCCGCCGCGCGTCAGGTAGCGACCGCCGTACTGGCGGATGCTGGCGGGCGCCATCGCCTTGTAGGTCTCGTAGCGGACGGGGTCGTGGACGTCGACGTGGACGACGAGATAGGCGGCCATGCGGCGGAGGATACGTCCTCGCGCGTGCACAATCTCGCCGTGCAGCCGGAGCAGCTCATGGGAAAGGCCGCGCGCCTGGGCAGCTCGATCGAGGCGCTCGCCGCCGTGGCCGCCTACCTGCGCGTCGAGACCGAGCAGCTCAGCGTCGACCCGCGCGTGCACGACCTGCTGCGGGCGATCGCCGTGGAGGTGCTCGGCGAGGAGCCCGGCGTGACGCGGCCGCAGGGTGCTCCCGTCGTCGGCATGACCCGCGCGCTGCTCGCCATGTCGGCCGAGCTGGTCGACGAGCCGGAGCGGGCGGCCGGCTGGACACCCGACGACGACGCGCTGCTGCAGGGCATCGGCCGGCAGTCGGCTCCCATCGCCGGTGTCATCGCCGCGGCCAGCGGCGAGCTGGACGGCCTCGCCGCGGCGCTGGCGGCGCCCGGTGCGGCGCTGCTCGACGTCGGCACCGGCACCGGCTGGCTCGCGATGGCGTTCGCGCAGGCCTTCCCCGCCGCCCACGTCGTCGGCATCGACATCTACGAGCGGTCGCTCGCACTGGCGCGCCAGAACGTCGCCGCGGCCGGGCTCGCCGATCGCGTCGAGCTGCGCGCCGAGGACGCCACGCGCCTCGCGCCAGGCGACCTGTACGACGCGATCTGGCTGCCGATGCCGTTCCTGCCGCGGGCGATCGTGCCCGCCGTCGTCGAGGCGTCGGTCGCCGCCCTGCGGCCGGGCGGCTGGCTGCTGCCGGGCACCTTCGCCGGGCCGCCGGATCCGCTCGCGCGCCTGCTCGTCGACCTGCGCACCGTCCGCGCCGGCGGTCACCCGTGGGATGGCGACGACCTGGTCGCGGAGATCGCATCGCACGGCCTGCAGGACGCGCACGAGGTGCCGCGCACCTGGACGGCGCCGGTGCGGTTGTACGCCGCGCGCCGCCCGGCCTGAGCGGTGGTAATCGTCACTACCCCGGCCCGGCACGCGGCTCTCGGGCACGACATGATGCCCGCGAACGAACCGATCGCGGCGCTGATACGGATGCCTCATGTCACGTAGCGGGAGGAGCGAGCGGTGCACATACCGGACGGATATCTGAGCCCCACGACCTGTGCCGTCCTGACCGCGGCGATGGTGCCCGTCTGGGCCGTCGCCGCGCGGCGCACGCAGCGCGTCGTGAAGAGCCGGTACGCGCCGCTGATGGCGGTCGGCGCGGCGTACAGCTTCCTCGTGATGATGTTCAACCTGCCGATCCCCGACGGCACGACCGCGCACGGTGTGGGGGCGGTGCTGATCGCGATCCTGCTCGGCCGATGGGCGGCCGTCATCTCCGTCAGCGTGGCCCTGCTGATCCAGGCGCTGTTCTTCGGCGACGGCGGCGTCCTCGCGTTCGGCGCCAACGCCTTCAACATGGCGTTCGTGATGCCGTTCGTCGGCTACGCGGTGTACAGGGTGCTGACCTCGAACACGTCGCTCACCTCGTCGCGCCGCGCGGTGTCGGCCGGCATCGCCGCCTACGTCGGCCTGAACGTCGGCGCCCTGGTCGCGGCGGTCGAGTTCGGCCTGCAGCCGACCCTCTTCCACACCGCCGACGGGACGCCGCTGTACGCGCCCTTCGACCTGTCGCAGACGATCCCGGCGATGGCCTTCGCCCACCTCACGATCGCCGGCTTCGTCGAGGCGACGCTCACGGTCGGCGTGATCGCGTACCTGCAGCGCGCCAACCTGCCGCTGATGCGCATCAACCATCCGGGCGTGGCCCTCACCGACGCCGAGGTCGAGCGCCGGCCGGTGTCCTGGCGCTGGGCGTTCTACGGCCTCGGCGCGATGGTGCTGCTGTCGCCGCTCGGCCTGCTCGCGCCCGGCGGTGCGTTCGGCGAGGACGCGCCGGAGGATCTCGACCTCGGCAAGTACGGCCTCGGCGCGGTGCCGCAGGGCCTCAACGACTACACGGGCTGGTGGAGCCACACGCTGCTCGACGGCTACGGCTTCTCCGACGGCTCGAACGCGCGGCTCGGCTACGTCGTGTCGGCCGTCGATCGGCGCGATCGCCGTCGGCCTCGCGATCGCGCTCGTGATCCTGGTGACCCGCCTCGTCTCGCGCTCTCGCGGCGACGACCCGAACGCGGCGACGACCCCGGCATGAGCAGCACCGCAGGTCGCAACGCCCCAGTGGCTGCTGCAGCCCGAGGCCGGGCTCTGTCCGTGCGGCTGCATCGGCAAGCGGCGCAAGGGCAGCTTCGTCGCCAAGACCATCGCCGGCGCCGGCGGGGTCCTGCAGGCGGCGCTGTTCTCGGAGGACGTCGCGCAGCAGCGCGGGCTGCTGCAGCGGCTCGACGCCCGCGCGAAGGCGCTGGCGCTGGTCGGGCTGCTGATCGCGGTCGGGCTCGTGCACAACGTCGGCGTGCTGGTCGCGGCCTACGCCGGGACGCTGGTGCTGGCCCGCGCATCGGCGCTGCCGCTCGGGTTCTTCGTCAAGCGGGTGTGGCTGTTCATCCCGATCTTCACCGGCATCATCGTGCTGCCCGCGACGCTCAACATCGTCACGGAGGGCGACGTCGTGGTGCCGCTGCCGTTCGGTCTCGGGCTGACGCGGCAGGGCCTGATGGCGGCGGCGATCATCACGATCCGCGTCGCCACCTCGATCTCGCTGGTGGTGCTCGTGACGCTGACGACGCCCTGGGCGCGACTGCTGTCGGCCCTGCGCGCACTCGGCGTGCCGCGCATGTTCGTGCTCGTGATCGGCATGGCGTACCGCTACCTCTACGTGCTGCTCGCCGCGGTGCAGGACATGTACGTGGCGCGCAAGGCGCGTGCGATCGCACCGGAGCGCGATGCGCGCGGCGGACGCGCGTTCGTGGGCGCCACGGCCGGGGCACTCTTCGGCAAGGCCCACGATCTCGCAGACGAGGTGCACCAGGCGATGACCAGCCGCGGCTACCGCGGCGACGCGCGCTCGCTCGACCGGTTCCGCGTCACCGTCTTCGACATCGCCGCGCTCGCGGGCGCGGCCCTCTGCATGCTGCTCCTGATCGGAGGCGACCGTGCCATCGGCTGAACCGCTGCTCATCTGCGATGGCCTCTCGTACTCCTACCTCGAGCGGTTCACCGCGCTCGACGACGTCACGTTCGACGTCGCCAGGGGCGAGACGCTGGCGCTGCTCGGCGCCAACGGCTGCGGCAAGTCGACGCTGCTCAAGGTGCTCGACGGGCTGCTGTTCCCCGACGCCGGCCACTACCGCGCGTTCGGGCACCCGGTCACCGAGGACCTGCTCGAGGACGAGCAGTTCTCGACCGCGTTCCGCAGCCGCGTCGGCTTCATCTTCCAGAACACCGACGCGCAGGTGTTCTCGCCGTCGGTGCGCGAGGAGGTCGCCTTCGGGCCGCTGCAGCTCGGCATCGGCCGCGACGAGGTCGAGCAGCGCGATCGCCGACGTGATGGCGATGCTCGAGATCGCCGACCTCGCCGACCGCGCGCCGTACCAGCTCTCCGGCGGCCAGAAGAAGCGCGTCGCGATCGCCTCGGTGCTCGTCACCAACCCCGAGCTGATCCTGTTCGACGAGCCGACCGCGGCGCTCGATCCGCGCACGCAGCAGTGGCTGCTCGAGCTGATCGTCGAGCTCGGCCGCGCCGGCAAGACGATCGTGCTGGCGACGCACGACCTGGCCGTGCTCGACTGGGTCTGCGACCGCTGCCTGGTGTTCTCCGAGGAGCACCGGATCGTCAGCGACGGCACGCCCGAGGCGGTGCTCGACGACCGCGACATGCTGCTGGCCGCGAACCTGATCCACCCGCACGCGCACCGCCACGGCCGGCTCGTGCACGCGCATCCGCACGACGACGGTCACTCGGTGATCGATCACGGCGAGCCTCTGCCCGAGGCGTCGCCGGCTCGATACGATCCAGCGATGACCCTCGCTGAGAAGGCCGCCGAGCTGCGGCGCCTCCACGACGACCCCAGCCTGCTCGTGATGGTGAACGTGTGGGACGTCGTCAGTGCGAAGATCCTGGCCGCGCAGCCGGGCTGCCGCGCGATCGCCACCGCCAGCCACTCGATCGCCGTGTCGAACGGCTACGAGGACGGCGAGAACATCCCGGTCGACGAGATGCTCGACCGCGGTCGGCCGCATCGCCGCCGCGGTCGACCTGCCGGTCAGCGCCGACCTCGAGGCGGGCTACGGCAACGCCGGCGAGACGATCCGCCGCGCGATCGGCGTCGGCGTCGTGGGCGCCAACCTCGAAGACCAGATGAAGCCGTTCGACGAGGCCGTCGCCGCCGTCACCGCCGCCGTCAGGGCCGGCGACGCGGAGGGCGTGCCGTTCGCCCTCAACGCGCGCACCGACGCGTTCCTGCGCGCCGGCGACCGCGACCGCGAGGCCGTGATGGCCGACGCGATCGAGCGCGGTCGCGCCTTCCTCGACGCCGGCGCGACCTGCGTGTTCGTCCCCGGCAAGTTCGACGTGGCGGCCGACGTCGCGCGCCTCGTCGAGGGCATCGGCGAGCGCAAGATCAGCATCATCTCGGTGCCCGGCTCGCTGTCCCAGGCCGAGCTCACCGAGCTCGGCGTCGCGCGCATGTCGTACGGCCCGTGGTCGCATCGCATCGCGATGACGGCGTGGGCCGACGCGGCCGCCGACCTGCTCGGCGGCGGTTCGCTGCCGGCGGGCGTGCGTCCGTCAGCTAACGCTCGCGAATCGGCGCTCAACATGGCGAAACCGGCTCCCGATACCGCGGACCGGATGCGTTAGCCTCGCCGCGTGGACTTCACGGACTGGATGCTCGCCCTGCATCTGCTCTCCGCGTTCGCGGTCGCGGCGGCGCTCGTGCTCTACAGCGTGCTGGTCGTCAGCGGGCGGCGCATGACGACGCTCGAGCAGACGCGCACGCTCTTCCGCATCGCGCCCGTCGGCGGGCCGCTGATCGCCTTCGGCATGGTGCTGGTGCTCGTCTTCGGCGTCATCCTCGCCATCGACTCCGACACGTTCCAGCTGTGGGACTCCGTGGATCATCGTCGCGATCGTCCTCGTGATCGCGCTCGGCGGCGTCGGCCAGCGGACGGGCGCCTACTACTCGAACGTCCAGCGTCGCGCCGAGGCGCCCGACGGCGACCGAGGCCGAGGTGCTCGGTCTGCTGCGGGCGTCGACGGGACCGATGCTGCAGCTGGTCACGGTCGTGCTGTTCGTGCTCATCGTCCTCGACATGATCTTCAAGCCGGGAGCCTGACCGTGCGCCCCGACGACATCAACGTCGCGCTCCTCGTCCACGTCCTCGGCGCGATGGTGCTGGTCGGCGGTCTGCTGACCGCGGCGTCGGCGTCGATCATCGGCTGGCGCGACGAGGGCATCGCGATGCGCCGCTTCTCGTACAAGACGCTGCTCTGGGTGGCGTTCCCGGGCTACATCGTGATGCGCGTCGGCGCCCAGTGGGTCGAGGTCAAGGAGAACCTCGACGACCTCGCGGAGGAGCCCGGCCTGGATCGGCATCGGCTACATCACGGCCGACCTCGGCGGGCTGCTGCTGATCATCGCGCTGATCCTGGGCGGCATCGGCCTGCGGCGCGCCCGCAAGCGGCGGCGGCGCCGGCCTGCTGAAGGCGAGGGGCGTGATCGCGACCCTGCTGGTCGCCGTCTACATCGTCGCGGTCTGGGCGATGGGCGGCAAGCCCGACGCTAGCGTCACCAGTCGGTCGGGCGGTAGTCCTTCAGGAACTGGCCCCACACGTGGCGGCCGGTGTTGGCGCCGTCGATGATCGGGTCGACGATGCGGGCCGCGCCGTCGACGATGTCGAGCGGCGGCTGGAACCGGTGCTCGGCGGTCTTGCGCTCGGCGATCGCGACCGGATCCTCGTCGGTCACCCAGCCGGTGTCGACGCTGTTCATGTGGATGCCGGCCGCCTGGTAGTCGGTCGCGGAGGTGCGGGTCATCATGTTCAGCGCGGCCTTCGCCATGTTCGTGTGCGGGTGCCGGGTGGTCTTGAACTTGCGGTAGAACTGGCCCTCGACGGCCGACACGTTGACGATGTGCTTGTCGCGCTCCGGCGTGCGCATCATCAGCGGCTTCAGGTGGCCGTTGAGCACGAACGGCGCGACGGCGTTGACGAGCTGGGTCTCGAGCAGCTCGACCGACGACACCTCGTCCAGCAGCAGCCGCCACGAGTTGCGGTCGCGCAGGTCGACCTGCTGGAGGTCCTGGTCGAGCCGGCCCTCGGGGAACAGCTCGCCGCCGGCGAGGTCGTCGGCCACGAGCGGCACCTGCGACAGCTCGGCCGGGCGCATCACGCCGACCAGCGCCGGCGTGTCGCGCTCGGCCAGCGCGAGGCCGTCGGGCTGCAGCAGGTCGTAGCGGCGCAGGCCCTCGTACGCGCCGAGCACCTGCTGCGCCTCGGCCGGCAGCGAGTGCAGCGAGGCCGTCTCCAGCTCCAGCATGTGGCGGTAGAACTCGGGCGGGCGGCGGACGGTCTGGCACGCGTTGTTGACGATGTAGTCGAGCCGGTCGCGGGTCTCGAGCAGGTGCTGGCAGAAGGCCTCGACGCTCGGCGTGTGGCGCAGGTCGAGCCCGAAGATCTCGAGCCGGTGCGACCACTCCGCGAAGTCGGGCTCCTGCGCGTAGCGGGCGGCCGAGTCGCGCGGGAAGCGCGTCGTCACGATCAGCTGGGCACCGGCCCGCAGCAGCTTGATGCCGGCCTGGTAGCCGATCTTCACGCGGCCGCCGGTCAGCAGCGCGACGCGGCCCGTGAGGTCGGCGGTCTCGGTGCGCTTCGTGTAGTTGAAGTCGCCGCACGGCTGGCACAGCTGGTCGTAGAACGGGTGCACCTCGCCGTAGGGCTCCTTGCAGACGTAGCAGTGCCGCGGCTCGACCAGCTCGCGGAACTCCGCGTCGCCGTCGACGTCGGCCTGCTCGAACGCGGCCGGCGCGATGGCGTTCGGCGTCGTGAACACGGGCCGCTCCCGCTGCACGCGGATGCCCGTCGACGCGCGCGCGGCCTCGTCGCGCTCGCGCTTCGCGATCTTCTCGCGCCGCTTGATCTGCCGCGCCCAGTCGCGCCGCTGGTCGACGTCGGGGTTGAACACGTCGCCGGCGGCGTTCACCAGCCGCGCCCGCTCCTCGGTCGACAGCTCGCCCAGCACGCTGCGGTCGCGGACGATCTCCTCGAGCGCCTCGGTCACCGCGCGCAGGCGTTCGGCCGCGCCCTCGTTCTCGCCGATCGCCATCGCCTGAGCGTACCAACGGCCCGGGTTTCGGCCCCCGTCAGCAGACCGGTTCCGTGCGCCTGCGTGCGCCTTCCATGTGCGGGGTCTGACCCCAATTCGGGCCGTTCTGGGGTCTGACCCCAGAACGTTTCCGCGCCGAAGGCGCGCGGGTCGTGCGACCTGTCACTGCGGATCGCAGAGATGGCGCCGTTCGTGCGCCGCGCGGCACGCCGGATGCGGTACCTGGTACCTGCAGGGCTACGCGCCCTGCGCGGGCTCCGGATTCCGCACCCTCAGCAGCAGCGTGGTCCTCATCGTCATCACGATCTCGTCGCGCTGGTTCAGCACCTCCAGGCGGCACGAGACCAGGCCGCGGTCCGGGTTCGAGCGCGACCGGCGGCCGTCGACGATCTCGATGCGCACCGACAGCGAGTCGCCCGGCCGGACCGGCCGCAGCCAGCGCAGCTCGTCGCAGCCCGGCGAGCCGAGGCTCGACGCGGGCGAGAGGACGTGGTCGACGAGGAGGCGCATCATCACCGACGTCGTGTGCCAGCCCGACGCGATCAGGCCGCCGTAGATGGCGTCCTGCGCCGCCACCGGATCGATGTGGAACGGCTGCGGGTCGTACAGGCGCGCGAACTCGATGATCGACGCCTCGTCGAGCGTCACGGAGCCGTACGAGTAGACCTCGCCGGGCAGGTAGTCCTCGAAGTACCGGTCGTCGTGCGGCGCCGCGAAGTCGGCGCCGGTGAGCGGCCCCGTCACGGGTAGGAGGCGAGATCCGCGTCCGACTGCCGCGACTCGCGATACCGCTCGACGAGGTCGAGCCAGCCGCTGATGAGGATGCGCGCGTTGTCCTGCATCTCCTCGGCGTGGGTGCGGAAGTCGGTCATCACGCGGTCGAGGCCGCCCGGGCCGAGCGCCAGGTCGGCGGCGTGCTCGTAGGCCGGGACGGACTTCCACTCGGTGCCGAGCTTCTCGTCGACCTCGAGGTGGAACTGCACGCCGTACGCGACATCGCCCCAGCGGAACGCCTGGTTCTCGTACGCCGGCGAGGTCAGCAGCCGCACAGCGCCGTCCGGCAGGTCGAAGGTGTCGCTGTGCCACTGCAGCGCCGGCAGCGTGTCGGGCAGGTGGGCGAACAGCGGATCGGCGCGGCCCTCGGCCGTCAGGTGCACGTCGTGCACGCCCACCTCGGGCACCGGGCCGGGATAGACGTGGGCGCCGAGCGCGCTGGCCAGCAGCTGCACGCCCAGGCAGGCGCCGAAGAACGGCACGCCCGCGACGACCGCGTCGTGGATCAGCGTCTTCTCGTCGGCAAGCCAGGGATGGTCGTTCTCGTCGTAGGCGCCCATCGGGCCGCCCATCACCACGAGGCCGTCGAACAGGTCCCAGCCGGGCATCGTCTCGCCCTCGTCCAGCTCGACGCGGAAGATCTCGCACCCGCGCTCGACCATGACGTCCTCGTAGACGGCGGGCGGCTCGCAGGCGATGTGCTGCAGGACCAGGATGCGCATCGTGGTAGCTCCTCGGTGGTGATGTCAGACGGAGAGGGACGCGCGCGCGAGCACGCCTCCGTCGACGACGAGCTCCGAGCCCGTCATGTAGGTGGCCTCGTCGGAGAGCAGCCACAGCGCGGCCTGCGCCTGCTCGATCGGGTTCGCGACGCGGCCCATCGGCACGTCGCCGTCGACGATCTCGCGCATCGACTGCAGGTCCTCCGGCGCGACCGGCGCCCACATCAGCGGCGTCTCCGTCGCGCCGGGCGCGAGCGCGTTGACGCGGATGCCGCGGTCGGCGTACTCCACCGCGAGGCTGCGCACCAGCGACGCCACGCCGCCCTTCGACGCGCAGTACGCGGCCGTGCCGCCGGGCGTCGCGACGCGTGGCGAGCACGGACGAGATGCACACGATCGCGCCCGGCTGGCCCGCGGCCAGCAGGTGCCCGATCACCGCGCGGGCGGTCAGGAACGTGCCGCGCAGGTTGGTGCCGATGACCCGATCCCACACGTCGACGTCGAGCTCGTGGCTGGGGCCGCCGCGGTCGATGCCGGCGCAGCAGACGGCCCCGCGCGGCACGCCGGCAGCGGCGACGCCGCGGTCGATCGCAGCCGCCAGCGCCGGCGCGTCGGTGACGTCGACGGCGATGTCGACCGCCTTGACGCCCTGGCCGCGCGCGTCGTCAGCGGTGGCGCGGACGCCGTCGGCGTCGTAGTCGAGCAGGATCAGCGAGTGGCCACGGCGCGCCGCCAGGCCGGCGGTGGCGGCGCCGATGCCGGAGCCGGCGCCGGTGATGAGGATCGTGGTCGCGCTGGGCATGCGGGCCTCTCGTCGCGGGCGAGGTCGGTGCCGGCAAGCATAGCCCCGGATCAGGGGGCGACCGGTGCGGGCAGGGCCGCTCCGGCGTACGCGCGGCCGGCGATCTCGTCGACCGCCATGATCACCGGGCCGTGCACGATCAGCCCGGCCGGCGCGCGCTCCTTCAGCACGTCGGGCAGGAACTCGTAGGCCAGCCACTCACGGCCTGGCGCGACGGTGGCCCGGGCCCGCAGGTGCACCAGGTCGCCGTCCAGCGCCTGCGCGCTCTCGATCCACGGCTGGCGGATGAACTGCGTCGGACCCGCCGGCATCACCCGCGAGATGTCGGTCAGCACGCGGCGCCCCTCGGCCTCGTCGCGCACGAAGATCTCGATGCTCACCTCGCGCGTGCCGCGCGGCAGCACGCGGGCGCCGTAGACGTTGCCGTTGTGGATGCGGATCACCTCGCCCGTGACCGAGCGCAGCCGCGTCGAGCGCAGCGAGATCTCCTCCACCACGCCGGCCAGACCCCAGGGCTCGATCGTGATCGAGTCGCCGACCGCGAACCAGCCCTCGAACTGCATGAAGAAGCCGGTCAGCAGGTCGATCAGGAACCGCTGCAGCGCGAAGCCGACCAGCAGGATGAACAGCGACGCGCCGGCCACCGCGCTGGTGCCGCCGAAGCCCGAGATCTTCGCGACGGCGAACAGGATCGCGAGCCCGTAGGCGGCGTAGCGCACGCTCGTCTGCACGAGCGACACGATCGTCGCCCGCCGCTTGAGCCCCATGATGACGCCGCTCGTGGCGTTCTCGGGATCGAAGTGACGGGCCTGGAACCGGCCGACGAGAAACTCCGCCAGCCGCTGCGACGAGCGCGAGATGATCCACGCGACCACGAACGCCGCCACGATCAGCGCGATGGTGTCCCACGGCTCGGGCAGGGCATTGAGGTCGATATCACCCATGTGACAGCCCGATAGTACGTCGCCGGGCGGGCCGAGCCGCTAGCGGTCGAACACGATCACCGACCGTGTGGCACGCCCGGTGGCGAGCTCCGCAAACGCCTCGTTGACCTCGCCCAGCGAGATGCGACGGGCGATCAGCGGGTCGAGATTCAGCTGCCCGGCCGCATACCAGCCGAGCAGCCGCGGGAAGTCGAGCGGCGGCACGGCGGAGCCGTAGTTCGACCCGGTGAGCGTCTTCTCGCGGTCCGACATCTCGTACGGGTCGATGCTGATGCGCACGCCGTCGGGCACCTGGCCGACGATGGTCATCGTGCCGCCGGCGTCGAGCGACTGGTAGGCCGCCTCGATGGTCTCGCCGCGGCCGATGGCCTCGAACGCGTACCGCACGCCGCGACCCTCCGTCAGCTTCCGCACCTCGTCCGGGATGCTGACGCCGGTGGCGTTGACGGTGTGCGTGGCACCGAGCCGGCGGGCCAGCTCGAGCTTTTCGTCCAGCAGGTCGACGGCGATGATCTGCGCGGCCGAGACCAGCACCGCGCCGAGGATCGCCGACAGGCCCACGCCACCGCAGCCGACCACCAGCACCGTCGATCCCGGTTCGACCGCCGCGGTGTTGAGCACCGAGCAGACGCCGGTCGTGACGGCACAGCCGACCAGCGCCGCGACATCGAGCGGCAGGTCACGGTCGATGCGGATCGCGCCGGTCTCGGGCACGACCGTCTGCTCGCCGAACGTGCCGAGCCCGCCCATGGCATGGACCGCCTCGTCGCCTCGCCACCGCCGCGGCGCGCCGTCGCCGAGGTGGTTGTTCGTGCGCGCGGCCAGCTCGCACAGCACGTAGCGGCCGCGCAGGCACTGCGGGCAAGCGCCGCAGTAGGGCGTCCACGACAGGACGACGTGGTCGCCCACCTCGAGCGACGTGACGCCCGGGCCGACCTCCTCGACGATGCCGGATCCCTCGTGGCCGAGCACCTGCGGATACCGCCGCGCCCACTCGCCCTTCACGATGTGGAGGTCGCTGTGGCAGACACCGGCGGCGGCCATGCGCACGCGCACCTGGCCCGGGCCGGGGTCGGCCAGGCGCAGGCGCTCGATCTGGAGCGTGTCGCCGCCGTTCCACACGGCTGCGCTGATCTCTGGCATCGCACTCCCCGGGGTCGCGTGCCCCGGAGCATACGATCAACGCGCGACGGTGATCAGCAGGAAGTCGGAGCCGATCTTCGCCGTGTTGTCGCCCGACGAGTTGAAGCGGTGGACGAGGTCGGCGAACGCTCGGATGAACGGCTCCCACCTGCCCTGCGGCTCGATGGCGGCGCGCAGCGCGACGAACGGGCCGAACTTCTCGGCGTAGTGCTGCACGGCGTCGGCCTCGGAGTCGAACGCGAACTCGACCTGCCGGCGCGAGACCTTCGGCGTCACGCCGGCCGTCGCGAACACCTCTCGCACGTGGTCCGGCACGCCCCAGTGCTGCGGTGTCTGGGCGCCCGGCGGGGGCGGCGGCATGTAGGAGCCGGTGAGCGAGAACAGCTCGCCCGCGAAGCCGTCGTCGGCCCAGGTGGACATGCCGATGCGCCCGCCCGGCCGGCAGACCCGCACCAGTTCCTGTGCCGCCCGTGCGTGGTCGGGCGCGAACATGGCACCGAAGGTCGAGGTGACGCGGTCGAAGCTCGCGTCGACGAAGGGCAGGTCCTGCGCATCGCCCTCGACCCACTCCACCTCGACGCCGGCCTCGGCCGCGCGGCGGCGGGCGTGCTCGAACAGCTCGGGCGTGATGTCGCAGCCCACGACCTTCGCGCCGCGCAGCGCCGCCGGGATGGCGATCGTGCCGCCGCTGCCGGTGCCCACGTCGAGCAGGTCCATGCCGGGCTCGACCCCGATCGCGTCGAGCACCACCGGGCCGACGGGCGCAATCGTCCGAGAAACCGCGTCCCAGTCGCCGCCGGCCCACGTGCGCCGAGCGCGCTGGCGAAACTCGTCTGCAGCAGCCATGTGGTGACGCTACCACTCGGCGCCGCTGCCCGTCAGACGGGCAGACGGATGCCCACGTCGGTGCCGGCCGCGGCCTGCAGCGCGGCGTTGGCGAACGCCGCATCCAGCGCGCCGACGCCGAGGTTGCAGCACACCACGCGGGCCGCGGTGCTGGGCGTGTCCAGCGCCTGGCCGGCCGTGCGCTCCGGCACGCCCCAGCCGGCGAACTGGCCCTGGCCCTGGTAGTAGCGGTACTGGCCGATGTCGTCCGCGAGGAACAGGTCGGCATCCTCGGAGACGTCGGCGAGGAAGCTCGCGTTGAAGTCGGCGGGCAGGGCCAGGAACCGGTCGCCGAGCCAGGAGCGCCGCAGCGTCGGCGCCGGCGGCTGCACGATCGGCGCCAGCGTCACGACGACGTCGGCGCCGGCCACGGCCGCCTCCACGCTCGGATGGCCCGTGACGGGCACGGGCATCGCGGCGACCCGCTCGGGGTCGGGGTCGTACACGCTCAGCTCGGCAGCCGGCCACAGCGTCGCGATCATCTCGGCGTGGTAGCGGCCCTGCTCGCCGCAGCCGATGATCGCCGCCCGCTTCCATCCCGCGGGCGCCCAGTGGCGGATGCACGCGCCGCTGGCCGCCGCGGTGCGGGCGGCGGTGATCTCGGCGGCGTCCATGATCGCCGTCGGCAGGCCGGTCGCGGCGTCGTTGACGATCATCAGGCCGTTGATGTACGGCAGGCCGAGGGCCTTGTTGCTCGGGTAGCCGGAGACCCACTTGATCGCCGACACGTCGGTGTCGGAGATGTAGGCCGGCATCGCGTGGATGAAGGCGTCCTGGCGCGGGTGGATGCCGGGCTTCGGCGGCAGCTCGACGCGGCCGGCGGCCATCGACCGGTAGGTGGCGGCGACCAGGTCGATCTGGGTCTCCCAGGACGGGAGCAGGCGGCGCACCTCGCCGCGTGTGAGGTACAGGATCGGTTCCAAGGCCCGCCCATTCTAGAGGCCGGCGTCAGCATGACCGCAACCGGTCAGATCGCTGCCGTCGAGCGGCGACAAGGTAGTCGTGACGGTGAACCGCTCGGGGGAGAGTCAGCGGTTCACCGTCACGTTCGCCGCGCGTGCGGCGTGAAGAGTCGATCCGTCAGGCTGCGATGAGGGTTTGGGGGATGCAGGTCGGATCGACGTAGAGATATGGGTGGCGGAAGGCATCGAGCGCACGATGTGCCGGAACCGGCGCGGTGCGGATGGTGCCTTCGCCGTCTGCGAGCTCGATCTCGACGGCGTCCGTCTCGGAGTGCCAGACGAGCGTCACACGCTCGCCGTGGGAGTTGTGTCGGCTGTCGAGTTCGCGCTTCATGCCAGGAATACTCGCTCCCGGCGGATGGCCCCGAATTTCGGCGGGCAGGTGTCTCGAGGTGTGGCCAGCCGTACCTCGCCTACACCTGCTCCCACGCGACCGCGCGCACCGGGCAGCCGCTGCCGCCGGGAATCGGCAGCGGCAGCGCCGAGAACATGACGCGCCTGCCCTTCAGCGCGGCCAGGCCGGTGAGCCCCTCGATGATGTAGACGTCGTTCGACAGCAGGATCTGGTGCGTCGGCCACGTCGGCTGCGGCGTGGCCGCGTCGTAGTAGTTCTTGACGAGGTAGCCGTCGTAGACGTGCTCGATGCCCCAGGTCTCGCAGCCGACGCTCTTCACGCCCCGGTCGACGAGCCACTGGGCGCCCGCGGGCGACACCCAGGTCTGCTCCTCGATGTAGGCGTCGATGGTCGCCGGCTCGTCCAGGCTGTGGATGAGCACGATGTCGCCCTCGCGCACGTCGCCCGCGATCTCCTCGAAGTGCTCCGGGCCGAGCGCCTGCAGGGTGTGGGCGGAGGCGTCGACCACGACCGCCTCGCCGAAGAACCGCGTGAAGTCGACCTCGTCGATGCCGGCCGCGTCGCGCACCGTGTGGATGGGGGCGTCGACGTGCGTGCCGTAGTGGTCCTGCAGGTGCAGGTGGAAGATCGCGCCGTTCTCGGTCTCCCAGCTGCGCAGCGGATCCTTGCGGATCTCGGCGTACCGGTCGTCGCCGTCGGCGAGCTTGCCGGCCAGCGCGACGATGGTCTCGCGCGTCATCGGCCGGGTCAGATCGTGCAGACGGTAGCCAGCCACGATGGCCTCCCTCGGGGGCCCGCCGGCACCGCGCCGGGCGCGACCGGTGCCAATGCTGGCACGGCTCGGGCGCCGGCGCCAGCAACCCGCCGCCGGGCGTGTGCCGCGCTGCCTCAGGGTGCGGCGGAGACGTCCAGCAGCCGGTCGACGGCCGCGCGCACCTCGGCCAGGCGCGCCTCGCGCGGCCCTTCGGCGAGCAACCAGGGTCGGCCGCTGGCCTGCGCCCGCTCGACGTAGCGGTCGTGCATCCAGCGCCGCTTCACCTCGAACTCGCGGATGCCGTCGCCGCGCCACGGCACGTCGAGCCCGCAGACGACGAACAGGTCGTAGTCGCGTGCGACGAGGTCGTCGAAGCCGGCGGCGGGGCGGTCGAGGTAGACCTCGTGGAAGACCGCCGTCGTGAACGCGTCGGTGTCGCAGAACAGCACGCGGTGCGCGTAGCCGGCGAGGAAGTCCTCGTACCAGCAGTGGATGCGCGCGATGTGCGCGAACTCCGCGCTCGTCCAGGGCGCGTCCGCGTCGCGGCCGACCTCGGTGTAGGGGCGCCCGTACTCCGGGTTCACCAGCGTGCCGAACGTGTGGGCCAGGGTGTCGGCGAGCGTCGTCTTGCCGGTCGACTCGGCGCCGAGCAGGCAGACGCGTTTGACCGGTGCCGTCATGGCGGCGAAGCGTACTGCGGACGCCCGCGGTGCTTGACCACGAAACCGCATAAGGTCTAATCTCTGGCCCATGGGTGGAGTGGATTTCGGATTTCTCGCGGTCCCGGCCGATGCGCCGGGTGTGCCGGACGCCGACCTGTACGCGGGCCTGCTCGACGGGTGCGGCTTCCACCGCAACCTCGGCTACCGCACGGCCTGGCTGATCGAGCACCATTTCAGCGACTACTACCCGTGCCCGGCGCCGGTGGTGTCGATGGCGCACATCGCGGCCGCGTACCCCGACCTGTCGCTCGGCACCTGCGTGCTCGTCGCGCCGTGGCACGACCCGCTGCGGCTGGCGGGCGAGCTCGCGATGCTGACCAACATGACCGACCAGAAGCTCTACATCGGGCTCGGGCGCGGCACCGCGAAGTACGAGTACGACGCGTTCGGCGTCGACATGACCGAGGCCCGCGACCGGTTCCGCGAGACCTGGGAGGTGCTCGACCGGGCCATGACCGGCGAGCCGTTCACCTATCAGGGGACGCACCTGCAGGTCGACCAGCCGGTGCGCATCCGGCCCACCCCGGTGCGCGAGCGCATCGACTTCTTCGGCGCCATCGGCTCCGCCTCGTCGACCGCCGTGATGGCCGAGCTCGGCCTCGCGCCGATGTGCACCAGCTTCGGCGTCCAGACCGTCGAGCTGCTGCCGGCGTGGGAGAAGCGCGCGGCCGAGGTCGGCACCCTCCACGACGTCGCGGCGCTGCGGCCGCTGCTCGTCAACACCGTCATCGCCGACACCGACGAGGAGGCGATCGCCGAGGCCCAGATCTACATGACGCGCTACATGCAGGCCCAGATCGACCACTACGGCGCGTTCGAGGTCGACATGACCAACGTCAAGGGCTACGAGGGCTGGGCCGCGACCTTCGAGCGCTGGAAGGTGCTGACGGATCCCGAGGCGATCATCCCGTGGACGGAGGGGCAGCTGATCGGCTCGCCCGATACGATCGCTCGGCGCGTCCAGCAGTTCGTCGACGCGGGGTTCAACCACATCATTCCGCAGACCGTCACTCCGGGTACGCCGCGCGCGGTGCAGCAGCGCTGGGCCGAGCGGTTCGCCCGAGAGGTCGCACCCCGCTTCTCGTCCGCCTTCAGCATCGCCTAGCCCTCCGGAGGAACCCCCGCATGTTTTCGAAGAGCGCCTACGACGAACGCGCGGCCCGGGCGAAGACGATCATCGACGAGCTCGCCGCCGACGGCGTCCGGTTCATCGAGATGCAGTTCCCGGACATGAACGGGATGATGCGCGGCAAGTACACGCCGCTCGCGAAGGGCCTCTCGGCCGGCGGCACCGGCGTGTCGTGCCTGCTGTACTCGGCGCGCGGCGGCGACAACCTGACGATCGACTTCTGGGCCGACTTCGACAACGGCTTCCCGAAGGTCGTCGGCGTGCCCGACTACGACACCGTCACCCGCTGCCCGTGGCGCCCCGACACCGCCGCGGTGCTGTGCGACTTCTACATGGAGGACGGCTCGGCGTGTCCCATGGACGCACGGCAGATCCTCAAGGGTGTGATGGCCGAGTACGCCGAGCTCGGCCTGCAGCCGCGCGCGTCGATCGAGTGGGAGTTCTACCTGTTCGAGGCCGACGACGACCTGATGCGCGCCAAGCGCTTCACCGACCTGAAGTCGTTCGGGCGCGGCTGGGACTTCTACAGCCTCTCGAAGTACCCCAACTTCGAGGCCTTCGGCAAGGAGTTCATGGGGCGCTGCCTCGACTCGGGCATCGGCATCGAGGCGTTCCACACCGAGTACGGCCACGGCATGTTCGAGTTCACGTGCGCGCCACGAGGATCCGCTCAAGGCCGCCGACGACGCGCTGCGCGCGAAGGGGTACCTGCGCTCGCTGGCCGACGAGTACGGGCTCGTGCCGACGTTCATGCCGGCGCTCCACATGCACAGCGCCGACTCGCACAACGGCGCGCACCACAACGTCAGCCTCTGGCGCGACGGCGTGAACGCGTTGCTGGGATCGCCGAGACGCGGCGACATGTCGAAGCTGGCCGGGCACTTCGCGGCCGGGATGATGGAGACGATGCCCGACCTGCACCTGGCGTTCCGGCCGTGGGTCAACTCGCACCGGCGCATGGACCGGCTGTCGTGGGCGCCCGAGGACACGTCGTGGGGGCCCCGACAACCACGCGGTCGCGCTGCGTGTCGTCTACGGCTCGATGCCCGAGAAGATGGCGCGGATCGAGCATCGTGCGACCGGGCCCCGACGTGAACCCGTACCTGTCGCTGGCGGCCATCTTCGCGGGTGGCCTGAAGGGCATCCGCGAGGAGCTGGAGCCGCCGGCCTACGCGGTCGGCGATCCGATCGAGAACGGCAACTACACGCGGCTGCCGAAGACGCTCGCGGCGAGCGTCGAGGCGATGCGCGACTCGGCCATCGCGCGCTCGCTGCTCGGCGACCAGCTCGTCGACCACCTCGTGAACGTGCACGCCGAGGAGGCGGCCGAGTTCGCGGCGTGGGCCGAGGAGAACGGCGTCGATCCGGCGCTCGACGCGCCCGTCACGCAGTGGGAGTACGAGCAGTACTTCGTGTGGGCCTGATGGCCGCGGATCCCGACCAGCTCGCGTTCGAGCGGCTGTGCGGGTCGGAGCCGTTCCTGACCGACATCCGCCCGGCCGGCGAGGTGGTGCCCGGCTTCGAGCCCGACCTGATCCTCACCTCGGGCGCGCCGCTGCCGTGGGAGCGGTACGTCGGCGGGCAGCGCGAGGCGATCCTGGGCGCGGCGCAGTTCGAGGGTCTCGCGGGCTCCCGCGAGGAGGCCGAGGCGAAGCTGGCCGCGGGCGAGATCCGCATCGCGCCGTGTCACGCGCACGGCTGCGTGGGCTCGGTGGCCGGCGTCTACACGGCGTCGATGCCGGTGTTCGTGGTCGAGAACCGGCCGTTCGGCAACGTCGGGTTCTGCAACTTCTACGAGGGCAACGAGCCGCGCCGCCTCAACTACGGGTGCTACGACGACGCCGTCCGCGACCAGCTGCAACTACGTGCACGAGCAGGTCGCGCCGGTCGTGGCCGACGCCGTGCGGCGCAGCGGCGGCGTGGCGCTGAAGCCGATCATGCGGCGCGCGCTCAACCTCGGCGACGAGCTGCACAGCCGCAACACGGCGGCGACGATGCTGTTCGAGCGGGCGCTGCTGCCCGCGCTGCTCGACATCGCCGCCGAGGACCGACCGCGCGTCGACGCGACCGTCGAGATGCTGGCCTCGAGCGACTACTTCTTCCTGCGGCTGTCGATGGCGGCGTCGAAGGCGATCGCCGACGGCGCGCACGGCATCCCCGGCAGCGCCGTCGTGACGGCGCTGGTGATCGGCTGCGAGGGGTTCGCGATCCGGGTCAGCGGCCTGGGCGACCGGTGGTTCGTCGGCCCGCACGCCGACGTCGAGGCGAAGCTGTTCGAGGGGCACACGGTCGACGAGATCTCGTGGATGGGCGGCGAGAGCTGCATCACCGAGACCATCGGCCTCGGCGGCTTCGCGCAGGCGGCGGCGCCGGCGCTGCAGAGCTACCAGGGCGGCTCGGCGCAGGCCATGCTCGACCGCAACGTCTCGATGTACGACATCTGCGTCGGCGAGAACACGGCGTTCAAGCTGCCGTGGCTCGACTACCGCGGCACGCCGACCGGCATCGACGTCCGCAAGGTCGTTGCGACCGGCGTGCTGCCGGTCATCGACGCGGGCATCGGCGGCCGCGACGGCGGGCAGATCGGCGCCGGCGTGGTGCGCGCGCCGATGGAGTGCTTCACGCAGGCCGTGGCGGCGCTGGACGCGGCATGAGCCGGTTCGCCGGCCGCGTCGCGCTGGTCACCGGCGCGGCCTCGGGCATCGGCCAGGCGATCGCGCTCGGCCTGGCGGCCGACGGCGCGGCGGTGGCATGTGTCGACATCGACGGCGACGGCGCGACGGCGACGGCGGCCCAGATCGAGGCCGCCGGCGGGCGCGCCGCGGCGGTGCAGTGCGACGTGACGCGCGAGGCCGACGTGATGGCGGCGGTCGGCCAGATGACGGCGCTCGCTCGGCGTCCCGACGGCGGTCGTCAACGCGGCCGGCCTGTCGACGCCGCACGGCTACGCCGACGTCGACGACGCCACCTGGCACCGGCTGCTCGACGCGAACCTGCACGGTCCCCTGCTGGTGTGCCGCACGGCGGCGGCGGCGATGACCGCCGCCGGTCTGGGCGGCGCGATCGTCAACATCACGTCGATCGAGTCGAGCACCGTCGTCGCGATCTCGAAGCCGCACGGCCAGCCGCACTACGCCGCCTCGAAGGCGGGGCTGGCGATGGTGACGAAGGTGCTGGCGCGCGACATGGCGCCGCTCGGCATCCGGGTCAACGCGATCGCGCCGGGCGTGGTTGCGACGGCGATGCACGAGCGCGCCTCGGGCAACGACCCCGAACAGCTGGCGCGCACGATCGCGCGCATCCCGCTGGGCCGTCTCGCGCAGCCGTCGGAGATCGCGTCGGCGGCCGCCTTCCTGCTCTCGGACGAGGCGTCGTACATCACGGGCACCGAGCTGGTCGTGGACGGAGGCTGGACGGTCGCCTAGGCTCGGGGCCATGCGATACGTGAAGCTCGGCCACACCGGCCTCGATATCTCCGCCCTCGCGCTGGGCTGCATGACGTACGGCGAGCCCGGGCGGGGCGACCACTCCTGGACGCTGCCGGAGGCCGAGAGCCGGCCGCTGATCCGGCAGGCGCTCGACGCGGGCATCAACTTCTTCGACACCGCGAACGTCTACTCGGCCGGCTCCAGCGAGGAGATCGTCGGCCGGGCGCTGAACGAGTTCGCGAACCGCGACGAGATCGTCCTCGCCACGAAGGTGCACAACGTGATGCGCCCGGGCCCGAACGGCGGCGGGCTGTCGCGGAAGGCGATCTTCGCGGAGATCGACGCGAGTCTCCGGCGGCTCGGCACGGACTACGTCGACCTGTACCAGATCCACCGCCTCGACCGGAACGTGCCGATGGAGGAGACGCTGGAGGCGCTGGACGCCGTGGTGCGGTCCGGCAAGGTGCGCTATCTCGGCGCCTCCTCGATGTGGGCCTGGGAGTTCGGCAAGGCGCTGCACCTGCAGCGCGCGAACGGCTGGGCGCGGTTCGTGTCGATGCAGGACCACTACAACCTGCTGTACCGCGAGGAGGAGCGGGAGATGCTGCCGCTCTGCGCCGAGGAGCGGATCGGCGTGATCCCGTGGAGCCCGCTGGCGCGCGGCCGGCTGACGCGCGACTGGGACGAGGCGACCGAGCGCGCGGGGACCGACGAGTTCGGCAAGACGCTCTACGGCCAGGACGCCGGCGATCGCGTGATCGTCGAGGCGGTCGCGCGGATCGCGGCGGCCCGCGGCGTCCCGCGGGCGCAGGTCGCGCTGGCGTGGGTGTCGCGCAACCCGGTGGTCTCGGCGCCGATCATCGGCGCGCGCCGTCCCGGGCACCTGGAGGACGCGATCGCCTCGCTCGACCTGGTGCTGACCGCCGACGAGGTCGAGCAGCTCGAGGCCCCGTACGCGCCGCACGCGGTCGCGGGGTTCTGACGTGGCGGACGGTCATCAGGGGCTCGACCACGTCGGCTTCCGCGTCGCCGATCAGACCGCCTCGATCGCCTGGTACCGCGACCTGCTCGGCCTCGAGCAGGTGCACGAGGCCGAGTGGGGCACGGTGCCGGCGATGCTGCTCGGGCCGGACACCGGCAACGGCGTCGCGCTGTTCCAGGCGTCCGAGGGGTTCCCGCCCGGGTTCCACCACGTCGCCTTCCGGGTCACGGCCGAGGCCTTCGCGGCGGCCCGCGACCGGTTCGACCGCGAGGGCCGAGCGTACGAGTTCCACGACCACGTCGCGGCGCTCTCGCTGTACGTGCAGGACCCCGACGGCATCACCGTCGAGCTGACCACGTACGACGTCTGAGCCAGCCGCCTTTCCGGCCCGAAAGCGGGAAAAACGCCTGGGGTCTGACCCCGAAAACGGCCGTTCTGGGGTCTGACCCCAGAACGTTTCCGCGCGGGAGGCGCGCGAAGCGCGCGCGTTGGCACGGTCCGTAACTCCGTGGCGCGGGTTCGTGCGGCGCCGGGCACGAATCAGCGGCTACACCTTCGGAGGTGGACTCGGCGGCCGTCGTCTCAGGGGTCGCGCGGGTCGATGTCGGCCACGAACGCCGCGATCGACTGGGCCACGGCGGGCGCGGCGTCGCGCTCGCTGTGCGGGCTGTGGCCGGCGTCGTCCAGGATCGTGCGCGACGCGGTCGGCAGCGCCGCGCAGATCGCCTCCAGCTCACCTGGCTCCGTGCGGGGATCCTGCCTGCCGTGCACGATCAGCACCGGCGCGGCGATCTCGCCCAGCCGGCCCTCGTACAGGTCGGCGGGAGCGGGCAGGCGCTCCGCCAGGTCGAGCCACGCGCGGGCGTTCATCTGCAGCACGGAGCGCCAGCGGTCGGCGCCGTGGTCGGCCGCCAGCACGGCGGCGGCGCGCTCGCCGACCCACGCCGGGTCCTCGGCGGTATCGGTGAAGAACGCGCGCGACCCGGGCTTGTCGGCGATCAGGTGCAGCGCCTCCAGCACCACGCCCGCCACGCGTTCCGGTGCCTGCAGCGCGGCGTGCACGGCGATCACCGCGCCGTCGCTGTGGCCCCACAGCACCGCCCGCTCGATCTCCAGCGCGTCGAGGACCGCGAGCGTCTCGGCCGCCGCCCGCAGGTGGAACCCCGGCTCGAGCTCGGCCAGCGGCGTGGAGGCGCCGTAGCCGCTGCGCACCGGCGTGATCAGGCGCGCGCGGTCGCGCAGCGCGGTGGCCTGCGCGTCGCACGGATAGAGCGCCGCGCCCCAGCCGCCGTGCAGGTGCAGCACCGCCGTGCCCGCGTTCTGCCCGGTCTCGGCGTAGGCGATCCGGGCTCCGCCGGCCGACGCCGGAAGCTGGACGAACGGCATGCCGAAACCGTAGCGCCCTACTCCTCCTCGGCCGGCGCCGCCGCCTCGCCGAACCCGGTGCGGCGCCGCTCGCGGCTGCCGTCTCCACGCTCCTCGCGCAGGGTCAGGATCCGGTCGGCGAGCCCGTACGCAACAGCCTCCCCGGCCGTGAAGAAGCGGTCGCGCTCCATGTCCTCGTGCACCTGGGCGAGCGGCTGTCCGGTGTCGGCCGCGTAGATCTCCTCCAGGCGGTCGCGCAGCGCGATCGCCTCGCGCGCGTGGATGGCGACGTCGCTCGACTGGCCCTGGAACCCGCCGCTCGGCTGGTGGATCAGCACCCGGCTGTTCGGCAGCACCGCGCGCCGGCCCGGCGTGCCGCCCGCCAGCAGCAGCGAGCCGCCCGACATCGCGATGCCGATGCAGATGGTCTGGACGTCGCAGCGGATGTAGCGCATCGCGTCGTAGATCGCGAGCGCCGCGTAGGCGCCGCCGCCGGGCGTGTTGATGTACAGCGCGATCTCGCGGTCGGGGTCCTCGGCCTCGAGGTGGATCAGCTGCGCGATCACGAGGTTCGCCACCTCGTCGTCGATCGGCCGGCCGAGGAAGACGACGCGCTCGCCGAGCAGCCGCGAGTAGACGTCGAACGCTGGCTCGTTGGCCACGGGCATCGTGCGGCTCCTCTCTTTCGCAACCATCGGGTTGCGTGTTTCGATGCTACCATAGGCGCAACCATGGAGTTGCATAACGATCCGACCCTGGCCGAGGAGTACCTGGCCGTCCGCCGCGAGCTCGTGCTGCCGTTCACCCGCGAGGAGGCCTGGCCGCTGCTCGGCGACCCGGCCGAGCTCGAGACCTGGTTCGCCGACGAGGTCGGCTTCGAGATCGAGGAGGGTGCGAGCGGGCCGGTCCGCGTCGCCGAGGGCGAGCGGTTCGCCGTCGTCGAGGAGGTGGTCGAGGGTCGTCGGATCGGCTTCCGCTGGTGGGATCCGGCCGAGCCGGAGGCCGAGACGCTGGTCGAGATGACGCTCGACGACGTCGCCGACGGCACCCGGCTCGTGGTCGTCGAGCTGCCGGTGCAGTCGCTGCCCGCGGCTCCGGCCGGCCCGGGCGGTGGGCCGCAGCTCGCCGCCGTCCGGTGAGCGAGCAGCGCGATGCCGTCGCCGGCGCCGTGTTCGCGGCGCTCGCCGACCCCACGCGGCGAGCCGTGGTGCGCCGGCTGTCGCAGGTCGGCAGCGCGACTGCCTCGTCGCTCGCGGCCGAGCTGCCGGTGACGCGGCAGGCGATCACCAAGCACCTGGTGGCGCTGCGCGAGGCCGGCCTCGTGGTCGCCGACCCGGTCGGGCGCGAGGTGCGCTACCGCCTCACGCCCGCGCCGTTCGCCGACGCGATGGGCTGGATGGCGTCGACCGGCGCGCGGTGGGACGAGCGGCTCGCCCGCCTCGAGGGCCGGCTCGCCGAGCGCGCTACACCGGGCTGATGGGCCGGGCGGCGGTCTCGCCCAGCTGGCCCGCCCGGATGCGCTCGGCCATGTCGGCCGACTCCTCGCGGTAGACCGTGCCGTCCTCGAACTCGATCACCGGATAGAGGCGCTGCCCGCTGAGCTGCTCGAGGTCGTCCCGCTTGCCGCGCAGCTGCGGACCGATCACCAGCTCGTAGGCGATACCCTGGCGATCGAGCTCACGCTGCACCTTCCAGCAGGGCTCGAACCCGAGGTGGAGCCAGGTCTTGGAACAGCGGTGCAGGCGAATCGGCATGGGGGCAACGTAGTGGACGACGACGCCCGGTCCGCTGGGCGCGCGCACTGGCTCGTGCTCCTCGGCATCGCCGGCGCGGTGCTGCTCGCCGACCAGATCGCGAAGGCCACCGTGCGCGCGCGGCTGCCGTACGGCGACACGACCCGGCTCGCGCGGCCTGGTCGAGCTGCACCACACCCGCAACGCCGGGCTGCTCGGCGGCACGCTGCAGGGCGCCGCCGTTCCGGTCGGCCTGCTGACCGTCGTCGGGCTGGTGGCGGCGCTGGTCTTCTACGCGCGGCACCCGGCCCTGTCGACCACGCGCCGGGTGGCCTGCGGCCTGCTGCTGGGCGGCGCGCTCGGCAACCTCATCGACCGGCTGCGCCTGGGCTACGTGACCGACTTCATCGCCCGCAACGAGCGCAACGCCTTCAATCTCGCCGACCTGGCCATCTATGCCGGGCTCGGTCTGATGCTGCTCCTGCTGCTGGTTGCCGACCGCCGCGATGCGCGGCGGCGTGCCGCACCTCTGTAACGCTCCCGGCGGAGCGAACCGGAGGAGCACCATGCAGAGCCTGAGCGACCAGGTCGCCGTCATCACCGGAGGGGGTCAGGGCATCGGCCGTGCCGTCGCGCGGGTGCTCGCGGCCGAAGGCGCGCGCGTGGCCATCGCCGATGTCGAGCCGGACCGGGCCGAGTCCGCCGCGGCCGAGCTCCGCGCGGAGGGACATGCGGCGACGGCCTACGGCGTCGACGTCGTCGACGTCGCCTCGGTCAACGCGATGGCCGATGGCGTGCTGGCGGAGTGGGGTCGGATCGACATCCTCGCGGCGGTGGCGGGCATCTACCCGGCGTCCCCGATCGCCGACATCTCCGGCGGCGAGTGGGACCACGTCATGGACGTCAACGTGAAGGGCGCGCTCTACGCCATCCAGGCCTGCCTGCCGTCGATGCGCGGCCGCGGGTACGGTCGCATCGTCCTGATGTCCTCGATCACCGGCCCGATCACCGGTCAGACCGGCTTCGCGCACTACGGCGCGTCCAAGGCGGCGATGCTCGGCCTGATGCGCTCGGTCGCGGTCGAGCTGGCGACGGAGGGCGTGACGATCAACGCCGTCATGCCGGGCAACGTCCGAACCGAGGGCTTCGCGACGATCGGGCCGGAGCACCAGCGCACCATGCTGGCGGCGATCCCGATGGGGCGCCTCGCCGAGCCGGAGGACATCGGCTGGGCGGTGCGCATCCTGGCCGCGCCCGAGTCGGGCTACATCACCGGGCAGACGCTGATCGTCGACGGCGGCCAGGTGCTGCCGGAGGGCGCCGGCTGATCACAGCGACGGGTCGTCGAGCGTCACGACCGGCCGCCCCGTGCGCGGGTGCGTGACGATCTCGCAGTCGACGCCGTAGACGTCGCGCACGAGCGCCGTCGTCAGCACGTCCGCCGGCGCGCCGGTCGCCACCACGCGGCCCTCGTGCAGCACGATCAGCCGGTCGCAGAACATCGCCGCGAGGTTGAGGTCGTGCAGCGCCGCCAGGCAGGCGAGCCCGAGCCCGCGCACGAGCCGCAGCACCTGCAGCTGGTGGCTGACGTCGAGGTGGTTGGTCGGCTCGTCCAGCAGGAGGATCGACGGCTCCTGCGCGATCGCCCGGGCGATCCGCGCGCGCTGCCGCTCGCCGCCCGACAGCGTCTCCCACGCGCGGTCCTCGAAGCCCGTCAGCTCGGTCGCGTCCAGCGCCCGCGCCGCGATCGCCCGGTCGCGGTCGTCGTCGCGGTCGAACAGGCCCTTGTGCGGCGTGCGCCCCAGCATCACCGCCTCGAGCACCGTCAGCGGCAGGTCGGCGGTCGTCTCCTGGTCGAGGAACGCCAGCCGCCGCGCCACCTCGCGGCGGCCGAGGCTGCCGATGGTGTCGCCCTGCACGAGGATGACGCCGTCGTCGGCGGTGCGCAGGCCGGCCAGGCAGCGCAGGAAGGACGACTTGCCCGAGCCGTTCGGGCCGATCACGCCGACCAGGCTGCCCGGCTCGACGCGGCAGTCGACGCCGTCGACGATCAGCCGGCCCGCGGCCGACCAGTCGATGTCGCGACCCTCGATCGTCACGGCCGCCCCATCCGGCGGGCGAGCAGGAAGGCGAATGCCGGCGCGCCGATGAGCGCGGTCGCGACGCCGACCGGGATCTCCTGCGGGGCGAACGCGGTGCGCGCGAACGTGTCGACCCAGACGAGGAACGTCGCGCCGACGAGCGCCACGGCGGGCAGCAGGAACCGGTGGTCGCGCCCGATCACCAGCCGGGTGGCGTGCGGCAGCAGCAGGCCGACGAACCCGATCGCGCCGCTGACGGCCACCAGCGCGCCCGTCAGCAGCGCACCCGTGACGAGCAGCAGCCAGCGCACCCGCGCGACGTCGACGCCGACCGCGCCGGCGTCGTCGTCGCCGATGGCCATGGCGTTCAGCGGGCGGGCGTGCGCGACCATCACGGCCGCGGCCACGGCCAGCAGCGGCACGGCGATGGCGAGGTCGCTCCACGTCGCTCCGGCCAGCGAGCCGAGCAGCCAGTAGAGGATCCCGCGCGTGGCCTCCGGGTCGGCCGCCGCGATGATCAGCAGCGCGGTGGCGGCGTCGAACATCGAGGCGACGGCGACGCCGGCGAGCACGATCCGGCCCGGCTCGATGCGGGCGCTGCGGCCGGCGCCCAGCACCAGCACCGCCGCGAACGCGACCATCGCGCCGCCGAAGGCGCCGGTGGTGAGCCCGAACGCCGCGCCGCCGATGCCGACGAACACGATCACGGCGCCAAACGACGCGCCGGCCGAGATGCCGAGCAGGTACGGGTCGGCGAGCGGGTTGCGCATCGTGGCCTGCATGACGGCGCCGACCAGCGCCAGCCCGGCGCCGACGGTGGCGGCCAGCAGCACCCGCGGCAGGCGGATCTCCCACACGATGGCGTTCTCCGTCAGCGTCGCGTCGGACCCGAACCCGAGGTGCTCGGAGACGACGCGCCACACGTCGGCGGCGCCGACGCGGGAAGGCCCGATCGTCACCGCCGCCAGCACCGACACGCGCGAGCAGCAGCACCAGCAGACCGAGCATCGGCCCGCCACCGATGCGGCGCGGGCTCGCCGTCACGGCGCCGGAGTGACGCCGAGCCGCCGCAGGCCGTCGGCGAGCGACTGGATCCCGGCGACGACCCGCACGCCGGGTGTGGTGTCGGAGAAGGGCAACTCCACGATGTGCTGCTCGCGGAACGCGCGCAGGTCGCGCAGCGCGCGGCTCTTCTGCGCGTAGGCGCGCTTCGAGGCGGCCGTGTCCCAGGTGGCGTCGACCAGCACGACCACGTCGGGATCGGCCGCGACCGCCTGCTCCCAGCTGACGTTCGCCCACGAGCCGTCGACATCGGCGAACACGTTGCGGGCACCGACCGCGTCGAGCATCATCGCCGGCCCGCCGCAACACGTGCCGACGAACGGCGCCTTCGTCTCGGAGTCCCACCACAGCACCTTCAGGCCCGCGCCGGGGGGATCGGCCGTGACGGCCGCGAGGGCCGCCCGCTGCTCGGCGATGAGCGCGTCGGCGCGGTCACCGACCCCGAACACGCGCCCGATGTCGGCGATCTCGGCGAACACGCCGTCGAGGCTCACACGCGCGGGCCGCAGTGACGTGTCGGAGCATCCGAACGGCGACAGGTACGAGCCGATGCCGAGCGAGGCGAGCGACGCGCGTGTGCCCGCGGCCTCCGGCTCGAAGGCGCTCGAGTACGAGCCGTAGACGAAGTCGGGCTGCTGGGCGAGCAGCACCTCGCGCGAGGGGTACTCGGCCGCCAGCACCGGCACCGACGCGTAGGCGGTGGCGAATGCCGGCGCGACCGCGTCGTCGATGTAGGCGGTGCCGATCATGCGGTCCTGCAGGCCGAGCGCGAGCAGCACCTCGGTCGCGGCCTGGTTCATCGACACGGCCCGCGCGGGCGGCTCGCCGACGGCGACCTCGACCCCGCAGTTGTCGAGTACCGCGGGCGCCGCGGTCGTCGCGGGAGCGGCCGCGACGGTCGCCGCCGCCGTGGTCGTGGGCGCGGGCGCATCGGCCGAGCCGCCGCAGGCCGCGAGCAGGAGGCCGACCAGCAGCGCGAGCGCGCAACGGCCGGCCCGAGCCGGTCCCGGCCGATCGATTCCCGCTCGCTCGGACCGCATCGCCTCTCCCTCGCTGGCGCCTTCGAAACGGCGGCGAGAACCTAGCAGACGGCCGGAGTGGCCACCGGCCGCGGGCTGTCACGACGATCACAAGGTGTGCGCTGACACGGCGGCGCGCACCGCGACTCGATATCGTTGGGCGGCCGTCCCTTCCACGGGAGTGTCATGAGCGACGATCGACCCGCCCCGGTCGCCGAGTTGGCGGCGAACTTCGACCACAACGACCACGACATGCGCCGCGAGTGCGCGCACGTGTACGCGACGTTGCGCGGTGCCTGCCCGGTCTTCCACAGCGAGACCTGGGGCGGGTTCTGGGTCGCCAGCCGCTACGAGGACGTGTACGAGGTCGGACGCGATCCCGAGCGGTTCGCGTCGGGCGAGGGCGTGATGGTGCCGCCGATGGGGCACGGCCGGCCGCTGAAGCCGATGGAGGCCGACGCGCCGGAGCACTCCGCCTACCGGCACCTGCTGCTGCCCAGCTTCGCGCCCGCCCAGGTGGCGAAGATGGAGGCCGACGTCCGCGCCCTGGCGGTGTCGCTGGTCGACCAGGTGGTCGCCGACGGGCACGCCGACCTGTACGAGATGCTCGGCAAGCCGCTGCCGCTGCTGATGATCACGCTGCTGCTCGGCATCGAGACCGACGACATGTTCTGGGAGGCCACCGACACGCTCATGTACGGGCGCCTCTCCGACGTCGGCGAGGCCGCCATCCTGCAGGCTGCCGACGACCTGTACGCGTTCATGGACCGGCAGATCGAGCGACGTCGCGCCGAGCCCGCCGACGACCTCATCTCGCTGATGCTGACCGGCGACGTCGACGGTCGTCCGTACCGGGACGACGAGGTGCTCGACCTGTGCTGTTTCATGCTCGTCGCCGGTCTCGAGAACACCGCCTTCAGCATCCGCGCGACGCTGCGGCACCTGGCCGTCAATCCCGACCACCTCGCGGCCGTGGTCGCCGACCCGGCCCTCGTCACCAACCTGGTCGAGCAGTCGCTCCGACTCTACGCGCCGGTGACGGCCCTGGCGCGGACCGTCACACGTGACACCGAGGTGGCAGGTCAGTCACTGAAGGCGGGCGAGCGCATCCTGCTGTTGTTCGGGTCGGCCAATCGCGACGGCGCGGTGTTCGACGATCCCGACGGCTTCCATCTCGACCGGCGCGACGGTCGCCACCTGGCGTTCGGCATCGGCCCGCATCGCTGCATCGGCTCGCATCTCGCCCGCCTCGAGGTGCGCATCGCGGTGGAGGAGTTCATCAGGCGGGTGCCCGAGTTCTCGCTGGCGCCGGGTCCCGACCCGGGCTGGTACCAGGCGGGGCCGCTCAACGTCGTCTGGCCGGTGTCGTCATGAAGGTGGCGATCGACCGGTCGATGTGCGTCGGGCATGCACAGTGCTCCGCCATCTGTCCGTCGGTGTTTGGGAACGACGAGTTCGGGTATGCGGTGTTAATCGGCGACGGGACCGTCGACCCGGCCGACGCCGATGACGCCCGTGACGCGGTCGAGTCTTGCCCCGAACTGGCGCTCTCCATTCTGGAGCCATAGAGCCCAGTCTGGCGAGACTGCGCGCTGTTCTCGGCCGAATGGAAAGACGTCACACACCCGACGGGGTCGTGTGACACCCTCGGGTACATTCTGCTCGACCGACGACGGGAGTGTTGAGTATGGCAGCCGAGTCCAGAGCCAAGAAGGCGGCAGCAGGCGATGACGGGAGCGCCACCGAGCGCACGTACATGCGCGCGGTCGAGCTGATGCGCGGGGGGCAGAGCGGCAAGGCCGCGTTCGAGCAGATCGCGGCCGAGACCGGCGAGAGCGCCGGCACCGTGCAGGCCCGGTACTACCGTGTCGCCCGCAAGGCCGGCGAGGTGCAGCGACGACCTCGCTCGAAGGCCGCCGCCACTGCCAAGCCGGCAGCGGCTCCGAAGGCCCGCGCCGCCCGCGGCACGCGCAAGGCGGCTCGCGGCGGCGCCGCGCCTCGACCGCGCTCGCTCGCGGCACAGCTCGAGGCCGCGGCGAAGCTGCTGTCTGCAGGCGGCCAGCCGAGATCCGGTCGCTCGAGGGCGACGCTGCGAAGTGGCGCCAGATCCGCCCGCTGCTCGACGCGCGCTAGGCCAATCACCGACGCACTGCGACACGGCCCCGGGCGGCATCGTCCCCCGGGGCCGTTCTCGTCCTCGTGTCCGTGACGGCATGGCAAGATGGGCGCGCGTGTCCGAGCCCGAACGCCAACGACCGCACCTGACGGCCGTCCTGCGCGGCGACGTCGAGCGGGTGACGCCGCTCGAGCTGTTCTTCGACCTCGTGTTCGTGCTCGCGATCACGCAGTGCTCGGCGCTGATGGTGCACGAGCCGACGTGGGCGGGGCTCGCGAAGGGCCTGCTCGCGCTCGGCATGCTGTGGTGGGCGTGGGTCGGGTACGCCTGGCTGACGAGCGTCGTCGACCCCGAGGAGGGCACGGTGCGCATCGCGCTGTTCGCGGCGATGGCGGCCATGCTGGTGGTGTCGCTGTCCGTGCCGGAGGCGTTCGGCGACAACGCGCTGCTGTTCGCCGGCGCGTACACGGCGTTCCGGTACGGCCAGATCTGGCTGTTCATCCTCGCGAGCCGCGACGACCCGCACCTGCGCCGCTCGGTCGGCCTGCTGCTCGTCAGCACGTCGATCGGCTGCGCCTTCCTGGTCGCGGCGTCGTTCACGGACGGCGCGCTGCAGGGCGCGCTGTGGGCGATCGCGCTGGTGCTCGACATGGGCGGGCCGTACGTCTACGACTCGAGCGGCTGGAAGCTCGTGCCGGGCCACTTCGCCGAGCGCCACGGGCTGATCGTGCTGATCGCGCTCGGCGAGTCGATCGTCGCCATCGGCGCCGGCGCCGAGGTGGGCGTCGACGCCGGCGTGGTGGTGGCGGCGGTGGTCGCCACGGCGGTCGCCGCCGCGCTGTTCTGGCTGTACTTCGACGTGGTCGCACTGGTGGCCGTGCGCCGTCTGTCGAACGCGGCGCCCGGGCGCGAGCGCAACGAGATCGCGCGCGACTCGTTCTCGTACCTGCACTTCCCGATGGTGGCGGGCATCGTGCTGGTGGCGGTCGGCGTCGAGGAGACGCTGATCGACGTCGACGAGCACCTGCACCTCGTGCCGGCGGTCGCGCTGCTCGGCGGCGCCGCGCTGTACCTGGTCGCGCACGTCGCCTTCCGGTGGCGCAACGTGCACCGGTTCAGCACCCAGCGCCTGATCGCCGCGGGCGTGTGCCTGGCGCTGATCGCCGTCTCCGGGCAGCTACCGGCGCTCGCGACCCTGTCGCTGCTCGCGGCCGTGCTGGTGCTGCTGATCGTCGACGAGCGCCGCCGGTTCGCCGAGCTGCGCGAGCGCCTGCGCCGGCAGCTGGCCGAGGCCTGAGCGAGCGTCAGCGCGCCGTCCAGCCGCCGTCGATGAGGATGGTGTGGCCGGTGATCAGCGACGCCGCCGGCGACGCCAGGAAGACCACCGCGCCGGCGACGTCCATCGGGTCGCCGACCCGGTGCAGGGCCGCGATGCGCTCGAGGATGTCGGCCTTCATGACGGGGTCGTCGAGCACCGGCGCGGTGCCGGGTGTGACGATGAACGTGGGCGCGACCGCGTTGACGGTGATGCCGTGCGGGCCCCACTCGACCGCGAGGCACTTCGTCAGGTGGCTGATCGCCGCCTTCGTCATGCAGTAGACCGACTCGCCCGGCAGCGCGACGAAACCGGCCTGCGAGCCGAGGTTGATGATGCGGCCGTGGCCCTGCGCGATCATCTGCCGCCCGACCGCCTGTGACACGAAGAAGGTGCCTTTCAGATTGACGGCGCAGGTGAGGTCGAAGTCCGCCTCGGTGACGTCCTCGGCCAGGTTCTCCGGGCCGAGCCCGGCGTTGTTGACGAGGATGTCGATGCTGCCGAGCGCCGCGACGGCGCCGGCGACCGCGGCCGAGATCTGGTCCGGCACGGTGACGTCGAGGAGCTCGACGTGGGCACGGCGGCCGGTCGCGGTGATCTCCGCGGCGAGCTCGTCGCCGACCGCCCGGTCGCGCACGCCGAGCACCACGTCGGCGCCGGCCGCCGCCAGCGCCAGCGCGAGCGCCCGGCCGATGCCGCGGGAGGCGCCGGTGACGAGCGCGACGCGGCCGTCGAGGCTGAAGGAGGGATAGTCGGTGGCGGCGGCGGTGTCAGGCATCCGCCGATCGTCCCACAGCCGCCCGGTCGGCGCAGACGTCGAGCCAGGCGCCGATCAGCTTCCGGGCGACCTCGTGGACCGCGCCCAGCTCGCGGGTCGCCGCGGCCAGCACCGCGTCGGCGGCACCGGGACCGAGCGCGCGCTCCAGCTGCGCGGCGGTGGTGGGGATCTCGGTCATGCCGCGGACGTGTCGAGGCTCGACTCGGCGTGGAACTGCACGCCGTAGCCCGAGCGGCCGATGCGGAACGCCTGGTTCGGGTACCGGTCGGAGCTCGCGAGCAGGGTCGCCCCGGCGGGCAGCGTGAACGTGTCGGCATGCCAGTGGAACGCGGGGATCGTGTCGGGCAGGTCGCCGAAGACGGCGTCGTCGCGCGCCGCGGCGGTGCGGAACACCGGCGCCGGGCCGACCTCGGGCACGTCGCCGGCGTACACCTCGCCGCCGAACGCCAGCGCGAGCAGCTGCGCGCCCAGGCAGACGCCGTAGACCGGCACGTCGGTGGCAACGGCGTGGCGCAGCAGCTCGAGCTCGGGCTCGAGCCAGTCGAAGCCGGCCGGGTCGTGCAGGCTCTGCGGGCCGCCGAGCGAGATGACGCCGTCGATGCCGGCGAGCGTCGCGGGGATCGGGTCGCCGGCCTCGCAGTCGACCAGCTCGATCTCGGTGCCGCGTGCCGCCAGCACCTCGGCGTAGGCCGCCAGCGGCGCGGAGGCGACGTGCTGGATGACGAGGACGCGCGTCATGCCGCGCGCTCCGCCGCCAGCGCCGAGACGGCGCGCAGGTCGTGCATGAGCCGCGTCACGCGCTCGCCGCCCAGGTCGGTGAGCGCATCGGCCTGCGCCTGCTCCCACCGTGGCCAGGCGGCCGCGAGGAGCTCGCTGCCGGCGGTCGTCAGCGAGACGACGCGTGATCGCCGGTCTGCCGCCGCGATCGATCGCGGCGAGGTCCCGCGCGACGAGCACTGCAGCTCGCGCGTGAGGCTCGTGCGGTCGAGGCCGAGCCGCGCGGCGAGCTGCGTGACGGGCAGCGGCCCTTCGTCGGCGAGTCGCGAGAGCAGCGACAGCTGCGTGGTGCGCAGGCCGGCGGGGCGCAGGGCCTCGTCGTAGCGCCGCGTCAGCTCGCGGGTCGCGGCCCGGGCGGTCGAGCAGAGGCACTGCACGTCGGTGATCATGTAGGTGTATATACACCTAATGACGATGTGGCGCAACTCCCCGGATCGCCGTCCCACGGGCCGAGATGACGCGTTATCCTCGCCGCATCGCGGATTTCGAGGGGGTTGAGGCGTGACCGACGGACTCGCCAGCGGCGTCGGACTCGGGGTGGGAGCCACCGGGTTCGTCAAGGCGCACGGGCTGTACAGCGAGCGGCAGCAGGCTGCCGCCGAGGAGGTCGCGGCGCGCATCCGCGAGGCCGGGCTGCGGACGGTGCGCATCATCGTCGTCGACCAGCACGGCCTGCCGCGCACGAAGCACCTGTCCGGCGAGGCCGCCATCTCGGCGATGCGCAACGGCTCGGACTTCTCCGGCGCGATCTACAGCCTCGACACCGGCAACTGCGTCTTCCCGCCCGCGTTCGCCGACGGCGGCGGCTTCGGCATCCCCGAGTTCACCGGCTTCCCCGACGTCTCGGTCGTGCCCGACCCGACCACCTTCCGGATCCTGCCGTGGGCCGACCGCACCGGCTGGATGCTGTGCGACGCGTACTTCTCGAACGGCAAGCCGATGCCGCTCGACGGCCGCGCGCAGCTGCGCAACCAGCTCGCGCGTCTCGAGGAGGCCGGGTACCACTGCTACTCGGGCCTCGAGGTCGAGTTCTACGTCACGCGCTACGCCGACGAGGGCCGCATCGCGCCTCGAGGAGACCGGGCAGCCCGGGCCCGGCGCCGGTCGTCGACGTCGTCGAGCGCGGCTACCAGTTCCTCTCGGACACGCGCCTCGACGGCGCGGGCGCGCTGCTCGAGGCCCTGCGCGACGGCCTCTGGGACGTCGGCCTGCCGCCGCGCTCGATCGAGGACGAGTGGGGCCCCGGCCAGTTCGAGTTCACGTTCAGCCCGCTGCGAGGGGCTGGACGCGGCCGACTCGATGATCCTGTTCCGCAGCGCGATGAAGGCCATCTGCGCGCGGCGCGGCCTGCTGGCGTCGTTCATGTGCTGGCCCGCGCTGCCGAACTTCTTCCCGTCCGGCTGGCACCTGCACCAGTCGCTCGTCGACATCTCGACCGGCCAGAACGCGTTCGTGCACGAGACCGAGCTGCTGTCGCCGCTGGGCACGCAGTTCGTCGCCGGGCTGCTCGACCACGCGCGGGCGATGACGCTGTTCGGCGATCCGACCATCAACGCCTACGCGCGCTTCCGGCCGTACTCGTTCGCGCCCGACCGGATCGGCTGGGCGTTCGACAACCGCGGCGCGCTGATCCGCATCCAGGGCGGTCCCGGCGACGCGAGCACGCACGTCGAGAACCGCATGAGCGAGCCGGCCGCGAACCCGTACATCTGGCTCGCCGCGAACATCGCCGCCGGCCTCGACGGCATCGAGCGGGGCGCCACGCCGCCGCCGCCGATCGTCGGCGACCCGTACGCCGAGGAGGCCGACCTGCTGCCGCAGTCGCTCGGCGAGGCGGCCGACGCGCTCGACTCCTCGAAGCTCTACCGCGCGCAGTTCGGCGACGCGCTCGTCGACTACCTGGTGATGATGAAACGGGCCGAGGTGGCGCGCTACACCGAGGCCGGGCACCGACCCGGCCGCGCGCAGCGAGTGGGAGATGCGCGAGTACTTCGAGATCTACTGATGTGCCGCCTGCTCGCGCACGTCGCCCGGCGGCCGCTGACCGTCGCGGAGTCGGTCGGCGCCGCCGATCTCGCCTCGTTCGCCGACCTCTCGCCGCGCCACCCCGACGGCTGGGGCATGGCGTGGTGGCCCGACGCCGAGGCGGCGGCCGGGTCGGGCCCGCCCGAGCGCACGCGCTGCGGTGGGCGGGGCGCGCGAGGACCCGGCGTTCCACGCGACGACCAACGGCGCGCGCGGCGTCGGTCGCGCTCGTCCACCTGCGCGGCGCGACGCCGGGACTGACGTTCGAGGTCGAGAACTGCCACCCGTTCGTGCGTGACCGCGCGGCGTTCGCGCAGAACGGCGCGCTCTACCCGCAGGAGCCGCCTGCACCGAGCTGCTGCCGCCCGACGTCGAGGCGACGGTCGAGGGCATCGACCGACAGCGAGCGGCATGTTCCGCCTCTTCCACGCTCGAGTACCGTGAAGGGCGGCCGCACCTTCCCCGCGGTCGTGCGCGACACGCTCGCCGAGGTGCTGCAGACGTACACGTCGCCCGTGCTGAACGCGATGTACCTCGCGTCCGACGCGCTGTACGTCATCAACGCGCACAACCCGACCAGCGTGCCCTACGCGGGCGATCCGGCCGACATGTTCGCGATCCGCTACCGCATCGACGAGGAGCACGTCGTGGTCGCGTCGTCCGGCTTCGACCAGCCGGAGTCGCGGGGCTGGTGGACGCTCGACAACATGACGGTGCTCACCGTGCGGTTCGACACGCTCGCGCTCACCATCGACACCCTGGACGGCGTCCCCGTTCCGGCGTTCACCTACCAGGAGGCATCGTGAGCGATTCGAGCGACCGGGTCGCACTCATCACCGGCGCGGCCGGTGGCATCGGCACCGCCACCGCGCGCACGCTCGTCGCGCGACGGCATGGCGGTCGTGCTGCACGACATCCGCCTGGGCGGGCGGCTGACCGAGCTCGCGGACGAGCTCGGCGACGCGGCTCACGCGGTGACGGGCGACCTCGAGCGACCCGATCGCCGCCGACGCGCTGTGGCAGGAGGCGGTGGCGTGGCGCGGCCACGTCGACGTGCTCGTCAACAACGCCGGCATCTACGAGCCGGCGGTCGTCGACGGCGACCTGCAGGCGTGGAAGGAGTCGTGGGAGCGCACGCTGGCGATCTGCCTCGTCTCGCCGGCGGCGCTGTGCCGGGCGGCGATCCACAGCTTCCGGCAGCAGCGCGGCGGTGGCATCATCGTCAACCTCGCCAGCCGCGCGGCGCACCGCGGCGAGGATCCGGACTACTGGCACTACGCGGCCGCGAAGGCGGGCGTGGTGGCGATGACGAAGACGATCGCGCGCCAGTACGGCCGCCAGGGTGTGACGGCGTTCGCCATCTCGCCGGGGTTCGTCGACACGGCGTTCAACACGCCACTGGTCGAGGAGCACGGCATCGATCTGTTCGTCAACGACACCGCGCTCGGCGAGGTCGCCCAGCCGCAGGACATCGCGAACGTGATCGCCTTCCTCGCGTCGGGCAAGGCGCGCCACGCGACGGGAACGACGATCGACGTCAACAGCGCGAGCTACGTCCGCTAACACTGGCAGGTGCGCGGCGCACCGTTGTGTGCCGCTTCCGCACGGAACACACGCGAACCGCACACGTCGCGCGATCCGCGCGCCTTCCGCGCGCCTTCCATGTTGGGGTCTGACCCCAGAAATCGCATTTCTGGGGTCAGACCCCGATGTTAGTGGCCGGGCGAAGGGCTGGCGACCTCGTAGTGGAACGCCGTCAGATCTCTGGCGGTGAGGAAGCGGTCGTCCTCCGGATAGAAGACCGCGACGTCGATGTCGGGGCCGGCGAAGGCCTCGGATCGACGGACCGGTCGTCCCAGAACGACAGCGTCACGAACTCCGTGCGCTCGCCCTGCGTCGCGGCGGAGGAGATACGCGCCGCGGTTGCCCGGCGTCGTGCGGTAGCCGGGCAGGCCCGTCGTCTCGAGGTAGGCGACGTAGGCGTCGGCATCGGTCGCCGCGGTCTCGCCCCGCCACGTACGGGCGATCATGACCGCGCCTCCGCGATCGCGGCCGTCAGGGCGGCGCGCGAGTCGGCCGGCGGATCGCCGTGCGTGGGCAGCACCAGGTCGATGTCGAGCAGCGGCAGCGCGTCCAGCGCCGCCGCCACCGTCGACCGTGACGCCCGCCGTGGCAGCCAGCCCTCCGGGCAGACCCTGAGGCCGCCGTCGGGGGTGCCGAGCAGCACGTCGCCGACGACGAGGGCGCGGTGCGGCTCGATCCAGATCGCCCGCTCGTCGGCGCGGCTCGTCTCGAACGCCCGGATGCCGGCGGGCAGCTTCGCGGCCGGCTCGAGCGGCAGCGCGTCGACGCCCTCCAGCGACTTGCGCCGGCGGCGCGCGGCGGTGTAGACCTCGGCGTCGGGGTAGCGCCCGACGATCGCCGCCGTGCTGCGTGCGTGGTCCGGCACGGTGACGAGCACCGTCAGGCGCTTGCGCGATGCCGCGGCGCGATCGAGCGCGTGCCAGAAGGCCGGCGCCGCATCGCCCTGCGGCGCCAGCGGGTCGATCAGCACCACGTCGCCGTTGGCCACGACGAGGTAGCTCGCGACGTCCTGTTTCCAGGTCGGATGGCGCGCGAGCCACTGCCAGAGCCCCGGCCGCAGCTCGATTGCGCGGTCGACGGTGCTCAGCATCCGCCGGCCACCGTGTCGAGCCGGACGGGACGCGGCCGCGGCCGGCGTGCGGGCGACCGCCTCGTTGCGGGCGCTCCGCTGCCAGGCGTCGCGGGCGTTGCGCTGGATCTCCTGCTGGCGGATCTGGCTGAGGGCGTAGAGGACGAACGGGCCACCGTGCAGCATTGCTGACCTCCCGGTCGTTGTAACCATTGAAAGTATATCGCGGTTACTAACACCTGTAAAGCGAAATAGTGGTTACACTGGTGAACGTGCCCGCCGAATCTCCACCCTCTCCGCCGCCCGCGCTCGAGACCATCCGGTCGTTCATCAACACCGGCGATCTCGACACCGGCGAGGACCAGCTCGCCGACCCGGCGGCCCTGGCCGCCTGGCTGGAGCAGCACGATCTGCCCGCGGCCGGAGCGACGCCCACGACGGCCGAGGTGAAGCGCGCCGTGCAGCTGCGCGAGGCGCTGCGGTCGCTGGCCGCGCACAACGCCGGTGAGCCCGCCTCGGACGAGGCCCTGGCCGCGGTCGAGCAGCAGCGCAAGCGCTCACGGCTGGGCGTGGTGTTCGGCCCCGACGGGTCGGCGCCGATCGTGCCCGACGCGACCGGCATCGACGCCGCGCTCGGCGAGCTGCTCGCGATCGTCGCGACGGCGATGCACGACGGCACGTGGCCGCGGCTGAAGGCCTGCGCCGATCCGACCTGCCGCTGGGCGTTCTACGACTCGTCCCGCAGCCATCGCCGCGCGTGGTGCTCGATGGAGGTGTGCGGCAACCGCAACAAGGTGCGCGCGTACCGGAAACGGCAGCGCGCGGACGACGCCGACGGCTGACCGCCGCGCCTCGGTATCCTCCACGGGTGGCGCTCTACACCCTCGACAGCGACCTGCCGGTGCTCGCCGAGCCCGTCATCGTCGCGGCCTTCGACGGCTGGGTCGACGCTGCCGCCGCCGCGTCGTCCGCGATCGAGCAGCTGACGACGGGCGCCAAGGTGATCGCGCGGTTCGATACCGACGCGCTCTACGACTACCGCTCGCGGCGGCCCCTGCTCGACGTCGTCGACGGCGTCCTCAGCGACCTGTCGTGGCCCGAGCTGCTGCTGCGCCACACCTACGTCGCCGGCCGCGACCTGCTGATCCTCGCACGGCGCCGAGCCCGATCTGCTGTGGCGGGCGCTGGCCGCCGACATCCGCGAGCTCGTGCACCGCCTCGGCGTCGTGCAGTGGGTCAGCCTCGGCGCGGTGCCCGCGACCGTCGCCCACACGCGGCCGGTGCCCGTGATGGCGACCGCGTCGCGCGACGGGCTGCTGCACGCGGACGAGGTGCGCCGGCCGGCCGGCCTGCTGCGCGTGCCGTCGGCCGCGCTGTCGGCGATCGAGCTCGAGGTGACCGCCTCCGGCATCCCGGCCGCCGGCTTCTTCGCCCAGGTGCCGCCGTACGTCGGGCGGCGGGTACGCGGCGGCCAGCCTCGCGCTGCTCGAGCACCTCGCCCGCCACCTCGGCATCACCCTGCCGCTCGACGACCTGGCCGAGGTCGCCGTGCGCGAGCGGGCGCGCTACGACGCCGCGGCAGCCGCCGACCCGGAGACGCAGGAGATGATCGGCCGCCTCGAGGCGATGGCCGGCGAGGAGGAGCTGCGGCTGCCGACCGGCGACGAGCTGGCGCGCGAGATCCAGCGCTTCCTGCGCGACCAGACCGACGAGCCCGACCCGCCGCGCTAGGCGCCGCTAGCCGGCGAACTCGCCGGCTTCGGGCACCGGCAGGTCCTCGAACCGGTCGACGTTGCGGATGGACGGGAACCAGATGCACCAGACGACGGCGACGACCATCGATCCCACGCCGCCGATGACGACCGCCGGCACGGCCCCGAGCAGCGCCGCGGCGACTCCCGACTCGAACGCGCCGAGCTCGTTCGAGGCGCGGATGAACACCGACTCGAGCGCGCTCACGCGGCCGCGCAGGTCCGGTGGCGTCAGCAGCGGTGCGAGGGTGCCCCGGATCAGGACGCTGACCATGTCGGCCCCGGCCAGCACCATGAGGGCGGCCAGCGAGAGCGGGAAGCTCGTCGAGAGGCCGAACACGACGGTCGCCGCACCGAACAGGCCGACCGCGCCGAACAGGATCAGCCCGACCCGGCGCCGCAGCGGCCACGCCGCCAGCGCGACCCCGACGGCGATCGCACCGACGCCCGGTGCAGCCCGCAGCAGCCCGTTGCCGGCCGCACCGACGTGGAGGATGTCGTTGGCGAACACGGGGAGCAGCGCCGTCGCCCCGCCGAACAGGACGGCGGCCAGGTCGAGCGAGATGGCACCCAGCAGCGCCGGCTTGGAGCGCACGAAGCGGATGCCGGCGGTGACGTCGCGCCATGTCGCGTCGAGCCGATCGGCGATGACGTGCGCGGTGCCGATGGCTCGCGGCAGCGCGAGCACGAACCCGGCCCCGACGGTGCTCGCAACCGCCGAGGCGAGGTAGGGAGCCGGATTGCCGAGCAGCTGCAGCCCGCCTCCGAGCGCCGGCCCGACGATGGACGAGGACTGCCACGTGATCGAGCTGAGCGAGATGACCCGCGCCAGGCCGGCGGGCGGAACGCTTGCCGCGAGCAGCGGGTTGAACGAGGGGACGAGGAACGCGGAGGCGACGCCGCCGGCCAGCGCGAGCAGGTAGAGGGGCCAGACGGCCTGGTCGCCGCTCGCCGCGTCGAGCGCCAGCAGGCCGGCCACGACGCTGCCGCCCAGCGATGCCAGGAAGGCCACGTGGCGCCGGTCGTAGCGGTCGGCGACGTGGCCGGCGGGGAGCGCCAGCAGGAGCGCCGGGAGGAACTCGGCGAGCCCGAGCAGCCCGAGCACCAGCGGATCGCCGGACCGCTCGTACGCCTGCCAGCCGAGGGCGGTGACGAGCGCGCCATGGGCCACCCCGGCCGAGAACTCGGCGCCGAGCAGCAGCGGGACCGGGCCGCGGAGAGGCATCGGCGCAGTCTGCCGGTCGGCCTCCTTCAGCGCTGCAGCTTCGCGGCTCCCTCGTCGCCGCGGGCCAGCACGTCGGCGAGGGTGTCGCGCCGGAGCGCGTCGACGAACGCCTCACGGGCCGCGGCGATGGTCTCGTGGAACGGGCACGGCCCGCTCGCCAGGCAGGCGCCGGGATGCAGGACGCAGCGTGGCTCCTCGGCGCCGATCGGCTCGAGCGCCGCGACGACGTCGTGCATCGTGATCGTCCCGGGCGCCCGGGCCAGCCGGTAGCCGCCCTTGCGGCCGCGGGACGCGACGGCGAGCCCGGCGCGGCCCAGGTCGGCCATGGCCTGCTTCACGACGGCGGCGGGCGCGCCGGTTGCCGCGGCCACCTCGCCGTGGGTGACGGACGTCCCGCCCGCCCGCGCCAGCTCCAGCGCGGCGCGGACGGCGTAGTCGGTTCGGCGGGTGAAGGCGAGTCGCATGTCTTCGGGTTTCTACGGAGCGGGAGAGGGTGTTTCTACCAATGCCCTTAAAAGGATACATATCTAGTCTCCTTTTATCGAACCTTCCAGCGAGACGACCAGCAGGAGCCCGCGATGAGCGCCACCGCCCCATACCAGCCAGAACCGACCAGGTTCCATCCCGCCGTCGTGGCCGCGGCGATCTTCATGTCGGGGCTGTTCGCCATCGTCCTCGTGCTCGTGCTGGCCACGCGTGGGAGCAGCGAGCCGGCGGCCTCCGGCGCGGCCACCCCGGCTGCGGCGGCGCAGACGGCCGCCGAGCCGAACCCGACGCCGGCCGCCACCGCCGTGGAGCCGTCGCATCACACGCCGGCTGCGCCGGCCGTCGCCGATGAGCACCAGCCGTACCCGGCCGAGCTGCCGGCGCTCGTCGACGGCGTCCTCGAGGTGGAGCTGGCCCTGGAGGACGTCACGCTCGAGATCGCTCCGGGCGTCACGTTCACCGGCTGGACGTTCGCCGGCGGTGCTCCGGGCCCCGTGATCCACGTCCGGCAGGGCCAGAAGGTGCACGTGGTGCTGAGGAACGACGGCGCGATCCCGCACTCCATCGATTTCCACGCCGCTCGGATCGCACCGAACCGCGCCTTCAAGGACGTGAAGCCCGGTGAGAGCTTCTCGTTCGACTTCGTCGCCAACGACCCGGGCGTCTTCATGTACCACTGCGGCACGCCGCCGGTGCTCGCCCACATCGCGAGCGGCATGTACGGCGCGATCGTCGTCGACCCGGTCGGTGGCTGGAAGCCGGCAGCCGATCGCTCCTACGTGCTGGTCGGCAGCGAGTGGTACCTGAACGGCGACGGCAAGGCCGCGCCCGCCGGCCTCGACATGGACAAGGCGCGGCACATGCAGCCCGACTTCGTGACCTGGAACGGCTACGCCGGCCAGTACAAGACGAACCCGCTCCCGGCCGAGGTCGGCGAGAACGTCCGCTTCTTCGTCGTCGCCGCAGGCCCGTCGTTCGACACCGACTTCCACATCGTCGGCACGCTGCTCGACCGGGCGTGGACGGATGGCGACCCGAAGCACGTGCTGACCGGCGCCCAGACCGTGAGCGTCCCGGCCGGCGGTGGCGCCATCTTCGACACGCACTTCGACGAGGACGGCCTGTACCCGTTCGTGTCCCACTCCTTCGCCTCGGTCGACATGGGGCAGGTCGGCCTGGTCAACGTCGGCGGCGTCGCCGGGACGATGAGCCACTGAGGCGAGCGGGGCTCAGCGCGCCTGCATGCCCGCCATGTCGATGTCGGGCGCGCGCCGGGCGATCACGTCGGCGACGAGCTTGCCCGAGCCGGGGCCCATCGTCCAGCCCATGTGGCCGTGCCCGGTGTTGAGCCAGAGGTTGCGCAGCTTGGTCGGCCCGATCAGCGGCGGTCCGTCGGGCGTCATCGGCCGCAGGCAGGCGCGGTACCGGCCCTGGTCGTAGTGCGCCGCGGTCGGGAACAGGCGGCGGGCGGTCTCGAGCACGCCGTCGAAGTCCTCCTTGCGCCAGCTGCGGTCGTAGCCGGCGAACTCGGCCGTCGACGACATGCGCAGCACGTCGCCGAGCTTCGACCAGGCGACCAGCGTGTTCTCGTCGACGCCGCCGACGCTGGGGCACTCGCCGTCCTCGCGGATCGGGAACGTGGCCGAGTAGCCCTTCGCCGGGTACACGGGCACGCGCACCCCGACGGTGCTGCCGATGGCGGCGCTGCCGACGCCGCACGCCAGCACGTAGCCGTCGCCGGCGATGTCGCCGTTGGTGGTCTGCACGGCCTCGATCGCGCCGTTCGCCTGGCGCAGGCCGTGGATGGAGCGCCCGAGCTGGAAGTCGACGCCGAGCGCACGGCAGCGGTCGGCGACGCCCTTCGTGAACCGCTCGCAGTCGCCGCTCGCGTCGTCGGCGCCGAAGATGGCACCGGCCATGCGGTCGCCGAGATGCGCCAGCGCGGGCTCGCGCTCGATCACGCCGGCGGCGTCGAGCAGCTGCAGGTCCTCGCCGTTCTCGCGCAGCAGCGCGGTCTTCTCGAAGCCGGCCTGGAGGTCGGCCTCGTCGGCGTAGAGGTAGAACATGCCGGCGGTCTCGGCGGCGTAGTCGATGCTCTCGGCCTCGGCGATCGACTTGATCAGGCCGTGGCTGTACCGGCACAGGCGGTGCTTGACCAGCGTGTTGCGGCGCGCGCGGTCGGCGGTGCACTCGCGCAGGAACCGCACGCCCCAGCCGACCAGCGCGGGATCGAGCCGCGGCTTGACGCGGATCGACGTCTTCTTGCCGGCCAGCGAGCCGAGCATCAGCTTCGGCGCAGCCGGGGAGGCCCAGGCGTAGGAGTGGCCCGGCGCGATCAGCCCGGCATTGCCGGCGCTCGCGTCCTGGCCGACCTCGCCCTCGCGGTCGACCACGACCACCTCGTGCCCATCCCTGGCGAGGTAGTAGGCGCTCGTGACGCCGACGACGCCCGCTCCGAGCACGATGATCTTCACGCGAGATTCCTCCCTGACCGACTGCCGCGGGCATGGTACCGGCGTCCGGCCGGGACGGGCAAACTCCCCGCCCCGGCCGTGTGCCGGCCGTCGCCCCTAGCCCGTCGCGGTGAGGTCGTAGACGGTCGCGCCGCCGACGGTGGTGGCCGTGTAGTTGGCGGCGACCCACGCGGCGATCTCGCTCGCGCTGCCGTTCTGGCGACCGCCGCCGTCACCACCGCCGCCGCTCGGCGGGGCACCGCCGCCGCCGAAGCCGCCACCGGGCGGAGCGCCCGTGCCGGTGCCGCCCGGCGCCGGCGCGCCGCCGCCGAAGCCGCCGCCGCCCGGGCCGCCACCCTGACCGCCGACGATGTAGTAATGGATGTCGCCGGCGAGCACGGAGGCCTGGAACTCGGCCAGCGTCGGCGCCGGGTCGCCGCCGTTGAAGCCGCCGATGGCCATCACGGCCTGGCCGCTCGCGAGCTGCAGCGGCCCGGCGCTGCCGGAGCCGGTGGTCGCCGCGGCCCAGCGGTGCAGCCCCGCGTCCTGCTGCAGGAGCGCGGTCAGCTCGGCGTCGGCGGTCTGCGTTCCGCCGCCACCACCGCCGCCCATGCCCCCGCCCGTGCCGGCCACCGACTGGGCCCGACGCCGGGATGCTGCCGCCGTGCGGCGTGCCCGCCGTGGCGAGGCTGAAGGCGGCCGGGCCGGCCAGCAGCGCGATCGCGGCCGCGACGCCGGCGACCGCCGTCGCGGCGCGACGGTTGCCGAGCAGCGGCACGGCCAGGATCGCGACGACGGCGACGATGGTCGCCACCAGCACGACCTGCTGCAGCTCGGGGTGCCAGGTCGGCGTCCGGTCGAGCAGCTCGAGGCTCCACCAGCCGGTCACCGCGACGCCCGCGGCCATGATCAGCCGCGCGGCGACCAGCGCCCGGGCGCGCCACAGCAACGTGCCGCCGATGGCGATCACCGCCGCGATCGCGGGGGCCAGCGCGACGTTGTAGTACGGGTGGAAGACGCCGCTCATCTTCGAGAACACGGCCGCCGTCACGAGCAGCCAGCCGCCCCACAGCAGCAGGGCGGCGCGCGCGGCGTCGGTGCGGTGCCGGCGCCAGGTGAGGAACAGGCCGCCGGCCAGCGCGATCAGCGCCGCGGGCAAGAGCCACGAGATCTCGCCGCCGATGGAGTCGTTGAAGAGTCGCGTCAGGCCGGGCGAGCCGCCGAAGCCGCCGTTGCCACCGCCTCCGCCGCCGCCGCCGGGCCGCCACCGTAGCCGCCGGTGAGCCGGCTGAGGCCGTTGTAGCCGAGCGCCAGCTCGAGGGCGCTGTTGTCGGTCGAGCCGCCGATGTAGGGGCGCGAGCCCGCCGGCCACAGCTCGACGAGCGCGACCCACCAGCCGGCCGAGACGATCACGGCCCCGAGCGCGGCGAGCAGGTCGAGCAGCCGGCGGCGCAGCGTGGTGGGCGCCGCGACCAGGTACACGAGCCCGAACGCCGGCAGCACCAGGAACGCCTGCAGCATCTTCGTCAGGAAGGCGAAGCCGATCAGCGTGCCGGCCGAGCACCAGCCAGCGCGTGCCGGCGCGCTCGACGGCGCGGGTGACGGCGTAGGCGGCGGCCACCATCAGCAGCACGAGCAGGGCGTCGGGGTTGTTGAAGCGGAACATCAGCACCGCGACGGGGGTCAGCGCGAACAGCGTGCCCGCGACCAGCGCCGCGCGCCGAGCCGGCCACGCGGCGCACCGTCGCGTACAGCAGCGCCACGGCGCCGACACCGCACAGGGCCTGCGGCACGAGCATGCTCCAGCTCGAGAAGCCGAAGACCCGGCCGGACAGGCCCATCAGCCACAACGACGCCGGCGGCTTGTCGACGGTGATCGCGTTGGACGGGTCGAGCGACCCGAACAGCAGCGCCTTCCAGCTCATCGATCCTGCCTGCGCGGCGGCGGCGTAGAACGTGTTGGCGTAGCCGGAGTCGCCGAGCCGCCAGAGGTAGAGGAACGCCGTGCCGATCAGCAGGGCGACGAGGCCGAGGCGCGCGAGCAGTGGCGAACCGCCGGCCGCCGGCGGCTCTCCCGCGGTGGGAGGCGCGGGCCGGGTGGGCGGCCCGAGGGGCTCGGCGGGGCGTGTCATGGTCGCGCTCATCGGTGGGTGTCTCCTGCGTCGGTGGCGGTCGTCGGGGCGATGGACGGGCGGTTGCGGCGCGGGTGGAAGACCCAGCCGCGGAGGAGCAGGAACCGGACGAGCGTCGCGGTCGCGTTGGCGACGATCAGCACGGCCAGCTCGGTGCTGCGGGCGGGGTGCGGGTTCGAGCGCCGCCAGCAGCGCCAGGGAGCCGCTGGTGAGGCCGAGCCCGATGCCGAACACGACCAGCCCCTCGACCTGGCTGCGGGCGACCCGGTGGCGACCGCGGACGCCGAACGTGACCCGCCGGTTGGCGGCGGTGTTGGCGACGGCGGTGAGCGCCAGGGCGAGGAGGTTCGCGCCCTGGGCGCCGAGCGCGCCGCGGCCCAGCACGTACAGCACCAGGTAGGCGAGGGTGCTCAGCACGCCGATCGCCGCGAACCGGCCGAGCTGGCCGAGGAGGGTCGGTGAGACGCCGGCGACCGGCGCCGTCAGCGGCGCGCGGCCGAGCTGCCTGCGCACCTCTCCCACCGGCAGCGCGCCGGTGGCGAGCGCCTTGCCGAGGCGGGCGATGCCCTTCAGGTCGTCGGTCGCCGTCCGGACGATGTCGACGCGGCTGTCGGGGTCGTCGATCCAGTCGACCGGCACCTCGTGGATGCGCAGGCCGGACCGCTCGGCGAGCACCAGCAGCTCGGTGTCGAAGAACCAGCCGCCGTCCTCGACCAGCGGCAGCAGCTGCCGCGCGCAGTCGGCGCGCATGGCCTTGAAGCCGCACTGGGCGTCGGAGAACCGCGCCCGCAGCGTGGCGCGCAGCAGCAGGTTGTAGGAGCGCGAGATCAGCTCGCGCTTCGTGCCGCGCACGACCCGCGACGAGCGCGCCAGGCGGCTGCCGATGGCGACGTCGGAGTGGCCGGTCAGCAGCGGCGCGATCAGCGGCAGCAGCGCGTTCAGGTCGGTCGACAGGTCGACGTCCATGTAGGCGACGACGGTCGCGTCGCTGGCGGCCCACACGGCGCTCAGCGCCCGGCCGCGGCCCTTGCGGTCGAGGTGCACGGCGTGCACGTTGGGCAGCCGGCTGGAGAGCCGCCGCGCGATCGCCCAGGTGCCGTCGGTGCTGGCGTTGTCGGCGATCGTGATGCGGAACGTGACCGGCAGGCTCGACGTGCAGTACGCGTGCAGCCGCTCGACGCTCGGGCCGAGGTCGGTCTCCTCGTTGAAGACGGGCACGACGATGTCGACGTCACAGGTCTCGCGTGCCTCGGGTTCGAGCGGTGGTGCGGGTCGGGGGATGGTGGCGTTCACGGCCGGTGCTCCAGTCGTCGCTGCGGTCTCTGGATCCAGTAGACCGAGCGGGCCTGTGCCCGACGTGAGCGCTGCCGAAGAGGTGGCTAAGAGCGGCGGGCTAGACGCCGGCGGGGGCGAACCGCAGGCGCACGACGGCGCCGCCGTCGGGCGCGTTCGCGGCCATCACGCCGCCGCCGCCGGCCTCGGCCGCCTGGCGGACGATGGCCAGCCCGAGCCCCGAGCCGGGGGTGCCGCGGGCCTGCGCGCGACGGTAGAACCGGTCGAACACGTGCGGCAGGTCGTCGTCGGCGAAGCCCGGTCCGTGGTCGCGGACGACGAGCTCGCCGTCGACCAGCGTCGACCTCGACCACGCCGCCCGGCGGGCGACCACTTGCGGGCGTTGTCGATCACGTTCGTGACCGCCCGCGCGACCCGCTCCGGGTCGCCGTGCACGACGGTCTGCCGGCAGGTCGCGGCGTGAACGACACGGTGTCGCCGGCGCGGCGCTCGGCCCGGTCGCAGATGGCGTCGACGATCAGGTCGAGGCGCACGTCGTCGAGCGGCCTCGCCGGGCTGGACGCCGCGCGCCAGCTCGACGATGTCGGCGATCAGCGCGGTCAGCTCGTCCAGCTCGGCGACGATGTCGGCCCGCAGCTGCGCCTGGTCCTCGGGCGGCAGCCGGTCGGCGTGCTCGAGCGTCTGGATGTTGGCGCGCAGGCTCGAGATCGGCGTGCGCAGCTCGTGGCTCGCGTCCTCGACCAGGTGCCGCTGCGCCTCGACCGAGGGCTCCAGCGCGTCGAGGGCGCCGTTGAAGCTGCGCGCCAGGCGGCCCAGCTCGTCGCGGCCGCCCGTCCTCGAGCCGATGGGAGAGGTCGGGGTCGACGATCACGCGCCTCGGTGCTGCGCGTGAACCGCGTGATCGGGTGCGAGCGCCGTGCGCGCGACGAACGCGCCGAGCAGCGCCGCGACGGCCACGCCGACGGCGGCGAGCGCCGTGAGCACCAGCAGCAGGCGGTCGAGCGACGACTCCACCTCGGTCAGCGGCCGCGCCACCTGCACCGCGCCGTCGCGACCGTCGGCCGACGGTCAGCACGCGCAGGTGCACGCCGTCGACCGTGACGTCGGTGAAGGCGCGGCCGGTGCCGGTGCGCGGCCAGCTCGCGCGCGCGATCGTCGACCGGCAGCACCGCCGTCTCGCCCTGGCGGGCGGCCGACGCGTGCCGTCGGGCGAGATGAACTGGAACGAGCCGCGCCGCGCCGCCGAACGCGACCGGCGGCGGCTTGCCGAACTGCCCGCCGTCGCCGTCGCCGTCACGGTCGCCGCGGCCGGGCCCGTCGAGGAAGCTGCGGCGCGCGGTCGACGAGCGCGTCGTCGATCTGGCCGCGCAGCTCGGCCCGCGCCGCCACGTAGGCACCGACGGCCAGGGCGATCGCGACGAGCGCGACGGCCGATCCCGCGACCGCCGCGAAGCGGAGCTGCGCAGCGTCACGGCTCGCGCAGGACGTAGCCGACGCCGCGGATCGTGTGGATCAGCGGCCGCGCGCCGGCCTCCTCCAGCTTGCGGCGCAGGTAGCCGACGTAGACGCGCAGCCCGTTCGAGGCCGGGCCGAAGTCGTAGCCCCAGACGCGGTCGTAGATGAGGCTGTGCGGCAGCACGCGGCGCGGGTTCAGCATCAGCAGCTCGAGCAGCTGGTACTCGGTGCGCGTCAGCTCGACGAAGGTCTCGCCGACGCGCGCGCCGTGGCGGCCGGCGTCGAGCTCCAGCTCGGCGAAGCGCAGCACGTCGGGATCGCCCTCGGCACCGGCGCGGCGCATCAGCGCGCGCACGCGCGCCTCCAGCTCGCCGAGGTCGAACGGCTTCGGCAGGTAGTCGTCGGCGCCGGCGTCGAGGCCGGCGATGCGGTCGGCGATCGTCTCGCGCGCCGTCAGCATCAGGATCGGCACGCGGTTGCCGGCCTTGCGCAGCGCGCGGCACACCTCGAGGCCGCTCATGCCCGGCAGGCCGACGTCGAGCAGCACGGCGTCGGGCACGGTCGTCGGCCACCTGGGTCATCGCCTGGTCGCCGTCCTCGGCCAGCGCGATGTCGTAGCCCGACAGCATCAGCGCGCGACGCAGGGCGTCGCGCACCGCGCGGTCGTCGTCGACGATGAGGACTCGCATCTGCTGCCTATTCTGCCCGGGCGGGCGCCGTGCGACCGCGGGCCGGCGCCTTGGCGCCGTCCGTCGACGCCGAGCCGGCGCCAGACGACCGCGGAGCCGACCAGGCCGAGCGAGCCGGCGTAGAGCGCCGCCGCGTACGGCGACCCGGTGTCGGTGCCGTTCAGCAAGCCGTGGGCGAGCATCAGCGACCCAGGTGACGTAGCCGAACCAGTGCAGCTTGCGCCAGACGCGGAACGAGATGAACTTCGCCTGGCGCAGCTTGAAGCTGAGCGGCAGGCCGATGGCGAGCCAGAAGGCGATCGCGCCGAGCGTGACCGCGAACGACGGGCCGAGCCCGAACAGCGACCCGACGGTGACGTGCGAGTAGGAGTCGAGCAGCAGCGCGGTCACGTGCACGGCGATGGCGACCAGGCCGAGCGACCCGAGCAGCCGGTGGAACGCGACCGCCGGTGCGGCCGGGACGGAAGGCGCGGCCGGCGACGAGGATGCCCCAGACGACGACGCCGGTGTAGGCGCCGAACGCGACGAACGCGCTGGCCCGGGCGAGCGACCAGAGCAGCATCAGCTCGTCCCCGAGGTGGGTGCGGCGCTGCTGGTGCGGCTGCGGGCGCGCTCTGCACGCTCGGCGCGCTCTGCACGCTCGGCGTGATCGACGAGTCGTCCTCGTCGGAGCCGAAGAAGCCCGAGTCGTCCCCGGTCGACTCGGACGAGCCGGTCGACGCGGTCTCGGACGAGACGGAGCTCTGGGCGACGGCGGTCGCCGAGGCGGCGGTGGAGGAGGTATTCGAGGAGGTTTCGAACGCGAACGTCAGCGCGACCAGGGCCGCCAGCGTGGCGGTGCCCGTCGCGATGCGTGTGCGGAGGGTCGAGGTCATGGCCCCAGTTGTAACCGGGCGACTTGAAGAGCAGCGTAAGAGTCGGATTGCGGGTAGGTGAAGCCGGTTCGCGCTCAGCACCTCGCGCGCGGCAGCCGATACGTGTGGAAATGCTCCCCGGACCTGGCGAAGATTCCGGCGGTGAGCGCGCCGTCCGGTCGGAACGCGCACGCGCCGCGGACCGCGTGATGGACCTGCGCGCGCGGCTCGGGCCGCCGTCGCAGCCGCTCGCAGCTGGGCGACCTCCTCGTGTCGCAGGGCGCGCTGACCCGGGAGAACCTGCAGCGCGCGCTGGTCGAGCAGCAGCGCACCGCCGGACGCCTGGGCGAGATCCTCGTCGCCCGTGGCTACGTGCATCGCCTCGACGTCTACCGGGCGCTGTCCGACGCCTGGGGCATGCCGCACGTCGACCTCTCGCGCCACCTGCTCGACGGAGCGCTGATCGATGACCTGGGCATCGACGTCGCCGACCTCGCCGGCGCCCCGTGGGTGCCGCTGGTGCGTGAGCACGGCACGCTCGTGGTCGCCACGACCGAGCGCCCGTCGCCCGAGCTGGAGGCCGACGTGCGCGTGTTCGCCGGCCCGGTCGGCATCGCCTGGATGGTCACGACGGAGTGGGACATCCGCAACGCCGTCCTGCGGTCGTTCGGCGCCGAGCTGACCCGTCGTGCCTCGTCCGATCTGGCCGCCCGCGCGCCCGACGACTCCGCCTCGCGCGTCGTGACGCGCCCGCAGGTCGCCGTGCTGCTGGCCTGTCTGGCAGCGCTGGTCGCCGTCGCGTTCATCGCGCCTCTCTCGACGGCGAACGGCATCTTCCTCGCGCTCAACATCGCCGTCGTGGCCAACGTCGCGTTCAAGGCGCTGGCGATCGTGGCCGGCTTCGGCCGGCGCGCGCGGCGCGTCGTGGCCGAGGTGCCCGACGTGCCCGACAGCGAGCTGCCGCGGTACACGGTGCTGGTGCCGGCATTCGGCGAGGCGAACGTGATCGCCGACCTGGTCGAGCACCTCGGCCACCTCGACTACCCCCGCGACCGGCTCGAGGTACTGCTGCTGCTCGAGGAGGTCGACCGGCCGACGATCGAGGCCGCGATGGGATCGGGCCTGCCGGCGTTCGTGCGCATCGTCGTCGTGCCCGACGGCCAGCCGCGCACGAAGCCGAAGGCGTGCAACGTCGGCCTCAACTTCGCGCACGGCGAGTTCCTCGTCATCTACGACGCCGAGGACCGGCCCGCGCCGGACCAGCTGCGCAAGGCCGTCGCCGCGTTCCGGGCCGCGCCACCGGAGATGATCTGCCTGCAGGCGCGGCTGTCGTACTGGAACGTCGACGAGAACGCCCTGACGCGGTTCTTCACGCTCGAGTACGCGCACTGGTTCGACCTGATGCTGGACGGGCTCGCGGCGCTGCGGCTGCCGATCCCGCTCGGCGGGACCTCGAACCACTTCCGCGTGGCAGCCGCTCCGTGCCGTCGGCGCCTGGGACCCGCACAACGTGACCGAGGACGCCGACCTCGGCCTGCGCGTCGCGGCCCAGGGCATGACCGTCTCGACGCTCGCCTCGACGACCCTCGAGGAGGCGTGCTGCCGGCGGTGGCCGTGGATCAAGCAGCGCACGCGGTGGATCAAGGGCTACATGCAGACGGCGCTCGTCCACACGCGGCACCCGATCCGGTTCGTGCGCATGGCCGGGCTGCACGGCACGCTGACGCTCGTGTTCCTGGTGGCCGGGACGCCGCTCGCGTTCCTCGCCGCGCCGGTGCTGTGGATCGCCTGCCTGCTGCCGCTCGCCCTCGGGCACAGCCCGCAGCTCGGCGTTCACCGGCCTCAACGCCGCGACGCTGGCCGCGTGCAGCCTCGTGATCGGCAACGGCGTGATGGTCGGTGCGTCGGTGCTGGCCGCCGTCCTGCGCCGCCGGTACGACCTCGCGCTGTGGGCCCTGCTGCTGCCGGCGTACTGGGTGCTGCACTCGATCGCCGCCTGGCGCGCGCTCGGCCAGCTGATCACGAACCCCTCCAAGTGGGAGAAGACGCCGCACGGCCTGACCAAGCACGCGACGCCCGCCGTAGGCTGGCCCGCGCCGCCGCTGCCCGCGCACCACAGCTCCGCCCCCGACGACCAGCAGGTCGCCGCGTGACGACGACGGCCACGAAGGGCGGACGTCGCTGGCGGCGCTGCGGGCATCGCACCCCCGCGAGTGGACGGTCGTCGAGCGCGAGCTGACGGCGCTCGTCGCGTCGCAGGACCGCTCGGCGCTGGCGCGCTACGTGGAGGCGGCCGCCGCGCCGCTGCCCGCGGGCTCCGCACCCGGCCGCTCGCATCCAGCCGGCAGATGGCGGTCGAGGCCGTGCGCGGGGAGTGGATGGCCGCCGCCGCCGGCGTGCGCGGCGGGCGCATCCGCTTCGGGTTGCTGAACGGCTTCGTGGCGCAGCGGCTCCTCTTCGCCCACGGGCTGGAGCGAAAGCCGGTCTCGATGCGCCGGTTCAAGCTCGTCTGGCCGCTGCTCTGGCAGCGCCGGCGGCTGCTGCCGCTGGTGCAGCCGAAGGGCATCTACTGCTTCTACTCCGCGCAGCTGATCGACCGCCTGGCGACCCTGATCGGCGACCGCCCGTGCCTCGAGATCGCCGCGGGCGACGGCACGCTGTCGCGGTTCCTGCGCGAGCGCGGCGTGCCGGTCACCGCCACCGACGACCACAGCTGGAAGCACGCCGTCACGTTCCCGGCCGACGTGATCCGCCAGGACGCGCGCGAGGCGCTGCGCGCACACTCCCCGGCGGTCGTGATCTGCTCGTGGCCGCCCGCCGGCAACCGGTTCGAGCAGCACGTGTTCCGCACCCGCAGCGTCGAGCTGTACATCGTGATCTCGTCCCGGCACACGTTCGCGTCGGGCAGCTGGGACGACTACCGCTCGCAGACCGGCTTCGACGATGGAGGAGGACGAGAGCCTCGGCGCCCTCGTCCTCCCCCCGGAGCTGGAGTCGGCGGTCTACGTGTTCCGGCCGCCGCGCCGGCCTGAGCGTCAGGCGGCGGCGCGCAGCGTCGGGAAGTTGTCCTGCACGTCCATCACGAACGCCTTGCCGAGGCGCTCGCTGGTCGCGGTCAGCACGCGGCCGTCGTCCGATAGCTCGATCGTCCAGCTCGCCGGTCGCGCCGGCGGTGGCCGGCTCGGCGGGCAGGTCGATGCACACCGAGATCTGCATGTCGGTCAGCAGCGCGTGCACGAACGGGTGCTCGGGCCCCTCGTAGACGGTGTAGACGCCGCTGCCGTCCTTCGAGCGCATGCGGGCGACGGTGATGCCGCTCATCGCCTCCGAGCCGCCGGTCTTGTCGACGACCGGGTCGGGGTTGAGCGAGCCGCGGACGATGTCGTAGGCGCGGATCTTGTCGACCGGCCGGCCCGTCGCGTCGGCGGCCTGGGCGAGGTAGAGCAGCTTGCCGTCGGTGCTGAGCGCGTCGAAGCGTGAACGTGCCCTCCTTCGACAGGTCGATCACCGCTGGAGCTGGTCTTGTCGGTGTCGAGCGGCAGCGTGACGAACTTGCTCGGGCCGTCGGTCGAGGCCAGCACCGCGCGCGCCGGCGTTCCAGGCGAGTCCCTCGGGCGCGGCGCCGTCGACCGGCACCGGCAGCTGCCCACGCGCCATCGACGTAGTGGATGCCGCGCGTGGCGTCGCCGACGGCGTCGGCGAGCAGCAGCCGCGTCACGGTCGTGCCGTCGCTGTCGGAGCCGACGTTGGCGACCGCCTTCGCGTCCGGCGCCGCCGGCGAAGGCCCACTCGCCCGCGGGGAGCGCCTGCGGCGGCGGTGGTGGCGGCCGGCGCCGGCGTGGCGGCGGCGGTGGTCGCGGCGGCGGGAGGCGCGGCGACGGGCGCGGCGTCGTCGCCCGATCCGCCGCAGGCGGCGAGCGACGAGCAGGAGCGGGGCGAACAGGGCGAGGGTGGCGCGCATCGTGACCTCCGGGAAGCGTCTCACACGCCTACTACGCCGCCAGCGTGCGCGCCAGGTTCCTGCAACGATGCACCGCATGAGCGAGCAGCCCAGCGTGGTCGTCGTCGGAGCCGGCGCGGTCGGCCTGTGCGTGGCGTTCGAGCTCCACGAGCTCGGCGTCCGCGACGTGACCGTGATCGAGAAGCGCCACGTCGCGAGCGCCTCGTCGGGCCTCGCCGTCGGCATCATCGAGACGCAGTACCTGGATCCGGTGCCGATCGCGATCCGGGCGTACTCGATGGAGTTCTTCTCGCGGCTCGAGCGCGACGCCGGCCTGCCGATCACGCGCAACGGCTACCTGCGGCTCGGCCACGCTCCGGCCGATCTCGAGACGTTCGAGCGCAGCGTGCAGATCCAGCACGACCACGGCGTCGCCGACGCGACGGTGCTCGACCGCGACCAGATCGCGGCGCTGGTGCCGGGCATGGTCTGCGACGACATCCTCGGCGGCCTGTACGGGCCGAGCGACGGGTTCGTCGATCCGGCGCTGACGTGCAACGATCATCGCCGACCTGGTGCGTGCGAAGGGCGTGACGATCCTGCAGCAGACCGAGCTGGTCGGCGCCGATGTGGGCGGCCGACGGGCGGCACGTGCTCGAGACGACGGGCGGCACGCTGCGCTGCGACCACGTCGTCAACGCCGCCGGCGCGTGGGCGACGCCGGTCGGAGCGCTGCTGGGCACGCAGGTGACGGTGCTGCCGCAGCGCCACCAGGCGCTGTTCGCGCGCCTGCCGGAGCCGTTCGGCTTCACAGATGACGTCGGTCATGGACTACATCCCGGGGTCGGGCCGCGACGGCCTCTACTTCCGGCACGACTCGCCGACCGCGATCGTCGCCGGGCTGCACACCGAGGACGCGCTGCACGGCATCGTCGACCCCGATCGCTACCGCCGCGGCGGCGACGACCTGGCGTACATGTCCGCCGTCGGCGAGCAGCTGGCCGAGCGCCTCCCGGCCTTCGCCGAGGCGGGCCTCGACGGCGTCTGGGCGGGCATCTATCCGATCAGCCCCGACGGCGAGCCCTCGATCGGCCCGCACGGCGGCGCGGCCGACGGTGCACGCCGCGTTCGGCGGCGGCGGCTCGGGCTTCCAGTCGGCGCCGGGCATCGGCCGCAGCGTGGCGGAGTGGATCGTGCACGGCGAGCCGAAGACGGTGCCCGGCGTAAGGGCGCTGCTGCCGGATCGGCCCTCGCAGACGCCGATTGTCTGACTTTAGTCAGACAATCAAACCCGCGCTGAAGACGCATTGTCCGTATCCGAACACGCGCAAAGCGCATAGATCGCGCGATCCGCGCGCCTTCCGCGCGTGTCTCGGTATGCCAGGCCTGTCCCCCGAAAACGCCTTTTCGGGGTCAGACCCCAATTTCGCCGTTTTTGGGGTCAGACCCCAGGCCGCAGCCGAAATGGCTCGCCGCTCGGGGCCCTTACTTCACCCGCTGACGCCGCACCAGCGGATCGCGGCCACCGCGATCGCCTGGGCGCACGTGACCAGGTCGTCGACCGGGACGAACTCGTCGATCGAGTGGGCGTTGTCGATGTGGCGCGGGCCGAAGCCGACCATCGGCGTGCCGCCGAAGCGCGTGAAGGTCGCGGCGTCGAACCACGAGTCGAGGCCGCCGACGCCCACGTCGCTGGCCGACCGCGGCCGAGGCCTCCAGCATCGGTCGCGATGATCGGATGGTCGGGCGGCACCTCGAACGGCGGGATGTCGATCGTCCAGCGCACCCGCGGCGGGTGCTCCTTGAGCCACGGGTCGGCCTGGGCGGCATCGGCGATCCAGCGCTCGAACTCCGCCTCGACGTCGGTGCCCCAGCCGTCCGCGTCGGCGTTGCCCGGCAGGTAGTTGAGCATCGACGTGACCGAGCAGCTGGACGGGTACGTGACGATCCACTCGCCGCCCTGCGACCACCGTCGGCGTGATCGTGGTCGGCGACAGGTGCGGGTGCCGGTTGTCGGCTCCGCGTGCGCCACTCCTCGCGCAGCCGCGCGAAGGCGTCCAGCACGACGCCCATCTTCTCGATCGCGTTCACCGCGCCGCCGTCGCGCCAGTGCGGCTGCGTCAGCTCGGCGTGCCCGGGCCGGCCGTCGACGGTGACGACCGGCGTCAGCGAGCCGCGGCTGCAGGTCCAGACCTCGAACCCGGTCGGCTCGGTGCAGATGCCCGCGTCGGCCCGCACGCCGTGCTGCACGCAGGCGATGCCGCCCGCGCCGGACGACTCCTCGTCGGTGTTCGTGCAGACGACGAGGTCGCCGCCCAGCCGCACGCCGAGCCGCGCCAGCGTCTCGGCGGCGAACACCATGCTGCCGATGCCGCCCTTCATGTCGCACGTGCCGCGGCCGTAGAGGTTGCCGTCGCGGATCTCGGCGCGCCACGGATCGCTCGTCCAGCGGTCGACCGGCGCGGGCGTGACGACGTCGATGTGGCCGTTCAGCATCAGCGACCGGCCGCCGCCGGCGCCGGCGAGCGTCGCGGCGAGCTGCGGCCGGCCGGCGAACTCGAGGCCGGCGTCGACCTGGCGCGAGCCGGCGACGTCGGCCGGCTGCGGCTCCCAGATGTCGACGGTCGCGCCGCGCGCGGCGAGGCGGTCGCCGAGGTAGCGCTGCAGGTCGGCCTCCTGGCGCGGCGGGTCGCCCGTCGATGCGCGCCGTCGTGTCGAACGCGACCAGGTCGGTCACGAGCCGGACGAGGTCGTCGCGACCCTCGGCGATCGCGTCGCAGACGCGCGTCTCGAGGTCGCTCATCGCGCTGCGAGCTCGTCCAGGTAGCCGCGGACGGCGTCGCGGATCTCGTCGGAGTTCCACAGCGCCCGCGTCGGCGCGATCGGCCTCGCTGGCGGTCCGCGATCCGTCGCCGCGCCTCGCCCCGCAGCTGCTCCCGCGTGTGCGCGAACGTCGACGCCGGAATCCGCGCCAGCGCGTGCGCGCCTGGTCGACCGCCCGATCCAGCAGGTGCTCCGGCCTCGACCGCCTCGTCGACGAGACCGATCGCGACCGCCTCCTCGGGGCCGACCGTGCGCCCGGTCAGCACCAGCGCCGCGGTGCGCGTGGCCGACGGCGTTGCGCAGGATCTCGAACGGCGCGGTCGGAAACGGCACGCCGACCCTGAGCTCGGCGCACGCCGATCGTGCCGCCCGACATCAGGCGGTAGTCGCAGGCCTGGACGAGGATGCAGCCGCCGGCGATCGCGTGGCCGTTGACGGCCGCCACGGCCGGGCGCGGGTAGTCGTACAGCGCGAGGAGGCCCGCGTCGAGCGCCAGCAGGAACTCCTCCACCTCGTCGGGCCCGCCGTCGAGCAGCCGCTTCAGGTCGACGCCGGCGGAGAACGCCCGGCCGGCGCCGGTCAGCACGATCGCGTCGGCGTCGTGGAGCTCGGCGAGCGTGGCCGACAGCGCCTGCAGCAGCTCGAGGTCGAGCACGTTCACCTTGCCGTGCTCGAGACGGACGACGGCAACTCCGTCGTGATGGTCGACTGCGATCACGGTGACCTCCGGGTCGTCACGAGCCCTGCGCCTCGGCGACGCGACGCATGAAGTAGCGGAACCACATCGCTCCGTACGGGGCGTAGATTCGCACGCTGGTCCCCTCGCGTGCGAGCGCGGCCGCCGTCTCCGGGTGCACGCCGAGCAGCATCTCGACGGGTGCCGGCGCCAGCGCGGCGCGCAGCACCGGGTCGTGCGTGGCCACGCAGCACCTCGGTGCCGCGCTCGCGGAGCGCCCGCGCCAGCAGCACGTAGCTGGTGTCGGTCTCGGGCCCGTACGGGAACGCCACCGCAGGCCGGCTCGACGAACGCGCCCTTCACGAGCCGCACGGGGATGCCGAGCGACGCCACCCGCGCGGTGTCGGCCATGCTGCGCCGGAGGTTGGCCTGCAGCGTGCAGGTGAGCGCGTCGCCGCGCGCGGCCGCCTCCTCGACGATGTCGAGGATCGCGTCGCAGCGGCCGGCGTCCTCGGCGCCGACCTGCAGCCGCATGCCGGCCGGCATGCGCTCCGTGATGCGCTGCAGCTGCGTGGCGCAGAAGGCGGGGGAGATGTCGAGGCCGATGTGCGAGAGGTCGACGGAGATCCACACGTCGCCGTCGAGCGCCGCGGCGGCGTCGATGAGCGCCGCGTAGGACGCCGCCGCCTCGGTGGCCGCCGCCGGATCGCGCACCAGCTCGCCGAACGCGTCGAGGCTGACGCGCGAGCCCCTGCCGCAGCAGGTCGCGCGCGACGTCGAGCGCCTCGTCCAGCGTCTCGCCGGCGACGTACCGCCGGGCGCGGGCGTAGGCCCGCGGCCGGCGCACCGGGCGCCGCGCCGACGAGCGACTCGAAGCGATCGCTCATCGCGAGCCGGAACGCGACCTGACGCGCGGACGCCCATGGCGGAGATTCTCGCGGATCCCGCGCGGGTGCGGGATACTCACGTGCCGATGGCATCCGACGAGACACGGGAACCGGCGCGAAGCTGCGACCAGCCGTGGGACGCGCTCGAGGCGCCGCGCTTCACCGGGCCGCGCACGTACGCGCGCCTGCCGTACGTGAAGGACCTCGCCGGCGTCGACGCGGCGGTGTTCGGCCTGCCGTGGGACGGCTCGACCTCGTTCCGCTCCGGCGCCCGGTTCGGGCCCGGAGGCGGTGCGGTCGGCGTCGGGGATGATCCGCACCTACAACCACGCCCTGCGCGTGCAGGTGTTCGGCGCGCTGTCCTGCATCGACTACGGCGACGCGCCGACGGCGCCCGGCTACGTGGCCGAGACGCTGGATCGCATGGAGCGGTTCGTCCAGCCGATCGCCGAGTCGCGCGCGGTGCCGATCGGCATCGGCGGCGACCACCTGGTGACGCTCGCCGAGCTGCGCGCGCTGGCGAAGGTGCACGGCCCGCTCGGGCTCGTGCACCTCGACTCGCACACCGACCTCTGGGACTCCTACAACGGCCTGCCCTACGCCCACGGGACGATGTTCAAGCGGGCGATCGAGGAGGGCGTGCTGGTGCCCGGAGCGGATGATCCAGCTCGGCATGCGCGGGCCGCTGTACGGCGAGGACGACGAGGCGATTCCGGGCACGCTCGGCGTCGAGACCGTCGGCTGGCTGGAGCTGGCCGACGATGGCGCCCGCCGCCGTGCTGGAGCGCGTGCGGGCGAGGATCGGCGACGGCCCGACGTTCTGCACGTTCGACATCGACTTCGTCGATCCGGCGTTCGCGCCGGGCACCGGAACGCCCGAGGTGGGCGGCCCGTCGAGCCACGAGGCGCTGCAGCTGTACCGCGCGCTCGCGCCGATGCCGTTCGTCGGCTACGACGTCGTCGAGGTGGCCCCGCAGTACGACGGCCCGGGCCAGGTGACGGCGCTCCTGGCGTCGATGGTGGTGTTCGAGGCGCTCTCCCAGATCGCCCTGCGGCATCGATCTCGATCGGACTGAACCGCCGCCGGGCCTTCCGCGTACCGCCTAGTAGCAAGCACGACTCGGGGGGCTCGGGGGGCTGGGCCTGTCCGTCGCAGGGGCGCGGCGGGCGGGCCCACGAGCTTTCTAGGCGGTGACGCCGGCGAGCCGCAGCAGGCCCGAGGTGCCGGTCTCGACCGCGAGGCCGACGAGCGTCTCGCGCCGCGGGCGGTGGCGTGCATGACGACGCAGTCGGCCTCGACCGGCGCCTCGCCGTCGCTGCTGAAGATGACGTGCACGACGAGACCGGGGCGGATGCTGCCGGCGGGCACGAGCACGGCGGCGCCGCCGTCGCTGACGTCGAGCAGCTTGCCGGCGACGTCGGTGCCGTCGCCGAGGCGCAGGATCGTCGCGACGGGCCGCGTCGGCGTGGAGCGGCGGGCGCGCCGGGCCTCGCGGACGGTGACGGTGCCGAGCGCGAGCTCGATCTCGCCGCCGACGATCGAGACCGCCGTCGACGAGCACCAGGCGTGGCCGACGCTCATCAGCCAGACGAGGCCGACGGGATCGCCGACCGCGGCCGACAGGCCGGTGCGCACGACGATGTGCGAGCCCTGCGACCGGACCACGTCGACGGTCTCGGTCTCGCCGCTGTCGAGGTGCACCGCGACCTGGTCGCCGGCATCGGGGACGTAGCGGGCGAGTTCGACGAGAGCCGGGAAGTCTGCGGGCATCCTCTCAATCTACAGCGCGCTTCCGCTTCGGAGCGGGTGGGCGATGACAATGCCGCTCATCGCCGCTCCGCCCCGCAATCTCGTCAGCCTCGAAGCGGTCACCCGTTCGTACTCCGGCGACCCCGTGCTGGCCGACGTGTCGCTGGGTGTCGCGGCCGGGGACCGGATCGGCGTGGTCGGCAAGAACGGCGGCGGCAAGTCGACGCTCCTGCGCCTGATCGGCGGCACTCGACGAGCCGGACGCCGGGCGTCGTCACGCACAACGCCGGTCTGCGCGTCGGCATGCTCGGCCAGGGCGACGACCTCGATCCGGCACGCACCATCCGGCAGGAGGTGATCGGCGGGCTCGCCGACCACGAGTGGGCGGCCGATGCGCGCATCCGCGACGTGCTCGACGGGCTGCTCGGCGGCGTCGCCGCCGCGCGGTTCCGGCGACGGCCTCGACACGACGATCGCGCCGCTGTCGGGCGGCGAGCGGCGGCGCATCGCGCTCGCGAAGCTGTTGCTGGCCGGCTCGGACCTCCTGCTGCTCGACGAGCCGACGAACCACCTGGACGTCGAGGGCGTCGACTGGCTGGCGCGGCACCTGAGCACCCGGCCGGCGCTCGTCGTCGTGACGCATGACCGGTGGTTCCTCGACGCCGTCTGCACGCGGACCTGGGAGGTGACCGGGCACGACGTGCACCAGTACGACGGCGGCTACGCGGCGTGGGTGCTGGCGCGCGCCGAGCGCGACCGCATCGCGGCCGCCACCGAGGAGCGGCGCCGGAACCTGCTGCGCAAGGAGCTCGCGTGGCTGCAGCGCGGGCCGCCGGCCCGCACGTCGAAGCCGCGGTTCCGCATCGACGCCGCGAACGCGCTGATCGCCGACGAGCCGGCGCCGCGCGACCGGGTCGAGCTGCTCAGGTTCTCCACCGCGCGTCTCGGCCGCTCGGTCGTCGACCTGGAGGACGTCGGCGGTCACGCTCGGCGAGCGGCCGCCTGTTCCGCGGGCTGACGTGGCGTCTCGGGCCGGGCGACCGCGTGGCGCTCGTCGGGGTCAACGGCTGCGGCAAGACGACGCTGCTGCGCGTGCTGCTCGGCCTCGTCGAGCCCGACCGCGGCACGGTCAAGCGCGGCGCGACCGTGCGCCCGGCGTTTCTCTCGCAGGAGCTCGAGGATCTCGACGGCGACGTGCGCGTCCTCGAGTCGCTGGAGTCGGTGCGGCGCCGCATCGCACTCGCCGACGGCCGCGAGCTGACGGCCACGCAGCTGTGCGAGCGGTTCGGGTTCGGTGGCGGCCGGGCCTGGACGCACGTCCGCGACCTGTCGGGCGGCGAGCGCCGGCGGCTGCAGCTGATGCGGCTGCTGATGGGCGAGCCGAACCTGCTGGTGCTCGACGAGCCGAGCAACGATCTCGACATCGACACCCTCCTGGCGCTCGAGGACCTGCTCGACAGCTGGCCCGGCACGCTCGTCGTCGTCAGCCACGATCGCTACCTCGTCGAGCGCGTCTGCGACGACGTCTACGCCATCGCCGACGAACCTGACGCTGCGCCACCTGCCCGGCGGCATCGACCAGTACCTGGAGGAGCGCCGCGCCGAGGCACCGCCGGCCGCGCCGCCGCCACCCCGGGCGAGTCGAGCCGACGCGGGGCGCGCTGGTGCGCCAGGCCCGCCGCGACGCGTCCCGGCTGGAGCGCGACCTGGAGCGCCTCGCGACGCGCGAGGCCGAGCTGCACGCGCTGATGGCCGAGCATGCGACCGACTTCGCGCGCGTCTCCGACCTGGACGCCGAGCTGCGTGCCCTGCTCGGCCAGCGGGCCGTCGTCGAGGACGCGTGGCTGGCCGCAGCGGCCCTCCTCGACGGCTGAGGCGCGCTACCCTCGGCGCATGTGCCGCAACATCCGGACCCTCCACAACTTCGAGCCGCCCGCGACCGAGGACGAGGTGCACGCCGCCGCGCTGCAGTACGTCCGCAAGATCAGCGGCTCGACGAAGCCCTCCCAGGCCAACGCCGCCGCCTTCGAGCGGGCCGTCGAGAGCGTCGCCGCGATCTCGCGTGAGCTGCTCGCCGAGCTCGTGACGGTGGCGCCGCCGAAGAATCGCGAGATCGAGGCCCAGCGCGCCCGGGCCCGCGCCGCCGAGCGCTACGGGCGGACGCGCCTAGGCCTTCTCGGCCGGCAGCGCGACGGCGTCGGGCTGCCAGTGCTTGGCGACGTCGAGCGCGCAGAACACCAGCCCGAACACGAACGCCAGGCGCGGCACCGGGAACAGGAACGTCGCGAGCCCGGTGCCCGCGATCAGCATCAGCGCCGCCCGCCACGCCCGCGGGGCGAGCTCGACGGCGTCGACGATGCGCGCCGCGACCGCCACCAACCCGGCGTAGACGACGGCGCCGGCGGCCATCAGCAGCGCGATCCGGGCCGGCTCGATGAGGTTGCGCACGGCGAAGGTGAGCACCCCGAACGCGAGCACGTAGAAGGGCTTGGCGACTCGCTCCACCGTTCGCACTCTACGGATGGACGCCGGGTCAGGTGGGCTGCGACGACGAGTCGGCGCGACGACCGCGCAGCCAGCGCACGGTCTCGATGATGACCGTGCCCGTGATCGCGAGCCCGAAGGCGACGCCGAACGCGAGCGTGTGGTTGTCCTCGAAGGTCTTGCCGCCGATGTACCCGAGCATCGCTGCGTACGTGGCCCAGATCGTGCACGCCAGCGCGTCGAACAGCATGAAGCGCTTGCGCGGCTGGTGCGTGACGCCGCTGGCGATGGTGACCGCCGTCCGGCCGCCCGGGATGAACCGCGCCGTCACGAGCAGCAGACCGCCGCGGATGTCGAGTTGCCGGGTCGCCCACTCCAGCTTCTTCTTGCCCGACTCGCTGCGGAACACCGTGCGCTGGAGCCAGTCCTCGCACGATCGGCCGAGCTGGTAGGCGAGGTTGTCGCCGGCGAACGCACCGAGCGCGCCGGCGAGGATGACGAGGCCGAGGAACTGGTCGCCGCTGCCGGCAGCCACCCCGCCGATGATCACCATCGTCTCGCTCGGCACCAGCGGGATGACCGAGTCGAGCAGGGCGACGAAGAACACCGCGAGGAGGAACCACGGGCTGTCCGAGATGTCTTTCAGGGTGTCGAAGACACCACCGATGAATGCCAGGGGCAGCACGGTCCGTGCAGACTAGCCGCGGCCCTGCGCCGCGCAGCTACCCGGTTCCCACAACGGCGCGGGCGGCGAACAGCCGGTATGGCAGGTCGACCAGGCCGTCCGGGCCTGCGGCGCCGCGCCCGATCGCCTCGACCGTTGCCACCACCTGCGTGCGCTCCTCGTCGGGCAGGAGGGCGACGAAGCTGAACGACCGCGCCAGCGCGACGAGGTCGTCGATCGAGAGCCGCTCGACGTGCGCGAACTCGCGGTGCTCGACCGGGCCGAATCCCCGCCGGCCGCGGACACCGTCGAACTCGAGCGGCTCCGACGCCGCCCCGAACCGCTCGCCGGTGGCCCGTGCGAAGCGCTCCACCCAGGGCACGCGCTCGTCGCGGAGGTTGTACAGCAGCGCGACGTAGCCGCCGGGCCGCACGACGCGCGCCACCTCGGCGGCGGCGCGGGCGTGGTCGAACCAGTGCCAGGCCTGGGCGACCACCACCGCGTCGACGCTGTGGGCGAGCAGCGGGATCACCTCGGCCGAGCCGGTGAACGCCCGCGTCGACGGGCTGGTCTCGCTGATCACGGCCCGCATCGCGTTGTCGGGCTCGACGGCGATCGTGTCGTAGCCCAGGGCCGCGAGCGTGCGCGTCAGCTTGCCCGTGCCGGCTCCGAGGTCGAGGACCGTGCCGGTGTCGCGCCCGACCGCCCAGCGCGCGGCCTCGTCCGGGTAGCCGGGCCGGCCGCGCTCGTAGGAGGCGGCGACCGGCGCCGAACGAGCGCGACCGCTGTGCGGCGCCGAACCGGCGGACGTAGGAGGGGTCGTCGTACCGCACCACGCGCGGAATCGTACGTCTCCCGGGTGCAATGATCTCGCCAACTTCCGCGGGAGGGCACGATGTGCGGTGACCACGGCCTCGTCTTCGAGACGCTGCTCGAGCGTGACGACCTGAAGGTGTCCCGGAGCCCGTGGGGCGCCGACGACGAGATCGGCCGGCTCAACTGGATGACGCCGGAGCTGTCGGCGGAGATCCTCGGGCGCGCTCGACGGCCGTCACGTCTTCGACCTGTCGGTCGAGTACTTCAAGGGCATGCCGTCGTGGATCGCGGCGGGTGACCCGCTGTACGACATCTGGATGACGCACACGCCCGACGGCGCGATCATCGACGGCCTGGCCGGGGTCGATCCGAAGCTGCTCGAGCGCTACTCGTACTCGGGCGACGCGATCCAGATGTACGTCCACTGCGGCACGCACCTCGACACGCTCAACCACTTCGGGCACCACGGCATGTTCTGGAACGGATGGAACGCGAAGGACCACCTGGGCAGCCGGCACTGGCTGAAGGGCGGGCCCGAGCACTACCCGCCGATCATCGCTCGCGGCGTGCTGCTCGACGTCGCCGGGCTGCACGGCGTCGACTGCCTCCCGCCCTGCTACGAGATCACGAAGGCCGACCTGGTCGGCGCCGCCGACCGCCTGAACGTGGAGTTGCGGCCGAAGGACGTCGTGCACGTGCGCACCGGCCGCATGACGATCTGGCCGGAGGTGCAGGGCTACATCACGGACCAGCCGGGCATCGGGCTGGAGGCCGCGAAGTACCTGTGCGAGGAGGCCGGCGCCATGTGCATCGCGGGCGACAGCCTCAGCCTCGAGGTGGTGCCGAACCCCGATCCCGAGAAGTTCCTGCCGGTGCACGCCTACCTGTTCGCCACCGCGGGCGCCCAGATCATGGAGGTCGTCGACATGGAGGAGATCGCCGCCGAGAAGCTCGGCGAGTTCGCCTTCATGGGCTTTCCGCTGAAGCTGCGCGGCGCCACCGGCGCGCCGATGCGGCCGGTCGCCGTGCCGCTGCGGTCGTAGACTCCCGCCATGGCAGACGTCACGGAGCGAGCGCTCGCGGGGGCCGAGCGCCACAGGGGCCTCGACCCGATCCGCGCGGAGATCGACGAGCTCTGCGCGACCACCATCGCCGAGGTGCGGCGGCGGGCCGACGCCTACTGGGAGACGTACGCGGCGAGCCGCGACGACGCGATGCTGGCGGCCTGGTTCGTGCCCCGCTGCTGGCGCGAGATCGACTACGTCTACATGCTCGGCGAGCAGATCCGGCGCTACGGCGTGCACTTCGAGCGCCGCCACGTGACGGCGCTGGCGCGTCAGCTGCTGGACGAGGCCGAGCACTACGACGACGTCGCACGCATCATCGAGCGCCTCGGCGGCACCGCGCCGACCGAGCCGCCCCCGTCGGCCGTGACCTGGAGCAAGTTCCTGTGGGACTGCCTCGACCGTCACCCGCTGGGCGCGATCGCGGCGTGGAACATGTCGGAGACGGCGGCCACCGGCACGCTCGAGGGCATCGTCGCGGCGGGCCAGCGGTACGACCTGCCCGAGGTCGTGAAGACCTACGAGCAGATCATCCGCGACGAGAAGTTCCACGTCGGGCTGGGCCGCGCGCTGCTCGACCGGTACATCGCGAACGACGACGACCTCGCCGAGGTGCGGCGCGCGATGACGACCATGGCGGCGATCGTGGTCGAGTCGCACGTCGCCATCGACATCGTTGTCTGACGACGCCCGGGCACCGGTTCTTCGAGGAGCCGGCCGCCTTCCGCGCCTGGATGGAGGCGAACCACGAGACGGCGCCCGAGCTGATCCTGGCGTTCCGCCGGCGCAGCACCGGCCTGCCCAGCATCACGTGGTCCGAGGCGGTCGACGTGGCGCTCTGCTTCGGGTGGATCGACGGCGTGCGGCGCGGCATCGACGAGACGGCGTACTCGATCCGCTTCACACCGCGACGGGCACGGTCGATCTGGAGCGCCGTCAACGTGAGGAAGGTGGCCGAGCTGGAGGCCGCGGGGCTGATGACCGATCCCGGCCGCCGCGCGTTCGAGGCGCGCCGCGCGGATCGCATGGGCCGCTACACGCACGAGCAGGCGGTACCGCCCGAGCTGGACGAGGCATTCCGCGAGCGGTTCCGCACGGAGTCGGCGGCCGGCCTGGAGTGGTTCGAGGCGCAGGCGCCGTCCTACCGGCGGCAGGCGTCGCACTGGGTGATGAGCGCGAAGAAGCCCGAGACGCGCGAGCGGCGGCTGGCGATGCTGATCACCGACTCGGCGGCGAACCTCCGCGTCGGGCCGCTCAGGAGGCCGTGACCTCGAGCTGGCGGGCGACCTGCAGCAGGCGCACCTCGCCGCCGAAGCCGCCACCCAGCTGCACGCCGATCGGCATGCCGTCCGGCCCGGGCCCGGTGGGGATCGCGATCGCCGGCGCGCCCGTCTCGTTGAACGGCATCGTGTACCTGCCGGCATCGCCGAAGCGGGCGATCCACGTCTCCAGCGGCTCGTCGCACAGCAGCGAGTAGGCGCCCCCGGCGACCGGTGCCGACACGGGCGTGACGGGGGTCAGCAGCAGGTCGAATCGCTCCAGGAACCGGCCGTAGGAGCGCGTGACGACGGCGTTCGCCCGCAGCGTCACGGCGGCGTCGAGGGCGGTGCGGCGCTGCGCCTGCCGGTAGTGGCGGGCGACCATCGGCGTCAGCAGCGGCTCGGGATCGGGATGCGCGGCGGCGAGCTCGACGGCGCTGCCGATCCAGTCTTCGAGGAACGCGTCCCAAAGAGCGCCGAGGTCCACGATCTCGGCGTCCCGTACCTCGACGACGTCGTGGCCGAGCACTTCGAGGCGGTCGGCCACCTCGCGGACGCGGGCCGCGATCGCCGGCTCGCAGGTGCCGTCGCGCCCGAACGGGCCGGTCGACACGGCGATCCTGAGCCGGCCGGGGTCGTCGTCGACGACGGCGGCCGCGCCAATGCGCGCGACGGGCATGAACGAGCCGCCGCGCGGCATCGACTGCAGCAGATCGAGGGCCAGGGCGGTGTCGCGGACGGTGCGCGTCAGCACGCCCTCCTGCGAGACGCGGGCCGTCAGCTCGTTGCCGCCCGGCGGACGCGGGAAGCGGCCGCGCTGCGCCTTCAGGCCGACGAGGCCGCACCAGGCGGCCGGCACGCGAATCGAGCCGCCGCCGTCGGACGCCGTGGCGATCGTCACGGCGCCGGCCGCCACCAGCGCGGCCGATCCGCCGCTCGAGCCGCCGGCCGTCCGCGACGGGTCGTGCGGGTTCCGTGTCGCGATCACCGATCCGCGGTCGGCGGTGGTGGTGTCGAACGCGTAGCCGAGCTCCGGCACGGTCGTGCGGCCGATCGGCACCAGCCCGGCGGCGAGGGCGTTGGCGAGCAGCGGCCCGGTCTCGGTCGCGACCCGGCCGGTGTACAGCCGCGAGCCCATCTCCTGACGACGTCCGGCGAGGCCGGAGCCGAGGTCCTTCACGAGCAGCGGCACACCGGCCAGCGGGCCGTCGGCGGGGACGGGCGCCGCGATCAGGTCGTCGAACAGCTCGACCAGGCCGTGCAGCGTCGCGTCGGCCGACTCGCACGCCGTGGCGGCCTGCGCGGTCGCCTCCGCCGGCGACAGCTCGCCGGCGCGGATCCGGGCCGCGAGCGCGATCGCGTCGTCCACGCCGGAAGCCTACGCGCCTCGCGTACACTCGGCCGGTCATGGAGTCGGCGAAGCTGATGAAGCTCTACGACCGGGTCGATCGCATCCACCACGAGCTGCGCGCGCTCGGGATCGCGGACGACGCGACGCTCGACGTGCGGCAGCTGGCGCAGTTCGACCAGTACCACTACCACGGCACCGACGCCGTCGACGTCGCGGCCGCCCGGCTCGGCCTGAATGCGAGCTCGCACGTGCTCGACGTCGGTGCCGGCATCGGCGGCCCGGCGCGCTGGCTGGCCGCGACGACCGGGTGTCGCGTGACGGCGCTCGAGCTGCAGCCCGACCTGAACGAGACGGCCGCCGACCTGACCCGCCGCAGCGGGCTCGCCGATCGCATCGCGCACGTCGCGGGCAACATCCTCGACGGGGCGCCCGATCCGGGAACGTACGACGCGCTCATCTCCTACCTCGTCTTCCTGCACATCCCCGACCGCGCGCGGCTGTTCGCCGCCTGCCACCAGGCGCTGCGGCCCGGCGCCGGCATGTACATCGAGGACTTCACGCTGCTGTCCGAGCCGACGCCCGAGCAGCGCGAGGCGCTGCGGGTGAAGGTGCAGTGCCCGTACGTGCCCTCGCCCGAGGTGTACGTCGAGGACATCGCGGGCGCGGGGTTCGCGTCGGTCGAGTTCGAGGACGTGACCGCCGACTGGACGGCGTTCACGGCGGAGCGAGCGGCGTCGTTCCGCGCCAGCCGCGACCGGCAGGTGCGAGTCCACGGCGCCGAGGTCGCAGCGGGCCTGGAGGACTTCTTCGAGACGATGGCCGGCCTCTATGCCGACGGGGTCCTGGGCGGCGCCAGGATCGTGGCGCGGCGCTGACTCGGCGCCGGCGGCACAGTCCGGCGCGTCTTCGTTCAAAACGTTGACTCGCGTGACACGCGCGAACCGCGCCGGTACAGGCCGAACCCCGCACGAGACCGTGCCGCGACGACAAATCCGGTGCCAGGCACCGGATTTGCACGAATGGCGTGGCCCGTGACGCGCTCGGTCGGAGTTGGCACGGAGCGCGCGCGGCTCGTGCGCTACGCGCTCAGCAGGATCGCATTGCCGCCCGGGTCGCGGACCTGCACGCCGTCCGCTCGCACCTCGGGCTCCTGTCCCGTGCCCGCGACCTTCGCCACCAGGCGGTCTCGCTCGGCCGCGTCGGGCAGCACGATCGTCGCCCGCTCGAGGGCGGCTGCACCCTCCGGTGCCGGGCCGGCGCCGAGGCTGTTCCACGTGTTGCCGCCGAGGTGGTGGTGGTACCCGCCGGCGGACAGGAACGTCGCCTGTCCGGGGAACGTGATCATCTCGCCGAACTCGAGCAGGTCGCGGTAGAACGCCAGCGTGTCGGGAATCGACGCGACCTGGAGGTGCGTGTGGCCGACGATCGTGCCGGCCGGCATCGCGTCCCAGTCGGCCGTCGCCGGGTCATCGAGCACGCCCAGCAGGTTCTCGACGTCGAGGGGGTCGGTGCCCATCCGATCGACGTGCCCGTCCCACAGCTCGCGCGGCCGGTCGGCGTAGATCTCGATGCCGTGGTGGTCCGGGTCGCGCAGGTACAGCGCCTCCGACACGTAGTGGTCGGAGGCACCGGACAGCGCCACCTTGTCGCGGATCCCGTGCGCCAGCCAGCGCGCCAGGTCCTCGCGCTCCGGCAGCAGCAGCGCGACGTGGAACAGACCCGTCGACCGCGGCGCCGGCTGGGCGCCGGGCACCTCGCGGAAGGCGACGAGCACGCGGCCGTCGGTGCCGAGCGATGCCTCGCCCGCGCCGCGCTCGATCACCTCGAGGCCGATCTGGCGCGTCCAGTAGTCGATCGTCCGCTCGAGGTCGGACACGGTCAGGTAGACCGGGCCCATGGTAGTTGCAGTCGCAATCATAATTCCTGCATCCTATCGCGCGTGGCAGATGCCCGTCCTCCACCAGGACGCGCTCGGCGATCTTGAACGCCGAGTTGGCGGCGGGCAACCCCGCGTAGAGCGCCGTGTGGAGGATCGCCTCGCCGATCTCGTCCGGCGTCAGCCCGTTGCGCGCCGCCGCCCGGACGTGCAGCGCGAGCTCGCCCTCGGCCCGCATCGAGACCAGCGCCGCGATCGTCACGAGGCTGCGCTCGCGGCGCTCGAGGCCGGGCCGCGCCCACACGTCGCCCCAGGCGGCGCGCGTGATGAACTCCTGGAACCGGCCCGAGAACTCGGTGGCGCCGGCGATGCGCGCGGTCGACGTGCTCGTCGCCGAGCACCTCACGGCGCACGCGGAGACCGTCGGGGTCGAGGTGCATCACGAACCTCCCTGGAGGTGGCCGAGCAGCGCGGCGTTGTAGGCCTCCGGCTGCTCGATGTTGCCGAGGTGCGCCGCGTCGTCGAGCACCCGCAGCTCGGCGCCGTCGATGCCGTCGACGATCACCTCGGCGTGCGACGGCGGCGTCGACGGATCGTCGGCGCCGGCCATCACGAGCGTCGGCGCGGTGATCGAGCTGCAGGGCAGGGCGCAGGTCCATCGTCTCGATCGCGTGGGCGCAGCTCGCGTACCCGGCGGCGGGCGTGGCGGCGATGGTGTCGCGCATGCCGGCCACGTAGTCCGGCTCGCGGGCCGCGAACGCCGCCGTGAACCACCGGCCGACGACCGCGTCGGCCAGCGCGCCCGTGCCCTCGGCCTGCACGCGTCGCGATGCGGTCGCGCCACATCTGCGGCGGGCCGAGCTGCGCCGACGTGAAGCACGGCACCAGCCGCTCGACCCGCTCGGGATGGTGCGCGGCCGTCCACAGCGAGACCATGCCGCCGAGCGAGACGCCGACCAGCGAGGCGCGCTCGATCTCGAGCCGGTCGAGCAGCGCCAGCAGGTCGCCGCCCAGATCGGCGATCGTCGCTCGGCGCGTCCGGCACCGGCGAGCGGCCGTGGCCGCGCAGGTCGTACCGCACGACGCGGTAGCCGCCGAGGGCGTCGAGCTGACGATCCCACATCGCGAGCGTGGCGCCGAGCGAGTTCGAGAGGACGACGACCGGGGCGCCGGCCGGCCCCGACACCTCGTGGTGCACGTCGATGGGCATGCCGTGACGTTAGCGCGCGGCGGAGCGCGCCCGCAGCGCAGCGTCGACCAGCGCGGGCGCGGCGCCGAGGTAGTGCTCCGGCGCCAGGTCGACGACGTGCCCGCCGGCGGCCAGGGTCGCGGCCAGCGACGTGCCGTCGGCGACCGCCCGCCGGCACGCGTCCTCCACCAGGGCGTGCGCCGCGGCGCGTCCCAGCGCGGGCGTCAGCTGCGTCGTCGCGGCCTCGGCCAGCGGCAGATCGCCGGCCAGCGAGAGATTCGCGCGCATCCGGTCGACGTCGACGACCAGCCGCTCGAGCGACTCGGCGATCGCGCTCGCCGCATCCGCTGCCACGGCCAGCAGCGCGTCCATGGTCGCCCACTCCGCCTGCCACCCGCCGGCCGCGCGCTCGTGCTCCTGCGGCATCACGGCGAGCATCGTCGCGACCAGTCCGGGCGCCTGCCGGGCGGCGGCGATGGCGGCGACGGCCGCCACCGGGTTGCGCTTGTGCGGCATCGTCGAGGAGCCACCGCGGCCCTCGCCCGCCTCGCGCGCCTCGCCCACCTCGGTCTGCGCGAGCAGCACGATGTCGAGCCCGGCCTTGCCGCAGACGCCGGCCGCCACTCCCAGCGCCGCCGCCAGCGTGGCCGGCCCGGTCCGGTCGGTGTGCCAGGGGAGCACCGGCGCGGCGAGATCGAGACGGCGCGCGAACGCCGCCGCCACGGCAGGGCCGTCGTCGCCGAGCGCCGCCAGGGTGCCGGCGGCCCCGCCGAGCTGCGCGGCCAGGCGCCCGTCGGCCGCCGTCAGCGCCGCCGGCGGCGGCGTCGAGCGCCGACATCCAGCCGGCGGCCTTGAGGCCGAACGTCGTCGGTACCGCCTGCTGCAGCAGCGTGCGGCCGGCCATCGGCGTCGTGCGGTGCTCGGCTGCGAGCACGGCGCAGCGGTCGCCGGCGCGGCGCAGGTCGGCGGCGATGGCGGGGACCGACCGGCGCGCGGTCAGCGACAGCGCGGTGTCGATGATGTTCCTGGCTGGTGGCGCCGCGATGCACGTGGGAGGCGGCAGCGGGCGACAGCCGCGCCGTCAGCGCCTTCACCAGCGGGATGGCGGGATTGCCGGCGGCGCGGGCGTCGGCGGCGAGCGCGGCGGCGTCGTACAGCTCGGCCCGGCAGGCGTCGGCGATCTCGTCCGCCGCGGCCTGCGGGACGAGGCCCACCTCGGCGCAGGCGGCCGCGAGCGCGGCCTCGGCATCGAGCATCGCCTGCAGGTTCACCATCGAGGTCCGAAGGCTACATGCGGGCTCCGGCCGCCTCGCGTAGGGCGCCACCCCGAGCACTTGACAATGCCACATGCTATAGCGTTTACTCCCGCCGATGGGACGGGTTGCAGCGGTCACGGGAGCGGCCAACGGCATCGGCCGCGCCGTCGCCGAGCGGCTCGTCGCCGACGGCTACGCGGTGGCCGGGCTCGACATCGAGGAGGTCGCGGCCGAGGGCGTCGACGCCGTTCCACTGCGACGTCGCCGCGATCGCCGGCCACGAGGCGCTGGTGGCCGAGATCGAGGACCGGCTCGGTCCGCTCGACGCGCTGGTCAACGTCGCGGGCATCTCGATGCCGCAGTCGCTGGCCGACCTCGACCCCGTCACCTACCAGCGCCACCTCGACGTGATGCTGACCGGCCCGGTGTTCCTGGCCCGCGCGGCAGGGTTGCGCATGGCGGGGCGGGGGAGCGGCCGGATCGTGAACGTGACGTCCATCCACGGCACGCACTCCGAGCTCGGCTGCGTCGCCTACGACGCGGCGAAGGGCGGTCTCGAGGCCGCGACGCGCACCCTGGCGATCGAGCTCGGCCGCAGCGGCGTGCTGGTCAACTCGGTCGCGCCCGGCTTCGTGAACACGCGCATGAGCATGACCGACGGCCAGAGCGAGCTCGAGACCGACCACTTCCGCGAGTACTACCAGCGGCAGGGCAAGATCGCCCTCGCGCGGGCGTCCGAGCCGACCGAGATCGCCGCCGCCATCGCGCACCTGGTGTCGGCCGACAACACGTACATCACGGGCGCCCGGCTGCTCGTCGACGGAGGACTGGCGGTGACGTTCTGATGCGGCTGGAGAACAGGGTCTGCGTCATCACGGGCGGTGCCCGCGGCATCGGCGAGGCGATCGCGAACCGCTTCGCGGCCGAGGGCGCCACGCTGGCGCTGTGGGATCTCGACGGCGCGGCGGCCACCGAGACCGCCGCCCGGTTCGGCGGCACCGGTCACGCCTGCGACGTGCAGTCGCGGGCCGACGTGGAACGCGCCCACGCCGAGACGATCGCGGCGCACGGTCGCGTGGACGTGCTCGTCAACAACGCCGGCGTGGCGCTCGCCGGGCCGTCCGAGACGTTCTCCGACGCCGACTGGGATGCCTCGATCGGCGTCATGCAGACCGGCGTCTTCCTGGTCTCGCAGGTCGTCGGCAACGGCATGCTCGAACGCCGCAGCGGGTCGATCGTCAACATCTCGTCGATCAACGCGTGGGCGGCGTTCCCGATGCGGCTCGCGTACTGCGCCGCCAAGGCCGCCGTCGTCGCGATGACCGAGGTGCTCGCCATCGAGTGGGCCGACCGCGGCGTGCGCGTGAACGCCGTCGCGCCGGGCGTGACGCGCACCGCGCTGGTGCAGAAGGGCATCGACGAGGGCGTCATCGACGTCGACCGCTACATCGCCCGCACGCCGCTGCACCGCTTCGGCGAGCCCGACGAGATCGCCCGCGCCGTGCTGTACCTGGCCAACGAGGAGGACGGCTCGTTCGTGACGGGCACCACGCTGCGCATCGACGGCGGCTGGAGCGCCCAGGGCTGGATCATCCGTTGAGCGTCGTCGCGATCACCGACTCCGACCTCGGCGCGGGTGTCGAGGAGGAGGTCCTCGAGGCAGCCGGCCACGATGTGCGTCGCCTGCAGTGCCGCACCGCGGCCGAGCTGGCCGACGCCGCCGCCGGGGCGGAGGCGCTGATCGTGCAGTGGGCGCCGATCACGCGCGACGTGCTCGCGGCGCTGCCGTCGGTGCGGTTCGTCTCGCGGCTCGGCATCGGCGTCGACATGGTCGATCTCGACGCGGCCACGGCCCAGGGCGTCGCGGTCGCGAACACGCCCGACTACTGCATCGACGAGGTCGTCGCGCACACCCTCGCCTTCATCCTGGCCGGCACCCGCGGCATCGTCCAGCACGACCGGGCGCTGCGGGCCGGCACCTGGGCGCCGATCGCGACGTACCCGCAGGCGGCGCGGCCGGCACAGCGCACGGTGGCGGTGATCGGCCTCGGCCGCATCGGCTCGAAGGTCGCCGCGCAGCTGGTCGCGCTCGGCTACCGCGTGCTCGGCGTCGACCCGCTCGCACCGGTGCCCGCGCACGTGGAGCGCGCCGCGCTCGACGACGCCATCGCGCTCGCCGACGTCGTCACGCTGCACCTGCCGCTGACGCCGGTCACGCGCCAGATGATCGACGCCGACGCGCTCGCCCGCATGCGCGACGGCGCGATCCTCGTCAACACCTGCCGAGGCGGGCTCGTCGACGAGACCGCGCTGGTCGCGGCGCTCGCGTCGGGCCGGCTGGGCGGCGCGCTGCTGGACGTGTTCGAGCGCGAGCCGTTGCCGGCCTCGAGCCCGCTGCTGGCCGAGCCGCGCGTCGTGCTCTCCGCCCACGCGGCGTGGTACTCGCCCGCCGCCCTGTCCGAGCTGCCGCGGCAGGCAGCTGCACAAGTGGTCGATTTTCTCGCGGGGAAGCCGGTGCACAGCATCGTCAACCCCGGCTACCTGACCAAGGCTCCCGACCTGGAGGAGGGGACGTGGAAGACGAACTGAGGCGTGCACTGTCGCGCCGGGAGATGCTGCGCCGCAGCGGTGGGCTGATGGCCCTCGCCGGGCTCGCTCCGCTGATCGCCGCGTGCGGCGGCTCGGACAGCGGCACGACGAGCTCGGCCGCACCCGCGGCCACGATCGGCGGCCGGATCGACGGCCGCCGGATCGACGGCGGCCGCGCCGGCCGGCGACATCAAGATGTGGTGGTGGGGCGAGCAGGAGGCCGTCGGCATCCAGAAGTGGATGGACGACGTGATGGCGCGCTTCACCGCCGAGCGGGGCGGCAAGGTCGACGCGCTGCTGATGGACACCGACCAGGTGATCCCGCAGTTCACCAAGGCCGCGGCGGCCGGCGACGTGCCGGACGTGCAGTTCCTGTTCAACGGCATCTACCACATGGAGAACGTCTGGCTCGGCTACCTGTCGCCGCTGGACACGCTCCTGAGCCCCGACACGATCACCAACGGCGGCGGCACGAAGCTGTCCAACTACCAGGGCAAGCCGTACCGCACGGGCTTCTACGCGGTCGGCTTCGGCCTCGCGTACAACAAGGACCTGTTCGAGAAGGCCGGCCTCGACCCGAACGCCCCGCCCACCACGTGGGACGCGTTCACCGAGGCCAACGCCAAGCTGAAGGAGTCGGGCGTCATCCCGATCTCCGGCGGCGTCAAGGACGGCTTCCTCGGCGAGTGGTACCTCGTCAACGCGCTGACGCAGAACCTCAACTCCGCGGCCGATGCGATCAACCTCTTCATCGGCGAGCTGGACTGGAACGACCCGAAGTACTACGAGCACTGGTCGAAGCTGGAGGAGCTCCAGAAGGCCGGCTTCATCAACGACGACGCCACGTCGCTCGAGCTCTACCAGGGCATCGAGATGTTCGACAACGGCAAGTCGGCGATGTGCTTCAACACGACGCCGGCGCTGCCGAACTCGCAGGGCAAGCTCGGCGACGACAACGTCGGCTACATGGTCATGCCGACGTTCGGCACCGGCTCGATGGCCGGCATCCCGATCACCGACACCCAGGGCTTCGGCATCCCGACGAAGGCGAAGGACCCGCAGAGCGCCGCGGCGTTCATCGACTTCATGCACACGCCGGAGAGCCTCCAGGACTACTGGACGCTCGCGAAGCAGGTGCCGGCCGACACGCGGTTCGACGCCAGCGTGATCGACGTGCCGCTGATCAAGGAGGTCCACGCCAAGTGGGTCGCCGGCCCGACCAACGTCTACATCGCCGACCTGATGCCGTCGCTGTTCTGGACCGACGCCATGTTCGTGGCCTCGCAGAAGATCCTCGGCGGCAGCATGACCGGCGCCGAGGCCGGCAAGCTCGCGGCCGAGGTGACCGCGAAGTGGAAGAAGCAGAACCCCGATATGGTCGCGAACTACCAGACCTGGGGCAAGGACCTCGAGGCCTGATCACCCCGTGACCGCCGGTCGCAGAGCCCGCCTGCGACCGGCGGTCATCGTCTCGGAGAACGCCACTTGCTGAAGGTCCGAAGCCACGTCCCGTACCTGTACTGCGCGCCGCTGGTGCTGCTGCTGGCGGTCATCTTCGCGTACCCGATCATCCGCGTGTTCGACTTCTCGACGCGCCTCATCCGCGGCGCCTCGGGGCCGTTCATCGGCCTCGACAACTACCGCTTCATCTTCGAGGACCCGACCTTCAAGGAGGCGCTCAAGCACAGCATGCTCCTGCTGCTGTGCGTGCCGGTGCTGCTCGTCTTCTCGATCCTCCTCGCGACGCTGCTGTACGAGCAGCTGCCGGCGTGGAAGTTCTTCCGGACGGTGCTGTTCCTGCCGTACATCCTCGCCATCCCCGTCGTCGGCATCGTCGGCAGCTTCATGTTCCAGCTGCACGGGCCGATCAACCAGGCGCTCGAGGCGGTCGGGCTCGACCGGCTCGCGATCGACTGGCTGGGGCAGGAGAAGTACGCGCTGATGACCGTCGCGCTGGTGATCGTCGCGCGCGAGGTCGGGTTCGGCATCGTGCTCTTCCTGGCGCGGATGATGACGCTCGACGCGAGCCAGCTGGAGGCCGCGCGCATCGACGGCGCCGGCTGGTTCCAGCGCCTGCGCTACGTGATCCTGCCCGAGATCCGCTGGACGATCGAGTTCTACGTCGTCGTCGCGTCGATCACGATGCTGGCCTGGGTCTTCTCGTACGTCTACACGCTCACCCAGGGCGGCCCGGGCACGGCCACGATCACCATGGAGCTCTACATCTACAACGTCGGCGAGGTGCAGTCGACGCCCGGCATGGCCTCGGCCGCCGCCGTCGTGCTGCTGGCCGTCGACGTCGGTGCTGATCGCGCTGCTGTTCATCGCCCGGTGGCGCGCGTCGCGCGCGGAGGCGCAGGGAGCATGAGCGCCGTCGTCGCAGCCCCGCAAGCGCCGCCGCGAGCGCTCCGACTACCTCAAGCAGGCCCTGCTGATCGTCGCCGCCATCGGCGCGTTGATCCCGGTGCTGTTCATGGCGATGACGTCGGTGAAGAGCGACGACCAGTACTCCGACGACGTGCTCGGCCTGCCCTGGCCGCTGACGTTCGGCAACTTCTCCGAGGCGCTCGACGGCGGCGAGTTCCTGACGTGGTTCAAGAACTCCGTCATCCTCACCGCCGGCGCGGTGATCGCCTCCACGATCGTCGCCGCGCTGGCCGCGTTCGCGATCGCCAACATGCGCTTCCGCGGCCGCGAGCTGCTGCTGTCGGCCAACGTGGCGCTGATGGTGGTGCCGCCCGTCGTGATGCTGATCCCGCTGTTCATCCAGTTCACCGAGCTCGGGCTGGTCTCGACCTACGGCGGCGGCGTGATCCTCATCTACGCCGGCCTGACGGCGCCGTTCTCGGTCTACCTGCTGGCGAGCTTCTTCCGGACGCTCCCGAACGAGCTGTTCGAGTCGGCCACCATCGACGGCGCCAGTCACGCGCGCATCCTCTGGTCGATCGTGCTGCCGCTGGCGCGTCCGGCGCTGGTGACGCTCGATCATCGTCAACTCGCTCTGGGTCTGGAACGAGCTGCTCGTCGCCCTGGTGTTCCTGCCGGACGAGGAGCTGAAGACGCTGATGGTCGGCGTGACGCTGTTCCAGGGCCGTTACTCGCTGAACGTGCCGGTGCTGATGGCCGGCATGCTGGTCGCGTCGGCGCCGATGGCGCTGCTCTACCTCGCCGGCCAGCGCTACTTCATCCGCGGCCTGACGGCCGGGGCGCTCAAGGGATAGGAGGTCGACGTGCGGCGATTCGAGGGACGTAGCGTGCTGGTGACCGGTGCCGGCCGCGGCATCGGGCAGGCGACGGCGGAGCGGTTCGCGTCGGAGGGCGCCGACGTGACGCTGGTCGGGCGCTCGCCCGGTCCGCTGAACGAGGTGGCCGCCGGCATCGCGGCGGCGGGCGGCAGCGCCATCGTCCACGCCGGCCGACGTGCGCGACGGCGACGCCGCCGACGCGGCGGTGGCCGCGCTCGTCGAGCGGCACGGCAAGCTCGACGTGGTCGTCAACAACGCCGGCATCGACGACGACACGCCGTTCATCGACATCGACCGCACGCGCTGGCACGACGTCGATCGCGACGAACCTGACCGGCCCGTTCCTGATGTCGCAGGCCGCGGCGCGCGCGATGAAGGAGACGGGTGGCGGCGTGATCCTCCACAACGCCTCCATCGACGCCTCGGGCGGCGACGGGCCGTTCGCCGCCTACAACGCCTCCAAGGCCGGGCTGCTCGGGCTGAACCGGACGATGGCGATCGAGCTGGCCGAGTACGGCATCCGCTCCAACTGCGTGTCGCCCGGCTTCACGCACACGGCGATGACCGAGTCGGCGGTCGGCCCGAAGCTGATGGAGTACCTGAACGGCAACTTCGCGCGCGTGCCGATGCGGCGTCTCGTGAAGCCGTCCGAGATCGCGGCGGGCTTCGCGTTCCTGGCCTCCGACGACGCGTCGGGCATCACCGGCATCAACCTCACGGTCGACTGCGGGCTGACCGCGAACTGGTTCATCCTCGAGACGATCCCCGACGAATGATCACGGAGCATGCTGTCGGCGGCTGGCGCGCCGTCACCGTCACCAGCGACCACCTGTCGCTGACGGTGCTGCCCGACCGCGGCGCCGAGGTGCACGCGCTGGTCGACCGGGCCGAGCGGCGTCGACGTGCTGTTCCACGCCCCGTGGGGCCTCGCGCCGCCCGGCGCACCGGCGCGCGAGGGCTCCGACGGGCACGCGTTCCTGGACAACTACGCCGGCGGCTGGCAGGAGCTGTTCCCGTCGGCCGAGGGCCCCTGCACGCTACCGCGGGCACGACATCGGCTACCACGGCGAGGTCGCGGCGATTCCCTGGCAGGTGGTCGCCGACGGGCCGCTGTCGCTGGTCTGCACCATCGACTGCGAGACGGTGCCGTTCCGCCTCGAGCGGCGGCTGACGCTGGTCGCCGACCTCGCCCAGCTGCGGGTCGACGAGCGCATCTCCAACACCGGCGGCGAGACGTGGGAGTGCACGTGGGGCCACCACCTGCGTGCTCGGCCCGCCGTTCGTCGCCGCCGGCGCCCGGTTCGAGCCGGCTGCCGGCACGATCGTCACGATCCCCGAGATGTACGAGGACACGGCGCGCCTCGAGCCCGGGCAGCGAAGCGCCTGGCCCGACGCCCGGCTGCGGGCCGGCGGCACCGTCGACCTGCAGCCGGCTGCCCGGGCCCGAGGTGCAGAGCCACGACGACACGTACCTGACCGACCTCGAGGCGGGCACCCTGCGGGTCACCAACCCCGCGCTCGGCCGCGCGCTGCGGCTGGACTGGGACCCGGCGATCTTCAAGTGGCTGATCGCCTGGATGCCGTTCGGCGGCGCCGAGGCGATGCCGCTGCGCGGCTCGTACGCGCTCGGCATCGAGCCGTGGGTCGCACAGCGGTCGCTCGTCGACGCGGCCGCCCGCGGCGACGCGCTCAGCGTGGCCGGCGGCGCGACGCTCGAGACCACCCTCACCGTGACCATGGAGGCCGCGTGAATCCCAACGCCGAACGTGCGCTGGCGGCCGTCGGCGGCCGACGTCCTCGTCACCGCCGACCCCTTCACCGTCGGGTGGCTGACCGGGTTCGCCGCCGATGCGCTGTGGGGCCCGAGCCCCTTCGCCGTGCCGGCCATCGCCGTCGTGTCGGCCGACGGCGTGATCCTCGTGTGCTCGTACCGACGAGGAGCCGGGCGTCGATCCGACCCGTGCCACGGCGGTCGCGTACGAGGGGTTCACCACCGGCCCGCTCGACCCCGCCGCGCGCCAGATCGAGGCGCTCGCCGGCCTCGGGCTGGTCGGCCGCATCGCCGTCGAGGCGCACGCGCTGTCACTGGCGGCGGCGGCGGTGCTGGGCGAGACGCACGACGTGGGACGGCGCTGCGCGGCCTGCGCGCCGTGAAGACGCCGGACGAGCTGGCGGCGATCCGCCGCGCGATCGCGATCTGCGACGCCGGGCAGGCCGCCGCCCGCGCCGCCCTCGTCCCCGGCGTCTCCGAGCTGGGCGCCTGGAACGCGATCGCCGGCGCCATGGAGGCCGCTGCCGGCGAGCGCCTGCCGCTGCTGTGCGACCTCGTGTCCGGACCGCGCACCGCCGAGGTCGGCGGCTACCCGGGCGACCGCGTCGATCGAGGACGGCGACCTCGTGATCTGCGACCTGGTGCCGCGCCTCGGGGGCGTCTACGGCGACTCGTGCTCGACCATCGCGATCGGCGAGCCGCCCGCCGGCGTGCGCGACGCCCACGCCCGCGCGGTCGACACCCTCGAGCAGCTGCTGGCCGCGGTCAAGCCCGGCGCAGTGGCGGGCGACCTCGACCGCCTCGGGCGCTCGTCCGGTCTCGGCTACCCGCACCACACCGGCCACGGCATCGGCTACGCGGGCCACGAGGAGCCGCGCATCGTGCCCGGCTCGGAGACGGTGCTCGAGCCCGGCATGGTGATCGCGCTCGAGCCGGGCACGTACCCCGGGCCGTGGGGCCTGCGGGTGGAGCGCATCTGCGTCGTCACCGAGACGGGCTGCGAGGTCCTGTCGCGTCACGAGCTGGGGCTGTGAGACTCGAAGGCCGTGCCGTGGTCGTCACCGGCGCCACGTCCGGCATCGGCAGGGCGATCGCCGACCGCTGCCTGGCCGAGGGCGCGCTGGTGGTCGCCACGGGCCGCCGGGCCGATGTGCTGGAGGAGCTCGCGCCGGGCAGCGACCGCGTCGCGCGCATCGCCGTCGATCTGTCGCACGACGGTGCGCCGGAGCGGGTCGTCGGCCTGGCGCTGGAGCGCTTCGGCAAGCTCGACGGCCTCGTCCACGCCGCCGGCACCGTGTGGCGCAACGAGGACCTGCGCGAGTCATCCGACGACGCCGTCCGCTCGTTCGTCGACGAGAACCTGACCACCGCGATCCGGATGGCGCGGGCCGCGTACATCCCGATGACGGCGGCCGGCAGCGGCTCGATCGTCCTGCTCGGCTCGCAGCTCGCGCACATCGCCGTGCCCGGGTACGCGACGTACTGCGCCGCCAAGGGCGGCGTCATCTCGTTCGCCCGCGCGCTGGCCGTCGACGGCGGGCCGCTCGGCGTGCGCGTGAACGTCGTCTCGCCCGGGCTCGTGCGCACGCCGATGGCCTACCTCGGCCGCGAGGACTTCGACGAGGTCGCGCCCGCCATCGCGCTCCGCCACCCGCTGCGCCGCATCGGCGAGCCGGAGGACATGGCCGGCCCGGCCGTCTTCCTGCTCTCGGACGACAGCTCGTGGATGACGGCCCAGACCATGATCGTCGACGGCGGCTTCACCGCCTCCTAGGAGAAACCCGTGCCGACCCTGCACCACGCCGGAATGACCGTGTCCGACCTCGACCGCGCCCTCGGGTTCTGGCGCGACGCGCTCGGCATGGAGATGGTCGTCGCCCAGGAGTCGCGCGGCGGCTACTTCGAGGCCATCGTCGGCGAGCACGACGTCGTCGTGCGCACGTGTCACCTGGCGTTCGGCGGGCAGGGCGCGCGGGTCGAGCTGTTCCAGTTCCTGTCCCCGGCCGGCGGGCACCACCGGTCGCGGACGGCCGACGTCGGCTTCGCGCACGTGTGCGTGGCGGTCGAGAGCGGCCTCGACGACCTCGTCGCGCGGCTGCTCGCAGCCGGCGGCACGACGGACACGCCCGAGCCGGTGGCGATCGACCGTGGCGCCAACACCGGCGGCCGGGCGCTCTACATGCGCGACCCCGACGGCCACGTCCTCGAGCTGTTCGAGCCGCCGGCGCGGTGAGCACGCTCGACCCCATCTCCGCCCCCGGGCTGGCCGACACGATCGCCGAGCGGCTGCGCGTGGCGATCCAGACCGGCGTCTACCCGCCCGGCACGCGGCTGCCCGAGCGGCCGCTGGCGGCGGAGCTCGGCGTCTCGCACATCCCGGTGCGCGAGGCGCTCGCCCGGCTGGCGGAGGAGGGACTCGTCGAGCGGGAGCCGCGCCGCGGCGCCCGCGTCGCGGCGCTGACGGCGCGCCAGCTGGACGAGATCTCGTCGCTGCGCATCGTGCTCGAGCAGTTCGTGGCCCGGCGCGTGCAGCAGGTGTGGACGCCGGCCATCGAGCGGCAGCTGCGGACGCTGGCGAAGGAGATGCTGCAGGCCGCCGACCGGGGCGACGCGCTGCGGGTGGTGGAGCTCGACCAGCAGTTCCACGAGCGCCTCTGGCAGCTGGCCGAGCACGACCTGCTGAACGAGCTCGCGGCCATGGTGCGCCGCCGCGTCACGAGCTTCCTGATCTCGGCGACGCGGGCGCTGCCGCCCGCCGACCTGCGCGAGCACGCGCTCACCCACGTCGCCCTGATCGAGGCCTTCGCCAGCGGCGAGCGAGCCCGCGCCGAGGGGGAGACCGAGCGGCACATCTCGGTGGCGGCCGAGCGCATCCGCCGCACGCTGCCCGAGGAGGAGACGCCTTGACGTTCGATCCCACCACCGTCCGCGGCACGCCGTTCGGCGCGCCGCTGGTGCCGCCGCTGCCGGTGCGCATGCGCCGCGTGGAGATCCTGACCATCGTCTACGAGACGGACCGCGAGGCGGCCGACGCGCTGATTCCCGAGCCGCTGCAGCTGGGTGCCCCGCGCGCCGCGCTGCACGTCTACTGGATGCACGACGCCGAGTGGTTCGGCGTCTACGGCGAGAGCGCCGTGCACCTGCCGGTGGTGCTGCCCGACGGCCGCCCCGGCACGTACTCGCCGTTCCTGGTGCTGGGCTCCGACGGCGCCGTCGCGGCCGGGCGCGAGCACTACGGCCAGCCGAAGAAGCACGGCGAGGTGGAGCTCACCTCGCGCGGCGACCTGCTGGTCGGCGTGGTGGCGCGCAACGGCATCGACATCGCCACCGCCACCATGTGCTTCAAGCAGGAGCCGGCCGACGCCGACGCGCTCGAGCGGCTGATGCCCGGCTCGGCGCTGAACGTCAACCTGCGCGTGCTGCCGGAGGAGGAGGGGCGGTTCCGCCGCGAGCTGGTGGCCCGCGTGTTCCAGGACGTCGTCGTGCACGAGGCGTGGACGGGGCCGGGCACCCTCGAGCTGCGGCCCGAACGCCCAGGCGCCGCTGCACCTGCTGCCCGTGCGCGCGCATCGAGCTCGCCCTGCACCGGACGGTCGACCTGACGTTGCCGCCGGGCACCATCGTGCACCGCTATTCCGCGTAGGCTTCGCCCATGCTGGACGTGAGTGCCGTCGAGATCAGGATCCTCGGCTCGCTGGTCGAGAAGCAGCGGACGACGCCCGACGCGTACCCGCTGACGCTGAACGCCCTGCGCGCCGCGTGCAACCAGTCGACCAGCCGCGATCCCGTCGTCAGCTACGACGACCCGATGCTGCGCGAGGCGCTCGAGCGGCTCGGCCGGCGGGGCTGGACGCGGCTCGCGAGCGGCCCGCACAGCCGGTCGCCGAAGTACCGGCACCTGCTGGAGGAGGCGCTCGGCCTCGACGGGCCCGAGCAGAGCGTGCTGGCCGTGCTGATGCTGCGCGGGCCGCAGACGTCGGCCGAGCTGCGTTCGCGCACCGAGCGGCTGCACCCGTTCGCGACGCTGGCCGCGGTCGACGACGTGCTGGCCGCGCCTGGCGGACCGCGGTCTGGCGCGCCTGAACGATCGCCGCCCGGGAGAGCGCGAAGCCCGCTGGCAGCAGCTCGTCAGCTCCGACACGAGCGGCGCTGTCACCGCACCTGCCGAGTCGCCGGCGTACGACGCGGGGCCGCCGGTGGCGTCGGCGCGGCCCGACGCGGGGTCGCTGGCCGAGCGCGTCACCGAGCTGGAGGCGCAGGTCGCCGACCTGGCTGCGCGGCTCGAGCAGCTCGAAGCCGACGCCTGATGCGCCGGCTGGCCGCCGCGCTGCTGGTGCTCCTGGCGCTGCCGGCGTCGTCCTCGGCCGCCAGCTGCTGGGGCGCCCGGATCACGGCCGCCGAGAAGATCGCGAACGGCCGCCAGGGCCGGGTGGCGTTCGCGCTCATCGACGCCGACGGCAAGCTGCACCAGCGCGGCGGCCACGCCACGTTCCGGACGGCCAGCCTGCTCAAGCCGCTGCTGCTGGCGACCTACCTGCGGCGCACCGACGTGCGCGGCCGTAGCCTCACGAAGGCGGAGCGGGCGCTGCTCGACCCGATGATCCGCCGGTCCGACAACAACGCGGCCAACACGATCATCGGCCGCGTCAGCGCGACGGCCATCGCCCGCACCGCACGCGCCTCGGGCCAGCGGCAGTTCCGGCTGATGATGCCGATCTGGGGTCTCTCACGCACGAGTCCGATCGACCAGGCGAGGTTCTTCCGCAACCTCGACGCCGTCCTGCCGGCGCGCCATCGCGCCTACGCGCACCGGCTGCTGCGCACGATCGTCCCGTCGCAGCGGTGGGGCGTCGGCAAGGCCCGCCCGTCGGGGTGGCGCATCGAGTTCAAGGGCGGCTGGGGATCGGGCACCGGCCAGGTGAACTCGCAGACGGCGCGCCTGACGCGGGCCGGCCAGGTGATCACGCTGAGCGTGATGACGGAGTCGAACCCGTCGCACGGCTACGGCTCCGAGACGATCCGCCGCATCGCGGCGAAGCTGCTGCGGCCACAGCCCTGTCCGCCGACGGATCCAGGCTGAGCCGACGTTCGCTGCGCCGCGACGCACGGAAGGGTGGTGAATGGCGTCGCGGCGCAGCAGTCTGCCGTTGCTACGCGCCGCGGAGCGCCGCGAGCCGGAGGACTTCCTTCCACTGGCTCTTGCCGAACATGCCGGCGCCAGCGATTCCCTCTTCGGCCAGGGCCTTGATCTCACGCGCCTCGTCGGCGTCGCGGCAGGCGATCGCCGCGTCGGTGAGAAGCCGGCTTGCCTTCTTGTTCTCGCCCTGCGTCAGCAGCGTGCGCGCCTTCTGCAGGTCATCGGTGATGGTCGTAACGGCCATGTGGACGCTCCTTTGGTCTCGAACGGAGCGTGCAACGAACAGGGCCGAAAGGACGAATGCCTATGAGTGAGGCTCCCACCGGGCGCCAGAATGGCTCACCGATGGGAGCACCGCTCGCAGGTGCCGGCGCCGCCCGCGCGTATCGCGGACGGCACTCCGATCACTTGTAGCGGTAGACGATTCGTCCGCGATTGAGGTCGTACGCGCTGAGCTGCACCTTTACCCGGTCGCCCAGCATGATGCGGATGCGGTACCGGCGCATACGTCCGGCCGCATATCCGAGGGTTTCGTGCCCGTTGTCGAGTGCGATCCGGAACATGCCGTTCCGGAGCGCCTCCAGGACCTCGCCCTCGAACTCGATGGTCTCTTCTTTCTTGCTGATCGCGTCCTCCTCAGACAGCGATGACGTCGTACGCCTCGGGGCCCTTCTGGCCCTGGCGCGTCTCGAACGTCACGCGTGCTCCCTCAGCCAGGGACTTGAAGCCGCTGCCCGAGATGTTGGAGTGGTGAACGAACAAGTCCTTGCTGCCGTCCTCGGGGCTGATAAAGCCGTACCCCTTGGCGTCGTTGAACCACTTCACAGTGCCGTTTGCCATGTCTAGTGCGCTTCCCTTGCCGTGCTGAGCGGGCAGGACCGCACGGGATGTGCGGCCCGACTTTCGCCCTTGTGTCCCGTGCAGCGTAGCGCGCGGTGGCTTGGCGGGTCGCCATCGGGTGCTACGTTGCCGTCACGGGCTGCGATCCAGGAGCCCCGTGGAGTCGCCCTTCCGATCCTCGTATGCGCGTTTCGGGTCAGGTTTCTCCCCCGAAACACGTCCTCCGAGAGGATCAACTTTGTCGAGTACCACCTTCGCCGATCTCGGCGTGTCCAACGCCGTGTGCGCATCGCTCGAGCGCCGCGGCATCACCGAGCCGTTCCCGGTCCAGGCCCGCGTCATGGCCGACGCGCTCGCCGGCCGCGACGTGCTGGTGCAGTCGCCGACCGGCTCGGGCAAGACCTTCGCGTTCGGCATCGCGATCGTCGACCGCCTCGAGGCCGACGCCGCGCCGCACTCCGCGCTGATCCTCGTGCCGACCCGCGAGCTCGCCTCGCAGGTCGCCCAGGAGATCGCCGGCATCGCCCGCGCCCGCGGCCTCCGGGTCGCCCGTGCCTACGGCGGCGCCTCGCTGCGCGAGCAGATGCGGTACGTCGCGAAGGCGCAGATCATCGTCGCCACCCCGGGGCGCCTCAGCGACCTCGCGGGCCGTGGCGCCGTGCGCCTCGAGCGCGTCAAGATCCTCGTGCTCGACGAGGCCGACCGCATGCTCGACATGGGCTTCCAGCCGCAGGTCGACGAGATCGTGAACCGCATCCCGGCCGACCGGCAGACGATGTTCTTCTCCGCCACGCTGGCGGGCAAGATCCTCGACGTCGCCAAGCGCTACACGCGCGACGCGCGCCGTCACGAGGACGTCACGCGTCCGCAGGAGACCGGCCCGATCACGCACCGCTTCATGCCCGTCACGGGCGACCGCGTCGAGGCGCTCGTCGACCTCCTCGCCGGCGAGGCTCCGCGCTCGCTGGTGTTCGTCCGCACGCGGCACGGCGCCGACCGGCTGGCCGAGAAGCTCAAGCGCGCCGGCATCCGCACCGGCGTCATGCACGGCGACAAGACGCAGTCGGCGCGCGAGCGCGCCCTCGGCGAGTTCGCCAGCGGCCGCGTCAAGGCGCTCGTCGCCACCGACGTCGCGGCCCGCGGCATCGACATCGACGACATCTCCCACGTCATCAACTTCGATCCGCCGGACGACGCCGACACCTACACCCACCGCATCGGCCGCACCGGCCGCGCGGGCCGGCCGGGCACGGGCATCACGCTCGTCTCGCCCGAGCACGGGCGCGCGGTGACGATCCTCGTCGAGCAGCTGCAGCTCGAGACGGAGTACGAGGCCGAGGGCCTCCAGCTCATCTCGCGCCGCAACGCCGCCGGCGGCCAGGGTCGGCCGCGCCAGTACCGCGGCCCGGGCCACCGGCCCGGTGGGCAGCGCCCGCGGGCCACGCCGCGCAGCGGCGCCGGCCGCCGCGACGCGCGTCCCGCGCGCGACTAGTTCGAACTGAGCAGCCTCGCCGCCAGGGCGGGGTCGATGTTGCCGCCCGACACGACGCACACCACGTTGCGGAGGCCGGCGGTGTCGACCCGCCCGGCGGCCAGCGCGCCGATCGGCGCGCTGCCCGCCACCTCGCAGGCCACCCGGCCGCGGGCGTAGGCGAGCCGGAAGCCCGCGGCGAGCTCGTCCTCGTCCAGCACGACGACGTCGTCGAGCCGGTCGCGGAGGATCTCGAGCGGCACCGCACCCGTCGCCGGCGCCGTCAGCGCGTCGGCGATGGTCGGCTGCATCGTGGTCGTCTCCGGACGGCCCGGCGGCCAGCGAGGCCGGCAGCGTCGCGGTCGCCACCGGCTGCACGCCGATCAGGCGCGCGGCCGGCGCCAGCCCGCGCAGCGCCGTCGAGATGCCGGCGATCAGCCCGCCGCCGCCGACCGCGACGATCACGAGGTCGACGTCGGGCAGGTCGGTGGCGATCTCGAGCCCGACCGTGCCGGCGCCGGCGATCACGACCGGGTCGTTGAACGGGTGGACGACGACGCGGCCCGTCTCGGCCGCGATCGCCTCCATGCGCGCGAAGGCCTCCTTCGCGTCGGCCGACTCCAGGTCGACGGTGGCGCCGTAGCCCCGCGTGGCGGCGACCTTGGGCGGGCTCGCGGCGCGGGCCATCAGCACCAGCACGTCGGTGCCCACCGCGGCGCCGGCGCGGGCGACGGCGGCCGCGTGGTTGCCGGCCGAGACGGTGATCACGCCGCGCGCCCGCTCCTCGTCGGTCAGGCGCTGCATGCGGTTCAGCGCGCCGCGCAGCTTGAACGAGCCGGTGTGCTGCAGCAGCTCGGCCTTCAGCCACACGGGTGCGCCGGCGATCTCGTCGAGCGCCTCCGCCCGGACGAGCGGCGTGCGGACGATGCCGTCGCCGATGGCGGCCGCGGCCGCCTGCACGTCGGCGAGGCCGATCATCGGGCGTGCGGGAGGACCTCGGTCGCGACGAGCTCGACCATCTCCAGGTCGCGGTGGTCGAGGCGGTTCAGGAAGAAGCCGCTCGACGCCCGCCTCGCGCAGCGCGGCGATGCGCTCGATGGCGCGGGCCGGCGTGCCGCTGACGTCGGCCGGATCCTCGGCGTCGCCCGGCTCCAGCGCCCGCTCGTTCGCGGTCGCCTGGCGGCGGCGGTAGTCGGCCTCGTCGGTGCCGACGACGAGGCTCGCCATCACGCTCAGCGGCAGGGTGGCGGGGTCGCGGCCGATCGCCTCGCACGCCGCGTCGAGCCGTTCGCGCGCAGCGCGCGCGACCTCCGGGCGTGGCATGGGAGAGGTTGTAGCCGTCGGCCCACCTCGCCGCCAGCGCGGCGACCTTCGGCTTGGCCGAGCCGCCGAAGAGGATCGGCAGCCGGCCGTTCGACGGGCCGCGGCAGCAGCGTCGCGCCCTCCAGCGTGTAGTGCGCGCCGGCGAAGTCGAGCGTCTCGCCGTCGGTGAGCCGCCGGATGATCTCGGCCTGCTCGGCCAGCATCGCGAGGCGCTCGCCGAAGGGCGGGAACGGCAGGCCGAACTTCTTGTGCTCCGTCTCGTGCCAGCCGGTGCCGAGCCCGAGCTCGACGCGGCCGCCGGACAGCCCGTCGGCCACCAGCGCCAGCTTCGCCAGCACGACCGGCGGCCGGAAGGTGACGGGCGAGACCATGGTGCCGAGCTGGATCCGCTTCGTGACGGCGGCCAGCGCGCAGAGCACGCCCCACACGTCGAGCGAGCCGCGGCCCTCGGCGCCGACGACGGAGAAGTAGTGGTCGGACGTGAAGAAGCCGTCGTAGCCGAGACGCTCGGCGGCCTCGGCGTAGGCGAGCCAGTCGGCGACGGTGACGTCTTCCTGGCCCTCGAGCATGAGGGTGAACATCGTCGGGATGGTAGGGCTCCCGGCTCGCAGCCGCGGTAGCATCGTGCGGCGGCCGGCCGGCCGCCGAACGCGTCGGAGGTTGACCATGCCGGAACGCTCCTGGGAGCCCGCGGGCTCGAGCGGTCTCGACATCCCGTACTCGCCGGCCGCCGTCTCGGCCGGCACCGTCTGGGTGAGCGGCTGCATCTCGACCGACGAGTCGGGCGAGATCGTGGCCGACGACTTCGCGAGCCAGGCGGCGCGGGTCTACGACGGCATGCGGCGGACGCTGGAGGCGGCGGGCTGCTCGATGGCCGACGTCGTCCACGTCACGACGTACCTGACCGATCGCGACGACTTCGACGCGTTCAACGACGCCTTCCGCGCCGCATTCAGCGCGCCGTACCCGTCGCGCGCGACGGTGCTGGCCGAGCTGATCGTGCCGGGGCTGAAGATCGAGGCGACCTGCGTGGCGGTGCAGCCGCGGTGACGATCCGGCGCGTCCGCGCGTTCCGGCAGTGGCAGCCGTTCGTCGACGGCACGTACTCGTGCTCCGGCGGCAGCGCCGACGGGCTCGACTCCACGATCGTCGCCGTCACCGACGCCGACGGCGCCGTCGGCTGGGGTGAGGCGGCGCCGCTCGGCGCGTTCTACGACCCGGCCTTCGTCGGCGGGCTGCGCGCCGGCGTCGCGGAGCTGGCGCCGCTGCTGGTCGGCCGCCCGGCCGCGCCGCGGGCGGCGCAGCGGTTCATGGATCGTCGCGCTGAAGGGGCATCCGTACGTCAAGTCGGCGCTCGACATGGCGCTGTGCGATCTGGCCGCGCGCCGCGCCGGGACGCCGCTGGTCGAGGCCCTCGGCGGCGACGCGGGCGGGTCGGTCGACCTGTACCGCGCGATCTCGGCCGACACGCCGGCGGCGATGGCCGCGCGCGGCGGCCGACTACGTCGGCCGCGGCTACCGGCGGCTCCAGGTCAAGCTCGGCGAGCACCCCGAGCGCGACGCCGAGCGGCTGGCCGCCGTGCGCGACGCGGTCGGCCCCGCGGTGACGCTGTTCGCCGACGCGAACGGCCTCTACTCCACGGCCGACGCGCGCCGGTTCCTGCGCGCCGCGGCCGGCATCGACTTCTGGCTCGAGCAGCCGTGCGCGACGTACGAGGAGTGCCGCGCGGTGCGCGACGCGTGCTCGGTGCCGCTGGTGCTCGACGAGTCGATCGACTCGCTGCCGGCGCTGGTGCGCGCCGTCGGTGACCGCGTGCCCGACGCCGTGACGCTCAAGATCGCGCGCATCGGCGGCGTCACCCGCACCGCGCAGCTGCGCGACGTCGCGGTCGACCTCGGCCTGCACGTGACCGTCGAGGACACCGGCGGCTCCGACATCGACACCGCCGCGATCGCGCACCTGTCGCTCTCGACGCCGGCCGAGCGGCGTCTGCACACGGTCGACTTCAACGCCTGGGTGACGGTCGCCAACGCGACCGGCGTGCCGGCGCCGGTGGACGGGCACGCTGTCGGCTCCGTCCGGGCCGGGCCTCGGCGTCGACGTGCTGGAGGACTCGCTGGGCGAGCCCTTCCTCGACGTCGCGCTAGAGGTCGGCCTCGATCTCGGCGGTGCGCCGGGCGACGTACTCCTGCAGCTCCTGGTGGATGCCGTCGTCGATCGGCGGCGCCTCCCACTTCTCGAGCCACTCGGGCCAGCGCTTCGCGGCGCGCGCGGCGGTGTCGAGGCTGCCGTACCGCGTCCAGCGGTCGTAGTTCTCGGTCGAGAACACCAGCGGCCGGTAGAAGCAGTCGCGGAACCGCTCCAGCGTGTGCGCGGCGCCGAAGAAGTGGCCGCCGTGGCCGACCTCCTGGTGCGCGCTGAACGCGAGCGACTCCTCGTCGATCTCGAGCGGCGTGAACTCGCGCTGCAGGATGCGCAGGATCTCGATGTCGAGCGCGAACTTCTCGAAGCACGCGACGAGGCCCGACTCCATCCAGCCGGCGGTGTGCAGCTGGAAGTTCGCGCCGGCCATGAACGCCGGCAGCATCGTGTTGAGCGACTCGAAGGCCGCCTGCGCGTCGACGATCTGCGCCGAGGTGAGCCCGCCGCCGCCCGCGCGCCACAGCAGCCCGTAGCGGCGCGCGATCTGGCCGGTCGCGAGGATGCCGACCGCCGACTCGGGGCCGCCGAAGCCGGGGCTGCCCGACTGCATGTCGGTGTGCGACACGAACGAGCCCATGATCGCCGGGCAGCCTGGCCGCACCAGCTGCACGAGCGTCAGCGCGGCCAGCGACTCGGCCGTCTGCTGCGCGAGCGCGGCGGGCACCGACACCGGGCCCATCGCGCCCATCAGGATGAACGGCGTCACGATCACGATCTGCCCGGCGCTCGCCATCTCGAACAGCGACTCGAGCATGCGGATGTCGTAGCGCAGCGGCGAGTTGCAGTTGATGACGCCGGCCAGCGTCGGGCCGCGCGATCAGCGCCTCGCGGCTGCCGGCCACGATCGCGGCCATGTTGATCGAGTCGGCCGCGCCGGTGCCGTCGAACGCCGAGGCGAAGTGCGGCTTGTCCTGGTCCTCGTACAGCGCGAGCTGGAGGTTCAGGTGCCGCGACTCGATGACGCCGTCGGTCGGGTCGCAGGAGGGGCAGCCCGGGCGAGTCGAGCTCGTCGGTGACGTACGTGAGCCGGTTGAACCGCCGGAACGCGTCGAACGTGGCCTCGTAGCGCTGGTCGCCCTCGCGGACGAACGGCGCCGAGTTGACGGGCAGGAACGCCATCCGGTCGGGCGCGAAGGAGATGTCGCGCTCCGGGTTGCGCGAGTGCCAGGTGAAGCTCTTCGGGATCTTCGCGATCTGCTCGAGCATGAAGTCCGGGTCGAGGTGCACGACCTGTCCCTCGATCCGCTGCCCGTGCTGCGTGAACAGCTCGAGGGCGCCTTCGTGGTCGAACTCGATGCCGATCTCCGACACGATCCGCTTCCAGCCGCGCTCGAGCGTCTCGAGCGACGCCTCGGACATGATCTCGACGGGTGCGAGCTGCCGCTGGAACACGCGGTGAACCATAGAGGCGGTCGTCGCCGACCGTGGTCAGGGCGGCCGTCGCGAAGGCTTTTTGTCTGACTTTAGTCAGACAATTCCGGGCGCACGAAAGGCGCATTGTCTGCAACGGAACACGCACGCATCACCCAGATCGCGCGATCTGCGCGCCTTCCGCGCGTGTCCTGTGATCGGGGTCTGACCCCAGAAAAGCTCCGATTGGGGTCAGACCCCACCGGCCTGCACTCAGGCTCGGCCCCGCAGCTGCGCGTTGAGCCGGGCGGCCTGGCGCGTGAGGTGGTCGCGTTCGGGGAGGCTGGGGGCCGACCGGGCGGCTTCGGCGTAGAGCCGCGCCGCGGTGGCCGGGTCGCCGTCGCGCTCGTGGAGGTACGCCGCGACGGCGGTGTAGCGGGGCAGGGCGGGGTCGAGCTCCGCCAGGGCGGCCAGGCCGGCCCGCGGGCCGTCGGCCTCGCCGACCGCGACGGCCCGGTTGAGGCGGGCCACCGGGCTGTCGGTGAGGCGCACCAGCTCGTCGTACCACTCGACGATCTGCACCCAGTCGGTCTCCTCGGCGGTCCGGGCGTCGGCGTGGAGCGCGGCGATGGCGGCCTGGGCCTGGAACTCGCCCAGGCGGTCGCGGGCGAGGGCCGCCTGGAGCACGTCGACGCCCTCGGCGATCAGGCGGGTGTCCCACAGGCCGCGGTCCTGCTCGGCCAGCGGCACGAGCCTGCCGTCGGGGCCGGTCCGGGCCGGGCGCCGGGCGTGGTGGAGCAGCATCAGCGCGAGCAGGCCCGCGACCTCCTCGTGGTCGGTCGTCGGCCGCCAGCTGGCGCGTGAGCCGGATCGCCTCGGCGGCGAGGTCGACGTCGCCGGAGTAGCCCTCGTTGAAGACCAGGTAGAGCACGCGCAGCACCGTGGCGACGTCGCCGGGCTGGTCGAACCGGACGCCCGAGACGGTCCGCTTGGCCCGGCTGATCCGCTGGGCCATGGTCGCCTCCGGCACGAGGTAGGCCTGCGCGATCTGACGCGTGGTCAGGCCGCCGACCGCGCGCAGCGTGAGCGCGACGGCCGAGGCCGGGGTCAGGGACGGGTGCGCGCACAGGAAGTACAGCTGGAGCGTGTCGTCCACCGTCTCGGCCGGCCCGGGCGCGGGCTCGGCCTCGACGCAGTTCCTCGCGGTGCCGACGGGAGGTATCGGCGCGGGCGGCGTCGAGGAACTTGCGCCAGGCCACGGTGACCAGCCAGCCCTTGGGGTCGCGCGGCGGGTCGTCCGGCCACGCGCGCACGGCCTCGACCAGCGCGTCCTGCACGGCATCCTCGGCCGCCGCGAAGTCAGCTCCGCGACGGACGAGGATGCCGATCACGGTGGGGGTGAGGGTCCGCAGCAGGGCCTCGTCCACCGGCGTCACTCCGTGATGGTCGGGGGCGCGCCCAGGAACGGGCGCACCTCGAGCCACTCGTGGATCGGCTTGCCGCCCGCCCCGGGAGCCGCGGACAGCTCGCCGGCCAGCTCGAGCGCCCGCTCGTAGGTGTCGACGTCGATCACCATCCAGCCGGCGATCAGGTCCTTGGTCTCCGCGAACGGGCCGTCGGTGACCGGCGGCCGGCCCTCGCCGTCGTAGCGGACGAACGTGCCCTCCGGCGAGAGCGCCTGGCCGTCGACGAACTCGCCGGTGCCCTCGAGCCGGGCGGCGAAGTCGTGCATGTACTGGATGTGGGCGGCGACCTCCTCCGGCGTCCACTGGTCCATCGGCACGTCGTTGACCGGCGGCCGGCGCGCCCCGGTAGTGCTTGAGCAGCAGGTACTTGGCCATCGTGTTCTCCTTCGTGCGGTACGGCCCATTGTGGCCGTGTTCACTCCGGGGACGGAGCCGCGCGCGGGTTCTCGACATCCGGCGATCCGACCCACGCGATCGCCTCGATCTCGACCAGCATCTCCGGCGTCGCCAGCCGCGCCTCGACCGTCGTCCGCGCCGGCGGGTCGGCCGGGAAGAACTCCGCGAAGACGTCGTTCATCGCCTGGAAGTAGCGGATGTCGGACAGGTAGACGTTGCACTTCATGACGTCGGCGAGCGTGGCGCCGCCGGCCGTCGAGGATCGACTGGACGTTCTCGAGCACCTGGCGCGTCTGCGCGCCGGGGTCGCCGATGCCGACGATCTCCTGGTCGGCGTTCCACGCCACCTGGCCCGACGTGTAGACCAGGCCGCCGGCACGGGTGCCGGGCGAGTACGGGTACGCGCGCTGCGGCAGGAACGTCAGGTTCTCGGGCCGGATCACATGCTTCGCCATGCGCCCGAGGCTACCGGATCAATCGTCCGGTTCGCCGTCCCCGCCCTTGCCCTTGCCCGAGCTGTCGCCGTCGTCGCCGCCGCCGCTGCCGCCGCCGTCGTCCTTGCCCGAGCCGCTGTCGGAATCCTTGCCGTCGTCCTTGCCCTTGCCCGAGCCGCTGTCGTTGTCATCGGACGACTTGCCCGATCCACCCGACGACGAGCCGCTCGACGACGAGCCGCCAGACGACTTGGACGAGTTCGACGACGTGCCGCCGGAGGAGCCACCGGACGACGAGCCGCCCGACTTGCTGCCGGTCGACGACTGCGCCGTCTCGGCCTGCTTGACCGGAGCGGGCGCGTCGGTGACGGTGACGGCAGGCTCGGTCACGGTCTGCGTAGCGGCGGTCGTGCCGGCGGGCAGGCTCGTGCCGGCCGCGGTCACGATCGCCGTCGTCGCCGGCGGCGCCAGCTCGCTCGCGGCCGGCAACGGGCCGTTCGAGATGGAGCGGCCCGCGATGGCGTTGGCCGCGAGCCCCACGCTGAAGGCGATCGCAACGCCTGCGGTGGCGGCTGCGGTCGTGAGGAGCGAGGAGCGGCGCATGGCGAAAGGGTACGACGTGAACGGTTAGCGGACGGCAAAGTCTCGCGGCAGGCGCAGCTCGGCCCGCGCGCCGCCGCCCTTGCGGTTCGTGATCAGCGCGCGGCCGCCCCAGCGCTCGGCGAGCGTGCCCGCGATCGCCAGGCCCAGGCCCGATCCCGGGCGCGTCGGGACGGCGCTGCGTGCCGCGCCGGAACCGCTCGAAGGCCAGTGCCAGGTCCTCCGGCCCGAGGCCCGGGCCGTCGTCGAGGACCGCCACCCACGCCGACGCTTCGTTGGCGCCCACCTCGAGCTGCACGCGCGTCTCGGGCGGCGTGTGCACCAGCGCGTTCTCGATCAGGTTGTCGAGCGCCGTGGCGACGTCGCCCGCCGACGCGGAGGCGTGCGCCGGCGGGCCGTCGACCAGCTCGATCGACCGCGACGAGGCCGCGGCGCGCGGCGCGAACCGCTCCACCGCGGCGCGGGCGGCGCTGCGCAGGTCGACCGGCTCCGGGTCGGCCGCCGGCGCATCGGCCGCGGCCAGCGCCAGCAGGTCGGTGACGAGCCGCGCCAGGCGGTCGGCCTCGTGCTCGGCCGCCTGCAGCTCGCGCTGCACGACCGGGTCGTCGGTGAGACGCCCGCCGCCTCCAGGCGCAGCTTCAGGCCCGTCAGCGGCGTGCGCAGCTGGTGCGAGGCGTTCGCCGACGAAGTCGCGCTGCGCCTCCAGCGACCGCACCAGGCGGTCGGTCATCAGGTTGAACGCGCCGGCGACCGCCCGTTGCTCCTCGGCGCCCTCGATCGGCGCCCGGGCCTCGAGGTCGCCGTCGGCGATGCGGCGCGCGGTGTCGGCCAGCTTCTGCAGCGGCCGCGACAGCGTGCCGGCGACGCAGCCAGGCCACGATCAGGCCCATGATCAGCGCGCCGACGCCGACGCCCGGCCAGCGCCAGGCGGTCGCGGCGGATCGTCGAGTTGACGCCGCTCGACGCTCTGCGTGAGCCGCACCGCGCCGACGGTCTGGCCCTTGTCGAGCACGGGCACCGCCGTGTACAGCAGGTCCTCGTCCAGCGTGTCGGAGTGGCGCGTGCCCTGCACGGACTTGCCCGCCAGCGCCGACGCCACCTCGGGCCGGCCGACGTAGGTGTCGTCGGCGCGGCCGGGGCCGGCCGAGTCGGCCAGCGGCTTGCCGGTCGGCGTCGAGGATCAGCACGCGGCCGCCGAGGTCGGCCGCCGCGCGCGACGCGATCGCCGCCAGCTCGTCGGGCCGGTCGAGCCGGCCGGCGGCACTCGCCGCGACCACCTGCGCGCCGGTCGACGCGCTCGCGCGCACCTCGCTCTCGATGCGGCGCGAGGTGGTCAGCGCGAGCGGGATCGCGAGCGCGACGATCACCAGCAGCGAGCACGTAGGCCACCGCGGCGACCACGCGCACGCGGAGGCTCATCGCACCTCGTCGGCCGCGCTGAAGCGGAACCCCACCCCACGGAGCGTGTGGACGTAGCGCGGCGTGCCGGCGTCGTCGCCGAGCTTCTTGCGCAGCCCGGAGATGTGCACGTCGAGCGTCTTCGTCGAGCCGAACCAGTTCGTGTCCCACACCTCGTCGATCAGCCGCTCGCGCGTCAGCACCGTGCCGGCGTTCTGCATCAGCAGCGCCAGCAGCTCGTACTCCTTGCGCGTCAGCTCGAGCTCGGCGCCGTCGAGCAGCACGCGGCGCATCGCCGTCTCGAGCACCAGGTCGCCGATCGCGACCGGTCGTCGCGGTCGGCCTGCGGCGCCGCCGCGTCGTCGGTGCGGCGCATGCACCGCGCGGATGCGCGCGATCAGCTCGCGCGCCGAGAACGGCTTGACGACGTAGTCGTCGGCGCCGAGCTCGAGACCGATCACCCGGTCGAGCTCCTCGCCGCGGGCCGTCAGCATGATGATCGGCACGCGCGACTTCTGGCGGATCTCGCGGCAGACGTCGAAGCCGGAGCCGTCCTCCAGCATCACGTCGAGCAGCACGAGGTCGGGAGCGCACCGAGTCGACGAGCCCCGGCGCGGCCTTCGCGCTCGGCGTGACGTGGGTGGCCCAGCCCTCGCGGCCGAGGGCCGCGGTCAGCGGCTCGGTGATCGATTCCTCGTCCTCGACCAGCAGGATCGTTCGCGTGGTAGACACGGTGTCTAGCATCGTACGACGCGCGACGGGCCGGAGTGGCATGTCGCCGCTCCGGCCCGTTCCCCCGCGCCGTGCTCTGTCCCGTCAGAGACGGTTAGTCGTCCTGGCTGTCGTCGTCGCCGCCGCCGTGACCGCTGCCGGAGTCGTCGCCGTCATCGTCGCCACCGCTGCTGGTGTGTCGTCGTCGCCGTCGTCGTCGCCGCCGTGACCGCTGCCGGAGTTGTCGTCGTCAGCCTCGTCGTCGTCGTGGCTGTTGCCGTGACCGGAGTTGTCGTCGTCGCGGTCGTCGTCGCCGGCCTTGCCGTGACCCGAGTTGTCCCGCGGTCGTCGTCGTTGTCGTCGTTCGCGGTGCCGACACCGGTGCAGCGCGGGTCGTCCGCGTGCTCGGCCTCGTCACACGGGCCCGAGATGTCCTCGGCCGCGTCGTTGGTCGTCGTGCCCTGCTCGGTCGTGGTGCCGTCGGTGGTCGTGCCGGCAGTCGTCGTGCCCTGCTCGGTCGTGGTGCCGTCGGTCGTCGTGCCCGGCATGGTGGTCGTGATGGTCTCCGTCGTGGTGGCCGTGACGGTCTCCGTCGCCGGGTTGCCCGCGGACTGGGCGAGTGCGCCGGTGCCGAGGCCCGCTGCGAGCAGGCCGACGAGCAGGGCGACTCCGATTCCGATCTGGTTGCGCTTCATGTGTTCAAACCCCCGTGGTGTGCAATCCGTACTGCAATCCGTACAGGCACAGCATCGCGGGGGCCCGGCTAGCCGGAACCAAGGCCCGGGTTAGAGCTTGGTAAAGCCTTCGGCCTGCCGCGCGGAGCGGCCGGCGGGGGGCTGGTCGACGAGCCCGGCGATGCGCGCGCGCATCACCAGCCGGTCGTCGAAGCCGTCGAAGATGGTGCGCCGCAGCGCGAACCGGTCCCACGGCGCGCGGTTGACGCCGTACTCCGTGCCGACGGCCGCGACGTAGGACGCCTCGGCGCAGAGCGCCTCCTCGCGGGGGCCGAAGTAGCCCCGCGGGTAACAGAACAGGCGGGCCGGCCGGCCGAGCTCCGCCGCCAGCAGCTCGCCGGAGCCGACGATCTCGCGGCGCGCCTCCTCCTCGCTCAGCGGCGGCAGGTCGCGGTGCGAGAGCGAGTGCGACTCGAAGCGCACGCGCGTGCGCCGCTCGACGTCGCGCATCTGCTCGTAGGTGATGAAGCCCGGGTCCTCGCGGTAGATGTCGGTGAACCGGTAGGTGCCGGCGACGACGTCGGGCACCACGAACACCGTGGCCGGCCAGCCGCGCCGCTCGAGCTCCGGGATGGCGTGGTCGAGCAGGTCGGCGTAGCCGTCGTCGAACGTCAGGGCCACCGCCCGCTCGCCCGGCGCGAGCTCCAGCGCGGTCGAGCTCCGCCAGGTCGACGACGCGCCGGCCGCTGCGCTCGATCTCGTCGCACGCGCGCCGGAACGCGCGCGGCGTCACGGCGAAGACGTCGACGCCCGGGCCGACGCGGTGCCAGTACAGGATCGCGAGCCCGTCGCGCGGCTGGCGGGCGACGGCGGACCGCGCGACCGGGACCCGCACGAGCGCCGCCTTGGCAGCCGCTCGGGCGAGGCGCCGCGCCGCACCGACGTTCATCACGCGCATCGCTCGCATAGTAGTGCGCGCGATCGAGCCGGAATCCGCGCGTCGTGTAGCCTCCGAGACGTGGCGATCTCGACGCGTCCGCCGCTGTCCGCGCGGCCAGCCGCCTCCGGCAGCTTCCTCTGGTGGGTCTCGCTCAGTGTCGCCGGCCTGGTCATGCTCGCGACGGCCTACCAGCCGACCATCGGCCTGTTCGTCGTCGGCGCCGCGGTGCTCGCCGCGATCGCCGCCCGCTCGCCCGCCCTGCCGCTCGTGCTGTCCGGGACGGCCCTGGCGGCGCTGGTGCTGGGCGGCCGGCTGCCGCAGGGCGGCACGGTCGCGGCCTATGCCGCGTGGACCTTCCTCGGGCTCGTCATCGCGCTCGTGCGGGGGCACGACCTGCCACGCGCCTACCGGGTGGTGAACGTCGGCAGCGTGTCGCTGATCGCGATCCTCGGGCTGATGATCCTCCGGCTTCCCGCCTCGGCGGACTACAGCTACGGGCGCAGCAAGATCGAGCTGCTGATGCTGACGGCCATCCTGCCCATGCTGGTCGCGATCATCGTCGGCTACCGCGCGGGCGACCGCCGGATCCTGCTGGTCGCCACCAGCCTGGTCGGCGCCGCGACCGCCGTCTACGGATCGATCCTGATCGCGCTGGGCATCTCGACGGGCATCAACGACGACCGCCTGTCCTTCAACGAGACGATCGATCCGATCGGCCTCGGGCGCTCGATGAGCACGGTGATCCTCGTCTTCGTCTTCTTCTTCATCCGCGCGCGTCACGCGCGGACGCGGCTCCTGTCGATGCTGGCGGTGCTCCCGGCCGCCGCGGTGCTGATCGGGTCGGGTTCGCGCGGCCCACTGCTCGGCCTGCTGGTCGGGGTGCCGGTGCTGGTCGTCGGCCTCTCGGGCCAGCCGGCGGCGCTGCGGCGGGGTCTGGTCGCGATCGGCGCCTCGGTGGCCGGCGCGGCGATCATGATCGTGACCATCGTGCCGCCGGAGGCGGCCACGCGCGTGCTCTCCATCTTCGGATCGCCGGAGCAGGAGGGTGAGCTGTCGCGGTACGCGCTGTGGAGCGACGCCCTCGGCATCATGGCGCGGGATGCGACGACGGCCCTGTTCGGCATCGGCACGGGCGGCTATGCCGAGCTGACGCAGTACAAGGGCATGGACTACCCGCACAACATCCTGATCGAGACGGCGCTCGAGCTGGGCGTCGTCGGCCTCGTCGTGCTCACCGTCGGTTTCGCCTGGGTGTTCTCGCGCGTCTTCGCAATGACGCGCGTGCCCGGCGAGCCCGGCGCCTTCGCGGCCTACCTGCTGGCCGTCCTCGCCACGCAGTTCGTGGCGGCGCAGTTCTCGGGCGACCTTCCCTACAACAACGATCTCTGGGTCACGGGCGGGCTGATCGTGGGCCTCGCCGCCGACGTGGCGCGACGCCGGGAGGCGCGGCCGGCGGCCGTCGCCGCCGCCGACGAGCCCGGGGCGCCCGCCGTCGCCGTCGAACGGCCGCGGCGGCCGCGGGCGCCGGTGCCCGTCTCCGCGCGAGCCCTGCCGCCGGCGCCGATCGTGCCCACGGTCGGCGCGCGCCAACAGCGGTACGCGGCCACGATCCTCCTCTATGCCATGGCGCCGGCCATCGTGATCGCGCTCGTCGGGGGCATCGCGCTCGACGTGGCCGGCTTCGACTCGCTGTCGCTGCCCACCGGCCGCGAGAACCCGCTCGCCGCACCGTGGCGCGGCTGGACGCTCGTGCTCTTCGGCGTCCTCGGCATCGCGGCCACGATCTGGGCGGCGCGGCGCCGGCTCGCGATCGCCCGGGCGAGGGCGACCGCCATGATCGGGTTCGGTGGGCTCGCGGTGACAGGTATCGGGATGCTGTCCGGCTCGCCGGTGCTCACGGCGGCCGGATTCGTCGCGGCCCTGCTACCGCCCCTGATGCTGCTCGCGCTCGGCGGCAGCATGAGCCTGCGCGGGTTCCGTCATCGGCTGCAGCGCCGACTATAGTGGGGTCAATGACGAACGGGCGGGACAACGCTGACGGCTTCAGCACGGCCGGGCAGGCGTCGCTGCAGAACGAACTCCAGTCGCTCGCCGGCCTGCTCGACCGGCGAAAATGGGTGATCATCGCCTCCGTGGTCGGCACGGTGCTGCTGGCGTTGCTGTTCACGCTGCGGCAGGAGAAGGTCTACCAGTCGTCGGCCATCATCGCCGTCACGACGCCCTCCACGGGCGCTGCCAGCCAGACCGATCAGGCCACCGCGGCGCGCAGCGCCGCCGGCAGCCAGATCGTCGTCATCACGAGCTCGGGCTACCGCGAGCGGGCCGCCGCCGCCCTGGAGGTCGACCGCCGCCAGGCCATCGCCGACGCGGCGGCCGACACGACGAAGCCGGCCTCCGAGCTGACCAGCCCGATCACGCCGTTCATGATCCAGAAGCGCGTCACCGCCGGCACGATCGGCGAGACCGAGCTGATCCGGATCAGCGCCACGGGCCCGACGCCCGGCGCGGCACGCGCCCTCGCCGACGCGTACGCCGCATACGTCGTCCGCCAGTCCGCCGACGACGCCAAGACCGCAGCCGAGACCCAGCGCGAGGCGCTGCAGACGCAGGCCGCGGGCATCCGCAAGCAGATCAGCTCGCTGACGGCCGACCTGCGCGATGCCAGCAACGCCGGCAACAACACCGCGGTCGACAACCTGACGGAGCAGATCAACGCCCTCCGCGCGACGCAGACGCAGCTGACGCTGGAGATCGCCCAGGTCGGTTCGGCGTCCGGCTCGGGCACGGCGACCCTGCGCGTCGCGAGCCCGTCCACCGACAACGACACCGCCGTCTCGCCTCGGCTGCAGTTCAACCTCGCCATCGCGGCGGTGGTCGGGCTGTTCCTCGGCCTGCTGCTGGCCTGGATCCGCGACCAGCTCGACCGCACCGTCCGCTCGGCCGACGAGATCGAGTCGCTCACCGGCTCCCCGGTGCTCGCCACGATCCCGCTCGTCCGTCAGCCCGACGCGCTCTCGACGCCCGCCCTCGCCGACGCCTACAGCTTCCTCCGGGTCAACCTCGGCGTGACACTGGGCGGATCGCAGGGCACGATCGTCTCGGTCACCTCCAGCCGCGAGGGCGAGGGCAAGACGTCGACCGCAATCGGTCTCGGCCGGTCGCTGGTCGGCGCCGGCCGCCGCGTGCTGTTGATCGACGCCGACCTCCGGCGCGGCGGCCTCTCCCGCGCGCTCGGCGTCGACGGCCGGCGCGGCCTGACGGAGTGCCTGCGGGGCGAGCTCAGCCCCGAGGACGCCCTCGTCATGATCGGCGGGATGTACGTGTTCCCGGCCGGCTCGGGCGACCTCAACTCGGCCGCGCTGCTCGACTCCGCACGGTTCGAGAACATGCTGCACGACTTCCGCGAGACCTACGACTCGATCGTCGTCGACACGACGCCGGCGCGCGCCATCGCCGACGCCGTGCTGGTGGGCGCACGCAGCGACGGGATCATCCTCGTCGCCCGCGCCGGCCTCGTCGATCGACGCGAGCTGGCGGCCGCCGCGGCCACGCTGCACGGCGAGGCGTTCAACCTGCTCGGCTGCGTCGTGTACAGCCCCGAGGCGTCCGACGTCGGCTACGAGTACCAGATGGTCGACCCGGCTCCCACGGGCCGCAAGCGCCGCGCCCCGCGCTGACCGCAGACGTCAGGCGCCGCGGAACTGCGTGCCCTTGCGGCGCACGCTGGTGACGGCGTCGAAGGCCCGGCACTTCGCACGGTCGTAGCGCCCGCCGGGCGGATGGGGTGAGCGGTGCAGGCGGCGCAGCCCCCAGTTGACGTCGTAGACCTTGCGCAGCCGCACGGCCTCCTTCGTCCACACGCCCAGCTCGATCGACACGGATGGCCCGTCGCCGCCGTGCGTCAGCCAGTGCGCCCAGCGGATCGGCACGTGGCAGCCCTCGCCCGGGCCGATCTCGAGCTGCTGCTCGGGACAGTCGCGCCACGGCAGGAAGAACTGGCCGCGCAGGAGCCGCTCGTGCTGGAGCTCCGTCATCTCGGTGCGGTCGCGGACGTGCCACGTGGTGTGGCCCTCCAGCGCGCAGACCAGCTTCGGGTCGGGGTCTCCATGGAGGGCGACCATGCAGCCGGGGGAGAACACCCGCACCATCGTCGTGACGAAGTGGATCTCGTCGGCCGGGTACGGCGAGAAGTCGTGGAGGATCCGGTCGCGTGCGTCGCGGTACCCCGCGCCGCCCCACTCGTCCACCTTGAAGATGCGCACCTGGATGACCCGCTCGGCGGCGTCGGCGAGCACCGGCCCGCGCAGGCTGGTGTACTCCGGCCGGTTGCCGATCCGCACCCGGTCGGCGTCGCCGAGCTGCACGGCCAGGTCCTGGTTCGGCGCGTTGCGGCACAGCCAGTCGAGCCGGTCCGGCGTGAACAGGTCCGGATCGAGCGCGTGCCTGAACGCGAAGGGCTGGTCCGGTACGCGGACGGCGGCGACGGCGCTCATGGCTCGAATCCTAGGGCGGTGCCGACGGTTCGTCGCCGCATCGCGATACTTCGAGAGGTGCGCATCCTCTTCCTCACGCCCACGCTCGGCGTCGGTGGCGCCGAGCGTCTGGTCGTGGCGGAGGCCGCCGCCCTCGCGGCACGCGGGCACGACGTCGCCGTCGCGTTCGGCGTCATCGACGTCCAGGGCGGGCCGCTCGAGGAGGCCGGCGTACCGCGCCATCGGGTCTCGCCCGACCACCTCGGTGGGCGCACGCTGCTGCCCTGGGCGCGTGCGGTGCGCCGGATCGTCCGGGACCGCCGCCCCGATGTCATCTACGTCCACTCGATCACCGCCGCGATCGTGGCGCGCGTCGCCGCCCCGCGCACGCCGCTGCTCGTCACCGTGCACGGCATCGCGATCGAGTCGGAGTCGCGCGGCCGCGCGCATCCTCCGGCTCGTCGGCGCCCGGGTGACGGCGGTCTCCGAGCAGACCGCCGAGGGCCTCCGCCGGCACGGGATCGCACGGGTCGACGTGCTGCCGCCGGGGGTCGACATCGCCGCGCTGCAGGCCGCGATGGGCGAGCCGGCCCGCGGCAAGAGCATCATCGAGGCCGAGCGGGAGGTCCGCGCCGGCCCGCCCGACGCCCCGGTCGCCGGGCACCCGCGGTTCGCGTGCGTGGCCCGCCAGGAGCCGGAGAAGGGCGTCGACGTGCTGATCGCGGCGTTTCCGCGCGTGCTGGCGGCGTTTCCCGACGCCGTGCTCGCCGTGATCGGCCTCGGGACGCAGATGGCGTCCAACCAGGCGGCCGCCGATGGCCGGCGGCGTGCGCGAGCGGGTCGAGTTCTGCGGGGTGCTGACCAACCCGGCGCCGGCGATCGCCGAGGCCGACGTGATCGTGCTCCCGAGCCGGCGGGAGGGCCTGCCGGTGGTCGTGCTCGAGGCGTTCGCCCTGGGGCGGCCGGTCGTCGCCTCCAACGTCGGCGGCACGCCCTCCGTGGTGCGCGACGGCGACACCGGATGGCTGGTGCCGCCGGAGGATCCCGCGGCGCTCGCCGCCGCGCTGATCGCCGCCGCGGGCGACCTGGACGAGGCCCGTGCCCGAGGCGCCCGTGGCGCCGCGCTGGTGGCGGAGCGCTACAGCATCGGCGCGCTGGTCGATCGCGTCGAGACGATCCTCGGCGAGATGACCCATCGCAAGGTCTAGGAGGCGCGATGCGCACCCCACGCGCGCTCCGCACCCAGTCCGGGCGTCTCGGCCGCTCCTGCGATCACCTGCAGCCCTGCTTCGCTGGGGCTTTCGGCGATCGCGACCGCTCCGGCGCGCGGCATCTTGAACATGGCTCCGCCATGCCCTGCGATCCCGCGCGCCGTCCGAGAGGCGCCCGGACAGGGCGCGGCGCGTGCGTGTGTTCCGCACCGAGCCTCTAGGGTACGAGGGTGAAGCCCGGCACCGAGATCGCGCTCGTCGACTCCGCGGAAGGGCTGCTGGCGCTCGCCGACGGCTGGGACGCGCTGGTGCGCGCCGCACCACGGCCGAGCCCCTTCCTGCTGCACGACTGGGTGGTCGAGTGGTGGCGGTATCTGGCCGACGGGCGGTCGCTCGCGATCGGCGTCGCGCGACGCGACGGCGTGCTGGTCGGCCTGCTGCCGCTGTGCGTGCGGCGCCGCCTGGGCGTGCGCGTCGCCGAGTTCCTGGGCGGCCACGAGTCGGCGCTCGCCGACCTGCTGCTCGCGCCGGGCGAGGACGCCGACACCGGCGTCGCCCTGCTGGCGGCGACGCGCGTCGCCTACGACGCCGCCGACCTGTTCGGCCTTCCGGCCGAGAGCCGGCTGCAGGCCGCCGCGCCGTTCGGGGCGATGCGGATGATCGAGCGCGTCTCCGCTCCGTACCTGACGATGCCGGACGGCTTCGACGAGGTGTACCGGGAGCGCACGTCGTCGAAGACGCGCAACACGCACAAGCGCCGCCTGCGCCAGCTGGAGGCGCTCGGCGAGGTGACGTTCCGCGTCGTGCGCGACCCGGCCGAGCTGCCGGCCGCGCTCACCGAGGCGCAGCGCCTGCACGAGCTGCGCTGGGCCGGCCGCCCCGACCGGTCGGAGTTCGTGACGCCGAACGGGCTCCTCTTCCACCGGGCCGCGCTGGAGCGCCTCGCGCCGCTGGACGTGATCCGCATCGTGCTCTGCGAGCTGGACGGCAAGGCGATCGCCCACCACTACTACTTCGCGCTCGACGGGCGGATGATCGTCCACTGCCTCGCGTTCGATCCGGCCCTGGGCCACATGTCGGTCGGCCTGCTGACCAACCTCGAGACGCTGCGCGCCGCCAGCGAGGAGGGGCTCGAGACCGTCGAGTTCCTGGGCGGCGACGAGCGCTACAAGCTCGAGCTGGCCGACGGCCTGGCGCCGCTCTACCAGGCGATCGGGCTCGCCCGCGGCCCGCGCGGCGTCGCCGTCTCGAGCAGCCGGCGCGCCGCGATCGACCTGCGCGTCCGCCTGCGCGACTCGCCCACGGCGCGCAAGATCTACGAGCGCGTCGCGCGCTGAGCGGCGGGGTGGTCGCGGTGGAACAGCCGCCGCAGCCGCTCCGAGTGGCGCGCCCGCGCTCGACCGCGCAGGGCGCCGACCGTCAGCGCCGCGCTCGTCCGGCCACGCGGGCCGTGCGCCCAGCCGATGCCGTCGTGCATCGGCTCGGTGGCGTCGGCGAACGCCAGCTTGTACTCCTCGCCGCCGCCGAGGAGCTCGATGCGGGTCGCGCCGTCCAGGGAGCCGGCCTCCATGGCCGTCAGCATCGCCAGCAGCCCGGGGCTGTTGCGGGCGTGGGCCGGGTCGTGGCCGACGCGGAACAGGCACAGCGACGAGCCTGCCCGGAGGGCGTACTGGAACGCGATCGGCGCACCGTCGAGGCGGATCACGACGAGCAGTGCCGCGCCGGCGTCGGCGAGCGCCGGAGCCGCCGCGAGGTGGAATGCCCGGCCGGCCTCGGTGCCGAAGGTCGACCCGTCGCCGGCGCCCTCCCAGCGGCTCGCGTGCACCGCGAAGGCCTCGGGCAGGTACCGCGCGACCGCCGCGCCGTCGCGCGCCACGATCACCTCGAGCGCGCCCGCCTCCTCCAGCCGGCGGCGGCGCTTGCGGTGCGTCTTGCGGGTCTGGCTCGAGACGTGCGCGGCGTAGACGGCCTCCCAGTCGGGGCCGGTCGCCATCACCGGGCCGGCGATGCGCTCGATCAGCGTCAGCGGGCCGGCGCCGGCGGCCAGCGGCGCGGCCGGCAGGCCGGCCAGAATCGCGACGTCCGCGGCCGCGCGGGCGGCCTCGCCCAGCGCCGCGGCCGTTCCCGCCGGGGGCGCCGGCGGCGAGCAGGAGGTCGGCCGGGGTGGCCTCGACGCCGCCGACCCAGCGCGCGACGCCGATGCCGCCTCGCCGGTGGACGACGAGCGGCAGCCCGCCGACGATGCGCCCGTTCGCCTCGGCGGCGAGCAGCATCGGCGTGCCGGGCGCCGCCAGGTGCTCGACCCAGGGCGCCACGTAGCCCGCCAGCAGGAACGGGCTGGGCCGCTCGGCGCCCCGCACGAGGACGTCCCATTCGTCGGCGCGCGACCGCAGCGCGTCCGGCGTCAGCGCCCGAACGGTGACGTCTCGATGATCCGAACTAAGGTGAGTGGGTGGACGCACCGTACGGATTCAAGCACGCTCTCGACCTCGACCTGTTCGCGCTCGACCGGCTCGACCACCTCTGCCGCATCTGCGCCGGACGGAAAGCTGAAGGTCCAGCTCGGCGACGAGGCACGCGAACGGCCAGCCGGGACGGGGCCGACCTACACCGACCTCGGGGCCTCGCTGGCCGACGACGTGATGGCGCGGCGCCTGCACGTGCACCTGCACGACGTGGCCGAGTGGGCGCCGGCGCCCTACGCCGAGGCCTACGCGCAGATCCTCGCCGAGCACGGCGGCGACCCTGCCGACCGGCACGCCGTGACGACCGTGCTGCGGGTGTTCTCGCCCAACGTGCCGGTGGCGCTGCACGCCGACGGCGAGATCGCGATCGACTGCGGCGTCGGTGGCCGCAACATCTGGCACTTCTACGACCGCGACGTGCTGTCGGAGGTCGAGCACGAGGGCCTGCACCGCGGCGGCCAGTTCCTGCGCTGGCGCGACCTCGACGGGCCGGTGTTCGAGCTCGACCCGGGCGACGGCTGCGTCGTCCCGTCGCGCTGGCCGCACTGGCTCGAGCATCCCGGCCCCGATCCCGCCGTCAGCTTCGACATCGGCTACTGGACGGCCGCGGCGATCCGCGAGCGCAAGGCGTACGACGTCAACTTCGTGCTCCGCCGCATGCACCTGAAGCCGGTGCAGCCCGGGCGCCATCCGTCGCGCGACCGCGTCAAGCGGCAGGCGTTCGACGTGCTCAGCCGGGCGACCGGCAAGGGCGCCGAGTACCGCGGGATCTAGCGGCTGCGGCTCAGGCGGCGAAGCGGCGCACGAGGCCGCGGGCGTTGAACGCCAGCGCCGACCAGACGGGGCGGGGATCGTTCAGGTCGAAGCCCTCGATGCGCGTGCCGGTGAGATAGTCGCGGCCGATCTGCGCGGCGTCGCGCAGCGCCGGCCGCGGGTGGCCGTTGCCGGTGAGGGCGCTGGCGGCGAAGCGGGCATCGCCGGCCAGCCAGCCGACGCGCACGCCGACGCGGTAGCCGGAGACGCGGTCGAGCCGGCCGCCGCGGGCCCACTCCAGCTGCAGGCGGGCGAAGTCGACGCCGGCGCGACGGGCGATGTCGATCGACTGCGACAGCCGCGGGTTGATCTCCATCAGCAGCGGCCGGCCGTCGGCGGAGCGCCGGAACTCCACTTCGGAGTAGCCCTCGAGACCGGCCTCGAGCACCAGCCGCTCCGCCATGCCGGCACTGTCGGCGGGGGCCGCGATCGTCTGGCGCATCGTCGACGAGCCGCCGAGCGGCGGCCAGCAGCGCACGGGCTCCATCACGACGCGGGCCAGCACCTCGCCGCCGGCGACGAACAGCTTGTGGGTCTCGCGGGCACCGGGCGCGACCTCCTGCACCAGCACCGGGGCGTCCGCGCGCGCCAGGCGGCCGCCGGCCTCGTCCACCTCGGCGGCCGTCTCGCACCACACGGGTGCCAGGCGATCGCCGCCGTCGCCGCCGTCGCACTCCGGGCGCCACGAGGCGGCGGGCTTGACGACGACGGGCAAGCCGAGCTCGGCGGCGGCGGCGGTGGCCTCGGCGGCGGAGGTCGCGGTCAGCGAGCGCGGCGCGGGGATGCCCAGCTCGGCCGCGAGCGCCAGCGTGCGGGGCTTCGAGCACGCGATCGAGACGGCCTCGTGCGAGCCGATGGCGGGCGCCGCGAGCGGTCCGATCGTCGTCCCGGTGCGCGTGCAGCACCGCGAGCCACGGGTCGCCGCACGTCAGGATCACCTCGACGGGCGCCTCGCGGAGCGCGGCCAGCAGCGCGGCGAGCGCGGCGGGTACGCCGGCGGCCGGCGCCGGCAGCAGGAAGCTCGCCTCGGCGTGGCGGGTGCGCAGGCCCGGCGCCGCGGCCAGCGGCGCACCGACGGCGACGCGCAGGCCGGCGTCACCGAGCGCACGGACGATGCTCAGGCCGCCTCGCGTGTCGAGGTCGAGAACGAGGGCATCGAGCACGGGGGCACCGGGCGAAGCCACCCACTCATCTTGCACAGTTCGCAGCAATCGGGTTCGAATGCCGCGGACCGCACCATAATCAGGACGTGGAGTTCCTCGAGGTCGCCATCGTCGGAGCCGGGCCCTACGGACTGTCCGTTGCCGCCCATCTCGCCGCCCGAATGCGCGCCGTCCGTGTTTTCGGAGCGCCGATGAGGACATGGAGAACCATGATGCCTCCGGGAATGCTCCTGCGCTCGCACTGGAAGGAGACGCGTCTCTCCACGCCGGGAGATCGCGGCACCCTCCAGCACTGGGCCGACGCCGTCGGGGGAGAACGCATCGAGCCGGTGCCCCTGCAGACGTTCCTGCGCTACTCCGACTGGTTCCGCGAGCAGTTCGTCCCCGACGTCGACCAGTCGGACGTCACGCGCGTCGAACGCGCGTCGAACGGCACGTTCCGCGTCCACACCGCGGCCGGCGACGAGATGGACGCCAGGCACGTCGTGTCGGCCGTCGGGGTCACGCCGTTCCCGCGCCGGCTGCCCGCAGCTGGCCGAGCTCGAGGCCGAGGGTCGCGTGTCGCTCGCGATCGAGCACCAGGAGTTCGGCCGGTTCGCCGGCCAGCGCGTGCTCGTCGTCGGCGGTGGGCAGAACGGGCTCGAGAGCGCCGCGCTCGCCCACGCTGCCGGAGCGGAGTCGGTCGAGCTGGTCGTGCGCAGCGAGGTGCGCTGGTTCAAGCAGCGCGAGCACTGGGAGGAGCGCGGCTGGCTGCACGAGCGGCTGTTCCGGATGGCGTATCCGATCGTCGGCTTCGGCCCGCCTCCGATCAACCGGTTCGTGCTGCATCCCGACCTCTTCTCCGCGCTGCCGATCGGCATGCGCGAGAAGCTCAACACCCGGCTCCTGCGACCCGGCGGTTCGCCGTGGGTGCGCGACCAGGTGGTGGGGCACATCCCGGTCACGGTCGGCGAGACGGTCGACCACGCCGAAGAGCGCGGCGGCGAGGTGCACGTCACCCTCAGCGACGGCTCCGAGCGCGTCGTCGACCATCTGATCGTCTGCGTGGGCTACCGGTTCGACCTCGAGGGGCTGGGCTGGATCGATCCCGCCCTCCGCGCGCAGATCGCGACCGACGACGGCTGGCCGTCGCTGGACCGCGCGTTCCGGTCGCAGTCCGTTCCCGATCTGACCTTCGTGGGCTACGCCGCGGAGCGCCGCTTCGGGCCGCTCTCGCGATTCGTCGCGGGCACCACGTTCACCGCCGAACGCGCCGCGGGCGCGCTGTAGCGGCGTGGACACGCGCACCCGGATCGTCACCGACCCCGCGGAGTTCGCGCAACTGAGCGAGCCGTGGGACGAGCTGGTGCGGTCGTCGCCACGCCCGTGCGCCTTCCTGCTGCACAGCTGGCTGAGCGAGCGCATCGAGTACCACGACTGCCGGCGCTCGCTGGCCGTGATCACCGTCGAGCGCGACGGCGAGCTGGTGGGGGCGCTGCCGCTCGGCATCCGGCGCATGCTGGGCGCTCGCGCCGCGGAGCTGCTGCCGGGCGACTTCGTCTCCCACGCCGACGTGCTGGCCACCGATTCCGCCGCTGCCGACGCGGTGGTGCGGGCACTGCCCGACGTGCCGGCCGACTTCGTGATGGCCACGGGCATCCTCCCCGACTCGCACCTCGCAACCGCACCGCGCTTCCGCTTCACCGAGCGCGAGCGGGCGCCGTTCATCGACATGCCGGACGGCTGGCCCGCCGCGTACGCCGAGCGGACGTCCTCCCGCCGCCGCCGCGAGCATGCGCGGATGGGGCGGCGCCTGGCCGAGTCGGGCGCTGTTGACGTTCGCGGTCCTCACGGACGGCGACGAGATCGTCGCCGCACTGCACGACGCCTTCGAGCTGCACGCCGCGCGCTTCGAGGCCGGCGTCGACCGCTCCGACTTCCGCGAGCCGGCCGACCGCGCATCGCACATCGTGCGCGCGCGCAAGCTGGCCGAGGACGGCGCCGCGCGGTTCGCGACCCTGCGGGTCGACGGACGGCTGGTGGCGTTCGGCTACTACCTCGTCGTCGGCGACGTCGCGTGGCTGTACCGCTGCGCGTTCGATCCGGCCATGGCGGCCATGCAGCCGGGCATCCAGCTGCTGCTGCACTGCTTCGAGCAGGCCTCCGCCGAAGGCGTGAAGCGCGTCGAGTTCCTGGGCGGCGAGCACGCGTACAAGCTGGTGTTCGCAACCGGCTCCGAGCCGCTGCTGCAGGGCATCGGCTATGCCACGTCGGTCGCCGGCCAGGCCGCGGTGGCGAGCATGCGCACGGCGGTCGCAACCCGTGTCGCCCTGAAGCGCCACGAGCCGTTTCGCCGGGCGTACGCCGAGGGTCGCCGGGCGCTCCGGCACCTGGCCGCCTGAGCCAGCCGAGCACGAAACCGGCCGGCAACGGAGTCGGGCCCCGCGCCTCGGCGCGCAACGTGCGGTTTGTCACCGGGGTCTGACCCCGGAAACGGCGAAATTGGGGTCTGACCCCAATTTGGCGCTTTTTGGGGTCTGACCCCGAAAAGGCGTTTTCGGGGGACAGGCCTGGCGCACGGGACACGCGCGGAAGGCGCGCGGATCGCGCGATCTGTGCGCTTTGCGCGTGTTCGGATACGGACAATGCGTCTTCAGCGCGGGTTTGATTGTCTGACCAAAGTCAGACAAATCGCGTTCGGCGGCTCCTCTCGTCGACGCTGAGGCTGCTCTAGAGTGCCGCCCGTGGATCGGGCCAGGGTCGTCGTCATCGGCGGGGGGATCACCGGGGCGAGCGTCGCCTACCACCTCGCTCGGGCCGGGTGGCGGGACGTCGTGCTGCTCGAGAAGGGCGAGCTGACGAGCGGCTCGACGTGCCAGGCGGCCGGGCTCGTCACGCAGTTCAACCCCTCGCATGGCGATGATGCGGCTGCGGCGCTACTCGATCGAGCTGTACAACGAGCTCGGCGTGTTCGAGACGGTCGGGTCGCTGCGCATCGCGGCCGGGCCGGAGAGCCTGAAGGAGCTGCAGCGCGGCGCTCGTCGCGCGCCCGCGGCATCGGGCTCGACGCGCAGCTGCTCGGCGCCGACGAGGCGCGGCGAGCTGATGCCGGCCGCGTCGCCCGACGACCTGTACGGCGCCGTCTGGATGCCGGGCGACGGCTACCTCGATCCGCACGGCGCCACCTACGCGCTGGCCGGCGCCGCCCGCGACCTCGGCGTCGAGATCCGCACGCAGACGCGCGTCACCGGCATCGAGCTCGGCCCGGGCCGCGAGGTGCGCGCCGTCCACACCGAGGCCGGTCCGCGTCGAGTGCGAGATCGTCGTCAACGCCGCCGGCATCTGGGCGCCGCGGGTCGTCGGCGATGGTCGGCGCCTTCACGCCGTCGATCCCGGTCGACCACCAGCACATCGCCCTGCAAGGCCGTGCCCGGGCACGAGCTGCCGCGCGACATGCCCTGCTTCCGCGACACCGACAACCTCGTCTACGGCAAGGCCGAGTCGGGCGGCGTGCTGTTCGGCGGCTACGAGGCGAACGCGCCGTCGCGCTGGGAGGACGGCGCGCCGTGGGAGCACGGCGGCCGCGCGCTGCCGCGCCGACGAGGAGCGCTTCGCGCAGCTGATGGCCGGCGCCGTGCGGCGCTTCCCGTTCCTCGCCGACGCGGGCGTCGCCGGGCTCGTCTGCCACCCCGACGCGATGACGCCCGACGCCAACCCGCTGCTCGGCCCGATGCCGGGCGTGCCGCGGCTTCTGGATGGCCGCCGGCCTGTCGCTGAACGGGTTCGGCGGCGCCGGCGGCATCGGCAAGGCGATCGCCGAGTGGATCACGACGGGCGAGACCGAGATCGACGTCTCCGCCTACCGCGCCTGGCGCTTCGGCGACACGTACCGCGACGTCGGCTTCGCCGCGGCGGCCGCCCGCGAGGCGTACCGCTACTACTACCGCCTCCGCTACCCGCTCGACGCCGACGAGTGGGGACGCCCGCAGCGCACCTCGGCGCTGCTACGGCCGCCTGCAGGAGCAGGGCGCCGTGTTCGGGTCGAAGAACGGCTGGGAGCGCGCCGACTACTTCGAGCCCGGCGAGCCGTGGCGCCGCGCGGGAGCCGACCAGCGCGCGTTCGGCTGGACGGCGCCGCCCTACCTCGACCGGCTGCGCACCGAGCACACGGCGTTCCGCGAGCGCGCGGGCATCATCGACATGACGTCGTTCGGCAAGATCGCGGTCGAGGGCCCGGGCGCGCTCGCGCTGCTCGAGCGCGCGTGCTGCAACCGCATCGACCGGCCCGTCGGCGCGGTCGTCTACACGCAGATGCTCGACGCCGCGCGGCGGCATCCTCGGCCGACGTCACCGTCACGCGGCTCGGCCGACGACCGCTTCCGCGTCGTCTCCGGCGCGGGCGCCGTCGACGCCGACCGCGGCTGGCTCGAGCACTCGCGGCGCGACGGCGACGCGCCCGTCTCGATCCGCGACGTGTCGGACGAGCTGAGCGTGATCGGCCTCTGGGGGCCCGCCGCGCGCGAGATCCTGCAGGCCACCACGGACGACGACGTCTCGGGCGCCGCCTTCCCGTTCCGCACCGCCCGCGACCTGCACGTCGGCGGCGCGCCGGTGCTCGCGCAGCGCATCACCTACGTCGGCGAGCTCGGCTACGAGCTCTACGTCGCACCCGCGCTGGGCCGTGCAGGCCTACGACCGGCTGGTCGCGGCGGGCGCTCCGCACGGGCTGGAGCCGTGCGGCTACCGCTCGCTCGAGGGTCTGCGGATGGAGAAGGGCTACCGCTACTACGGCACCGACCTCACCGCCGGGCGACACGCCCGACGAGGCCGGGCTCGCCTTCTGCGTCGACATGGCGACGCCGTTCACGGGGCGCGAGGCGCTCGCCGCCCGCCGCGCCGAGCCCGCCGTGCGCCGGATCCGCACCCTGCTCGTCGGCGGCCGCGAGTACCGCACCGTCTACGGCGGCGAGGCCGTGCACCACGACGGCGCCGTCGTCGGCCGGCTGCGCAGCGCCTCCTACGGCTTCACGGTCGAGCGCAACCTGGCCTACGCGTATCTCCCGGTCGCGCTCGCGGCCTGGGGACACTGTCGGCGTGGAGATCTTCGGCGAGCTGGTCGCGGCCGAGGTGGTCGACGACGTGCAGTACGACCCCGGCAACGAGAGGGTGCGGTCCTGATGGCGACGTTCACGAACTGGGTCGGCAACCAGACCTGCAGCCCGGCGCAGATCGTCTCGCCGGCCTCCGAGGCCGAGGTGCAGGCCGCGGTGCGCGGCGCCCGGCAGCGTGCGCTGCGTGGCGGCCGGCCACTCGTTCACGCCGATCCACCTCACCGACGGCACGCTGCTGACCATGGACGGCCTGCACGGCGTGCTCGGCGTCGACGGCGCCACCGGACGCGCGTCGGCGCTGCCCGGCACCACGGTCGGCGAGCTCGGGCCGGCCGCTGTGGGACGCCGGCTTCGCGCTCGCGAACCAGGGCGACATCGACACGCAGGGCATCGCCGGCGCCATCGGCACCTGCACGCACGGCTCGGGCATCACGCTGCAGTCGTTCTCGGCCTCGCTGCGCCGCGCGCGGCTGGTGACCGGATCGGGCGAGGTGATCGAGATCGGCGAGGACGACCCGCGCCTGCCCGCCGTGCAGACGGCCGTGGGCATGCTCGGCGTGATGACCGAGGTCGAGATCCAGGCCGTGCCGGCCCACCGCCTGGTCGAGCGCATCGAGCACTGGCACTACACCGAGGCGTTCGGGCGCCTGGACGAGCTGGCCCGCTCGCACCGCCACTACTCGTTCTTCTACATCCCGACCGAGGAGTCGGCGGCGCTGTACGACCTCGCTACCCCGCCCGGGGCGAGCGTGGCCGACACCTGTTACGTGAAGATCTACGACCTGGCGACCGACGACGTGCCCGACTCCGCCACGCCGGGCCGCCGCGTCGGCCGGTCGTACGACATCTACCCCGCGGTCTTCGAGCCGAACTTCCACGAGCTCGAGTACTTCGTGCCGTACGACCTCGCCGGCGAGGCGCTGGCCGCGATGCGCGAGCTGATGCTGGCGCGGCTGCCGCTCTCGATCTTCCCGATGGAGGTGCGCACCGTGGCGCGCGAGGACGCGTGGCTGTCGCACTCGTACGACCGCGAGTCGCTCGTGATCTCGGTCTCGGGCCAGCCCGGCACCGACTACGAGCCCTACCTGCGCGAGGTGCACGCCGTGCTCGGGCAGTTCGACGCCCGCGTGCACTGGGGCAAGATCCACTACCTGACCGCGGACGAGCTGCACGAGCGCTACCCGCGGGCGGCCGACTTCATCGCCCTGCGGCGCGAGCTCGACCCGGACGGCGTGTTCCTGAACGACCACCTGCGGCCGCTGTTCGCGTAGGCTCAGGCGAGCACGAGGTCGCGCTCGGGGACGATGCCCCACGCGGCCGCGGCCGCGCGCAGCTCGTCGTCCAGCGGCCACGCGTCGGCGCGCTCGGCTCCCTGGTGCACCGGCGAGCCGCCCTTCAGCGCCATCGATCCGGTGTTGTCGCCGATCGCCGCGATCTCGGCCACCTCGTCGGCGGTGAGCACGATCTCCCGCGGCACGGCGGCGAGGTCGGCCCGCTTCGACTCGATCGTGCGCACGTCGTCGCCGCGCTCCTGGATCAGCGTCGGCACCACGCTCGCGACCGCCTGCTGGGCCAGCGTCCACTGGCACGCCAGCTGCAGCATGCTCAGTCCGTGCCGCTCGGCGATCGGCCGCATCTGCTCCATCCGGGCCCGGCCCGCGTCGACCCAGCCGGCCGGCCGGAACGCCCGGTGGTCGCCGTCGCGCAGCTGGTCCGCGTCGCGCAGGTCGTCGTGGAAGATGCCGCCGTAGTCGACGACGCGGGCCAGCACCTGCACGTCGTGCTTGGCGCAGACGGGCAGCACGAGCTGGCCCGGCCACGGCTCGAGCGGGTTCAGGATCAGCATCGTCCAGTCGATCAGCGGACCGAACCGCTCGAGGCAGCGGATCACGTCGAGCGTGAAGCCGTTGGCCGGGCCCGGCGCGATGCCGATGCCGTCGGCGAGGCCCTCGTCGCGCAGCCGCACGAGCGCGTCCCACACGTGCTCCGACGAGTAGCCGATGCGGTCGGGGTTGTGCAGGAGCAGGCAGTCGAACCGGTCGGCGCCGCACCGCCCGAGGCTGCGCTCGGTCGCCATCCGCAGGTAGTCGTAGTAGCCGTCGGGGCCGCGCAGGGCCGGGTCGGTGAAGCGCGGGAAGCCCTTCGCGCCGTCGCGCGCGCCGGTGTAGAAGTCGTTGCCGATGGCGCCGACCAGGCGGTAGGAGTCGCGGTCGAGGCCGGCCAGCGCGCGGCCGACCAGCTCGTCCGCGCCGCCCGCCCCGTAGGCGTCGGAGGTGACGACGGTGTTGATCTGGTCGTCGGGCCGCAGGACCGCCGCGAGGCGCTCCTCGTCGATGGCCTCGCCGAAATGCATGTGCCGTCCGCCGCTCCACGAGCCGAGGCAGACGTGGCCGAGTTCGCGCATGCCCCTAGCGTGCCACACGCCGGTAGCATCTCCCCCCGAGATGACCGTCGAGTTTCGAGGCAACGTGCTGGCGCCCGACCCGCTCGGGCCGTGCCGCGTCGTCGTCGAGGACGACCGCATCGCCGCCATCGAACCGCTGCGCGACGCGCCCGAGGGCACGTGGATCGTGCCCGGGCTGGTCGACATCCAGCTGAACGGCGCGTTCGGCGTCGACTTCGCGACGCCCGACGGGCATCGACACCGCCCGCGCGCGGATCGCCGCCTCGGGTGTGACGTCGTTCCTCGCGACGCTCGTGTCGGCCTCGCCCGGCGCCTACGCCGAGCCGCTCGCCGCGCTCGTGCCCGACGCGACGCCCGGCCTCGCGCAGCTGGCCGGGGTGCACCTGGAGGGGCCGTGGCTGTCGTCGACGTACCCCGGCGCCCACGACCCGGCCGCGCTGCGGCCGCCGTCGGCCGCCGAGCTGGCGGAGTTCCTCGCGCCGGGCACCGTGCGGCTGGTCACGCTCGCGCCCGAGCTGACCGGCGGCCTCGCGGCGATCTCTCGCCTCACCGCCGCCGGCGTCGCCGTCGCGCTCGGCCACACCAACGCCGACGAGGCGACCACGCGCGCCGCGCTCGACGCCGGCGCCACGCTCGGCACGCACCTGTTCAACGCGATGCGGCCGTTCCACCACCGCGAGCCGGGCGCCGCCGGCGCGCTGCTCGACGCCCCCTGCGCGGTGACGATGATCGCCGACGGCGTGCACGTGTCCGACGCCGCGCTGCGCCTGGCGTGGGCGGCGAAGGGCGTGATCGCGATTCGCGCTCGTCTCCGACGGCGTCGCGCCGCTGGGCCTGACGCCCGGCCGGTACCGCGTCGGCACGTGGGACGTCATCTCGGACGGCGCCGCCTGCCGCCTGGCGGGTGGGACGCTGGCCGGGTCGGTGACGCCGCTGATCGCGGGCGTGCGGCGCCTGGTCGCCTGCGGCGTGCGGTTCGCCGAGGCCATCAAGGCGGCCACCGAGACGCCGGCCCGCCTGGCCGGCATCGACGCCGGGCGGCTCACCGTCGGCGGTCGCGCCGACCTGGTGGTGCTGGACGACGGGCTGCGTCCCGTCGCGGTGCTGGCGGGCGGGATCAGCCCGCGGCTGCGCCAGCCGTCTGCATCGGCTCGCTGACGGCGCCGCCGTCGAACCGGACGACGAGCACGACCTCGACCGACGAGCCGTAGCCGAGGCCCTGGCAGCCGATCGCGGCGCGCGTGCCCATGCCGCGGCTGCCGTAGACCTGCGACGAGCAGGTCGGTCGGCGCCGTTGATCACCCGCGGCTGGTCGTTGAAGCCGGGCGCCGAGTTGACCCAGCCGGTCATCTGCACGACCTGCTGCATGCGGTCGAGGTCGCCGAGGGCGTGGCGCAGCGCCGTCAGCGACGACAGGGCGGCGTAGCGGGCCGCCTCGTACCCCTGCTCGATCGTCAGGTCGGCGCCGACGACGCCGGTCAGGTACGGCAGCCCCTCCTTCTCCGGCACGGTGCCGGAGAGGTAGAGGAGCTCGCCGACGGCGAGGTGGGAGACGAACTTCGCTCCCGAGTAGTCGAGGGCGTAGCTCTCGGCGAGTGGCTCGACCGACAGCCCGAGCTCGGTCAGGCGGCGCTCTGCTTCCATGGCGGAACGATACTTCCGACGTGCTGTTGTTTGCCGTGGCGACCCTGCTCGCCGCCATCGCGGCGTGCGTGCAGGGGACGATCGGCTTCGGTCTCGCCCTCACCTCGGCGCCGCTGCTCGCCCTGCTCGACCCCGCGTTCGTGCCGGGGCCGCTGCTCGTCGCGAGCCTGCCGCTGGCGCTCGCCGCTCTCCTGCGCGAGCGCGGCCACGCCGACGTGCACGGCGTGCTGACCGCGTTCGCCGGGCGCGTGCCCGGGCACGGTCGCCGGGGCGCTGGCGGTGGCGGCGCTGCCGGTGCTGCTCCTGCACGTCACGATCGGGCTGCTGGTGCTGCTCGGCGTCGCCGTGTCGGTGTGGGCGCCGCGGTTCTACCCGACGCCGCCGGGTGCTGTTCGGCGCCGGGGTGATCTCGGGCGTGACGGGCACGGTGGCGGCGATCGGAGGGCCGCCGATCGCGCTCGTCTACCAGCATGCGAGCGGCCCGCGCATCCGCGCCACGCTCGCGCTCTACTTCGCCCTCGGCACGGTGCTGTCGGTCTCGGCGCTGTGGCTGACCGGGTCGTTCGGCCGGCACGAGGCCGTGCTGTCGGCGATCCTCCTGCCGGGCACGGTGATCGGCTTCCTGCTCTCCGGCCCGGTGCTGAAGGTGGTCGACGCGGGACGCATCCGGCCGCTCGTGCTGGGCGCGGCGGTGCTGTCCGCGATCGTCCTGCTCGTCACCGCCCTGATCTGACCTCTGCCAGGCTTCGGCCCCGTGTCCGTCGCCTGGCGCGTCCGGCTCGCCCTCGCCGTCACGGTGCTGATGTGGGCGGCCGCGTTCGTCGCCATCCGGGTCGGCGCGAAGGAGTACGACCCGGGCCCGTTCCTGCTGCTGCGGTTCGTGATCCCGGCGGTCCTGCTCGGCGCGCTGGCCGCCCGCACGGGGAGCCTCGTGCCGGCACGACGCGACCGCGGCCGGGCGGTCGTCCTCGGGCTGCTGTTCGTCGCCTACATCGGCCTGCTCGTGATCGGCGAGGCGACCGTCGACGCCGGCACCGCGAGCATGCTGGCCGAGACCAGCCCGCTGCTGACGGCGGCGCTGGCGGCCGCACTGCTGGGCGAGCGGGTCGGCGGCTGGCTCGGCGCCGGGCTGGTGACGGGGTTCGCCGGCGCCGCCCTGATCGCGCTCGGCGAGAGCGGCGGGCTGCGGCTGGAGACCGGCGCCGTCGCGATCCTCGGCGCGGCCCTCGCCCAGGCGGCGCTGATCGTGCTGCAGCGCCCGATGCTGGAGCGCCAGTCGGCGACGGCGGTGGTGGCGCAGGCGTCGATCGTCGGTGCCGTCGTGACCCTGCCGTTCCTCGGCGCGTTGCGGGACGAGATCGCGGAGGCGCCCGCCTCGGCGACCCTCGCGATCGTGTTCGTCGCGATCACGACCGGCGCCGTGTCGTACGTGACGTTCGCCTACGCGCTCGCCCGCAGCACGTCGGCCGGCCAGGCGTCGGCGGTGCTGTACCTGGTGCCGCCGCTGTCGGTGGCGATCTCGTGGGCGGTGCTGGACGAGGCGCCGGCGGCGCTCGCCGTCGCCGGCGGCGCGCTGGCACTGGTCGGCGTGGCGCTGAGCCAGCGACAATCCGCAGATGCGCCAGGTCAATAGCGACGCCTCCGTGCGCGGCGGCACCTACTCCCACGCCGTCGTCGACGGCGATCTCGTGTACCTCGCCGGGCAGATCGCGGCCGATCGCCCCGCGCCGCCGCCGCTGGGCGATATCGAGGTCGAGACCCGCACCTGCATGGAGCTCATACAGGCCGTGCTGGCCGAGGTCGGCCTCACCTTCGCCGACGTGCTGCGCGTCGGCGTCTTCATGACCGACCTGAGCGAGTTTGATCGCATGGACCGGGTCTATGCCTCATTTCTCCCGGCGGGTCACGCACCGGCCCGCACCACGGTCGGCGTCGCGGAGATCCTGTTCGGCTGCCGCATCGAGATCGACTGCGTCGCCCGGCTGCGGGCCCCGGCCTGACCGCGCCGCGCGCCCGTATGCACGGTGCGCCGACGCACGGTATGCTCCCTCGGCCGCGCCTGGCCCGGAGGGGGGCGCGGTATGGGTGTGTGAGGGTCCTCGGACCCGTAACCGGAGGAGGCAATCCTGAAGAGCAAGCGCGCAATCGTCACGCTGCTCGCACTCGTCGTGGCCACCGTCGGCGCCGCATGTGGCGCGTCGGATGACGACACGACGACGAGCGAGCCGGCAGCCGCAACGACCGCTGCGCCGGCCGCCAGCGACACCGCGGCCGCCACGACCGCAGCCGGCCCCGCACTGAAGGTCGGGCTCGCGACCGACCAGGGCGGCCTGAACGACAAGGGCTTCAACCAGCTCGCGTTCCAGGGCGCCACGAAGGCCCAGACCGAGCTCGGCATCACCCTCGAGGTGAAGGAGGCGAAGTCCGAGGCCGACTACGTCCCGAACCTGACGTACTTCTGCGACAACGATTTCGACGTCATCATCGCGATCGGCTTCCTGATGGCGCCGACCGTCGGCCAGATCGCCCCGAAGTGCGCCGACGCGCAGTTCGCGATCGTCGACAACTCGGTCGTCGGCGACCCGATCAACGCCGCGGCGAACGTGACGGGCCTGCTGTTCAAGGAGCAGGAGACCGGCTACCTGGTCGGCTACCTGGCCGGGCTGGTCACGAAGAACAACATCAAGGTGAGCGGCTCCAAGGCCATCTCGTCCGTCGGCGGCCTGAAGATCCCGCCGGTCGACCGGTTCATCGCCGGCTACCAGAAGGGCGCGGTCGACGCCAACCCCGATCTGAAGACGCTGAACGGCTACTCCCAGGACTTCGTCGACCAGGCGAAGTGCAAGGAGCTCGCCCTCTCGCAGATCGAGCAGGGCTCGGGCGTCGTGTTCCAGGTCGCGGGTGGCTGCGGTCTGGGCGCGCTCGAGGCAGCGGGTGAGAAGGGTGTCTGGGGCATCGGCGTCGACGCCGACCAGGCGGCCATCGGCCCGCAGATCCTCACGTCGGCCGTGAAGCGCGTCGAGTCGGCCGTCTTCCTCGCCATCAAGGCGGCGCAGGACGGCACGCTCGCCGGCGGCACCGACAACACCTACGGCCTGGCCGAGGACGGCGTCGCGCTCGGCACCGTCTCGCCCGACGTGCCGCAGGAGCTCGTCGACGAGGTCAACGCCAAGGGCGAAGAGATCAAGGCTGGATCGATCGAGATTCCGGCCGAGCTCGCCGGCTGATCAGCGCGGGGACTGGCCGAACGTTGACCGATGTCCCCGCAACGACGCCCCGGAGCCCGGGCACCACGGTGCTCGAGCTCCGGGGCATCACCAAGCGCTTCGGCGACTTCGTCGCCAACGACCGCATCGATCTCGACGTGCGGGCGGGCGAGGTGCACGCCCTGCTCGGCGAGAACGGCGCGGGCAAGTCCACGCTGATGAACTGCCTGTACGGGCTGTACAAGCCCGACGAGGGCGAGATCGTCCTCGAGGGGCAGGTGCAGCACTTCACGTCGAGCGCCGACGCCATCGGCGCCGGCATCGGCATGGTGCACCAGCACTTCATGCTGATCCCGGTGATGACCGTCACCGAGAACATCGTGCTGGCGGCCGAGCCGCGGCAGGGCGCCGTTCCTCGACATGGCCGAGGCCGAGCGCCGCGTGCAAGGAGCTGTCCGACCGGTACGAGCTGCCGGTCGACCCGTCCGCGCGCGTCGAGGACATCGGCGTCGGCATGCAGCAGCGGGCCGAGATCCTGAAGGCGCTCTACCGCGACGCGCGGCTGCTCGTGCTGGACGAGCCGACCGCGGTGCTGACGCCGCAGGAGGCGCTCGAGCTGTTCGACGTGCTGCGCGAGCTGCGCGACCGCGGCACCGCCATCATCCTGATCACGCACAAGCTGGACGAGGTGCTGGAGATCGCCGACCGCGTGTCGGTGCTGCGGCGCGGCGTCAAGGTGGCGACGATCCCGGCGGCGGGCGCGACCGAGCGCGGCCTGGCCGAGCTGATGGTCGGCCGCGAGGTGCTGCTCGAGGTGACGAAGACGCCGTCGCACCCCGGTGCGCCGGTGCTCGAGGTGAACGATCTGCACGTGATCGACGACCGCGACCTGGAGGCCGTCAAGGGGCTGACGCTGTCCGTCCGCTCGGGCGAGATCGTGGGCATCGCCGGCGTCGACGGCAACGGCCAGGCCCAGCTGGTCGAGGCGATCGCCGGCATGCGCGTCGCGGCGTCGGGCGTGATCGCGATCGAGGGCCGCGACATCTCGCGGGCGTCGCCGCGCGAGTCGACCGAGGCCGGCGTCGCGCACATTCCCGAGGACCGCCAGGAGCACGGCCTCGTGCTGCGCTTCTCGCTGGCCGAGAACGGCGTGCTGCACGACTACAACCGGCCGCCGATCGGTCGCCGCGGCTTCCTCGACCTCGACGCCATGCGCGAGCGCGCGGCGTCGTACATCCAGCGCTACGACGTGCGCGGCGGCGACCCCACGCACGCCCGCCTTCGCGCTGTCGGGCGGCAACCAGCAGAAGTTCATCCTGGCGCGTGAGATCGACTCCGACCCGCGCCTGATCCTCGCCTCGCAGCCCACGCGCGGCCTCGACGTCGGCGCCATCGAGTTCGTGCACCGCCGGCTGGTCGAGCAGCGCGACGCCGGCCGGGCCGTGCTGCTCGTCTCGTTCGAGCTGGACGAGATCCTGTCGCTCGCCGACCGCATCCTCGTGCTCTACGAGGGCCGGATCGTGCTCGAGCGAACGCCCGACGACCACCGACGCGCACGAGCTCGGCCTCGCCATGACCGGCGGTGCCGTGGAGTCGCCCGCATGAGCTCGTCGATGCGCGCCCGCCTGACGGCGATCGGCTACCCGCTCGTGTCGCTGCTGTTCGGCCTGCTGGTCGGTGCGGTCGCCGTCGTCATCGTCGGCGGCAACCCGGTCGTCGTCTACAAGCAGCTCGCCGACGGCGCCGGCTTGCCCTGGCTGCTGCAGTGGATTCCCGGCAACCCGTTCGGCGTCACCGTCAGGGAAGCGAAGATCGCCGAGACGAACCTCATCTCGACCATCGTCTCGGCCACGCCCGCGGTCCTGGCCGGCTGCTCGGTCGGGTTCGCGTTCCGCTGCGGCCTGTTCAACATCGGCGCCGGCGGCCAGCTGGTGATGGGCGCGATCGCGTCGTTCGTCGTCGCGCACTTCGTCGGCGGCGGCGTGGCCGGCATGGTGCTCGCGTCGATCGCCGGCGTGATGGCGGGGTTCCTCTACGGCGCCATCCCCGGCGCGCTGCGCGCCTACCGCGGAGCGCACGAGGTGATCTCCACGATCATGCTCAACTTCGTCGCGATCCAGATCGGGCGCTACCTGGTCGGCATCGGCGGCCCGCTGCAGAAGGAGAACAGCGGCACGCCGTTCTCGGACAAGCTCGACCCGTCGCTGCGCTGGCCGCACCTGTGGGGCGAGTTCGAGACCAACCAGGTGCACATCGGCGTCTTCGTCGCGCTGGTCGCCGTCCTCGTCTACTGGATCGTCCTCGAGCGCACGCACGCTCGGCTACGAGGTGCGCGCCGTCGGCTTCAACCCCGAGGCGGCGCGGTTCGGCGGCATCTCGGTGCCGCGCGCCGTCGTGCTGGCGATGGGCATCGCGGGCGCGTTCGCGGGCCTCGCGGGCTCGGGCGAGACGCTCGGCCACTACTACCAGCTGCAGGAGAACACGCTCTCGGGCGTGCTCGTGACGCTCGGCTTCACCGGCATCGCCGTGGCGCTGCTGGGCCGCAACCACCCGATCGGCATCATCCTCGCCGCGCTCCTGTTCGCCGGGCTGGACTCCGGCGCGCGTCAGCTCTCGGGCGAGATCCCGGCCGAGCTGGCCCGCGCGCTCGCGACGATCATCCAGGGCGCGGTGATCCTCTTCGTCGGCGGCGAGGGCCTGCTGCAGTGGCTGTTCCGCCGCCGCACGCCGCGGCCCGAGCGCTCGCTGGCGCCGACGCCACCGCCTCCGTCGTCGCCGACCGGAGCGGGCCTGTGACCGTGTCGCCCGGCGCGACTGGCGCAGGCCGGCATGGTCTCGGCGGCGCTCGCCATCGTCGCCGTCGTGCCGCCGATCCTGGCCGACAACGTGATCGTGCCGCTGGTGTTCGCCGGCATCGCGGTCGTGCTCGGCGGCATCGCCATCCACCGCGGCGAGAACCGGCTCGGCAGCCTCGCGCTGTTCGCCGCCTCGATCGGCGGCGTGGGCGGCGCGCTGTTCGCGAACACCGACTCGGCGACCGTTGAGAACATCGTCACCGCCGGGCTCTTCGCCTCGACGCTGCGGTTCGCCACGCCCCTCGTGCTCGGTGGCCTCGGCGGCGTCTTCTCCGAGCGCTCCGGCGTCACGAACATCGCCATCGAGGGCATGATGCTGATGGGGTGCTTCTGGGGCTTCTGGGCGTCGACCGAGACGCTCTCGTGGCCGATCGGCCTGGCCGCTGCCATGGCGGCGGGTGGGCTGTCGGCCCTCATCCACGCGTTCTTCTCGATCCACCTGGGCGCGAACCAGATCATCTCCGGCACCGCGATCAACATCCTGGCGCTGGGCGTGACGTCGTTCGCCTACCGGTCGCTGATCGGGTCGACCGGCACGCCCGACGTCGACCGGATCCCGAACGTGCACCTGCCGCTGATCTCCGAGATCCCGTTCGTCGGCGACATCATCGGCGACCTGAACCTGATGGTCTGGGTGATGTTCGCCCTCGTCGATCCTGTCGTGGGTGTTCCTGACGCGGACGGCGTGGGGCCTGCGCCTGCGGTCGGTCGGCGAGCATCCGCGCGCGGCCGACACCGTCGGCATCGACGTGTACAAGCGTGCGCTACCTGGCGGTCGTCTCGAGCGGCGTGCTGGCGGGCATGGCCGGCGCGTTCCTGTCGTTCGGGTTCGGCTCGTCGTTCAACGAGAACATGACGGCGGGCCGCGGGTTCATCGCGCTGGCCGCGGTCGTGTTCGGCAACTGGCGGCCGTTCGGCGTGCTCTGGGCGGCGCTGCTGTTCGGGTTCGCGAGCGCGCTCGCCAACTCGCTGCAGACGGCGGCGGGGGTGAACGCGACGCTCGTGAACGTGCTTCCGTACCTGTTCACGCTGATCGCGCTGGTGGGGCTGGTGGGCAAGTCGCAGCCGCCTGCCGCCGTCGGGTTAGCCGTACAGGAAGCAGTAGCGGCGGCACCCGGAAGGAGTCACTCTCATGTCGGCGAACCTCAATGCCGAGAGGAATCGCCAATGGGACGACCCCGCCACTCCAGCCGCCAGATCGACCGTCTGCTCGCCGCATTCATGCGGGATCCGGGCATGTGGAGGTATGGCTACGAGCTCGCGAAAGATGCGGGCATTCCGACCGGCACGCTGTATCCGGCGCTGCTCCGCCTCGCGGACGACGACTACCTCGAGGACCACTGGGAGCTGCCCGACGAGCGCGGTGGCCGCGTCCGGCGCCTGTACCGCCTGACCCCGTCCGGCATGGGCTTCGCCGAGGACCGCCTGGTCGCACTGGGCCGAGATGCCATCCGCCGCGGCGGCGTCTCGATCGGCACGGCCCCCACGCCGACCTGATCCGCGCGCTTCAGCGCGTGTCCGGCGCGTGGGGTCTGACCCCGTTTCGGCCGTTCCTGGGGTCTGACCCCAGAACGTAAGGCGCACGGTCCGCGCAAAGATCGCGCGCTGGACACGGAGATGGCGCGGTGCGTTCGCGAGGTGGCACGGAACGTTCGGGCGGCGCGTGGTAGGAGGCCCGAACGGCATGGCCGGCGGCACGCCGGCGGCTCGCTTTGCGCCTTCCCGCTAGCGTAGCGGCTCCCATCGCTGCCAAGATGCCGCGCGTGGAACACGAGCTCCCCATCGACTCCGGGCAGGTCGCCCGCTTCGTCGACATCGCGACGTTCATGCGCGCACCGCGCATCGCCGACCTCGACCGCGTCGACATCGCGCTGTTCGGCATCCCGTTCGACCTCGGCCTGGCCTACCGGCCCGGCTCCCGCCACGCACCCGCCGCCGTCCGCGAGGCGTCGCGCGTCATCCGCCGCGTCAACCCGACGACGCGGGTGAACCCGTTCGAGCTGTGCCAGGTGGCCGACGTCGGCGACGTCAACTGCCACCCGTACGACTTCGACGGCGCGGTCGACGCCATGACCGACTACGTGCGCGAGCTGCGCGAGCACGGCGCGGCGCCGATCGCGTGCGGCGGCGACCACCTGATCACGCTGCCGTGCCTGCGGGGCCTGTACGACGGCACGCCGTTCGGCATCGTCCAGTTCGACTCGCACTCGGACACGCTGGACGAGTTCTACGGCCGCAAGATCACGCACGCCACGACCATGCGCCGGGCGTGCGAGGAGGGGCTGCTCGACCCGACGCGCTGCGTGCAGATCGGCCTCCGCGGCAGCCTCTGGGACGGCAACGACTTCGCCTACGCCGAAGAGGTCGGCATGCGCGTCATCACCTACGACGAGTACGACGAGATGGGACGCGCCGCCGCCATCGCCGAGATCCGCCGCGTCGTCGGCACCGGCCCGACGTACGTCACGTACGACATCGACGGCCTCGACCCGACCCAGGCGCCGGGCACCGCGGTGATGGAGCCGGGCGGCTTCTCGATGCGCGACTCGCAGGTGATCCTGCGCGGCATGACGGGCCTGAACATCGTCGGCGGCGACGTGTCCGAGGTGTCGCCGCCGCTCGACGTCGGCGGCATCACCGTCACGAACGCGGCGAACCTGCTGTTCGAGATCCTCTGCCTGGTGGCAGCCGCGCGCTGATCCACTCCACCGCCACGGCCCAGGCCGGGCTGGCGGGATCGCAATGCTCCATGTGGCCGCAGCCGGCCAGCTCGACGTACGTGCACGCCGGTGCCGCGGCGGCGTACTCGCGCGCGATCGCGACCGGCACGTGCCGGTCGGCGTCGCCGTGCAGGACGAGGTGCGCGCCGGCGGGTGGCGCGTCGACGGGAGAGGGAGCACCGGCGGCGACCAGCCGCTCGGCCGCGCCCGCGCACGCGCCGAGCTCGACCGCGCGTCGCAGGTCGGCGACCGGTGCCTGCGCGACCGCCGGCAGCCCCAGCGCCGCCGCCGCCAGCAGCGCCAGGTGCCCGCCGGCGGAGTGGCCGACGATCAGCTCGGCGCCGACCGCGCCGATGGCCGACAGCACGTCGCCGAGCGGCTCGGGCCAGGTGCCGCCGGCATCGAGCCGCCGGTACTCGACGTTCGCCGCCCGGTAGCCGCGCGTCGCCAGGTCGCCCGCGATCGCCGCCGTCAGCGACCGGTCGTACTGCGCGCGCCAGCAGCCGCCGTGCAGGACTGCGACCACGGGGCCGTCGCCCGCGACGTCGACGACCTGCTCGGCGTGGTCGCCGTACCTCACCGCAGCAGTGCCGCGAGCCCGTCGGCCGCCTGCGCGCAGTCGGCGTAGCTGTTGCTGAGCGGCACGGGCGCGAAGCGCAGCACGTCGGGCTCGCGGAAGTCGCAGATCACGCCGTGCTCGGCGCGCAGCCGGCCGGCCAGATCGCGGGCGCCCGGGCACGCGCACCGACAGCTGGCAGCCGCGTCGCGCCGGATCGCGCGGCGTCAGCAGCTCGGCGCCGCCGATGGCGTCGAGCCGTGCCTCGAGCATCGCCGTCAGCCGCACCGACCGCTCGCGCAGCGCCGTCGAAGCCGACCTCGTCGAACAGCGCCAGCGACGCGGCGAGCGGCGCCAGGGCGAGCACCGGCGGGGTCGACAGCGCGAAGCCCGCGGCGCCCGGGCCGGCGACGAAGTCGGCCTCCATCCGGAACCGCTCGGCGGGGTCGACGCCCCACCAGCCGGCCAGCCGCGGCGCGTCGTGGTGGCGCTCGTTGACGAAGATCGCGCCGGGCGCGCCCGGCCCGCCGTTGAGGTACTTGTAGGAGCACCACGCGGCCGCGTCGACGTCGCCAGGCGTGCAGGTCGAGCGGCACGTTGCCGGCGGCGTGCGCGAGGTCGAGCACCACGAGCGCGCCGGCGTCGTGCGCGGCGGCGGTGACGGCGGCGATGTCGGCGGCGGCGCCCGTCAGGTAGGAGACGCCGGCCAGCAGCACGACCGCCACGGTCTCGTCGATCGCGCCCGCTGTCGCGCCGGACGGCGTCGGCCGGGTCGAGGCCGTGCCACGCGACGTGGCTGGCGACCACGTGCGAGTCGGACGGGAATGCGTCGGCGTCGATGACGATGCGGAACCGGTCGGTGCGTCGGCCGGTACAGCGCGGCCAGCAGCAGGTGCAGGTTGACGCTCAGCGAGTTCATCACCGCGACCTCGCCCGGGCGCGCGCCGACGATGCGCTCGAGCGGCGCCCGCAGCTCGTCGGCGGCGGCGAGCCAGCCGGCCTCCCACCAGCCCTCGACCGCGAGCGCCGCCCACTCGTCGACGCGGCGCACGATGGCGTCGCGGGCGGCGAGCGGCTGCAGGCCGAGGGAGTTGCCGGCGAGGTAGGCCTCGGGCGGCAGCGGCGAACCGGTCGCGCGCGGGTGCGGGGTCGCTGCGGTCGTTCATCGAGGGCCCAAGATACAGTCTCGGCATGGCCCCCACGCGTCTCGTGATCGACTGCGACCCGGGCATCGACGATGCCATCGCCCTGCTGCTCGCGGTCGCCAGCCCGGAGCTGTCGCTGCGAGGCCGTGACGGCCGTCGGCGGCAACACCGGCCTCGACCGCACGGCGCCGAACGCCCTGCGCATCCTCGAGCTCGCCGGCCGCGCCGACATCCCGGTCAGCGCCGGTGCCGAGCGGCCCCTCGTCTGGCCCGTGACGCAGCGGGCGACCGCGGTGCACGGCGACGACGGGCTCGGCGACGCCGGCCTCGGCGACCCGGCCTCGCGCCTCGACGGGCGCCACGCGGCCGACGTGCTCGGCGCGCTCGACGGCGTCACGCTGGTCGCCATCGGGCCGCTCACCAACGTCGCGCTGGCGCTCGCCCGGCGCCCGGAGGCGGTGCGCGGCATCGAGCGGCTCGTCTGGATGGGCGGCGCGCTTCAGCGGCGGCAACGTCACGCCCGCGGCCGAGTTCAACGCCTGGTGGGATCCCGAGGCGGCGGCGCGCGTGCTGCAGGCCGGCATCGAGCTCGTGATCGTGCCGCTCGACGCCACCAGGGATGCGACCGTCGGCCCGGCCGAGATCGCGCAGCTGGCCCCCGAGGCGAGCGCGATGCTCTCCTACTACCTGCGCTTCTACCACGGCGCGTACGGCGTGGAGGAGTGCCGCCTGCACGACCCGCTCGCCGTCGCCGTGCTGCTCGACGAGTCGATCGTCGACCTCGTCGACGCGCGGGTCGAGATCGACTGCACGCGCGACGTCTCGCGGGGCGCGACCCTCGCCGACCGGCGCGGCCAGACCGGGCCCGCCAACGCGCGGATCGCGGTCGCGGCCGACACCGAGCGCTTCCGTGCGCTGATCGCCGAGCGCCTCGCCGTCTCCTGACGGCCGGGTCGCTTTTGATAATCAGTCTCGTTTTCGCTAGCCTCTGCAGGTGCTCCACCCGTTCACCCTGCAGTTCTTCCAGCGCGGGCTCGTCGAGATCGCCCTGCTCGCCGTCGCCTCGGGCATCGTCGGCACCTGGGTGGTGCTGCGCGGCCTGTCGTTCTACGCCCACGCGGTCGGCACCGCCGCGTTTCCCGGCCTGGTGCTCGCGGCGGGCCTCGGCTTCTCGCCGGCGCTGGGCGCGTTCGGCGTCGCCGTGCTGTTCGCCGGCTCGCTCGAGGCGCTGCGCCGGCGCCGTGCGGGTGCCGCCGACAGCCTGACCGCGATCGTGCTCGTCGGCGCGCTCGCGGCCGGCGTGCTGCTGGCGAGCGACGTCTTCCACTCGGCCGCCGTCGGTCGACTCGCTGCTGTTCGGCAGCCTGCTGCTGATCGACGACGGCGACGTGCTGCTGGCGTTCGTCACGCTGATCGCCGTCGTGCTGGCGGCGGCGGTGGCCGGCCGCGCCTGGCTCGCCGCCGGCTTCGACGAGGCCGCCTCGCGCGCGCTCGGCCTGCGCTCCCGCGTGCCCGACGCCCTGCTGTACGGCGCCATCGCGCTGACGTCGGTGGCCGCGCTCGCGGCGGTCGGCGCGCTGCTGGCCACCTCGCTGCTGCTGGTGCCGGCGGCGACCACGCGCCTCGTGGTGCGGCGGCTGCCGGCTCTGGCAGCTCGCGACCATGCTGCTGGCGGCCGTCGAGGGCGTGGCCGGGCTGTGGCTGTCGGTCGAGTTCAACGTGCCGCCCGGCGCGGCCATCGCCGTGCTCGCGGGCGGCGTGTTCGCGCTGGTCGCCTCGGCGCGCACCCGCGTCGCCGCCGTTGCCGTGGCGGCCGCCGTGGCGCTGGCGGCGTGCGGCGCGTCGGCGCCGGCGGGCACCGCCCGAGGCGCCGCCGGTGGTCGCGACGACGACGCTGATCGCCGACTGGGTGCGGGCCGTGGGCGGCGATCGCGCCACCGTCTACCAGGTGCTGCGGCCCAACACCGACCCGCACGAGTACGAGCCGCGGCCGTCCGACGTGCTGCGGACCGCCGACGCGAAGGTGGTGTTCGAGAACGGCGACGGCCTCGACCACTGGATGGCCGACGTCGTGTCGCAGGCCGACGGGCCGGGCGCCGTGGTCGACTCTCGGCCGGTCTGCCACACCGGCTGCCGGGCGAGGACTCGGGCGAGGAGGCCTCGGAGTTCGACCCGCACTGGTGGCACGACCCGCGCAACGCGCGCGCACGCCGTGGCGACGATCCGCGACGCGCTGACGGAGGCCAACCCCGCCGCGGCCGAGACGTACCGCGCCAACGCCGACGCCTATCTGGCCCGGCTGGACGAGACCGATCGCGCGGTCGCGGCCTGCCTCGACCGGGTGCCGGCCGCCGACCGCAAGCTGGTCTCCGACCACGACGCGTTCGGCTACTTCGCGGCCCGCTACGGCATCGAGGTGATCGGCGCCGTGATCCCGTCGCAGTCGACGCAGGCGCAGCCGTCGGCGGGCGACCTCGCCGACCTCGCCGCGCTCGTCCGGTCGACGGGCGTGAAGGCGGTCTTCCCGGAGGAGTCGCTGTCGCCCGAGCTGGCGCGCCAGATCGCCCGCGAGACGGGCGCGCGCGCCGACCTGGCGCTGTACGGCGACGGGCTCGGCGCCGCCGGCTCGCCCGGCGCGACGTACCTCGGCATGCTGCTCGCCAACGCCGACGCGATGGCCGACGGCTTCAGCGGCGGCACCGTCCGCTGCGAGGCGCCATGACCGCCGCGCCGCTGCTTCGAGGCGCACGATCTCGCCGTCGGCTACGACGGCCGACCCGTGCTGCGCGGGCTCGACTTCCGGTCGTGCCCGGCGAGCGCGTCGGCGTGCTGGGGCCGAACGGCGGCGGCAAGTCGACGCTGTTCCGCGCGGTGCTCGGCCAGCTTCAGCCGCTCGCCGGCACGCCTCGAGGTCGCGGGCCGCGTCGGCGTGCTGCCGCAGACCGAGCGCTCGCGCCTCGACTACCCGGTGAGCGCCCTCGACGTCGCGGTCATGGGCACGCTCTCGCGGCTGCCCTGGTGGCGGCCGCCGGGCCGGAGCGAGCGCCGCGCGGCGCTGGACGCGCTCGAGCGCGTCGGCCTCGCCGACCGCGCCGGCGACCGCTTCGGCGAGCTCTCCGGCGGCCAGCGCCAGCGCGTGCTGCTGGCGCGCGCGCTCGTGCAGGAGGCCCGGCTGCTGCTGCTGGACGAGCCGTTCAGCGGCATGGACGCACCCAGCGCCGCCCGTACGCTGGAGCTGATCGACGAGCTCGCCGCCGACGGCCACGCGCTGCTGATCGCGACGCACGACGTCGACCAGGCGCGGGCGTGGGATCGCGTGCTGTGCCTGAACCACCACCAGGTCGCCTACGGCCGGCCCGACGCCGTGCTGACCCGGAGCGTGGTGGAGGAGACGTACGGCGGCCACATCGTCGAGGTGCCGGGCGGCAGCCGCGGCATCCTGCCCGCGCACCACCACGACCACGGGCACGACCATGCCTGACCTGCTGGCGCCGTTCCACGAGGGATTCGTCCGACTGGCGGTGGCCGAGCTGGCGCTGGTCGGCATCGCGGCGGCCGGCGTCGGCTGCTGGATCGTGCTGCACGGCCTGTCCTATGCGGCCGAGAGCCTGTCGCACGCGCTCTTCCCCGGCCTCGTCGCGGCGGGCCTGCTCGGGATCCCGCTGGTCCTCGGCGGCGCCGGCGGCGCGCTGCTGGCGGCGGCGGCGATCGCAGCCGTCGGCGCCATCCGCGGCCTCGACCGCGACCTCGGCACGGCGGTGGTCGTGACGACGGCGTTCGGCGGCGGCGTGCTGCTCGCCCTGTCACCGTCGACGCCGCGCGGGCTCGACGCCGTGCTGTTCGGCGACGCGCTCGCCGTGCAGCCGCGCGACATCGTCGTCACCGCGGCGGTCGTCGCGCCGCTGCTCGTGGCGCTCGGCCTGCTGCACCACCGCCTGCTCGCCGTCGGCTTCGACCGTGGCGCCGCTGCGCTGATCGGCGCCCGGCCGCGCGCCACCGAGGTGGCGCTGCTGATCTGCATCGCGGCGGCCGTGGTGGTGGGCACGCAGGCGCTCGGCTCGCTGCTGGTCGTCGCCATCCTGGTCGCCCCTGCCGCCACCGCGCGGCTGGTGGCGCGCCGGCTGCCGGCGATGTTCGCGGTCGCGGCCGGCGTGGCGCTCGTCGGCCAGCGTCGCCGGCCTCGAGCTGTCGTACCACGCGGGCACGGCCGCCGGCGCGTCGATCGCGCTGTGCCTGGTCGGTGCCTACCTGGTGGCGGTCGTTCTAGGCCGCGGCACAGTCGGGGCACGCGCCGCGTAGCACCACGTCGTGCGCGCCGACGACGTAGTCGAGCCGCGCGGCGACCCGGTCGATCGCCTCTTCCAGCTCGGGATCCTCGAACTGCGTGACCTTGCCGCAGCGGTCGCAGACGAGGTGGTGGTGGTGCTCGCCGCTGGGATGCGCCGCCTCGTACCGCGCCGTGCCGTGGCCCATCTCGAGCCGCCGCACGAGACCGAGCCGCACGAGCAGCTCGAGCGCGCGGTAGATGCTCGCGGTGCCGACCCGGCTGCCGCCGCGGTGCAGGTCGTCGGCCAGGTCCTGGGCCGTCGCGCAGCAGTCGCGGTCGGCGAGCGCGTCGAGCACCTGCTCGCGCGCGGCCGCCGAGCGGTGCCCGGTCTGCCGCAGCACGTCACCGGCATGCGTTCGCCAGGCGATGGCGTCGGTCGTCGTCACGCGCCGAATGGTACCGGCGATACGCCAGATCCATCGACCTCGCCTACGCTGCCGCGCATGCCGAGCGAGGAACTCACGATGATCGCCTACTGCGATCTGGCCGGGCTCGTGCGCGGCCGGTCGGTGCCGGCGGCCACCTTCGACGACCGGCTGAAGACGGGCGTCGGCTGGGTTCCGGCCAACCAGGCGATCTGCTGCTTCGGGCCGCTCGCGGAGCCGAACCCGTGGGGCTCGGTCGGCGACCGGCGGCTCATCCCCGATCCCGCCGCGCGCGTCCGCGTCGACCTGTGGGACGGCGTCGCGCCGCTCGACTTCGCGCTCTCCGACGCCGTGCACACCGACGGCGCGCCGTGGGACGCCTGCCCGCGCACGTTCCTGCGCCACGCGCTCGACGACCTGCGCGCCGAGACCGGCCTGCGCCTGGTCGCCGCGTTCGAGCACGAGCTGGTGCTCGACTCGCCGGGGCCGGCCGAGGGGCCGTTCACGCTCGCCGCGCAGCGCGTCGCCGAGCCGTTCGCCGGCGACGTGATGGCGGCGCTGCGGCAGGCCGGCGCCGAGCCGGAGATGGTGCTGCCCGAGTACGGCCCGAACCAGTGGGAGGTGCTGGTCGCGCCCACCGAGGGCATCGCCGCCGCCGATCGCGCGGCGATCGTGAAGGAGGTCGTGCGCGAGGTCGCGCGCCGGCTCGGCCGCCGCGCGACGTTCTCGCCGCTGCCCGATCCCGACGGCATCGGCAACGGCGTCCACGTCCACATCAGCCTGCTCGACGCCGACGGCCGCAACGCGCTGTACGACGACGGCCGGCCCGGCGCGCTGTCCGATCTCGGCGGCGCGTTCGCCGCCGGCCTGCTGCGCCACCTGCCCGCGCTGCTGGCGTTCACGGCGCCGAGCGCCATCTCGTACCTGCGCCTGACGCCGCACCGCTGGAGCGCGGGCACCGCCGCGCTCGGCTACCGCAACCGCGAGTGCGCGGTGCGCATCTGCCCCGTCGCCGAGCTGGGCGGCGGCGACCTGTCGCGCCAGTTCAACCTCGAGTACCGCGCCATGGACGGCACCGCGTCGCCGCACCTGGCGCTGGCGCTGCTGGTGCGCGCCGGCCTGGCGGGCATCCGCGGCGAGCTGCCCACGCCGCTGCTGCTCGACCGCGACCCGGCCGAGCTGACGCCCGGCGAGCTGGCGGCGTTCGGGGCCCGGCCGCTGCCGGCCGATCTCGAGGCGGCGCTGGCCGCCGTCGAGGACGACGCGTTCCTGCGCGCCTGGCTGCCGGACGAGCTGTGGGACTGCTACCGCTCGCTGAAGGCGGCCGAGCTGGCCGAGGTGCGCGACTGCACGCCGGCCGAGGCGTGCGCGCGCTACGCGGCGGTGCTCTAGCGTGGGGCGCTAGGCCGCTTCGCGGATCTGGCTCGAGCACGTCGAGCAGGTCGGCCTCGCTCTCGCCGTAGAACGGCGAGGTGCCGTCGGCCAGCAGCAGCTCGGTGAGGGCGACGGCCCGCGGCGACGTCTCCGGCTGCTCGACCAGGTCGGCGATGCCGGAGATCTGGTCGCGCACGTGCTCCTCGAAGTGGTACGTGACGGGCGGGTTCGGCAGCGTCTTGCGCTTCGCGACCTTGCGCAGCGTCCTTGGCGGTCTTGCGCAGCGTGCCGGCCAGGGCGGACCGGTGCCTCGGGCTGGTCGAGGCGCTTCTGGAGCGCCTCGGGCAGCGCCTCGAGCGTGACATCGCCGTCGGCGAGGGCCTGCAGATGCGGCGTCCGGCTGCCCTGCCGGCGATAGATGGTGATCCCGCCCAGGACCATGAGCGCCACCGCGGCGAGGACGACATAGGTCGAGGTGGTCACGGGTGGATCGTACTGGCGCCGTCGTGCGACGATGCCGCGCATGGCCGAGCATGTCTTCGATCCCGACGTCTACCACCACGTATGGGATCGCGAGATCCCCAGCGCCCTCACGGTCCAGCCGGGGGACGTCGTCCACTTCGATCTGCTGATGGCCGGTGAGCGCCAGATCGCCGACGGCTACACCTACGCGGACTGCTCGTTCGACTTCGACACGCTCTACAACCTGGCCGGGCCGATCGACGTGGCCGGCGCCGAGGTGGGCGACTCGATCGAGATCGAGGTCCTCTCGCTCGAGACCGGGCCGTACGGCTGGTGCGCGATCCTGGAGGGCACCGGGCTCCTGCCCGACGACTTCCCGGAGCCGTACGTGCACCACTTCGACCTGACGCGGGGGTCGACCACGACGCTGTGCGACGGCGTCGAGATCCCGATCGTCCCGTTCTGCGGCACGATGGGCACCGCGCCCGACCGGCCGGGGCAGTTCGCGCCGTTCCCGCCGCACGAGGGCGGCGGCAACATCGACACGCGCCACATCATCGCGGGCACGAAGCTGTACCTGCCGGTGCATCTGCCCGGCGGCAAGTTCTCGTTCGGCGACCCGCACGCGGCGCAGGGCGACGGCGAGGTGTGCGTCGCGGCGATCGAGTGCGGCATGAAGGCGACGCTGCGGTTCGGGCTCGTCAAGGGCCGCTCGACGCCGCCGTGGTTCCTGACGCCGCCCGGCTCGCTCACGCCCCGCAGCGACGTGGCCGGCTACTACGGCACCACCGGCATCGCGCCCGACCTGATGGAGGGCGCGCGGATGGCGGTGCGGCAGATGATCGAGCTGCTCGGCCACGAGCACGGCCTCGAGCCGCGCATGGCCTACATGGCGTGCAGCCTGGCCGGCGACCTGAAGATCTACGAGATCGTCGACATGGGCATGTGGAACGTCGGCATGACCATGCCCCGGGTCGTCTTCGCCTGATGTTCCTCGACCTCGTGCGCCGGCGGAACCCGGCCTTCGTCGAGGCGGTGTTCGCGCTGCACCAGGCCGGGGAGATCCCGGGCGGGGCCTACGTGCTCGATCTCGACGCGGTCGAGGCGAACGCCCGCGTGCTGCGCGCCGAGGCCGACCGGCTCGGTCTCGACATCTTCGCCATGACGAAGCAGGTCGGCCGCGCCGCGCCGTTCATCGCCGCGGTCGCCGCCGGCGGCATCGATCGCTTCGTCGCCGTCGACATGGCCTGCGCCCGGGCGATCGTCGCGGCCGGCGCGAAGGTCGGCCACCTCGGCCACCTCGTGCAGGTGCCGTTCGCCGAGGCCGACCGGGCGGCGGCGATGGCGCCCGACGTCTGGACCGTGTTCACGCACGACAAGGCGCGCGAGGCGGCCGCCGCCTCCGCCCGCGCGGGCCGCACGCAGGGTCTGCTGGCGCGCATCGCCGCCGACGGCGACACCTTCTACCGCAACCAGGAGGGCGGCTTCGACGCCGCCGACGTGGTCGCGGTCGCGAACGCGTTCGAGCAGCTCGAGGGCGCCCGGTTCGCCGGCGTCACGACGTTCCCGGCGCTGCTGTACGACGCCGAGTCGCGCGAGGTACGGCCGACGCCCAACCTCGGCACCATCGAGCGCGCGGCCGAGCGTCTGCGCGACGCCGGGTTCACGCCGCAGGTGAACGGCCCGGGCACGACGTCGAGCGAGGTCATGCAGATCCTGGCCGACCACGGCGTGACGCAGGTCGAGCCGGGTCACGGCCTCACGGGCACGACCGCGCTGCACCTCGTCCGCGACCTGCCCGAGGTGCCCGCGATCGCGTACCTGACCGAGGTCGCCCACCACCACGGCGGCCAGGCGTACGTCTTCGGCAACGGCTTCTACGTCGACCCGATCTTCCCCGACTACCCGGTGCAGGCGCTGGTCGGCCGCGAGCCGGCCTCGGCGACGCTGGTCGGGGCCGAGCTGGTGCCGGCCACGATGATCGACTACCACGCCATGCTCGACCAGCCGCGCCCGCTCGAGACCGGAGAGACGGCCCTGTTCGGATTCCGCCCCCAGATCTTCGTGACCCGGGCGCTCGTCGCGCCCATCTCCGGCGTCGCCAGCGGCTCGCCGCGGTGCGCCGGCATCTACGCGGCCGACGGCCACCCGGTGTCGTGGCCGTGATCGGCGAGGCGCCGTTCTCCGGCTACCTGCCGGTCCGCATCCGGTTCGGCGACGGCGTCGCCGGCGAGCTGCCGCAGATCCTCGCCGACGCCGGGCTGACGCGGCCGTTCGTCGTGCTCGATCCGAACGTGCCCGACCCGCCGGTGCCGGCGGGCGCGGTGGTGTACGAGATCGCGCGCCAGGAGCCGACCACCGAGAGCGTCGAGGCGTGCGGCGAGGCGCTGCGCGAGTCGGGCTGCGACGTGGTCGTCGCGATCGGCGGCGGCTCGGCGCTCGACACGGCCAAGGGCGCGCGCATCGTCGCGCACGCCGGCGCGCCGATCCGGCGCTTCTGCTGGCCGGCCGCACCGGGCACGGCGATCGAGCCGATCACGCCGAGCCCGTATCGCCTGGTCACGATCCCGACCACGTCGGGCACCGGCTCGGAGGTCACCGGCGGCGCCGTCATGTACCACGAGGGCCACAAGATCTCGGGCGCGCATCCGCTACAACCGCGCCGACTGGGCACTGGTCGACCCGCTGCTGACGCACGGGCTGCCGCCGCTGCCGACGCTCTACACGGCGGCCGACGCCCTGGCCCAGGCCCTGGCGGCGGTCGTCGTCGCGGCCCGCACGCCGATCGGTGACGCGGTCGGTCTCGAGGCGACCCGGATCTGCGGCCTGGCGATGCGCGCCGTCGTGCGCGAGCCCGACGCCGCCGCGCGCAACCAGATGGCGCTCGGCTCGATGATGGCCGGCCTGGCGATGAACATCTCCGAGGCCGGCACCGAGCACGCGCTCGGCGAGCCGCTCGGCACCCTCTACCACCTGCCGCACGGCCTGACGATCGGCCTCGTGCTGGCCGAGTCGATGGACGTCGACCGCCGCCACGTGCCGGAGCGCTTCGAGCGGATCGCCGACGCCCTCGGCGCACCGGCCGACGGGACGAGCGACGGCTCGCGGGCGGTGCGGGCGGTGCGTGAGATCCTGGCCGAGACCGGCTTCCCGACGATGCGCGAGTCGGGCGTCCGCGACGAGGACGTCGAGCAGCTGGCGATCCGCTGCCGCGAGGCGTGGATCCCGGTCGAGCCGGGCCCGTGGACGCACGAGGACATCGTCAGCGTGTACCGGGCGGGGCTGGCGATCGAGCGGCGCTAGCCCACGATCCGACGCTACCCGTTCTCTCGTGCCCCGGGCGTGTCGCTCCGTGTCCTCCTGCGCACGGTCCCGCACAACGCGCGCGCTTCATGCGCCTCCGGCGCGGAAACGTTCTGGGGTCAGACCCCAGAACGGCCGTTTTCGGGGTCAGACCCCGCGCATCGAAGGCGCACGGAAGCGCGCTGCTAGCCGACTCGGCGGCCCAGCTCGTCCCAGTCGACGAGCTGCTCGGGCTGCAGCCACGTGACGCCCAGGCTGGCCTCGACCAGCCGCCTGCCCGTCTCCAGGTCGGGGATCGTGCCGTCCGCGATCGCCTGCACCAGCGCGTTGCCGACGACCGTCGCCTCGGCCGGACCGACCAGCACCGGGCGCTCGCACGCGCTCGCGCACAGCTGGGCCAGCAGGCCGTTGAGGGAGCCGCCGCCGACCAGGTGGATGACCTCGGCGTCGACGCCGCTGACCCGCTCGATCGTGCGCACCGTCCGCCGGAACGACAGCGCCAGGGAGTCGAGCAGCACCCGCGTCACCGCCTCCGGTGACGCCGGCTCGGGCTGGCCGCTCGCACGGCACGCCTCGGCGATGGCGGCCGGCATGTCGCCGGCAGCAGTCAGGCGCTCGTCGTCGGGGTCGATCACCGCACGGCCGATCGGCTCGTGCGCGGCGGCCGTGACCAGCTCGGCCGTGTCGGTCGCAATGCCCTGCGACGCCCAGTGGCGCCGGCACTCCTCGAGCAGCCACAGGCCGGTGACGTTCTTCAGCAGCCGCGTGGTGCCGCCGACGCCGAGCTCGTTGGTGACGTTGGCGCGGCGGGCGTCCTCGGTCGTCACCGGCGCGACGAGCTCGCACCCGACAAGTGCCCACGTGCCGCACGAGATGTAGATGCCCGGCCGCGACGCCGAGAGGGGCGTGCCGGCGACGGCGCTCGCGGTGTCGTGGCTCGCGACGGCGACGACGCGCACGCCGGCGGCCGCGATCGACACCTCGTCCGGCACGGTGCCGAGCGTCGTGCCGGGCTCGTGCAGCCGCGGCATCAGGTCGGCGCGCAGCTGCAGGTCCTGCAGCAGCTCGGCGCTCCAGCCCCGTTGCCGCACGTCGAGCAGCTGGGTGGTCGAGGCGTTCGTGATGTCGTTCGTCGTGCTGCCGCAGAGCCGGTTGTTGATCAGGTCGGGCACCATCAGCAGCGACCGCGCCGTCTCGTACGCGGTTGTCTCCCGCGCCGCGACCAGCTGGTAGACGGTGTTGAACGGCAGGAACTGGATGCCCGTGATGCCGTATAACCGGCCATTGCCGAGACGGCGATCGACGGCGTCCATGACGCCGTCGGTGCGTGCCGAGCGGTAGGCGTGAACGGGCCCGATCAGGCTCGAGGTGGCGTCGAGGAGGCCGTAGTCGACGGCCCAGCTGTCGACGCCGACCGACGCGATCGGCCCGCGCGCGGCCGCCTCGCCGATGCCCGTGACGACCTCGTGCAGCAGCGCCTCGAAGTCCCAGGTTCTGCCACCGTCGGCGTCGGCCAGCGTCTCGTTGGCGAACCGCCGCACCGGGTCCAGCGCGATCCGGTCCGGCTCCACGAGCACGTTCACGACCCGTCCGCTGGTCGCGCCGAGATCTACCGCGCTGTAGGTCGGCACGTCAGTCCATCAGCGCAGGAAGGCGGCGGCCACACCTGCGTCGACGGGGATGTGGAGGCCCGTGGTGAGCGACAGGTCGCCGCCGACGAGCGCGAACACGCCGGCCGCCACGTGCTCGGGCAGCACCTCGCGGCCGAGCAGCGTGCGTCGCGCGTAGAACGCGCCGAGATCCTCCTCGGCGACGCCGTACACCGCCGCCCGCTGCGCGCCCCAGCCCTTCGAGAAGATGCCGGAGCCCCGCACCACGCCGTCCGGGTTGACGCCGTTGACGCGGATGCCGAACTCGCCCAGCTCGGCCGCCAGCAGCCGTACCTGGTGCGCCTGGTCGGCCTTCGCGGCGCCGTACGCGATGTTGGACGGCCCGGCGAACACGCCGTTCTTGCTCGCGATGTAGACGATGTCGCCGCCGAGGCCCTGCTCGATCATGACGCGCGCCGCCTCGCGCGAGACGAGGAACGACCCCTTCGCCATCACGTCGTGCTGCAGGTCCCAGTCGTGCTCGGTCGTCTCGAGCAGCGGCTTCGAGATCGAGAGTCCGGCGTTGTTGACCACCAGGTCGACGCCGCCGAACGCGAGCAGCGCCGCCTGGAAGGCGACCGACACCTGCGCGCCGGAGGAGCACGTCCATGGCGACGGAGACTGCTCGGTCCGGGCCGCCGATCTCGGCCGCCACGCCGGCCGCGCTGTCGGCGTCGAGGTCGGCGACGACGACGCAAGCGCCCTCGGCCGCCAGCCGCAGCGCGATCGCGCGGCCGATGCCCGAGCCCGCACCGGTGACGAGCGCGACCCGGGTCGCGAGCGGCTTCGGCTTCGGCAGCCGCCGCAGCTTGGCCTCCTCGAGCGACCAGTACTCGATGCGGAACTTCTCGCGCTCGGAGATCGGGCGGTACTCCGACAGCGCCTCGGCGCCACGCATGACGTTGATGGCGTTGACGTAGAACTCGCCCGCCACGCGCGCCGTCTGCTTGTCCTTGCCGTACGAGAACATCCCGACGCCCGGCACGAGCACGATCGCCGGGATCGCTGCCGCGCATCGGCGGCGAGTCGGGCTCGGCGTGCCGCTCGTAGTAGGCGGCGTACTCGATGCGGTAGTCGGCGTGCAGCTGATTGAGGCGCTCGACGATCGCCGGCAGCTCGGCCGTGGCCGGCAGGTCGACGACCAGCGGCGCCACCTTGGTCCGCAGGAAGTGGTCGGGGCAGGACGTGCCGAGCGCCGCGAGGCGCGGCATCTCGGCCCGCGCCAGGAAGTGCAGCACGACGTCCTCGTCGTTGTAGTGGCCCACCATCGGCGCGTCGGTGGAGGCGATGCCGCGCAGGATCGGTGCCAGCTCGGCGGCGCGGCCGGCACGGGCGGGCTGCGGCAGCGGCTGCCACCCGTCGACCTCGGGGCCGAACGGCTCCGGGCGGCCGTGCTCGGCGATGAACGCCTCGGCGCGGCGGATCACGTCGAGGCTGCGACGCTCGCACTCCTCGCTCGAGTCGCCCCACGTGGTCAGTCCGTGGCCGCCGAGCACGCAGCCGATCGCCTGCGGGTGCGCCGCCTGCAGCTCGGACATGTCGAGGCCGAGCTGGAAGCCGGGCCGGCGCCAGTCGACCCACAGCACCTCGTCGCCGAAGCACTGCCGGGTCAGCTCCGGGCCGTCGACGGCCGTCGCCAGCGCGATGATCGCGTCGGGGTGCAGGTGGTCGACGTGCTGGCAGCCGACGAGCGCGTGCATGGCCGTGTCGATGCTGGGCGCCGCGCCGCCGCGGCCGAACAGGCAGTGGTCGAACAGCGCCACCATCTCGTCCTCGTGCTCGACGCCGCGGTAGACGCCGACGAGGCCCTCGACGCGGCTCAGGTCGAGCGCCGCGAGGCCCGACTCGGTGAGCGTGCCGAGGTCGCCGCCGGATCCCTTGACGTACATCACGCGCGTGGCGTCGCCGGTGGCGGGATCGAGCGCGTCGACCTTGGCGGAGGCGTTGCCGCCCGCGTAGTTGGTGTTCCGGCGGTCGCTGCCGAGCCGGTGGCAGCGGTCGAGCAGCTCGGCGACCGGCCCGGCGGGACGGACGTCGGCGGTGCTCACGAGCCCCATCCCGACGCGCCGTTCAAGCCGCGCTGCGCGGTGATGCCCTCGGCGTAGCCCGACCGTGCGTAGGCCCGGAGCGGGTCGCCGTCGATGCCCTGCTCCTCGCGCATCTCGGCCAGCAGCGGGCGGACGTCGGTCGCGAACGCGTCCATCAGCGCGGCATGGGCGCCGAGCACGTCGCCGGCCAGCTGCGCGGCCTGCAGCGCGTGGCGGTCGACCAGCAGCGCCTTCGCGGTCGCCTCCTGCACGTTCATCACGGACCTGATCTGCCCGGCCACCTTGGGCTCGATGTTATGGCACTGGTCGAGCGCGTAGGCGACACCGCTCGAGATCGCGCCGGCCTGGACGATCTCGAACATGATCCGGAACAGCTGGAACGGGTCGGCCGCGCCCACCATCAGGTCGTCGTCGGCGTAGTAGCGGCTGTTGAAGTGGAAGCCCCCGAGACGCCCCTGGGCCAGCAGCAGCGCCACGATCATCTCGATGTTGGTGCCCGGCGCGTGGTGACCGGTATCGACCAGCACCTGTGCGCGTTCGCCGAGCCGCTGGCAGTGCAGCAGGCTCGTGCCCCAGTCGGGCAGATCGGTCGAATAGAAGGCGGGCTCGAAGATCTTGTACTCGAGCAGCATCGTGACGCCTCGGGCATCGCCGCGTACGTCTCGGCCAGCGCTGTCGCGAGGCGCTCCTGGCGAGCCGTGATCGAGTCCTGCCCGGCGTAGTTGGTGCCGTCGGCGAACCACAGCGTCAGGTGCCGCGAGCCGATCAGCTCGGCGATCTCGACGCACTCCAGCAGGTGGTCGGTGGCCTTGCGGCGGATGCGCGGGTCGGGGTTGCAGACGCTGCCGAGCCGGTAGTCCTCGTCCTGGAACGTGTTCGCGTTGATGGCGCCGATGCCGATGCCCTGCTCGGCGGCGAACGACGCGAGGTCGCCGTAGTCGTCGACGCGGTCCCAGGGGATGTGCAGCGCCACCGTCGGCACGCAACCGGTGAACCGGTTGACGGTCGCTGCGTCGGCGATCTTGCCGAACGGATCGGTCGCGGCGCCCGGCTGGGCGAAGACCTTGAACCGCGTCCCGGAATTGCCGTACGCCCAGGAAGGGGTCTCGATGTGCAGCGATCGAAGCGTGTTCTTGACGGCGGTGAAGTCAGTCATGCGGGGGCGCTACTGCCTGTCGGTGGGAGTCGGAAAACCTGTTCGAGCCGGACGAAGCCCTCGTCGGGCGCGCGTCCGTCCATGTCGGTGAAGAAGCCGGCCATCTCGGCCTGCCAGCGGGCGTTGACGTCTCTCGTGGCCATCCCGGCAAGGGCAGCCGCGAGGTCGGGCGTTTCGAAGTAGCCGATCAGTGTTCCATCGGACCGGTCGAGGAAGAGCGAGTAGTTGCTCCAGCCGGTCTCGACCAGGGCGTCGAGCATGTCCGGCCACACCTCGGCGTGGCGTTCGACGTACTCGTCGAGCCGGTCGGGCCGCAGTTGCAGGCGGAAGCAGACGCGTTCCATCGGGGCTCCTCGCGGTGGCCCGGCCCGGAGGAGGTCGGGCCGGGCCACCGGTCGGATGCGACCTAGAACTTGAACTGGTCGACGTTCTCGGCGGTGAACTCGGCCGGCGGGCCGACGATGACGATGCCGTCGGCGTCGGGCGTGTACACCGTGCCGTCAGCGGCTGCGAAGCCGGCCGTCAGGTCGGCGTCGCTGGCGGCGTTGACGGCCGCGTAGATGCCCAGGTAGCCGAGCATGCCCGGATCCCAGAGGCCGACGGTCTTGACGGTGCCGTCCTTGAGGTAGGCGCTCATCTCGCTCGGCAGGCCCAGCCCGGTGACCGCGACCTTGCCCTTGTACTCCGAGCCCGAGATGTACTTGGCGGCAGCGAGGACACCGACGGTCGTCGGCGCGATGATGGCCTTCAGGTCGGGGTGCGACTGCATCAGCGCGGCGGCCTTGTCGGCCGACTTGGCGGCGTCGTCATCGCCGTAGACGGTGTCGACGAGCTTCAGCTGCGGGTAGTTCGCGGTCAGATCGGCCTTCATCAGCTCGATCCACGCGTTCTGGTTCTCCGCGGTGGCGGCCGCCGACAGGATGGCGACCTCGCCACCGTCGGGGCCGATCGCGTCGGACGCCCACTTGATCTGCGACGTGGCGATCAGCTCGGGGGTGGTCGGCTTGATCATGGCCAGCCGGGCGGAGGTGTCGGTGACGTCGGCGTCGTAGGTGACGACCTTGATGCCGGCCGCCTTGGCCTGCTGCAGCAGCGGTGTCACCGAGTCGGCGTCGGCCGCGGAGATGACGATCGCGTCGACGCCCTTCTGGATCGACGGCGTTGATGAACTCGGCCTGGGCCGCGCCGGTCGCCTCGGTCGGGCCGACCTGCTCGCACTCGGCGCTCAGCTCGTCGCACGCCTTCTGGGCGCCGACGTATGCGGCGTCGAAGTAGGGGTTGTTGATCGCCTTCGGGATGACGGCGATCTTGACGCCGGTCTTCAGGGTCGGGGCGGCGGCGGCGGTCGAGGCGGCCGCGTCCGTGCTGGCGGCCGGGGCGGCCGCCGTATCGGCGGCCGACGTGGCCGACGAGGTGTCGTCGTCGCTCGAGCCGCACGCACTCACCATGAGGGCGGCGATGGCGGCCACGGCGAGGATCTTGAACTTGCTCTTCACTGGTGTTCTCCTAGTTGCTGGTAGGGAAGCGACGGCTTGGGCTGCCGCAACGACGTGCCTGGGGACGCTCGACGGGTGATCGTGGTTGTGTGGCTGTCACCCCTGCTCGGTGGCGGGTGCGTCAGGCCCGGGAAGCCCGGGTGCAATGGGAGCGCGGGGGCGTGGCGGTGGCTCGGATCTCGTCCGTGCCCGCACGAGGGCGATCACGGCCGGGATTGCCACCGAGGCCAGGAGCAGCGAGCCGGTGACGATGGTCAGCTGGTTCGCGGTGAAGTCGTTCAGGCGCAGCAGCGAGCGGATGGAGCCGAGGAACAGCACGGCGCCGGCGACGGCCCACATGGTGCCGACGCCACCGAAGATCGAGACGCCCGCGAACAGCGCGGCGGCGATCACCTCGAGCTCCAGGCCGACGGCGCCGTCGGGCCGGGCGCTGGCGAAGCGGATGGTGTAGACGACGCCGGCGATGCCGGCCATCAGGCCGTTCACGACGAACAGGCGGAACACGATCTGGCGCACCGGGATCCCGGCGAAGCGCGCCGCCTCCTTCGACTGACCGATCGCGAACACGCGCCGGCCGAACGGGGTGGCGTGCAGCACGATGCCGAATACGAGGCCGAACACCACGAGCAGCACCGTCACGTACGGCACCCAGGTGCCGGCGATGCCGCGGTAGTTGATGCTCGTGAAGCCGGTCGGGAACGGCTCCAGGCGACCATCGCCGAGGAGCGCGTAGCAGAGCCCGCGGTACAGGGCGAGCGTGCCGATGGTGACGGCCAGCGACTGCAGTCCGAGCTGCGTCACGAGGAAGCCGTTGAACGCACCGCAGGCGACGCCGGTCAGCGATCGCGGCGACCACGGCCAGCGGCAGGCTGCCGGTGTGGTGCCAGCAGTAGCCGAGCGAGCAACTGGACAGCGCCGCCGTGGACGAGACCGACAGGTCGATCTCGCCGGCGATGATCAGCAGCGTCATCGAGAACGAGATCAGCATGATCTCGGCGATGCTCTGGATCAGGAACGTCATGTTCCCGGTGGTCAGGAAGTTCTCGTTCTGGAAGCTGCCGACGATCAGCGTCGTGACGGCCAGCACCGGCACGAACCGGTCCCACTTGAAGTGCGACACGAGGTTCATCTGCCGCTCCGGCGGTCGGAGTGCTGCGCGGCGGAGCGTCACCAGCCGGTCGGCGCTGATCGCGACCAGCAGCAGGGCGCCGTTGACGGCCTGCTGCCAGAACTCGGGAATCGACAGCGCGCTCAGCGAGAACCCGATCGAGCGCAGCAGCATCGCGCCCAGCAGGGCGCCGATGATGGTGCCGGAGCCGCCGAAGATGTTCACGCCGCCGACCACGCAGGCGGCGATCACGGGCAGCTCGAAGCCGGTGCCGGCGGTGGCGTCGACGCCACCCAGGCGGGACATGAAGAGCACGCCGGCCGCACCGGCGCAGGCGCCGCAGATCAGGTAGCCGACGATCACGCGGCGCACCACCGGGATGCCGGCGAGGATGGCGGCGGGCGGGTTCGACCCCATCGCGTACAGGTCGCGGCCCGAGCGGAAGCGGCGCAGGTAGAACGACGCGATCGCGCCCACGATCAGCACCAGGACCATCAGCTTCGGCACGCCGAGCCAGCGTTCGACGCCGAACCGGATCACGTCGTCGGGCAGATGCTCGGGCGTGATCCGTTTGCCGCCGACGATCGTCGCGCGGATGCCGGCGACGACGTAGAGCGTGCCGAGGGTGACGACGAGCGCGGGGAGGTCGAGCACCGCGACCAGGACGCCGTTGACGAGGCCGACGGCCAGCCCGACCGCGATGCCGATGGCGAACGCCTTGATCAGCTGGCCGTCGCCGCCGTCGCGGATCTGGTCGCCGGCGATGTAGGCGGCGAGGCCGAGCGTGGAGCCGACCGACAGGTCGACCTTCCGCATGATCAGCACGAAGGTCTGGCCGATGGCAGCCATGCCGGTGATGGCCGCCGCCAGCATCAGGTCGGTGCGGCCCTGCACCGAGAGGAAGCGGCTGTTCGACAGCGACGTGCCGACCAGCACGACCAGCAACGCGACGGCGACCGGCGTCTCGCGGCGCCGCAGGATGCTGCGCAGCGTGGTGCGCTGGACGATCACCGGCGGCGGCCCGGCGGCCTCGGCCGCGCTCACGCCGCCGACTCCTGGCCGGTGGCGGCGAGCATGATCCGCTCCTGCGTCGCCTCGGCGCGCGACAGCTCCTGCACCAGCACGCCCTCGCGCATCACGAGCACGCGGTCGGCGATGCCGAGCACCTCGGGCAGCTCGCTCGAGATCATCAGCACGGCCATACCCTGCGACGCGAACTCGCCCAGCATGCGGTGCACCTCGGCCTTGGTGCCGACATCGATGCCGCGCGTCGGCTCGTCGATCACGAGCAGCTTCGGGTTGGTCGCGAGCCACTTGGCGAGCACGACCTTCTGCTGGTTGCCGCCCGACAGGCGCTCGACGGGATGCTCCAGGCCGGAGTGCTTCAGCTGCAGCGTGGTCGCCCAGCGCTCGGCCAGCGTGCGCTCGTCCGACCAGTGGATGAGGCCGCGGCGGCGCAGGCGGTCGAGCACCGTGATCGCGATGTTGCGCGCGATGCTCGCGTCCATCAGCAGCCCTTCCTGCCGGCGGTCCTCGGGCACCAGCGCGACGCCGCCGCGAATGGCGGCGCGCGGATCGCCGGCCGGCAGCGGCGCGCCGTGCAGCAGCACGCGTGCCGCCGTCGTAGCGGTCGATGCCGAAGACGGCCCGCACGACCTCGCTGCGGCCGGAGCCGACGAGTCCGGCGAACGCGACGATCTCGCCCGTGCGGACGGTGAAGGAGACGTCGTCGAAGCGGCCGGTGCGGGTCAGGTTCGAGACCTCGAGCACCGTCGCGCCGACCTCGGCGGGAACCTTGGGAAACAGCTCGGCGAGCGCGCGGCCGACCATCAGGCGCACGACCTCGGCGGGCGATGAGTCGGCCACCAGCGCCTCGGCCACCGTCGCGCCGTCGCGCATGACGGTGAACCGGTCGCAGAGCGCGAACACCTCGTCCAGGCGGTGGCTGACGAAGACGACGGCAGCGCCGCGGTCGCGCAGCCGGCGCGCGACGTCCATCAGGCGGCCGGCCTCGACGGCGGACAGCGCGGCCGTCGGCTCGTCCATCACGATCACGCGCGCCTCGATCGAGAGCGCCTTCGCGATCTCGACGATCTGCTGGTCGGCGATCGACAGGCCGGCGGCGGTGCGGAGCGGGTCCAGGTGCACGCCGAGCCGCTCGAACAGCTCCGCCGCGCGCTGGTTCATCGTCTGCCAGTCGACCCGGCCGCCGGTGCGCGGCTGGCGGCCGACGAACACGTTCTCGGCCAGCGACAGGTCGGGGAAGAGGCTCGGCTCCTGGTAGATGACCGCGACGCCCTGGTCGCGCGCCTTTCGCGTGGAGCCCTCTTCGAACGGCTCGCCGCCGAGCGTGATCGTCGCCCGCGTCGAGGTGGTGGACGCCGGCGAGGGCCTTGAGGAGCGTGGACTTGCCGGCGCCGTTCTCGCCCAGGAGGGCGTGCACCTCGCCGGCGCGCAGCCGCAGCGAGGCGCCGTCCAGCGCGACGGTATCCGCCGAAGCGCTTCACGGCGCCCTGCACCTCGAGAACGACTTCCTCCACGAACCCTCCCGCCCCTCCGGCGACGTCGAAACGACTGATACGTTTCAACTCGGGTAGTCAAGCATCGGGCGGATCACGTGTCAAGTGCCACGACAGAGAATCCATCGCCGGCATTCGGGGATAGGAGCCAATCCCGCATCACATAAGGATTGGAGCACGTTGCAATCCGCCGGACCGAACCGCTACACTCCGCGTGCGGCGGGACTGAAACGCCCTTGAAACCGCTTGATTCGTTTCAAAGAGAGGGTCGAATTGGCAGGCGTCGGCATCAAGGAGGTCGCCGCCCGTGCGGGGGTGGCGATCGGCACGGTCTCGAACGTCCTGAACCGCCGCGACCTGGTCGCGCCGGAGACCCGGCAGCGGGTACTGGACGCGATCGAGGAGCTCGGCTACGTCCGCAACGAGAGCGCGCGGGCCCTGCGGGCCGGCAAGAGCCGCACCATCGCGCTGGTCGTGCTCGACGCGGCGAACCCGTTCTTCGCCGACGTCTCGAACGGCGTCGAGCCCGTCGTCGCCGACATCGGCTCGATCCTCGTCGTGTGTGACACGGCCGGCGACCTGCGGCGCGAGCGCCGGTATCTCGCGCAGCTCGAGGAGCAGCGCGTCCAGGGCATCCTGATCACGCCGGTCGGCGGTGACGACGACGCGCTGCGCCGCCTGTCGGAGCGCGGCACGCCGGTCGTGCTCGTCGACAGCGGCGCGCCGCGCCACGGCGGCTGCTCGGTCACGGTCGACGACGTGCTCGGCGGCAATCTGGCCGTCACGCACCTGTTGGAGGCGGGCCGGCGGCGCATCGCGCTGGTCGGCGGCCATGCGGGCATCCGCCAGGTCGACGACCGCCGCGAGGGCGCGCACGAGGCGGTGGCCGCCGCCGGCGGCAAGGACATCGAGGTGTCGGTGTTCGACACGCCGGCGCTGAGCATCGCTGCCGGCCGCGGCGATCGCCGAGGAGATCGCGGCGCTGCCGGTCACCGAGCGCCCGACGGGTGTCTTCTGCGCGAACGACCTTCTGGCGCTCGGCCTGATGGTGCAGCTGCGCGAGCTCGGCGTGACGCATCCCCGACGAGATGGCGGTCATCGGCTACGACGACATCGAGTTCGCCGGCGTCGCCGTCCCCCCGCTGTCGTCGGTCCGCCAGCCCAGGGCCGAGCTGGGTCGGACGGCGGCCGAGCTGCTGGCGGCGGAGCTCGACGAGGGCGAGGCCCACCACCACCGTCACGTCACCTTCAAGCCGGAGCTGATCGTCCGCCAGTCGACCTCGCCGGCAAGGTCCCCGAGTCGCAGGCGCTGACCCTCGTGACGGAAATTGTCTGACCAAAGTCAGATATCGATTCGTGCCCGAACCGTCACGGACCGCGTCCGTCGCGCGATCCGCGCGCCTTCCGTGTGAGAAACGTTCTGGGGTCTGACCCCAAAAACGGCCAGATTGGGGTCAGACCCTAGTTTGGCTTGATACGAGTACAAATTCGGATCGCGCGCTGTTCGAGCTACGCCAGCAGCTCGAAGATGCGCTTCGCGCGGCGGGCGATCTCGCCGTCGTCGACCGGCAGCGGTTCCGTCAGGTCGGGGGCGATCGGGGCCATCACGGCCTGGGCGGCGGCGGTGAAGTGCACCGTGCCGTCGTCGTCGATTCGCTCGACGCCGTCGCCGTGGCCGATGCGCTCGCAGAAGGCCGTCGCCTCGGCCAGGTCGACGCCCGGCGGCAGGTCGAACTCGACCGCGCCCGACTCGATGCGCACCGGATAGCCGCCGGTCAGGCCGAACGGCGCCGGCGTCGACCAGCGCAGCGGCTCGGAGCCGGGCAGCAGCGCCAGCAGCACCGGCAGCGCGGCGGCCGCCGTGACGTGGTTGTAGCGCAGGCCCGGCGCCATCGGCGGGGCGCCGTACGCCAGGTCGTCGGCGCGTTCGCCCTCCTCGCCGACGTAGACGCGCGGCCCGTCGGCCGGGTCGGCCGGCGGCACCGAGCCCATCACGCCGTAGACGTGGTGGTGGTGCCCGATCACGCGCAGGAACGGCGCCGGCCCGTCGCCGTTGCGGGCCCGCCAGGTGGCGCGGGCGCGCACCAGCAGCATCGAGACGTTGCCGAGCCCGACCGTCGGCGCCAGGTCGTGGCGACCGGAGGATCGGATGCGTGATGTCGGGCAGCGAGATGTTCGCGACCGGGCCCGTGTACCCGATCTCGCGCACGGCGCGCATCGCCGCGAGCAGGCACGGCAGCTGGAACGGCAGGCGGATCGACAGGCCGGCGCTGTTCAGCGCCTGCGCCACCGGGTCGTCGCGGCCGACCAGCGCCCACGGGCTCTGCAGCGCCGCCGCCTGGATGACGAGGTCGGGCGCCAGGTCGCGCAGCAGCCGCTCGAACGAGTACTGGTCGCGCGGCTCGGCCTCGACCGCGCGGACGCGCACGTCGGACGAGCTGACGAGCGCCGCGGCCTTCTCGCGCAGACCCGAGCCGGCGACGTCGACCAGCACCAGCTCGCGGACGCGGCCCGACGCGGCCAGACCGGCCGCGAACCGCTCGCCCATGTCGCCCGCGCCGATCGAGGAGCACCTGGCTCACCGGGCGAGGATACCGGCTCAGACGTCGCGGCGCGTGAAGCGGACGCGCAGCTCCTTGAGGCCGTTCGTGAAGTTGGACCGCAGCCGCCGCGGCGGCGCGACGAGCTCGATCTTGTCGACCCGCTTGACCAGCTCCTCGACCATGATCGCGATCTCGAGCCGGGCCAGGTGCGCGCCGAGGCAGAAGTGCGGACCGCCGCGCCCGAACGACGCGTGCTCGTCGCGCTTGCGCGTCAGCACCAGCTTGTCGGGCTCCGGGAAGACGTCGGGATCGCGGTTCGCGGCGGCGAACCACACGACCACCCGCTCGCCCTTGGCGATCTTGACGCCGCCGATCTCGGTGTCCTCGGTCGCGGTGCGCCGGAAGTGCCAGACGGGCGAGGCGAGCCGCAGCAGCTCGTCGATGGCGGTCGGGTAGAGCGACGGATCGGCGCGCAGCTCGTCCATCGCCCACGGGTTCTGGATCAGCTGCAGCAGGCCCAGCGCCATGCCCTGGCGCGTCGTCTCGTTGCCGGCGACGATGAACAGCGCGAAGTTGTTGTCGAGCTCGACCTGCGACAGCGGGCGGCCGTCGATCTCCATGTTCGCGAGGATCGACAGCACGTCGTCGCGCGGGCACGCCTGGCGGTCGGCGATCAGCGGCCGGCCGAGCGCGCACAGCTCGGCCGCCGCCTCGGAGCCGAACGGCAGGTACTTGAACGCCTCCGCCTCGGGCGATCCGGCCAGCACGTGGGCGATCTCGGGATCGGTGTCGATGATCATCCGGTCGCCGAGCTCGACGAGGCGTCCGAGGTGCTCCTCCGGCACGCCGAGCATGTGCCCGAGCGCGCGGATCGGGATCACCGCGGCGATCTCGTGCACGAACTCCACCTCGCCGCGGTCGATCGCCTCGTCCAGCATCTGGGCGGTCAGCTCGCGCAGGAAGTCGCGAGTAGTCGGCGACGGCGCGGGGCGTGAACGAGCGGGCGAACTGGCGCCGCCACGCGCTGTGGCGGGGCGGGTCGGTCTCCATGAAGTTGCGCCGCGCCTCGAGCACGTCGGGCTCCATCCACTCGATCTGCGCCGAGCCGTTCGCCTCGGACGAGAAGAGCCGCGCGTTCTTGAGCACGTGGACGAGATCGTCGTACCGCGTCACGCACCAGAACCCGTCGCCCTCCTCGGGTCCGGGGTGCCAGTACACGGGTGCCTCGCGCTGCAGCAGGGCGAAAACGTCCCACGGCTCGCGGTCGGCGAAGAGGTCCTGGTCGAGGAGATCGACCTGGTCGAGCGTCAGCTCCGGCGCCATCCGTTTTGTATACAGTATCCCGTTCCGGTCCGCAAGCTACGCTTCGCCCGTGGCCAACCGCGGCAACCCGTACCAGAAGGCCGACGGCTACACGAAGCGGGCGCGCGAGCGCGGCTTTCCGGCCCGCTCCGTCTTCAAGCTCGAGGACATCGACCAGCGCGCGCGGCTGCTGAAGCCGGGCATGCACGTGCTCGACCTGGGCGCCGCGCCGGGGTCGTGGACGATGTACGCGGCCGACCGCGTCGGGCCGCAGGGCCGCGTGCTGGCGATCGACCTGACGCCGATCACGGTGCAGCTGCCCGACCACGCGCGGACGGTGCAGGGCGACGCCTTCGAGGTGTCGAACGACGACCTCGCGGCGTTCGCGCCGTACGACGTCGTGCTGTCCGACATGGCGCCGTCCACCACCGGCTCGCGGTCGACCGACGCGATCCGCTCCGGCGCGCTGGTGGAGCGCGCGATCGCCGTCGCCGACGCCCTCGCGAAGCCGGGCTCGTCGCTGGTCGCGAAGCTGTTCATGGGCGGCGAGTACGACACCGTCCGCGCGCTGATCAAGGAGCGCTACGCGACCCTGAAGACGCTGCGCCCCGACGGCGTGCGCGCGCACAGCGTCGAGGTGTTCCTGGTCGCCACGGGGCGCCGCCCGTGATTCCCCGCGAGGTCGAGAGCGATCTCGCCGCCGGGCACGCCTACGTCGACCTGGTCGAGGAGTACCTGCGCACCGGCGGTGGCCGCGACTCGCCGCCGCCGCCCGATCTGGCCGACGTCTTCACGGAGTTCGACGAGCCGGCGCCGGCCCGGGGACGGCCGCTGGACGAGGTGCTCGACGACGTGCGCCGGCGCGTGCTGCCGAACGCGCTGTGGCTGCAGGACCCGATGCACATGGGCCACCAGCTGTCGGTGCCGCTGCCCGCGGCGATCTGGGCGGAGCCGCTGATCGCGGCGCTCAACCCCTCGCACGCCGTGGCCGAGCTGTCGCCCGTCACCACCACCATCGAGCGCCGCGTCGTCCGCTGGCTCGCCGACCTCGCGCGCCTCGGTCCCGACGCCGGCGGCACCTTCGCGATCGGCGCCACCGAGGCCACCTTCAGCGGGCTCGCCGCGGCCCGGGCGAAGGCGCTGCCGCACGCATGGGAGCAGGGCGTCCGCGGCGGCGAGGCCGTCGTGTTCTGCTCCGAGCACGCCCACTACTCGGTGGCGCGCGCCGTCGGGCAGCTCGGCATCGGCGCGAACAACGTCGTGCGGGTGCCGTCCGACGAGCGCCGGGCGATCGACCCGGAGGCCCTGGAGCGGCTGCTGGCGGCCGAGACGCGGACGGTCGTCGCCGTGGTCGCGACCGCCGGCTCCACGGCGGTCGGCGCCTTCGACGACCTGGATGCGATCGGCCAGATCTGCGCCGCGCGCGGCATCTGGCTGCACGTCGACGGAGCGCACGGCGCCTCGGCGCTGCTGTCGCCCACCCATCGCCACCGGCTGGCCGGGGTCGAGCGCGTGCGCTCGCTGGCGTGGGATCCCCACAAGATGATGCTGATGCCGCTGGCGGCGAGCGCGCTGCTGATGGCCGACGAGGGCGACCTCGATGCGGCCTTCGCGCAGAGCGCGCCCTACCTGTTCCACGACCGCGCGGCGCGGCCGATCGACCAGGGCGTGCGCTCGTTCCAGTGCTCGCGCCGCGCCGACGCGCTGAAGGTGTGGATCGCCTGGCAGCGCTACGGCACGGAGGGCTTCGCGGCCGTGTACGACCACCTCTGCGCGACCACGCACGCCATCTGGGAGCGGGTCTGCGACCACCCGTCGTTCGAGCCCGTGCACGAGCCGGAGTGCAACATCCTCTGCTTCCGGCACGTCGGCGACGACGACCTGAACGCGCGCCTGCGGCCCGCGTACAACGCCACCGGCGAGGGGTGGATCACCCTCACCCGGCTAGAAGATCATCCAGTCCTTCGGATAACGGTGATGAACCCCCGCACCACGCACGACGACGGCGCCCGCATGCTCGACGGCGTCGCCCGCCTGGCGCGTCGCCTTTAGCTTCACCTTGGGGCGGACCGCGCCGAGGTAGCCGCGGTGCGCGCGCTTGCCGTGCAGGTAGCCGATGCGCACGCCCTTGCCGCGGCCGACGGCGTGGATGAACCGGCCGGCGCCGATGTAGATGCCGACGTGGCCGGACGAGCCGCCGCTGCCGAAGGCGACGATGTCGCCCTTGCGCAGCTTCTTCACGCGGTAGAGCGACGTCCAGAGCGTGTTCGACTGGTGCGGCAGCTTGACGCCGAGCTTGCGGTAGACCGCGACGACCAGGCCGGAGCAGTCGACGCCGCTCGAGCGGCTCTCGCCGCCCCAGGCGTAGGGGGTGTGCAGGAACGTGCGCGCGATCTTGACGACCCGGGTGCCCGGATCGGGCGCGGGTGTGGAGGCGTGCGGAACACCGGTCGTCGCCAGGACGGCTGCGACCGGCGCGAATGCTGCATGCAGCATCGAGCGGGATCCTTTCGTCTGCCGCCGAAGCCGTCGCGGCAGTCGGAAGCGGGCAGGGAACGCGCCACGCGACTCCGTCGAAGGTGGCCGGCGCGATCCCCTGGGCTGTCGTATCCGCGTCCAACCCTACCAGCGGATCTGAGATCGACCGGAACTACCTTCGGCAGATTTCAGAAGAAAACAGGCTGAACGGCAGGCTCTCGTGCCGAAAAACTGCGCAAGCCCCCTGACGTAGTTGTCATCTTCTCCATCCAGGGGTCAACAGATCCACGGATGGAGGTTCGAATGGGGGGAAAGAAGCTGCGTCTGGCGAGCGGTCTAGCGCTCGTCGTCGGTGTTGCTGCGATCGCGGCATCGCCGGCGGCCGCGAAGGGCGGTTCGCACGGCCACAAGAACAAGAGCGCGACGCCTGTCGTCAAGGTGCTCGCGACCGGCCTGCACAACCCGCGCCACGTCTCGATCGGCTCGAGCCACGAGATCCTCGTGGCCGAGGCGGGTCAGGGCGGCGGTCTCGACTGCACCACGAAGGTCTTCACCGGACCCGAGGGCGGCCCGAACTGCATCGGCCTGACCGGCTCGATCGCCCGGATCGGCAAGCACGGCAAGGTGACGCGCATCGTCACCGGCCTGCCGTCGATGGGTGACGCGCAGACCACGCTCGACGACGACAACGATCCGGCGACGCCGGACATCATCGTCCCGGGCGGCGGCCGCTCGCTCGGCCCCTCGTCGGTGCTCCGCGTCGGCGGTCACAAGATCGTCGCCACCATCGGCGGGCCCGGCCCGTCCGGTCCCGGCGCGATCGCCGCGGGCAACGACATCACCGGGCTCGGCACGCTGATGCAGTTCGACACCAAGAAGTCGCGCAAGCACGGCAGCAAGGGCAAGAAGGTCAAGGCCAAGGTGCTCGCCGACCTCTACGCGTTCGAGACCGCGAACGACCCGGACGGCGCCATCTCCGGCGGCACGCCCGGTCCCGACTCCGATCCGACCGACGTCACCAAGTTCGATGGCGGCTACGCCGTCGCCGACGCCGGCGGCAACTCGGTCGTGACGGTCAAGCGCAAGAGCGTCGCCGCGCTGTCGGTGTTCGCCGGCGTGTCGGTGTCGCCGCCGCCGTTCCTCGGGCTGCCCGATCCGTTCGTCGCGCAGTCCGTGCCGACGGCCGTCATCAAGTACAAGGACGACGCCGAGGGCGATGACACGGTGCTGGTCACCGAGCTGACGGGCTTCCCGTTCATGCCGGGCGCCGCCCGCATCCATCGCGTCGACGAGCACGGCAACCAGACCGTGTTCGCCGGCGGGTTCACGAACATCATGGACATCGTCCGTGGCAAGCACGGCGACCTGTGGGTCCTGTCGATCGACGACGACTCGCTGTTCCCGCCGATCGGCCCGTCCACGGACGGCGCCGATCTACCGGCTCGCCAAGAACGGCACCTCGACGAAGCTCGCGCTTCCGGCAGGCACGCTGACCGAGCCGGGCGGCATCGAGTTCGACAAGCGCTCGAACTCGCTGCTCGTCACGAACAAGGGCACGCACGCCGACGACGGCGAGCTGCTCCAGATCAAGCTGCCCAAGGGCAAGTAGCTCCACCCGGGGGGCGCCGCGCGCTGCGCGGCGCCCCTCGCTATGGTCCGGTGATGCCTGAAGGTCTGCTCCTCGTCGCCGAGACGGTGGCGAACGGCGACATGTACGCCGCGACGCGCTTTCTGACCGCCGATCCGGTGCTGTGGCTCGAGACGGGCGATCGCCGGATCCTCGTCGTCACGGGCTTCGACGTCGAGCTCGCCAAGCGCTCCAGCCCGGCCACCGAGGTGTGGGCGCTGGAGGAGGTCGTGGCCGCGGAGCGCGCGGCCGGCGGCCGCGAGCGCGAGCTGCGGCTGGCGCGCGCGCTGAACGCGGTGCGCCGCGCCGGTCTCGACGCCGTGCGGGTGCCGTACTGGTTCCCGCTCGACGAGGCCGACCATCTCCGCGCGCACGGCATCGCCGTCCGCCTGGACGAGGAGGAGACGATCGCGACGCGCCGGCGCACGCAAGTCGGCCGGCGACATCGAGCTGCTGCAGGCGGTGCAGCGCGAGACGGAGGTCGCGATGGAGCTGGTGCGCGCCACGCTCCGCCGCTGCGACGTCGCCGGCGACGGCGGCCTGATGCTCGACGGGTGCGGCGCTGACGTCGGAGCGGCTGCGCTCGATCATCCAGCTGCACTGGGTCGAGCGCGGCCTCGAGCCGGTCACGCCGATCGCGGCCGGCGGGCCGCAGGGCGCCGACCCGCACGAGCACGGCTCGGGGCCGCTGCGGGCCGGCGAGCCGATCGTGTTCGACCTGTTCCCGCGCGACGAGAAGACCCGTGTCTACGGCGACATGACGCGGACGTTCTGCGTCGGCGCGGCCGAGCGACGAGGTGGTCGCGGCGCACGCCGCCTGCGAGCAGGCGATCCGGGCCGCGATCGCCGCCTGCCGGCCCGGGCATCACCGGGCGCGAGCTGCACGTCGCCGTCTCCGACCTGTTCCGCGACCTCGGCTACCCGTCGCAGATCCACCCGGCCGGCACCGCTGCCCGGCGCCTCGGAGTGGGTGTTCAGCCACGGCCTCGGCCACGGCGTCGGCTTCCACGTGCACGAGCCGCCGAGCGCCGGCTCGCAGGGGTTCGGCGAGCTGGCCGAGGGCGACTCGCTCACGATCGAGCCGGGGCTCTACCGGCCGGGCGTGGGCGGGTGCCGCATCGAGGACCACGTGATCCTCACCGCGGACGGGTGCCGCAACCTGAACACGATGGACTACGCGCTGGTGGTCTGAGCCGCGACGAGCGAGGCCTGGTACGACGCGATCCGCCGGCAGGCCTCGGCCAGCCGCTCCTCGTCGGCCACCAGTCCGATGCGCACGTGGCCGACGCCGGACGGCCCGAAGCCCTCGGTCGGCGTCACCGAGACGCCCTCCGTCTCGAGCAGCCCGAGCGCCCAGTCCAGCGCCGACAGGCCGGTCGGCGCGGATGTCGGCCATCACGAACATGCCGGCCTCGGGCTCGTGCGTGCCGATGTCCGGGCACGTCGCGCAGCGCGTCGACGACCACGCGGGCGCGGCGCTGGTAGGCGGCGCGCATCGCCTCGGTGGGCGCCTGCGAGCCGGTCAGCGCGGCCACGCCGGCGTCCTGGATGAACGGCGGCGAGCCGAACAGCATCGACTGCAGCAGCACGTCGACGTGCTCGACCAGCTCGGGCGACGACACCACCCAGCCGTGGCGGAAGCCGGTCATGGCGTGCGACTTGGACAGCGAGCCGACGACCGCGACGCGGTCCTCGCAGCCGCGGATCGCGAGCGCGCTCGCATGCTCGCCGTCGTAGACCAGGTCGGCGTAGACCTCGTCGGCGACGAGCCACAGGTCGTGCGCACGGCACAGCTCGCCCAGCTCGGCCAGCGTCGCCGGCGACAGTGCGGCGCCGGACGGGTTGTGCGGCGTGTTCAGGATCAGCACGCGCGAGCGGTCGGTGATGCGCGACGCGACGTCGGCCGGATCGAGGTGGAAGCCGCGCGCCGCGTGCAGCGGCACGTGCACCACGGCCGCGCCGGTGGACGCCATCACGCCCTCGTACGTGGCGTACGACGGCTCGGGCAGCAGGATCTCGTCGCCGCGCTCGGCCAGCACCAGGCAGACGGCGAACAGCGCCGCCTGGGCGCCCGGCATGAAGACGACCTCGCCGGGCGTGACGGTGCGCTTCGCGTACCGCGAGACGTGGCGCGCGATGGCCGACCGGATCGACAGCTCGCCGGACGACGGGGTGTAGTAGTTGCGGCCGCGCCGGATGGAGTCGACGAGCGCGTCGATGATCGGCGGCGGCGCCGGGAAGTCGGGCTCGCCGATGGACAGCAGGATGATGTCGCGGCCCTCGGCCTGAAGCTCGTAGCCGCGCTCGTGGACGGCCCAGACGCGCGATCCCTCGCCGTGCAGGCGCGATGTGAGGCTTGCGTAGCGCACACCCCAAGTGTGCGCGATCAGGCCTCGACGCCCTCCCACAGACCCTTGACGTTCTCCCAGTCGGCGTCGGCCGGATCCTGCGACGGCGGGTGGAAGCGGCTGCCGGGATGCCGGTGCGCACGGCGCCGTCCACGAGCCGCGCTCGATCAGCCGCTCGATGTTGGCGCGGTACACCTCGTCCACCTCGGCGTGCTGCTTCGGGTCGTCGCGCGAGCCACAGGTTGGCCGGGTGGATCGGCTCGTCGTACATGCGTCCGGAACAGCTCGGTGCGCAGGTCCTTCATCCAGTTGGAGTTCAGGTTCATCGCGCGGAAGTTGCGCAGCGCCTCGATGTCGACCAGGCCGGCGCAGAAGCTGTTCGCGCCGCTGCGCGAGATGCCGAGCACGTTGCCCTGGAAGTCGACCACGTGCCCGCCGCCGCCGCCGATGTCGTACGGGTGCTCCATCGCCGGGTGCACGTACACCGGGCCGACGTTCGGGACACACCATGTAGACGTTGTTGAAGTGCGCGTGCGCGCGGTTCTGCAGCAGCCACGTGCCGCCGGGATCGGGCCCGGCCTGCGTCATCGGCACGGCCTCCGAGGGCCGGTAGATCACCTCGGCGCCGCTGAAGGCGAGCGCGCGGATGGCCTCGGGGTACTCGCCGTCGGAGCAGCAGATGGTGCCGATGTTGCCGATGTCGGGCGTGCGCAGCACGGGGTAGAACGCCTCGGGGCCGTCGCCGAACAGCTCGACCCAGCGGTCGTAGACGTCGTGCGGCGTGCACGAGCGCTCGCGGCACCAGAGGTGGTTCTTCGCGGCCCGGTGCACGACCTCGCCCTGCGGCGAGATCACGAACAGCATGTTGAAGAAGCGGTCCGGCATCACCTCGGGCCAGCGCGCCTTGCACTGGCAGATGATGTACGTGTCGTACAGCTTCGCCAGCTCGCCCAGCCGCTCGGTCTCGGGGCCGGGGATGTCGATGAACAGGTCGCGCGCGGCGACGACGTGCGGGATGTCGAAGATCTCGTCCGTGAAGCCGGTCAGCGCGCCCTCGGCGCAGCGCGATCATGCGCACCGGCATGTTGATGCCGATGATCGAGACGGCGGCGTGGATGGCGTCCTCGATGATCGCCAGGTTCCGCTCGATGTGGCGCCGGGCGCCGATGCCGTGGACGACGGTCGAGATGCCGACGGCCATGTACGGCGCGACGGGCACCGGCTGACCCTTTCCGTTCCGCGATGCAGCCATGGCGGAAGCCTACAGCCCGAACATGCGCTCCAGGTCGTGACGCGAGTAGGCCTGGAACGCCGTCAGCGTCTCGGTGTGCGCGACGCCGTCGACCCGCAGCAGGTGGCCCGTCACGAGCGCGGCCATCTCGTCGTTGGTCTTGACGCGCAGCAGCGCCACCAGGTCGTAGCGGCCGGCGACGGAGAAGACCTCCGACACGCCGTCGATCTCGGTGAGCTGCTCGGCGACGTCGACGACGCGCCCGCGCTCGGTGTTGATGAGGATGATCGCGGTGACCACGGCGCCTACTTTACCGGTGCGGCGAGGTCGGGCGTGACGACCTTCCAGATCCCGCCGTCGAGGACCTCCTCGCGAACCCGCCCGCCGGTCAGCCGCCAGTCGCTCGCGACGCCCTGCAGGCGCGACGCCACCCAGCGCCCGGGCGTCGCCTCGACGCGGTACAGCGCCGAGTCGAGCGAGGTGCCGCCGACCGCCGGCTGCGGGTCGCCGACGATCGTGTCGCCCGCCAGGGACAGGAACCACGCGGTCAGCCCCTCGTAGGCGGGGCGCTGCGCGTAGGCGTCCTGGCGGCAGTTGCACGGGTTGAGACGCAGGTGACGGTCGCCGATGCGGTACGTGTCGCTCTGCAGGCGCGTGACCGCGCGGGCGGCGCGCATCGGGTCGTGCACCTTCGTGAACAGGTAGGCCTCCGCCGCCAGCGTCCACGACTGCAGGTAGGTGCGGCCCGACCAGGCGGCGTCGCCATTCGGCGCCTGCAGCGCGGCGAGCGCCTTCTCGGCGCAGGCCATCGGCCGTCCCGCGAGCCGCAGCAGCGAGGTCGTCAGCACGTGGTAGGCGAGCGGGAAGCGCGGCGGGTCGCCGATGATGCAGGTGCCGTTGGAGCCCCTGACGCGGCGCATGGTGTCGAGGATGCGCTCGGCCTTGCGGCGGAAGCGGTCCCACTTCACCGGCTTGATGCCGGCGCGGCGGATCAGCCGGTAGGCCGCGTAGTCGACCACCTGCGCGTTGCCGAAGTAGGTGGTGCGCTCCTTCCAGCCGAACGCCGACGGCACGTGCCGCGCCAGGCAGACGCGCAGCTTCCGCGCCGTTGCGGCGTACCGGTGCTGCAGGTGCTGCTGCTGCAGCGACAGGTAGCCGCTGGCGACGCCGAGGATCTGGAACTCGCGGTGGTAGTTCGGGTGCCGGCAGGCCGCGAGCAGCGAGCGCAGGCCGCGCTGCACGAGGGCCGGGCGGCCCGACATGATCTGCGTCGCGCCCAGCATCGACGCGGCGTACTCGTCGAAGTACGGATCGTCGTTGCGGGGGTCGCGGGTGGCGTACGTGCCGTTGCGGTCCGGCGTCCACTGCGCGGCGATCTTCGTGCCCAGCGAGCGCATCGTGACGGCGTCCGCCGTTGCCGCGCCGACGGACAGCACGATCGCGATCGCCAGCACGAGCCCCCGCATCACCCGCGCATTGTGCCGTGCTGCGCCGGTCTCGACGCCGTCCTTTACCGTTCCCTCATGTCCGCCATCCCCGCCCCGCTGACGCTGCGCACCGCCGTCGTCCCCCGCACCTCGGTCGTCGGCGAGATCGCGCTCGTGCTGGCGGGCGCCGGGTTGATCGCCCTCGCCGCGCAGATCGCCATCCCGCTGCCGTTCACGCCCGTGCCGATCACCGGGCAGACGTTCGCCGTGCTGCTGGTCGGCTCTGCGTACGGCGCCCTGCGGGGCGGAGCCACGCTGATGGCCTACCTGGCGGCGGGCATCGCCGGGCTGCCGTTCTACGCCGAGGGCGCCTCGGGCTGGGACATCGTCGCCGGCCCCACCGGCGGCTACCTCGTCGGCATGCTGCTGGCGAGCGCGATCGTCGGCCGCCTGGCAGAGCGCCGCTGGGACCGCGTCTTCGCGTCGGCGTCGGGCGCGATGCTGCTCGGCTCGGTCGTCATCTACGCCTGCGGCCTGCCGTGGCTGTCGAAGGAGCTCGGCGACCTCGGCGCTCCGAACGGCCTCGAGGCGACGCTCGAGGCCGGGCTCTACCCGTTCGTGATCGGCGACCTGATCAAGCTGTACCTGGCGGCCGCGCTGTTGCCCGCAGCCTGGCGGCTGGTCGAGCGCGCCACCGGCCGCAGCCGCGACTGACGCTCAGCCCTCCGGCCAGAACGCCACGGCCCGGCGGCCGAGCATCTCCCTGAACTCGGCCGTCGTGCGCTCGTGCAGCTCGCCCGTCGCCCAGTCGACGATCACGCCGTACCGGCGCACGAGGTCGAGCACGCCCAGCTCGCCGGCGCGGTAGCGCCGGGCGACGTCGGCCGCGTCCTCGGCCAGCCAGCCGCGCCGCGCCGCGCGCATCTCGGCCCGCAGCGCCTGCGTCGCGGCCTCGTCGCAGTCGTACGAGGCGAGCTCGGCGTCGATGACGCGCACGACGACGCCGTAGTCGAGCGCGGCGCGCTCGACCGACACGTAGTCGTCGGCCACGTCCTCGACCACCCGGGACGGGTCGCGCTCGAGCGGATCGCCGTACCCGCCGCCGCCGGCCGAGGGCCGCGTGAACGACGAGCCGGCGGGGATCGGCACGTTGGAGAAGACCGCGCCGAGGAACCGCTCGTCGTCGCGAGCCCGGGTTGAGCCACACGCCGTGCGGCAGCGACGGCAGGCCGCCCTCGATGCCCCAGGTGATCGACCGCGCGCGGTCGCAGCAGTACGACATCACGGTGCCCTCGGCCTCGGTCAGCCGGCCGCCCTTCTCGACGCCGCAGCCGCCGCGGAACCGGCCCGGGCCGCCGGAGTCGTACTTGATCTCGTGGCCCGAGGTGACGACCGGTGACAGCCGCTCCTGGCCCTCGACCGGCTGCACGGCCAGGCCGACGCCGAAGATCGGCGACGTGGCGTTGGCGCCGTCGCGGCCGTTGCGACCGCCCCAGCCGCCGGCCATCCAGTCGTACCACATGTAGATCGGCCGGCTCTGGACGGCGCGCGTCGCGGCCGCCGACCAGCAGGTACTCGAGGTTGAACGAGCACGCCAGCGCGCGCTCCGGCATGACGCGCGACCACAGCTCGAAGATCGAGTTCATGATCTTCTCGTACGGCCCCGAGCAGAAGCCGGTGACGGCGATCGGCCACGGCGCGTTGATGACCGTGCCCTCCGGCCCGAGGTCGACCGTGACGGCGCGGTAGAAGCCCGAGTTGAGCGGCACGTCGGGGAAGAACGTCTTCGTGCCCGCATACACCGCCGAGGTGGTGGCGCCGTAGCCCGAGTTGAGGAACGAGCCGACCGCCGGGTGCGAGCCGTTCAGGTCGTAGTGCACGCGGTCGCCCGAGATGGTCATCTTGACCCGGATCGGGATCAGGCCCTCGCCGCCGGCGGGGTCGAGATCGAGGTAGTCGACCGTCTCCATCTCGACGTCGGGCAGCGCCGCGATGCGGGCGCGGGTGAGCCGCTCGACGTAGTTCTGCACCTCGCCGAACGCCGTCTCGACCGTGTCGGCGCCGTAGCGCTCGACCAGCCGCAGGATCTCGCGCTCGCAGGCCCGCGTCGCCTCGGCCTGGGCGTGCATGTCGCCCTCGCAGTCGGTGGGCATGCGCGTGTTCGAGAAGATCAGCCGGCCGACGTCGGGCCGGTAGACGCCGCGGTCCCAGAGCCGCACGGGCGGGATGCGCAGGCCCTCGCCGAAGTGCTCCTTGGCGTTGATGTCGAACGATCCCGGCACCGATCCGCCGACGTCGGCCCAGTGCCCGTTGGCCTGGGCGTAGGCGATGATCCGGCCCTCGTGGAAGATCGGCCGGATGATGCGCACGTCGTTGAAGTGCGTGCCGCCCAGGTACGGGTCGTTGACGGCGAACACGTCGCCCTCGTTGATGTCGCCGGCGAACGCGTCGATGACCGCCTTGCACGTGAAGTGCAGCGTGCCGACGTGGACGGCGATGTCCTGCGAGCCCTGCATGATCGTGTCGCCGCTCGCGTCGCACAGCGAGCACGAGAAGTCGCGCGCGTAGATGACGAACGAGTGGCAGGTGCGCAGGATCTGCTCGCTCATCAGGTCGACCGAGGTGGCGAAGGCGTTCTTGAGCACCTCGAAGGTGACCGGGTCGAGCGCGCGCTCCGTCTTCACGAGGCACCTCCGATCGTGCAGGATGATGTTCAGCCACGCGTCGACCTCGGCCTCGACCCCGGGTGGCACGAGCGTGGTGGAGTCGAGCTGGTCGATCACGACGGGGCCGGTGAAGCGGACGCCGGCGGCGAGGTCGTCGCGCTGGTAGACGGGCGTCGAGACGGCGACGCCGTCGAACTGCACGTCGCGCAGCGCGTGCGGCGCGGGCAGGTCGCGCGGCGACCACCTCGTGCTGGGCGAGCCCCGGCTTCGGCGTCACGCCGATCGCCTGCAGCTCGAGCTGGTAGATCTCGACCGCGGCACCGTCGCGGCGGTAGGAGAACGCCCGCGCGTGCTCGTCGTGGAACCGCGCGACCGCATCGGCGACGGCCTCCTCGCCGACGCCGGTCGGCACCGACAGCGACCGCCACTGGCCCAGGTAGCGCATGGCGATCGACCGCTGCAGGCTGACCTGCTCGTCGGGCACGCCCTCGTGCTTCAGGCGCTCGCGCGCCTCGTCCTCCAGCTTCGCGAACTCGGCCTCGATCTCGGCCGGGTCGGCGGCGTCGGCGCGCCGCAGGAACATCGCCGACAGGTCGTGGCGGATGTCGACCAGCAGGCAGCCGAGCGCCGACGTGATGCCCGGGTTGGGCGGCACGATCACCGTCGGGATCGACAGCTCCTGCGCCAGCGCCGCGCCGTGCAGCGGCCCGGCGCCGCCGAAGGCCACCAGCGCGAAGTCGCGCGGGTCGTAGCCGCGGCGGATCGAGATCAGCCGCACCGCATCGGCCATGTTGGCGTTCGCGACCGTCAGCACCGCCTCGGCCGCCGCCGCCGGCGTCATCTGCAGCGGCTCGGCCACGCCCTCGGTGATGGCGCGGGCGGCCAGCTCGGGATCGAGCTGCAGCTCGCCGACCAGCTCGGGCGTGAGGCGCCCGAGCAGCACGTTCGCGTCGGTGTTGGTGGGCTGCGTACCGCCGCGCCCGTAGCAGGCCGGACCGGGCTCGGCGCCCGCCGACTGGGGGCCGTTGTGCAGCGATCCGGCCTCGTCGATCCACGCCAGCGAGCCGCCGCCGGAGCCGATCGTGAGCACCTCGATCGACGGGAAGCAGATCGGATAGCCGTACTCGACGAACCACTCGCGCGTCGTGCGCAGCTCGCCGCCGAACGCCAGCGAGATGTCGGTCGACGTACCGCCCATGTCGAGGCCGATCGCGTTCGGGTAGCCCGCCAGCGCCGCCAGGTGGCGGCTCGCGATCGCGCCGGCGGCGATGCCGGACGCGGCCAGCCGCACCGCGAATCGCTCGACCGTGCGCGGCGTCATCACGCCGCCGCCGGAGTGCAGCAGCAGCAGGTCGCCGTCGTAGCCCTCGCCCGCCAGGCGCTCCTCCAGCCGGCGCACGTAGCCGCCCACGAGCGGCTGCAGCACGGCGTTGGCGATGGTGGTCGAGAAGCGCTCGTGCTCGAAGATCTCGGGCAGCACCTCGCTCGACGTTGTCACGTTCACGCCCGGCAGCTCGGCCTCGAGGATGGCGCGCATGCGCAGCTCGTTCTCGCCGTTCGCGTAGGCGTTGATGAAGCAGACCGCCACCGACTCGACCTCGCGGCGGCGCAGGATGCGCGCCACCTCGCGCGCCGCGTCCTCGTCGAGCGGCGTCAGCACCTCGCCGTCGTAGCCGACGCGCTCGGGCACCTCGAACCGGTCGCGGCGCCGCACGTACGGCGGCGCCACGTCGGCGTAGGCGTCCCACAGGTCCTCCTTCGTGCCGCGCCGGATCTCGATCACGTCGCGGAAGCCCTGCGTGGTCACCATCGCGACGGGCGGGAACCGGCGCGTGATCAGCGCGTTGGTGGCGACGGTGGTGCCGTGCGAGAAGAGGACGGTGTCGTGGAGGTCGATGCCGGCCTCGCGCACGCCCGTCATGACGCCCTCCATCGGGTCGGACGGCGTCGACGGGACCTTGGCGACGCGGATGGCCGACGTGGCCTCGTCCAGGATGCAGATGTCGGTGAAGGTGCCACCGACGTCGACCGCGACACGGATCGGCATCAGACCTGTGCCTGCTCGCGCTCGATCAGCACGCGGCGCAGGATCTTGCCCGACGCCGACTTCGGTATCTCGTCGATGAACTCGCAGGCGCGGATGCGCTTGTACGGCGACACGTGCGACGGCGACGAAGTCCATCACCTCGGCCGGGGTCATCACGACGTCGGCCTTCAGCACGACGAAGGCCTTCGGGATCTCGCCGCACGCCTCGTCCGGCACGCCGATCACGGCGGCGTCGGCGATCGCCGGGTTCGTCAGCAGCACGCCCTCGAGCTCGGCCGGCGGCACCTGGTAGCCGTTGTACTTGATCAGCTCCTTGAGCCGATCGACGATCTGGAAGATCCCGTTCTCGTCCACCGTCACGATGTCCCCGGTCCGCAGCCAGCCGTCCGCATCGATGGTCGCTGCAGTCGCCTCGGCATTCTCGAGATAGCCGGCCATCACCTGCGGCCCGCGGATCCAGAGCTCGCCGCGGTCGGCGTCGGTGGCCGTTTCGGGGTCCACGATACGTGCCTCGGTGCTCGCCAGGAGCATTCCGACGGCGCCCGGTGTGCAGGGTTCGCCGTTGCGCCACGCGTGGGTGACGGGACTCGTCTCGGTGAGGCCGTAGCCCTGGAAGACCTCGGTGCCGAGCCGCTCGCCGCACGCGAGCTGCAGGGCGCTGTCGAGCGGCGCGGCGCCCGACATGATCGTGCGCAGCGACGACAGGTCGAAGTTGTCGACGAGCGGGTGCTTGGCCAGCGCGACCACGACCGGCGGCGCTACGTAGGCGATCGTGATCTTGTGGTCCTGGATCAGCTGCAGGAACTGCTCCAGCTCGAAGCGCGGCATGGTCACGATCTCCGCGCCGCGGCGCAGGCAGTCGTTCAGGACCACGGTCTGGCCGTAGATGTGGAAGAACGGCAGGAAGCCGATCACGCGGTCGTCGGGGCCGACGTCGCGGCAGTCGGCGAACTGCGTCATGTTCGCGACGAGGTTCCGGTGCGTCAGCATCACGCCCTTGGGCAGGCCGGTGGTGCCGCTCGAGTACGGCAGCGACACCAGGTCGTTGGCGCGCGTCGATCTCGGGCTGCGGCACCGGCGCGCCGGTGGCGAGCAGCGAGGCGAACGGCGTCGCCCCCTCTGCCTCGCCGAACACGTAGACCTCCTCGATCCCGGCCTCGGCGGCGGCCGGCAGCGCGCGGTCGAGGAACTGCGGGATCGTGATCAGGAAGCGCGCGTGGGCGTTGCGCAGCTGGAAGGCGAGCTCGTGCGCGTTCGACAGCGAGTTGACGGTCGTGTTGGTGGCGCCGGCCTGCGCCACGCCGTGGAACGCGATCGGGTACTCCGGCACGTTCGGCGCGAAGATGCCGACCACCTCGTGCTGCTGCAGGCCGCGCTCGACCAGGCCGGCGGCGCAGCGGCCGACCAGGTGGTCGAGCATCGCGTACGAGTACGAGCGTCCCGTCGAGCCGCAGACGATCGCCGTCCGGTCGCCGCGGGAAGCTGCATCCGCGTACACGAACTGGGTGAGCGGGACGTCCGGGATCTCGACGTCGGGGTACGGACTCTGGATGCTCGCCGCCATCGTCTGCTCCTCGTCGCGATCGGTGTGCGCACCGGCGATCGTACCGCTCCGCGGCACGCCGCGGAAAGGAGTCGTACCCTTCGGGCATGCGGAGGCGGGTAGTCGTCACGGGTGCGAGTGTGATCTCGCCGATCGGAATCGGTCGGGAGGAGCTCTGGGACTCGCTTCAGGGCATGCGAAGCGGCGCGAGTCGCATCGAGCTGCCCGGGTTCGGATCGATCGTGGCGTTCATGTCGCCGCCCGACGGCGCCGAGGAGCGGTTCGGCAAGAAGGCGGCCCGGCGGATGGACCGGGCCGGACGGCTCGCGGCGGTGACCGCGGCGATGGCGCTCGAGGACGCCGGCGACCTCGGGCTCGAGTCGCGCGACATCGGCACCGCGATCGGATCGGCCCACGGTGGCGCCGAGACGCTGCACGAGGCGTACGAGACGTTCTTCCTGCGTGGCGCCGACCGCCTGTCGCCGTTCGCGATCCCGCTCAGCCTGCCGAACACGGCGGCCAGCGCCGTCGCCCGTGAGAACAACCTGCACGGCCCGTCGACATCGATCGGCACGGCCTGCGCGGCCGGCTCCGACGCCATCGGCGCCGCGTTCCGCCTGATCCGCGACGGCTTCGCCGAGGCGATGGTCGCGGGTGGCGCCGAGGCCGCGGTGACGCCGTTCGTGATCGCCGGCTACCGCAAGCTGGGCGCCCTGTCGCCGAGCACCGGCGATCCGACGCTGGTGTCGCGGCCGTTCGACCGCGGCCGCGACGGCTTCGTGATGGGCGAGGGCTCCGGCATCCTCGTGCTCGAGGAGCGCGAGCGCGCCCTGGCGCGCGGCGCGCGCATCCTGGCCGAGGTGGCGGGGTACGGGCAGTCGTGCGATGCCGGCCATCTGACCGATCCGGACGAGTCCGGGGCCGGCCCGGCTCGCGCCGTGCGGCTGGCGATCGCCGACGCCGGGCTCGAGCCGGCGCAGATCGGGTACGTCAACGCCCACGCCACGTCGACGCCGGCGGGCGATATCGCCGAGCTGCGCGCGCTGGCGGCGGCGGGCCTGTCGCACGCGCCGATCTCGTCCACCAAGTCGCTGCACGGCCACGCCCTGGGTGCCGCGGGCGGCGTCGAGGCGGTGGCGGCGCTGATGGCGTTCGGCCGCGACGTGCTGCCGGCGGGCGCGAACATCGACGATCCCGAGCCCGATCCGGTCGCCGACCTCGTCACGACCCCGCGGGCGGTGCGCATCGACGCGCTGGTGTCGAACAGCTTCGGCTTCGGCGGCCACAACGCCGCCGTCGTCTTCAAGCGCGCCTGAGTCCACGCTCGCCGAGTCGCTAGCACGGCGATGTGTGCCGTGCCGGGCGTAACCGCGCGCGAAAGTGTGACGTTGTGGCCAAATCCGGTGCCAGGCACCAAAACGGCCGCGAAGTGACGCTTCCGCGCGCAAGTGTCGACTGTGTGAGTGTCGCTGCGTCGGCACACTGACGCTGCGACGCGGTCACCCGGCGATCAGTGTCGGTGCGCGATGCGCGCGGATGTGTGACGTTTTCGTGCCTGGCACCAGAACGACACGCGGCCGCTGCTACGGGCGGGTCGGCTCCGGGGGACGGCGGGCGGCCCAGGGGCGGACCCGCTCCAGGGCGGCGCCGATCTGGAGGGCGACGTCGTCGCGCGATCTGCGGGCGACGATCTGCAGGCCGACGGGGAGGTCGTCGTCCGTGAAGCCGGCCGGGACCGACAGCGCGGGGCACTGGCTCGTGTAGTTGAAGACCGCCGTCATGTCGAGGCCGTGGAAGCGGCCGTCGGCCGAACTCCGCGTACCACTGGTCGTCGTCCTCGCCGACCGGACGGGCCGCCTGGCTCATCGTCGGGCACAGCAGCGCGTCGTACTGCTCGAGGATCGGCGCGAGCTGCTTCCAGGCGTCGGTGCGCAGGAACTCGAGCCGCTTGAAGTCGACCGCGCTCATCGCCCGGCCGGCGTCCATGTAGCCCAGAAGCTTCGGATCCATGCGGTCTCGGTACTCGTCGACCACGTGACCGAAGATGGCCTCCAGGTAGACGCCCCAGTGCTGCGACCAGGCATCGGTCAGCGCGCGCGTCCAGCCCAGGTCGACCTCCTCGACGATCGCGCCGGCGTCGGCCAGCGCTGCCGCGGCGGCGCGCACCTCGCGCTCGACGCCCGGATCGACCGCCCAGCAGCCGAGGTCGACGTCGAGGGCCAGGCGCAGGCCGGTGACGTCGGTCGAGCGGCTGGACAGGTCGATCGCCGGCAGGCTCGAGATGTCGCGCTCGCTCGGGCCGCCGCCGACCGCCAGGAACAGCCGCGCGTCGTCGATGGTGCGCGCCAGCGGCCCGAAGTGGTGGATGGAGTCGAACTGCGTGGGCAGGAAGTCGAGCGGGATCCGCCCGAAGCTCGGCTTCAGACCGACGACGCCCGACCAGGATGCGGGAATGCGCACCGAGCCGCCCATGTCCGTGCCCTCGGCGAGCGGCACACACCCCGACGCAACAGCGGCGCCAGAGCCACCGGAGGAGCCACCGGGCGACCGCTCGGTGTTCCACGGGTTGCGCGTCACACCCCACAGACGCGAGTGCGTGAAGCTGGAGTAGGCGAACTCGGGTGTGGCGGTCTTCCCGACCATGATGCCACCGGCGCCGAGCAGCCGCTCGACGAGCAGCGCGGAGTGTTCGGGCACGTTGTGCTCGAAGGCGTAGGAGCCGAGCGTCGTGCGCTTGCCCGCGGTCGGCGTCAGGTCCTTGATCGCGATCGGCACGCCGTGGAGCGCGCCGACCTCGTCGCCGCGCGCGACGGCGGCATCGGCCGCCTGCGCGAGCTCGATCGCCTCGTCCGGATAGGTGAAGACGAAGCAGTTCAGCGCGCCGTTCACCTCCTCGATCCGCGCGAGCGCGTTACGCACCACGGCCTCCGAGGAAAGCTCGCCCACACGGATCCGCGCGGCCAGCTCGGTTGCCGGCGTGAAGCAGAGATCGAGATCGGACATGGCGCCTATCCTAGTGCCGATGCCAGCACCGCAACCGATCATCGGATTCACCGCGATTCCCCGCAACGTCCACGCCGGCTTCGGCCCGTACTGGGGCCAGACCCTGGCCGACGCGTTCATCAAGGCGATCGAGGAGGCCGGCGGCGTGCCGCTGATCCTGCCCTCCACGCAGCCCGAGAACGCGGCCCGGCAGGTGTCGGGCATCGACGCGCTGGTGCTGTCGGGCGGTGCCGACGTGCACCCGTCGCGGTACGGGGCCGAGGTGCGGCCCGAGATGTCGTGGCTGGACGAGCACCGCGACGCGTGGGAGCTGGCCGTGCTCGACGCCGCCGGCGAGCGCCACCTGCCGATCCTCGGCATCTGCCGCGGCTCGCAGCTGCTGAACGTGTGGCGCGGCGGCAAGCTGGTGACGCACCTGGAGACCGACGTGCACCACGAGGGCGGCATCGACCACCGCCACCCGGTCGAGGTCGGCGCCGGCACGCTGCTGGACGAGGTGCTGGGCGTGCGCACCATCGCGGTCACCACGCTGCACCACCAGGGCGTGGCCGAGCTCGGGGCCGGGCTCGCCGTGAGTGCGCGCGCCCCCGACGGCCTGCCGGAGGCGGTCGAAGACCGTGCCTGCAACGTGCTCGGTGTCGCGTGGCACCCCGAATTCCAGCTCTCCGACCCCGCCGGGCAGCCGCTGTTCCGGTGGATCGTCGAGGCGGCGCGGCAGGCCGCTTGACGCCCTGCGGCACCTGCGAAAGACTCTTCCCGGATCCTGGATCCACGCGCGTTCCCCACTGACCTGGAGCTGATTTGATGCCGGACTTCGAGAGCGCGATCCGCGAGTCGGGCGCCGCGTACGTGACCAGCGTCGGCATCGATTTCATGGGCACCTGGCGCGGCAAGCGGCTGCCCCTGGCAGACATGGTGCGCGCGGAGCGCGGGCACGGCGTCCCGTTCTCGGACGTCTTCTGGTCGAACACCCTGGCCGAGGACCTGATCGAGCCGCCCGCCGGGTACGTCGGCACGTTCCCGATCAAGCCGTCCGGCTTCCCCGACCACCACCTCCGCCCCGACGCCGACACCTATCGGGCGGTGCCGTGGATGGGCGGCGAGGGCGTCGTGATCGGCGACTGGTACAAGCCCGACGGGTCGATCTATCCCCTCTGTCCGCGCGCCTGCCTGAAGCGCGTGCTGGCCCAGGCGCGCGAGCGCGGGCTGATGGTCAAGGTCGGCTTCGAGTGGGAGTTCTACATCATCGACGAGCCGCTGGCCGATATCGCGCGCGCCGGCTTCCCGGCCTCCGTGAAGGTGAACAGCACCCGGCCGTACACGTACAGCGGGCTGCGCATCGCCCAGGACCGCGAGTTCCTGCAGAGCTACGTCGAGCCGCTCGAGGGATCGGGCCTCGAGCTCGAGTCGATCACCTGCGAGACGGGCGCCGGGCAGTACGAGCTCAACCTCCGCTACGACGAGGCGCTGCGCACGGCCGACAAGGCCTTCCTGATGAAGCAGGCGGTGAAGACGATCGCGTCCAGCCAGGGGCGGACCGCGACCTTCATGGCGAAGCCGGACGCGACCTGGTCGGGCAATTCCGGCCACCTCCACCTGTCGCTGTGGAACGCCGACGGCACCCAGAACCTGTTCGCCGACGGACCGGCGAACACGCCCAATCAGGTCGCCTCCCAGGCCATCGCGGGCATGCTCGAGACCATGCCGGCGGCGACCCCGTTCTTCTGTCCGAACCCGAACAGCTACAAGCGCCTCGTGCCGTACATGTGGGGCTCGACGACGAAGACCTGGGGCCTCGAGAACCGGACGGTCGGCCTGCGCGCGATCGAGTCGTCGGCCGGCATCTCGCGCATCGAGCACCGCATGCCCGGCGGCGACTGCAACCCGTACCTCGCGATCGCCGCGGCGGTGGCCGGGATGCTCCACGGCATCGAGAACGGGTTGACCGCGCCCGCCCGTTTCGACGGCGACGCGTACGACGACCCGTCGCTCGAGCAGCTGCCGCTGACGCTCGACCGGTCGATCGAGCAGCTCGAGGCCGACACCGTCCTGCACGAGCGGATGGGCGACGAGCTCGTCCGGCACTTCGCGATCGCGGGGCGGGCCGAGCTCGCCCATCACAACCTCGCCGTGACCGAGTGGGAGCGACAGCGGTACCTCGAGCTCACGTGACGATGGCCGTGGGCGAGCGGAACTCGCCGGCGCCAGCGCATGTTGGACGAAATGCAGGTCGATTATCGTGCCTGGACGATCCGTGCTCGCCGTCCCGCGGCGCATCGAACGGTCGCCGAACCGTCGCCCGGCCGTTTTCGCGGTGCTCCTCATTCGGCGCGTGAACCGTTCGGACACGGTCCGGCAGCTGCCGGCGATCGGTCCGCGAGCGGTTCGTGAAATTGATTTCCGACATATCTCGATAAACGATCCGCCGGAGTGCCGGCGGACCCGGGCCGAGGAGTTTGTCGTGCGTCCCGCCGGGTCGGGCTGACCGGCGTCGAGATGGTTCGGCGACCACCGCCGGCCAGCTCTCCGGGAACGCGATCGGGATCGACCCCTCGTTCGCCGTTCGCCCGCAGCGCCCGCTCGTGCCGCCAGGGTGACCGATAGGTCGAGAAACGCCTCTGCCGATCCGTGCTGGAGGCGGTCCCCGGGGCCGTGTTCGGGTCGCCGAACGGTGCGGCTGGCAGCCGTCTCGCGGCGATCAGGGGGCCGGTTACCGAACGACCGGCGCGAGCCCAGGCGCCATGCGGTCTCCCGCGCTCCCGGCAGTGTCTCCCGGCAGCGCCGATCGTCGTACCGAAGACGTGTCGGGAAACGCCGAAGACCGCATGATTCCTGCGATTGCAAAATCTCGATAGGTATCGAGAAACGATCGGCCGGCGACGACCCGGACAGGCCCGGAGTCGACCCGAACGATGGCGACCGAACCATCCTCGAGGGGTCGTGAAACGCGGCGAGTCAGTCGCGCCGGCGGCCTCCCGGGCGATGGTTCGGTAGCCACCGTCTCCTCGTTTATCGAGATAGATCGGTAAACGACGCTCGATCGTTCGGTCCGGACCGTCGTCGGCGACCAGGTCCGGACCGGTCGGTCCGAGTCGCCCGGCCGGCCCGCCGCGCCCCCGCGGCCTAGTTAGGCAGGCGACCGTTTCGGCCGTCGCGACGGTTCGGTCACCAGCCTCCGACCCACCCGCTGAATAGGCCGTAGGGCAGCCGGTGCTCCTCCTCCGGCGGTCCGGCGAGGAAGTCGAGGTCGCAGCCCTCGTCGGCTCCCAGGACGTGGTCGACGTGCAGCCGGCCGTACCCGCGCGTGTACCGCGGAGCCGGCGCCGGTCGCTCGGCGAGCCGTCGCTCGATCTCCGCCGCGTCGACCTCGAGGTCGATCGTCCGCGCGTCGATGTCGAGCGCGATCATGTCGCCGTCACGGACCGCGGCGAGCGGACCGCCGGCGCACGACTCGGGCGCGACGTGCAGCACGCAGGTGCCGAACGCGGTGCCCGACATGCGCGCGTCGGAGATCCGGACCATGTCGCGCACGCCGGCCTGAAGCAGCCGCTCGGGGATCGGCACCATGCCCCACTCGGGCATGCCGGGCGCGCCCTTCGGCCCGACGTTGCGGAGCACGAGCACCGAGTCCGCGTCGATGTCGAGCGCCGGATCGTCGATGCGCGCGGCCACGTCGTCGACGCCCTCGAACACCACCGCGCGGCCGCGGTGGCGAAGCAGCGCGGGGTCGGCCGACGCGACCTTGAGGACCGCGCCGCGGGGTGCCAGCGACCCTCGCAGGACGGCGAGCCCGCCGGCGGCCTTCACGGGATCCGAGAGCGTGCGGACGACCGGACCGGTTCCCGGCCGGGCGCACTCGCCGATGGTCGATCCGCCGATCGTGATCGCCTCGCGGTCGAGCAGGTCGCCGAGCGCGTGGAGCACCGCCGGCACGCCGCCGGCGGCGTCGAGCTTGTCGACCAGGTGCGCGCCGGCGGGACGCACGTCGGCGAGCACCGGGGTGCGCCGCGACAGCTCGTCGAACCGCGCGAGCGGCAGCTCGTAGCCGGTGCGTCGCGCGAGCGCCAGCAGGTGGACGACGGCGTTCGTCGATCCGCCGAGCGCGCACAGGACGGTGATGGCGTTGTCGAACGCCGCCGGGGTCAGCACCTGCGACGGTCGCAGGTCGGCGAGGGCGATCTCGACGGCCCGCCGCCCGGTCTCCTCGCTGACCGCGGCGCGGCGCGCGGTGAGCGCCGGGATGGTCGCCGTACCGGACAGCGTCATGCCCAGCGCCTCGGTGACGCAGGCCATCGTCGAGGCGGTGCCCATCTCGTTGCAGTGGCCGGCGCCGGGAATCCACGCCGCCTCGAGCTCGTCGTACTCGTCGAGCGTGATCTTGCCCGCCCGCAGCTCGTCGGTGTAGCGCCACAGGTCGGTGCCGACCGAGAGCTCGCGCCCGCGGTGGAGCGCGGCCCCGACGGTGCCACCGGTGAGCATGATGGCCGGCACGTCCGCGCTGGCGGCGCCCATCAGCTGCGCGGGCTGCGTCTTGTCGCAGCCGCCGATCAGCACCACGGCGTCGAACGGGTAGGAGCGGATCGCCTCCTCCACGTCCATCGCCATCAGGTTGCGGAACAGCATCGTCGTCGGCTTCTGCAGGTTCTCGCCCAGCGACGACACCGGGAACTCGAGCGGCAGGCCGCCGGCGGCGAGCACGCCACGCCGCACGGCCTCCGCGAGTCCGCGGAAGTGGACGTTGCAGTTGACGACCTCGCTCCACGGGTTGCAGATGCCGACCACCGGCCGGCCGTCGAGGGCGGCGCGCGAGAAGCCGATCGCCTTCACGGACGCGCGGTGCAGGAAGCCCGGCAGGTCGTGCGCGGCGAACCAGCGCGCCGAGCGGAGCCCGGACGACGGGGAGGGGTCGGTGGCCATCAGATCTCCAGGATTGCGGGGCGGGTGCGGCCGCCGACCTCGACGGCCGGCCAGTCGGTGCTCGCGGTGACGGGTTCGAGACGGCCGTCGGCGACGAGGAAGGTGTCCTCGGCCTTGCCGCCGCCGGCGACGCTCGGGTTGAACGCGATCGCGTGGTGCCGGCCGACCGGCTCGCGCGTGCCAGCGCGTGGCGGGCGGAGCGGGCGCGATCTCGAACTCGCGCTGCCGGTAGCCGATCGGGCCGCCCTGCCAGTGCTCGCGCCAGCGCCCGTCGCCGTACGCGGCGGCCAGCCGGGCGAGCACGTCGCCGTAGGTCTGGCCCGATCTCGCAGCAGGCGTCGAGCACGGCCGCCTCGATCTGCAGCGCCTCGGCCTGGGCGGCGGCGAGCGTCGCGCCCGGGGGGCCTGCGGTGACGTGCCGGGTCAGCGCGACGTGCAGCCCGTGCCGCATGCCGACCAGCACCGCCATCGCCTGCCGGTGCATCGGCGACCCGTCGGCGAGCGGATGGCGGAACCGCTCCAGCCGGTCGTCGCCGCCCACGATCAGGCAGACGGGGACGATGCCCGCGCGCTCGCAGCGAGCCGCCACGCCGCCCATCACGTCGCGGTCGGTCGCGCCTGGCCTGCAAGCCGCGCAGCGCGCCCTCGACGGCGGCGGTGGCGTCGGCGCCGAGGGCGGCGAGGCGATGCCGCTCCTCCGGCACGAGCGCCAGCCGCAGCGCGGTCAGCTCGTCGTCCAGCGCGTCGTCGTCCGGCGCGTCGGCGCCGACCACGCGGTCGGCCGCCTGCCGGTAGGCCGCCGGGTCCTGCCAGGGCACGCCCACCACGCCGAACGGCAGGTCGTACTCGGCGTTCAGGCGCGGCTCCTCGACGACCGTCGAGATGCACGCGCCGCCGTCCGGTCCGACGGCGATCCACATCGCGTCGGACGAGGCGCTCCGATCGATCACGTTCGTGGTGCCGCCCGTCAGCCAGGCGACGGTCGCCGGTCGCGTCAGGACGATGCCGTCGAGGCCGCGGTCGGCGATCAGGGCCCGCAGCCGGGCGAGCTTCGCCGCCGTCTCCGTCATGCCGCGTATCATCGGGGCGATGGTCGCCGCCCGTCGAGCTCTCGTGATCGCCGAGCCGGGACGGATCGGGATCGAGGAGCGCGCGGCGCTCGTGGCAGGCCGCGGCGAGGTGCTCGTGCGGCCGCGGCACGTCGGCGTCTGCGGCACCGATCTCGAGCTGCTGCACGGCACGGTCGACCCCGGCTTCGTGCGCTACCCGCTGACGATCGGCCACGAGTGGGCCGGCATCGTGGAGGCCGTCGGCGCGGGCGTCGAGGGCCTCGCGCCGGGCGATCGCGTCGTCGCCGAGGGCATCGTCCCGTGCGGGGCCTGTCCCGCGTGCCGCCGCGGCGCCACCAACGTCTGCGCGGTCTACGACGAGGTGGGCTTCACGCGCGAGGGCGCGGCGTCGGACCAGATCCTGCTGCCGGGCCGGCTCGTGCACCGGCTCGGCGACGACGTGCCGCTGCTGGACGGCGCGCTGGTCGAGCCGACCGCCGTGGTGCTGCAGGGACTGACGAAGATCGGCCCGCGGCCGGGCGACGAGGTGCTGGTGCTCGGCGACGGAGCGATCGCGCTGCTGGTCGCACACCTGGTGGCGCTGTGGTCGCCCGCGCGCATCGTCGTGCGCGGCCTGCGCGACGAGCAGCGCGATCTGGCCGCCGCGGTCGGCGCCGGCGAGTTCGCCACGACCGAGTCGGCCGACGAGTTCGACCTCGTGATCGAGGCCGCCGGCGCGCCCGCCGCGGTGCTCGAGGCGCTGCGCCGCGTGCGGCGCGGCGGCCGGGTGCTGCTGCTCGGGTACGCGGGCGCCGAGGAGCGCGTCCCGTTCCCGCTCGACGACGTGGTCAACGGCGACCTGACGCTGTGCTCCAGCTTCGGCTACACGTCGAGCGCGTGGGAGGGCGTCGTCGGGCTGCTGAACGCCGGCCGCATCACGCCCGCCGCGATCGTCACGCACCGCGTCGCGCTGGACGGACCACGCCGAGGCGTTCGCCGCGCTGACGGCCCCGTCGGGCCCGCGCGGCAAGATCATCCTCGACGTCTGATCAGAGCGACGCCTGGTACGCCGGGCGGGCCATCGTCAGCTGCAGCACGCGGTCGAGCTTCGGGAACCGCGACAGGTCGATCGGCAGCCTGCGGATGTCCTGCATGCGGCCCGCGATCGCGACGTCGGCGATCGAGAAGTCGCCGATCGCGTAGCCGTCGTCGGCGAGCAGCCACTCGAAGCCGCCCAGCGCGGCGTCCAGGTCGGGCCGCCAGTCGACGTCGGTCGGGAGGCCGTAGATGACCGGCTCCTCGGCCGCCCACAGCGCGGGGCGCACCTGCAGCGACAGCGAGTCGAGCAGCATGTCGACCCGCGCCCGTCGCACCGCGTCGCGCGGGTACAGGTCGTCGCGGCCCTCGCGGTCGGCGAGGTAGCGCAGCGCGGTGTTCGACTCGGTCACCTTGAAGTCGCCGTCGATCAGCGTGGGGATCAGATTGAACGGGTGGACCTCGGCGTACCAGGCCGGCTTCGGGTAGAGCGGCACCTCGATGGCCTCGTAGTCGAGCCCGAGCTCGGCCAGCATGAACCGCAGCTTGATCGCGTTCGTGGAGACACGGCTGTCGTAGAGAGTGAGCACCTCGCAAGCGTGACGGTCCGCGGGCCGCGGGGCAATACGGGTCGCCGATACGATTGCGCGATGTCCGCGATCGGCATCCCCCGCGTGATCTCCGCCGCCGGCTTCGTCACCACCCTCGGCGGCGGCGCGATGAGCGCGCGCACGCGGGCCGCGATCGACGAGGCGGCGCAGTCCAACTGGCGCATCGACGACCTGCAGGCGTGGGCCGGCGGGCTGATCGCCGAGGCCACCGGCGCCGAGGCCGGCTGGGTCACGTCGGGCGCGGCCGCGGGACTGACGCTGGCCGCCGCGGCGTGCGTCGCCGGCACCCGGCTCGACGCCATCGACCGGCTGCCCGACCCCGGCGGCGTGCCGGCCGAGATCATCGTCCAGCGCGGCCACCGCAACGCCTACGACCGCCAGCTCCGCAACGTCGGGGCGCGGCTGGTCGAGGTCGGCTACCCCGCCAACGAGGGCATCGGCTCGACGCTCGAGTGGCAGCTCGAGGCGGCCTTCACCGACCGCACGGTCGCCGTCGCGCACCTGGCCTGCGCCGAGCACCTCGGCCTGCCGCTGGAGCGCGTCTGCGCGATCGCCCACGCCCACGGCGTCCCGGTGCTGGTCGACGCGGCGGCCGAGCTGCCGCCGCGCGAGAACCTGCGCCGCTTCACGGCGGCCGGCGCCGACGCCGTCTGCTTCTCGGGCGGCAAGGCGATCCGCGGGCCGCAGGGCTCGGGCCTGCTCGCCACCACGCACGCCATCGCCCGGTCGGTGCGGCTGCAGGTGCTCGACATGGACGTGGACGCGCGCGCGTGGCGCGCGCGCGAGGGAGCGGAGCCGCCGCACCACGGCCTCGGCCGCGGGTTCAAGGTCGGCCCGGAGGAGATCGCCGGCCTGGCGACGGCGCTGCAGGAGTTCGGCGAGCGCGACCTCGACGCCGAGGCGGCCGACGCCGCGGCGTGGCTCGCCACGCTGCCGGGCGAGGTCGTCACCGACCGTGGCTTCTGGCCGCAGCTGGTGGTGGCCGCCGGCGACCGGGCCGAGGCGATCGCGGCGGCGCTGGCCGCGGCCGATCCCGCCGATCGTCGTCCCGCACGCGCGCATGCGGGCGGGCGAGGTCGTGATCACACCCGAGGCGATCCGCCTCGACGACCGCGACCACGTCGCGGCGACCCTGCGCGCCGCGCTGGCGCGGCTACCAGCCGGGTAGCCCGTCGATCGAGACCGCGTTGCGGTCGGCCCGGTACGCGACCAGGCCGTCGTCGCCCTTGCTCTCGGCCCACCGGACGAGCTGGTCGCGCTCCCGGCGGTAGTCCATCACGGGCACGCCGAACCCGCACGCGTCCTGGATCCGCTCGACGTCGACCACGATCACCGAGCGCACCCAGTCGCGCGGCGGGAAGTGGGCGATCGCCTCGGCGAAGCCGTCGTCGCCGGGCCGGACGGCGCGTCCGGTGCCGTACAGCCGCAGGATGTTCGGCGGGCCGTCGAAGGCGCAGAACATGATCGTCACGCGACCGTTCTCCTGCAGGTGCGCGACGGTCTCGATGCCCGAGCCGTTCATGTCGAGGTACGCGACGGTGCGCTCGTCGATGACCGCGAAGGTGCCCGCCATGCCCTTCGGCGACAGGTTGACGTGGCCGCCGTCGAGCGGTGCGGTGGCGACGAAGAAGCAGTGCTGCGCGTCGATGAACTTCCGCCACCGCGCGTCGATGACGTCGTAGGTCCGTCCCATGGCCGGATCGTAGTTGCGGGCCGGTGGGTGGGAGCGTCAAGATGCGCCCGGCGCCGGAACGAGGCCGCCGCCCGAACGAGCCGGAGGGGAGCGATCCCGATCGTCAGGGAAGCGGCATGAGCGACATCACGATCACGTACGTCGTGCTGGGCGCGGTCGTCGTGCTGTTCGTGTGGGGCATCGTGCCCGTCGACCTGGTCGCGATCGGCGCCGCGCTGTCGCTGTGGGCCACGGGCGTGCTCGAGCTGGACCAGGCCCTGGGCGGCTTCGGCGACCCCACCGTCGCCTTCATCGCCGCGCTGTTCGTCGTCAGCGAGGGCCTCGACGCGTCGGGCCTGACGACCTGGGTGGGTCAGGAGTTAGTCAGGCGCACCGGGTCGGACGCGAGACGGCTGACGCTGCTGACGATGATCATCGTCGCGGGCATGTCGGCGCTGATCACCATCAACGGCGCCGTCGCGGCCCTGCTGCCGGTCGTCGTCGTGCTCGCCGTGCGCCTGCGCCGGCCGCCGTCGAAGATGCTGCTGCCGCTCGCCTTCGGGGCCCACGCGGGTCAGCTGCTGACGCTCTCCGGGTCGCCCGTCAACGTGATCGTCTCCGACGCCGCCGTCACCGGCGGCGAGCCGGCGTTCAGCTACTTCTCCTACGCAATCGTCGGCCTGCCGCTGGTGATCGGGACGATCCTGATCGTGCTGTTCTTCGGCGATCGCCTGCTGCCGGTGCGGATCCCGGCCTCGATGCCGTCCGACCTCAGCCAGCACGCCCGCACGCTGCTCAACGACTACCTGCGCGACGGCCGGTCGCGGGCTCTCAGCCTGCGCGCCGGATCGACGTGGATCGGCACGGCCATCCCCGACCTCGGCCTCGACGCGTATCCCGGCGTGTCCGTGATCGCCACCCGCCGGGCGCAGCGCGGCGCGGGCATCGGCGCGCCGCTGCAGGCCGGCGACGTGCTGGTGCTGCGCGGGCCCGAGGCCGAGGTGGCGCGGCTCGCCGCGGCGTACGACCTCGACCCCGAAGCCGAGACCACGGCCGACGATGTCGAGCCGACGCTGTTCCGGTCCGACCAGGGTGCGGCCGAGGTGATCGTGCCGCCGCGCTCCAGCCTGGTCGGCACCGTCGCCTACCCGGGCATGGTCACCGACAGCGGCGACCTGGTGGTGCTCGCCGTCCAGCGGTACGGCCGCGACCTCGGCTACGACGCCACGCTGGCGCCGGGCGACGTGCTGCTGCTGGAGGGGACGTGGAGCGCGCTCGACCGCCACCTCGACGACGCCAGCGTGCTCACCGTCCACGACCCGTCGGTCGTGCGCCGCCAGACGGCGCCGCTGGGGCCGGATGCCCGGTGGACGATGCTGATCCTGGGCGCGATGATCGTGCTGCTGGCCTTCTCGCTCGTGCCCGCCGCGGTCGCCGCGCTGCTCGCCGCCGGCGCGCTGATCCTGACGCGCGTCGTCAGCGTCGACGAGGCCTACCGGTCGATCTCGTGGACGACCGTGATCCTGGTCGGGGCGATGATCCCGCTGTCCGGCGCGATGGTGCAGACGGGCGCCGCCGAGCAGCTCGCCGACGGCCTCGTCGCGATCGTCGGCGACCACGGCTCCTACCTGCTGCTGGTCGCGGTCTTCCTGCTGACGGCGGTCCTCGGGCAGCTCATCTCCAACACGGCGACCGCGCTGATCGTCATCCCGATCGCGATCTCGGCCGCCGCCCAGGTGGGGGTCTCGCCGCGCCCGGTGCTGATGACCGTCGTCGTCGCGGCGGCCGCCTCGTTCCTGACCCCGGTGGCGACGCCCGTGAACCTGATGGTGATGGAACCGGCGGGCTACAAGTTCACCGACTACTGGAAGCTCGGGCTGCCGCTGATGGCGCTGTTCCTGGTCGTCTCGGTGGCCGTCATCCCGCTCGCCTGGCCGTTCTCGCCGCTAGGTCGCGTCGCTCTCCGGCGTGCCCGCGAAGATGCCGAGGCCGAGCGCGTCGGACAGGAAGCGCGCCACGAGCTGGCCCTTGACGCTGTTGCCCGCCGCGTCGAGCGGCGGCGCGAACGTGGCGAGCCCGCCCTTGCCGGGCGCGACCATGATGATGCCGCCGCCGATGCCGCTCTTGCCCGGCAGCCCGACGCGGTACAGCCAGTCGCCCGAGGTGTCGTAGAGGCCGGCCGTCGACATCACGGCCAGCGCGGCGCGGCAGCTCTCGGGTTCAACCACGCGGTCGCCGTTGAACGGGTTCACGCCGCCCGCGGCCAGGGTCGCGCCCATGGTGGCGAGATCGGACGCCGTCACGGCGAGGCAGCACTGCCGCGTGTAGAGCTCCGTCGCCTCCGCCGGGTCGCAGCCCAGCCGGCCGAGCGTGCCGAGCAGCCGCGCGATCGCCTGGTTGCGGCCGTTCGTGGCGCTCGCGGAGGCGTAGGCCTCGTCGTCCACGGCCAGGTCCCGCCCGGCGAACCGCGACAACCCCTGGTGGATCCGCTGCCACCGCTCCTCGGTGTCCCGACCCGGGATGTAGCTCGTCGTGGCGATCGCGCCCGAGTTCACCATCGGATTCGTGCGCCCGCCGGGCCCGTCCTCGACCGCGGCCACCGAGTTGAACGGCCGGCCGGTGGCGTCGACGCCGATCAGCTCGCGCATCTGCTCGCTGCCGTGCTCCCCGCAGGCGAGTGCGAAGACGAACGGCTTCGAGACGCTCATGATCGTGAACGGCACCTCGGCGTCGCCGACGAGTGTCCGGCCGCCGCGTACGCCGGCGATGCAGATGCCGAACAGGTCGCGCGGCATCCGGGCCAGCGCGGGGTAGACCTGCGAGACGTCGCCCGCGTCGTCGTCGCGGAAGCGCGCGTGCGCCTCCTCGACCAGGCGCACGACCGTCTCGGGCTCCGGCAGGTGCCCGGTGGAGATGTACGGGGCGTTCGCGGCCATCTCAGTTGCTCCACGCCTCGACCCGCTGGGCGCCGAGCCGGTGCAGCTCGACGGTCTGGACGACGACGCCGACCACGGCCAGCGCGGCGTAGCCGAGCCACCACAGGAACGAGTCGTCGAGGCGCTCCGTGACGGTGGCACGCGACAGCGCGTCGGCGTCGAGCGTACCGACGAGGAGCATGACCCCGGCGATCACCGCGGCCGCGCCGGCGGCGGCGGTGAGGATGATCAGGAGCACCGATGGCAGGTCGAAGCGCAGGGCCACGATCGCGAGGGCGATACCGGCGGCGATGCCCACCAGCGCGATCAGCCACTGCCACTGCACGCCCAGCGCCGTGATCAGCGTCGCGCCCAGCACGTAGCCGATCGCCGACATCGCCATCAGGACCGAGACCGCGTAGAACAGGTAGGCCAGCGCGGCCACCACGATCGCCGTGACACCGCCGACCAGCCACGCGAGCGTGGTCGCGAGGAACCCGTCGCCGGTGATCGCGGCGACTGCGCCGGCGCCGAGCCCGAAGCCGGCCAGGGCGCCCCACAGCGCGAACACCAGGCGCATGCTGACGTAGCCGCGGAGGTTGAACAGCGCGCCCACCGCGATCAGCAGGATCGCCAGCACCCAGTCGTCCACCTCAGCCTCCGAACTGCGCGTTGTACGCGTCGAGCGCCGCCTGGGCGTCGGTGCACGTCGCCGTCGTGGCGTCGCCGTTCTGCTCCCACCAGTCGGGGTCGTCCTGCTGCCGTACGGCCTCGACCAGCCCGAGCGTGCACTGGTACGTCTTCTGCTGCACGCCGTCGAGCGCGGTCAGCTGCGCCGTCACCTGCGCGTTCGCCGCGACCAGGTCGTCGTTGGCCGTCTGCAGCGCCGCGTTCTGGTCGGACAGCCGGTCGGCCTGGGTCGTGAGGCTCCCGATCTCGCGGTTCAGGCTCTCGACCTGGGCCGTCAGCGCGGTCACCTGCCGGTTCGCCTCGGCGGCCGTATCGGCTGCCTGCTCGGCGTCCCGCACCGCAGCCGTGGCGTCGGCCTCCGCCTCGCGTGCCCTCGTCTCGGCCGCGTCGAGGTCGGACTGCAGCGTGGCGTTGTCCGCCTTCAGCTGCTCACCCGTGGCGGCCGCGTCGGCGCCCTCCTGCTGGAGCTTCTCGAGCTGCACGCGCTTCGCCTCGAGCTTCGCGGCCGAGGCGGCCTCGGAGTCGGCGATGTCGGCCAGGTCGGCCTCCTGCTCGGTCGACACCGGCGCGCTGGCCGGCTCCTCGTCGTCGCCGCCGGCGAACGCGATCACCGCGAACACCAGCGCGAGGACGGCGAGCACCGCGGCCGCGATCTGCCACGGGCGGGCCGGGTTGCGCTGTGCGGCTTCCGCCTCGCGGTCGACGTCCTCGTAGGGGTCGGCGTACCCCGCGTCGCCCTCCGTCGAGTACTCCGGCACCGTCACACCGGCGGTCTCGCCTGCGACCACGAGGCCCCGGCCGACCGGCTCGGGGTCGGTCATCTGGACGGCGGTGTCGTCGTCGGCCGCGTCCACCTCGTCCTCGGCGACGGCAGCGTCGTCCGCGAGGGACTCGGGGGGCGCGACGTCGTCCGGCGCGTCATCCGGCCGATCGCCGGCCGGATCGTCTTCCGGCGGAACCGTCATCTCGGGCGTCTCCTGGTGGGCGGACAACAAGTCTAGTGGCAGGTGGTTCTGGTAGCCTGGCCCGCAGGGTCGGCGGCGGGAGGAGCCTCATGCCGGAGCAGATCATCGACGCGGGCAGGCTCTGGCGAGGAGCCATTCCAACGGCCCTCGTCGCCGTCGGGGTGGCGCTGGTCGGCATGCTGATCATCCGCGGCCTGTTCGACATCAAGATCGTGCGGCGCACCGACGGGGGCGAATTCGTCCAGGCCACCACCGGCTGGTACGTCGGCGCGGCCATCATCGGCACCATCCTCGCCACCGGGCTGCTGCACGCCCTGATGTCGCTCACGCCGGCGCCCTTCCGCTTCTACGGGTGGATCACCGGCCTCGCGGTCACGGCGACGGCGATCATCCCCTGGACGCTCGACGCGGGCAACGACACCAAGCTCGCCACGTCGCTGCTCAACATCGCGATCGGCGCGTGCATCGCGAGCCTCGTGGCCGGCATCGGGCGGACTGCCGTCCTCCGCCGCCGCATGGTGTGACGCAGCGGTCGTCCGCGAGGCGCTGCTCGCGTGTCATGACCGAACGAGCTAGCCGAGATGCACGGGCGACCCCGGGCCGAGCGGAATCCCGATCAGGTACCACACGACGAAGAACAGCGTCCACACGATCGAGAGCACGATGACGTAGGGCAGCATCATCGCGACGACGGTGCCGATCCCGGCCTCCTTCTTGTACCGCTGGGCGAAGATCACGATCAACGGGAAGTACGCCATCAACGGGGTGATCACGTTCGACGGTGAGTCGCCGACCCGGTACGCCGCGAGCACGGTCTGCGGCGCGACGTCGAGCCGCAGGAACAGCGGGATGAAGATGGGGGCGAGGATCGCCCACTTCGCGATCGCCTGGGGCATGATGAAGTTGACGATCGCGGTCACGAAGACGAAGCCGATCAGCAGCCAGACGGCGCCGATGTTCGCCGACTCGAGCCAGTCACCCAGGCTCGCTGCGGCGACCTGAGCCATGTTGCTGTAGTTGAAGTAGGCGATGAACTGCGCGATCAGCAGGAACAGGAAGAGCAGGCCGGCCAGACCGGCCCACGACTTCGTGATCGACCCGATCACGTCGTCACTCGTCTTCATCGTCCCCGCACCGCGCCCGTAGGCGAGGCCGGCCGCGAAGAAGACCATCGTGATGATCAGGATCAGGCTGTCCATGAACGGGGAATCGCCGATGATCGAACCGGTGACCGGGTCACGGAGCGGGGCGTCCTCAAAGACGGTCAGCAACGCGATCACGACGAGCACGGCCGATGTCGCGAGCAGGGCGTACCTGAGCCCCTTCGCGTCGGCTTCCGGTGCGACCACGACGCCCTGATCGGCATCGAGCGACGAGTCGTCGCTCTCGCCACTCGGATCGTGCGCGCCGAGACCGCGCTCGACGATGAACATCGAGACGAGCGAGGCGACGAGGGTGACGAGAATGGTCGAACCGATGCCGAAGTAGAGGTTGGCGGCGAGGTCGATCGAGAGCGTGGGGTCGCCGAGCGCGATCGCGTCGTTCGTGATCTCCGTGAGCACGCCGTCGAGCGGCGTGATCAGGAAGTTGACCCCGAATCCTGCCGCGACGCCGGCGAACGCCGCTGCCATCCCCGCTAAGGGATTGCGGCCCACGCTCTTGAACGCTGCCGCTCCGAGCGGTATCAGCACGAGGTACCCCGCATCGGAGGCGATGCTGGAGAGCACGCCCGTGAACACGAGGATGGGCGTCAGCATCGCCGCTGACGTCGCGGCCACGAGCTTGCGGATCAGGGAGGCGATCAGGCCGGACGCCTCGGCCAACCCGACGCCGATCATCACCACGAGGATGATCGCAACGGCGGCGAAGTTGCGGAAGTTGGCGACGAACGAGGTGAACATGAACCTGATGCCGTCGACAGAGATGAGACTCTTGACGGCGGCCGTCTGCTCGACGATCTCGTACTCGCCCTGTTGCACCGACGCGTCGGGTAGGCCGCCCGAGGGCTGCGTCGACCCGCCCTGGACGACCTCTTCGACCGCGTACCGCCGGCGCCTTCGCGACCTGCGAGGTGACGCTGACGTCGGCCCACGACAGCACCGCCGAGAGGGCGATCACTCCGACGCAGAGCCAGATGAACAGGATCGCCGGGCTGCGGCATCTTGTTGCCGCCGCGCTCGATCGCGCCGAGCACGCGCTCCATCATCCCGGGCGCAGGGGCAGCGGCGTCGTTCATCAGGATCCTCCCCGGATCGCGGCGTACTCGCGGAAGAACTCGGCCTCCGCGACGACCGCCCGCTCGAACTCGTCGACCAGGACGCGCTCGTTCGGTGCGTGGATGTTGGCGAAGCCGTCGGTCGTCCCGAGCAGCAGGATCTCGGCCGTCGGGGCCGCCTCGCTGAGCGAGCTGACGAGCGGGATCGAGCCGCCCGTCGCGACCTCCACCGTCTCCGAGCCCCAGGCCGTGGCGAGCGCGGTGCGCGCGGCGGTGTACGCCGGGCCGGTGGTGGTGGCGAAGAAGCCCTTGCCGGTCTCGGCCGGCGTCACCGTCAGCTCCAGGCCGAGCGGCCGCAGGCCCTCGAGGTGCGCGATCAGCGCCTTCTGCGCCTCCGCGGGCTCCTGGCCGGGGTGGATGCGCAGGCTGATCTTGGCCCGGGCGTACGGCACGACGGCGTTGACGGCGTTGTCGACCGGCAGCGCGTCGATGCCCGTGACCGTGATCGCCGGGCCCGACCAGACGCGCTCGCCCAGCCCGCCCGTGCCCATCATCGGCAGGCCCGGGACGACCTCGGCCAGGTCGCGGAACTCCTCGTCGCTGTACGACGCGCCCGTCCACACCTCGCGCCGCAGGCCCGGCACGATCACGTCGCCGTTCGCGTCGTGCATCGTCGCCAGCGCCTGGATCAGCGCCACCAGCGCGTCGGGCGCGGCGCCGCCGAACTGGCCGCTGTGCTTGGGGCCGGCCAGCGTGCGCAGCTCGACGATGACGGCGGCCATGCCGCGCAGGCCGACGGTCAGCGTCGGCACGCCGGGTCGCACGCTGCCCATGTCGCCGACCACGATCACGTCGGCGGCGAACTGCTCGGGGTGGCTCGGCGGGTAGGTGGTGAGCGGGCTGCCCGACTCCTCCTGGCCCTCGATGATCAGCTTGATGCCGACCGGGGGCTTGCCGCCCCAGGCCCGCAGGGCGCCGATGTGCATGAGGATGTTCGACTTGGAGTCGGCCGTGCCGCGGCCGTAGATGGCGCCGTCGCGCTCGCTCGCCTCGTAGGGCGGCGACTCCCACTTCGACTCGTCGCCGGGCGGCGCGATGTCGTAGTGGCCGTACAGCAGCACGGTCGGGTGCGCCGGGCGGCCCGGGGATCTCACCGGTGATGACGGGCGCGGAGCCGGGCAGGTCGATGGTGCCGATCTGCTCGACGCCGGCGCCGCGCAGCAGGTCGACCAGGACGTCGTGGGTCTCGATCAGCGCGGCCCGGGTCTCCTCCGGAAACCCGAGGGCGGAGATGCCCGGGATGGCGACGAGCCGGGCGAGCTCGGACTTCAGCTGCGGCATCAGCGCAGCCACGATCGGCGCGGCGGTCCCCGCGGGGCTGGACGTGCTCAGCGTGGCATTTCCGGACACGCGACTCCGATGTTCGCAAGGGGACGACGAACGGACGAGCGCTTGAATCTTGCGCCCGGTGGGAGTCTCGGTCAACTCAGAGGTACTTGCGCTGGGTCAGCCAGCGGAAGGCGAACCAGCCCCAGAGCGGCGGCAGGTAGAAGGTCGCGAGGCGGCTGGAGATGGCGGCCGCGAACGCCGTCTGCTGGTCGACGCCGACGCCGACGAGGCCGACGATCAGCACGCCCTCGCTGACGCCGATGCCGCCGGGCACGGGGATGAACGAGATCAGCAGGCTGGCGGTGACGTTCACGAACAGCGCCTCGAGCAGGCTGATGTCACCGCCGTAGGCGTGGACGAAGATCGCGAGGGTGGCCGCGAAGAGCAGCTCCGCGCCGATGTTGCCGCCCAGGATCTGGCCGAGCTTGCGCGCGTCGCGCAGCGGCGCCGTCGCGGCCTTGACGTGCGGCCACCACTCGCGCAGGCGACCGATCAGGCTCCGCCGGAAGCGACCGACGCCGAGCAGCACGGCGAAGCTGACCACGATCACGACGCCGATCGCGATCAGCAGGCGCTGCGACGAGCTGCCGGGCGCCGTCAGGTCCATGTCGAGGTCGAGCGACGCCGAGCCCGCGACGATCAGCACGAACAGCAGCACGGCCTGCAGGAGGTTGCCGATGAAGGAGTCGATCAGGCTCGAGGTGACGGCGGTCGCCGGCGGCACGCCCTGGCGCTGGAAGAAGCGGATGCCGAGCGCCATGCGCGCGGCGCCCGTCGGCAGCGCGATGTTGAGGTACGCGGTGGCCAGCTGCAGGGCGTAGACCGGGCCGTACGGCAGGCGGGCGGGGACGGCGCCGATGGTCGAGAGCGCCTGGCAGAACCGCGGCAGCTGCGCGACCACGAAGCCGACGCCGATCGCCGCCCACGACGCGTCGCTGGCCGCGGTCTGGAGCTCGCCCCAGTCGAGGGCGGCGATCACCGGCAGCAGCGCGGCGGCGGCCAGCACCATCAGGGCGGAGCGCAGCAACGACCCGAGCGTGATCCGGCGCAGCGGCGCCAGGTCGGGCGGGTCGACGCCGACGCGTTCGGCGACGGCGCCCCGCAGGGCATCCACGTCGACCTCGGCGCCCTTGACGGCGCGGCGCAGCCCGAGCGGGAAGGCCGCGGTCTGCAGGTAGGGCAGCATCTCGACCACCTGCGCGGGATCGAGCGCGGCGACGGCGCTCTCGACGGCGGGCTCCGGGCCGCGCAGCGCGGCATGCAGGGCCAGCATCTGCGCGCGGTCGGTGGCGAGCGCATCGGCGTCGGCCGCCACCTCGGCGTCGGACAGGTCGGTGAACGCCAGCGATCCGTCCGTCCGTCGCGCGATCGACGAGGCCTGCAGGTTCAGGTGCGCGACGTCGGCGACGTGCAGCGCCGCGAGCGCCTGCCAGGCATCGTCCGCCTCCGCCGCGCCCAGCGCGGGCGGCTCGTCGGCGGAGAGGACCGCGCCGTCGATGCGCAGCGCCAGCACCTCGGTGCCGCGCTGGGGGCGCCCGATCGCCTCGACCGTCCACAGCGGCGCGCCGCGGGCGCTGCCGATGAGGGTGGCGAGCGCCTCGCCCTCGGCGCCGGCGCGGCCCGCCGACAGCGTCGCGCCGTCGTCCCGGTACACGACCGCGCGCCACAGCCGGGCGACGCGCCGGCCCTCGGCGGCATCGCGGCCGCGGATCTTCACCAGCAGCGGCGCGCCGTCCGCCCCGTCGGCGACGCCGAGCATGACGCCGTCGGCCCGGCGGGTGACGTTGCGCAGCCCGGTCACGCGGCAGCCGACGGCGCCCAGCAGCGCGACCATGTCGCTGTCGGACAGGTGCCCGGCGCAGGTGCCGGCGACCAGCCGCCCGATCGAGGCGGCGACGACCGCGACCAGCACCGCGGCGATGCCGCCGGTGGGCGTCGTGCGGCCCGACAGCACCGCCGCCAGCGCACCGATGGCGAGCACCCAGAGCGCCACGGAGCGCAGCGGGATGGCGAGGTCCGGCACCAGAGCGAGCAGCACCGCGGCGGCGATCGTGATCGCCGCCGGCGGCCAGGTGGTCGCGTCGATGCCGTCGCCGCGCCGACCCCGACCACGAGTAGCCGACCGTCGCGGCCGCCAGGGCGAGCAGGGCGACCACGGCGACGCCGGCCACGACCGCCTGCAGCACGACGGCCCAGCGGCGACCGAGGACCGCGAGCAGGACGACGATCGCGGGCAGCGCGAACGCCAGCGCGTAGGCGCCCAGCCAGATGCCGCCGAGCCACGTCGGCCAGGCGTTCGGCGGCGCTCGTCAGCAGGCGCTCCGGACCGCGCGGCGGCCGGCCCAGCTGCGACAGCGGGATCAGCGCCAGCAGCGCGCCCGCGGCGACGATCGCGTCGACCAGACGCCGCACGCGAGGCACGTCGCGGGTCGATGCGAACACCCGCGGCGGCGCGAGGCGCCGGTCGGCGAGACGAGGGGTCACCGGCTGCATCGTGGAGCAGCCGCCGGAGGGTCGTCAAGCGCGAGGCGCCCCGCTGCCACGTAGAATCACCGCCGTGATGAGCTGGGCTGGCGCTGCGCTGCATCTCGCCGCCCTCTCTCTCCGGCGAGTCGCGGTGATCGCGCTGACGATGCTCGCGGTCCTCCTCGTGGCCGTGCCGCCGGCGGTCGCGGACGAGGCGTCCGACGAGCAGGCCCTGGCCGAGCGGTACGCACCGGTGGTGCTGCTCCGCACGCAGGCCGAGCCGTGCGACCGCCAGGGCGACGCGTACTTCCCGGTCGCCGTCGAGACCTTCCTCGGCCGCGACGACGTGACGCTGATCGGGCCGGACGGCGAGGCGATCGAGGCGCCGACCGCGGCGGACATCGCCGGCAAGGGCGCCGACTGGTACCTGGACTTCCCGGGCAATCCGGTGCGCCCGGGCTGCGACTTCGAACGGTGGTTCAAGGAGATCGCGGCCGGTCATCCGGCCACGGTCTACGCCCACGTCGCGCACGAGGACGGCCAGACGGCGCTGCAGTACTGGCTGTACTACGTCTTCAACGACTGGAACAACACCCACGAGGGCGACTGGGAGATGCTCCAGATCATGTTCGACGTGCCGACCGCGACGGCGGCGCTGCAGACCGCGCCGACCGAGGTCGGGTTCTCGCAGCACACCGGCGGCGAGCGCAGCGCCTGGGCCGGCGGCTCCGTCCAGCTGGACGGCGTGCGCCCCGTCGTGTTCCCCGCGGCCGGCTCCCACGCGCAGTTCTTCTCGAACCGGCTGTGGCTCGGCTTCGCCGCCGAGACCGGCATCGGCTGCGACGACACGCGCCTGCCCTCGACGCGCGTCGAGCCCGACATCGTGCTGCTGCCCGACACGCCGCCGGCGACCGGGAAGTTCGCCTGGCTGACGTTCGCGGGCCTGTGGGGCGAGCGCGTGCGCGGCCCGTTCTCCGGTCCCACCGGCCCGGTCGAGAAGCGGCAGTGGCTGGAGCCGGTCGGCTGGACCGACGGCTGGCGCGACGGCAGCCTCGCGGTGCCGGAGGGGCGGTCGCTCGGGCCCACGTCGACCGGCGTCTTCTGCGGCGGGATCGCCGCGGGCTCGGTCGCCCTGCTGCGCCTGCTGTACGACCCGCTCACGACGCTGATCGTGCTGGCCGCGCTGATCCTGCTCGGCGTCTTCCTGACGCGCCGCACGCAGTGGAAGCCGCTCACGCCCGACCCGATCGACCGCACCCGGCCGGCCGGCGTGATGCTGCGCGACGCCTGGCGGCTCTACCTGCGCAACAAGCGGCTGCTGCTCACGATCGGCGCCATCTCGGTGCCGCTCGGCATCCTCGGCACCATCTGGGTCGAGTTCCTGCTGCAGGTCACGGGGCTCGGCTCGCTGCTCGACGCCGGGCGAGGGCGAGCCCGGCGGTGTTCGGCGGCATCTCGTTCCTGCTGCTGTCGGGCGGCATCGCGACGCTGGTGCCGCTCGTGCTGGTGACGATGGCCGTCGCCGCCGCGCTGGGCGACCTCGCCGCCGGCGAGAAGCCGCGCATCGACTGGCGCCGCACCCTCGCCCGCGTGCCGGCGGTGGCCGGCGGCGATCCTGGTCGTGATCGCCATCCAGATCGTGCTGCTTCCTGACCGTCATCGGCGCCGTGCTGGCGCTGGTGGTGCTGGTCTTCACCACGATGCTGCATCCCGTGCTGCGTGCTCGAGGGCTGCGGCTCTCGCGAGGCGCTGCGGCGCAGCCGGCAGATCGTGCGCGGCCGCGCGCTGCGGGTGTTCACGCGTGACGATCCTGGCGAACGGGCTCGCCCTGCTGGCCGGGCCCCTGGTCGGTCTGGCGCTGCTCTTCCTCGAGAACTCGACCCTGCCGGCCATCGACATCGTCAGCTCGATCGTCTACGCGGCGGTGCTGCCGTACGCGGCCGTCGTGCAGACGCTGCTGTACTACGACGCCCGTGCCCGTCGCGCCGCCTGGGTGGAGGCCGACGAGGCGGCGAAGGGCACGATCGCCCCGGCCACCTGAGCCACTTCCGCGCGCTTCGCGGCGTCTTCCATGCGCGGGGTCAGACCCCGTTTCGGGGCTTTTTGGGGTCTGACCCAGAACGTTTCGCACGCGGAAGGTGCGCGGTCGCGCGATGCGTGACGCGGTTGTTCCAGGGATGTGACGGAACGCGCGTGGTTCGGGGCGATGGACCAGCCGTGAACGGGCTCGCGCGGAACGTGACGAATCGCGCGGCCGGCGCACCGGCTCGGCTCAGACCTCGACGGGCTGGCGGTCGCTGCGGCCGACGTGGCCGGTGAGCGACGGGCGGTCGCTCTTGAAGCGCGCGAAGTCGGGCGACAGCGCCCGGTTCTCGGCCAGGTCGGCGAGCGCCTCGCCGATGGCGGGCGCGAACTTGAACGCGTGGCCCATGCAGCCGGCGCCGATCACGATGTCGCCGCGCCGGTCGATCACGAACCTGTCGTCCGGCGTCAGCGTGATGACGCCGCACTCCGTCTGGATCGGCCCGGTGTGGAAGCCGGGGAAGTCCTCGCGCACCCGCCGCACCAGCGCCTGCTCGAGCGCCATGTCGAGCGGGCGCGCGCGCAGGTCGCGGAAGAACCGCGTGCGGTCGACCGTCGCGAAGCCGAGCTTGTAGCCGATGCCGGGCGTGATCAGCCCGTACATCGCCTCCTCGGACGACCCGGTGCGCTCCATCAGGCTGGGCCGGTCGGTGTCGTCGCCGAAGGCGCCGCGGAAGTAGCTCACCTGCGCCAGGCCCGGCTGCAGCGGCAGGCCGAGGCCGATCGGCTCGAGCAGCTCGTTCGCCCACGGGCCCGCCGCCACGACCACCACGTCGGCGTCGATGCGGCGGCGGTCGGTGAACACGCGCACGCCGCCCGCCGGCAGCGGCGTCAGCGTGACGGCGCGCTCGCGCGGGCACACCTCGGCGCCGCGGGCGGTGGCCAGCTCGCAGCACGCGAGCAGCAGCTCGACGCAGTGGTTGACGCCGCCGTCGGGCTGGAACATCGCGGGCTGGTCGGAGGCGGGCCGGAACTCGGGGAAGATCGAGCGCGCCTCGGCCGATGTCGAGGTCGCGGTACGGGCACGTTCTCGGCCGCGAACGCCCGCGACATCGGCTCGACCACGGCGCCCAGGTGGAGGATGCCGCGGCGGGTGTAGAGGGTGCGGCCGGTGCGCTGCTGCAGGTCGAGGTAGAGCTCGAGCGCGCGCAGCGCCAGGCGCACGTCCTCCCGCGCGTTGTGCGAGAGGCGGAACGAGCGCAGACCGAAGCCCGAGCCGCCCTGCACGTTCGGCACGCCGTAGCGATCGAGCAGCGTGACGGCGTGGCCGCGCTCGGCCAGCACCTGCGCCGCGGGAGCTCCCATCGCTCCGGCTCCGATCACAACCACCTTCATCGTCGCCGATCTTGACAGATCCGCTCTAAGGGTTCAAGATCCGCGACGATTCGTCTTGACCGTACCTGAACAAGAGCTGACGTCGACGATTCATGACTCGCTGCGCGTGGCGATCGTGAGCGGTCGGCTGGCGCCCAACCAGCGCATCAACCAGGACGCGGTGGCCCGCGAGCTCGGTGTCTCGAAGACGCCGGTGCGCGAGGCGCTGCGCTGGCTGGAGCGCGACGGGCTGGTGCGGCTCGAGCCGCAACCGGGGCGCGTTCGTGGCCGAGTTCACGGACCGCGACCTGTTCGAGATCTACGAGCTGCGCGAGCTGCTCGAGCCGCACGCCGCGGCCATCGCCTGCGCCGTCGCCACCCGCGCCGACGTGGCCGAGCTGCGCGACCTGCGCGACCGCATCGCCGCCGTCTGGGCGGAGGAGCCGATGGAGGCGTTCGAGCTCAACCGCGAGTTCCACCACCGGCTCTGCGCGCCGTGCCAGAACGGCCTGCTGATGCACCTGCTCGGCCAGGTCTGGTCGCAGCAGGCGGCGCTGCGCATCTTCACGCACTACGCACAGGCGGGCGAGGCGTTCGCCGATCGCACGCACGCCGAGCACCGCACGATCCTCGAGGCGTACGCGGCGCGCGACTCTGCCGGCGTCCGCGAGCTCGTCCGGAACCACATCTCCGAGGCCCACGAGGCCACGGTTCGATTGCTGGCCGCCGTCCGGCGGCCGGAGGAGGTTGCCTGATGTGTGGGATTGCAGGAATCCTGCTCAGCGAGCCCGGCCCGCTCGGCGAATCGCTCGTGAAGATGTGCGAGGCGATGCGCCACCGCGGCGCCGACTCGACCGGCTTCGCGCTGTACGGCGAGCCCGACCCGTCGCGGCTGATCGTGCGCGCCCGGCATCCCGACGCCGCGCGGGCGCTGGTCGACGCCGAGAACGTCGTCTCGCGCGGTGCGTGAGCTGGGCGGCGACATGCACGCCGAGATCACGACCGACGACGCCGTCGGCGCGGAGGACCGGTTCCTCCGCTTCGAGCTGCGCTACACCGGCGACATCAAGCGCCTCGCGATGGCGATCGAGGAGGCCGCGCCCGGCATCGAGATCCAGTCGGTCGGCCACTCGCTCGAGATCGTCAAGGACGCCGGCGGCGCGCTCGAGGTCGACGCGCGCCACCACATCTCGAAGTTCCGCGGCAGCCACGGCCTCGGCCACGTGCGCCTCGCCACCGAGTCGATCACCGCCGTCGCCTACGGCCACCCGTTCTGGGCCGAGCCGTTCCCCGACGTCTCGATCGTCCACAACGGGCAGATCACGAACTACTACACCCTCCGCCGCCTGCTGATCGGCCGCGGCTTCCGGTTCCAGACCGGCAACGACTCCGAGCTGATCGCCGTCTACCTGGCCGACAAGATGTCGAAGGGCCAGACGTTCTACGAGGCGCTGAAGGACTCCGTCTACGAGCTCGACGGGTGCTTCGCCTACCTGCTCTCGATGCCCGAGGTGATCGGCTCCGCGAAGGACATGTTCGCGATCAAGTCGATCGTGGTCGCCAACGTCGGCGGCGACATCGCCATGGCCACCGAGGAGCAGGCGATCCGCGCCGTCTACACCGACGAGCTCGACGACACGCAGCATCCCGATCCGCGGTCCGTGTTCGTCTGGGAGCGGTCCGGGCGCGTCCTGCAGGAGATCGTATGAGTGAGGTTGCCGTCAGCCCGGTCGAGCTCGACGCCGACGACGGGCACCGCCTGAACCGGCGGATGCGCGACCTGGTCGACGCCGGCACGACCGAGATCACCGTGCTGAACCCGCGCAGCCGGCACAACCTCGGCGTCGGGCAGCACGGCCCGGCCACGATCCGCTTCGCCGGCTCGGTGGGCTACTACTGCGGCGGCCTCAACAACGGCGCCAACATCGTCATCGAGCGCAGCGCCGGCTGGGGCACGGGCGAGGCGATGAGCGCCGGGCGCATCGAGGTCGGCGGCACCTGCGCCCTCGGCACCGGCGCGGCCATGCGCGGCGGCACCATCGTCGTGCGCGGCAACTGCGGCCCGCGCACCGCCGCCAACATGAAGGGCGGCACGCTGATCGTCGAGGGCTCGGTCGGCTACCTGGCCGGGTTCATGACGCACGCCGGCGACCTGATCGTCTGCGGCGACGCCGGCGAGGCGCTGGGCGACTCGCTGTGGGCCGGGAACATCTGGGTGGCCGGCAAGATCGCCGGCCTCGGAGCGGACGCCATCGTGGCGGAGACCACGGACGAGGAGTCCGCGCGCGTGCACGGGCTGCTGCGCGCGGAGGGCATCGACGCGACGTTCGAGTTCAAGCACGTGATCGCAGAGCAGAAGCTCTGGTACTTCAACGCACGCGACCCCGAGGCCTGGCTGAGGATATGAGCGAGAACCACGGATACACCGACGGACGGTCCCACATCTGGACGACCGAGACGATTCGCGACATCCACGCGAAGGCGGAGCTCGGCCGGTACCAGATTCGCGGGTTCTCGACGTTCCGCAAGTTCCCGAGCTGGGACGACCTGGTCTTCCTGCCGGCCGTCATGACGCGCCTGCCGCTCGAGGGCTACCGCGAGCACTGCGAGACGAAGACCGTCATCGGCGGCGGCAAGCCCGACCTGGTGGCGCGGCCGCTGGAGCTCGACATCCCGGTCTACCTGACGTCGATGAGCTTCGGCGCGCTCGGCGCCAACGCCAAGATGGCGCTCGGCAAGGGCTTCTCGGCCGCCGGCTCCGCCTCGTCCACGGGCGAGGGCGGCATGCTGGACGAGGAGCGCGCCGCCTCCACGAAGCTGATCTACCAGATGACGCCGTCGCGCTACGGGCTCGACCTCGAGCACCTGCGCCTGGCCGACGGCATCGAGGTGGCGCTGGGCCAGGGCGCGAAGCCCGGCACCGGCGGCCTGCTGCTCGGCATGAAGGTGTCGGAGAAGGTCGCCAACATGCGCTCGCTGCCGATGGGCGTCGACCAGCGCTCGTGCGTGCGGCACCCCGACTTCCTGGGCGCCGACGACCTGCAGGTCAAGATCGAGGAGCTGCGCGAGGCGACCGACTACCAGGTGCCGATCTTCCTCAAGCTGGCCGCCTGCCGCATCGAGTTCGACGTCAAGATCGCGGTCAAGACGGGCTGCGACGCGATCCTGCTGGACGGCACCGAGGGCGCCACCGCGGCGGCGCCCGAGTACCAGCTCGACAACTGCGGCATCCCGCTGATCGCGTCGATCCGCACCGCGCGCCGCGCCATCGAGGAGCTCGGCGCGACGGGGCAGGTGCAGCTCGTCGTCTCGGGCGGCATCCGCAACGGCGTCGACATCGCCAAGTGCCTCGCGCTCGGCGCCGACGCGGTCGCGATCGGCACCTCGGCGCTGATCGCGCTGGGCTGCAACTCGGTGCAGTACGAGGAGGACTACGCCGCGCTCGGCACGGCGCCCGGCGCCTGCCACCACTGCCACACGGGCCGCTGCCCGGTCGGCATCACGACGCAGGATCCCGCTGCTCGAGGCGCGCCTCGACCCCGAGGCCGGCGGCGAGCGCGTGGCCAACTTCCTGCGCGCGATGATGATGGAGTGCACCGGCGTCGCCAAGTCGGTCGGCAAGAAGAACGTGCACAACCTGGAGCCGGAAGACCTCCGCGCCACGTCGCTCGAGGCCTCGGCGTTCGCCGGCGTGCCGCTGGCCGGCGTCGAGTGGACGGTCGGCCCGCAGCTGTTCGGAGCCGGGGCATGAGCGACCGAGACGGCGGCCGCCAAGCCGCGCGGCCGAGCTGATCGAGGAGCACGACATCCACACCGTCGAGGTCATCTTCCCCGACACGTGGGGCATCCTCCGCGGCAAGCGGCTGCCGGCCAGCCAGTTCGCCAAGAAGACGGCGAGCGGCCTGAACATCGCGAACGCGGCGTTCATCTGGGACCCGCTCTGCGGCATCTTCGACGTGACGTTCGCGAACGCCGACACCGGCTATCCCGACATGATCGCGACGCCCGATCCGGAGACCTTCCGGACGCTGCACGTGGCGCGAGGGCACGGCCGATGGTGATGGCGGACTGCACCGAGAAGGACGGCTCGCCGGTGGCGCTCGACCCGCGCCACATCGTGCGCACCGCCGTCGAGCGGCTGGCGAAGCTCGGCTACACGGCCACGGTCGCGACCGAGATCGAGTTCTACCTCTGCGACGAGTCGTGGCAGCCGCTGCACGCCGAGATCCAGTGCTACGGCATCACCAAGGGCGCCGAGCTGGAGCCGATCCTGTCCGACATCCGCCGCAAGGTGGAGGAGTTCGGCATCGTCGTCGAGGCCTGCAACTCGGAGTACGGCCCGTGCCAGATCGAGATCAACCTCAAGTACGGCGACCCGCTGCAGGTGGCCGACGACACGGCGCTGTTCAAGTCGGCGGTGAAGGAGATCGCGCGGCAGCACGGCGTGCGCGCGACGTTCATGTCGAAGCCGTTCCCCGGCTTCTCCGGCAACGGCACGCACATCCACATCTCGCTGCGCGACGCCGACGGCACCAACGCCTTCGCGCCGAAGGACGCTCGACGACCCGTTCTTCACGAACGCGCTGATGAAGCGCTGCGTCGGCCGGCCTGCTGCACCACCAGCTCGAGCTGGCGGCGATCGGCAGCCCGACCATCAACGCCTACAAGCGGTTCGAGGACTACTCGTTCGCGCCCACCTACCTGAACTGGGGCGGCGACAACCGCTGCGTCGCGATCCGCTGCGTCGTCGACCAGGGGCCGGCCACGCGCATCGAGGTCCGCACCGGCTCGGCCGACGCCAGCCCGTACCTGCTGGTCGGCGCGCAGCTGGCCGCGGTCTGCGACGCGCTCGAGAACGAGTACGCGCTGCCGCCGATCTGCACCGGCAACGGGTACGCGCCCCAGGACCTGCCGATGATGCCGCGCACGCTGCAGGACGGGGTGAACCTGCTGCGCGAGGGGACGCCTGCTGCGCGAGTACTTCGGCGACGTGTTCGTCACCAACACGCTGGAGCTGCTCCAGCACGAGGTGGACGAGTTCAGCGAAGCAGGTCACCGAGTGGGAGAAGAACCGCTACATGGAGGTGTCGTGATGGAGGTCTGCCGCGTCGTCGGCCAGGCGGTCGCGACCGTGAAGGACCCGGGACTCCGTGCGGTGAAGCTGCTGCTCGTCGTCCCCTGTGACACCGAGGGAGAGGCCACCGGCGCGATGTTCGCGGTGGCCGACACCGTCGGTGCGGGCGAGCACGAGATCGTGCTCGTCGCCCGCGGCTCGGCAGCGCGCGGCACCGCACGCACCAAGGACGCCCCGACGGACGCCGCCATCGTCGGGATTCTCGATTCCATCGCCGTCGGCGGCGAGACCACCTATCGCAAGGACTGAAGGAGGATCCATGGCACGCGCAACCCGGTTCGAATCCAACCTGCAGGCGCTCGGCATGGTCGAGACCCGTGGGCTCGTCGGGGCGATCGAAGCCGCCGACGCAATGGTGAAGGCGGCCAACGTCCGCCTCATCTCGAAGGAGCACGTCGGCGGCGGGCTCGTCACCGTCATCGTGCGCGGTGACGTCGGCGCCGTCCGCGCCGCCACCGACGCCGGCGCCGAGGCGGCCGCCAAGGTCGGCGAGCTGCTCTCCGCCCACGTCATCCCGCGACCGCACGAGGACGTCGAGGCCATCCTGCCGCCCGGCGCCGAGTCGGCGAACGTCAGCTGACCTAGACCGTGACCGATCTCGCAGCAGCGATCGCCGCCGAGGTGGGCGGCAACGCACCTGGCTCCCGCACGGGGCCCGGGTCGTTGCCGTCTGCGCCGGCCGATCCGCTGGCTGCGGCGATCGCGGCCGAGGTCGGCGGCAGCGTTCCGGCCGCCGCTCCGGCCGCCAGCGCGCCGACGGCGCCGGGCGCCGCGGGAACGCGCCCGGGATCCGGTCGCGTGCGGGTCGCGGTGATCGGCGACGAGGGCGTCGCGGCGGCCACCGCCGGGCACCTCGCGCTGCTCGGGTTCGACACGGCGTGGACGTCGCCGCGATCGGCGGCGCTGGCGCCGTACGTGAACGGCGTCGAGCTGGTCGGGCTGGGCACCGGCCGGCCGCAGCTCGTGGCGAGCCTCGACGAGGCCATCAAGGGCCGCGATCTGATCCTGCTCTGCTGTCACGCGACCGAGCACGCCGCCTACGCGGCGCTGCTCTCCGGCTCGCTGGCCGACGGCCAGGTCGTCGTCCTGACGCCGGGCCGCACGGGCGGCGCGCTGGAGTTCGCCGAGGTGCTGCGGGCGCACTGCACCGCCGCCCGCGTCGTCGTCGGCGAGACCGAGACGGCCGTCTACACGCCGGCCGGCCGCGGGCCGGGCCGGATCGAGATCCTGGTCGAGAAGGCCGAGATCCGCGCGGCCGCGTTCCCGGCCACCGACAACGGCGCCCTGCTGCGGTTGCTGCGGCAGCTGTACCCGCAGGTGGCCGAGGCCGAGAACGTGCTCGACACCTCGATCAACAACGTCGGCGGCGTCGTGCACCCCGCCGCGATGCTGCTCAACTCGTACGCCACCGAGCGCGCCGCCGCCGGCGAGCCGCTCGATCTACTACCAGGACCAGGTCAACCCGACCGTCGCCAACCTCGTGATGGAGCCGCTCGACGCCGAGCGCGTCGCGGTCGGCAAGGCGCTCGGCCTGAAGCAGGTGCTGACGTTCGGCGAGTGGTCGGCCGCATGCTTCGGGCACGCCGCCGGCTCGATCCGCGAGACCGTCGCGTCCAACCCGTCGTACGCCGGCTTCGGCGCGCCGCACCACCTGCTCGCGCTGGGCTTCGTCGACGACGAGATCCCGAACTCGCTGGTGCCGCTGTCCGAGCTCGGCCGCCTCGTCGGCGTGCCGACGCCGATGACCGACTCGCTCATCGACCTCGCCGCCGCGATGCTGCGCATCGACTTCCGGCGCGGCGGCCGCACGCTCGAGCGGCTCGGCCTGGGCGGGCTCGACCGCGAGGCGCTCCTCCACCACGTCAACACCGCGCGCACGCGCGTGCCGATCGGAGTCTGAGAGCGAGATGGCCAGCACCGAGGGCTCGATCAAGCAGGCCGCCGATCTCGCCATCAAGGCGCACGCCGCCGCGCAGGTGTGGGCCGAGGCCACGCAGGCCGACGTCGACCGCGTCACGCAGGCCATGGCCGACGCCGGCCACAACGCCGCCGCGCACCTGGCCGAGATGGCGCACGCCGAGACGGGCTACGGCCGCGTCGACCACAAGACCTTCAAGAACATCTTCTGCACGCGCCGGTACCTGGACGAGATCCGCCACATCCCGACCGTCGGCGTGATCGCGAGCTACCCGGAGCGCGGCGTCACCGAGATCGCCGAGCCGGTCGGCGTCGTCGCGGGCCTCGTCCCCGTCACGAACCCGACCGCCACGACGCTCTTCTACGGCATCGCGTGCGTGCGCGCGCGCAACGCCGTCGTCAACGCCGCGCATCCGCGCGCCGTGCGGACGATCGCCGAGACGGCGCGCATCCTGGACGAGGCCGCCACCGCCGCCGGGGCGCCGCCGAACCTGATCACGGCCATGACCGAGGTGTCGATCGAGGGCACCCAGGCGCTGATGGCGCACTACCGCACCGACCTGGTGCTGGCCACCGGCTCGCGGCCGATGGTGCTCGCGGCGTACTCCTCCGGCAAGCCCACCTACGCGGTCGGGCCCGGCAACTCGCCGTCGTGGGTGCACCGGTCGTGCGCCGACCTGGGCGAGGCCGCCGCCGGCATCCTGGCGTCGAAGACGTTCGACAACGGCACCGCGTGCGCGTCGGAGCAGGCCGTCATCGCCTGCAGCGACGATCGCCGACCGCCTGCGCGAGGAGTTCGCCGCGCGCGGTGGCTACTTCTGCACCGATGCAGAGCAGGAGCAGCTGTCGAAGCTGCTGTTCCCGGGCGGCCCGGGCACGACGTTCAACGTCGAGATCGTCGGGCAGCACGCCACCCGCATCGCCGAGATGGCCGGGCTGAGCGTGCCCGCCGGCACGCGCGCGCTGATCGTGCGGCCGGCCGGCGTCGGCCGCGACCACGCGCTGTCGCACGAGCTGCTCTGCCCGGTGCTGAAGTGGTACCCGGTGGCGACCGAGGAGGAGGGCCTCGGCACCGCGACCGCGCTGCTGAAGTACGGCGGCGACGGCCACACGGCGGCGATCTGGGCCGAGGACCAGGCGATCATCGCCAAGTACAGCCGCGTGCCGGCGTACCGCATCCCCGTCAACAGCCCGACGCTGTTCGGCGCGATGGGCTTCACGACCGGCTTCATCCCGTCGTTCACGCTCGGCACCGGCACCATCGGCGGCGCCATCTCGTCCGACAACATCGGGCCGCACCACCTGATCAACCGCAAGCGCGTCGGGCTCGTGCAGCGCAGCTGGCGCGAGGCCGGCATCGGCGAGGACCTGCCGGCGGGCTTCCGGCAGCCGGCCGCGGCCGCGCCGCCGACCGCCGCCTCGGCCGTGCCCGCGCCCGCCACCTCGGCGACCGCGCACCTGTCGCTGCCGCCGCTGCCCGCCGCCCAGGCGGCGCTGATGGCCGGCGCCGCGCCGGCCCGCACCGCTCCCACCGCTCCACCGCGCGCTCCCGCGCCCACCGACATCGAGACGATCGTGCGTGAGGCGATCGAGGAGGTCATCGCCCGATGAGCCAGAGCCAGGAGTTCTCGATGCGGGCGTACGCCTACATCGACTCCATGCAGCCCGAGTTCGCCGCCTACGTGGGCGCGACCGTCCAGGGCTCGCCGCCGGTCGCCGGCATGGCGGAGCTCTGGATCGAGGTCGCGCCCGCCAACGAGGCGTTCCGCCTGATGGACGTCGCGCTGAAGGCCGCCGACGTGCAGCCCGCGACGCAGTACATCGAGCGGGAGTTCGGCCTGCTCGAGCTGCACTCGTGGAGCCAGTCGGAGGTCAAGGCGGCGGCCGACGCGATCTTCGCCGTCACCGGCCTGACCGAGAACGACCGCGTGCGCCCGAAGCTCGCCTCGTCGCAGGTCGTCACGAACGTCGACCCGTTCCAGGCGCAGCTGATCAACAAGATGCGCCGCGGGTCGCTGCTCGTGCCCGGCCAGACGCTGCTGATCATGGAGGTCGAGCCCGCCGCGTACATCACGCTGGCGGCGAACGAGGCCGAGAAGGCCGCGGCGATCTCGCAGGTGTACGTCTCGAACGTCGGCCGCTTCGGGCGCTACTTCGCGGCCGGCTCCGACTCCGAGATCGAGGCTGCCCGGCTGTCCGCGATCGCGGCCATCGAGGCGGCCGGGAAGGCCTGATGGCCAACTCGCTCTTCGACCCCGAGCACTCGGCGCTGCTGGCAGAGCAGTCCCGCGTGCGCTCGGTGGTGCGGCGGCTGCTCTGGGAGGAGTACCCGTCGCACGCGTCGCCGCGCGTGGTCGAGGGCGTCTGCCGGATCGTGTTCCGGCGGCTCGGCATCGAGGGCAAGGGGCGGCTGCGGTGACCACGGTCGCGGTGATCGGGGCCGGCATGGTCGGGTCGTCGACCGCGATGCGGATCGGCGAGGCGCGGCTGGCGGAGCGGATCGCGATCGTCGACGTGCGCGAGGGCGTCGCCCAGGCGATGGCGCTCGACATCACGCAGGCGCTGGCCGCCGCGGGCAACGACGCCCGCTGCGTCGCGGGCTGGGCGGCCGTCGGCGGCGCCGACGTGGTGGTGCTGACGGCGGGCCTGCCGCGCAGCCCGGGCCAGAGCCGCGCCGACCTGCTGGCGGTGAACGGCAAGATCGTGGTCGACTGCTGCCGCGAGATCCGGCAGCGCGCGCCCGACAGCGTCGTGATCGTGGTGACGAACCCGCTGGACGAGATGACCGCGCTGGCGCAGCGCGCGCTCGGGTTCCCGGCGACGCGCGTGATCGGCATGGCGGGCACGCTCGACTCGGCCCGGTTCCGCGCCGCCATCGCGGCCCGGCTCGACGTGCCGGCGTCGAAGGTCGAGGCGCTCACGCTCGGGTCGCACGGCGAGACGATGGTGCCGGTGCCGCGGCTCTCGACGGTGAACGGTCAGCGCCTCACCGAGCTGCTGTCGGAGGCCGAGATCGAGCAGCTCGCCGAGCGCACGCGCGAGGGCGGCGCCGAGATCGTGCGGCTGCTCGAGCGCGGCTCCGCCTGGTGGGCGCCGAGCGCCGCGATCCTCGACCTGGTGCGGTCGATCGTGCGCGACGAGCGCCGCGTGCTGCCGGTCTGCGCGATGTGCCGCGGCCAGTTCGGCATCCGCAACACGTACGTCGGCGTGCCGGCGCGCCTGGGCCGCGACGGCGTGGCCGAGATCGTCGACCCGGGCCTCACCGCCGCCGAGGTGGCGGGCCTGCGCGCCGCCGCCGAGCAGATCGCCGCGCGGGTGGGCGACCTCGACGCGATCCTCGGCGACGATCCCGCGCCGCCGCCGCCGCCGGAGGTGGCCGAGGGCCAGCTGCGCGTCGGCGTGCGCGACCTGGCGTACGAGTCGCGCATCCGCACCGAGGCCCGCCGCGCGCTCGCGCGCGAGGGCGCGCTGCACCGCCTCGACGACGTCGTGGCCGCGGCGCTACGTCGAGTGCGGTAGCGACGCGACGATCTCTGCGAAGCCGGCCCGGTCGACCAGCGACAGGTGCCCGTGGTCGGGGCGCAGCTCGAACGCGCGCGCGCGGCAGCGCGGCGGCCAGGTACCGGCCGTGGGCGGGCGGCACCATCAGGTCGTCGACGCCCTGGTAGAGGCGGACGTCGCCGGTGATGGCAGCGAGGTCGAAGCCCCACGGCGACATGAACGCGAGGTCGTCGTCGACCCAGCCCGCGGCGCTCTCGCGCAGGCCCTCGGCCATGCTGGCGTGCAGGTAGGCGGCGAAGCTCGAGTCCAACGCGGCCCGGTCGACCGGGGAGATGAGCGATTCCAGCGCGCTGGCCATCTCCTCGGGATGGGCGCCGACGATCGAGGCCCGCTCCTCCTCGAGCGCGGCCAGGGCGGCGTCGCGACCCTGCTGCATGAGGCGCGAACTCCTCGACGTTCGCCTCGCCCATGCCCGCCGTCCAGTCGAGGCCGTCGGCGTCGTAGGGCGCCACCCCGGCAGAGGAGATGGCGACCTTCACGCGGTCGCCGAGCAGCGCCGCGCAGGCGAGCGCATGCGGTCCGCCGCCCGAGTGGCCCCAGACGGCGCAGCGGTCGACGCCGACCGCATCGAGCACGGCGGCAGCGTCGGCGGCGACGTCGCCGACCGATCGCGGCCGGGCCGCGGCGTGGAGCCGCCGTAGCCCGGCGCGGCTGAACGCCAGCAGCCGGACGCGGGTGGCCGCGCAGTTCGCGATCCACCACGGCGCCGTTGTCGTGAGCCCGGCGTGCCGTGGTGCACCAGCAGCGTCCGGCGGCCGCCGGGGTCGCCGGCCTCCAGGCAGTCGAGCTCGCCGACCGTCGGCGAGCGTGATCGCGAAGGTCCGCACGCGGCAATCGTAGTGCGACGCGGCGGCGGGCGCCGGGCCGGTGGTGTCGTCTACCGGCCCAGCGCCACCGTCGCGGCGACCACCGTCATGCCAAGGAGTGAGGCGATCGTCGCGAACCGCAGGATGGCCCCCGTTCGCGTCATCCCTTTACAACCTAGATACACGGTGTCAGCAGCACGTTTGGGGGATGTCACGGAACGATCACAGCCGCGTTAGCGATCGGGCGGGTCGGCGGAGAGGCGGCAGGTCGAGGCTACGGTCAGGCCCTCGGCCCTGTGGGCCGGTACCGCCCCCCATCGAGGAGACCGTGTGCTGAACCGACTGAGAAACCGCCTCAACTACGCGAACATCGTCGCCACCGTCGCCCTGTTCATGGGCCTCGGCGGTGTCGGCTACGCGGCGACCGCCTCCAAGAACTCCGTCCGGTCGACCTCGATCGTCGACCGCCAGGTCAAGAACCGGGACATCGCCCTGAACGCGATCACGACGGGCCGCATCCGCAACGGCAACGTCGCCGACGCCGACCTGGCGACCAACGCCGTCACCTCGGTGAAGATCGCGAACGGCACGTCGGCGTCGCCGACCTCTCCGCCGCCGCCCAGACCTCGGCGCTGCACGCGACGGGTCCCGCCGAGGTCACGCTCGACCAGCCCGGCCTGAAGGAGGCCGTGAGCCTGACACTGCCGTCCGCGGGGACGTACGTCGTCTACGCCGACGCCACCGTGTTCGGCTCCGATCCGACGGCCGATCCCGACACCGATCACGCGGCTGCCGACATCGTTCTCGCCGCCGGCGGCTCGGCGATCAAGTCGCAGAACATCCAGTTCATCCTCGGCGTCGTCGACGGTACGAACGATGTCGCGACCTACCCGTGGGAGCACGTCGCCGTCATCAACGCGACGACGCCCCTGAACATCACGCTGTCGGCCAAGCCGGCCACCGGCAACCTGGCGACCGAGCTGAAGGTGCGCACGCCGCGTCTCGTCGCCGTCCGCATCAACAGCGCGACGGATCCGACGATCGTCCCGTAGCTCGCGCCTCCTGGCGCCCCGTCCGGTGAGCGTTGCCGGGCGGGGCGTTCTGCGTCCTCCTGACGAATCGGCAGCCCCCGCCGCGACGGGGTTACCGGAAATACCGGTCGCGTAAGCGATCCCGAGTGCCCGCGATAGCGATCGGTAGTGTAGAAACCTTCGGGAATGCCCCCCGAGCCACCAGGAGGAAATGTGCTGAACAGGATTCGAAAGCGCCTCAGCTACGCGAACGTCATGGCGAGCCTGCGCTCTTCATCGCCCTCGGCGGCGTGGGCTACGCCGCACGGCGTCCAAGAACTCCGTGATCTCGAGCTCGATCAAGAACGGGCAGGTCAAGTCCGCCGACATCGCCAACAATGCGGTCACGTCGTCGAAGATCAAGAACGGCAACGTCGGCAACAAGCGACCTGGGGCCGAAGTCCGTCAGCTCCGCGAAGCTGAGCACCTCGCTGCGGACAGACCTCGACGACGCCGCCACCGTCGGCGGCCTGTCGGCCGCGCAGGTCGTCGCTGCGGCGGGCGGTCAGTACTTCGAGGCCCGGCAGGCAGCAGGCACGGACGACATCGAGACGCTGACCGACACCGATCTGGTGACGCTCGACCTGCCGGCTGCGGGCAAGTACCTGATCACCGCCCGCATGCCGTTCGACTGCACGTACGACGGCTCGAGCCGGTGGCGCGACGCCGGACGAACCCGGCTCCGGCGCAGCCGTTCTTCGTCGCCAAGGCAAAGCTGGTCGTCGGCGGGGTCGTCACGCGAGACGCTCACGCAGACCTGCGAAGCGGAGGCGGCCATCATCGCCGTGCTGGTGCCTCGTCTACTTCGGCACGTCGACGGTGGAGTTCACGCGCCAGATCACGGTCACCGGGCCGACGACAGATCAAGCTGCAGCGGCCTCGCGGAGACCTCGATTGCCTTCATCGTCGCGGTCCCGGCCGCTGCGCGCATCAACGCGACCGCGTCAGAACTCGCGTTATTCAGGCCATCACCGTCCGCACGCTAGGCGGACGGCGGTCGCAGTCGAAATCGCCCCGCCCGGCTCAGGCCGGGCGGGGCACCCTCGACGCAGCCCGCTCCGACACCCACACGGCGCCCAGGATGAGCGCGCCGCCGACCAGGTGCCGGGCGTACGGTGCGTCGCCGAGCACGATCCACGCCACGGCGACGCCGACGACGGGCAGCAGGTACATGGAGACGGCGAAGCGGCTCGCCGTCGCCTTGGCGAGCACGCTCGACATCAGCCAGTAGCCGAGCGCCGAGCCGGCGCCGATGATGATCGACGCTGAAGATCGCCGCGAAGTCGGGAGTGTCGCGGACGATGCCCTGGTCGAGCACGTCGAGCAGCAGCAGCGGGGCGGCGAACATCGCGGCGCCGATCTGGACGACGGTGGCGACGGCCAGGGGGTCGGCGGTCGGCGCGGTGCGGCGGATCGTGGCGGCGTAGATCGAGAAGCTGACCACCGCGCCGAGCAGCGCGCCCACCGCCAGGAAGGGCACCTCGCCGGGCGGCTCGGTCAGTGCGCCGGACGCGATCGCCGCGCCACTGAAGCCGATCGCGAGGCTGACGAGCGCCGCCCGGGTGGGCCGGTCGCGCGCGACGAAGGCCGCTGCCAGCGCGATGCCGGGCGACTCGAGCGCCATCACCAGCGACGCCAGCGTCGGCGTGGCGCGGTCGACGCCGTACGCCATCAGGATCGCCATCAGCCCGACGCCGTACGCGCCCGCCAGCAGCAGCCGGCCGCGGACGTGGCGCACCGTCGAGAGCCGGCCGCGCGAGATCGCGAGCAGGAGCAGCGACGCCAGCACGAAGCGGAAGGCGTTGATGGTGACGAAGCCGAAGCTCTCCTCGGCCGCCGCGTACGCCGTGAAGGACGACCCGAAGTAGAGGACCATCACGCCCATGGCGGCCCGGATCTGCCAGTCGGGCGACATCAGCGGGCGGTGTAGCCCCCATCGACCGGCAGCGCGATGCCGGTCACCCAGGCCGCGTCGTCCGAGGCCAGGAAGTACGCGGCGCCGGCGACGTCGGCCGGCTCGCCCAGCCGCGGCAGCGAGCCCTGGCTCTGCAGCAGTGCGGTGCGGGCCGGGTCGTCGAGCGACTCGCGGTTCATGACCGTGCGCACGTAGCCGGGGTTGATCGAGTTGACCGTGATGGAGTGCGGGCCGACCTGGCGGGCCAGCACGCGGACGAGTCCCATCACGGCGTGCTTCGACATCACGTAGTCGGCGCCCGCGTCGATGCCGGTCATGCCGGCGATCGACGACAGCGCGATGATGCGCCCGCCGCCGCCCTGGGCGACCATCTGCCGCGCCGCCGCGCGGCACGTGCGCCAGACGCCGTGCTGGTTGATGTCGATCAGGCGCTCGTAGTCGGCGAACTCCTCGTCCACGAGGTCGTGCACCAGCGGCGCGATGCCGGCGTTGGCGACGTGGATGTCGAGGCGCCCGAACGCGGCGATGCAGGCGGCGAGCGCGTCGTCCACCTGCTGCTGATCTGCCACGTTGCAGTTGACGTACACGGCACGACCGCCCGCAGCGGTGATCAGCTCGTGCGTCGGCGGCCCCTCGTCGAAGCCGCGCGGGTCGGGGTCGGGGCGGATGTCGGAGCACAGCACCGCCGCGCCCTCCCGCGCGTACCGCTCGGCGATCGCCCGCCCGTTGCCGGACGACGATCCGGTGATCCACGCAACCTGTCCCTCGAGTCCCATGCGGTGAAGTCTTGCAGCCGGTAGGATCTCCCGCGATGCAGCTGACGGACGCCGAGCAGGCGATGCTGGCGGGTGAGGAAGGGCCGGCGACCGCGCTTGCGATGCGGATGGTGACCGGCGTTGCACGGGCGATGCGCGCGCCGCGGCTGCTCGAGATCACGGGCGCGCACATCGACGCGTGCGTGTACTACGGCCGCGCCGGCCTCGACTTCGGCGAGCGGGTGGCCGAGCTGGGCGGCAAGGTGCGCGTGCCGACCACGCTCAACATCGGCCTGATCGACCTGCTGCACCCCGAGCTGTCGCAGCTCGACGCCGAGACCACCGACGCGGCACGGCGGCAGATGCAGGCGTACGTGACGATCGGCGGCCGGCCGACCTTCACCTGCGCGCCGTACCAGCTGGCCTTCTCGCGGCCCGGCGTCGGCGAGCAGGTGGCGTGGGCCGAGTCGAACGCGATCGTGTTCGTGAACAGCGTGCTCGGGGCGCGCACCAACCGCTACGGCGACTTCATCGACATCTCGGCCGCCATCACCGGCCGCGTGCCCGATGCCGGGCTGCACCGGGTCGAGAACCGGCGCGCGCAGGTGGTGATCGACGTGTCGGGCCTCTCGCCCGAGCTGCTCCGAAGCGACGTGCTGTACCCGGTGCTGGGCCTCGTGGTCGGCAGCGAGACCGGCGAGGAGATCCCCGTCATCGTCGGCCTGCCGCCCGGGACGCACGAGGACCGCCTGAAGGCGATCGGCGCGGCGGCGGCATCCAGCGGCGCCGTGGCGCTGTTCCACGCGGTCGGCTCCACGCCGGAGGCCCCGACGCTGGAGGCCGCGCTGCAGGGCGGGGCACCGACGCGCACCGTCGTCGTCGACGGCGCCCGGCTGCGCGCGACGCGCGACGAGCTCGGCACCGCCGGCCCCGGCGCCGCGCTGCAGGCCGTCTGCGTCGGGACGCCGCACGCCTCGCAGGACGAGCTGGCGCGCATCGCCGCCACGCTCGACGGCGCGCGCGTGAAGGCGCCGGTCTACGTCAACACCGGCCGCGACACGCTGGCTGCGCTCGAGGCCCGCGGCGAGGCGCAGCCGCTGCGCGACGCGGGCGTCACGTTCGTGACCGACACCTGCACCTACGTGACGCCGCTGGTGCGCGAGGTGCGCGGTCTCGTGATGACCTCGAGCGCCAAGTGGGCGTACTACGCGCCGGGCAACGTCGGCGTCGAGGTGGCGTTCGGCGGGCTCGAGGAGTGCATCCGCTCGGCCGTGCTCGGGGAGGTGTGGCGCGATGACGGCATCTGGCGCTGAGGTCGCGCGCGGCCGCGCGCTGCATCCCGGCGACGGCGCCGGCGTGTCGCTGCCGATCGGGCCGCTGTCCTTCTGGGGCGGCGTCGACTGGCACGACGGCCGGATCATCGACGTGCACCACGACCAGCACGGCGAGACGGTCGCCGGCCGCGTGCTGGTGATGCCGCACGGCCGCGGCTCGTCGTCGGCCGCGGTGGTGCTGGCCGAGGTGATCCGCAACGGCTCCGGCCCGGTCGCGGTCGTGACGCGGTCGACCGACCTGATCCTGCTCGTCGGCGCGATGGCCGCGGTCGAGCTCTACGGGCAGTCGTGCCCGATCCTCGAGCTCGATCCCGAGGCGTTCGAGCGCGTCGCAGCGCTCGGCCCGGTGCCGCTGCACGTGGTGTGCGGCACCGACGACGGCACCATCGTCGCCGGCTGATCGCTCTACGCCGGCAGCGGGATGAAGGCGGCGCCCGTGCCGCCGTCGATGCGGATCGTGGCGCCGGTGACGCGCACCGACTCCGGCGACGTCAGCCAGGCGACGCACGCCGCGACCTCCTCGGCCGTGACGTGCCGCCCGTCGGCGGTCGCGGACCAGGTCGAGGGGTCGTCGCCGGCCATGCCGGGGAGCGTGTTGCCCGGGCACACGGCGTTGGCGCGGATGTGCAGGGCGGCGCCGTCGGCGGCGAGCATGTCGGACAGCATCACGGTGCCGGCCTTGACCACCGAGTAGGCGGGCACGCGGTGCGAGCCGCGGATGGCGGCGTCGGATCCGATCAGCACGATCGAGCCGCCGCCGGCGGCCACCAGGTGCGGCCACGCCGCGCGGGCGGTGCGGAACTGCGACGTGAGGTTGGTCTCGAGCAGCAGCGACATCTCGTCGCCGGAGATCGACGCGAGCGGCGTGCGCGACAGGATGCCGGCGTTCGCGACCACGGCGTCGAGACCGCCCAGTGTCTCGACGGCGCTCTGCAACGCGGCGTCGGCGGCCGCGCGGTCGGTGATGTCGGCGGCGACGAACGTGGCGCCGGTGCGTGCCGCGACCTCAGCTCCGCGCGCGGCGTCGCGGCCCGTGAAGGCGACGGCGTGGCCGTCGGCGGCGAGGCGCGTCACGCAGGCCGCGCCGATGCCCGCCGTGCCGCCCGTGACGAAGGCCCTCATCGCCGGCTCGCCGCCCAGACGGTGTTGGCGCGCAGGGCGGCGCCCATGCCGCCGTCGACCAGCAGCTCGGCGCCGTTGGTCGAGCGCGCGTCGTCGGAGACCAGGTAGGCGATGGCCGCCGCGATGTCGTCGGCCTCGACGCTGCGGCCGGTGGGCGGCTTCACCCAGGTGTCGATGTCGGGCAGGTCGTCGCGATCGCGGGTGGTCGTCACCATGCCCGGCGCCGTGTCGCCCGGGCAGATCGCGTTCGTGCGGATGCCGCGCGGCCCGAGCTCCACCGCGAGCATGCGCGTGAGCATGTGGATGCAGCGCTTCGAGACGGAGTAGGCGCCGATCTCGTTCTGGCCCCAGTACGCCGCGTCGGAGCCGAGCAGCACGATCGACGAGCCGGGCCCGAGGTGCGGGAGCGCCGCCTGGACGTAGCGCAGCGGCGCCAGCAGGTTCGTGTCGAAGAGGACGTCCCAGTCCTCGTCGGTCGTGTCGGCGAGTCGCATCGAACAGCAGCACGCCGGCGTTCGGGATCAGCACGTCGAGCCCGCCCAGCATCGCGACGGCGGCCTCGACCGAGTCGCGCGTCGCGGCGGGGTCGCGGGAGTCGGCGGGCACGAAGGTGGCGCCGGTCTCGGCCTCGATCGGCGGCCGCCCGCTCGGCGCTGCGGCCCGTGAACACCACGCCGGCGCCCTCGGCCACGAGTCGCCGCACGGTCGCAGCGCCGATGCCCGATGTGCCACCGGTGACGAGCGCGCGACGTCCTTGCAGTCGATCCATGGGTCACGATTGGACCACATCCGGGACCAAGGCGTGGCGTACCATCCGGAAATGGCAATCACCGCTGCCGAGGCGCCGGTCGTCCGCCGGGGAGTGGCTCCCGCGGTCGTGCGCGGCGCCGCCGCGGTTGCGGCCGCCGTCGCGGTCGTCCGCATCGTGCGCGCGGACGGCTCGGTGACGGCGCGCGGCCTCGGCATCGTGGCCGTCGTGCTGGCCGCGGCACTGATCGCGCGCTCGTGGCAGGCGGCCGCCCACGACCGCCGTGCGCTCGCGCTGCACGTCGCGGCCCTCGCCTCGCTGCTGGTCGCGGCCGGAGCGCTCGTGCCGACGTCGCTCGCCGCCGGTCTGATCGTCGCGGCCGCCATCCGCATCGGCCGGGACGTGGGCGGCTGGCCCGGGCTCGTGGCGGTCGGCGTCCTCGTCGTGGCGCATGCCGCGGGCCTCGCCGTGCACGGTGCCGACGCCGTCGCGCCGGCCGTCGTCGCGGGTCTCCTCGGGATCGTCGTGTACGGCATGGCCGAGCCCGATCGCGGCGCCTGGTGCGCGTGCGAGTGGTCGCACGCGAAGTCGATCAACGATCTGGACAGCTTCTACCTGCGTCGCGATGAGCGTCCGCGCCGGCGTTCCTGAGCACTTCGGCGGGCGCGGGATCCCACCGGCGACGGAGGCGCGTGGCTTCCGGCTGTCGCTGGACGTCGCCGAGCCGTGGGCCGGCGGCTCCATCGAGGGGCGCGTCGAGAGCGTTCCGGGCCGGCCACTCAACGCGCGACCCCTGACCGTCAGCGTCTCGTGCATCGCTGCGTGGGTGGACGTCGCGCCGCAGATGGTCGGCCAGGCCGGCTACGGGCTCGCCACGGCGTACGAGCTGCGCGCCCGGTCGCGGCCGATCTGGCTGGACGACCTGCTGTACCGCGACCGGGTCGAGGTCGGGCCGCTCGACGGATCCGTCAACTGGCGGCGGTTCTCTTTCACGCTCCCCGACTCCGTACCGCGCGCGTTCGAGGGCACGCTGTGCGCGTTCCGCTACACGGTCGAGGCGGTGCGGCCGCGCGCACTCGGTCGCGCGTACTCCTCCGTGCCGCTGCTCCTGGTCGAGCAGCGCCGCGAGCCGGTGGTGCGCGTCGAGACAACGCCGATCGGCACCTGGCGGCTGCTCGAGTGGCGAGCGGACGGCGAGAAGGACGAGGAAGCCGGGCCGGTCAAGGTCCGCTTCGAGCAGCGAGCCGAGGCCGACCTGCCCGAAGGCCGGCGAGTCGAGAGACGACGAGATCCTCCGCCGCACGGGCCGCGTCGCCTCGGCGGGCTAGCCGATCCCGGCGCACACGTCCCGCACGAGACGTGACGTTCCGCTCCGATCGAGTGACAAATCACGCCGTCCGTGTCCGTTTTCGCACCGCGTGCGAAAACGGACATCGACGACGGGTCTACGCGGCCAGCTGCACATCCCGGCGCGCACGTCTCGCACGAGACGTGACGTTTCGCTCCGATCGAGTGACAAATCACGCCGTCCGTGTCCGTTTTCGCACCGCGTGCGAAATCGGACATCGACGACGGGGCTACGCCGCCAGCTGCACCGCGTCGGACAGACCGTCTTCCAGCGCTTCCAGCGTCGTCGGGCAGAGGTGCTCGCCGACGTCTCGGCGCATGATCTCGAGCGCCGCTTCGGGCGCCATCGGAGCGCGGTAGGGGCGGTCGGCCGTCAGGGCCTCGAACACGTCGGCGACGGCCAGGGCACGCGCCGCGGGGGAGAGGTCGCCGGCGCGCACGCCGCGGTGGTAGCCGCGGCCGTCCATGCGCTCGTGGTGCGCGGCGGCCATCTCGGCGAACGGCGCGAACGCCTCGACGCCGCGCAGGATCTCCTCCGTGAAGCGCGGGTGCAGGCGCATCGTGGCGAACTCGTCGTCGGTCAGCTTGCCCGGCTTGTCGAGGATCGAGTTCGGCACGCCGAGCTTGCCGATGTCGTGCAGCAGGCCGGCGCGGCGCACGTCGCGCAGCTCGTCCCGGCCGAGCCCCAGCGTCTGACCGATCAGCAGCGCGTAGGCCGCGACGCCGCGGGAGTGGCGCGCCGTGAACGGCGACTTCGCGTCGATGACGTCGGCGAACGCCTCGCACACCCGGTCGAGCTCGGCCTCGTCGGCGACGCGGTCGAGCTCCGGTGGGTCGAGGTCGCGCACCAGCCCGGCCAGGTCGGCGCGCTGCAGGTCGTCCCACAGCGGGTCGTCGGCCGGGATCTCCAGGAAGGCGTTCGCGACCTCGGGCTCGTACCAGCGGCCGCTGCGCTCGCGCACCATCTCGCGCGCCGCGGCCTGACCGCGGACGGCGTTGAAGACGTCGACCGACTGCGCCAGGGCGACGATGCGCGCCAGCGGCGCGATCTCCGCGCCGTTCAGGCGCCGCGGGTTGCCCTTGCCGTTCCAGTGCTCGTCCAGCTGGTAGACCGCGTCCGCCGCGGCGTCGGGACAGCCCAGCGCGCGGACGATCGACGCCCCGCGGTCGCAGCGCGCCTCGACGATCTCCGAGCCGGCGTCCGACAGCTCGCGCAGCACGGCGATGGTGCGCCGGGCGCGCGCCAGGCGCGACCCGCCCTCGACGTGGCGCGCGGTGTAGCGCACGACGTCGGCCGGACGCTGCCAGTCGACCAGCTTGCCGTTGGCCTTGAGCGTGATGTCGTCCGTGCCGAACAGCCGGCACATCCGCGCGGCCGACGACGAGCAGCCGACGTCCTTCAGCAGCGACGCCATCACCAGCGCATGGCGGTCCTCGTCGCCGAGACCCATCCCGTCGGCCACGCGCAGCGCGATCAGGCACGTGCGCTCGGCGTGCCCGACCGGCTGGCCCTCGGTCAGGTCGAGGGCGTGCGACAGCGCGGCGAGCAGCTCGGAGATCCGCAGGGACATACTCCTGCTATCGGGCTGCTGCCGGCCCTACGTGAGGACCACGGACGCGAAGGCGTCCAGCAGCAGCACCGCGAACAGCTCCGGCTCGCGCTCGCGTTCGACCGCCGTCTGCCGCATCTGCGCCGGGTCGAGGCCGACCTCGGTGCACGCGTCGGGGAACGCCGTGTGCCACGCGTCGTACAGCGGCAGGTCGCACTCGGGGTGGAACTGCAGGCCCCACGAGCGGCCGTAGCGGAAGCCCTGGATGGGCGTCAGCTCGCTCGTCGCGAGGTGCACGGCGCCCGGCGGCAGCTCGAACTCGTCCAGGTGCCACAGGTACACGGGGTCGCGCGGGCGCGCGACGGGAGAAGAGTGGATCGCGCGCCCCCTCGGCGTTGGGGCTGATGTCGAGCCAGCCGTACTCGCCCTGCTCGTGCGCCTGCACGGTGCCGCCGAGGGCGCGGGCGAGGATCTGCCCGCCGAGGCAGCAGCCGAGGACCGGCACGTCGCTCGCAACGCACTGCTGCGTGAGGATGCGCTCCTGCGCCAGCCAGGGCATCGCCTCCTCGTCCCACGCGTGGCCGCGCCCGCCGAGCGTGATCATCCCGCTGATCTGACCGGCGTCGACGCCGTCCAGGCCCCCGGTGGTCGCATCGACGATGCGGTGCGGAACACCGCGCCGATCGAGCACCCGCTTGATCCAGCCGGGCCCGGCGAGCATCGTGTCGTTCTCGACCACCAGGATCGGCTTCATCGGCCGGAACCGTAGCGCCCTACAGTTCCCTGATGCCGAATGCCGCCGACCTCCGCGCCGCCGCGCGCCGCCACGCCGACGAGATCGTCACCCCCAGCGTCGACCGCTGGGAGAGCGAGGGGCGGTTTCCCCGCGATGCCGCGCTGGCCGCAGCCGGCGACGGCCTGCTCGGCCTGTTCGCGCCCAAGGGCGTCGGCGGCCAGGGGCTGTCGTTCGCCGAGGGCATGCCGGTGTTCGAGGAGCTCGGCCGCGGCGACGCCGCGTACGCCTTCGCGCTGTCGATGCACAACGCCGTCGCGGCCGCGATCGGCGCGCTTCGGGTCGGCCGGCGTCAAGCGCCGCTGGGGCCGCAAGCTGACGTCGGGCAAGGCGCTCGGCGGCTTCTCGCTGACCGAGCCGCACGCCGGCTCCGACGCGGCCGCCATCAAGGCGCGCCTGAAGCCCGACGGCGACGGCTTCCGCCTCACCGGCACCAAGGGCTGGGTCTCGCTCTGCGGCGAGGCCGAGGTGTTCCTCGTCGTCTGCCGCACCGGCACCCGCCGCGGCACGAAGGACGTCGCGATGGTGGTGCTCGACGCCTCGCGCGCCGGCGTCGAGACGGTGCGCCTGTACGACACGATGACCTCGGCGTTCCTGCCGATCGGCGAGATGCAGCTGCGCAACGTCCGCATCGAGGCGGACGAGGTGCTGGCGCCGCCCGGCGCCGGCTTCCAGGCCGCGCTCGGCGCCATCGACGTGGCCCGCACCGACATCGCGGCGATCGCCGTCGGCCTGGCGGCGCAGGCGCTCGACACGGCGCTCGCCTACACGCGCGACCGCGCCATCTTCGGCGGCACGGTGCTCGACCTGCAGGGCATCCAGTTCGCGCTCGCCGACGTGGAGACGAACATCGTCGCCGGCCGGCTGCTGTACGAGCGCGCGGCTGCGCTGCTGGGGACGCCCGAGGGGGCCGTCGCAGCCGCGCACGCCAAGCGGTTCAACCCCGACATGGCGCTGCAGGCCGCCATCGAGTGCGCCGAGGCGCTCGGCTCGTACGGCTGGCTGTCGAGCAGCTCCGACCTGCCCCGGCGCGTCGGCCTGGCGCGGATGCTGCAGACGGTCGACGGCACGCGTGAGATCCAGCGCGTCGTCATCGCCCGCGACCTGATGCGCCGCGCCCGCGACCTCTAGGCGCTCCTGGAACGATTCAGGTCGCGGTCGAGAGCAGGCGCGCGACGGCGGCTGCGTCCTCGACGCGGCCGCCGAACTCCTCGGCGATCACGCCCTCGTACACGGCCCACATGCGCGCCAGGGTCTCGCGGCCGGCGTCGGTGATCGCGAGGAAGTTGCCGCGCCGGTCGGACGGGCACGTGCGGCGCTCGACCAGCCCGGCCTCCTCGAGCCGGTCGATGAGGCGCGTCAGGCCCGAGCGGCTCATGACGATCGCGTCGGCCACCTCGAACATGCGGATGCCGCACTCGGCCTCGTGCAGCGTGCGCAGCACGTCGTGCCACACGAGCGGCGGCAGGCCCGGCCTCGGCGAGGGCGTCCTCGGCGCGGGCGGCGACCCGCGCCTGGACGCGGACGACCGTCTGCCAGGCGCTCGAGGGTGGCGGGATCGAGGGTGGTGCTCACGGGAGGTAGTTTCTCACAAAACGGTTGCACATGCAATCACCAGGTGCTATACATCTAATTGCGCATGCAATTGCTGCGCCATCAAGTACCTGGGGAGAACACCATCATGTCCGCCACCGAAACCTCCGTCGCCACCGGCACCTGGGCCATCGACGCCGTCCACTCGTCCGTCGGGTTCGAGGTCAAGCACCTCGGCGTCTCGACCTTCCGCGGCTCCTTCAAGGACGTCGCCGGCACGGTCACGACCGAGAACGGCACCGTCACCGCCGTCGAGGGCACGATCCAGACCGCGAGCGTCCAGACCGTCGACAGCGCGCTGAACGGCCACCTGCAGGCGCCCGACTTCTTCGACTCCGCCAACTACCCGCAGGGCAGCTTCCGCTCGACCGAGGTCGAGGATCTCGGCAACGGCCGGCTGCGCATCGCCGGCGAGCTCGAGCTGCGCGGCGTCACGAAGCCGATCGAGATCGACGCCTCGATCTCCGGCACCGGCGGCGACCCGTACGGCAACGACCGCCTCGGCCTGTCCGGCTCGGCCGTCATCGACCGCACCGAGTTCGGCATCTCGTGGAACGCCCCGCTGCCGAACGGCGTGCTGACCGTCGGCGAGAAGGTCCGCCTCGTGCTCGACGTCTCTGCGACCCGCCCGGCCGCATGAGCACCCGGATCCTGGCGATCTCCGGCTCGCTCCGCCGCGAATCGCACAACAGCCTGCTCCTGCGCCTCGCGCAGGAGCACGCGCCCTCCGACGTGGAGGTCGTGATCTGGGACGGCCTCGCCGACATCCCCGCCTACAACGAGGACAACGAGCACGATCCCGGCGCCGCCGTGATCGCGCTGCGCTCGGCGATCGCCGACTCCGACGCCCTCCTGATCGCGACGCCGGAGTACAACTTCGGCGTCCCGGGCGCCCTCAAGAACGCGCTCGACTGGGCCTCGCGACCCTACGGCGCCTCGGCGCTGTCGGGCCGCCCGACCTCGGTCATCGGCGCCAGCCCGTCGTCGTTCGCGGCCTCGCAGTCGCGCGGCGACCTGCGCCGCGCCCTCGCCCTCAGCGGCGCCAGCGTCGACGAGGAGACGGTCGGATTCCGGTCCGAGCGCCTCACCACCGAGCGCGACGCCGTCGATCGCCGAGGTGGCCGATGTCGTGAGCGCGCTCGCCGCGCGCATCGGCGTCCCCGTCTGATCGGTCAGACTTCCGCCCGGATGTCCGTTCTGGGCCTTGATCACGCAGGTGTCACCGTCGCGAGCCTCGACCGCTCCCTCGCGTTCTACGAGGGGCTGCTGGGGCTCCCGGTGGCCGCGATATCCGTGCTGGATTCGCCCGAGATCGAGGCCGTGGTCGGACATCCGGGCGCTCGTCTGCGCATCGCCGACCTGGCGCTGCCCAGCGGCGGCGTGCTGGAGCTGATCCAGTACGAGCTGCCCGCCGACCCGCCGGTGTCGACCAGCCACACGCAGGCGGGCACCGCGCACATCGCGCTGCAGGTCGCCGGCCTGCGCGAGCTGTTCGGCCGCCTCGCCGCCGCCGGCGTCGACCTGATCTCGTCGCACCCCGTCGAGATCACGGGCAGCGGCGAGTTCGCGGGCGTCGTCGTCGCGTACCTGCGCGATCCGGACGGCAACGTGATCGAGCTGATCGAGCGCCCGTCGGCGTAACCCGCCGATTTGGCGTACACCTAGAGGGTGGCATCCGCGCCCGACGACGCACTGAGATGGGCGCGACGCCTGGCCGCCGCACGCGACGCCGACGGCGTGCTCGCGGCCCTGGCCGAGGCGGTGCACGACGTGCTCGGCATGACGGTCGCGGTCAACGTGCGGCGCCCGGCCGACGACCGGTTCGAGGTCACGCTCGTCATCGGCGGCGGTGCGGAGGCCGCCGCGCTGGTGGGCGAGGAGTACGCCGCCGAGACCTTCCTCGTCGTCTGCGACCCGGTGCACCAGCGGCCGGACGGCATCTACCTGGTGCCGGCCGACTCGCCGTTCTGGAGGCAGTTCGACGGCCGCGTCGTGATCGAGCAGGAGCGCGTGCTGGACGGGCCCGACGCCTGGCGGCCGGGCGACATGCTCGACCTGGCCCTGCGCGACCGGCAGGGCGAGATCATGGCGGTCGTCGCCGCCGACGACCCGGCCGACGGCCGCGTGCCGAGCGCCGAGCAGTTCGCGGTCGTCGCGCTGCTGGCGGCGCACGCCGCCTCGGCGCTCGAGGCCGCGCTCGCCTCCAGCGACGCCGCCAACGGCCAGCGCGAGGCCGAGGAGCTGCAGTACCTGTCGCTGTCGCTCGCCGCCGGGCCTGGACGAGGCCGAGATCCTGGAGCGCGCCGCCGAGGGGCTCGCCGGAGCGTGCGGCTGGGCGTTCGTCGCGGTCGGCCTGTTCGAGCGCGACCGCGGGCTGCTGCGGTGCGTGGCGGGAGCCGGCGAGGGCCGCCGCCTGCTGGGCCGCACGATGCCGCTGGAGCTCGCGCAGCGCGCGATGATCCCCACCCACCGCGTGTCGGAGTCCTACCTGCTGCCGCTCGGCTCGATCAGCGAGGTCGAGGAGCTGAACCTGCACCGCTCGACCCGCAACGGCTCGGGCGCCCGCGGCTGGCGGCGCCACACGCTGCTGCTGCCGCTCGCCACCGGCGCGGGCGAGATGCTCGGCTTCGTCTGGGTCGACGACCCGCTCGACCGGCAGCTGCCGTCGATGGACGCGGTGCGGCGGATGGAGCTGTTCGTGCGCCAGGCGTCGCTGCTCGTGCAGAGCGCGCGGCTGCTCGCCGACGCGCGCGAGCAGGCGACGCGGGATCCGCTCACCGGCCTCGAGAACGGCCGCGCCTTCGAGGCGGCGCTGGCGGCCGCCGACGGCACCTGCTCGCTGGCGCTGCTCGACGTCGACCGCTTCAAGCTCGTCAACGACCGCTCCGGCCACCTGCGCGGCGACGAGCTGCTGCGGCTGCTGGCCGACCAGCTCGCAAGGCGGCTGCCGAAGGCCGCGCGGGCGTTCCGGCTCGGCGGCGACGAGTTCGCGATCCTGTCCGCCTCGATGACGCCGACCGGTCTGGCGCGCAGCATCGCCGCCGTGCGCCGCGGCGTCGACGGCCGCATCGACTTCTCGGCCGGCATCGCCGCGGCTCCCACCGACGCCGTCGCCGGGCCGCCGCTCGTCCACGCCGCCGACGAGGCGCTGCGGGCGGCGAAGCGGGCCGGCCGCGGCCGCACCGAACGGTTCCGCGCGCGCCAGAGTCCCGCCACCACCCCCGCCGACCTGTCGCGGGCGCTGGAGCGCGTCGCGCGCCGCGATCGCGCGTCGGGCGAGGTGCTCGACGCGCTCCTGGACGGGCTCACGTCGACGCTCGCGGCGGCCAGCGGCGGCTACTACGCGCACGACCTGGCCGAAGACCTGATGACGCTGCGTCACGTGCGCGACCGGACGCGCACCAGCATCCGGCGGGCCGGCGACGAGCGCCGCCTGTCGGCGCTGCGGCTGCGCCGGACGCTCGTCGAGCGCGGCGATCCGGTGCTCGTCCGCGCGGGCGACGCCGGCGCCGATCCGGGCGAGCTCGAGTACCTGGAGGCCGCCGGCTGCGCCGCGCTGGCGCTGGTGCCGGTGGCGGTCGAGGGCGCGGTCATCGGCCACATCGAGCTGCTGTTCACCGACGACGCGCCGCTGGCGTACGCCGACCTCTCGCACGCGCTCGCCGTCGCCGACATCGCCGCGCTGGCGCTGGCGCGCGAGCGCGACGCCGCGGAGGTCGAGCGCGCCTACCGCGACACCGTCGCGGCGCTGGCGACCGCGCTCGAGGCCAAGGACGCCGACACCGGCGACCACGCGCGCGCCCTGGCCGCGCTGGCCGGCTCGGTGGCGCGTCGCCTGTCGCTCGACGACGAGCAGGTGCGCAACGTCGAGTACGCGGCGCTGTTCCACGACATCGGCAAGATCGCCACGCCGACCGAGATCCTGCTCAAGCCCGGCCCGCTGACGGCGGAGGAGCGGCCGCGAGATCGAGCGCCACGTGCTGCACGGCGCGCGCATCGTCGAGCGCATCGGCTTCCTGCGGGAGATCGCGCCGGCGGTCGCGCCACTCGCACGAGCGGTGGGACGGCGACGGGTATCCGGCGGGCCTGGAGGGCACCGAGATCCCGCTGGCGGCGCGCATCGTGTTCGCCTGCGACACGTGGCACGCGATGACGTCCGACCGCGTCTACCGCCGCGCGCTGCCGCGCGAGCGGGCCGCGGCCGAGCTGCGCGACGTCGCCGGCAGCCAGCTCGATCCCGACGTCGTCGGCGCGCTGCTGGCCGAGCTCGGGCTCGCGCAGGATCTCGCCGCCTGAGCGGCCTCGCAGCGCTCTGCTAGCCTCGGCGCTCGATGCGTCGCGCCCTCGTCCTCGCGCTGGCAGTGCTCGGCCTGGTCGTCCCGGCCGCCGGGGCCGCCTCGGCCGATTCGCTCGCGCCGCGGACGGCGCCGCCGCACTGGCTGCCGCCCGAGGCCTGGGTGTACAACCACTGGCTGCCGTTCGACGAGGGGCAGCTGTACCGCGCGCTCGGCACCGACCGGGCGGGCGTCTGGCGCCAGCTCCGCGACGACCACCACACGCTGGCCGAGCTCGTCGTCGCTCGCGGCGAGCGCCCGGAGGCGGGTGGCCGCAGCCCTCGTCGCGCCGTGGCGCGGGACGGTCGGCGCGGCCCGCCTCGCGGTGCTGCAGGACCGCGCGCTGCGCATCCTCACGCAGGGCCACCTCGCGCAGCACGTGCTGTTCCACTCGCTGCACCAGTTCGCGATCCCGTCGGCGGCGAGCCGCGTGTTCGGCGTGCCGGACACGGAGTTCCGCGCGATCCGCCGCACCGAGCTGTCGCCGCTCGAGATCGCCGCGCTGCACGGCCGGTCGCCGGGCGACGTGCTGCGCATGTGCCGGCAGATCCTGCGCGACCGCGTCACCGCCGGTGTCGACGGCCGGGCCATGACCGCGGCGCAGGGCCGCATCCTGCTGCGCCGCCAGTTCGCACAGCTGCCCCGCTGGCTCGGCCAGGCCCGCTACAACGGCCCGCCTCCCACCCGGGGCGGCGCGCTGGTCGCCAAGCCGCGGGACTACGCGTCCAACCCGCAGATCTCCGGCGACGGCACGCGCGTGGCGTTCGAGACGTACCGCCAGAAGCTCGACGACCTGCTCCGGCGCGGCGAGATCGCCGTCGAGACGCGCGACGTCGGCGCCGGCACGACCGCGCAGGCGAGCCCGGCGCAACTGCCGGCGCGGCCGCGCGGCCCGCAGTCGTCGTACAACGCGACGATCTCGGGTGACGGCTCGCTGGTCGCGTTCGAGTCGGCCGCCGGGAACCAGAACTTCGGCAAGCGCTACGGCGACATCGGCGTGTTCGTCCGCGACCTCTCGGCGGAGCGGCTCTCGCGCAACCTGCGCCCGCGCCAGCAGGGCTTCGCGGCCTCTCGCTCGGCGTGGGGACCGGCCCTGTCGGCCGACGGCGCGCACGTGGTCTACCTGGCCGTCGACAGCACCGGCCGCGTGCTGGTGCGGGTCGCGGATCTGGTCGCGGGCGACGCTCGCACGGTCGTTCGCTCGACCGCCGAGATGACCCCGCTCGAGCCCGACATCTCCGCCGACGGCTCGCGCGTCGCGTACACCGCCGCGCTGGCTCGCGGCTCGCGGGTCGAGGTGGTCGACGTGGCCACGGGCACGGTGACGCCGGTCGCGACGGCGCCCGGGACGTTCGCCGCGCAGCCCGACATCTCCGCCGACGGCCGTCACGTGGCGTTCGTCGCCGGTGCCGCCGGCCAGGAGCCGGCCGCCTACGTCGGCGCCCTCGACGGGTCGGCGCCTGTGCGCGTCGGCGAGGCCGCGCTGCGTCCCGTCACCTCGGCCGACGGCAAGGTGGTCGCGTACTCCGCCGTCGCCGCCGGCACCAGCCGCGTGCTGGTGCGGGACTCGCAGCCGGGACGACCGAGGTCGTCAGCAGGACCAGCGGCACGGGCGCCGAGGCCGACCGTCCCGCCGCCGACGCGTCCATCTCGGATGACGGCAATCGCATCGCGTTCGTCTCGGCCGCGACGAATCTCGACCCGGCCAAGCCCGACGACACGCGCGGGGTGTTCGTCCGCGATCGCGCAGCCGGCACGACCACGCTGATGAGCGCGCCGTCCAGCACGGGCATCGCGCCGCCGGCACCCGCGGTGGCCGCGCCGAAGGCGCCGGCAGGGGCGATCCTGGTTGCCGACAACGCCTTCTCGCGCTCGGTCCTGAGCGTGCGGGCGGGCGCGGCGCTGCAGTTCCACTGGGTCTCGGCGCAGAGCCACAACGTCACCGTGCTGGAGGGGCCGGAGCGGTTCCGCGCGTCGACCCGCAACGGCCGGGGCGCCGACTTCCGCCACGTCGTCGACACGCCGGGCCGCTACACGCTGGTCTGCACCCTGCACGAGCCCGGCATGCAGCTGACGGTCAACGTCCGCTAGCGCTCGAGTTCGCCGGCGTCGAGCCGCGCCAGCAGGTAGGCGGCCGACTGCTCGACGTGGCGCCGTGCCGCCTGCCCGGCGGCGTCCGCGTTGCCGGCCCGCAGAGCCGACACGATCGCGCGGTGGTCGCGGATCGTCATCAGCGGGTCGGCGCGGTGGTAGAGGCGCTGCAGGTAGCGGCGCGTCGTCATCTGCTCCAGCCGCTCGACCAGCCGGTCGAGCAGGGTGTTGCGGCTGGCCGCGTACAGGGCGAGGTGGAAGGCGTGGTTGAGCTCCTGCTGGCGCTCGGCCGGCGCGCCCATGGCGACCTGCTCCTCGAGCTCGTCCTCGGCCGCGATCACGGCCGCCAGCGCGGCCTCGTCGTGGCGCAGGACGGTCATGCGGGCCGCCAGCTCCTCGAGCGACGGCGCGGATCTCGAAGAACGCCTCGATCTCGTTGCGGTCGACGGTGCGGACGGTGACGCCCTGGCCCGGAATGCCCTCGATCGGCGAGGCCGTCCTGCACGAGGCGCATGATCGCCTCGCGCACCGGCGTCCGCGAGACCCCGAAGCGGTCGGCCAGGTCGGTCGACACCAGCGGCGCGCCGGCCTCGAGCGAACCGTCGGAGATGGCGTCGCGCAGGCGCACGTACACCTCGTCGCGCACCGTCGTACCCCGGGCGATCCGCTCCATCATCGGCACGATGATGGCACGAAACCGCTGCCCTACGCGAGGTGCGCCCGGACGGCCTTCCCGTCGATGCGTCGACCACCCCTTCGAGACCGCGTACGCCACCATGGCGCCGAACGCGTCGGGATCGGCGACGCCGGCCGAGTTGTGTGCCAGCCAGTCGACGTCGAGCAGCACGTGCTCCGCATCGAGCGGCCTGCCCGCACCGGCGGCCTCCAGCGCAGCGCCGGCCCGGCTGCCGTCGGCTGCCTCCACGTGCAGGCGCTTGCAGTCGGCGGCGTCGTGCAGCGACACCGCGCCGTCGGCTGCGATCCGGACGATCAACGGGCGCCGACCGGGTCGAAGGCGGGCGAGAAGCGCGGCGCCACCTCGCGTGCGAACCGCTCGGCCCAGCGGTGCTGGACGGCGCGCGGCGCGCCCGGCGTGACGGTGTGCAGGATGATGTGGTCGAAGCCGGCGTCGGCGAACTCCTGCACGCGGCGGGCGCACGTCTCGGCCGAGCCGATGATCTGCGCCTCGGTCCACTTCGGGATGTTCTCGGGGTCGCACATGCGCTTCCAGCCCTCGAACGTCGCGTTCCACGCCTCGTAGCCGCGAATGCCGGCGATGTCGACGCTGTGCGCGCCGTAGTGGCGCACCTGCGCCTCCATGAAGGCCGGCATGTACGCCTTGGCCTCCTCGATCGCGTCGGCGTCGGTCTCGGCGACGATGACGTTCACGAGCAGCGGCCGCAGCCTGGCGGCGCTGTCGCGCGTGCCGGCCTCGATCGCCGCGGCCTCCCAGGCCGGCAGCAGGTCGGGCGTCAGCTGGCCGAAGCTCGTGCACATCGGCGCCAGGCCGAGCTCGGCCATCACCTTGGTCGACGCAGCCGAGCCGATCGCGCCGAAGAAGTCGATGCGCTCGCGCACCGGGGTGGGGCGGATCCGCACGGCCGCGGGCACGTGCACGTGCTCGCCCTCGAACGTGAACCGCTCGCCGCTCATGGCGAGGTCGAGCACCTTCCACAGCTCGGCGAAGCGCTCGCGGGCCTCGGTCATGTCGACGCCGAACGCGTCGTACTCGTACTTCGCGGTGCCGCGACCGAGCCCGATGTAGAGCTTCTGGTCGGTCATGTTGGTCAGCATCGCGAGCTCGCCCGCGAGCCGCAGCGGCTCGTACCAGGGCGTCACCAGCACGCACGTGCCGAGCGACAGGTCGGGGAACCGGGCCGCGATGTGCGCCATCGACAGGATCGGCGCCGGGCACGGGTAGTAGTCGGAGAAGTGGTGCTCGATGAACCAGGCGGTCCGGTAGCCGAGGTCGCGATGGAACGCACAGCTGTCGAGCAGCCCCGCGTAGAGGTCCGCGTCCGAGACGCCCGTGGCATCTGCGGGCACGGCGAGGAAACCGAAGTCGACCGTCATGGGCCAAAGAATAGACCTTTGATCCATACCGGGTCAAGCAGGTAAGCTCGCCGCGATGCCGTCGCCCTCGGACGCCCGCTCGCTCGAACCGGTCGCAGCAGTGCCGGCGCACGAGCTCGTCCTGTCGCAGCTGCGGCGGTCGATCCACCTCGGGCACTTCGGTGCCGGCGACCGCCTGCCGCCGGAGCGCGAGCTCGCCCGGCAGCTCGGCGTCTCCCGCACCACGGTGCGCGAGGCGGTGCGCGTGCTGGAGGGCGAGGGGCTCGTCGAGATCAAGCGCGGCTCGTCGGGCGGCATCTCGGTGCGGCCGCAGTCGCCGGCCCCGGCCGAGCTGCGGCGCCGGCTGCGCGAGTTCGAGGAGATCATCGAGTTCCGGCTCGCGGTCGAGCCGATGGCGGCGCGCCTGGCGGCGCAGCGGCGCACGAAGTCCGATCTCGTCGCAGTTCGCCCGCACCTTCGAGTGGCTCGAGGCGCTGGCCGCCACGGGCGCCGAGGGCGCCGTCTCCGACTGGGTGCGCGCCGACGGCGAGTTTCACCTGCTGATCGCGCGGATGTCGCGCAACCCGCGGCTGATGGCCGCGATCGAGGAGGCCCGCGCGGGCATGTTCCTGCCGATCGGCGCCGTCTTCGGCCGTCTCGAGACGCGCGCGCACGACATGCACGCCGAGCTCCACGAGTCGATCGTCGCCGGCGACGCCGACCGGGCCGGCGCGGCGATGACCGCCCACGTCGAGGCCACCCTGGCCGACGTGCGAGCCCTCGTCCGCCGCTAGCGCGTCACTTCCGCGCGCTTTCGTGCGCCACCCATGTGCGGGGTCTGACCCCGAAAACGCCCTTCTTGGGGTCTGACCCCAGAACGTTTCCGCGCCGGAAGGCGCACGGATCGGGCGAGATGGCGCGGACCGCGCGGGAGGTGGCACGGACCGTGCCCTGCGGGGCACGAAACTCGCTGTAGCGTCAGGCGGGACGCACCGACCCGCCCGACGCGGCTCGGCTACGCCGCTGCGCTGGCCGCCAGGGCGTCGCGGAAGCACTCGATCGGGGCGCGGATGAAGCCCGCGCCGATCTGGCCGCCGTCCCGGCCCGGGATGCCGACGTCCATCGCCGGCAGGATGCCGGTCGCCATCACCTTCTCGACGTCGATGCCGGTGGGCGTGCCGCGGTAGTCGAACAGCGGGATCTTGTACTCCGTGTGCTCGCCGACGACGATGTCGTACAGCTCCAGGTTGCGGTCGATGAGCGCCTGCGCCGTCCCGCCCTGGTAGCGCTGCAGCGGCAGCGCCGCCGCCTGCGCGAAGCCGCCCAGGCCGGCGGTCTCGGTGATGATCGACTCGCCGCCCATCCACGTGATCTCGTCCTCGGTGTGACCCTGGAAGAGCTTCGCCGTGGCGACCGCGTGCGGGCCGCGGAACCAGGTGTCGCCGAGGCCGGAGACGCGGATCGCGAAGCCCTGGCACGAGAACGTCATCGCCGTCACGACGGTCGACCCCTCGATGCCGTGCGCCGCGTCGCAGGCCGCCTTGCAGGCCGCCATCGAGAGCCGCAGGAAGTGGTAGTCGTTGCCCTGGAACGCCTCGTACAGCGCGCGGACGCCGGCCGGGTTGTCGACCGCCAGGTCGAGCAGCGGCAGCGCCAGGGCCTCCTCGAACAGCATCGTCGCGGCCGCGGAGCGGGAGTGGCACTCGTCGCCCATCTGCACGGCGCGGCGCATGATCGGCACCAGCTCGATGCCGCCGACGGCGCGCACCGCCGCGCCCACGACGGGCCGAGCACCGTGTTGATGTGCTCGAGGCGCTCGTGGACGCCGGCGTCGTAGCAGCCGTAGTTGAGCCGCCGGCGCTCCTTGCCCTCGTAGAAGTTGCAGAACGCCGTGTTGCCGAACGGCGGGTTCTCGACCACGAACACCGGCATCGAGGCGGTGTAGACGCCGGCCAGCGATCCGACGCAGCCGTAGCCGTGGGCGCCGTCGACCTCGACCTCGCCCGACTCGAGCTTGGCGATCGCCTCGTCGCGCGTCGCGGCGAGCCCCTCGAACTGCGCGGCGCCGATGAGGGCCTCGCGCTGCCCGCCGGTGTACTCCGCGAACGGCAGCGGCGCGCCCGACGTGAGGATCAGGTTCGGCTTGTAGCCGGGGACGACCTCGCCCGCGGGGCGCACGTCGACGAGCCGCGGCTCCGACGCGCAGAGCCGGCGATGGGCCTCGGTGTTGGCAGCTGCCCGGTCGCTCACAGCGCGGTCACGCCGCCGTCGGCCACGATCGTGGTGCCGGTGATGTACGAGCTGCGGTCCGAGAGCAGGTACTCGACGATGTCGGCCATCTCGTCGACGGTGCCGAGGCGCTTCAGCGGCACCTGCTCGATGAGCGGCTCCTCGCCGCCGGAGACGGCGCGCATCGCCGGGCTCATCGGCACCGCGATGTACCCCGGCGCGAGGCAGTTGACGCGCACGTTCGGCGCCAGCTCGCACGCCAGGTAGCGGGTGTAGGCCATCAGCCCGGCCTTCGACGCGCCGTACATCGATGCGCCCGTGAGCCGGCCGATCAGGCCCGTCAGGCTGGCGATGTTGACGACCGCCGAGCCCGCGCCGAGGTGCGGCGAGGCCGCCTTCAGCACCCGCGCCGCGCCGGCCACGTTGACGCGCCAGAGCACGTCCATCTCGTCCTCGTTCGAGTCGAGGACGGGCGTGAAGCGCACCAGCCCGGCGCAGTTGACGACGCCGCGCAACGTGCCGAGCGTGACCGCCTTCGCCACCGCCGCGTCGACGGACGCCTGGTCGCGCACGTCCATCTCGACCGGGTGGATGTTCTCGCCGCTCGGGTCGTCCTTCGCCAGCATGTCGGCGAGGTCGCCCGCGACGACGGTGTAGCCCACCTCGACCAGCCGCCGGTTGATGGCCTGGCCGATGCCGCCGGCGCCGCCGGTCACGATCGCAACGTCTGTCACCCGATCTCCTCCTGCACGATGAATTCCGTTCCTACGCGAGCGCTGTGCGCAGCGCGTCACCCGCGTCGCGCAGCGCGTCGGCGGCGACCGGGAAGACCGACTCGAGGCCGAAGTACCCGTGGATCATGCCGTCGTAGACCCGGTAGTCGACGGCGACGCCGGCCGCCCGCAGGTGGTCGCGGTACTGCTCCGCCTGCGGGTGCAGCGGGTCGCACTCGGCCGACTGGATCTGGGCCGGCGGCAGGCCGCTCGCGTCGCCGTAACAGGGCGAGGCGCGCGGGTCGCGCGCGTCGTCGGGCGACGTGAAGTAGTGGCCGTAGTGCCAGAGGATCTCGTCCCGGTACAGGAAGTAGCCCTCGTACGCCATGTCGAAGCCGGTATCGATGTCGGCACACCGTGCAGGGGTAGATCAGCAGCTGGAACCGCAGCGCCGGACCGCCGGCGTCGCGCGCCAGCTGCGCCACGACCGCGGCCAGGTTGCCGCCGGCCGAGTCGCCCGCGACCGCCATCCGGCCCGCGTCGGCGCCGAGCTCGGCCGCGTGCTCCGCCGCCCACTTCGTCGCCGCCCACGCGTCGTCGACGGCGGTGGGGAACTTCGCCTCCGGCGCCAGCCGGTAGTCGACGTTCAGCACCACCGCGCCCGAGGCGTTCGCGATCGAGCGGCAGATCGTGTCGTGCGACTCGTGCGAGCCGAGCAGCCAGCCGCCGCCGTGGAAGTAGACGACCAGCCCGAGGCCCTGCTCGTCGGTGGGCCGGTAGGACCGCGCCTTGATCGTGCCGCCGGCGACCGGGATCTCGTGGTCGGCCGTCGAGGCCACGGACTCGCCCGGGCGGAGGCCCTCGAACAGCGCCTCGAAGTTCGCCCGCGCCTGCTCGACGGGGAGGAGGTGGGCGTTCGGGCGACCCGACGCCACGAAGTCGTCGAGCATCTTCTGGGCTACGGGGTCGAGCGGCACCGGTTCCTCCGTTGAACTTTTGGTCTACTTTAGGGCCCATTGTCCCCGCCAGCAAGGAGCTGCCGCCTTGACGCCGCCCCCGCGACCGTGGTACCACGTGCCTCCGTGCTGACCCTTTCCGAGCTGCAGGCTGCCGTCAACGCCGGGACGATCGACTCCGTCGCGATCGTCACTCCCGACCTCCAGGGCAAGCTGATGGGGAAGCGCATCCCGGCGCAGGCCTTCCTCGACGCGCCCCACGGGATCGAGGTCTCGTCCTCGATCTTCATCTACGACAACGAGCAGAACGTGAACGAGGGCTTCCCCGAGATCGGGGAGCAGAACGGGTGGGCCGACACGGCCTGCGTGCCCGACCTCGACACGCTGCGCCACGCCGTGCACCTCGACCGCGTCGCCCTCGTGCTGGGCGACCTGTGGTGGTCGCCGGAGCGCCGCGTCGAGGTGTCGCCGCGCAACGTCCTGCGCGCCCAGGTGCGAGCGCGCGACCGCCGCCGGCTACACGCCGTGGGCGGCCGTCGAGTACGAGTTCTTCGTCTTCGCCGACACCTTCGAGGAGGCCCTCGCGAAGGGCTACCGCAACCTCGAGCCGGTGCACCGCACGCAGACCGACTACTCCATCTACCGCGTCGACCGCGACGAGGACCTGCTCGGCAAGCTGTGGCGGACGTTCGTCGCCAGCGGCATCCCGGTGGAGTCGATCAAGAGCGAGATGGGCCACGGCCAGTACGAGATCACCTTCGAGCCGACCGCCGCCCTGACCGCCGCCGACCGGGCCGCGCTGGGCAAGCTGTTCACGCGCGAGATCGCCGCGCAGACGGGCCGCTCGGCCACGTTCCTGGCGCGTCTCGCGCCGGCCGGCATGGGCTCGTCCGGGCACATCCACCTGTCGCTCTCCGGGCGCGGGCGGCGAGAACCTGTTCGACCCCGACGGCAAGGGCCTGTCGCAGGTCGGCCGCCAGTTCATCGGCGGCATCATGCGCCGCGCACCGGAGTTCATGGTGCTCGCCTGCCCGTACCTGAACTCCTACAAGCGCCTCGATCCGGCCAACTTCGTGTCGGCCTCGCTCGACTTCGGCGCGGAGGGTCGCACGACGCCCTTCCGCGTCTGCGGTCACGGCAAGTCGCGCAACGTCGAGTACCGCATCCCGGGCGCCGACGGCAACCCGTACCTCGTGCTGGCGGCGATGGTGGCCGCGGGCCTCGAGGGCATCGAGAACGGCGCCGAGCCGTTCGAGGCCGGCACGCCCGAGGCCGAGGCGGTCGGCAACCTGCCCGACAACCTGCGCGACGCGATCGACCGCTGGGAGTCGTCGGAGTGGGCGCGCGCGACGTTCGGCGACCTGGTCGTCGACCACATCGGCGTCGAGAAGCGGCACGAGCTGGCCGTGTTCGCGCGCGAGATCTCCGACATCGAGCTGCGGCGCGGCTTCGAATGGGTGTAGCCCTCGTCACGGGCGGGGCCGGCGGCATCGGCCTCGCCACCGCGCGGCGGCTGCAGCGCGACGGCCTCGACGTCGTCGTCGCCGACGTGCTCGATCCGCCGGCCGACCTGGACGCGACGTTCGTGCGCTGCGACCTGTCCGACGTCGACGCGTCGGTCGCGGCGCTGCGCGAGGCGATCCCCGGACCGCTGCAGGTGCTCGTCAACGCCGCGGGCATCGTCGAGCGCACGCACTTCGGCGAGTACACGCGTGCCCGAGTTCGAGCGCGTCTACGCGGTCAACATGCGGGCGCCGCTGTTTCTGATCCAGGGCCTCTCCGACCGCTTCGGCGAGGGCTCGGCGATCGTCAACGTGGCGTCGATGGAGGCCACCGACGTGGTCGCCTCGACCGGGCGCACGACGTCCGATCTACGCGTCGACCAAGGCCGCGCTGAAGAACCTCACCGAGACGATGGCGGCCGAGCTCGGCCCGCGCGGCATCCGCGTCAACGCGGTCGCGCCGGGCCTGATCGTGACGCGGCTGACGACCGGCATCCCGTCCGAGACCCGCGACTGGTTCAACCGGCTGACGCCGCTCGGCGACGGCTTCGGCCAGCCCGAGGACATCGCCGACGTGATCGCGTTCCTGGCCTCGGGCGACGCGCGGTTCGTGACCGGCGTCTGCGTCGCGGTGGACGGCGGTCTCAGCCTCGGCCTGGTACGTCGTTGACGCCGACGCGCGAGGAGGGCGAGCTCGCGCACTGGGCGCCCGCTCGGGCGCGACATCCGGACGGGCACGTGGACGGAGCAGGCCGAGGCGACCGCCGACCGCATCGAGCGCGCGGTCGCCGAGGGCCGCGGCGACCGAGGCGCGGGCGCTGGTGCGCCAGCTGCCGGTCGAGGCGCAGGAGATCCACGAGCTGTTCACCGCCTGGAGCCCGCGGATGGCGGAGCTGCTCGGCGTGCCCGGCGCCCGACCAGGCGCCGCACGAGGCCGCGTGGCAGGCGTGGGTAGCCGCGTGCGACGCGTGGGTGCCGGGCGAGCCGCTCGAGCCGCTGCTCGAGGCGTGGGCCGACCGCGCACGACCGGCACCTGCAGGAGGTCGCCGACCTCGTCGACCGCGTCGTCGAGGCGTGGGGCGAGGAGCGCCTCGGCGAGCTGTGGGCCGACCTGCAGGCCGGCGGCTCCGACTTCTACCGCGCCACGTACGGCCCCGACCACCCGTGGCCGGCGTCGGCCGAGCGCCTGATCCAGGTGGCGATCGAGGGCATGCACGGCCATCTCGGCGGGCCCGCCCGGCGCGGCGAGGTGACCGTCGTCCGAGCACGACGACCGCGTCGCGCTGTCGTTCCACACCTGCGGCTCGGGCGGGCGGATCCTGGCCGGCGGCCGCAACGGCGTCGTCGCGGGCACGCACGACTTCGCGTGGTCGACGCCCGGCGTCTGCAGCTACTGCGTCCACTGCTGCGTGCTGCAGCAGCTGACGCCGATCGACGACTTCGGCTACCCGGCGCGCGTCGTCGACCCGCCCACGCGCCCGGGCGAACCCTGTACCTGGACCGTCTACCGCGACCCGTCGCTCGTGCCCGCCGAGGCCTACGAGCGCGTTGGGAGGACCAAGCCCGATGGCTGACGTACCCGCGATTCCGACCTCTCGCATCCGCATCGAGATCCCGGACAACGAGGGCAACCTGCGGGGCAAGTACAGCGCCTCCGCGAAGCTCGCCAGGGGCAAGGGCGCGACCCTCTCCGACGTCTTCTACGTGCTCAGCATCCGCGACGACGTGTTCGAGGCGCCGCTGACGGGCGTCGGCACCGGGTTCCCCGACGTCGTGATGATGCCCGACTGGTCGACGCTCGTGCCGGTGCCGTGGGAGAACGACCTGTCGGCGGTGATCGCCGACGTCCACACCAAGGCGGGCGAGCCGCTCGAGGTCGACCCCCGGCGCCAGCTGCGCAAGGCGGTCGAGCGCCTCGAGGCGACCGAGTTCGAGGCGCTGTTCGGCGTCGAGTACGAGATCTACATCTTCCACTGCGGCGAGGCCGGCGACGCCGCGCTGCGCGCCGGGCGAGCCGCGCGAGCTGCTGTCGGTCGGGCGCGAGTGGCACGCGTACAGCCTGTGGCGGTTCGAGGACATGCACGAGTTCGTCAACGACGCCGAGATCAAGCTGCGCGGCTACGGCGTCGAGATCGAGTCGTGGTCGACCGAGCTCGGCTACGGCATGATCGAGTGCGCCGCGAACGCGCTGCCGCCGCTGCAGGCGGCCGACGCCGCGGCGCGGTTCAAGCTCGGCTTCAAGGAGCTCGCGAAGCGGCACGGCCTCGTCGCGACGTTCATCGCGAAGTGGAGCATGACCGAGTCGGGGTCGTCCGGGCACCTGCACCAGTCGCTGCTGAGGGACGGCGAGAACGCCTTCGCCGGCGGCGAGATGGACACGCTGTCGGAGACCGGCCGGCACTACCTCGGCGGCCTGATCGACACGCGCGCGCGGAGCTGTCGGCGTTCTGCACGCCGAACGTCAACTCGTACCGCCGGCCGAGCCCCGAGCTGTGGGCGCCGACCAACGCCAGCTGGGGCTGGGACAACCGCCAGGCGTCCATCCGCGCGATCACGATCGACCAGGAGGCGTCGCGGCTCGAGTACCGCCGGCCGGGCGCCGACCTCAACCCGTACCTGTCGATCGCGGCCTGCCTCGACTCCGGCCTGCGCGGCGTCGCGGAGAAGATCGAGCCGCCCGCGGCGTCGGTCGGCCCGGCCTACGCCGACGAGTCGATCCCGAGCTTCCCGCTCACGCTGGAGGAGGCCGCCGACGCGCTCGCGGGCTCGAAGCTCGCCCGCCAGTGGTACGGCGACGACTACATCGACCACTACGTCGCCTCGCGCCGCGCCGAGGCGGGGTACGTGAAGGCGATCGCAGAACGCGCAGGTGCCGGACTACGAGATCGCCCGCTACTTCGAGATCGCCTGATGATCGACCTGACGGGCAAGTCCATCCTGCTGACGGGCGCCGCGAGCGGCATCGGCGCGGCCGCCGTCCGCCTGATGACCGGCGCCGGTGCGCGCGTCGCCGGGTTCGACCTGGCGCCGTCCGACACCGAGCTGTCGATCACCGGCGACGTGACGCGGGCCGGCCGACCTCGAGGGGGCCGTGGCAGCGGTCGAGGAGCAGTTCGGCGGGCTCGACGCGCTGGTCTCGAACGCGGGGCTGTTCCTCGCCGGGGGCGGCGACGGGCCGTCTCCCCGGCTGTCGGAAGACTCGTGGCACCGGACGCTCGACGCGAACCTGATGTCGGTCTTCCTCGGCGCGAAGTACGCGATCCCGGCGCTCCAGCGGCGCGGTGGCGGGGCGATCGTCAACGTCGGCTCGGTGGCCGGCGCTCCGGGTCGGGTCGGGCGCGTCCGACGCGTACACGGCCGCCAAGGGCGGCGTGCACGCGATCACCCGCACGCTGGCCGTCGAGCACGCGCCGTCGATCCGCGTCAACGCCATCGCGCCGGGGCCGATCGAGACGCCGATGACCGACGACCTGCCGGAGGAGAACTTCGGTGCACTGCGCGCGCTGATCCCGATGGGACGGCTCGGCCGCCCGGAAGAGGTGGCCGCGATGATGTGCTTCCTGGTCTCCGACCTCGCCTCGTACTGCACCGGCCAGGTGTACGTCGTCGACGGCGGCTACATGGCCAAGTAGCATCGCCGCATGCTCCGACTCCTGACCGGCGGCAACGTCCGCACCCTCGACCGTGGCCGGCACCGTCGCCGAGGCCATCGCGCTGCGCGGCGACCGCATCGTCGCCGTCGGGTCGGACAGCGAGATCGTCGCGCTCGGCGGGGCCCGCGAGGACCTGGCCGGCCGCACGGTGATCCCCGGCCTCATCGACGCGCACAACCACCTGCAGATGACGGGGCGGGTGCTCGACCAGGTGCAGCTGTTCGACTGCCGCTCGATCGCCGAGATCGTCGAGCGCGTGGCGGCGCGGTGCGCCACGCTGCCGCCGGGCACCTGGGTGCTCGGCCGCGGCTGGGACGAGAGCCTGCTGGCCGAGCGCCGGCATCCGACGCGCCACGACCTCGATCCCGTCTCGCCCGACCATCCGGTGCTGCTCGAGCGCGTGTGGAACAAGCTGGTCTGCAACGGCGCCGCGCTGCGTGCGGCCGGCGTCAACCGCGAGACGCCCGATCCGGCTGGGACGCTGTACGCGGGCTCGTTCGAGCGCGACGACGACGGCCATCCGACGGGCCTCTTCCGCGACCGCGCCAAGGAGCTGATCTGGCGCGCCATCCCGGAGCCGACCGAGATCGACTGGGTGACGGCGGTCGAGACGGCGTGCCGCGAGTACAACCGCGTCGGCCTCACCGCGGTGTGCGAGCCCGGCCTGTCGCCCGAGCAGATCCGCGCGTACCAGCAGGCAGAGCGCGCGGGCGTGCTGTCGGTGCGCGTCGACATGATGATGTCCGGCTGGGGCTTCGGCACCGCTGCCGAGGAGGTGGGGCTGCGCGAGCGGCTCGCGCAGGTCGGCGCGCAGACCGGCTTCGGCGGCGACTGGCTGCGGCTGGGCGGCGTCAAGCTGCTGCCCGACGGCGGCATCGGCGACCGCACCGCGCGCATCTTCGAGCCGTACCTGGCCGAGCCCGGCAGCCACGGCACCTGGGTGATCGACCCGGACGAGCTGCCCGACATCGTCCGCTTCTGCCACGACCACGGCTGGGCCATCGACACCCACACGTGCGGCGACGAGGCCCAGGAGGTGACCGTCGCGGCGTACGCGGCGGCACAGGACGCGAACCCGAAGCCGTGGGTGCGGCACCGCGTGCACCACGCGTACTTCCCGACGCGCGCGGACGCTCGAGCTGATGGCGCGGCACCAGATCGGCGCGGCCACCTCGAACCCGTTCCTCGTCTACCTGGCGGAGAGCTTCGTGACGTCGCTCGGCGCCGACCGCGTGCACGGCGTGATGCCGATGCGCACCTACCTCGACCACGGCATCCCGCTGGCCGGCTCGTCCGACACGCCGGTGTCCGACCACAACCCGTGGACGGGCATCTACGCGGCGTGCACGCGGCGGACGGAGCTCGGCCGCGAGCTCGATCCGGCGCAGCGGCTGACGGTCGACGAGGCGCTGCGGTCGTACACCAACGCGGGCGCGTGGATCATCGGCCGCGACGGCGACCTCGGCTCGCTCGAGCCCGGCAAGCGCGCCGACCTCGTGCTGCTCGACGATGATCCGTACACGATGCCGCTCGACGACCTGCGCCACGTCGTCCCGGCGTCCACGATGGTCGCCGGCGCCTGGAGCACGTGAGGTGGCGCCGCTGCAGCTGTACTGGCGCGCGGGCGCCGCGGCGATTGCGCCGCACGCGGCGCTGGCCGAGCTCGGGCTCGACTACGAGCTGGTCGAGATCGACCGCGACGCGGCGCAGAACTCGCCGGCGTACCGCGCGCTGAACCCGCTCGGCGTCGTGCCGACGCTGGTCATCGGCGACGAGGTGCTGACGGAGTCGGCGGCGATCATGCTGACGCTCGGCGACCGCTATCCCGAGTCGCGCCTGGCCCCGGCCGACCGCACGCAGTACTACCGCTGGCTGGTGTTCATGACGAACACGGTGCAGACGGCGTTCCTGCGCTTCCTCTACCCGGAGCGCTACGGCGCCGAGGCCGTCAGCGAGGTCGCGGCGGCCGAGCTGCAGGGGCTGTTCGCGGTGATCGAGCGCGCGCTCGAGGGCCGCGAGTGGCTGGCCGCCGACCACCGCACCGGCGCCGACCTGTACCTCTTCATGCTCACGAGGTGGGGCCGCCGCCTGGATCCCCCGGCCTGGGACAGGCCGAATCTCCGCGCCCATTTCGAGCGAACGCTGGCCCTCCCGGGCGTGGCGCGGATGGTCGAGGAGCAGGGCCTCGACCTGCCGGACTGGGCCGTAACGGCGTAGGCGCCAACACGCGCCCGCCCCACGTCTGCGCAGGTGGGCGCGGATGCGTGCAGCTCCTGCGCAGAAGTCAGCTATCGCAAGCGCTGAAGCGCCTCACCAGCGTTCCACCTAGAACCGAATGCTCCATCCGCAACCGCGACTTGGCCGATCGCAGACGCGCCCCGGCGCCGCTCGAACGCGCCGTGCTTCGAGTCCGCGATGTCCGATTTGGCACGCGGTGGCGAATCGGACATTCGAAGTCTGTTTCGTGACGTGTTCGTATCGCTCTCGACACCGTCTGCGCGTCCTCGGTGCGCCCTCAGGCCCTGCGATCGGCGAGGGGCCGTCTCGGAGGCCGTTCTGGTGCCTGGCGCGAAACGGCCACAACGTCACGCTCTGGCGCGGGTTCGCGCACGGCCCGGCGCGAAGCGTTGTGAACGACGCGGTCGGATCAGCGGGCGGCCTTCACCGCTCGCATCACTCGCTCCCGGCGCGCCAGCAACTCGGCGACGCTGGCCTCGTCGTAGTCGCCGCGCAGTCCCCTGCCCGTCGACGTTCCCCTGTCGCCCCTCGCCACCATCTCGCGCAGCGCGGCCGGCGGCTGCCGCTGCCCTCCAGCACCGGCATCAGGCTCTCCGCCACCGCCAGGTGGACGTCGAGGCCGGCGACGTCCTGCACCTCGAACGGGCCGATCGCGGCCCAGCGCATCCCGAGGCCGTGCGTCAGCGCGCGGTCGACGTCCGCGAAGTCGCAGACGCCCGACTCGACGAGGTTCCAGGCCTCGCGCATCAGCGCGTACTGGAGCCGGTTCAGCAGGTAGCCCGGCACCGGCCAGCGCAGCACCGCCGGCGCCTTGCCGAGCGCCTCGGTGATCGCGATCAGCCGCTCGATCACGGCCGGATCCGTCTCGGCCCCGGGACAGATCTCGACCACGTCCATCAGGTCGGGCGGATTCGACCAGTGCCAGCCGGCGAACCGCGCGCCGCGCGCCAGGTCGTCCAGCGACAGCGCCGAGGTCTGCGTCGTCACGATCGCGTCCGGACATCGCGCGAGCGCCCGCTCCAGCACCGCGCGCTTCGGCTCGACCGCCTCGGTGATCGCCTCCGAGACCAGCTCGGCGCCGTCCAGCGCGTCGTCCAGATCGGAGGTCACGCGCACGCCGGGGATCGCGAGCTCGCGCGGCGTCCGCACGTGCAGCGCCACCTCGCAGCCGGCCTCGGCCAGCACCCGGGCCAGCACCGCGCCCATCGTGCCGCCGCCGATGACGGTGACGCGCCCTGGCAGGCTCACGCCGGCGCGGCGGCGGTGACCTCGATCTCGACCACCAGCGCCGGATCGACGAGGCCGGCGACGATGACGAGCGTCGAGGCGGGCTTCGACTCGCCGAGGGCGGCGTCGCGGCCGACGCGGTACAGCGGCACCTGCTCGAGGCTCGTCACGTAGGCGTTGACGCGCACGATGTGCTCGACGCCCATGCCGGCCGCTGCGAGCACGCCGCGGACGTTCGCCCAGGTCTGCTCGTGCTGCTCGTCGTGCGTGGCGCGGAATCGAGCCGTCGGGCGCGCATCCCGATCTGGCCGGACGTGTGGAGCCAGCGGAGTCCGGGCACCGCCTCGACGGCCTGGCTGTAGCGCGAGGCGGACGAGACCTGTCCGGCGGGGTCGTGGGTCGCGTGGATCGTCATCCGGCGAGGATACTGCGCCGCGTGCCGGTAGCATCTGCGCTGGACGGGATGCGACGCGAGGAGCTCGGCTGATGTCTGTTTCGGAACGCCCGGCGCACGGCGGGCCCCAGAGCCTGTTCTACGCGACCGCGATCACCGAGGGCATGCCGCGGATGGTGCGCGGCGAGGGCATCTACTTCTGGGACGAGAACGGCAACCGCTACATGGATGTCGCGTCCGGCACGTTCCTGACGAACCTCGGCCAGGGCAACGAGCGCGTGCTGCGCGCCATGTACGACCAGGGCAAGCAGCTCACGTTCAGCTACGTGCGCAACACGCGCCACGACGCGAACGAGGCGCTGACCGAGCGCGTCGCCCGCCTCGCCGGCCCTGGCTTCGAGCGCGTGCACCTGTCGTCCGGCGGCTCCGAGGCGAACGAGATGGCGATCAAGTTCCTGCGCCAGTACGCCGTCGCCACCGGCCAGCCGCAGCGCACGCGCGATGATCACGCTGATGCCGAGCTTCCATGGCGCCACGTTCGGCGCGATCGCGATGAACGGCGACCTCGACGCGCCCGAGCTGTTCGGCCCGTTCGCGACGTTCTCCGAGAAGGTCCCGGCGCCGCTCACCTTCCGCTCCGAGAGCCCCGAGGCGGCCGCGCGCATCACCGCCGCGGCGCTGGAGGAGACGATCGCGCGCATCGGCGGCGAGAACGTGCTGGCGTTCGTCTGCGAGCCCGTCGGCGGTCAGTCGAGCGGCGCCAACGTGCCCGACCCGCTGTTCTTCTCCGAGGTGCGGCGCATCTGCGACCAGCACGGCATCCGCGTCATCTACGACGAGATCATGTCGGCCGTGCGCAGCGGCAAGTTCCTGGCCGCGCACTTCCAGCCCGACGCGATGCCGGACCTGGTCGTGATGGCCAAGGGCCTCGGCGCCGGCTACGCACCGCTCGGTGCCGTGCTCGCCCCGGCCACGATGGTGGACGAGCTGGCCGGCCTCACCGGCTTCAACGTCGGGCACACCTTCAACGCGAACCCGATCTGCTGCGCGGCCGGCGTCGCGGTGATCGACGAGGTCGTCGACCACGACCTGATGGGCAACGCGGAGCGGATGGGCGAGCGCCTCCGCGCCGGCCTCGAGGGTCTGAAGGAGCGGTCGCCGCTGATCGGCGACGTCCGCGGCCGCGGCCTGCTGAATGCCATCGAGCTCGTCGCCGACCGCGAGACCAACGCCACGTTCGGACCGGACGTCGACCCCGGCAACCTGCTCCGCGTCAACGCCACCCGGCACGGGATCCTGCTCTACGCGCGGCGGCAGAACGGCGGCAAGTTCGGCGACTGGTCGGTGATCGCGCCGCCGCTGATCGTCACCGAGGCCGAGGTCGACGAGATCGTGGAGCGCCTCGGCCGGACCGTCGACGACACCGCGGCAGAGCTCCTCGGCTGAGCGCCTCGGCTGATGCCCGTACAATGACCGCCGGTGTGAGCGCCCCGGCAGTCACCTACCTCGAGGCGATCCGCGCGGCCATGCGCGACGCCATGCGCGACGACGATCGCGTCTTCCTGATGGGCGAGGACGTCGGCCACTTCGGCGGCCCGTTCGGCGTCACCACGGGCCTGTTCGACGAGTTCGGCGGCGAGCGCGTCATCGACACGCCGATCTCGGAGGAGGGCTTCGTCGGCGCCGCCTTCGGCGCGGCCTGGATGGGCGAGCGGCCGATCGCCGAGCTGCAGTTCGCCGACTTCGTCGCCTGCCCGTTCGACCAGATCGTCACGGTCGGCGCCAAGACGCACTGGCGCAGCGGCATCAAGCTGCCCGTCGTGATCCGCCTGCCCACCGGCGGCGGCGTCCGCGGCGGCCCGTTCCACGCCTCGTCGCCCGAGGGCTGGTTCGTCGGCGTGGCCGGGCTGAAGGTCGTCTGCCCGGGCACGGTCGAGGACGCCTACGGCCTGCTGCGCAGCGCCATCGAGGACGACGACCCGGTGCTGTACTTCGAGCACAAGGCGCTCTACCGCCGCCTGAAGGCGCCGCAGCCCGACACCGGCCACCGCACCGAGATCGGCCGCGCCGCCGTCGTCCGCGAAGGCCGCGACGTGACCGTCGTCACCTACGGCTCCGGCGTCACGCTGGCGCTCGAGGTGGCCGAGAAGCTGGCCGCGACGGCGTCGATCGAGGTCGTCGACCTGCGCACCATCTGGCCCGTCGACGCCGACACGGTGCTCGACTCGGTCGCGCGCACCTCGCGCGCGCTGGTGCTGCAGGAGGCGTCCGCGTCGACCGGCGTGGCCGACGCCCTGGTCTCGCTGATCGCGCGCGAGGGCTTCGCGAGCATGGACGCGCCGATCTCGGTCGTGGCCGCGCCCGACTCGCCGATCCCGTACGCGCCCGAGCTGGAGGACGCCTACCTGCCGTCCGCGGCCGGGCTCGAGGCCGCGCTGGAGGAGCTCCTTGGTTACTGAGCCGAGCGCCGTGATTCCCTGCGACGAGGCACCCGACGTGCCCGACGACGTGCGCCGCTCGCTGTTTCGCTGCGTGCAGGTGCACCGGCTGTTCGAGGAGCGCATCATCGCGCTCTACCGGCAGGGCCGCATCCCCGGCTCGGTCTACACGGGCCGCGGTCAGGAGGCGGTCGGCGCCGGCGCCGGGCTCGCGCTCGAGGACGGCGACGTGGTCGCGCCGCTGAACCGCGAGCTGTCGTGCCACCTGGCGCGCGGCGTGCCGGTGGCGCACGTGTTCCGCAACTACCTGGGCCGCTCGACCGGCCCGACGCAGGGCCGCGACGGCAACATGCACTTCGGCGTGCCCGAGCACGGCGTCTTCCCGCTGGTCTCGATGCTGGGCGACCTGGTGCCCGTCACGGTCGGCGCGGCGTGGGCGTTCAAGCGCCGCGGCAAGCCGCAACGTCGCGCTGACCTTCTTCGGCGACGGCGCCTTCAACTGCGGCGACACGCACGAGGGCCTCAACCTGGCCGGCGCGCTGAACGTGCCGGCGGTGTTCATCGCGCAGTCGAACCGCGTCGCGTACTCGACGGTCTCGGAGAAGGCGATGCGCAACCCGAACCTGTCGGAGCGCATCGAGGGCGGCTACTCGATCCCCTGCGCCCGGGTCGACGGCACCGACGCGCTCGCGGTGTACCGCGCGGTGCGCGCCGTGGCCGGTCGCGCGCGCAGCGGTGAGGGTCCGCAGGCCATCGAGGCGCTGTCGCTGCGCATCGACGGCCACGCCGCGCACGACGACGGGCGCTACATGGACCGCGCGCTGATCGAGGAGTTCGTCACCAAGCGCGACCCGGTCGAGCGCCTCGCGGCACGCCTGCTCGCCGACGGCATGTCCGCCGACGAGCTGGCCGGGCTGCGCGAGGCCGCAGTGGCCGAGGTCGCGGCCGGACTGGCCGAGGCCGAGTCGGCGCCGGCGCCCGATCCGGCCACGTTGCTCGACGGCGTCTACGCGACGCCGCTCCGCGCGCCCGGCGCTGAGCGCCGCGCATGGCCCTCGCCGACGACCTGATCGCGCTCGCGCAGACGCCCGCGCCGACCGGTGCCGAGGGGCCGCGCCTCGCGTGGCTCGAGCAGCGGCTGGCAGCCGCGCCGGGCACCAGAGAACGCGACGCGGCGGGCAATCTCGTCTGGCGTCTCGGTGCGGGTCGCCCGGCACTCGCGCTGCTGGCCCACGTCGATACCGTGTTCGCCGCCGGACACCGATCTACGGGTACGCGACGAGCGACGGCTGGCTGCACGGCGCCGGCATCGGCGACAACGCCGCGGCCGTCGCGGTCGCCGTGCACGTGGTCGAGCAGCTGGCGCCCGAGCTGACACGCCCGCTCGCGGTGGTCTTCACGGTCGGCGAGGAGGGCCTCGGCAACCTGCGCGGTGCGCTGCACGCCTGCGGCGAGCTGCAGCCCGGAGATGGCGATCGCGCTGGAGGGCCACGGCCTCGACGACGTCTGCGTCGACGCGGTCGGCTCGGTGCGCGCGCGGCTGCAGGTGCGCGGTCCGGGCGGTCACTCGTGGTGGGATCGCGGGCGGCCGAGCGCGCTGCACACCCTCGTCTCGCTGCTGACCGTGCTGCTGGCGGAGGGATCGGCCGGCCGCGCCGATCAACATCGGCCGCGTCACCGGCGGCGGCGCGATCAACGCCATCGCCGCCGAGGCGGAGGCCACGATCGAGTCGCGCTCGCTGGACGAGCGGGCGCTGGACGAGTTCGCCACCACGCTCGCCGACCTGAAGCTGCCCGCGCCGCTCGAGCTGACGGTCGAGCCGCTCGGCCGCCGGCCCGCCGGCCGGCTCGACCGCGACCACGCCCTGCTGGCCGCCGTCCGCGAGACCCGCGCCGAGGTGGGCCTGCCCGACGTGCTCGGCGACGGCTCGACCGACGCCAACGCCGCCCTCGCCCACGGCATCCCGGCGCTGTCGATCGGCTGCGCCCGCGGCCACGACATGCACGCGCCGACGGAGCGCATCGAGGCCGCGTCGCTGGCGCTCGGCGTCGCGCAGCTGGAGGGCGTGCTGCGCCGCCTCCTGACGTAGCCGGCCCGATTTGCACGATGACGGCGCTGCCTGCCACCGTTGCGTCTGTGCGGGCGACCCGACGCTTGAGGAGAGACCGATGATCAGGACCGGCGACGAGTACCGCGCAGTCGCTCCGGGACGGGCGCGAGGTCTGGATCGCCGGCGAGCGGGTCGACGACGTGACGACGCACCCGATGTTCCGGCCGCTCGTCGACGTCCGCGCCCGCATCTACGACATGCAGCACGACCCGGCCACGGCCGACGTGATGACCTACGTCGACGACGCGATCGGCGAGCGCTGCGCGATCGGGCTGAAGCTGCCGCACACGCAGGCGGACTGGCACGCCAAGCGGCGCTGCCGCCGACGCCGTGATGGACGACGTCGGCGGCGTCGTGACCCGCGTCGGCGACGAGACCGTCGGCGAGATGTGGTCGCTGTACGACGGCCAGGACGTGCTGAACGAGGTCGACCCGCGCTTCGCCGCAGAACATCGAGCGGCACATCAACGCAGGTCGATCCACCGCGACCCGTTCCACGTGTCGGCCAACACCGACCCGAAGGGCGACCGCTCGAAGGCGCCGCAGGACCAGGACCCCGACTTCCTGCTGCACCTCGTGCGCGAGACCGACAACGGCATCGTCGTGCGCGGCGCCAAGTACGAGACGGCGGCGGCCTACGCCAACCAGGCGTTCGTGAAGCCGACGATCGCCAACTGGGGCGACGAGCCAGCTGACCGACTACGCGCTCGGCTTCATCGTGCGACATGGGCGCGCCGGGCCTGCAGGCACCTCTGCCGCACCGGGTTCGCCGGCCGCGCGCCGGCCGCCGACTACCCGCTCGCGAACCGCTTCGACGAGGTCGACACGCTGCTGATCTTCGACGACGTCGAGATCCCGTGGGAGAACGTCCTCTTCTACCGGCACACGCGCGCCGCGCCGTTCATCCGCGCCACGCTGCACCGGTACTAGCGCCTTCGCGTTCGTGCAGCGCAACCTGCGCTTCGCCGACCTGCTGATCGGCGCCGCCCTGCACAACGTCCGCCAGACCGGCCTCGAGCACCAGCAGGCGGTGCAGGAGAAGCTGGCGCAGCTGGCCGTGCTACCGCGAGGGCATCAACGCCCACCTGACGGCGGCGATCGCGCACGGCCGAGCCGTCGCCCGGCGGCCTGCTGATGCCGAACCAGTCGCTGCTCTACTCCGGCCGCGTCTTCGCCTGCTCGCAGCTGCCGAGATGATGCACCTGGCCCGCGAGCTGTGCGGCGGCCAGATCTGCGTCACGCCCGACGCCGCGATGTTCGACGACGCCCGGGACCGGCCGAGTGGCTGCACAAGTACTACTCCATCAACGAGACCTGGCAGTCCGACGACCGGCGGCGCCTGCTGGCGTTCGCCCGCGACCTGCTCAACTCCGACTACGCCGGGCACCGGCTGACCTTCCAGCTGTTCGCGCAGTCGCCGCCGTTCGCCCACCTGGCCGCGGTCTACCGGTCGTTCGACTGGGACGGGCCGCTGGCGATGGTCAAGGACGCCGCCGGGCCTCTCCGACCAGATCAACGCGGGCCGCACGTGCCGGCCGGGACAGGAGCGACGCGATGAGCGACCGCATCACCGCCGGCGGCCACGTGCGCGTGCGCCCGTTCAACACCGCCGACACCTACCCCGAGCAGCAGCTCGGCAACGACCTCTGCCAGGCCGTCATCGCCGGCAACACGGTCTACCTGCGCGGCCAGGTCGGCGCAGGATCTCGACACGCGCGAGTCGGTCGCGATCGGCGATCCGGCCGGCGCAGGCCGAGCAAGGTGATGGACAACATCGAGCTGCTGCTGGCGGAGTGCGGGTCGCGAGCTCGCGCACATCACCACGTGCCACGTCTACCTGACCGACATCCGCTACCGCGAGGCGGTCTACCGGGTGCTCGGCGAGCGCATGCAGGGCGTCTATCCCGGTCTTCACCGGGCTCGTCGTGCCGGCGCTGGCGCGGCCCGAGTGGGTCGTCGAGGTGACGGCGACCGCGGTGATCCCGTGACCTTCTCGCTCGTCGGCGCGCTGCGCGCGCACGGGCATGTTCGGCGCGGTCGTCTCGTCGTCGAGCCCGGCCGTCGCCGCGCGCTGCGCGTTCGCGCGGGCCGGCGTCGGCGCGGCCTGCTCGCAGAACGTCACCGACCCGCGGCTCGGCCCGCGGCTGCTCGACCTGCTCGCCGCCGGGCTCGACGCCGACGCCGGCGCTGGCGACGGTCGTGGCCGAGGCGCCCGCACGTCGCGCACCGCCAGCTGACGGTGGTCGACGCGCAGCGGCCGGGCCGCCGCCTACTCCGGCGCGCGGCACGCTCGGCACGCTACGCCACGCCACGTCGCGGCCGACTGCGTGGCGGCCGGCAACCTGCTCGCCGTCGACCGACGTGCCGGCGGCCATGGCCGCGGCCTTCGCGCGCGACCCGGCGGCGCACCTGGGCGACCGTCTGGTGGCCGCGCTGCGCGCCGGCGCTCGACGCGGGCGGCGAGGAGGGCCCCGTGCGCTCGTGCGGCATGGTGCTCGTCCGCGACGTCGAGTGGCCCGTGGCCGACCTGCGCGTCGACTGGTCGGAGGGCGACCCGATCGCCGACCTGCAGCGCCTGTGGGAGGTGTACGCGCCGCAGCTCGACGCGTACGTCACGCGCGCGCTCGACCCGACCGCCGCTCCGAGCTACGGTGTGCCCGGCGATGAGTGACCGTCACCCCCTCGATCCGCTCGACGCCGACCGAGATCACGCGCGGCGTCGCGCTGGCCCGCACGGCGCCCGGGCTCTCCTCGCGGGTCCGCGTGATCTTCGTCGAGGCGCGCGAGCCCGACAAGGCCGCCTACCACGCGTGGCGCGACGGCGGCGCGCCGGTCGCGCGCGAGGCCGTCGTGACGCTGGTCGACTGCGAGCGCGGCCGCGGGCTGGTGGCCGAGGTCGACCTCGACGACGACCGGCTGGGCGCGGTGACCGCTGCTGGACGAGGGCGTGCAGCCCGCCATCTCGCGGCGACGAGTTCTTCATCGCGCAGGACGTGATGCGCGCCGATCCCGCGGTTCCGCGAGGCGATCGCCAAGCGCGGCATCGACGACCCGGAGAAGGTCTACGTCGAGTCGTGGAGCGCGGGCATCCACGAGCCCGGCCCGCGGCGCATGGTGCGCGCCATCTGCTGGCTCGCAGGAGAACGACACCGACAACCCGTACGCCCGGCCGCTGTACGGCCTGGTGGGCGCCGTCGACATCAACGCGCTCGAGCTGCTGCGGCTCGACGACCACGCGCCCGGCACGCCGCCGCCGCCGCCCGGGCGGCGACTACCGCAACGGCGGCGGCCGGCCGTACCGCAGCGACGTGAAGCCGCTCGAGATCACGCAGCCGGACGGCCCGGGCTTCGCCCTCGACGGCCACGGCGTGCGCTGGCAGAACTGGGACCTGCGCATCGGCTTCCACCCGCGCGAGGGCCTCGTGCTGCACGACATCGCCTACCACGACGCGGGCGAGCGCCGCCAGATCTGCCACCGCGCGTCGATCGCCGAGCTGGTGATCCCGTACGGCGACCCGAACCCGACGACGCACTTCAAGAACGTGTTCGACATCGGCGAGTACGGCCTCGGGCCGCTCACGAACTCGCTGTCGCTCGGCTGCGACTGCGTCGGCGAGATCCGCTACCTCGACGCCGTCACGAACACGTTCACGCGGCGACCTGTACGAGATCCCGAACGCGATCTGCATCCACGAGGAGGACTACGGCCTGCTCTGGAAGCACACCGACGAGCACGGGCCGCGTCGACCGGGCCCGCTCGCGCCGCCTCGTGATCTCGTCCATCGTCACCGTCGGCAACTACGAGTACGGCTTCTTCTGGTACCTGTACCAGGACGCCACGCTGGCAGTTCGAGGCGAAGCTGACCGGCATCGTGCACTCCGCCGGCTGGGTGTCCGACGAGCGCTCGCCGTACTCGCTGCCGCTCGGCGACGGCTTCGTGACGAGCCACCACCAGCACTTCTTCTGCGCGCGCCTCGACCTGGACGTCGACGGCACGGCCAACACGGCGTTCCAGTCCGAGGCGGTCTGCGAGCCGTGGGGCCCGGGCAACCCCGACGGCGTCGCGTTCCGGCCCGAGCGCCGCACGTTCACGCGCGAGTCGCGACGGCCGCAGCGCACGTCTCGCCCGAGACCGCCCGCCGCTTCCGGGTCGAGAACCCGGCCCGCCCGAACCGCATCGGCGACCCGGTCTCCTACGAGCTCGTGCCGGGCGACTCGGTGGCGCCGATGCAGCAGCCCGACTCGTCGGTCCGCAAGCGCGCGCGGTTCATCGACCACAACCTCTGGGTCACGCCGTACCGCGCCGACGAGCGCTACCCGGCGGGCGAGTATCCCAACCAGCACGCGGGCGAGGACGGACTGCCGGCGCTGGACGGCCGCCGACCGGCCGCTCGAGGGCGAGGACGTCGTGCTCTGGTACGTGTTCGGCGCGCATCACTTCCCGCGCCTCGAGGACTGGCCCGTGATGCCCGTCGTGTACTGCGGCTTCCAGCTGCGGCCGGTCGGCTTCTTCGGCGCGAATCCGGCGCTCGACGTGCCGCCGCCGACGCACTGCGCGCACTGACGCGCCGACGGCTCTACCCTGCCCTGCGATGACTGCGCCCGACCCGCTCCGCGTCGCCGTCGTGGGGTCCGGCCCCGCCGGGTTCTACGCCGCCGCCAACCTGCTCACGAACGGCGCCGAGGTCGACATGTTCGAGCGGCTGCCGACGCCGTGGGGCCTCGTGCGCCTCGGCGTGGCGCCCGGACCACCCGAACATCAAGGCCGTCTCGCGGGTGTTCGAGAAGGTCGCGCAGCGCCCCGGCTTCCGCTTCTTCGGCAACGTCGAGATCGGCACGCACCTGTCGGCCGACGAGCTGCGCAGCCACTACCACGCGGTCGTCTGGTCGGTCGGCGCGCAGGCCGACCGCCGCATGGGCATCCCGGGTGAGGATCTGCCCGGATCGCTCGCGGCGACCGCCTTCGTGGCCTGGTACAACGGCCACCCCGACTACGCCGGTCTCGAGGTCGACCTCGACGTCGACCGCATCGTGGTGGTCGGAAACGGCAACGTCGCGGTCGACTGCGCGCGCATGATCGCGCTGACCCGCGACGAGCTCGCGCCCACCGACACGACCGACGACGCGATCGAGGCGATCGTCGCGTCGCGCGTCCGGGAGATCGTGATCCTCGGCCGCCGCGGGCCGCTCGAGGCGGCGTACACGACGCCGGAGCTGCTGGAGCTCGGCGAGCTGGCCGGCGCCGACGTCGTGGTCGACCCGGCCGAGGCGGCGGTCGAGGTCCCCGAGGGCGCCCCACGTGCAGCGGCGCAACGTCGAGATCGTGCAGGAGTACGCGCAGCGTCCGCGCAGCCGACAAGCCGCGCGCGGTGCGGTTGCGGTTCCTGCGCGTCGCCGGTCGAGCTGCGCGGCGACGGCCGCGTGGAGGAGATGGTGATCGCGCGCAACCGCCTCGAGCCCGGCTCCGACGGCGCGCTGCGCGCCGTCGCGAACCGGCGAGACCGAGGTGCTCGAGTGCGGCCTCGTGCTGCGCTCGGTCGGCTACCGCGGCACGCCGCTCGAGGGCGTGCCGTTCGATCCCGACCGCGCCGTGATCCCCAACGATCGGGCGGCCGCGGTGGCGCCGGGCGAGTACTGCTCCGGCTGGATCAAGCGCGGGCCGAGCGGCATCATCGGCACGAACAAGAAGGACGCCAACGAGACCGCGGCACTGATCCTCGCCGACGCCGCGGCGGGCCTGCTGCCGACGCCCGCCGACCCGTCGCCCGACGCCATCGAGGCGCTCGTGCTCGAGCGCCAGCCGCACCTCGTCGAGTACGCCGGCTGGGAGGCCATCGACGCGCACGAGCGCGATCGCGGCGAGCCGCACGGCCGCCCGCGCGTGAAGCTCTCCACGTGGGACGAGCTGATGGCGCTCGGCCGCCGGTCGGCTTCGTAAGTACAGTCCGACCATGCGACGAAATGCTCGGCCGGGTCCTGTGCCTGCTCGCGTTCATCGCGGTGGCGACGACGCTCTCGCTCCCCTCGGCCGCCGCAGCGGCCGCGAAGATCAGCGGCCGCGTGACCGGCGTCAACGGCCACGCGAAGGCCGCCGGCCTGCGCCCGACCGTGCGCCTGGTGCGGCTGTCGCCCGCCTACCAGTCCCGCACGATCATGCTGCCCGCGGCCGGGGGCAGCTTCTCCGCCCGCGTCCCGGCCGGCGTCTGGGCCGTGTCGACGACGACCTATCGCGGTGGCCGCGCAAGCGGCAAGGTCCGCCTCTACAAGGCGACGAAGCGGAAGTCCGTGGCGATCGGGAGCGGTCGGACGGTTCGCGTCGCCGCCCGCAGGTACCCACGGCCGGCCGCCGGCGTGCCGGTCGTCAGCGTCGCACCGATCGACGTCGCCGGGCTGGGCGACGTGTCGGGCCTGTTGATCAACGACATCTTCCAAGGGGTCGACAAGGGCCCCTGCAAGATCCACGTCGTGGAGGACCGGTCAAGCCCCTTCTTCTCGGCGATCATGGCCGAGGCCCGCCTGCGGGCCAGCAGGTACATCGACCGGGCGGACTACCGGTCGATGACCGAGTCGATGGCCATTCTGCGGGCCTGGAAGCCGAAGTTCCGCGTCACCGGGTCGCTGAGCATGGACGCCGGCGAGAACATCAGCGGAAAGCTCCGCCTGGTCGACCTGAAGACGGGGAAGGTGATCGCCGAGCGTACCGTCGCCCAGGGCAGCGACTTCGTCGCCGAGTCCGAGGCGTTCGGCCGCGAGGTCGACGCCGCGCTCTGCAAGTTCCCGCCTCGGCTGCGGCTCGCGATCTCCTCCAACGACACGCTGGTCCTCGGCCCCGGCGCGACGATCGCGTCGAACTGGAACGGGACGTTCGATTTCCCGCTGCAGGCGCTGTCGAAGAGCGGTGCCACGTATCTCGTCACGACACGCACGATCGGCGCCTGGAGCGCCGCCGTCACGGCCGACACCTGCTCGGGGACGCTGAAGTGGAACGGCGTCGCCGACAGGGGCGACGGCAGCGTCACGCTCAAACGGCGTGCCGACGGGAGCCTCACGTACTTCGTCTCCTTCGCGTGGCTGCGGTCGACGCTCGTCGACGGCGTCCTGACGTGCACCGATGACCCACCGACCCTGCCGTACTCGATGGGGGCGAACGCGCCGGTCGTGATCTCCGAGCGGGCGACGCCCAAGCTGCCCGCCCAGGGCTCGGGGCCGATCGGGCCGCGGATCGTACGGCGGGCCGCCGATGCAGGCGACCTGGACGCTGTCGGCGCCGCGTCGAGGTGGTCCCGGCGCCGCAGCGTCGTCGCGCCCGCCGCCAGCGCGGCGAGCGTCGCTGCGAGGATCACCGCGACATCCGCGAGCGGCAGCCCGCCGCCGGCTGCGACTGACGGGAGCCCGTCGTAGGCGTACGTCATCGGCAGGACGGCTGAAATCCACTGCAGGAGGGCGGCCATCGAGTCGCGCGGCGCGAAGATGCCGCAGAGCAGGAGCTGAGGGAAGATGAACGCGGGCATGAACTGCACCGCCTGGAACTCCGTCGAGGCGAAGGCCGAGACGAACAGGCCGAAGCTCATGCCGAGCAGGGCATTGAGCACGGCGAGCCCGATCACGACGAGCGCGGAGCCCTGGATCTCGAGCCCGAGCAGCCCGACGCCACGGTGCAGACGACGACGGCCTGGACGATCGCGAGCGCGGCGAAGGCCAGGCCGTAGCCGAACAGGATGTCGATCTTCGCCAGCGGCATCGTCATCAGGCGCTCGAGCGTGCCGCTGGTTCGCTCGCGCAGCATCGTGATCGAGGTCACGAGGAACATCGAGATCAGCGGAAAGATGCCGACGAGAGGCAGGCCGACGCGCTGGAATGTGCCCGGCGAGCCCTCCAACACGTACTTGAACAGCGTCAGAGCACGCAGGGCACGACCACGAGGAGCGCCAGCGTGCGCGGGTCGCGGCGGAGCTGGGCGAGCACGCGGCCGGCGGTGGCGAACGTGGCCTGTGCGTTCACGGCGAGGCCTGCCCGGCGGCGCCGACGATGTGCAGGAAGGCCCGCTCGACGTCGCGGGCGCCGGTGCTCGGCAAGCAGGCCCGCGGGCGTGTCCGCGGCGAGGATCCGGCCGTCGCGCATCAGGAGCAGCGAGTCACAGCGTTCGGCCTCGTCCATCACGTGGCTCGAGATGAGCAGCGCGGTGCCGGCCCGGGCGAGCTGAGCGAAGCGGGTCCAGAGGTCGACGCGCAGCACCGGATCGAGACCGACCGTCGGCTCGTCGAGCACGAGAAGCTCCGGCTCGCCGAGGAGCGCTGTCCCGAGCGACACGCGGGCGAGCTCACCGCCGGAGAGCGCGTCGGCCACCTGGTCGGCATGGTCATCGAGGCCGACCGCCTCGATCACCGGCTCGACGCGATCGACGACGCCGAGGATGCGTTCGAAGTAGCGAAGATTCTCACGGACGGTGAGATCGCCGTAGACGCTCGGCGCCTGCGTCACGTAGCCGACGCGGCGGCGCAGGCAGGGCGAGCCGGCCGGTTCGCCCAGCACGTCACGGTGCCGCCGGCGACGATCTGCACGCCGACGATCGCTCGCATCAGCGTCGTCTTGCCGCAGCCGGATGGTCCCAGCAGGCCGATGACGACGCCGCGCGGGACGTCGAGGTCGAGGGAGTGCCCAGCAGGCGGTGTTCCGCCGCGGTCAACGACGAGATCGTGCGCGGTGACGGCGGCCTGTTCGTCCATGCTAGCCAGACGGGGTCGTGCGGGAGGCGCGACCAGATCTCGGTGTCCTCGCGCATGTGCCTGCTTGAGGTGGAGCGACCGCAGCGTGCCTTCGTAGCGGTAGGAGACGCGCCGATGCGACGCGCTTCGACGCCTCGTTGGCGGCGGAGATCCGCAGCTCGCTGCGGAGGACGTCCAGCTCCGCAAACGCCCAGTCGGTCAGCAGCACGAGTGCCCGCCTCGCGACGCCGGCGCCGCGCGCCGGAGGCGCGAGAGTCGGGCGTAGCCGAGCTCCACGCTCCGGCCCGGCCGGTCGATGTGCACCGCGAAGGCGACGCCCAGGAACTCCCCCTGGTCGCCGACGATCGCGAACGCCTCGCGCGTGCCGTCGCAGCAGGACAGCTCCTCGTAGGTGGCGATCCACGACTCGATCCAGCCGTCCGGCATGGGATCGGGCACGCGGGTGAACCGCACGGTGTCGGGGTCGACGGCCAGGGCGACCATGTCCGCGAGGTGCGCGGGGGTGAGGAGCTCGAGGCGGATTCTGGAACATGGCAGATGGTGTCGCCTGCCCGCCGCACCTGACAGGAGCCCCGCCGACCGCGTAGGCTTTGCGCCATGCACTCCTCGTACGCGCTCGCTCCGCCGAATTCGCCGTCGAGCGGGACGGCGCTCGTAGCCGCTCGCCGACCTCTGGCCGGGCGGCTACCAGCCCGACGACCGCCTCGGCGTCGTGCTCGCCCAGCCGATGGACGCGTGCGGCTGCTCGAACCTGATCTGCGCCACCAACACGCTCTTCTACGACCTCCTGCGCGAACCCACGGCACCGGCAACTTCTTCCGCTACGCCGACACCTTCCTGTTCGGGGTGGGGTGCGAGCCGGGCGACTTCAACCAGCTCGACGTGTGGCCGCTGCACAAGTTCGTGACGATCCTGCAGCCGACCGCCGAGGCGGTGATCGAGGCGATCAACGACCGCCGCATCACGCTGCTCGCGGTGCCCGAGACCGGCGCGCGCTGCCGCGGCGAGGTCGTGCTCTCGACCTGGAACACGTTCCTCGGACCGGTGCGCTCGTGGTCACCTACTCGCCGCGCACGGGCCGGGCCCGCGACGGCGACGTGACGCTGGTCGGCAACAGGGTGGTCGAGAGCTACGTCGAGCAGGCGATCTTCTCGACGCCCGGCATCGACGCCGGCGTCCAGGCGCGCCTGCGCCGCCTGCGCCGCAACATCGACCGCGAGCGAGAAGCAGCGGTCGAGAAGTACCGCACGCTGCCGAACGCCGGCCGCCGCGCGGGCGCTGCTGGGCGTGACGCAGGTGCTGCCGCCCGGCCACCAGGAGCTGACGCGGCGCGCGACGCCGACGATGATCATGCCGGTCGAGGTGCCGATGCCGCCGCTCGAGGCGACCGCGCCCCTTTGACGTCGCCGGCCGCGGCCTGCCGGAGCCGCCGGCACCGTCGGTCGGCTACCGACGGCTGCTGCACACCGCGTTCGACGCGGTCCAGCGGCGCATGGGCGGCAACGTTCGCCGAGTGGGAGGGCTGGGACTGGATCTCCGACTTCGGCGATCCGATCGCCGAGCACCACGCCGTGCGCGAGGCGGTCGGGATCTGGGACGAGTCGCCGCTGCGCAAGTGGTTCTTCAAGGGGCCCGATGCGCTCGCCGCGGCCGACTACTGCTTCACGTGCGACATGGCGGCGCTCGAGGTCGGCCAGTGCCGGTACGGGCCGTTCTGCGACGAGCGCGGGCAAGATGCTCGGCGACGGCGTCGTCTACGCGGCGAGACCGAGACGGCATGCTGGTCGTGACCGCGCTCGACCGATGCCGACCACTTCCGCCGCGTCTGCGCCGGCAATCGACGTCGAGATCGAGGAGCACACGTTCGCGCTGCCGCACCTGCAGGTGCAGGGGCCGCGGTCGCGCGAGCTGCTCGCCTCGCTGACGGATGCCGACGTGGCCGGCCTGCGCTACTTCCGCTTCATCCCCGAGCCGATCACGGTCGGCGGGGTGCCGGCTGCTGGGTGTCCCGCACCGGCTACTCGGGCGAGATCGGCTACGAGATGTTCTGCCGGCCGGAGGGCGCCGAGCGGCTGTGGCAGGCGCTGCTCGACCAGGGCGCGCGCTGGGCATCCGGCCGTACGGGCTGGCGGCGGTCGAGTCGCTGCGGATCGAGGCGGGGCTGATCTTCCTCGGCTTCGACTACTTCCCGGGCGTGACGTCGCCGTTCCACATGAACCTCGACCGCATGATCAAGCTCGACAAGGGCGAGTTCGTCGGCAAGGACGGCGCTGCGGGCCGAGCTCGAGGCCGGCGATCACCCACCGCATGGTGACGCTCGTGATCGCCGGCGAGGAGGCGCCCGACTACAACACGCCGGTGTGCCGGACGGCCGCGGGGTCGGGCAAGCTGACGTCGCCGTCGGCCGGGCCGCTCGCCGACCGTCGACCGGCTGATCGGCATGGCCTGCATCGAGGCCGAGCTGGCCGAGCCCGGCACGCAGGTCGAGGTCACGCTGGCGGACGGGCGGCTGGTGCCGGCGATCGTCGACCGGTATCCGATCTACGACCCGGAGAAGACGCGGCCGCGGTCGTGACTCGCGACCGCCCCGTGGGCGTGCTCGCCGAGGACGCCCACGGGCTCGGTCTGGCGCGCGTGCATGCGGCGGCTGCCCGGGAGGACGTCCTGCTGCTCTCCGACGACGCCTACGCGCCGTACGCGCGGCGGGCGGCGCGGGTCGTCGCTGACCGGGCGCCGCGGCTGACCGCCGAGCTGGCGGCGACGGCACCAAGCTGCTCGTGCTGGCCTCGACGCAGGCCTCGGAGGAGCACTCGAGGCCGTCGCAACGGCGGCCGCCGTGCCGACGCTCGCGCTCGAGGCGACGATCGCCCAGGCCGGCGCGCGCGGGCGGGGAGGTCGCATCGCCGGCGATCTGGGCCGAGGGCACGCTGCGGGCGCAGCCGTGGGTGAGGGCGCATCGGTTCCAGCGGGGCGGCGTCGAGGTGGTGCCGCTGCCGTGGGCCGGGCTGGCGGCGGCGATCGAGGTGGGTCACGCGCCCGATCCGGCGACGGCGCCCGAGGTGCCTTCGGACCGCATCGTCGCGCTCATCTGCCCCTACGCCGCGATGGTGGCCGACCGGTTCGACGAGCCGGTCGACTGCGCGGCGCTCGACGACCGAGAGAGTGCACCGGCAGCTGATGCGGATGGGCGCGCTGGCCCGGCGCTGCCTGCCGGGCGCCTGATGCTGCGCAGCTCGCATCCGGCGCGCGCGCAGGCGTCGCTGCCGAAGCGCCCGGCGCCGCGCGCTAGAGCTCGTCGATGGCTCGGCCGATGGCCGCGACCAAGCGCGCGGCGTCGGCATCGGAGAAGCACGAGCGGCGGCTTGATCTTCAGCACGTTGTGGAACGGGCCGTCGGTGCTGACAGCATGCCGTAGTCGCTCATGCCGTTCGCAATGACGCCGCGCCTGCGCCGGCCGGCGCGCGGGTGCCCGGTCACGGACGAGCTCGACGCCGAGGAACAGGCCGAGGCCACGCACGTCGCCGACCAGCGGGTGCTCGCGCATCAACCCGCGCAGGCCAGCCTTCAGGTGGCCCCGAGCGCAGCGCCCGGTCCTGGAGGCCGCTCGTCGCGGATCACATCGAGCACGGCCAGGCCGATCGCGCACGAGACGGGGTTGCCGCCAAAGGTGTTGAAGTACTCCATGCCGTTGGCGAAGGCGGCGCGCGATCGCGCGGCGTCGTCACCACGGCGCCGAGCGGATGACCGTTGCCGATCGGCTTGCCCATGGTGACGATGTCGGGCACGACGCCCTGCGTCTCGAAGCCCCAGAAGTGGGCGCCGACGCGGCCGAAGCCGACCTGCACCTCGTCGGCGATGCACACGCCGCCGGCCGCGCGCGCGTGCGGTAGGCGGCCGCGAGGTAGCCGGCGGCAAGCACGATCTGGCCGCCGCAGCCAGCAGGGACTCTGCGAGGAACGCCGCGGCCGCCACCGCTCGCCGATGCGCGGCGGCCTCGCGACGTGTTCTGCGTACGCGCCGGGCGTCGGCGCGGTAGAGCGCCGCGGTAGGTGTCCGGCATTGGCACACGTGCACGTGCGGCGGCGCGCCGCTGCCGCCCGGGCCCATCGAACTTGTACGGGCTGACGTCGATCAGGGCCTGGGTGTTCCCGTGATAGCCGCGTCGACGACGATGACGTCGCGGCTGCCGGTGGTGGCGCGCGCCAGCCGGAGGCGAGTTCGTTCGCCTCGCTGCCCGAATAGACGAAGCAGACCGAGAGCGGGCCGGGAGCGTCGCCGTCAGGCGCTCGGCATAGCGCGGCGATCGACATGCAGGTACCGCGTGTTCGTGTTCAGCACCGCCATCTGCGCCGGCCGGCCGCGACCACCCGGGGGTGGGAGTGGCCGACATGGGCACGTTGTTCACCATGTCGAGAAGGCCCGGCCCGTGTGATCGAAGAGGAACGTGCCGGCGCCGCGGACGATCTCGAGCGGGGCGCGGTAGGAGAGCGAGAGCGCCTGCGACAGGTTCGTGCGCCGGCGCCGGCGAACGTCGTCGCCGTCTCGCAGGCGGCCGGCGGCGATCCGCTCCCCCGCAGGATCAGGTCCGGGTCGGGGCAGACGGACCGCCACACGTCGAGCTGCGACGGGCGCCGCGACGCCGTGGATGCCCGCGTAACCCATCCCGAGCAGCGTCGTCAGCAGCTGGAAGTGCAGGTGGGGCGGCCAGCCCCCGTTCTCGTGCTCGGCTCCGAGCTGGCCGATGCGCTGGCCGGCTCGCGACCGCGGCTCCCTCGGCGAGGGCGTCGATGGACGCGCGCGAGAGATGCCCGTAGAGAGTGAAGAACGGCACGCCCCCCGGCGTCCCTCGCGTGGCGGATGATCACGACGCCGCCGAAATCGAAGCGGGTGCGGCCGGTAGGCCGCGCCGGCCTTAACGACGCCGGCGAACGCCGCATGGACCGGTTCGCCGGCGGGCTGCCAGACGTCGACGGACGAGGTGCACCGTGCGGCGCTCGCCGGGATCGTCCGTGGCGAACGCGTCGCCGTGGTACCAGTCGCGCCGCTCCAGATACCCTCCGAGGCGCGGCCGTCGTCGAGGCGGATCACGGGGGCCGGCCTCGGCGGGCGCCGATGCCAGGTACGCGACCACCTCCCGCTCCGAGGGAACGGGCCGGTAGCCGCAGGCGTCCCGGAACCGGTAGTGCGCGAGCTCGGGGTTCTCCCGGTCGAGCCGTTTGGCGAGTACGATCGCGATCGGCTCCTGCGAGATCGCGAGGTACCGGTTCCCCGGCTGCTCGGCGTAGCTGGACGGCGGCGTTCGGCGACGCTCATCGTGTGCCGCGTCCGGATCAGCGGGAAGAGCACCGCTCAGCTCGGCCGGCTGCGAGCGGCGCCTCGGCGTGGTAGCCGGCGATCGAGCGGCAGGATCGCCCGCACCGGGCTGCTCCTGGCCGAGCATCGCGTAGGCGCAGGCGACGGCGAGGCCGCAGACCCGCGGCGCGTAGACGATGTCGCCGAAGTCGATCAGGCTGACCGTGCGGCGGTCGGCCGAGACGATCACGTTGTGGTCGTTGGCGTCGTTGTGGATCACCTGCCACGGCAGCGGCGTTCAGGCGCGGGCGCAGCTCGTGGAAGTGGCGCAGGGCGTCGGCGACGAAGCCCGACGGCGTGGAGGCGGTCAGGGCGGGCGCCTCGAGCATGTTCCAGCGGTGCGTCCGGCGCTTCGCCGGGTGGTCGACCGCGCGCGAGCGTCCGGTCGACCCGGGCCACGGTGCGGCCCAGCTCACGCAGCAGCTCCGGCTCCCACGGCCCCGCCTCGGCCCACGGCGTGCCGTCGACCCAGCTGAGCAGGCGCGCGAACCGGTCGCCGGTCCTCGTCGTACGGCCCGCGAGCAGCGGCGTGCCGGCGTGCGTGATCGCCAGGTTCCTGGAAGTCGAGCTCGCTCCGGTCGGTGCCCGGGCGCGTGCAGCTTCAGCACGTAGCGGGTGGCCGTCGTGTCGAGCCGGAAGTTGCGGTCGAGCTCGCCGGCGAGCGGGGTGGCAGTCCCCGCGACGCCGAAGAGATCTCGCGCGATCCGTTCCGCCTCGGCCGGTGTCATGGGCGGTAGTGGAGCACGATCGGCTCGCAGCACGGCGTCGATCTCGGCAGGGGACACGGGCTCGAGAACCCGAATTGACGGGTGGTCACGCACACGAAAGGAAAGGGAGCGCCCCATGGAATCCCCGCCGCTCACCAAGCGCCTCGTCGCCGAGGTCATCGGGACATTCGGGTTCTTCTTCGCCGGCTTCTGCGGGCATCGCGACCCTGGCCACCCAGGGCGCACCCGCCATCCAGTCGCTCGGCATCGCGTTCGGATTCGGCCTCGGGCTGGCGATGATGATCTTCGCCTTCGGTCACGTGTCCGGCGGCCACGACAACCCGGCGGTCTCCGTCGGCCTCGCGGTGCGCGGCAAGCATCCGACGTCCGAGCTGCCCCCGTACTTCGTCGCCCAGCTCGTCGGCGGCCTCGCTGCGTCCCTGCTCGCATCGTCATGTTCGACGGCATCGGCACGATCAGCAAGCCGACCTGTTCACCAACCCGGGCGATGGAGTGTCAGACTTCAAGGCGCTGGTGTTCGACTGATCGCGCCGCCTTTCCTGATCGTCATCTCGGCCGTCGCGACCGACGAACGCGCCGTGGAAGGCATGTGGCGCCGATCGCCATCGGCCTCTTCATCTTCACCGCGGCGACCGTGTTCGGCCCGATGTCCGGCGGCTCGTTCAACCCCGCCGTTCCCTCGCCCCGGCGATCTCGCGGGCAAGTTCAGGAACCTCTGGATCTACATCGTCGGCCCCCCCGTCGGTGGAGCCCTCGGCGGCGCCGCCTTCAAGTGGTTCCGCCAGTCGGCCTGAGCGCCGCTGAAGCATTGGGGTCTGACCCCCGAAACGCCCTAATTAGGGTCTGACCCCGGTTCGGCCGTTTCCGGGGTCTGACCCCAATTTCGTGTATTCGGGGGACAGGCCTGGCGCACGGAAGACGCACGGAAGACGCGCGGATCGCGCGATCGGTGCGGGTGCGTGCGTGTTTGGACACGGACATTGCGCGTTTGACGCGACCTTGATTGTCTGACTAAAGTCAGACAAATGGACACCGCAGCCGTCAAGGCCGTGCGCAGCTTCAACCGGATCGTCACCGAGCGGGTGGGCGCGCTCGACGAGCAGTACCTCGGCACCGGACGGCCGCTCGGGCAGGCCCGGATGCTGTGGGAGATCGGCTTCGACGGGGCCGACGTGCGCGAACTGCGCCGGCGGTTCGGCCTCGACTCCGGGCACGCCAGCCGGCTGCTGCGCGCGCTCGAGCAGCAGGGCCTCGTCGAGATGGGGGCGAGTCCGGCGGACGGCCGCGTCCGCCGCGCTCGCCTGACGGCCGCCGGCAAGCGGGAGCGCCGCAAGCTCGACCGGCTATCCGACGAGCTCGCCACCTCGATGCTCGAGCCGCTCGACGCCACGCAGCGCACGCGCCTGCAGACCGCGATGGCCGAGGTCGAGCGGCTGCTGCGCGCGTCGCTGATCGAGATCGAGGTCGCCGACCCGGCCCCGAGGACGGCGCTGGTGCCTCGACCGGTACTGGGCCGAGCTGGCCGAGCGCTTCGACGGCGGCTCGACCGAACGGAGACCCTCCAGATCTCGCGCGACGAGCTGACGCCGCCGAACGGGCTCGTGCTCGTCGCCCGGCTGCGCGGCCGCCCGGTCGGCTGCGGCTCGCTGCTGTTCGACGGCCGGAAGCCCGCGTACATCAAGCGCATGTGGATCTCGCCCGACGTGCGCGGCGCCGGCCTCGGCCGGCGGCTGCTGCTCGAGCTGGAGCGCCACGCGGCCCGGGTCGGCCAGGTGAAGGTCGTCCAGCTCGAGACCAACCGCGCCCTCACCGAGGCGATCGCGCTCTACCGCGCGACCGGCTACCGGGAGGTGGCGCCGTTCAACGACGAGAAGTACGCCCACCACTGGTTCGAGAAGCGCCTGCCGCCAACCTGACCTAGCCTTCCGGCATGAGCGAGCGATACGTCGTCACGGGTGCCGGGGGCTGCATCGGCGCATGGGTTGTCCGCCGGCTGTTGGACGAGGGCGAGGACGTCGTCGCGCTCGACCTCGCCGGAGCGTCGCGCCACCGTCTGCGGCAGCTCGATGCCGACGGCGTCGCGAGCGGCGACTGCGACGTCACCGACCGCGCCGCGGTGGTCGCCGCGCTGGACGGGGCGACGCGCGTCATCCACCTCGCCGGGCTGCAGATCCCGTTCTGCCGCGCAACCCGTCGGTCGGCGCCGCCGTGAACGTGGTGGGCACCGTGAACGTGTTCGAGGCCGTGCAAGGAGTCGGGCACGATCAAGGGCCCGGTCGTCTTCGCGTCGAGCGTCGCGGCCTTCGCCGGCGACGACGACGGCACCGAGCCGCTCGGCCGCGCGGCGACCCACTACGGCGTCTACAAGCGCGCCAACGAGGGCACCGCGCAGGTGTACTTCCACGACAACGGCATCGCGTCGATCGGCTTCCGGCCGTATACCGTCTACGGCGTCGGCCGCGACCAGGGCGTCACCGCCTCGCCGACCTGGGCGATGCTCGCGGCGGTGCGGGGCGAGCCGTACACGCTGAGCTACTCCGGCACCAGCCACCTGCAGCTCGCGGAGGACGTCGCCGAGGCCTTCATCGCCGCCAGCCGCGCGCCGTTCCAGGGCTCGCGGACGCTGAACCTCTCGGGTCCGTGCCCGAACGTGTCGGAGATCGTCGACGCGATCACCGCCGCGGTGCCCGGCGCGCAGATCTCGGTCGACGGCCCGGAGCTGCCTTCCCGTCGCGCCTCGACGCGTCGGCGTACGAGGGCGTCGTCGGCTCGCCCGAGCCGCAGACGCCGCTGGCCGAGGGCGTCGCGAACACGATCGACCACCTCCGGCGCCTGGACGAGGCGGGCCGCCTGGAGCTGCCATGAGCTACGCGACGATCGAGCTGGACCTCGACTACCCGCTCGCCACCATCACGCTCAACCGGCCCGAGCGCCTGAACGCGATCTCGCAGGAGATGATGGGCGAGATCACCGCCGCGCTGGCCGTCGCCGAGCAGGACGACGCCGTGCGCTGCGTCATCTTCCGCGGCGCCGGCCGCTGCTTCTCGGCCGGCTTCGAGATCGCCGACGAGGACGTCTGGGTCGAGGGCCGCGGGCCGGCCGAGATCGTCGACGACATGCGCTTCTACATGCACTGGGAGCGCTCGATCTTCGACTTCCCGAAGCCCACGATCGCCGCCGTGCACTCGTACTGCCTCGCGGGCGCGTGCGAGGTGATGATGCTCTGCGACCTCGCGATCGCCGCCGACGACGCGCGGCTGGGCGAGCCCGAGATCCGCTTCTCGAACGGCCCGCCGTGCCTGATCATGCCGTGGCTGATCGGCATGCGCGCGGCGAAGGAGCTGCTCTACACCGGCAAGATGATCGACGCCGATCGCGCGCTGCAGCTCGGCATGGTGAACGAGGTCTGCGCGCCGGCCGACCTGGAGCGCCGCGCCCGGTACCACGGGCTGCTCATCTCGAAGGTGGCGCCGCTCGCCGTGCAGCTGCAGAAGCGCGCGCTGAACGGCGTGTTCGAGGCGCAGGGCCTGCGCCACGCGCTCGACTGGGGCGTCACGCTGACCGGGCTCATCGACGCGTCGGAGACCGAGGAGATGCGCACGTTCGGCGCGATCCGCAAGGAGCGGGGCTGCGCGCCGCGCTCGACTGGCGCGACGAGCAGTTCCGCGAGGTCGAGGAGCAGGCCTAGAGCTAGACGCAGGCGGAGCCGGACGCCGCCGGGTCGGCGCCGGCGGCGGCCGTGCCGCCCTTGATCACGGCGGCCACGGCGGCGCGGATCTTGACGATGTCGGGAATCGAGTAGCCGCCGGGATCCCTCGCGCGCTCGAACTGCGGCGGCACGAAGCCGATCGAGGTGACCTGGTCGAGGTGGATGCCCGCGGCCAGCTCGGCGACCAGCGGCAGGTTCTTCGCGGGGATGTCGGTGCTCACGTTCTCCTTGAACGTCGACGCGAGGTCGCTGAACGAGCCCAGCACCTTGGCGGGCGTCGCCTTGCGGCCAGCGACGCGATCACGCAGCGCTGCCGCGCGATCCGCGAGTAGTCGGAGCTCTGCGAGCGGGCCCGCACGTAGGCGAAGGCCTGGTCGGGGTCGAGGTGCTGCTTGCCCGGCTTCAGGTCGATGCGCACCCATTCGCCGCCCTCCTCGTACGGCGACACGCGGTCGAGCACCGGCTCGGGGACGTTCACGTCGACCCCGCCGAGCGCGTCGACGAGCCCGAAGAAGCCGCGGAAGTCGACCATCACGTAGTAGTCGATCGGCAGCCCGACCAGCTGGCCGATCGTCTGCTTCATGGCGGTCGGCCCGGGGTTCTTGCCGCCGACGAAGCGCTCCGGATGCTCGGCCGCCCACTCGTAGAGCCCGTTCAGCGGCTGCGCGAACACGTCGCGCCCACCCGGCAGCGGCACCTGCGCCAGGTTGCGCGGCACCGAGAACAGGGCTGCCCGCCGCGACTCGGTCGCGATCGTCGCGACGATCATCGTGTCGGTGCGCATGCCGCCGCGGCCCGGCCCGGCGTCGGCGCCGAGCAGCAGCACGTTCAGCCGCCCGCGCTGCTTCCACGGCGGCCCGGCCTCCTCCGGCAGCGCCTCGTTGGCGTTGCGGATCCGCACCTGGGTGCCGTTGCTCGACGCCAGCACCGGCAGCAGCGTCACGGGGCCGCCGTCACCGGCCGAGGCGATCTCGACCGGCTGGAGCACGTCGTCCGGCTCCTCGTCGGCGAACACCGTCTCGATCGTTTCGTAGCTCTGGTACGCGTAGTAGCCGATGGCCGCGTGCGGCGCGATCGCGAACAGCGTCAGGATGCCCAGCGTGGCGACGGCCGCCTGCGGGGCGCGACCGAGACGGAAGGCGTCGAAGATCGAGAAGACGCCGGAACGCCAGCAGGAAGAGGTTCAGTGCCAGCAGGCCGAGCAGGAAGCGGGTATCGACAGCGTGCGCAGCGATGCCGCCGGGCGAGTCCATCGAACGCACCCGCCGCAGCAGGTAGACGAGGATCGCGGCGCTGACCGTCAGCATCGCGATGCCGCGGCGGCGCTCGACCCGCGTAGATCTGCCCCGCGCCCGGCACGAGGAACGAGAGGAAGGCGCACCGCGCCGCGAGCCGGCGGCGCGGTGGCGGTGGCGGACGCCGGCGACGCGGCGGCGCCTGCCCCCGCGGCGGCGCCCGCCTTCGGGCCATCAGCAGCGCTCCGTCTTGCCGCTGCCGGTGAGGTCGTAGCCGCCCAGCGCCTCGATGCGCTTGCGCACCGCCGCGCTGCGCAGCGCGCGCAGCAGCGGGTCGAGGCCGCCGAGCGCGTCGCCGCCGACGGCGATCGCCACCGGCTCCCAGGCGAGCGAGACGAAGCCGAGGCCGAACCGGTCGGCCACCGAGCGAGAAGCGACGCCGGCGTCGGCCGAGCCGCTGCCGACGGCGAGCGCGACGTCGAGGTTGCGCGGCACCTCGGGGTCGCTCGCGTCGAGCACGATGCCCGCCTCGCCGGTGACGCGGTCGAGCAGCGAACGGGCGCCCGTCCCGACCGGCCGGCGGGCGACCCGCAGCCCGCCGAGATCGGCCGCGCGGCGCACGCGCCGCGGGTTGCCGGGCGCGACCAGCAGGCCGGACTCGCGGTTCCAGAGGTGCACGAGCCGTGCGTCGGGCACGGCGCCGCGCGCGTACGGCGCGTTGTAGGCGCCCGACGCGTGCCAGAGGTGCAGCGTGGCGCCATCCGCGGCACCCGCCTGCAGCGCCGCGAGCCCGGCGCCCGAGCCGTCGGCGGCGACCAGCTCGACGGTGGCGGGCGTCTCGCCCAGCAACAGCAGCAGCGCCGGGTCGTCGGAGCCCGCGAGCCGGAAGATGCCGCCGCCGCGCAGGAACCGCGCCGCGGCGAGCGCGCCGCCGGGTGCCACGCGGCCCACGCGGCGCTCCTCGGTCGTGATCACCCCCGCGTCGGCCAGCTCGCGGTAGGCGCGCAGGGCCGTTGCCTGGCTGGCGCCGCGGTCGCGCGCGAGGGCGCGCAGGGCCGGGAGCTCGTGCCCCTCGCCGATCTGACCCGCGGCGATCTCCTCGGCGATCGTGCGCGCGAGCTCCCCGTAGCTGGTCATCGTCGTGCGGGACGATACTCCCCGGTGCGGATACCGTTCGCTTCCGTGGATGAACCGGTCGGAATCGAGCGCGCGGAGCGGTCGCACCACGCCGCGCCGCCGGTCGAGGCGCACGCGGGCGAGAGCCTGCGCCGGTTCGTCACCGTCGCGCTGGCCGTGTTCGCCGGCGTGCTGCTGCTGACCGGTGTCGCGAACGCCGTCGTCGACCCGTTCGCGCTCGGTCGGCACCGGCCTCGTGCGGCCCGCGGTGTTCTCGGACCACGCCGAGCGGCTGCGCCTGATCGACGACCTGGAGAAGCCGCCGGGGCTCGTCGTGCTCGGCTCGTCGCGCGCGCTGAAGGCGGAGCCCGCCTACCTGCAGCAGCTGACCGGGCTGACCGGCTTCAACGCCGCGGCCGCCAACGGCAAGACCGAGGACGGCTTCGCCTACGCGAACCTGTTCCACGACCGCTGGCCCGACGCTCCCATCAAGTACCTGTGGCTCCTCGAGGTGGAGGCGTTCCGGCCGCTGCCGCCGAGCCCGCAGCTGCTCGCCGAGCCCGAGCTGGCGCGGCACTTCCCCGCGTCGCTGCGCGCCTCGACGCGGCTCGACGACTTCCAGCGCCTGTTCGAGTGGAACACCGCGAAGGCGTCGGCGAAGACCGTGTGGCGCGCGGCGCGCGGTGCACCGCAGGAGGGCGCGGTCGTCGAGCTGGCGCCCGACGGCTTCCGTGAGGTCGACCAGCACGACCGGTCCGAGGCCGCCGGCGTGTCGTTCGACGCGCGGCTGGCCGAGTCGGTGGCGACCGCCAAGGGGTTCGTCCCCGTCATGCAGCGGACGGGTCTCGCGCCGGAGGCGCGCGGCTACTTCGAGCAGGCCGTCGCCGACATGAACGAGGCTGGGACGGAGCCCGTGATCGTGCTCGGGCCGGTGCATCCGCGGTACCGCGAAGCCATGGGCGGCGCCGCGTACGACCGGCTCAACGACGAGCTCACGACCTACCTCGACGGCCTGCACGACCGCCTGAAGTTCACCGTCGTCGACCGGCGCGACCTGGACTCCTTCGGCGGCTCGCCCAGCGAGTTCTACGACGGCATCCACCTGCACGTCGCGAACATGCGAAAGATGCTCGCGAGCGCGGTGCAGGAGGCCGGCCCTGCTCTTCACTAGCCGCGAGTTCCTGTTCGCCTTCCTGCCGCTGGTGCTGATCGGCTGGTGGGCGCTGCGCCCGCCGACGCTGCGGCTCGCGTTCCTGGCGGTCATGTCGTACGTGTTCTACGCGTACTGGGACTGGCGCTTCCTCGGCCTGATGTGGCTGTCGACCGGCATCGACTACGTCGCGGGGCGCATGATCGCGCGCACGTCGGACCGGCAGCCGCGCGAAGATCTATCTCGTCGTCGCGCTGACGGCGAACCTCGCGCTGCTGGCCTACTTCAAGTACGCGGGCTTCTTCCTCGACTCGCTGAACGGCATCGCGCTCCGCGCTGGGCGCCGACACCGACATCCCGGTCGTCAACGTCGTGCTCCCGATCGGCATCTCGTTCTACACCTTCAACTCGATGTCGTACACGATCGACGTGTACCGCGGCGTGTGCCGGCCGGCGAAGAACGTCGTGCACTACGCGGCGTTCGTGGCGATGTTCCCGCACCTCATCGCCGGCCCGATCGTGCGCTACGCCGACATCGAGTCGCAGCTCGCCCGGCTGGCGCCGCGGCTGACGGCGGGGCTCGCCGCGTCGGGCATCTTCTTCTTCACCTGCGGCCTCGCGAAGAAGCTGCTGTTCGCCGACGAGATCGCGCCGACGGTCGACGCGCTGTTCGCCCGGCACGACTCGCTCGGGCTGATCTCGGCCTGGGGCGCGGCGCTCGGCTACTCGCTGCAGCTGTACTTCGACTTCTCCGGCTACTCCGACATGGCCGTCGGGCTGGCGTTCCTGCTCGGCTTCCGCTTCCCCCAGAACTTCAACTCGCCGTTCAAGGCGGTGAACATCTCCGAGTTCTGGCGGCGCTGGCACATGTCGCTGTCGTTCTTCCTGCGCGACTACCTGTTCATCCCGCTGGGCGGCTCGCGCGGCAGCCGGGCCCAGACGCTGCGCAACCTGCTGATCGTGATGTTCCTGGGCGGGCTGTGGCACGGCGCGGCCTGGACGTTCGCGGTGTGGGGCCTGCTGCACGGGGTGTTCCTCGTGGTGCACGCCGTCGCGAGCGGCGCCGGCCTGACGCCGTCGTCGAGAGATCGTCAACCGGACGATCACGTTCGTCGCGGTGGTGGCCGCGTTCGTCGTCTTCCGCGCCGCCACGGTGTCCGACGCGATCGACGTGCTGTCGGGCATGGCGGGCCTGAACGGCATCGGCGTGGTGTCGTTCGGCGCGTGCCTACGCGCTCGCGATCGTGGCGCTGCTGGTGTTCGTCAACGTCGCGCCGAACACGTGGGAGATCACGGTCCGGCCGACGCCGCGCGTGGCCGCCGCGCTCGGGCTGGTGGCGGCGTTCGCGGTGCTCCAGATCGCCGAGCCGAGCCCGTTCCTGTACTTCCAGTTCTAGGTCGAGCACCGCTACGGTTGCACGGTCAGCGAAGGAGGACGGATGTCGGCGACCGACTCGACCATGTGGACCGGGCTCTTGCACGGCGGGCTCGCGGGCACGTTCCTGCGCGTGCCGTTCGTGCCGCCGCAGGCGGACGCGATCCGCGAGAGCGGTGCGAAGGCGGCCATCTACGGCCTGCCGTTCGACGGCACCAACATCTCGCGCACCGGCGCCAACATGGGCCCGCGGCAGATGCGCGACGTGTCGTGCATGACGACGACGTACCACGCGATGTTCGACTTCGACCTGGTCGAGGAGTCGAACCTCGTCGACTGCGGCGACTGCTCGGTCGTGCTCGGCAGCGCGGCGAAGACGTTCGAGCGCGCGCAGGCCGACATCTCGCAGATCGTCGCGGGCGGCGCGATGCCGGTCGTGCTCGGCGGCGAGCACTCGGTGACGATCCCCGCCGTGAACGCGATCCGCGAGCACGTCGCCGATCCGGGCCTGGTGCTGATCGACACCCATCTGGACACGGCGCAGGACGTGGGCGGCGAGCTGCTCACCCACTGCGCGCCCATCTCCCGCGCCGTCGACGCCGGCTTCGACCCGCGCAAGATGGCGCTGATCGGCATCTCCGGCTGGCTCAACCCGCGGGCCGAGCTCGACTACTGCCGCGAGCGCGGCATCACGGTCATCTGGCTGGAGGAGATCTGGGAGCACGGCACCCGCTGGGCGGTCGAGAAGGCGCTCGAGGTGGCCGGCGTCGGCGATGGGATCTACCTGTCGTTCGACATCGACTCGCTCGACGCCGCGCACGCCGTCGGCACCTGCTGCCCGACGCCGGGCGGGCTGACGAGCCGCGAGGCGATCGAGCTGACGCGCGGCGTGGCGGCGGCCGGGCTGATCGGCGTCGACGTGGTCGAGATCGCGCCGACGCTCGATCCGACGCCGGCGTCGGCGCTGATGGGCAACCGCATCGCGATGGAGGCGATCGCGTTCGCCAACGGCTGCGGCCGGTGAGGCCGTCTCCGCCCGCCGCGCCCGGCGACCCGGTCGCCGCCGTCGACACGCCCGCGCTGCTGCTCGACCTCGACGCGTTCGAGGCCAACATCGCGCGGCTGCACGACGAGGTGCTGCCGACCGGCGTCGCGATCCGCCCGCACGGCAAGGCGCACAAGTGCCCGGAGATCGCGCGGCGGCAGATCGCCGCGGGCGCCGTCGGCGTGTGCGCGCAGTCGCTGGGCGAGGCGGAGATCTTCGTCCGGGCGGGCATCGACGACGTGCTGCTGTCCAACGAGATCGCGGGTACCGACAAGGCCGCACGGCTGGCGGCGATCGCGGGCGAGGCGCGCGTCGCGGTGTGCGTCGACAACCTCCAGCAGGTCGCGGAGCTGGCGGCGGCGACGGCTGCCGCGGGCACGACGCTCGGGGTGCTGATCGAGGTCGCGATGGGCCGTCGCTGCGGCGTGGCCGGCGTGGCCGAGGCGCTGCGGCTGGCCGACGCCATCGGCGCCGCGCCGGGGCTCGAGCTGCGCGGGCTGCAGGCGTACGCGGGCTCGGCGCAGCACTACCGGGCGCCGCAGGAGCGGGCGGAGGCGATCGAGCGGGCACGGGCGACGGTCGAGCCGGTGCGCGACGCGCTCGGCGTCCCCCACGTGACGGGGGCGGGCACGGGCACCTACCCGCTCGAGGTCGCGAGCCGGGGTGTGGACCGAGATCCAGCCGGGCTCGTACGTGCTCATGGACGCCGACTACGCGGTCAACCAGCAGCCGCCGCCGTTCCGCCAGGCGCTGTTCGTGCAGGCGCGCGTGATCTCGAGCCACTCCGACCGGGTCGTGCTCGACGCGGGGCACAAGGCCGTCGCGCTCGACTCGGGCAAGCCCACACCGCCGCCCGGGCTGTCGGTGCTCGGCCTCTCCGACGAGCATACGATCCTCGTCGTCGATGACGGCGTGCCGCCGGCGTACGGCTCGATCGTGCGGCTGATCCCCGGCCACTGCGACCCGACCGTCAACCTGCACGACTGGATCGTGGCGGTGCGCGGCGACGTGGTGGAGGACGTGTGGGCGGTCGAGGCGCGGGGCGCATGATGCTCGCGGCGCCGACCATCGACGAGATCCGCGCCGCGCGCGAGCGCCTGGAGGGCGTCGTCGTGCGCACGCCGCTGATCCGGCTGAACGCGGACGGTCTCGACGCCGAGGTCTGGATCAAGCTCGAGAACCTGCAGCCGATCGGCTCGTTCAAGCTGCGCGGCGCTGCGAACGCGATGCGCCTGGCCGGGCCCGACGCGGTGCGCGACGGGGTCTACACGGCGAGCGCCGGCAACATGGCGCAGGGCGTCGCGTGGGCTGCTCGCGAGATGGGCGTGCCGTGCACGGTCGTGGTGCCCGACCACGCGCCGGCGACCAAGCTGGCGGCGGTCGAGCGCCTCGGCGGGAAGGTCGTGAAGCTGCCGTTCGACCGCTGGTGGCAGGTGGTCGTGGAGCGCTCGTATCCCGGGCATCGACGGGCTGTTCGTGCATCCGGTGTCCGATCCGGCGGTGATGGCGGGCAACGGCACGATCGCGCTGGAGCTGCTCGAGGACCTGCCCGACGTCGACACGGTGCTCGTGCCGTTCGGCGGCGGCGGCCTGTCGAGCGGCATCGCCGCCGGGCTGGCCGCGCTGCGCCCGGAGGCGCGCGTGTTCGGCTGCGAGGTGGAGACCGCCGCGCCGCTGGCTCCGTCGCTCGCCGCCGGCTCGCCGCAGACCGTCGACTACACGCCGAGCTTCGTCGACGGCATCGGCAGCCGCAGCCTGCTGCCCGAGATGTGGCCGCTCGTCAGCACGCTGCTGGCCGGCTCGCGCGTCGTCTCCCTGGAGCAGGCCGCCGGCGCCGTCCGCCTGCTGGCCGAGCGCCACCGCGTGATCGCCGAGGGCGCCGCGGGCGCGTCGGTGGCCGCCGCGCTGGCGGGCGTGCCGGGCGCGCGCAAGATCGTCTGCATCGTCTCGGGCGGCAACCTGGATGCCACGAAGCTGGGCGCGATCCTGGACGGCCGGGTGCCCTGACGCGCCTCAGGTGAAGATGATCTGCCCGCCGGCCGCCTTCTCGTAGAACTGGCCGACGGTGATGATGTCGTCGACCTGGTCGATGAAGTCGTCGCGGGTGAGCTTGAACATGTCGACGGAGGCCTTGCAGGCGTACAGCCCGGCGCCGGAGTCGGCGATCATCTCGATGAACTCCGGGATCGGCGGGATGTCGAGCTCCTCCATCGACTTCGCCAGCTGGTGCGTGACCATGGCGCTCATGCCGGGAAGCCCGCCGAGCCACGTGGCGAGGTGCAGGCCGGGGTTGCCGACGCTGGCGGCCTTGATGTGCTCGTGCCGCTTGCGGTTGATCGCGTCCATGCCGAAGAACGTGAAGAACAGGTTCGCCTCGATGCCCTCCATGCGGGCGCCGTTGGCCATGATCAGCCCCGGGTACACGCCGTCGAGCGAGCCCTTGGAGATGATGATCGAGACCTTCTCGATGCTGTCGGACATCAGCGTGCCTCCTAGATGCAGCCGTGCGGCTTGGGGATGCCGCCGATCTTGGCGGCGAGCTTCGCGGGGCCCTTGGGGAAGAGCTGGTACAGCTCCTTGATCGGGACGCCCGACGACTTGCCGAGGCTGCGGATGCTCGGCGCCTGGCCGGTGCGCAGGTACGTCTCGCGCATGAACAGCACGACCTGCCAGTGCCGGTCGGTCAGCTCCTCGATGCCGTTCTCGGCGGCGATCGCGGCAGCGACCTGCTCGTTCCACGCGCCGGTGTCGGTGAGGAAGCCCTCGGCGTCGACGTCGACGGTCGTGCCGGCGAGGGTGACGGTGGTCATGCGTGCTCCTTCGTGGCGTGTTGCAGCTGCGCGTGGATGCCGGGGAGGTCGCGTCCCGGCAGGAGGGCGTGCCAGTAGATCGACTGGAACAGCAGCTTCGCGAGGTGGTTGGCGCGGGATTCGCGCAGCAGGGGCAGCGGGCCGAGCGCGCCCGGACGGATACCGACCGGGCAGCGGCTCGACGTCGTAGTTGAAGTCGATCAGCAGGGCCTTGCCGAACCCGCTCTCGATGAAGCAGTTGGCGTGGCCGTCGAACGACGCCTCGAGCGGCTCGCCGGCGAGGAAGCGCTCGCACGTTCGCCGTGAGCGTCGTCGGCCTCGAAGTGGGTGACCGAGCCGGCCTTCGAGGTCGGCAGGTTCGTGGCGTCGCCGATCGCGAACACGTTCGGCGCCGCGAGTCGCCTGCAGCGTGTGCGGGTCGGCCGGCACGAAGCCGGTGTCGTCGCCGAGCCCGGGCGAGCGGTCGACGAACTCGGCGCCGGCGTGGAGCGGGATCGTCACCAGCAGGTCGAACGGCTCCTCGCGCTCGTCGTAGCTCCGCAGCATCCCTGCCCGTCCGTCCACCTCGCCGGCGTTGAACTCCGTCACGAGCTCGATGCGCTTCGTCTCGAGCAGGCCCGGACAGCAGGCTGGGAGGCGGTCGGCTTCGTGAACGCGCCGTCGAGCGGGGTGACGAAGACCAGCTCGGTCCGGTCGCGGATGCCGCGCTCCGTGAGGAACCAGTCGGCCAGGAACGCGAACTCGAGCGGCGCGACCGGGCACTTGATCGGCATGTCGACGAGGTTGACGACGAGCCGGCCGCCGGCGAAGCGCTGGAGCGCTCCGGCCAGGGCGGTCGCCCCCTCCGGCGTGTAGAAGGGGAAGACCGTCTCGAGCCAGCCGTCGCCCGTCATGCCCTCGGTCTCCTCGGGCACGAGCCGGGCGCCCGTGGCGACGATCAGGACGTCGTAGTGCAGGACGGTCGCCGTCGCCCAGGTGCACCTCGTCGGAGGCGGTGTCGACGCGGTCGATCTCGGCCTGGACGAACCTGATGTCGCGGTGCAGCTGCCGGTGCCGCGGCCGGACGAGGTGCTCGGCGTCGGCGAGCCCGAACGGGACGAACAGCAGCCCCGGCTGGTAGAGGTGGGCGTCGTCGCGGTCGACGACGATGATCTCGACGGCGTCGGGCGAGTAGAGCTTGCGCAGGCGGTTCGCCATGATCGTCCCGCCGGTGCCGCCGCCGAGGATCACGATTCGGTGAAGCATGCGTCGGATCGTCTCGTGCGCGGCGCGGCCTGCCGTCGGGAGGACCGCCGAACCGGGTTGCGGGCAACCCGTACATCGGGTCACCGTGCCGGCGGTCCTCCCAGGGTGTCAGCCGTGGCCGTGCCCGAACGAGATGGCCGGCAGGACCCGGGCGAGGGGCTTCGGGCTCCACCACGCCCACCGGCCGAGCAGCCGCAGCGCGACCGGGATCAGCAGCAGCCGCACGAGGAACGCGTCGAGGGCGACCGCGACGCCGAGGATGATGCCCATCTCCTTCGGCGGCAGCGGGCCCGGAGATGGCGAAGGTGAAGAACACCGCGACCATCACCGCGGCGGCCGCGAGGATGACGCGGCCGGAGTGTGCGAGGCCGCCGATCATGGCCTCCCTGGCGTCGCCGCCGCTGTGCTCGAGGTGCTCCTTGGCCGAGGCCAGCAGGAACACGGTGTAGTCCATCGAGATCGCGAAGATCATCGCGAAGAAGAACACCGGGCCCCACGCGTCGAGGAAGCCCTGCGACTCGAAGCCGAGGATGCCCGTCAGGTTGCCCTCCTGGAACACGAGGCGGGCGACACCGAAGGCGGCGCCGGTCGCGAGCAGGTTCGTGAGCACGCCGACGAGGGCGATGATCGGCGCCTGCAGCGCGACGAGCAGCAGCAGGAAGCCGAGCGCGAGCACGACGCCGATCACGAGCGGCGTGGCGTCGGCGAGGGCGGTCTCGAGGTCGTGGTTCTCCGCCGCCGCGCCGCCGACGAGCGCGGTGGCCGGCAGCGTCGACGCGGAGCCGGTCGATCGTGGCGCCGACGGCGGGATCGGACGGGTTCTGCTTCGGGATCGCCTGCACGAGCGCGTAGCGGCCGTCGGTCGACGTCTGCGCCGGCATGACGTTGGCGATGCCGCGGTCGGCCTGCGCGGTGGCCTCGAGCGCCGCGGCGTCGGCGATCGGCGCGACGAGTTGCAGCGCGCCGGGCGCGCCGGGGCCGAACGCGGCCTGCACCTGCGTGTAGCCGATGCGCGAGGTGTCGCTCGCCGGGACGACCTTGATCGACGGCATGCCCGTCTTCAGCCCCATCACCGGGGCGGCGAGCGCGAGCAGCACCAGCAGCGCGGGAACGCCGAAGAGCAGCGGCTTCGCCCAGATCCGCTCGGCCCAGCGGGCGAAGAACGGCGAGCGGTGCTCGCCGGAGTGCACCCACTTCAGCGCGAGGTTGTCGACCTTCGATCCGAGCGCGCCGAGCACGGCGGGCAGCAGCGTCAGCGACGCGGCGAGGATGAAGATCGACCGCGACCATGATCCCGAGCGCCATCGACCGGAACGCCGGGCTCGGCACGAGCATCACCGCCGACAGCGAGATCAGGACGGTGACGCCGCTGAACAGCACGGCCTTGCCGGCCGTGTCCATGGCGACGCCGACCGCATCGGCGGGTGACATGCCCTGCCCGAAGTGGGCGGCGCGATAGCGCACGACGATGAACAGCGCGTAGTCGATGCCGAGCGCCAGCGCGAACATCAGCGCGAAGTTCATCGACCAGATCGAGATGTCGGCGGCCAGCGTGCCGAGGTAGAGCACGCCGGCCGACGCGATCAGGCCGATGATGGTCAGCATCAGCGGCAGGCTGGCGGCGACGAGCGACCCGAAGGCGAGCGCGAGGATCGCCAGCGTCACCGGCCAGGAGTAGAGCTCCGACTTCATCATCGCGGAGCGGTTCGCCTCGTTGAAGTCGGACCACATGCCCGACGCGCCCGTGAGGCTGACCGTGAGATCGCCGCTGCCGAGCTCCTTCAGCGGACCCTTGAGCCGGTCGGCGGCGAGCACCATCTCGGTCGGTGAGTCCGCGGCGCCCGCCGTCACGATCGCGGTGTGGCCGTCCTGCGAGATCGAGACGCCGGCGGACGGGGGCGTGACGCTCGCGACGGCCGGGTCGGCCTTGCACCATCGCCGCGACCTTGTCGGCGGCGGCCGTGAAGGCGGGATCGGTCGCCGTCAGCGACGGCGAGTGCAGCACGATCATCAGGCCGCTCGAGGCGTTGCCGGCGAACTGCTGCTGGATCAGCGAGCGCGCGGCGACGGAGTCGGAACCGGTCGCCTCCCAGCCGGCGCCCGAGAGCGCCGTCTCGACGCGTGGCGCGAGGAAGCCGAGGCCGACGGCGACGACCACCCAGGCGAGCGCGACGAGGCGGACGTGCGTGGCGGCGTAGCGACCGAGGCGGCCGACCGGGCCGAGCTGCAGCGTCGGCGCGCTCATCGGACGCACCCGCGCTCGACGCCGAACACCTTGCGCAACACGACGGAGGCGACGCAGTCGCCGAACGCGACGAACGCGAGCTGGTTGACGCCGACGAAGGCCGCGAGCAGCAGCCACCAGGGGCTGACGGTGGCGGCGAGCAGCGACGCGGCGAGCGTGACGGTGCCCGCCATCGCGAACAGGATCCGCTCGAGCGGCCAGGCGGCCGCCGTGCGTGTCGTCGGGCGCGCGGGCGCGCCGACTTCGACGTTGGTAGTCATCGGGAGACCTCAATCGTTTCGGGGTGGGAATCGGGACGGGCGAGCAGCTCGTCGGCTGCCTCCTGCATCGCGCGGCGGCGAACCTTCGCCGCCTTCTCGCGGTGCGCGTCGGCGCCGGCGGGGTCGGCGAAGTGCGCGTCGAGCCAGGCGCACGATCGCCGCCTCGCCGGTCACGGGCGTGCCGTCATCGAGCACGAGCGCCGGGATCGTGTCGGTGCCGGTCGCGGCGAGCAGCGCGCCGCGATCGGCCTTGTCGACCGGGACCTGGTGCACGACGTAGGTGACGTCGAGCTCGGTGAGGCGCTGGCGCACGCGCCGCGAAGCGGGGCACCACTCGGTCTGCCAGAGCTCCATCATCGCGCGCTCCTCGCTCGGTCTCGAGCGGGCCTTCGAGCATCTGCGCGAGCTCGGCGACCTGCTGCTGGAGGCCGCCGCAGACCGTCTCGCAGAGCGCGAACACGGTCTGGTCGGCGATCGCGTAGACGACCCGGTTGCCGTCCTTGCGCCGGGCGACGATCCCGGCCAGGTGGAGCGCGCCGAGGTGCTTGGAGACGTTCTGCTGCGTCGCGCCGAGCGCCTCGGTCGAGCTCGCCGACGCTCTGGTCGGCGTACCGCAGCCGGTCGAGCAGGCGGATGCGCATCGGCTCGCCGATCAGGCGGAAGCGCTGCGCGACGAGCTCGACGAGCGGCTCGGGAAGCGGATGGGGAATCGGCATCGTCGTGGACCTCCTGAGGAATACACTATACAAGTACGTAGTTGTAGAGTTGTGTATTCCCGATCGAGGAGATCCGCCATGCCAGCCACCGAGTCCACCAGCTACGCGATGATCCGCAGCGTCGAGAACACCTTCGATGACGCCGTCGCCGAGGTCACCAGGGCGCTCGCCGCCGAGGGGTTCGGCATCCTCACGACGATCGACGTGCAGGCAACGCTGAAGGCCAAGCTCGACCTCGACCGTGGCCCCGTACACGATCCTCGGGGCCTGCAACCCGCAGCTCGCGAGCCGCGGCCTGGCGCTCGAGCCCGACCTCGGCGTGCTCCTGCCGTGCAACGTCGTCGTCCGGCGCGAGGGCGACCGGACGATCATCGCGGCGATGGAGCCGCTCGCCGCCCTGGCCCTGGCCGGGAACCCCGAGCTCGAGCCGATCGCCGCCGAGGCGCGCGACCGCCTGCGGCGGGCGATCTCGAGCGTGATCGAGCGGCCGCGCATCGCGAAGCCGTCCGCGGGAGCGGCGGCATGAGTCTCCGCGACCTCTTCCAGCGCGGCGGGTCGATCGACGTCGCCGAGGCCGCCCGCCTCCTCGGCACCGGCGATCTCGTGCTCGTCGATGTCCGCGAGAGCGCCGAGTGGCGGACCGGTCGCGCACCCGGCGCGCGGCACGTCCCGCTCTCCGGTCTGGCACGCTCGGTCGATGTGCTGGCACGGGAGGAGAAGCAGGTCGCGTTCATCTGCCGCTCGGGCCATCGATCCGGCGCCGCCTGCGCCGCCGCCCGGTCGCGGGGCCTCGACGCCGTCAACGTGCGGGGCGGCATGATCGCCTGGCAGCGCGCCGGGCTCGCGGTCACGAAGGGCTAGGGGTGCTGGTCGCGCTCGCCGCGGGCGCGTGCGTCGGCGATCGCGGTCGGTCTCGCCGGCGGCGGCGGCGCGGTGCTCGCGGTGCCGATGCTGGTCTACCTGCTCGACCAGTCCGTCCACGCAGGCGACCACCGAGTCGCTCGTGATCGTCGTCGCCGCGTCGGGTGCCGGGGCTCTCGGCCACGCCCGTCATCGCACGGTCTGCTGGCGGCTCGCGGCGACCTTCGCGGCGGCCGCGCTGCCGGGCACCGTCGATCGGCACGCTCGCGAACCGGGCGTTCGCGGCCGAGCTGCTGCTCGGGGCGTTCGCGGTCCTGCTGCTCGGGGTCTCCGTCCTCACGTGGCGCCAGGGCCGGGGAGCCGCGGTCGACGGCGCCGACCGGTGCCCCGAGCTCGACCTGCGCGTGGTCGCCCTCGCGGGGTTCGCCATCGGGTCGCTCACGGGCCTGTTCGGTGTGGGCGGCGGGTTCGCGGTCGTGCCGGCGCTGGTGCTCCTCCTGCGGGTGCCGATCCGGCGCGCGATCGCGACGAGCCTCGTGATCGTCACGGTCGTCTCGGCCGCCGGTCTGGCCGAGCATCTCGTCGCGGATGCGGATATCGCGTGGGACGTCGCGCTCCCGTTCGCGGTCGGTGCCATGGTGACGGCCTCGCTCGGCGGCACGCTCGCCCGGCGCATCCCGCAGCAGGTCCTGGTGCGCGGCTTCGCCGTGTTGCTGGCCGGGCTCGCGGCCTACCTGATCGTCTCCGTCACGCTGCTCGGCGGCCCGCCGAACGGCTGACCGACGCAATCAGCTCGGCGTACCGTCGCCTCTTCCGGCCCGCGAGGCGTGGCCGACGTGACGCGCGCTTCAATACTGGGGTCTGACCCCAAAAACGCCGTTCTCGGGGTCAGACCCCAGAACGTTTCTCACACGGAAGGCGCGCGGATCGCGCGACGGGACACGGTCCGTGACGGTTCGGGCACGAATCGATGTCTGACTTTCGTCAGACAAATTTCCCGCTCAGACCTCGATCGGGACGACCTGCCAGCGCTCCACGTCGATCAGGCCCTGGTCGGTGATCTTCAGCGCCGGGATCACCGACAGCGCCAGGAACGAGAGGGTCATGAACGGCGCCGCCACGTGGACGCCCATCTCGCCCAGCTCGTGCACCAGCACGTCGAGGGCCGGGACGACCTCGCTGGCCGGGCGGTCGCTCATCAGGCCCGCCACCGGCAGGGGGAGCTCGGCGCGGATCCGGCGGTCCTCGATCGCCACGATGCCGCCGCCGATCTCGGCCAGGCGGCGCACGCAGAGCGCCATGTCCTCGTCGGAGACGCCCACGCAGACGATGTTGTGCGCGTCGTGGGCGATGGTCGTCGCGAACGCGCCGCGCTGCAGGCCGAAGCCCTGCACGAAGCCGAGGCCGACCTGGCCGGTGGCGTGGTGGCGCTCGATCACGGCGATCTTCGCGAGGTCGCGCGCCGGGTCGGCGACGACGGCGCCGTCGCGGACGGTCGGCTCGCAGCTCGAGCGCGTTCGTGATCAGCTGCATCGGGACGATCTCGATCACGCGGATCTGCCGCCCGTCGACGGCACGTGCAGCGCCGAGCGGCCGAGCGGCGCGGGGTGGACGCTCTGGCGCACCCAGATCGGCACCTCGGGCGACGGGAAGTCGGCCACCGCGCCGTCGCGGCAGACCTCGCGGCCGTCCTTGTAGACCGCCTCGGGCGCGAACGACACCAGGTCGGGGAGCAGCATGAAGTCGGCGCGGTAGCCCGGCGCGATCGCGCCGCGATCGGTGAGCCCGTGGCAGCGGGCGCCGTTGGTGGAGGCCAGCAGGATCGCGTCCTCGGGCGACACGCCCTCCTCGACGGCGACGCGCGCCATGCCGTTGATGTGGCCCTCGCGCAGCAGCTCGTCGGGCTCGCGGTCGTCGGTGCAGAACGCCGTGTAGTCGGGGCCGTACCTCGTCACCAGCGGCAGCAGGTCGCGCAGGTTGCGCGCGTTCGACGCCTCGCGGATCAGCACGAAGCAGCCGCGCCGGCGCTTCTCGAGCGCCTCCTCCAGCCCGAACGACTCGTGGTCGGTCGAGATGCCCGCAGCCAGGTACGCGTCGAGGTTGCGGCCGGTGACGCCGGGCGCGTGGCCGTCGGCCCGCGTCGCCAGCGCGCGCTTGGCGAGCTCGCGCTCGTCGCCGGCGATGACGGCCGGGAAGTTCATCATCTCGGCCACGCCGAGCGTGCGGCGGCGGCGCAGGATCGACTCCATGTCGCCGAGCGTGAACGGGCGCCGCGGCGTCTCGAACGGGCTCGCCGGCACGCACGACGGCGCCATCACGAACACGTCGAGCGGCACGCCCTCGCACGCGTCGAGCAGCCAGTGCACGCCGTCGGTGCCGAGCACGTTGGCGATCTCGTGCGGGTCGCAGACGATCGCGGTCGTGCCGTGCGCGATCACGAGCCGGGCGAACTCCGCGACCGTCAGCTTCGACGACTCGATGTGCATGTGCGCGTCGATGAACCCCGGCACGAGGTAGCGGCCGTGCGCGGCGACGCGGACGCCGCCGTCGTAGGCGCCGACGCCGGCGAACAGCCCGTCGGCGATCGCCACGTCGCCGTGCAGCCACTCGCGCGTGAACGCGCAGAAGACGTGCGCGCCCTCGACGACGAGATCGGGCTCGGCGTCGCCGCGGGCAACGGCGATCAGACGTCGGCGATCCATCTCCCGCAGTATGATCGGCGGCTAGTGGATGCCGCGACCGTGATGGAGCGCTGTGACGCGCTGCAGGAGTTCACCGCCGAGCCCGGCAAGCTGACCCGGTTGTTCGCGACACCCGAGCTGGAGGCTGCGACGTCTGCGGTCGAGGGCTGGATGCGCGAGGCGGGCCTCACCACCCGGCGCGACGCGGTGCGCAACCTCTTCGGCCGCTACGAGGGATCGCGCCCCGACGCTCCCGCCTTCCTGCTCGGCTCGCATCTCGACTCGGTGCCCGACGGCGGCCGCTACGACGGGCCGCTCGGCGTGCTCACCGCCCTCGCCGTGGTCGAGCGTCTGGCGGCCCGCGGCGTGCGGCTGCCGTTCGCGCTCGAGGTGTGCGCGTTCTCCGACGAGGAGTCGGTGCGCTACGGCACCGACTACCTCGGCTCGTCGGCGCTCGCGGGCGCCTTCGACCAGGCGTGGCTCGACCGCGTCGACCGCGATGGCATCACCATGCGCGACGCGATCCGGGCCATCGGCGGCGACCCCGACGACATCCCGTCGTGCGCCCGCGACGCGGCGTCGACCGTGGGCTGGCTGGAGCTGCACATCGAGCAGGGCCCGGCGCTCGAGCGCGAGGGCCTGCCGATCGGCGTCGTCACCGGCATCCAGGCGCAGGTGCGGCACTCGTGGGAGATCCGCGGCACCGCCGGCCATGCGGGAACCACGCCGATGGCAGGCCGCAAGGACGCCCTCGCAGCGGCCGCGGAGCTGGTGCTGGCCATCGAGGAGATCGGCCGTGCGACGCCCGACCTGGTCGCGACCGTGGGCATCCTCGATGCCGAGCCCGGCGCCATGAACGTGATCCCGGGCCGGGTCGTGCTGACCTCCGACATCCGCCATCCCGACGACGCGAAGCTGGTGTACGCGCTGACCGCCGTCGACGATGCCGCCGCCGCGATCGCCGCCCAGCGCGGCGTGCCGATCACCGCCACCGAGCTGTCGGGCGACCCGGCCGTACCGTGCGACGCGCGGCTGCGCGCCGTGCTGGCCGACGCGATCGGCGCCGAGGGCTTCCCGGCCCGCGACCTGCCGAGCGGCGCCGGCCACGACGCCGCGGCGCTGGCGCGCATCTGCCCCGTCGCCATGCTGTTCCTGCGCTGCGAGAAGGGCATCTCGCACAACCCGGCCGAGAACGTCGACGTGCTCGACGTCGCGATCGCGCTCGACGTGATGGAGCGCGCCATCCTCGACCTGGGCATGCGCCCGTGAGCGACGACGTGCGCATCGCCAGCGGCGACCTCGTGTTCGGCGCGCGCCTGGAGCGCGGCCGGGCGCCGCTCACCTGCGCGGCGTTCGAGCGCCTGCTGCCGTACGAGCAGCAGGTCATCCACGTGCGCTGGTCGGGCGAGTCGTGCTGGATCCCGCTGGGCGACCTGGATCTCGGCGTGCCGTTCGAGGACGCCACGAGCTACCCGGCCCCGGGCGAGCTGCTCTGGTACCCGGGCGGCATCTCGGAGACGGAGATGCTCCTGCCGTACGGCAACTGCTGCTTCGCGTCGAAGGCCGGCCAGTTGGCCGGGAGCCACTTCCTGACGATCACCGAGGGCCGCGACCGTCTGCGCGAGCTCGGCGTGAAGACGCTCTGGGAGGGCGCTCAGCCGATCCGGTTCGCGGCGGCGTGAGGCTCGAGCGCATCGCGGCGACCTCCGAGGCGCTGCGCGCCACGCGGGCTCGCACCACCAAGGCGGCGCTGCTGGCCGACGTCATCCGCGAGCTGCAGCCCGACGAGATCGAGGCCGGCGTCGCGTTCCTGTCGGGCGAGCTGCGCCAGCGGCAGATCGGCGCCGGCTGGGCCTCGCTGCGCGACCTGCCGCCCGCCGCGGCCGAGCCGTCGCTGACGGTGGCCGAGGTCGACGGCGTCTTCGCCCGGATGGCGACGGCGTCGGGTCGCGGCTCGGCGACCGAGCGCCGCGCGCTGCTGACCGACCTGCTGACCCGCGCCACCGAGCCCGAGCAGCAGCTGCTCGCGGGCCTCGTGATGGGCGAGCTGCGCCAGGGCGCGCAGGCATCGCTGGTCGCCGACGCCATCGCCGCCGCCGCGGGCGTGCGCACCCGCCGAGCTGCGCCGCGCGCTGATGCTGCGCGGCGACCTCGGCGCCGTCGCCGTCACGGCGCTCACCGAGGGCGCGCCCGGCCTGGCGCGCATCGGGCTCGTCGTCGGCCGGCCGCTGGCCCCGATGCTGGCCTCGCCGGCCGCGTCGATCGAGGAGGCGCTCGCCACCGCACGCGCCGGCGTCGGTGGAGTGGAAGCTCGACGGAGCGCGCGTGCAGGCCCATCGCGACGGCGACGACGTCGCGCTCTTCACCCGCAGCCTCGACGACGTGACGGCCCGGTTGCCCGAGGTGGTCGAGGCGGTGCGGGCGCTCCCGGTGCGCGCGCTGGTGGCCGACGCCGAGGCGATCCTGCTGCGGCCCGACGGCCGGCCGGCGCCGTTCCAGGAGACCGCCAGCGCCTTCTCGCGCCAGTCGGGCTCGACCCTCGACGTGCTGCTGTTCGACCTGCTGCACCTGGACGGCGACGACCTGCTCGACCGCCCGCTCGCCGACCGCCGCGAGGCGCTGGAGGGCGTCGCCGGCGACCACGCGATCACGCGGATCGTGACCGGCGACGTGGCCGCCGCGACCGCCTTCTACGACGATGCGCTGGCCCGCGGCCACGAGGGCGTGATGGTCAAGTCGCTCGACGCGACCTACGAGGCCGGACGCCGTGGGTCGGCCTGGCTCAAGGTCAAGCGCACGCACACGCTCGACCTCGTGGTGCTGGCCGTGGAGTGGGGCAGCGGCCGCCGGAAGGGGCTGCTGTCGAACCTCCACCTGGGCGCCCGCGACGAGGAGTCGGGCGGGTTCGTGATGCTCGGCAAGACGTTCAAGGGCCTCACCGACGCGGTGCTCGCCTGGCAGACCGAGCAGCTGCTGGCGCGCGAGACGCGCCGCGAGGGCCACGTCGTGCACGTGCGGCCCGAGCTCGTCGTCGAGATCGCGTTCGACGGCATCCAGGCCAGCACGCGCTACCCCGGCGGCATGGCGCTGCGCTTCGCCCGCGTCAAGGGCTACCGGCCCGACAAGCGGCCGGACGAGGCCGACACCGTCGAGACGGTGCGCGCGATCTTCGCCGGCGGCATCGCATGACCGTGGTGGAACGTCCGCGGTCGCTGGCCGAAGCCCTCGACCTGCGGGCGCGCTACGCCGACGCCGTGGCCATCGCGGGCGGCACCGACGTGATGGTCGAGGTGAACGGCGGCCGCCGCCGGCCCGAGCGCATGATCGACCTGACCGGCGTGCCCGAGCTGCTCGACTGGGAGCGCCGTGACGGCGCCGTCCGGCTCGGGGCCGGCGTGCCGTACGCGCGCCTCATCTCGGAGCTGTCCGGCCAGCTGCCGGGCCTCGCCCATGCGGCGCGCACCGTCGGCTCGCCGCAGATCCGCAACCGCGGCACGATCGGCGGCAACCTCGCCACCGCCTCGCCCGCGGGAGACGCGCTGCCGCCGCTGGTCGCGGTCGACGCGGTCATCGAGGTGGCCTCGCAGCGCGGCGGCCGCACCATCGCGATCGGCGACTTCCTGCTCGGGCCGAAGCGGACGTCGCTGGCACCGGACGAGCTCGTCGTCGCGGTCGACATCCCCGCCGCCCGCGGCCCGCAGGTGTTCTCCAAGGTCGGTGCCCGCAACGCGATGGTGATCGCCGTCGCCTCGTTCGCGCTCGACCTCGACCCGTCGGGACGGGTCGGCGCCGCGATCGGCTCGGCCGGCCCCACCGTGCTGCGCGCGCCCGAGGCGGAGGCGTTCCTGGCCGGTGCGCTCGCCGCCGGCGAGGTGGACGACGCCGTCGCGGCGCGGTTCGGCGAGCTGTGCGCAGCCGCCGCGCGGCCGATCGACGACCTGCGCGGCACCGCCGCCTACCGGCGTCACGCCGTCGGCGTGATGGCGCGGCGCGCGGTCACGTGGGCGATGGCCGAGATCGAGGAGGCCGACGCGTGAAGATCTCGCTCACCGTCAACGGCGCGCCGCGCGACGCCGAGACGCCCGACCCCTGCGAGAGCCTGCTGACGCTGCTGCGCGAGCGGCTCGACCTGCCCGGATCCAAGGGTGCGTGCGAGCAGGGCGAGTGCGGCTCGTGCTCGGTCTACCTCGACGGCGTGCTGGTGTGCGCCTGCCTGGTCGCCGCCGGCCAGGCGGAGGGGTGCCGGGTCGTGACGGTCGAGGGCCTCGCGCCGGAGGGCGGCTCGACCCGGTGCAGGAGGCGTTCGTCGAGGCCGGCGCGATCCAGTGCGGCTTCTGCACGCCGGGCCTCGTGATGGCCGCGCACGATCTGCTGGAGCGCACCCCGATGCCGTCGGACGGCGCCATCCGCGAGGCGCTGTCGGGCAACCTCTGCCGCTGCACCGGCTACGAGAAGATCCTCGACGCCGTCCGCATCGCCTCGGCCCGGAGGCCGGCGTGAGCACGCGGACGCAGATCAAGCTCGTGCTCGGCCGCGTCGGCGAGCTGCTGGTGCGCAGCGACGCCGAGCCGAAGGTCAACGGGCAGTTCGCGTACGCCTCCGACCTGCGGGCCGAGGGCATGCTCTGGGGCGTCACCGTCCGCAGCCCGCACCCGCACGCGCGCATCCGCGGCATCGACGTGGCGGCGGCGGTGGCCACGCAGGGCGTGCACGCGGTGCTGACCAGCGCCGACGTGCCGGGCCGTCACACCTACGGCGTCGAGGTCGCCGACCAGCCCGTGCTGGCCTGGGACGAGGTGCGGTACGAGGGCGAGCCGGTCGCCGTCGTCGCCGCCGTCGACCTCGAGACGGCGCGGCTCGCGGCCGCGAAGGTCGAGGTCGACTACGAGGTGCTGGAGCCCGTCACGGACGCCGCCGCCGGCGAGGTGCTGCGGGCGGTGTCGCATCCGCCACGGCGAGCCGGTGACGGGCGCCGACGTGGTCGTCACCGGCAGCTACGAGGTCGGCATGCAGGACCAGGCGTTCCTCGGGCCCGAGTCGGGCCTCGCGATCCCGGCCGAGGACGGCGGCGTCGACCTGCACGTCGCGACGCAGTGGCTGCACGTCGACCGCGACCAGGTCTGCGCGTCGCTCGGACTCGCGCCGGATCTCGTCCGGCTGCACCTCGCCGGCGTCGGCGGCGCGTTCGGCGGCCGCGAGGACGTGTCGATCCAGATCCACGCGTGCCTGCTCGCGCTGCGCACGAAGCGGCCCGTGAAGATGGTCTACAGCCGCGAGGAGTCGTTCTACGGCCACGTCCACCGGCACCCGGCGTGGCTGCGGTACGAGCACGGCGCCACGCGGGAGGGCGAGCTGGTCTACGTCAAGGCCGACGTGCTGCTGGACGGCGGCGCGTACACGTCGTCGTCGCCGGGCGTGGTCTCGAACGCCGCGTGCTTCGCGGCCGGCCCGTACCGCGTGCCGAGCGCCGAGATCGACGCGCGCGTCGTGTTCACGAACAACCCGCCCTGCGGCGCGATGCGGGGGTTCGGCGCCGTCCAGGTCGCGGTCGCGCACGAGGCGCAGATGGACCGGCTGGCCGACGGCGCTCGGCATCGATCCGGTCGACCTGCGGCTGCGCAACGCGCTGCAGACGGGCGATCGCCTGATCACGGGACAGGTGATCGACGGGCCCGCGCCGGTGCGCGAGCTGCTCGAGCGCCTGCGCGACATGCCCATCCCGCCCGACCATCCCACCAGCCCGGTCGACCTGCGCGAGCTGCCCGGCGGCATCGCCAACACCACGCACGGCGAGGACGTCGCGCGCGGCGTGGGGTACGCGATCGGCTTCAAGAACGTCGGCTTCGGCGAGGGATTCGACGACTTCTCGACCGCGCGCGTGCGCGTCTCGCTGGTCGGCGGCGAGCCGCTGGTCGAGGTGCACACGGCGGCGGCGGAGGTCGGGCAGGGGCTGGTCACCGTGCTGGAGCAGATCGCGCGCACCGAGCTCGGCTTCGAGCGCGTCGTCGTCGCTGCCGGCCGACACGACGGTCGGCTCCGCCGGCTCGTCGTCGGCGTCGCGGCAGAGCTGGATGACGGGTGGCGCCGTGCGCCTGGCCTGCGAGGCCGTGCGCGCGCGCCTGCACGAGCTGGACGAGGCGCACCCGGTGGAGGAGACGGTCGAGCACCACCACCGGCCCACCTCGCCGCTCGATCCCGAGACCGGCCAGGGCGACGCCACATGGCGCTGTGCTTCGCCGCGCACCGCGCCGTCTGCGACGTCGACACCGCGCTCGGCCTGGTGCGCGTCGTCGAGGTCGCCACCACGCAGGACGTCGGGCGGATCATGAACCTCGTGCAGTGCGAGGGGCAGGTGCAGGGCGGCATCGCGCAGGGGCTCGGGCCTCGCGCTGATGGAGGAGATCCGCGTCGTCGACGGCGTCGTCGTCGAACGCGAGCTTCACCGACTACCTGATCCCGACCATCCTCGACATGCCGCCGGTGCGGATCGAGCTGCTCGAGACGCCGCATCCCGACGCGCCGTACGGCCTGAACGGCGTCGGCGAGCCGCCCGCGATCGCCTCGACGCCGGCCATCGCCGCCGCACTGCGGGCCGCCACCGGCCGGCCCGTGACGCGGGTGCCGGTGCGGCCCGACGACCTGCTGACGCCGGGCCGTGACGCTGGACGAGATCAACGCGCTCGACCGCGAGGCGTTCACGGTCCGCCTCGGCCACATCGCCACGGGCTCGCCGTGGGTGGCCTACGGCGCCTGGGACTACCGGCCCTTCGGCGACCCGCTCGAGCTGGTGGCCGCGTTCCGCGGCGCCATCGCGCGGGCCGACGACGAGCGCCAGATCGCGCTCATCCACGCGCACGCGGCGGCGCCCGGCGACGCGACCGATGCCTACCGGGAGCGGTTCGGCTTCCCGTTCGTGCTCTGCACGTACCAGCAGTCGCCGGACGCGCAGCTGACCTCCTACGAGACGCGCCTCGCCCACGAGCCGGAGCTCGAGATGGCGATCGCCCTCGACGAGGTCGTGAAGATCATCCGGCTGCGGATCGCCGACCTGCTGGCGGTCTAGCGGTCGCCGCGATCGCCGCGGTCGCCACGAGGGCCACCACGACGCGGCTTGTCGCCGCCTTCCTTCTCCATGATGTACGGCAGCAGCGCGAGCTCGCGGGCGCGCTTGACCTCGCGTGCGGCGAGCGCCTGCTGGCGCCGCGACAGGCCGGTCATGGCGCGCGAACGGATCTTGCCGCGCTCGGACAGGAAGCGCTTCAGCACCTCGATGTTCGTGTAGCGGATCTCCGAATCGGCGATCTGGATCCGCTTGCGCTTCTTGGGCTTACCCGTCGCGCGCTTCGTGCGCTGTCTCATCGCTGCCAACTACGTGCCTCCGGAAGAAAGGTCGAGCGGGTCGCATTCTACGCGGCTCGCGCGAGCGAACGCTCCAGTTGCGCGGCCGAGGATCAGGCGGCGGGAGCGCGGCGGCGCTCGAGCGCGCTGGCGTCGGGCAGCTTCACGTCCCAGATCACGTGCCAGCGCTCGAGCAGCTTCACGACGCCGCGCCGTGAGGTCGAACTGGTGCGGCAGCAGGCCGTGGCGGGCGCTGGCCGGGAAGGCGTGGTGGTTGTTGTGCCAGCCCTCGCCGAACGTCAGCATCGCCACCGCGAGGTTGTTGCGGCTCTCGTCGCGGGTCTTGAAGTCGCGCGAGCCGAACCGGTGGCAGACCGAGTTGACGGCCCACGTGGCGTGCTGGAACAGGAAGATCCGCAGCACGGCGCCCCAGACCATGGCCTGCAGGCCGAGCTCGACCGAGCCGCCGCCGACGGCCCACCCGATCACGAACGGGATGGCGAACGTGAAGCGCGACCCAGACGAAGTAGAGGCGGTCGATCAGGCGGATCGTGGGATCCTCGAGCAGGTCGCGGCCGTAGTGCTCGCCGCGCTCCATGCCCTTCGTGCGGAACAGCCAGCCGACGTGGGCGTGCCACATGCCGAAGACGTTCGAGATCCAGGTGTCGCCGTCGTGCGTGTGCGGCGAGTGCGGGTCGCCGGGCTGGTCGGACAGCGCGTGGTGCTTGCGGTGATCGGTCACCCACTGCGTGACGGGGCCCTGCAGCGTCATCGAGCCGAGGATCGCCAGCGTGACCTTGAGCCACGGCCGCGCCTGGAACGAGCGGTGCGTGAAGTAGCGGTGGAACCCGAGCGAGATGCCGAGGCCGCAGATCACGTACATCGAGAAGAACAGCACCAGGTCGACGGGGCCGGCGGCGACGCCCCACAGCAGGCCCATTGCGAGCAGCAGGCCGAGCGGCGGGCCGGCGACGGCCGCGAACGTGATGATCCGGCTCGGCCACGACGTCCGCTCCCGCACGGTCCCGACCGGGCCGGTGCTCTCGTCCACGATGCTCAATGCCCACCCTCGCGTGTCTTCCGGAGTATCGATCCGGAGTTCGCCGTCGTGCGAATGATCCTTCGTTGACCGGCGCGATGACCCCATACGTTCCCGCATGCGCATCGCGGTAGTCGGCACGGGCATCGCCGGCCTGGGTGCCGCCCATGCGCTCGATCCTCCCACGAGGTCGAGCTCTTCGAGCGCGAGCTCGCGTCGGCGGGCACACCAACACCGTCGACGTGCGCGGCGGCGAGGACCGCCTCGCGATCGACACCGGGTTCATCGTCCACAACGCCGTCAACTATCCGCGGCTGCTCGCGCTGTTCGCCGAGCTCGGCGTCGCGACGCAGGACTCCGAGATGTCGCTCGCGGTGTCCTGCGCCGGCTGCGGCCTGGAGTTCTCGAGCCGCCGGCCGCTACCGCGCGGGCCGGCTGCTGCGGCGAGATCCTGCGGTTCCAGCGCACGGCCGAGGCGGTCATCGCCCGCGACGAGCACGCCGGGTCGACCCTCGCCCGGTTCGTCGCGTCGGAGCGGTACTCCGACCGGTTCGCGCACCACTACCTGGTGCCGCTGTGCGCCGCCATCTGGTCGACGCCGCCCGACGCGGCGCTCGACTTCCCGGCGCGGTACGCCGTCTCGTTCCTCTCCAACCACGGCGTGCTCGGCCTGCGGCACTTCCGCTGGCGCACCGTCACCGGCGGCAGCCGCGAGTACGTGCGCGCGCTGCTGGGCCGGTTCGGCGGCAAGCTGCACCTGGACGGCGTGCGCAGCCATCGAGCGCGACGCCGACGGCGTCACGCTGCGCACCGGCGACGGCGAGCCGCGCCGGTTCGACCGCGTGGTCGTCGCCACGCACGCCGACGAGGCGCTGGCGCTGCTGGCCGCGCCGACCGCCGAGGAGCGCCGGCTGCTCGGCGCCTTCGCGTTCACCGTCAACGAGACCGTGCTGCACACCGACGCAGCGGTTCCTGCCGCGCCGCCGGGGCTGCGCGCGGCCTGGAACTACCAGCTCGCAACCTGCGCGCCGGAGGGTCAGCACCCCACGATGACGTACTCCATGAACCGCCTGCAGCGCCTGTCGGAGGACGAGGAGTACTGCGTGACGCTGAACCGCGGCCGCGAGATCGACGAAGCCAGGGTCATCGCCCGCTTCGACTACACCCACCCGCAGTACACGCTTCACCAGCCTCGCGGCGCAGTCCGAGCTGCCGACGCTGAACGGGCCGAACCACACGGCGTTCGCCGGGGCGTGGCAGGGGTTCGGCTTCCACGAGGACGGCCTGGCCTCCGGGCAGCGCGCGGCGGAGGCGATCGTCGGCATGACGCCGCACGTGCTCTACACCGGCACCGTCATGCACGCCCGCCGCACGCCGGCCGAGCACGTCTTCCGCTACCGCGTGGCGTACTTCGGGCTCGACGTCGACCGCCTGGACGAGCTGAACCGGCTGCAGCTGGCCGGCTACGGCCGCCGCCGGCCGGTCACGATCCGCGACGCCGACTACCTGGCCGGCGACCGCCCGCTGGCGGACGCCATCCGCGCCTACGTGCGCTCGCGCGGCCACGAGCCGCCGAGCGGCACGATCACGCTCGTCACGAGCCTGCGGCTGGCCGGCTACGTCTTCAACCCCGTCTCGTTCTGGTACCTCGCGGGCGCCGACGGGCAGACCGAGATGGTCGTCGCCGAGGTCAACAACACGTTCGGCGAGCGGCGCCCGTACCTGCTCGAGCCCGGCAACGAGGTCGCCGGCACGCGCCTGCGCAGCCACGTCCACCCGAAGGAGCTGCACGTGTCGCCGTTCTTCGGCATGGACCAGACGTACCGCTTCTTCCTGTCCGAGCCCGGCGAGCGCCTGTACGCGCGCATCGACGTCGAGCAGGACGGCGGCCGCCCCTTCATCGCGACGCTGACCGCACACGGCCAGCCGCTCTCCGATCTCGCGCTCCTGCGCACCCTCGCCCGCAACCCGCTGCTGTCGGGCCGTGTCACCGGCCTGATCCACTGGCAAGCCGTTCGCCTCTGGCTGAAAGGAGTCCCCGTGTTCCGCAAGCCCTCGTTCACTCCGGGCCGGGGGTCGGCCCGATGACGCTCGTCGCGCGCCGCGCCAGGGCGCTGCGCGAGCTGCCGCGCCCGTCTGCCGGGCCGCTGGCCGCCGTCGCCGAGCGCGTGATCCTGAAGGGCCTCGGGCTGATGTCGCTGGGCGGCCTCGAGCTGGTGCTGCCCGACGGCACCGAGCACCGGTTCGGCGACCCGCAGGCGCAGGAGTGGCAGCGGCTCGAGATCGTGCGCGACGACTTCTTCCGCCGGCTCGCGCTGCGCGGCCGGGTCGGGTTCGGCGAGGCGTGGGTGGCCGGCGACTTCCGCACCGACGACCTGCCGGGACTGATCGCGCTGCTGGGCCGCAACATCGAGGTGGCCCGCGAGCGCGACCCGCTGAAGACGATCAACCGGATCACGAGCAAGCGCCCGCGCATCGGCCTGCCGAACACCCTGCGCCGGGCGGAGCGCAAGGTCCACTACCACTACGACCTCGGCAACGACTTCTACAAGCTGTTCCTCGACGACTCGCTCACCTACTCGTGCGCGATCTTCGAGCACGAGGGCCAGAGCCTCGCCGACGCCCAGCAGGCCAAGTACCGGCGCATCTGCGACCGGCTCGACCTCGGCCCGGGCGACCGCGTGCTCGAGATCGGCTGCGGCTGGGGCGGCTTCGCGCTGCACGCCGCCCGCGAGCGCGGCTGCCACGTCACCGGCATCACCATCTCGCGCGAGCAGCACGACGAGGCGATCGCGCGCGTGCGCGCCGCCGGTCTCGAGGAGCGGGTCTCGATCGAGTACCGCGACTTCCGCGACGTCGCGGGCACCTACACGCACGTCGTCTCGATCGAGATGTTCGAGGCCATCGGCGAGTCGCTGTTCGAGCCGTACTTCCAGACGCTCGACCGCGTGCTCGAGCCGGGCGGCCGGGCGCTGGTGCAGACCATCGCGCTGCCCGAGCAGCGCTACGCCACGTACCGCCGCACGCGCGACTTCATCCAGGCGTACGTCTTCCCCGGCGGGCACCTGCCCTCGCTCGAGGTGATGCTCCGCGCGATGCGGCGCTCCTCGCGGCTGCACGTGCAGGGGCTGGAGGAGATCGGGCCGCACTACGCCGACACGCTGCGCCTGTGGCGCGAGTCGTTCCACGCGCGCATCGACGAGGTGCGCGCGCTCGGCTACGACGAGCGGTTCGTGCGCATCTGGGACTACTACCTGTCGTTCTGCGAGGCGGGCTTCCGCGAGCGCATCCTCCGCGACGTCCAGGTGGTGCTGGCCCGGCCCGGCCGGTAGGCGCGTTCAGGCAGACTTCCGGCCGTGCTGGACGCCGCGATCGAGACGCTCGGGCCGGACGAGCTCGCAGCGCTGCAGGAGGAGCGGCTCCAGACGCAGTGGGCGTACGTGCGCGCCTCGTCCGGCGTTCTACCGCGACCGGCTGCCGGCGACCATCTCGCTCGACGCGCTGCGCGGGGTCGGCTTCACGGACAAGGAGGAGCTGCGTGCGAGCCAGGTGGCCGAGCCGCCGTTCGGGAGCTACGTGGCGGCCGATCTGGCCGACGTGATCCGCCTGCACCGCACCAGCGGCATGTCGGGCAGCGGCATGAACCTCGGCTACACGGCGCGCGACGCTGCCGTCACGGCGGCCGTCGGAGCGCGCGGGATGCGGGCCGCCGGGCTGCTCCCGACCGACCGCGTCGTGCACTGCCTGAACTACCAGATGTGGACGGGCGGGCTCACGGACCACCTCATCCTGGAGGCGGCGGGCGCCACAGTCGTGCCGTTCGGCGTCGGCAACACGCGCGGCCTGGTCGAGGTGATCCGCGAGCTCGGTGTGAACGCCATCTCGTGCACGCCCTCGTACCCGGCCCTGCTGGCGAAGGTGCTGCGTGAGGAGACCGACCTGCACTCCGCGCGATCTGGGCCTGCGCATCGCCCTGTTCGGCGGCGAGGCCGGCCTCGACAACGCCGACTTCCGGCGCGGCCTCGAGGAGACGTGGGGCTTTGCGGTGCGCAACGCCAACTTCGGCCTGTCGGAGGTGCTGTCGATCCTCGGCTCGCAGTGCGAGGAGACGACCGACCTGCACTTCCACGCGAGCGACGTGGTGTTCGCCGAGATCATCGACCCGGCCACGCTCGAGCGGCTGCCGATCGCCGAGGGCTCGTCGGGCGAGCTGGTGTGCACGCACCTCGCGCGCGACTGCCAGCCGCTGGTGCGCTACCGCTGCCGCGACACGGTCACGGTGACGGGGACGGGGCCGTGCGCGTGCGGCCGCACCGCCTGGCGGTTCCGCATCGCCGGCCGCACCGACGACATGTTCAACGTGCGCGGCGTGAACGTCTTCCCGACCGCCGTCCGCGCGGTCGTCGCGGGGCTGCCGGAGCTGCTGTCCGGCCACCTGCGCATCGATCTGCGCGGGCCGGGCCCGTACGACCGCATCGAGCTGCGCGCCGAGGCCGCCGAGGGACTGCCGGCGAGCCGCCTGGCCGAGGCGAAGACGGTGCTGGACGAGCAGCTGAAGCGCGCCATCGGTGCGGGTGCCGACGCCACCATCGTCGCCTACGAGGCGCTCGGCCGCACCGCTCACAAGACCAGCTACGTGGAGCGCCGCCCATGACGTACGCCAAGCTCGAGCGCCGCGACGCCGTCGCCATCGTCACGCTCGATCGCCCGGATCGCCTGAACGCCATCTCCGGCGCGCTGCTCGCCGACCTGCACGGCGCGCTGGTCGACGCGAACGCCGACCCCGAGGTCGGCGCGATCGTGCTCACCGGCGCCGGCCGCGCCTTCTGCGCCGGCGACGACCTGAAGGAGTTCGCCGAGCAGGCGAAGGACCCCGCGCGCACATCGAGGCGATCCAGCAGATCACGCGCGACCTGATGCTGAACGGCAAGCCCGTCGTCGGCGCGCTGCACGGCTACGCGGTCGGCGGCGGCTTCGAGTGGCTGCTGAACTGCGACCTCGTGGTGGCGGCCGACGACCTGGTCGCGTTCTTCCCCGAGATGGCGATCGGCCAGTACGTCACCGGCGCCGTCACGCATCTGCTGCCGCTCGCCGTCGGCCACCAGCGCGCGATGGAGCTGCTGCTGCTGGGCGAGCGGCAGAGCGCCGCCGACCTGAAGGCGCTCGGACTCGTGAACCGCGTCGTCCCCCGGGCCGAGGTGGTCGACGCCGCGATCGAGTGGGCGACCGAGATCACGCAGAAGAACGGCTGGAGCGTCCGCCGCCTGAAGCGCATGGTCAACGAGGAGCTGCAGCAGCAGCTCCTGAAGGCCCTCGCCCTGGAGACGGAGGCGACGGTCGAGGCCTTCCAGCGTCCCGAGGCGAGAGCCGCAGCCCAGAAGTTCGGCGAGCGCGGCTAGCCGACGCCGGCGGCGCGTCTGGCGGCCGTCCTCGGGCCGGGGTCAGACCCCAATCGGACGGTTTTCTGGGGTCAGACCCCGTGTACGGGACACGCGCGGAAGGCGCGCGGATCGCGCGACCTGTGCGGTTTGCGCGTGTTCCGTTGCGGACAATGCGTCGTTCTGCGCGCCGCGAATTGTCATGACCAAAGTCGAGACGAAATCGCGTTCGAGCAGGCGTCAGACGGCGCCGCGAGCGCCGCGCCGACGATGCCGGCGTCGGGGCCCAGCTCGGCCTCGACGATGTCGAGCTTCGCCGTGTCGCGGCTGAAGAGGCGGGCGCGCATGTCGGGCTCCCAGAGGCCGCTGTAGCCGCGCTCCAGGCCGAGGCCGCCGCCGAGCACGATCGCCTCCGGGTCGACGGCGTCGACCACCGCGGCGACGGCGCCGGCCAGCTCGGCTGCGGCGCGCTGGACGATCGGCTCGCAGGCCGGGTCCCACAGCACGTCCTGCGCGCTGTCTCGGCCCGCGGCCTCCTGCAGGCCGCGGCCCGACGCCAGTAGCTCGGCCGGCGGGTTGCCGGTCACGATCGCGTTGCCGCGCGCGCCGGCCCACGGCTTGCCGTCGATCACCAGGCAGTGCGAGATGCCCGTCGAGATCGTCAGGTAGAGGAAGCTCGAGCGCCCGCGGCCGGCGCCGAAGCGGGCCTCGGCCAGCGCCGCGGCCCGCACGTCGGACTCCACGACGCACGGCACCGCGAACGCGTCGGCCAGGTGGCGGTCACGCCAGTCGAGCGTGTACGCGCTGGTGGTGCGTCCGGCGAGGTCGACCAGCTCGCAGACGCCGAGGCCGATGCGGTCGGGCGCCAGCTCCGCCGCGCAGCGCACCAGGTCGGCCAGCACGGCGTCGGGGCCGCGCGCGGGCTCGGTCGGCCACACGCGGCGCTCGGTCACCTCGCCGGTCGCGACATCGACGATGCCGGCAGCCAGCTTGGTGCCGCCGACGTCGATGCCGAGGACCCTCACGCGTAGGAGGGTGCCACGCCGAACACCGCGTGCACCGTCTCGGCGCCGTAGTTGCGGTACTCGTGGCGCGCGCCGGCCGGCACGTAGCAGGCGTCGTCGCGGCGCAGCTCGAAGACGCGCGTCTCGTCGCCGTGCCAGGCCCGCACGTGCAGCACGCCCGCCGTCACGTACAGCACCTCGTCGCCGTCGTGGGTGTGGGCGACCGCCGTCTCTCCCGCCTGCACCTCGAGGTGCCCCGCCGTCAGGTGCTCGGTCGAGCACGCCAGCCCGACCAGCGCGCCGAGGTCGCGGCGCCACACCAGGTCGGCCTCGCGCACCGGGTGCAGCGTCCGCGTGCGGGGCGCACCCGGCAGGAGGTTGCCGAGGAGCCCGTCGTCGGCGTAGCGGGACTCCTCCAGGTACGGCCGCGTCCGCGCGTAGGCGCCCGACGAGCCCGTCGACGGCGGCGGCGAGAAGAACTCGACCACCTTCAGCGGCTGGCCGTCGCACGCGAACGCGTGGTGCCACGTGTCCTTGCGGAAGAAGACGCTGCCGCCCGTTTCGATGCGCTCGACCTCGCCCGTCTCGGGGTTGGAGATCGCGAGCGTGCCCTCGAGCACGCACAGCCACTCGTCGGCGCCGAACACGGTCAGGAACTCGCGCGAGTGGCGGAAGGCGCCGTTGACCGGCAGCCCGAAGACGAGGCAGTGGATCTTGCCGGTCGACGCGTAGATCCAGTCGGCCACCTCGCCCGCCTCGGCGTCGCCCCAGACATGCCGGGTGACGGAGTCGAACGGGATCGCGGTAGGGCCGTCGAACGTCGGGCGCGGGCTCGGGCTGTAGGTCGTCACAGGGTTGACCTCGGGTCGTGGACGCGGCGGTGGTCGTCGACCGTGGCCGGCAGCGACGCGTAGTCCGGGGCGGGGAAGGGGCTCATGATGTCGCGCGCGCGGCCGTCGTCGCCGGCGGCCTGCGCGGCGAGCATGATCTCGAGGGCGTGGTAGCCGTGCTCGGGGCGGATCACCGGCTCGCGGCCGCCGGCGATGCACTGCACGAGGTGGCGCAGGCCGTCGGTCCACGGCCAGGTGGGGTCGCTCTCGGCGTGGATCTCCCACGCGCCGTGGCCGTTGCGCCACAGCTCGTAGCCCTCGGGCGCCCAGTCGTCGCCGAGCAGCTGCAGCACGCCGGTGGTGCCGTACAGCTCGACGGCGGGCGAGCGGTACCGCTGCATCGTGAAGCCGGTCGTGACGACGGCCAGGCGACCCTCGCCGAAGTCGATCAGCACGTGCGCGTTGTCCTCGGCCTCGACCTGCACGATCTCGCCCGCGATGTCGCGCTGCGGGATCGCGACGCCGGTCATCGCGGTGACGCGCCGGGCCGGGCCGAAGATGCCGCACAGCGCGACCACGTTGTAGACGCCGAGGTCGAACAGCGCGCCGCCGCCCTTGCGGTAGAACCACGCCGCCCAGTCGGGACCCGACCAGCCGTAGCGGGCGCGGGCGGAGACGACCGAGCCGATCTCGCCCGCCTCGACCCGCGCCCTGATGGCGCGGTAGGTGGGCGAGAGCAGGATGTGCGGCGCCGGCAGCAGGTGGCCCGGCGAGCTCGCGGCCAGCTCGACCAGCTCGGCGGCCTCGGCCAGCGAGGTGGCCATCGGCTTCTCGACCAGCACGTGCTTCCCGGCCTCCAGCGCGGCGCGCGCCAGCGGCCCGTGCTCGTTCATCGACGTCAGGATCAGCACGAGGTCGACGTCGGGATGCTCGATCACCGCCTCCGGGCCCGCGAGCGAGTCGTCGAGGCCGAGCCGGGCGGCCGCGGCGCGGCGCTTGTCGGCGATTGCGGTCGTAGACGGCGGCGACGTGCGCCTCGCCCGTGTGCCCGAGCTTCTCGAGCAGCGACATGTACGGCCCCCAGAAGACCGAGCCGAGCCCGAGGACGCCGACGCCGACACTCACTTGCGTCGCGCCGTCTGGTAGTACGCGGCCTCCCAGCTGGGATGGTCGGCGTCGTGGCCGCCGGTGATGGCGAGCGCGGCGGCGAAGGCCGTGATGGCCGGCAGCGAGGTGATGGGCGCGATCCGCCGGTCGGCCTCGTCGCCGCCGGGCAGCCGGACGACCGTGGCGCCGCGCGTGGCGCAGAGGCGCTCCGCCTCGTCGAGCAGCGGGTCGTCGCGCGTCGCCAGGCTGAGCACGAGGTGGCCCTCGCCGAGCGCGAACATGGCGGTGGTGGCGCCCTCGCGCGTCTCGCAACCCTCGGTCGGCACCATCGCCACCTCCTTCAGGAACAGCGCGCCCTCGAGCGCCGCGGCCCACGCCGGGCCCGAACCGAACACCACCGCGGCGCTGGGCACCGGGTGCGACGCGTTCTGCTCCATGAAGCGCTCGGTCGCCGCGATGGCGCGCTCGACCGCGGCCGGCGCGGCGGCCAGCTCGGCCGCCAGCGCCTCGTCGTCGGTCACGCGCGACCACACGGCGAGCGCGGTCGCGACGCCGCCGCAGAAGGCCTGCGTGTGCGTGAGCGCGCGCTGGTTGAGCACCGTCTGGACGGCGCGGCCGTCGGCCAGCTTGCCCAGCGACGAGCCCGGCTTGGCGGTCACGCACGCAACGGGCCGCGGCGCGCCCTGCTCGACGGCGTCGATGACGTCGCGGAACTCGCCCGACGAGGAGATCGCGAGCAGCCGGTCGCCGGGCCGCCAGTTGAAGCGGCCGCCGGCCACAAGGCCACCGGGAACGGCCACGACCGGCGGGCCGCTCGTGCCGTCCAGCGAGGCCAGCCAGAGGGCCTGCGCCACGTAGTAGGCCGCCCCGTTGCCGGTTGCGATCACACGGGTTGCGCCGCGCAGCGCGTCGGCGGCGGCGGCGAAGCCGTCGGCCGCATCCAGCGTCTGCCGGAGCGCCTCCGGAACCTCGGTCAGGTCGCGCCAGAGCTCGGTCTCACGCCAGGTATTCGGCACGCCGGCGACAGTACCACACCGGACCACTTGCAGGCAGGGTCCTGACAGGTCATACTCGCCGCCGATGGTGGCACTCGGCGAGTCGCCGCAACCGCTCTACCTGCGCGTCTACCGGCTGATCGCGGACGAGATCGCGAGCGGCAGCCTGGGGCCCGGCGACCGGTTGCCGTCCGAACGTGAGCTCACGGAGCGCCTCGGCGTCTCGCGGGCGACCGTTCGGCGCGCGCTCGGCGAGCTCGCCACGGACGGCCTCGTCGAGGCCTCCGCCGGCCGCGGATCGTTCGTCGCCACCGGCCCGCTGGTCGAGCCGCCGAACGAGCTCCTGTCGTTCACCGAGCTCGGCGGGCGGCACGGCCTGCAGGCCACGGCGCGGGTGCTGCGGCTCGACAGCAGGCCCGCCACCATCGAGGAGGCGGAGGGGTTCGGCGTCGCGCCGGGCTCGAGCCTGGTGGAGCTCGAACGGCTCCGGCTCCTGGACGAGGTGCCCGTCGCGGTCGACGCCACCCGGTTCCCGCTCGCGCGGGTTCCCGGCGCGCTCACGATGGACTTCGCATCTGCGTCACTGTACGACGTGCTCGAGCAATCCGGCTTTCCGCCCGTGCGGGCGGCCTACACCGTCGAGGCCCTCCCCGCACCGGAGCGGGAGGGCGCGCTGCTCGGAATCCGCCGGGGCGAGCCGGTGCTCGTCGCGGAAACTGCAGCGTACGATCCCAGCGACCGGCTCGTCGAGCTGGCCCGGACGCACTACCGGTCTGACCGGTACCGCTTCCGCGCCACGCTCGTCCGCCGTCGGTAAACGGAGGAGGAGGAATGGGTATGAGGAGAGGGACAATGGCGGCGCTGCTGGCGCTGCTGGTCGCGCTCGTGGTGGCCGCCTGCGGCGGCACGCCCGGGTCGGACACGGAGGATGCGACGACGGCGGCCGCCCCGGCCGCGTCGGACACGACGGCCGCCCCGGCCGAGTCGACGGCTGCGGCCGAGCCGACCGTGCAGATGGACGGCTTCGAGTCGCTCGGGCCGGTCGAGCTGAACGTCTGGTCGTACGACAACCAGGATCCGGGCCTGATGCCCGTCATCACCGAGCTGACGAATCAGTTCATGGCGAAGTACCCGAACGTCAAGATCAACCTCGAGTTCAAGGACTTCAACAGCCTCGTCGACACCGTCAACCGCGCGCTCGCGTCGGATGACGGGCCCGACATCACCGAGGGCAACCAGGGCTACCAGATCGACGCCGCCCAGGTGAAGGCGAAGCTGATCCTGCCGCTCGACCCGTACATCAAGGCGTACGGCTGGGACAAGTGGTGGGGCGCCGACACGAACCAGATCTTCCAGTGGACCGAGGACGGCAAGACCTTCGGCCAGGGCCCGACGTGGGGCATCGCGCAGACCGGCCAGAACGTCGGCCTCTACGTGAACAAGAAGAAGCTGGCCGACCTCGGCCTGACCATCCCGGCGACGTTCGCCGAGTTCGACACGATGCTCGCCGACGCCAAGGCGAAGCTCGGGGACGACCCGATCTTCGAGTTCGGCAACAAGGAGGGCTACGGCACGATCCACTTCATCGGCGGCCTGCAGGGCGCGTACGGCGACGCCCAGCCGCTCCGTGACTGGATCTACCACGTCGAGGGCTCGACCTTCGAGACGCCGCAGAACATCCAGGCCCTGACGAAGCTGGCCGAGTGGGGCAAGGCCGGCTACTTCAACGAGGACTACAACGCGGTCGGCTACGACCAGGCCGCGGCGGAGTTCGCCAAGGGCAAGGGCCTGTTCTTCGTCGGCGGTAACTGGGAGACGGCCATCATCAAGGCCGGCCTCGGCGCCGACGCCGGCATGATCAACATGCCGCCCGGCGAGTCGGGCAAGCACGTCGGCGTCGGCGCGACGTCCGGCCCGTGGCACATCTCGGCGAAGACCAAGTACCCCGACGTCGCCGCGGCGTGGCTGAACTACATCCACTCCTCGCCCGAGGCCGTGGACATGATGTACAAGGCGCTGCAGATCCCGGCCATCGCGGGCACGACGCCGCCGGCCGACGATCCGTTCCTCGGCGAGGTCACCGCGTCGTGGCAGCAGCTCGTCTCGGACGGCGGCCTGACGCTGTACGCCGACTGGGCGTCGCCGTCGATGTACGACACGCTCGCCAAGTACTACCAGGAGGCCATGGCCGGTAAGACGTCCCCCGAGGACGCGGCCAAGGCGATCCAGGCCGACTGGGCCAAGTTCGACGCCGAGCTGAAGGCCGGTTGAGCGCCGAACCTGCCGAGCTCGAACCGACCGCCCGCCCCGGGAGCCATGTCTCCCGGGGCGGCGCGCCTCGGCGTCGTCGTACGGGCCGGGCGCCGGGCGAGCCGCGCAACGTCGCGTGGCTCTACATCCTCCCGGGCCTCGCCTTCTTCGTCCTCTTCACGTTCCTCCCGCTGCTGCACGCGGGCTGGCTGTCCATGTACGAGTGGGACGGCCTCACGGTCGGCAAGTTCGTCGGCCTCGACAACTACTCGGAGGCGCTGTCCGACCCCGACGTCCGCACCGCCTTCGGACACGCGCTGCAGCTGATCATCTGGTACTCGCTCCTGCCGGTTGTCCTGGGCCTGGCACTGACCGGTTTCCTGACCCGGCGCACGGTCCGCGGCTTCACGTTCTTCCGCACCGTCCTGTTCCTGCCGCAGATGATCGCCGGCGTCGTGATCGCCCAGGCGTTCGTGTGGTTCTACGCCGAGGAGGGCCCGTTCAACGCGGCCCTGAAGCTCGTTGCGCCCGACGAGTGGGCGCGCGGCTGGCTCGGCGACTTCGACTGGGCGCTGCGCGCGATCGGCTCGATCGGCACCTGGGTGACCTTCGGCCTGTGCGTGGTGCTGTTCGTCGCCGGCGTGCAGAAGATCCCGACCTCGTTGTACGACGCGGCGCGCGTCGACGGCGCCGGCGCCGTGCGCGAGTTCCTGACCGTGACGCTGCCGGGCCTGCGCTACGAGCTGGTCGTCGCCTTCGTGCTGACGACCATCAACGCGCTGCGCTCCTTCGACATCGTCTACAACGCCACCAAGGGCGGCCCCGGCGACGAGACCTACGTGCCGGCGCTGCTGATGTACCTGAACGCGTTCAAGTACAACGACGTCGGGTATGCGTGCGCGATCGCCGTCATGCTCGCGATCGTGATCTTCGTGGTCGCGACCGCGGTCAACCTGCTCGCCGATCGCGGCTCGAACTGATGCGCGGATCGGCGTTCGAGCGCACCATGACGTACGCGGTGCTGGCGGCCTTCGCGGTCGCGGTCATCTACCCGATCCTGTCGATCGTCTTCCTCGCGTTCCACCGCAAGGAAGACCTCGTGACGGGCTTCGCGCTGCCCACCAGCTTCGACCTGCACAGCTTCTCGGTGGCCTGGGACCTGGGCGACTTCTCGACCGGCTTCAAGTCGAGCTTCATCGTCGCCGCGACCGTCACCGTCGTCTCGGCCGTGCTCTCGATCGGCACCGGCTACGCGTTCGGCACGATGTCGTTCCGCGGCGACCGCTGGGTGTTCTCGCTGCTGCTGCTCGGGATCATCTTCCCGTACGAGGCGACCGTGATCCCGCTCTACTACGACTTCCAGGACGTCGGCCTGCTGAACACGTACTGGGCGCTGATCCTGCCGCAGATCGGGCAGTCGGTCTCGTTCGGGACGTTCTGGATGCGGGCCTTCTTCCGCTCCTCGCCGCGGTCGCTGATCGAGGCGGCCCGCATCGACGGCGCCTCCAGCTTCGGCGTGCTGTGGCGGGTGCTGCTGCCCCAGGCCAGGCCGGCGATCACGACGCTCTGCGCGCTGGTCTTCGTCTACACCTGGAACGAGTTCCTGCTGGCCCTCGTGCTGATCCAGGACCCCGATCGGCAGACCGCGCCGCTGGGACTCTCGTTCTTCGCCGGCACCGCGCGAGCCGGCGACCCGACCGCCGTCGCGGCGGCCTCCGTGCTCGTCGCGCTTCCCATCATCATCGTCTACGTCTTCCTCCAGCGGCACTTCATCCGGGGCATGCTGGCGGGGGCGATCAAGGAATAGATGGCTCGCATCAAGATCGCTTACCTCGGCGGCGGCTCCACCCGCGCCGCCGGCACCATGGCGTCCTTCCTCCACACGGGCGAGGACTTCGACGGCTCCGAGGTCGTGCTGATCGACCTCGACGCCGACCGGCTCGACCTCATCCGCCGCCTCGCCGAGCGGATGGCGAAGGCCCGCGGGCTCGACATCACCATCACCGCGACGACCGACCGGCGCGCCGGCCTGACCGACGTCGACGCCGTGCTCTCGAGCTTCCGGCCCGGCGGCTTCGAGGCGCGCGTGCACGACGAGCGCATCCCCCTCTCGCAGGGCGTGATCGGCCAGGAGACGCAGGGGCCGGGCGGCTTCTTCATGGCGCTGCGCTCGATCAACGTGCTGCAGCAGGTGGCCGCCGAGCTGGCCGAGGTGGCGCCGCACGCGAAGGTCTTCAACTACACCAACCCGGTCAACATCGTGGCGCAGGCGTGGACGCGCAACAGCGACATCCCGCTGGTGTCGCTGTGCGAGGGTCCGATCATCTTCCCGCGCGAGCTGGCGCGCGATCTGGGCCTCGACGAGGAGCTGGTCAAGGGGCACATGGTCGGCCTCAACCACGGCTGCTGGTCGTATGACGCCACCTACGACGGCCGCGACTTCATCGAGGTCATCGCCGAGCGGCTGCAGGGCCCCGAGCTGCCGCGGTCGGTCGAGCGCCTCGCGCAGCTGGCCGTGACCATGGGAGCCGTCCCGGCCGACTACTTCAAGTACTACTACTTCGAGGACGAGGTCCTGGCCGAGCTGCGCGCCAAGCCGACCACGCGCGCCGAGGACATCCTGTCGTGGGCGCCGGGCTACTGGGATCACTACGAGGAGCAGGTCACGGCCGCCGAGCCGCACCTCGATCCCGCCCGGTCGCGCGGCGGCATCCACGAGCTGGAGCTCGCGATCGACGTCATGGACGCCGTCTTCAACGGCAAGGACGAGATCCACCCCGTCAACGTGCCGAACCGCGGCGGCGTGCTGCCCGGCCTGCCGGAGGACCTCGTCGTCGAGGTGTACGGCCGCACGATCAACGGCTGGATCGAGCCGCAGCCCGCGCCGCCGCTGCCGCGCCACGTGCGCGGGCTGGTCGAGGCGCTCGGCGAGTACGAGTTCCTCGCGGCCGAGGCCGCCTGGTCGGGCGATCGCCGCGACGCCGTTCGCGCGCTGGCCGCGAACCCGCTGGTGCGGACGCTGCCGCGGGCCGAGCGGCTGTACGCCGAGCTGGCCGTGGCGCATCGCGCGCACCTGCCCGGGCGGCTCGCCGCGTGAGGCTTCCCGACGCCGCCGGCTACCGGATCGACCTGCTCGACCTCGGTGAGCTGTCGTTCGATCCGGGCAAGCTCCTGCCCGAGGACTCGGTGACGGTGCCGGTGACGGGGCTGCTGCTGCGCGGCAACGGCACGACGGTGCTGATCGACTGCGGGTCGGGCGGGTACGACCCCGACCTCGAGGGCACCGAGCTGCTGCGTGTCGCGCTGGCCGAGCACGGGCTGACGGTCGCCGACGTCGACACGCTGGTGCTGACGCACATGGACGGCGACCACGCCGGCGGTGCCCTCGCGGGCACGTGGCCCGACGACGTGCGGGCGGCGTTCGGGCGCGTCGTGATCCTCGACGAGGCGATCGACTGGTGGCGGGCGCGCACCGATCCGAACCTCGGCACGGGTCTGGTGGCGGCGCTGGAGCGCGACGGCGTGCTGGAGCCGGTCGCGGCGGGCGTCGAGTTCGCGCCGCACCTGCGGTTCGAGTCGGCGCCGGGCCACCGCCCGGGCCACGCCGCCGTCTGGATCGGCGACGGGTTCGTCCACGGCGGCGACATCCTGCACGTCGCCGAGCACGTCCAGAACCCGGCCTGGGACGCGTACTTCGACACCGACGAGGCGCTCGGGCTGCAGACGCGCCTGCAGTGGATCGACCGGCTCGTCGAATCCGGCACGCCGGTGCTCTTCTCGCACATCGCCGCGCGCGGCCGGATCGTTGCCGGTCCCGCGTGGCAGCCCGAGCCATGACCCTCGTCCTCGGCGTCGACGGCGGCAACACGAAGACCGTCGCGCTGGTCGCCCACGGCGACGGCACGGTCGTCGGCGCCGGCCGCGCGGGCTGTGCCGACATCTACGGCGCCGCCTCGCCGGAGGCCGCCATCGACGCGATCGTCGCCGCCGCGCAGGGCGCGCTGGACGAGGCCGGCGCGACCGGCGCCGAGCTCGACGCCGCGGTGTTCTGTCTCGCCGGCGCCGACTGGCCCGAGGACTTCGCGCTGCATCACCGCGAGCTGACGGCGCGGCTCGGCCTGCGCCAGACGGCGACGGTGTTCAACGACGCGATCGCGACGCTGCGCGCCGGTACGCCCGACGCCGTCGGCGTGGCGGCCGTGGTGGGGACGGGCGGAGCGATCGCGGGCCGCAACGCCGAGGGGCGGACGTGGCACCTGGGGTTCTGGCCCGACGGCATGGCCGCGATGGGCATCGCCCGGGCCGGGTTGCGCGCCGTGTACCGCAACGGCCTCGGGCACGACGCGCCGACGACGCTGACCGGTCGCGCGCTGCGAGCTGTTCGCGGTGCCCGACGTGCTCGAGCTGCTGCACCGCTTCAGCCGCCGCGGTCCCCGGCCGGCGGTCGCCTCGATGGTGCCGGTCGTCCTCGAGGAGGCGGCGGCGGGCGACGCGGTCGCGCTCGCGATCATCGAGACGGATGCCGCGCGGTTCGCCGACGCCGTGCGCACGACGGCCGACCAGCTCGAGCTGACGGCGCCGTACGCGCTGGTGCTGGCGGGCGGCGTGCTGCGGCATCCGGCCGCGCAGCTGCACGTCGACGCGGTCGCGCGCGGCGTGCCCGACGCGGTCACGGTGCGGGCGACGTGGGAGCCGGCGGTGGGCGCCCTGCTGCTGGCGTGCGACGAGGCGGGGCTCGCGCCGGACCCGGACCGGCTGCGGGGCACCCTCCCGGCGGAGTCCTTCTTCGCCACCCGCTCGGACCCGTAACCCGAACCGAAGTACTACCGCCTCAAACGTGCCCGGCCCGAAACGGACCGCGTCCGCAGGCACACGGTCCGTCCCAACGTGCGCGCTTCGTGCGCCTCCCGCGCGGAAACGTTCTGGGGTCAGACCCCAATTCGGCCGTTTTCGGGGTCAGACCCCGCGCATGGAAGACGCGCGAAAGGCGCGCGGAAGTGGCACGTGCGGATAGAGTCGCCCGCATGCTCGAGCCCCGGACACTCGCCGCCATTCCTCGCGCCGAGGGGATCGCCTGCGGCCCCGACTCGGCGCTGTACGCGTGCGACGACGCCGGCTGCGTCTTCCGGATCGATCCGGACGGTGGTGAGGCGACGCTCGTCGCGACCATCGACGGGTGGGGGTTGGGGCTCGCGTGCGACGGTGCCGGGCACCTGTTCGTCTGCACGTCCGGGCCGGAGGCCGTGGTTCGCGTCGACCTCGCCACCGGCGCCTTCGAGACCTGGTGCTCGACGGCGGGCGGGGCGACCCTCAGCCTGCCCAACTACCCCGTGTTCGGGCCCGACGGGACGCTGTACGTGTCCGATTCCGGGCCGGAGACGCCCGGCGCGCTGGACGGCCACGTGGTCGCGGTGCCGCCCGGCGGCGGCGAGGCGACCGTCATCGCGGAGGGCTTCGACTACTCGAACGGCCTGGCGCTCGGGCCCGACGACACGCTGTACGTGGTGGAGACGTACGACAACCCCGGCGTCACGGCCCTGTCGCTGACCGACGGCTCGCGGCGGCGCGTCGCGGACCTGCCGCTCACCGTGCCGGACGGGATCGCGCTGTGCGACGACGGTGCGCTGCTGGTGTCGTGCTTCCAGCCGAACCGCATCTACCGGATTCCGGCCGGCGGTGGGGAGCCGGAGCTGGTGCTCGACGACTGGCGCGGGCTGCAGACCCTGACGCCCACCAACATCGCGTTCTTCGGCCCCGGCGGGTCGCGCCTGGCGATCGCGAGCCTGACCGGCTGGCACCTCTCGGTGGCCGACACGCCCTGGCACGGCCAGCCGCTGAACTACCCGATCTAGCCCCGGTCGACGGCGAACGGCGCGACCCAGCCGGGCACGTCGCCGGTCGTCACCAGCTCGACGATGGCGCGGCCCGTCGCCGGCCCGAGCGTGAAGCCGAGCATGCCGTGCCCGGCGGCGACGAAGAGCCCCGGCTCGCCGGGCACCTCGCCGATCAGCGGCAGGCTGTCGGGCGTCGCGGGACGGAACCCGGCCCAGCCGGTCGCCTCCCAGCCGGGCTCGGGCCGCCAGTCGCGCAGGTACGGCAGCGTGTCGTCGACGAGCTGCTGGATGCGCGCCGGGTCGACGTCGCCGTCGGTGCGGCCGAGCTCGAAGAAGCCGGCGATGCGCAGACCGGCGTCGAGCGCCGACAGGCCGAGCTTCGGCTCGCACAGGTACAGCGCGCACGAGGGCGCGGTGCCCGATCCGCGCGCCGTGATGGAGTAGCCCTTCGCGCCGACGATCGGCAGCGTCACGTCGAACGGCGCCAGCAGCCGCGGTGCCGCCGTGCCCGCGGCGACCACGACGGCCTCGCGCGGTGAGCGACTCCGATCCGGCCCGCACCCGCCAGCCCGCGCCGGTGCGCGCGATCGCGGTGACGGGAGCGTGCTCGACGACGCGGCCGACCTTCGCGGCCAGGCCGCGCACGAGGCTCTCCGGGTCGACGTGCCGGTCGATCGTCATGCGCGTCGCGGCGCCCACGGCATCGCCCAGCGCCGGCTCGGCCGCCCGCGCCTCGTCGCCGTCCAGGTGCACGAGGTCGCCCTCGAACCCGTACCGCGCCAGCTCCGCGAACGTGTCGTCGAACCAGTGGAACGCCGAGCGGTCGCGGGCGACCGCGATGATGCCGTCGCTGTGCATCTCGAACTCCACGCCGGCGGCGCGGTAGCCGTCGAGCTCGGTCAGCGTGCGCCGCGTCATCTCGAGCAGCGCCTTGATGCCGGCGCTGAACTGCTCCGGCCGCGCGTTGCGCTTGAAGCTCCACAGCCAGCGCAGCCAGGCGGTGTCGAGCGACGGCCGGATCACCAGCGCGCCGCGCGGATCCATCGCCGAGCGCAGACCGCTCGCGAGGATGCCGGGAGCCGCCAGCGGCGTCGCCAGGCTCGGCGTCACCCAGCCCGCGTTGCCCTTCGACGCGCCGCCCCCGACGACGCCCGAGTCGACCACCACGACGTCGCAGCCGGCCTCGGTCAGCGAGTACGCGCACGCCAGCCCGATCACGCCACCGCCGACCACGATCACCGTCTTCGCCATCAGCGCCCCATCCAGCCGCCGTCGACCGTGAGCACCGTGCCGTTGACGTAGGACGCGGCGTCGGACGACAGCCACGCGATCGCCTCGGCGATCTCCTCGTCGTGCGCCCAGCGGCCCTGCGGGATGCGCGCCGTGATGGCCGGCTCGCGCAGCGGATCGTCCCGCAGCGGACGGGTCTGCTCGTTTGCCACGTACCCGGGCGCGACGCAGTTGATCCGCACGCCGTCGGCGGCCAGCTCGTTGGCGAACGACCGCGCGAGGGAGGCGACGCCGGCCTTCGCGGCCGCGTAGCCGCTCACGTTGAGGCCGCCCTGGTAGGTCATGATCGACGCGGTCAGCACGATTGCGCCGCCCGTGCCCTGGGCCAGGAAGTGGCGCGCCGCCGCGCGGGCCAGTGCCCACTGCGCGACCAGGTTGACGTCGATCACGTGCCGGAACTCGGCCAGGCTCATCTCGAGCGCGGGCTTCCGGATGATGGTGCCGGCGTTCGCGACCAGCACGTCGAGGCCGCCGAGTCGCTCGGCCGCCTCGTCGACCGCGCGGTCGGCGGCGCCGTCGATGGCCAGGTCGCACTGCACCACCGCGGCGCCGACCTCGTCGGCGACGGCCGGCACCCGGCGCTGCACCAGCACCAGCCGGTCGCCGCGCCGCGCCAGCACTCGCGCGGTCGCCTCGCCGATACCGCTGCTCGCCCCCGTCACGATCGCGCGCTTCATCGTGCGTCAGTCTCCCAGCTCGGCCCTTCGCCGCGTAACGTACTCGTCCAGCTCGGCCAGGCGCGCTGTCGTCGAGCGGCGGCCGCTCGTAGCCCTCGATCGTCTTCCGCGCCAGCTCCGCCGCCCGCTCGGCCGCGTCGGCGCCGCCGTCGCGCATCCACCGCTGGTAGTTGGCGGTCGAGAACACCATCGGGCGGTAGAAGCACGTCCGGAACCGCTCCAGCGTGTGGGTCGCGCCGAGGAAGTGGCCGGCGTGGCCGACCTCGGCGTGCGCGTCGAACGCGAGGCTCTCCGGCGTCACCTCGAGCGGCGTGAACTCCGCCTGCAAGATCTTCAGCGCCTCGATGTCGAGCAGGTACTTCGTGTAGCTCGCGACCAGTCCCGACTCCAGCCAGCCGGCGGAGTGCAGCAGGAAGTTCGCGCCGGCCAGGAACGCGGGCAGCATCGTGTTGAGCCCCTCGAACATCGCCTGCGCGTCGGGCCGCTGGCTGGACGTGAGCGCGCCGCCGCCCGAACGCCACGGCAGGCCGAAGCGCCGCGCCAGCTGCCCCGACGCCAGCAGGCCGATCGCCGACTCGGGCCCGCCGAACCCGGGCGAGCCCGACTGCATGTCCGTGTGCGAGAGGAACGAGCCGAGCAGCACCGGCGCACCCGGCCGCACGAGCTGGACGTAGGCCACGCCGGCCAGCTGCTCGGCGGTCTGCTGCACCAGCGCGGCCGGGATCGACACGGGCGACATCGCCCCCATCAGCAGGAACGGCGTCACGACGGTGACCTGCCCGTGCTCGGCCAGGGCCTCCATCACCTCGAGCATCGCGACGTCGTAGCGCAGCGGCGAGTTGACGTTGGCGACGCCGTACACCGCCGGCGCGCGCCGCAGCTCGTCCTCGCCGCCGTAGACGATCGCCGTCATCGCCAGCGAGTCGCGCGTCTTGTCGCCCGAGAACAGCGCCGCCATGCCGACCTTGTCGGTCAGCGTCAGCTGCGCGTACGCCATGTCGAGGTGCCGCGAGTCGTGCGGCAGGTCGGTCGGCTCGCACGGGATCAGGCCCGTCGTGTCGATCTCGTCGAACGTGTGCCCGAGCTGGATGAACCGCTCCAGGTCGGCGATCGAGCCGTCGCGGCGCTCGGCGCCGTCCAGCACGAACGGCGCCCCGGCGACGCCGCCGAACACCATGTGGTCGCCGCCGAACACGATGTCGCGGGCCGGGTTGCGGGCGTGCACGGCGAACTCGCTCGGCGCCTTCGCGACCTGCTCGAGCAGGAAGTCGGGATCGAACCGCACCACGCCCTCGTCGGACACGTCCTGCCCCGCCTCGCGCAGCCGCTGCTGCGCCTCGGGCAGGTCGAAGCGGATGCCGATCTCCGATACCAGCCGGCGCCAGCCGCCCTCGAGCGTGTCCATCGCCTCGGCCGACAGCACGTCGTAGCGGGGCATGCGATTCACGAACATCGTTGCATTATGCGAACGCACGTCGCACAATGTCAACGTGATCCAGGCCGTCGACCGCGCGCTCCGTCTGCTGGAACTGATCGCGGAGACCCCCGACGGGCGCACCGGCGCCGAGCTGTCGGCAGCCGCCGGGGTCAACCGCTCGACCGCCTGGCGGCTGCTCGCGACCCTCGAGGCGCACGACCTCGTCGAGCGCGATCCCGACTCGGGCCGCTACGTCGTCGGCCTCGGCGCCCTGCGCCTGGCGGCCGTGACGCCCGGCGCCGCCATCGCCCGCCGCGCCCGGCCGATCCTGGAGCGCCTCTCGCTCGAGGCGGGCGAGGCCGCCACGCTCACCATCGGCGGCGCCTCCTCGCTGCTGGTGATCGACCAGGTCGACGCGCCGCAGGTCGTGAACGTGAACTGGACGGGCCGTACGATCCCGGTCGAGAGCAGCTCGGTCGGCAAGCTGGTGCTGGCCGCGTGGAGCGACGCGGAGATCGCCGCCTACCTGGGCGACCGCCTCACCGACGCCCTGCGCGCCGATATCGAGACGGCGCGGGCGACGGGCATCGGCACCACCTTCTCGGAGTACGAGCCGGGCCTGAACGGCATCTCGGCCGCGGCCCGCGACCGCGACGGCCACCCCGTCGCGTACGTGAGCATCACCGGCCCCGACTACCGGCTGTCGGCGGCCCGCACCGCCGAGGTGGCGCCGCTGCTGCTCGCGGCGGCGCGTGAGCTCGAGCACGCGCTCACCCGCACGGCCCCGTAACGCGGCTATATTCGCTCCCGTCCTCGACCCAGGAGCCGAACTCGATGCAGGATCGTGTCGCCCTCGTCACCGGCGCCGGCCGCGGCATCGGCCGCAACGCAGCAGCCACCCTCGCCCGTCGCGGCGCCCGCGTGATGGCCGTCGCCCGAACGGAGGACGAGCTCGTCTCGCTGGCCGCCGAGCAGCCCGGCATCGAGTGGATGGCCGCCTCGCTGCACACGCCCGAGGCCTGCTCAGCGGTGATCGCCGAGACGCGTCGCCGCCTGGGCCCGATCACGATCATCGTCAACAACGCCGGGGTCGGATCGGCCGACGACGGCGAGCTGTGGTCGCAGGATCTCGACGCCTTCCGGTACACGATGGCCGTCAACCTCGAGGCGCCCTTCCTGCTGTCGCAGGAGGCGAGCCGCGACATGCGCGAGGCGGGCTACGGCCGCATCGTGATGGTGTCGTCGACGGCGGGACAGATCGGCTCGCCGCGCAACATCTCCTACACCACCTCCAAGCACGCGCTGCTGGGCCTGATGCGCGCGGCGGCCCAGGACGTGGGCACCTTCGGCGGCACGTGCAACGCGGTGCTGCCCGGCTGGGTCTACACGAGCATGGCCGACCGCTCGGCCGACCGGCACGCGGAGCGCAGCGGCAAGACGCGCGACCAGATCTGGGCGGAGCGCGACCGGCTCTATCCCGCGCGGGCGCGCGCTCGATCCGCAGGAGATCGCCGAGATGATCGCGTTCCTCTGCAGCGAGGCGGCCAGCGGCGTGAACGGCGAGGCGATCACGGTCGCCGCCGGCGCGATGGAGTAGCGGCCGCTACGCCACAGCCGGCTCGCGGAAGGCCGCGCTGTGCGTGCCCTCGCGGAAGTCGTCGAACGACTGCGTCCAGGTCGATCCCGGCCAGTGGTAGGTGACCGTGCCCGCGGCCGGGTGGTAGGTGGCCGTGTACAGCGTGCCGAAGCCGCGCGAGTACTCGGTGGAGAAGAGCGGCGGCTCCAGGAACGCCTCGGCCAGCCGGTCGGGCGTCATGCCGGGGTCGGCGATCAGCCCGGCCACGCACCGCTCGCGCTCGACCGTGCGGGTGAAGCGCGCGTGCTCCTCCCACTCGACGGCGCCCTGGTGGTTGGTGGCGACCGCCTCGGCCCGCCATACGGGCGGCCGGTCGGGTGACAGAAGGGCGGTGGCGGCCTCGCCGCTGCAGTCGACGAGGGTGAGGTTGTGCGCCAGGTTGACGGGCACGTGGGCGAGCGCCTCGCGGGCCTCGGCCACCGTCGCGCACGTCTCGAGCAGGTAGCGGACGACGACCGGGATGCCGAACCCGTCGCCCAGCACGCGGCGGCCGCCGAAGGTGAGCGAGACGGCGAGGCCGGCGTCGTTCATGCCGTCGAGCAGGCCCCACAGGCAGTCGCTCATGCCGATCACGCGGTGCTTGCCCCAGGCGGTCGCCTGCACGACGCCCTCGAACCGCGACGGCGCGTAGTCGTAGTTGCGCACCAGCACCGGATCGGGCCCGGCGATGGCCGCCTGCGAGCAGCCCGCCAGGTACGGCGGCGGCTTGTACAGCGTCAGCATCCGGGCGGCCACGTCGCCGCCGCCGGCCAGGTCGACGAGCCGGTCGTAGACACCGACCAGCTCGGGCATGCACGTGCGCAGCATGCGCCGCGCCGTCACGTAGCTGGGCCGCGCGGCGTCGCCCTCCTTCAGGTACCACTGCCGGTACACCGGCCACGACGCCTCGAAGAAGGCGCGCCAGCGGGGACCGGGCGCGGGCTCGGCGAACGCGTGGAACGTGAAGGGAATGGACTCGGCCACGGTCGAAGACTACTGAAAGGACTCACAGCATCTTGAAGCCGAAGGGCTCAGGTGCAGGAATTTCCGCCTCCGCCGGGTTCTCGACCGGCACGCTGCGGAACTGCCCCTTGATGCCCTCGATCCACCCGCGGGCCCGGTCGCCGAGCTCGTGGTCGTCGTCCATGAACCGGCCGCGGGTGACGATGATGCCGAGGTCGGCGCCGGGGTAGCGGTAGCCGCCGGCGTCGGCGATGCGCAGGTAGAACGCCTCACGCTCGTTCGACACGGTGTGCCAGTCGGTGTCGCGCCGGACGTACGTGATCGAGCCGTTGTCGGCCATCCGCCAGATGCCCGACGGCGGCGCCTCGACGATGCGCTCGACGTCGTCCTCGACCTGCTTGAGGATGAACTGGCTCCACGCGTCGACGTTCTGCGCGCGGGCCCAGCGGGTGTTGAGCTCGTCGACGTCGATCTCGTACTCGACGTCCATGTACTCGAGCAGGTGGAACAGGAACAGCGGCATGTCGCCGTACGCGACGGCGGTCACGTTGGTCATCGAGCTGGCGCCCGTGACGCGCGGGTTCAGCTCGCCCAGGTACAGCTCGCCGCTGACCGCGTCGACCAGGAAGTCGAGCTCGAAGTAGCCGCGGTAGCCCTCCTGCCGCAGCCGGTCGCCCATCTGCTGCGTGTAGCGGCGGGCGAGCTCGCGGTGGTGGTCCGAGAAGAACTCGCTGCCCACCTCGTTGCCGCACCAGCCACCGCCGTACGGCGTCAGCTCGGGGAAGCCCGCGAGCTCGGTCATGACCGGCCCGACCAGCGTGCCGTGGCGCGTCACGACGCCCTCGACCGCGGCCTCGCGCGGGTCGATGCGCCGCATCACCTTGATCTCCTCGCCGACGATCTTCTCGGCGTCGGTGTCCCAGTCGTCCTCCGACGCGATGAAGAACGTCGTCTGCCCGGAGTCGCCGTAGGGCGTCTGCACGACGAGGTCGGTGCCGAGACCGGCCCCGGCGGCGAGCGCCGTCAGCGCGGCGTAGTCGTCGGCCCGGCCGAGCACGTTGGGCACGCTCGGCACGCCCGCCTCGTTGCCCAGCTCCGTGGTGACGATCTTGGAGTCGAGCCGCGTGCGCAGCTCGGCGCTCGGGAAGGCGAGCGTCAGGCCGAGCGCCTCGAGGTTCGCCTCGGTCTCGGAGTCGAACATCAGGAAGCACGCCTTGCCGTCGCCGCCGCGGTGCTCGACGAGGTCGGCCACCTCCTTGTGGCCGAGCAGGTGGTTGACGATCTCCTCGATCGACTCGAACTCGTGGTAGCCGCGCTCGGCGGGCACGAAGACGTTCGGGTGCGTGCCGTCGAACGAGTCGTACCAGTTGACGAACGTGAAGTTGCGGACCCAGCGATCGATGCCGAGCAGGTTGAAGGCGGTGGCGGAGACGAAGTAGACGGGCGTCTCGTTCTTGCGGAAGAACGACCGGATCTCGGAGATGCCGCGCAGCACGTGGTCGTTGCCGGGGTCGGCGACGGGCGCCGGCGGCGGCTCGTCCGCGGGCATCGGCATCGCCGCGATCTCCCCGCGGCGACGCACGACGAGGGTCGTCACGGCGACGACGAGAAGGACGACGAGCAGCACCACGGCGATCTCCATGGGACGCGATAGTAAGCGCCTTGTGGGATAAGGCTCAACCTCTGTGGCGTTGCTGCCGATGGGGACGCGTGCGCGCGCCGTGGACGAGACGCCGGCAGCCCCTCCCCGCATCCGGGCTCACTGCGGACGCGCCACCCCCTTCTGCCCCCGCCGCAGCGCCTGCGCCGCCCGCCGGGCTGGCCGGCGAGGAGGCCTTCCGCGCCCGCCTCGACGAGGAGTTCGCGCGCGCCGAGCGCCATGGCCGGGCACTCGCCGTCATCGTGTTCGGCGTCGCCGCCGAGACGATCTGCGACGAGCTGTTCCTCGACCGCTTCCGCGCCTCGCTGCGGCCGGGCTCGCTGCTCGCGCAGCTGGGCGACGAGGAGCTCGGGCTGCTGGTGCCCGAGGCCGACGGCATGGACGGCTACGCGGCGGCCGAGCGGCTGCGTCGCGCCGTGAACCCGCCCGGCGCTGCCGTACACCGCGCTGTCGGCCGGCGTCTGCGACATCGAGCAGGCGCTTCGGCCCGACGACCTGCTGCGCCTCGCGCGCGCGGCCCTCGAGCAGGCGCTCGCCGACGGCGGCCAGCGCATCTGGCGCTACTCGGCCCAGGTCGCGCAGCAGTGCGGCGAGAGCCCGCTGCAGAACGAGTCGCTGGCCGGCATCCGCGCGCTGGCGCGCGCGATCGACCACAAGGATCCGTCGACGATCGGCCACTCCGACGGCGTCGCCGCGATGGCCGGCGCGCTGGCGGCCGAGCTGGGCTGGTCGCAGGAGGAGATCGAGCGGCTCGAGATCGCGGCGCTGGTGCACGACGTCGGCAAGATGGGCGTGCCCGACGACGACGCTGCTGAAGCCGAGTCGTCTGACGCCGTCGGAGCACGAGCACGTGCAGCTGCACTCGGCCCTCGGCGCGCAGATCGCCGGCGAGGTGCTGGCCAGCGACCAGGTCGCCTGGGTGCGCTCGCACCACGAGCGCATGGACGGCACGGGCTACCCCGACCGCCTGGCGGGCAACGCGATCCCGCTCGGCGCACGCATCATCGCGGTCGCCGACGCGTGGGACGTGATGACCGCCGGCCGGCCGTACGCGCCTGCGCTGGACACCGAGGACGCGCTGGCCGAGTGCATCCGCGCGGCCGGCACGCAGCTCGACGTCACGGTCGTCGACGCCCTGGTGCGCGTGCTCCAGGCGCGGCACCGCGACGAGCGCGACATCGCGTAGCGGCGCGCCGCGGATCTAAGCTGCCGTCATGGCAGACCTCGCGATCCTCGGCGGCCAGCCGCTGCGCTCACGTCCCTACCCGTCGTGGCCCATGTGGGACGACAGCGAGCGGGAGAACCTGATCGCGACGCTCGAGTCGGGCGCGTGGTGGTCGGGCGACGGCGATCGCGCCCAGCGCTTCGCCGACGACTTCGCCGCCTTCCAGGGCGCCAGCCACGGCCTGCCGATGACCAACGGCACGCACACGATCGAGGCGGCGCTCGTCGCGCTCGGCGTCGGCGCGGGCGACGAGGTGCTCGTCCCGGCGATCACGTTCGTGGCGTCGGCGACCGCGATCATGGCGGTCGGCGCTGCGGCGGTGATCGTCGACGTCGACGCCGACACGCTCTGCATCGACGCGGCCGCGGCCGAGGCCGCGATCACGCCGCGCACGAAGGCGATCGTGGCCGTGCACTGCGGCGGCTGCGTGGCCGATCTCGACGCGCTGACCGAGCTGTGCACGCGCCGGAACCTGCACCTGATCGAGGACTGCGCGCACGCCCACGGCTCGTCGTGGCGCGGCCAGGGCGTCGGCTCGTGGGGCGCGTTCGGCTCGTTCTCGATGCAGGGCTCGAAGCTGATCACGGCCGGCGAGGGCGGCGTGCTGCTGACCAACGACCGCGACCTCGAGAACGCCGCGTGGGAGTTCCACAACTGCGGCCGCGAGCGCGGCAAGTGGTTCTACCACCACCGCACCGCCGGCTCGAACATGCGCATGACGGAGTGGCAGGGCGCCGTGCTGCAGGCCCAGCTGGCGCGGTTTCCGGAGCAGCACCGCATCCGCAACGCGAACGCCGTCGTGCTGAACGAGGCGCTGGCCGAGATCCCCGGCATCCGCCCGCAGCCGCGCGACGAGCGCATGGATGCGAACGGCAACTACTGCTTCATCTTCCACTACGACGCGAGCGAGTTCGCGGGCGTGCCGCTGCGCGAGTTCGAGGCGGCGCTGGAGGCCGAGGGCATCCCGATGGGCGTGTCGTACCCGTCGCTGGGCGACCTGGAGCTGTTCGCCGGCGACGACCGGCCGGCCGTGCCGGTCGCGGTCAACGCGGCGGCCACGACGGTGTGGCTCGAGCACCGCATGCTGCTCGCGCGGCGCGAGTCGGTGCTCGACGTGGCGCGCGTGGTGGAGAAGGTGCACCAGAACGCGGCGCGGCTCGCGGCGCGCTCTGCGACCGTGTAGGAATGCACTCCACCACGGGCGCCGAGGTCATCGAGCACGTCTGGATCCCGCTCGCCGACGGCACCCGGCTGGCGGCGCGCATCTGGCTGCCGCTCGACGCGCGCGAGCAGCCCGTGCCGGCGATCTTCGAGTACCTGCCGTACCGCCTCAGCGAGGGCACGGCGGTGTGGGACCACGCCCAGATGCACTACTTCGTGCAGAACGGGTACGCCGGCGTGCGCGTCGACATCCGCGGCTCCGGCAACTCCGACGGCCCGATCATGGACGAGTACTGCCCGCAGGAGCAGGCCGACGCGCTCGAGGTGCTGCGGTGGATCGCCGCGCAGGAGTGGTGCGACGGCGCGATCGGCATGATCGGCACCTCGTGGGGCGGCTTCAACGGGCTGCAGATCGCGGCCCACGCCCCGCCCGAGCTGAAGGCCGTGGCCAGCTACTTCGCGAGCGACGACCGCTACGGCGACGACGTGCACTACCGCGGCGGGTGCGTGCTCGGCATGGACATGCTGCACTGGTCGGTCTCGATGCTGAGCTTCCTGGCGCAGCCGCCGCTGCCGTGGGTGGTCGGCGACGGCTACCGGCAGCAGTGGCTCGAGCGGCTCGAGAGCATCCAGCCGCTGGGCGAGATCTGGCTCGCGCACCAGCGCCGCGACGCCTACTGGCAGCACGGCTCGGTGCGCGACGACTACTCGCGCCATCAAGTGCGCCGTGATGGCGATCGGCGGCTGGACCGACGGCTACACCGACGCCGTGCTGCGGCTGATGGAGGGCCTCGACGGCCCGCGGCGCGGCGTGATCGGCCCGTGGGGCCACAACGACACCGAGGCCGGCGTGCCCGGGCCGGGAGCCGGGGTGCTGCGCGAGGTCGTGCGCTGGTACGACCGCTGGCTGAAGGGCATCGACAACGGCGCCGACCAGGCGCCGATGCTGGCGGCGTTCATGCAGGACCGGATCGTGCCCGCCGGCCGCTGCGCCGTGCGTCCGGGCCGCTGGGTGACCGAGCAGACGTGGCCGTCGCCCGACGTCGTCGTGCGGCAGATCCCGTTCACCGGCTCGGGCGTGATCCGCGGGCTGCAGGCGTGCGGCCTCGACTCCGGCGCCTGGTGCGCCGACGGCGGCTCCGACGACCTGCCGCTCGACCAGCGGGCCGACGACGGCATGTCGTTCTGCGTCGAGGGCGCGCCGCTGGACGAGTCGATCGAGCTGCTCGGCTTCGCGCAGGTGTCGTTCACCGTCGAGTCGGACGAGCCGCTCGCGCTGGTGGTCGGCGCGGCTCTGCGACGTGGCGCCCGACGGCGCCTCGCTGCTGGTCACGCGCGGCATGCTCAACCTCACGCAGCGCCACTCCCGCGCCGAGCCGGAGCCGCTCGTGCCCGGCCGCGCCGAGCGCATCACGCTGACGCTCGACGGCATCGGCCACCGCTTCGGCGAGGGCCGCCGGCTGCGCATCGGCTTCTCGCCGACCTACTGGCCGCTCGCCTGGCCGTCGCCCCGTGCGGCGACCCTGCGCATCTCCGACGTCGTGCTCGAGCTGCCGCTGCGCACGCGCACCGACGAGGTGGCCCAGCCGTTCGGGCCGACGGAGTTCGGGCCGAAGATGGAGGTCGAGCAGCTCACCCCCGGCTTCGGCTCCCGGCGCATCGAGCGCGATCTGGCGACCGGCGCGGCCGCGCTCACGTTCGACTGGGACATGGGCGGCCGCAAGCGCCAGGTGCAGAGCCGCATCGAGGCAGAGGACACCTCGACGGCGCGCTACTCGATCGTCGAGGGCGACCCGCTGTCGGCGCGCGTCGTGGTCGAGAACACGTCGGCCATCGGCCGCGACGACTGGCAGATGATCGCCCACGTGCGGGGCGAGATGACGGCCGACGAGCACGCCTTCCACCTCGTCCACGAGCTGGTCGTCCGCGAGGGCGACGACGAGGTCTTCTCACGCACCTATCCGCGCGGACATCCCGCGCGATCACGTCTAGACGCGACACCGGCCGGCGGCCCGACGCGGTGGCGATCACCGCCGCGAAGCTCGCCAGGCCGAACGTGATGGAGATGACCACGATGCCCGCCGCGGTGGTGCCGGCGATCGCGGAGGCGCTGCCGAGGATCAGCGGCACGATCATCTCGAGCGTGCCGGTGGCGCCGAGCATGACCGCCGTGCCGGTGTCGACGTCGTTCGGGAAGTTGCGGGCGCTCGTCGCGACCACCACGGGGAAGACGTTCCCGCACGCGAGGCCGACGACGAAGATCAGCGCCAGCGCCGCCGGCGCGCCCGGCACGATCAGCAGCAGCGCGACCGCCGTGCCGGCGGTCGCGGTCATCGGGATCAGCGTCCAGGGCTCGAAGCGCAGCCGGACGGTCATGAAGCGGGCGATGGTGACGCCGACCCAGAACGCCATCGGCGAGCCGGCGGCGAGCCAGTCGGGCCACCCGCGCGCCTCGTCCGACGTAGGTGGCGATCCAGCCGACGAAGCCCGCCTCCGCCGCGACGTCGATGGCGATCACCGCGACCAGCAGCACGTAGAGGCGACGCCGCAGCAGGCCTGCGGGCGCCGTGCCGGTCGGGGCTCGGCGGCAGCTTGCCGGCCGGCAGCGCCCGGGCGAGCGGGATGGTGCACGCGCACAGCACCGCGGCCACGGCCGGCACCGCGCGCCAGCCCGGCCCGATGCCGACCAGCGCGCTCGCCATCAGCGGACCGGTGATGGCGCCGACGCCGAAGAACCCGTTCGCCACCGCCAGCGAGTGGTCGTCCAGCTCGGCCAGCGCCGCGTTGGCGGCCCCCGTCAGCAGGCCGCCGCCGAAGCTGAACACGAACGAGCCGAGGACCACGATCGCCCCGACCGGGGCGATCGCGACCAGCAGCAGGCCGAACGTCAGCAGCGTCGTGCCCGACGCGAACGAGGTGCGACGGCCGCGGGCGCGCGAGACGCGTCCCGACGCGAGCACGCCCGATCCCCAGCCGGCGCCGGCCGCGGCGATCGCGAGCCCGGTGCCGACATCGCCCAGGCCGAGGTCGTCGCGCACGCCCGGCAGGATCGGCCCGAGCGAGGCTGCTGCGAGGCCGAATCCGACGAAGGCGAGCGAGCAGGCACGCACGGTCGAGAGCACGGATGACACCGTACGCGACGCATTCGGAGGACGCCTCAGTCCCGCCCGGCGGCGTCGCGGACCCCTAGACTTCCGCCCGTGCCCGACCTGCGGATCGCCGTCCTCGGCTGCGGCTTCATCTCCGATCTCCACGTCCGCGCGGTGCAGGACACCGGCCTCGGCCGCGTCGTCGGCGTCGCCAACCACCGGCTCTCCAGCGCGCAGGCGTTCGCCGCGAAGCACGGCATCGAGCAGGTCACCACCGACTGGCAGACGCTCGTCACCGACGCGGGCGTCGACGCCGTCGTCGTCGGCGACGCCGAACCACCTGCACGCGCCCCAGGCGCTGGCCGCCATCGGCGCCGGCAAGGCCGTGCTGGTCGAGAAGCCGATGGCGATGAACGTCGCCGAGGCCGAGCAGATGGTCGCCGCCGCCAAGGCCGCCGAGGTCGAGCTGCTGGTCGCGCACATGTGGCGCTACCGGGACGAGGTGCGGGCGCTGCGGGCGCGGGTCGAGGCCGGCGAGCTCGGCCGCGTCGTGCGCACCCACGGCTACGGCGTGCACGCGAAGTGGGGCCCGGCCGGGTGGTTCACCGACCCCGCCCTCGCCGGCGGCGGCGCGCTCATCGACATGGGCATCCACGCCATCGACACCGCGCGCTACCTGCTCGGCGACCCCGAGCCGGTGCGCGTGCGGGCGTCGATCGGCACGGCGTTCGGCGACTACGAGGTCGACGACGACGGCATCGTGCTGATCGACTGGTCGGACGGCACGCGGTCGGTGGTCGAGTCGGGCTGGTGGGAGCCGCGCCTCGGCGGGCTCGAGGCCGACACCGAGCTGTACGGCACGGGCGGCTACGCGCGCATCTGGTCGCCCGACGAGCCGCCGCGCCGGCTACGACCACTGCGCGCTGCCGATGTACGCCGCCCAGATGGACGACTTCCTGCGGCGGGTCGGCCCGGGCGACCACACGCCGCCGACCGGTGCGCCGACGGCCGAGACCGGTCTGACGGCGCTCGGCATCGTCGAGCGCGCCTACGCCTCGGCCAGGAGCGCGGCTTGAAGCTCGTGCTCGGCATCGACGCCGGCGGCACCACCACCGACGCGATCGTCTGCACGACCGACGGGGCGGTGGTCGGCGTCGGCTCGGCCGGGCCGGGCAACTGGGAGGAGATCGGCGTCGAGGGCGCGATCGCGGCGATCGTGGCCGCCACGGCGGCGGCCGGCACCGAGCCGCGCGCGCTGCACTCGGCCGGCGCTCGCGCTCGCGGGCGTCGACTTCCCCGGCGACGCCGAGCTGCTCGATCCGGCGCTGAAGTCGGCCGGCATGCCGCGCCGGCGGCTGATCGTCAACGACGCGTTCGCGGCGCTGCGGGCCGGCTCGCCGACGGGCGTCGGCGTCGTCTCGTGCGCGGGCACCGGCTGCGTCAGCGCCGGCCGGGCCGCCGACGGCCGCGTCTTCCGCACGCTCGCGATCGGCTACGGCGAGGCCGGCGGCTCGTACGAGCTGGCGCGCGAGGCCGTGCACGCGATGGCGCGCTTCTACCACGGCACCGGCCCGGCCACGACGCTGACGGAGCTGCTGCCCGAGGCGCTCGGCATGCGCGACGCGAACGCGCTGTTCCGCGCCATCTCGCGCGACGACTACGTGCCGGCGCCGTCGCTGGCGCGCACCGTGCTGGACGCCGCCATCGCCGGCGACGAGGTGGCGCAGCAGATCGCCGCGACGACCGGCACCGGGCTCGCGTTCGCCGCCTACGGCGTGGCGGCGCGGCTGGGGATGGAGGAGCCGTTCACCGTCGTGCGGTCGGGCGGCGTGCACCGGGCCGGCTGCCGCGCGCTCGACGACGCGTTCGAGGCCGAGATCGCCGCGCGGCTGCCGCGCTGCCCGATCCACATGCTGACGGCGCCGCCCGCCGCGGGTGCGGTGCTGCTGGCGCTCGACGAGCTGGGACGGGTCGACGCCGGCGTGCACGAGCGGCTGCTGCAGGAGGCGCGCGCGATGAGCTTGATGCGCGAGGAGATCGCGCGAGCAGCCGGCCGCGGTCGAGCGGACGCTGGCCGCGACCCGGCCCGCCGCCGCGGCGCTCGCCGCCGACGTGCGGGCGCGCGGCTGCGACATCGTCGTGCTGGTCGCGCGCGGCACCTCCGACCACGCGGCCATCTACGCGCGCTACCTGCTCGAGGCGCGCTGCGGCCTGGTCGCGAGCCTCGCCGCGCCGAGCCTCTACACGGCGTACCGGGCGCCGGTCGATCTGTCTCGCGCGCTGGTGATCGGCGTCTCGCAGTCGGGCGAGACGCCCGAGATCAGCGCCTCGCTGGCGTACGCGAGGGAGCGCGGCGCGCTCACCGCCGGGCTCACGAACGGCGCCGGCTCCGAGCTCGCGCGGATGGCCGACCACGCGCTCGTGACGGCGGCGGGCGAGGAGCGCTCGGTGGCGGCGACGAAGACGTTCACGGCGCAGCTGGCGGCGGTCGCGGCGCTGGCGGAGGCGCTCGGCGCCGCCGGGCTGGAGCAGCTCGACGCGGTGCCGGCGGCGATCGCGCAGGCGCTGGCGGAGGGCGAGGCGGCGGCGCACGCGGCGGCGCCCGACCTGGTGACGGCGCCGGCCGCGGCGTGCGTGGCGCGCGGCTTCGCGTACACCGTCGCGCTGGAGGCGGCGCTGAAGCTCAAGGAGACGACCGGGCTGTGGGCGGAGGGCTTCTCGAGCGCCGACCTGCGGCACGGGCCGAAGACGGCGGCGGCGGGGCTGCCGGCGCTGGTGTTCCACGGCGGCGGGCCGCTCGGCGGCGACGTCGACGAGATGGCGGCCGAGCTGGCGGCGCGCGGCGGCCGCGTGATCTCGTTCGGCCCGGGCCGCGAGATCCCGGCGCCGGTGCTGAGCGAGGAGCTCGCGCCGTTCACGCTCGTGGTCGGCGCGCAGCTGCTGGCGGAGCGCGTCTCGATCCTGCGCGGACGTGACCCGGACCGCCCGCCGGGCCTCACGAAGGTCACCCGCACGCACTAGCGTCGCACTCGATCGGCCGGCGACTCGTCCTAGACTTCCGGCATGCCGAAAGCGCCCATGCCGCAAGACGTGATCGACTTCATCAAGGAGCGCCGGCCGGGCATCGTCTCGACCGTGCGCCCGGACGGATCGCCCCACGCGGCGACCGCCTGGTACATGTGGACGGGCGAGCACATCCTGCTGAACATGGATCGCAGCCGGAAGCGGTTCTCGCACATGGAGCAGGAGCCGCGGGTCGCGATCACGATCATCGACGGCGACAACTGGGGCCGCTCGGTGACCCTGCTCGGCCACGTCGAGAAGTTCTATCCGGACGAGGAGCTGGCCGACATCGACAAGCTCGCGCTGCGCTACCAGGGCTACGTGTTCGAGGCCCGCGTGCGCGACTCGGTGACGGCGCTCGTGAAGGTCGACTCCTGGCACGGCTGGAACGTCGACCACATCTGGGGCTCCCCGGGGAAGACCTGATGGCCGCGCATTCCGACCCCCGAGCAGGTCGCCGCGTTCCAGCGCGACGGCGCCGTCTTCCTGCCGGGCTTCCTGGCGCCCGAGCTGGTCGAGCAGCTCGCGGAGGGCGTCGAGCGCGAGATCGCCGAGCCCGGCCCGCTCGCCATCAAGATGGCGCCGGCCGACGGCTCCGGGCGAGTTCGTCGAGGACTTCTGCCGCTGGGGCGACATCCCGCAGTACCGCGCCGTGGTCGAGGCGAGCGGCATGGGCCGCGCCGCCGCCGAGCTGATGGGCACCGGCGAGGTGCGGCTGTTCCACGACCACATGCTGGTCAAGGAGGCGGGCTCGTCGATCCGCACGCCGTGGCACCAGGACCAGCCGTACTACTGCATCGACGGCAGCCAGACGATCTCGTTCTGGATCCCGCTCGACCCGGTCTCGCGGTCGGCGACGCCCGAGTTCGTGGCCGGCACGCACAGCGGCGCGTGGTTCATGCCGCGCTCGTTCCTGGCCGGCAACGCGCTGGTGTTCGACGAGGGCACGCTCGAGGAGGTGCCCGACATCGAGGCCGACCGCGACGCGTTCCCGATCCTCGGCTGGGCGATGCAGCCGGGCGATGCGGTGGCGTTCAACATGCTGACGCTGCACGCGGCCGGCCCGGCCGACAGCCGCCGCCGCGCGGTCTCGTTCCGGCTGATCGGCGAGGACGTCCGCTACGGCCCGCGTCCGCACCGCACGTCGCCGCCGTTCCCGGGCCTGGACGACGAGCTGGCAGCGGGCGAGCCGATGGCGCGTCGACCGGCTGTTCCCGGTCCTGTACCCGTGAGCGCATGGCCGTCGCAGTCCGTCGGGAAGCTCGCGTTCCCGGGATGCGACGCGGCGAGGAAGAGCGCCGACACCCGCATCGCCGGTGAAGAGGGTGTCGGGCCGCGGCCGCGGGTGCGGCGCGCCTCGCTCCATCTGGCCGACGGCGTGCATCGCGAAGGCGCGGGCGCGCACGAGCCAGACCTCGTCGCCGAAGCGCTCGAACCCGCGCAGAAGCGCGAACCCGTTGCCGGCAGGTGCCGTGGCAGAGGCTCGAGCTGGCGCGCAGCGGTCCAGGCCCGCCACGTGGCTCGCAGCCGCCCAGAAGCAGCGCGTCGACTTCGGGCGTCCGGCGAGCAGGGCGCCGAGCGCGATCACCATGCCGGGCGCGCCGTCGACACCACTGGGTGCGCGTCTTCAGGGACGGCACAGCCTCGTCCTCCAGCGCCGGCCATTGCACGCACGTGCCGTCGTGCACCGCCTGAGTCGCAAGCACGGCGACGGCTCGACGCTCGACGTCGTCGGCGACGCGCGGCTGCAGCAACTCGCGGCCGCGCAGCAGCGCGTGCACGTTGCCGGCGAAGCCATGCCCCGGCCCGAGGTAGCGCGCCCGGCTGCCGTACATGTCCTGCTCCCAGACCTCGTCGCGCCACTCGTCGAGCAACCACGCCGCCGACGCGCGCCAGAGCGTCACCCAGCGCTCGGACTCGTCCCGCCGCGGTGAGCGCGAGCGCGGCGAGCATCGTCCCGGGCGAGCCCCACAGCAGCTCGCGGGTCGGGTTGCGCTCGTTGGCGGCGATGGCCGCGCGCCAGCAGGTCGCGACGTGCCGGATCGGGCGCGAGCTCGTCGGCGAGCAGCAGCAGGCCCGCCGAGCCCATGAGCAGCGACGGGTGCGGCGCCGGGTAGTCCGACTCGAACTCCGGCGCCTCGAGCCAGCGCGGCGTGCAGCGCCGGCGGCGATCGCGGCCAGGTCGATGCTCGGCGCAGCGTGACCATCGCCGGCGAGCCGGCGCGAGCGCCCAGACGACGCCGGCGGCGCCGAGGTAGAGCGTCCGGAACGGGAGTCCGGATCGCCCTCCAGGTCGGCCGGGTCGTTCGGCCAGAGTCGCTCCTCGCCGCCGTATCCGCTCTCGATGTCGTCGACGATGGCGGCCAGGGCGGCACGCGCACCGCCTCGCTCCACGGTGCGCCGGAGAGGGATGCAGTGCCGCGCGGGTGCGAAGAGGGAGGTCGTCGGACATTCGGCCGAGCATGCCACGAAGCGGCCGTGACCGGCGATACTGCAGCCGTGCCGCTCGATCAGCAGGGAGCCAGCGTTCTGGGATCGGCGCTACCGCGACGGGGACACGCCCTGGCAGCCCGACGACGTCGCCGCCCGAGGCGCTCGGCCTCGGCCCGCCGCCGGCGCCGGGCGCGCGACTGCTCGTTCCGGGCTGCGGTTGGACGAGCGAGACCCTGGTGTTCGCCGCGGCCGGCTGGAACGTGCTCGCGGTCGACTTCAGCAGCGAGGCCGTGGCGCTCGCGCGGCGCCACCTCGCCGGCTCGCCGGTCGCGGTGCGCGAGGCCGACGTCTTCGACGCTGGACGAGCCGCCCTTCGACCTGGTCTACGAACGCGCCTTCCTCTGCGCACTCCATCCCCACACGCGTGCCACGTATGGTCGCCGGCTGCCCGAGCTGGTGCGGCCCGGTGGCGTCCTGGTCGGCTACTTCGAGATCGGCGAACGGCGCGGCGGACCGCCCTACGAGATCACGCGGGACGATCTCGACGCGCTGCTCACGCCGGCGTTCGTGCTCGAGACCGACCGGCCGTCCGATCGCGCCGATGCCGGCCTTCGAGAACGAGCGGTGGATGGCCTGGCGACGCCGCGGCTGAAGGACGCCGGCCGAACTGCATTGGGGTCTGACCCCAATTCGGCCGTTTTTGGGGTCTGACCCCAACATGGAAGGCGCACGGAAGGCGCGCGGATCGCGCGACTCGGCACTCGCGTGCGCGAGCGGACTCGTTCCGTGCGTCAATGGGCACGCGGGATCGGCCATGATCCGGGCACCTTCCGTGCCGGACGGTTCGCTGGCGCGGACCGGCCGCTCAGGCCGAGACGACGAGGTCGCGCGGGACGTCGGTCACCGTCGCGACGCCACACAGGTGCAGCGCGTTCGCGAGCTCGGCGCGCAGGAGCTCGAGCACCGCGCGCACGCCGGCCTCGCCGCCCGCCACCAGGCCGTAGATCGGCGCCCGGCCGACCAGCACGGCCCGCGCGCCCAGCGCCAGCGCCGCCACCACGTCGACGCCGCGGCGGACGCCCGAGTCGACGTACAGCTCGAGGCGGCCGCCGACGGCCTCGGCGATCCGCGGCAGCGCGTCGATGGGCGCGACGCGCCGTCCAGCTGCCGGCCGCCGTGGTTCGAGACGATCGACGCCGGCGCAGCCGTGCTCGACCGCCAGCTCCGCGTCGCGCGGATGGAGGATGCCCTTCACCAGCACCGGCAACGACGTCCACGAGCGCAGCTGCTCGACATCGGCCCACGACAGCGCCGGATCGAGCAGCGACGTCGTCGCCTCGAGCGTCCGCGACGCCTCGTCGGCGCGGTGGAGGTTCGGCAGCTCGATCGACTCGGCCAGCCGGAAGCCGCCGCGCATCTCGCGCTCGCGCCGGCCGAGCGAGACGAGGTCGACGGTCAGCACGATCGCGCCGGTAGCCCGCCGCCTCGGCGCGCTCGACGATCTCGCGCCGGTGGCCGAGGTCGCGCCGCGCGTAGAGCTGGAACCAGCGCGGCGCACCGGGCGCTGCCGCCGCGATCGTCTCGACCGAGGCGTTCGCCATCGTCGAGACGACCATCACCGTGCCCGCCGCGGCCGACGCCCGCGCCGTGGCGGCGTCGCCGTCGGGGTGCAGGTGGCCCTGGTGCCCGACGGGCGCGACCAGCACCGGCATCGAGACCCGCGTGCCGAGCACGGTCGTCGCCAGGTCGGCCGCGGCGACGCCCGCCAGCACCCGCGGCACGAGCCGGATGCGCTCGAACGCCGCGCGGTTGCCGGCCAGCGCGCGCTCGTCGCCGGCGCCGCCCGCGAGGTAGCCGGCGACGGCCGGCTCGAGCGCCGCCAGCGCCGCCTCCTCCCAGTCGAAGACGTTGACCGGCGTCAGCCACGCAGCGCCCGGTCGAGCAGCTGGACGGGATGCAGGGTCGGCACGGGGCGCTCCAGGTACGCGGTGATCTGGATCAGGCAGCCCGGGTTCGCCGCCGCGATCACGTCGGCGCCGAGCGCGTCGATGTTCGCGGCCTTGCGGCGCCCCAGCTCGGCCGCGGCGTCGCTCTGCAGCAGGTTGTAGACGCCCGCCGAGCCGCAGCAGATCTCGGCGTCCGGCAATCTCGAGCAGCTGCACGCCGGGGATCGGCCGCGAGCACCGAGCGCGGCTCGGCGCGGACGCCCTGGGCGTGCGCCAGGTGGCAGGCGTCGTGGTAGGCGACGCGCAGGTCGAGGCGCTTCAGGCCCGGCGGCGGGCCGAGCTCGGCCAGCACCTCGTGGACGTCGCGCACCTGCGCGGCCGCCGGGTGGTCGGCCTCCTTCAGCGACGAGCCGCAGCCGGCGCTGTTGACGACGATGCGGTCGACGCCGAGCGCGTCGAGCCGGTCGAGCAGCGCCGTGCGGCGGCGCTCGGCCGGCGCCCGGCCGGTGTGCAGCTCGAGCGCGCCGCAGCAGCCCTGGTCGCGCGGCGCCAGCACCTCGCAGCCGTACGCGGCGAGCACGCGCGCGGTGGCCGCGTTGACGTCGCCGAAGAACGCGCGCTGCACGCAGCCCAGCAGCATCGCCACCTTGCAGCTTCGGCTCGCCCGCGGCCGGCGTCCGCACGGGCGGCCGCTGCCGGATGCGCCGACAGCTTCAGCTTCGGCGCGATCTTCGGCGCCGGCAGCCTTCAGCGCCAGCGCGTAGGCGGCGCGGACGCAGCCGGCGGTGGTGCGGCAGCACCGAGAACAGCGCCGCGCGGCGCAGGCGATCCATCGGGCCGCGCCGGTACTCGCGCTCGACCTTCGCCCGCGTCGACTCGATCAGCGCGTTGTACTTGCACGCCCGACGGGCACGACGTCACGCACGCCATGCAGCCGAGGCAGCGATCCCAGTGCTCGACGACCTGGTCGGTGACGGCGAGCTCGCCCTTGTCGACGAGGTCCATCAGCAGGATGCGCCCGCGCGGCGAGTCGGGCTCCTCGCCCCACAGCTGGTACGTCGGGCACGTCGGCAGGCAGAAGCCGCAGTGCACGCAGTCGTCGAGCAGCGGGCGGATGTCGTTCGTCGTCACGCGGCCTCCGCCAGCCGGCCCGGCGCCAGCGTGCCGTTCGGGTCGAGCTGCCGCTTGATCGCCAGCGTCAGCGAGCGCGACACCGCGTCGGGCTCGGGCCACGTCAGGTCGGCCAGCCCCGGCGGCAGCCGCCGCGGCGAGACGTGCCCGCCGATCGCGACGACCGCGTCGCGGAACAGCGCCACCGCGGTCGGCGTCGGCCGGCAGCCGCGCCTCGCCGACGCCGATGCCCGCCCGCAGCACGAGGTCGTCGCATGCGGCCCTCGGCGATCCGCAGCAGGTCGGCGACTGCGGCCAGCGGCACGCCCACGCCGCAGCACGGCGCCCTCGCCCGTCCAGGGTCGGTTCGCCAGCCGCGGCACGAGCATCCGCCGGTCGGAGTCGGGCAGCACCCGCGCGTCGGGATCGAGCGCGGCGGCGGCCAGCGCCTGCTCGCGCGCGGCCGCCGGCGTGGAGTCGAACCGCGCCACGACGCGGCCGTCGGGCCACGCCACCTCGACCTGCGTCGGCGTCAGACCGCCGGCCGCGGACGGCCGCCGCGAACGCCGCCGCCCGGGCCGCGTCGCGCGTCTCGAGCAGCACGGCGACGGTCGCCTCGGGCACCGGATGCAGCCGGAAGGCGAGCTCGGTGATGACGGCGATCGAGCCCAGCGAGCCGCACAGCAGCCGGGCCAGGTCGTAGCCCGGCGACGTTCTTGACGACGCGCGCCGCCGGTCTTCGCGCGCGTGCCGTCGGCGAGCACCATCCGCGCGCCGATGACGAGGTCGCGCGGCGCGCCGTAGCGGTGGCGCAGCGGGCCGGAGGCGTTGGTGGCGACGATGCCGCCGAGCGTCGCGTCGGCGCCGTGCGGCGGATCGAGCATCAGGCGCTGGCGGTGTCCGGGCTCGGCCCGCAGCGCGGCGTCGAGGTCGGCCAGCCGCATGCCCGCCTGCGCGACGCAGACGAAGTCGCCGGGCTCCATCGCGATCATGCGGTCGAGCTCGCGCACCGACAGGAACTCGCCCTGCGCCGGCCGGCCCCAGCCGAGCTTCGTGCCGCCGCCGCGCGGGATCAGCGACTGGCCGGTCGCGTCGGCCTCGGCCAGGAGCTCCGCGACCTCCTCCTCGGTGGTCGGCCGCAGCATCAGAACCGCTCCCCGAGCCCCGCCGCCTCGACCGGATGCACGCGGTGGAAGCCCGGGCACCTCGCCGCACAGCCGCGGCGTCGGCAGCAGCTTGCCCGGGTTCGACAGCCGGCTCGGGATCGAACGCCGAGCGCAGCCGGTCCATCACCGTCAGGTCGGCGCCGGTGAACATCTTCGGCATCGAGCAGGCCTTGTCGTGGCCGACGCCGTGCTCGCCGGTGATCGAGCCGCCGTGCGCGACGCACAGCTCGAGGATGCGCGTCGCCACCTCGAGCGCGCGCTCGGACGCGCCCTCCTCGGCGCCGTCGTACAGCACCAGCGGGTGCAGGTTGCCGTCGCCGGCGTGGAACACGTTGCCGACCCGCAGGCCGTACTCGGCCTCCAGCTCGCGGATGCCGCGCAGCACCTCGGGCAGCTTCGTCCGCGGGATCACGCCGTCCTGCACGTAGTAGTCGGGCGAGACGCGGCCCATCGCCGCGAACGCCGCCTTGCGGCCCTTCCACATCAGCGCCCGCTGCTCGGGCGTCTCGGCGCGGCGGATCTCGGTCGCGCCGCGCCGCGCGGCACAGCTCGTCGATGACGGGGCCGAGCGACCGCACCTCGGCCGCCGGGCCCGTCGAGCTCGACCAGCAGCGCCGCCTCGCAGTCGCGGGTAGCCGGCGTGCACCGACGCCTCGGCGGCCTGGATCGTGAGCCGGTCCATCATCTCGATCGCGGCCGGCACGACGCCCGCGGCGATGATGCGCGAGACGGCGTCGCCGGCGGCGTCGGTGGAGTCGAAGGCCGCGAGCAGCGTGTCGACCGCCTCGGGCTCGCGGCAGGATCCTCAGCACCACCTCGGTGACGATGCCGAGCGTGCCCTCGGAGCCGACGACGACGCCGAGCAGGTCGAGGCCGGGGCTGTCGGGCACGGCGTGGCCGAGCGTCGCGACGCGCCCGTCGGCCGTCACGAACGTCGGCCTGCAGCACGTGGTGGATCGTGAAGCCGTACTTGAGGCAGTGCGCGCCGCCGGAGTTCTCGGCCACGTTGCCGCCGATGGTGCAGACCTGCTGGCTGGAGGGATCGGGCGCGTAGTAGTAGCCGTGCGGCGGCGACCGCGGCCGAGACGGCGAGGTTGGTGACGCCCGGCTGCACCGTGACGCGCTCGTTGACCGGGTCGACGTCGAGCACCGAGCGCAGCCGCTGCACGCAGATCACGACGCCCTCGGCGACCGGCAGCGCGCCGCCCGAGAGCCCGGTGCCGGCGCCGCGGGCCACGAACGGCACGCCTGCCTCGTGGCAGATGCGAACACAGGCCGCGACCTCGTCCGTCGTGGCGGGCAGCACCACCGCCTGCGGCGTCACGCGGTAGCCGGTGAGGCCGTCGCAGGCGTACGACGCCATCTGCGCAGGATCGGTCATCACGTGCTCGGCGCCGACCGCGCGGATGAGCTCGGCGATCACCGGAGGGACCCTACAACCTCGGCAGCGCGGAGCCCGCTGCGCAGCGCGCCCTCCATCAGCCCGCCGTCGCCGCGGGCGGTGTGCTCGCCGCAGAAGACGAGCGGGCCCTCGCTGCGGCAGATCGCCTCCTCGTCCTCCGGGCTGCGCGCGCCGGCGACGACACGGCGTAGACGCCGCTGCGCCCACGGGCTCGTCCCACGTCGAGAGGACGGCGCCGGCCTCGTCCAGCTCCAGGTCGGGCCGCAGCTGCCGCAGCGACGCCACCCAGGTGGCCGGGCCCGTCGCCGACGCGGAGCCGCTCGACGCGCGGCGGGCGAGCCCGGCGAAGCAGTTCACGACGGGCGTCACGGCGCCGTCGGCGCCGAGCGCCGTCCACGCCCAGTAGCGCTCCGGCACCGACAGCGTCGCGGACGGCTCGGTGGGCGCGGTGAGCGGCACGAACAGCTTCGCGGCCGTCGCGATCGGCAGGCGCGCCAGCGCGGCGCGCTTGTCGTCGGGCAGGGCGGGCGCGAACGGCAGCGTCTTCAGGACGGCGGCCGGCACCGCGACGATGCGCGTAGTCGGCGATCCACTCGCCGCGCGGCGGTGTGGACGCGCACCGCCGTCGCGCGTCCCACGCGATCGACTCGGCCGGCGTCGACAGGTGGAGACGGTCGCCGAGGCCGGCCGCGAGGCCCCGGGCGATCGCGTCGTTGCCCTCGACGATGCGGTCCGACTCGGGCCCGCCGTAGCTCGACCCGAAGTGCCCGAGCACCCGCGCGTCGACCTCGTCGGCGCCGTGCGCCGACGACACCTCGACGCGCGACCGCACCGCCTCGCGCGCGGCCGGATCGACGTCGAGCGAGTCGAGCAGCGCCGCCACCGACAGCGGCTCGCCGCCGAGGCGGCGCAGCAGCATGCCGCGCGCCAGCTCGGCCACCTCGCCGACCGCCTCGGGCGTCGTGTCGACACCCGCGCGGCTCGCGCTCGGAGTACCGCATGCCGCGCGGCACGATGGTCAGCCCGAAGCGCTTGGCGTAGCCGCGCAGCACGTAGTGGTCGGCCTCGAAGAAGTCGGCGCCCAGCTCGATCACGGCGCCGTTCAGGAGCCGCCGGCTGTACGACGCGGCCGCCGACCCGGTCGCGGGCCTCGAGCACGGTCACGTCGGCGCCGGCCTGCACCAGCGCGTCGGCCGCCGCGAGGCCGGCGAAGCCGGCGCCGATCACGATCACCCTCACCGCGGGAATCTACGCGACCACGAGCGCGCGCGTGCGGCGTGACGGTGACCGGGTCGACCCGGTCGGTGCCGAGGATCACCGTGTCCTCGATGCGCACGCCGAACCGGCCGGCCAGGTACGCGCCCGGCTCGATCGTGAACGTCATGCCCGGCTCGAGCACCGTCGTGCCGCCCGGCATCAGGTACGGCGCCTCGTGCGTGTCGAGGCCGATGCCGTGGCCGAGCCGGTGCGTGAAGTACGCGCCGTAGCCCGCCGCCTCCAGCACCGCACGCGCCGCCGCGTCGACGGCGCCCGTGGTGGCGCCCGGCACCGCCGCCGCGCGGCCGGCGTGGTGGGCGGCGTCGACCGCGGCGTGCACCTCGTCGTAGCCCTCGGGCGGCTCGCCGACCAGCACCATCCGCGTCACGTCGGAGACGTAGCCGTCGAGCTCGCCGCCGATGTCGATCACGATCGCGTCGCCCGGCTGCGATGACGCGGTCGCCGACCGCGTGGTGCGGGATCGCGCCGTTGCCGGCCGACCCGACGATGACGTCGTGCACCGAGTCGTGGCCGCAGGTGATCAGCAGCCGCTCCAGCTCGCGGCCGATGTCACGCTCGGTGGAGCCCTCGAAGCGCAGCTCGCCGAGCGCGCCGATGACGCGGTCGACGGCGGCGCCGGCGCGGCGCAGCGCGTCCTGCTCGGCCGGGTCCTTGACCGACCGCAGCGGCTCGATCAGCGACGACGGCGCCCTCGAAGCGTGACGCCGAGCGCGGCCTGCAGCGGCAGCACGTAGCGCGCCCAGGTGCGGTCGGAGACGGCGACGCGGGCCGGCGACGTGCGCGCGCAGCAGGTCGGCCGCCAGCGCGTCGGCGTCGGTGCCGTCGGACCAGGCGACGACCTCGCAGCCGGCGTCGGGCGGCGCCTCGAAGCCGGGCGTGACGATCACCGGGTCGCCCTCGAGCGGCACGATCGCGAGCGTGAGCCGCGTCGGGATGGGCGGGTGCAGGCCGGTCAGCCAGCGGTAGTCGGCCGACGGACCGGCGATGACGGCGTCGACGCCGGCCGCGGCCATGCGCTCGCGCAGCCGGGCGACCCGCGCGGCGATCAAAGCCCGAGGGCTGCCTTGACGATGCGCTCCTGCTCGCGCTCGTGCGCGATCGGGTAGCCCTCCGACGGGCTCGCCCGCCACGGACGGCCCTCGTAGCGCAGCGGCACGCCGGCCGGGATGGCCTGCTCGAGTCGATGCCTGATGTGCCGCCAGGCGCCCATGTTCTGCGGCTCCTCCTGCACCCACACCACCGACTCGAGGTAGGGGAAGGAGTCGACCAGGCGGCCGAACTGCTCGGTCGGGAACGGGTACAGCCGCTCGATGCGCGCGACCGCGACGTCGGGCCGCTCGGCGCGCTGCGCGTGGCGCTGCAGGTCGTAGTACATCTTCCCGGAGCACAGCACGAGCCGGGAGATGTCCTCCTTGTAGTCCAGCGACGCCTCGTCGTCGAGCACGGCCTCGAAGGTGCCGCTGGTGAGCTGGTCGAGGCTCGACGCGGCGTCCTTGGCGCGCAGCAGGCTCTTCGGCGTCATCACGACCAGCGGGCGGCGCAGCTTGGCGAGCGCCTGCAGCCGCAGCAGGTGGAAGAACTGCGCGGGCGTGGTGGCGTTGACGACCGTCATGTTGTCCTCGGCGCCCATCTTCAGGAACCGCTCGAGGCGGGCCGAGGAGTGCTCGGGGCCGTTGCCCTCGAAGCCGTGCGGCAGCAGCAGCGTGAGCCGCGACTTCTCGCCCCACTTCGACTCGGACGAGACGATGAACTGGTCGATGATCACCTGCGCGCGCGTTGGCGAAGTCGCCGTACTGCGCCTCCCAGATCACGAGCGCGGCCGGCCGGGTGACCGAGTAGCCGTGCTCGAAGCCGAGGCACGCGTTCTCGGTCAGCGGCGAGTTGTGGATCTCGAAGCCGGCGCGGGCGCTCGCCAGGTGCTCGAGCGGCGTGAACAGCTCGCCCGTCTCGACGTCGTGCAGCACCGCGTGGCGGTTCGAGAACGTGCCGCGCTCGGTGTCCTGGCCGGTCATGCGGACGTGGACGCCGTCGCACAGCAGCGATGCCAGCGCCAGCGACTCGGCGGTCGCCCAGTCGATCGTGCCGTCGTCGAGCATCTTGCCGCGCCGTGCCAGCTGGGTCGCGAGCTTGGGGTGGACGGTGAAGCCCTCGGGCGTCTCGAGCAGCTCGGCGTTGAGCTTGCGCAGGCGCTCCTCGGTGACGGCCGTCGGCGTCTCCCAGCGCGCGGGCTCGCCCATCGGCTCGTGCCACTTCGGCTCGCGGACGCGGCCGTGCTCCTCCTTCAGCCGGCGCGCCACGTGGAGGCGCATCTCGGCGACCTCTTCCTCGGTGGCGACGTCGTCGCCGACGATCTCCTCGGCGTACTGCTCGGCGATCGGCTTGTGCGTGCGCACGAGCTCGTACATCTTCGGATGCGTGTAGGCGGGCTCGTCGCCCTCGTTGTGGCCCCAGCGCCGGTAGCCGACGAGGTCGATCAGCACGTCGCGCCCGAACCGGGCCCGGAAGGCCATCGCCAGCCGCACCGCGGCGCGGCAGCCGGCCAGGTGGTCGGCGTTGACGTGGATGATCGGGACGTTGAAGCCCTTCGCCAGGTCGGACGAGTGACGCGTCGAGCGGAAGTCGCGCGGATCGGTGGTGAAGCCGATCTGGTTGTTGCCGATCAGGTGCAGCGCGCCACCGACCGTGTAGCCGGGCAGCGTGCCGAGGTTGAGCGACTCCGCGACGATGCCCTGGCCCGAGAAGGCCGAGTCGCCGTGGATGAGCACGCTGAGCGCGCGGCGCCGGTCGTGGGTGACCGAGGCGGGCGCGGCGTAGACGGTCTCCAGCGCGCGGGTGCGGCCCATCACGACCGGGTTCACGAACTCCAGGTGCGACGGGTTCGGCACCAGCGACAGCCGGATCGCGCGGGTCTCGCCGCCGACGTCGAACGTGCGGGTGGTGTTGGCGGCGTGGTGGTACTTGACGTCGCCGGAGCCGTGGTCGGGACGCAGCGTCTCGACGTCGAGCGCATGCTCGCCCTCGAACTCCGCGAAGATGTCGCGGTACGGGCGGCGCAGCACGTGGGCCAGCACGTTCAGCCGGCCGCGGTGCGCCATGCCGAAGACGGCCTCCTCGATGCCCTCCTCGGCGGCCAGCAGCACGGCCTCGTCGAGCATCAGGATCATCATGTCGAGACCCTCGATCGAGAAGGTCTTGGCGCCCAGGAAGGTGCGCCGCAGGTACATCTCGAGGCCCTCGACGCGCAGCAGGCGGATCAGCAGGCGCCGCTTCTCCTCGACCTGGGTGGGTACCCAGAAGCGCCGCGACTCGATCGCCTCGCGCAGCCAGCGGCGCTGCTCGTGGGACGAGAGGTGCTCGATCTCGTACGCGACCGTGCCGCAGTAGATCTCGCGGAGGTGCGGCAGCACGTCCCACAGCGTCTCGCCGTCGACGTACACGCGCAGCGCGCGAGCCGGGATGGCCCGCATCGCCTCCTCGGTCAGCCCGTGGTACTCGGGATGCAGTGCGGGGTCGTCAGGAGCGAGCGTGCCGAGGGGGTCGAGCCGCGCGGCCAGATGGCCGTGCGTTCGGTAGGCCGCTACAAGCGACGTGCCAGCGCTGGTGTAGTCGAGGAGCGCGCTGGCGGAAACTGGCTCGCCAGCACCCGCCACCGTTTCGAGGTGGGGACGCTGGTCGGGCTCCTTGTCAGGTACTGCAGACAACTGGATCCGAGAGGGGAGGGTAGCGCGGTTATCGGCAGAATGCCGAGGCGGCATGACAGCGGCGCGACTTGGCTTACGTGCTAGCGTCAAAAGGCAGTGGCAAAGACCCTCATCATCTGCGAGAAGCCAAGCGTCGCCGCCGACGTGGCGAAAGCGCTGGGCGCGAAGAAGGTGTCCGACGGCTTCTACGAGTCGGACTCCGACGTCGTCGGCTTCGCCGTGGGCCATCTCGTCGAGCAGGTCGATCCCGAGGCCTACGACGCCAAGTACAAGACGTGGCGGTACGAGGACCTGCCGATCCTCCCGGACGAGTTCCGGTACGAGGCGCGGGACGCCCGCTCGAAGAAGCAGCTGAGCCTGCTGCACAAGGCGATCCGCCGCAAGGACGTCGACGTGATCGTCAACGCCTGCGACGCCGGACGCGAGGGCGAGCTGATCTTCAAGCTCATCTACGAGACGTCGCAGTCGTCGAAGCCGGTGCGCCGCGCCTGGTTCTCCTCGATGACCGGCAAGGCCATCAAGGAGGCCTTCGCCCACCTGCGCGACGACGCCGAGATGCAGCCGCTCGAGGATGCCGCCCGGGCGCGGTCGGAGGCCGACTGGCTGGTCGGCATGAACGCCTCGCGAGCGGCCACCACCAAGATCGGCTCGCGCAAGCTGCCGCTGTCGCTGGGTCGCGTGCAGACGCCGACGCTGGCGATCGTCGTGCGCCGCGACCTCGAGATCGCGGCCTTCGTGCCCGAGGACTACTGGCAGATCAGGGCCCGGTTCGAGACCGGGCAGGGCGCGAGCTACCTGGGCCTGTGGCACCGCGCCTCCAAGGACCGCCTGCCGGCGGCCGCCGAGGCCGAGGCCATCGCCGCGGCGGCGAACGGCACCGACGCCCGCGTCGTCGTGGCCGAGCGCAAGCCGGTGTCCGAGTCGGCGCCGATGCTCTACGACCTGACGGCCCTGCAGCGCGACGCCAACTCGCGCTACGGCTTCACCGCCACCCGCACGCTGGCCGCCGCCCAGGCCTGCTACGAGCAGCACAAGGTCATCACCTACCCGCGGACGAGCTCGCGGTACCTGTCCGGCGACCTGGTGTCGTCGCTGCGGTCGATCGCCCGCCACGTGGGTGCCGCCGACCCGGACTACGAGGCGCCCGCCGCCTACGTGTCCGGGCTCGACGTGCTGCCGCTCGGCAAGATCGTCAACGACGCGAAGGTCACCGACCACCACGCGATCATCCCGACCGACGACCGGCACGCGGTGTCGGCCCTGTCGCAGGACCAGCGCAAGATCTACGACCTGGTCGCGCGCCGGTTCCTCGCCGCGTTCCATCCCGACGCCCGCTACGAGCAGACGACGATCGAGACCGAGGCCGCGAAGGAGCGCTTCCGCTCGCGCGGCAAGGTGCTGATCGACGCCGGCTGGCGCGCCGCCTACGGCGCCGTGGCCGACGCCGACAAGGAGAAGTCCGAGGACGACGCCGACGGCGAGCAGGAGCTGCCGATGCTGCACGAGGGCGACGTCGTGCGCTGCGCCGAGGCCGAGGTGCTGGCGAAGCAGACGAAGCCGCCCGCCCACTACAGCGACGCGACACTGCTGCGCGCCATGGAGACCGCCGGCCGCCTGGTCGAGGACGACGAGGCCGCCGAGGCGATGAAGGAGTCGGGGCTCGGCACGCCCGCCACGCGCGCGGCGACCATCGAGCGCCTGATCGACAAGGAGTACCTCGAGCGCCAGGGCCGCACGCTGCGGGCCACGGACCGCTCGATCGGGCTCATCTCCGCCCTCGGCGACCACGCGCTGGCCTCGCCGGCGATGACGGGCGCCTGGGAGAAGCGGCTCTCCGAGATCGAGAACGGCCGCGAGAACCGCGTCGCCTTCATGCACGACATCACGTCGTTCACCGCCGAGACCGTCGCCTGGTTCGCCGACAAGGACCGCTCCGTCATGCGCGCCCACCGGCGCGTGATCGGCCCGTGCCCGAACGGCGACGGCGAGATCGTCGAGCGGCCGTTGTCGTACTCGTGCACGTCGTGGAAGTCGAAGACCGAGCCCGGCTGCGGCTACCAGATCTGGAAGCGCATGGGCGGACGCGTCATCACGCCCGACGAGGCCGCCGACTTCGTCGCCAAGGGCGTCACGGGCGAGGAGATCGCCGCCCAGGTGCGCGCCGAGCGGACGGTCGTCGGCGACTGCCCGAACGGCGATGCGGCGGGCAGATCGTCGAGCGCGAGCGCTCGTTCGGCTGCACCTCGTACCACTCCAAGACCGATCCCGGGCTGCGGGTTCGTGATCTGGAAGAAGCCGCGCGGCAAGCCCGAGATCACCGTCGAGATGGCGCAGGAGCTGCTGCGCACCGGCGAGCTGCCCGCGGCGCCGAACCGCGAGCCGATCGGCGACTGCCCGACGCCCGACTGCGGCGGCAAGATCATCGAGAACAGCCGCGCCTTCGGCTGCACGTCGTGGAAGAGCCGCAAGGAGACCGGCTGCGGGTTCGTCATCTGGAAGACGCAGCGCGGCCGCGGCGGTGCCGAGGTGACGCGCGACATGGCCACCGAGATGCTCCGCACGGGCAACTTCGAGGTGGCCGCCCAGGCCGCGCCGGCCCGCGAGCCGCTCGGCCCGTGCCCGACCGAGGGCTGCGGCGGGACGGTCAAGTCGAACCGCGCCGGCTGGGGCTGCGACTCCTGGAAGTCGAAGTCGAAGCCCGGCTGCGGGTTCGCCATCTGGCGCAAGCAGCAGGGCCGCGAGATCACGCGCGACGAGGCGCTGGCACTGCTCGAGCGCGGCGAGACCGAGCTGCCCGAGTCCTCGTCCGACGCGGCCTGAAGGCCGGGAACCGCGGGGGCGGTGTGAGAGTCTTAGCTCCCATGAAGCGCCTCCTGCTCGTCCCCTTCCTCGTCCTCGCCCTGGCCGCCTGCGGCGGCGATGACGTGCAGGAGCCCGGCGACGGCTCGACCGCGGCCGCCGCCGCCACGAACCTCGTCGTCACCGTCTGGGCCGACCCGTGCCACGGCGGCGGAGCCCACGGTCACGACCGTCACGGCGACGCCGGCGGGCGCGACGGCGAAGGACTTCGCGGCGCTCGATCCCAACCAGGCGTGCACGATGATCTTCGGCGGCCCCGGCAAGGCCACGGTCACGGGCACGCTGGACGGCGCCGCGGTCGACGCGACGTTCACGCGGTCGGGCGGCTGCGAGATCGCCCGCTGGGATCGCATGGTCGAGCTCGGGCTGATCCCGAAGGACGTCGGCGCGATCTGATCGCCGACGGGCCGGGAACCGCGGGGCCCGTGCGGGCGTCGGAACGGGCATGAAGCGCCTCATGCTCGTATCCCCTCCTGCTGGTCGCGCTCGCCGCCTGCGGTGGCACTGACGTGCAGGAGCCCGGCGACGGCTCGACCACGGCGGCCTCGGCCACGAGCCTCGTCGTCACCGTCTGGGGCGACCCGGCGACCTCCGCGGCGCCCACCACGGCGACGTTCGACAAGGCGCCCGGATTGACGATGGCCGATCTGGCGCCGACCACGCCCGACCAGGCCTGCACCGAGATCTACGGCGGGCCTGGCAAGGCGACGGTCACGGGCACGCTCGACGGCGCCGCCGTGGACGCGACGTTCACGCGCTCGAACGGCTGCGAGATCGCGCGCTGGGAGAAGATGGTCGCGCTGGGTCTCATCCCGGCCGGCATCGGCGGGATGTAGCGTCCGCTGCGCCGCGCGGCGGCCACGCTGGTCTGCGATCTGCCCAGTCCCGGTTGTGGATGGGGTATTCGGCCATAGGTGGGGGTCGGGTGAGGCGTTTCGGCGCTTGCAATAGCTGGCTTCTGCGTAGAAGCTGCACGTCTCCGGGTCTGCCTCGAGTGCACGGAACGGGCGCTCCGACCCGCCCTGGACGCAGGCCAAGCGAGCAGACGCCGGCGATCGCCGGGTCAAGGCATGCGCGGGTGCAGCGGCTGCGGTGTGCAGCCCTCGTCGGATGCGGTGAAGAGCCGCAAGCGCGGAGGCGACAGGTAGACGTCTCAATTTCCAGGTGATGACCCCATCCGCATCCGGGACGGGCGCATCGCAGACGTCTGCGGCTCAGCGCGCCGTGATGGCGAGCGCCTCCCGGTAGCAGCGGACGACGTCGGCCTGCGTCCACGGGTTCGGCGCGACCGAGATGAAGTAGTCCTTCATCGCGTTCGCCGCCAGGCCCTCCAGCTGGTCCTCGGTGACGCCGATCGACGACAGCACCGGGAAGTCGACCTCGCGCAGGATGCGGCGCACGGCGCGAACGGCGCGCGAACCGTCGGCCGTGCCGTCCTGCGGCTCGCCCAGCGCGTCGGCGATGCGGTCGAACAGCTCGGGCACCGCGTGGCGGTCGTGGTCCATCGACTCCGCCAGCACGAGGCCGACGGTCAGGCCGTGCGGGATGCCGAAGGCGCCGCCGAGGGCCTGCGCGATCGAGTGCTCCGAGCCGCAGTCGGAGATGTTCATGACGAGGCCGCCCATCAGGCTCACGCACGCCATCTGCTGGCGGGCCTCGTGGTTCGAGCCGTCGGCGCAGACGGCGGGCAGCGCGTCGGCGGCCATGCGGATGGCCTCCAGGCCGATGCCGTTGCCGATCGGCGTGCGCGCCGTGACGGCGATCGCGGCGATGGCCTGGGCGAGGGCGTCGACGCCGGCGTCGCGGGTCGGCGTGCGCGGCAGGCCGTAGGTGAGCACCGGGTCGACCAGCGCGTGCTGGCCGCGCATGGTGGGCGACGCGATGCCGGCCTTGATGTGCGTCTCCTCGATGGTGATGACCGCGCCGCCCGAGACCTCGGAGCCGGTGCCGGCCGTGGTCGGGATCAGCACCAGCGGCAGCCTGGCCGGCGGGTAGGTGCGACCGCCGGCGGCCCACAGCGCGTACGGGCCGCCGTGGTCGACGCAGAGCCGGGCCGCCTTCGCCGTATCCATCACCGAGCCGCCGCCGATGGCGACGACGCTGTCGGCGCCCGACGCGCGCAGCAGGTCGGCGGACTCGTCCACCTGGCCGTCGGTCGGCTCGCCGGGGGCCTTGTCGTACCGGCCGGCCCACGTGACGGCGCCGATCACCGCCGCGATGGCGGGGATGGCATCGAGCCCGCGGTCGATCAGCAGGAACGGGCGCTCGAGACCGTCACCGGCGAGCACGTCGGGAAGCGTGGCGGCCACGCCCTCGCCGAAGCGGATGCGCACCGGGAGGTGGTTGCCGAAGGCGGCTACGGGATCGATCATGCCGCCGAGCATACGAAGAAATCAGGCCATCGTGTCGAGGATGGCGGAGATGTCCGCCTCCGTCGTGCGCGGGTTCACGATCGCGAACCGCGTGACGGTCTCGCCGTTGTGCACGGTCGGCTGCACGAACGCGAAGTTGGCCCGCATCAGCCGGTCCGCCCAGTCGCTGTACTGCGCCGGCGTCCAGCCGATGCGGCGGAACACGACGACCGACAGGTCGGGCTCGTGCAGCAGCTCGACGTAGTTGCGGCTGCGGATGTCCTCGGTGGCCGCGCGGGCCACGTCCAGCGTGTGCTCGATCGCCTCGGTGTAGGCCCTGGTGCCATGCGTGGCGAGCGAGAACCAGAACGGCAGGCCGCGCGCCCGGCGCGACAGGTTCACGGCGTAGTCGGAGGGGTTCCACTCCTCCGAGGCCTCGAACATCTCGAGGTAGCCGGCCTTCTGCATGTGCGCCGCGCGCGCCAGCTCCGGCGCGCGGTACAGCAGCGCGCAGCAGTCGAACGGCGCGTAGAACCACTTGTGCGGGTCGACGATGAACGAGTCGCACCGCTCGACGCCGCGGAACCGGTCGCGCACGCTGGGCGCGCACAGGGCGGCGCCGCCGTAGGCGCCGTCGACGTGCAGCCAGACGTCGCGCTCGGCGCAGACGTCGGCGATCTCGTCGATGCGGTCGACGATGCCGAAGTTCGTCGTGCCCGCGGTCGCGACGACGGCGAACACGCCGTCGCCGGCCGCATCCAGCGCGGTGCGCAGCGCGGCGCCGCGCATGCGGCCCTCGTCGTCGGTGGCGACGCCGACGAACTCGACGTCCATCACCTCGGCCGCGTGCTTGATCGAGGAGTGCGTCTCGCCGGTCGCGACGACCTTCCAGCGGCCGTGGTAGTCGGCGATGCGGCGGTTGCGCGCGTCGTGCCGGGCGGTCACGAGCGCCGACAGGTTGCCCTGGGTGCCGCCCGAGACGAAGACGCCGCCGGCGGCCGGCGGGCAGGCCGACCAGGTCGGCGACGAACCGCAGCGCCTGGTTCTCGGCGTAGACCGCGCCGGCGCCCTCGAGCCACGAGCCGCCGTAGATGGACGACGCGCCGCAGACGAGGTCGAACAGCATCGACGCCTCGGTCGGCGCGGCCGGGATGAACGAGAGGAAGCGCGGGTGGTCGACCGAGATGCAGGCCGGGGCCAGCACGTCGCCGAACAGCTTCAGCGCGGCCGCGCCGCCCATGCCGTCCGCCGTGATGGTCTGGCCCGCGAGGCCGGCCAGCTCGCTGCTCGACTTGGGGCCGTCGAGCGGCACGGGATCCATCCGCAGGCGCTGCGTCGTGTACTCGAGGATGGCCTTGGCGAGCTCCTCGGTCTGATCGGTGTAACGGTGCACCCGCCGAGTGTAGATTGCGCGTGCGTGCTCGACGACCGAACCCTCGAACGGTATGCCGGCGCCATCGTCCGATCGTGTCTCGAGATCGGGCCCGGCGATCTGCTCGCCGTCCACGGCGAGCCCGCCCACCGGGAGCTGATCCTGGCGGTGACGCGGGTCGCCTACGCGGCCGGAGCGCGCTACGTCGACGTCGCCTTCGTCGAGCCGGCGCTGCGCCGGGCGCGGGTCGACAACGCGGCGCCCGAGACGCTCGACTACCAGCCGCCGTGGGCCGAGCGCCGGCTGCGCGACCTCGCGTCGGCGCACGGCGCCAGCATCTCGATCAACGGCCCGTCCGCGCCGATGCTCATGAACGGCGCCGATCCCGGCGCGCGCCGCGCGCGAGCGCTCCTCGCGCATCCCCGGCCAGCGCGTCTACCTGCGCGAGGTGCAGCGCAACGCGCTGCGGTTCTGCGTCGTCGCGTATCCGGTCGAGGGCTGGTGCGCCCCGGTGTACCCCGAGCTGGATCCGGCCGCCGCCACGCGCCAGGTGGCCGCCGACCTTGCGTCGTTCTGCCGTGTGGCAGATGCCGACCCGGCGGATGCCTGGGACAGGCACGTCGAGATGCTGTCGGCGCGCGCCGACTGGCTGAACGAGCTGGCGCCTCGACCGCATCGTGCTGCGGGCGCCCGGCACCGAGCTCGAGGTCGGCATGGCGCGCGGCGGCAAGTGGTGCGCGGCCGACGAGACGACCGTCCACGGCCACCGCTTCCGCGCCAACATGCCGACGGAGGAGGTGTTCACGAGCCCCGATCCGCGGCGCACGTCGGGCACCTTCCGCTGCACCCGGCCGCTCACGCTGGACGGGCGCCGCATCGACGGCATCCACGGCCGGTTCGCCGCCGGCAGGCTGGTCGAGATCGGCGCCGACAACGACGACGACCGCGCCTACCTCGCGAGCTACACGTCGCGCGACCGCGGCGCCGGCCGGCTCGGCGAGGTGGCGCTGGTCGACGCGACGTCGCGCATCGGCGCCACCGGCCGCACCTACGGCATCACGCTGCTGGACGAGAACGCCGCCAGCCACATCGCGTTCGGCTCCGGCTACTCGTCGACACGCCACCCGGACGGCGCGCGCGTGAACGACTCGCAGATCCACGTCGACGTGATGATCGGCGCGCCCGAGATGGAGGTGACGGGCTACACCACCGCCGGGCAGCCCGTCCCGATCGTGCGCGACGGGCTGCTGCAGCTCTCGCTAACGGACTACTGCGTCACCTCGATCGAGCCGATCCACTGGTCGGTCGGCATCACCTCGGCGAAGAACTGGCCCTGCGCGACGAGGGTCGCGCGGTGCAGCTCCTCGCCCGTCGCCGTGCCGCCGCTGTTCTCGAGGTCGAGCGTGCCGGTGGCGTCGTTGAGGATCTCGACGCCGAGCCCGCGATGCGCGGCCTCGCGGGCCGTCGTGTCGACGCACATGTGCGTCATGTAGCCGGTGATCGAGACGGTGTCGACGCCGGCTGCGCTCAGGATGTCGCCCAGCTCGGTGCCGGTGAACGAGCCCGGCAGCTCCTTGCGGACGAGGTGGTCGTGCGGGCGGGCCGCGATGTCGGGATGCAGCTCCCAGGCGTGGCTGCCCTCGCGGAAGATGGGCGCGTCGGGCTCGCGAGTCCGCGTGCTGCACGACGATCACCGGCACGTGCGCCGCCGCGGCGGCGTCCATGGCCCGGCCGATGTTGGCGAGGCTGGTCGCCGTCGGCGGATCGGTGATGGGCAGCGCCCCGTCGAAGTACTCGTTCTGGACATCGATCACGATCAGCGCGCGCTTCGCCATGGGAACCTCGTGGGATAGAGAACGGTGGCTGGTGTGTACCAGAAACGCGGCTCGCCGGAAGCCCGGGCGCGCGCTATCCCGCGGCGATCGCCTTGAACTTCCTCGTCTGCTCCGTGATCGCCCGCTCCGCGGGGAGGCGCTCCATGCTCGAGGCGCCGAAGAAGCCGGCCACGCCCGTCGTCCGCTGGAGCACGTAGGAGGCGTCCTCCGGCTCGGCGATCGGGCCGCCGTGGCACAGCACGTAGACATCCGGGTTGACCGCCGTGGCGGCGTCGCGGATCTCCTGCACGAAGTCGACCGCGTCGTCGAGCGTCATCGCGGACGACGCGCCGATCATGCCGCTCGTCGTCGTGCCGAGATGCGCGACGACGACGTCGGCGCCCGCCTCGGTCATCGCCTGGGTCGACTCGACGTCGAACACGTACGGCGTCGTCACGAGGTCGAGAGCGCGCGCCGCGCGGATCATCTCCACCTCGAGCGCGAAGCCCATGCCCGTCTCCTCGAGACCCTGGCGGTGGCGACCGTCGAGCAGGCCGACCGTGGGGAAGTTCTGCACGCCGGAGAAACCGATGTCCTTCAGCTCGGCCAGGAACTTCGGCATCAGCCGGAACGGATCGGTGCCGCAGACGCCGGCCAGGACGGGCGTGTCGGGCACGACGGGCAGCACCTCGGCCGCCATCTCGACGACGATCGCGTTCGCGTCGCCGTACGGCATCAGCCCGGCCATCGACCCCCGCCCGGCCATGCGGAACCGGCCGGAGTTGTAGATCACGATCAGGTCGACGCCACCGGCGGACGTGCACTTCGCCGAGAGCCCCGTCCCGGCGCCGGCGCCGATGATCGGATGCCCGGCCGCCCGCGTCTCGGCCAGGCGCCGCAGGACTTCCTGCCGCTCCATATCAGTCCTCTCCTCGCGTCCAGAAGACGGACGGCCGCCCGCGGAGCTCGCGCCCCACGGACGGCCGTCGTCCTACTGCTGGGTCAGGCCCCTATGAGCTTGGGGGCCCTTCGACCTCGTTACCGACCCACGGTGGCGGGTCGCGCTTCTCGCACGTCGGGAAGTCGCGGCTCGGCTCCGGAGTGGTGCCCGAGAACACGCCGCCGAAGGTCTGGTCGAGCGGCGGGAGCGTCCAGACGGTCTTCTGGACGAACTCGCCGGACGCCGGGTCCTTGACGACCTGGGTGACGTAGTTGGCAGCGATTGCTGCGCGGTTCGCGTCGAGCGTGACCTTGCCGCCCGGCGAGTCGTACTCGTACTTCGCCAGCGCGTCACGGAGGGCCTGCTGGTTGTTCGACAGGTCGCCGTTCGTGGCGTTGATGTTGGCGAGCAGGACCTTCATGCCGTCGTACCAGGCGATGTAGAAGATCGAGCTGGGTGCCTCTTCCGGGAAGTACTGCTTCGACAGGTCGGCGTATGCCGTCCAGGCGGGAGCGGTCGAGTCGGGCGGCGTCGGGCCGGCCGTCACGACACCCTCGACACGATCGCCGAGGCCCTTGAGCAGGTCGGGATCGACGGTGATCGTGCCGCCGATCATCTTGTCGGACAGCTTCTCGTCGGCCTTGATGCCCTGGTAGGCATTGAGGAACGAGAGGGTGCCCGAGCCACCGATGGCCATGAAGAAGCCGTCGATGCCGGAGGTCGGGATCTGCGAGGCGTACGACGAGTAGTCGGTCGTGCCGAGCGGCGGCCAGACCTTCTTCTCGATGGTGCCGCCGAGCGAGCAGAACTCGGCCACGAAGCCGGCGACCTGCGAGTACGGGAACCCGTAGTCGTCGGCGATCGTGACGACCTTGCGCCAGCCGAGGTTGTTGTACGCGTAGCTGCCGAGACCGGCCATCCACTGCGTGCCCTCGGTGTGGAAGCGGAAGAAGTTATCCGCCGGGCTCGAGAGGGTGGTGGCCTGTGCGCCGGAGCCGCCGTCGATGAACGTGACCTCGGGATGCGTCTTCGCATACTCCTTGATCGCGATGCCCTCATCGCCCGAGAGCGGGCCCTGGACGATGTCGACCTTGTCCTCCTCGACCAGGCGGCGCGCAGCGGCGGTCGCCTTGTCGGGAGTGGCGTCGGAGCACTCGTAGATGATCTTGATGTCCTTGCCGCCGGCCTTGACGCCGGTGACCTCGGCCTTGAGGTCGGACGGATCGGCGAGCGTGCCGCCGGCCTCGAGCAGTGCGAGCCGCGTGCCGTTCACCATCGAGTGGTAGAAGCCGGCGAACGGGCCCTCACAGGTCGCGAGGTGGCCGATGGTGATGGTGCCGCCGGTGGCGGCGGCCGTGTCGGTCCCGCTGGCAGCGGGCGTCGTCGCGGCAGGTGTCGTCGCCGCCGCCGTCGTTGCGTCTTCGTCGTCCTTCGAGCTGCCGCACGCCGCCACGACCAGCACGAGCACGCCAGTCGCGAGAATTGCGGCAAGCCGCCGGCCGGAGCTTCCTCCGCCCTTTCCCCTCATTGACTTCCTCCTGGTTCTGGCCGCAACGGATGCTGCGGCGACTCCACGCGCCCGGGTTCTCCGGGTGCCCCCTCGGTCTCGAGGCGGGTGACCCCGAGATACCGCTGCTGCGCCTCGACGTCGCTGCGCATCACGGTGGCGGTGGTCTCGACCGCAACGCGGCCCGCGACCATCACCACCATGCGCTCGGCGAGTGCCGTGGCGAACTGCAGGTTCTGCTCGACGACGACCATGGCCATGCCACCGTCGACGAGTGATTTGACCGTGTCGATCAGTCCTTCGACGATCGTCGGTGCAAGACCTTCTGACGGCTCGTCCATGATCAGGAGCCGCGGGTTGGTGATCAGCGCGCGGCCGATCACGAGCATCTGCTGCTCGCCGCCGGAGAGCTGCTTGCCGCTCACCTTGCGTCGTTCGGCGAGTCGCGGGAACAGCTCGTAGATCCGATCGGGCGTCCAGGCGCCGTCGCCGCGCGTGCCCAGCATGCGCAGGTGCTCGTCGGTGGTCAGCGACGGGAACACGCGGCGGCCCTGCGGCACGTAGCCGATGCCGGCGCCGCCGATCCTGTACGGCTTCTGGCCGACCATCTCCTGCCCGAGCAGCTTGACCGAGCCGCGCACGCCGGGCATGAGGCCCATGATCGCGTTGCACAGCGTGGTCTTGCCCATGCCGTTGCGTCCGATGATGGCGACCGGCTCGGCGCCGACGTCGAGGTCGACGCCCTGCAGCGCGTGCGACCGGCCGTAATAGGCGTTCAGGTCGCGGATCTGGAGGATCGGCTCGCTACTCGCCATGGGAGCGTCCCAGGTAGAGGTCGTGCACCAGCTCGTTCGCGCGGATCTCGGCCGGGGTGCCCTCGACCACCACGGAGCCGTCGTGCATCATCGTCACGCGCTGCGCGACGCGCAGGGCGATGTCCATGTCGTGCTCGATGATGATCAGCGTGATCTCGGGCTCCAGCCGCAGCAGCAGGTCGGTGAGCGCGACGCGCTCGGCCGGCGACAGGCCGGCGGCCGGCTCGTCCAGCAGCAGCAGCTGCGGCCGGCCGGCGAGCGCCATGCCGACCTCCAGCTGGCGCTGCTCGCCGTGCGAGAGCGCGCCCACGAGGCTGTCCAGCACCGGCGTCAGGCCGACGCGCTCCGCGACCGCGCGCGCATGGTCGTTCAGGGCCGTGTCGCGCTTCTTGCGCCGCAGGACGCTGAAGTGGCCGCGGTCGACGCCGAGCGTCGCGAGGTAGAGGTTGTCGAGCACCGTCAGGCCCGCGAAGAGCCGCGAGATCTGGTACGTCCGCGTCATCCCGAGGCGCGTGCGCGCGCGCTTCGGCAGGTCGGTGACGTCCTGCTCGAACAGCTCGATGGTGCCGCTCGTGACCGCGAAGTCGCCCGCGATCGCGTTGAACAGCGTCGTCTTGCCGGCACCGTTCGGGCCCAGCAGCGCGCGGCGCTCGCCGTAGGCCACCTCGAGATCGACGCCGCGCACGGCGTGCACGCCGCCGAACTCCTTGCGGACGTCGTTCAGCCGGAGGATCGGGCCCGGGGTGCTCACTCGTTCTCCAGCACGGTGCGGGCCGTGGGTGGCGGCCGGCGTCCGTAGCGCTTCGAGAGCGAGCCGAAGATGCCCATGACGCCGCCCGGCGACAGCAGCACGATGACCAGGAAGATCAGGCCGATGACGCTGTTGAAGCGGTCGGTGTAGTTGCGGACGTAGTTGTCCAGCACGGCGAAGATGAAGGCGCCGATCCAGGCTCCCTCGATCCGGTACAGCCCGCCGATCACGGCCACGATGAGGATGTCGTTCGTGCGCGTCAGGTCGATCGACGCCGGCGAGATCTGCGTGTTGTACCAGACGCTGAAGATGCCGGCGATCGCGGCGATGAAGGCCGCCAGACCGAACGCCAGCGTGCGGTACATGCCGATGTTGAAGCCGAGCGCGCGCATCCGCACGGGCTCGTCGCGGACGCCCTGCAGCGCGATGCCGAACGGCGTGCGCACGACGTAGCGCACCATCAGGTACAGCAGCACCGCGGCGATCAGGGCCGCGTAGTAGAGCCGCGTCTGGTGGTTGTTCGGGTCGCCGACGATCGTCGGCGGGCGGATGTCGGAGATGCCGGCGTGGCCGGACAGCTTCGGCTCCTGCTCGAACAGCTTGTTCACGAACACGCCGACCGCGAGCGTGAGCATCACGAAGTAGATGCCCTCGGTGCGGCTCGCCACCGCGCCGACGATGAGGCCGACGATGACGGCGACGGCGATGCCGACGCCGACGGCCGTCCAGTCGGTGAAGCCGTGGCGCGCGTAGAGGTTCGCCATCGTCAGGCCCGCGACGCCGTACATGGCGGTCTGGGCGAGCGAGACCATGCCGCCGTAGCCCGCCAGGAACGTCAGGCTGAGGGCCGCGATGCCGATCCACAGCGCCTTCACGCCGACCACCAGCGTCAGGAAGTCGGACAGGACGAACGGCAGCAGGATCAGCGCCACGAGGCCGACGGCGCGAACGATGTCGCCGCGATACCTCACGCCACTCATGCCGGCCGCCCGAAGAGGCCGAGCGGGCGCAGCGCGAGCACGATCACGAGCAGGGCGAACACCAGCAGGATCGAGTAGTTGGTGTACTGCTGGGGCAGGTAGACGGCCGAGTAGTTGGAGACCAGGCCGAGCAGCAGCGCGCCGACGGCGGCGCCGCCGAGGCTGCCCATGCCGCCGACGATGACGACCACCAGCGACCAGACGAGGAACGTGCCGTCCTGGCCGGGCGCGAGGCTGAGCGTGGTGCCGCCGAGCGTGCCTCCGAAGCCGGCCAGCAGGGCGCCGATGAAGAAGGAGATCGCGAAGACGCGCTCGATGTTGATGCCGAGCGCGCTCACCATCGCGCGGTCGTCGACACCGGCGCGCACGATCATGCCCATCCGCGTGCGGTGCACCCAGGCGAACAGCAGGATGCCGATGATGATCGCGAAGAACAGCATGTACATGCGGTCCTTCGGGTAGGTGACGCCGAACAGGTGCAGGTCGAACGAGCCCTCCATCGCCGGCGGCTTCTTGATGGCCTGCGGCAGACCGCCGAACTGGGCGAGCATCTGGTCGGCGGCGATCACGCTGACGGCGATGGTGATGAGGGCCTGCTGCAGCATCTCGCCCTGGTTCCAGCGCAGCAGCAGCTGCTGGATCAGCAGGCCGACGACGCCGATGGTCAGCGACGCGACGAGCGCCGACAGCCACCAGCTGTGCTTCGGGTCGCCGCCCGCGAACACGTCGCCCTGGTCCTGGAACTCGAACGCGATGTAGCCGCCGAGCAGGTACAGCGAGCCGTGCGCCATGTTGACGACGCGCATCAGGCCGAACGCCAGCGTGAACCCGCTGGCCACGACGAACAGCAGCCCGGCGAACGTGATGCCGTTCATCGTCACGCTCACGAACTGGGCCTTGTCGAGGATCGCCTGCTGCACCAGGCGGCCGACGCAGACGAAGATCACGAGGGCGATCGCGCCGCGCGTCAGGAAGCGGCGTACCTGACGCCGCACCTGGGCACGGCGAACTGCGGCGGCGCGTCCCTCAATGGCGCCTGCGGTCCGCGCGTCCTCCATCACCCATCCTCCACGGCGGAAAACATACCACTTGTGTACCACCGCTGGCGAATGGCATTATCCTGCGCGGCGTGGGGATGCAGACGACCTCGGACGGCCTGCCGCGCCGCGTCGTCGACGCGCTCGGGCGCGGCTCGCGGAGCGACCTGACGCTGCGCCTGGCCGATGCCTTCGCGGCCGCGCTCGACGACGAGGCCGCCGGCGTCCTGCTGCCCTCGCTGCGAACGCTGGCCGGCGAGACCGGCGCGCATCGCAACACCGTGCGCGCCGCGCTCGAGCTGCTCGCCGACGCCGGTCTGGTGGATCGCCGGCCCGGCGGCCGCTACCGGACGGCCGGCGGCGAACGCCGTGTCGGTCGTCGACCCGCGCGAACCGTGGCCCTGGATCGGCGCTGCGCTCGAGCGCGTTGCTGCCGCGCGCCACGCCCCGGCTGGCGCTGGAAACCGTCGACGCCGCCACGTCGGGTCTGGTGCTGGCCGCCGAGATCGAGCTGGACGACGTGCGCGCCCGGCTGCCGCTGGCCGAGGTGCTCGGCGTCGGCGCGAGCGTGATGGTCGACGTCGAGCTCGGGCTGGCGGACGCGCCCGCCGGCGCCCGGGTGCGCGTCGACGCATCGCCCGCGTACGTGACCGCCGTGGGCCAGGTGATCGCCCGCGTCCGGCCCGACGTGCAGCACGTCGTCAGCGGTCCGACCGACCTCGTGCTGGTGCCGGTCGGCGCCCCCGTTCCGCACGGGGCCGCCGAGGTGCGGCGCTTCCGCACCGAGCCGGGTAAGACCGAGCTGCGGCTGATCGCCGCCCGCATCGCTCACCACGTGCCACCGCCCGGGGCCATCGCCAGCTCCACGTCCAGCAACGGCAGGGCCGCGCGCCAGTAGCTGCGCTCGGCGGCGAGGTTGAGCCGCACGCGGCCGGGGATGCCGAAGCAGGCCGGGCCGGGCGCGACCAGCAGGCCGTGCTCGAGCGCCAGCCGCGTGCACCACGCGTCGATGTCGTCGACCGGGATCGAGGGGAAGGCCAGCGACCCGCCGTCCGGCACCTCGAGCCGGCACGCGGGATGCCGGTCGATCAGCGCGGCGAGGTGCTGCAGGTTGTCGTGGACGAGGTTGCACGTGCGGCGCAGCAACGCGTCGAGGTGCTCGAGCGCGACCAGGGCCAGCGCCTCGCCGGCGGCGGCCGGGCACCGTGACGCGGCGGCGTGGTGGCCGCGCACGTCGTCGACCAGCAGCGGCGGCCCGGCGGCCCAGCCGATGCGCAAGCCCGGCGAGGCCGCAGACCTTGGAGAGGCTGCCGACCGTGACCGCGTTGGCCGCGAGGCCGGCGGCGGGCGGCTGCACCGAGCCACCGACCGCGATGCCGCGGTAGACCTCGTCCACCACCAGCACGCCGCCGGCGGGCTCCAGCGCCGCGGCGATGCGGGTGAGCGCGGCCGCGCTGATGACGGTGCCGGTCGGGTTGTGCGGCGAGCAGAGGAAGACGGCCCGCGTCGCGGGCGAGATCAGCGCCAGGATCTCGTCGGTGTCGAACGGCGCCTCGACCGTGGAGGCGTCGCAGCCCGCCCGCTCCAGCGCGACGGTGAGGCAGTCGGCGGCCGGCCAGCCGACGACCGCATGCTCGCCGGGGCGGATCAGCGTGGCGACCAGCGCGGTCAGCGCCTCGCCCGCACCGGTCGTGACGACGACGCTGTCGGCGTCGATGCCCGGCAGGGTGGCGGCGATGGCGGAGCGCAGGGCGAGCGACCCGCCGGAGCGCTCGTAGCCGAGCGGCACGTCGCGCAGCATCTCGTCGACGGAGAGGCCGGCGATGGCGGCCAGCTCGGCGACCGTCAGCGGCGCCGCCTCGGCGCTCGAGAGGAGCATCGTCGACGTCTCGCTGAACGGCGCCGACCACGACGAGTGGCCGAACGGGCGCAGCTCGCGCAGGCCGGTCACCCGAGCAGCTCCCGCAGGAAGGCGCCGCCCTCGGCCGCCAGCGCGTCCTGGCTCGCGGCGACCGGGCGCCAGACGGCGGCCGCGGCGGCGATGGTGATGACCTGGTCGGTGAACGACTCGATCACGACCGGGCCGTCGTACTCGATCGCGCGCAGGGCGCCGGCCACCTCGTCCCACGGCACGTGGCCCGATCCGGGCGCGCCGCGGTCGTTCTCGCAGGCGTGGAAGTGGGAGAGCCGGCTGCCGGTGGCGCGGATCGCGTCGCCGATCGACTTCTCCTCGAGGTTCATGTGGAACGTGTCGAGCAGGATGCCGAGGCCCGGGCTGTCGACCCGGTCGACGATCTCGATGGCCTGCTCGGCGATGTTCACGAAGCTCGTCTCGAACCGGTTCAGCGGCTCCAGCCCGAGCCGGACGCCGGCGTCGGCGGCGTGTGCGGCGAGCGGCGCGAGCGCCTCGACCAGTCGCTCCAGGTCGCGCTCGCGCTCGTCGGCCGTCTGCCGCCAGGCGCGGCCGACGCTGGCGTAGAGCGGGCCGGACAGCGTCTGCGAGCCGAGCTCGGCGGCGGCGTCGATGGCGCCGCGGATGTAGCGCGCGGCGTTCTCGCGCGGGGCCGGGTCGGGGTGGATCAGGTCGCGGTCGGGCGGAAACACCAGCGTCGAGGAGGCGGCGAGCCCCTCGGCCTCCAGCGCTGCGCGGGCCTCGCGCCGGTCGTAGCCGTCGAGGGTCTCGAGCGGCAGCTCGAGCAGGTCGAATCCCATGCCGCGCGCCTTCCTGGCCAGCGCCGGGATGTCGGCGTCGCCGAGCGGCGAGGTCCACACCCAGGTGTTGACGCCGATCAGCACGTCAGCCGCGTCGCTCTCGATCTGGCCCGCCAGCCAGCCCGCCATCGCGTCGGCGAACGCGTCGTCGTTGACGTCGCAGTCCATCTCGAACAGCTCGACGATCTCGCGATCGAGGCCTTCGCGGACCGAGGTGAGCAGCGCCTCGTCGGCCGCCGCGTCGTGGAACGGGCCGCCCTCGGTGGCGATCATCGAGACGCCGCGCAGCGGCACGAACAGCGCCGTCGGGACCGGTCGCCGCCGACAGCTTGCGCGGCGATGCGCCCGCCGATCTCGGCGCACTCCTCGGGCGTCGTGCGCATGAGCGTGACGGCGTCGTTGTGCGCGTAGAGGTTGCGCTCCTTGAAGCGCTCCGGCACCGACGCCATGCCGCCGAAGTTCACCATGTCGACCGCCCCCAGCGACACGGCCTGCGGGATGCCCGCGCGACCCGCCGCCTCGAGCCGGTCGGGCCCGGCGGTGAGCGTGCCGCCGACCACCTCGTCGGCCAGCTCGGTGGTGGTCACGTCGAGCACGCCTGCCAGGTGGCCGGCCGCGGCGAGGCCCTCGAGCGCCCGCCCGCCGGTGCCGGTGGCGTGGAAGACGAGCACCTCGTAGCCGTCGCGCTCCAGCTGCTCGCGGGCCCGCGTCACGCACGGCGTGGTGACGCCGAACATGCTCGCCGCGACCAGTGGGCGGTCGTCGGCGGGCGCCGGCGGTGCCGGTGCGGTGACCATGCCGACCATCGCCGCCGCGGCGTTCGCGAGGATGCGCGACGAGATGGAGTTGATGCCGGCGATGTCGACGACCGACGCCATCATCGTGATGTCGACGGCGCCCACGTAGCCGCGACACGTCGCCGGCGGCGACCGTCGACACCATCAGCTTCGGCAGGCCGATCGGCAGCGCGCGCATGGCCGCCGTGGCGATCGAGGTGTTGCCGGAGCCGCCCGCCGCGAGCACGCCGTCGCACTGCTTCGTGGCGTGCAGCGCGAGCACCGTGGCGCGCGCTCCCTCGGCCATCGCCGAGACGGCCGAGCCGCGGTCGCGGGCCGCCCGCAGCGCCGCCAGGTCGGCACCGCCGGCGCGGGCCACCTCGTCGGCGCCGACCGTGGCGAGGTCGTGGCCGTGCTCGCCGATGCCGCAGTCGACGACGACCACGTCGACGCCGCCGTCACGGAGACGATCGCGGAGGAACGCGCACTCGGCGCCCTTCGTGTCGAGCGTCCCGATCAGGACGACGGTCGTCATCGTTCGACGTGCCCCGCACCGTTGTCGGGCCCGAGCACGAGGTCGCGCTCGCGGTCGGGGACGTGGTCGAGCGGCACCGGGCCGAGCGCCTCGAAGAACGTGACGCCGTCCTGCCGAGTACAGCTCGTGCTCGAGGCCGCGGTTCACGACCACGACGTCGCCGGCGACCAGCGTCTTCGACTCGCCGTCGATCGTCATGTCGACCGAGCCGTCGATGATCGCCATCACCTGCTCGCAGTCGCTCGTGGCGGTGGAGCGGCACCTGCTTGCCCGGCTCGTACGTGACGCGGCAGAGCAGCACCTGCTCGCCGCCGATGGCGGTCAGGCGCACGCCCGTCGATGCAACTCGTGCAGGTCGACGCCGTTCCAGGTCCGGAACGGCGAGCTCACGCGGTGCACCGAGAACCGCAGCGACGCGTCGGCACTGGCGTGCGTGTTCAGCGAGATCTCGTCGTCGAAGATCACGACCTTGCCCTCGCGGCGCGGCTCGCCCGGCCCGCGGCCTTGGCGTCGAGCGCCCGCAGCACCCGCTCGGGCGTGATCGGCAGCTCGCGTCACCCACACGCCGATGGCGTCGTAGATGGCGGTCGCGATCGCCGGCGGCTGGGCGTTGTTGGCCATCTCGCCGATCGCCTTGGCGCCGAACGGGCCGTCGGCGGAGGGGTTCTCGATCAGGATCGTCTCCATGTCGGGAAGCTCCTCCATGGACGGCGCCAGGTAGGAGCCGAACTGGCCGCCGCGATGGTCGACGCTCGGGTAGTACGGGTAGCGAGTTCTCGAGCACGCCGAGCCCGAGGCCCATGATGGCGCCGCCCTCGATCTGGCCCTCGATCAGCGTCGGGTTGATGGCGCGGCCGACGTCGTAGACCTGCGACATCTTCAGGACGCGCACGTTCGCCCGTCTCGTCGTCGACCTCGACGTCGGCCACGCAGGCCGCGTACGAGATGGCGGAGTGGGGCGGGATCGTGACCTGCCCGTCCTCCGGGTCGACGGTCGCGTACGGCTTCAGGGCCGTGCCCTCGCCGGAGATCAGCTCGCCGTAGACGAAGGTCGCGGCGCCGGCCACGTCGGGGACGCCCATCTTCTTGTCGGGCATGCCCTTGGCGATCACCTCGCCGTCGACGATCTCGAGGTCGGCCGGGTCGATCTCCAGGGTCTTGCCGGCGATGTCGAGGATGCGCGACTTGACCTTCTCGGCCGCGAGGCGCACGGCGTTGCCGCCGATGAACGTGCCGCGCGAGGCGAACGTGCCCATGCAGAAGGCGGACGAGTCGGTGTTCGACGTGTCCATCGTGACCCAGTCGTACGGGACGCCGAGGGTGTCGGCCACGATCTGCGTGTGGACGGTCTTCGAGCCCTGGCCGATGTCGACGGTGCCGGCGAACACGTCGACGCGCCCGTCCAGCTTCAGCTTGATCCAGGCCTGCGACGGGTCGCCGTTCTGGTTCATGCCGGTCGGGTACTCGATCGCCGCGATGCCGCGGCCGCGGTGGATGGCCATCAGTGGTCCTCCGGGTCGCCCTGCTGGGCGACGAGATGCTGGGGGAGCAGGTCGCCCGTGCGGACGTCGTTCGTCATCGTGCGGTAGCTCGCCGGCAGCTCGTGCCCGGCCGACTCGGCGGCCGCCTGCACGACGGACACCACCGACGGATCGACGCAGCACGACGCCGTTCGGCGACGTGTCGCCGATGCGGTTCGCGTTCTTGAGCCGCACCTCGAGCGGGTCGAGGCCGAGCACCTGCGCGATGCGCTCCAGGTGCATCTCGGTCGCGAACGACACGCTGGTGACGCCGAAGCCGCGCATGGCGGTGGTCGGCGTGCGGTTCGTGAACACGACCACGCCGTCGAAGTGGAGGTTCGGGATGGTGTACGCGCCGGTGTGGTGGAACGCGTGCTTCGTCACGCCGTAGGGCGAGAAGCGCGCGTAGGCGCCGGCGTCGTGCAGCGTCAGCATCTTGCGGCCGAGGATCCAGCCGTCCTCCGTCACCGCGTCGGCGATCTCCATGTGCCAGGGAGCGCGGGTCGAGGAGAAGAGGAACTCCTCCTCGCGCGTCCAGCGCCACCGGACCGGGCAGCCCCGACTTCATGGCGAGCAGCGTCGTGATCGTCTCGGTGGCCGTGTCGACCTTGCCGCCGAAGCCGCCGCCGGTGGTGCCGCCGACGAGCTTGAAGCGGTTCAGCGGCAGCTGCAGGTGCGCGGCGACGACGCCGAGCGAGAAGTACATCGCCTGCGTGCGCGGAGTAGATGGTGAAGCGGCCGCCGCGGTCGGGCACGACCTGGCAGACCTGGGTCTCGAGCGGCACGTGCTCGATCGCGGCCGGGCGGTAGGACGCCCTGCACGATCACGTGCGCGTCGGCGAACGCCTTGTCGATGTCGCCCTTGCGCACCTTGCGGCCGGTCGAGGCCGTCGAAGTGCGGGTACTGGTTGCCCCAGTGGTGCACCTGCGGCGCGTCGGGGTCGAACGCCTTGCGGATGTCGAAGAGCGGCGTCCGGACGTCGTAGGACGATGTCGATCGCGGCGACGGCCTCCATCGCGCGCGCCTCGCTGTCGGCCGCGACGACCGCGATCGGCTGGCCGACGTAGCGGACCTCGCCGTCGGCCAGCAGCGGCTCGTCGGCCGGCACGCCGAGCGCGGCGATGTGGCCGTAGACGTTCAGCGGCACGTCCTTGCGGTGACGACCGCGTGCACGCCCTCCAGGGCCTCGGCCCGGGTGGTGTCGATACGCGTGATCGCGGCGTTGGGATGCGGCGAGCGGAGCGCCTTCGCCCACAGCGTGGTGGGCACGCGGACGTCGTCGACGTACCGGGTCTCGCCGGTGACGTGCTCGGCCGCGTCGTAGCGCGGCAGGCGTGCGCCGACGGCCTTCATGACGTCTCCTCCAGCCCGGTCGTGCGCTTGCCGGCAGCGGTCGTCTCGAGGTCGAAGGTCTCGCCCCGGACCGTCGCCTGCACGGCATCGATGATCTTGACGTAGCCGGTGCAGCGGCAGACGTGGCCGCCGAGCGCCTCCTGGATGGCCTCCGGGTCGTCGGTGCCGCCGTGGTCGATGTAGGCCTGCGCGGCCATCATCATGCCGCCGGTGCAGAAGCCGCACTGGGCGGCGTAGTGGTGCACCCAGGCCTGCTGGATCGGCGCCAGCTCGAGCGGCGTGCCGAGGCCCTCGACGGTCGTGATCTCGCAGTCCTCGAGCGCGGCCAGCGGCAGCAGGCAGCTGCGCCGCGCCTCGCCGTCGACGATCACGGTGCAGGCGCCGCAGCCGCCGTCCTGGCAGCCGGCCTTGGGGCTCGTGACGTCGAGCTCGTCGCGCAGCACGTGCAGCAGCGGCGTCAGGGGGGCGGAGACGACGTCGCGGGCGACGCCGTTGACGGTCATCCTCATGCGGGGTCTCCGAGCTTGGTCAGGGCCCGGCGCACGAGCACCGGGAGCGTCCGCTTGCGATACCAGGCAGACGCGAGGGCGTCGTCTGCGTAGGGCAGGCCGTCGGTGTCGTCGGCCGTGATCAGCAGGCCGTGCGGCCCGACGCCGGTGACGCCGAGGCGGACGGAGCCGTCCGCGGCGCGCGCCGCCGACACGGCGAGGGCGGTGTAGTCGTGGGTGTGCGGCCGGTCGAGGAACGCGTAGCCGCCCGCCGCGGGCTCGTCGAACGAGACGTCGAGCACCAGCCGGTCGCGGCGGCCGGGCAGGAAGTCCTCGATCGGCTCGGTGCGCTCGCCGCCGGCGCCGGTGGAGCGCACCTGCGCGCCGAGCGCGATCAGCGGGCCCTGCAGGTCGCCGCGCGGTGCGTCGGTCACCTCGGCGCAGATGTTGCCGCCGATGGTCGCCTGCCCCCGGATCTCGCCGTCGGCCACGTGGGCGACCGCGCTGCGGAGCGGCTCCGGCACGTCGCCGAGCGCGTCCAGCGTGGTGGTGGCGCCGATGGTGATGCGCCCGCCCTCGCGGCGGATGCCGTCCAGGCCGGCCCGGTGCAGCAGCAGCGCCCGCTCGGCGCTGCGACGTCCCAGCGAGAGGCTCGGAACGACGATCGTGCCGCCGCCGACCACGGTCACAGCCGCGCCATCGCCGAAGAGCCGGACGGCCTCCTCGGGCGACGACGGTACGAGCACCGTCAACGACTCACCCATCGCTCTCCTCCCTCCGTGTGAAGGTCAAAATAGGTCGGACCACTTGTGGTGTCAAGAGTTGCCTCCGAGGGCATCGAGCGTCGTTGCAGGCGTGATCGCCTGGGGATCGCAGACGAGGTGGATGAGCGCCGGCGTCCCGGCGGCGAGCGCACGTGCCAGCGCCGGCGCGAAGCCGTCGTCGTCGACCACCTGCTCGGCGTGGCACCCGAACGACCGGGCGAGCGCCACGAAGTCGGGATTGGTCAGCGAGGTGCCGGAGATCCGGCCGGGGAACGAGCGTTCCTGGTGCATCCGGATGGTGCCGAGCATGCCGTTGTCGGCCAGCACCACGACGATCGGCAGATCGAACTGCACGGCCGTCGCGAGCTCCTGGCAGGCCATCATGAAGCAGCCGTCGCCGGCGAACGCGATGGCCGGGCGATCGGGGTGGACGGCCTTCGCCGCGATGGCCGCGGGAATGCCGTAGCCCATGGCGCCGCTGGTCGGTGCGAGCTGCACGCCGTAGCGGCGGTGACGGTGGTAGCGGTGCACCCAGACGGTGTAGTTGCCGGCGCCGTTGGTGATCACGGCATCGGGCGGCAGCGCCTCGCGCAGGTGGACGACGACCTTCGCCAGGTCGACGCCGTCGATCTCGCGGGGCTGCGGCGTCGTCCAGCGCTCGTAGGCGGTGCGCAGGTCGCGGGCGAACGTGGCGCGGCCGGCCGACGCCGGCAGCGGGCCGAGCGCCGCGAGGCCGGCGACGACCGAGGGCGCGGAGGCGACGATGGCGAGGTCGGCCTCGTAGACGAGGTTCAGCTCGTCGGGGCTCGCGTGCACGTGCACGAGCCGGCAGCTCGCGTGCCGCGGCACCGTCAGGTGCCGGTAGGCGCCGGACGGCACCTCGCCGAAGCGGCCGCCCAGCACCACCACCAGGTCGCTGGTCCTCAGCGCCTCGGTGAGGTGCGGCCCGACGCCGAGGCCGAGGTCGCCGACGTAGGCGGACGAGTCGTTGTCGAGGTGGTCCTGGCGCCGGAACGAGCAGACGACCGGCAGCTGCGATGCCTCGGCGTAGTCGCGCAGCGCGTCGGCTGCGTCCTGGCTCCAGAGCGAGCCGCCGGCCACGATCAGCGGCCGCTCCGCCGCCTCGAGCAGCGCCCGCAGCTCGGCGAGCGAGGCCGCGTCGGCGAGCGGCGTCGCGGGCGTGAACCGCGCGGCGTCGGGCGCGTCGGTCTCGTCGCGCTGCATGTCCTCGGGCAGGCCGATCACGACCGGGCCCGGCCGGCCCGACGTGGCGACGTGGAACGCGCGGCTGATCAGCTCGGGAATGCGCGCGGCGTCGTCGATCTCGAAGACCTGCTTCGCCAGCGGCTTGAACATGGCGCGCAGGTCGACCTCCTGGAAGGCCTCGCGGTCACGCTGCTCGCGCGCCACCTGACCGACGAACAGGATCATCGGCGTCGAGTCCTGGAAGGCCGTGTGGATGCCCACGCAGGCGTGCGTCGCGCCGGGGCCGCGGGTGACCAGGCAGATGCCCGGCCGGCCGGTCAGCTTCCCGTACGCCTCGGCCATGTTGGCGGCGCCGCCCTCGTGCCGGGCGGTGATGAGACGGATCCGGTCGCGGTGCGCGTAGAGGCCGTCGAGCAGTCCGATGTAGCTCTCGCCCGGGACGCCGAAGGCCAGGTCGACGCCGTGGACGACCAGCTGGTCGGCGAGGAGCTGTCCGCCGCTGCGGCTCACGCCAGCGGCTCGTCGACGTAGATGGTGTAGCGCTGGCTCTTGGGCCGGTCGCGGTCCTCGTCGCGGACGTACCGGATCGACGGCGTCCCGAGCAGCCGCTGGGGCAGGATCATGACCCGCACGAACGCGGCCGGCGCATCGCCGCGCACCTCGGCGTAGACCGGGTCGGGCCCGGACTCGAACCAGGCGCCGAGCCGGTCGATCTCGTGCCGCGTGCCCTGCGTCTCGACCGCGAACAGGCCGTCGACCAGGCAGCGGATGCCCGGCCCCTGGTGGGTGTGCAGGAACGCCACGCCGTCGGCGGGGAAGTCGACGCGGTCGCACCGCACCAGGTGCGGCTCGCCCTGGAGGTCGATCTCGGCCGACAGCACGGCGTCGGGCGCGGCGGTGTCGACCAGCGACCAGACGAGCTGGAGTCCCGGGTGCTCGACGGTGAGCGCGCCGCCGGCGGCGTAGGTGGCGGTCGCCGCCGCCATGTCGTAGGCGACCAGCGGGCCGCCGCGGGAGAGCACGTCGCCCGCGGCCGCCTCGACGTGCTGGAGCTGCAGCGTCGGCATCAGTTGAAGAACGCTCCGCCGTCGACCACGAGTGCCTGGCCGGTGATGAACGAGGAGTCGTCGGAGCAGAAGAACACGATCGCCCCGACCACGTCGGACGGGAACTGGTCGCGCTGGATGACGCGGGCCTTCACGGAGATCTCCTGCAGCTTCTGGACCTGCACCGGGTTGGCGAGCACGCCGTCCGACATGGTGAAGCCCGGCGCGACGGTGTTGACGAGGATGCCGGTGTCGCCGACCTCCTTGGCGATCGCCTTCGTCATCGCCACCACGGCCCCCTTCGAGGAGACGTAGTGCAGCAGGTACGGGACGCCCTTGAACGGCGTGCCCGAGGCGATGTTGACGATGCGCCCGCCGCCCTGCGCGCGCATGGCCGGCAGCACCGCACGGGTGGCGAGGAACATGCCGAGCACGTTCACGTCGAACACCTTGCGCCACTCGTCGATGTCGATCTCCTCGAGCGGCTGCGGCACGAGCGACGAGTAGATGCCGGCGTTGTTGACCAGCCCGTCGATGCGGCCGTAGCGATCCAGGACCGCCTGCGCCGAGCGCCGTCGTGTCGGCCTCGGACGAGACGTCGACGCGCAGGCCGAGGGCGTCGCCGCCCAGCTCGGCCGCGGCCTCCTCGGCCCCGCCGAGGTCGGCGATCACGACCTTCGCACCCTCGTCGGCGAGCCCGTCGGCGATGGCGCGGCCGATGCCCTGCGCGCCGCCGGTGACGACGATGACGCGGTCCTTCAGCCTCATCGGGCGTCCCCGCCGATCGGCGACCAGGGGGCCGGCGTGAGGATACGGCTGTGCTGCGATGCGACCAGCGGCTGCAGCTTCTTCACGAAGGCCTGCCAGTCCGGGTTCGCGCCCATCGTCGCGCGACGGGCCGCGCGGTCGGCGAGGTCCTCGTAGCCCCAGAGGTGCACGACCTGGTTGAGGTCGCCGATGTCGTTCGGCCACGAACCAGCCGACCATGTTGCCCAGGATCGGCTCCTGGATCGCGCGTCCCTCCTCGCCGTACAGCCGCAGGTACTCCGGCACCTTGCCCACGTGCAGCTGGTACGTCCGCTCCTCCACGATCATCGGTCGATCCCTCCCATCGCCAGGTACTTCATCTCGAGCCACTCGTCGATGCCGTAGCGCGATCCCTCGCGCCCGATGCCCGACTCCTTCATGCCCCCGAACGGCGCCACCTCGGTCGAGACGAACCCGGTGTTGATGCCGACGATGCCGTAGTCGAGCGCGTCCGACACGCGCCAGATGCGCCCGACGTCGCGGCTGTACAGGTACGCCGACAGGCCGTAGGGCGTGTCGTTGGCGACCCGCACCGCGTCCTCCTCGGACACGAAGCGCTGCAGCGCTGCGACCGGCCCGAACGTCTCCTCGTTCGACATCGCCCAGTCCGCCGTCGCGCCGGTCAGCACCGTCGGCGTGAAGAACGTGCGGCCCAGCGCGTGCGCCGTGCCGCCCGTGAGCAGCGTGCCGCCGCGCTCCCGGGCATCGTCGACGTGGCGCTGCACCTTCTGCAGCGCGGCCTCGTCGATCAGGGGCCCGACCTGCACGCCCGGCTCGGTGCCGAGGCCGACACGCAGCCCGGCGGCCGCCTCGGTGAGGCGCTCCGCGAACGCGTCGAAGATGCCGTCCTGCACGAGGATGCGGTTGGCCGAGATGCAGGTCTGGCCGCTGTTGCGGAACTTGCACAGCAGGGCGCCGGCGACGGCGTCGTCGAGGTTGCAGTCGTCGAGCACGATGAACGGCGCGTTGCCGCCGAGCTCGAGCGAGATGCGCTTCAGGCCCTTCGCGCACTGCGCCATCAGCAGCTTGCCGACCTCGGTCGAGCCCGTGAAGCCGACCTTGCGGATGGCGGGGTTGGAGGTCATCTCGCCGCCGATCAGCGGCGCGTCGTCCGCGTCGCCGGTGACGATCTGGAAGACGCCCGGCGGCAGCCCGGCGCGCTCCGCCAGCACGCCGACGGCGAGGGCGGTGAGCGGCGTCTGCTCGGCCGGCTTCAGCACCATCGTGCAGCCGGCGGCCAGCGCCGGTGCGGCCTTGCGCGTGGGCATGGCGGCCGGGAAGTTCCACGGCGTGATGCCGGCGGTGGTGCCGACCGGCTGGCGCACGACGATGATGCGCCGGTCGCCGAGCGGCGACGGGATCGTGTCGCCGTAGACGCGCTTGCCCTCCTCGCCGAACCACTCGAGGAACGACGCCGCGTACTCCACCTCGGCCCGCGACTCGGCCAGCGGCTTGCCCTGCTCGGCCGTCAGCAGCGCGGCGAGGTCGTCGATCGAGCCGACCAGCAGGTCGGCCCAGCGGCGCAGGATCCGCGCCCGGTCGCGGGCGCTCGTGGCACGCCACGCCGGCTGTGCGCGCTCGGCCGCGGCGATGGCCCGGCGGGTCTCGGCGGCGCCCATGCGCGGCGCCGTGCCGACCAGGTCGCCGGTGGCCGGGTCGCGCACGTCGAAGCGGCGGCCGTCGTCGGCCTCGACCCAGGCGCCGTCCACCAGGCCGCGGTCGCGCAGGAGGTCCATGTCGCGGAGGGCCGGCGGCATTGAGAGAAACTACGCGCGATCCGGTATCGAGGCAAGCGAACGAGGTCACATCTGCTATAGACGTCGTCTATGAGTCTGCGTCAGGCGGCGTACGTGGTGGCCGTGGTCGAGGAGGGGTCGTTCAGCCGCGCCGCCGCGCGCATGCGGGTCGCGCAGCCGACCCTCTCGCAGCAGGTGCGCGCGCTCGAGCGGCGGCTCGGCGGGCCGCTCATCGAGCGACTCGGTCCGGGCGTTCGACCGACGCCCGCCGGCCGTGCGTTCGTGGTCGAGGCGCGCGCCGCGGTGCTGTCGCTGGAGCGCGCCGAGCGCGCGGCCCAGGCGGTCTCGAGCGGCCGCGAGGGCGACCTCGAGGTGGCCTGCGTGTCGACGGTCGCGTCGGCGTTCCTGCCCGATGCGCTGCGCCGTCTGCGCGCGACGAACCCGGGCGTGGTGGTGCGGCTGATCGAGGTGATCCACCGCGAGCTGCTCGAGGCCCAGGCCCGCGCGGGGCTGGGCGATGTCGCGATCGGCCCGGCGCCCGCGCACTGGGACGGGCCGGTGCGAGCCGTGGGCGAGCAGCGGTTCTGCATCGTGCTGCCCGAGGCCACCGCGGGGGCGCGGCGCGGGGCCGTTCGGCTGGGCGACCTGGCCGACGTGCCGTGGGTGCTCTACCCGCCGCAGTACGGCCTCGCCGACGTGGTCACGAGCGCCTGCGCCGCCGCCGGGTTCACGCCCGCGGCGGCCGCCGTCACCGCCCAGGCCGACACCGCCGCGCGCCTGGCCGCAGCCGGCCTCGGGCCGGCGCTGGTGCCGGTCGGCGCGGTGCCGTCGGGCCTCTCGCGGGCGGCCCGCCCGATCGAGCCGCCGATCGTTCGCCCGATCGTCGCCTACACGCGCGGTCCGCTGACGCCGATCGTCGAGGCGCTGCTCGACGCGCTGACGGCGGCTTGACCCATCCGTGTTGGTCCGACCATTGCGCTCACGGCCGGGATCGGTTATCCCTTTCTGATCCTGCGCCCGCCGACCCGAACGAGGTGCCCATGAGCCTGGTCGAGGCTGTATCGCCACGCATGGCCGAACTGATCGATCTCGATGCCACACCGACCGAGATCGCCAACGGCTGCATGTTCACGGAGGGGCCCCTGTGGGTCGCGGCCGAGAGCGCGTTCTACTTCAGCGACATGCCCGGTGACACCCGCCGCAAGTGGACGGCGGCCGGCGGCGTCGAGGTGGTCGCGAGCCCGTCGAACAAGGTCAACGGCACGACCCTCGACGGCGAGGGGCGGCACGTGATCTGCGAGCACTCCACGTCGAGCGTCGTGCGCCTGGAGCGCGACGGCTCCCGCACCTGCTCGCCACGCACTGGGACGGCAAGGAGCTGAACAGCCCCAACGACGTGGTGCTGCGCAGCGACGGGCAGATCTACTTCTCCGACCCGCCGTACGGCCGCTGGCCCGGCTTCGGCGTCGAGCGCGAGCGCGAGCTCGACGTCTGCGGGGTGTTCCGCATCGACGGCGCCGGCGAGCTGCACCTCGAGGTGGACGACTTCAACAAGCCGAACGGCCTCTGCTTCTCGGTCGACGAGTCGGTCCTCTTCATCAACGACACCGAGGAGCTCTCGATCCGGCGCTTCGACGTCGCGGCCGACGGCTCGCTGTCGGGCGGCGGCCTCGTCTTCCAGATGCCGGGCCCGATGGAGTACTCGGCGGGCGTCCCCGACGGCATGAAGCTCGACGCCGCCGGCAACCTCTGGTGCACCGGCCCGGGCGGCGTCTGGGTGGTCACGCCCGACGGCGAGCACCTCGGAACGCTCAAGAGCGACGCCGTCGTCGGCAACATCGCCTGGGGCGACGACGACTTCCACACGCTGTACCTGTGCACGTCGGACACCGTCCACACCGTCCGCACGAAGGTGGCCGGCAACCGGCCCGTCTTCTTCCAGTAGGAGCACGCCATGCCCATCGAGTTCGATCCGCGGAAGACCGCGGTCGTCGTCATCGACATGCAGAACGACGTCGTCCACCCGGACGGCGTCTGGGGCGGCCCGTCCGGCGCCGCGGCGCACTGCGTCGAGCAGGACGCCATCGCCCACATCGGCCAGATCACGGCGGCGGCCCGCAAGGCCGGCTCGCGCGTGTTCTTCGTCCACCACGCGCCCAGCGTCGGCGCGTCGGACGACGCCGACTCCGCGCAGAACGGCGGCCTGTGGCGCGACACCCGCGAGTCGGGCGGCCTCTCCAGCGAGTGGGGCCGCACGCCGATCGACGGCGCCGTCCCCGAGAGCGGCGACACGGTGCTCTACAAGCAGCGCGGCAACGCCTTCACCAGCACCAGCCTGGACGTCAAGCTGCGCGGTCTCGGCGTCGAGCGCGTCATCCTGCTCGGTGCCTGGACGAACATGGCCGTCGAGTCGACGGCCCGGGTGGGTGCCGACATCGGGTACGAGATGGCCATCGTCTCGGACGCCACCGTCACCATCAACGCCGAGTGGCAGCACGCGGCGCTGTCCTACGGCGTGACCGTCTTCGCCGACATCCCCACGACCGCCGAGGTGCTCTCGGCGTTTGGAGCCTGACCCTTGCCGTACATCGTCGCCGTCCGCTGGATCGCCAAGGAGGGCGAGGCCGACGAGATCGCCCGCGCCCTCGGCCAGCTCGAGGCTCCCACCCTGGCCGAGGCCGGGGTCATCGAGTGGCGCCCCCATCGCGATCCCGAGAGCCCGAACACGTTCTTCATCTTCGAGGTGTACGCCGACGCGGACGCCTACAAGTCGCACACCGAGACCGCGCACTTCGCGGAGTGGGGCGTGGGGCACTCGTTCCCGCGCCTGGCCGAGCGCCGGCGCGAGTTCTACGAGCCGCTCGGTTCCTGACCGCATGGCCAGCGTCTCCTACGACTTCTCCGGGCGGGTGGCGCTCGTCACGGGCGGCGCGAGCGGCGTCGGCACCGCCGTCGGCGGCCTGCTCGCAGCGTCCGGGGCGAACGTCGGCCTGCTCGACCTTGACCAGTCGAGGGTCGACGCCGCGGCCGCGTCCATCGCCGCCGACGTGCTCGCGCTGCAGGCCGACGTGCGGCGTTCGGTCGAGGTCGATGCGGCGGTCGCGGCGCTGGTCGCGCAGCACGGCCGGCTCGACGTGCTCGTCAACGCCGCCGGGGTCGCCGGCCGGTCGCTGAAGACCCTCGACGTGGACGACGCCGAGTGGGATCTCGTGATGGACGTCAACTCGAGCGGCACGTTCTACTGCATGCGCGCCGCCCTGCCGACCATGCTCGCCCAGGGGTACGGCCGGATCGTCAACGTGTCGTCGGTGGCCGGCAAGGAGGGCAATCCGATGGCCGCCGCCTACTCGGCCTCGAAGGCGGCCGTGATCGGCATGACAAAGTCGGTCGGCAAGGACGTGGCCGGCACCGGCGTGCTCGTCAACTGCGTCACGCCGGCGCCGATCGACACGCCCATGATCGCCGGCCTGTCCGACGAGCATCTCAGCTACATGCTCTCCCGCGTCCCGCTCGGCCGACTCGCGACCACGGACGAGGCCGCGTACCTGGTCGCGTTCCTGGCGAGCGAGGCGATGTCGTTCTCGACGGGCGCCGCCTTCGACCTCTCCGGCGGCCGTCTCACCTACTGAAGGAGCCACGCATGGCCGGTCAATTCGTACTCGCGAACGAGGCCCGCACCGAGGATCTCGACTGGGGCACGCTGCGGTGGATCTGCACGCCGGACACCGTCGGCGCCGAGGGGATCACGATCACGCAGGTGTGGCTGAAGCCCGGCCTCGGGCACGACTTCCACAAGCACCCCGACCAGGAGGAGCTGATCACGGTCCTCGAGGGCGAGGTCGAGCAGTGGCTGGAGTCGGAGTCGAAGACCCTGCATCCGGGCGACTCGATCTACATCCCGGCCGGCGTGGTGCACGCGTCGTTCAACAGCGGCGACGGCAAGGCCCGCATGCACGTCGTGCTCGGTCCCTGCGTGGGGCCCACGGGCTACGAGGTCGTCGATGTGGCGAGCGAGGAACCCTGGAGCGGTCTCCGCAAGTAGCCGGCCCGCATGTGCGGTCCGTCACTGGGGTCTGACCCCAATCGGAGGTTTTCGGGGGTCAGACCCCGATCACAGGACACGCGCGGAAGGCGCGCGGATCGCGCGATCTGGGTGGTGCGTGCGTGTTCGGTTACGGACAATGCGTGTTGCGTGCGCCCGGATTTGTCTGACTAAAGTCAGATAAATCCTTCTCCGGGCAACCGCTTCCAAGCGCTCCGGTTGGACGGACCAATTCGGACCCGGCACAATGCGACGATGGAGTTCGACCCCGCGACCGACTACCCGATCGGCGAGCGACGGCCCGACCTCGTCCTCGCGCCCGACGGGACGCCGCTGGCCGACATCACCCTCGATGCGGCGCTGGCCGGCGACATCGACGGCGCGTCGTTGCGCGCCGCTCCCGAGACCCTCGCCCGGCAGGCGGCCGTGGCGCTGGCCGCCGGCTCCGAGCCGCTCGCGGCCAACCTGGTGCGTGCCAGCGAGATGACCGCGCTCGGCGACGAGACGATCCTCGAGATCTACACGGCGCTGCGGCCGCGGCGCTCGACCGCCGAGGAGCTGGCCGCGTGGGCCGACCGGCTGGAGCACGACCACGACGCGCCGGTGACGGCCGCGTTCGTGCGCGAGGCGGCCGCCGTGTACGCCGTCCGCGGCCTGCTCCGCACGGCTCCCGGAGACCGTGCCGCCGTCGGCCCCTGACGGATCCGGCCGGTTCGCGAGCCGCGCCGCCCGGGAGCTCCGCCGCGAGACGCTGATCGCGCCCGAGCCGTCGCTCGGGCTGGTCGCGATGGCGTCGCCGAACGACCCCGAGCCGTCCATCGAGATCGTCGACGGCGAGATCGTCGAGCTCGACGGGCGCCGCGTCGAGCAGTGGGACGCGCTCGACCACTTCATCGCCCGCCACGGCATCGACGTGGACATCGCGGCCGAGACGATGGCGCTCTCGAACCAGGAGCTCGCGCAGCGCCTGGTCACCGTCGACGTGCCGCGCGAGGAGCTCGTGCGGCTCTCGCGCGGCGCGACGCCGGCCAAGCTCGCGCAGGTGCTCGCGCTGCTCGACCCGGTCGAGATGATGTTCGCGCTGAAGAAGCTGCGCGCGCGGCGCCAGCCGGCCAACCAGGCGCACGTCACGAACATGAAGGAGAACCCGGCGCTGCTCGCCGCCGACGCCGCCGAGGCGTCGATCCGCGGCTTCGCCGAGATGGAGACCACGGTCGGCGTCAGCCGCTACGCCCCGCTGAACGCGCTCGCCATCCTGGTCGGCTCGCAGACCGGCCGCACCGGCGCCATGACGCAGTGCGCCGTCGAGGAGCACCGCTCGCTGCGCCTCGCCATGCTCGGCCTCACCACGTACGCCGAGACCCTGTCGGTGTACGGCACCGAGCGCGTCTTCGTCGACGGCGACGACACCCCGTGGTCGAAGGCGTTCCTCGGCTCGGCCTACGCGTCGCGCGGCGTCAAGGTGCGCTTCACCAGCGGCACCGGCTCCGAGGCGCTGATGGGCCACGCCGACGGCTGCTCGATGCTCTACCTCGAGGCGCGCTGCCTGGCGGTCACCCGCGCGGCCGGCTCGCAGGGCGTGCAGAACGGCTCCATCTCGTGCGTGGCGCTGACGCTGAGCGTGCCCGGCGGGACGAAGGCGATCCTGGCCGAGAACCTGCTCGCGGCGTGGCTGGGGCTGGAGGTGGCGAGCGGCAACGACGCGATCGCCTCGCACTCGCCCACGCGCCGCACCGGCAAGCTGATGGGCCAGTTCCTGCCCGGCACCGACTTCGTCACCAGCGGCTACAGCGTCATGCCGCGCTCCGACAACATGTTCGGCGGCGGCAACTACGACGCCGACGACATCGACGAGTGGCTCACGCTGCAGCGCGACTGGCAGGTCGACGGCGGCATCGAGCCGGCCTCCGACGAGGCCGTCCAGGCCGCCCGCACGCGCGGCGCGCTCGCGATCCAGGCCGTGTTCGACGAGCTCGGCTTCCCGCCCGTCACCGACGAGGAGGTGGCCGCAGCCGTCACCGCGTACGCCTCCGGCGACCTGCCCGACCGCGATCGCGCTGCCGACGTCGAGGCCGCCGACCGCGTGCTCGAGGAGGGCGTCTCGGGCCTCGACGTGGCCTGCATCCTCGCCCGGCGCGGGTTCCGCGACGTGGCGGAGGGCATCTTCGGCATGCAGCGCCAGCGCGTGTCGGCCGACTACCTGCAGACCTCGGCGGTGATCGGCCCGGACGGCCGCGTGCACGCCGCCGTCAACGATCCCAACCAGTACCTCGGCCCGGGCACCGGCTACCGCCTGGAGGGCGAGCGCTGGGAGCACCTGCGGGCGCTGCCGCACCAGATCGCGGCGCGGTCGATCGGCGTCGGCCCGGCCTCGGAGCAACGGCCAGCTGCTGCGCGTCGTCGGCCCCGCGCACCGCGGCACCGACGGCGTCGAGGTGGTGGTCGCGCTCGGCCCGGCCTACGGGGCGCAGCTGCGCGCCACCATCGGCGGCCTCGCGCACGGCGACGTGCTGGAGGCGCTGCTGGCCGGCATCAGCCGAGGGCGGCGCGGTGCCGCGGCTGGTGCGCATCCGCGACCAGTCGGACGTCGCGTTCATCGCCCACGCCGGCGCCTGCCTGGCCGGCTCGGGCGTGGGGATCGGGCTGCAGTCGAAGGGCACGACCGTCATCCACCGGGCCGACCTGCAGCCGCTCGACAACCTCGAGCTGTTCGGCATGGCGCCCAACCTGAGCCTCGCCTCGTACCTGCAGATCGGGCGCAACGCCGCGGGCTATGCCGTCGGCGCCCGGGTCGGCCCCGTGCCGATGAGCCTCGACAACTTCGCGCGGGCCAAGCTGATCGTCCGGACCACCCTGATGCACCGCGTCGAGACCGATGCGATGGTCGACGACGAGCCGCCCGTCGACCTCGAGCTCGTCTGAGCGTGCCGCGCATCCCCGCGCTGCTGATCGGCCTTGCCCTGGCGGCGCTCACCCTGCGCCCGCAGGTCGTCGGCATCGGGCCGCTGCTGCCCGCGATCCAGGACGACTACGGCGTCTCGCACGCCGTCGCCGGGCTGCTGGTGACGATCCCGGTGCTCTGCATGGGCATCTTCGCGCCGCCCGCGCCGATCCTCGCGCACCGCATCGGCGCCGTCCGCGCGGTCACGGTGGCCGTCGGCGCTGGTGGCGTTCGGCGGCATCCTGCGGGCGTTCGCGCCGAGCGCCGGCGTGCTGATCGCGCTGACGATCCCGATCGGCATCGGCATGGGCCTCGGCAACGCGCTGATGGTGGTCGCCGTGAAGGAGCGGTTCGCGAGCCGGCCGCTGCTCGTCACCGGCGTCTACGCGGCGTCGATCCAGGTCGGCTCGACCATCGCCGCGGCGACCGCCGTGCCGCTCGCCAACGCCGGCGACGACTGGCGCCTCGCGCCGCTCGTGTTCGGCGCCGGCGCGGTCGTGTCGCTGCTCGCGTGGATGTACGTGTCGCACGGCCTGTCGCCGCCCGACGAGGAGGCGAGCCTGCCGCACTACCCGCTGCGCAGCTCGACCGCGTGGCTGCTCGTGCTGCTGTTCGTCTGCATCGGCCAGATCTACTACGGCCTCACGGCGTGGCTGCCCGACGCGTACCAGGAGAAGGGGTGGAGCGAGAGCGACACGGGCGTCCTGACGTCGGTCATGAACCTCGCCACCGTGCCCGCGGCGCTGCTCGTCTCCGTTCGCCGGCCATCGCCTGCACCGGCGCACCGCCCTGGTCGCGGCGGCGGCGCTGATGCTGCTCTCGACCACGCTCCTGCTGGTCGCGCCCGACGGCGCGCTGGTGTGGGTGATCGCGGCCGGCTGGGCCAACGGCACGTTGTTCACGCTCGCCATGACGCTGCCGCTCGACGTGGCCGACACGCCTGGCGCGGTCGGGGGCATCGCAGGCATGATGCTCGGCGTGGGGTACGTGGGGATCGCGATCGCACCGATCGCGCTGGGGGCGATCAGAGACGCGACGGGCGGCTTCGACGCCGTGCTGGCGGTCGTCGCCGGCACGTCGGCGGTGCTGCTGCTGGTCACGTTCGCGTGCTCCCCCGACCGGCTCCGCCGCGGTCTCACGCGAGGAGCGAGGGCGGTATAGTGGTCGGACCATTTGGCGCCGGAGGAGCCGTGCCTCAGATCAGCATCAACCACGTCAGCCTCTCCGTGGTCGATATGGAGGAGTCGCTGCGCTTCTACACCGAGTTCCTCGGCATGGAGCGCATCCCGGGTCCCCAGTTCGGGTTCCGCGTCGAGTGGCTGCGGGTCGGCGACCTCGAGGTGCACCTGTTCGAGCGCGAGACCGACGCGCCGCAGTACCACCACGTCGGCTTCAGCGTCTCGAACTTCGAGGAGCTCTACGTGCGGGCGAAGGAGACGGGCATCCTCGTGCACATGCCGCCGTTCGCCCAGGTCACCGAGCTGCCCGACGGCGGCGCCCAGATGTACGTGCGCGATCCCGGCGGCAACCTGATCGAGCTCGACACGCCCGACGCCTCGGTGCTCGATCGGTCGGTGGTCGAGATGCGCCGGCTCGTCGACGCGATCCCGCAGTCCGAGTACAACCAGCGCGCGACGCTCTTCCTCGAGCCGCGGTCCACCGCCTGATGGCAGCTGCCGGCGAGCAGACGTCGCCCGGCAAGGCCGCGCAGGTCGCGGCCGACCGCCTGCGCGACCTGATCCGCTCCGGCGACCTCGGCCCCGGCGACCGCCTGCCGGTCGAGCGCGTGCTCGCCGTGCAGCTCGGCGTCTCGCGCTCGACGCTGCGCGAGGGCATCCGCAGCCTCCGCTCGACCGGGCTGCTGCACGCCCGGCAGGGCTCGGGCACCTACGTCACCGACCTCGACCCGGCCACGCTCGCGAGCCCGCTGGTGTTCGCGCTGGCCCGCAGCGGCGGCCAGATCCCGCGCGTGTTCGAGGTGCGCGCCATGCTCGAGGTCGGCGGCGCCGAGCTGGCCGCCGAGCACGCCACCGCCGCGCGACGTCGAGGCCCTGCAGCGCCTCAACGACCGCATCGCCCGCACCGGCGGGCCGGCCGCGATGCTCGCCGCGGACTGGAAGTTCCACCACCACATCCACCAGATGTCGCGCAACGAGCTGCTCGTGCTGCTGCTCGATCAGGTCGCCGAGCTCGGCAAGGGCGTGCGCCGGGCGGGCATCGCGCGCGACGAGATCCGCATCCGCAGCGCCGAGCAGCACGTCGCGATCATCGAGGCGATCGCGTCGGGCGAGCCGGCCGCGGCGGGCGCTGCGATGCGCACCGCACCTCGACTACGTGCGGCGCGTGCTGCAGGCGCTCGAGGAGGAAGAGGCCGGCGCGTCAGGCGGCGACGAGCCGCACGGACAGGCCCCAGGCCTGGCCTGAGTCGAACAGCGCGTCGGGGTCGACGTCGTCGGCCCAGCCCAGGAAGTGCGGCTGCGGGTCGTCGCGCGTCGAGCCGAAGACGCCCTTGCGGAGCACGGCCTTCGGCGGCGGCGGTCCCGCGGCGAGACGCTCGCGCTCCTCCTCGGCCGCCTCGGCGGCCGGACCCTCTGCGTAGCCCTTGCCCATCAGCTCGGGCAGCCTACCGCACGCCCCGAGCCAGGGTGCGCCCGCCGGCGGTGGGCGTAGTCCGGGATCACCCATGTGAACGCGCGATCCCGGCGCCGCCGGATCGGTGGCTGAAGTAGGGTGTCGCCGTCCCGCAGGGGATGGCGAGGGCGCCGTTCAGGTGCTGTGTCTGGCGTATTGGAGGTCACCGTGTCGACAACCCCGGCGGGCGCAGCCCGACCAGGTATGCAGGTCGGTCCGACCAGCGAGTTCAGCCTGTTCTTCCACGTCATCCCCGGCCACGCCGACGAGATGCGGCAGTCGCTGCGGGAGCTGCAGGACACGCCCGGCTACCGGCCGGGGGAGTACGGCATGGCGATCGGGACGATCCACGAGGCCCGCTTCGTGCTGTTCGACGACGACACCCGGCTGGCGTTCATCACGAGCTTCGACGGGCCGTGGGATGCGTACATGGACGACTTCCTCAACTCCGGTCCGACGCTTGGCCTGTTCGATCTGATCTTCAAGCACACCGAGGGCTACGCGGGCCTGCCGGACATGGCCGCGCTGCAGGCGTTCGTCCTCGGCGCGCAGCAGACTGCCGCCGCCTATGCGCGCAACTACGGCGGCACCGTGAAGGAGCTCCGCAAGGCGCAACGGGTCAACGCCGCCTTCCAGCAGGTGCTCGACGATCCGCAGGCGGCCGAGGCGCTGCAGCATCCTGCGCTCAAGCCGCTCCTCGAAGAAGCCGCCGACTAGCCGGCGAGGACGACCGTATGTCTGACCACATCTCCGGGCCCCGCGCCCTCGCCGACCCGATCGCCGACATCACCGACGTCTACACCTTCCCGAGCCCGGAGCGGCCCGGGCACCTGGTGCTGGTCGTCAACACCCTGCCCTTCGCGCAGCCGTCCGACGGCTTCTCGGACGCGCTCGTCTACCGCTTCCGGCTGCGGCCCCTGCGCCGGGGCGCCGCCGGCGATGCCACGCCGTTCCACGCGGACGCGACCGAGGTCGTCGTCGACTGCGTCTTCGCCGAGCGCACCGCGGACGGGCGGCAGGTCGGTACCTGCAAGCCGTCGACGGGAGCGGCATTCGACTTCGCGGTCGGCGACGAGCGCGGCGGATCGTCGGACGGGGTGCGCGTCTTCGCGGGCCTGCGCTGGGATCCGTTCATCCTCGACGCCCCCGCGGCGCTCAAGACGATCGCGACCGGGCAGCTGCAGTTCACGGACGCCGGCTCGATCTACCTGGACGGCAAGAACGTCCTCGGGCTCGTCGTCGAGCTCGACTGCACGCGCGTGCTCGGTGACGCGGCCCTGGTCGCGGTCGTGGCCGAGACGCGGACGCGCGGGAGCCTGTCGGTGCGCATCGAGCGCGTCGGCCGGCCGGAGATCAAGAACCTGATGCTCGGGCCGAAGCAGTTCGACCAGGTCAACCGCGACCTCGAGATCCGCGACCTCTACAACATGGAGGACGCGTTCGAGCTCGGCGAGTCCTACCAGGGTGCGTATCGCGCGCGGCTGAACGCCAACCTCGCCTTCTGGGACAGCCTGGACGGGGCGGTGGACTGGCCCGTCAACGGCGACGGAGCCCACCCGCTGACCGAGCTGCTGCTCGCCGACTACCTTGTCGTCGACGTCACGAAGCCGTACGTCGAGGGCGGCTCGTTCCTCGAGCCGGAGGTGGCCGCGCTGCGCGGCGCCGAGCACGAGACGTGCGGTGGCCGGACGCTCAACGACGACGTCATGGACCGGCTGTTCACGCTGGTCGTGAACGCCGGGAACGGGCCGACCATCCGCGACGGCGTCGACGCGTCGACGCGGCCGTCGTCGCGCGTCTTCCCCTACCTGGCCGTGCCGAATCCCGACCCGCCCAAGGCACCACCGCCCCACTCGCACTGACGACGGAGACGTGACGAACCCATCGACAACGCCGGCGGTCCTGGAGCTCGACGACATCCAGAGCGGCGCGCTGCACGAGCGCCCGTCCCCCTACGTCGGCGCCTACCTGCTGCTGCGGATCGACGACCGGGCCGCCGGGCGGGCCCTGGTGCGGCGCCTCGTCCCCCTCGTCGAGACGGGTCGGGCGTCGGACGAGCCGGCGCACGGCGCCTGGCTGACGGTCGCCTTCACCTACACCGGGCTGCAGGCGCTCGGCGTGCCGCAGGCGTCGCTGGACAGCTTCGCGCCGGAGTTCCGGCAGGGCATGGCAGCGCGCGCCGGCGAGCTCGGCGATGTCGGCGACAGCGATCCCGCGCACTGGGAGAAGCCCCTCGGCTCGCCGGACGTCCACGTCGCCCTGGCGTTCCTGGCGCAGGACGCGGCGCACCTCGATGACGTGCGCGAGCGCGCGCGACGCGCGCACGAGGAGCTGCCGGGCGTGGAGGTGATCTGGCGCCAGGAGTGCTACCAGCTGCCGACCGGCCGGACGTCCTTCGGGTTCAAGGACGGCATCGGCCAGCCGGCGGTCGAGGGCAGCGGCCGACCGCCCACGAGCTCGCACGAGCCGCCGCTGAAGGCGGGCGAGATCATCCTCGGCTATCCCGACGAGACCGGCGAGCTGCCGCCGATGCCCACGCCGGACGTGCTCGGCCGGAACGGCACGTACGTCGTCTTCCGCAAGCTGCACACCCGCGTGGCTGCGTACCGTCAGTACCTGCGGGAGAAGGCCGTCAGCCGCGAGGACGAGGCGCTCCTCGGCGCCAAGATGGTGGGCCGCTGGCAGAGCGGGGCGCCGCTCTCCCTGGCGCCCGAGCGAGATGATCCCGAGCTCGGCGCCGACGCGGGGCGGAACAACGACTACGCCTACGGGGACGACCTGCGCGGGTTCAAGTGTCCCGCGGGCGCCCATGCGAGACGGGCGAATCCCCGTGATGCGCTCGACCACGAGGGCAGCGTCAACACCCGCCTGCACCGCATGATCCGGCGTGGCACGAGCTACGGGCCGATGCTGCCCGACGGCGTGCTGGAGGATGACGGCGTCGACCGGGGGATCGTGTTCGTGTTCGCCGGCGCGCACATCAAGCGGCAGTTCGAGTTCGTCAAGACCCAGTGGCTGAACGACGGCATCTTCATCGGCGCGCCGGCCGAGCGAGACCCGCTGGTGGGGCCGAACGACGGCGAGGGCGGGTTCACCGTCCCGCAGCGGCCGATCCGCCGCCGCCTGACGGGCCTGCCGCCGTTCGTCGTCACCCGCGGCGGCGAGTACTGCTTCGCGCCGGGCCTCCGCGCGCTGCGCTGGCTCGGCGACCTGGACACGTGACCGAGAGAAGGGAGCACGACGTGGCAACCCCGCCGATGCGAACCGACCGCTGGCAGGCGATGGACTTCGCCCCGCCGGCCGCCGATGCCGTGGAGCCGGAGCACTCGGTGACGGTCGAGTACGTGTCCGAGGGACGCGTCGCGATCGTGACCCTGAACCGGCCGCACGCCGACAACGCGATCACGACCGAGATGGGCGATCGCCTGACCGAGATCGTCGAGGCGATCGCGGTGCGGCTCGCCGTCCGCGTGGTGATCCTGACCGGAGCCGGCGAGCGGTCCTTCTCGGTCGGCAGCGACCTGCGCCAGCGCAAGAGCATGACCAAGGAGGACTGGCTCCGCCAGCGCCAGAACTTCGACCGCACCCTCTACACCGTGCGGCAGCTGCGCAAGCCGATCTTCGCGGCCGTCAACGGCATCGCCTACGGCGGCGGCTCCGAGCTCGCCCAGAGCACCGACTTCATCATCGCCTCGGAGAGCGCCACCTTCGGCCAGCCCGAGGCGATGATCGGCCTCTCCGCCGGCGGCGGTTCGCCCGTCTTCCTGCCGCGCCTGCTGCCCCCGGGCCGGGCGCTGCAGATGCTGATGACGGGAGCGCCGATCAGCGCGCAGGAGGCTCACCGGCTCGGCATGGTCAACGAGCTGCACGCGCCCGACCGGCTGATGGACGCGGCCCGCAGCATCGCCGACACCATCGCGAGCAACTCGCCGACCGCGGTGCAGGCCGTGAAGCGAGCCGTGCGGCTGGGCGACGGCCAGCCGATCGAGCAGGCCATCGCGACCATGATGGAAGCCCACTGGCGCTCCGCCGTCCATCCCGATCGCAGCGAGGGGATCACCGCGTTCAACGAGGGTCGCGACCCGACGTTCATGGACGCGGACTACTGACCGACGGCTCGTTACCGTCATCGACGAAGGAGGCCGACGTGGCACACGACCTGGAAGAGGCACGCGCAGCGCTGACGATGATCCACGGCATGCCGTACAACGCCGAGGCGCCGCCCACCGCCCTGCAGACCGAGATCACGCCGACGGGACTGCACTACGTGCGCAGCAACTTCGCGGTGCCGGAGCATGACGGCACGCTGGTGATCGGCGGAGCGGTCGAGACGCCGCTGACGCTGACGCTGGACGACCTGCGAGCGCTGCCCGCGGTCGAGCACGCGGTGACGCTGGAGTGCGCCGGCAACGGGCGCCTGGCGATGCGGCCGCTGCCGAACGGCGAGCCGTGGGGCGACTACGCCGTCTCCACGGCGCGCTGGACCGGCGCGCGCCTCAGCGACGTCCTGCAGCAGGCGGGCCCCGCGGCGGCCGGCGTCGAGATCCGTTGCGAGGGCGCCGACCGCGGGGCGTACCTGTTGCAGCCGGTGCTGCCGGAGACCGATGCCGAGAACCTCGGCTTCGAACGCTCCCTGCCGCTCGCAGAGGCGGTCGACCCGGCGTCCGAGATCCTGATCGCGTACGCGATGAACGGCGAGCCGCTGACGCCCGACCACGGAGCGCCCTTCCGGCTGATCGTGCCGCGCTGGTATGCGGTCGCGTCGGTGAAGTGGCTGACGCGCATCGACGTGGTGCTCGAGCCGTACGTCGGCGAGTTCCAGACCGGCCACTACGTGTTCGAGTGGGCCGACCGCCCGCACGAGCCGGTCACCATCATGCGCGTCCGGGCGCGGGTCACCGAACCCGCCTCCGGCACGGTGCTCGCGCCCGGCCGCCATACCGTCCGCGGCAAGGCCTGGTCCGGCAGCGGCCCGATCGCGCGCGTCGAGGTGAGCGTCGGCGGCGACGGCGTCTGGCACGCGGCCGACCTCAAGGCGCCGACCGGCTCCTACCACTGGCAGGAGTGGTCGTACAGCTGGGACGCGACGAGCATCGGCCGCCAGAGCATCCGCGCCCGGGCGACGGACGCCGCCGGCAACACCCAGCCCGAGGTGCCGCCGTGGAACCGGCTCGGCTACGGCAACAACGCCGTCGAGGTCACGTACGTCGACGTGCGGTGAGGCCGAGCGGCAGAGCCTCAGATCCGGCCCGATCAGACCGGCTGGAGCGCTCGCCGCGCGGGCGGCGGCCTTCATGGCCCGCTTGTGCGCCTGGTACGCGGCGAGCTCCTCGGCGGTCGTGACGCCGCCGAGCACGGGATGCGTGGGCAGCAGCGCGTCGAGACCCGGCAGGTCGACGCCGTAGCGGCGGTGCAGCAGCATGGCGAGCGAGTTGATCTTCATGTCGCCGAACCCGGGCAGCGCGCCGATGCCGCGCGTACAGGTCGGCGCCGTCGCGCGGCCTCGGTCCACACCCTCGAGCCGTCGCCGTCGTAGTCGTCTGCGATCACGCGGCACAGGTCCTGCACGCGGCGCGCCATGTTGGCCGGGAAGCGGTGGATGGCGGGCCGCTCGACGCAGACCGCGATGAACGCGTCCGGGTCCATGCGCGGCGATGCGCGCCGGGTCGAGGTGGCCGAGGCGCTCGAGCAGCACCTTGGGACCCGCGAAGGCCTTCTGCACCGGCACCTGCTGGTCGAGCACGAAGCCGATCAGCAGCGCGTTGGCATCGGCGGCGAGCAGCACGTTGGCCGCCTCGTCGGCGGTCCACGGGATGCTCGCGGGTGCCATGGTCGAACCGGCTCGGGTCAGGCGGCCGCGCCGAGCAGGCTGTCGACGCGCTCCGAGGCCTCGTTCTCCTCGACGCCGAGGGCGGCAGACGTCTCGAGCACGAGGGCGCGGCGGGCGCGGTCGAGCAGCGTGCGCTGGGCGTCGTTCAGCTTCTTCGTCCCCGCCAGCTCGATCAGCGAGCCGAGGGTGTCGAGGATCGCCTCGAGACCGCCTTCCGCGTAGCGCTCCTTGACGAGGCGGCCGTCGCGGTTCCACGGGATCGACGTCCAGCGGGACTCTTGCAGGCTGTCGAGCACGTTCTCGATCTCGTCGGTGCTCGCGATCGGGCGCAGGCCGCGCTCGAGCGCACGCTCGACCGGGACGGAGACGCGCATGTTCGCGTCGAACACGAACAGGTCGAGAAAGACCTGCGTACGGCCAAGTGCTTCCTTCTCGCCAACGGCTTCCACACGGGCGAAGCCCTCAGAACCGAAGACCATCACTTCGCCAACCTCGAAAGTTGCAGCAGACGTCAAGCAGGGCTCCTCTCCACCGTCGCTGGGACAGGCATCATAGCGGAACTTGGCGACTGTCCCGTATGTTAGTGACGAGCCCGCCGGGGAGGCCCCTGCGCTATCGTCTGCGGTGTGAATCGGCTGCTTCGCTCCCTCGGTCTCGCCTCGCTCCTCTCGCTCCTCGTGCCCGCCGTCGCCAGCGCGGCGGAGGCCGTCGATCTGGGCGAGGAGAAGGTCACGCAGGCGATGTTCATCCTGATCATCGCCCTGGTCATCATCCTGGCCCTCGCCGTCGCGTTCGAGCAGCGCAAGCAGGGCAAGGACCACTAGCCCTCACGCCTCGGCGGCTCCCCGCCGGCGCAGCACGCGGTAGTCGTCGACGCGGCGGGTCGTGCCGTCGGCGTCCATGCGCTCGAGCAGCGCCTGCGCGTAGCGCCGTGACGTGCCCGTCGCGTCGCGCAGCTCGGCCAGCGTGAAGCGCCCGTTCGCCCGGCAGCCGTCGATGACGATGCGCCGCGCCTCGTCGTAGGCGGCCTGCGGCACGGCCAGGCCGTCGGTGAGCCGCACGAGCCGCTGCTCGGCCTCGAGCACGCCGACCAGCGCCCGGCCGGTGGCGGCGTCGAGGCCGGTCGCGGCCAGCGCGTCGTCGAGCCGCGGGTCGGCCGCCAGCGCGTCGAGCAGCACCTCGGCGGCGCGGGCGGCGGTCTCGCTGGTGGCCGTCGGTGCCGGGCGCGACGGCCTCGGCGCCCGCGGCGCTCGAGCACGCCGTCGCGCTCCAGCCGGGCGGCCAGCGCGTCGGCGTGCGCTCCGGCGCCGGTCGACGGCCGCCAGCGGGAGCCCGGGCGAGAGCGGCGAGGCGGCGGCGCGGGCGGCCAGCGCGGACGCGGGCCGCGTCGGCGGCCGTGCGGTAGTCGGCGGGCGTCATCAGCCAGCCGTCGCCGAGCGCGACCAGGCTGCCGGCGGCGACCAGCGTCCGCCTCCGCCTCCTGCGGCCGGCACCGGGTCGAGCAGGCCGCCGTCGACCACGTCGGCGGCGCGCAGCGGCTGCTCGGCGACGGCCGCCAGCAGCACGTCGGCGTCGGTGCCGTCCAGGAGCGCGCGCAGCCGCGCCGTCACCTCGGGCCCGCCGGCGTGGCGCGCCGGCCGGGGATCGGCGATGACGCCGCCGGCGACCGTGGTCGGCCGGGCCAGCGTGCGCAGGACGACGTGGTCGCCGCGGAGGGTCGCGAGCGGCTGCTCGAGCCGCAGCTGGGCGAGCAGGCCGTCGTCGAGCAGGACCACGCGGGCGTGCGTCGAGCCGCCGTGCCGTGCAGCACCTCGACGTGGTCGCCGGCGCGCACGCGCCGGCGCGCCCGGCACCGGATGCAGCTCGACGTCGAGGCGGTAGCGAGGTCGGCGGCGGCGGACCGGCGACCACGCGTCGCCCCGCGGGCGATGTCGGTGCGCTCGACCCCGACCAGGCAGGCGGCGACGCGGCCGCCGTCGGCAGCCTCGGCGACGTCGCGGTCGTGCGTCTGCAGCGAGCGGACGCGTCCCTCGAGGCCCTGCGGCAGCAGCGTCACGCGGTCGCCGACGGCGATCGACCCGCCCCACAGCGTGCCGGTCACCACGGTGCCGATGCCGTGCAGCGAGAAGACGCGGTCGACCGGCAGCCGCGTGCGGCCGCGACGTCGCGGACGACGCGCGCCGCGCCGGCCGCGCGCCGCAGCGCCGCGCGCAGCTCGTCGAGGCCCTGGCCCGGTGCGGGCCGACACCTCGACGACCTCGGCCGCCTCGAGCCGCGACCCGGCCAGCGCCTCGGCGGCGTCCTCGCGGGCCAGCGCGGCGCCGTCGTCGTCGACCAGGTCGCGCTTCGTCAGCGCGACGACGCCGTGCGTGACGTCGAGCAGGTCGAGGATCGCGAGGTGCTCGCGGGTCTGCGGCATCACGCCGTCGTCGCAGGCGATGCAGACCAGCGCCAGGTCGATGCCGGTCGCGCCGGCCACCATGGTGCGGACGAACCGCTCGTGGCCCGGCACGTCGACCACCGACAGCTCGTGCCCGTCGCCGAGGTCGAGCAGCGCGTAGCCGAGCTCGATCGAGATGCCGCGGCGGCGCTCCTCCTCCAGCCGGTCGGTGTCGTTGCCGGTGAGCGCCCGCACCAGCGCGGTCTTGCCGTGGTCGACGTGGCCCGCCGTGCCCAGCGTGCGCAGCGTCATGCGCGTGCGGCGAGCACGGCCGCCGCCACGACGGCGACGTCGTCGTCGGTGAGCGTGCGGGCGTCGAGCAGCAGCCGGCCCGCCTCGACGCGTCCGATCACCGGCGGCACGCCCGCCCGCAGCGCCGCGTGCAGCTCGCCGCGCGGATCGGGCAGCGCGGCGGCGCTGGACGGCAGCGCCAGGGCCGGCATCGAGCCGCCGCCGACCCGCGACTCGGTGTCGGCGACCTCGCCGCCGATGGCCGCGGCCAGCCGCTCGGCGCGCGCGCGCACGCTCGGCCGCGGGCTCGTGCGCCATGCGCAGCACCGGGATCGCCGCCCGCGCCCGCACCGGGTCGCGGTGCAGCCGCAGCGTCTCCTCCAGCGCGGCCGCCGCCAGCTTGCCGATGCGCACGGCGCGCGCCAGCGGATGGCGGCGGACGCGGTCGACGGCCTCGCGGGTGCCGGCGATGATGCCGCTCTGCGGGCCGCCCAGCAGCTTGTCGCCGGAGAAGCAGACCAGCGTCGGCGCCGGCCGCGATGGCGGCGCGGGCGTCGGGCTCGCCGGCGAACACCGGATCGGGCGCGAGCAGGCCCGAGCCGAGGTCGTCCAGCACGGGCAGCCCGTGCCGGCCGCCGATCTCGGCCAGCGTGGCGGTGTCGACCTCTTCGGTGAAGCCGACGATGCGGTAGTTGGACGGGTGCACGCGCAGCAGCAGCGCCGTCTCGGCGGAGATCGCGCGCTCGTAGTCGGCGGCGGACGTGCGGTTGGTGGAGCCCACCTCGACCAGGCGCGCGCCGCTGGCCGCGAGGATGTCGGGGATGCGGAAGCCGTCGCCGATCTCGACCAGCTGGCCGCGCGAGACGAGCACGTCGCGGCCGGCGGCGAGCGCGCTCAGCACCAGCACCAGCGCGGCGGCGTTGTTGGAGACCGCCAGGCCCGCCTCGGCGCCGGTCAGCGAGGCGATCAGCGGCGCCACCGCGTCCTGCCGCGAGCCGCGGCCGCCGGTCTCCAGGTCGAGCTCGAGGTTGGCGTAGCCGCCCGCGATCGCCGTGGCGGCGGCCAGCGCCTCGCGGGCCAGCGGGGCGCGGCCGAGGTTGGTGTGGACGATCACGCCGGTGGCGTTGACGACCGGTCGCAGGTGCGGCGCCTCGCGGTCGAGCGCCTCCTGCGCGATCGCCGCGGCGGCGGCGTCGCGGTCGTCGCCGGCGATGCCCGCGCGGCGGCGCTCCTCCAGCGCCCGGCGCACGGCCGCGACCGCGACGTCGCGCCCCGCGCGGGCCGCGAGCTCCCGCGCCGCCGGCTCCTGCAGGATCCGGTCGACGGACGGAAGGGTTCGGAGGTCCGCCATGGCCGAAGTGTATGGTTCCGCCGTGCTCGACCGGATCTTCGCGGCCGTGCTCCTGGTGGTGCACCCCTCTGTCGCGCCGGACACGAGCGTCGTCGCCCGCCCGGCGCCGCCCGACCTCATCTACCCGTCCGAGGTCTCGGGTGGTCCGTTCTCGCCCGGCCTGACGGCGCAGTCGTACATCTCGGTGAACCTGAAGAACGGCGCCGTCATCTACGCCAAGGAGCCGCACCAGAAGCGGCCGATCGCGTCGCTGACGAAGATGATGACCGGGCTGCTCGACGGCCGAGCAGGGCAACCTCTCGGTGAAGGTGCGCGTGCCGCGCGCCGCGACGATGGTGGAGCCGACCCGGGACGACCTCGTCGCGGGAGGGCGGTACACGCGCAGCATGCTGCTCAACTCGGCGCTGATCATCTCGGCGAACGACTCGGCGTACACGCTCGGGTACGACCTCGGCAAGGGCAGCATGAAGCGCTTCTACGCGCTGATGAACGACGCCGCGGACGACCTCGGCATGGACGAGACCACCTACGCCAGCGCGAACGGCCTCGACGACAAGCGCAACAAGTCGTCGGCCAACGACCAGGCGATCATGGCGTGGTACGCGCTCGGCAACCGCACCTTCGCGCGCGTGGTGTCGACGAAGGTGAAGCGCGTGCCGTGGGCCGCGCCGATCCACATGAAGGAGTACCGCAACCACAACAGGATGCTGTTCTCCTACAAGGGCACGTACGGCGTCAAGACCGGGTTCACGACCGCCGCCGGGGCGTGCCTGGTCGTGGCCGTTCGCCGCGGCAACAGGAACGTGCTCGGCGTCCTGCTCGGCTCCAAGGACATCTGGAGCGACATGCCGCGGCTCATCGACGCGACGCTGAACAAGGTGCCCGCGGGCTGATGTACTCGCGGGCGCGGCGGCGCGGCCTCGAAGAAGCCGCCCGCGAGCAGCGCCGCGATGCCGAAGTACAGGACGGCGATCACGATCCGCTGCTTCGGCGTCACGCTGCGGTAGAAGAGCAGCGTGGCCTCGTCCCCGGCGCGGTAGCGCTTCAGCAGCCCGTAGGCCTGCCAGACGGCGATCGCCGAGGAAGAGGAACAGGATGACGTTCGGAAACCGCAGCGCTGCGACGGCCAGGCCGAAGATGCCGACGAACCACACGTAGGGGTGGATCGCGCCGGCGGCAACGCCGCCGTCGAACGGCACCACCGGCACCATGTTGAACAGGTTCAGCAGGAACCCGAGCGTGGCGGCCGCGCTCATCAGGTCGGAGCCGGTCGTGTGGCCGTACCACCACAGCACCGCGCAGCCGATGCCGCCGATCAGCGGTCCGGCGAGCGCGCAGAGGGCGTTCACCCACACGCTCTTCGGCGCCTCCTTCGACATCGCGTAGGCGCCCAGGAACGGGATGAACCCGATGCGCGCGACGCCGAGCCCGAACGCCTTGTAGGCGATCGGCGTGGCCGAGTTCGTGCACCAGCAGCAGCACGATCACCCAGGCCGCGATCTGCCAGCCCCAGAACAGCGCGTAGAACCAGAGGTTCGTGGCGCCGAGCAGCGCCACCTTCAGGAAGCCGATCTTCGGCAGCGCGAGCAGCAGGATCTTCAGCTTCGCGATCCACTTGACGCCGAAGATGAGCACCACGGCGAGCGGACCGATCAGGCGTCGTGCGCGGGAGTGCCAGGCCGGCGGCTCCGGCGGCTCGGCCGGGTTCGGCAGCGCGGCCGGCTCGGGCGCCAGCGTCCCGGCGTGCTCGTCGACGACGGGAGCCGATGCGGCCATCGCCTCGGGGCCCGCCACCAGGAAGCCGCCGCTCTCGCGGCAGAACTCGGCCAGGCGCGTCAGGCCGTCGCGATCGCCCGGGTCGGTGTCGGGGTCGTCGGCCTCGTGGTCGGCGAGCCCGGCCATGCGCGTCGCCTGCAGGTCGGACACGACGACGCCCGGCGCCCGGCGCCAGGCCTCGAGCAGCGACTCGTGGAAGGCCTGGTGGCCGGCCAGGAAGTCGACCGTGGCCTCCCAGGCGGCGCGCGACAGGGCGACCGGCTCGCCGTGCTCGGGCACGAGGACGAGGACGTCGCTCACGATCCCTGCCCGATCCACGCGGCGCCGTCGCGGTAGACCTCGCGCTTCCAGATCGGCACGGCCTGCTTGAGCGCGTCGATGGTCTCGCGGCACGCCTCGAGCGCCTGCGCGCGGTGCGGCGCCGAGCAGGCGATGGCGACGGTCGTCTCGCCGATCTCGCATGGGCCGCCGCGGTGCACGACGGCGATCGCGAGCAGCTCGTGCCGCTCGGCCACGTCCTGCGCGATCCGGCCCAGCTCGCTGACGCGCCATCTCGGCGTAGATCTCGTACTCCAGGCGCTCGACGTCGCGGTCGCGCGAGTGGTCGCGGACGGTGCCGGAGAAGGTGGCGATCGCACCGGCGCCGGCGTGGGCGACCCGCGACACGACGGCGCCGAGGTCGATCGGGTCGTCGGTCAGCGCCACGTACGGCACGATCGCGCCACCGGAGACGGGCGGGATGAACGCCACCTCGTCGCCGTCGGCCAGCGTGGTCGAGCGGTCGGCGTAGGCGCGGTTGACGGCGACGCCCAGCGCCGGCGGCTCCTCGCCGATGCCGAGGCTCGCCCAGACGTCGCCGGCCGTGGCGCCCTCGGCCAGCTCGACGTCGACCGACGAGCGGCCGGCGCGCTCGCGCAGCATCGCGAAGAGGCGGACGCGGACGTGGATCACGCGTGGGGCCGGAGGGCGCGCGAGGCTGTGGTGAGCACGAGGGTGACCGGTCGCTTCATCGACCGGCAGTTTAGCCGCGTGATCTAGTCTGCCCGGGTGCCAGGCGACCGTCGCACCGACTCCGGGATCCCGGTGCCCGTCGTCGCGGAGGACACCGGGCCGCACGACCTCGGCCGGCCGGGCGAGTTCCCGTTCACGCGCGGCGCCCGCGCCGACGGCTACCGGTCGCGCCCGTGGACGATGCGGCAGTACGCCGGCTTCGCCTCGGCGGAGGAGACGAACGAGCGGTTCCGGCTGCTCCTCGATCGCGGCCAGACGGGCCTGTCGGTGGCGTTCGACCTGCCGACGCAGCTCGGGCCTCGACTCGGACGATCCGCGGGCCGCGGGCGAGGTCGGGCGCACCGGCGTCGGCATCGACTCGGTCGAGGACATGGCGCGGCTGTTCGACGGCATCCCGCTCGGCGAGGGCGTCTCGACGTCGATGACCATCAACGCCCCGGCCTCGCTGCTGCTGCTGCGGCTACGAGCTGGTCGGCACCGGGCAGGGCGCCGATCCGGGCAACCTGCGCGGCACGATCCAGAACGACATCCTGAAGGAGTACTGCGCGCGGGGGAACTACATCTTCCCGCCGCGGCCCTCGATGCGGCTGACGACCGACACGTTCCGCTACGCCTCGGCGCAGCTGCCGCGCTTCAACACGATCTCGATCTCCGGGTACCACATCCGCGAGGCCGGCTCGACCGCCGTCCAGGAGCTGGCGTTCACGCTCGCGAACGGCATCGCGTACGTCGAGGCGGCGATCGCCGCCGGGCTGCAGGTCGACGACTTCGCGGCGCGGCTGTCGTTCTTCTTCAACGCGCACAACGACGTGTTCCAGGAGATCGCCAAGTTCCGCGCCGCCCGCCGCCTCTGGGCGCACATCATGCGCGACCGCTTCGGCGCGCTCGATCCGCGCAGCCAGGCGCTCCGCTTCCACGCCCAGACGGGCGGCTCGACGCTGACCGCGCAGCAGCCCGAGGTCAACATCGTGCGCGTCGCGCTGCAGGCGTTCTCGGCCGTCGCGGGCGGCTGCCCAGTCGCTGCACACCAACGGCTTCGACGAGGCGCTGGCGCTGCCGACCGAGCACTCGGCCACCCTCGCGCTGCGCACGCAGCAGGTGCTGGCGTTCGAGGCCGGCACGACGGCGACAACCGATCCGTTCGGCGGCTCGTACTACATCGAGATGCTGACCGACGAGCTGGAGCGCGGCGCCCAGGCGCTGATCGAGGAGATCGACGGCCTCGGCGGCGCCGTCACGGCGATCGAGTCCGGCGTCGTGCAGGACCGCATCGAGGAGGCGGCCTTCGCCTACCAGCGCGGCATCGAGGACGGCTCGCTGGTCGTCGTGGGCGTGAACCGCTACCAGGACGAGGGCCGGGTCGAGCCCGAGCTGCACCGCCTCGATCCCGCCGCCGAGGCGCGGCAGGCCGACCGCACCCGCGCGTTCCGGGCCGGCCGCAACGCCGACGAGGCGGCGGCGCACCTGGCCGCGGTCCGCGCCGCCGCGGTCGCGAGCGACGTCAACCTGCTGGTGCCGATGCGCGCCGCCCTCGCGAACCGCTGCACCATCGGCGAGATCTGCGACGTGCTGCGCGACGAGTGGGGCACGTACGACTCGCTGATCGCGGGCGGCCGGTAGCCGTGCGCCGCGTCTGGGTGCTCGCCGTGCTGGTGCCGCTGCTGCTCGCAGCCTGCGGGTCGAGCGACGACACGATCGAGCAGGACCAGGTCGGCTCGACGCAGGCCGCGGTCGACGCGACGCCGACCGGCGTCGCCGACTGCGGCCCGTTCCCGCTGCCGCGCCGGATGAGCCAGTACGTGAACCTCGTCGAGGCCGACGCGCTGCCGGAGCTCATCGCGAACCCGATCGACACCGCCTGCCGCCTGTCGGTGGCGACCCTGATCGAGTCGGTGCCGGAGTGCCTGACGGGCACGCCCGAGGACCAGGCGAAGGCCCTCGCCATCACGAACCGGGTGCGCGGCGAGATCCAGGGCGGCGTCCCGCCCGACCAGGCGTACGCGCTGATCCGCGACGACGCCCGCGAGCTGGCGAGCCGCAAGGCCTGCTGAGCCCTCGCGAGCGGCCCGGCACCTCTAGCACGTCCCCGGCGCGCCTTCCGTGCCGAGACGCGCAGGGCCCGTGCCATCTCCGGTGCCGGCGCGCGATCTTTGCGCGACGCGTGCGTCTTCCGTTCTGGGGTCAGACCCCAAGAACGGCCGTTTCGGGGTCTGACCCCAGAACGTCGGGCGCACGCTTTCGCGCGGAACACGCGCGGCCTGACGCCGCGCGCCATGCGGCACCGGTACGATCGTGACCCCATGACCGACCGGCACGCGCAGCACACGACGGCCGAACGGCTCGAGCATCTCGAGCGGCTCACGGACGAGGTCACGACCGGTGACGAGGCTGCCATCGCCCGGCAGCGCGGCCGCGGCAAGGGCACCGCGCGCGAGCGCATCGAGGCGCTGTTCGACCCCGGCACGTTCACCGAGCTCGACCGCTTCGTCCAGCACCGCAACCCCAACTTCGGGATGCTGCGCAACCGCCCCTACGGCGACGGCGTCATCACCGGCCACGGCCTCGTCAACGGCCGCCGCGTGTTCGCCTTCTCGCAGGACTTCACCGTCTTCGGCGGCTCGCTGGGCGAGGTGTTCGCCGAGAAGGTCTGCAAGGTGATGGACATGGCGCTGCGGTTCGGCTCGCCCATCGTCGGCATCAACGACTCGGGCGGCGCGCGCATCCAGGAGGGCGTCGTCTCGCTCGCCGGCTACGCCGACATCTTCGTGCGCAACGTCGACGCCTCGGGCGTGATCCCGCAGATCTCGCTCGTCATGGGGCCGTGCGCCGGCGGCGCCGTCTACTCGCCCGCCATCACCGACTTCGTGCTGATGGTGCGCGGCACGTCGCACATGTTCATCACCGGCCCCGACGTCGTGAAGACCGTGACCGGCGAGGACGTCTCGATGGAGGAGCTCGGCGGCGCCGACGCCCACGCCATCAAGTCGGGCGTCGCGCACGTGGTCTCCGACTCCGAGGCCGACTGCATCGCCGAGGCCCGCGCGCTGCTCGCGCACCTGCCCGACAACAACCTCGAGCCGGTGCCGTGGCACGCCACCGCCGACCCGGTCGACCGCGAGGTCGCCGAGCTCGACACGCTCATCCCCGACTCGCCGAACCGGCCGTACGACATGAAGCGCGTCATCGAGGCGATCGTCGACGAGGGCGACTTCCTCGAGATCCAGGCGGCGCACGCGATGAACATCGTCTGCGGCTTCGCGCGGCTCGGCGGCCACGCCGTCGGCGTCGTCGGCAACCAGCCGTCGCAGATGGCCGGCGTGCTCGACATCGCCTCCAGCGAGAAGGCGGCGCGGTTCGTGCGCACCTGCGACGCGTTCGGCGTGCCGCTCGTGACGTTCGTCGACGTGCCCGGCTTCCTGCCCGGCACCAGCCAGGAGTGGGGCGGCATCATCCGGCACGGGGCGAAGCTGCTCTACGCGTACGCCGAGGCGACCGTGCCGAAGCTGACCGTGATCACGCGCAAGGCGTACGGCGGCGCCTACGACGTGATGGGCTCCAAGCACCTGCGCGCCGACTTCAACTTCGCCTGGCCGACCGCCGAGGTGGCCGTGATGGGCCCGGACGGCGCCGTCAACATCGTGTTCCGCAAGGAGCTGGCCGAGGCCGAGGACCCGGTCGCGCGCCGCGCCGAGCTGGTCGACGACTACCGCGCCCGGTTCGCGAACCCCTACACGGCGGCCGAGCGCGGCTACGTCGACGACGTGATCCAGCCGCGCACGACGCGCCGCGTGCTGTGCGACGCGCTCGCCGTCAGCGCGACGAAGCGCGTCGAGCGGCCCAAGCGACGGCACGGCAACATCCCCCTCTAGTGCAGGGCCTCGACTTCGAATTCACGCCGGAGCCGGAGCCGGACGAGGCCGCGGCCCTGATCGCGGCCGTCGAGCAGGCGCTGGCCGAGGACGGCGCGTTCGCGCCGCCGGAGGCGCACACCAGCGCGTGGCGCCGGGCCGGCGCCGAGGAGGCGTTCGAGTGACCGCCTTCAAGCGCATCCTGGTCGCCAACCGCGGCGAGATCGCGCTGCGCGTGTTCCGCGCGGCGCGCGAGCTCGGCATCGGCTGCGTCGCCGTCTACTCCGAGGCCGACCGCGACGCGCTGCACGTGCGCCGCGCCGACGACGCCTACCTGCTCGGGCCGGGCGCGCCGTCCGAGTCGTACCTGAACCAGGACCGCGTGTTCGAGGCCGCCCGCAGGGCCGGCGCCGACGCGATCCACCCGGGCTACGGCTTCCTGGCCGAGAACGCGTCGTTCGCCCGCCGCTGCGCGGAGGAGGGCATCGCCTGGATCGGCCCGCCGCCCGAGGCGATCGACGCGATGGGCTCCAAGATCCGCGCGCGGGAGATCATGCTCGCGGCCGGCGTGCCGATCGTGCCCGGCACCACCGAGCGCGTCGAGGACCCGGCCCGCGTGATCGAGCTGGGCGAGCAGTACGGGTGGCCGATCGCGCTCAAGGCGGCGGCCGGCGGCGGCGGCAAGGGCCTGAAGGTCGTCGAGACGCCCGACGAGGCCGAGCGCGCGCTCGAGGCCGCGCAGCGCGAGGGCCAGTCGTACTTCGGCGACCCGGCCGTCTACGTCGAGAAGTACCTGCTCGACCCGCGGCACGTCGAGGTGCAGCTGATGGCCGACACGCACGGCACCGTCGTGTCGCTGCACGAGCGCGACTGCACGCTGCAGCGGCGGCACCAGAAGATCGTCGAGGAGACGCCGTCGCCCGCGGTCACGCCCGAGATCCGGGCGCGGCTCGGCGAGATGGCGATCGCCGCCGCGCGGGCCGTCGGCTACGTCGGCGCCGGCACCATCGAGTGCCTGATGGACACCCGCGGCGACGTGTTCTTCCTCGAGATGAACACGCGCATCCAGGTCGAGCACACCATCACCGAGATGGCCACCGGCATCGACCTCGTGCGCGAGCAGATCACGGTCGCGCAGGGCGCGCCGCTGTCGTTCGCGCAGGACGACGTCGTGCTGCGCGGCCACGCCATCGAGTGCCGCGTCAACGCCGAGGATCCGACCACCTTCCTGCCGTCGCCCGGCCGCGTGGTGCGCTACCGCGAGCCGGCCGGGCCGGGCGTGCGCGTCGACTCGGCGCTCGAGCAGGGCGGCGAGATCGTGGCGCTGTACGACCCGATGGTCGCCAAGCTGGTGGTCTGGGATCGCACGCGCGACCTGGCGCGGGCGCGGATGCGGCGCGCGCTGGACGAGATGGTGGTGGAGGGCGTGCGGACGCTGATCCCGCTCCACCGGCTGATCATGGAGGCGCCCGAGTTCGCGCGCGGCGAGACGTGCGCCGGCCTCGTCGAGGACGTCTGGCCGGGCCAGCTGACCGCCGCGGAGGATCCGCTGGCGCCCGCGGCCGACGCGACCAGGAGCCGCAGCTACGTGGCCGAGGTCGACGGCCGCCGGTTCGAGGTGCGCGTCCACGCGCCCGACGATCCGGTGCTGGTCGAGGCACGCCAGCGCGCGACTCGCACGCAGCATGGGCGGCGGCGGTGCGGCCGCCGCGGGCACCGTCACGAGCCCGATGCAGGGCAGCGTGCTGCAGGTGGAGGTGGCCGAGGGCGACACCGTGGCGGCGGGCCAGGTGATCGCCATCGTCGAGGCGATGAAGATGGAGAACGAGATCGCCGCGCCGCGCGCCGGCGTCGTCGAGGACCTCGCGGTGGTGGCCGGGCAGACCGTCACGGTCGGCCAGGCGATCTGCCGGATCAGCGACGCGTGAGCCGCCGCCGGCCGGGGCGCCGGCGATTCGGATCCTGCCCGTCGTAGAAGATGTCCTCGAAGCCGTCCGCGCCCGGGCCACGGCACGGGCGGGTGCCCGGCGAGGGTCTCCTCGTCGACCGGCGGCGGCGTCGTCGTCCAGGTCGATCGACGCGGCGCCCCGAGCGGCGCTCGAACAGCTCGCCGACCATGTTCAGCAGCCACTCGCCGATCGCGAACGGCACCAGGAACAGCACCATCATCACGATGAAGCCGATGATGCCGAGCGGCCGCAGGCGCACGACCGGGTCGGCCGGGCCGCCTTCGCGCAGCCGGCCCATGACGCGCAGCGGGTTCGCGATCAGCGTCCCGATGATCATCAGGAACAGGCACAGGCACCAGAAGCCGAACCCGTTGTGCAGGAAGATCAGGTCGATGACGAACAGCAGCAGGCCGGCGCCGACCAGCCACGTGCCCACACGCCAGCGCAGGACCGCCGAGGTCGCCCCTGGCCGCACGGCTTACGGTTCCGAGTCGGTGAGCTTCTTCGCCTCTTCGTTCGAGACGAGGTGAATGCCCTCGGAGCCGAGCACGAGGCAGCCGTTCTCCTTGCCGACGCAGAAGTGCGCGCTCGCGCTCTGCGAGTTCGCGATCAGCAGCAGCACGACGCAGAGCCCGATGAGGTAGAAGATCGTCTTCATGCCCGGGCTTCCTTCGCCACCCGTCGCATGGCTCCTGCAACTGCCTGACCGACGCCCGCGGGCCGAACCGCGTCGGTATCGTCACGGCATGAGCACGATCCCGGCCCACTACCCGCCGCCGTTCGACGCGAAGGACTACGTCAAGAAGCCCGACGGCCCTGCCGACCTGCGCATCGACTGCGGCGTCGCGATCGTCGGGGGCGGCCCGGCCGGCATGGCCTGCGCGGTGCGTCTCGGGCAGCTGCTGGGCGATGATCCGGCCACGCTCGAGAAGCTGGGCGAGGTGCCGCTGATCGTGCTCGAGAAGGGCCGCGCGCCCGGCTCGCACGAGCTATCGGGCGCGATCGTCAACCCGAGCGCGCTGAAGGAGCTGTTCCCCGACACGCCGCTCGAGCAGATGACGTCGTACGGGCCGGTCGACGGGCGAGGGCGTCTACTTCATGACGCAGCGGCCGCGCGCAGCGCCTGCCGACGCCGCCGCCGTTCCACAACAAGGGCAACTGGATCTTCTCGCTGTCGCGCCTGACGCGCTGGATGGGCGAGCGGGCCGAGGAGCTGGGCGCGTTCGTGCAGCCCGAGACCACGGCGCTGCGGCTGCTGGTCGAGGGCGGCGCGGTGCGCGGCGTGCAGACCGCGCCGATGGGCCTCGACCGGTCCGGCAACGCCCCGCCCGGCGCCGCGCCGCCGACCGAGATCGTCGCGCAGGCGACGGTGCTGGCCGAGGGCACGCAGGGCCATCTCCGCGGCGTCGCGCTCGACCACTTCGAGGTCGGCTCGCGCTTCCCGCAGGCCTACGAGATCGGCGTCAAGGAGATCTGGAAGGTCTCGAAGCCGCTCGACCGGATCATCCACACGCTCGGCTGGCCGCTGCGCTGGTCGGCCAAGTACGGCGAGGTCGGCGGCTCGTTCATCTACCCGATGGGGCCCGAGCACATCTGCGTCGGCTTCGTGGTCGGGCTCGAGTACACCGACAGCGGCCTGTCGCCGCACGACGTGCTGCAGGAGTTCAAGACGCACCCGTTCATCAAGCGCCTGCTGGACGGCGGCGAGCGCGTCGCCTGGGGCGCGAAGACCATCCCGTCCGGCGGCTTCTACTCGATTCCCGACACGCTCGCCCTGCCCGGCGCGGTGCTGACCGGCGACTCGGCGGGCCTCGTCAACATCCCGCGGCTGAAGGGCGTGCACTACGCGATGCACTCCGGCATGCTCGCGGCCGAGACGATCCACCGCGCCCTGCAGGCCGGCGCCGACCTGGCCGAGCCGGGCGCGCTCGAGCCGTACGACGCGGCCGTGCGCGCGAGCCGCATCGGCAAGGACCTGCACCGCTACCGCAACATGCGCCAGGCGCTGTCGCAAGGGCCTCGTCGTCGGCGGGCCGATCGCGGGCGGCATCGACCTCGTGCGCGGCGTCGTGCCGTTCCGGCGCGTTCGGGCAGCGCGACGACGCCGAGGTCGAGATGGTGGCGCGCGGCCGCACGCCGGTCGAGCCCGACGGCGTGCTGACGTTCGACAAGCTCTCGTCCGTGTTCCTCTCGGGCAACCGCACCCGCGACGACCAGCCGAACCACATCCGCATCCAGCAGCGCGTGCCGCGCGAGATCGCCGACACCTGGGTGAACATGTGCCCGGCGGCGGTCTACGAGATCGTCGAGGGCTCCGAGACCGGCGACGGCCAGGTGCGCGTGCAGATGGCGCCGTCCAACTGCGTGCAGTGCGGCGCGATCACCGCCAAGGGCGGCCGGCTGACGCCGCCCGAGGGCGGCTCGGGGCCCGAGTACACCCTGATGTAGCCGCGCGCCGCTACTTCGGCGGCAGCGTCGCCGTGAAGCGGTGGCACTCGTCGACCCAGGCGTCGACCTCGTCCTGCGTCGCGACCTCGTCCGGCGTCGATCAGCAGCCAGCCGTACATCGGGCGTCCGGTGACGTCGAACTGCCGCACGCCCGGTCGCAGCAGCAGCTCCTCGCTCTCGCCCACCCGTGCGATCAGGCTGTCCTTCCAGACCCCGGTGCACATGTGGCCGTGGTGCATGAACGCCGAGGCCGCCGAACATCTTGCGCTCGGTGATCGCGTCGCGCCCGGCCAGCGCCGTCCGGATCCGGTCCGCGAGGAGTGCGTCGTACGCCATCTGCCGGATCCTACGCCGCGGGAGATTCCCAGTGGCCGCTCTCGGCGCTGCGGAACACGGCGTCGATGACCTCCATGTTGCGCACGGCCTCCTCGAGCGGGGTCGGCGCGGGCCCGCCGGTCTGGATCGCCTCGGCGAACAGGTCGCCCTGGACGGTGTACTGGTCGAGCACCGGGAACTCCTCGACCCGCATCGTCGCGCCGCGCAGGTCCTCGCCGTCGTCGATGAAGATGCGGCACGGGCTGTCGGGCGGCGCGTTGAACGGGATCTCGATCTCGACGCGGCCGGTGGTGCCCATGATGTGCATCCGCTGGTACGGCACGAGCTGCGTCGAGCACGTGAACGTCGCGTGGCCGGACGGGAAGTCGAGGATCACCGACGCCAGCCGGTCGACGCCGAAGTCGGGGTCGTTCTCGAGCAGCCCGAACACGCGCGTCGGCTCCTCGCCGAAGATCATCCGCGACGTCGTGATCGGGTAGCAGCCGATGTCGTAGAGACCGCCGCCGCCGATGCCGGCGATGTTGCGGACGTTCTGCGGGTCGCGGTTGAAGTACGTGAACGTGCCGGTGACGACGCGCAGGTCGCCGATCGCGCCGGACTGCGCGAGCTCCTTCGCCCGCAGCCACTGCGGGTGCGAGCGCGCCATGAACGCCTCGCCGATCACGACGCCGGTGCGGTCGCGCACCTCGAGCAGCTGGCGGGCCTCGGCCGCGGTCAGGCCGATCGGCTTCTCGCACAGCACGTGCTTGCCGGCCTCGGCCGCGCGGATCGACCACGGGACGTGCAGGTGGTTCGGCAGCGGGTTGTAGACGGCGTCGACCTCGGGGTCGGCGAGCAGCGCCTCGTACGAGTCGTGCACGCGCTCGATGCCGAGCTGGTCGGCCGCCGCGCGGCCGCGGTCACGCCGCAGCGACGCGATCGCGACGACCTCGGTGCGCGCGCCGCGCTGCATCGCCGGAATGACCTTCTCCACGGCGATGTTCGCCGCGCCGAGCACGCCCCAACGGATCTTGTCTGCCATGGCGGTGATGGTACGTGCCATGTGCATCGCGCACATCGCAGGTGCCCTGATGACCGCGCGCGTCACGTAGCCCGCGTGGCCGGGCCGATCGTACGCTGCCTGCGAGATGTGCGGCATCGCGGGGTTCCTCTCCAAGCGCGGCGACGGCCCGGTGGCGTCCGAGGTGCTCGGGCGCATGCTCACGGGCCTGCGCGGCCGCGGCCCGGACTCGACCGGGCTCGGCCTGTACGACCCGTCCTCGAACGGCCACTACGTGGTGCGCGTCTGGTGCGGCGACGACCACGTCGCCGCCGACGCCGCGCGGGTGCGCGCGGCCGACGCGTTCGGCATCGAGGACTCCGACTTCGACTCCGGCGTGCTGCGGTTCCACGTCGACGCGACCATCCCCGTCGCCGACATCTGCCGCGAGGTGGAGGGCGCCGACGCGCACGTCGAGGTGTTCTCGGTCGGCCGCTCGCTGCAGATCTACAAGCACGTCATGGACGGCGAGGGCCTGGCCCGCGCCTACGGCCTCGAGGGCTCGCCCGGCCGGCACGGCGTCGGCCACACGCGCCTCGCGACCGAGTCGCGCATCGACGTGCAGCACGCCCACCCGTTCTGGGCCCGGCCGTTCGCCGACATCTGCGTCGTGCACAACGGCCACGTGACCAACTACCACAAGCTGCGCCGCCTCTACGAGATGAAGGGGCACCGCTTCTTCACCGGCAACGACTCCGAGCTGCTGGCGCTGTACCTCGCCCACCGGCTGGAGGAGGGCGCGACGATCCAGGAGGCCATGGAGGCGTCGATCCGCGACCTCGACGGCGCCTTCTCCTACCTGCTGGCGACGCCCGACGGCCTCGGCATGTGCCGTGACCGCGTCGGCTCGATGCCCGGCATCGTGGCCGAGACCGACGACTGGGTCGCGGTCGCGTCGGAGCCGATCGCCGTCCACCAGGCGTTCGGCGAGGCGGCCGAGCAGGCGTCGTTCCGCGAGCTCGGCGTGGGGAGGGCCGAGATGTGGACGCTGTAGTCGACTGCGCCGGCCAGACCACGCGCGAGATCAACCGCGCGCTGAAGCGCCTCGCCGCCGAGGGCGCGCCCGAGATCCGCGTGCTGCACCCCGGCGCCCGGCACTGCCTCGGCGTCGCGATGTTCGACCCCGTCAAGATCCGCTTCGAGGGCTCGGTCGGCTACCTGTGCTGCACGCTCGGCGACGGCGCCGACTTCGAGGTGATGGGCGAGGCCGGCTGGTCGATCGGCGCCGACATGCACGCCGGCTCGGTGCTCGTCCACGGCGGCGCCGGCACCAACGTCGGGCGCGTCGATGAAGGGCGGCTCGGTCGTCGTCAAGGGCTCGGTCGGCACCCGCGCCGGCATCGCCAACAAGGGCGGGACGATCGTCATCGGCGGCGACGCCGGCTACATGAGCGGCTTCATGTACCAGAAGGGCGTGCTCGTGATCTGCGGCGACGTCGACGCCGGCATCGGCGACTCGATGTACGCGGGCGACATCTTCGTCGGCGGCGACCTGGGCGTGCCCGGGTCCGACTGCGTCGAGCAGGAGCTGACGGCCGAGGACGAGGCGCTGCTCGCAGACGCTGTGCGAGCCGCACGGCCTGGGCCCGAAGCGCGCGTGGACGAAGCTCGGCTCGGGCGGCAAGCTGCACAACTTCGATCGCCGCGAGTTCGCGATCTGGCGGGAGGCGATGTGACGGAGCAAGAGCGCGACGCGATCGAGGCGCGGCGGTGGCTCCACAACCACGCCGTCTGGACGCCCGACGTCATCCAGGACATCCAGCTCAAGGCCGAGCTCGGGCGCTACCGCTACCGCGGCATGTCGACCACGCGGCCGGTGCCGAACTTCGACGACCTGACGTTCCTCACGTGCACCCTCTCGCGCGTGCCGCTCGAGGGGTACCGCGAGCGCTGCGACACCGAGACGGTGCTGGGCACGCGCTTCGCCGAGCGCCCGGTGCGCCTGAAGATCCCGATCACCGTCTGCGGCATGTCGTTCGGCGCGCTGTCGCGCAACGCCAAGGCCGGCATCGGCCTCGGCGCCAGCCGCGCGGGCACGTCGACCACCACCGGCGACGGCGGCATGCACCCCATGGAGCGGGCCAACTCCGACCGCCTGATCTACCAGATCTGCCCGAGCCACTACGGCAACGACGCGCACGACATGGCGAGCGCCGACGCGGTCGAGATCGTGGTCGGGCAGGGCGCCAAGCCGGGCACCGGCGGCGTGCTGCTGGGCGCGAAGGTGTCGGACGAGGTGGCGCGGATGCGCGACCTGCCGCTCGGCGTCGACCAGCGCTCGCCGGTGCGGCACCCCGACTTCATCGGACCCGCCGACCTGCGCCTCAAGATCGAGCAGATCCGCGAGGCGACCGACGGGCAGATCCCGGTCTACGTCAAGATCGGCGCCGCCCGCACCCGCGACGACGTCAAGCTGGCGGCCAAGGCCGGCGCCGACGTGATCGTCATCGACGGCATGGAGGGCGGGTCGGCCGCGACGCCCGACATCCTCTACGACCACACCGGCATCCCGACCATGGCGGCCATCTGCGAGGCCCGGCGCGCGCTCGAGGACATGGGGCTGCTGGGCGAGGTGCAGATCGTGCTGCAGGGCGGCATCAAGAACGGCGCCGACGTGGCCAAGGCGCTGGCGCTCGGCGCCGACGCGGTCGGCGTCGGCTCGGCCGTCATGATCGCGCTCGGCTGCAACGCGCCGCGGCACATCGAGGACTACCACGCGCTCGGCGTCGAGCCCGGCCACTGCGCCATGTGCCACACCGGCCAGTGCCCGGTCGGCATCACCACGCAGGACGAGCGGCTCATCCCGCGGCTGCCCGTCGAGGTGGCCGCCGAGCGCGTCGAGAACTTCCTGAACGCGCTGACGCTGGAGTGCCAGATGTTCGCCCGGGCATGCGGCAAGCAGGACGTCCACGACCTCGAACCGGAGGACCTGCGGGCGATGACGCTCGAGTCGTCGATGATCACCGGCATCCCGCTGGTCGGCACCGACGTCGCCTTCGGCGCGCCGTGGGCGCACCGCATGCACGTCGACGGGTCGGGCCACCTGCCGACCTCCGACCTCGAGGGCGGCCACTAGACCGTCCGCTACCTGTGCAGCTGGCCGCGCGCCGCGCCGCCCGCGTGCGCGCGTGGTGTGGATGTTCACGTAGTAGCTGCGCGGGATGCGCGCGGAGATCGCGCAGCAGGGCCGTCCCGACGCCGTTCACGCACAGCTTCGCCGCCTTGCCCTGGTTGAGCGCGTCGAGCAGCTGGGTCGTCGTCGAGGTCGACGACCGGCGGCCCGTTCGTCCCGGCGGCGCCGCTGTGGATGTGCGCGAGGAGACGCGCCGCGCCTCAGCCCTTGAGCGTCAGCGTCACGCAGACGCGCTTCTGCGCGAGGTTGACGCGCACGCTGGCCGTGCCGGAGGCCGCGCCCGCCGGCGGCACCTCGTTCGCGCGCTCGCAGGGTCGCCTTCAGGGCCTTCAGCCCGTAGGCCTTCTGCGCGTTGTTCGACGCCGTGACGCACGTGTTGAACGCCTTCTTCTTCGCCGCCGTCCTGCGAGGCAGCGGGAACTGCACGTTGCAGGCGGCCTTCGACCGCTTGCTGTTCGCCGTCGTGTTGGTCGGGTTGCCGGCGTCGGTCGCGTCGCTGGTGGCGGCCGTGGCGGCCGTCGTGCACTTCGTCCGCCAGCTGCGGAACGCGGCGGTCTGCTTGCTGCCCGTCCACGCGTTCGAGCACTTGGCGCGGAACTGCGCCTTGGTCGCCGCCCCGGCCGGTGCCGCCGCCAGCGCGACGCAGCCGAGCGCCGCGATCGCGAGAATCCACTTGCCCTTCATGACGTCTCCCCCCTCACCTCTGCACGGACGACCACCGTCTGATCCTACGCCCGAAACGCCGCTCCCGGTAGGCTGACGCGATGCTCACCGGCGGTCCTTCCTACTGGTTCCACGCGATCGGGGGCCTGCCGCGGCCGCGGCCGGCGCTGCCCGGCCCGGTCGACGTCGACGTCGCCATCGTCGGCGGCGGCTTCACCGGCCTGTGGACGGCGTACTACCTGAAGCGCGCCGACCCCTCGCTGCGCATCTGCGTGCTCGAGCAGGAGGTGTGCGGCTGGGGCGCGTCCGGGCGCAACGGCGGCTGGGTCTGCGGCGCCGTCGCGGGCTTCGGCGATCCGCGCTCGCAGGCGGCCATCGACGACGCGGTGGACGAGATCGGACGCGTCACGGAGGCGGAGGGCGTGGCGTGCGACTTCCACAAGGGCGGCGCGATGCACGTCGTCACGGCGGCCGCCCAGCTGCCGCTGCTGCGCAACCGGCCGGGCTGGCTCGAGCCGGCCGAGCTGGACGAGCGCATCCGCGTCGCCGGCGCGCTGGGCGGCGTGTTCGAGCCCAACTACGCCCGCGTGCAGCCGGCGGCGCTGGCTCGCGGTCTGGCCGACGTGGTCGAGCGGATGGGCGTCGGCGTGTACGAGGCGACCCGCGTCGAGTCGATCGCGCCCGGCGTGGCGCGGACACCTCACGGCGACGTACGCGCGAGCTGGGTGGTGCGCGCGACCGAGGGCTACACGCCGCACCTCGGCGGTGTCGCGCCGCGCGCGCTGATCCCGCTGCGCTCGACGATGATCGTCACCGAGCCGCTGCCCGACGACGTGTGGGCGCAGATCGGCTGGCAGGGCGCCGAGCTGGTGCACGACGCGGCGCACTCGTACGTGTACATCCAGAAGACCGCCGACGGCCGCATCGCGATCGGCGGCCGCGGCCGGCCCTACTACTTCCGGTCCGGCTACGACCGCTACGGCGAGGTCGAGAACTCCGCGCTCGACCGGCTCGCCGACCGCCTGCACGAGCTGTGGCCGGCGACGCGCGACGTGCCGATCGCACACGGCTGGTCGGGGGTGTTCGCGGCGCAGCGCGACTGGAAGCAGAGCGTGGCGGCCGATCCGGCGACCGGCCTGGCCTGGGCCGGCGGCTACGTGGGCGTCGGCGTGTGCGCCGCCAACCTCTCGGGCCGCATCCTCGCCGACCTGGTGCGGGGCGAGCAGACCGACCGCGTGACGCTGCCGTTCGTGAACCGCGAGCAGCCCCGCGACTGGGAGCCGGAGCCGCTGCGCTACATCGGCGCGCACCTGGTCTACACGCTGTTCCGCGCCGCCGATCGCGACGAGCGGCGCACGGGCGAGCCCTCGAAGATCGGCGATCTGGCAACCCGGATCTCGGGCTGGGGGCACCGGGCACCCGCGGGCGAGTGAGAGGGCCGGGACAGCGCTAGGATCCCGCGGTCGAGCCGAGGAGGCCACCGTGCCACGCCTGTCGTTCGTTCTCGTCGTCGCCGCTCTCGCAGCGGCCATCGTCCCCTCCGCGGCGGGCGGGGCCGCGGTGCGGACGTGCGCCGCCGCCGACCTGACGGCGCGCGTGTATCCGACCGGCGGCAGTGGCGCCGGCACCCTCGAGCTCGGCGTCCGGCTGCGCAACGTCTCGGGTACGCGGTGCGCCATGAAGGGCTTCCCGGGCCTCGGCCTGCGGCGGTCGAACGAGACCGCGATGCGCGGCTTCGCGGCGTTCGACAAGACGAAGACGCCGAAGCGGGTCGTGCTCGCGAACGGCGGCTACGCCCACGCGATCATCCGCTACTCCGACGTGCCGTCGACCGGCGATCCGGCCACCTGCCCGAGGAGCAGCTTCCTGCTCGTGACGCCGCCGAACCGCCGCGTCTCGGTCGAGGTGCACGCCCGGCTGGCGCCGTGCGCGAAGGGGCGGATGCTGGTCTCGCCGATCCTCAAGGGCAAGGTCTGACGCCCTCCGCCGACGCGTGCCGTAGCCTGCCGCGGTGCTGATCGGCGGTCCGTCCTACTGGTTCCACGCGCTCGGCGGCCTGCCGGCCGCGCGGCCGGCGCTGCCCGGCGGCACCGATGTCGACGTCGCGATCGTCGGCGCCGGCTACACCGGGCTGTGGACGGCGTACTACCTGAAGCGCGCCGATCCCTCGCTGCGCGTGATGATCCTGGAGCGCGAGGTGGCCGGGTACGGCGCGTCGGGCCGCAACGGCGGCTGGGTGTCGGGGGAGATCGCCTTCGAGGGCGACCGCCGCACGCGGCTCGCGGTCTACGACACCGTCGACGAGGTGGGTCGCGTCTGCGCGGCCGAGGGCATCGAGTGCGACTTCCTGAAGGGCGGCTCGCTGTCGGTGGCGACCAACGAGGTGCAGCTCGCGCGGCTGCATCGCCACCTCGAGCATCGCCGTGCCGGCGGCGACACCGAGGACGACGCACGGCTGCTGGAGCGCGACGAGCTGGAGCAGCGCATCCGCCTCGGCGACGCGCTCGCGGCGGTGCGCACGCCGCACTGCGCGCGGGTGCAGCCGGCGGCGCTCGCCGTCGGGCTCGCCGCCGCCGTCGAGCGCCTGGGCGTCGTCATCCACGAGCACACGCCGGTGCGCGAGATCCTGCCCGGCGGCATCGCCCGCACCGACCAGGGCGACGTGCGCGCCTCGTGGGTCGTGCGCGCGACCGAGGGCTACACCGCGTCGATCCGCGGTCGCAAGCGCCGGCTGCTGCCCATGAACTCGTCGATGATCGCGACCGAGCCGCTGACGCCCGAGGCGCTCGCCGCGATCGGGTGGGACGACGCCGAGACGATCCACGACCTGGCGAACGCCTACGTCTACATCCAGCGCACGGCCGACGACCGCATCGCGCTCGGCGGCCGCGGCGTGCCGTACCGCTTCGGCTCGCGCACCGACCGGCACGGCGAGATCGCGCCCGGCACCGTCGCGAGCCTCGAGCGCCGGCTGCGCCAGCTGTTTCCGCAGGCCGCCGACACGCGCGTGGCGCACGGCTGGTCGGGCGTGCTCGGCGTGCCGCGCGACTGGCAGTTCGCGGTCGGCGCCGATCCACATCGCCGCGTCGCCTGGTCGGGCGGCTACGTCGGCGTCGGCGTCGCCGCCGCGAACCTCGGCGGCCGCATCGTCGCCGACCTCGTCCGCGGCGAGCGCTCCGACCTCGTCACGCTGCCGTTCGTCGGCCACGCGTGGCGCCGCGACTGGGAGCCGGAGCCGCTCCGCTACCTCGGCGTCACCGCCATGTACTCCCTGTACCGCACCGCCGATCGCCGCGAGGCCCACACCGGCCGCCCGTCCCGCCTGGCGGGCATCGCGAACAAGATCACCGGCCGCAAGCACTGAGCGGGCTCTACCAGACGAAGCGTGCCGTCCAGCGCGCGCTTCGCCTCGACCTGCGCGCGCTCGGCGTCTTGTCGTTCGACACGTGCGCCTTCCGCGCGAAAACGTTCTGGGGTCAGACCCCAGAAAGGCCGTTTTCGGGGTCAGACCCCGCGCATGGAAGGCGCACGCTTTCGCGCGGAAGCGTGTTGCCCGCTTGGCCGGTGTGCACCTTGCACACCAGGACGGGACCATTCGGGCGTGCGGATCCCTGGCGGTGGAGGGGGCTGATTGCTTAGGATCGCCTGCGTCAGTTCGGCCGTGCCTGAACCCGGGAGCGAGCGTTGGGAAGGTCCTTCGAGATCCTGTCCGGTAACCAGCGCGTCGTCGCGCAGCTGCTCGATCGCGAGGCGCCCAACGTCGCGCGCGCGTTCACCGATCACCTGCCGTGCGAGAGCTTCTCGGTGCACGCCAAGTTCGCGGGCGAGGAGCTGATCGTGATGGTGCCGTTCTTCTCCGAGCCGGAGAACGAGATCTTCGCGGTCGAGCCCGGCGACATCGGCTACTACCCGGGCCGCCAGACGATCTGCATCTTCTACGGCGACACCGAGCCGTTCGGGCACGTGAGCGTGTTCGCGAAGGTGACGGAGGGGCTCGACGTGCTCAAGACCTGGGGCGCGGAGATTCTCCAGGTCGGCTCGATCGGCGTCCAGATGCAGGAGGTCTGACGATGGCCGACGACCTCACCGCCCGCATCACCGACCTCGTCGCCAAGGCGCTCGCCGAGCGCGAGGGAGCCGGCTCGCCGGCGCCGCGCGCCGCATCGCCCGCCGCCGCGCCGTCCGTCGTCACCGCCGGCCGCGTCGTGACCCGCGAGGACGTGCAGCGCGCGGCCGCCGCCGGTGCCGCGCTGCAGGTGCCGGCCGGCGCGATCGTGACCGACCTCGCGCGCGAGGAGGCGGAGTCGCAGGGCGTCACGATCCTCGCCGGCGGCGCCACCGCCCCCACGGCCAACCGCCCCCGCCCGGGTGCGGCGCCCCGCGCGCCGGAGCCCGACCCCGAGCCAGCCCGCGGCGCCGGTGCCAAGGAGCCGGCCGTCTACCGCCGCGACGCGCACGACATCGCCTCCTCGACGGCCGAGATGATCGCGCGGCTCGACGCGTTCACCGAGCTCGTGTGGCGCTCCGAGCCCAACGAGGTGCGCCGCCTGCGCCAGCTGTCGCGCCCGCCGATGGGCCAGCTGCCCGGCATCTTCTACGCGTGCTTCAACCTCTTCTGGCTCGGCGAGGAGGTGCAGACGCTGCGCGACAAGGCGAAGGCCGGCGCGTACCCCGTCGCCGTGCTGAACGACCTGCTCGGCACGCTCTGCGCGCGGCACTCCGGCCGCCTCTCGAAGTGGTACCTGGTCGACTCGCTGGAGCTGCTCGGCGACGTCCAGCGCTTCTGCGAGGGCCCGGGCACCGCGAGCCACGACGAGTTCCGCCGGCTGACCGAGAGCCTGCTCGTCGCCATCGATCGCATCCAGGCGTGGGTTGACCGCATGATTCCGTGGCACACCCTCGACGCGAACCTGGAGCTGGTGCCGTGACACGATCGGTCTCGGAGATCCTCGACGACTGGAAGGCGCACGACATCGCCTGGGTGCGGTTCGAGCTGCCCGACCTCCACGGCACGGCGCGCGTGAAGCTCGTGCCGCTCGCGGCCGCGTACCACTACGCCGAGGAGGGCCTGAACATGTACGGCGGGGCGCAGGTGCTCGACTCGCGCTCCGACGTCGTGCCCGGCTCCGGCTACAACGACGAGTACGCGTACGCCGACCAGATGCTGCGGCCCGACCCGGCCACGGCGCAGATCATCCCGTGGCAGCCCGGGCACGCGCGGTTCATCTGCTCCGCCTACTCCGTCGACGGCACCCCGCGCGTGGCCTCGCCGCGCCAGCTGCTGTCGAAGGTGCTCGACACCGCGAACGAGATGGGCTTCGGCATCAAGACCGGGATGGAGTACGAGAACTACTTCCTCAATCCCGACGGCTCGCCGCTGTTCGGCGGGTACCACATCTTCAACCCGGTCCGCAACGTCTACCACCCGGTCGTGCTCGATCTGATGGAGATGCTGCCGAAGGTCGGCGTCGACCTGATCACCGCCAACGCGGAGTACGGGCCGGGCCAGTTCGAGCTCAACTTCGGGCCGGGCGACGGGCTCGACGGCCCCGACAAGAGCTACACGTACAAGAACGCCGTCAAGGAGGTCGCGCACAAGCACGGCCTCATCGGCACCTTCATGTCGAAGCCGATCAACGGCCTGGCCGGCTGCGGCGCGCACCTGCACCTGTCGCTGCTCGACGGCAAGGGCAAGTCGATCATGGGCGCCGACAAGGCGGAGTGGGGCCTGTCCGACACCGCGAAGGCGTTCGTGGCCGGCAACCTCAAGTACGCGCGCGACATCTACACGCTGCTCGTGCCGACGGTCAACTGCGCCAAGCGCCGGCGGCCGCACACGTTCGCGCCGTCGAACATCTCGTGGGGCCACGAGGATCGCTCGGCGCTGATCCGCATCAAGGGCATGACCGAGGGCTCGCGCCACGTCGAGCAGCGCGCGGCGTCGGGCATGTCGAACCCGTACCTGGTCACCGCGGGCGTGCTCGCGGCCGGCCTGCTCGGGATCCGCGAGGGCCTCGAGCTGGAGCCGCCGGCCGGTCCCGGCCCGGCGGAGGACGACCCCGAAGTACGCGCCGCTGCCGTGGACGGTGCGCGAGGCGCTCGACGCGTTCGAGCGCCTCCGAGCCGGTCCGCGAGATGCTCGGGGACGAGTTCTGCACTATCTGGTCGGCGGTCCGCCGCTACGAGCTGCAGCGGTTCGAGGACCACGTCACCGACTGGGAACGCACCGAGTACCTCGAGATCTACTGATCCAGGAGAGCGAGTAGCAATGGCACAGCAGTCCCTCGGCATGATCGAGACCAAAGGCTTCGCAGCGGTGGTCGAGGCCGCTGACGCGATGCTCAAGGCGGCCGACGTCACGGCCGGCGCCTACCAGAAGATCGGCGCGGGGATCGTCTCGATCTCCGTGCGCGGCGACGTCGGAGCCGTCAAGGCGGCCATCGACGCCGGCGCCGCCGCGGCCCGCCGCGTCGGCGAGGTCGTCGCAGTGACCGTCATCCCGAGCCCTGATGCCGCCACCACCGGCAAGATGGGCTGAGGCCGAGCGAGGAGCGAGGTACATCTGATGCCGAATCCCACCGATGCCGTCGGACTGGTCGAGACGAAGGGCTACGTCGCCGCCGTCGAGGCAGGCGACGCGATGGTCAAGGCCGCGAACGTCGAGCTGATCGGCTACGAGTCGATCGGCGGCGGCCTCGTCACGGCCGTCGTCCGCGGCGACGTCGCCGCGGTCAAGGCGGCCACCGATGCCGGCGCGGCCGCTGCGTCGCGGGTCTCCGAGGTCGCGGCGGTGCACGTGATCGCGAAGCCGCACGAGTCGCTCGGCGCCACGTTGCCGATCGGCGGCAGCAGCGGCAAGTAGGCCGGCGATGGCGATCCCGGAGTCCGAGCTCGAGGCGATCGTCCGGCGCGTGGTCGGCGAGCTGCACGGCGGATCGGCGGCGTCGCCGGCCCCCGCGGCAGCCTCGTCCACCGGGCGTGAGCCCCTGGCCGCGTCCGGTCGCAACGGCCTCTTCGCCACCGTCGGCGAGGCGGTCGACGCCGCTCGCCGCGCGCAGAAGGAGCTCGCGAAGGGCGGCGTCGCGATGCGGCAGACGGCGATCGCCGCCATCCGCCAGGTCGGGCTCGACCACGCCGAGCCGCTGGCCCGGGCCGCGCACGAGGAGACCGGCCTCGGCCGCGTGCGCGACAAGATCGCCAAGATGCAGCTCGCCGCGACGCGGTCGGTCGGCACCGAGGACTTCGACGAGCCGCGCGCGTTCGCCGGCCAGCACGGCCTCACCATCGAGGACTGGCTGCCGTGGGGCGTGGTCGCCTCCGTGACGCCCACCAACTCGCCGTCGGCGTTCATGATCAACCACGGCATCACGATGATCGCGGGCGGCAACGCGGTGGCGTTCAACGCGCACCCGGGCTGCCGCTGGACGTCGATGCGCACCGTCGAGCTGATGAACCAGGCCGTGGTCGCGGCCGGCGGGCCCGACAACCTGATGACCGGCGTGGTCGCCCCGTCGCTCGACTCGGCCCGCGAGCTCGTCACGCACGCGGGCGTCGACATGCTCTGCATCACGGGCGGCGCCGAGCTGGTGCGCGACGCGTTCGGCACCGGCAAGCGCGTCATCGCGGCCGGCCCCGGCATGCCCGTGTCGGTCGTCGACGACACCGCCGACGTGCGCTGGGCCGCGGCCGAGATCCTCAAGGGCGCGATCTTCGACAACACCATCCTCTGCATCGGCGAGAAGGCCGTGGTCGCCGCCGACGGCGTGTACCGGCCGCTGCTCGACGCGTTCGCCGACCTGCCGGCCCACGTGCTGAGCGACGACGAGATCGAGCGCGTCTACCGCGCCGTCATCGACGACGACGGCAAGGGGCACCCGCGCACGCGCCGCGAGTTCGTCGGCCGTGACGCCGAGGTGCTGCTGGCCGCGGCCGGCATCTCGGCGCGCAAGCCCGTCGGGCTGCTGGTGGCGCCGGTCGAGCGCGAGCATCCGCTGTTCTGGATGGAGCAGTTCCTGCCGTTCCTGCCGGTCGTCCGCACGAAGGACTCCGACACGGCGATCGACCTCGGCATCGAGGCCGAGGGCCGCAACCGCCACACGGCGATGATCTACTCCAACTTCCCGCCGAACGTGGAGCGGTTCGCGCGCGAGGTGTCGACCGTCGTCACCGTCGTCAACGGCTGCTCGCTGCGCGGCCTCGGCGCCGAGGGCGAGGGCTATCCGGGCTTCGCGATCGGCACCGTCACGGGAGAGGGCATCACGTCGCCGCGGCACTTCGCGCAGGTGCGCCGCGTCGCGCGGATCCGGTGACCCGCGATGCCGACATCGAGCTGATCGTGCGGATCGTGCTCCGGGTGCTGGAGGAGCTCGACCGCGGCGGCGCCGTCGCGGCGCCGGCGGCTCCCGTGGCGGCGTCCGCCGGCCCGCCGCTGCGGCTGGCCACGGAGCGCGACGTGCTGGCGGCCGAGCCGGCCGGCGTGCTGCGCCTGGCGCCGGGCGCGGTCATCACGCCGCTGGCGCGCGAGGCGGCCGAGGCCAAGGGCGTGCGGCTGGTGGTCGGCTGATGCTGCTCGCCCGCGTCGTCGGTCGCGTCAACTCCGCCCGCCGGATCGAGGCGCTCGATCCGCACCGGCTGCTGGTCGTGCGCGCGGAGCGATCGGGCCGGCACTACGTCGCGGTCGACACGCACGGCGCGGTGGCGGGCGAGCTCGTGGTCACGGCCAGCGCCGCCGCGGCGCGCATGAGCGAGCGGCTGCAGGGCGTGGCCGTCGACCTGGCGGTGATCGCGGTGCTCGACGATGCGGAGGTGCCGGCGGCATGATCCTGTGCAAGGTGCTCGGACACGCGGTGTCCTCGCGCAAGGACGCGAAGCTCGAGGGGGCGAAGCTGCTCGTGGTGGTCGAGGTCGAGCCCGCCGGCGACGAGCGCGAGGAGCTGCACGTCGTGGCCGACACGCTCGGCGCCGGCGAGGGCGACACCGTGCTGGTCGTGATCGGCTCGGCCGCCCGCATGACCGAGCCGACCCGCGGCCAGCCCATCGACGCGCTCGTGGTCGGCATCGTCGACTCGGTGGACGTGCAGGCATGAACCTCGGCCGCGTCACGGGGCGCGTGGTGTGCGCGCGACGCGTGGACGAGCTCGGCCAGTACGGCCTGCTGCTCGTGCAGCCGGTCGACGAGGCCGGCGTCGACGAGGGCTCCACGGTCGTCGCCGCCGATCCGCTCGTGCACGCCGCCGCAGGCGACGTGGTCTGGTTCGTCAACGGGGTCGACGCCGTCGACGCGCTGGACGGGCCGCAGCCGGTCGACGCCGTGATCGTCGGGATGCGCGACCGGTGACCCCGGCCCGCGTCGTCGGCAAGGTCACCGGCTCGGTCAAGCATCCGGCGTACGACGGGCGGCCGCTGCTGGCGCTGCGGCCGCACCGCCGCGGCGGCGCGCTGGGCCGGAGCTTCCTGGCGGTCGACCTGATCGGCGCCGGCGTCGGCGACGACGTGCTCGTCTCGCGCCCGCCCGGCCTGGCGCGCGAGCTGACCGGCGGCAAGGCGCCGATCCGCTCGCTGATCGTGGGCATCCTCGACGCGCCGCCGGAGGACGCCCTGTGAAGGTGACCGTCATCGGCGCCGGCAACGTCGGCGCCACCACGGCGATGCGCATCGCCGAGTCCGACGTCTGCCGCGAGGTGGTGCTGGTCGACATCGCACCCGGCCTGGCCGAGGGGCTCGCGCTCGACCTGGGCCAGTCGGCGCCGATCGAGGGCTTCCGCACGCGCATCACCGGCACCACCGACTACGCGCTGACCGCCAACTCCGACGTGATCGTGATGACCGCCGGCCGCCCGCGCAGCCCGGGCATGAGCCGCATGGACCTGCTGCTCGTCAACGCCGCGGTGGTGCGGAGCTGCGTCGAGGCCGCCACCGCCGCCTCGCCGTTCGCGATCCTGATCGTGGTCACGAATCCGCTGGACGAGATGACGCACCTCGCGTGGCGCGTGTCGGGGTTCCCGCCGCAGCGCGTGCTCGGCATGGCCGGCGGGCTCGACTCGGCGCGGCTGCGGTTCTTCCTGGCGGGGCTGGCCAACGTCGCGCCGCCCGACGTCGAGGCGATGACGCTCGGCTCGCACGGCGACACGATGGTGCCGCTGCCCGGCCGGGCCACCATCGCCGGCACGCCGGCCGAGGAGGTGCTCGACCGCGAGACGCTCGCCGGCGCCTTCGAGCGCACGCGGGGCGGCGGCGCCGAGATCGTCGCGCTGCTGCAGCGCGGCTCGGCGTTCTACGCGCCGGCCAGCGCCACCAACGCGATGGTGCGCGCGATCCTCGAGGACCGCCGCGAGGTGCATCCGGTCTGCTGCTACCTGACCGGCCAGTACGGCATCGACGACGTGTTCGTCGGCGTGCCGGCGGTGCTGTCGCGCCGCGGCGTCGAGCAGGTGCAGGAGCTGCAGCTGTCGTCGTCCGAGCTGACCGACCTGCGCGCGGCGGCCGAGGCCGTCAGGACGAAGTGCGCCGAGCTGGACGAGGCGCTCGGCCTCGCCCGCTCATGACGCGCCGGCGGCGTCGCGGTAGCGCACGATGCGCAGCGCGACCTGCAGGTCGAACAGGATCGCCGGGTCGTCCAGGTCGATCTGCGCGACCCGCCTGATGCGGTCGAAGCGCTGCCGCAGGGTGTTGCGGTGCACGTACAGCAGCGCCGCCGCCTCCTTGCGGTTGCCGTTCGACTCCAGGTAGCGCTCGACCGTCTCGAACAGCCGCGAGGCGTGCTCGCCGTCGTGGACGCGCAGGCGGGCGAGGCGCTCCTGCCACACGTCGCGGGCGGGCTCCTGCGCCAGCGACCACAGGTAGCGCTGCACGCCGAGGTCGTCGAAGCGCGTCACGGCCGACCGCCCGCGCAGCGCGCTGCCCATGCGCACCGCCTGCGCCGCCTCGTCGAACCCCTCCGCGTGACCCTGGCCGCCGGTGCGGGCGCGGGAGAGCCCGACGGCGACGGCCACCCGGCCCTTCGCGGCCCGCTCCAGGCGAGCCGCCAGCTGCGACTCGTCACGCACGCGCAGCAGCGCGATCGCCTGCAGCCCGCGCACCGCGCAGGCCGAGCCGGGGAACGCGCCGAGGACGGCCGTGCGCACGCGCGCGAGCGCCTCGTCCGGGTCGCCCGCGGCCGGGTCGGCCTCGAAGACGACGGCCACGTGCTGCTCGGCCAGCTCGATGCCGAGCCGGCGCGCGCGGGCCACCAGCACGGTCTCGGGCTCCTCGCCGTCGACGAGCGCCTCCAGGAAGTCGCGCTCGGCGTTGCGGCCCGCGACCTGGTCGATCAGCCGGCCGTTCAGGATCACCTGCGCCGCCGTCGCCGCGATGGCGCCGAGCACGTCGAGCAGCGCCGGCGTGGCGGCGTGACGGCCGGCGCTGACCAGGACGCCGACCAGCTCGCCGCCGGCCTGGATGGGCGCGGCGACGCCGGTCGTGGCGTCGGCGACGCCGGCCAGCACGTCGCCGTGCCGCGCCTGCGTCAGCACGCGAACGCGACCGCCGAGCGGGTCGAGCAGCGCGGCGTCGGCCACCCGCTCGACGCGCCGCCACGTGCCGGCGACGGCGCCCGACGCCGAAGCGGCCGCGGGCGTCGCGCGTCGCCAGCAGCACCGCGTCGGCGCCCAGCAGCGCGCGGGCCGACTCGGCCAGGCCGTGCAGGGCCCGCCGCCGGGCCGCCGCCGAGCCGAGGTCGTCGACCGCCGAGGCCAGGGTGCGGACGGCGTCGAGCTGCCGGCGGCGCTCGGCGTACAGCTGCGCCGTCTCGACCGCGGCGGCCACCAGCGCGGCGATCGGCGCGACCAGCGTCAGGTCGTCCTCGGTGAACTCGTGCGGCGCCTCGGTGTGCAGGGTGACCACTCCGACCAGCCGGTCGGACGGCGGGATCAGCGGGTAGGTGAGGGCCGACTCGAACCGCTCGTCGTGCAGCTCGGGCACGAGCAGGTAGCGCGGATCGTCGCGCGCGTTGTCGCGCACGATGGCCGGCGCACGGTTGAGCGCCGTCCACCCCGTGAGGCCCGCGCCGACCTCGAGCGAGTAGACCCCGACCCACTCCTCGTAGCCCTCCGTGCCTGCCCGCACACGCAACCGCTCGGCGTCCGGATCGAGCAGGTAGATGAGCGCTCCGGCCGAGCCGGTCAACTGCGCGAACAGCCGTACGGCCTCGCCTAGGATCTCGTCGACGTCGAGCGACGAGGTGATGCGCCGGACGAGCGACAGCACCGCCTCGGTCTCGGCGCGGCGTTCGGCGAGCAGGCTGCGGAGCGCGGTCGAGGCAGAGACGGGAGCGTGCACGTTGCACAGTATCGACGAACGGCTGGAGCGGATCGCGCAGCACGAGCACCTCGGCGCGTTCTGGCGGCTCGAGGTGCAGCCGCCGACCGTCGAGGGGCCGCTGAGCGGCCTGCTGGTGGCGTTCAAGGACTCGTTCGCGGTCGCCGGCACGGAGCGCGACTCGGGCGTGCCGTTCCTGCTCGAGCGCTCCGAGGTCGATGCGCCGGCCGTGCGCCTGCACCGCGACGCCGGCGCGACGTCGTCGGCAAGCTCGCCATGCACCAGCTGGCGTGGGGGATGATGGGTCAGACGCCCGGCCGGCCCGCGGTGCGCAACCCGCACGACGAGTCGCGGATCCCCGGCGGCTCCTCGTCCGGCTCGGCCGTCGCGCTCGCCGCAGGCCTCGTCGACCTGGCGCCGGGCACCGATACCGGCGGCTCGGTGCGGGCGCCGGCGTCGGTCTGCGGCATCGTCGGCCTGAAGCCGACGTTCGGCGTCGTCGACGTCGGCGGCATCCACGTCAACGCCCGCTCGCTCGACTGCTGCGGCCCCATGGCGCGCACGGTCTCGGACTGCGCGCTCGGGTTCGACGTGCTGGTCGGCCGCGAGCCGGAGGGCGTGGCGCAGATCGGCCTCGCCGGCGTGCGGATCGGCGTGCTGGAGACGTGGTTCTGCGAGGACCTCGACCCGGGCGTCGAGCGGGCGTTCCGCGCGTGCGCTCGACGTGCTCGGTCGCGCCGGCGCCGTGCTCGCGCCCGCCGACATCGGCTGGCAGCACGACCACGGCGTGCTGCGCGACCTGTTCTGCTGCGAGCCGGTGCCGCACTACGCCGACGGCGTCCGCGCCGACCCGGACTCGTTCGAGCCGTTCATCGTCGCCGACCTGGCCGAGGGCGAGGCGACGCCGCTGCGGCAGTACCTGGAGTCGCTCGTACCGCCTCGACGCCGTGCGCGAGCGCGCTCTGGCGTCCTCCGACGACTGGGACGTGCTGGTCGTGCCCGACGGTGCCGCTGCCGCCGCCGCCGATCGACGGCCCCGACCTGACGCTGACCTATGAACCGCAACACGAAGGCGTTCAACGGCCTCGGCTGGCCGGCCATCTCGATCCCGTGCGGCACCGACGACCTGGGCCTGCCGGTCGGGCTCCAGCTGATCGCGAAGAGCTACATGGACGACTACCTGCTCGCCGTCGCGGCGGCGGCCGAAGGAGCACTCGCATGAAGGCAGCAATCCTGCGCGCCCACGGCGAGGCCGACCAGATCGCCTACGGCGACTGGCCCGATCCGGTGGCCGGTCCGGGCGACGTCGTGATCGACGTGCGCGCCGCGTCGCTGAATCGCCGCGACTGGTGGATCATGCGCAACCCGGCCCGCGCCGCCGCGCCCTGCATCCTCGGCTCCGACGCCGCCGGCGTCGTGCGCTCGGTCGGCGCCGGCGTCACCCGCTGGGCGCCCGGCGACGAGGTGATCGTCTACGCGGCCACCGGCTGGGGCGACCGCGAGGACGCGCCGAGCGCCGACTTCGAGATCTTCGGCATCCCGCGCCAGGGCGTGTTCGCCGAGCAGGCCATCCTGCCCGAGGAGTGCCTGTTCGCGAAGCCGGCGCACCTGTCGTTCGCGGAGGCCGCGTGCGTCGGCATCGCCGGCCTGACGACGTGGCGCGGGCTGGTCACGCGCGGCGGCGTGCGCGAGGGTTCGACGGTGCTCGTGACCGGCGCCGCGGCCGGCACCGGCACGTTCGCGATCCAGATCGCCACCGCGCTCGGGGCGCGCGTCTACGTCACCAGCTCGAGCGAGGAGAAGATCGCCCGCTGCGTCGAGCTGGGCGCCGTCGGCGGCGTCGAACTGGCGCGACCCGAACTGGTACGAGACGATCCGCGAGGCCACCGGCGGCGGCGTCGACGTGGTGCTCGACTCGGCCGGCGGCGATGCCTGGGACGGCATGCTGCGCGCGCTCCGGCCCGGCGGCACGCTGGTCAACTTCGGCGACACGGCCGGCGACTTCTCCAACGGTCGCGGTGGCGCTCGTCTACTACGGCCAGCTCAACATCCACGGCACGACGCTGGGCAGCCCGCGCGAGTTCGCCGCGCTGCTCGAGCACGTGGCCCTCGACCGCTGGCGGCCGGTGATCGACTCGACGTTCCCCTCGACCGGACCGACGAGGCGTTCCGGCGCATCGACGATCCGGCGCGGTTCGGCAAGATCGTGCTCGACGTCAGCTGAATGAGCGGCGCGTCAAGCGAGCCGCTGCGGCATCGGCACGCCGAGCTCGGCTGCCAGCGTCTCGAGCCGGTCCCAGGTGAACTGCTGCACCGGCACGCCGTCGCGCAGCCGCTCGGCCTCGGCGGTCGCGCCCGACTCGCCGGGGAAGCGGATGGCGTCGTGGCCGTCCTCGAGCGGCGTGTCGCGCACGTAGGCGAGCATGCGCTCCATCTCGTCGGCGAAGTCGTCGAGCGGCCGCAGGCGGGCGACGTCGATCGCGATGCAGAAGACGCCCTGCGCGTCCGACTCCGGCGCGGCGGAGACCGAGCCCGATCCGGTCAGGATGCCCGCCAGCGCCTCGGCCACCAGCGCCAGGCCGGTGCCCTTGTAGCCGCCGCTCGGGCGGATCGCGCCGCCGGGCGTGAGCCAGTCGGGGCCGACCTCCTCGCCGCGGTCGAGCCACTCCGACAGCCGGCCGCGGGCGATCACGCTGGTCGACATGTCGAGCACCAGGTGCGGCTCCGACGCGCGTGGGATGCCGGCGCCGATCGGGTTCGTCGCCAGCCGCGGCCGCGTCGCCGCCGTACGGCGCGACGTTCCTGGCCGCCGCCGGAGTCGTTGAACCAGAACAGGATCGCGACGCCGGCCCGGGCACCGCGCGCGCAGAAGTCGGCGATGCGGCCGGCGTGCGAGGAGTCGCGCAGCGCGATGCCGGCGATGCCGTGCGCCCGCGCCCGCTCGATCGGCGAGGTCGGTCACCTCGCGCATCGCCACGTGACCGAAGGCGCTGCGGCCGTCGAGACGGACGAGCGCCCCGAGATCGAGCTCGATCTCGGGGCGCTCGCCCGGCTGGAGGAGGCCGGTTGACGCTCGCTCGACGTACTCCGGGAGCCGGCGCATGCCGTGCGACTCGTGGCCGGCCAGATCGGACGCGACGATCACCGAGGCGGTGAACGCGGCGTCGTCCGGCCGGGTGCCGATTGCCTGCAGCACCGCGTCGGCGAACCGTTCCAGCTCGTCGGCGGTGCAGCGGATCACGGCTGGAGGCTAGCCGGCTAACCGCTACTCCACGTGGGCCGCCACGACGTCCTCGCCGCGCTCGCCGGTGCGGATCCGGACGGCGTCGATGACGTCGTAGACGAAGATCTTGCCGTCGCCCATCTCGCCCGTGCGGGCGTGCTCGGCGATCAGCGTGAGCGCGCGCTCGAGATCCTCGTCCGCGACCACGGTGTCGAGCCGCAGCTTCGGACGCAGGTACAGGATCTCGGACGCGCCCCGGTAGTGCTCGACGAGGCCGGGCTGGCGGCCCGAGCCCATCACGTCGGAGACGGTCATGCTCGGCAGGCCGATCTCGTACAGGCCGGCGCGGATGGGCTCGAGCACCTCGTGGCGGATGTACGCCTCGATCTTCTTCATGGTCAGTCTCCCTCGACCGTCGCGGGCCGCGGCGCGACGACGCCGTTCGACCTGCGCGGCGTGGTCACGTAGGGCTGGGTGGCGCCGTAGCCGGGCAGGAACTGCTCGGGGTAGCCCCACATGCCGTGCTCGTGCAGGTCGAGGCCCTCGAGCTCCTGGCGCTCGGAGACGCGGAGGCCGATCGTCTTCTTGCACAGCCAGAACACGAGGAAGCTGGCCGTGAAGACGAACGCGGCGACGGCGGCGATGCCGAGCGCCTGGACGCCCAGCTGGTGCAGCGCCGCCGCCGTAGAACAGGCCGGCCTGGCCGACGCCGTTCAGCTCGGCGAGGGCCGGTGTGGCGAACAGGCCGGTGGCGAGGGTGCCCCAGATGCCGCCCATGCCGTGGCCGGCGATGGCACCGATCGGGTCGTCGACACGGATCCGGTCGACGGCGATGACGGTGGTCACCATGAGGCCACCTGCGACGAGGCCGATGACGGCCGCCGCCCAGTTGTCCACGTACGCGCACGGGGCGGTGATCGCGACGAGGCCCGCGATCGCGCCGTTTCCGGCGAAGCCGACGTCGATCGTCCGCTGGGCGATGAAGCCCGCTCCGACGGCGCCGAGCACGCCGGCCGCCGCAGCGAGGTTGGTGGTGACGGCGATGTCGGCGAAGCGCGCGCCGGCGGCCGCCAGGGTGGAGCCGGGGTTGAAGCCGAACCAGCCGAACCACAGGATCAGCACGCCGAGCACGGCGAGGGGCATCGAGTGGCCGGGGATCGGGTGGGCCTTGCCCTTGCGATCGAACTTGCCGATGCGCGGGCCGAGCAGGAGCGTGCCCGCGAGCGCCGCTGTCGCCCCGCAGAGGTGGACGACCGTGGAGCCCGCGAAGTCCTGCATGCCGAGGCCGGCGAGGAAGCCGCCGCCCCAGATCCAGTGGCCGACGAGCGGGTAGATGACGGCGGCGAACACGAGCGCGAACACGATGTAGACGGCGAACTTGGTGCGGTCGAGCATCGTGCCCCACACGATCGCGAGGCTGACGGTACAGAAGACGACCTCGAACAGGAACTTGGCGGAGATCGGGACGTTCGAGAAGGACAGCGACGAGAAGTCGGAGCCCGAGAGGAAGAAGCCATCAAGGCCGAGCAGGTCGTTCCCGTTGCCGAAGGCGAACCCGAAGCCGACGGCCCAGAACGCGAGCGTGCCGATCGACAGGTTGACGAGGATCTTCGCGACCACGGCACCGACGTTCTTGCCGCGGGAGAAGCCCACTTCGAGCATCGCGAAGCCGGCCTGCATGAGGAAGACCATGCAGGCCGCGACGATCACCCACACCGTGTCGATCGCGAGTTGCAACTCGTCGTTACTCATATCCACCCTCCGTAATCGGGCAACAAAAAAGGCCGCCCGAATCGGGCGGCCTCATAGCCGTGCGGGATGGACTTCGACGTCCAACCGGGGCCTATCTTACACGAGGGCTCCGCGGGTGGCCAACAGGAATCGTTCGCCCTCTCGGACGCCGGTCCTGCCGTGTGCGATCGTGGCGCCGTCATGCGCATCGCGAACTACGCCGTCAAGATCGCCCTCGTCATCTTCCTCGCCCTGCCGCTGCTGTTTCCGGACTGGCCGCAGTACGAGGGCAAGGCGATGGCGGGCCGCGCGCTCACCTATCCGATCGCGATGCTGGTGGTGCCCGCGGTCTGGGCGCTGGTGTACCGGCGGCGCGGTGTGGCGTACCCGCACGACGTCGACTTCCTGCTGGTGCTGCCGTTCGCGATCGACATGGCGGGCAACTTCGCGAACCTCTACGACACGATCGACTGGTGGGACGACCTCAACCACCTCGTCAACTGGGCGATCCTGTCGCTCGGCTTCGGCCGGCTGCTGGGGCGGGTGGTCAAGGACCGCTGGACGCTCGCCGGCCTGACCGCCGGCTTCGGCGCGGCGACCGCGATCCTGTGGGAGCTGGCCGAGTACGTGACGTTCATCCGCGGCAACGCGAACGAGCTGGCCACGGCCTACACCGACACGCTCGGCGACCTGGCGCTGGGGTTCACCGGCTCCTGCATCGCAGCGGTGGTCGCGGCACGCACCTTGCGCGTGGAGTGAGCTTGCGTCTTCCGCGCGCTTTCGTGCGCCTTCCATGCGCGGGGTCTGACCCCAAATCGGGCCGTTCTGGGGTCTGACCCCAGAACGTTTCCGCACGGAGGGCGCACGGATCTGGCGACATGGCGCGGTCCGTTCGGCGATGGCGCGGTCCGTGACCTGGCGGTCACGAAGTGCCGGGTAGGGTCAGACCGTGACGGGTTCCGGGGCCGGGCCGGCTCGGCCCTCGGCGATCAGGTGGGCGCCGAGCTCGCGGAAGACCCAGTCGTGGAACGGCGCGACGGCGTACCAGTAGAGGCCCGACGCCAAGCGGGTGTTGCCGAGCGTCGCCGTCTGGACGAGGCGGGAGCCGTGGTCGGTCGGCTCGATCTCGAGGTCGAGCCGCGCGATGCCGGGGACGCGCATCTCGGCGACGAGGCCGAGGGCGTGGCCGGGGTCGATGCGCTCGACGCGCCACCAGTCGACCGCGTCGCCCTCGCTGAGCGCGCCGGCCGGACGACCGCGGCGCAGGCCGGCGCCGCCGAGCAGTCGGTCGGCGACGCCGCGGATGCGCCACAGGATCTCGGCCTTCGCGCCATAGCCGCCGCGGCCGCCGAAGTTGGCCTCGACGCGGCGCCACAGCTCGTCGGTGGACAGCGCCGTCTCGAACACCTGGCGGTCCTGGAACACGCTCCGGCCCGGCGCGAGCCGGTACCGCTGCAGCGGCTGCTGGGCGCGGTCGAAGCGGGCGTCCTGCCAGCGGGACTGGCGCTTCGCGGCCTCGACGTTGAGGGCCCGGTGCACCGCCTCGCGGTACGGGATCGTGTCGCCGGGCAGCAGCTCGCGGATGCGGTGGTCGTGCGTCACGACGTCGTTGCGGAGCCCGTCGATGAGCGGCCGCGCGACCTGCATGTCGACGCTCGTCACGAGGTGCAGCCAGTACGACGACAGCTTCGGCGTCAGCACCGGCACGCCCAGCATGCGGAACGGGCGGTGCTGCTCCTCGGCCGCGATGCGCAGCATCTCGCGGTAGGTCAGCACCGTGCCGCCGCCGATCTCGAACGTCTCGCCCGCGGTGCGCGGCTCGTCCAGGCAGCCGACGAGGTAGCGCACGACGTCGGCGATCGCGATCGGCTCGCACCGCGACGACACCCACTTCGGCGCCACCATCGCGGGCAGGCGCCGCGTCAGGTCGCGCATGATCTCGAACGACGCCGAGCCGGAGCCGACGATCACCGCGGCGCGCAGCTCGGTCACCGGCACGCCGGCCGTGCGCAGCGCGTCGCCGGTCGCCTGGCGGCTCTCGAGGTGCTCCGACAGGTCGTCATCCGCTCCGCCGAGGCCCGACAGGTAGATGATCCGGCCGACGCCCGCCGCCTCGCACGCCTGCGCGAAGTTGGTGGCGGCGTCGATGTCGTGCTGGCGGAAGTCGGAGCCCGCGCCGAGGGAGTGGACGAGGTAGTACGCCGCGTCGACGCCATCCAGCGGCGCGTCCAGCGTCTCGCGCTTCAGCACGTCGCCGCCGACCGCCGCGAACCTCGGGTCGGCCGCGAACGCGCGGCCCGCCAGCTTGCCCGGCGTGCGCGCGAGCCCGCGCACCTCGTGGCCGGCGTCGAGCAGCGCCGGGATCAGCCGGCCGCCGATGTAGCCGGTGGCTCCCGCCACGAGGATGCGCTGAGAATCGGTCACGCTGATCTATTCGGTGCCCGCGCCTCGGCGGCCCAAACGTCAGTCCTCGGCGGTCGTGTACGCGTTCGTGATCGCGCCGTCGACCAGGAACGCCGTGCCGCTCGTCCACGACGACTCGTCGCTCGCGAGGTAGACGACCGCGTGCGCGACCTCCTCCGCCGTGCCGACGCGCCCCATCGGGTTGTGGACGAGACGCCGCGCGAGACCTTCCGGATCCTGGCCGAAGATCGTGCGGAACAGCGGCGTCTCGATCGGCCCGGGCAGAGCGCGTTGCAGCGGATGCCGCGGCGGCCGTAGGTGACGGCGACGTCGCGGCTGATGGTGACGACCGCGCCCTTGGTCGCGTCGTACGCGATCTGGGGCGTCGCCGAGCCCTGCAGCGCGACCATCGAGGCCGTGTTGATGATCGACCCGCCACCGCCCTCGAGCAGGTACGGCAGCTGGTGCTTGAGGCAGAGGAAGACGCCGGTCTGGTTGATCGCGAGCACCTTCAGCCACAGGTCGAGCGGCGTCTCCACCGGGTCGCCGTCGCCGGCCAGCAGCACGCCGGCGTTGTTGAAGCAGACGTCGATGCGGCCGAAACGCGCGTGCGCGTCGCGGTACAGCTGCTCGACCGAGTCGGAGTCGGTGACGTCGACCGTGAAGGCCGCGGCGTCGCCGCCGGCGGCGACGATGTCGGCCGCGCCGCGCTCGACGCCGTCGGTCGCGAGGTCGGCGAGCGCGACCCGGCCGCCCTCCGCGGCGAGCCGCTGCGCCGACGCGAGGCCGATCGCCCCGGCGGCGCCGGTGATCACGCAGACCTTGCCCTCGACCCTGCCTGCCACGGACTGCTCCCTTCGACGGTTCGCGACAGCGTACGCGGTCTGAATGCGGTAGATTCGCCGCGATGACGTGGCCCGGCCTCGCGGCGCTTTCGGCGGCCGCGCTGGCGCTGACCGTCCCCGCACCCGGCCTCGCGGCCGTGCACGGCAAGGCGGTCTCGTCCGCGCTGGCTGCTTCCGGCCCGGCCTACGCGCCGGGTTCGCGGTTGTGCGCGACAGGTACCCGCAACTTCCGCGTCTTCTGGGACGAGACGCGCGGCTCGCGGCACCTGCCGACGGGCAAGAGCGCGCGCGACCAGAACTGCTTCACGGCGCCGCCGATCGTGCGCCGGATCATGGCGATCGTCGAGCCGATGCGCGCGGCCGAGCTCGCGCTCGGCTTCCAGCCGCCCGCCAGCGACGCCGGCACGCGCCGCAACGGCGGCGACGGCCGGTACGACATCTACCTGTCCCGCCAGAAGACCGGCATCCTCGGGCGGACCGATCTGCACGTACAGGACCAAGAGCGGCAAGCTGAGCCGGCGCTGGTCGACGACCACCATCGCCGCGCGCATGCCCCAGGCCGTCAACCCCGATCGGCGTGCTGCGCGAGACCCTGGCGCACGAGTACTTCCACGGCATCCAGTGCCGGCTCGCGCCGCGCCTCGAGCTGCTGCCGAGGTCGATCGTCGAGGGCACGGCGAACTGGATGGCCGCGGCCGTGACCGCCGACTGGGCGCGTGGCCGAGGGGCCGTTCCTCGGGTCGCTGCCGGGCCGGCTGCTGCGCAGCGCCGCCTCGATCGCACTCCGATCACGCGCCAGAGCTACGACGCGTGGGGCTTCTGGTTCGAGGCGACCCAGGGGACGGCGCGGCCGGCGCTCATCCGCACGCTGTTCAGGCGTTCGGCGAACGCGCACGCGCCGCACGAACGGCGATGCCGAGGTGCGCGCCGTGGTGCCCGCGCTCGAGCAGACCCTGCTGCGGTACGCCCTCGCGCTGCGCGGCGCGCGGCCCCTCGGCGGCACGCCGCTGCCCGCGGTGTACGCGACCGACCTGCGCGAGCCGCTGCCGCTGCTCGACCTGGCGACGCGCCGCTCCGCGTCGGCCACGGTGCTGGTCGAGCCGATCGGCTACCGGTTCCCGGGCGTCGCCTGGGAGGACGACTCCGGACCGCATCACGATCCGCATCGCCGGCATCCCGTCGTCGGCCGTCGAGCTCATCGGTGCGCCGGCGCGACGGTTGCAGCGCGACGGTGTGACGGTGTTCGAGATCGACGGCGAGCTGGCCGGCGAGGCGACCGTCGTGCTCGCGAACGCCGGCCGCGCCACCCGCTCCGTCAGCGTCTCGGCCTCGCGCTGAGACGCCGCGGCTAGACTCCCTGCGGGCCGTGACGTCCGACGAGCTGCTTCCGATTGCGGGCCTTGTGGCCGCGCTGGGCGTGGCGCTGCTGCTCGTTGAGCGCGGCGCGATCCTCCGGCTGTCCGGGATCGCCGCGACCATCGTGGGCGCCATCCCCCTCATCGACGCGCAGGCGCCGGGGCTGGCCGACGCCGTCGACCGGTCGCCGCTGCTGGTCGTGGCGGCGGGCGTCGGCGGGCTCGGCGCGTTCGTGGTCGGCACCGCGGCGGCGCTGCGCTGGCCGTGGGTGGTGCCGCTCGCCGGCCTCGTGATCGCGCTGCGCTTCCCGCTCGGCAACCCGGTCCGGCCCGCGCACTTCCTGCTGCCGCTGTACGGCGTGCTGGCGTGCGGGCTCGCGGCGCTCGCGTGGTCGACGCTGCGACGCCGTGCGACGCCTCCCGACCTCGGCCCCGTCGGCATCGCGCTGGCCGCCTACCTGGTGTTCGCGGCCGCCAGCCTGTCGTGGACGTTCGACCTCGACCGCGGCGTGTTCGCGCATGGCGGCGACCTACATCCCGCTCGGCGTGCTGGCCTCGCTGACGGCCCGCGCCGCGCGCATGCGCCCGTTCCTGCGGACGCTCCCGTACGTGCAGGTCGGCCTCGCGCTGGTGCTCGCCGTGGTGGCCATCTGGGAGTGGTTCGCGAAGACCACGATCGTCGCGAATCCGAAGATCGAGATCGCGAACGCGTACTCCGACCTGTTCCGCGTCAACTCGCTGCTCGTCGACCCCAGCCTGTTCGGCCGCATCGAGGTGTTCGCCCTGCTGACGATCACCGGCGTGTGCCTGTTCGGGCCCCGCCGCCGGGTGGCCGTCGGGGCCGCGCTGGTGGCGCCGGTGATATTCATCGGAATGGCGTTCTCGTTCTCGCAGACGAGCTTCATCGCGCTGGCGGCAGGTGTCTGGGTGCTCAGCCTGATCGCGTGGCGGCGGCTCGTGGCGGTCGCCATGGCGGTGGCCGTCGTGCTCGTCGCGATCGGCGTCGCGGTCTCCCAGCCGCAGATCGTGAACGCGCTCGACCGATCGCTCGACAAGGCTTCCTCGAGCCGCTCCAGCCTCGCCGAGCGGGGCTCCGAGACCTTCGGCGCGCACCCGATCGCGGGCGTCGGGCTCGGAGGGTTCGGTGCGGCCACCGGGAAGACCGACTTCGAGAAGCGGCACATCGCGCCGCACAACATCGTCGTGGACGTCGCATCGGAGCTCGGCATCGTCGGCATCGGACTCTTCCTCGCCCTCCTCACCACGATCGCCGATGGCCCTGCGCCGCGTGCCCGGCACCGCGCTGCGCGCGATCCTGGCCGCCGACCTCGTCGCGCTGCTGGTGCACGGGCTGGGGTACGACCAGTTCTTCTCCGACCCGACGTTCTGGGGCATCGCGGCGATCGCCGGCGCGTGCGCGCTGCGGCCGGTGCCCGAGGTGGCGGCCGAGACGACCCCCGCGGTGACGGCGACGTCGACGCCGGCGACGGTGACGCCGTGAGGTGGCGACTGGTCGCGATCGTGGTCGCCGTCGTGCTGCTCGCCGGCGGCACGGCGGGCGCCTGGTACTACCACGACCAGACCGAGATGAAGAACGTGCGCGGCTCGTCGACCGAGGAGTTCGATCCGACGGAGGAGCCCGCCGGCGACACCGCGCCGGTGGTGACCGCGCCGGCGTCGACCGCGACGGGCGCCGCCGAGCCGGTGCGGAAGCTGGCCGCCTGGCCGATGTACGGCTACGAGCCGGGCCGGGCGCGCGCCGCGACGTTCCCCGACCTGCGCCCGCCGTTCAAGACGCTGTGGGAGCACGACACCTCGCTGATCGAGTTCCCGCCCGTGGCCGCGAACGGCAAGGTGTTCGTGGCCGAGGCGCGCGGCCACTTCTACGCCGCCGACGGCGCCACCGGCGACATCGTCTGGGAGAAGCAGTTCAAGCGGTGCTCGGCCGGGTCGCCCGCCTACGCCGACGGCGTCGTGTACCACGCCTACATGGGCCCCGCCTGCCGGCGCCGGCCCGGCGCGAAGGGCCTCGTCGTGGCGATGGACGCCGAGACGGGCAAGATCAAGTGGCGCGCCAACACCGAGGTGATCGAGTCGTCGCTCCTCTACGTCAAGGGCTCGCTGTACTTCGGCGGCTGGGACGGGCAGATCGTGTCGCTCGACGCGAAGACCGGCAAGCAGCAGTGGAGCTACGGGGTGGACAGCGGCGTCACGTCGTCGGTCGCGTACCACGAGGGCACGCTGTTCGTCGGCTCGGACGGCGGCTCGTTCTACGCGCTCGACGCCTCCAGCGGCAGGCTGCGCTGGAAGAGCGGCTCGTTCTCGAAGTTCGGCAAGCGCGAGTACTTCTACGCCACGCCCGCCATCGCCTACGGCCGCGTCTACGCGCCGAACACCGACGGCTACGTCTACTCGTTCGGCGAGAAGAGCGGCAAGCTGCGCTGGGCCCGCCGCATCGGCACCTACGTGTACAGCGCGCCGGCGATCTGGAAGAAGACGGTCTACGTCGGCACGTACGACGGGTTCCTCGTCGCCATGGACGCGGCCACCGGCGACGTGAAGTGGAAGTACTCCGCGCCCGCGGCGGTGCACGGCGCGGCGACGGTCGTCGACGGCGTCGTCTACTTCTCCACGCTCAAGGGCAAGCACTCGGGATCGGCGCGGTTCGTCAAGAACGGGCCAGGCCGCACGTTCGGGCTGGACGCCGTCACGGGGAAGGTGATCTGGCGGCGGGACGAGGGCCGGTACACGCCGATCATCGCCGACGGCCAGCGCGTCTACTTCACCGGTTTCGGCCACCTCTACGGGCTCGAGCCGAGGGAATGAAGCTCGAGCGCGCGGCGCTGGTCCTCGGCACCCTCGGGACGCTGGTGGCCCTGAGCGTCGCGGAGCTCGGCTCCGACCCGACGCCGTGGAAGGTCGGGCCGGCGCGGGCGCACGGGGTGCTCGGGCCGCTGGTGCGCGCGGCCGACGGCGTGTGGGACCCGGGGTTGCTGCGGGCGATCGCGGTGCTCGGCGGGGTGGTGGTCGTGCTCGCCCTGGTCGCGGTGCTGTTCGTGCGCGACCGGCAGTGGCGGTGCGGCATCGTCGTGGCCGCGTCGATCGCCGTGGTCTGCGCGCTCCTCGTCCCGGCCACGCTGCTGCAGATCGGGCTGCGCGACGGCACGGCGCCGTGGTTCCACACCAACGACTCCGTCTACCAGATCGAGATCGCCGGCGACCTCGTCCTCGACGGCACCAACCCGTACGGCCGCGACTACACCGGCACCGGCATGGAGCGCATCTACGACCTCGACGGGTCGACGCCCGACCCGGGCCGGGAGATCGTCGCGCTCGGGCACTTCCCGTACTTCCCCGGCATGGCGCTGTTCGGCGCCGGCGTGCGGCTGCTGCCCTCGCCGTTCGACGACGCGCGGTTCGTCGTGCTGCTCTGCACGCTCGCGCTGCTGCCCGCCACGATGCTGCTGCGCGGGCCGTTCGCCGTGCGGCTCGCGGTCGGCGCGTTCCTGGCGGCGAACCCGCTCGCGGTGCGCGGCGCGTGGTTCGGCACCGCCGATGCGCCGGCGCTGCTGCTGTTGCTGCTGGCCTTCGTGTGCGCCCAGCGGCAGCGCTTCACCGGCGCGCTGGCGCTGGTCGGCGCCGCGATGATCCTCAAGCAGTTCGCGGCGCTGGCGGCACCCTTCCTCCTGCTCGAGGCCTGGCGCGCCGGCGGCCGGCAGGCGCTGCTTGCGGCCCCTGGTCGCGCTGGCGCTCGTGGTCATCGTCCCGTCATTGCCGTTCGTGATCGCCGACCCGGCCGCGTTCTGGGACGACACCATCACGTTCGGGGCCGAGACGTACCGCGTGATCGGCTACGGCCTCGCCGGCATCCTCGTCAACGCCGGCGTCATCGACCGCACGGGCAGCTACCCGTTCCAGCTGATCGCGCTCGTCACCTGGCTGCCGGTCACGGTCGCGCTGCTGGTGGCGCAGCGCCGGACACGCGGCCCCGTGGCTGCCCGCCGCCGGGTTCGCCGCGTCGATGTTCATGCTCGTGTTCATCGCGCGCGTGTTCCAGACGTCGTACCTGATCTATCCGCTCCTCGGGATCGCGATCGCGGCCGTTGCCGCCGCGCGACCCGCGGAAGCACCTAGCATGCGGACATGACAACGACCCGAGCGCGGTTGCGCGGCGGCATCGATCTCGGCGGCACGAAGATCCAGGCGGTCGTGATCGACGGCCGCAACGGGGTACGCGGCAAGGCCCGCATGCCGACTCCGCGCGGCGGTCCGCCGGCCGTCGCGACGGCGATGGCCGACGCGCTGCGCGAGGCGCTGGCCTCGGCGGGGGCGTCGCCGGGGCAGCTCGTCGCCGCCGGTGTGGGGGCACCGGGCGCCATCGATCTCGCCACCGGCGCGGTGTCGCACTCCGGCAACATCCCGGGCTGGGAGGGCTCCTTCCCGCTCGGCGCGACCCTCACCGAGCAGCTCGGCGTGCCGGTCCGGATCGGCAACGACGTCGACGTCGCGACCGAGGCCGAGTACCGCCTGGGCGCGGGCAAGGGCTACCGGTCGGTGCTCGGTGTCTTCTGGGGCACGGGCGTCGGCGGCGGCCTGGTGCTGAACGGCCAGCGCTGGTCGGGGCGCGGCGCCTCGGCCGAGATCGGCCATGTCGTGGTGCAGATGGACGGACTGCCGTGTCCCTGCGGGCGGCGCGGCTGCATGGAGGCCTACGCCGGCCGCGGTGCCATGGAGGCCCGGGCGCGCGACGCGGCGGACAAGGGCACGAAGACGACCCTGTTCGAGATCATGGAGCGCCGCGGCAAGGACCGGCTCGCGAGCGGCGTGTGGGAGGAGGCCCTCGCGGAGGGCGACCAGCTCGCGACGAAGCTGATCGACGAGGCGATGGCTGCCCTGGGCGCCGGCGTCGCGTCGGCGAACAACCTCCTCGACATCGACGCGATCATCCTCGGCGGCGGTCTCGGCACCCGCCTCGGCCAGCCGTATGCCGACCGCCTGGCGAAGGAGATGGCGCCGCACGTCTTCGCCATCGAGCGTCCCGCCGCCGGTACTCGTCGCCGCGCTCGGCGACCTGGGCGGCGCCATCGGCGCCGCCCTGGGCTCCCAGTCGCGCCGCTAGTGCGGCGCAGGCGGTGACGGCACGCGCGCGCACTGTGCCGGAACCGTCACATCGGGTCACATTCCACGCCAAGAATGTCCGATCCGGCATGCGGTAGCGAATCGGACATCCGGCGGCACGGCTGCGAGCGGCCTCGTCCCCCGGGGACGCCGCACTCCAGGTGGATGCCCCGTCCGACGCGGGCCGCGGCGCTTCGTCGGGCCGGCGGAACTCGCTCCGAACTCACGCAGGATGTGCCGAGCGCCGCACGAATTCGTCACGAATCACGCCTGGAATGTCCGTTTCGCTACCGCATGCGAAATCGGACACGGTGGACGGCCGGCGGTGGCCGCGCTCGCAGCCGACTAGGGCGCCGAGGCGCTTCGCTTCCAGTCGCGGAAGACCTCGAGGAACTTCGCCTCCGCGGCCGGGTCGAGCGACTCCGGCGGGAGGTGGCCGACGACCTCGATCGTCTCGCGGAACTGCTCGAGGTACTCGGTGCAGCCGTCGCAGTGGTCGATGTGCGCCTCGAACCGGACGCGCTCGGACGGCCCGAGGGCATCCTCGAGGTACTCCGTCACGAGCTCGACGAATTCCTGGCAGTTCAACTCGCCACGACCTCCATCCCGATACCGTCTCCCGAGGGGCGCGAACGTTTCATGCCGGCGCGAAGTACGACTCGAGCGCGGCGCGCACGCGGGACCGGGCCCGGTGCAGGATCACGCGCTGGTTGCCTTGCGAGATGCCGAGCGCCATGCCCACCTCGTCCGAGCCGAGGCCGTGGATGTCGCGCAGGGTGATCACCGCGCGCTGCACGTCGGGCAGCCGGTCGATCTCGGCGCGGATCCGCGCGCCCGCCTCGTCGTCGAGCGCGATCTGCGCCGCGTCGAGGCCCCACGGCCGCACCGGGCTCGCCCACGCCCCGTCGGCGAAGCGGGCCTCGTCCACCGCCGGCTCGTCGTCGGCGCGCCGAGACGCTGGACAGCGGCACCGACCGGGCCTCGCGCACGCCCCGCGTCTTCGCGATGTTCGCCGCGATCCGGAAGAGCCACGTGCGCAGCGACGACCGGCCCTCGAACCGGTCGAGGCCCGGTCAGGACGGCGACCCACACCTCGCCCACGATGTCCTCGGCGACGCGCGTCGCTGGACACGTACATGCGCGCGTACCGCTGCAGCGACCGGCCGTACATCCGCACCAGCTCGGCGAACGCCGCCTCGTCGCCGGCCCGCAGCGCCGCGATCAGGCGCGCGTCGTCGGCACTCATGGGACGAACAGCGTGAGCAGGGCGCCCTCGAGCGCGAGCAGGTGGCGCTTGATGTCGAGCCCGCCGGCCATGTCGCCGGCGTACCCGCCGATCGACCCGTCGCTGCGCAGCACGCGGTGGCACGGGCACGACCACGGGGATCGGATTCGTGCGGCAGGCCGTGCCCGCGGCGCGCGTCGCGCCGGGCTGGCCGGCACCGGCCGCGATGTCGCCGTAGCTCGCCACGGCGCCGTACGGGATGCGGCTGATCGCCTCCTGGGCGGCGCGCATGAACCCGGTCGACAGGCACCGGTCGAGCGTCACGTCGAACACCTGCCGCTCGCCCGCGAAGTACTCGTCCAGCTCGCGCCGCACGTCGTCGAGGCGAGCCGGCTGCTCGGCCACCTCGGCCTCCAGGCGCGTCGCGACATCGTCCAGCAGGTCCTCGCCCGGGCCGAAGGAGATGGCCGCGAGCCCGACCGGCGTCGCGACGAGCGTGAGCTGCCCGATCGGCGAGTCGGTGCGCGTGTACCAGACCTCGGCCACGGCCATATGATGCCGCACGTGGCGACCGACTCGGCCGAGGGTGTCCGGTGGGATCTGACGCGCGTGTTCGCCGACGGCGACGCGGCCCGGCGCGCGATGGCCGAGCTCGATGCCGCCGCCGCGGCGCTGGAGGCGCCCGGCGACGACATCGCGCAGATCCGCGCCGCGCTCGACGCGCACGACGAGGTCGCGCGCGATCGCGGAGGCCCTCCACGACGAGTGGGGCTACGCCGCGCTGCGCATGTCGGCCGACCTGGACGACGTCGAGGCGCGCGACCTGGCGACCGCGTCGGTGCCGGTGCTGGAGCGCGTCCGCGCGGCCTGCCGGGCGCTGGAGGAACGCTACGGCGAGCTGTCGGACGAGGCGCTCGCCGACGACCGCCTCGCGCCCTACCGCCACTACCTCGCGCGCCGCCGGGTGGAGCGCGCGTTCCGCCTCGATCCGCTCGCCGAGCAGGCCTTCGCGGCCCGCGGCGACGCCGCGAGCACCGCGTGGCGGCGCCTGTACGACGACACCATGACCGCCGTCACCGTGCCGTTCGACGCCGGCGACGGCGTCGAGCCGCACTCGCTCAACGACCTGCGCGCTCTGCTGTGGCACCGCGACCGCGACGTCCGCCTGCGGTCGATCGCGGCCGGCACCGAGGCGCGCGCCGCCGTGGCCGCGACGGCCGCCGCGTGCCTGGACGCCGTGATCGGCGACCGGCTGGTCGAGGACCGGCTGCGCGGCCACGACGACCCGATGGGCGCGACGCTGTTCACCGACCAGATCACGCGCGCCGACGTCGAGTCGCTGCTGACGGCGATCGAGGGCCGCGCGTCGATCGTCCGCCGCTGGTACGAGCGCAAGGCCGCGGCGCTGGGCATCGACGAGTGCACCAGCGCCGACCGCATGGCGCCCGTCGGCGACCAGCGGGAGGTGCCCTGGAGCGAGGCCGTGACGCTCGCCCACGACGTCTTCGCGGCCCTCGGCGACGAGCCCGGCGCGCTGGCCCGCGAGCTGACGGCGAGCGGCCTGATCGACGCCGAGCCGCGCGCCGGCAAGTCGGCGGGCGTCTACTGCGCGCCGCTGCCGCAGGGCTTTCCGTCGTTGATCCAGATGACCTACCGCGGCACGCCGGGCGACGCCTTCACGCTGGCGCACGAGCTCGGCCACTCGCTGCACTTCGAGCTCGCGAAGGCCGCGCACCCGTGGCTCGTCGGTGGAGCGCAGCCTGAGCATGGCCGTGGTCGAGGTCCCCTCCACGACCAGCGAGATCGCCGCCGTCGAGCACGCCATCGCCACCTCCGCCGCGGCCGATCGCGGCCCGCTGCTGCGCGGCTTCGTCGAGAGCATGCTCGACCTCGTCTTCGAGGCGGCGGCGCTGTGCCGGTTCGAGCAGGACGCCGCCGCGCTGCGCGCCGCCGGCACGTCGCTGACCGCCGATCGCCTGACCGAGCTGTGGCGCGCGCGGATCGAGCCGTTCTTCGGCCCGGCCGCCGCGCTCGACGCCTGGATCGAGTGGCCGCACCCGTACGGCGCCCGCTTCTACAACTACCAGTACCCGTTCGCCTTCCTGTGCAGCTTCGGCCTGGCCGCGCTGCGTCGCGCCGACCCGGCCGGGTTCGGCGACCGCTACACCGAGATGCTGCGCGCCGGCGGCACCCTGCCGCCCGCGGAGCTGCTCCAGATCTGCGGCCTCGACCTGGCGGATCCGGGCCTGTGGGAGACGGGCCTGGACGAGATCGAGCGCCTCTGCGACGAGGCCTGGTAGCCGCTTGCGCCGCCCCGCACTCGGCATTGCCGTGCTCGCAGCGATCTGGGGCGGCAGCTACCTGTTCAACGAGATCGCGCTGCGCGAGCTGAGCCCGGGCATGATCGTCTGGTCGCGGGTCACGCTCGGCGCGCTCACCGTCTGGCCGCTCGCGATCCTGTCGGGCGCGACCGGCGCGCTGCGCAGCCACCTGAAGCCGCTGGTCGTCACCGGCGTCGTCCAGATCGCCATCCCGATCACGCTGATCACGGTCGGCCAGCAGTGGATCGCGTCGTCGCTCGCCGGGGTGCTGAACGGGTCGGTGCCGATCTTCGTGGCGCTGTTCGCGCTCGCGATCGACCGCTCGGAGCGCCCCACCGGCCTGCGCATCGCCGGCATCGCGATCGGCTTCCTCGGCGTCGTCGCCGTCTACGGGCTGGACGTCGGCACCGATCGCTACGCCCTGCTCGGCGCGATCTGCCTGACCGGCTCGAGCATCGGCTACGCGATCGGGCCGCTGTACGCGAAGACGCGGCTCGCGGGCGTCGAGCCGCTCGGCATCGTCGCGGTGCTGCTCACGACCGCGGCGGTCGTCACCCTGCCGCTCGCGCTCGCCGACCCGCCGGACGCGGTGCCCGAGCGCCGAGGTCTTCGGCTCCATCGCGATGGTCGGCATCGTCAGCACCGGCCTCGCGTTCGTCCTCTACTACCGGATCATGCAGGCCATCGGCCCGGCCCGGACGTCGGTGGTCGCGTACCTGATCCCCGCCGTCGCCGTCCTGTACGGCGCCACCCTGCTGGACGAGCCGGTCGGGGACGGGATCGCCATCGGGCTCGCGCTGATCCTGGTCGGCTCCTACCTGACGGCCCGTCGATCGCGCGTGCCCGCCTAAGATCCCGGCCGTGGATCTCTACGAACATCAGGGCAAGGAGCTCTTCGCCCGGTACGGCATTCCGACCGGCGAGGGCCGCGTCGCCCGCACCCCCGAAGAGGCTCGCGCCGGCGCCGAGGCGCTCGGCGGCGGCCGCGTCGTCGTCAAGGCGCAGGTGCTGGCCGGCGGCCGCGGCAAGGCCGGCGGCGTCAAGGTCGCCGACGACCCGGCCGACGCGGAGGAGAAGACGCGCGGCATCCTCGGCCTCGACATCAAGGGCCACATCACGCGACGCGTGTGGGTCGAGAAGGCCATCTCGATCGACAAGGAGTACTACTTCTCGATCACGTTCGATCGCGGCGCGAAGGCCAACCTCTTCATGCTCTCGACGATGGGCGGCATGGACATCGAGGCCGTCGCGGTCGACCATCCCGTCGAAGCTCGCCCGGATCCACCTCAACCCCGCGATCGGGCTGCAGCCGTACTTCGTGCGGCGCCTGCTGTGGGCCGCCGGCGTGCCGAAGGACGAGCACAAGGCCGTCGGCGCGCTGATCACGAAGGCGTACGAGATGTACCGCGGCACCGACGCGATGCTGGTCGAGGTGAACCCGCTCGTGATCACCGCCGAGGGCGACGTGGTCGCCGCCGACGCGAAGGTCACGATCGACGACAACGCGCTGTTCCGGCATCCCGACATCGAGGAGATGCGCGACACCGAGGCGGCCGACCCGCAGGAGCAGATGGCGCGCGAGCGCGACGTCACCTACGTCAAGCTCGACGGCACCATCGGCATCCTCGGCAACGGCGCCGGGCTCGTGATGTCGACGCTCGACGTGGTCGACCAGGTCGGCGGCAAGCCCGCCAACTTCCTCGACGTGGGGGGCGGCGCCGACGCCGACAAGATCGTGACGGCGCTCGAGGTGATCCTCTCCGACCCCAAGGTCGAGGCGATCCTGTTCAACATCTTCGGCGGCATCACCCGCTGCGACGAGGTCGCGAAGGGCATCCTCGCGGCGCTCGAGCAGCTCACCATCGACGTCCCGATCGTCGTGCGGCTGGACGGCACCAACGACGTCGAGGGCCGCAAGCTGCTGTCCGACGCCGCGCCGGCGAACGTGTATCCCGAACGGACGATGCTCGACGCGGCCCGCAAGGTCGTCGAGCTCGCGAAAGGACGCTGACGTGGCGATTCTGGTGAGCGAGGACACGCGTCTCGTCGTGCAGGGCATCACGGGCCGCGAGGGCACGTTCCACACGCTCCGCAACCGCGACTACGGCACCCAGGTGGTCGCCGGCGTCACGCCCGGCAAGGGCGGCACCGACGTCGACGGCATCCCGGTGTTCGACACCGTCGCCGACGCCGTCCGCGAGACGGGCGCCAACACCGCGATGGTGTTCGTGCCGCCGCGGTTCGCGGCCGACGCCATCTACGAGTCGGCCGACGCCGGCGTCGAGCTGATCGTCTGCATCGCCGAGGGCATCCCGGCGCACGAGATGCTCGACGTCTACACGTACCTGCGCCCGCGCGGCATCCGCCTGCTCGGGCCGAACTGCCCCGGCGCGCTGTCGCCGGGCCGCGCCAACGTCGGGATCATCCCGGCGCAGGTGTTCGCGCAGGGCGGCGTGGGCCTGGTGTCGCGCTCCGGCACGCTCACGTACCAGATCGGCGCGGAGCTGGCCCAGCTCGGCCTCGGCAACTCGACCATCGTCGGCATCGGCGGCGACCCGGTCGTCGGCACGAGCTTCATCGACGCCCTCGAGCTGTTCCAGGCCGACGACCAGACCGAGATCATCGTGATGGTCGGCGAGATCGGCGGCAACGAGGAGGAGAAGGCGGCCGACTACATCGCCGAGCACGTCACGAAGCCGGTGTTCTCGTACATCGCCGGCTTCACGGCGCCGCCCGGCAAGACGATGGGCCACGCGGGCGCGATCATCTCCGGCTCGGCGGGCACCGCCGCGGCCAAGAAGGAGGCGCTCGAGGCGCGCGGCGTGCAGGTCGGCACGAACCCGACCGAGGTCGCGCAGCTGGTCGCCGCAGGGGCGAGCGCGGCTAGATGGCGCGTCATCTCCTTCGCCCGCGGCGTCCCCTCGCCCGACCTCCTGCCCGTCGCCGAGCTGGCGAGCGCGGCGCAGCGCGCCCTCGAGCAGGATCCGGCCGGCGCGCTGGCGTACGGCGACGGCGCCGGCTACCCGCCGCTGCGGCAGTGGATCGCGTCGCGCTACGGCGACGGCGACGCGGGCCGCGTGCTGTGCACCAACGGCTCGCTGCAGGGGCTCGCGTTCCTGGCCGAGGCGCTGTTCGCCGGCTCCGGCGGGCGGGCGATCGTCGAGGCGCCGACCTACGACCGCGCGATCCTGATCCTGCGCCGCTTCGGCGCCACCGTCGAGGCGGTCGACCTGCACGCCGACGGGCTCGACGTCGACGCGATCGAGGCGGCGTGCGAGGCGGGCCGCGTGCCCGGCCTGGTCTACACGATCCCGAACTTCCAGAACCCGGGCGGCGTCACCCTCTCGCTCGCGAAGCGCGAGCGCCTGGTCGCGCTGGCCCGCGCGCACGGCTTCCTGGTGCTCGAGGACGACCCGTACGGCGAGCTGCGCTTCGACGGCACCGACGAGCCGCGCCTGTTCGCGCTGGACGAGGGCGCCGGCAACGTCATCTACTCGACGTCGTTCACGAAGACCGTCGCGCCCGGGCATCCGCACCGGTGCGATGGTGCTGCCGCCGGGGCTGCACGCCACCATGCGCCGGCTCGCGATCGACACCTACATCGGCCCGACGATGCTGTCCGAGGCGATCGTCGCCGAGTACTGCGCGGCCGGCAACTTCGAGCCCGGCGTCGCGCGCATGCGGGCCGCGCTGCTCGAGCGCCGCGACGCGCTGGTGGCCGCGCTCGACCGCCACTTCGGCGACCGCGCGGTCTTCGCCGCGCCCGCCGGCGGCTACTTCCTGTGGGTGAACCTGCCGGGCGTCGACGCCGACGCGCTGGCCGACGCGGCCGACGGCGCGGGCGTTCCCGTCGTCAAGGGTTCGACGTGCTTCATCGACGGCCGCGGCCGCGACGCGCTGCGGCTCGCCTACTCCGCCTGCCCCGCAGCCGACATGGACGAGGGCGTGGCGCGCCTCGCAGCCCTGCTGTAGGCTCGGGTTTCAGCTCGCGTAGAACCACGTATGGTGAGGTCGTGCCCTCGAAACCGCCGGACGACTCGCGGCAGCCTGACGAGCTCCAGGAGCTCCTGACCCTCCTCGGCGCCGCCGCTCAGCTGGCGGGCTGCTGGCTGTACGTCGAGGACCGGTTCGGCGACGGCACCGTGCGGTCGGCGTACGACGCCCCGGGCTTCGGCGCGCTGTTCGGCGATCCCGACCTCGAGGAGATCGCCTGGCGCGACCACGTGCTGGCCGAGGACGAGGCGATCCTGAACGGCCTCGCGACGGTGGTGCCGGGCGACTCGTTCGACGTGCACTACCGGCTGCGCGGCGTCGACGGCGTCGTGCGCGTGGTGCGCGACCGCGGCCGCGTCCACCTGACGCCGGCGGGTGCGGTGCGGGTGTGGGGGACGGTGCAGGACATCACCGCCGAGCAGGAGATGCGCGAGACGGTGCGCCGCATCGGCGAGACGATCGACGAGTACTACTTCACCGACGAGCTGCGCCCCGACGGCACGTACGAGCCGCATCTTCGCCACCGGCGGCGATCGACCGCCTGCTCGGCGGCATCCCCGACGGGCATGACCTACGGCGAGGCGTGGCACGCGGCGGTGCACCCCGACGACCGGGCGCTCGCCGGCGTCGCTGGTCGGACCGCCTGCGCGCCGGCGAGCCGGTCGACGTCGAGTACCGCATGGTCGGCTTCGACGGCGTCACGCGGTGGATCTGGGTGCGCTGCGCGGTGCGCGAGACGCTCGCCGACGGGACGCGCATCCTCGACGGCGTCGCGCAGGACGTGACGCTGCGGCACGACGCGCAGACGCGCCTGACGGAGATCGCCGAGGCCATCGACGAGGTGCTCTACGTCGAGGAGTTCCACCCCGACGGCAGCATCGTCGAGACCTACTCGACGAGCGGCATCCACCGCCTCTACGGCCTCGAGCCCGACGATCCGGTGCCCGACTGGCGCGCCGTACATCCACCCCGAGGACCGCTCCATCTCCGACGAGCTGGACGCGAAGCTGCGCAAGCTGACCGCGGTCGACGTCGAGTACCGCTTCGTCGGCGTCGACGGCCGCGTGCGCTGGATCCGCGACCGCGTCCGCCCGCGCCTGCGCGCCGACGGCGTCGTGATCGCCGAGGGCATCCTCGCCGACGTGACGGCCGAGCGCGAGGCGCTGCTGGCGCTCGAGGCCGCGCGGCAGGAGGCCGACCGCCTGGCCCGCGTCGACCCGCTCACCGGCGCGTTCAACCGCCGCCACTTCTCCGAGGCGCTCGAGTCGGAGCTGGCCCGCGCCGGCCGGCAGGGCACCGGCACCGGGCTGCTCGCCGTCGACATCGACCACTTCAAGGTGCTGAACGACCTGCACGGCCACGCCGTCGGCGACGAGGTGCTCGTGCACGTCGCCGGGCGCATCGCCGACGCGCTGCGCGGCTACGACACGCTGGCCCGCTGGGGCGGCGAGGAGTTCGTCGTGCTGCTGCCCGGGTTCTCCGCCCGCGACGACCTGCTGTCGGCGGGCGAGCGCGTGCGCGAGGCCGTCGAGGACACGCCCGCGGTCATCCGCGGCTCGCGGTTTCCGCTCACCGTGTCGGTCGGCGCGGCGTCGAACGACCCGCGCGACGCCGACCCGGCCGGGCTCGTCGAGCGCGCCGATCGCGCCCTGTACGCCGCCAAGAACGCGGGCCGCAACTGCGTCGTGCTGCACGACGACCTGGCCGGCGCCGGCGTGCTCGAGCCCGTCGCCGTGCGCCTGGCGCGCACGTTCGCGATCTCGGCCGGCGCCCGCGAGGGCATGCCGCCGAACCACCTCGAGGACGTCGCCGAGCTCTCCTCGCGGGTCGCGCTGGAGCTGCGCCTGACGTCGATCGACGCCGTCCGCTGCCGGCTCGCCGGCTGGCTGCACGACGTCGGCAAGGTGGCCGTGCCCGACCACATCCTGAACAAGCCCGGCCCGCTCACCGAGGACGAGTGGGAGATCATGCGCGAGCACGTCGTGATCGGCGAGCACCTGGTGCGCCAGGTTCCCGAGCTCGCCGATGCCGCGGCCGCGGTCCGGCATCATCACGAGCGATGGGACGGCACCGGCTACCCGGATCAGCTCAGCGGTGAGGCGATTCCGCTGCCGGCGCGCATCGTCGCCGTCGTCGATGCCTACAGCGCCATGACCTCGCCCCGCGTCTACTCCAAGGCCCGCTCCTCCGTTCGCCGCCATCGCGGAGCTCGAGCGCTGCGCCGGGACGCACTTCGATCCGACGGTCGTGAGCGCCTTCCACCGCGTCCTCGAGCTCGCCGGGATCACCGCCGACAGTGCCTGACGACGTCACCGCGCTGTCCGCCGCCGAGCTGCTCGACGCGTTCGCGCGCCGCACGCTCGACCCGGTCGAGGTGGCCGAGGCGACGCTGCAGCGCATCGAGCGCCTGGAGCCGCAGGTGAACGCGTTCGTGACCGTCACGGCCGGAGCGCGCGCGGGACGACGCCCGGCGGGCGTCGGCGGCCTGGGCCGACGGCACCGCGGGCCCGCTCTGCGGCGTGCCGTACTCGCTCAAGGACCTGGCCGTCACCAAGGGCATCCCGACCGGCCGCGGCTCGCTCGGTGTGGGGCGTCGACGACGCCGGGTTCGACGCGCCGGTGGCCGAGCGCCTGGCGGCCGCGGGCGGCGTGCTGCTCGGCAAGACGACGACGCCGGAGATGGGCTGGAAGGGCGACTCGGGCAACCGGCGCAACGGCCCGTGCCACAACCCGTGGCGGCACGGCCGCACGCCCGGCGGCTCCAGCGGCGGCACGGCCGCCGCCGCGGTGGCGGGCTACGGGCCGCTGCACCAGGGCTCCGACGGCGCCGGCTCCGTGCGCATCCCGGCCTCGCTTCTGCGGCGCCGTCGGCCTGAAGCCGACCTACGGGCTGATCCCGCAGTACCCGCCGAGCGCCGTCGAGACGGTCTCGCACATCGGCCCCATCACGCGCACGGTCGCCGACACCGCGCTGATGCTCGACGTCATGGCGGGCCTGGACGAGCGCGATCGCACGTCGGTCGATCCGCCCTGCCCCTCCTACCTCGGCGCGCTGGCCGCACCGCTCGCGCCGCTCCGGGTCGCCTACAGCCCCGACCTCGGCTTCGGCGTCGTCGAGCCGGGCGTCGCCGCGCGCGTCGCCGACGCGGTCGACGTGCTGCGCGGGCTCGGGCACCGCGTCGACGAGGTCGAGCTCGGGCTCGACGACCCGTGGTGGATCGAGGAGACGATCTGGGACACGGGCATGGCGGCGCTGCACGCCGATCGCTTCGCCGAGGTGCGCGACCTGCTCGACCCCGGCCTCGCCGCCGTGATCGAGTCGGGGCAGAAGCGCTCCGGCGTCGAGCTGGCCCGCGCGTACCAGGCGCGCGCCGCCTGGGTCGACCGGCTGCGGCTCGCGCTCGACGGCTACGACGTGCTGGTCTGCCCGACGCTGCCCTGCGTCGCGTTCGCGCGCCGGCGACGACCATCCGGGCACGGTCGCCGGCCGCGAGGTGACCTACCTCGGCTGGACAACGTTTACGTATCCGTTCAACCTTTCGGGCGGCGCGGCGCTGACCGTGCCGTGCGGCTTCGACGACGGCCTGCCGGTCGGGCTGCAGATCGTGGGCCGCCGGTTCGCCGACGAGTCGGTGCTGCGCCTGGGCGCCGCCTACGAGGCGGCGGTCGGGCCGTTCTCCGTGCCGTCCTTGTAGGCGCCGCGCCGCCCGCCGGCGCTCGGCCACGCGGCCGATCGCGACGCCGCCGACGAGGCCGAGCAGGATGCACAGGAGCATCACGGCGATCAGCGGCGCCCTGGGCGTCGAACGCGACGAACGAGATCTTCACGCGGCGGGAGTTCGAGACCACGAACGCCACGAGGAAGATCACGATCAGCGCTGCGACGGCGATCTGCAGGTAGATGCCCTGCTCGGACTTGCGTTCCGGCAGCTTCACCGGGCGGAGCCTACCGGCTCAGGGCTGCGGCGACGACCCGTCCCTCGCTGGTCGGGGCGACGAGAGCGGGCTGCTTCGGAGCGGTGATCCGGCCCGCTCGCATCTCGCGGAACGTGGGGCACGGCGTCTCCGTCGCGAGGGCGCAGAGGCCCTTCCGGCGAAAAAAGCAGTCGTTACATGTCCGCGCACGGGCCAAGGCTCTCGCGTCCTCCCACAAGGTCGCGTCGGGTGTGAGATGGAAGCGGGGCGCACCACCTCGAACCCGGCTGAGCGTACCGTCAATCCGGCTCGGCTCCAACGGCAATCGCGGTCGAACACCGCAATTTGCGGCCTATTTCGTGGTGGCCGGCGGCAGCGCCTTCAGCTGCGCGAGCGCGTCGTCGAAGCTCTTCACGCCGATCACGCGCAGCGAGTCGGGCGCTCCCTTCTTGGCCTCGGCGAGGTTCTCCGTGGGCACGAGGAAGATGTCGGCGCCCGATTTCGCGGCGCCGATGGCCTTCTGCTCGGCGCCGCCGATGGGCTCGACCTCGCCGCCGATCTCGAGCGCGCCCGTGACGGCCACCCGGTGGCCGTTCGCGAGGTTGCCGCCGGTGAGCGCGGAGTACACCTCGAGCGCGAACGCGAGGCCGGCCGACGGGCCCTCGACGTCGCCGATCGAGTAGGTGACGGGCACCGAGAGCACGATGTCCAGGTCGTCGCTGCCGCCGATGCCGAGGATCGGGCGGCCCGGCTCGTCCGGCGACTCGCGCAGGGTCGCCTTGGTGGTCGCCGGCTTGCCGTCGCGGGTGTAGGCGACGGTCACGACATCGCCGGGCTTCGACTTCGCGAGGTGGTCGCGCAGCTCGACCAGCGTCTTCACGGGCGTGCCGTCGACCGCGGTGATGACGTCGCCCGAGGTGAGGCCGGCCGCGCGGGCCGGCGACCCGCCGGGCACGGCGGTGTCGTCGACGCGCACGCCGCGCGTGGTGATCTTCACGTCGCGGCCCAGCGCGCGCTCGGCGACGGCCGCGGCGGTGCGCTGCGAGTCGGTCATCGCGGCGCGGTCGACCTTGTCCTGCTCCTCCGGCGTGCCGCCGGGCGGAATCAGCGCGTGCCCCGGCACCAGCTCGGCGTGGTCGTCGCGCAGGAACGGGAACCACGACTCCAGCCGCGACGCCTGCCGCTGGGTGACGGCCGTGAACAGGAAGCCGGGACCGCTCGGCGGGCCATCCGCGGGCTCGCCCGCGACCTTCACCACCGGCCCCACGGGCTGGGCCGGCGAGGGCAGGAACAGGAAATCGCCCGACGGCGTTGCCGCCGCCAGCAGCGCTAGCGTGATGGCGGCAAGCACGGCCAGAGCGCCGCCCGCGGCCGCGCCCTTGACGAAGGCTCGTCGCACGAACCGCACGATAGCCGTCGCGCCGAGACCGGCAATCGGCTTCAATAGCCTGGTGGCCGAGACGCGGGGCATGCGCTTCCTCCGACAGCGGCGCGTGCCCTTCGACGTGCACACCTACGAGCACCTGGAGAAGGGCGCCGAGTTCGCCGCGGCCGCGCTCGGGCTCTCGCTCGACCGCTTCGCGAAGACGCTGGTCGTGGAGGCCGCCGGCGATCCGGTGTTCGCGCTGATGCCGGGCGACCGCGAGCTGTCGCTGAAGAAGATCGCGCGCGCCGCCGGCGCCAAGCAGGCGCAGCTGGCCGACCCGCGCGACGCCGAGCGCGTCACCGGCTACCTGGTCGGCGGCATCTCGCCGTTCGGCGCCCGCCGGGCGCTGCCCGCGTTCCTGGAGGAGTCGCTGCTCGACCACGAGCGCATCGCCATCAACGCCGGCCAGCGCGGCGTCATCCTCGAGCTGGCCAGCGCCGACGTGGTGCGGCTGCTCGACGCCGTCGCGGCGGATCTGTCTGCGGGCTAGCGTCGCGGAGCGCTAGGCTCCGCCCGATGTACGAGCCGGCCGACTCCCTCGCCTCGCCGCGGTTCACGGGCCCGCGCACCTTCGCCCGCCTGCCGCAGGTGCACGATCTGGAGGGCGTCGACGTCGCCCTGTTCGGCATGCCGTGGGATGGCGCGACGACGTACCGGCCGGGCGCGCGGTTCGGGCCCGAGGGCGTGCGCAGCGCCTCGGCGATGCTGCGGCCGTACAACCCGGTGCAGGACGTGATGGTGTTCGGCAACCTCTCGTGCATCGACTACGGCGATGCGACGACGGTGCCCGGCTACGTCACCGACACGCTCGAGCGCATCGAGGAGTTCGTGCGGCCCGATCGCCGAGGCGGGCGTCACCCCGGTCGGCATCGGCGGCGACCACTCGGTCACGCTGGCCGAGCTGCGGGCCGTCGCCAAGGTGCACGGCCCGCTCGGGCTCGTGCACCTCGACTCGCACGGCGACATCTGGGAGAGCTACTTCGGGCGGCCCTACAACCACGGCACGCTGTTCCGGCGCGCGCTGGAGGAGGGCCTGATCGACCCGGCCCGCTCGCTGCAGGCCGGCATGCGCGGCTCGCTGTACGGCCCGGACGACCTCGCCATGCACGCGAAGCTCGGCATCGAGATGCTGACCTGGGGCGAGCTGGCGCGCCTCGAGCCGACCGAGTACGCCGACCGCGTCCGCGCCCGCGTCGGCGCGGGGCCGGCGTTCTTCACGTTCGACATCGACTTCGTCGACCCGTCCTACGCGCCCGCGACGGGCACGCCGGAGGTCGGCGGGCCGACGTCCTTCCAGGCGCTGGAGCTCGTTCGCGCGCTCACCGGGATCGACTTCCGCGGCTTCGACGTGGTCGAGGTCGCCCCCACGTACGACGGCCCGGGCCAGGCCACGTCGCTGATCGCGGCGAACGTGATCTTCGAAATGCTCTCATTGATTGCGCTTTTCAGCCGATAAAGGGCCGAGTGGCCCTTTACGACTGGCGGTTCGAGGCTATACGCGATAGTGGGGATCAAAGCGCGGTACTCGCTGTGCGCGTCTGGCGCTCGGTCCTCGTGGTGCCTCGGCGTGGCGTCGGCGGCGATCGATCTCACCGTCCCGCCCGCGACCAGGGCCGCCGATCTCTCGTGGACACAGGGCGACGGCGTCGGGCCATACACCGTGTACCGCGATGCCGGCGCCTGCGCCGGGATGCCGGCGACGCCACTCCAGCTGGCGATCCCGCTCGTCGTCCCGCTGACGACCTTCGGCGACGCACCGGCGCCGGGCGACGGGACCTACTGCTACGGCGTGGACGACGACAACCTCTCCGAACTCCGACTTCGCGACCGTCGTCATCGACAACGCGGCGCCGTCCTTGTCCGCGACGCTCCCCGCGGACGACGCGTTCGTGAACGGGATCGTGTCGGTGCCGTACTCCGCCTCGCGACGGCGGCAGCGGACTCACCAGCGTGGTGCTGCAGATCGACGCGCCGGGCGGGCCGGTCAGCTGGGCGACGATCGACAGCGGCCCGAGCCCTCTCGCTGGACAACGTCGGCTGACGGAACCTACGGCCTGCGTGTCGTGGCCACCGACGCCGCCGGCAACTTCGCGATCGACTCGGTCACGCCGACGGGAGTCAATGTCGACAACAGTGCGCCGTCGCCTTTCACCGTCGCTCCCGGCTGACAACGCCTTCGTCAGCGGGATCGTGTCGGTCCCGTACAGCGCCTCGGACAGCGGCAGCGGCCTCGACACGATCGAGCTGCAGGTCGATGCACCAGGCGCCCCGTCAGCTGGGCGATGGTCGATCAGCGGATCGAGCCCGCTCGCCTGGGACTCCGCGACGGGCGACGGAACCTACGGTCTTCGGGTCGTCGGCGGTCGACCAGCTGGGCAACATCGCGGTCGAGGCGGTCACGCCCACCGGCGTGAGGGTCGACAACACCGCGCCTTCTCTGACGCCGACCCTGCCGGCCGACAACTCGTTCGTTCGCGGCACCGTCTCGGTGCCGTACATCGCCTCCGACGGTGGCAGCGGCGTTGCGACCGTCGCGGTTCAGGTCGACGCGCCAGGAGGGCCCGTCGAGCTGGGCGACCGTGGATAGCGGACCGAGCACCTGCTCGCCTGGAACACGACCTCGGGCGACGGCACGTATGGCGTCCGCGTCGTCGCCACCGACAGTCAGGGCAACACGACCATCGTCGGCCGTCACGCCGACCGGCCTGAGGGTCGACAACACGCTGCCGACCATCCCGGTCTTCACCGGCACGCCGCAGAGTGGCGCGGTCATCGGCATGGGCGAGATGTCCATCCCGTTCAGCGGCGGCGCCGACACGAACCTCGTCAACGTCCGGGTCGAGACCCAGACGGAGCTGCAGGTCGCCGGCGACCAGTGGACCGCCCGCACGACCGACCACGTCGAGCCCCGTGAAGTGGACGCCGCTCGCCGCCGACGACTGCACCTGCAATTTCCGCCTCGTCGCGACCGACGCTGCCGGCAACACCAGGACCAGCGCGTTGCGCACGGACATCGTCGATCGACAACTTCGCACCCCTTGCGCCGTCCCTGTTCCGGATCGACCGCACGATCACGAACGGCCCGCCGATCCTGACCTGGACGGCATCGCCCTCCGGCGACATCGTCGGCTACAAGCTGATCCGCGACTCGGTGCACCTGCAGGGTGGCGGCGGCCTGCTCGCTCCGCAGATCCTCACGTACACCGACATCGGATCTCGCCCGCGACGGATCGGATGACGGCGCCCACGGCTACGAGCTGTTCGCCAACGACGGCGGCAACGACTCGCCCGTCAAGCTGGTGAGCTTCTTCCTCGACTCGATGGCTCCGACGCCGCCGACGGCCGCGAAGGCGGTGCGCCGGGCCGGTCAGCGCCTCGTCGACTTCTCATGGGGCGGATCGTCCGACACGTTCGCCTCGAACGGCGCGACCCCCACCGGCATGTCGCGCTACGTCGTGCGCCGGGCGGTCGGCACCGTGCCGCCGGCCTCGGTCACGTCCGGCTCGCCCGCCTGCAACGTGCCCGCCGATGAGCACTCCTGCGTCGACACCAGCGCGCCCGAGGGGGCGACCTATCGCTACGCCGTCTTCGCCGTCGACCTCGCCGGCAACAGTTCCGCCGCGGCCGCCCCGCCCGCCGTCGTGATCCCCGACCTGACCGCCCCCGGCGTGCCGGCCGCGTTCGTCGTCAAGGCGAAGGGCCTCACGATCGCCATGACCTGGCGTCTGCCCACGGCCAGCGACCTGCTCAAGATCGTCGTGATCCGCAATTCCACCCGCGCGCCGAGGAACATCAAGGACGGCACCGTCGTCTTCACCGGCAAGGCGGCCAAGGCCTCGGTCAAGCAGGCTCGGCGGCCGACCGGCCTTCTACCGCGCGTTCGCGGTCGACAGGGCGGGCAACGCCTCGGCGACGGCCGCCGTCCGGATCAAGCAGCCCGTCTTCAAGCTGTTCCCCGAGAACGGCAGCGAGCTGCGCGGCACCGTGCGCCTGACGTGGAAGAAGCCGAAGAGGGCGACCTACTTCAACGTCCAGCTGTACCTGGGCTCCAAGCGCGTCACGCAGTCGTGGCCGAAGAACGGCAGCTTCAAGATCCCGCGCTCCAAGCTGAAGAAGGGCAAGACGTACACGTGGTACGTCTGGCCGGGCGTCGGCAAGAAGTCGGCCGCCCGCTACGGCAACGATGATCGGCAAGTCGACCTTCACGTACCTGGGCTGACGGGCTCCAGCCCGGCCTGCCGGGCGAACCGCGCGAGGATGTCGTAGCCGAGCGGCGTCAGCACGCTCTCGGGATGAAACTGCACGCCCTCGATCGGCAGCGTGCGATGGCGCAGGCCCATCACCAGGCCCGAGCCGTCCGCGAGGCGGGCCGACACCTGCAGCGGCGAGCCCGGCGGCGGCTCGGACGCCGCCAGGGAGTGGTAGCGGCCGGCCTCGAACGGCGACGGCAGGCCCTCGAGCACGCCCCGGCCGTCGTGCTCGATCGGCGAGGCGCGGCCGTGGCAGGCGTTGGCGTTCGGCGCCACCTCGACGCCGTGCGCGACGGCGATGCACTGGTGCCCGAGGCAGATGCCGAGCACCGGCACGCGCGCGCCGAACACCCGGATCGCCGCGGTCGAGATGCCCGCCTCGTCCGGGCCCTGCGGGCCGGGGGAGACGATGATGCCGGCCGGGTCGCGGTCCTCGATCTCGTCCAGCCGGGTGGCGTGGGACGGCACGACCACGCTGTCGACGCCGATCTCCCACAGCCGGTGCTGGACGTTCAGCACGAACGAGTCGCGGTTGTCGAGGATGACGATCACAGCGCCCGCCAGGCCTCCGCCAGCTGCTCGACCAGCGGGTGCGCCGGGATGCGGCTGCCGTCGACGTCGGCCAGCGCCACGATGCCGCGGCCGGCGGTGGTCAGGAACGCGCCGTCGGCGTTGCGCAGCTCGTCCAGCGTCAGCGCCCGCTCGATCGCGCCCAGCCGCTCGATCACCCAGGATCGCGTGACGCCGGGCAGGATGCCCACGACGGCCGGCGTGACGACCACGTCGCCGAGGATGGCGAACACGTTGGCGCGCGTCGTCTCGCCGACCAGGCCCTGCGGCGACACCAGCAGCGCCTCGCCGCCCGCGGCGGTCTCGGCGGCGTCGGCCCAGGCGCGGTCCGTGCGCTTGCGCTGGCGCGTCGCGTCGCCGGGGTCGTAGCCCTCGACCAGCAGCCCCGACACCGGCGTCGGGGCGCGGGGATCGCGCGGGCGGGCCAGCACCCGGTCGCCGACGACGTCGATGCGGACGACGACCGGCTCCGTCGCCGCCGTGGTCAGGCGCGCCACCAGCGCCGCGCACCTCCTGGATCACCGGCTCCGGCACCTCGCTCGCGGCGAGCCGCCCGAGATGGCGGTCGAGCAGCCGCACGCGGCCCTCGTCGATCAGCATCGTCTCGAAGACGCCGCCCATCACCAGCCCGCCACCGTCGCGTTCGCGGCGTCCAGGAACGGCCGCGCCTTCACCATCGTCTCCTCGGCCTCCTCGGCGGCGTCGGACAGCAGCGTTACCGCGCCGCCGGCGCCGTACCGCGCGCGGCCGCCGTGGACGGTGGCCGTCCGGATCGCGATCGACGCGACCAGGCGATGCTCGGCCGGCTCCCACGCGAACACGGAGCCGCAGTAGAAGCCGCGCGGCTCGCGCTCCAGCCGGTCGATGATCTCCATCGCGCGGCGCTTCGGCGCGCCCGTGATCGAGCCGCCGGGAAAGCACGAGACGAGCACGTCGGGGTGCCGCACGTCGGGCCGCACCGTGGCCACGACCGACGACACGAGGTGCAGGACGCTCGCCGTCCGCTCCACCTCGCACAGCGCCGTCACGCGGACGGAGCCGGGCACCGAGGTCGGCACCAGGTCGTTGCGCAGCAGGTCGACGATCATCACGTTCTCGGCCCGGTCCTTCACGGAGGCGTGCAGCTCGGCCTCCAGCGCGGCGTCCTCGGCCGGCGTGACGCCGCGACGGCGCGTGCCCTTGATCGGGCGCGTCTCGCAGCGGTCGCCCTCGATGCGCAGGAACAGCTCGGGCGAGATCGAGGCGATCACGGCGTCGCCCGCCTCGAGGTAGGCGGAGTGGTCGCCGGGGGCGGCCGCCACCAGGCGCTCGAACAGGTCGAAGCCGTCGTCGTCCCACGGCACGTCGAGCACGTGTGCGAGGTTGACCTCGAACAGCTCGCCGAGCGCGATCAGGCGCTTCACCTCGTCGCACAGCGCCTCGTGCTCCCGGCGCGTGACGGCGCTCGACGCGACGCGCGGCGCCGCCGCCGCGGCCGGTCCGGGCGCGGGGCCGGCCGCGATGGCGTCGGACAGCAGCGTCCGCGCCGGTCCGGGCGGGCCGAGCACGTCCCAGGTGCCGCCGGCGTGGTCGAACGCGGCATACGTGCGGTGGTAGGAGGCCGTGAGGGCCGGTACAACGGGGTCGTGGCGCGATCCGATGCCGAGCAGCCCGAGGCCGGCGTCGTAGGCGATCGCACCGGCCCACAGACCCTGCCCGTGGGCGGCATGCACGAGGCGCGGCGGGATGGCCGGCAAGCCCGCTCCGCTGCCCGGCGCGGTGCGGATCACCTCGTCCGGGCGGGTCGCGAGCAGCGTCCGCGCCGGGTACGGGCCGGGGGCGCCGGCCAGCAGCAGCGCGACGGTCTCGCCGGCGCCGTGGAGGTGCCGGGCGGCCGAGAGCGGATCGGGGGCGACCGGCATGGGCCGATTGTTCCGCATCGTGGGTCCCGGCGCATCGAGGGGTACCCCCGGGGTCAAGCCCGCCGCAGCTTTCAACAGGATCGGGTTGCCCTCGACGCGCACCCGGGGTAGGGTCGAGAGCGATGAGGATCGCTTTTGCTGTGGGGGCAGCAGCGGTCGTTGGGGGACTTGGTGCCGCACCTGGCGCCCTGGCTGCTGGCGGCTGCAATGCCCTCAATTCCTGGGGAAAGGCCACGCCGAGCTTCGAACGGCAGGTGGTCGTGCTTGTCAACCAGCATCGCCGTGCGATGGGCCTGCGGCCCCTCCACCGGTCGGCCAGCCTGACGAGGGCGGCGCGCTGGAAGTCGAAGCACATGGCTCGGTTCCGCTACTTCGAGCACGCCGATCCGTCGGGCCGGTCGCCGTTCCAGCGGATCGCCGACTGCGGCTTCAAGCGCCGTCTCGCGACCGGTGAGAACATCGCCGCCGGCCAGCGGACGCCGCAGGCCGTCGTCCGCGCCTGGCTCAGGTCGCCCGGCCATCGCCGCAACATCGAGTACGCCGCGTTCCGGTACATCGGTGTCGGCGCCGTGCATCGGAGCGGCTCGGTCTACGGCTGGTACTGGACGCAGGAACTTCGGTCGCTAGCCCCACGGGGTGCCCGGTGACCGCCGGGCCGTTCGTGCGCGCCCGGTTTCGGCGCTGATCGCTACCCTCCAGGGAATGGCGAAGATCCAGGTCGCGAACCCCGTCGTCGAGCTCGATGGCGACGAGATGACGCGCATCATCTGGCAGCTCATCCGCGAGCGGCTGATCCTTCCGTATCTCGACATCGAGCTCGAGCGCTACGACCTCTCCGTCGAGAGCCGCGACGCGACCGACGACCGCATCACCGTCGAGGCTGCCGAGGCGATCAAGCGCCATGGCGTCGGCGTCAAGTGCGCGACCATCACCCCCGACGAGGACCGGGTGGAGGAGTTCGGGCTGAAGCAGATGTGGCGCTCGCCGAACGGCACCATCCGCAACATCCTCGGCGGCACCGTCTTCCGCGAGCCGATCATCATCTCGAACGTGCCGCGCCTGGTGCCCGGCTGGACGAAGCCGATCGTGATCGGCCGCCACGCGTTCGGCGACCAGTACCGCGCCACCGACCTCGTGGTGCCCGGCGCCGGCCGGCTGACGCTCACGTTCACGCCCACCAGCGGCGACGACCCGATCGAGCTGAACGTGTTCGACTTCCCGGGCGGCGGCGTCGCGCTGGCGATGTACAACCTCGACGACTCGATCCGCGACTTCGCCCGCTCGTCGCTGCGCTACGGCCTCGACCGCGGCTACCCGGTCTACCTGTCGACGAAGAACACGATCCTGAAGGCCTACGACGGCCGCTTCAAGGATCTCTTCGCCGAGGTGTTCGAGGCCGAGTTCGCCGCCGACTTCAAGGCCGCGGGCATCACCTACGAGCACCGGCTGATCGACGACATGGTCGCGGCCGCGCTGAAGTGGGAGGGCGGCTTCGTCTGGGCCTGCAAGAACTACGACGGCGACGTGCAGTCCGACACCGTCGCCCAGGGCTTCGGCTCGCTGGGCCTGATGACGTCGGTGCTGATGACGGCCGACGGCAAGACGGTGGAGGCCGAGGCGGCGCACGGCACGGTCACGCGCCACTACCGCGCCTGGCAGCGCGGCGAGGCCACGTCGACCAATCCGATCGCCTCCATCTTCGCGTGGACGCGCGGCCTCAAGCACCGCGCGAAGCTCGACGACAACACGGCCCTGGCCGACTTCGCCGAGCAGCTCGAGGCAGTCGTGATCCGCACCGTCGAGGGTGGGCAGATGACGAAGGACCTCGCCGGCCTCGTCGGTCGCGACCAGCCGTTCCTGGAGACGATCGCGTTCATGGACGCCATCGACGCCAACCTGCAGGCGGCGCGGGCGTGACCCGAAGCTCGCACCGGCTGTTACGAGGTTGGCACTTGTCCGATGCCTCGCATAGCCTTCGACCGGCGTGGCAAGCCACGTTCCGTGAGTCTGGAGGGCTCTCTTGATTCGTCACGATGTCGTTGTCGTCGGCGCCGGCCTTGCCGGCATGCGTGCGGCCATCGAGGCCAAGCGTCAGGGCATCGACGTCGCCGTCGTCTCGAAGCTCCATCCCACCCGCTCGCACTCGGGCGCGGCGGAGGGCGGAATCAACGCCGCGCTCGGCAACGCGACCGAGGACTCGCCCGAGAGCCACACCTTCGACACGGTCAAGGGCTCCGACTACCTGGGCGACCAGGACGCGATCGAGATCATGTGCACCGAGGCCCCGGGCGACATCTTCGAGCTCGAGCAGATGGGCGCGATCTTCTCCCGGGCCGAGGACGGCCGGCTCGCGCAGCGGCCCTTCGGCGCCGCCGGCGCCCCGCGCACCGTCTACTCCGCCGACATCACCGGCCACGTGCTCATCCACGTGCTGTTCGAGCAGCTCGTCAAGCACGACGTGAAGGTGTACGAGGAGTTCCACTGCACCCAGCTCGTGATCGACGACGGCCGCTGCGCCGGCGTGCTGGCGTGGGACATCGTGCGCGGCGGCGTGCAGGCCATCGAGGCCAACCACGTCATCCTCGCCACGGGCGGCGTCGGCCGCATGTACTACGGCACCACCAACGCGTACGCCTGCACCGGCGACGGCATGTCGCTGGCCTGGCGGGCCGGCGCGCCGCTGAAGGACATGGAGTTCATGCAGTTCCACCCGACCACGCTGAAGTCGAACGGCGTGCTCATCACCGAGGGCTGCCGCGGTGAGGGCGGGTACCTGCGCAACAAGGACGGCGAGCGGTTCATGGCCAAGGACGCGCCGAACGCGATGGAGCTCGCGTCGCGCGACGTGGTCTCGCGCGCGGAGTGGAAGGAGATCGCCGACGGCCGCGGCGTCGACGGCTGCGTGCTGCTCGATCTCACCCACCTCGGCCCGAAGAAGATCCGCACCCGCCTGCCCGGCTCCCGCGAGCTGGCGCTGGACTACGCCGGCATCGACCCGATCCGCGAGCCCATCCCGGTCCGGCCGGGCGCCCACTACCACATGGGCGGCGTCGACGTGGACATCTGGGGCGAGTCGATCATCCCGGGCCTGTGGGCCGCCGGCGAGGTCGCCTGCGTGTCGGTGCACGGCGCGAACCGCCTCGGCGGCAACTCGCTGATGGAGACCATCACGTTCGGGCGACGCGCCGGCCAGGCCACCGGCGAGCGCGTGCGCGAGGAGGGCGACACCGGCGCCCGGATCGAGGCGAGCGTCGTCGCCGACGAGCAGCGCCGCATCGACGCGCTGCTGTCCCGCGACACCGGCGAGCGCCCCGCGGCGATCCGCGAGCGGCTGGCGAAGTCGATGTACGACAAGGCCGGCGTGTTCCGCACCGAGTCCACGCTGAAGGAGGCGCTGGAGACGGTCGGCGAGCTGCGCGAGCGCGCGCAGCGCCTGGTGCTGCAGGACCACGGCCAGCTGTTCAACTCCGACCTCGTGCAGAGCTTCGAGCTGACGGCGCTGCTGGAGTGCGCCGACTGCCTCGTCACCGGCGCGCTGGCCCGGCAGGAGAGCCGCGGCGCCCACTCCCGCCTCGACTTCACCGAGCGCGACGACGAGCGGTGGATGAAGCACACCCTCACCTGGTGCGATCAGGGCGAGGTCCGGCTCGACTACAAACCGGTCACCGTCACGCGGTTCCAGCCGGTGGTCAGGAGCTACTGATGTCCGTCCCCAACGAGCACTTCACCACGCTGCAGGGCGCCTACGACGTCGACCTCATGGAGGTCACGCTGCGCGTCCGGCGCTACGCCGGCAACGGCGCCCGGGCCGAGACCAAGTCGTACACCGTCGAGGTGCCCACCACCGCGACGCTGCTCGACGCCCTCGACGCCGTCAAGGACACCCGCGACGGCACGCTCGCCTACCGCAAGTCGTGCCGCATGGCCGTCTGCGGCTCGTGCGGCATGCGCATGGACGGCGGCGCCGTGCTGGCCTGCAAGACGGCGATGAAGCCGTTCGTCGACGCCGGCCACACGCGTCACCGTCTCGCCGATGGGCAACCTGCCGGTGATCAAGGACCTGGTCGTCGACATGGCGCCGTTCTGGCACAAGGTCCACGCGGTCAAGCCGTGGCTCGACAGCTCCGACGTGGAGCAGCCCGAGCGCGAGTGGCGCGTCACGCCCGCGCAGAGCGCGCTGATCTCCAAGGAGTCGCTCTGCATCATGTGCGGCTGCTGCGTGTCGGAGTGCAACTCGATGGAGTCGGATCCCGACTTCCTCGGCCCCGCCGCGCTGGCCAAGGCGTACCGCTTCGTCGGCGACGTGCGCGACGGCGACACGAAGTCGCGGCTGAAGGACCTGTCCGGCGCGCACGGCATCTGGGACTGCACCCGCTGCTACTTCTGCAACCAGCGCTGCCCGAAGGGCGTCGATCCGCGCGACGCGATCGCCAAGCTGGGCGCCGAGGCGTTCCGCGAGGGCCTGACGCGCGACGAGGGCGCCAAGCACGCCAAGGTGTTCGTCTCGTCCACGCTACAAGGGCGGCTACCTGCGCGAGACCGAGCTGGTGCCGAAGACGATCGGGCCGATCGGCGCGATCCAGCAGATCCCGTTCGCGCTGCAGCTGGCCCGCGCCGGCAAGGTGCCGAACCCGCTCGCACCGCACAAGGCGAAGGACAACGCCGAGGTGAAGCGACTCTGGAAGCTGATCGAGTCGCAGACGCCCAAGCACAAGGACCGCGCCACGCGCGGCCCCGAGGGAGCCTGAGGATGAAGGACCGTTACGCCTACTACCCCGGCTGCCTCGCCAGCCTCTCGCAGAAGGAGCTCGACTCCTCCAGCCGCGCGATCATGGGCCTGCTCGGCGCCGAGCTGGTCGAGATGCCGTCCGTCACGTGCTGCGGCGCGGGCGACATCCACGAGGCGAAGCCCGACTACTACCTGCACATCTCGGCGCGCATCCTCGGCCAGGCCGAGCGCTCCGGCTGCGACACGATCCTGACGATCTGCAACGTCTGCACGCTCAACCTGCGGCAGGCGAACGAGCGGCTGAAGGAGAACCCGGCCGAGCTCGCGCGCGTCAACGACAACCTCAAGCAGACCGGTATCGGCGGCTACGAGGGCGGCGTCGACGTGCGGCACCTGCTGTGGGAGGTCTCGCAGGGCGACGGCTACGAGCGGTTCAAGGAAGTCGCCGTCAAGTCGCTCGAGGGGCTCAAGGTGGCGCCGTTCTACGGCTGCCAGATCCTGCGGCCCGCCAAGCTGCTCGGCTTCGAGGACCCCGACCGGCCCGAGTCGCTCGAGCGCCTGATCGAGGCCTGCGGCGCCGAGGCGATCGACTACCCGGCGAAGATCAAGTGCTGCGGGTTCCCGATCGTGCTGGCCCGTGAGGACGTGGCGCTGGGCGAGCTCGTGCAGCCGCTGCAGCAGGCCACCGACGCCGGTGCCGACGTGATGGTGACGCCGTGCCCGCTGTGCCACCTGTCGCTCGACGCGTGGCAGAAGAAGGCCGCGGGCGTCGCCGGGCAGGAGTTCAACCTGCCGGTGCTGCACCTGGCCCAGCTGCTCGGCGCGGCGGCCGGCATCGACGAGTCGACGCTGAAGTTCAAGCGCCACATCGTCCGCCTCTCGGACGACGTGAAGGAGAAGCTGAAGCTGCCCTCCGTCATCAGTGCCGACTGAGCTGCCGGCACCTGCCCGCCGCGTGCGCGATGCGCTGCACGCGGCCGGGCTCGACATCGAGATCGTCGCCACCGGCGAGAGCGCGCGCACGGCCGAGGAGGCCGCGGCGGCCGTCGGCGCGCCGGTGGGCGCGATCGTGAAGTCGCTCGTCTTCCTGGCCGACGGCGAGCCGGTGCTGCTGCTGGTCTCGGGGTCGAACCGGGTGGCGGCGAAGGAGCTCGGCCTGAAGCGCGCCGACGCCGACCAGGTGCGGGCCGCGACGGGCTACGCGATCGGCGGCATCCCGCCGCTCGCCCACGCCACGCCGCTGCACGTCCGGTGCGACACCGACCTGCTGGCGTTCGACGTCGTCTGGGCCGCCGCGGGCACCCCGCACCACGTGTTTCCGATCGCGCCCGCCGATCTCGTCCGGGTGACCGGCGCCGAGGTCGTGCACCTGGCCGAACGGCCTGCGACCGCCTGAACCGCCCGTCGGCGGTGTCCGTTTTCGCACGCGGTGCGAAATCGGACATTTCGGCGGCCCGCGGCCCGTCTGCGCAAGGCGTCGGCGGTGACGTATCCCGCGCGGACCGCGCCGTTGCCGACGCGGGGCGCACGCGGCTCGCGCCGGCTGTCGCCGTGGCGTCTCCGATGGCCGTTTTCGCACGCGGTGCGAAAACGGACACGAGTGCGCTGCCGCGCCCTAGTCGCCGAGCTCGACGACGTCGCCGTCGTGCAGCGGCCGGACGTCCTGGTGGCCGGCGATGCGGAGCTTCTCGCCCAGCTCCTTCTTGGCGTCCTCGACGCCGTGCACCAGCAGCAGCGGCGTGTCGCGCTGCAGGGCGCTCACGGCCTGCACCAGCTCGCGCTGCGAGGCGTGGTCGGGCGAGGGCGCCCAGCCCCAGCGGCACGTGATCTCGGTGCGCTGGAGGACGCCGTCCTCGCCGACGAACTCGAACACATCGCCGGTCGTGCGCTGCCGCGCGTTGGCGCCGGAGTAGCCGGTGAAGAAGACGCCGCACTGCGGGTCGCTGGGCGGCGGCGAACGCCAGCTGGCCGCTGCGGCGCTCCAGCGCCGAGGCGCCACCGACGATGACGTACGACGCGCGGGCGACGACCTCGTCGGCCGTCTCCTCGGGGCGCAGCGTGCCGACATCGGGGTACGGGATGTCGGCGAGCCAGCCGTCGCGGTCGCCGGCGCGGTACCGGTCGAGCACGCGCCGGGCGAGCGGCGTCATCAGCACCGGCGCATCGGGCAGCTTCCCGGCGATGATCTGCTCGGCCAGCAGTGCCGCCAGCTCCTGCGCACGGCCGACGCTGGCGGCCGGCAGGACCGCGCAACCGCCGCCGTCGACCACGGCCGCGAGCTCGCGGACGAGCGTCGCCTCGTGGCTCGCGCGGATCGGGCCGCGGTCGCCGAGCGTCGTCTCGAGCAGCACCGCGTTGGCGGCGCTCAGCGGCAGCGGTTCGGCGGGCCGCAGCGTCCGCAGCCCGGCGCCGCCGAGGTCGCCCGAGTAGACCACGACGCGATCGTCGGCGAACCGCAGCCGCACCGCGCACGACCCGAGGATGTGCGCCACGCGGTGCAGGGTCAGATCGACGGCGCCGTCGAGGATCCGGTACGTCTCGCCGGGGTCGCGCACCAGGATGCGATCGCCCGGGATGTACTCGTCGGCGGCGTTCGCCTGGTACGTGGCGAGCAGCTTCGTCGACTTGGAGCAGTACACCCGCAGGTCGGGCTGGCGCCGCAGCAGCTCGGGCAGACCGCCCATGTGGTCGCCGTGCGCGTGGGTGAGGACGACCGCGTCGAGGCGCTCCGGCAGCGAGTCGTGCATGCCGGCACCGCCGATGCCGCAGTCGAGCAGGATGCGCGAGCCGCCGTACTCCAGCACGTAGGCGGACGAGCCGATGCCGCCGCCGCCGGCGATGGTGATCTGCAGCGGTCCGCCGATGGCGCGGGCGGCGGCGCGGGCCCGGCCGGCGCGCGTCCGCGTCTGGGCGGTGGCGGCGGGTGAGGGCTCCGGTGGCGGAGGCGGCTCGGGTGGGGCCGCGGCGCGCGTGGTGCGGCGGGTCGACCCGCCGCTCGCCATCTGCCAGCGGGTGACGCCGGCGATCACCTCGAGCAGCTCGGCGTCTCCTGGTGCCGGAGACTCCAGGCGCAGCAGGGCCGCCGCGCCCACGTGCCGGGCGGCGCGCACCAGATCGGTGGTGGACGGCGGCGCGGCGCGCAGGCGCTCGGCCTCGGCGCGGGCGGCGTCGACGTCGGAGCGGGCCGCCTCCAGCGCCGACTCGGCACGGCGGGTGGCCGACTCGGCCGCACCCGCGCGCGTCTCGGCCTCGCGGGCGGCGCGGCGCGCCTCCTCGGCGGCGTCCTCGGCCTCGTTGCGCGCTTCGAGCGCGGCGGTGATGACCTCGCTGGACGGGCCCGATGCGAGCTGCTTCTCGGTCTCGCGCAGGGCGTTGCGCAGCTTGTCGCGCTCCGACGTGAGCTCCGACCGGGTGGCGGCGTGCGCCTCGCGCTCCTCGCGCAGCTTGCGGTCCTTGTCCCTGGTCCGCTCGCGCTCGCGGCGCAGGTCCTCGGCGATCCGATCGCGCTCCTTCAGCAGCGTCTCGGGACTGGCGGACACGGCCGGCCGCGGCGCGACGCCCTCGGAATCGGCCTCGACCGGGATCGGCGCCAGGCCGTTGGTGGCCATGAACCGGTCGATCACGCCCGACGCGAGCGGCGACGGGATGCCGACGCGGAGCATCGTCAGGGCGACGCGCGGCAGCCCGTAGCGCTCCTCCAGCTCGTCGATCGGCTCGAGCAGCTCGGCGGGTGGCACGGAGCCGCCGGCGTGGTCGAGCAGGATGTCGAGCCGCTCGGGCCAGTAGCGCCCGACCTTGCGCGCCTGTTTCGGAAAGGCCTCGTCGCGCAACAGCACGCCCAGGCGGTCGAGCAGCTCGTCGGGCACCCAGTCAGGCGCCTTCCTCGGCTCGCTGTTGCGACGTCGGGCGCGCTGGGCCATGGTTGAACCGTATCCGAATACTCCTTCCGTCGACGGCCCCTGCGGGAGCGGGTAGGCTGCTTCGATGGGTCTGACCACCGCCATCGTGAAGCGTGTCGGCGGCAGCGTGACCGGCCCGGCGATCGAGGAGATCTCCAACCGGTTCGCGGCCGTCACGCGCGGCGCGCTCGATACCGTCGTCCGAACCCGCGCGGCGGCGATCGCCGCCGACGTCGACATCTTCCGCCTGCGCAACCCGGGGCTCGACCTGGCGGCGCTGGAGCGGGCGCTGATTCGCGACCGGGCGCGCAAGGGCGGGCTCGTGGGCATCGCCAGCGGCCTGCCGTCGCTCGTCTGGGGCATCGGCACCGGGCTCGAGGTCGCCGCCGCCTTCGGTGACGCGGGGGCCGTCACGTACGCCGAGGTGTCGGAGATCCTCGCCATCGCGCACCTGCGTGGCCGCGACCTCGCCGACATCGAGTCGCGGCGGCTCGACGTGATGCTCACCATGGGCCTCGCGACCGGCGTCGTGAAGTTCAAGGACGGCACGCTGTACGCGGGCGACCGGCTGCTCGACCCGGCCGGGCTCGAGGACCTGCCCGACGAGGTCATCGGTGCGATCAACCGCGACCTCGCCGACCGCGTCGTCATGAAGTTCGCCCGCCGTCGCGCCGCGGTGCTCGCCGGCCGGATGCTGCCGCTCGGCATCGGTGTCACGGTCGCGGGCGTGGAGGACTTCCGCAGCGTCGGTGGCGTGGGACGCATGGCACGGAAGTACTTCGACCTCGTCGACGCCGCGCGCGTCCCCTGACGATCGGCGCGACCTGCGTGACAACGATGCCGCGTAGCCTGACCGGGTGCGTATCGTCCTCGTCGTCGCCGTGCTCCTCGCCGTCGTCGGCGGCGGGCTCGCGGGCGAGCGGCTGGCACGTCCCGCGGCCGGCCATGTCGACGCCGTGCTCGACGGCGACACCATCGTGGTCGACGGGACGCACGTGCGCGTGATCGGCGTCGACACGCCCGAGGTCGCGCACGACAAGCCCGCCGCGTGCCACGGCGACGTTGCCGCCGCGTTCGTGCGCGGCGCGCTGCTGGGCCAGCGCGTCCGCATCACGACGGGCCCCGAGACGCACGACAAGTACGGCCGTACGCTGGCCGGCGTGACGCCGCTGACCGGCCCGCTCGCCGGCGCCGACCTGGCGGCGACGCTGGCCGACCGCGGGCTGGCGCGCCAGCTGGCGATCCCTCCGAACGACGGCAACGCCGCCGACATCGAGCGCCGCGTGCGGATCGCGCGCCGCGCGCGGCTCGGCCTGTGGTCGGCGTGCACGTTCTCGACCGCGTTCCCCGGCAAATGAGGGCACGCCAGCCGGGGGGCGGCCTGCGACGGAAAGAGCCGCCCGCACCCGGCTGGGCCCTAGCAGCGGGGGGCTGCCAAGCCGTGACCCTCATGTGGACGAAGATGTGCGACGCGTCACTCTGGGTCGTGCGCCGCCCACCATATCACTAGTTGCGAGAGAAGGGAACGTCGCGGATGAGTGCGAGGAAGGGTCTGCTGACCGCCGCTGCGGCGGGTGTCGGGTGGGGGCTGTTCGAGTCCCAGTGGGTGCGCCTGAGCGTGCGCGAGGTGCCGATCGCGGGCCTCGATCCCGCGCTCGACGGCCTCCGGATCGGGCACCTGTCCGATCTCCACGTCGGTGCGCCAGGCCTCAACGCCCGCTCGCTGGCCCGCGGGGTCGAGCTGATCATGAGCGCGGAGCCCGACCTCGTCGTCGTGACCGGCGACCTGCGCGCCCGGCAGGCGGGCGATGACGCCCTGCGCCGCTCCCTGGCGCTGCTCGACGCGCCGCTCGGCGCCTTCGCGGTGCTCGGCAACCACGACCACGCCGACGGGCACGACCCGTTCGCCGACGGCCTCGCGCTGTCGGAGCTCGACGGCACGCCCGTGCGGCTGCTGCACGACGAGGCGGCAGACATCGAGGCGCGCGGCGCCCGCATCCACATCGGCGGCCTCGCCCCGCGCACGTTCGAGGCCGACGACGACGAGCGCGGTGCCGCCCTGGTCGACCGGACGGCCGGCCTGCGGCTGCTGCTGTGCCACTTCCCGCGCATCCTCGACCGCGTCGAGCAGGGCGAGTGGCAGCTCATCCTCAGCGGGCACCTGCACGGCGGGCAGCTGTGCATCCCGTACCCGGGCGGCCGGTTCCGGCTCGCGCACCTCAGCCGCGACTATCTGGAGGGCGTCTACGTGCGGGAAGGAACCGCGATGCACGTCTCGCGCGGGCTCGGCACCACGTTCGTACCGCTCCGGTTCGCGGCTCGGCCCGAGGTCACCCTCCTCGAGCTTCGCGCCGCGTAGACTCCGCTCCATGGACGCTCCCGAGTCGCCCGGCACGCCCGCAGTGCGTGCGCTCGTCTCGCATCCCGTGATTCAGACGTACGTGGCCGATGCCGTGGCGCAGGTCGCGGGCGTCACGCTGGCGGGCGCGCGGAGCGTGCGGGTGACGGGCGCCGAGGGGCCGGTCGACATCGAGCTGCACGTCGCGCTGAAGGCGGGTGTCGCAGCGCCTGCCGCGTGCCACGCGCTGGACGGCACGATCCGCACGTACCTGCAGTCGATGATGGCGCTCGAGACGGGGCGCATCGCGGTGGTCGTCGAGGAGGCGGCCGGTGTCGCAGACTGAGCCCCGCGCGTCGCAGGTCCGGGTCGCCCACCTGACGGGCGCCACGATCGCCGACGCCCCGCAGTGCTGCGTCGGCTGCACCTTCTGGCAGCAGCGCATCGGCGCTCGCGCTCCCGACAAGCGCCGCTGGATGGAGGAGGTCCAGGAGCAGTTCGGCCCGTGGGGCAAGCTGTACCTGGACGGCGGCCGGCTGATCGCCTTCCTGCAGTACGGCCCGTCGCAGGCCTTCGAGCGGGCCCGCGACCTGCCGGCGGGGCCGCCGTCGCCCGACGCGGTGCTGATCACGTGCTCGTTCCTGGTCGAGGTCGGCTCGCCGTGGGCGCTGCAGAGCCTGGTGCTCGCGTGCATCGGCGAGGTGCGCGACGGCGGGCACGACGCCATCGAGGCGTTCGCGTACCGGTACGAGGAGGGCGAGGAGTTCGGCGCGCGCTTCCTGCGCCACCGCACGGTCTTCCCGCGCGACTTCCTCGCCGACTTCGGCTTCCGCACGCTGCGCACGTCGGGCCGCATCGAGCTGATGCGCCTCGAGCTGGGCGGCATCGTGCCCGTCTCCGACGACCAGAACGCCCTCGAGAAGGCGTGGACGGCCGTGCAGTCGTGGCGCACGGCCGGCTCGCCCGCCGCCGCCGGCTAGAGCGCCCCGAGCCGCGAGTTCGCGGACATCTCGGGTGCTGCGAAGCGGCGTCTGATTCCCCACCGGGGAACCCGGTGGGCTGCGTCCCGGGCACTCGGACAGGCGTCCCGCCTGCCTCTCGCACCCGCTCCTTGTCAGACTTGCTTCTCGCGCGAGCTGTCAACGAACTCGCGGCTCGGGACGCTAGCGAACCGTCAGCAGCCCGTCGCGCACGAGCAGCTCGGCGATCTGCACCGCGTTCGTCGCCGCGCCCTTGCGCAGGTTGTCGGACACGACCCACAGCGCCAGGCCGTTGTCGCAGCCCAGGTCGCGGCGGATGCGGCCGACGAACACGTCGTCGGAGCCGGCCGCGTCGAGCGGCGTCGGGTACGCGTGGCTGGCCGGGTCGTCGACGACGACGATGCCCTCGCGCTCCATCAGCAGGTCGCGCAGCTCGTCGGGCGACATCGGCCGTGTGGTCTCGACCCAGACCGCCTCGGAGTGGCCGGTCACGACCGGCACCCGCACGCAGGTCGCCGACACGCGCAGGTCGGGCGCCGACAGGATCTTGCGCGTCTCGTTGACGAGCTTCAGCTCCTCGTCGGTGTAGCCGTCGTCGCCGGCGAACGAGCCCGCCACGGGGATGACGTTGAAGGCGATGCGGTGCGGGTACACGGCGGGGGCGACGGCGTCGCTGGCGAGCGACTGCGACGCCTCGGTGCGCAGGCCGTCGATGGCCGACTGACCGGTGCCGGAAACGGCCTGGTAGGTGGAGATGGTGACGCGCTCGATGCCGACGGTGTCGAGGATGGGCTTCAGCACCGGCATCAGCTGCATGGTCGAGCAGTTGGGGTTCGCGACCAGGCCGCGATGGTCGCGCGCGGCCTCGGGGTTCACGTCGGCGACGACCAGCGGCACCTCCGGATCCATCCGGAACGCGGACGAGTTGTCGACCACGACGACGCCGCGCTCGATGGCGATGGGCGCCCACTCGCGCGAACGCGTGGCGCCGGCGCTGAACAGCGCGATGTCGACGCCCTCGAAGGCCTCGGGCGAGACGGCCTGCACCTCGACCTCGTCGTCGCCGAACGGCACGCGCTTGCCGGCGCTGCGGGGCGACGCCAGGCAGACCAGGTCGTCGACGGGGAACTCGCGTTCGGCGAGCACGCGGCGCAGCACGTCGCCGACGGCGCCGGTGGCGCCCAGGATCGCGACTCTAGGCACGGACGGCCTCCTCCTCCATCGGCTCGCGGTCGAGCTCGAACGCCTCGTGCAGCACGCGCACGGCGGTCGCCATCTCGCTCTTCGAGATCATGCAGCTGATCTTGATCGGCGACGTCGAGATCATGCGCAGGTTGATGCCGTTGTCGGCGAGGGTGCGGAACATCTTGGCCGCGATGCCCGGATGCGAGCGCATGCCGGCGCCGATCAGCGACACCTTGGCGAGGCCGTGGTCCTCCTCGACCTCCATGGTGCCGAGCGCGGCCATGGCCGTGGCGATGCCGGCGCGGGCCGCGGCGACGTCCTCCGAGCGGCACCGAGAACGACAGCTCGGCGATCTGGTGGATGGTGTTCTGGATGATCGTGTCGACGTTCACGTGCTCGGCGGCGACGGCGTCGAAGACGGTGGCCGCGGCGCCGGGGCGGTCGGGGATGCCCGTCAGCGTGAACACGACCTCCTTCTCGTTGTGCGTGACCGCCGAGATGATCGCGTTCTCCATGCCGTCCTCTCCGATCCAGGTGCCCTGCTCGTCCGAGAACGTCGAGCGGGCGTGGATGCGCACTCCGTGGTTGCGTGCGAGCTCGACCGACCGCAGCATCAGCACCTTCGCGCCGGATGCGGACATCTCGAGCATCTCCTCGTAGGAGAGGCGCGCGATCTTGCGCGCCTCGGGGACGATCCGCGGGTCGCTCGTGAACACGCCCGGGACGTCCGAGTTGATCTCACAGGCGGCGTCGAGCGCCGCCGCCAGCGCCACCGCCGTCGCGTCGGTGCCGCCGCGGCCGAGCGTGGTGACGTCCTTCGTGGCCGCCGACACGCCCTGGAAGCCCGCCACCAGCACGATCTTGCCGGCGTCGAGCGCGGCCACCACGCGGTGCGGGTTGATGCGCTCGATCTTCGCCTTCGTATGCGAGGCGTCGGTCTCGATGCCGGCCTGGGAGCCGGTCAGGGACACGGCCTCGTAGCCGAGGTCGTGGATCGCCATCGCGACCAGCGCGCACGAGATGCGCTCGCCGGTCGACAGCAGCATGTCCATCTCGCGCGGGTTCGGCTCGGGCGAGACGGCGTTCGCGAGATCGATCAGCCCGTCGGTGGTCTTGCCCATCGCCGACACCGTGCCGACGACGCGCAGCCCGCGCTCCTTGGCCTCGACGAGCCGCTTCGCGACGTTCTTGACCTTCTCGGCGTCGGCGACGGACGAGCCGCCGAACTTCATCACGATGGTGTCGAATGCGGGCGCAACGTGGGCCATGGCTGAACCCATTGTGCCGGAGGTCGGCGCAGCGCCCTACAGGTCGCGCCGTCCGCTCAGGGCGCGGCCCACGGTCACCTCGTCGGCGAACTCCAGGTCGCCGCCCACCGGCAGCCCGCTCGCGAGCCGCGTGACGCGCGTGTGCGGCCGCAGCAGCGTCGCGAGGTACGAGGCCGTCGCCTCGCCCGTCATGGTCGGGTTCGTGGCGACGATCACCTCCTCGATCGTGCCGTCCTCGACCCGGCGCACCAGCTCCGCGATGCGCAGGTCGCCCGGGTCGACGCCGTCGATCGGGGAGAGCGCGCCGCCCAGCACGTGGTACAGGCCCCGGTAGCTGGCGGTGCGCTCGATCGGCACCACGTCGGACGGCGTCTCGACCACGCAGATCTGCGACACGTCGCGACGGGTGTCCTGGCAGATCACGCACAGGTCGCCCTCGGCCAGCGAGTAGCAGACGGTGCAGAAGGTGATCTTCTCGCGCACGTCGCGCAGCGCCTCGGCCAGGCCGAGGGCCTCCGGCTCGGGCACCTTCAGCAGGTGGAACGCGAGCCGCTGGGCCGTGCGGCGGCCCACTCCCGGGAGCCGTTCGAGCTCGGTGACGAGTCGCTCTGCGGAGGGCGGAAGCACTACATCCCGGGCATGTTCAGGCCCATGCCGCCCATCAGCGACCCGAGGCCGCCGGTGACGGCGCCCATCTTCTCCTGCGACAGGGCGTCGGCGGCGCGGCGCGCCTCGGCGACGGCGGCCACGACGAGGTCCTCGAGCATCTCGACGTCCTCGGGGTCGACCGCGGCGGGGTCGATCTTGACGCTCTTCAGGTCGCCGCTGCCGGTGACGGTCGCGGTCACCATGCCGCCGCCCGCCGAGCCGGACACCTCGGTTGCGGCGATCTCGGCCTGGACCTGTGCCATCGCGGCCTGCATCTGCTGCACCTGCCGCATGATCTGCTGCTGGTTCACGACTCCTCCTCGATCTCGTGGGCGTCGAACGCATCGACGAAGCCGCGGATCAGCGCGGCCTCGGAATCCTCTTCGGACAGCACCGGCTCGTCCACGAGCGGCGCGTCGACGACCGGTGGCGGCGGCGGCGCGTCGACGGCGGGGCCGTCGAGCGTCTCCAGCACGATCCGCCGGCGCTCGCCGAGCACGGCCGTGACGGCCTCCGCGACGATCGCCCGGTTCGCCTCGGTGTCGGCGAACGACTTCTGGAACTGCGCGCTGGAGGGGAACTGCAGGCGCAGCACGCCCTCCGACAGCGACGGCGTGGCGGGCTCGAGGTGCGGTGCCAGCGACGGGCGCCGCTCGGCCACCCGGGCCAGGATCTTGAGCCGCCAGACCGGGCCGATGTCGTCGGGATCGGTGACGGGCGGCGGTGGCGGCGGTGCGGGCGCTGCTGCGACCGGCTCGGGTGCCGGTTCGGGGGCAGGTGCTGGCTCGGCTGCCGCGACGGGCTCCGGCTCGGCCGGCGGCGCGGGCGCGACGTCCCACGGCGGGCGTCTCCTCCGCCACGGGCGGAGGCGGAGCGACGGGCGGGGGCGGAGCGACGGCGGCGGGTGCGGGCGGCGCCACCTCGGGCGCCGGCGTGACGGGCTCGGCCGCCACGGGAGCGGCGCCGATCGGCACGGGCGCGGGCGGCGGGATCGGCGCGGGGCCGCCCACCTCGAGCGCGTCGAGGCGGCGCAGGATGGCCTCGATCGAGCGGTCGGTCGACGGCCGCGACGCACGCACGAGCTCCAGCTCGAGCGGCAGCCGGGGGTCGCCGCCGTCGCGCAGCTCGTCCAGCACGCCGAGCAGCCCCTGCAGCAGGGTGACGACGAGTCGCTCGTCGACGCGGCCGGCCTGCTCGGCCAGCGCGGCGCGGGCCTCGTCGGCCAGCGGCGCGGAGTCGGGCACCTCGCCCAGCTCCCGGGTCAGGAGCAGTAGCCGCAGGTGCCCGAGCAGGTCGCCGACCAGCTGGCCGAGGTCCTGGCCGGCGGTCGCCAGCTCGTCGACGGCGCGCAGGGCGGCGGGCGCGTTGCGGGCCGCGGCGGCGTCGACGATGCCGCGCAGCACGTGCTCCTCGACGATGCCGAGCAGCGCGCGGGCGTCGCCGGCGCTGACGACGCCGCCGCAGGCGGTGGCGAGCTGGTCGAGCTGCGACACGGCGTCGCGGAACGAGCCCCGGGCGCTGCGGGCGATCAGCCCGAGCGCGTCCTCGTCGGCCTCGATGCCCTCGGCGGCGGCGATGCGACGCAGCACGACGCGGATCTCCTCCACCGACGGCCGCGCGAACGCGAACGCCTGGCAGCGGCCCTTGATCGTGTCGAGCAGCTTGTGCGGCTCGGTCGTGCAGAGCACGAACACGACGTGGTCGGGCGGCTCCTCGAGCGTCTTCAGCAGCGCGTTGGAGGCGTCGACCGTGAGCGAGTGCGCCTCGTCCAGGATGTAGATCTTGCGCCGGCCGAGCGCGGGCTGGACGGCGACGCGCTCGCGGATCTCACGGATGTCGTCGATGCCGCGGTTCGAGGCGGCGTCGAGCTCGATCACGTCGAGCGCGGTCGCGTCGTGGATCGAGCGGCACGACTCGCAGACCTTGCACGGCGTGCCGGTCGGCCCGTCGAACGCGAGGCAGTTGAGCGACTTCGCGAGGATCTTCGCCAGCGACGTCTTGCCCGTGCCGCGCGGGCCGGAGAACAGGTACGCGTGCCGGACGCGGCCCTGCTCGACGGCGTTGCGCAGGGTTCGGACGACGTGCGTCTGCCCGACGACATCGTCGAAATCCTGCGGTCGATACTTGCGGTAGAGCGCGGACACCGGTTGCAGTGTAGGAGGGTGGTTCGGTGCCGGGGCTGAAGTGACCGTGCACCCACCGTTGTTGGCTGTCCGTCGGCCGGTGCCGGAAACTCCAGCTCCGACCAGGCTTCCCCGCGGCGCACCAGCAAACTCCCTTAGTGCTGCTTCCTCCCGGACCTGACACGGTTCGAGAGCGCTAGTCGCGCGGGACCTGGTCATCAACGCCAGAGAAGGCGGCCCTGATGCCAACGGGCTGGCCCCCGAAGGTGGGAGTTCAGCCCGGCTAGAGCGGCTTGCCGGTACAGGGAACCGCTAGCTCCCCGCCTAGCACGGTCGATGCGAATCCTATCAGCGCGGCACCGGTAGGGTTCACCCTCATGCGATGCATCGTCTTCACCGGTGTCGGCGGCGGCGAGGTCGTCGCCCTGCAGGACCGTCCCGATCCCGAGCCCGGCAGCGGCGAGGTGCTCGTCCGCGTCCGCCATGCCGGCCTCAACCCGGCCGACCTGCTCCAGCGGGCCGGCAAGTATCCCGCGCCCGCCGGCTCGCCCCAGGACGTCCCCGGCCTCGAGGTGGCGGGCGTCGTCGAGGCGGTCGGCGACCAGGTGCTCGGCTTCCAGCCCGGCGACCGCGTGTTCGGCCTCATCGCCGGCGGCGGGCTCGCCGACCGCGTCGCGGTGCACGAGCGCTGCGTCACGCGGGTGCCGGACGAGCTGCCCGACCTCGACGCGGCGGCGGTGCCGGAGGCGTTCATCACCGCGCACGACGCGATCCGCACCCGCGGCCGGCTGGTGATGGGTGAGACGCTGCTCGTGCATGGCGCCAACGGCGGCGTCGGCTCGGCCGCGATCCAGATCGGCGTTGCAGCGGGCGCGCGGGTGTTCGGCGTCGTGCGGTCGGAGGCGGCCGCGGCGCTGGTGCGCGAGCTCGGCGCCGAGCCGGTGCAGGACGACTCGTTCGCCGACGACGTGCGCGCCGACGTGATCCTCGAACTGGTCGGCGCCCCGCACTTCCCCGGCAACCTGACGGCGCTCAACCCGCGCGGGCGGATCGTGATCGTCGGCGTCGGCGCGGGCTCCAAGATCGAGTTCGACCTGGGCGCGATGATGGGCCGCCGCGCCGAGCTGCACGGCACGGTGCTGCGGGCCCGGTCGCTCGAGGACAAGGCGCTCGCGGTGCGGGCCTTCGAGCGCGAGGTCGTGCCGCAGCTGGCCGCGGGCCGCATGCGGGCGCTGATCGACCGCGTCTATCCGGCCGAGCAGGCGCGGGACGCGTACGACCGTCTCGCGGGCTCCGGCAAGTCGGGCAAGGTGCTGGTCGACTTCGGCGAGTAGCGCGTCCCGTGCGCTTTCGTGCGCCTTCCACGAGCGGGGTCTGACCCCAAAATCGCCTCGATTGGGGTCTGACCCCAGAACGTTTCCGCGCGGAAGGCGCGCGGATCGCGCGACAGGAGGGGTTCCGTGTCGGAGATGGCACGGAAGGACACCGCGCCGTGACGAAGATCGGCGTAGGGTGTTAGAGGTCGCGGCCCAGGACGCGGGCGCCGCCCTCGGCCGCGTGCCGCTTCAGCCCGGCCATGTAGATCGCGTGCGCTTCCTCGCGGCTGCCCCAGTTGCCGATCTCGACGTGCTTGCCCTTCTCGAGGTCCTTGTAGACCTCGAAGAAGTGGGCGATCTCCTCCAGCAGCTCGCGGCGGATCTCGTCGTACGAGGAGACGCGCGTCCAGGTCGGGTCGTTGTGCGGCACGCAGAGCACCTTGGCGTCCTCGCCGGCCTCGTCGCGCATGTGCAGCACCCCGACCAGGTCGACCGGGATCAGGCAGCCGGGAAACGTCGGCGCGGCGACGAGGATCAGTGCGTCGACCGGGTCCGAGTCCTCGCCGATCGTGTCGAGCAGGAACCCGTAGTCGCACGGGTACACGACGCTCGAGTACAGCGTCCGGTCGAGGATCAGCCGGCCCAGCCGCTCGTCGTACTCGTACTTGTTGCGGCTGCCCTTCGGAATCTCCACGAAGGCGACGGGCTGGTCGGCCGGGGTGTGCTTCACGGCCCGAGTATAGGCCGGGGCCCGCAGGTCACGCGATCCGCTCGAGGGTCGGCTCCATCGTGATCTCGGTGCGCAGCGAGTTCGCGATGTAGCACTCCCGGTGCGCGAGCTCGAGCAGGTGCAGCACGCGCTCCTCCTTCGTCTCGCCGCGGTAGGTGACGCGCGGGTGCAGGACGATGCGCTCCACCCACGGGTAGCGGCCGTCGGGCATCTCGCCGATCGCCTCGTCCTCGTAGGAGACGACATCGACGCGCGCCCGCGCGCAGACGGCGAGGAACGAGAGCAGCTGGCACGAGCTGGCGGCCAGCACGAGCAGCTGCTCCGGGTTCAGCTTCGCGGGGTCGCCGCGGAACGCCGGGTCGGCACTCAGGTCGACGGCGGTGATCGCGGGGGGAGCGGTGGCGGCGTGCGAGCGGTCGTAGGCCTCGTAGCCGACCGCGGTCGACCCGCGCCACGAGCACGTCGCGGTGTAGCGGTGCGTGTGATCGCTCATGCCGAGATCGTAGAGGCGGGCGATCGGGTGGAGAGGCGCCCGCGCCGAAAGCCGGCGCGGGCGTCTCTCTATCTCACGAGCCGGGGATGCGGTTCCGGCAAGAAGAGACCGTCGCCACCATATGTGCCGGAATTGCAGGCGCGATAGGGCCGAGCGGCCTACTCGCGGCCGGGCACTCTACGGGGATCGTGATCGGCCGAACCTACCTCGAGCGCGGCCGGCCGGTGGTCGTCGTCGCCCGCTGGCTGGGCCAGGGCACGCCGCGCAACGTGCTGATCCGCCGCGACGACGGCACGCTGGTCGTGCGGCCGTTCCGCGGTCTCAGGAAGGTGCGCGTACCTGGGTTCGAACCAGGGACCTCCCGCGTGTGAAGCGGGCGCTCTACCGCTGAGCTATACGCGCCGGAGCAGGCAATCCTATCGCACCGGTGGTTCCGGTCGGCCGGGTCCGCGTATGCTCTGCGGCCCCGTGCTGCTGGCCCTCCCGACACCCGCGCCGCCGCCCGCCATCCATGCCGCCGACGTCGTGATCGGCGCGCTCGGCGGCGTCGGCTCGTCGGCGGGCAAACGGGTGCTGGCGAAGCGCCCCGGCGGGCTCGTGCTGTTCGGCGAGCTCGGGCGACGGCGGCGGCGCCTTGCGCCTGGCGCTGCGCCGCGCCGACGTGCGGCCGGTGCTGATGATCGATCAGGAGGGCGGCTCCGTCCGGCGGGTCCGCTCGCTCGGCCCCGCGCCGCCGAGCGCCCTGCGTCAGCTGCCCGCATCGCACACGCTGCGCGAGTACCGCACGGCGGGCAAGGCGCTGCGCCGGATGGGTGTCGACGTCAACCTGGCGCCGGTCGCCGACGTCGACGCGGGCGGCGCGACCGGGTTCCGCAGCTTCGGCTCGACGCCGAAGGAGGCGGGCAAGCGGGTCGTCGCCGCCATGCGCGGCCTGCACGACGGTGGCGTGGCGGGCTGCGTCAAGCACTTCCCGGGGCTCGGCAACGTCGGCACCAACACCGACCACGGCGTCGCCGTAGACCGCCGCTCGAAGTACGCCGTGGTGCGCGACCTCGCCGCCTTCGGCGACGCCATCGATGCCGGCGCCCGCTGCGTGATGGTGTCGAGCGTGGTGGTGCCGGCGCTCTGCAGCCGGCCCGCGCTGCTTTGCAAGGAGACGTACCGGCGGCTGCGCCGGATGGGGTTCCGCGGCGTGATCGTGACCGACTCGCTCGACGCCGACGCGCTGCGCGCGTACGGCTCGGTCGGTCAGGTGGCCGTGAAGGCGCTCGGCGCCGGCGCCGACAGCGTGCTCGTGGCGTCGCCGTGGAGCACGCTAGCGGTCATCGACGCCGTGGCCGGCGCCACGAAGGCGGGCCGGCTCGATCCGGCGCAGCTGCGCTCGAGCGCCCTGCGCCTGCGAGCGCTGAGCTGAGGCGCGGCTGCCGGACCCAGGTCACGGCAGCCCGAGGCGGAGTGGGAGGGATTCGAACCCTCGAGACAGGCTCAACACCCGCCTACGCGATTTCCAGTCACGCTCCTTCGACCACTCGGACACCACTCCGCGCAAGGGCTCAGTCTACTTTGAGCGCTCCAGATCGAGCGCCAGCGAGTTGATGCAGTAGCGCTCGCAGGTGGGCTGCGGACCGTCCGGGAAGACGTGCCCCAGATGGCCGCCGCAGCGGGCGCAGGTGACCTCGGTGCGGGTCATGCCGTGGCTGTGGTCGGTGTGCAGGTCGACGGCCTCCGGGTTCATGGCCGCGTAGAAGCTCGGCCAGCCGGAACCGGAGTCGAACTTGGTGTCGGAGCTGAACAGCTCGGCGCCACAGCCGGCGCACCGGTAGACGCCGTCGTCCTTCGTCCCGTTGTACTCGCCGGTGAAGGGACGCTCGGTACCCTTGCGGCGCAGGACCTCGTAGCGCTGCGGGTCGAGCTTCGCGCGCCACTGCTCGTCGGGGATCTCAATCTTTTCCATGCCTGGATAGTGCCGCAGCGGCGCCCGACGTTACAGTCAGGCGGTCGCCGGGCGCGCCCACGGGCGCCACCAGTCGGGCCGGTCGATGCGCAGCAGCAGCGGCGCCTCGATGAAGCGGTACGACAGCCAGCCGGCGGTGATGTCGAGCGTCAGCAGGATCGGCAGCCAGTAGACCGTGGAGATCGGGTCGTCGTGGTGCAGCAGCCCCGTCTGCACGAACGCGTACTGGATCGGCAGGTGCCACAGGTACATGCCGTACGACCACCAGCCGATGCGTCGCGGCCACGTCGTCGCGAGCAGCGCGGTGAAGGCGCCGGCGGGCGCGCCGGCGATGCCGGCCACGGCCATGGCGCAGGCGATCGCCATCAGCGTGTTGCGGTCGACGCCGGGATCGCCGAAGTAGTCCCACGCGGCCAGCACCGGCACGATCGCCGCGTACCGCAGCTCGCGGCCGAGCGGCACGGTGCCGCGGCCGGCGGTGACCGCGAGCGCCGCCAGCATGCCGAGCGCGAACGCGTCCCACCAGATCGGCAGGGAGAACGAGAACGGGCGCAGGTCCGGGTGCGGCATGGTCTGCGGGTCGAGCCAGACCCGGTGCAGCCACATCGTCGCGATCACGCTCGCGATCAGGGCCGCCGCCAGCAGCGCGACGCGCGTCGGGCGGGCGAACCGCTGCAGCGGCCGGCGCGCGGCGATCAGCAGCACCGGCATCGCGATGTAGAAGCTGACCTCGATCACCAGCGTCCAGGCCGGCGGCACGACGTTGCGCAGCAGCTCGGGGTCCCACGAGTGCTGCAGCGTGGCGAGCAGCGCCAGGTCGCGCGGATCACCCAGCACGGCGTGGTTCGAGATGATCAGGACGACCAGCAGGACGACCCACCAGGCGGGCAGGATCCGCAGCGAGCGGGCGCGGATGTAGCGCCGCAGCCGCAGCGGCCGGTCGTCGATCACGTGGTCGAGGAACGGCCGCGCCACCAGGAAGCCGGAGAGCACGAAGAAGGCCGACACGGCGTTCACGCCGAGGTGGTGCAGCGCGTTGCGGACCAGCTCCGGCGGGCCCTCGTCGAACCACACCGGGGCGGTCGTGTTGATCAGGTGGAACACCACCACCGACACCGCCGCGAGCGCGCGGAAGCCGTCGAGTGCGGGCACGTCCCGTCGCTGGGCGCGGTCCTCAGCCACCTCTCAAGGGTACCCGCGTCGTCGGAGCTGAACCGCAGGTCGGACAACTGCGTACCCCGGAGCAGAGGGTGACTACCGACGAGCTGATTGCACGCGAGCTGCAAACGGGATCCGACGAGTCCGCCGTCCGGGCCCTCTATCGCGCCTACGGCGGCGGGCTGTACGGGTTCGCGTTGCGACGCCTCGGCGACCGCGGCCTGGCCGAGGAAGTCGTACAGGACGTCCTGACGCGGGTGTGGCGCTCCGCGGCCGACTTCGACCCGTCCCGCGCCACGTTCCGCACGTGGGTGTACGGCATCGCGCGCAACGCCGTGATCGACGTGGAACGGCGCCGCTCGGTGCGGCCGGCCCTGGCGTTCGACGAGGGGCACGACGAGGCGTCCCACGACGAGCCGATCGAGCGCGCGTTGCAGCGCTGGCACGTGCAGGAGGCGCTGGCGCGCCTGAAGCCGGAGCACCGCGCCGTGCTCGACCTCGTCTACTTCCAGGGCATGACGATGGTCGCCGCCGCCGAGCGCATGGGACTGCCGGTGGGCACCGTCAAGAGCCGCTGCTTCTACGCGCTCGAGAACCTGCGTCTGGCGTTCGACGAGGCGGGTGCCCGGTGACGCCCTGCCGTGCGCAGCGCGAGTCGATCGCCGCGTACGTCCTCGGTGCGCTGGATCCGGCCGAGGTGACGCCGCTGCGTGCGCATCTGGCCGCCTGCGAGGCGTGCGGCCGGTACTACGAGGAGATGGCGGCGCTGGTGCCGTTGCTCGACCTCGCCGGGGGCGTCGACGGCGCGAAGGTGGAGCCGCCGCCCGGCCTCGAGGACTCGGTGGCGCGGCGCATCGCGGCGGAGGGCGGCCGGCGCCGTCCGCGACGCCTGCGGCGCCCGGTGCTCGCCGGCGTCGGTGGCCTCGCCATCGGCGCCGCCGCGACGCTCGGCGTCGTGATCGCGCTGGGCGGCTTCGGCGACGACGAGGCTGCGGCGCGCGCCGTCGACCTGAACGGCACCGGTTCCGCGCCGAGCGCCTGGGGCACCGCCGACCTCGAGTCCGGCCCGCACGGCACGACGATCCACCTCGAGGCGGACGGGCTGCCGGCGTCGAAGCCCGGCCAGCACTACGAGGTGTGGCTGTCCGACGGGCGCCGGGGCATCACGGCGGGCACCTTCCGCGTCGGCCGCGACGGCAAGGCGCGCTGCACCCTCGCCACGGCGGGGCGCGCCGAGCACTTCAACCTGGTCGACGTCACGGTCGAGGAGGACGCCCCGCCCACCGCCGCCGAGCCGGAGCGGGAGCACCCGGTCGTGCTGCTCGGCGACATCTGACGCTACGCGTTGCGCAGGTGGGCAGCTGCGGCCGTGAGGTACGTCCACAGGGCCTCGTCGAGGTCCGGCGCCAGGTGCTGCTCGTCGAGGGCGGCGCGCATGTGCCGCAGCCAGCGGTCGTGGGCGTCCTCGTCGATGGCGAACGGGGCGTGGCGCATGCGCAGACGCGGCGGGCCGCGGCGCTCCGAGTACGTGGCGGGGCCGCTCCAGTACTGCTCCAGGAACATGCGCAGGCGCTCCTCGGCCGGGCCGAGATCGGCGCCCGGATACATCGCGCTCAGCACCGGGTCGGCGGCCACGCGGGCGTAGAAACCGGCGACGAGCGCCGCGAAGAACGGCGCGCCACCGAACTGCTCGTACGGCGTCGACTCCTGCGCGGACACGACCGTAGTGTCGCGCAGGGTCAGTGCGGGCCGCGCAGCGTCAGCAGGCCTTCGGATGCGACGTGGATCGCGTCGCGCCGCACGAGCATCGGGCCGGCCGCGCCGTCCTCGATGCCCGGCAGGTGGCGCAGGATCCGGCAGCTGCGGGCGAGGACGTAGGAGTGCGGCCCGGCGACGACGATCCGTCCGTCCCGGCCGATTCCGACGGCCACGGTCTCGTCGTTGTCCGTACCGCACCGGTGCCAGCTGCGCCCCGCGTTGCGCGACTCGTACACACCGTCGCCTGCGACCGAAAGGCCGACGAGGTGGCGGGGGTTGCCGGGATCGATCGCAGGCGAGAGCATGCCCGCGCCTCGCTGCTTGTACCGGCCGTCGCCGTGCCGCCGCCAGGTCGAGGCGCCGATCGCAAACACGTCGTCGCCCGCGGCCGCGAGGTCGACGACGTCCGCGACCCGGTCCCGGCGGGCGAACGCGCGTCCGTCGCGCCGCGAGCGCACGATGTTGCCGTCCAGCAGGTGGACGCCGTGGTTGTTGATGGCGATCGCCACGCCGTTGGCGGCACCGAACGCGCTGATGCGGTGCCAGCGGACTCCACCGTCGGCGCTGCCGTAGACCCCGTAGCCGTGGACGATCGCGTACGCCCGCCGGCCGCGCGCGGCGACGTCGAACGCGAAGGCACCGACGGGCAACCCGCGGACGCGGCGCCACGGGCCGCCGGCGAGCGGCTGGCGGAACACGCCATCCTCGGTCGCCGCGAGCAGCTGCCGGTCGGACGCGGCCAGCGCGAACGTTCCGAGCGGATCGTCGTCCGGCCCCGGCGGCAGCATGCGCCACGTCGCGCCGCCGTCGTTCGTCTCGTAGGTGCGGACACCGACCCGGCCGATCGCGCGCAGGCCGGCCGAGGGCCCGAGTTCGATCCCGTGCAACGGTGGGAGGCCGGTGTTGGCGGCCAGGAAGCTCTCGCCGGCGTCGTTCGAGCGACGGACGCCGACGCCGTCGGTGATGAGCACGATCCCGTCGGCGAGGAACGCCACGCCCCGTGGGCTCCCGACCGTGGTCGCCGACCAGCTGTCGCCACCGTCGGTCGACCGGAGGAGGCCGTTCTCGCCGAGCACGAGCAGCGTCGCACCGCCCCGCGGATCGGCGGTGAGCGACGAAGGGGACGCGTCGGCCGGCGCGGCGACGTCGGTCCAGTGCGCGCCGCCGTCGATCGTGCGCCGAATGCCCTGGCCCGTGAGCGATCCTGCCCAGGCGCGGTCAGGGTTCGTCGCGTCGAGGGCGAGGCGGACGCCGCCGTCGCCGAACGGATTCGCGATCGCGCGCCACGTGGCGGCAGCGTCGGTCGTTCGCAGCAGCGTGCCGCCGCTCGTCACCAGCCACGCCGTGTCGGGGGCGGACGAGGGAGCGCCGACCTGGGCCGGGAACTCGACCGGCGACACGGCGAGGCGCGTCCACGTGGTGCCGTCGAGCGTCCGGTAGACGGCACCGCCCTGGACGGCGTACGCGCCCGGCCCGACACCGATCGGCGCGACCTCCCGCGTCGCGGCGGCCGGCAGCCGGGAGACGTCGACTGCGGTATCCAGCGGCCGCGCCGCCGGCCCGAGCGGCGCGTTCCGCTGCCATTCAGCCGCGTTCGCGGGCGATGCCGCGACGGCGCACACGAGCATCGTGCCGAGCAAGAGGCGTTTCACTTACCGATTCTATGTCATCGCGGCAAGGCCAGCCAGACGCGCTCGGGCGTCATCGGCAGCTCCGTGACGGCGCTGCCGATGGCGGCCGTGATGGCATTGGCGATGGCGCCGCAGGTGGGGACGCAAGGCGCCTCGCCGACACCCTTGGCGCCGAGCGAACCGGCGTCGGGGGCCGGCGTCTCGACCCACCGGATGCCGATCTCGGGCGCGTCGGCGGCCGTGACGAGCTTGTAGTCGAGCAGGTGCGGGTTGCGCTGGCGGCCCTCGGGAGTGAACTGCGTCCGTTCGAGGAGCGCCTGGCCGATGCCCATCGTGACGCCGCCGTGGACCTGGCCGTCGGCGCCGCTGCGGTTCAGGATCGCGCCGGAGTCGTGGACGGCGGCCACCTGGAGGACGCGAACCACGCCGGTGTCGCGATCGACCCGGACCCGCGCGGCGTGGGTGAAGACCTGCGGCGCGAGGAACGACTCGTGGCCCAGACGCCCGGCGCAGCCCTCGGCATCGGGCGCGGATGGTTGCGGCGGCGGCTCGCCGCTGCCCTTGCCGATGATCGTGCCTGACGCGGCCAGCTCGGCGATCGAGACGCGCCGGTCGGGCGAGCCCTTGACGCGGGCGTGGCCGGCGACGAGCTCGAGGTCGTCACGGCTCGCCTCGAGCCTGCCCGCGGCGAGGTCGAGCAGCCTGTCTCGGACCTCGCCGGCGGCGGCGACGACGGCGCGGCCGTTGTTGAGGGTCGTCTGCGATCCCGGACGCGCCCTTGTCCCAGGGGCCCGCGTCGGTGTCCTGGTACAGGATCGCGAAGTCCTCCGGCCGCATCCCGAGCACCTCGGCGGCGAGGGCCGGCAGGGCCATCACGGCGCCCGTGCCAGTCTCGGTCGCGCCGGTGACGATGGCACCGGTGCCGTCGGCGTTGAGCTTCACGAACGCTCCGGAGGGCGCCGCGTACGAGGGCCACCAGCCGCAGGCGACGCCGACCCCGGTATCGGCCGGAGCCTGGTCGCCGTAGCCGATCATCTCGACCGCACGCTCGAGCGTTTCCCGTATGCCGATGCGATCGAACACCTGCCCGGTCGGGCTGCGGTCGCCCTCCTCGATGAGGTTGCGGCGGCGGAGCTCGACCGCGTCCATGCCGATCGCGGCGGCGAGCGCGTCCACGTGCTGCTCCAGGGCCCAGCACGCCTGCGGCGCGGTGGGCGCGCGGATCGAGGCGCTCGGCTGGTTGTTGGAGTAGACGAGGCTCGAGCGGACATCGACGGCGCCGAGCCGGTAGGGGCCGCAGACGAGCATGGCGGCGAGCTGCGCCATGAAACCGCCCTCGCCGCAGTAGGCGCCCCCGTCGAGCACGAGGCGGGCACGGCGCGCGACGATCGTGCCCTCACGCGTGACGCCGCTCTCGAGCTCGATGATCATCCCCTCGCGCCGGTGGTCGACGGCGACGAACTCCTCGCGGCGGCTGAACGCGAGCCGGACCGGGCGACGCGCGGCGCGGGCGAGTGCGGCGACGTGCGCTTCGAAGTGGAAGTTGCACTTGGAGCCGAAGCCGCCGCCGAGCAGCGGCACGATCACGCGGACCTGCGACTGGGCCAGATCGAGCACGCGCGCCACCTCGTCGCGGGCGGTGAACGGCACCTGCGTCGAGCTCCAGATCGTCACGCGGTCGCCGGCCCATTCCGCGAGGATCGCCCGCGGCTCGATCGGGACGCCGTGCGACGCGTCGGAGACGTAGCGGCCGCGGACGACCGCGTCGGCGCTCGCGAGCGCAGCGTCCACGTCCCCCGTCGCGATCGTCGCGTAGGCGAGCAGGTTGCCGCGGCGGCCGAGCGCCTCGTCGCCGTCGTAGGCCGCCCAGTCCTCGTGGATCAGCGGCGCGTCGTCGTCGGTCGCCCGCCAGTACTCGCCGATCGCCGGCAGGGGCTCGTAGTCGACCTCGACGAGCGCCGCCGCGGCGGCCGCGATCTCCGGCGTCCGTGCGGCCACGGCGGCGACGATGTCCCCCTCGAAGCGCACCTTCTCCCTGGCGAACAGGCGACGGTCGCGGACGGCGATCCCGTACCGCACGTCGGGGACGTCCGCGTGGGTGAGAACCGCGTGGACGCCGGCCAGCGCCCGCGCGCGCTCCGTGTCGACGCGGAGGACGCGCGCGTGGGGGTGGTCGGCGTACCGGAACGCCGCGTGGAGCATCCCGGTGCGCGTCAGATCGGCGGTGTAGCGCCCGAGGCCGGTCACCTTCTCGCGGCCGTCCTGGCGGACCTGACCGCTCCGCACCGCGGTGTCAGCCACCGTAGTGCCGCACGTGCCCGGCCGACTCGTCGTCGCGATAGATCGACTCGTAGCGCCCGAGCGAGCGGCGGCGCGTCTCCTCGGGCGTGGAGGCCGTCGCCGGCGAACCGGCTCAGGCCGAACGGCAGGAACGTGCTCGGACGCACGCCGGTCGTGATCCACGCGGCCAGGTCCTCGCCGAACGCCGGCGCGATCGAGAGCCCCATGACGTTGCAGCCGGTCGAGAAGTAGAGCCCCTCCGCTTCGGAGGCCTCGTCGATCAGGTAGCCGCGGTCGGGCGTCATCGTGACGACGCCGCCGCGCACCTCGACCACGGGCGCGTCCGAGACGCCCCGGAAGACGCTCGCCACCTGCCTCAGCGCCTCGTCGGTCGCCGCGCGGTCGAGCGGGACGTCCTCGGCGCGCGCGGGCACGGCGTCGGGGGCGAACTCGAGGGGGTGCGGCTCGTAGGTGCCGAACATCAGGTTCGTGCCGTCGGGCCTCGCGTACACCGCGTGGTCCACGATCCGCACCGACGGGAGCGCCGCATGGACGCCCGGCACGTCACCCCGGATCGCGTACTGGTGCCGCATGAACGCGATCGGCAGCGGGCCGACCCCCGCGCGCTCGAGCAGCGGCTTCGCCCAGGCACCCGCCGTGACCACGACGCTCCCGGCACTGAGCGGGCCGGCGCTGGTCTCGGCGCCGACCGCGCGCCCGTCCGAGACGGTGATCGCCTGCACGTCGATGCCGGTTCGGAACTCGACCCCGGCCCGCTGCGCCGCGGTGTGGAGGGCGCCCACCATCTCCCGTGGCTGCCAGTAGCAGTCGTCGGGCGAGTGCCAGGCGGCGAGGGCGCCCGACGCGTCGATGTGCGGCGCCAGCGCCCCGGCCTCCGCCACGTCGACCATCTGCATCCGCGCGCCGATCGCGGTGGCTCGCTCGACCTCGCGCACGAGCTGGGCGGCCGCCCAGTCGCTGAGCGCGAGCTTGACGCTCCCCACCTGGTGCACGGCCAGCGGGACGCCGTGCTCCTCCTCGAACCGCAGCACCTTGTCGACCGTGCGGCGCATCAGCTCGCCGCAGGCCGGCTCGGTCTGCGCGAGCACCGACTGGCCGGCGGCACGGGCGGAGGTCTGCGAGCCGGGAGCGGCCCGGTCGACCGCGAGGACGCGAACGCCGAGGCGCGCCAGGTGGAGCGCCGTGCTGAGGCCCTGCGCGCCGCAGCCGACGACCAGGACGTCGGGCGCGGCGCTCATCAGACCCGCTCGGCGTCGAGCATCGCCACCAGCGCGACCAGCGCCGCGACGTACCCGTGCTCGCGCGCGCCCATCACCGTGCCGCGGACGGTCTCGGTGAAGATCGACTCGTGCCCGGTGGCGTAGATGTTCGCGAAGTGCACCTCGCAGACCGGCCGGCCGGTCTGCCCGAGCGCTGCGCGGGTCGGCAGGCCGTACGCCCACAGCCCGCCCGGGTTGATCAGGTAGCCGTCGATGTCATCGTGCTCCTCGATCGCGTCGACCAGCGCACCCTCGTCGTTCGCGTGGAACGCGACCACGTCGACGCCGAGTCCCTCGCCGGTCGCGCGCACGAGCTCCTCGAGCTCGGCCAGCGACCCGATCGTGCCGTAGATGTGGGGGTCGCGGCGGCCGAGGTTGGTCATGTTCAGCCCGTTCAGGAGCATGATGCGGTGCCGTCGCGCGGTGGTGTCGGCCATGGCGGGGAGTGCCTCCGTCATCCGTAGAGGGAACGCGGCGCGCCGTGCGGCCGGCTGATCGGGTTCGTGCTGCCGGGGGCCAGGAACGTCTCGTCGTCCAGTCCGCGGACGAGCGCGACGAGTGCGCCGAGGTAGCTGTACGGACCGAGCCCTGAGACGATGCTCGTCACGCTCGGCGCGAAGATCGAGGTCATGTCGCGAAGCTCGGAGCTGTCGAGGTGGACCAGCACGTGGGGCCGCTTCGCATCACGCAGGGCGTGCCGCAGCGACTCGCCGATCATGCGCAGCCCGCCCGGGTTGACGAGGTAGCCGTGCGTCTCGTCCGACGTCGCGTGGATCGCCTCGAGCAGCCGGCCCTCGTGGTTGGACGTGCGCTGCTCGACCTCCACGCCGAGGCCGTCCGCCCACGCCGCCAGCTGCTCGTCGAAGCCGTCGATGCGTCGCAGCGCCTGGCCGACGTTCGGGCCGTTCAGGACGATGATGCGCCACGGCTGGTCGCCGCGGCGCAGCGCGCGGAGATCCATGGCGCGAACCGGTCCGGGTCTGGTCATCGGGTCCTCTCTGCCTCGCGGGCGGGAGCCGGCGTGTTGCGCGAGCGCATGGCGCGCACGGCGCCGTCGATCACGACCGCCGTCACGCTCGGCAGGTCGCCGCGCTCGATCGCCGCGAGCGCGTCCGTGGCCACGCCGCCGAGCGGAGCCTGCAGGAGCGCGACATCGGCGGGCCGGCCGACCTCGAGGATGCCCTCGTGCCGGCGGAGCACCCGCGCGTTGTTGCCGGTGGCGCACGCGATCGCGTCCGGCGCGCGGAGGTGCCCGAGCGACGAGAGCTCCGTGACGGTCTTCAGCATGCCGAGCGGCATCACCCCGGTGCCGGTCGGCGTATCGGTGGCGAACACGATCCGGTCGAGGGCGTCGCGCTCGACGGCCAGCGCGAGGATCGCGAGGCTCGACCGGAGGTTGCCGGCCTGCACGAGCTGGATCGCCCCCGGCGCGTCGAACAGCAGCGGCAGCGCGTCGTCCGGCAGCGAGGTCGTGCCGCCGTTCGCATGGCCGATGATGTCGCAGCCGAGCGCGAGGACGTCGTCGATCGTGACCGGCGACGAGCTCGGCAGCGAGGCGCCGCCGGTGTGGTTCATCACGATCATCCCGGCGGCCTGTGCGGCGCGTACGAGCGGTGCGGCGTCCGCCTGACGGGGGAACGCCGCCGAAGCCGACCTTCGCGAGACCGACCCGCTCCGCCGCCAGCTCCGCGAAGTCGGACGGCTCCAGGGTCGGCTCGATGATCACCGAGCCGCCGAGCACCTTCACGCCCGCCGGCCGGACGGTCTCCCAGGAGCGCTGGGCCGCGATCGCGAGGGCCTTGACGCCGGTCCGGTCGCTCGGGCGGCCCGGCAGATGCACCTCGGACGCCGACATCATCATCGTCACCGCGCCGTGCATCGAGCTCTCGATCCAGCCCATCATCGACTGGCGCGGCGTCCAGTCGGCGAACACGACGTGGGCGTGCGTGTCGATCATGCCGGGCGCGGCGACGGCGCCGGCCGCGTCGATCTCGACGTCGGCCGCCCGACCGTCGTCCGTCAGCGCGACGATCACGCCCTCCTCGCAGCGCAGCGCGTCGACCGGCCTGACGTCGTCGCCGAGCCGCCCGGTCACGAGGCCACCGAGGTTGCGCAGGAGGAGCGAGCTCACGGCGCCGCCCGCCGTGCCTCGTCCAGCGTCCGGCCGCCGACGCGGGCGTTCAGCCGGCCGCGCGACGCCACGGCCACGATCACGACGATCTCGTCGGGCAGCGGCGCGTCGGGCGCCGACACGGTGAACGCGTCGTAGTGCGAGCGCACCCAGAGGTCCTCGGTGGAGGCGAGCGGCACGTCGACCGCGGTGCCCGGCGAGCAGCGCTTCGTGGCGGACGAGATCCACTGCGAGGCACCGCCGCCGACCGCATCGCGCACGGCCGTCCCGAAGGGGCCGATCGTGCAGGCGACGGCGTGTTCCTGCTCGCCGGCGACACCGGCGAGTGCGGCCTTGCCGTAGCTCTCAGCCGTCACGCCGAGCGCTGCGACGGCCGTCCGCCCGAGCAGCTCGCCCAGCTCCGCGCCGTGATCGGTGATCGCGTCCAGGTCAGCCGCGTACGGGCGACCGGCGTACGGATTCGCGATCACGGCCAGCGCCGCCGCCTTCCGCAACGGCTGGCCGTCACCGCGCCCGCCCTCGGTGTGCGTCTCCTCGGTGCAGGTCAGCAGCTTGCGCAGCTCGAGTGCCATCAGGCGTCGGTCCGCAACCGGTCGACCTTGAACCAGTCGGCCCGCTCGACCTCGCGATAGATCACCTCGACCGCCTCCGGCTGCGCCCGCCCGATCTCGACCAGGGCGTCCGAAACCGCCCGTGCGATCGCGAGCTTCTGCTCCTCCGAGCGGCCCGGCAACAGGCTGATCTCAACGAGCGGCATCGCTTCTCTCCTCTCAGGTGGATATCTGCATCGACGGCGCGAGCACGGTGCTGTGACCGCAGGTCCGCAGCGGCCTCGCAGCAGCGCCGCCCCGACCTCGTCCCGCGCCGCCTGCACCGCCGCAGTGGGCCCGGCGCAGCCGAGCGCCGCCGGGGCGCCGAAGATCGAGGACGGGATCGCCACCGCGTACGCCTCGAGCCCGTCGGCGAGCTCGGCCGCTGCGTGCGCGAGCCCGCTCGTCCGCACCCGTTCGACCTCCGAGTGCAGAGCCGAGCGGCGGTCGAGCGTGCGCGGCGTCAGCACGGCCGGGCGTTCCGGCACGAGCGCGGCGAAGGCCGCGTCGTCGACCTGCGCGAGGATCGCCTTGCCGATCGCCGTTGCGTGCAGGGGCAGGCGCGCCCCCAGGCTCGCCGCGACCTTCACGAGCGTCGTCCCCTCCTCGCTCAGGATGATCACGAGCTCGGCGCCGTCGAGGACGCCGACCTGGGTCGTCAGGCCCGTGCGGGCGTGCACGCGCTCGATCGCACGCACGAGCCGCTGCCGGCCAGGGCTTGCGCCGAGGTAGAGCGCCCCGAGCTCGCCGACGAGGCGCCCGAGCCGGTAGACGTCATCCTCGCGCTCGAGGAACCCGAGCTCGACGAGCTTGCCGAGGAAGCGCAGCGTCGTCGCCTTGTCCCAGTCCAGGGCCGCGGCCAGCTCGTTCAGTCGCCAGGCCGGCCGGTCCGGGACGAACACGCGCAGCAGCTCGGCCGTCTTGTCCAGCGTCGAGAGACGCATCCGCGAAGGGGGCGAGCCGGCGAGCGCTGAGTCGGACAAGGAACCTCGCTTAAATGAAACGACTGGTTCAGATTAGCAAGATCACGGACGTGCGGAAGCGACCGGAGGCTCCCGGCAGCGTGCGACGGCGTGCAAGATCGCGTTCAGCCGCGGATGCCGGCTCAGCCAGGCGCGCGCCGGATGCGGGACGCGAGGCGCAGGCCGAGAGCGGAGAGGGGGGGATTCGAACCCCCGATGGAACGTAAGCCCCATAACGGTTTTCGAGACCGCCGCCTTCAACCACTCGGCCACCTCTCCGGAACGTGCGTATCGTACCGGCCGCTCTAGTCGGCCGCGTTGAACGCGTCGATGGCCGCGCTCTCGGCCGCCGTCGCCGCGTTGAACTCCTCGAGCGCCCTGGTCATCGCCGCGGGATCGTTGGCGTCGAGCGCCGCCTTCAGGTCGAGCGAGGCCTTCGCCAGCGTGCGATAGGCGCCGACCAGCTGGTCGGCGAGCGGCTGCTTGTCGGCCGGCGGCGTCACGTCGGCGATGTCGCCGGCGAACTGGTTGACGACGGCCGCGAGCTGCGTCAGCGACGCCGACGCGCCCGCCGGGTTCGTGCTGATGTCGGTCGTGACCTTGGTCGTGAGGTCGGTCAGCTGCGCGGAGTACTTCTGCTGGACGTCGGCCACCTTGCCGCGGTAGTCGTTCGTCGCCGAGCCGCAGGCGGCGGCCGTCAGCGCGAGGCAGAGCAGGGCGACGAGCGGGAGGACGAGGCGGCGCACGGAAGCTCCTTGAAAGGCCTTGACGGCCCTTCATCGGCAGAACCTCGCCCGCGGTTTACAGCAGCGCCTCGTCCGGGCGCGGGCACGTGGGTGGCCGGCTCGATGTGGATGACCACGTCGGCACCGCCCAGCCGCAGCTCGAGGGCGGCCTCGATCTCGTCGGTGATCTCGTGCGCGCGGGCCACCGACATCGACGGGTCGACGAGCAGGTGCAGGTCGATGTGCCGCATCGCACCGGCGCGCCGCGCGCGCAGGCGGTGCCAGCCGCGGATCTCGGCGGTGCCGTCGAGCACCTCGTGCACGATCAGCACCTCGCGCTCGGGAATCGCCTCGTCGACCAGCACGCGGGTGCCCTTGACGACGAGCTCGAGGCCGGTGCGCGCGACCAGCAACGCGATCACGCAGGCCACGATCGAGTCCAGCTCCTCGATGCCGGTGAGCGACACCAGGATCAGCGCGCCGGCCGCGCCCAGCGACGTGACGACGTCGGCCAGCAGGTGCGCGGCGTCGGCCTCGAGGGCGGCCGAGTGGGTGTCGCGGGAGACCTTGCGCACGCGCCGGCCGACGACGGCGTTGCCCGCCGCCGTCGCGAGCAGCACGGCGATGCCCCAGCCCGAGTGTTCGATCGGGTTGCCGAGGTGCGTGATCGCGAGCACCCCGACGACCGCGGCCGCGACCAGGATCATCGCGCCCTCGATGACGCCCGAGACATGCTCGATCTTCTCGTGGCCGAAGGGGTGGCCAGGGTCGGGTGGGCGGTCGGCCGCGCGCACCGAGACGAGCGCGATCACCGACGCCATCAGGTCGGCGAACGAGTGCGCCGCCTCGGACAGCACCGCGGACGAGCCGGTCACGACCGCCGCGGCGAGCTTCAGGATGGCTGCGCCCAGGTTCGCGCCGACGGACAGCCACGCGGCTGAGCGCTTGCGGCGAGCGGTTTCTGCGGCGATCGGCATCCTCAGCCCAGGGTACGGGACGTTGCGCCAAAAGCGGGGTCTAGCCGACCCTAGCGCGACGCGCGCGCTGTCACGGATGATGCGCGGATGCAGTCGCCGGCCCGCAACCGCGTCACGCCGATGGGCGACATCGTCGCGATTCCGCTGCGCGGCGCCTGGCTCGGCAACCGCGGCATCCTGCACCGCGGCACCGAGGTCGTGCGGTTCCACCGCAGCCCGCTCTGGATCATCTGCGCGCTCCGGCACAAGGACTGGCGGCTGCCGCAGTGGCACCCGCACCACTTCACGGTGCTGTTCTTCCACGACGAGGCGGTCGCGCTCGCCGCCGGGCACCGGCCCTGCGCGCTGTGCCGTCGCGCGGCCTACAACGACTACCGTCGCGCGGCCTTCGCCGGCACGGGCGAGGAGCCGCCGCTGGCGTGGCAGCTCGACCGCCGCCTGCACGGTGAGCGCCTGCATCGCGGTACGCATCGCCGGCGGCTCCACGAGCTGCCGTGGTCGCAGGTCCCGGACGGCGCCTTCGTGCTCGCCGACGACGGCCCGGCGCTGATCGACGGCGACGCGGTCATCCCGTGGACGACGGCGGGCTACGGCGAGGCGCGCCCGCGCCCGCGCACGGCCCGGATCGCCGTCATCACGCCGCCGACCTCGCTGCACGCCCTGCGCAACGGCTACCGCCCGCAGGTCGGCGCCGCCTCTGCGGCCGCTGGTAGGATTGAGACACCCGCGGAGAAGTGGCCGAGTGGCTGAAGGCGCCCGCCTGCTAAGTGGGTATGGGGGGTCAACCTCCATCGCGGGTTCGAATCCCGCCTTCTCCGCCTACTTGCTCAGGATCGCGCACCGGGGGTATGCCGCGCAGGGCGGCGAGAATTCGCTCGCCGCGATCGCCGCGGCGCTGGCGCTCGGCTGCGACATGGTCGAGGTCGACGTGCGCCGCCGGCGCGACGGCGCGCTGGTGCTGCACCACGACGACCCCAACCGGCCCGGGGCGCCGCTGCTGGTCGACGCGCTGCGCCTGATCGCCGACACCTCGGCGGCGGGCGCCAACCTCGACGTCAAGCAGAGCGAGACCGGTCCGGCCATCGTCGAGGCGGTGCGCAGCGCCGGCATGCTCGGCCGCACGACCTGCACCGGCGGCGGCTGGGAGGGGCTGGTGGCGATCCGCGACCAGGAGCCGGGCATCCGCATCGGCCTCACGATCCCGCGCCGCGGCTCGTCGCTGCCGCGCATCGTCAAGAAGTTCGGCATCCCGGTCGCGCGGCTGCAGATGGCCACCGCGATTCCCGGGCTGATGGAGCGCTACAGCGCCGATCTCGTGACCGTCTTCCACCGCCTCGTCGACCGCCGGGTCGTCGCGGCGGTGCACGACCGGGGCGGCGAGATCTGGACGTGGACGGTCGACAACCCGCGCGATCTGGCCCGTCTGCGAGAGCTCGGCGTGGACGGCATCTGCTCCGACCGCCCGGCCAGCCACGGCCTCGCCTGACCCCCGGGTCGGACGAATTTCCCGCAACTGGGCCGTTTGGCCCTTGTGAGGTGACTTCGTGCGTCCGATAACGAGGTCAGATCCGATGCGAAAGCTCTTCTGCCACATCCTCCGCCGTCACCGCCCGACGCTCGTCGTCGTCGGGTTCGCCGACGACCACGCCATCACGGCTCCCGTCTGCCCGCACTGCGGCCGCCCTGCGGCCCACCACGCCGACTACGCCTAGGCGTAGTCGCGCGGCAGGCGGTCGACCGGGAACGCGTGCGCCGTGCCGCGCGGGCCGACCAGCGTGTGCGCGCCCAGCAGCGCGTTGATGACCGCCTCCTCCGCCGCCTCGACCGTGGCCGCGAACAGCAGGGAGTGCAGCGCCTCGGAGCGCAGCATCTCGGGTCGCACCACGTCGGGTGCGCCGCGCCGCGCGCAGTCGGCGTTGGCCGTCGAGAACGCGATCGCGATCTCGCCCGAGCCGTTCGAGGCGTAGGAGCCGGCCCGCGCCAGGCCGAGGAAGGCCCGGCGGGCGAGGCGCTCGAGGCCGCCCGGTAGCAGCGGCGCGTCGGTGGCGACCACCGCGATGCAGGAGCCGTCGACACCGCGGGTCGGCGCCTCGACGCCGGCCAGGCGGCCGGCGATCCGGAGCTCCTCCCAGTCGCCGAAGTTGACCAGCAGCAGCACGCCGACCGTGTAGCCCTCGCACGTCCGCGATGAGGTGCCGATGCCGCCCGCGAAGTCGGAGCAGTGCATGCCGATGCCCGCGCCGATCTGCCCCTCGCCGACCGCGCCCGTGCCCGCGCCGTCCAGCGCGGCGGCGATCAGCGCCGCGTCGGGTGCAGGGCCGCGCACCACGTCGACCACGCCCGAGCTGTCGCACTCGCCGACGACCGGGATGATCACGTCGTCGACGCCGATGCCCGGCTGGCGCTCGCCGAGCACCTGCGTCGCGGCGTGGTAGACGGCGCCCACGTACGGCGTCGCCGTCAGGAAGACGGGCGTCTCCATGACGCCCCACTCGCGAATCTGGATCGATCCGGTCAGCTCGCCCGCGCCGTTCAGCACCGCGACGCCGGCGTACGCCGGCTCGAGCCAGGTGTCGGAGCCGGCGCGCGGCACGATCACCGTGACGCCCGTGTTGTCGGGAGCGTGCGAGGCGTGGCCGACGGCGACGCCCGGGCACGTCGGTGATCGCGTTCGCCGGCCCGGTCGGGACCCGTCCGATCACGATGCCGTGGTCGCGCGCGCGCACGGCGGGCATTGTCGCGGTCCCTACCGGACGCGGAACGAGCGCGACGCCCTGAGCGTGCCGGTCGTGGCGCGGACGGTGACCTTGTAGACGCCCTTGCGCAGCTGGCTCTTCGAGATCGGCAGATGGATCGCCGCGGTGCCCGCGGGCACCTTCTTCGTCTTCTTGGAGATCAGCTTGGCACCGCGCTGGAGCCGGAACTCGACGGTCGTCGGGAAGTCGACGAACACCGACACCGCCACGTACCGCTGCTTCTTGACGGTCTTCAGCGACAGCGTTCTTGAGCGGGTTCAGCCGCAGCACGGCGGCCCGCGTGCCGCCCGCCGTCTTGACGATGCGGATCGAGCGGTTGGCGACGATCGTCGTGTTGCCGAGCGTGTCCGAGGCCTTCACGGTGATCGTGTACGTGCCGGGCGTCTGGAAGATATGGGTGACCTTGTTGCCCGACGCGAAGCCGTCGCCGAAGTCCCACGTGGCCGTGCCGGCGATGGGCGAGAGCGCGTCGCGCGGGCACCACCTGGAAGTCGACCAGGGAGCCGATCGAGCGCTGGGCCGGGAAGGAGACGGCGTCGAGCACCGGCCCTTCGAGGTCGACGGTCAGGTCGAGCGCGCGCGAGGGCGCCGAGACGTTGCCGGCCGCGTCCATGGCGCGCACCGTGTAGATCTGGTGGCCGGAGACGACGACGTTGCCGTCCACGTAGCTCGTGCCCGACGTCTCGCCGATGTACGAGCCGTTGCGGTAGACCCGGTAGCTCGCGATGGCCGATCCGCCGGTCGCCTGGTCCGACACCGCGGCCCACGTGAACGTCGGCAGCCGGGTCGGCGTGGCGCCGTTCGGATCGAGCGGCGGCAGCGGCGGCGTCCCGTCGTAGCGGATGATCACCGTGCGCGAGTAGAGGCTCTCGTTGCCGGCCCGGTCGACCGCGGTCACCGAGTAGCCGAACGAGCCGTCGGACGGCACCGAGGAGTCGTCGAAGGTCGTCGTCGGCGTGTGGCCGACCAGCAGCCCGTCGCGGTAGACGTTGTAGTGGTCGAGGCCCGACGCGCCGGTGTCGTCGTCCTGCGCGGCGTCCCACGAGAGGTGCGGCAGCTTCGTCGGCGTCGGCACCGTCAGGCCGCTCGGCGTGTGCGGCGGCGTCGTGTCGTAGATGACGGTGAGGGTGTTCGACGGCGGCCGACACGTTGCCGGCCACGTCGATGCTGCGCACGGTGTACACGTGGGCGCCCTGGGCCGACAGCGTCGTGTCGGTGAGCGTCGGCACGGTCGTCGCCGCGATCAGGTTGCCGTCGCGGTACACGTCGAAGCGCAGGAAGCCGGAGAGGTTGTCGCAGCCGCCCGGGTTCCACGACACCGCGGGCGCCAGCGGCGTGGGCGTCAGCGGCCGTCAGGTTCGTGGCCAGCGGCGGCGGCGTCTTGTCGAACAGCACGGTCACCGGCGACGTCGCGCGCCGACGCGTTCTGCGCGCGGTCGACCGCGCGCACGGTGTAGACGTACGAGCCGTCCAGGCTGACGGCGTCGTCCTGGAAGCTCAGGCCGGCGGTGGAGCCGATCTTCGTCGCGCCGCGGTAGACGTCGTAGTGGTCGAGCCCGGTCGGCGCGGCGCCGTTGTCGGTGGCGGCGTCCCACGTGATCACCGGCCGCGGCGTCGGGCTGGCGGCGGCGATGTTCAGCGGGCGTGTCGGGCGCCGTGCGGTCGACGACGACGACGATCGGGCTCGAGACGGCGGAGGAGTTGCCGGCGCCGTCGACGGCCTCGGCGGCGTAGGTGTGCGTGCCCTCGGGCAGCGTCCCGTCGTTGTCGACGTAGGTCGCGGTGGGCGACGTCCCGAGCGGGCTGCCGTCCCGGTGGATGACGTAGTGGTCGATGCCCGAGCCGCCGGTGTCGGCCGACGGCGTCCAGCGTCAGCGAGGCCTTCGGCGCGGGCGTGACGGCTGCGAGGTCGGCGGGCGTCGCCGGCGCCGTCGTGTCCCACACCATCGTCTTCGACGCCGACGCGAGCGAGCGGTTGCCGGCGTTGTCGACCGACTTCACGGCGTAGACGTACGAGCCGTTGACGAGCAGCCCGGTGTCGGTGAACGCCGGGCTGGTCGTGGTGGCGACCACGCCGCCGTCGCGGTAGATCTCGTAGAACGCGAAGCCGGACAGGGCGTCGGGGCCGCCCGACGTCCACGCCAGGTCGGGCTTCGACTGCGCCGGCGTCGGCCCGTTCAGGCCGCTCGGCGCCGGCGCCGGCGTGTGGTCGAACAGCACGGTGGCGGCGCTGGACGGGTCCGACTCGTTGCCGGCGCCGTCGACGGCGGTGACGGTGTAGCCGTAGACGTCGTCGAGCGTGACCGTCGAGTCCTGGAAGTCGGCGATCGCGACGATGCCGACGCGCACGCCGTTGCGGTAGACGTGGTACTCGCCGATGCCGGAGCCGCCGGTGGCGGCGTCGGAGGCCTGCGTCCACGTCAGGTGCGGCAGCTTCGTCGGCGTCGGCACGGCCAGGCCGATCGGAGCCGGCGGCTCGACGCGGTCGATGCGGATCGACGCCGACAGCGACGGGGTGGAGACGTTTCCGGCCACGTCGGCGGCGCGGACGGTGTACGCGTAGACGCCGTCGACCAGGGCCGCGTCGTCGCTGTAGGTGGTCGCCGCGGTCGAGGCGATCAGGCCGCCGTCGCGGTAGATGTCGTAGCGCGGCACGCCCGAGCCGGAGCCGTCGGTCGACGGCGGCCCAGGTCATCGTCGGCTGCGTGCGGATCGGGTGTCGCGGCGGCCGTCATCTGCGGCACGCTCGGCGCGGTCGCGTCGCGCACGACGCTGCGCGCGTTCGAGGCGGCCGACGCGTTGCCCGCGGCGTCCACGGCCTTCACCGTGTAGACGTAGGTGCCGTCGGCGGCGATGCCGTCGTCGTCGTAGCTCGGCCGACCCCGACTGGCCGATCAGGATGCCGCCGCGGTACACGTCGTAGTGGTCGAGCCCGGCCAGGCCGTCGGGGCCGCCGCTGAACCAGTCCAGGTGCGGCGTGGTCGTGACGACCGCCGCGCCGGTGAGGCCGGACGGCATCGGCGGCGCGACGTTGTCCCACACGATCGCGGCCGACGCCGACGCGGCCGACTCGTTGCCGGCGACGTCGACCGCCCTGACGGTGTAGCTGAACGAGCCGTTCACGGCGAGCGTCGGTGTCGTTGAACGTGGTGCCGGTCGCGGTGCCGGCGAGGGCCCCGTTGCGGTAGACGTTGTAGCGCGCGAAGCCCGATCCGAGGTCGGGGCCGCCCGACGCCCAGGTCAGCACCGGCTTCGTGCTGGTCGGGCGTCGCGCCGCCGAGCGCTGACGCGGCACCGGCGGCGGCGTGCCGTCGACCACGATCGTCCGGCCGGCCGACGGCAGCCCGCTGTTGCCCGCGTTGTCGAACGGCCGCCACGGTGTAGACGTACGTGCCCTCCGACGGCGCCGGCGTGTCGACGAACGTCGTCAGCGTCGTCGAGCCGACCGAGACGCCGTCGCGGTAGACCTCGTAGTGGTTGATGCCCGGACACGTCGGTCGGCGCCGTCCACGTCAGCGCCGGCAGGTTCGTCGGGCTGGTGCCGGCGAGGTTGGTCGGCTGGCCCGGCGGCGTGTTGTCGTAGACGATCGTCTTCGACGCGGACGCGGCCGAGACGTTGCCCGCGAGGTCGATGGCCTTGACGGTGTAGACGTTGCTGCCGGACGACGCGCCGCTGTGCGTGAACGCCGGGCTGGTGCTGCGTGCCGATCGTGGCGCCCGAGCGGAGGATCTCGTAGTGGTCGAAGCCGGACAGCGTGTCGGGGCCGCCCGACGTCCACGTCAGGGCCGGGCTGGAGCCCGTCGGCGTGGTGCCGTTCAGGCTGACCGGCACGGGCGGCGCGACCGTGTCGTACGTGACCGAGACGGTCGCGGTGATCGCCGGAGGCGTTGCCGGCCGCGTCGTTGGCGCGGAGCGCGTACGCGTACGTGCCGTTGGCCGGCGAGCGCCGTGTCCTGGTAGCTCGTGCCCGAGCGCGGCGGCGGCGATCTGCACGCCGTCGCGGTACACGGTGTAGGAGGCCACGCCGGAGCCGCCGGGGTCGGTCGTCGCCGTCCACGAGATGGCCGGCTTCACCTTCGTGACCGGCGCCGACGTGGTCGGCGTGGCCGGGGCGACGGGCGCCGTCGTGTCGTAGACGACCACCTTCGGCGTCGTCTGCGGCCCCTCGTTGCCGGCCTTGTCGACCGCGCTGACGGCGTAGGAGTAGGCGCCGTCGGGGTAGCTCGCCGAGGTCTCGGTGTACGAGGTCGTGAGCGCCGTGCCGAGCAGGGCGCCGTCGCGGTAGACGTTGTAGTGGTCGGTGCCGGCGCCGCCGGTGTCGGTGGCGGCCGTGAACGTCAGCGTCGGCTTCACCTTCGTCGCCGCCGGCGCGGCGAACGCAGCCCGGGACGGGCGGCGCGATGACGTCGTAGACGACGATCTTCGCCGTCGACGCGTTCGACGTGTTGCCGGCGTTGTCGACCGTCTTCACGGTGTAGCTGTAGGAGCCCGAGGTGGAGAGCGCGGTGTCGGTGAACGCGGCCGTCGCCGAGCGTGCCGGCCAGCACGGCGCCGCGGTAGACGTCGTAGCGCGCGAAGCCCGAGAGGCCGTCGGCGCCGCCCGAGGTCCAGGTCAGCGCCGGCTTGGCGTTCGTCGGCGTCGCCGCGGCGTCAGCCCGGTCGCGACGGGCGGCGCGGTCTTGTCGTAGACGACGACCACGGCGCTCGACAGCGCCGACTCGTTGCCGGCCGCGTCGAGGGCCGACACGCGGTAGCCGTAGGAGCCGTCGACCGTCAGCGCGCGTGTCCGACACGGTCGTGCCGCGCGGCCGTCGCGACCGACGTGCCGTCGCGGTACAGGCGGTAGCTCGTGACGCCGGTGCCGCCGGTGTCGGTCGCGGCCGAGAACGCGAGCGCCGGCTTCGCGCCGGTCGGCGATGCCGACGCGACCAGCCCGGCCGGCACGGTCGGCGCCGTGACGTCGTAGGTGATGCTCTTGACGGCGGTCGGCGGGCCGCTGTTGCCGGCCTTGTCGACGGCGACGACGAAGTACTCGTACGTCGCCTCGATCGTGATGGCGGCGTCGGTGAAGCTCGTCGTCGGTCGGGCTGCCGGCCAGCACGTTCGGGCTGCCGGCCCGCCACACCTCGTAGTGGTCGATGCCGGCGCCGCCCGTATCGGTGGCGGCCGTCCACGACATCGTCGGCTTCGTCCGCTGCGAGGCGGCCGGGTTGAAGCCGGCGGGCGTGGTCGGCGGCGAGGTTGTCGAACACGACGGTCTTCGCGCCGGCGGTCGAGAGGTTGCCGGCCCAGTCCTCGGCCTTCACGGAGTAGCTGTAGGAGCCCGCCGCCGGCACCGTCGTGTCGGTGTACGTGAGCGCGCTGGTCGTGCCGAGCACGGTCGTCCCGCGCAGCACCTGGTAGCGGCGGACGCCGGACAGCGCGTCGGTGCTCGCGGTCCACGTCAGCACCGGCGCGGCGTTGGTGGGCGTCGTCGCGCTGACGCCGGTGGGCGTGGTCGGGACGGTCGTGTCGTAGACGACGGCGAACGCGGCGGACGCGGCGCTCTCGAGGTTCGTGCCGGTCTCGACCGCCTTCACCGTGTAGCTCGGCTGGTGTTGGCGCGTGGCGGCGTTGTCGGTGTACGTCGTCGCCGTGATCGACGCGTCGCGTTGGCCTTCGTGGCGCCGCGGTAGACGTTGTAGCCGGCGATCCCGGCGCCCGTCGCGGCGGGTGCCGTCCACGTCAGGACCGGCTTCACCTTGGTCGGCGTCGTGGCCGTCAGGCCGGTCGGCGCGCCCGTCACGGCGAGCGCCGCGGCGGGAGCGGCGAGCAGCGCGGCCGATCGCAACGAGGGCAGCCCGACGGAAAGTAAGCACGATACTCACTGATGTGAGTATCGGTTTGCAACTAGTTCAGCTTGATACTGCGCCGGGATCGCGCCCGGCGCGACCTCAGACGGCGCCGCCGGCAGGCGGTCGGGGCGGTCGGGTCGGCCGCCGCCGGCCGTCGACTCGCGCGCCAGGTAGTCCTCGATCTGCAGCTCGTTGCCGTGCGCGCGCTCGCAGACGCGCAGCAGGTCGGACATCGAGGCGACCTCCTCGACCTGCTCCTTCAGGAACCACTGCATGAACTGCTCGCCCTGGAAGTCGTGCTCGGCGCGCGCCGCGGCGGTGATGGCGTTGATCTGCGCCGTCACGCGCTTCTCCTGCTCGAGCGCCACGGCGACCGGCTCGGAGATGTTCGCGAACTCGTTGCGCGGCGCCTCGGCGCCCGCGACGACGACCTTGCGGTCGGTGTCCATCAGGTACTGGACGATCATCATCGCGTGGTTGCGCTCCTCGAGCGCCTGCTGGTAGAAGTGCGCGGCGAGCCGCGGCAGCGTCTGCTGGTCGTACCAGACGGCGATCGCGATGTACTGCTGCGCGGCCGAGAACTCGTGGCCGATCTGCTCGTTCAGGAGGCTGTGAAAGTCGCTCATTGCCCGGGAACAGTACCGGTCAGCTCGGCCGCGAGCCGGCGGAACGGGCCCTCCGTCGCCATCAGCCGGTCGTAGGTTCCGCGCTCCACGACGCGGCCGTGGTCGAGCACCAGGATCTCGTCCGCGCGGCGGACGGTCGACAGCCGGTGGGCGATGATCAGCGACGTGCGGCCGCGCAGCAGCCGGTCGAGCGCGCCCTCGATGAGGCGCTCCGTCGGCCGGTCGATGTTCGACGTCGCCTCGTCGAGGATCAGGATGCGCGGGTCGGCCAGCAGCGCGCGGGCGATCGAGATGAGCTGCCGCTCGCCGGCCGACAGGCCCGAGCCGCCCTCGCGGACGACGTGCTGCAGGCCGCCGTCGAGACGCGCGGCGACGGCGTCGACGCCGATCGCGCGCGCCACCTCCTCGACCTCGGCATCGGTGGCCTCGGGCCGGGCGAAGCGGATGTTGTCGGCGATCGTGCCGGAGAAGAGGAACGGGTCCTGCAGCACGACGCCGAGCTGGCGGCGGTAGCTCGCCGAGCTCGACCTCGCGCAGGTCGTGGCCGTCGACGCGCACGACGCCGTCGGCCGGGTCGTAGAAGCGGGCGATCAGCTTCGCGGTCGTCGACTTGCCGCCGCCCGACTCGCCCACCAGCGCCAGGCAGCCGCCGGCCGGCACGTGCACGTCGAGCGCGTGCAGCACGGGCTCGGCGCCGTACGCGAACGTGACGCCGTCGAGGTCGATGCGGCCCTCGATGCGCGGGATCGGCTCGGCGCCCTCCTTCGAGGCGATGTCGGTCTCGGTGTCGAGGATGCCGGCGATCTTCACCATCGCGGCGGCTGCCGACTGCACCTGGCCGTACAGCTCCGACAGCTCCTGCAGCGGCTGGAACAGCAGGCCGAGCAGGCCGATGAAGGCGATCACGGTGCCGAGCGTCGCGGTGCCGCTCGTGGACCAGGTCGGTGCCGACCCACAGCACGGCGCCCGTGGCCAGCACGCCGAGCCACTCGATGGCCGGGAAGAAGACGGCCCAGATGGTCTGCGCGTGGATGTTCGCCTTCTGGTTCTGCTCGTTCGAGCTCGCGGAACGACGCGCGGAACTGGTCCTCGCGGTTGAACGCCTGGATCACGGCCATGCCGGCCAGCGACTCGGCCATCTGCGCGGTGACGGCGGCGATGCGGTTGCGCACCTCGCCGAACGCGACCGCCGAGCGCACCTGGAACCAGCGCGAGAACAGCAGCGCCGGCGGCATCACGGCGAGCGCCACCAGCGCCAGCCGCCAGTCGACGGCGAACAGCGCGACGATGGCCACGATGAACGTCAGCGTGTTGGCGATCAGCGTCTTCAGGCCCTCCGACAGCACGTCGGAGAGCGCGTCGATGTCGCTCGTCAGGCGGGCGATGATCCAGCCGGCCTTGGTCTGCGAGAAGTAGCGCAGCGACAGCGTCGTCAGGTGCCCGAACAGGTGCCGGCGCAGCTCGAGCACGATGCCCTGGCCGACCGCCGCGAGACCGCGGACGACGTACGAGCCGAGGGCCCACGAGATGGCGTTGATGGCGACGTAGATGCCGACGTCGATCCACAGCCGCCGCTCGTCGCCGGCGCGCATGCCGTTGTCGACGGCGTCCTTGACGAGCAGCCAGCCGCCGGCCTGCGCCGCCGCGGTCAGCCCGGCGGCCGCGAACAGGACCACCAGGTGGCGGCGCGGCGCGGTGACGTACTCGCCGAGCCGCAGCAGCCCGGCGCGATGGCTAGCCAACGCCGATCGCCTCCTCGGCGAACAGGTGGGCGAACGGGCCGCCGGCGGCGAGCAGCCGGTCGGGCGGGCCCTGCTCGACGATCTTGCCGGCGACCAGCACGACGGCGCGGTCGGCCGCCTGCACGGTCGACAGGCGCTGCGTCGCGATCAGCACCGTGCGCCCCGCCATGGCGGGGCGAAGGCGGCCCGACGATCGCGCGCTCGGTCTCGGTGTCGACGGCCGACAGGGGGTCGTCGAGCACGAGCACGCGGGCGTGCGACAGCAGCACGCGCGCGAGCGCGACGCGCTGGCGCTGGCCGCCGGAGAGGTTGACGCCGCGCTCGCCGATCAGCGTGTCGTAGCCGTCGGGCAGCTCGTCGACGAACGCGTCGACGCCGGCCGCCTGGCACGCGTCGCGCATCTCCTGCTCGGTCGCGCCGGGGCGTCCGTCGAGCAGGTTGTCGCGCAGCGGCGCCGAGAACAGCACCGGCCGCTGCGTGACGAGGCCGATCGTCTCGCGCAGCGGGTGCAGGCGCATCGCGCGCACGTCGACGCCGCCGATCTCGACGCTGCCGGAGTCGAGGTCGTAGAAGCGCGGCAGCAGCTGCAGCAGCGACGTCTTGCCCGAGCCGGTGGCGCCGCAGACGGCGACGATCTCGCCCGGCGCCAGCTGCAGGTCGAGCCCGCGCAGCACCTCGTCGCCGTCGCCGTAGCCGAAGTGGACGTCGCTGAAGCGCACGGCCAGCGGGCCGTCCGGCAGCGGCGCGGACACCTCCGGCTCGACCAGCGGCACGATGCCGTCCAGCCACGCGAAGCAGCGGCTGGCCGACGCGATCGCGCGCTGGGCGAGGTTGAGGATCCAGCCGAGCGCCTCGAGCGGCCACACCAGCTGCAGCAGCAGCGCGTTGAACAGCACGAACTCGCCGATCGTGAGGTCGCCCGAGATCACCAGGTGCCCGCCCAGGGCGAGCACGATCGCGATCGCCATCGACGGCAGGAACACGAGTCCCGGCAGGTAGCGGCCCTCGACCGCCGCCTCGCGCAGCACCACGTCGCGCACGGCGCTCGCCTTGCCGGCGAAGCGCGCGTTCACCTCGGGCTCGCGCCCGAACGCCTGCACCATCTCGATGCCGACGACGCCCTCGTCGGCCGCCTCGGTGACGTCGGCCGACTTCTGCTGGGCCTGGCGCGAGATCGGGATCACGAGGTACGCGAACCGCCACGTCAGCACCGCGACGAGCGGCATCACGAGGCCGGCGCACACGGCGAGCAGCGGGTTCACGACGGCCAGCACGATCGAGACGCCGACGATCATCATCGCGCTCTGGATCGTCTGCACGACGCCCCAGCCGATGAAGTACCGCACCGGGTAGAGGTCGTTGGTGGCCCGCGACAGCACCTGGCCCGTCGAGTGCCGGTCGTAGAACCGGCGCGGGTAGCTCAGGTACGCGTCGTACATCATCTGGCGGAGGCGGGCCTCGACGCTGATGCCGATGATGCTGGTCGCCCAGCGACGCACGAAGTTGAGGCCGAACCGGATGGTCGCGAGCACCATGATCATCGCGATCAGGCCGGGCACCTTGTCCGGCTGGTCGGCCACGATCGCGTCGTCGACGACCTGCTGGATCAGCTTCGTGATGTAGAGCGTCAGGCCCGTGATCAGGAACGCGCAGCTGACGCCGAGCACGACGAAGCGCGTCTGCTCCCGCCACAGGACGGACAGGCGGCGGACGGTCGGCCAGAACGGCTGGTCGGGGGGATCGACGTCGGCGTGCACCGGCTGGCAGCGTACCGGCGGCGGGGATGGCGGGCGACTCCCCTCAGCCGCCCGCCGCGGTCACCAGCCCTTGCCCATGTCAGTGACCCGGAAAGCAGCGGCGTTCAAGCCGTTGCCCCCTTTCCATCCCCACCGATGAGACGGAGAGCTTCTATCACGCCCGGTCCCCCGCATGCAACCCAGGGACATGTCGGGTTACGCCGAGGTGGGGTGCAACTCACCGAGTCGGTGCCGATCGGCCGTCGATCGGCGTGAGCCGCGCCGGGCGGGCCTCCATTCCGAGTTGATGACCTCAGCCCATCGGCGGGAGGCGTATGGCCGAGGTCCAATGGTGGCGCTTTGGTGCCAGGCACGAATACGACACGTCGCTGCGTCGGTGGCGTTTTGGTGCCAGGCACGAATGCGACACGGCACGGCCCATGCGTGCTCACGTCAGATCCGGCACGATCCGCGCGACCGGCGTTCGACGTTTCGTGCGGCGCGCGATGTCCGTTTTCGCACCGCGTGCCAAAACGGACATCGCAGCGAGGCGCACTTCGGCGCCTCCGTCAGGCGCCCACGTACGTCGCCAGGTGCTCGCCGGTCAGCGTCGAGCGGGCGGCGACCAGGTCAGCCGGCGTGCCCTCGAAGACGACGCGGCCGCCGTCGTGGCCGGCGCCCGGGCCGAGGTCGATGATCCAGTCCGCGTGCGCCATCACCGCCTGGTGATGCGCGATGACGATCGCCGACTTGCCCGAGTCGACGAGCCGGTCGAGCAGGCCGAGCAGCTGCTCGACGTCGGCGAGGTGCAGGCCGGTGGTCGGCTCGTCGAGCACGTAGACGTCGCCCTTCTCGGCCATCTGGGTGGCCAGCTTGAGCCGCTGCCGCTCGCCGCCGGACAGCGTCGTGAGCGGCTGGCCGAGACTGAGGTAGCCGAGCCCGACATCGGCTAGCCGCAGGAGGATCGCGTGCGCGGCCGGCGTGCGGGCCTCGCCGGCGCCGAAGAACTCCTCGGCCTCGGCCACCGACATCGCGAGCACCTCGCTGATGTCGCGGCCGCCGAGGTGGTACTCGAGCACCGACGCCTGGAATCGCTTGCCCTCGCAGTCCTCGCAGGTGGTGGCCACGCCGGCCATCACCGCCAGGTCGGTGTAGATGACGCCGGCGCCGTTGCAGGTGGGGCAGGCGCCCTCGGAGTTGGCGCTGAACAGCGCCGGCTTCACGCCGTTGGCCTTCGCGAAGGCCTTGCGGATCGGCTCGAGCAGCCCGGTGTACGTCGCCGGATTGCTGCGTCGGGAGCCGCGGATCGCGCTCTGATCGACCGCCACCACGCCGTCCCGGCCCATCACCGAGCCGCGCAGCAGCGAGCTCTTTCCCGAGCCGGCCACGCCCGTGACGACGACCAGCACGCCGAGCGGGATGTCGACGTCGACGTCCTGCAGGTTGTGTGCGCTGGCGCCGCGGACCTCGAGGGTGCCGATGGGCGTCCGCACCGACTGCTTGAGGGACGCGCGGTCGTCGAGGTGCCGGCCGGTGACGGTGTCGCTGGCCCGCAGCCCCGCGACGGTGCCCTCGAAGCAGACGGTGCCGCCCGCGGTCCCCGCGCCGGGGCCGAGGTCGACGACGTGGTCGGCGACCTGGATCGTCTCCGGTTTGTGCTCCACCACGAGCACCGTGTTGCCCTTGTCGCGGAGCTGCCGGAGGAGGCCGTTCATCCGCTCGATGTCGTGCGGGTGCAGACCGGTCGTCGGCTCGTCGAACACGTAGGTGACGTCGGTCAGCGACGAGGTCAGCTGGCGGATCATCTTCGTGCGCTGCGCCTCGCCGCCGGACAGCGTGCCGGTCGGCCGTTCGAGCGAGAGATAGCCGAGGCCGATCTCCACGAACGACTCCAGGTTCTGGTGCAGCGCCTCGAGCAACGGCGCGACGGACGGCTCGTCGAGGCCGCGCACCCACTCGGCCAGGTCGCTGATCTGCATCGCGCAGGCGTCGGCGATGTTGATGCCGTCGATCTTCGACGACCGCGCACCCTCGCTCAGCCGCGTGCCGGCGCACTCGGGGCAGGTGGTGAAGGTGACGGCCCGGTCCACGAACGCCCGGATGTGCGGCTGCATCGCCTCCCGGTCCTTCGACAGCATCGACTTCTGGATGCGCGGGATCAGGCCCTCGTAGGTGAGGTTGATGCCGTCGACCTTGATCTTGGTCGGCTCCTTGTAGAGCAGGTCGTGGAGCTCTCGCTTCGTGTACTTCGCGATCGGCTTGGCCGGATCGAGGAAGCCGGAACCGCCGTAGATGCGGCCGTACCAGCCGTCGACGCTGAAGCCGGGCACGGTGATCGCGCCCTCCGAGATCGACTTCGACTCGTCGAAGATCTGGGTCAGATCGAGGTCGGTGACGTTGCCCATCCCCTCGCACCGCGGGCACATGCCGCCGGTCACGCTGAAGGTGCGCTTGACGGTCTTCCGGGTACCGCGCTCGACCGTGATGGCGCCGGCGGCGGTGACCGAGGGGACGTTGAACGAGTACGCCTTCGGCGATCCGATGTGCGGCTGCCCGAGCCGGCTGAACACGATCCGCAGCATCGCGTTCGCATCGGTGACGGTGCCGACGGTCGAGCGGGGGTTCGAGCCCATCCGCTCCTGGTCGACGATGATCGCCGTCGTCAGCCCCTCCAGCAAGTCGACCTCCGGCCGCGACTGCGTCGGCATGAAGCCCTGCACGAAGGCGCTGTAGGTCTCGTTGATCAGCCGCTGCGACTCCGCGGCGATCGTGCCGAACACCAGCGAGCTCTTGCCCGAGCCGGAGATGCCGGTGAACACCGTCAGCCGGCGCTTCGGGATCTCGACGCTGACGTCCTTGAGGTTGTTCACCCGCGCGCCGCGCACGCGGATCAGGTCGTGGCTGTCGGCGGCGTGCGGCGTGCCCGGCTGCTGATCCGTCCTCGTGGCCATGCGCATCGTGTCTCCATCCGGTCGGGTCGTTTGCCAGGACGACAAACGGGAGCACCCGAAATCGACAATCGATCCGCAGATCGTGCCACGCCTCGGATGGAGGCTACGCGGCGTTCAGGGCCCGGGCGATGTCCTCGCGGCCGATCACGCGGCAGAGCGCGTCGATGACCGCGGGGTCGAACTGCGTGCCGGCGCTGCGGCGCAGCTCCTCGATCGCCTCGGGGATCGGCCGGCCGCGACGGTAGGCGCGGTCCGTCGTGATCGCGCTGAAGGCGTCGCAGGCGGCCACGATGCGCGCGATCACCGGGATCTCCTCGCCCTTCAGCCCCTCGGGGTAGCCGTCGCCGTCCCACCGCTCGTGGTGGTGACGGACGATGTCGCCGACCTCGGCCAGGAACCCGCCGACGCCGTTCAGCATGTCGGCGCCGTCGCCGGGGTGGCGGCGGACGACGTCCCACTCGTCCGGCGTCAGCGGCCCGGGCTTGTTGATGATCTCCTTCGGCACCTTGATCTTGCCGACGTCGTGCAGCAGCGCCGCGAACTCCGTCAGCTGGCGCGACCGGTCGCCGAGGTCGAGCTGGTCGGCGACCGCGACCGCGAGCTCGACGACGCCGCGGCTGTGGTAGCCCGTGTACCCGTCGTCGGCGTCGATGACGCTGCCGAGCAGCAGCGCCGTGCCGCGGTAGGCGTGCGAGAGCTCGGCCGCCTTGTCGACGCGGGCGCGCCGTTCGCGCGTCAGCGCGGCCGAGGCCAGGGCCAGCAGCATCGGGATCGCGAAGGCGTAGCGGAAGCCCGGGGTGGCGACGACGCCGAGGAACGCCATCAGCGCGAACACCAGGTCGGCGGCCGGGCCGACGGCGAAGTCGCGGTAGCCGATCGGCTTGTGCAGCACGACCCGCATCTGGATCATCGTCATCGCGATGTCGAGGAACACGAACGACGCGAGCGCCGCGATGTAGATGTACCAGTCGCTCCAGTTCGCGACGTCCGAGCCGGTCAGCAGCAGGACGGCCACGGGGCCGAGCAGGCAGATGTGCGACCACGTCGTCCCGAGCGCGCGGCGCATGAACCCGGCCCGCGTGCGGCTCTCCTGCGCCAGCGCCGCGACCAGGCAGATCAGCGGCACGGTCTCCGTCGGCAGCAGGAACAGCATCGGCACGGTGGCGAGGAAGACGGGCACCGTCGCGCCGAGCCCGATCTCGAGCTCGACGTTCCAGAGCACCGCGTAGGCGACGCCGAGCAGGATCGCGATGTCCCACTCCATGGCCCGGCCGGAGTCCACGCCGGCGGCCAGGACCACGGCCACGACGATGAAGAACGCGGCCCTTCCGGCGCCCCAGGCGAACTCCCAGCGGCTCATCGGTCGCACGCGTCGTTCGCGTGCCTCTTCGATCAGGCCGGTCTCGTCCCCTCGCGCCTGTTGAATGACCGTTGCCTCCGACACCTCCGGGCAGGTATCGGCAGGTTCCGAGCGGATCTGTACTCCTCCGCCGGGGAGGTCGTCTCAGTGGTGGTCGATGCCCGGATTTCGCGGCCGGACGGCGACTTCGCCGATGAACTCGGCGATCTCCTTCCGGGCCTGATCGAGCCAGATGCGACCCTTCTCAACCGTACCTGCCGCAGCGTCTCCCGTCACCCCCGATTCGGTGATCGCGCTCCAGTGCGGCATGAACGACAGCGGCCCGTCGGTCCAGTCCATGAACACGTGGCGCGTGTACGACTCGGGGATCTCCGTCACGGCCCGGTCCATCTGCACCAGGTCGGGCCGGATCGCGAGGTACAGGCTGGTCTCGAGCTCGCACGCGTGGGCCATGCCGCCGAGGCCGCTGGTGCGGTGCTCCTGCAGCACGGCGAGCGACTCGGCGCCCGTCAGGTAGAAGCTCGACGCGCAGATCGCGGTGCGGTGCTCGACGTTCAGCAGCCGCGCCGCCATGTTCACGAGCGGGATGTTGGAGCCGTGCCCGTTGACGATCAGGATGCGGTCGAAGCCGTGGTGGATGAGGCTGCGGCCCTGGTCGAGCAGGCTCTCGACGAACACGTTCCAGCGCAGCGTCATCGAGCCCGGGAAGTCCAGGTGGTGCGGCGTGTAGCCGTGCACCTGCGTCGGGCACAGCAGCGCCTTCGCCAGCCCCTGCGCGTTGAAGCGCTCGACGGCGCCGCGCGCGATCGCCTCGACCAGCCGCACGTCGGTGTCGATCGGCAGGTGGTAGCCGTGGTCCTCGAGGGTCGCGGCGGGAATCACCGCGACGACGTCGTCGCGCTTCGCCAGCTCGCGCAGCTCGAGCCACGTGTGCTCGCCGTAGTCGACGCGCGGCTTGCCCGTCATGTCGGGTCGCGGCTCAGGCATTGCCCTCGGCCAGCCAGCAGGCCGTCCCGTGGCCGGCCTCGGCGCCGATCAGCTCGCGCGGATCGTCCGTCGGGCAGCGCTCGAACGCCTTCGGGCAGCGCGGGTGGAACCGGCAGCCGGCCGGCACGTTGGCGGCGTCGGGCAGCTCGCCGGCGAGGATCTGGCGGCGCTCCTCGCGCGGATACGGCGACGGCACGACCGACAGCAGCGACTGCGTGTACGGGTGCCGCGGGTCGCCGATCACCTGCTCGGCCGGCCCCGACTCGACGATCCGGCCGAGGTACATGACCGCGATCCGGTCGCACAGCGCCCACGCCAGGCCGAGGTCGTGGGTGATGAAGATCAGCCCGAGGTTGTGGTCGCGCTTCAGGCCCATCAGCACGTGCAGCACCTGCGCCCGCACCGACACGTCGAGGGCCGAGACCGGCTCGTCGCAGATCAGCGCCTCCGGCTCAGCGCCATCGCCGCGGCGATCACGACGCGCTGGCGCTGGCCGCCCGACAGCTCGTGCGGGTACCGGTCCCAGTACCGGCCGGCCGGCGCCAGCCCGGCGTTCTCGAGCGTCGCCACGCCGAGCGCCAGCTTCTCCTCGCCGCGCGCGATGTCGTGGATGGCGAGCGGCTCCATCACCAGCGAGCCGACCGTCTGCCGCGGGTTCAGCGACTGGTACGGGTCCTGGAAGATCATCTGCACGCGCCGCCGGACGGCGCGCAGGTCGGTGCTGCCGATCGGCTGCCCGTCGACCAGGATCTCGCCCGACGTCGGCGGCTGCAGCCCGAGCAGCGTGCGCCCGAGCGTCGACTTGCCGCAGCCCGGACTCGCCGACGATGCCCAGCACCTCGCCGCGCCGCCACTCCAGGTCGACGCCGTCGATGGCGCGCACGACCCGGCCGCCGGAGCGGTGGATCGGGAAGTGCACCTTCAGGTCGCGCACCTCGAACAGCGGCGTGGTGACGGGTGGCGTCACGGCGCTCATGTCGTACCTCCCGCCGGCCAGGGCGCGTAGTGGCAGCGGGCGAGGCGCTCGTCCTCGAGCGCTCGCAGCTCGGGCTCCTCGACGCCGCAGCGCTCGGCCACGCGGTGGCAGCGCGGCGCGAAGCGGCAGCCGGGAGGCTGCTCGGCCGGGTCGGGCGGCACGCCGGGAATCGCCGGCGCCAGCTCGCGCGGCCCGCCGATGGCGGGGAACGCCGCCAGCAGCCGCTGCGTGTACGGGTGCTGCGGGTTCGCGTACAGGTCGCGGACGGCTCCCAGCTCGGCGATCTGACCGGCGTACATGATCGCGACGCGGTCGCACGTCTCGGCCAGCACGGAGAGGTCGTGCGTGATCAGGATCATCGCCAGGCCGAGCTCGCGGCGCAGCTCCTCCAGCAGCTCGAGGATCTGCGCCTGCATCATCACGTCGAGCGCCGTGGTGGGCTCGTCGCCGATGATCAGCTCCGGCTTGCAGGCCAGCGCCAGCGCGATCATGACGCGCTGGCGCATGCCGCCCGAGAACTCGTGCGGGTACTGGCGGGCCCGGGCCGGGCTGATGCCGACGTAGCCGAACAGCTCGGCGATGCGATCGTCGACGCCCTTCCTGTCGATGGTCGGCTCGTGCAGCCGGATCGCCTCGGCGATCTGGTCCGACACCCGCATCACGGGGTCGAGCGAGTTCATGGCGCCCTGGAAGACCATCGAGATCCGCGACCAGCGCACCTGCTGCATGCCGCGCTCGGTGCGCTTGTGGATCGAGACGACGCCCTGCGGCGAGTTGAGCACGATCTCGCCCGACGCGCGGTAGAGGTTGGTGGGCAGCAGCCCGAGCAGCGCCAGCGCGGTCGTCGTCTTGCCGCAGCCCGACTCGCCGGCGAGGCCGAGCGCCTCGCCCCGGCCGACCTGGAACGTGACCTCCTCGACCAGCTTGATCTCGCGCCCGTCGCGCTTGTAGGCCACCGACAGGTCCCGGACGTCGAGCAGGACGTCGGACGGCAGGTCCGGCGCCAGTGCGCCGGCCACGTCGGCCGCCGCCATCAGCGGCGCTCCCGCAGGCGCGGGTTGATGATGTCCTCGATCGCCTGGCCGGCGAGCGTGAAGCCGAGCACCACCATCACGATGCCGATGCCGGGCGGCAGGAAGCACCACCAGGCGCCGACCGCGACTGCGCCGGAGTCGTTCGCGCGCTCCAGCATCGTGCCCCAGGAGGGGCGCGTCGGATCGCCGAGGCCGACGAAGGCCAGCGTCGACTCGGCGAGGATCGTCGCGGACACGATCAGCACCGTGTTGGCGAACACCAGCGGCAGCACGTTCGGGAGGATGTGCTTGCGCACGATCCACCGCGGCGATGCGCCGAGCGCCTTCGCCCGCTCGATGAACTGGCGCTCCTTCACCGACAGCACCTGGCTGCGCACGATGCGCGACGTGCCGGCCCACGACAGGAGGCCGATGACGATGATCAGCAGGGTCACGCGGCCTCCGGGCCAGCCGTCGGCGACGCGGCCGAGCGCGGTCGCGACGACGATCGCGAACGGCAGGAACGGGATCACCAGGAACCAGTCGTCGATCGCGGTCGAGGATCTTGTCGACCCAGCCGCCGTAGTAGCCGGAGGAGATCCCGACGGTGGCGCCGATCACGCCCGAGATGATGGCGGCGGAGAACCCGACCGCGATCGAGATGCGCGACCCGAGCAGGAAGCCCGACAGCACGTCGGCGCCGTTGCCGTCGGTGCCGAGCCAGTGCTCGGAGCTGGGCGGGGCGAGGATCTCCGGGTGGAAGTCGCGCGTCGGGTCCTCGGGCGCGAGCCACGGGGCCGTCAGCGCCATCAGCGTGAAGAAGATCAGGATGCCGAGGCCGGCGCGGCCGGTCTTCGATGCCCACGTCTTCGAGGCGACGCGCTTCGTGGCGTTCCACGCGCGCTCCCCGGCGCCGTGCTGGCGGACGGTGGCTGCCTCGGTCGCCATCAGCTCTCCTTCACGCGCGGATCGAGATAGCCGTAACACATGTCCGCCGCGAAGTTCGCGATGATCACGGCCGCGGACGACAGCAGGAAGGCACCCTGCAGCACCGGGTAGTCCTTGTCGCCGATCGCGTTGATGGTCAGGTCGCCGATGCCCGGCCACGAGAAGATCGACTCGATCACGAACGCGCCCGACAGCACGACGCCGATGTTGAGCGCGATCAGCGTCACGACGGGCAGGAGCGCGTTCGGCACGGCGTGCTGGCGCATCACGCGCCGCCGTGAGAGGCCGATCGCGCGGCCGGTGGTGATGTAGTCCTCGCCCAGGATGTCGAGGAGGTTCGTCCGCATGATCACCGTGTACTGGGCGAGCAGGCTGGCGGTGAGCGTGGCGACCGGCAGCAGCAGGTGCTTGAAGACGTCCCAGTAGTACGCGAAGCCATCGGTCGGACCGCCCGGCGTGCTCTTCAGCCCGGTCGGGAAGATCGGGATCTTCACGGCGAACAGCCAGATCGCGAGGATGCCGATGAAGAAGAACGGCATCGACCACAGCACGAGGCTGCCCTGCGTGAGCATCGTGTCCGTGGTACTGCCGCGCCTGCCCGCGGCGATCACCCCCATCCAGGAGCCGAGGAAGGAGGACAGCACCGTGGCGATGCCCACCAGCAGCAGCGTGTTGGGGAGTGCGTCGATGAGCTCGTCGAGGACGGCCTTGCGGCTGTTGTTCGAGGTGCCGAGGTCGCCCTGGACCGTCTGCTCGATGTAGATCCGGAACTGGGTCAGCTTGTCCTTGTCGAGGCCCCGCTCCCGGATCACCGCCTCTCGCGCGGCGGGCGAGAGGCGGCTCCGGATCAGATCCTTCTTCGGGTCACCGACGGCGCGGAACAGGAAGAAGTTGAAGATGAGGACGAACACCAGCGTCCCGAACGCGACGAGTGCCCGCGTGCCGGCGCGTCGCCACGTCATGGCTAGTCCTGCTCGAGCTCGACCGGCTCGTCCTTCTCCCGGCGGCGGATCAGGATGGCGCCGATCGCGGTCAGCGCGACGAGCCCGCCGGCGACGGCGACGATGAGGCCGGTGTTCGAGCCGCCCTCGCTGGCGGCGGCCTTCTTGATCACCTGCAGCTGCACCCACGAGTAGCCGAACGGCGCGCCGGCGCCGGACGGCTGATGCACGTAGCCCGTCCACGTGTCGTTGTAGGTCACCGCGACGACGTTGTCATGGTCGGTGATCAGGTACGGCGCGTCGGTCAGGGCGATCTTCTCCGCGTCGTGCAGCAGCGTCAGGCGCTTGTCGAAGTCGAGCTCCTTGAGCGCGTCGGCGACGAGCTTGTCGTACGCCGGGTTGCAGTACATGGAGTCCTGCCAGCTCGAGCCGCAGACGAGCACGTCGAAGTTGAAGTGCGGCGAGTCGTTGTCGCCGCCCCAGCCCCAGTAGAAGGCGTCGTAGGTCGGCTCGTACTTGTTCTCGTCGGTCGGGCTGGTCGCGTAGATGCGCTCGTTGATCTGGTCCTCGGACACGATCGAGATCTTCATGTCGATGCCGACCGCCTTGGCGTCGGACGCGTAGCGCTGCGCGGCGTTCTGGTCGTCCTGGTTGTTCTGGCGGACGAGCAGCTCGAACTCGGCCTTCGTCCCGTCCTTGGTGCAGATGCCGCCGTCCGGGCAGGTCCAGCCGCCGTCCGCGAGGACCTGCTTCGCCTTGGCCGGGTCGTACTTGTAGCCCACGTCCGGGTCGGCCGACCAGTCCTTGTAGTAGCGGGCGTAGTACGGCGAGATCAGGCCGTTGCCGACGGTGCCCTGGTTCTGGAGCACGGTCGCGAGCACCTCGGGCCGGTTGAACGCGTAGTACAGCGCGTGGCGGATCGCGACGTCCTGGACGACCTTCGTCTTGACGTCCTTGCCGACGCCGGTGCAGAGCGACTCGGCGACGCCGGTGCACGAGTTGAACGCGATCTCGGAGAAGCCGGGGCTCGGATAGGACCAGATGGTGATGTCCTTGTTCGCCGCCTCGGCCGTCGCCCACTTGAGGCTGCCGGACAGGATCGCGTCGAGCTTGCCCAGCTTGATGTCGCGCAGCTGCGGGTCCTTCTCGCCGTACTTGACCATCAGCATGCGGTCGATCTCGCCCTTCGGCCCGTAGAAGTACGGGTTGCGCTCGAGGATCGTCGTGCCCTTCTTGTCCAGCTTCGTGAGCATGAACGGCCCGGTGCCGATGATCGCCTTCTTCTTCTCGCCGGTCGTGGCGTCGGTGATCTCGGTGAACGGGTCGAAGTCCTTGATCTTCTTCAGGTCGGCCTTCTCCCAGATGTGCTTCGGGAGGATCGGGATGTACAGCGACGACATCCGCACGTTCGGCTCCGGCAGGGTGATCTTGACCGTCAGGTCGTCGACCTTCTCGAGCTTGTCGACGACCGGCAGGTAGCCGGACAGGACGTTGCCCGGATCCTCGGCCGTGTCGATCACCGTCTGGAACGTCCAGATCACGTCGTCGGCCGTGAAGGGCTGGCCGTCGGCCCACTTGATGCCGGGACGGAGCTTGTAGGTCCAGACCTTGCCGTCCGGCGTGGACTCGAAGCTCTGCGCGGGAGAGTTCTCGAGATCGGGGGAGTTGTCCTCGACCTTGAAGTTCAGCAGCAGGTCGTACACCTCGGTGAAGACGAAGTAGTTCGACGTGAACTGCGACGCGAACGGGTTCAGGTTGTTGTCGAACTCCTGGTCGTAGCCCACCCGCCAGTCGTTCGTGGCCGGCGGGTCCTCGGCGGACGCCAGCGGTGCGATCGCCGTCACGGCCGCCGTCAGGCCGAGAACGGCGAGGACCACGAGCCCTCGACCGTGCATGCGCTTCAAGATCCTCATCACCCCTCCTCCGCGGGTCCCGGAAGCGTACGTTGCGGCGCGAGCGCGTGCTAGTAGGCGACCGGACAGTGATCGGGCGTAGAATTTGTCCGGATGGACAATGGAACGTTGCGGATCCGTGACCTGGCGACTGCCAGCCTGCTCGACCGCAGCCGGCTGCTGGCGGGCCGCGCCGGTCTCGACCGGCCGGTCGGGCGCGTCGTCGTCCGTGACGTCGGGCCCGGGACGCGGCTGCAGGCGCGGGAGGGCGACCTCGTCGTGGCGCGGCGGGCCGGCATGCCCGGCGGCGGCGAGGGCCGGCGCCTGGTGACGCGGCTGGCCGAGATCGGCGCGGCCGGGCTGGTGTTCGTCGACGGCCACTACCTCACGGGCGCGCTCGCGGGCGTCCGCGCGACGGCGGACGAGGCGGGCCTGCCGCTGTTCGCCCTGCCGCGCGGCGTCGACGCGAGGGCCGCGGGCGCCGCGCTGGAGGCCGCCCTCACCGGCGGCGGCACGGCGGCGGCCGCCGCCGCCATCGACGCGGCCGCGCGGCTGACACGGGCCGCGGTCGAGGGTGGCGTCCCCGGGGTCGTCCAGGCGCTCGCCGCCGTCACGGGCCTCGGCGTCGTGCTCCAGGATGCGGCGGGGCGGCGCCTCTTCGTCTCCGGCCCGACGGACGGCCCGGCGATCGCCGTGCACGCGGTCACCGGCGGCGAGCTGGCGCTGCACGGCAAGGGTGCCGGGGTGCTGGCCGAGCCGCTCCTGGCCCAGGCCGCGGCCCTGGTGGTGCTCGAGTCGGGCCGTGGCGACCCGGTCAGCGCGGCGCGCGACCGGCGCGAGGCCGAGCGCGTGCGCAGGTTCCTCGCCGCGACGGGAGACGAGCCGGCTGTCGTGGTGGTGGTCGGCGGGCGGCGAGCCGGCGCACGCGGGCCTGCTGCGCGAGCTGGGAGCGACCTGCGGCCACGTCGGGCGACGATCTCGTGGCGCTGCTGCCCGCGGACGCCGATCTCGACCGCGTCGCCCTGGTCCTCGCCGGCACCGCCTGGGGCGCGGGCTCCGCGTCGGACGACGGTGCGCGCGGCCTGCGCGAGGCGCAGGCGGCGCGCGAGCTCGGGCCGGTGCTGGGACGGGCGCCCGTCTACGCCCAGGTCAGGGTCGCCGACGCCCTGCTGAAGGCGCTCGGCCCGGACGGGGCGGCCGCCCTGGCGGACGAGATGGTCGGGAACCTCTCGCCGGAGCTCCTCGCGACGCTGGCCGCGGTGCTCGAGTCGGGGCTTATCGGTGGCGACGGCCGCCGACCGCCTCTACGTCCACAAGAACACGGTGCGCTACCGGCTGCGACGGGTCGAGGAGCTGACCGGACGACGTATCACGAACCTCGCCGATCGCCTCGAACTGGAAGCTGCGAGTATTGCGAATATGGTAAAAGATCCCCTTGACGGGGGATGACCGCCGGTTGCGTGACTATCATACGGTGGTGCCCGAGCAGATCGGCGGAAGGCAGATCGACCAGCTCATCCGACCGGCGATCCGTATAAAGTCTGTCCATTCAATGTGGTTGAACCTACAGAGAACTTGCGGAACCGATAGGCGAAGGGATACTCTGAGCATGACGACCCCCCCGAAAGTGATGTCCATGAAGCTGTCCCCGACCACGCTTGAGGATCTTTCTGATCGCCGCCGTCGCCGCGATGATGCTGGCCTTCGTTCCGATGGCCTCAGCCGCGACGACCGACCAGATCATCCAGGATGCGAAGGATGGGCAGATCGACGGTGCCTACTCCAAGTCGGATCTCAACTCCACGCTCTCCAGCCCGCTGCTGAAGACCTACGGCGGCAAGAACGGCGTCGAGGCCGTCAAGTCCGCGCTCGGCACCCAGACCGAGGGCACCAGCGGCTCCGGCGACCTGCCCTTCACCGGCGCCGAGATGATCGTGTTCGCCATGATCGGTTCCACGCTCCTCGTCGCGGGCTTCGTGCTTCGCCGCAGCGGCCGGCGTGACGAGATCGCCTGATCTGACTCTTCCGCTCCCCCCGAGCGCCCTTAGTACTCCCGAAGGCCCGGCAACTGCCGGGCCTTCGGCGTCCTAGGGCGAATCGCGGCCGTGCGCGTTCTCGCGTGCGGCACCGAGGCGCGCACGACGGCGCAGTTCCGCGCGCCTTCCGTGCGCGGAGCCGCGGGCGTTCGCGCGAGCCGCGTGCGCCGTTTGGCCGGGACTAGCCGAGGATGCCGCGGTAGAGCCGGTCGTGGTCGGCTGCGAGGCGCTCGGCCGAGAAGCGGCCCTCGACGCGCTCCCGGCCCGCCTGGCCGAAGCCGTGCCGCAGGTCGGCGTCCTCGATCAGCGCGCGGATGCGGGTCGCGAGCAGCGCCGCGTCGGGCGCCGGGACGACGAAGCCCGTGACGCCGTCGTCGACCACGCGAGCGCACGCCGCCCACGTCGGTGCCCACGACGGGAACCCCGCAGGCCAGCGCCTCGATGAGGCTGACGGGCGTGCCCTCGTTGTCGGACGTCAGCACGACGATGTCGCTGGCGTGGTAGACGGCGGCGATGTCGGAGCGGTAGCCGGTGAACACGACGCGGTCGCCGAGGGCGCGGGCGATCTCGGAGCCGCGCAGCGCGGCCAGCTCCTCGCCATCGCCGACCACCATGAAGGTCGCCGGCGTGTCGCGCAGCTCCCACGCGGCCTGCAGGAACCGGTCGGCGCGCTTGATCGGGACGATGCGGCCCACGAACGAGACGACGAGCGGCGCGTCGGGGAGGCCGACGCTGGCGCGGAAGGCGTGGTGCAGCTCGTCGTGGCGGCCGGGAGGGACGATCAGGCGCTGCATGTCGAAGCCGACCGGGATCACCTCGATCTTGGACGGCCGCGCCACGTCGAGCTCGATCAGGTCGGTGCGCACCTCGTCGGAGACGGCGACGATGCGGTCGCAGGCGTGGGCGAGCGAGCGCTCGATCAGCCGGAAGACGTCCTGCTTCGGACGGCCGAAGTAGCCGCGCAGCACGTGACCGTGGAAGGTGTGCACGACGGCGGGCGTGCGGGCGAGCTTCGCCGCGGTGCGTCCGACCGTGCCGGCCTTCGCGCCGTGCGTGTGGACGACGTCGGGCCGCAGCCGGCGCAGCTCGCGGCGGCACTCGCGCAGCGACTGCACGTCGTGCGGGCCCAGCTCGCGCGTCATCTCCTTCAGCACCACGCGCTCGACGCCGAGCTCGTCGGCGACCTGCTGCATCGAGCCCTCGCCCGGCCCGGGCTCGCCGTGCAGCAGGATGCAGTCCCAGCCGATCCGCTGCAGGAAGGCCGTGGTGTTGATGGCCTGCAGCACGGAGCCGCCGACCGACAGGCGTGAGATCAGCTGGACTGCCCGGGGCATACCACGGTCGGCTTGATGTGCTGCGCCTCGAGACACGAACGCTGGCCCGCTGCGGGATCGCCCGCGGCGGCCTGCGCCTCGCCCAGCAGTGCCCACGTGGCCCAGTTCTTCGGCTCGCGCTCGGTTGCCGAGCGCAGCGCGTCGACGCGGGTGTCGGGCTGGTTCGCGCGCTCCGCGGCGGCGGCCCGCGCCAGCTCCGGGGCGGCGGCGAACGGGTTCAGGAAGGCCGCGCGCTCCGCCAGCGTGATGGCGTCGGCCGGCGCGGCGCGATAGCTCGCGTCGGTGAAGCGCTCCGACAGCAGCGCCGGGAGGATGCCGACCACGCCGACGACGATCACGAGCACGAGGCTGGCCTTGCGCAGGGGCGCGATCACGGGGCGCTCCGGTCTCCGCAGCCCTGCCAGCGATAACCCGCAGACCGACATCACGAGCAGCCCGGTCGCCGGCGTCTCCCAGAGCCAGTCGACCTGCATGTGGCCGACGCCGATGATCATCGCCGCGAGCAACGCGGCGGAGCGCGGCCCGTCGCTGGTCTGCGCCGGGAAGAAGGCGGAGCCGATCGCGAGCAGCATGGTGGTGCCGAACAGCGCGACGCCGACGATGCCGAGGCCGGACGCGAACTCCCATACGGCGCCGTGAGCGTTGTCGGGCTCCTCGTTGGAGCGGCCCTCGGTCAGGTACTGCCACTGCCAGTTGGCGGCGCCCGCGCCGGTGATCGGATGGTCCTTCAGCATGTCGACCGAGACGCGCCAGAAGTCGTAGCGGTTCGAGCCCGAGGTCAGCAGGCGGTTCGACGACTCGCCGACGTCGGAGTCCTGACCCGCCTTGAACGCCTGCCAGCGGCGGTCGGCGAACCCGGCCGCGTCGCGATCGATGGCGGCGACCACGCCGCCGATGACGCCGATCACGAGGCCCGCGACGAGGATCACCCGCAGCGCCCGGCCGATCGTCGACGGGAACCGGATCTTGCGCTCTGCCAGGGCCCAGACGACGCCGGCGGCCAGTCCGGCGACGGCGCCGAACACGATCACGCGGCCGGCGGACTCCGTGATCGACACGGTCGCGCCGTACTGGACGTCGTCGAGCGTCCGGAAGCCCGCCAGGACGGGCGCGAAGGCGATCACCGCCGCGAGCAGCGACCGCACCCTGATCGGCGAGAAGGCGAAGTACACGACGGTGCCGAGCACGGCGAACAGCACGCCGGCCCGCGACACGGTCAGCAGGGCGGCCGACGGGATCGCGGCCGCGCCCATCAGCGCCACGGCCCGCACGGCGAGCGGCTCCTCGGGCGAGGCGGCCAGCATGACGAGCGGCCAGAGGCCGATCATCAGGAAGGCGGCGAGCGCGTTCGGGTAGCCGATCGGCCGGAACAGGCGGTCGTCCTGGAACAGCTCGAGGCTCGGCGTCGCCATCAGGTGCACGCCGATGTAGATCGCGAGGATGCCCGACACGCCGGCGGTCACGAGCAGCAGGTCGCGGCGGCGCTCGGGCGTGTCGCCGACCAGGACCACGAGCGAGAGGGCGAGGGCGTAGGTGGCGGCCCGGTTGGCCTCGGTCAGCGTCGGCCCGCCGAGCTCCGTCCACAGCAGCGAGAGGTACGTCCAGCCCGCGAGCGCACCCGCGCAGGACAGCGCCACCACCTGCACGCGGCTCAGCGCGTGCCGCGGCCCGGTGGTCGAGAACAGCACGAATGCGGCCACGATCGCGATGCCGGCCGGGTACCAGGTCGAGCCGTACTGGCCGTCGCCGAGCGCGAGCGCCAGCGCCAGTGGCGGCACGATCGCGGCGGGCAGCAGGCGCGCGAGGCGGTGCACCAGCGTGCCCGCGGGAAGCGTGTCGGTCGCCATCTTCCCCTCACCATACGCGGCGAACAGGCGAGTTCCCTCGTCCGGCTCGAACCGGCGCCCTACACCCGGTCGTACACGTCGACCCCGTGGTACTCCTGGATCGTGTTGCCGCCGTCGATGGTGATCGACTGGCCGGTGATGTAGCTCGAGCCGCGTCGGAGGCCAGGAACGCGACCGCGTCGGCGACCTCGTCGGGCCGGCCCGGACGGCCGAGCGGGGTGGCGCGGCCGGCGATGATCTCGGGCGGCAGCGACGAGCCGGTCTCGATCCAGCCGGGCGCCACCGAGTTGACGGTCACGCCGTAGCGTCCCGCCTCGAGCGCCAGCCCGCGCATCATCCCCTCGATGCCCGCCTTCGCCGCGCCGTAGCCGGACGAGGTGGGGATCGCGACCACCGGGCCGGTCACGCTGGTGACGTTCACGATGCGCCCGTAGCGCTGCTCGATCATGCCCGGCACGACCGCGCGCGTCATCGCGAAGCACGTCTTCAGGTTGATCGCGATCTCGAGGTCCCAGTCGGCCTCGGACATGGTCGCGAGCGTCCGCGACTCGGTCTCGATGCCGGTCTGCACCATGCCCGCGTTGTTGACCAGCACGTCGATGCGGCCGTGGCGCGTCCGCACCTCGGCCGCCAGCGCCTGCGCGGCCTCGCAGCGAGGTGAGGTCGGCGATGCCGGTCTCGACCACGAGGCCCTCGGCCGCGAGCTCGCGCTGCCGGTCGGCGATGCGGTCGGTCGTCGCCGTGATGGTGACGACGGCGCCCAGCCGGGCCAGGGTGCGGCTGACCGCCATGCCGATGCCGTTCGGGCTACCCGCTCCGGTGACGATCGCGATCTTGCCGTCCAGGCGAAAGCGTTCCATGGGGCGCGAGACTATCGCCTCTGCGTGATGGCCACACCGGCCAGGATCATGGCCGACGCCGCGATCAGCGGCAGGGTGAACTGCTCGCCGAGCAGCCACGCCGCGATCAGCAGGCCCGAGAACGGCTGCAGGAACTGGATCGTCGAGATCCGCTGGATGCCGCCCCGCGCGAGCGCCCAGTACCAGCCGATGTAGCCGACGATCGACGTGACGACCGCCATCCACGCGATCGCCGCCCACGACTCGAGGCCGGCCTCGGGCAGGCCGTCGGCCCTGATGGTGCCGGCGAGCACGGGCAGCACCAGCAGCGCGCCGATGATGACGCCCCAGTACGTCGCGGCCAGCGCGCGATAGCCGCCCTGGCCGAGGCGCGCGCCCGCCACGTAGCCGACCGAGACCAGCATCGCCGAGAGGACGACGAGCGCGTCGCCGAGCACCGTCGCGCCGGCACCGCCGTCGCCGGTGCGGATCGTGACCAGCGCCACCTCGCCCGCCAGCGCCAGCGCGCTGCCGGCCACCCACGCCCGCGAGGGCCGCCGGCGGTCGAGGATCGCGGCGTAGGCGCCGGTGAAGATCGGCAGCGCGGCCAGGATCATGCCGCCGTGCATGGCCGAGGTGCGCCCCTGGCCGATTGAGTACAGGATCGGGAACGCCACGAAGCCCGAGATGGCGGACACGAGCAGCAGCCGCCGCTGGTGCCCGCCGGTCGGCAGGCGCTCGCGCGTGGCAAGCACGATCGGCGCCGCGACCAGGCCCGCAAGCAGCGTCCGCAGCACGCCCACCTCGAGCGAGGTGAGGTCGCGCGCGGCGATCTTGGTCATGGCCGGCGAGGCGCCCCAGACCACCATCACGAGCGCCGCGACGATGATGGGAGCGCGGGCCCGGGGCATGCGGACAGCGTGGCGGACCTGTCCGAAACTGCGTCCGCTTACCGTCGGTACCCGCATCCGGGACGGCTACGGTGCGAGTACCCCGTACGAGGGAGGCGATGCGACCGCCTCTGCCGATGGAGGTACCAATGCCCCGAATTCCCTATCTCGCACTCGCTGCGCTTCCTGCTCGTTGCACCGGCCGCCAGTGCCTCGAACATCGTCGACCGCAACGTCAAGAACGTCCGCCTGAAGGTCTCGAGCAAGGGTGTCGCCCTCGTCACGTACAAGGCGAAGGGCATCCAGCGCCACGTCATCTACTGGGGCGCCGAAGGCGATACGCCCGAGTTCTTCCGGTACGACCGCTCCGGCGGTGCCGTGTCGAAGAAGGTCAAGGACTGGCGCAAGCTGAAGAACGTCTGCGGCCCGTACAAGGGTCCGCCGCTGAAGGCCGTGGTCGCCGCCTGCACCATGAAGGACGGCACCCACTGGGCGCTCCAGAACTGGATCCGCATCAAGAAGAACCACGGCGGCACGACCGGCCCCAAGGAGCTGCACGTCTCGCACTGGCGCGGCGCTGCTCCCGTGCTGACCGATCAAGTCCGACTGGTCGTATCCGCAGCATTTCCGCCACATCTACGGCACCTACACCTACCACGGCCGCCCCGTGCAGCCCGGCAAGTACGACCGCGCCGGCCGCGTGCTCGACGGCAAGGGCCGCAACCTCGCCATCGAGTCGTTCGACTCGAACCTCGGCCGGGGCTGGCATCGCGTCGACATGTTCCTCGCGCACAAGCCGCGCGGCCAGTGGTGCTACACGTTCATCTGGCAGGGCAAGCGCCAGGGCGTCTCGCGCGTCAACCGCTACCGCGCCTCCGTGGCCGGCCCGGGCGTTGCGCCCGATCTCGTGAACCAGCCGTTCACGATGGTCGCCGATCCGTTCGATCCGGTCATCGACCGGCTCGCGAACGCCGAGATCCGCCGGCTCTCGCGCGGTGCGCTCAAGGTCACGCGCTGCCTGCGCGAGCCCCTGTAGCGACCCTGCTCGTCCGCTAGCGTCCCGCTCCATGGGAGCGCCAACGGAATGGCAGTTGTCCGAGTCGCCGCCGGGCGTGGGAGACCACGTCCGGCGGTTTCGGCTCGGGGACGAGGTGGACACGTTCGTCGTCCGCACGAAGCGGCTGCTGGTCGTGGTCGACACCATGTCGACGCCGGCCGACGCGCGCTGGCTGCGCGAGCAGCTCGCCGCTGATCTCGCCGGCCGGTCGCTGATCGTGGTCGACACGCACGCCGACTACGACCACGCGTGGGGCAACAGCGAGTTCGCCGACGTGCCGATCATCGGCCACGCCCTCTGCGGCAAGCGGCTGCAGGGGCGACGAGGCGGCCGCCGACATCGCGCGCTGGTCGGCCGAGATGCCGGGCCGGTTCGACGAGGTCGTGGCGACGCCGCCCTCGATCCTCCACGGCGACGACGGCCTCGTGCTCGACGGCGGCGACGTCACGATCGAGCTGATCCACACGCCGGGCCACTGCGCCGACCACGTCTCGCTGTACCTGCGCGAGCCGCGCATCCTGCTGGCGGGCGACGCGGCCGAGGTGCCGTTCCCGCACATCGACACGCCCGAGGGACTCGTGCAGGCACGGGCGTCGCTGGAGCGGCTGGTCGCGCTCGGCGCCACCTACGTGCTGCCCTGCCACGGCGGCACGACCGATCCGGTCGTGCTGGAGCGCAACATCGCGTGGATCGACGCCGTCACGGCCGACCCCGGAGCTGCCCTACGAGGAGGCGCTCGCGCGGTTCGGCGACGGCCGCTCCGACGTGCTCGAGATGTACCGCTCGTTCCACGCCGACGCCTGCGGCGCGGCGGCCCGGGCGCGCGGTTGACACGACCGGGGGCCTCTGGAATGATCGACTGAACGGGTGATCAGACCAGTGGATCTCCACTGGCTGCGAAGGGGAGCAGGCCCGGTGACGAGCGCCGCATCATGATCTTCACCACCGACCTGGGGCTGCCCGAGGCGCCCCTGCTGCTCGCCGACGGCACCTGGCTCGTGGCCGAGCTGGCCTTCGAGCGCGGCCGCATCACGAAGGTGTCCGCCGACGGCAGCGAGAAGTGGACGATGGCCGAGACCGGCCGGCCGAACGGCCTCGCGCTCGACCGCAACGGCGACGTCTGGTGCTGCGAGACGCTGACGCCGTCGCTCATCAGGATGGCGCCCGACGGCACCTGCGAGACCGTGCTGACCGAGGTCGAGGGCGTGCCGCTGCTGTGGCCCAACGACCTCTGCTTCGGGCCCGACGGCGCGCTCTACCTCACCGACTCCGGCCTGCTCGGTACGCGACTTCCTCGACGAGACCGGCGCGCCGCGGCCCGGCTGCGACACGCTGCCGATGGCCGGCATCGTCTTCCGCTACGACCCCGCCACGGGCGAGGCGCGGATCCTCGACGACGGCTACCGCTTCACGAACGGCATCGCCTTCGGGCCCGACGGGCTGCTGTACACCAACGAGACGATCGGCGGCAACGTGTACCGCTACACCGTCGCCGCGGACGGCTCGGTCGGCCCGCGCGAGGTGTTCGGCAACGTGCTCGATCCGGCGTACACCGACCCCGGGCTGCGCGGCCCCGACGGCATGGCCTTCTCGACCGACGGCCGGCTGTTCATCGCGGTGTTCGGCCAGGGCGACGTGACGGTGATGGGTCGCGACGGATCGGTCGTCGACCGGCTCGGCCTCGACGGTCGCGCGCCCACCAACGTCGCCTTCGGCCGCCCCGGCGAGCAGCGGCTCTACGTCGTCGAGGACGAGAAGGGCACCATCGAGGTGCACGACGTCGGCGTCGACGGCCTCCCGCTCTATGACTGATCCGCGGCGGCTCGATGCCGCGCGGCGGATGGTCGGCGCACCGCGCGACGCACCCGCCACGCCGGCGCTGCTGCTCGACCTGCCGCGGGTCGACCGCAACATCGCCGAGATGGCGCGCCGCATGGACGGCCTGCCGGCGGCGCTGCGGCCGCACGCCAAGGTGCACAAGTGCCCGATCCTGGCCCGCCGGCAGATCGCCGCCGGCGCGATCGGCATCACCACGGCGAACGTGTGGGAGGCCAGCGCGCTGCTGGACGACGGCATCGACGGCGTGCTGATCGCCAACCAGGTGGTCGGCCCGGTGAAGGCGGCCGAGCTGGCGCGCATCGCGGGGCTCGGGACGCGTGCTGGTGGCCGTCGACGACGCGGCGAACGTCGACGCAGCTGGCGGGTGCCGCGGTCGAGGCCGGCACCGAGATCGGCGTGCTCGTCGAGCTCGACGTCGGCCTGCACCGGGCCGGGCGTGCGCGGCATCGAGCCGGCCGTCGAGCTGGGCGCCCACGTCGCGCGCCGGCCGGGCCTGAAGCTGGCCGGGCTGCTCGGCTACGAGGGTCACTGCATGCTCGAGCCGGACCGGGCGCTGCGCGTCTCCAAGGCGCACGCCGCCAACGATCTCCTGATCGCCGCGGCCGACGCCTTCGACCGCGCCGGGCTGTGCACCGACGTCGTCGCCGGCGGCGGCCTCGGCACGTGGGACATCACCGGCGCGAACCCGCGCATCACCGAGATCCACGCGGGCACCTACGTGTTCATGGACGCCTTCCACGCCCGGCTGGTGCCCGGGTTCGAGGTGGCGCTGACGGTGCTCGGCACGGTCATCTCGCGGTCCGGCGACACCGCCGTGCTGGACTGCGGCCGCAAGGCGTTCGGCCTCGACCGCGGCCTGCCCGAGATCGTCGGCGGCGTGGCCGCGGTGCACTTCGAGCACGGCGAGCACTCCGTGCACGAGGAGCACCTGGTGCTCGACCTGCCCGACGGCTCCGAGGTCGCGGTGGGCGACCGCATCGAGCTCGCGCCCAGCTACGCCCCCACCACGGTGAACCTCTACGACATGTACCACGTCGTCGACGACGCCCGGGTCGTCGACGTGTGGCCGATCCTCGGCCGCTACGGCAGCCAGTCGGCGGGCGTCGGCCCGCCCGCCGCCGCCTGACCCGCATACCGAACCAACGACAGGAGCCACGATGCCCGACCTGCCCGCACACACCTCCGTGAAGACCTACTCGAGCAACTTCGAGAACGACGAGAACCCCGTCTCCGAGGGCGGCATCTGGGTCAACGGCCTCAAGGAGGGCATCGACTGGGCCGACGTCGTCGTCTCGAACGGCCGCATCCACGGCGGCCCGACGCGCATGAACGAGGCCGAGAAGCGCGCCGAGCAGGCCACGCTCGGTGCCGGCGTCGACGACGCCGACGCCGCGCCCGAGGGCGACTACGACGACCCGACCGCGGTGATCAGCGGCGAGTGGGGGACGAACCAGTACGGCAAGGGCATCGTCGTCGCCGACAACCCGACCGACGAGTGGTTCCAGGAGGTCGAGATCCGCCTGCGCAGCGTGATCGAGCCGAACTGGTGCCGCGGCTACGAGATCTTCTTCCGGCGCCTCACGAACGAGCTCGGCTACGCGGAGATCGTGCGCTGGAACGGCAAGATCAAGGACTTCACGTCGCTGCAGAAGCACATCGGCCCGCGGTACGGCGTCAAGACCGGCGACGTCGTCGAGGCGACCGCGATCGGCAACGTCCTGAAGGGCTACATCAACGGCGTCGAGGTGATCACGGCCACCGACGACGTGTACGGCGACGGCCTGCCCGGCGTCGGCTTCAACTTCGGCGTCGGCGACACCGGGCCCGACACCGGCTTCTCGTACCTCGAGTTCGACACCTGGAATGACTGAGCGATACGCGCCGTCGGCTACATGGCGCCGACGGCGCGGTAGCGCCGGGCGAGCTCCTCGATGTGCTCGCGCATCAGCTTCGCGGCCCGCTCGGGGTCGCGATCGAGCACCGCGGTGTAGAGGCCGCGGTGCTCCTGCAGGTCCCACTCGCCGAAGCCCTCGAGCTGGTAGACGCGCGGTCCGCGCTCGACCATCAGGGCGACGAACGACTGGATCATCGCGCTCAGCACCTCGTTGTGCGCGGCGTCGGCGAGCAGCACGTTGAAGTGCGCCGCCACGTGCACGAGCGCGTCGACGTCGCCGCGCAGGCGCGCCTCCTGCTCGACCAGGGCGGCGCTCGAGGCGCGCCAGGTCGTCGTCGGTGCGCCGGCGGGCGGCCAGGCGGGCGACCTCGACCTCGACGATCAGCCGCGCCTCGATGAACTCGTTGGTGACGCCGCGCTCGAGCGCGGCGGTGATGGCCGACGGCTCGCCGTCCGGCGGCGCCTCGCCGGTCACGAACACGCCCTGGCCGTGGCGGATCTCGACGATGCCGAGCATCGCGATGCCGTTCAGCGCCTCGCGCACCGTCGAGCGGCCGACGCCGAGCTCGCGCGTCAGCTCCCGCTCGGACGGCACCTTCGTGCCCGGCGGCAGCTCGCGGATGGCCGCCAGGAGCTGCTCTGCAACCGTCGCCGTCAGCTTGCGCCGGGTCACCGGCGACAGCGCCAGCTTGGCGTTCGGTTCGTCCATCGAGGCCAAGGATAGCCACCCTTGGCAGGGCCAGAGCAGCTTGCTAGGCTGATCGGGTGATCAGACCACTTCGGAAGGTCGGTCGGTGAGCGCCGGGCGAGTCGTGGTCGTCGGCGGCGGCATCGCCGGGCTCAGCGCCGCCTACTACCTGCGGCGCCACGACTACGAGGTGACGATCGTCGAGAGCAACCGCATCGGCAGCGGCGCCTCGTTCGCGAACGGCGGCTGGCTCTGCCCCGCGCAGGCCGGCCCGCTGCCCGAGCCGGGGCTGACGCTGTACGGGATGCGCACGTTCCTGAACCGCGACTCGGCGCTGTACTTCAAGCCGTCGCACTTCGCGGCCCTGGCGCCCTGGCTGACGCGCTTCTGGACGTACTGCAACGAGCGCGACCACGCCAGCGGCACGGCCGCGATCGCCGGGCTCGGGCACGACATCTTCGACGATCATCGACGCCTGGCAGGCCGACGGCGTGGAGTGCGAGCTCTACAAGCAGGGCATGGTCTACGCGGCCCGCGACCCCGAGCACGCCCGCGCCGAGCTGCGCAAGCTCGAGCCGATGCGCGCCTTCGGCTACGAGCTGCCCGATGAGGTCATGACCGGCGACGAGCTGCACGCGTTCGAGCCGGCGCTGTCGCCGAAGGTGACCGCCGGATTCCTGATCCGCGAGCACTGGCACGTGCGGTCCGACACCCTCACGGCGGGGCTGGCCGAGGTGCTGCGCCGCGACGGCGTCGAGATCCGCGAGGGCGCCGAGGTGGTCGAGCTCGTGCGGCAGGGCCGGCGGATCACGACGGTGCGCACGGCGGCGGGCGACCTCGAGGCCGACACGGTCGTGCTGGCGGCGGGCGCCTGGACGACCGAGCTGGCGCGCTGGCTCGGCATCTCGCTGCCGATGGAGGCGGGCAAGGGCTACAGCTTCTCCGTGCGCCCGACCGTGCTGCCGGCGCACGCCATCCTGCTCGCCGACGTGCACGTCGGCTGCACGCCGTACGGCGACCGCATCCGCATCGGCGGCACGATGGAGTTCAGCGGCATCAACAGCCGGCTCGACCGGCGCCGCATCGACTCGATCGTGGCCGGCGCCCGCGAGTCGTTCCAGCCGTGGGCCGAGCCCGGCATCGAGGCCGAGTGGGCCGGCATGCGGCCGATCCCCGCCGACGGGCTGCCCATCATCGACCGCGCGGGCGACCTCGACAACACCTACCTCTGCACCGGGCCACGGCATGCAGGGCGTCACGCTGGCGCCGCCGTCCGGGCAGGCCCTGGCCGAGCTGATCGCGACCGGCCGCCGACCGGAGCTGCTCGAGCCGTTCCGCCTCGACCGGTTCCCGCGTGTCGGCGCTCGCACGCGTCGCCGCGCGCCGGGGCGGCCGCCGCGCGGTTCCGGCGTGACCGACGCGCCCCGCAGGCTGCGCGTCGCGATCATCGGGTCGGGCAACATCGGCACCGACCTGCTGATGAAGGTCGAGCGCAGCCCGGTGCTCGAGCTGGTCGGCGTCGCCGGCATCGATCCCGACTCGGCCGGGCTGCGCCTGGCCCGCGAGCGCGGGCACGCCGTCACCGACCAGGGGCTGGCCGGGCTGCTCGATCTGGTCGCCGACATCGATCTGGCGTTCGACGCCACCTCGGCCGCGCGCGCACGCCGAGCACGCGCGGCTGCTGGCCGCGCGCGGCATCCGCAGCGTCGACCTGACGCCGGCCGCGCTCGGCCCGGCCGTGGTGCCGCCGGTCAATCTCACCGCGCACGGCGACGCGCGCGAGATCAACCTCATCACCTGCGGCGCGCAGGCGACGATCCCGATCGTGGCCGCCCTCTCGCGCGTCGCCGAGGTGACCTACGCCGAGACGGTGTCGACCATCTCGTCGCGGTCGGCCGGGCCGGGCACGCGCCAGAACATCGACGAGTTCACGACCGCGACGGCCGCGCGGGCTGGAGACGATCGGCGGCGCCCGCGAGGCGAAGGCGATCATCATCCTCAACCCGGCCGACCCGCCGATCATGATGCGCAACACCATCTACGCCGAGATCGCCGACCCGGACGCGGCCGCCATCGAGGCCGCCGTCGCCGCGGCGGTGGCGGGCGTCGCCGCCTACGTGCCCGGCTACCGCCTGCCGATGGCGCCGCTGGTCGCCGACGGCGTGGTCACCGTCATGGTCGAGGTCGAGGGCGCGGGCGACAACCTGCCCGCCTACGCCGGCAACCTCGACATCATGACCGCCGCCGCGGTGCGGGTGGCCGAGCTGCACGCGGAGGCCGGGCGATGAGCCGGGCTGCGGGTCGTCGACACGACGCTGCGCGACGGCTCGCACGCGATCCGGCACCAGTACACGCGTCGAGCAGGTGCGCACGGTCGCGCGGGCGCTCGACCGCGCAGGCGTCTGGGCGATCGCCGTCGGGCACGGCGACGGGCTGGGCGCGAGCTCGATCCAGTACGGCCGGCCGCTGCACTCCGACGCCGAGCTGCTCGCCGCCGCGGCGAGCGTGATCGAGCGCGCGCAGATCGCCGTCGCGATCCTGCCCGGCATCGGCACGCGCCGCGACCTCGAGATGGCGCGCGAGGCCGGCGCGTCCGTCGCGCGCGTCTCGACCGTCTGCACCGAGGCCGACATCGGCGTGCAGCACCTGCGGCCTCGCGCGCGAGCTCGGCATGACCGCGCACACGCACCTGAACACGGCCCACCTGCTCGACCCGGCGGGGCTGGCCGAGCAGGCGAAGATCGTCGCCGCCGCCGGCAGCACGGGCGTGTTCATCGTCGACTCGGCCGGCGCGTTCCTGACCGACGACGTGCGCCGGCGGGTGCTCGCGCTGCGCGAGGCGCTGCCCGACGACGTCGCGGTCGGCATCCACGAGCACAACAACCTCTCGCTCGCCGTCGCCAACTCGGCCGCGGCCATCGCCGAGGGCGCGACGCTGGTCGACACCTCGCTGGCGGGCCTCGGCGCCGGCGCCGGCAACTGCCAGACCGAGGTGCTGGTCGCCGTGCTGGAGCGCATGGGCATCGCCACCGGCATCGACCTGTGGGCGCTCCAGGACGTCGCCGACCAGGTGGTGCGCGGCGAGGTGATGCAGCGGCCGATCGAGATCGACCGGCTGACCGCCACGATGGGGTACGCCGCCGTCCCCGCGAGCTACCTGCTGCACGCGATCCGCGCCGGCGAGCGGTTCGGCATCGATCCGCGCGACCTCATCGTCGAGCTCGGCCGCCGCCGGGTCGTGGTCGGCCAGGAGGACGCGATCATCGGCATCGCCGCCGCGATGGCGGAGTCGGGCAGGCGGTAGGCGGCGGATGGCCGTTTTCGCACCGCGTGCCAAAACGGCCATCACGTGCCCCCTTCGGCGCGGGGTTACGTCCGCCGCGTGACGTTCCGGGCGTGTTTCGTGCGGGTTCTTCCGGCCCGAACTCGGCGAATGGCCGTTTTCGCACGCGGTGCAGAAGCGGCCATCGGCGCCCTCTTCCGTGCGTCCTCCGGTGCGGTCCGTTGCACTCCGCGCGCGGCACGCGCAGGTCGAGATGTCCGTGGGCGCGGCTTCGACGGCGGGAGTGGGATTCGAACCCACGAGACCTCCTCGCAGAGGCCTAGCGGTTTTCAAGACCGCCCCGTTCGGCCGCTCCGGCATCCCGCCAGGACGGCGCCAATGCTAGCGATCGGACGAGTCGGAGCAGCCAGGGACGCGGCTGGGGAGCGTCGTGGGGAGCATTCTGGCGGCGCGCGCGCCCTGAGCCGGCGAGCCGCACCGCTTCGCACGGCGCGGTAGCGACCGTCGCGCCGAGGCCATCGCCAATCACCGAATTGCCGCCACGCGCCACTGCCGGCGGCCCCTGGCCGGCCAAAGCGTGGCCTCGCGGCCCTGCCGGCGCGTCAGGTCGAGGAGTGTCGCCACCGCCGCGCCGCAGCGACCGCCTCGAGCCGCGTGTTAACGCCCAGTGCGCTCAGCACGTGGCGGACGTGATTGCGGACCGTCTCCGTGCTCAGGTGGAGCTCCGCCGCGATCTGCTTCGTCGAGAACCCCCGCTCCAGCAGCTGCATCACCTCCGCCTGCCGCGGCGTCAGCTCCGGTGGCAACGCGGACGGCGCCATCTCGGCGGATCCAGCTAGCAGCCCGAACACCCCGATCACCCTGTCGCCGCCGATCAGCGGCACCGCGCTCACCTCGACCACGTGGTGCTCGCCGCCGGCGCCGACCAGGGCTGCCGTCGCCTCCGTCGCGGTGGTGGTGCCGAGCACCTTGCGCGCGAACAGCTCGCGGGCGCGGGCGCGATCCCTGGGGGTGACGACCGTGGTGAAGTGGCGGCCGCGGACGTCGCCGAGGAGCCGCTCTGCGGCCGGGTTGATCCACCGCACCACGCCGGCCGTGTCGAGCACGTAGCTCGGCACCGGGACGTCCGCCAGCGCCCGTTCCACGTCGCCGCCCGGGGCGAGGTCACCCAGCATCCCGTGAGTGTGACGATTCGTAGCCGCGCCGTCACCTCGCCGCGGCCACGGCCGTCACCTCCGTTCCCTGGCGGGGACGCAGCGGGGGGCGCCGTGGACGGCGCCCCCCGCGTGCCCCTTGAGGGCTGATCTTGCTGACTGCTGCCGACTCTGCGGCGGGTACTACGCGGCGACCGGGCGCGCGAAGACGCCGGTCTCCTCGAAGTCGAACACGGTGTCGTTGATGCGGAGGCCGTCGATCGCACCCTGCCACGAGAAGTCGCGACCCTTGGTCACGCCGACCGAGTAGGTGATCTTGGCCGGCGTACCGTTGTTATTCGCGGTCAGGTACGCATGCAGCTCGTCCCACGTGCAGCGGGTGCCGTTGATGTCGCACTTGCTGCCGGCGAAGGCCGAGCCGGTGCCGCCCCAGAGGCCGGAGTCGGCCTTGGTGGCGTCGATGTAGCTCCACGTGTTGCCCGTGGTGTTGTTGGGCATGAAGACCAGCGACGAGTAGTGCGACTTGCCGGTCACATTCGGATCGATCTCGAACGCGATGCCGGGCATGTTCGGCGTACCGTTGCCGGCCGTGATGTCCTCACCGGTGGTGTAGACGTGGAAGCCGACCGCGGTCAGGCTGCTCAGCAGCGTCCCGTAGAAGTCGCTCTCGTTGCCGTAAGCGACCTTCTCGGTGGCGCCGCCGACGAGCAGGTTCAGCGAGCCCTTGCCGACCGGAGCGGCGCCCGGGCCGGAGCGTAGGAACGCGCTCGGCGAGCCCATCGTGTTGCGGTTGACGATGCCCCAGTTGCCGGACGACAGGGCCGGGCCGGCCGCGCCGGTGTCGCCCTTCGCGCCCTCGGGGCCCCGCGGACCCTCCGGGCCCCGCGGGCCGACGGCGCCGGTGTCGCCCTTCGCGCCCGGCGTGGGAGCAGCGGCCGGCGCCGTGTCACCCTTGGGGCCCTGCGGGCCCTGCGGGCCGCGTGCGCCGGTGGCGCCCTTCGCACCGGTGGCTCCGGTAGTACCCCGGTGCCCCTTCAGTGACTGACGGGCGTGCGGGCTGAGGTCGCGAGCCGCGATCGAGCCGTCCTTGATCTGGCTGGACGACGTGATCAGGTACTTGTCGGCGGCGACCGCGCCGGAGGTGAGCGCGAGCACGCCCACGACCGCGGCGGCGCCGGCGGTCACGATTTTCTTCTTCTTGTTCAAGGTGGTTCCTCTTTCGTCCCAGGCCGGGCAGCACAACGAGACGAGTGCAGCGTGCGGCCTGGATGAGGGACGCTGCCGTCGTCGTTCTCTCCCCTCCGAAGGTATTGCCGCCCGGGGCGTCCGGCAATGACACGAGTGCGTCAAGTTCGCCGCCGTCAGCGGCAGCGGCGAAGGACGAATGGACACGCGTGCCACGCTCCACGCGTGGATGCGCCGCCGCATCGAGCGGCTTCCGATCGCAGCGAGCCGCCAGCGCCGCCGCGGCCGGTCGCGCCTTTCAAGCATCGCCCCGTTCGGCCGCTCCGGCATCCCGCCAGCGTCAATGCTACCGATCGACGCCGGTGCAGGAACCGGAGCGGCCCGCGGACTACCTCCGGCGGTCGGCGCGCCGCAGCACGAAGCCGGCGATGAGCAGCGTGGAGCCGAGCACCACGAACGTGACCATCTCGGCGCCGGTGAACGGCAGGTCGCCGGAGCCACTGGTGCCCTCGGTCTGCGTGCCGAGCGCCGACTTGACCGCCTCGACGCCGTTCTTGCCGCCGTACGTCTTCAGCAGCGGGCTCGACAGCGCGCTATTGAGGTCGGACTTGGAGTAGGCGCCGTCGATCCTGCCGTCCTTGGCGTCCTGGACGATCTGGTCGACCGATGCCGCGGATGCAGCCGGGACGAAGGCCACCAGCAGCGCCGCTACCACCGCGGCGAGGGCGACCTTCAGTTGCTTGCTGCGATCGGCTCTCAGTTCAGTTCTCACGACTACCCCCGCTCGATCGTTCTCTGGTCTTCGTCACCAGCCTGCCGTCGGATCGAAGGCCACGCATCCGCGTCGTCACCGACTGCCGCTGTGGCTATCCCGCGATCTCCCCTTCCTCGGCAGCGCTCGTCTCCTGCCGATCGGGTCGCGGGTAACCACCGGGCGGTTGCACGCGAGCGATGTTAGCGACCCGATGCCCGGCCTGCACGAGTGAGGAGCCCGTTTCGGGGGTTCGCGCGTCGAGATGCGTCGAAATAGCGAGGAAAGCCTGCGCCGTCGTCAGCGCGTCGCCGAGCGCGTGGTGCGGACGGTGGGCCGGCAGCCCGAGCACGCGCGTCAGCGTCCGCAGCGAGATGCCACGCGGCAGGTAGCCGTCGCGCTCGAACAGCCACAGCCGCCCGATCACGCTCGTGTCGATCATCGGCGAGCGCCAGCGCACGCCGCGCCGGGCTGCCGCCCGCGAGAGGAACGCGCGCTCGAACCAGGCCGCGTGCGCGACGACGATGCGGCCCGCAACCGCCGTCCAGCAGCTCGTCCACGGCCTCGTCCGGCGAGGGCGCCGACTCGAGGTCGGCCGGCAGGATGCCGTGCACGATGATCGAGCCCTCCTCGGGCATCCGCCGGGGTCGCGCCAGCCCGTACCGGGCGGCGCCGGCGGGGATGCGGCCCTCGTCGACCGGCACGACGGCCCAGGAGATGATCTCGTGCTTCCGCGCGTCGAGGCCGGTCGTCTCGAGGTCGACGACCGCGAACCGCGATGCCCGCCACGGCAGCGCCGATGTCGACGCTCGCCCGCCGGTAGGTCCGCGCCGCCGGGCTGCGCGGACGCTGGATCAGCGGGCGGGGGAGCCTCATCGCGACGCGCAGTTCGAGATCGCTCGCGATGCGTCTCTGCACCTTGGAGATCGCGCGGAACGCGTCGCGCAGGTAGCTGCGGGTGAGCCGGTCGAGGGTGGCCGGATCGAGGTGGTCGTCCGGCTGCAGGCCGGCCCGCAGCTGCTCGATCTGGTGCGCGAGCCGCAGCTCGGAGATCAGGTCGAAGGCCGACTCCAGCGTGCGGGCGTCCGCCGCCGCCAGGGTGCCCGCGCCCGCGGCCGTCCGCAGCCTGTCACGCGTCGTCGCCGACGTCACGCCGGCCGCGAGCCCGGCGTACCGGGCCAGGTCGACGATCGGCAGCAGGCCGCCGTGCTTGATGTCGAGCCGGCCCGCGTGCTCGCCGGAGTGCTCGACGACGATGTCGCGGAGAAACCCGGTCGGCGGCCGGTGCGCGAGCGCCAGGCGGGCCAGCCCGCGCAGCAGCTGCGGGTGCCGGCGGGCGTCGCGGAACGCCGCCACCATCGGCGCGCCCTGGTGCATGCCCCAGATCGGCTGGGCCTCGGCGATCACCGACACCAGCATCAGCGCCTGCTCCTGCGTCGGGGTCGTCCTGCCAGCTCGCGGCGAGGGCCCAGCCACGAGTCGAGCGAGCGTGCGAATGCCGGCCGGGCGGCCGACGCGCCGCGCTCGTCCGGGCGGACGCCGCCGCGTGCCATCGCGTCCGTGACGCGGCCGGCCACCCGGGCGACGTACGCCCGCATCGCCGGATCCTCGTCGTCGCCCACCCATGCGATGGCCGAGTCGAGGTCGCTCGACGGCACCACCTCGCGGCGGGCGTGGCTGCCCAGCGCAAGCCACGTGAACGGGCACGGCGGCGGTCCCTCGTCGGCCACGGCGAGGTCGAGCAGACGCCGCAGCGCCGCGTCCAGCACCACCGTCGAGCGTGCCGGAGATGGCCGACGGCGCGACCCGGGCGTCGTGCAGCGCGACGGTGGTGCCCGGCAGCTGGCGGATGATCGCCTCGACCGTCTCGAACGACGTTGCGCGGGCGATCGCGCGTGCGAAGGTGAAACGGCGTCTGGTGCTCGACCGCCAGCAGCTCCGAGTCCGACACCACGCCCACCACCTGGCCGGTCGCCGACAGCACCGGGAAGTGCCGCACACCGCGGTCGAGCATGTCGAGCAGCACCTCGGACCCGAGCTGGTCGGCCGTCACGGTGTACGCCGGCGCGGACATGATCTCGCGCAGCGGCGTGTCGCCGGCCAGGCCGGCGGCGACGACGCGGCTGCGCAGGTCGCGGTCGGTGACGATGCCGAGCGTGCCGTCGGGCAGCGGCACCACGATCGACGTCGAGCCCGCGGACGTCGCCTGGCGGGCTGCCTCGCGCACCGGCGTGTCCGGATCGCACAGCACCGCGGGCCGGCGCAGCAGCGATCCGACCGGGCGCTGGGCGTGGTCGACGTGGCGCGGCGCGTCGAGCCGCTGCTGGTCGAACGCGTCGAGCTGGCGGACGACGTAGCGCATCCCCTCCGGCCGGGCGAACAGCTCGCGCACCGACTCGTCCGGCAGGCGGTAGGCGAGCGTGTCCTCGGCGGCGCGGAACCCGACCGTGGCCGGCAGCCCGGCCAGCATCGACGCGTAGCCGAGCACGTCGCCCTCGCCCAGCAGGTCGATCGCAGCGTCGTCGACGACCACCTCGACGCCACCCCGCCGCACGACCCGGACGGCGTCGAGCGGCGGCGCGCCCTGCGCCACGATCACCGCACCGGCGGCGAAGAACTCGATCTGCGCCTGCGCCGCGACCGCCTCGAGGTCCTCGGCCCCGAGCGTGTCGAAGGGTGTGACGGTGGCGAGGAACTCCGCGATGTCGTGCACGACGATCGATCGTACACCGCGCCCCCGGCGCGCTTTTCCGCGCGCCGGTGCATGCTTCGGTCATGCCCCTCTTCATGAAGGACAACTTCTCGGCCGCCCAGGCCAGCGATCTGGTCGGCCGCGAGGTGCGCTTCACGACCGGGGTCAAGACCGGACGCGGCCTCTCGATCAAGAAGGGCGAGCGCGGCCGTGTCGTCCGCGTCGTCCATCAGCCCGACGGCGAGCTGCGTCGTGGTCAACGTCCGCAACGTCGGCGAGATCGTCGTCGGCAACGCCGGCGCGCTCGAGCTCGACGTCCCGCCGCTAGCCTGTAGGGCCCGAGCACGGCGGGCAGTCCGTACCGCTGCAGCACCTCGGGCACGGCGACGGAGCCGTCCTCGCGCTGGTGCGTCTCGAGCACGCCGATCACGGTCCGCGACGACGTGACGGCGGTGCCGTTCAGCGTGTGGACGGTGCGCAGCGCGCCGCCCTCGGAGCGCATCCGGCAGTCGAGCCGGCGCGCCTGGTAGTCGGTCGTGTTCGAGCAGCTGGTCAGCTCGCGGTAGCGCGCCCTGGCCGGCCAGCCACACCTCGATGTCGTACTTCTTCGCGGCCGGGTTGCCGAGATCGCCGGCCGCGACGTTGACGACGCGGTAGTGGAAGCCGAGCGCCTGCGCGATCTCCTCCTCGATCTCGAGCAGCCAGTCGTGCTCCTCCCAGGACCTGTCCGGGTGGCAGAACGAGAACATCTCCACCTTCTCGAACTGGTGCGTGCGGAAGATGCCGCGCGTGTCGCGGCCCGCCGCGCCGGCCTCGCGCCGGTAGCACGTGGAGATGCCGCAGTACCGCAGCGGGCAGGTCCTCCTCGGGCAGGATCTCGCCCAGGTGCAGCGCCGCCAGCGATACCTCGGAGGTGCCCACCAGGTACAGCTCGTCCTCGGGCACGCGGTAGATCTGGGCCTCGTCGCCGGGCAGGAACCCGGTGCCGACCAGGGCCTCGCGGCGCACCAGCACCGGCGGGTTGACCGGGATCAGGCCCTTGCCGCGCAGCACGTCGATGGCGTAGCGCGAGAGCGCCATCCACAGCACCGCGACGTCGCCCATGAGGTACGGGAACCGCGAGCCCGACGTGCGCGCGCCGCGCTCCATGTCGATCCAGCGGCCGGCGATCGCGAGGTGGTCGCGCGGCTCGAACCCGAACTGCGGCTGCTCGCCGACGACCTTCACGACCTCGGCGTCCTCCTCGCGGTCGCCGAGCGGGGAGGAGGGGTGCGGCAGGTTCGGGAGCTGCAGCATGGCGGCCTCGAACTTCGCGCCGGCCTCGGTCAGCTCGCCCTCGAGCCGGTCGAGCTCGGTCTTCAGCTCGCGCACCTCGGCCTTCGCACGCTCGGCGATCGCGCCGGCGGCCGGGTCGTCCTTCGCGCGCTTCATGGCGTCGCCGATCGTGGCCGACGCCGCGTTGCGGCGGCCGCGCAGCTCGTCGACCTGGGTCTGCAGCGACCGGCGGCTGCTCGTCGAGCGCGATCGCCTCGTCCAGCATGCCGTCGGCGCCGCGCCGCGCGAGCGCCGTGCGGAGGCCGTCCGGGTCGCTGCGCAGGAGCTTCGCGTCGAGCATGCCCGAATCCTAGAGGAGTGCTAGCTGCGCGCCGCCGCGATCGCGTCGAGCACGCGCGGCACGCCGTCGTCGTGCAGCGGCGGGCAGACCCAGTCGGCGTGCAGCGCGAGCGGCTCGAAGCCCTCCGCGACGGCCACGCCGAACCCGGCCCAGTCGAGCATCTCGATGTCGTTCTCGCCGTCGCCGAACGCGATGCACTGGTCGCGCGTGATGCCGAGCAGCTCGCAGACGTACTCCGCGCCGGTGGCCTTCGAGACGCCCGGCCGCGGCCATCTCCAGGTAGTACGGCAGGCTCTTGGCGATGAACGCGCGGTCGCCGTAGCGCGGCACCAGCGCGTCGCGCAGCGCGCTCATCTCGGCCGGCTCGCCCCACGTGACGAGCTTCGTGACGGCGCCGCCGGCAGCCAGTTCGCGAGGTCGCCGACGACGCGGTAGCCGACGCCGGCGTTCCGCGAGTAGGTGTGCGCCGTCTCCGACTCGTGCGCGACGTAGACGTGCTCGTCGATGAACGCGACCGGGTCGTAGCCGGCCGCCTCGATCTCGATCAGCAGCTCGCGCGCGGTGGGGATGTCGAGCGGGTCGTGGCGGAGGATCTCACCCTCGGCCGATCCGACCATGGCGCCCTGGTAGCAGACCACCGGCGACGAGATCCCGAGCTGCGCCGCCACCTTCAGCGCGCTGGTCGAGCATGCGGCCGGTGGCGATGATGCACTGCACGCCGGTCGCCTGCAGCCGCGCGATGGCCGGGCGCCGCTGCGGGCAGGGGCCTCGCCTCGTGCAGGACCGTGCCGTCGAGGTCGAGGAACGCCGCGCGCAGGTTGGCCGGGTCGAGCCCGGGCGGCAGCTGCATCGTCGGCACTACTGGCCGGCGACGGACGACACGTACGCCGCGACGTTCGCGATGTCCGCGTCGGAGAGCGTGCCCTTGAACGGCGGCATGGCGCCCTTGCCGTTCGTGACCCGGTCGGTGACCAGTCGGCCGCGTCGGGCTTGGCCTCGTCGAGGTTCGGCCCGACGGCGCCCGACGTGCCCGCGTCGGCCAGCGTGTGGCAGCCGCCGCAGTTGGCGGTGAAGACGGCCTTGCCGGCTGCCGCGTCACCGGCGGGCGCGGCACCGCCCGTGTCGGTTGCCGCACCGGTGCTCGGTGCCCGTGCCGGCCGCAGCCGTGTCGGCCGGAGCTTCGCCGGCGCCGACGGTGACGACCTGGTCGGTGCCGATCGTGATCGTGCCGGCGACGGTGCCGTTCGGCGTGTCGGACCCGCCGCACGCGGCGACGCCGAGGGCGAGGCCGGCGAGAGCGAGGAGAGCGGCGAACGGGGCGAGGCGAGGGCGCATGATCATCCGAGTTTCGCGGTGCGAGGCCGGTTGATGGTAGCAACAGGGCCTCCGCATGACGCGCATGCGAAGGCCCCGTGCGACGAAACGGTCGGGCGGCCTACTGGCCGGCGACGGAGGCGACGTACGCGGCGACGCTGGCGATCTCCGCGTCGGACAGCGTGCCCTTGAACGCCGGCATCGGGCCGCCGCCGTTCTCGACCTGCGTCTTGACGGTTGCCTCGTCCGGCTTCAGGTCGTCGAGGTTCGGGCCGACGGCGCCGGTGGCGGCTGCATCGGCGAGCGTGTGGCAGCCCGCGCAGTTGGCGGTGAAGACGGCCTTGCCGGCGGCGGCGTCCCCGCCTGCCGCCTCGGTGGTGGCGGCCTCCGTGGTGGCCGCCTCGGTGGTCGCGGCCTCGGTCGAAGCAGCGGGAGCCTCCGTGGTGGCCGGAGCAGCCTCGCTCGTGGCGGCCGGGGCCGCGGTCGTGGCAGCGTCGTCGTCGCTGCCGCCGCAAGCGGCGACCCCGAGACTGCAGACGCCGGCGAGCAGTGCTGCGAGCGATAACACGCTTTCTCACAGGCAGGCCTCCCCTTCGAATTCCCCCTGGCGGCTGGAGACTACCAGCCGTTTTGCGGCCTCGTCAGGATTCCGGAACCAGGATTTCTGCGACACTGCGAGTCAGATGGACGACCGCGACCGACTCCTGCTGGACGAGCTGCAGAACGACCTTCCGCTCGTGGCGCGCCCGTTCGCGGCGCTCGGCGAGCGCATCGGCATGCCGGAGGACGAGATCCTCGAGCGCATCGAGCGGCTGCGGGGCGAGGGCGTCGTCCGGCAGATGTCGGCGATCTTCGACACGCGCCGCCTCGGCTACTCGAGCCAGCTCGTCGCCGCCCGCTCGCGCGACGACACGTCCGACGTGACGGCCGCCGTGTTCTCGTCGCACCCGGGCGTGACGCACAACTACCGGCGCGACCACCACTTCGACATCTGGTTCACGATCGCGGTGCCGCCCAACTCGCAGATCGGCATGGATGCGACGGTCGACCTGCTCGGCAAGCTCGCGAACGTCGAGTCGATCAGGCCCCTGCCGGCCATCAAGTTCTTCAAGATCGGCGTCGACCTCGACATGAAGGGCAACCGCGATCCGGCCGCCAAGAAGGCGCGGCGCGAGCCCTCGTCGAAGCCGCCCGATCCGTCCACCCTCAGCGACCGCGACATCGCCGCCATCCGCGCGCTGCAGACCGACCTGCCGGCCGTGTCCGAGCCGCTCGGCGTCGTCGCCGAGCCGTACGGCTTCACGCAGGACGAGCTGCTCGAGGCGGGCGAGCGGTTCCTCGCCACCGGGCAGATGCGCCGGTTCGCCGCGGTGCTCAACCACCGCAACGCCGGCTTCGTCCAGAACGGCATGGGCGTGTGGATCGTCGACGAGGACCGGGTCGAGGAGCTCGGCCAGGTGATGGCGAGCTTCCGCGGCGTGTCGCACTGCTACCAGCGGCCGACCTACTCCGACTGGCCGTACCGGCTGTTCTCGATGACGCACGGCCGCGACAAGGCCGAGTGCGAGGCGGTGCTGAAGGCCATCTCCGACGAGACCGGGCTGACCGAGTACGACGTGCTGTACTCGACGCGCGAGTACAAGAAGACGCGGCTGCGCTACTTCACGACCGAGCTCGAGGAGTGGGAAGCGGCCCACGCCGCCCTCACGGCCTGATCAGCGCCTTCAGCAGGCCGTCCCGCGGCCGGATGCCCGCGGTCATCTCGAGCGGCACGACGACGTCGGCGAGCGCGAACTCGTGCGTGATCAGCGCGCGGAACGGCGCCGGGTCGCGCCGCCACGCAGCTCGAGCGCGGCCCGCACGTGGCGGGGCGCGTGGTGGAAGACGCCGCGCAGCGTCAGCGCCTCGTAGTGCAGCCGGTAGGCGTCGACCGGCACCGAGGTGCCGGCCTTCAGCCCGCCGAACAGCACGACGGTCGCGCCGGGCGCGGCGAGGCGGACGGCGCGCTCCCAGGCCTCCGGCTGGCCGGCCGCCTCGATCACGCGGTCGAACGCGCCCGGCGGGTCGGGATCGGCCGACGCCAGCGGTGACGACGTCGCAGCCGCGGGCGGCGAGCGCGGCCGCGAGCATCTGCCCGAGGGCGCCGCGGCCCAGCACGCACACCCGGTCGCCGGCGCGCGCCTCGGTCGCCTCGACGCCGTGCAGCGCGCACGCCAGCGGCTCGCACATGGCGCCGACCGCGGGCTCGACGCCCTCCGGCAGCGGGTAGAGGTTCGTGCGCGCGATGCGCTCCGGCACCAGCAGGTACTCGGCGTAGGCGCCGTTCAGCAGCGGGAACAGCTCGGTGCACAGCTCCTCGCGGCCCGCGCAGGCAGCGGCGCGCACGCGTCGCAGGGCGCGGAGTTGGCGCCGGCGACGGCGTCGCCGACGGCGAACGACGTGCCCGGCGCCGACGGCGGCGACGGTGCCGGCGTACTCGTGGCCGAACGGCGACGGCGTCTCGCCGAGCAGCACCGGGTGGCCGCGCAGGTAGCACTTCGCGTCGGTGCCGTCGGTGAGGGCGGCGTCGATGCGGATCAGCACCTCGCCCGGGCCGGGCTCGGGCACCGGGACGCGTCTCGATCCGCACGTCGCCGGGGCCGTGGAAGATGGCCGCGCGCATCGCGCTCACGGCCGGAAGACCACCTTCAGCGCCTGCCGCGACCGGTACCGGGCGAGGCCCTCGCCGAACGCCGCCAGCGGCAGCACGTCGGTCACCAGGTCCTCGACCTGCACGCGGCCGCGACGCGATCAGGTCGAGCGCCTCGCGCAGCGACGCGGGCGTGGCCGATCGCGAGCCGACCAGCACCAGCTCGCTGCGGTAGATGCGGTCGAGCAGCACCGGCACCGGCGTGGCCGGCGCGGCGAACACCAGGCACGTGCCGCCCGGGCGCAGCAGCGCCAGCGCGGCGTCGAGCGCCTGCGGCGCCGTCACCACGGCGAAGTCGAGCAGCTCGTCGGTGGCGGCCGGCTCGAAGCCGTCCTCGGCCGCGGCCATCAGCCGGGCCGGATCGGCGTCGAGCGTGCGGACCGCTGTCACCGCGGGCGGCGAGCAGGCGGGCGAACAGCCGGCCGACCGCGCCGCAGCCCGCCACCACACCGGTGCCGTGCGGCACCCGGGCCGCGCCGCGGACGATGCAGCCGAGCGGCTCGACGAACGTCCCGGCCAGGTCGGACACGTCGTCGGGCAGCGGCAGCACCACGGTGCCGGCGTGGCTCGCCGGCGCGACCAGCAGCTCGGCGAACCCGCCCGGGCGCAGGCCCGAGGCCAGGTACTGCGGACAGCAGGTCTCGTGGCCGGCCAGGCAGTCGCGGCACGCGCCGCACGGCACCCGGTGGGCCAGCGCGACCCGCGTACCGGCCGGGAGCGCGCCGCCCTCGACCACGCCGGCCAGCTCGTGGCCGAGCACCGATCCCTCGATGCCGGTGCCGTCGGCGAGCTTCTCCACGTCGGAGCCGCAGAGGCCGACGGCGGTGACGCGGATCAGGATCTCGCCGTCGCGGGGGCGCGGCACGGGGACGTCGCGCAGCTCCGTCGCGCCGTCGCGTCCGAGCACCACCGCGCGCATCCGCTCCACGCCGCGCATCGTACGGCGGCGCCTGCCCTGGACGCGCAGCGGGCGCGTCAGTACGCGGCGTCGAGCAGCGCCTGCAGCTCGTCGGTGCGTGATCGGGTCGCCGGGGGTGGCGGCCAGGTCGCCGCGGCGGGCGGCGGTGGCCTTCGACGATCGCCGGCAGGTCGTCGCGCTCGATGCCGAGCGCGCCGAGGCCGTCCGTGCCCGCTGCGGCCGAGAGGCGGTCGACGTCGACGGCGCCGTTGAACAGCGCCAGCTCGCGCGGCGCGCGCGGCTCCATGAACCGCGCGACGTGCGGCAGCATCACGGCGTTGGCTGCACCGTGCGGTGCGCCCGTGGTGCGGACGATGGTCTGGCTGATCACGTGGTGCAGCGCGAAGCCGGTCAGCCCGAGCGCGTGGCCGGCCAGCAGCGCGCCGAGCGCGAGGGCCGGCCGGTTCGGCTCGTCGCCCGCGAAGCCGGCGTCGAGCTGGCACGCGGCCTGGATGGCGGTGGCCTCGGAGAACGGGTTCGCGCGCGGCGTGTACAGCGACTCGAGCGCGTGGGCGAGGGCGTTCATGGCCGACTCGGCCAGTCCCGGCAGCGGCTGCGACGCCATCACGGCCGGATCGGCGATCACCAGCGCCGGCCGCACGTGCGGCCCGTGCTCGTGCCCGGCCAGCGGCCGGTGGTGGGCGGACAGCTCCGCGCCCGACAGCGTGGTCGCGATGGTCGCGACCGACAGGCCGTCGGCCGATCCGATCGCCTTCGCCGAGTCGACCACGCGGCCGCCGCCGAGCGCGACCAGCGGGCCGCATGCCGACCGCGCTGCGCACCGCCGCGGCCGCCTCGGGCACCTGCCCGTGCGGCACCATCACGACCACGGCCGCGCGCTCGACCACGTCGGGCGCCTGCTCCGCGGCGCGCTCGGTGGTCAGCAGGGCGTAGCCGGCGAACCCCTCCTGCGCCAGCAGGCGCGGCGCGTCGGCGAGCGCGCCCGGGCCGAAGCGGATCAGCCGGTCGCCCTCGGCGAGGGTGAAGTCACGCGTGGGAGGCCACATCGCGCGGGCTCCTCAGCGGGCGTAGGCGGGCCTCGATCGGGCCGCGCCGCGGCTCGAACTGCGGCGGCAGCCGCAGCGCCGTGCCCAGCGACTCGACCGGCTCGTCGATGAGGAAGCCCGGCTCGTCGGTGGCGATCTCGAACAGCACGCCGGAGGGCTCGCGGAAGTAGATCGACCGGAAGTAGGTGCGGTCCATGATCGGGCTCGGGCGCAGGCCGTCGCCGACGATGGCGGCGAGCCAGTCCTCCTGCTCGGCGGCCCGCGAGGCCCAGGCGATGTGGTGGACGGTGCCGGCGCCGGGCCGCCCGGGCGTCACCGGCGCCGGGTCGTAGCGCCAGGTGGAGGAGCGATCGCCCTCGACGCGCCAGCTGCCGTCGTCGTCGCGCTCGAAGCCGGGCAGCAGGTCGAGCACGGCGGTCGAGCGCTCCGGGTCGGTGCTGTAGGCGCTCGCCCCCTCGAAGCCGAGCAGCGCGTGCTCGGCCGGGATCTCGGCATGCGCGGCGGCCAGCGGCGCGTCGGGCGTCTCGTCGGCGACGAAGGCCACGCCGAGCCCCTCGGGGTCGGCGAAGCGCAGGGTCGTGCCGTCGCGCTCGGTGCGCGATGCGCGGCGTCGGTCAGCCGCGCGGCCCAGAAGTCGAGCGCCGCCGCGTCGCGCACGCGCCACCGCGTCTCGTGGACCATGCCCGCGCCCGGCCGGCCGGGCAGCGCGCCGGGGATCTCGAAGAAGGTCATGATGCTGCCGGGCGCGCCCGTCTCGTCGCCGAAGTACAGGTGGTACATGTCGGGCGAGTCGAAGTTGACCGTCTTCTTGACGAGTCGCAGCCCGAGGACGCCGGCGTAGAAGTCGATGTTCGGCTGGGCCTCGGCGGTGATCGCCGTCACGTGGTGGATGCCGTGCAGCCGCGTCCTCATGCCAGCGCCTCCCGGCCGTGCGGTGCCGTCAGGTCGACGTCGGGCCCGATCGGCAGGATCCCGCGCGGATTCAGTTCGTGGTGGGTGAGGAAGTAATGGCGGCGGATCTGGTCGAAGTCAACCGTCTCGGCCACGCCGGGCACCGCGTACAGGTCGCGCAGGTAGCCGGACAGCGCCGGGTAGTCGACGATCCGCCGGCGGTCGCAGCGGAAGTGCGTCACGTACACCGGATCGAACCGCACCAGGGTCGTGAACGTGCGCCAGTCGGCCTCCGTGAACTGCGGGCCGCCGAGCAGGTAGCGGCGGGTCTCGAGCCGTTCCTCGAGCCAGTCGAGCGTGTCGAACACGTCGTGCACGGCCGCGTCGTACGCCGTCTGCGTGCGTCCGAACCCGGCGCGGTAGACGGCGTTGTTGAGGCCGTCGTAGACGCGGTCGTTGACGGCGTCGATCTCGCCGGCGAGCGCGGCGGGGTACAGGTCGAGGTCGACGTCGGTGAAGGCATCGAACGCGCTGTTCAGCATCCGGATGATCTCGGCCGACTCGTTGTTGACGATCTGGCCGGTCTGCTTGTCCCACAGCACGGGCACCGTGACCCGGCCGCGGTAGGCGGGGTCGGTCGCGGTGTAGGCCTCGGCCAGGAAGGCGAAGCCGTTCAGCGGGTCGAGGTCGGTGCGCGGCGCGCCGGTGAAGGCCCAGCCGCGCTCGTCGCGGATCGGGTCGACGACCGACAGCGAGACGACGTCGGCGAGGCCCTTCAGGTGCCGCACGATGATCGTGCGATGCGCCCACGGGCAGGCGAGCGAGACGTAGAGGTGGTAGCGGCCCGCCTCGGCCGGGAAGGCGGAGGAGCCGTCGGCCGTGACCTGGCCGTGGAACGTCGCGGCCGAGCGGACGAAGGCGCCAGGGGGTGGCGAGGTAGTTGTCACGTCAACCATCTTACCCGTCGGGGCGCCGGCGGACGCCCAGTTGGATGACGGCGATCGCGACCAGCACGATCGGATAGCCGGCGGTCGCGACCGCGGCCACCAGCGGTCCGGCGGCCGACCCGCGGCCGACGCCGAACAGGAACACCGGGTAGGTGATCTGCCGGTCGACGAGCCACCCGGCGACCGCCGGCTCGTTGAACGAGAACAGGAAGGTCGCCGCGAACGCGCCCACCAGCGCGGGCCGCGCGAGCGGCATCACGATGCGGCGCAGCGTCTGCGGGCCGGTCGCGCCGAGGTCCTCGGACGACTCCAGGATCTCGCGCGCGATGGCGCTGATGCGCGGCAGCAGGAACAGGATCGCGATCGGCAGGAACAGCACGGCGTGGGCGAGCAGCACCAGGTGGAGCCCGAACGGGACGTCGACCGGACCGCGCCGGGCCATCACCAGCACGGCCGCCCCGTAGGCGGCGGGCGGCGCGGCCAGGGGCATCAGGCAGAGCGCGAGGATGGCCGGCCGGCCGACGACGCGCTGGCCGCGCGCCATGCCGTAGGAGAACAGCAGCGCCAGCGTCGTGTCGATGATCGCGACGGCGAGCCCGATCCAGACCGAGTTGAACAGCGCGCGCCAGATCGACGACTGGGCCGACAGGTCGTCGAACGCGTACGCGGCGCGGTACCAGTCGAGCGTGAAGCCCGTCCACGGCAGACCGGAGAAGTTCTCGCCGAACGACAGGCCCAGCATCAGGGCGAGCGGCACGTACAGGAACGCGAGGAACCCGGCGAAGTAGAGACGCAGGGCGCGTCGGCCACCGCGGCTGATCGCGACGCTCGAGGAGGCCATCCCGCTGAGGCTACGCCGTCTGCAGGAAGGCGTCCAGGCGGTCGAGCGCCGCCGGCGTGCCGACCCGGCCGAAGCCGATGCGGAAGTGGTTGCCGGCGTGCCCGTAGACCGTCCCGGGCAGCAGCAGCACGCCCTGTTCGTCGCGCAGGCGCGCGCAGAAGGCGTCGACCGGCTCGTCGCCGAGCAGCCGCGGGAACCCGATCGCCCCGGCCCGGGGACGGTGCCACTGCAGGCGCTGCGGGTGGCGGCCGGATCAGCTCGTCGACGAGCGCCACGTTGTCCAGCCACGAGCGCGCGGTTGCGCGCCAGGATCGGCTCGGCGCCGCGCAGCGCCATCACGCCGAGGATCTCGGCCGGCGCGGCGTTGCACATCGAGCCGTAGTCCTTGACGCGCACCGCGGCCGCCCGGATCGCGCTGCTTCGGGTCGCCAGCCAGCCGATGCGCAGGCCGGCGAGGCCGTAGCTCTTCGACAGCACGCCGACCGAGACGACGTGGTCGCCGAGGTCGGCGCCGGCGTCGAGCCGGTCGGCCGGGTCGTGCTCGAGCAGGCGGTAGACCTCGTCGCAGAGCAGCGTCGCGCCGGCGTCGGCGGCGAGGTCGGCCAGCGCGCGCCAGGTCTCGCGCGAGGGCAGCATGCCGGTCGGGTTGTGCGGTGCGTTGACGACGATCAGGCGCGTCTCGGGGCGCAGAGCCGCCTCGATCGCGCCGAGGTCGAGCGCCCAGCCGTCCTCGGCCTGGAGCTCGACCGTGGTCACGTCGGCGCCGGCGCCCTGCGCGACCGCGTACAGCGACTGGTAGCCGGGCCAGGTCGCGACGACGTGGTCGCCCGGCCCGACCAGGCCGGAGACGAGGCAGGTGATCGCCTCGCTGGCGCCCGCGAACGTGACGACGTCGTCGGCGTCGACCGTCTCGTACAGCGCGGCCAGCTCGGCGCGCAGCAGCGGGTGTCCCGTCGTCTCGGTGTAGCCGAGGCGCAGGTCGTGCCACAGCGCGGCCGTCTCGTCGTCGGCCGTGGCCACCAGCTCGCGCATCTCGATCGTCTCGAGGTCGGACGAGCACAGCAGGTGGGGCGTGGCGAACTCGTGCTCGGCGAAGTACCGCTCGAGGAGGAATGGCTCCAGCACGGCGACCATCCTACCGGCTTGCGAGATCGTTGCAGATGTGCAATCATTGCGCTTGAGAAATGATTACTGAATCGCACACATCCAGCTCGGCCGGCGCGGCCGAGCTCGCCGAGCGCCTCGTCGCGCTCTTCGCCACGATCGGGCGGCGCTCGAACATGAGCGCCGCCGGATCGCTCTCCTTCGGCGACCTGTCCATCAGCCAGGTCCGCCTCCTGCACCTGCTCAACGCCGCCGGCGGCCAGTCGGTCGGCGACCTCGCCACGCGGCTCGGCATCTCCGCCGCCACCGCGAGCCGCGCCTGCGACGGGCTGTCGCGCGCCGGCCTGGTCGAGCGCCGCGAGGATGCCGACGACCGCCGCGTCAAGCGCGTGCATGCCACCGAGACCGGTATCGCCTACGTCGAGCAGTTCGCCGCCGCCAAGCTCGACGCCGTGCGCGAGATGCTGAAGTCGCTCGACGCCGACCAGCAGCGTCGGTTGTACGAGGCGCTGGCGCCGCTGGCCGAGATCGGGTGCGCACGATGAGCGGGGGACTCGACCGGCGCCTCTGGGCGATCTCCAGCGTCGTCATCCTCGGCGCGGTCATGTCGATCCTCGACACGACGATCGTCAACGTCGCCATCGACGCGCTGGCCCGCGACCTGAACGCGTCGCTCGGCACCATCCAGTGGGTCTCGACCGGCTACATGCTGGCGCTCGCGACCGTCATCCCGCTGACCGGCTGGGCGGCCGAGCGCTTCGGCACGAAGCGCCTGTTCATCGTCGCCGTCAGCCTGTTCGCCATCGGCTCCGCGCTGTGCGGCTTCGCCTGGTCGTCCGAGAGCCTGATCGGCTTCCGCGTGCTCCAGGGCCTCGGCGGCGGCATGGTGATGCCGACCGGCATGATGATCCTCGCGCAGGCCGCCGGCCCGCAGCGCATGGGCCGCGTGATGAGCGTGATCGGCGTGCCGATGCTGATCGCCCCCGTGATCGGCCCCGTGCTCGGCGGCTACCTGATCGACGAGATCTCGTGGCGCTGGATCTTCTTCGTGAACGTGCCCGTCGGCATCGTCGCGCTGGTGCTGGCGCAGCGCATCCTCGATCGCGACCGGCCGCAGGAGCGCCATCCGCTCGACGTGCGCGGCTTCCTGTACCTGTCGCCCGGCCTGACGCTGCTCGTCTACGGCCTCGCCGAGGCCGGCAGCGTGGGCTCGATGACCGACACCCGGTCGCTGCTGTCGATCGCCGCCGGCGTGGTGCTGATCGGCGCGTTCGTGCGGCACGCGCTGCGCACGACGCGGCCGCTGCTCGACCTGCAGCTGTTCCGCATCCGGGCCTTCTGGGCCTCGTCGGCGACGACGTTCATCCTCGGCGGCGCCCTGTTCGGCGCGATGATCCTGATGCCGCTCTACTTCCAGCTCGTCCGCGGCGCCTCGGCGCTCGAGGCCGGGCTGCTGCTCGCGCCGCAGGGCCTCGGCGTGGCCATCGGGATGCCGATCGCGGGACGGCTGGCCGACCGCTTCGGTCCGGGGCGCGTCGTGGTTCCGGGCCTCGGCGTGGTGCTGCTCGGCACCTTCGCCTTCACGCAGGTCACCGCGACGACCTCGGAGACGCTGCTCGCCATCTCGCTGTTCGTCCGCGGCGCCGGCCTCGGCATGACGATGATGCCCGCCATGAGCGCCGCCTACCAGGTGCTCGACCGGGCCGCCGTGCCGCGTGCCACGACGACGCTGAACATCCTCAACCGCGTCGGCGGCGCCCTCGGCACCGCCATCCTCGCGGTCACGCTGCAGGGCAACATCGAGGAGAACCTGTCCGGGCTGGCTCCGGGCGGCGCGTCCAGCGGCCTCGGAGCCGCGCAGGTGCTGACCGACAGCCAGCGCGCGGTGATCGCCGAGCCGCTCGCGGCGGCGTTCGGCTCGACCTTCTGGTTCGCGATGGTGCTGACCGCGGTCGCCGTCGCACCGGCGCTGCTGCTGCCGATGCACCCGCCCGCACCGCCCGCCGCCGAGCCGTCGGGCGAGCCTCCGGCCGAAGAGCGCGAGCCGGTGCTGGTCGAGGTCTGACCCTCAGCGGTACGACACGGGGTCGGCGGGCCGGCCGGCGTCCTGCACCTCGACCATGTACCGCCAGCAGTCGGGCTGCGAGCCGTCGACGTCGGTGAAGCCGTACTCGCGGGCCAGCTCGCCGGACGAGAACGAGCCGCGGTTGCGGCGCTGCAGATCGGGGTCGGCGGCGAGCGCGGCGACGGCGCGGCCGACGAAGCGCGGGCTCTCGGAGATGGCCGCGAAGTGCGCGTTCTTCTCGGCGGCGTCGCGCCAGTTGTCCTCGGTGACGCCGTAGATGTCGAGCATCATCTCGGAGCGCAGCCAGCCCGGGGTGAGCGCGACGGCCGTGCAGCCGTGCGCCTCCAGCTCCGTGCCCTGCGAGAACGCGAGGCGGAGCACCGAGGCCTTGGCGAGGTCGTAGAACACCGACAGCCGGTAGTTCGCGGCGTTGTAGTCGGCCGTCCCGTCGGTCATCTCGACCACGAGGCCGCCCGGCCGGCGCACCAGCAGCCCGAGCGCGAAGTGGCTGGTGACGAGATGCGTCTCGACGGCCAGGCGCAGCATCCGCAGCCCGCGGTCGAGGTCGTGCTCCCAGATCGGCGTGTTCCACTGCGCCAGCAGCTCGCCGCCCCAGATGTCGTTGACGAGGATGTCGAGCCGGCCCTGCTCGCCGTCGATGCGCCGCACCAGCGCCTCGACCTGCGTCGGTTCCAGGTGGTCGACCGCGACCGCGATGCCCGTGCCGCCGGCGGCCGTGACGAGCTCGGCGGTCTCCTCGATCGTCTCGGGCCGGTCGTACTCGGAGCGCTGCTCCCGGGTGCTGCGCCCGGTGCAGTACACGGTGGCGCCGGCCTCGCCGAGCGCGATCGCCGTGCCGCGGCCGGCGCCGCGGGTGGCGCCGGCGACGAGCGCCACCCTGCCGTTCAGGCTCTCGATCGTCATGGCGTTCTCTCCTGTGGTGCGGCCGGTTGGAGGCGCGCCGGCGGTGCGAGGTGCGGGGTGGGGAGCGGCCGTTCGCGGGGTGCGCGGACGACGAGCACGGCGAGCAGCACGAGCACGCCGCCGGCCAGGGGAATGGTGCCGAGCGACTCGCCGAACACCAGGAACGCGAGGACCACGGTGACGACCGGCTCCAGGGTCGACAGGATCGCGGCCGTGCTCGGGCCGGCCCGGTGCAGGCCCGCGAAGAAGAGCGCGACGGCTCCGACGGTGGAGATGACGGCGATGCCGGTCAGCCAGCCGGCGCCGGTCGCGGAGACGGCGGCGGGGTGGAGGTCGTCGACGAGGATGCCGCCGACGGTGAGGCTGACGGCGGCGCCGGTGCACACGAGCGTCGTCAGGGCGAGCGGCCCGACGCGCGCGGTGATGCCCTCCGACGCGAGGATGTAGACGGTGTACATGACCGCCGCCGACAGCCCGAGGACGGTGCCGAGCGGGTCGAGCGCGCCCTCGCGGGCGGTGGCCAGCATCAGCACGAGGCCGGTCGACGCCAGCACCAGCGCGACGGCGATCCGGGGGCTGAGCCGGTCGCGGCCGAGCGCGATGGCCGTCACGGTCACCAGCGTCGGGAACGTGTAGACCAGCAGCGCGAGCAGCGACGCGTCGAGGCGGCCCAGCGCGACGAAGTACGCGCCGGCCTGGGCGCCGTACCCGAGGCCGCCGAGCGCCAGCGCGATGCCCGCGTCGCGGCGCGACAGCGCGCGGACCTGCGCCAGGCGGCCGGTGGCGAGCGATGACGACCCACAGCACCGCGGCCGCGATCGCGAAGCGCGCGGCGAGCAGCGTGCCAACCGTCGCGCCCTCCTCGTAGGCGAGCTTGCCGAAGATGCCCATCGCGCCGAAGGCGGCGGCGGAGCCGAGGCAGAGGAGGGTGCCGGAGCGGGGCATGGCCTGATAGTGCCGTGCCGATGATGCAGAAGCGATCTTGATTCGTGACGTGTATCGATTAGCATCTCTTATCGATGCTCGATCTCCGGCGACTGCGCCTGCTGCGCGAGCTGCACGCCCGCGGCACCATCGCCGCGGTGGCCGACGCGCTGCAGTTCACGCCTTCCGCCGTGTCGCAGCAGCTGGCGGTGCTGGAGCGCGAGACCGGCCTGCAGCTGCTCGAGCGCGCCGGCCGCGGCGTGCGGCTGACCGACGCCGCGGTCGTGCTCGTCGGGCACGCCGAGGTGCTGCTGGCGCGGTCGGAGCTGGCCGAGGCCGAGCTGGCCGCGGCCGCCGGCAGCCTGGCCGGGCGGGTGCGGATCGCGTCGTTCCAGTCGGCCGCCGTCCGCGTGGTGGTGCCGGTCATGCAGGCGCTCCAGATCGTGGCGCCCGGTCTGCGCTGCGAGCTGGTGGAGGCGGAGCCGGAGCAGTCGCTGCCCGCGCTGTCGCTCGGCGACGTCGACGTGGTGCTGGCCGACGAGTGGCTGCACCAGCCGCATCCACGGCCGCTCGGCGTCAGCCGCGAGGACCTGCACCGCGATCCGGTCTACGTCGTGCTCGCAGCCGGCCACCCGGCGGCTCGCCGCCACGCGCACGCGGTGCCGCTGGCCGAGCTGGCCGGCGACAGCTGGACGTGCGGGCACCCGGGCACCGGCTGGGAGGAGATGACGCAGCGCACGTGCCGCGAGTTCGGCGGGTTCGACCCCGACATCCCGCACCGCACCAACGACAGCGTCACCGGCCTCGCGGTCGTCGCCCACGGCCAGGCGGTGACGCTGCTGCCGCAGCTCGTCGTCCCGGTGGCCGACCCGCGCCTCGCGGTGCGCGCGATCGCCGGCACCTCGGTGCACCGGACGATCTACATCGCGACGCGGACGGCCGACCTGCGCCGGCCGTCGGTGCAGGCGATCCTCGGCGCGGTCCGCGAGGCCGCTGCGCACCTCGCGGGGCCGGTGCCGTGAGCCGTCAGGAGAGCGACTGAGGCGTCGCTGCGGCGTCGGCGCTGCCTTCGACGCGCATCGCCGGCGACCCGTCGGCAGCGAACGGGTGGCGGAGGCTGAACGCGTCGGGCTGCGGTCCGCGGGCGCCCAGCTGCGCCAGTCGATCGAGCGCCTCGGCAAGCGTCGGGTGTACTACCCTCCTCGACCCAGAACAGGACGAGATGCGGGCCGTCCCAGGGCTCGAACCAGTCGCGCCGGCGACGCAGCACCTCGCGGTGGTCGCTGCGAAACACGAATGAGCGCAGGCTCTCGAGAGACTCCCAGACGCTCAGGTTGACAATCACGAGGTCGTCGTCGAACGCGCGAATCGAGGTCGCGTCGCCGGCGTCGGTCTGCAGCCGCCAGACGAAGCCCGGTGCCGCGTCGGCGAGGGCATTTACCGGCTCGAGCGCTGCGACGAATGCGGCCGTCGCCGGCGAGTCGATCGGCTCCTTCAGGCGGGCCACGTTCAGCTCGGCGAGGTGCATGCCGCGATTATCGCAGCCGTGAGGAGAGCGACCACTCGTCGCGCGTGTCGCACCGGGACCGCACCGAACTCCCCAAACCCCGCGCGGAACGGTGCCGCGGTGGCCGATCCGTGCCAGGCACCGAATCGGTCACGGAAGTTCTCGCGCCCGAATCAGGGCGCGACGCCGGGGTCCTCGCGCTCGGCGCGCGGTCGCGCTACCGCGACGCCGAGGAGGACGATCGCGATGCCCACGAACTGCACGGCCGCCAGTTCCTCGTCCAGGAACGTGAGGCCCCAGACCGTCGCGAGCACGGGCTGCAGGAGCAGCAGGATCGACACCGCGACGGCGCTGAACCACTGCAGCGTGCGGGCGACCAGCAGCCAGCCGCACGCCTGCACGCCGACGCCGAGCAGGAGCAGCCACGCGTGCTGGCCGGCCGTGAGCGAGAACGACTCGCCCAGCACGACGGCGCACACGAGCGAGACGGGCACGGCCGCGGCCGTCGACCAGAGCACGGGCGTGATGCGGTTGCCGGCCCGCGTGACGGCCGTGTCGAAGACGAGGATGTAGGCCCCGTACAGCGCAGCCGCCGTCACGCCGAGCAGCACGCCGACGACGTCGAGGTGGTCGGCGCCCACGCCCCGCAGCAACACGAGCCCCATCACGACGATGACCGCGCCGCCTACCGCTCGCAGCGGCACCCGGCGGTGCAGGAACACCGCCGCGAACGCCATCAGCCACAGCGAGGCGGTGTTGACGATGACGGTCGACGGCCCGGCGCCGATGCGCAGCGTCGCCTCGTTCCACACCACCACCTCGACCCCGACCAGCACCCCCGCCACGACGCCCGGCGCCAGGTCCGGCCCGCGTCGCAGGGCGCCGGCGCGGGCCGCGAGGACGACGAGCACCGGCGTGGCGTACGCGAACCGCAGCGCCGATCCGACGGCCGGAGGAGCGCCCGACAGCTTGTACAGCGCGGCCGAGAAGGAGAAGGCGAAGATGCCCGCGAGTGCGGTGGGCCAGGCGAGCCTCGAGCGCTGCACCCGAGGAGTCTGACGTCAGTCGGGCCCGTCGGTGACCACGCCCTGCGGCCGACCGATGGGCGGCTCGCCCTGATCGGTGAGCCGCTCGGGCGGAATCGCCGAGAGGCCCTGGAGCGCCGTGAGGGTCGCGTAGCCCTGCTCCAGCAGCGCGGTGTCGCACTCCGGATCGAGCTCGGCCGCGGTGTCGCGGTACTCCATCTGCAGCCACTCGTCGGAGCTCGCCGCGAGCGCCAGCCGCACGCGCCCGAACCGGTCGAGCGTGGCCCAGCGGAGGTCGGGCACCTGGCCGCCCGCCACCGCCGGGACGTTGAGGTTCAGCACCGTGCCGTCGGGCAGATCGGCGAGGAGACGCAGCGGCTCCTCCATCGCCTGGCAGGCCGTCGCCCAGAGCATCGGATCGCTGACGGCGCTGCTGACGGCGAGGGCGGAGACCCCGAACGTCGCTGCCGTCAGCGCGGCACCGACGGTGCCGGAGTGCAGGCACGCGTGGCCGGTGTTCGGGCCCGCGTTGATGCCGGAGACGACGATGTCGGGCGCCGGGCCGAAGGCCTCGAGGCAGCCGGCCATCACGGCCAGGCCGGGTGGCCCGGCGAAGGAGTACGCGCGGACGTCGGCGGCGTCGGGGATGGTCGCCGGGAGCGTGTCGATGTGCTGGTCGGCGCGGACGCGCCCGATCGCCGCACCCACGCCGCTCATGTCCTCGCGTGGCGCGACGACGAGCACGTCGTGACCGACGCGCACGAGCGCGATGGCGAGGGCGTGCAGACCCGGCGACTCGATGCCGTCGTCGTTCGTGACGAGCACCCTCACCGCGCGCCGACCTCCAGCGCCTCGACCCGCACGTTCTCCGCCAGGTGCAGGATCGCGTCCATCTCGCCGCTGCCGAGCCCGTGGCGCGTGACGTTGACCGCTCCCGCCGCGACGGCCAGCCGCAGCAGGTCGCCGCCCGTCCGCCCGGCGGCCCGCCCGACGGCGAGGGCCGCCGTCATGGAGTCGCCGGCGCCGCGCGGTTCGACGGCCGTCATCTCGGGCCCGACGGCCTGCAGCCACTCACCGTCGAGGCTCGCGATCACGCCGTCCGATCCGCGCGAGACGACGACGTCGGCCGCGCCGGCCTTCTGCAGCTTCTTCATCCCGGTGACGACGGCCTTCAGGCCGTCGCCGGACGCCCAGCCGTCGCGCGTGAGCTCCTCGTCACTGACCTTCAGGAGGTCGATGCCGCCCTCGAGCGCGTCGGAGAGGGCGTTCCCGCTGAGGTCGGCGATCACCGTGACGCCGTTCGCCCGCAGGTCCGCGGCAAGCCGCTGGAAGGTCCCCTCCGGCAGCACGCCATCCTCGAGGTGCGTCCCCGTCAGCACGCACATGCCCGACTCCAGCGACTCGGCCAGCGTCGCCGTGTAGAGGTCGTCGACCTCGTGCCGCGACAGCGGCCGCAGCCCTGCGCGCCAGAGCTCGCGCCGCTCGGCCTCCCGGCGGTCGTGCACGTAGGCGCCGATCGGCTCCGCCGCCGCGACCGCTCGCAGGCGGATGCCCAGGCCGGTCAGCAGGTGCGCGAACACGTCGCCGGTCTCGCCGCCGATGGGCGAGCAGAGCACGGCGTCGCCACCGAGCACGTCGATCATCCGCGCCACCCAGAAGCCCTGGCCGCCGGCGTGCAGGTGCAGCTCCTCCTCGCCCGCCAGCGCGCGCTCGATCGTCACGGTGACGATGGGCGCCGGGGCGAACACGCACATCTTGCTGGGAGTCGGCGCCTCTGCCATCTGCCCCTATCTGTGCTGAATCAGGGCAGATGAAACCCTGCGGCCGAGCGCGCGGGACCGGCTAGCGTGTTCGCGTGTGCGCCCGGACGAGGCTCCGGCCGATGACGTGGCGGTGGATCTCGGAGGTGCCCTCCCAGATGCGCTCGGCCCGCGCGTCGCGCCACAGCCGCTCCATCGGGAACTCCTTGGACAGACCCATGCCGCCGAAGATCTGGACGCCGTGGTCGGCGACCGTGCCGACCATCTCGGACGCGTGCAGGTTCACGATCGACGCGTCCTCGGCGGTGAGCGTCCCCTGGTCGAGCTTCCAGGCGCCGTGCAGCACGAGCACCTCGGTGGCGCGGATCAGCATCTGCATGTCGGCGAGCTTGAACGAGATGCCCTGGTAGTCGCCGATCACGTGGCCGAACGCCTTGCGGGTGGCGGCCCAGTCGGCGGACAGCTCGAGGATGTACTTCGCGCGGCCGAGGCACATCGCGCCGAGCATGACGCGGCCGGAGTAGAGCCAGTCGTTCGCGAAGTCGAACCCGTGTCCCTCGCGGCCGAGGATGTTCGCGTCGGGCACGCGCACGTCGGAGAACGTGATGATGTGCGGGTTGTAGCCGCGGCACGAGACGACCTCGACCGGCTGCACGTCGACGCCCGGCAGGTCCTTGTCGACGAGGAACGACGTGATCCGGCTGCGGGGTCCGCGCGGCGTGTCGTCCTGGCCGGTGACGGCGAACGCGATGATGTAGTCGGCATGGTCGGCGTGCGAGATGAACTGCTTGGTGCCGTTCAGGATCCAGTCGTCGCCGTCGCGCCTCGCGCGCGTCTGGATCGCCCGCGCGTCGGAGCCGGCACCGGGCTCGGTGAGCGCGAAGCACTCCATGCGCTCGCCGCGGATGGTCGGCAGCAGGTACTGCTCGCGCTGGTCGCCCTCGCAGGCGAGCAGGATCTGCGTCGGCTGGTGGACGACCGACGAGAGCCCGGCGCCCGCGCGGGCGAACTCCTCGGTGCAGAACGACCGCGTCACGTAGTCGAGGCCGCCGCCGCCGAGCTCGACGGGCATGTTCATCGAGTACAGGCCGGCCTCGATGCTCTTGCGGCGCACCTCCGCGACGAGGTCGTCCGGGACGTAGCCGAGCTTGTCGATCTCGTCGTCGTGCGGCATCAGCTCGCGGCGCACGAAGTCGCGGACGGTCTCGACGATGAGCGACTGCTCGTCGCTGAGGGTGAAGTCGATCATCGGCGCGTGACCGTAGCAGAGCGCCACGGGCATCCCACCGTCGCACGGGTGGCTCGAACACCTGCCGTGCTGGACCGGTGGGTCACATCAATTGGAGGCGCTGTCGACCAGGGCCCGAGCGACTCTGGCTTCGAGCTGTGCGGGGTACCGCTGCACGCCCGCGGGCAGGTCGGCGATCTGCCCCTGGAGGATCGCGTCGAGACCGAGCAGCATGATGGCCGCGAAGGGGTCGAACAGCTGCGGCGCTCCGGTGCCCAGACCGGCCGCCAGGTTCACGAGGCTGCCCCGGTTGAGCAGATGCACGCGTCGGCCGTTCACGTCATACCGGTCGAGGTGGCGTCGCAGGTTGGTGTGAGGATGCCGATTCAGCCAGTCGACGTCGATCTCACGGTGGCTGTGGCCGACGTTCATGAGGATCGCGCCGTCGGGGAGACGCTCGATCTGCGCTGCTCCGACGACGCCGTCGAAGCCGGTCGCGGTGACGACCACGCTGGCTCGACGGACGGCGCGATCGAAGTCGGCGACGCGGCAGCCGTGGTGCTGCGCCTGGATCAGACGAACCGGATCGAGATCGACCACCGTGACGTTGGCACCCAGGTCGCGGGCACGTAGCGCAACGCCCTGACCGACGGGGCCGAACCCGACCACGACGATCTCGCGGCCGTACAGCGACAGGCCCGTGATCGCCGTGAACGCGGGCCAGGTCTCGGCGCCGACATGGTGCCGGTTGTGAATGAGATCCTTGAGCGCGATCCCGTTCCAGTCCAGGACCGGGAAGGGGATATCGAGGCCGGCGAGGCGGTGCAGGCCGGTCGTGGTGGCCTCGAGCGCACCGGCGGGTCGGTGGCCCGCTGCTGCCGTCGCGGCGATCAGCTCACCGCCCATGTCGCACAGTGCGTCGGCTGGTTCGCTCGCGAGCCAGGCCAGTGCGTCAGCGTGCTCGGCGGCGGACATGCCGGCGCGAGCGCGGATCTCGACGCCCAGCGAGGCGAGGTGTGCAGCGGTGCGGTCGTCGGTGCTGTCGGGGTTGCAGGGCGCCATCCGAACCCGGGCCCCGGCCTGCAGGAGCGGGCCGACGACGCAGATGCTCTCGGACAGGATGTGCTGGTGACACGCCACGGTGCGGCCCGACAGGTTCGCGGCCGCAACCTCCGTGCCGAATGCAGTGGTGATCGGGTTCGTCCACGCGATCCATTCGAGCTCTGCAGCGTCCACGGCGCTAGTACATCATGGCTCGACCCGCCGCAGCTCCTCGAGCCCGCCGTGCCGCAGGGTGATGCCCGTCACGGCCGCCTCGGCCGCCTCGATGAACGCCGTCGCGACCGGGCTCAGGTAGCGGTCGCGGTGCCAGACGACGCCGATGTGCCGCGCGAGGCGCGATGTCTCGCACAGCGGCACGATCGCGGCGTCGAGGCCCGGCGCGTCGAGCTCGACCGCGAGCAGCGGCATGACGGCGTAGCCCGACCCGGCCGCGACGAGCCGCTGGACGGCGATGTTCTCGTCGCTGCGGAACACGACGCGCGTGTGCACGCCCGCCGCGGCGAGCGCCTGCTCGACGTGGATCGCGCAGCTGTCGGTCTCGGACTGCGCGATCAGGTCGGCGCCCTCGAGCGCCGTCCAGTCGACGCACGACTCGGCGGCGATGGGGCTACCCGCGGGAGCCAGCACGACGTAGGGATCGTCGAGCAGCTTTCGGCCCACCAGCGGATCTGAGACCGTGGTCAGGTCGGCGAAGGCGACGTCGATCTCGCCGCTGCCGACGAGGGCTGCCAGCTCGTCGGTGTCGTAGGTGTTGCGCAGCTCGATCTCGATCCGCGGCCACGTCGTGCGGAACGCGGCGAGGGTCGCGGGCAGCAGCTTCGCGCTCACCGACTGGAAGACGCCGATCCGCAGCGTCCCGACCTCGCCGCCCGCGAAGGCCTGGAGATCGGCGCTCATGGCGGCGACGCGCGCGGCGATGTGCTCGGCGTGGCGCAGCACGATCTCGCCGGCCGGCGTGAGCGAGACGGGACGCCGCCCGCCGGGCCGTTCGATGAGCCGCTGGCCGACCGCCTTCTCGAGCGTCGCGATCTGCTGCGAGATGGCGCTCTGGGCGTACCCGAGGCTGGCTGCCGCCTGCGAGAACGACTGCGTGCGGGCGATCGCCTCGAGGGCGACCAGATGCCGGATCTCGACACCGAGGATCTGATCGTGGTTGGTGATCGGTGCCATGCGTATGTGACGTTTCTGATTCCGGTCGGGGTCGACATGATGGAGCAGCCAGGCACCATCAACAAGGAGCGCGCGATGACGACGACGCCGGCTGCGGAGTACGACGACCAGGGATACATCTACCGGCCCGAGCTGCTCACGCCGGACGACGTCGGCGTGATGACCGACGAGCTCGACCGGATCCTGACCGCCGATCCGCCGCACCCGGGCGTGATCTTCGAGAAGGACGGCCGCACGCCGCGCAGCGTCTTCAACCCGCACCTGTACAGCGAGCTCTACGGCCGCGTGATCCGCCACCCGCGCCTGCTGAACGCCGTCGAGGAGCTGCTCGGCGAGCAGGTGTACGCCTACCAGCTCGCGATCAACTGCAAGGCGGCGTTCAACGGCGACGTCTGGTTCTGGCACCAGGACTACCCGACCTACCGCTACGACGATCACATCGCCGAGTCGCGCATGGTGAACGCGCTGATCTTCCTCGACGAGGTGACGAACCTGAACGGGCCGCTGATGATCGTGCCCGGGTCGCATCATCTCGAGGCCGGCAAGACCGAGGAGTCGACGGCGGGCACGTCGTACACGCTGCGCTACGCCGAGCCGGACGCGATCGAGTCCGAGGTGCGTCGCGGCGGCGTCGTGGCGCCGACCGGCCCGGCGGGCTCGGTGATCTTCATGAACCCGAACGCCCTGCACGGCTCGACCGCGAACCTCTCGCCCTGGCCGCGGCGCATGATCACGCTCACCTACAACGCGATGTCGAACAAGGCGACCAGCCCGAGCGTCCGCTCGCGCGACATCGTCTACGACGACACCCATCTGCCGGCGCTGGAGCCGCTCGACGTCGACTCCCTGCGCGTCGGCGCGATCGCCGGCTAGTGGGTGATGGGACTGCGCAAGGTGCCGCTCCGGCACTCCGGGATGTGATTGACTCATCCGCGCGGGGTTGCTCCTGCGCTACGGGCGCACCCACGGTCCCTTTCGCGCCGCCGATCCCGCCCACCGCTTCGGCATCGGCGAGGCCGTGGCCCTTCAGACCTTGCGGGCTCTTGCCGAGTCGGGGCGGATCGTGGAGGGGGAGTTCCGGCCCGGCGGCACCGGCCGGGAATGGTGCGGCTCCGAAGTGCTCGCGACCTTGCGCCGGCGCTCGCTCGCGCGCCTGCGCCGCGAGGCCGAACCCGCCGAGCACGCGGCGCTCGCGCGCTTGCTCTTCGACTGGCACGGCATCGCGGCCAGTGCTCCCCCGCGCCGAGGCCCCGATGGCCTCCTCGACGTGATCGAGCAGCTCCAGGGGGCGACGTTTCCGGCCTCGGCACTGGAGCGGGACATCCTGCCCGCGCGTCTGCCCGACTACCGGCCCGAGCACCTCGACATGCTTTGTGCCGCCGGGGAAGTGCTCTGGGTGGGCGTGTCCCCGCTCGGAGAGCATGACGGGCGGATCGCCCTCTACCTGAGCGACGACTTGTGGCTTCTGCACGCGCCACCCCTCAGCCCGCCGGCCGGCGAGCTTCAGGGCCGCCTGCGTGAGTATCTCGCGCGCCACGGCGCCTCGTTCTTCGCCGAGCTTCGGGGCCTGGGCGAAGGACTCGCCCGGCCGGTTCAGGACGCCCTCTGGGACCTCGTGTTCGCAGGCGAAGTCATAAACGACACCCCCGGCGCGTTACGTGCGTTCCTGGGCTCACGCCCCTCGCGTTCGGCGGACCGCCTCCGCCGGCGCAGCGCCTCTTCCGCTCACGCCGCCATGCGCCGCCAAGCGTGGCTGGACGCTTTAGCCTCCTCGTCCCACCCCGCGGCGACAAGGCCTCGTCGCCGACCCTGCGCGCGGCCGCCCGCGCCGAGCAGCTCGTGGCGCGTCACGGCGTGCTCACCCGCGATGCCGTCGCCGCGGAAGAGCCGGAGGGCGGCTTCAGCGCTGTCTTCCGGTGCTCCGCGCGCTCGAAGAGTCGGGCCGCGTGCGCCGCGGCTACTTCGTGACCGGTCTCGGCGGCTCCCAGTTCGCCCATCCGGGCGCGCTCGATCGCTTGCGGGCCTTGCGCGAGGAGGCGTCGGCCGAAGACGAGCTGACGGCGTGGTGCTGGCGTCGACCGATCCCGCCAACCCCTACGGCGCGGCCCTGCCCTGGCCCAAGGGCGACACCGCAAGGCCATGCTGCGGCGTCGACCCACGTGGTGGTGGTCGATGGTCGGCTCGCCGCCTACCTGGGCCGGGGCGAGCGCGATCTGCACACGTTCCTGCCCGCAGACGAGCCGATGCGGGCCCGCACCGCCCGCGGTCTGTGCCGCGCCCTCGCCACCTGGGCCGCGCGCACCGGCCGTTCGGCGCTCGGCTGGAGCACGGCCGATGGCGTTCCCCTCGCCCTCGGCCCCCTGGCGCCTTTCCTGACCGCCGCCGGTTTCGTGCGGTCCGGTCCCGGCTATCGCTTCGGGGGGCTCCCGGCCGATGCGTCCCCGGCTCGCCGGACCGCTGACCACGGCCGCTTCCTGCGGCCGGGAAACATCGCCGGTGAGGCGCAGCGCGTCCGAACTCGAGTAAATCGGAGGATCGGCGAGTCCCCATTTCCAGAAGCGAAAGGCCGTGCTCGTCTTCACCACCCCGAGCCCGTAGCGCACGGATCGCCAGAAGTTGATCGAGCTCGCTTCGGGGAAGTACTGCGTCGGGCAGGAGATCTCGCCGATCGAGAACCCGGCGCCGCAGCGACCTGGGCGAGCATCTCGTTGTCGAAGACGAAGTCGTCCGAGTTCGCGCGCCAGCGGCAGCGCTCGAGCACGTCGCGCGAGAAGGCGCGGTAGCCGGTGTGGAACTCGGACAGCTTGGTGCCGAGCAGCAGGTTCTCGGTCAGCGTCAAGGCCCGGTTCGCGACGTACTTGTAGAGCGGCATGCCGCCCGCGCGCGCGCTGTCGCCGAGGATGCGCGAGCCGAGCACGACGTCGTAGAGTCCCGACGCGATCATCGCCGCCATCGCGGTGATGAGCCGCGGCGTGTACTGGTAGTCCGGGTGCAGCATGACGACGATGTCGGCGCCGTACGCGAGCGCCTCGGCGTAGCAGGTCTTCTGGTTCGCCGCCGTAGCCGCGGTTCTGCGGATGCGCGGAAGGTCTTGATCCCGAGGCGCACGGCCACGGCGGCGGTGTCGTCGTCGCTGGCGTCGTCGACGAGAAGGACGTCGTCCACCACGTCCTTGGGGATGTCGCGATACGTCCGCTCCAGGGTGCGCGCCGCCCGGTAGGCCGGCAAGACCACCACGACCTTCTTTCCGTGAAGCATTCCTCGCCGATTCTACGCTCTGCCCGGCGGCCTGCGGAGCGGCTCGGGGAACCGCGAAGGGCTGGGCATGCCGGAAGGTGACACGATCTGGCGCACCGCCCGCACCCTGGAGGCCGCCCTGGCCGGACGCATGGTCACTGCCTTCGAGTCGTCGTTGCCGGAGGTTGCGGCTCGGGGCCGGGCGCTCCGCCTCGTGGGCCGAACCATCGAAGAGGTGGCGCCGCGGGGCAAGCACCTGCTCGTAACGTTCAGCGGCGGCGCCGTTCTCCACACCCACATGCGCATGACCGGGAGCTGGCACGTCTACCGGCCAAAGAGCCGCTGGCGCGGTCCCGTCCACCTCGCCCGGGCCGTGGTGCGGACCGACGCCTACGTCGCCGTGTGCTTCGCCGCGCCGGTCGTGGAGCTGCTCACCGCCGCCGAGCTTCGCGCCCACGGACCGCTTCAGGAGTTGGGCCCCGACCTTCTCTCTCGCGACTTCGATCCGGCGCGTGCCCGATTGGGCCTCCGCGAGCGAAACGACGCCGAGATCGGCGATGCCCTTCTCGACCAGACGGCGCTGGCCGGAATCGGCAACGTCTACAAGTCGGAGGTCTTGTTCCTCTGCGGCACGAACCCGTTTCGGCGTGTCGCCGACCTCGACGACGCGCTTCTCGACCGCATCGTCGCGACCGCCGGAGTCCTGATGAAGCGCAACCTCGACGCCTCGGAGCGTCGCACCACCGCGGGACTCATCCGGGATCCCTTGTGGGTCTACGGGCGAGGTGGACGTCCTTGTCGTCGCTGTGGCACGACAATCGAGCGCCGAGCCCAGGGCAAGGACGTGCGGTCCACCTGGTGGTGCCCCCGCTGCCAGCCATCCTCGTGAGCTCGGCCTCGGGCGGCCCCGCGATGTGGCCCTCAGGACGCTAGTGGCCCCTTCGCGTTCTGAGCACGAAAGCCGTTACGGCGCTTGGGTGGCACGTCTGCCGGCTCCATCAGCCGCCGGATGGCCTCGAATACACCTCGAAAATGGGCGTCGTATCTGCCCTCCAGCGCGTCGAGGCGGGCGGCAAGGTCGGAGTGGCTGACCACGAGCCGCCGCAACCGTCGAACGCCCGCATGATCTCGATGCCGACGGCCACCGGCCGCCGGCTATGCAGGAGGGCGGAGAGCATCGCCACTCCTCTGCAATCCACTCCACCAGTCAGGTCCTCGAGCACCGCAAGGAGCGGAGCCTAGGCGCGGACCAGGCTCGCGCCCCAGGTCATCCCCGCCCCGAAGGCGACCATCAGCACCAGATCCCCGGGGACGATGCGGCCGTCGCGCACGCACTCGTCCCGAGCAGGGGAATGGTGGCGGCGGTGGTGTTGCCGTACCGCTGGATGTTGTGCACGATCTTGTCATCCGGGATGCCCAGGGCCTTCGCGCAATACTCGTTGATGCGCAGGTTGGCCTGGTGCATGAGCACCATCTTGAGATCGCCCACCCCCACCCGGTTGCGGGTCAGGATCTCGGTCGCGACCTCGATCATCTTCGTGGTCGCCATCTTGAACACGAAGCGGCCGTCCATGACCGGGATGTGGTCGCCGCGTCGGAACTGCTCGGGGTCGGTGTAGGGCCGGTGCTTGAAGCCGGTGCCCGGCACGTAGAGCTTTTCGTAGTCGGCCCCCGCCCCGTGGAGGATGTGGTCCTGGGCTCCGCGCTCGCCCTCCGATGCCCTCAAGATCACGGCCGCGCCCGCGTCGCCGAAGAGCACCACGAGGTGCCGGAACTTCGAGTTCCAGGCGTATTCCTCGGGGGTCGGTGCGATCTCCGACCTTCCGATCATGTAGTCCCAGTTGGCGGTGGTCCAGGGCATGAAGCCCACGTGAACCTCGGCTCCCACCAGGAGGACGGTCTGGGCCAGACCCGCGCGGATCTGCGCATCCGCGAGCTCGAGCCCGTAGAGGAAGCCCGAGCACTGTTGGCGGATGTCGAAGCAGGCGACGTCGCGCAAGCCGAGCTTGTGCTGGAGCAGGGTTCCGCAGCCCGGGAAGTAGTGATCCGGGGTCATGGTGGCGAAGACCACGAGGTCGATCTCCGCAGGGTCCATCCCGGCGGCTTCGAGGGCTCGCCTCGAAGCCGCGACCCCGAAGTCGGAGGTGGCCTGATCGGGGCTCGCGAAGTACCGCGTCTCCACCCCGCTTCGCTCGCGGATCCACTCGTCGCTCGTGTCCATGATCCGAGCCATCATCGCGTTGGTGACCCGGTTCGGCGCGATCTCGGCCCCGCTGCCCACGACGACGGCTCGCACCATGGTGACCTCCGTGTGGATTCTAGCTTTCGCTCCGCGGGGGCGCCCTTGGAGGTGAGGCCGGCCACACGCGCGGTTGTGACCGGACGGGGGGCATGATAACAACACCCCTGACGATGCTCACGGACCTCTCGACCACGCCCATAGCCGAAACCCTCCGCCGGCTTGCCGTGGAGAGGCGCAGCGGCGACCTCCAGATCCGTACCGGCAAGCTCGTGAAGATCGCGTCCTTCGATCACGGGCGCCTGGTGTTCGCCGCGAGCAACCTGAAGAAGGACCGCCTGGGCGAGGCCCTCCTGGCGCTCGGCCGTATCACCGACGAGGAGTTCACCCGGGTCTCCGCACTCATGAAGGGCGACCGGAAGCGACGGTTTGGCGAGGCGCTGATCGCGGCCGGGGTGATGGACAAGAACGAGCTCGGCACCTCCGTGGCTCGTCAGGTGCGGCGCATCGTCTTGTCTCTCTTCGAAGCGCAAGAAGGCGGCCGCCTTCGAGGAGCGGCCCTGCGTCATCCCCCTCGACTACATGGTGAGCCTGTCCGTGCCCCGGATCCTCTTCGAGGGGATTCGTCTCATGGCGAGCCGCGACCTCATCCTGGCCGGGCTGGGCGAGCTCGACCGCGCGGTGGTGCTGGCCACGGGATCTCCCTTCCGCTTCTCCCTCGAGGAGTGTACCCCCGAGGAAGTCGAGATCCTCGAGCTCGCGCGCCGCAAGGTCACCCTGCGCCGCCTGGCCTGGGCCACGGCGGCCTCGCGTTCTCGCGGTTGCGGGCGGTCTACGCGCTGAGCGCTTCGGGCGTGCTCGTTCCCGCGGACGCCGGCGTGGGTCCCGCAGCCCGTGGTGCAGCTCGAGACCGGCACCTTCCTCCTTTCGGTGCTGCAACGACAGCCTGACCCCTCGGGAGTCACCGCGATCCGCCGCGAGGTCCAGGACGAGCTGGATAGGTCCGCGCGCCTCGACCGCGAGGCCTGGCTCAAAGTCACCCGCACCGCCCCCCGCGAGGAGCTCATCCGCGCGCTCGAGGACAAGATGGAGCGCTACCACGCGCTCCGCGACGCGGTGGGCGACGAGGAGCAGATCAAGACCGACATCGAGGTCATCCTGGGCCGCGCCTCCGCGATGCTCCGCCTCGCGCGCCAGGCCCCGCCGCCCGAGACGCGTCCGGTTCCCCCGCCGCCCCCCCCGCCCCAGGCGGAAGCGCCCGTCGCCGAGCTCCCGCTCGAAGAGCTCACCGAGGCGAGAGAGCCGGCCGCGCCGGCCGCGTCTCCCGAGCTCTCCGAAAGTCCCAGAAGTCGGGAAGAGCCCCTGTCGTCGCCGCCGTCCGACGCTCCCGCCGAGGCCGCCCCCGCCCGGCGGCGCACCCTCGAAGAGGGAGGTACGGGGGTGGGGGTGAGCAATTTCGAAGGACGCGCGCAGATCGAGCACCTCATGATGGAAGCCGAGGTGCGCATGACCGTCTCGGACTACGCCAACGCGGTCAGGGTGTACGAGCGCCTGGTCGAGCTGGCGCCCAAGGTCGGGGCCTTCCGCGCGCGCCTCGCCATCGCCATGGCCTGCTATCCCCGCACCTCGAAGCATGCGGAGCGCCAGTTCATGGAGGCGCTGCGCCTCGATCCCGACAATGCCGACATCCACTACCAGTTTGGCCTCTACTACAAGGCCATGAAGCAGCGGCAGCGGGCCGTGGCCGAGATGGGGACGGCGGTGCGGCTCAACCCCCGACACAAGGCGGCCCGCCAGGAGCTCGAGACCCTCTCCCCCAAGGACTCAGCCCTCACCAGCCTCAAGAAGCTCTTCAGCTAGAGAAGGGATCCGCCCTACCAGGGACGGGTCACGAACTCGTAGAGGAACGCGACGCCCAGGAATACGAGGGCGAGCGACGCTTCGTGAGGAGCCCGTTGCTTCACGGAGCGCCAGAGCCAGGCCGCGCCCAGGAGCACGACCGCCATGAGGGCGAGGGCCACGAAGGCCTCGCCGAGTGCTATGCGAGAGACGTAGCCGGCGAGGGGCGCCGTGCCCGCGATCCCGCCGAAGAGCAAGTACAAGTGGAAGACGAAGACGAGCAGGGTCTCTCGGCCGAGGAGGGCGAGCGCCTCGGTGCCCGGCAGGCCGTGCGAGACCAGGGCCTCCACCGCACGCAGGAGCAGGAGCAGGCCCCCGAGGCGCACGAGCACGTAGGCGGGGGAGATGCTCCAGTAGTCGACGCGCCCTTCGAGGAGAGGTGCGATGACGGCACCGGCCACGAGCAGGCCCGCTCCCCACGCGAGGGCCCGGCGGTGCCGTGGCCGGGGCTCTTGGCGGCCGAGGCCCGCTCCCGCCACGGTTCCGGCGAGCACAAAAGTGGCATAGGGGAAGAGCGGGAAGATCGAGCCCGCGCGGTTGTCGAGGTAGGCCGCGAGAAACGGCGGCACATGGGAAGAAAGGTGCGCCGCCCAGACCCAGGGCCCGGCGACGATGACCGCGAGGCCGAGGGCGCCTGCCCACACCGTCCATCGCGCTCCCGCCAGGCGCTGCAGGGCGATCACCGCGAGCTGGGTCACCGCGATGACCTGGAGCGCATCGCAGGCAAAGAGCGCGGCCTTCTCCGCGGGGGTTGCCGCCAGGGTCTTCCACAGCGAGAAGTAGGGAAGATGGAGCACGTAGCCGACCGCGAGGACGAAGCAGAGCCGTCGCGCCCGCCGGAAGGCCGCGCGCGCGGAAAGAGGGGCCGGGGCAGGCCCGCCACGAAGCCCGAGGCGAAGAGAAAGCCGGGCGCCGTCGAGCCATGGAAGATGGTCTGGAACTGGTAGAGGGCCGGCGCGCGAATGGCGGGCTGGAGCAGGGTGTCGCAGAGATGGCCCTGCACCATGACCAGGGCCATGAGGCCCCGGAAGGTGTCGATGTAGACCTCGCGGTTGGTGCTTCGCGCAGCCGCCCGGGAATCATGGACCAGGGGCGGTCCTTTGGCGACGGCCCCCCGGGGTTAGACCACGAGGCCGCTCGTCCCCGCCGCCTCCTGCACGTGCTTCAGGAGCATGGCCTCCGGTCCCGCCCCCACGAAATCGCAGGCTTTCCCCCACCACGGTCTGGGGGACCGACGACACCTGGTACTTGCGGGCCAGGTCGGGATAGCCCGTGACCTCGACGCCGTCCGCCGTGACCTTGTCGCATTCGATCGCGAACTTGAAGGCCAGGCGGACCGCCCGGGGGCAGTGGGGTCAGGTGGGAGTGGAGAAGACCTGGATGTGGACGGGCTTCTCCAGCGCGGCCAGGGCCGCCTTCGTCTCGTCGCGCGAGGCCGCTCTCGCCGCTCGACACGTCCAGGATGGCGTCGATCAGCGAGCCGAACTCGTAGCCCTGGGGCAGCCCGTAGAGGCGCAGGCCGTAGTCCTTGCTCTCGCCCATCACCGCGATCGCCGGGATGCGCGCGATGCCGAGCTCCGCGCACCTTGGCTTCGTCCAGCACGAAGTTGTAGGACTCGGCGCGGAGGCGCTCGGGTCGAGTGCGGCGAGCTCCTCCACGAGCCGTCGCACCTGCTCCGACTCGGGGTCGGCGAGGGCCTGGGAGAACACCAGCAGGCGCACCGGATTCTGGAGGTTCTGGAACTCCGCCTTCAGCTCGGCCGCGACCTCGTCGCTGATGAGCGCCATCGATGCGCGAGTATAGCATCCGGGTCTTGCGCGGACCCCTCAGATCCAGCTCGGAAACCAGGTCCAGACTCCCACTCCCAGGAGGCGCGCGAAGAACCACGACGCAGGGATGGGCAGCGCGGTCAGGAGGGGACGAAGACCAGGAAGATCACGATCACCGCCGCGAGATAGCTTCGCGCGAGGGGCGCCAGGGCCCGTGGCCTCGTCCAGGAACGGTCGAGGAGCATGGCGAGGCTCAGGCAGGCGTAGGGAATGGCCTCGAAGAGGTAGTGCCCGTAGTTGAGGGTGCGCGGCGAGAGCCCCCAGGGCAGGTAGAGGAGGCAAAACCCGGCCCCCGCGAAGAGTCGCCGCGGATCGCGCGCCCGGCCCCGGTGACGAGCGCCCACACCGCGGCCGGAACCGAGAGCCCACCAGATGCCGGGTTGCCCACCGCGATGATCCCGCGCACGATCTCGTTCTTGTTCTCGAAGAAGTACCAGGTGGGCCGGTAGAGCCAGGGCCAGGTCCACCACTTGCTGAAGTAAGGGTGGGTGGCGTTCAGGTTCGCGTGGTAGTTCCAGACGTTCTTCTGCTCGCGCCAGAGGCGCTCCACCGCCCCGCTCGCCTCTTGAAACTCGCCCCGGCCGTGCCATTGCGCGAGGAGCGGGCCGTAGCTCAGAACGTAGAGCGAGACGGGCAAGACCACGAAGGCCACGAGCAGGAGCGCGAGCTCCCGCGGCCGCAGGAGCCGCCGCCCGCGCACCACGAGGAACACGAGACCGAGGAAGCCCGCGGCCCAGAGGCTCGTCCACCGCGTGGAGAGGGCGAGGCCGAGAAAGGTCCCGAAGAGCAGCCATGTCGCGGGACCGGAAGCGCGGTCCTCGAGCACCGACCTGCACCAGCGAAAGGCCGCCGCGAGCTGAAACAGCACCGCGAAGATGTTGGTCATCGCGGTCCGGCTTTGCACCAGATACACCCCGTCCGCGAGCAGCAGGACCGTGGCGAGGAGCGCGGCGCGCTCCGTGCGCAAGACGCGCCTCGCGAAGAAGAAGAAGACGGGGGCGAGGGCGATGCCGGCGAGGGCGGCGGGAAGCCGCCAGGCCCAGGGCTCGTACCCGAAGACCGCGACCCCGATGGCGATCAGCAGCTTGGCGGTGGGCGGGTGGACCCACTCGACGGGGTTCTCTCCCGCGAGGTACTGGCGGGCGCTCTTGGCGTGGTAGACCTCGTCGAAATACTCCTCGGTCGGAAAGGCCAGGAAGGGCAGGCGAAACACCGCGGCCGCCACCGCGAAAAACGAGGGCCAGGCGCAGATCCCGTGACATCTTCTAACCCCCGCTCTTGCCTTTCTGCGACAGGAGCTCGAGCGCGTAGCGCACGGGCACCCCGAACGAGCTTCCCCCGAAGCTCGTGAGCACCGCGTACTCGACCGCGACCACCTGGCCGCTCCGGTTGAGGACGGGTCCGCCGCTGCCTCCGTGGGTGGTCTGGGCGTCGAACACGATGTCGGTCTTCGTGACGTCCCCGATGTGGCCCTGGGTTGCAGAGGGGCGGATGAGGCGCTGCGCGGCCAGCCCGTCCGCGATGCGCAAGGGGTTCATGCCGCTCGCATCCACGATGTCGTTCACGGCCGTGGCCTCGGCCTTCGCCAGGATGGCCTCGAGGCCGGCCGGATAGCCGAGCACCACCACGGGGCTGCCGGCCACCGCCGCGAGCCCGGAGCGGTCGAGGGGAAGGACGGGTATCTTCTTACCCTTGAGGTTGACGCGGACCAGGGCCAGGTCCACCGACTCCGATACGCGCTCCACCGTGAGGTCGAAGCCCAGGGGCTCGCGCGGGAAGAAGGCGCGGAAGGAGACCACGCGAGGCTTAGCCCCCTTGACCAGCGCCGCTTGCGCCGACCCATCCTTCCACCACGGCTCGGCCACGTGCCGGTTGGTCAGGAGCAAGCCGCGTCGATCCACGAGGAAGCCCGTCCCCACGTACTCGAGGGAGTGCACCTCACCCGTCCCCAGCGCATCCAGGGTGTACTGGCCTCCCGGGTCCCGCCGGGGCTGGCCGCCGTCGTCCAGCACGTAGCGGAGCGAGCGGCCCTCTTCGTCCACGAACACGAACGAGCCCTGGATCAGGCAGACCCCGGGGCCGTAGTCGCGGATGATCCGCTCGGCCGCGGCCTTCTCCGTCTCCAGGCTGGACAGCCGCTCGCGCGTGGCCCGAAGGTCGCCGCGCACGGCCTCCACCTCCCCGGCCTGGGCCTCGGCCAGGCGGCGGTTCAGCTCCTGCTCGCGCCGCTCAAACTCACGGGTCTCGTCGCGGCGCGCTCGCCGCTCCTCTTCGACGTGTCGGCGTTCCTCGTCGATGCGCACGCGAAAGCGACGCTGCTGGTTCTCCGACGCTTGCACCGATTCCTTGAGCCGCCGGAGCTCGAGCTGCAGCTTATGGGATGCCAGGAAGCGAAGACGCCCACCCCCAGCCCCGCCGCCACCATCACCGCAACCGTGATGCGGAAGGCGAGGCTGGTGCGAAGGTTCGTCTCCTTGATCAGGGTCCAGAGAAACCTCGCGGTGTCCCGGGCCCGCAGCGGGCCTTCGGGCCGAGCCCAGAGCATGGACTGGACGAGGGGCGGCCGGAGCGCATCCAAGGCTCGGTACCGGAGCTTGGGGCCGTCCGGGCCGAGCTGGAGCACGTCACCGTCGCGCAGCACGGCCTCTTCCACCGCCTCGCCGTCGACCGAGATCCCGAGGCCGGAGTCCTCGTCCTTCACCACCACCTCGCCCGCACGCTCGAACACGAGAGCATGGGACTCGGCGCCTTCGGGCACCACCACCGCGAGATCGGGCCGCGAGCCGATGCGGGCAGGCAGGCTCACGTCGTCGATCTGGCCGCGGCGCGACCCGGGAAGGTGGATGAAGCTCAGGCGCCGCGGCTCCATGCGAGCCGGCTCACTTCACCTCTTGGACGCTCTTCGGACCAATGCGACGGTCGACCGGCGCCGTCGTCATCTTCACCCAACCCGAGGGGCCCCCGCAGGAAGACCTCGGTGGTCACGTCCTTGTAGAGCTCGTGGGCGAAGATGTCTTCGGCCTTGCCCGTCGTGGTGTAGTGCCCCTCGGCCTGAAGCACCACGAGCGCCTCGGCCCCCGGAGCCAGGGGCTTGTCCGCGTGCCGGACCTGGGCCCAGGCCCCGCCCAGGTCTGCCCTTCCTCCCCCACTCGCCGGAAGTTCGCCGAGGCCTGGATGGGACGCGTGGGGGCCTGGCTCTTGTTGCGCAGGGTGAAGCGGGCAACGGGCGAGATGTAGAGCGTGTCTCCGGCCTTCCGCTCGATCGCGTAGTAGGTCTCGAGGTCCCGGATCAGAGCTCCTTCTGCGGCTCGGGGGTGTGGCAGGCGCTCGTCGCTAGGACCGCGGCGAGTGCGGCCGCCCATCGCTTGGCCATGTCCGATTCTATACCGGCGCTCCGGCCGGGGTCGGGTTGCGAGGGGCAAGGCGATGTGAAACCGCGCACCGTGATCCGGAGGCTCCGGGTTCGGGAGAAGCCGAGGGTCCCCCCGTGGTCTTCCCGAAGCAGGGCGAGACCGCGAGCCCGAGGCCCGTGCCCTTCTTCTTGCCGAAGGTCGCGAAGGGCTGGAAGAGCTTGTCGCGGTAGGCCGCCGCCGCCCCGGCCCTTCGTCCGCGATCAGGAGCGCGAGCCACGGCCCCTGCTCCGATTCGAGGCTCCGGGGCTCGATCTGCGCCCGCAGGGCGAGGCGGCGCCCCCGGCCGCCCATCAGTCGCAGGCGTTCGCCGCGATGTTGGAGATGGCGCGCCGGCAGCTTGTCCACGTCGAGGGCGGCACTCACTGCCCCCGGCAGATCGGCTTCGGTCGTGACCTCGAGGCCGGGCAGCTCTTCGGCGACGCCCGCGGCCAGCTCCTTGACCAGGGTGGTGAGCACCACCGTGCGTCGCACGAGCTTGGTGCTGCCCCGCACGA